>NZ_KB913031.1:1867091-2968340 GCF_000384155.1 Methylophilus sp. 42 | reverse complement strand
GAACCACCCCTTCCCATCTCGAACAGGGCCGTGAAACGAACTTGCGCCAATGATAGTGTACTCTTCGTATGCGAAAGTAGGTCATCCCCAAGCTCCTATTCTAAAAAGGCCTCAACACTCGCGTGTTGAGGCCTTTTTTATTGCTTCAAAATATCTGAAGGCGATGCATCGCATAGTCACATCGGTAGATACAACGCAGGCAGAGATTCCGCTTGTAAAAAACTGCTCATTTTGGAAATCAATACTTTGCATTTTGCGGGCAGAAAAAAACCCGGTGCAAGCACCGGGTTAAAGTCTATTTAGATATGCTCAAAATAGACTGCCATGAAATCTGTACTGCTTATTGTTTGCACCGCTTGGGCGGTTGTTAATTAGAGTCTTCTCCCTCGTTTTAAGCATAGTAAAAGACTCGCGGGCCGCTGTCATTGACCCAAGTGGGCTATTAAAAAATGAGGGTGAATTCCTGGTGATTTGCTGCGTTACGTTGACTGCTGGGCATCGCATGTCCAGCTTTGAATTTAAAAGGAAATTTGGTATAATCGAAATGATAGATGGGCGTTACGCCCATTTTTTGTTTTCGGACGTAACGTTTTGAATTAAGGGCGCGTATGCAAAACCTGCATTCGGTGGTTGAAAAGACGGTTACCCAGTTGGGGTATGAGTTGGTTGATTTTGAAACAGCCAATCGTGGCAAGTTGCTGCGCGTGTTTATCGACAAACTCACGCCGAAAGACAATAAAGACAGCGTGACGATTGATGATTGCGTGTTGGTCAGCAATCAGCTCGGTAATGTATTGACTGTCGAGCTGGATATTGATTATGACCGTCTTGAAGTGTCCTCTGCCGGTTTGGATCGAGTGTTGAGCAAAGAGACGGATTTTGTGCGCTTTGCCGGTGAGCGTGCGCAAATCAAATTGCGCATTGGTATTCAGGACGATGGCCCTAAAGCGACAAAAACCAGCCTGCCAAGAAAAACATTTCTGGGGCTGTTGCAAGGGGTCGAAGAAGGCAAAGTAGTAGTTGAGTGCGATGGCTGGATTTATAGATTGTCGCTGGATAATATTGATAAGGCTCGTTTGAGCCCTGTCTTTGATTAATTTGTTATAGCTAATCCGTACGGTGAGTTGGAGATTACGATGAGTCGTGAATTATTGTTGTTGGTTGATGCCCTTGCACACGAAAAAAATGTGGATAAAGAGGTGATTTTTACTGCCTTGGAACTGGCATTGGCTTCGGCAACGAAAAAGAACCATGAAGAAGGTGCTGATATCCGCGTGGAAATTGATCGCGAAACCGGTGAGTACGCAACCTTTAGACGTTGGCAATATGTGGAATACGACCTGCTGGAAAGCTCTGCTTACCAATTCGATGAAGAGGATGAGCGTGCAGCCAGCAGACAGATTGGTGATTACTACGAAGAGCCATTAGAGTCGATCTCCTTTGGCCGTATTGGGGCACAAGCTGCCAAGCAAGTGATTTTGCAGAAAGTGCGCGAAGCCGAGCGCGAACAAATGATTCAGGATTTCCTGGCCCGCGGTGAGAGCCTGGTGACTGGCGTGATCAAGCGTATGGAAAAAGGCAATGCGATCATTGAAGTCGGTCGTATTGAGTGCCTGTTACCTCGCGAAGCCATGATCCAGAAAGAAAACCTGCGTGTTGGTGACCGTGTGCGTGCTTATCTGTCTCGCGTTGATCGCGGTGGCCGTGGCCCGCAACTGATCTTGTCGCGTGTGGCGCCAGATTTCCTCAAGCGCTTGTTTGAGCTGGAAGTGCCGGAAATTGAAGAAGGTTTATTAGAGATTCGCTCTGCGGCACGTGACCCGGGCTTGCGCTCTAAAATTGCGGTTAAAACCAATGATCAACGCCTGGATCCAGTGGGTACTTGCGTTGGTATGCGTGGTTCACGCGTACAGGCCGTCACATCTGAACTCGGTGGCGAACGTGTAGATATCGTGTTATGGAGCATGGATCCGGCGCAGTTTGTGATCAATGCACTGGCCCCTGCTGAAGTGACCTCCATCGTGGTTGATGAAGATGCGCACAGCATGGATGTGGTTGTGAATGAAGAGCAGTTGGCCGTCGCCATTGGCCGTAACGGTCAAAACGTACGCCTGGCTTCAGAGTTAACCGGTTGGAATTTGAACATTCTGACTGAAGAAGCAGCTGCACAGAAGAGTCAGGATGAGTACGCTAAGATCAGCCAGCTGTTTATTGAAAAGCTGGACGTGGATGAAGAAGTGGCTGATATTCTGGTGCAAGAGGGCTTTAGCACGCTGGAAGAAATCGCTTATGTGCCATTGGCTGAAATGTCTGAAATCGAAGCATTTGATGAAGATACCATCAATGAGTTGCGCTCGCGTGCGCGTGCGGCTTTGCTGACAGAGGCCATTGCCAAAGAAGAGAAGGTCGAAGAAGACACCAACGACTTGATGACACTGGACGGCATGGATGCAGATACAGCCCACAAACTGGCTGCGAGCGAAATCCACACCAGTGAAGATCTGGCTGAGCTAGCCGTCGATGAGTTGGTCGAGTTGACAGGAATAGATGAAGAGCGTGCCAAGTCATTGATTATGACCGCACGTGCACCTTGGTTTAAGTAACCTATGCGGTTAAGACATCATGCATACATCTTAATTAAAAAATAAAGTAATTGAACTGGAGCAGTACATGGCACTTTCAACCGTCGCACAATTTGCCGCAGAGCTGGGTCTTCCAACGACTCTGCTCATCGAGCAACTGAAAAGCGCAGGCGTTAATAAAACGTCTGTGGATGATTTTTTGGAAGAAGGTGACAAGGCTGCCTTGCTGGATTACTTGCGTAAAGAGCATGGTGCGGCGAATGCCCCGAAAAATAAAATCACTTTAACCCGCAAACAAAACACCGAGATCAAAAAACTCGATAGTTCAGGTAAAGCACGCACCATTCAGGTAGAGGTACGCAAAAAACGCGTGCTGGAGCGCCCGGAGCTTGGCTATGACCAGCCGGTAGATGCTGCGTACGATGAAGCTGAAAGTGTTTTGCCTGAGGTGTTGGACGAGTTGCCACCAGAAATTGAGGAAGTGGTTGTCGAAGCGCCTGTGGTTGAAGAAGTGCCTGAAGTGTTACCAGAGCCGGAACCTGAGCCAGTTGAAGCGCCTGTTGCTGAAGCTGCGCCTGTGGCGGAAGCCCCGGTGGTCGTGAAAAAAGCGGCTGTGCTTTCTGCACAAGAAATTGCCTTGCGCGAGAATGAAGCTGTGCGCGCTGCCAAATTGGCGGCACTGCAAGCTGAGGATGTGAAGCGTAAGCAGGCATTGACCCTGCGTCGTGCTGAAGAAGAGGCCAAACGTCAGGCTGAAGCAGAAGCGGCTAAAAACAAACCGGCCGCGACCAAATTGTCCGAAGGTACGTTGCACAAGCCAGCCAATAAAGTCGCTGACAAGCCTGAAAGCAAAGACAAGAAAGCCAAGACCGATAACCGCGATTGGACTGACAACGAAAATAAAAAACGTGGCATTAAAACCCGTGGTGATGCCCCTGCTGGTGGCGCCCAAGGCTGGCGTACACCCAAAGGCAAGCACCACAAATCAAGCAAAGATGATCAGCACGCATTCAATGCGCCAACTGAGCCCTTGATCAAAGAAGTCATGGTGCCTGAAACGATTTCAGTGGCTGATTTGGCACATAAGATGTCAGTGAAGGCTGCCGAAGTGATTAAGGCCTTGATGAAAATGGGCATGATGGTGACCATCAACCAGGTCTTGGATCAAGACACCGCGATCATTCTGGTTGAAGAAATGGGCCATAAGGCACAAGCTGCCGCCGCTAACGATCCGGAAAGCTTCCTGGAAGAAACCGAAACGGTTGAAGCCGTGATGCAAGCGCGTCCACCTGTCGTTACCGTCATGGGTCACGTTGACCATGGTAAAACCTCGTTGCTGGACTATATTCGTCGCAGCCGTGTTGCATCTGGCGAAGCCGGTGGCATTACACAGCATATCGGCGCTTATCACGTAGAAACCCCGCGTGGCATGGTCACTTTCCTCGATACCCCGGGTCACGAGGCGTTTACCGCCATGCGTGCACGCGGCGCCAAAGCGACTGATATTGTGATTCTGGTGGTGTCTGCCGATGATGGCGTGATGCCACAAACGATTGAAGCGATTCACCATGCCAAGGCAGGTAACGTGCCTATCGTGGTCGCGATCAACAAGGTCGATAAACCAGAAGCGCAGCCTGAGCGTGTCAAAAGTGAACTGATTACGCATGAAGTGGTGCCGGAAGAATATGGTGGTGAAGCCATGTTCCGTGAAGTGTCCGCCAAAACTGGTAAAGGGATTGATGAGTTATTAGAAGCTGTATTGTTACAGGCTGAAGTGCTTGAATTGATGGCACCACAAAACACCCCGGCCACCGGCCTGGTGATTGAAGGTCGCCTGGATAAAGGCCGTGGCCCTGTGACTACCGTATTGGTACAGTCCGGCATATTACGTCGCGGCGATATGTTGCTGGCGGGTACTGCTTATGGTCGCGTACGTGCCATGTTGGATGAGAACGGCAATGATATTAAAGAAGCAGGTCCTTCTATTCCGGTAGAAGTGCTTGGTTTGTCTGATGTACCGAGTGCCGGTGAAGAGACCATTGTGTTGAATGACGAACGTAAGGCGCGTGAAATTGCATTGTTCCGTCAAGGCAAGTTCCGTGATGTGAAACTGGCTAAACAGCATGCAGCCAAGCTGGAAAATATTTTTGAAAATATGGGTGAAGGCGCAGTACAAACACTGAACCTGATTATCAAGTCAGACGTTCAGGGTTCTTTCGAAGCCTTGACCACCAGTTTGCAGAAACTGTCTACCAGCGAAGTGCGCGTCAATATTATTCACACTGCGGTGGGTGCGATCAGCGAATCTGATGTGAACCTGGCTGCGGCGTCCAAAGCGGTGTTGATCGGCTTTAACGTGCGTGCTGATGCCGGTGCCCGTAAGTTGGTCGAGAACCTGGATGTAGACTTGCGTTACTACAACATCATTTACGAAGCGGTCGATGAAATCAAGGCGGCCCTGGGCGGCATGTTGGCGCCTGAGCAGAAAGAGCAAATGATTGGTACGGTAGAAATCCGTGAGGTTTACCGTATCTCTAAAGTGGGTGCTGTGGCTGGTTGTTACGTACAGGATGGTATGGTTAAACGTAACTCCAAAGTACGCGTGTTGCGCAACAATGTGATTATTCACACGGGTGAGCTGGATTCGCTGAAACGCTTTAAAGATGACGTTAAAGAAGTCAAAAACAACTTCGAGTGCGGTCTCTCTCTCAAGAACTACAACGAGATCGAAGTGGGCGATATCCTGGAAGTCTACGAAGTCGTTGAAGTGGCTAGAACGCTGTAATGGCCAAGGCATTTTCCCGCAATGACAGAATCTCTGAGCAAATGCGCCGTGAACTGGCGGATTTGCTCATGTTCGAGGTCAAAGATCCGCGCGTGCAGATGGTCACTTTGACTGGCGTCGAGGTGACTGGTGACATGGCACACGCCAAGGTTTTTTATACGGCACAAAAAAATAGCAAAGGCTTGCAGGCTGGCCTGGAAAAAGCGGCTGGTTTCCTGCGTTCGCAATTGGGTAAGCGTATGATGATACGTACTGTGCCACAATTGCATTTTGTCTATGACGAATCCATAGACCGCGGTATGCATATGGACAAGCTGATCAATCAGGCTTTGTCCGATACGCCTCCGCAAGACTAATTTTTATCCTCTTCAGCTATGCAAATCAAACGCATTAAACGCGCCATCAGTGGCGTGTTATTGCTCGACAAGCCATATGGCTTTTCCTCCAACCAGGCCTTGCAAAAGGTCAAATGGTTATATCAGGCGCAAAAAGCCGGGCATACCGGCACGCTGGATCCTCTGGCAACCGGTGTCTTGCCGATTTGCCTGGGCGAGGCAACCAAGTTTGCACAGCATTTAACCGATGAAAATAAAACCTATGTCGCCACAGTCAAGTTTGGCGTCACCACAACGACTGGCGATAAAGAAGGCGATGTGATCAGCCAGGTCGATTGCCATATTACCCGTGAAAGTATTGAAGCCGTGTTGCCGCAGTTTATGGGTGAAATTACCCAGGTGCCGCCCATGTATTCGGCACTTAAAGTGAACGGTAAGCCTTTATATGAATACGCGCGCGATGGTGTCGAGCTGGAGCGTGCGCCACGCCAAGTGACTATTCATGCGCTACGCGTGCTGGGTTGTGCTGATAACAGTGCAGAGATTGAAGTGTGCTGCAGCAAGGGCACTTATATTCGCACCCTGGGTGAGGATATTGGTAAAGCCTTGCAGGCAGGGGCGCATTTAACGGCTTTACGCCGCACGGCGACCGCCACTTATCAAATTGCGCATACAGTGAGCATTGAAGCACTGGAGCAGATGACCGCTGAACAGCGTGATGCCTTGCTGCTGCCGGTAGATACGGCGATCACGGCTTTACCCAAAATCCTGCTGCAAGAAGATGCGGCTTATTATTTTAAACAGGGCAATCCGGTGTGGGTGTCAGGCAGTATTCCGGCAGGTGAGCTGCGCATTTACAGTGAAGCTGGCCTGTTTCTTGGCGTCGGCTTTCAGCAGCGTGATGGTCGCGTCGCGCCGAAGCGCGTCGTCAATCTATAAGCTGACCAGCTGACTTGCCACTGCCGCGGCAAGTTTCTACAATCATAGGCTTAGTCTATTGGGCCAATATCCATGAAGCGATGCCTTACTCCGCTTGTGTTGAGTCTCTTGCTGCCTTGTTTGCCTGCAGCCGTCGCGCAAGGTGACGTATCCGCCGTCCCGGCCAAGACGACCATTAGCATACTGTACGACACACGTTTTGAAGCCCATGATCCTGGGCCCGATCACCCGGAGCAAGCGCGCCGCATCAGTGCGATTGTGGCGCGATTGCAGCATAGTGCGTCATTGCGGCCGTTTTTACGCTGGCCTGCGTTTGCTGCGGCTACGCGCGAAGACTTATTGCGTGTGCATAGTGCCGCCTATCTGGATTTACTGGATGCCGAACAGGCTCGCGTCCATGCCGGAGCACATCAACTGCTTAGCACCGGTGACACAGTGATCTCACAGCATTCGGTAGCCGTGGCGGCATTGGCTTCCGGGGCGGGGATGGCTGGTATCGATGCGCTGATGACACAGAAGTCAGCGGCGGCATTTGCCCTAGTACGGCCGCCCGGGCATCATGCCACACGTGAGCGCGGCATGGGGTTTTGCCTGACCAATCATATCGCCGTCGCCGCGCGTTATGCGCAACAACGTTATGGCATTCAACGCATTTTAATTATTGATATCGACGTGCATCATGGCAATGGCACCCAGGAGATTTTTGAGGCAGATAACAGCGTTTTTTATTTCAGCGCCCATCAGCATCCTTTGTATCCCGGCAGTGGCCGTCCCTCTGAGCAAGGTATTGGAGCCGGGGTTGGTTATACGATGAATGTGGACGTGCCGCCGGGGAGTAACGAACACATTCTGTTGCATGCATTAGACCAGCAGTTGGCGCCTGCCATGCAGCAGTTCCGTCCGCAACTCATCCTGGTGTCGGCCGGACTGGATGCCCATGCGGGTGATCGTTTGGGCGCGTTGCAATATTCTGATGAAGGCTATGGCAGAATCGCTACCCGTATTAAACAGCTGGCGGATACCTACGCGCAAGGACGTATGCTGTGGATGCTGGAAGGCGGCTATGTGCCCGCGCAAAACGCCAATGCCGTGGAGTCTATCCTCGCGGCATGGCTGCATTAGGCGTGACCGTTCACTCAATTGTCATAAATATATGTTAATATATTCAATATGTTAAAGCGTTTTTATGTCTATTTCCTGTTGTCGGTGCTGTTTGCCATTGCGCAAACCGGCATTGCTACACACGAAATCAGCCATATCAAAGAGCTGACGCAACAGTCTCAGCCTGACAAAAAACAAGGCAATGAACCTTGTACTTTGTGTATCAGCCTGGCACATGCCGCAGCTGCGCTGACGCAAACGCCGCAGTGGAGTTTGCCTCCGCTCAACGGGTTTACGCCTCCAATCGCCGCGGTGTTCGCGGTCGTTACCACTTGCGTCGCCGTTTATTCTGCGCGCGCCCCGCCTTTCATTATTTCCGCCTGATATTAATCGCGCTCCTGGATTGGCATTAGCCATCTCTGGCGCTTATTTATTCTGAGTACAGTGCAACGCGCACTGTCTCTATCGTGTCTGGAAATAACAATGAATATGATCAACAGCATGGCGCCACATTCCTGGCGTCAAAAACCGCTATGGCTAGCGATGATGGCCGCATTAACCACCCCTGTCTTCGCTGCAGATAACACTTCAAACATCAATCTTGATCAAGTCCCGGTCACGGGTAATCCTTTAGGTGTCGCTTCTGATGATATGGTCGTCCCGGTGTCAGTGATTGGTGGTCGCGAATTAAGTTTGCGTCGCCAGGGCACATTGGGTGAAACGCTTAATGGCATTCCTGGCGTCACCTCGACCCAGTTTGGCCCCAATGCTTCACGCCCGATTATCCGTGGCATGGATGGCGAGCGTGTACGTATTATGCAAAACGGTGTGGGCGTGCTGGATGCGTCCTCCCTGAGTTTTGACCATGCTGTTGGTATTGATCCGCTGATTATTGAACAAATTGACGTAGTGCGCGGACCTGCGGCTTTGCTCTATGGCGGTAGCGCCATGGGTGGAGTGGTGAATGCGATTGACCACCGTATTCCCAAAGAGTCACTCGATGGCTATACCGGTCGTGCGGAAGCGCGGTTTGGTGGGCCGGACAATACCCGTAACGGGGCGGCAGTGATGGATGTCGGTAACGGCATATTCGCATTGCATGCAGATGTTTACAGCCGCGAAACCAGTGACCTGGAGATTCCTGGCTATGCGGTTTCAAAACGTAAAAGCCGGGCAGATGGCACGGCGCGGGATAGCAAAGGCAATGGCAAACTGAATAATAGCGATGCGCTCGCTAATGGCGGTGCATTAGGGGCGGCCTGGACCTTTGATACCGGTTACCTTGGCGTGTCTTATGCAGACTCCAATAATAACTATGGCACGGTGGCAGAAGACAATGTGCGCATTGACATGCAAAACAAACGCCTGGAGTTAGCGGGTGAGGTGCGTGATTTAAAAGGGCCATTACAAAAACTCAAGCTGCGTATGGCGCACACAGACTATCAGCACGTTGAACTGGAAGATGGCGTGGTTGGGACGACATTTAAGAATCGCGGCATGGAGGGTAGTCTAGAGGCGACGCATGCTCCACTAGGCAAGGTAAATGGTGTGTTGGGCTATCAGTTCCAGAATACCCGTTTTCAAGCCCTGGGCGAGGAGGCCTTTGTGCCTAGTGTTGTGACGCAGTCCCAAGCGTTATATGTTTATGAAGAGCTGCCTATTGATAAACACAAAATCACTTTTGGTGGGCGCCTTGGTGAGACGACAGTCAACTCCAGTGCAGATAGTACTTTCACGCAGGCATTTAATAATCGTTTTAATCCCAACAGCTTTGCATTGGGTGGTTTGTACACCATTGATGATGTGTGGAGCGTGACCGCCAATCTATCACATAACGAGCGTGCTCCCAGCTATTTTGAGCTTTATGCCAATGGTGAACATGTGGCCACTGGACAATTTGAGGTGGGTAATACCAACTTAAAGAAAGAAGAGTCAAATGGTATCGATGCGCAACTTAAGTGGAAAGCGAATGGGCATAGTATTACCTTAGGCGCTTATGCCACGCGCTTCCAGAATTTTATTGGTGTGTTTAATACAGGAACAACCGATCCAGGCTCAGGGTTGCCGATTGCAAACTTTCAGGCTGTTCCAGCCTTATTTAAAGGCGTGGAGCTGGAAGGCAAGTTTGCCTTGAATGATGAGTGGGCGCTGAAGTTGCGTGGGGACTATGTGCATGCCAAAGACACGCGCAATAATGACTATCTGCCGCGTATCTCACCTTTGCGCCTGGGTGGCGGCCTGGATTACCATCTGGGAGGCTGGAATGCGCGTCTAGATGTGTTGCATGCCTTTAAGCAAAACGATGTGGCTGAGAACGAGTTGAAAACCAACGGTTACACCAACCTGAGTGCTCTGGTTGCGTACAAGTTGCCTGTGAAATATCACGTCGAGTTATTTGCCAAGGCCAATAACCTGCTCAATGATGAGATCCGCGAACACGCATCTTTTCTCAAGGATATTTCGCCAGCAGGCGCACGGTCTATCCTGGTTGGTGCCAGGGCTGATTTCTAAGGTAAATTGATGAATAAAAAAGGTTGGCATTGCCAACCTTTTTTATTGGTGCACCTATTATTGAGTAACATTAAGCTAGCAGGATCAAGCCCCATACTACGCCCAAGTTAATCAGTGCCAGTAATACGGCCGCGCTGCCAATATCCTTGGCCCGTTTGGCCAATGCGTGGCGCTCAATGGACACACGATCAACCACGGCCTCCACGGCTGAGTTCAGTAACTCGACAATCATCACCAACAGCACGCTGCCGACCATCAGGATGCGGTGCAAGGCTTCTGCTTCGAGATAAAATGCCAGTGGAATCAATACCAGCGACAGCCAGACCTCCTGGCGGAAGGCATCTTCATGTTGGTAGGCGGCTTTAAAGCCATCCATGGAGTAGCCAAAAGCATTGATTAAGCGACGAAAACCAGTTTTGCCTTTAAAAGGGCTTTCCTGGTGGCTAGATGATTGATTGTTTTGCATGGATTATCTCTAAAATGCGACATCAGATTTTAACATGCGCTATGATAGCGCTTTTAGCAGTGTAGTGAGGAACGAACATGGCAAGATTGGTGCAATGTGTGAAACTGGGCAAAGAGCTTGAGGGCATGGATTTCCCGCCTTATCCCGGTGAGTTGGGCAAAAGGATTTATATGCACGTCTCCAAAGAGGCCTGGGCAGGCTGGTTGAAGCAGCAAACCATGCTGGTTAACGAAAACCGTTTGAGCCTGGCTGATGCCAGCGCCAGAAAGTATTTGGCCGAGCAGACTGAAAAGTACTTCTTTGGTGATGGTGCCGATGTCGCGAGTGGTTACGTGCCGCCCAGCGCTTAATGCATCAGCTTGATAGCCGCGATTAAAAAAAGCACTCCTTGGAGTGCTTTTTTGCTTTAAATCCATTTTAGGATTGCGTTTCGCGCTGAATGTCTTCCAGGCTGGTGTGGCGTACATCTTTGCCTTTCACCATATAGACGACGTATTCAGAAATGTTTTTGGCATGGTCGCCAATACGCTCAATCGCTTTGGCCACAAACAGCACTTCCAGTGACATGGAAATTGTGCGTGGATCTTCCAGCATAAATGTAATCAGCTGACGCATGGCGGCGCGGAATTGCTCGTCCACTTGTTCATCTTGCTTGGCCACTTCAACCGTCTGGCTCACGTCCAGGCGGGCGAAAGAGTCTAATGAGGTGCGCAGCATCTCACGCACAATCCCAACCATGGTTTTAATCTCGTTAAAACGTGGTTTGTACATGCGGTCTTGTTCGTAGATGCGCTGCGCCGTACGGGCAATTTTGGTGGCCTCGTCGCCAATACGCTCGAGGTCGGTGATGGTTTTGACCATCATCATGATCATGCGCAAATCACGTGCGGCAGGTTGCCTGCGGGCGATGATATGGCTGCAATCTTCGTCGACTTGTACTTCGAGTGCATTGACGCGTGTGTCACGCTCCATCACATCCTTGGCCAGATTCACGTCGGCACTGGTGAGTGCCTCCAGCGCATTCACAATCTGCTGCTCAACCAGTCCCCCCATTTCCAGAACCTTGGCACGTACTGATTCTAGTTCAACATCGTATTGCTTAGAGGTATGTTCAAATTGCATGACAAATTTTCCTAATTATTGTGCCGGTGCAGATTACCAGCACAATATGACAACTTCATGATAATTTTGCAATTACTTTGTCAGTGTCTTGACACCGTTTGGTGTGGCCAGCAACAAGACGTTAGCTGGGCGGGCTGCAAACAGGCCATTGGTGACGACGCCAACGATGGCGTTGATTTTGGCTTCCAGCGCGATCGGGTCGCTAATGGTCAGGCCGTGTACGTCCAGGATCAGGTTGCCGTTATCGGTGGTGAAGTCACGCAACTGTGGTTGGCCGCCCAGTTTGACCAGTTCGCGAGCGACATGGCTGCGGGCCATTGGCAACACTTCTACCGGCAGCGGGAACTTGCCTAATACTGGTACGAATTTGCTTTCGTCACAGATGCAGATAAAGGATTTCGCTACGGCAGCCACGATTTTCTCACGGGTCAACGCACCGCCACCACCTTTAAGCATATGCATGTGTTCGGTGATTTCATCGGCACCGTCTACATAAATATCCAGGCTGTCGACGCTGTTCAAGTCAAATACTTCGATGCCGTGGGCACGCAAGCGTTGTGCAGTCGCTTCTGAGCTGGCCACCGCGCCGGTGATTTTATGTTTTACTTTGGCTAGTTCATCAATAAAGAAATTGGCGGTTGAGCCTGTACCCACGCCGATAATGCCATCTTTTACATAAGTCACAGCGGCTTTCGCTACTTCCAGTTTCAGTGCGTCTTGTTGTGCTTTATCCATTGCCATTTGCTTCAATCCTTGATTAATTCTTTATAATACAAACAATTCTCTATCATACACTGCAACCCTGCGGTTTTAAAATCTTAACGCCTTTCATGACCATCAATTACCGCGAAAAAATCGAACACTCTCAAGTCTATGCTGTGGCCAGACACACGCCTTTGGATGAGATGCCTAACCTGTCTGCGCGCTTTAAAAATCGTGTGTTATTGAAGCGTGAGGATATGCAGCCGGTGTTTTCATTCAAACTGCGTGGCGCCTATAACAAAATGGCTAATTTACTGCCCGATGCGCTGGCGCGTGGCGTGATTTGTGCCAGTGCCGGCAACCATGCGCAAGGTGTGGCGCTGAGTGCGCAAAAAATGGGCTGCCGTGCCGTGATCGTGATGCCGACGACAACCCCGGCGATCAAGGTCAATGCGGTGCGTTCGCGCGGGGCCGAGGTGGTGCTGTTTGGCGATAGTTATTCTGATGCCTATGCGCATGCTCTCAAAGTGGAGCAAAGCGAAGGCCTGACCTTTGTGCACCCTTATGATGACCCGGACGTGATTGCCGGTCAGGGCACGATTGCGCTGGAAATTGTGCAGGATCATCCGGAGCCGATAGAAGCGATTTTTTGCTGCGTTGGCGGTGGCGGTTTGCTGGCGGGAATTGCGGCATATATCAAAGCCGTGCGCCCGGAGATCAAAGTCATTGGCGTTGAAGCGCAAGATGCGGAAGCGATGACAGAGTCAGTCAAGCTTGGCCAGCGCGTGATGCTGGAGCAAGTTGGCTTGTTTGCAGATGGCGCTGCGGTGAAGCAGGTGGGCGAGCATACCTTTGCTTTGGTGCAGCAGTATGTGGATGAAATGATCGTCGTCGATAACGATGAGGTGTGTGCCGCGATTAAAGATGTGTTTGAAGACACGCGCAGCATTCTTGAACCTGCCGGTGCCTTGGCCTTAGCCGGCTTGAAAGCCTACAGTGAAAAACACCAGTTGCAAGGCAAAACCATGATTGCCGTCGCTTCTGGCGCCAATATGAATTTTGACCGTCTGCGCTTTATCGCTGAGCGCGCTGAGTTGGGTGAGCATCGTGAAGCCGTGTTTGCGGTGACGATTCCTGAAACGCCGGGGGCGTTTAAAGCCTTTTGTCGCCAATTGGGCAGCCGGAATATCACTGAATTCAATTACCGTTTTTCTGATAACAAGCAGGCGCATATTTTTGTTGGCCTGGCCGTGCATAACCCGGCGGAGGCGACTGAGATCGCCAGCACATTGGAGGCTGCGGGCTTGCCAACGCTGAATTTGAGCGATAACGAAATGGCCAAGCTGCATTTGCGCCACCTGGTCGGGGGGCATGCGCCGCAAGCGCAAAACGAAGTGGTTTACCGCTTTGAGTTTCCGGAGAAGCCGGGCGCATTAATGAACTTTCTCGAATCTATGGGTCACAACTGGAACATTAGTTTGTTTCACTACCGCAATCATGGCGCCGATTTTGGCCGCGTGCTGGTGGGGATGCAGGTGCCACCAGAAGATAAAACGGCTTTTGAGCAGTTTCTGCAGCAGCTGGGCTACCCTTACTGGGATGAAAGTCAGAATCCTGCCTATCGCTTGTTTTTGGGATAGTTGGTTATAAATAGCCAATATGGTGGCTGTTTGCAGCCTTTGTTGGCGGTGATGATGTGAAAAGTAGTCGTGGGCCACGGTTTGTCGGCAAGTATGATTCTTGCTGCAACCATAAGCTTTAATAAAAAAATCAGGAGATAAATGCAATGTTGAATTCATCAATGGCGCGTCGCACGCGCATGAGCTTGCTGTTGCTGGCTTTGGTCGCCAGCGTGGCGGCCTGTAACAAGCAGGAAGCGTCCACTGAGGCGGCAGCCCCGGCGGCTGAAAGCGCTGTATCTGGCGCCGTGGCTTACGTGTCTACCCAGGATGCTGGCGTTAGCGTGATTGATCTGGCAACCATGCAGGTCACCAGGCAAATTGACGTCAAGGCGCAGGCACCACGTGGTTTGGCGTTGACCGATGATGGTAAGCAGCTCGTGGTTGCCACGCGTGAGAATGGCAGTGTTTCTGTTATTGATACGGCCACCGGCGAGCTTGTGAAGCAAATTGAGGTGGGTAAAAACCCTGAATTCGTGCGTATTAGGGGTAACTTTGCTTATGTGTCGTCTGAGCCAAGCGCCAAGGCTGGTCCGCCACCTAAACCAGGTGAAAAGCATGAAGAGGACGATGACGACGATGATGAAAAAATTCCGGCCAAAATTGCAGTGGTGGATTTGAGCAAAGGCGAAAAAATCCGTGAAATTACCGGCGGCCCGGAAACGGAAGGCCTGGAATTTTCAGCAGATGGCAAGCAACTGGTGATTACCAATGAAGCAGATAACACCGTGACTGTGCACAATATTGAGACCGGCGAACTGGTGAAAACCATTGCGACACATGAATACGGTGATAGACCGCGCGGTATTAAAGTGTCACCTGATGGTAACACCTATCTGGCAACACTGGAGTTTGGGAACAAGATCCTGGTGATGGATAAAGACTTTAATGTGGTGCGCACCGTGGATACGGCTGAAACACCTTACGGCATTGCTTACGATAGCAAAGGCGAGCGTATTTTTGTGGCCACCAATAAAGCCAAATTGCTGCAAGTGTTTGATGCCAAAACCTTTGAGAAGGTAAAAGAGGTGCCGACCGGTAACCGCTGCTGGCATTTCAGCTTCACGCCAGACAACAAAAATATCCTGTTAGCGTGTGGCAAGTCTGACGCCGTATTTGTGATTGATGCGGACAAGCTGGAAGTAACTAAGCAAGTGGAAGTGAAAAACATGCCCTGGGGCGTGGTCACTTTCCCGAAAGCGATGGGTAGCCTTGAGCAAGCCAAATAAGCTAATCGCTTTGCCGTGAAAAAGCCCGCAATTGCGGGCTTTTTATTTAAACGTTTTGATTTTAAGCGAGGCGCTGGCTTAAGCGCTGCGTTTACGGATCCAGAAGGTGAACACGCCTTCGGCTTCTTGTGTGTCCAGCAAGGTATGGCCAGTTTGGCGGCAAAAGGCGTCAAAGTCTTTTTTTGAGCCAGGATCTGTGGCAGTAATTTTGAGTACCTGTTCAGCGGTCAACTCATTCAGGGCCTTTTTGCAGCGCAGGATGGGCAATGGGCAGTTCAAGTTGCGGGCATCAAGATCTTTATCAAATTGCATGAGCGTTCCTGAAAATAAATTAAGCCGCTTGTATGGGTAGGCCTGCACGCGCCCAAGCCAGAATGCCGCCTGCAAGATGTGAAACATCGGTGCGGCCTTGTGCCAGCGCAAATTCGCCTGCGGACACCGAGCGCACGCCGCTACGGCAATAAAACACAATTTTTTTGTCTTGGGGAAACTGGTCGAATACTGCCGTCAGATTGCCTAAAGGTACATGCAGTGCGCCGGGCAAAATACCGGAAACCAGCTCGTGATCATTGCGGATATCAACAAGCAGCAATGATGGATCGTTCAGTAATGGGTGTAACTCATCCGGTGTTAAGTGTTTTAATGACATCAACAAACCCAGAAAAAGAAGTGCGCCGAGAGGCAGGTAAGGAAGTGGTGGCCAGAGGCAGAATCGAACTGCCGACACGAGGATTTTCAATCCTCTGCTCTACCGACTGAGCTATCTGGCCAACAGCAATTTGGGCATGTCCCGAATCGCAAGACGCGCATTATAGCAAAGATCGCCAAGAATGCACACAAAAGATAAAAAAAATCCTGATATGCTGCACATAGGTTATTTTATGCCGCTTGCGAGCCGGTTGAATCATGCTCAGTGTGACCGGTTTGGCAGTTTATTGAAACAATCTGCGTCAGTGCGAGTCACAAAAGTGAGGGTTAGTTAATGGTATTGGGTGGGTGTGGAAAATAGGATGGAGCGTATGTCGAATGCCATCATGATTTTGGGTGAAGTGTTGGGAGATGTGTTTCCCGAGCAAACCATTATTGGCGGCGCGCCTTATAACGTCGCCAGGCATTGCCATGCCTTTGGGCTGGAGGTGCATTTGCTGACGGCGGTGGGCAAAGATGCGCTCGGCGAGCGTATTGTTGCTGAGATGCAGGATTGCGGCTTGTCGATTGCAGGCGTGCAACAGTCTGATACTTTGCCCAGCGGGCAGGTCATGGTGCATTTGGACGCACACGGTCACCGCTTTGAAATTCTCGATCAGCAAGCCTACGATGACTTGCAGTGGCCGCCGGTACAAGTCTTAACCAAGCAGCATCCGCCACGCCTGGTGTATATCGGCTCACTGGCATTGCGGCATGCGCCCATGCAGGCGCTGGCTGACCAATGGCTAAAAATGTGTACAGCCACGGTTTTTTGCGACATTAACTTGCGTGCGCCATGGTATGACGCGCACAGCCTGCGCCAGGTATTGCAGGCCGCAGATATCCTGAAGATTAATCATGAAGAGTTACCGGAGGTATGCGCGCTGGTGGGCTTGCCTGTGTCGTCAGATATTAACGACCTGGCGCGGCAGTTGCTAATGGTGTTCGGTTTGAGTGAGGTGTTTGTTACCTGTGGCGAGCAGGGCAGTTTCTGGCTGGATGCTTATGGCAATGGTTTTAGAGCGCCACCGATGAAATTGCAATCGCCTTTTGTCGATAGCGTGGGGGCGGGGGATGCGTATACGGCAGTGGTTATTCGCGGGTTGCTGGCTGGCTGGTCGCGGCAAACCATGCTGACACGTGCTGCCTGGTTTGCTGCCTCAATTTGCGGCATTCGTGGCGCGGTGCCAGCCCAGGCAGGTTTTTATGATGATTTCTTATAGCTTGTATCTAGGCCATGAGTCGGAAATTAATTCATAAAAACAGAAGCTTAATCCTATAAAAGACTATGCAAGGCAGGGACTTGCCGATATAATGCGCGGTTCGTGTAATTTGAATGTCGGCGTGGTAAGGCAAATAGGTTGCTTGGCTGCCGCGACATTGACGCTAACTCAAAGGAAAAAAGATGGCTGTTACCGCAGAACAATCCGCAAAAATCATTAAAGAATACCAACGCAGTGAAGGTGATACCGCAAGCCCGGAAGTACAAGTGGCTTTGTTGACTAACCGTATCACTTACCTGACTGAGCACTTCAAATCCAACAAAAAAGACAACCACTCACGTCGTGGTCTGTTGGCCATGGTTAGCCAGCGTCGTCGTTTGCTGGACTACCTCAAAGGTAAAGACGTTAGCCGCTATCAAACGCTGATCGAGCGCTTGAACCTGCGTAAATAATTTGGTTGAAGTGTGACACTTAACACTGTTCACTTTTAACGAAATAAAAGCCGATGGCATGGTGATTGCCTCGGCTTTTTTGCTTTAAAAAATCACCAAAACGCGGTGGCTTCTGTGAGTGCGTTGCAACTGGATAAGCAGGTGCAGCGTGTTGATGGAAGTCACCACAAATCGGGAAATACAGCCGTCGCGCGTCGGGCAACCCAATGAAGAGCGCCCAAACGCAGTAAGCGAATGCTGTATTTTCATTATTGAGATTGGCTATTAGGTAGTGAATAGCCATGGTAGAGAAAAGGAAAAATATGTTTGAAATTACTAAAAGAAGCATCCCGTTTGGTGCGCATACCCTGACATTGGAAACAGGTGAAATTGCACGCCAATCTGATGCGGCAGTGATCGTCAGCTACGGGGATACCGTTGTGCTGGTGGCTGTGACTGCCAAGCGAGAAGTGAAAGAGGGTCAGGATTTCTTTCCATTGACCGTGGATTACCAAGAGAAGACCTATGCGGCTGGCCGTATTCCTGGTGGTTTCTTCAAGCGCGAAGGCCGTCCTTCTGAAAAAGAAACGCTGACTGCACGTTTGATCGACCGTCCATTGCGTCCGCTGTTCCCAGATGCCTTCTATAACGAAGTGCAGGTCGTGGCCACTGTATTGTCACTGGATCCGGAAATTGATTCCGATATCCCTGCGGTGATTGGTGCTTCTGCTGCGCTGGCATTGTCTGGTATTCCATTCTACGGCCCATTAGGTGCGGCACGAGTGGGTTATATCAATGGCGAATATGTATTGAACCCTGATGTTTCATTGCTGAAAGACTCTGCATTGGATCTGGTGGTTGGTGCAACTGAATCTGCGGTGATGATGGTTGAATCTGAAGCCAAAGAGCTGTCTGAAGAAGTGATGTTGGGCGCCGTTGTATTTGGTCACGAGCAAATGCAACCAGTGATCAAAGCGATCAACGAAATGGCTGCAGAAGCCGGTAAAGATGCCTGGGATTGGACACCGCCAGAGCCAGACACTGCGTTGATCGAAAAAGTGGCTGCGATTGCTGCCGACGACATCAATGCTGCGTTCAAGATCAAATCTAAAGGTGAGCGCTCTTCCACACTGGATGAAATCATGTCACGTGTCATGGGCACCTTGATTACGGAAGAAACTTCTACACTGGAAGCCAACAAGATTAAAGACGAGTTCTTTAAACTGGAAGCCAAAACCGTACGTAGCCAGATCCTGAACGGCGAGCCACGCATTGACGGCCGCGACACACGCACTGTGCGCCCGATCACCATTCGCTCAGGCGTATTGCCACGTACACACGGTTCTGCCCTGTTTACACGCGGTGAAACACAAGCGCTGGTAGTTGCTACATTGGGCACTGGCCGCGATGAGCAAATCATTGACGCACTGTCTGGTGAGTACACTGACCGCTTTATGTTGCACTACAACATGCCTCCGTATGCGACTGGTGAAACAGGCCGTGTGGGTACGCCTAAGCGCCGCGAAATCGGCCACGGTAACCTGGCTAAACGTGCTTTGAAAGCAGTACTGCCTAAAAAAGAAGACTTTGACTACACCATGCGTGTGGTGTCAGAGATCACTGAGTCTAACGGTTCCAGCTCCATGGCGTCTGTCTGTGGTGGTTGCTTGTCCCTGCTGGATGCTGGTGTGCCATTGACTGCACACGTCGCTGGCGTGGCAATGGGCCTGATCAAAGAAGGCAACCGCGTGGCTGTACTGACCGACATTCTGGGTGACGAAGACCACCTGGGTGATATGGACTTTAAAGTAGCCGGTACCGACAAAGGCGTGACCGCCCTGCAAATGGATATCAAAATCACCGGTATCACAGCACAAATCATGCAAGTGGCACTGGCACAAGCCAAAGAAGGTCGCGCGCACATCCTGGGCCTGATGAAAGAAGCTGTGTCAGGTGTTAACACCGAAATGTCACAGTTTGCACCACGCATCATCAGCATGAAGATCAATCCGGACAAAATCCGTGACGTGATCGGTAAAGGTGGCGCAGTGATTCAGGCACTGACCAAAGAAACCAACACCAGCATCGACATCGAAGATGACGGTACCGTGAAAATTGCATGTACCAATGCGGATGAAGGTGCTGAAGCCCAACGTCGTATTGCACAGATCACCGCTGAAGTTGAAGTCGGCCAGATCTACGAAGGCCCAGTGGTCAAGATTCTTGATTTCGGTGCTGTCGTGACTTTGTTGCCAGGTAAAGATGGCCTGGTACACATTTCACAAATCGCCCACGAGCGCGTCAAAGCAGTGAGCGATTACCTCAAAGAAGGTGACATCGTGAAAGTGAAAGTGGTTGAGCTGGATGACAAAGGTAAAGTGCGTTTGAGCATGAAAGCGTTGATCGATCCACCTGCAAGAGAAGAAGCGCCAGCGGCTGAATAAGGCGTCTGTTGTTAAAAAAAGCCCGCGTCAGCGGGCTTTTTTGTGCCTGTCTCTCATGAAGTAGCGGGTAAAAGTATGTTTGCGTCAATATACGTATAGGTCATTGTGGCCTACTGCTTCATAATGCCGTCGTATGAATAATAAAAAAAAGATCATACGATAGAGGGTAAGTACACCGATGACAAAATATTCAAAGATTGCCATGGCGCTGGCAGGGTTGTTTGCCAGCGTACCCACACTGGCTAATGAGTCTATAGACTTGGAGGAAATCCAGGTGCGCGCGCATTACGACAACGCTGTTGGTTCATCAGATGCGGCCAGTGAAGGTAAAGTCAACGCTAGCCTGATTAAGAACCGGCCAATTGCGCGTATTGGCGAGATACTTGAATTCGTGCCCGGCATGATCGTGACCCAGCATAGCGGCAGCGGTAAAGCCAACCAGTTTTACCTGCGTGGTTTTAACCTCGACCACGGCACAGACTTTGCCACCTATGTGGACGAAATGCCGGTCAATATGCGCACCCATGCGCACGGCCAGGGCTATACCGATTTGAATTTCCTGATCCCCGAGCTGGTCAGCCATTTGCATTACAAAAAAGGCCCTTACTCGGCAGAAGAGGGCGACTTTTCATCGGCGGGCGCGGCGCATTTGCATTTGCTGAATCAGTTGCCACAGGGCATCGCCAGCCTGACGGTGGGGAGCTACGATTACCAGCGCATGCTGCTGGCAAACTCTGTGGCTTTGCAACAAGGCCATTTACTCTATGCGCTGGATGTCAATCACTATGATGGCCCCTGGCAGGTGGCAGAAGGCGTCAGGAAATACAATGGTTTGCTGCGTTACCGCGAAGGTGATGCACGCGATGGCATGACGCTGACTGCAATGGCGTATAAGAACCGCTGGAATTCGACCGACCAGATTCCATTGCGTGCTGTACGCAGCGGTCAAATCGGGCGTTTTGACGCGATTGACCCGAGTGATGGCGGCGACTCGTCACGTTACAGCCTGTCGTTTGCCAAGCACCACCGTGATCAGCATGGTGGCTGGCAAATCAATGCCTATGCCGTCCGCTCCAAGCTCGATTTATTCGGCAACTTTACCTATTTTCTAAGTGATCCCGTCAATGGTGACCAGACTGACCAAAGTGAGCAACGCATCATGCTGGGCCTCAATCTCAGCAAGTCGTGGCTAGGTGAAATTGCCGGCATGGTGATGGACAATAAAGTGGGCTTGCAAACACGGTATGACAAGTTGTCACCAGTGGCGCTCTACAAGACAGCGCAAACGCAGCGCTTGTCACAAATACGGTCAGATAAGGTAGAGGAAAGCAGTGCCGGTGTTTATGCTGAAAACACGCTATGGTGGCATGAGAAGCTACGCACGGTGGCAGGCTTACGTTATGATCGCTACCAGTTCGATGTCAAAAGCAGCCTGGCAGGTAACGCTGGCCATGTCGGCGATGGCATTACCTCACCCAAGTTTTCGGTCATTTTTGGGCCGTGGGCGAATACTGAGTTTTTCTACAATATTGGCAAAGGCTTTCATAGCAACGATGCACGCGCTGCCACACAAACCCGCCTGCTAGATGGTTCTGCTGCTTTGCCTGTTACCCCCTTGGTGAGCACTCGCGGCAGCGAGATCGGCGTCAGAAGCGAGTGGGTGCCTGGTTTGCAAAGCTCTTTGGCCATCTGGCAACTGGATATGGACTCCGAGCTGTTATTTGTTGGTGATGCCGGTGAAACCGAACCCAGCCACGCCAGCCGCCGCTATGGTGTTGAGTGGAATAACCATTATGTCGTCAACGACTGGCTATTGCTCGATATGGATATTGCACTCTCCAAAGCCCGCTTCAGAGACCACGACCCAGCAGGACAATACATCCCCGGCGCAATCAACAAAGTGGCCTCCCTGGGGGCAACGGTGACAAATTGGGGCAACTGGTTTGGCAGCATGCAGTTACGCTACTTTGGCCCCAGGGCGCTGATAGAAGATAATTCTGTGCGCTCAAACGCCACGTTCCTTACCTATGCCCGCATCGGCTACCGGTATAATCAACGCACCAGCCTGACACTGGATGTGTTTAACCTGTTTGACCGCAAGGCCAGCGATATCGACTATTACTATGAGTCGCAACTCAAAGGCGAGGCTGCACCGGTCAACGATATTCACTTTCACCCGGTAGAGCCGAGAGCTGCACGACTCACATTGACCTATCAGTTTTAGCGAGGACTTAGCCCATGCGACGCATCACGATTTCAGTTGAGGACGACCTGGCCGACGCCTTTGACCAACTGGTGGCCGTCAAAGCCTACGTGAATCGCTCAGAAGCCTTTCGTGACCTGGTGCGCAAAGCCCTTGATGAGGACGTGATGCAAAACAATAATCACACCCAGGCCGATTGCGTCGCGTCGCTCAGTTATGTTTACAACCATCACGAGCGGCAACTCGCCAGCCGCGTGAACCAGTTACAGCATGCACACCACCATGTGATTATTACCGCACAGCATGTGCATTTAGACCATGATAACTGTATGGAAACGGTGATACTGAAAGGCAAGATCGCCGAAGTGGAGGAGTGCGTGAATGCTATCTCGTCACAAACAGGTGTGACGCATGCGAAGGTGCATATTATTCCGAGGTAGTTGAGATGCGCCACTTATTAAGTCAACCGAGTCTGACCTATGATTTTACGTGATGCAAAACGGTAGAGCTTGAACTCCGATATGTGCTACATAACTTTATCAATCAGACATTGAGTACAAGTGAAATTTAATTTAAAGGACTAAACCTTGTTAATTGAAAAGATTGTCATTGAGAATTTTAAGTGCTTTAAAGATCGTTTTACATTATCCCTCAACAGCGGTCTAAACATAATCGTAGGAGATAACGCGGCTGGTAAATCAACGATTCTTGAGGCGATAAACTTGGCACTTACAGGCCTGTACAATGGCCGTTATTTACACAATGAGTTAACTCAGTATTTGTTCAATGATATTGCGGTAAAAGAATATTTAGACAGTCTACAAAATCAGGACAAGCTGCCTCCTCCATCGATTTTGATTGAATTATATTTTGACAAAGAAGAAAGGCCTTTTTTAAAAGGCAATAAAAACACATCCGGGGAGGATTATAGTGGTGTTTTTCTGAAGGTTGAGTTTGACGACGCATACCAGTCTGTTTATCAAGAACTTATACAATCTGGCAATTTAAGAACCATTCCGATTGAGTATTACCATGTTGTTTGGAAAGGGTTTTCAAGAGATACGATTACGGCAAGAAATATACCATTGAAATCGGCGCTTATTGATTCATCAAATACGCGGTTTTCTAATGGCTCTGATTTGTATATTAGTCGAATCGTAAAAGAATTATTGACTACTGAAGAAGTTATCAATATTTCTCAATCGCATCGAGAAATGAAAGAGTCTTTTATTGGTAATGAGTCAATACAAAAAATCAATGAAAAGTTAACCTCCGCCGCAAAGGTTACAGAAAAAAGGGTGTCGATTTCAGTTGAGCTATCATCAAAGAATGCGTGGGAAAGTAGTTTGACGACCTATGTGGACAATATACCTTTTCATAATATAGGAAAGGGTGAGCAAAGCGTCATTAAAACTAACCTTGCCTTAGCACACAATAAAGCTCAAGAGGCCAATGTCGTTTTGGTAGAAGAACCTGAAAATCATCTCTCACATACTAAATTGAATGAGTTAATCAAGGCTATCAAAGGTAGTTGTGAGGGTAAACAAATCATCATCACTACTCATAGTAGCTTTGTTGCAAATAAGCTTGGACTAGACTCACTGATTTTATTGAACGACAGAAAATCAACCAAAATGAGTGGGCTGTCTCCTGATACAAAAGCCTTTTTTGAAAAATTACAAGGATATGACACGCTAAGACTTATATTGTGTGACAGAGCAATTTTAGTTGAGGGTGACTCAGACGAGTTGGTCGTTCAAAAAGCATACATGTCGGCTAATCAGGGCAGGCTTCCGATTGAAGATCGGATAGATGTTATTTCTGTTGGAGTTTCGTTTTTGAGATTTCTTGAGATAGCAGAGAGGATTTCTCAACGTGTTAGCGTCATTACTGACAACGATGGCGATATTGAAGCACTAGGAAAGAAGTATCAAAACTATTTAGGCGAAAATGCGAGGCCAAACATCAAGATTTATTTTGACCAAGAAGTTGATGTAGGAGGCTTGGTGATCGGTGAAAGTAAATTTAATTACAATACGCTGGAGCCAAAATTTCTTAAAGCGAATGGGTTTGATAAAACCAAAAAAATTCTTGGCGTCCAATATGATGACATCGATAACCTACATAAATATATGAGAGCCAATAAAACAGAATGCGCCTTAAAAATATTTGAATTTGATGAAGAGATTATCTTTCCATCCTACATCTCAGATGCAATTAGTAATGTCGAATAATTTAATCATTGCTGCTGCTGGCTCTGGTAAGACAACTGAGCTTATCAAGCGAGCAATTAATAAAGCAGAACACGGTGAAACCGTTTTAATTACAACCTTCACCGAAGCTTGTGAAGAGGAAATAAAGACAAAGTTATTAATGGAGTCTAAAGGTGTAGTTAATAACCTTATCACTGTTCAAACATGGTTTTCATTTTTAATCAAACATGGCGCCAAGCCATATCAGAGCTGTGTTGTTGATATTGAAATTAATGGCTTAATACTCGAAAGTGGACGGTCGGGTATCAAATATCAAACGAAAGCAGGTCAGCCAGTTTATTGGGGTGAAGAAGAGAATATTGAAAAGTTTTACTTCTCAAGTGAAGGTAAGGTTTACTCAGATAAGTTAGCGAAATTTGTAATGCGCTGTAATGAGAAGTCGCACGGCAAAGTTATAAAGCGCATTTCAGAATGCTTCGATAATATTTTTATTGATGAAGTACAAGATTTAGCTGGTTACGACTTAGAGTTTCTTAAGCTGCTCTTTGATAGTCCATCGAATGTACTACTTGTTGGTGATCCAAGACAAGCAACATACTCTACTAACAACGCAGCAAAAAATAAGAGGTTTCAAAAGTCAGAAATTCTTAATTTTTTTTCTGACAGATCAATCAATATAAATATTGATGACCTGTCACTAAATGTGAATTATCGTTGCTTATCAGACATATGTGACTTTTCAAATACCTTGTATCCGAACTTTTCTGGTACTACATCTGGTAACAGCGAGTCTACAAATCATGATGGTGTCTTTCTTGTTGAAGAATGTTTGCGCGATAATTATCTCTATGAATATAAGCCCATGCAGCTGAGGTATTCGGTAAGGACGATGGTTAATAACAATTATTACGTACTGACATTCGGTAAGTCCAAAGGACTAACATTTAACAGAGTGCTTATTTACCCCACTGGGCCAATGGTAGATTGGCTTATTAATAGACAAAGTGAATTGAAACCAGAACCAAAAGCAAAGTTTTATGTAGCACTCACGAGAGCAAAATATAGTGTTGGAATCGTTTTAAAAAGAGAGATTTTAAAAAAATTAGATGGATTTAATATATATGAACCAGCTATTTGAGCATGAATTGGAAAAGTAAATGCATGAAATCATCTGCCCCCATTGCAGCAAGGCCTTTAAGATTGATGAGGCTGGCTATGCTGACATCCTCAAACAAGTCCGCGATAGTGACTTTGAGCATCAACTTCATGAGCGTCTTGAGTTGGCTGAAAAAGAAAAGCAAAGTGCAATTGAGTTAGCTACCACTAAAGTGGCCAGTGACTTGCAGCAAGCTGCCGCGGCCAAAGATAGTGAGATTAAAGAGCTTAAGTCTAAGCTAGAGTCTGAGGCCGTGGCTAGGCAGTTGGCTGTAACTCAGGCGTTGAGTCAGGTTGAAAAAGAGCGCGATGCTTTGGTGAACCAACTTGCTCAAGCAAAACAAGAGGTTGCTAATGTGGCTAATTTGGCAGAAGCAAAGCTCTCGCATGAGATTCAAAAAACAGCTTCGACGAAAGACAGTGAAATCCAAGGCTTAAAAGCAAAGTTGGACGCCATTGAAACCGAAAAGAAACTGGCGATTAATCAAGCGGTGGGCCAGGTGGAAAAAGAGCGTGATGAACTTAAGGGTAGCTTGGTACGCGCGGCCCTTGAGAAAGAGTTGGCTGAGAAGTCACTTAAAGATAAATACGAAACGCAGATTAAAGACCGCGATGATGCTATTGAGCGTTTGAAGGACTTGAAGGCTAAGCTTTCGACAAAGATGATCGGCGAAACGCTAGAGCAGCATTGCGAAACCGAGTTTAACCGTATTCGTGCCACTGCATTTCCTAAAGCGTATTTCGAGAAAGACAACGATGCACGCTCGGGCAGTAAAGGCGACTATATCTTTAAAGACCAGGATGACGGTGGCACTGAAATCGTCTCAATTATGTTTGAGATGAAAAACGAAAATGACACTACCGCTACTAAAAGCAAAAATGAGGACTTTTTAAAAGAGCTGGATAAAGACCGCAATGAAAAGGGTTGCGAGTATGCGGTGCTGGTTTCACTATTAGAGCCTGAAAGTGAGCTTTATAACACTGGCATCGTCGATGTGTTCCACCGCTATCCCAAAATGTATGTGGTACGCCCGCAGTTTTTTATCCCTATGATTACGCTGCTGCGTAATGCAGCTTTAAACTCGATGAAATATAAAACTGAGTTGGCTACCGTAAGAGCACAAAATATAGATATCACGAATTTTGAGAGCGAGCTAGATGCCTTTAAAAACGCGTTTTCACGTAACTATGAACTCGCCTCGAATCACTTTCAAAAAGCAATAGATGAGATTGATAAGTCTATCGATCATCTGCAAAAAACCAAAGATGCATTGCTCAGTACCAGCCGCAACCTTCGTTTAGCCAATGACAAGGCACAAGATGTGACTATTAAGAAGCTGACTAAGGGTAATCCGACGATGGCTGATAAGTTTGAAGAGCTAAAGCGATAATGAACAGTCGCTTTAACTTGATGAATTATATTACTTTCTAATCGGTGAGTATTTAGAGTAGTTTTGTACCAAGTGGTACTTCATGCTCGGGTACGCACAGGGTGACGCGCCCTTCGGTATCATGAAAACCGGTGACCAGGCATTCTGACATCAAGGGCCCGATTTGTTTGGGCGGGAAATTCACCACGGCGACCACTTGTTTGCCGATTAAACTTTCCGGACTGTAAAGCGCTGTGATTTGAGCACTGGATTTGCGTACGCCAATCTCTGGGCCAAAGTCGATCTGCAGTTTGTAAGCGGGTTTGCGAGCCTCGGCAAATACTTCGGCCGCAATCACTCGCCCAACGCGCAACTCCACTTTGGTGAAGTCGTTCCATTCGATTTGAGTCATATCACCATATCCTTAAAGATCATCTGGCGATGATCTCCGAAGTTTTAAATCAACGTTAATGATCATACTCTGCAAGTATTTATCCAAAGGTCAGGGCAATAGCGCGCAGAGTGCTAAAAGAGGTGTCTATCATTACCGCATTTTTTGCGGTGATTGAAAGGGCTTATTACCGCACGTTGAAGCATTTAGTAATCAATGGCGCGCATTAACGAATCAGCGCAGAGAGCGCTTTGAATTGTGCATGTGTGGCGGCCTGCATGGGTTCAAACAGCATGGATTCAGTATTGGTGATGATGCAACCGGCCGCGCGCAGGCGTTCGATGGCATTGTTGCGATTGGCGATATCGCGTGAAATAACGGCATCTTCAACAATAAACACCTGTTTGCCAGCAGCCAGGGCATCGAGTGCGGTTTGTAGCACGCAAATGTGTGCTTCCAGGCCAAATAATACGACTTGTGGCGCAACGCTGATGGAGGATTCCTGCAAGGCGGGTTCATGCCAGGCGGAGAAGGCGAGTTTAGCTGTGCGCGGGGTGTATTCAGGCAGTAATGATTGCAGCTCTGGCAAGGTCTCGCCAAGTTTTTCCGGGTATTGCTCGGTGACCCACAGCGGAATATTGAGTAATTGCGCTGCTTGCAGCAAGCGTTGAATATTCTTGATCACCGTTGCCATGGCGGCTTCTGGCATCACAGAGCATAGCCGCGTTTGTACATCAATCAACATCCAAACAGCATCTGTGCTGGCTATGGCAGATTTCATGGCTATCTCTTGGTGAGTTGCTGGTCTATGTCCTGCAGGTCGGCTTCTGACACAATCCCGCTCGCGGTTTTCAGGCGGATAATATTGACCAGGTAGTTATAGCGGGCCTGTAGTAAATCGCGTTTGGCGCTAAAGTGTTGTTGTCTGGCATTAAGTAGGTCTACGCTGGTGCGGATGCCGACTTCATAGCCGAGCTTGGTGGCGTCTAACTGGCTTTGGCTGCTTTGCAAGGCCTGCTCCAGTGCCTTGATTTGTGCAATGCTGCTACTCAAGCCCAGGTAAGCACGTTGTGTTTCCAAGATGGTCTGGCGGTGGACGTTTTCGAGGTCATCTTGTGCTTTCTGCTTGTTGTAAGCCGCCTGCCTGATGCGAGAGTCTACCGCGCCACCCAGATAAATCGGCACGTTGAGCTCTACGCCGATCACTGCATTTTGCAGGTCTGTCCCAAAACGGTTCTGGCTACCGTTGTAGTGGCTATCGGTGTAGCTGGCGACCGCATCCAGGGTCGGATAGTGTCCGGATTGGGCGATGCTGATATTGCGGTCACTGATTTCAATCTGTGCCTGCTGGATCTGAATATTCAGGTTGCTGGCGGCAGTTACTGTTTGCCAGTCTTGCATGGGCTTGATGGCAGGTGTGATTTGCAGGTCGTCACGCACTTTTGCCAGCGTTTGTGGCGGGCTGCCTATGATGGCTTGCAGGCTATGCTGCGCTACAGCTTGCTCATTTTCTGCCGCAATTTCCTGGGCCACGATCAGATCGTAGCGTGCCTGCGCTTCGTGTAGGTCAGTGACGGTCGTGATCCCGGCCTCAAAGCTGGCTTTGGCCTGTTGCAGCTGTTGCTGGATGGCCTGTTTTTGCGCGGCCAGCAATTCTATGCGGTCCTGTGCCTGCAGCACATCAAAATAGGCCTGTGTGGTGCGCAGCATCAGTTGTTGCTGGGTCAGGTGTAGCTGCTTGTCGGTGACGCTGACCTGCACCTTGCTTAAGTCTATGCGCTCAAGATTTTCTTTTCGGTAGATGGGCTGTCGCGCTTCCACTTTGGCGGCATAGCCTTCAAAACGGTTGACGCCTGCTGGCAGCGGTACATTGGCGGTGTTGTACTTTAGGTCGGTGTGATTGGCAGAGGTGCTGGCACTGAGCGCCACGTTGGGGCGGTAGCCTGCCTTGGCTTGCTCAATCAGCTCTTGTGCCGCCAGGTTGCCATGACCAGCCGCAGCCAGTTGCGGGTCGTTTTGCTTGGCTTGCAGATAAACATCAAATAGGCTTTGCGGGGCTGCTGCTGCCCATGGCCCCAGCCAAAGGCTGCTTAGGAGCAATATCCAGTGAGCAGGGCGGCTGAAGGTCATCGGCGTCTTGGGTGTAATGGCTAAGCGGTTTAAAAGCTGAATGCCTGTGCCTGTGGCGCATTTTGCATTTCTGCCAGGCTGGTTTCAAACAGCACATCCTGTTTGTAACTATGCTCTGCCAGGCGCTGAATCAGGGTGGCTTGCATCACTGGTGCCTGACCCAATACGATCAGCAAGCGGCCGCCGATGCTGAGCTGGTAGCGTACACCTTCTGGCTCGACCGGGCTGGACGCCGTAAACACAATCGCGTCGTAAGGGGCTTGTGATTCGTAACCGTTGTGGCCGTCTAACTCAATCACCTGCGCGTTTTGAATGCCTTGTTTGGTCAGTGATTGCGTCGCTTGCGCGCACAACTCGGGAAAGATCTCCAGCGCAGTCACTTGTGCGCAATGTTGCGCCATCAAGGCAGCCAAGTAGCCGCTGCCGGCGCCTACCAGCAAGACTTTATCTTTGGCTTGCAGTTGTAGCGCCTGCAAAAAGCGGCCTTCTACTTTGGGGCTGAGCATTTGCTGGCCATGTGCCAATGGGATCTCGATATCGGCAAACGCCAGTCCGCGATAGGCTTCCGGGACAAAGGCTTCGCGCGGCATATTGTTTAACGTCGCCAATACTTGCGGGTCCAGCACCTCCCAGGTGCGAATCTGTTGCTCAATCATGTTAAAACGTGCGGTTGCCTGATCTGTCATGTCTTGAATCCCAATGTCGATTATTGATAAGCCGTATTATAGGGCACTTCTATAAATTCAATTTGCGTCGCGATACTGCGTTGCTCATAAAAAATTCTTCCTTACATATAAGCCATATGCGGCGTCATCATTTTTTAATCGCGCCTGGTCTGGCTTAGCCACTTGAGTTTATAAAAATGCCCTAGCGTTTATTGCGCCGTGATTGCATGGTTCTTGCCGTGAATCCAGCCCAGAATGTATACAGTGCGGGCACAAACAAAATGGTCAGGATGGTCGCTGCTGCCAGCCCGCCCATAATCGCTACCGCCATCGGGCCAAAAAATACGCTGCGTGTGAGTGGAATCATGGCCAGGATAGCCGCGGCTGCCGTCAGTACAATCGGCCGGAAGCGCCGCACGGTGGATTGCACTACCGCTTGTTCCAGCGAGGCGCCTTCGGCAATATCCTGCTTGATCTGGTCGACCAGGATCACCGAGTTACGCATGATCATGCCAGACAGCGCAATGCTGCCCAGCATAGCGACAAAGCCAAACGGCATATTGAAAATGAGCAGGGCAAAAGTGATGCCTATCATGCCCAGCGGCGCTGTGAGCACCACCAGGATGACGTTAGAAATACTGCGAAGTTGCAACATGAGCAGGGTAAACACCACCGCCAGAAACAGCGGTGCGCCTTTCGCCACCGATGTGGCGCCCTTGGCCGCCTCTTCAATCGCACCACCAGTTTCAACCGTGACCCCGGGAGGAAGCTTTTGCAGAATGGGGGCAATCGCTTGTTGAATTTGAGTAGACACCACCGGCGCCTGCATATTGCCGCGTAAATGCGCACGTACGGTGAGCGAGGGCACACGGTTGCGTCGCCAGATCACGCCCTCTTCAAAACCATGGTGAATATTAGCCACTTGCGCCAACGGTACGCGCTCGCCACGTTGGCTTAACACCGTTAATTGCGCCAGTTGTGATAGCTGGGCATGCTGTTCATTGCTGCTGCGCATGACCAGGTCTATGCGCTCGTTGCCTTCCCTGAACTCGCTGACCACTTGTTCGAAATATTGCGTATTCAGCAATTGCGCAATGTCTGTTGAACTGACGCCTAACAACCTGGCTTTGTGCTGGTCGATATCGACATGAATCACTTTGCTCGGCTCTTCCCAGCCCAGTTGCACGTTACGCAAATGCGGGTTGGCGCGCATGGCATCGGCAATCTTGTGTGCAACGTCGCGGATGGCTGGCAGGTTTTGCCCATCCACCCGGAACTGTACCGGGAAGCCCACCGGCGGACCATTTTCCAGGCGTAGCACAGAGCCGCGCAATTGCGGAAAATCGCGTTCAAACAGTGCCAGCAGGTCGTTGCGCAGGGCTTCGCGCTGCGCCAGGCTATTGGTCAGAATCACCAGTTGGGCAAAGGCACGATGTGGTAATTGCACATCCAGCGGCAGGTAGTAGCGTGGCGCGCCTGAGCCCACATAAGACACCACGTTTTGCAGTGCGCCATGCTGTTTCTGCCAGTTTTGCAGCCATTGTTCCAGTTGGCTGACGGCAGCATCAGTAGACTGGTCGCTGGCGTTTTCGGCCAGGCGTAAATCAACCACAACCTCAAGCCGGGTGGAGTCTGGAAAGAACTGTTGCTGCACCTTGCCGAAGCTCAACATGGCCACCACAAACAGGGCAATGGTGGCCAGAATGACGCTGCCTTTGTGCTGCACGCACCAGGCGACGATGCTTTGTAGTCGCAGGTAGAACCTTGTTTCATAGAGTGATGCCGGATGGTGAGCACTTGCTTCGCTGGTGGCATGCTTGGCCTTGGGTAGCAAGTGATAGCCCAAAAAGGGAATCACAATCACCGCGGCGATCCAGGACAGTGTCAGTGCAATAGCCGAGACTTGGAAAATAGAACGGGTGTATTCGCCCGTTGACGATACGGCGGTGGCAATCGGCAAGAAGCCCGCCACCGTGACCAGTGTGCCGGTCAGCATGGGCATGGCCGTGGACGTATAGGCAAACGAGGCCGCTTGCATGCGGTCCCAGCCTTGTTCCATTTTGGCGGCCATCATTTCAACCGCAATAATCGCGTCATCCACCAGCAGGCCCAGTGCCAGAATCAGCGCGCCCAGCGAGATTTTGTGTAGGCCGATGTCCAGCCAGTCCATGAGCAGGAAAGTGCCTGCCAGCACAATGGGAATCGCCACTGCGACCACAATGCCGGTACGCCATCCCAGTGAGAGCAGGCTGACAGCCAGCACGATAATCAGCGCTTCGCTGAGCGAGCGTACAAAGTCATGTACCGAGTGTTGCACGATGTCTGGCTGCGAGGTGACCAGTTGCAATTGCACGCCGACAGGCAATTGCTTTTGTACGCTGGTGATGGTTTGCTGCATGGCTTTGCCCAGGGCGATGACGTCGCCGCCCTGTTGCATGCTGACGCCAATCAGCAAGGCGGAGGTGCCGTTAAAGTGGATACGCTGCGCAGGCGGATTGGCATAACCATGCTTGATGGTAGCGATATCGCCCAGGGTCAGGTTCTGGTTGCCTGCCCGGATCGGGAATTGGCGCAGGTCTTCCAGGCTTTGTAAGCGGCCACTCACATCCAGACGGATTCTTTCTGGGCCTGTATCGAAGGTGCCTGCGCCTGTGACTGCGTTTTGCTGCAGCAGCAGTTGCGCTAATTGCGCCGGACTGATACCCAGGGAGGTCAGTTTCTGGTTGGAGATTTCAATGATGATTTTTTGTGGCTGTTCGCCAAATAAATCGACTTTCTCCACGTCGGGTAATTTGAGCAGGCGCGCCCGTACCCATTCCGCTTGTCGTTTTAATTGTTGTGGATTGAGACCGTCAGCGGTGATGGCGTACATGGTGCCGTAGACATCACTGAATTCGTCATTAAAGGTCAGGCTTTGCAAGTCTTTGGGGAAAGTGTGGCGGATATCACCGATTTTCTTGCGTACCTGATACCACAAGTCCGGGATTTTCTCCGAAAACGTATTGTCACGAATAACGATAAACACCACTGATTCGCCGGGCCGTGAATAGCTGCTGGTGTAGTCGATAGAAGGGATTTCTTGCAGCTTTTTCTCAATTTTGTCCGTGACTTGCTGCTCGACTTCCTGGGCTGAGGCGCCAGGCCAGCTGCTGCGAATTAGCATGACTTTAAACGTAAACGGTGGATCTTCCGACTGGCCAAGGTGTGTGTAGGCGAAAATACCGCCTAACAAGGTCAGTACAATAAAGTACAGTACCAGCGCCTGGTTTTTAAGCGCCCAGGTCGACAGGTTAAAGCCTTGCCTGGCTTGCGCTTCGTCACTGTGGTATGGCGTGCTCATTAACGCAATACCTCTTGGCGGGGCGTGACAGCCTGCACCAGCATGCCTTCGGTCAGCGTGTGGATGCCGATGGTGGCGATGGTTTCCTGTGCCTGCAAGCCGCTGGTAATCTCGATGCCGTTTTCTGTGAGTGTGCCTGTGGTCACCTGGCGCAGACGGGCCTGGTGCTTGGCGTCAATCACCCACACACTGGCCTGCTCGCCATGGCGGGTGACGGCGGTGCTAGGGACGATCAACGTATGTGCAGAAGTAGCTTGCTCAAAGCGCACTTGTGCCGTCATGCCCAGTTTGATGCGCTGATCGCTATTGAGTAATTGAATACGCAGGTCAAACGCGTGGGTTTGGCTATTGGCCGCAGGGGAGATTTCACGGATGCGCCCTTGGTACGTTTGCGGCTCATCATTCAGGCTGACGCGCGCGTTGTCGCCCACATGCAGGCGGTCTATCAGTGTTTCAGGTACTGCAATCAGGATTTCCAGCGTCTGCAAATCATAAATTTGCGCAATCGTTTGCCCAGCCGCCACTACTTGGCCTGGCTCGGCCTGAATCATGCCGATGACGCCAGAGCGGTCGGCTAGCAGTTGCGTGTAGCCAGTCTGGTGCTGGCTGACTGCGGCTTGCGACTGGGTTTGTGCCAGGCGTGCCTGGGCTGTCTTCACCTGGGTTTCGTAACTATCCAGTGCAGATTTTGAAATAAAGGTTTGACTATATAACTGCTGGCGTCGTGCCAGTTCAGCTTGTGCCAATGCCAGGTTGGCCTGAGCGGTCTGCACTTCGGCATTGGCCGCCTGTGCATTTAAACGGCTGTCGTTCGGGTCTAGTTGCGCGATCAATTGGCCTTTTTTTACCAGCTCCCCGACGTTGACTGCGCGGGCAGTAATCTTGCCTGCAATGCGAAAGCCAATGTTGGACTCGTAGCGTGACTTGACTTCACCGGTATAACTGGCCGCTGCGTGCGTGTCGCTGTTGCCGACGGACATGACCCAGACCGGGCGCGGTGCTGCGGCTTCTTCAGGTGCCTGATGGCAGGCGCTTACCAGTAAGGCAAGGCAGGTGCTGCTGACAATAATGAATGATTTATGCATGCGGAGATTCTTTCATTAATCCATGCAGGCACATCTCCAACATGGCTTGCATACGAGACTCAAGGGGGCGCCAATTGATCCAGGCATCATCTGCCAGATTGATTTGCAGTGCGCATAAGCCATGCATGGCTGCCCATACCGTTTGTGCGATCAGTGCCGGGTCGGTCAGGGTGGGCTTGAACACACCTGCATGCCAGGCGCTGGTCACCACGCCTATCAGTTGCGAATACGCATCCTGCTCAGGGTTGTTTTGTTCAATACTGGAAAATGCAGGATCGCAAGGAGGATGCTGGGTCATCATCATCATGCGGTAATGGTTGGGGTTGGTCAGCGCAAATTGCACATAATGCTGCCCGAATTGCACAAAGCGCTGTTGCGGGTCGCTGATGCTGAGCGTGGATTTTAAGGCCTGCGCCAGTTTGATCACATCCGCATCCACCACCGCTCTTAGTAGCTGCTCTTTATCGCTAAAATAAAGGTAAAGGCTGGTGGCTGAATAGCCCACACGTTGTGCCACGGCACGCATGGTAACGGCTTCTACACCCTGGTGAATAAACAGTTCTCTCGCCGCATCCATAATGGCGATGCGCACGGTCTGTTTTTCAGCGTCAGTTTTAACCTTGGGAGGCATTCAGCGGTTTTATTTATAAAGATAACATCGTTAACTTAACACTGTTATTTTTAAATGTCAAATCATGCTGGTGTTTCTGCGCGGAATGGTGCAGAGTAACATATGTGATACACCGGTAGCCAGGATAGTGGCTGAGTCGCTGGGTAAATCAATGCGGCAGCAGTTTGTCACCGGCATGCATCATACCGATGCCTGTAGCGTCCATCGGGCGATAGGCAACGCGTTCAAACATGACAAGGAGCGATCAGTATGAATGTACGGCAGCGTTGGGTCAGTTTTGCAGGGCGGGTTTTGTTGTCTCTGATTTTTATTATTAGTGGCATTGCCAAGATCATGGATCCGGCAGGCACCATTGCTTATATAGAAAGTGCGCACCTGCCCTTACCGCAAGTGGCTTATGTGGTGGCACTGATAGTCGAGTTAGGCTTGGGCATTGCTTTACTGGTTGGTTTTAAAGCGCAATTGGCCGCCTCCGGGATTGCCATTTTCACTTTTATCACCGCATTGATATTTCACAGCAATATGGCTGATCCGGTGCAGGTCATTATGTTTCTGAAAAACACCACCATTATTGGCGGTTTGTTGGTGATCATCGCATTTGGCCCTGGTGGTTACAGTGTGGATGGCGGCAAGCACGTGGTGTTAATGGAATAAGGGGTTCTCATTGCGGCTGCCAGCGACTCAGGCGGACGTTGCTTGAAACCAGTGGCGCAAATGCTCGATCAAGGCCAGTGCATTCGCCGACACCTGCTTGTGGTAGGGATACATGGCATAAATGCCCGCGCGCTGCATGCGATATTCTGCTAACACCTCAACCAGGCGCCCCTGTTGCAAATCTTCCAGTACATAAAAGGCCGGTAAGCCGGTAATGCCAAGTCCGGCGACGGCGGCATCGCGCAACACTTCCCCGTGATTGGACTTTAAGCGGGCCTGAATCGGGATGCGGTGTATCTGGTCGTTTTCAGTAAATAACCACTCACTTGCCCTATGTGTGAGGCAGGCATGCTTGGAAAGTGCTTGCGGGGAGCTTGGTACGCCATAGCGTGCGATGTAGTCTGGGCTGCAGCAATAGCACATTGCCGCATCTTCCAGTTTACGTGCCACCATGCCCTCTTCGGGCTGGTCGGTGACGCGTATCACCATATCATAGCCTTCGCTAATCATATCCACATGCCGGTTATCTGCATCCAGCCAGACATCCACCAGGGGATGTTGTTGCATAAACGCAGTGAGGGCAGGCGCCAGCCGCAAGTTGGCATAAGACAGTGGCACAGACATTTTAAGCAGTCCACGCAACTCGTCCGAGCGATTACTGATTTCGAGTTCAGCATCGTGAATAGCTTGCAGTATTTGTTGCGCGCGCTGGAAAAACACTTTGCCGGTTTCTGTTGGCGACAGTTTGCGGGTCGTGCGTAACAACAAGCGCACACCCAGTCTGGCCTCCAGCGCGATGATGCGGCGGCTGACCAACTGCTTTGAGATGCCAAGCGCGTGCGCCGCACTGGTGAAATTGCCGTGTTTGACCACCTCCACAAAAAACTGCATTTCCTCTAATGAAGCCATTGATTGTCAACCTATATGAGACAGTTTTACTATTATGCGTGGGATTATCATTTTTTTGTTTCAGGAATACAATGCCATTCATCAGCCAAATAAGGGCAGTACACATTTTCTCAGGGAAATGTGCGATGAGCGGCTGATCATCGCATCGCACAACCACAACAAGGAGTACAACATGAACGCAATCCAATCCGCAGCCAGTGTGGCTGGTCGTATTTTGTTATCACAGATTTTTATTATCAGTGGCTTGAGTAAGGCAGCGAATCCGGCTGGCACCATTGGCTATATTCAAAGTGTAGGCGCGCCATTGCCTGAGGTAGCGTATGCGATTGCCTTGTTTGTCGAGCTGGTACTTGGTATTGCTTTGCTGGTGGGTTACAAGACGCGTTTGGCCGCGGCCGGCATTGCCGTGTTTACTGTCGCCACGGCATTTATGTTCCACAATAACCTGGCCGATCAAATGCAGCAGATCATGTTCCTGAAAAACCTGACCATTGTTGGTGGCTTACTGATGGTGGTGGCATTTGGCGCGGGTGCGTTTAGCCTGGATAACCGTCGCCGTTAATATAGGCGGAGTGTATTCATATGACGACCTTGTTTGTGTCACATGGTGCACCAACGCTGGCGATCGAACCGGGTAAGACCGGCGAGATGCTGGCCGAGGTGGCCACCGCTTTGCCCAGGCCGGATGCCATCCTGGTCGTCTCTGCCCACTGGGATACGCGCGTACCGACAGTCAGCCTGGCGAACCAGCCGGAAACCATTCATGATTTTGCCGGCTTTCCGCCAGCGTTGTATACAAAGCAATACCCGGCACCGGGCGCACCAGCATTGGCACAACAGGTAGCAGCATTGTTGCAAGCACAGGATATTGCGGTGCAAGCGCATCCACAGCGTGGGCTGGATCATGGGGCGTGGGTGCCGCTGATGCTGATGTACCCGGAGGCAGATATCCCAGTGACGCAGTTGTCGATCCAAAGTCGCAGCACGCCAACTGAACAGTTTGCGCTGGGCAGGGCGTTGCAGGGCCTGCATGAGCAAAACGTGCTGATTCTGGCCTCAGGCGCCATTACGCATAATTTGTCAGATTTTTTTACGGCTGACAGGGATGCCGCTCCTTTGCCGTATGTGTTGCCTTTTGCCGGCTGGATGGCTGAACGTATTCAAACGCAACAATGGCAACACATGTTCAATTACCGTGTTGAGTGTCCGCAAGGGATGCAAGCGCATCCGAGTGAAGACCACTTGATGCCATTGTTTGTCGCGGCGGGCAGCGCCATTGGTGAGGCCATACGTTTTACCCCGGAAAACACTTACGGTATTTTGGCCATGGATGCTTACCTTTGGGCGACTAACGGGGTCGGTATCAATAAGCCGCTAGCGTAAACTGTATTGGTTTAATTTGTTCCAAAGTGAGCGCTCGCTGATCTCTAATAGCTTGGCTGCCTTGGTTTTGTTGCCCTGACAATCATCAAGGGCTTGCAGGATCAAGCGACGTTCAATTGCCTCCGTCGCACGTGGAATAGACAGGTCATGACTGTCAGCGGCCAATGGACTGGACTCCGTGTTTACCGGTATCAGCTGTTGAGCAATATCGGCGGGCAAGTGTTGCTGTTGTATCGTCTGGTTGCCAGCCAGAATCGCGGCGCGTTCCAGAATATTTTCCAGTTCGCGTACATTGCCTGGCCATTGATATTGCTGCAAGCTCAAGCGCGCACTTTCGCTAAGCTGGCTTTGGCGTTTGCCCAGAAAGTAGTCAGCCAGCAGGCTGACATCTTCGCCACGCTCACGTAGCGGCGGAATCTGCAGTTGAATCACATTCAGACGGTAATAGACATCTTCGCGTAGCTTGCCCTCTTTGACCGCTTGCAAGGGGTCACGGTTGGTGGCGGCGACGACGCGCACGTCCAGCGCAATCTGCCGGTTACCCCCTAGTTTTTCGACGATATTTTCCTGCAGCACGCGCAAAAGTTTGGACTGCAACTGGATAGGCATCTCGGTGATTTCATCCAGGAACAGGGTGCCGCCATTGGCGAGCTCGAATTTACCGACCCGCTCTTTCACTGCGCCGGTAAATGCGCCTTTCTCGTGCCCGAACAATTCAGACTCCAGAATATCGACCGGGATCGCCGCACAGTTCACCGCGACGAATAATTCTGATTTGCGCGGGGAGGCGTCGTGCAATGCCTTGGCCACCAGTTCTTTACCGGTGCCAGTTTCACCAACAATAAATACCGTCGCCCGTTCTGGCGCCACTTGCTGAATCATCTGCTTGAGCGATTGCATGGGTGCACTATTGCCAATGAGGCCGGTGACAGGCGGTTGGCTGCTTTCCTTTAGAAACGTGTTTTCGATCTGGATACGATTCACCGCCAGCGCTTTCTGAATAGCGATTTCCAGTGTTTCGAGTTCAAACGGTCGCAGAATATAATCGCTGGCGCCCAGCTTCATGGCTTCGACAGCCGTTTTGATTTCACCTTGCGCCGTCACCATGATAAATGGCAGTCGTTCATATTGTTTGCGGATGGCGCTCAGCAATTGCAAACCACTCATGCCAGGCATGTGCAGGTCGCTCACCACCAGGTCAATTTGCTGTTGCTGTATGAGTTCCAGCGCTTCGCGGCCATTGCCCGCAGACAGCGCGCGGTAGCCCGCCTGGCGCAGGCTGATTTCCAGCAGTCTGCGCATATGCGGTTCGTCATCGACAGCCAAAATAGTGTGTTGCGGGGTGGACATGGTTATGCAGTCGCTAACGGAAGTGATAAGTTAAATTGGGCCCCTTGCCAGGGGCTGGTGCTATAGCTGATTGTACCATCGTGCGCTTCGATGATTTGCTTCACCACGGCTAGCCCGAGGCCAACCCCGCCAGCGCGTTGGGTAAAAAAGGCTTCAAATAAATGCCCTTGCTGTGCAGGCGGGACACCAGGGCCATCATCGGCGACCGCAATATGGGCACATTTTGCATCTGCTGATAGTTGCAGCTGAATGTTTCCACCGTCCGGCAAAATCTGAATCGCATTCATGAGCAAGTTGACCAGCACTTGTGTCATCTGGTCCTGGTCTGCCTCAATGATGACCGGCTGCGCGGCTTGTAGTGTGAGGGTAATTTGCTTTGCCTGCGCCGGTTTTTGTAGCATGGCGACGACATGCTGCAAGTGCGCTTGCAGGTCCAGCGGGATTTTATTCGGCAGCCGCGGGCGGGCAGCGTCAATCAGCGCACTGACCAGTTTATTCAGGCGTTCGGTTTCTGAAATAATAAACCCGAGTACCTCGCGACCATCTTCACTCAGTTGCGCTTCCCTAAGCAGCACATCAGCCGACGAGCGCATGATGCCCAGCGGAGTCCTCACTTCATGGCTCATGGCAGCGGCCATTTCTCCTACCACGGCTAATTTGGCAGCGCGGGTCAGTTGCTGCTCTGACTCCGCTAGGTCTGCAGCCATTTTGGTATAAGTCTGATGAAGGGCCTGCACTTCGGCCGGACCACTGAGTGGGGGAATCACCACATTGGGTTGCCGCAACTGCTTTACGAAACGGATAAGATCTTCGAGTGGCTGTGTAATCCGTTTGGCTATCGGCCTGACCAGAATCAGTGAGAAAAACAGGATGGTCACTAATAGCGTCAAGAAAATAAGTCCCAGCCGATGTACGGGTGCGACGGCAACATCATGTTCTTTATTGAGTTTTATCGCCCAGCCATGGATAGGTAATGTACTTTGTATCGGCACGTGGGTATGCAGGCCAAGCCGTTGTTGTGTCCAGTTCTTGGATTGGGCCAAGAAGCGTTGATTTTCGTCCATGAGTGCCAGTGTCGTCGCATGTTGGGCGGCATGGTCCAGCAAGTCCTGTATCACTGACCAGCTAAATGTGGCAATAAGATGGCCGATCGGTTGTCGTGTGATATTGGAAAAAACCGGCGTAGATATCATCAGTTGATCATTCTGCAAATGGTAGATGGTGATGGGGTGGCCGTCATCTGTGAACGAAAACCAGACCGGTGGGCTGAAAAGCGGCTGGCTGATGCGTTGCGGGTTGCTGGATGAGATGATGGTTGATTGCAGGTCCACCACGTCAATGGATACATATTGTGCAGCATAACTTTTACGTGTTTCTGCCAGAAAAATAGACAGGCGCTTGTCGATGTCGCCAATTTGCATATCTTGCATGATGGCCAGCTGGCTCCAGCTGCGCACGTTTTGCACGCGTTCAAACAGCACCCTGTCAATGTGCTCGCCAACGGCTTTACCTGTGGTTTGCAGGTCATGTTTGATCTCTGTGCGTAAGGCCGTGCGAGCCTGGTAGAAACTCAGCACACTGACCAGCAGCGCGGGCAGTAGCCCGGCCAGCAAAAATGCGATCAGTAGCATTTTTCGTATGGTGAGAGGTGCGTGTTCAGGCATGGAGTATGAGAAAATAACGACTTAATTATAGGCGTTGTACTAGCTTAATCGGAAAGTGCTTATGTTCACTATTTTATTGCGCTGTGCAGTCAGTGTAATCAGCCTCTGCTTGATGTGCAAGCCGGTGTTTGCGGAGGAGGAGTCTTCGCTCTGGGAGGGCTTCCGCATAGGCGGCTACACCAGCGTTGATTTGCATGTTCCACGTACAGAGCCAACCCGGCTGAACTGGAATGAGTTAAGCATGATCGTGACGTGGGACAAAAATACGCGTATCAAGTTTTTCGGGGAGTTGGACCTGGAAAATGTTGCCAGTTATACCCATGCACAAGGCCTTGATTTCCGGGAAGCCTATATCAACCCGGAGCGCTTATATTTTGACGTGAATTTGCATGAAAAAGCGAATTTACGGATTGGTCGCTTTTTAACGCCATTGGGCCGCTGGAATCAGCTGCATGCCTCACCACTGGTGTGGACAGCGAGCCGGCCATTAGCAACAACTGAATTGTTTCCGAGCTTCACCAGTGGTTTGCAATTATTCGGTAATCTGCCTTTTAAGGAGCGTTCGTTAGACTATCAGGTCTATACGGCGATGATGAATTCACAACCAGAAAGCCGCGGTGAAACACAATATAAAGACGCACATGGCGCTCGTATTGCTATCAATAATATTCTTAACCTGAGCGATGAAAACGCCGGATTGAATACCGTAGGCTTGAATGTTTCCAGCTATCGGGATGAAAAACCCAACGGACTCAGGTATCGCCTGGTGGGGTTGGATTTTTTATTGGAGTTTGATCGCTGGGAGTTGAGTGGCGAAACCTATACGCGCAAAGCCGAGCATGGTCAAAATGGAGGTAGCGGTTCATATTTACAAAGTGCGTTTTTAATCAAGAATGATTGGTACTGGATTACCCGCCTGGAAAGTTTGCATCAACCAGACTCCCGGGATGCTGAGCGTTGGGTGCTTGGTGTCACGAAGCGGCTGAAACCCAACCAGCTGCTGAAATTTGAAATCGTGGGCGGTAGTGGCGAATATGAAGACGTGCCGCGCGGATTTGCGACTTCATTTGCGATGATGTATTGATGCGTTTAAACGTGCTTAAGTACTGGATTGTGTTGGCTGGTTGCCTGCCCTCATTCGTGATGGCAGAAGAGCCTGTGATCGCGGTGATTGTATCGGCGCAAGCGGCTTATAGTGTGCCCGTGACGGTCAATGATCTTGCCCCAATTTATTGGCGTAAGAAACTATATGGTAATCAGGGGCGGCCATTGCATCCAGCTAATTTATCGACGGAGCACCCCTTGCGTCTGCGTTTCTCGCAGCAGGTATTGCATAGTAGCCCCAAGGCGCAACTTGGTTACTGGAATGGGCTTTACTTCCAGGGTATTCAACCGCCCTATACTGTGGAGTCACAAGAAGCCATGATTCGCTATGTGGCTTACACGGAAAGCGCCATTGGCTATATCGAGGCTTGTAAATTGGACGAACGTGTACGTGCTTTAGTGTGGCTCACCGCTAATAAGATACAGAGTGAGCCACCAGTTTTACACTGTGATACTGGTAATTAGTGCGCGTTAACTGGTTTGGGGAGTAGGTGTTTGCGCTGCTCTTCCTGTAACTCCCTGTTTTGCCCCAACCAGCCAAATTCGGCATGGCAGACTTCAGACTTTAATTCATAGGCCGTCAGCAGTGTACAAAACACATCGTCATGGCTGAGTGGATAGTTCGCATATTGGGAAATTTGCGGCAATTGATAGTCAAAGTGCTGGCCTACCCACACAATCGCTGGCACATGTGTCTGTTCTTGCGGGGCGATCATGTACGGCGCGGCGTGCAGGTAGATACCATGTTCACCGAGCGACTCGCCATGGTCTGAGACATACAGCATGGCTGTTTCACGGTGGCTATCATATTTCTTCAGAAACTGAATCACTTCCGACAAGAAGTAGTCGGTATACAAAATAGCGTTGTCATATGAGTTGTCAATTTCCTGTTGCGAGCACTCTGACAAACGACCGGTTTTGCAAATCGGCGTGAATTTTTTGAATTCATCCGGATAGCGACGATAGTATTCCGGACCATGGTTGCCCATCTGGTGCAAGACGATCAGGATGTCATGGTCTTTGTTTTTTTCAACAAACTTGTCCAGTCCGCTCAGCATGCCAATATCGCGGCATTCATTGTCGTCACACGCCGGATTGTGTGCCGGGGACTTGAAATCTTCATAAGGGACACGTAGGGCGACACCCTTGGAATCAGAGTTGTTATCTCGCCACAATACCTTGATACCTTGGCGGCTGAGTACATCCAGTGCATTTTCCATATGCAAAGCCTTTTCTTCATCGTAATGCTTTCTGCTCAGCATTGAAAACATGCATGGGACAGACACGCCGGTCGATGTGCCACAAGACGTTACTTGTTTGAAACTCACCACATTTTCTTTCGCCAACCTTGGGTTGGTATTGCGGGGATAACCATTCAATGAAAAGCGATCAAAACGCGCGGTTTCGCCAACCACCATGATAATCAGTTCATGGTGCTGGCCTTGTTCAACATTGCGCACATCTAATGCCGTTTTTTGTAAGCCGGTGATGTGGTGCGTGAACAGTTTTTGAGAAGTCCACTTAATCAGCGAGTAGTGAAAAAAAGTCGGGTTTGCATACATACGCACCATTTTATGCTCACGAATAAAGGTCGCGTAATCTGCAGAACATGGCATGATCACCAGTACCATGCCCAGCATCAGCAGGCTAATTTGTTTCAGCCTGACGCTGATGGCATCACGCTGGAAAAAGCGGTCCGGCGTTTTCTTGATCAATATCAATGCGGGAATCACACCCAGCAATAACATTTTGATCACGAAGCCCCATGACAACAGCCCCATCACTTCGCGCGTGTCAGTTTTGGCCGCATTGTCCAGCATGATATGGTCAATAATCACGCCAAACTCATCCATGTAGAAGGCCGCCCATGCCGCAGAAACCATGACCGCAGATAACACCCATCGTGCTGACTTCCCGTGACTTAAGAGCATTAACCACAGCGTAATACTAAAGGTAAAAAACAGGCCGATGCTGACGATAAATCCTGCGTTATGCGCGTTCCATGGATAAATGTTGAGCAGGTGCTCAAATAAGGCATGGTTGCTGGTGAGCATCAGCCAGAGACTGACGCCCCAGATCAGGCAAATTTGTGGGGTAAATAAAGCACGCGAAATACGCGCGAGTGCTGAAGAAAGACTCATGAACGACGACTCTTGGAAAAAGTGAATACCATTAATAACCAGCCGCACATTAACCAAAGCGAGGTCAGTGTGTGCGACAAAAAGTGGGCACCCCTTAATTGTTGTGCCCAGCCTAACATAAACCCAACAGTCAGCCCGGCAATGGCTACCAGTAATGCCTTGCGCGGGGCCTGCGGCAACCACAGCAAGCAGAGAGCTGACAACCATACGCCACTGGTGGCATGCCCGGCCGGAAAGCAATGGCCTGCCTGCATGGCAGGGTGGCTACTGAATGTAGGTACCCAGGGTGAGGCACCACCGTAGCGTGCAATGTCCCATGGACAAGCATGAGGCATTTGATGCTTGAGGCACGAAATCACGACTGCGTTCACTAAGGCGAGCACGGTGATCCAGCGCAATGCGTATATCGTGGATGCTGAAAAGTGCACAGGCAATTTTTCAGATGGCACATAAGCCAGCAGCAATAGCAATATCCAAAAGATGGTCAATATGGTTTTGGCATAGGAATGCATGACCGTTTCCAGCAAGACATTGTGTTTGAGTGTAAATGCATGCTGATTGACATCGAAGGCGCTGTCTGCAAACCGGATATCCAGTGACGTGCTATTTGCCAGCCACACAATGATGACCGCTGCGCACAGCCATAGCCACCACAGCCTGATTAATGTTCTGCCAGAGACCCAGGGTTCCATAAAGCTAACTTGTTTGCGTTAAATTGTTGTGTGCCTGGCAAAGGTTTCAATTTGCCAATAAAAGGATCACCGACCAGAATGTTGTCTTGCAAGAAGGCCGTATTGACCAGGCTTTCATCGGCCTTGAAGCCATCGAATGAAAGGCCAACCATGTCGGCAAACGTGTAAATAAAATCTGCGTTGTCATACTGGCGATGGCCTTGTATTCCGGCAAATACCGTATTGCGGTTAAACCAGTCGGTGGAGTGCCAGACCATGAAAGGAATGCTGTACATGGGCAGTGTAGGCGTGGCCTCATTCCTACCTTGAAAGTTGTAGGGTGCACTGTCATACACATCTTCCCCGTGATCCGAGAAGTAGACTAGCAGGCTATGCTGACGCTTGGCTTTCAGGGTTGAAATTAACTGCGACAATATCCAGTCGTTGTAGCGGACTGCATTGTCATAACTGTTAATCTGATCCACCTGCTTGTCATCCATATGAGGGTTAGGCAGGCCCTGGTTAGACTTGAATATTGCAAAGGTTTTTGGGTAGCGATGGTCATACTTCATATGCGTACCTAGCAGATGCACCACGATCAATTTCTTCTGATGCGGATCCTCCAGGCTTTTGGCAAATGGGGTAAGTACCTTATCATCAAAACTGAACGCATTTTGCTGGCGTTCATTATTGAGAAAGTATTGCCGATCTGCCTGCTTGGCGAAGGTGGTCAGCATGGTGTTGCGACCGGTTAAACTTTGCTGGTTGGTGATCCAGATCGTGAAATACCCCGCCTGCTTCATCATGGCAATCAATGACGGTTTATTTTTATAGTCGTCGGGATGCAGCTGGTCTGCAAATGTCAGGACTTGTTGCAAGCTTTCAATGGTGTTCGGCCGTGGTGAATAAACGTTGTCAAACAACACCAGCTCATCTTTGATTTTGCTAAGCTCGGGATTGGTATCTCTCGGGTAGCCATAAAGGCTCATGTGCAAGCGGGATGTCGATTCGCCAATGACCAGTACCAGCGTGGTTTGCTCTGGTTTGGCTTGTTCGCTAAGGTTTTTTAATGGCGGTATCTTACGCAGGCTCAGGAGAATATTCTCGACTTCAGCCAGTTGCTTTTGATAGTTGACGTAACCTAATATCAACTGAAATGGCGCCGTTGCACCAAAGTGTCGGTCTATGCTTTTCGAGGCGAGATGCCAATGCCCATGGAGGGCGTGCTTTACCGGGGATGTCAGGGCCAGCATGATGGCAATGATTGAATAGCTCAGTGCTTTGGTGCGACTGAGCTGGGCTGGTTGCAAGGTGCGCCAGATTTGATAGGGCACCAACAGATACACCAGAAAAACAGCAGCAAACCACCACACAAAGTAATTCTTGAGATACTCCTGTGATTCTGTCTGGTTAGACTCAAACAAAATCATCATTAAACTTTGTGTGAGCTCCTGGCGATAGACCAGAAAATAGGCCAGCCCTGGTAAAGCCAGGCAGGCAATGCCTATTCCAATGAAGGCGCTCAGCGAGCGCATCTGGACAGGTTTCCACCACAAAGGAATCAGCCACAAGGTTGTGATCAGCGCTGCATCTTTAAATCCCTCACCGGTGACGGCGCCAGATATCCATAATAGCAATGGAGTGAGGCCGCTCAATATCAGGAATAGGCCGTAGGCTTTTAAAAATTGATACATAACTTTCTGGGCTCTTAGTTTATAAAACGGCGACGTTTTGAAAATATGGACGGAGCAATGCAATTCATATGCCGTTTCTATAGTGATCGAGAGTTGTGTTAACTAACTATTTGAATACAATGGTGAAATTATTTTTATGATAGGCTGGGCAAGCATTGTGAAGAGCCGCTTCGACAACACATTATGCAAAAAATGCAGGCTTCATTATGTTGAGGGCGTAAGGTCTCTGCAAAAAATGCAGAGATGCACGCTTGTTTTTTATCTAAGTGAATGATTTTAATGAGAAATATATTTGGCATGCTGTTTGCAATTAGCTTGACAAGATTGTTGTCAGTGAAAGAAATGGCATGCTGCATTCAGAGTCAAATACACCGTTTTACCATGCATCATCTGCTTATGAATTGAGGAACTTTGCCCAAGCGAAAAGGTATCAAGTGAATGAGATTACAGGTCATTTGGTTGAGCGGGGTGCACCATGCCGCCAGGAGGTGGAAGCCTTTATTGCGGCGGTATTTAAGCAGGTGTACGGCGCGCGGGTGAGTCACTTTATGCCACAACTGGTGGCCTTGCGTGATGCCAACGGCGTTTTAATGGCCGCGTTTGGCTTGCGTAATGCGGCACAAGCGCGTTTGTTTCTGGAGCAATATCTGGATGAGCCGATTGAGCAACTGATGTCGCGCCAACTCGGCAGAAATATACGCCGCGAAGAAATTACCTGCATAGGCAATCTGGCGGTGGCGAATCCGCGCAATGCCGGTGTGCTGATTGCGCATGTGATTCAACATAGTTTAAGCATGAATTTGCCGTGGGGCGTGGCGACCGCGCATCATAGCCTGCAAAATGGCCTGATTAAAGGCGGTGTCGATTTGTTTCCGTTGGCCATGGCGAACCCTGAACGCTTGAGCGCAGAGGAGCGCGCAAAATGGGGCAGTTATTACAAGCATACACCGCAGATTGTGGCGATTCGTGGCGTGGCTGATCCTTTATAGGCGCCAACCATCATGATATTGCAACAGATTTATGCCCAGGCAACACAAAATCCGAACCGGATTGCACTGGAAGGGCCATCTGCGCAACTGACTTACAGTGAACTAGCGGCTGAGATTACGCGTGTGTCTGGCGACTTGCGGGCCGTGACCAACCAGGCCTGTGTGGCATTGGCGCTGGATAATAGTCCGGCCTGGATTGTATTGGATTTAGCAGTGTTGGCTGCTGGCTGGAGCAACGTGCCACTGCCGGCGTTCTTTTCTGCGACACAAAAACAACATGCGATTAAGGATGCTGGTGTTAGCCTGATCTTGACTGATATGCCAGCTTCCTGGCAGCAACTATACCCTGACAGTGTTGTGGTCGCTGAATGGCAGGTGGCAGGTAAAGCGGTGACAGTCTTGCGTATTCATGCCCATGATCGCGCCGCCGCTGCCGATAAAATCACCTATACCTCCGGTACAACGGGTGCGCCTAAAGGGGTTTGCCTGTCTGCACACACGATGGGGCAGGTCGCCAGTTCTATTGCCAGTCTGATCGTGCCGGGCGCAGCTGATCGCCATTTCTGCGTGTTGCCGCTGGCCACGTTGCTGGAAAACGTGGCGGGCGTCTATGCCAGCCTGATTTCTGGCGCAACGGTGGTGGTATATCCGTGCCACGCAGTTGGCTTTACTGGTAGTCAGTTCGATATCAGCCGCTTGTATCAAGGCCTGCAAGATAGTCGGGCGACGACTGCGATCCTGATTCCTGAGTTGCTGCGTGCGCTGGTGATGTATGTGCAAGCAGGCCAGGCGCCACTGGCATCATTGCGTTTTGTCGCAGTCGGTGGCGCCAAGGTGGTGCCGGCGTTGATCCTACAGGCCCACGCGCTAAGATTGCCGGTGTTTGAGGGCTATGGCTTGTCAGAGTGTGCGTCGGTTGTTGCACTCAATACGCCACAATCACACAAGCCAGGCAGCATAGGCAAGCCCTTGCCGCATGTGCAGCTACGGGTGGATCTGACAGGCGAGCTTTGGGTGAAAGGCGCTTTGTATGATGGATACACTCAGCCCGAGGGTGGTATTGCTGCGCCAGTGCTGGACGAAGAAGGTTATCTGGCCACTGGCGATCTGGCTTATCAGGATGCTGAGGGTTATGTGTATCTATCAGGCCGCAAAAAGAATATGTTTATTACCTCATTTGGGCGCAATGTTTCGCCTGAGTGGGTGGAGAGCACATTAATACACCAGCCAGCATTGCAGCAGGTGTGTGTATTTGGAGAAGCGAGGCCGTTTAATGTGGCGATTGTGGTGCCACAGCCGCCGTTTACCACAGAACAGGTGGCGCAGGCGATTGCAGAGGCGAATCAACAGCTGCCTGATTATGCACAGGTGGGAGATGTGGTGTTTGCTCACCAGCCATTTAGCCCGCATAACGGACAACTCACGGCTAATGGCCGTTTAAAACGCGATGCGATTGCCGCTGCTTATGTGGCTGAAATCCATGCGATTTACGAAGGAATTTAAATGACTTTTTATCAGCAATTATTAAGCGCGACCGAGCAGGAGCGTAACACCTTGATGACGTTGCCGCTGATTGTGCAAGGTGCGCAAGGTAATATCACTCTGGACATCTACCGTGCATTCCTCACCCAGGCTTATCACCATGTCAAACATACGACCCCATTGCTCATGGCCTGTGGTGGCCGACTTAGTGGAGAATACGAGTGGTTGCGTACCGCGATTGGCGAATATATCGAAGAAGAAATGGGCCATCAGGAGTGGGTGCTCAATGATATTGCTGCTTGCGGCGGTGATAAAGAGTCTGTGCGCCATAGCGCGACGGCTGCCGATGCCGCCAGTCATGAAACAGAGATGATGGTGGCTTATGCTTATGACATGATCAATCGCGTGAATCCCTTAGGCTTCTTTGGCATGGTGTTGGTGCTGGAAGGCACCAGCACCGCCGTGGCCACCCAAGCCGGTGAAAAAATCATGCAGGCCCTCAATCTGCCGAAAAAAGCCTTTAGCTACCTGCTTTCACATGGCTCGCTAGATCTCAGCCACGTGACCTTTTATGAGGGGCTGATGAACCAGGTGACCAGGCCTGAGGATCAGCAAATCATTATTCATGCGGCGAAACGCTTTTACCGCTTGTATGGTGATATTTTTAAGCATGTGGCTGCCAGTCAACCGCTGGTGGCAGCAGCTTAGGAGCCCGTGATGGAATTACGTAACCTGCATGTGGTGTTGACTGGCGCAACCGGCGGCTTGGGTGCCACGCTTTCCCTCGCACTTGCTGCGCAAGGTGCTGTCGTCGGACTGGTCGGACGGGATCCGGTCAAGTTGCATGCGCTGCAAAAAAGAGTCGCGGCGCAGGGTGGCAAGTCACATATTATTGTCACCGATCTGGCTCAACCCAATATGGCCAGTCAGGTATTAAAACAGTCTTTGCGCGAGATGGGGCATGTGGATTTGCTGATTAACAATGCCGGTATTATTGAGTTCACCGAGTTTGCAGAGCAAACCGAGGTGAGCATCGATAATATGGTGCATACCAATGTCACGGCCACCCTGGTTTTAAGCCGTGAATTTGTGGCCTACTTTTTGCAACGTGGCCGAGGCCATTTGGCGTTCGTCGGCTCTATTTTTGGCTCGCTGGGCTTCCCACATTTTGCCACCTATTGTGCGAGTAAATTTGCCATTCATGGGTTTAGTCAGGCATTACGACGGGAATTGGTGGACACCAATATTGGCATCACTTACATTGCACCGCGCGCCATTGCCACCCCCATGAATGATGACCGCACCAACGCCATGTGGCAGGCCTCTGGCCAGGCTGTTGATAGCCCGCAAGACGTAGCAGATAAAATTGTGCAGGCATTGCAGAAAGATAAGCAGGAGCTGTTTATCGGCCAACCGCAAAGCTTGTTTGCCTGGCTGAATGGACTGGCCCCCAGGCTGGTGAATATGGGCCTCAAACGACAGGTCGCGCTGGCGAAGAAGTATTTATAAATGTGATTGCTCTGAAGTGAGCAATAGGTGCGGGTTCATGTAGAACATTCTTTTCCATCCTTGCTTTTCCAATGTGATCTCTGCCGGGTTGGGCATGAGCCTGAGAATGCTGTAATGCAGATGGGGAGCCTTGCCTCTGGCGTTACCGCTATTACCTACCGTGCCGATCAGGCTTTTCTGCGTGACCAGGGTCAATGGCTGCGTTGCCACCGACTCTAAATGTGCGTAGTAGTGAATACGTCCTTTGGGCGAAAGGATTGCGACGACATTTCCGCCTCTTTCAATGTTTCCTGTGAATATGACTAATCCGTTACTTGCTGAAAGCACAGGGGTTTTCTTGCGGGCAAAAATATCTATACCTTTGTGTACACCCGACTTTCCCCAAGGGGCAAACCAGTAACTGTCTTGGTTCCAGTCTTTAGCTGTCGCCGCTTGCACCGGAATGACCGTGTTTTCGGGCATCATGCTTGCCAATACTGTGCAAATGATCAATCCGTAAAAAATCTTTTTCATCGCTTGCCTCATAATGCGGGCGGCAAGTGCCGCCCTGAAGTTTTATGGATGACTAAGTGCGTACCAGTTCACTTTTCTGGTCACTATCATGGTGAAGGTCAATAGGCTGAATACCAGCAAGGAGCCCATGAGCAATGCATTGTCTTCGGAAATCAGAATGCCATATAAGGTGCCATACAACAGGCTCAGCTTGCAGGAAAATACGATGCCATAGCGCCTGTTCTGCAGGATGTTCGCCAGATAGTAACCAATCAGGCCGATGCAGGCTGCGCTGGCAATCAGATAGGCATAGCTAAAACCAATATGCTCTGCCAAAGAAATCAGCAATAAATAAAATATTGCCATGGCTAAGCCAACCAATGTGTATTGTGCGGGGTGAATGCGCAGTTGTTTCATCACCTCAAAGATAAAAAAGCCCGCAAAGGTTAGCCCTATAAACAATAAACCATATTTTGTGGCCCGATCTGACAGGCTGTAGATGTTGACTGGTTCAACAAAGCCGACTGTGATCGCTTCGAGGGGCAGGTTCGCAGATGTGCGGTTTAAACTGGAGAGCAGTCTTTCCTGAATATTGCTGGCGAGTGATGAGACCTCCCATTGGGCATCGAAGCCTTTGTCACTAATACGTTGGCTGTTAGCATCAGGTAAAAAGTTACCGTCAAAATGTGGGTGTTGCCAGCTGGAGTGTAAGCGCACGCTATTCTTGTCTGCCAGCGGGATCAGATTAAATTGCTGCATCCCTCGCAGGTGTAGATTCAGCTTGAACGATACCAAGCCTTGTTCTGGTTGCAAGTGGCCCAGGTCCGCATGGATGCCTGCACCCAGCAAAGGTAATTGCGTGCCTTGTTTCAGGCCTAATGTTTGGGTGCCCCAATGCAATACCGGTTGACCATCTATACCCCGTGTGTCACTGAGCCCAATCACAAGTGAGGCCTCACCAAAACGGATGCTGCCGTTTGTATGCTGAGCTTGCACCTTGATTTGATTTAAATTGAAGCCGCCCGCAATATCCCCATTAAAGCGATACATGAGGGCTTTGAAAATGCCGCGTTGTTTATAGTTGTGCGCAAAGTCGCCCGTGACCGTCAGTGTACTTGGCAGCAGGTAGAGATGCCCCTCATCCTTACGTTCAACTATCTTGCTATCCTTATCTCTGCCTACCGTTTCGGTGTAGTGTTCGGTATAGGGAATCACCAATATGGGGCCGGTAAATGTTTGTGCCTCGGTGGAGGATTTTGCGATATTGCTTTCTACGTTAGCTTGCCTGGTCTGGCGTTCGAGAATCAGGTCATTCACATAGCCCAAGGCCAGCGACATCAGCAATATCAGCGCCAATATGCCAAGGGATTTATATAAAAATGGTTTTTGCATTGCAAACTCCTCAATGAAAGAGTTTGCAGCATAAAACTGGCAGGTGAAGCCTTGTTGTGTTGAATGTGAGGCGAGTGTGAAGTGCGCTTGAGTATTTAGCCCGGCCAGCACAAACTGGCAATTGCCCCATTGGGATGTACATTGGTAATGGATACATCGCCATGATGCAAAGCCATGATTTGCTGCACAAAGTTTAGGCCAAGCCCCGTGCTTTTTTGGCCGGCATGTGGTGTATTGGCCGGCCTAGGTAAAGAGTAGAATTTGTCTTTGATTTTATCCAGGGCGTATAGCGGGATCCCGCTGCCCTCGTCTTGAATGCTTAACTGGATGCTAATGTCAGTCTTGCATAATACGATATGAATGTGGCTGTTGTTTGCACTGAAATCCAGCGCATTTTCCAGCAAGTTACTGATGGCCTGACCACAGAGGAAAGCATCTCCTGCTATGGATAAGGAGGTGTCTAGGGTTGTTAGCAGCTGGATATTTCGCTGTGTGGCGCGGTCTTGAATGAGCCGGAGTTGTTGTTCTACCAAGTCAGACAAGGCAATGTGTACGGGGTGTACCAATACTTGTTGTTGTTCCAGCGCGGCCAGTCCCAGTATGTTTTGTATCATATGTTGCAAGCGCTTGGTCTGTATCTTGATGCTGTTTAGAAAGTGTGTCCGGTCTTGCTCGGGCATTTCCGGGGTAATCAGTTCGGTCGCCGCTTGTATGGCCGTCATCGGGCTTTTTAACTCATGGGTGAGTTGGTGTATGGCCTCCTGAATATGCTGATGGCCATCCAGTTCATCGCGCATGGTTTTCATGGCTTGTGCCAGCTCTGCCAATTCGTCGTTGCTTGAATCTGGCGCGACGGCTTTATGGCCTTGCGTGACCGCTATGGCGTAATCTCTTAAGCGGTGAATGGCGCGAGTGAAGCGCCATGTAAATAAAATACCCAAGCATAAAGAGAGCGCTAGCAACAGTATGCCCCAGCGCATGATCTTTGCCTGGGCATGCAGGATAAATGGTTGCATGGTGCTATTAGGTTTCGCCACCGTCAGCACGCCGATCATTTGATCATTGTCCATGACCGGCGCCGCGACATACATCACTGTCTCGCCGTCTGGTCTGGTTGGGTCTACGGGGGTGGTTCTTGCACCATATCGGCTTTTCAATGTCAGGTAGACATCATTCCAGCGGGAATAGTCTTGCCCGACTGCCTGATGATCAGAATCAAATACAACCATGCCGGTGCTGTCGGTGATATATACTCGATAATCTGCAGATCGTTTGGGCACTCCCCAAATGTTGGCTGTCCCCGACTTGTGCTGATAGTCATGCAAGCTACGCGCAAATTGACCGTTTTGGATGCTGCCTTGCTTCAGGTCATCTTTGGCCAGTTCGGCCAATAAATTGGCGGTATCCACCAAGGTGTCCTCCATTGCTTGACGTACACCAGGTTTGACTTCGTCTACAAATACCGCTAATACAAACCATGCGGCAAGCCCCACCAGTAAAAAGTATCCCAGGAAAATTTTAAGGCTGATTTTCATGCAGTCAGATTATGGGAGCAAGCTGTAACCCATACCTCTATGCGTCACAATTAACGTTGTTGCCGGTAGTTGATGTGCGAGTGAAACTTCGCGTAGTTTGCTGCGCAAGGTTTTTACATGCGTATCGACAGTACGCTCCATGGAGTCTTCTGCCGATTGCCAAACGGTATCCATCAGGCTGGCACGCGAAAATACACGATGCGGTTGCAATATCAGTGTTTTGAGTAACAAAAATTCATAACGGGTGAGCGGCAACAGCTGTTGCTGATAATAGATACGACTGGCATGTTCATCCAGTTGAAATCCTGTGGCAGCGTGGTCAATTTCAGGATGTAAGCGTCGTTGAATAGCCTTGATTCTGGCGACAATTTCCCTGGGACTGAACGGTTTGGTGACATAGTCATCAGCACCTATTTCCAGTCCTAAAACTCTGTCTACTTCGTGATTGCGTGCTGTCAGAAATAAAACCGGTGTATTACAAAAGCGCCGCAGTTGTTTGCAAACATCAAATCCGGTCATATCAGGCAACCCGATATCCAGAATAATCATGTCGAACGATTGTTTTTTTAGCACATCCAATGCTTGTTGGCCGAGGACGACGTGGTGGGCCTGCATTTGCTCAGCTTGACAAGCATAGATGATGGTTTCGGCAATCGAGGGTTCATCCTCGATGATGAGAACGGAGAGAGACATGGCTGCATTGTAGAACAGAATGATCTACAGATACCAGTCAGCGGTATGGCTGATCTAGGTGGAGCATCACTGGCTCGCTGTTGTCGACAACCGTGCACAATGAACAGCAAAGCTAAGTGCCTATTCCCACTCCAGCTGCGGATAGATCACATTCACATTGCGTCGGTTGGCAATATCGAACAATTGCCATTTGTCGTGTTCAGAGGCTGCTGCGGAGTCCATAGTTTGTTCCATGCTGATGCCCTTTTTGATGCTGTGACGGACGTCAGTCAGCAGCAAGTTGAGGTAGCGTAACTCATTGCCAATAATGGTTGGCTGATCTGCGCTTTCCAGGCCATGCCCAGGGACTATGAGTGCATAATGTGACTGGTTCATACGTTCAAGTGCCGTAATCAGGCCTTTGATATCCCCTTCAACGACAGGGGTGCGTTGCGCGAATAGCAAGTCGCCGGTAAACAAGGTGTTGGTTTTGCTGTCGAGTATGGTTAAGTCGGTATGCGTGTGCGCAACCGTTTGTGCCTGTAGCTGCAATGTGCGCCCGCCCAGATCCAGCGTTAATTGATCATGCACGGCAGTATCCGGCGTGACAGTGGTGCTGGCTTTGCCTGCCTCACCCAGCAGGCGGGCATTGAGTTTTTCGTATTGCTCTTTGCGTAACAGCATGGTGTTAGCCAGCTTGTCATGGCCGACAAAATGCGTTGTGCCATTTTGGAAAGCGGCATTGCCATACGTATGGTCGGGGTGCCCATGGGTATTGATGACATAACGTATCGGCAGCGGACTGATCGTTTTGATGGCTTGCAGTAATTGTTCACCTGTATGCTTGCTGCCACCGCTATCAATCACAGCAATGGCATCGCGACCAATCACGACCCCCAGGTTACAAATGTCACCCTGGTAGCCGTCGTCAATATCCAGATGTTTGCCGTGATGAACATAGATGCCGTCAGCAATCTGCTTCAGTTCAAAGTCGTCAGCCCATGCCTGGCTACATAACGTTACAAATGCGCACATAAGACTGACGCAAAACCAGTTGATTTTTGATAACATGCTGACTGAACCCATGAATGTTTCATGCATCATAATCAATTCATTCATCATTACAAAGTAACTGTCGTCACAAGTCTTTCAAGGAGAACACATGAGTTCAACGCAACGGTATACCAAGGTTGCCATTATTTTGCATTGGCTGATTGCGCTGGCTATCATTGCCATGTTTGCGCTGGGCTGGTACATGGGTGGGTTGCCTAAAGATGGTCCTAAGCAAACCGCTTTTGATCTGTTTGACTTCGGCATCTACACTTGGCAAATGGATGAGCCTGCCAGCGCCAGAACCTTATATTTTAACCTGCATAAATCGTTGGGTTTTAGCTTGTTTTGGCTGATCTTGTTCCGTGTTTACTGGCGGATTAGCCATACACCACCTGCCATGCTGGCTAGCTACTCTGCGTTAGAGCGCAAAGTGGCTACAGGTGCGCATCACCTGTTGTACCTGCTGATGGTGGCGATGCCGTTGAGCGGTGTGTTAATGACGCTTTACAGCAAATTTGGCTTGAAATGGTTTGGGTTGGCGGTGTTTGGCGGCCTGGATAATGCTGATTTGCGCGATGCCTTCAAAGAGTCACATGAATTGTTTGCCGACATCTTGCTGGCGGTATTTATTGTGCATGTACTCGGTGCACTCAAACATCGTTTTGTGGATAAAGATGAGACCTTATCTCGTATGTCTTTAAAGTAGTCAGTTATTCCGCATATAAAAAAACCGCCAGCTAATGATTGGCGGTTTTTTTATTGGCCCCTACGTTACAGGTGATACTGCGGGCTGAGCTTGCGCAGGGTTTCCAGCATGCATGCGGCATGTTCAGGCGGTGTCCACTGCGTAATGCCGTGGCCCAGGTTGAAGACGTGGCCATGACCATTACCATAGCTTGCCAGGATGCGGGCGACTTCTTTTTCGATCGCGGCTGGTGAGCTCAGCAGAATAGCTGGATCCATATTGCCTTGCAGCGCAACCTGGTTGCCAACACGTTGGCGTGCTTGCGCGAGATCGACGGTCCAGTCCAGGCCTAATGCATCTGCGCCAATGGCCGCTTGTTGCTCCAGCCACAAACCGCCGCCTTTGGTAAAGACGATGCTGGGCACCGTTTTACCTTCCGCTGTTTTGTTCAGGCCGGCGACGATTTTCTGCATGTAGTTAAGCGAGAATTCGATATAGGCATCATGTGACAGCGAGCCGCCCCAGGAGTCAAAAATCATCACGGCTTGAGCGCCTGCGGCAATTTGTGCGTTCAGGTATTGAATCACGGTTTGTGCCGTGATTTCCAGAATACGATGCAACAGTTCCGGTCTGGCATAGCCCATCTTTTTGGTATTGAGGAAATCGGTGCCGCCTTTGCCTTCGACCATATAAGTCGCCAGGGTCCAAGGGCTGCCGGAAAAGCCGATCAGTGGAACACGGCCATTGAGTGCTTTGCGGATGCTGCTGACCGCGTCAAACACATATTGCAGTTTGGACATATCCGGCACTTCCAGCTTGAGGATATCTTCCTCCGCTTGTAAAGTGCGCTCAAATTTCGGGCCTTCACCCTCTTCAAAATACAAGCCCAATCCCATGGCATCCGGCACGGTCAGGATGTCACTAAACAGGATGGCCGCATCCAGCTGTGGGTAACGGTCCAGCGGTTGCAGTGTGACTTCAGTGGCAAATGCCGGGCTTTGGCACAGCTGCATAAAGCTGCCTGCGGTTTTCCGGCTCTCACGGTACTCCGGCAAATAGCGCCCGGCCTGACGCATCATCCAGACCGGTGTGTATTCTGTGGGTTGGCGCATCAGTGCGCGTAAAAAAGTATCGTTTTGGAGTTGAGTCATTGGATAGCAATTGCCTCATCTGTGATGAGGCCGGTCAACAATATGTAAAAGCATGATTATAAAGGCCAAGCTGCTATTTCACCCGAAAGAATGGTGTTTTTTTGCGATATGACAAATAAAAAACGCCGATGACATTCATCGGCGTTTTTGAGGGGGCCATTTTGCTGAGTTAACGTGGCAACGTCGAGCTACCCATCAAGAAAGCATCGACTTCGCGTGCACATTGACGGCCTTCGCGGATAGCCCATACCACCAGTGACTGGCCGCGACGGATATCGCCAGCAGCAAACACTTTGGCTTTGCTGGTTTTGTAACAGCCTTCGCCATCGGTGGTGGCTTTGGCATTACCACGATTGTCTTTTTCGACACCAAAGGCGTCCAGTACTTTTTGTACTGGTGAGACAAAGCCCATGGCCAAAAATACCAAGTCCGCTGGAATGGTGAATTCAGAGCCTGGTACGTCGACCATTTTGCCGTCTTTCCACTCTACGCGTGCGCCTTTGAGCGCGGTCAGTTTGCCATTTTCACCAATCAGTTCTTTGGTGGTGATAGACCAGTCGCGGTCTGCGCCTTCTTCGTGTGAACTGGAGGTGCGCATTTTGAGTGGCCAGTTTGGCCACACCAGTGATTTGTTTTCTTTTTCTGGTGGTTGTGGCATCAATTCGAACTGGGTGACGCTGGCGGCGCCATGACGGTTGGAGGTACCTACGCAGTCAGAGCCGGTATCACCGCCGCCGATGACGACGACATGTTTACCGGTGGCTTTGATCTGGTTGGGCACAGTATCACCGGCGACCATTTTGTTGTTTGGTGTCAAAAAGTCCATGGCGAAATGCACGCCATCCAGTTCGCGGCCTGGGACTGGCAGGTCACGTGGCAATTCAGCACCACCGGCCAGAATCACGGCGTCGAAGTCACGCTCGAGATCCGCTGCGCTGACGTTTTCGCCTACGTTCTGGTTCACCTTAAAGGTCACGCCTTCGGCTTCCATTTGCGCAACGCGACGGTCAATGTTGGATTTATCCAGTTTGAAGTCTGGGATGCCGTAACGCAGCAAGCCGCCGATACGGTCATTTTTCTCCAGCACGGTCACGCTGTGGCCCGCACGAGCCAGTTGCTGTGCTGCTGCCAGACCTGCAGGGCCTGAACCTACCACAGCAATTGTTTTGCCGGTTTTGTTGGGGTTGATTTGCGGAGTGACCCAGCCGTTTTCCCAGGCTTTATCAATAATCGCGTGCTCGATAGATTTAATGCCTACGGCGTCATTATTGATGTTTAAGGTACAGGCTGCTTCACAAGGTGCCGGACAAATACGGCCTGTAAAATCAGGGAAGTTGTTGGTGGAGTGCAATACATCAATCGCACTGCGCCAGTCCTGGTGATAGACCAGGTCATTCCAGTCTGGAATGATGTTGTTGATTGGACAGCCGGTGGTACAGAAAGGAATGCCGCAATCCATGCAGCGAGCACCCTGCTGTTTGGCCTGGTCGTCTGTCAAATGCAGGACGAACTCTTTGTAGTTTTTGACGCGATCTTTGACCGGCAGATTCTCTTCTGCCAGGCGGTCAAATTCCATGAAACCTGTGACTTTACCCATGTGAAATCATCTCTTCCCTGTTGCTTTGTACAGACGCAACCTTAACAAGGCCCCGCGCGAGGCGGGGCATACAATTAACAAAAACGATTAAGCGGCTTGTTTGGCAGAAGCTGCAGCCATCTCGGTCAGTGCGCGTTTGTATTCGTTAGGGAATACTTTGACGAATTTCGCACGTGAGGCTGGCCAGTCAGCCAGAAGTTCTTTTGCCCGCGGACTACCGGTCAGCGCCAGGTGCTGCTCGATCAAGCCTTTCAGAATCACTTCATCAGGCTGGCCCAGGTGCTGCACTTTACCGACATCGGCTTCAGCGGCTTCCACTTTGTCCAATGACACCATGCTCATATTGCAACGTTGGGCAAATTTGCCATCAATGTCGTAAACATAGGCAATACCGCCGCTCATCCCCGCTGCAAAGTTCTGGCCGGTTGGACCCAGGACCAGCACAGTACCGCCAGTCATGTATTCACAGCCGTGGTTACCCACGCCCTCAACCACTGCCGTTGCGCCGGAGTTACGGACGCAGAAGCGCTCGCCTGCGACGCCACTCAAGAAGCTCTGGCCGGTGGTTGCGCCGTACATGACGGTATTACCGACAATAATGTTCTCGTAAGACAAACCGCGGAAGGTCGCTGGTGGTTTGATGATGATGCGACCACCACACAAGCCTTTACCCACGTAGTCGTTGCCTTCGCCGGTCAGCTCAAACGTAATGCCCTGTGCCAGGAACGCCGCAAAACTCTGGCCGGAGGTGCCGGTGAATTTGACGCTGATGGTGTCGTCAGGCAAGCCTGCATGACCATAACGGCTGGCGACTTCGTGTGACAGCATGGTGCCCACGGTACGGTTGGTGTTGACGATAGGCAACGCGATGCTGACTTTTTCGCCTTTTTCCAATGCTGGTTTTGCCAGTTCAATCAGTTGATTATCCAGGGCTTTGACCAGGCCATGATCTTGCACGTCATTGTTTTTGCGCGACACGCTGGCTGGCATTTCTGGCAAGTGGAATACCTTGCTGAAGTCCAGGCCATTGATTTTCCAGTGCTCAATACCGGCTTTCATATCCAGTAAGTCAGCACGGCCAATCAGGTCTTCAAACTTGGCAATACCGATGCTGGCCATCAGTTCACGTAACTCTTCTGCAACGAAGAAGAAGTAGTTCACCACGTGTTCTGGTTGACCGGTAAATTTCTTACGCAGTTCAGGGTCTTGTGTTGCCACGCCAACCGGGCAAGTATTCAGGTGACACTTACGCATCATGATACAGCCTTCAACCACCAGTGGTGCGGTAGCAAAACCAAACTCATCTGCACCCAGCAAGGCGCCGATCAGTACGTCACGGCCGGTTTTCATCTGGCCATCGACTTGCAGCACGACACGGCCACGCAACTGGTTCAATACCAGAGTCTGCTGGGTTTCGGCCAGGCCGAGTTCCCATGGCGTACCGGCATGTTTGATCGACGAAATAGGGGAAGCACCGGTACCACCGTCATGGCCTGCGACCACAATGTGGTCGGACTTGGCTTTGGCTACACCGGCAGCCACGGTACCGATACCGGTTTCAGACACCAGTTTCACAGAAATAGACGCTTTTGGATTGGCGTTTTTCAGGTCGTGAATCAGCTGTGCCAAATCTTCGATCGAATAAATATCGTGGTGAGGCGGTGGGGAAATTAAGCCTACGCCAGGCACTGAGAAACGCAGTTTCGCAATGTACGGCGATACTTTATGGCCTGGTAATTGGCCGCCTTCACCTGGTTTGGCGCCTTGTGCCATCTTGATCTGGATCTGGTCGGCGCTGCTCAGGTATTCAGCAGTCACGCCAAAACGGCCAGAAGCCACTTGCTTGATGCGTGAGCGCATGGAGTCGCCCGCTTTCAAGGCCACATCGGCTTCAATCAGGTCGCTACCCAGCACTTTGGCAATGCTGGAATCTATTTGTACTGGAATAAAGCGTTTAACGTCTTCGCCACCTTCGCCAGTGTTGGACTTACCGCCAATACGGTTCATTGCCACTGCCAGTGTGGCATGTGCTTCGGTTGAGATTGAGCCCAGTGACATGGCGCCAGTCGCAAAGCGTTTGACAATTTCTTTGGCAGGTTCAACCTGATCTAATGGAATCGCTTTGCCAGCGGATTTGATTTCAAACAGGCCGCGCAAGGTCATGTGACGGCGGGTCTGGTCGTTAATCAGCGCAGCATATTCTTTATAAGTGTCGTATTGGCCGGTGCGGGTAGCATTTTGCAGCTTGCTGATGGACTGCGGCGTCCACAAGTGCTCTTCACCGCGCACACGGAAGGCGTATTCGCCGCCTGCTTCCAGGGCGTTGGACAATACCGGGTCAGTACCAAAGGCCTGGCTATGCAAGCGTACGGTTTCTTCGGCAACCTGTTCCAGACCGATACCTTCAATCTGGCTCACGGTGCCGGTGAAATAGTCATTGACGAACTGGCTGTTCAAGCCGATTGCTTCGAAAATCTGTGCGCCGCAGTAAGACTGGTAGGTCGAGATGCCCATTTTGGACATGACTTTGTACAAGCCTTTGCCGATCGCTTTGACGAAGTTTTTGCCTGCTTTTTCAACATCGCTGGTCATGGTCTTCATGGTTTCATACACCAACCATGGGCAAACCGCTTCGGCGCCGTAACCTGCCAACAGGGCAAAGTGGTGTACTTCACGTGCTGAGCCAGTGTCAATCACCAGGCCTGTGCTGGTGCGCAAGCCTGCTTTAACCAGGAACTCGTGTGTGGCCGAACAGGCCAGCAACGCCGGAATAGCAATGCGGCTGGCAGATACACTGCGGTCAGACAGGATCAGTACGTTGTAGCCGTCATGCACGGCTTTTTCGGCCTGGTCATGCAAGATGTCCAGGGCCTGCTTCATGCCTGCTTTACCAAGGGCTGCATCGTAAGTCAGGTCCAGCACGATGGACTTGAACTGGCCTTTGGTCAGGGACTCGATCTGTTTGAGTTTTTCCAGGCCATCCAGGCTCAATACCGGTTGGCCACTTTCCAGGCGCAATGGTGGGTTGGTTTCGTCAACCGCCAACAGATTCGGTTTAGGGCCGATAAATGTCACCAGCGACATCACCAACTCTTCACGAATCGGGTCGATTGGCGGGTTGGTCACTTGTGCGAACAACTGCTTGAAGTAGTTGTACAAGGTTTTGGCCTTGTTGGACAACACTGGCAGCGCCGCGTCGTTACCCATGGAGCCTGAGCCCTCTTCACCGTTGTCCAGCATCGGCTGCAGCACAAACTTCAGGTCTTCCTGCGAATAACCGAAGGCTTGTTGTGTATCCAGCAAATCCGCATTCAGGCTGACTTCTCCGCTACCTACATTTGGCAGCTCGGTCAGGTGGAAGCGCGTTTGCTCAATCCATTGACGGTAAGGCTTTGCTTGCGCCAATTCAGTTTTCACTTCTTCGTCGTCAATGATGCGACCTTGCTCCATGTCGATGAGCAACATTTTGCCCGGCTGCAAGCGCCATTTTTTAACGATTTTTTCTTGCGGGAAAGTGATCACGCCCATTTCAGACGCCATCATCACGATGTCGTCTTCAGTCACCAGGTAGCGCGCCGGACGCAAACCGTTACGGTCCAGGGTCGCACCAATCATTTTGCCATCGGTGAACGCCACGGCAGCCGGGCCATCCCATGGCTCCATCAGCGCAGCGTGGTATTCGTAGAAGGCGCGACGGTCTTCATCCATCAATGGATTGCCAGCCCAGGCTTCCGGGATCAGCATCATCATGGCATGCGGCAGGCTGTAACCACCCGCGACCAGCAACTCCAGACAGTTGTCAAAACAGGCGGAGTCAGACTGGCCTTCGGCAATCAGTGGCCACAGTTTTTCCAGGTCTTCGCCCAAGACGGCGGATTTCATGGTTTCGTGGCGTGCCGCCATCCAGTTGACGTTGCCTTGTACGGTGTTGATTTCACCGTTGTGCGCAATCATGCGGAATGGGTGGGCCAAATCCCAGGCCGGGAACGTGTTGGTAGAGAAACGCTGGTGCACCAGGGCCAAAGCCGAGACCACGCGCGCATCTTTCAGATCGGTATAGTAGATACCTACTTCGTTTGCCAGCAGCATGCCTTTATAGACAATGGTGCGGGAAGAGAACGAAGGCATGTAAAACTGTGCTTTGTCTTGCAGGTTGAGCGCGCGAATCGCATGCTCAATACGTTTGCGGATGACAAAACATTTGCGTTCAAAGGCAGTGCTGTCTGCGGTGGTGCTGGCAATAAATACCTGACGCATCACTGGCTCAACGGCGCGCGCTGCATCAGCGATATTGCTGTTGTCGACAGGCACATCGCGCCAGCCCAGCAGTGTTTGGTTTTCTTCAGCGATGATTTGCGCAAAAATGGCTTCGCACTTGGCGCGGTTATCTGCATTTTGTGGCAAGAAAGCCTGGCCCACGGCGTATTGGCCTGTGGCTGGCAGGGTCATGCCTAATTTAGCGGCTTCTTCACGCATGAAGGTGTCAGGCATTTGCATCAGCAAACCAGCGCCGTCACCCAGTTTCGGGTCGTAACCTGTTGCGCCGCGGTGCGTCAGGTTGTCCAGTAATTGCAGGCCCTTGGCGACGATATCGTGGCTTTTCTGCCCTTTGATATGGGCAACAAAGCCCACGCCACAGCTATCCTTTTCGTGGCGTCTGTCGTATAAACCCTGAGATTGGGGAGCTAAACCAAACTGGTCGTCCAGAGCGGTTGCGGTATCTTGAGAAGCACTCATCACGTTGTTGTCAGACTGCATGTCCATTGCCAGATTCTTCACTTACAAAACATTTGGAGGAACCTTCAATGATACCGTTAAAGTTTAGCAATTTCAATTGTTTAGCCTGCGTTAAATAACGGATAAATCTATTTTTTTATCTTAATTGAGAATGGTTTTTATTTACCTGTGAAAAATGGCAGCAGAGACAGAAGTTTGGCGGTTTTTACGGCGGCAGTTGCGCACGCCGTGTATGAGATGTGCGCTGTTTTAATTGAGGAAAGTGGGTTTTTGCGGATTGATGCCTTGAAATAAGGCGCGCATTCGAATTGTCTTATTTAAGCGCCCAATGTGGGGTTTGTTCTTTTATGTGGTCAGTTGATTTTATTTGCATCATGCGGCACACCGGCGGATGGGCATGCCGCATGATCATGAGGCATTACAGGCTTGCGAAAGCGATCGCCGCCGCCTGTACTGTTTGCGCGATATCTGCATCGGTATGCGCTGCTGAAACAAAACCTGCTTCAAAGGCGGATGGGCCGAGGTAAATGCCGCTGTCCAGCATGCTGTGAAAGAATTTGTTAAAGGCGTTTTTATCTGCCTGCATCATCTCTGCATAGCTGCTTGGGTGGCTGGCACTGAAGTACAGGCCAAACATACCGCCGACACTCTGTGCGCTAAACGTCACGCCAGCGGCCTGCGCTGCCTGGGTCAGGCCTGTGGTGAGCTTGGTTGTTTGTGCGGTCAGTTTTTCATAAAAATCAGGGGCTTGAACCAGTTTTAAAGTGGTCAGGCCTGCTGTGACCGCCACCGGATTGCCCGAGAGCGTGCCTGCCTGATAGACCGGGCCGAGTGGTGCCAATACACCCATAATGTCTTTGCGGCCACCAAACGCACCGACGGGTAGGCCGCCGCCGATGACTTTGCCTAAGGTGGTCATGTCAGGCGTGATGCGATACAAGGCTTGGGCGCCACCGAGGGCCACGCGAAAACCGGTCATCACTTCGTCAAAAATCAACACGGTGCCGTGCTGGGTGCACAGTTCACGCAGGGTTTGCAAGAATTCCTGATGTGGCACGATCAGGTTCATGTTGCCAACGACAGGCTCCAGAATGACGCATGCGATTTCATCGCCGATGCTGGCGAAGGTGTCTTTGAGCATTTGCGTGTTGTTGTAATCCAGCGTCAAGGTGTGGGCAGCCACTTCTGCGGGTACGCCAGCCGAGCTGGGTTCGCCAAAGGTCAGCAAGCCAGAGCCAGCTTTGACTAATAAAGCATCGGCGTGGCCGTGATAACAGCCTTCAAATTTGATGATTTTGCTGCGTTTGGTAAAGCCGCGCGCAACGCGGATGGCACTCATGGTGGCTTCGGTGCCGCTGCTGACCAGGCGCACTTGTTCCATGCTAGGCACCAGCGCGTTGAGCAGCTCGGCCATTTCCAGCTCAAGGCCGGTGGGTGCGCCAAAGCTCAGGCTGTTGGCAGCCGCTTGCTGCACGGCGGCGATGACTTCAGGATGCGCATGCCCCAGGATCATGGGGCCCCAGGAGTTGATGTAGTCGATATATTCCTTGCCATCGACATCCCACAGTTTGGAGCCCAGGCCTTTTTTAAAAAAGATGGGCGTGCCGCCCACGCTGCGAAACGCGCGTACTGGCGAGTTGACACCGCCTGGAATCAGTTGCTGGGATTTTTCAAACAATTGCTGGTTGCGAGAGGTCATGGATTATGCAATCTGGTAAACATCAAAAAAACGTATTCTATCAGAGCGAGCAGGCTTGATCATGCTGGTGTAGATCGCTAGTGCAAATCGCTGCAAATCATTAGTGAAGCTGTTGCAGGCGCTGTTGAATGTCCGGCCAGGCCTGGCTGTCCAGTTGCTGGATATGCTGCTCGGCATTGCTTAATAGTGTGGGTTGTTGCGTTTGTTGCGCCAAGATAGCTAGACCGCTCCAGGCATCAATGTGGGCGGGCTGTAAACTCACCGCACGTTCATAGGCTTGTTGCGCAGCGGCAGCCTGGCCTTGGCCATGCAGTGCACTGCCCAGGTAAAAGCTGGCTTCTGCCGATTGCGGCTCTTGTGCTAGCCAGGCGCGCGCAATGCCTTCTAGTATTTTCCAATCCCCAGTTTGATAAGGCTGCACCACTTGCATCAAATAAGGGCGTGCATCCGCAGGCAAATCCCAAAAGGCGGTGGCATCCGGCACGGTGGTGGTTGCGGCGCGCTGGTGCATCAGGTTTTTTATCCACTCTACAGGCACACTGTAAAAATAAGCATCCTTACCCGGGCTTTTAAACGTGCTCAGAGATACCAGCTCGCCCGCCTGGTTGAAGGTTGGGCTGCCACTGGAGCCCATAATAAAAGCAGCATCCGTGCGTACAATGAGGCTGCCGTCGTAAGGGTATAAGGCACGCACCTTGCCTGCGATGGTTTGTGGTTTCGGTGGGCCGCCTGGAAAGCCAATCGAAAACACGTCATCCCCATAATGCAGCGAGGCGGCTGAAGCGAGTTTGACTGCTGGTAATTCAAGATATTTGAATTTCAGCAGGCAAATATCATGTCGCCAGTCGGCAATCATCTCGACCGGACTCATGCTGTCGCCAAACTTCGAAATGCTAATGCCGTTGCTATTCGCGACCACATGGCAGTTGGTGGCGACCGTATCTTTATCAACCACGACGCCACTGCCGACGCCATGGCCACCGCTATTGGTCAAGGCGTGCACTTTCACCACTGAGGCTTTCAGGTGGTAAACCAGGTCCAGGTCAGGCTGGGCATGCGCTGTCTGTGCCAGCAGCCAGCAGGTCATTAAGATAAAGAGGTGAGGCAATAAGCGCATATGAACTCCCGGTATTAGGATGACGGGTCGTGATTACAATCTGTTTTTGATTCAAAAATGCAAAAAATTCTCATTCCGGCCCATAAACCCAGTGAAAAGCCGTGCAAACAGCGCTAGAATAGCCGATATTTTTGATTGTCTTAAGGATTTACCATGCTGATTACAAGCGAAATCGTCGATTTGAACACTCCAACCGGAGTGATGCGTACTTATGTGCATCGTCCAAAACACGATGGCAAGGTGCCTGCGGTTTTGTTTTACTCTGAAATCTTTCAGCAAACCGGCCCGATTGAACGTGCTGCACGCTTTTTAGCTGGCCATGGTTATGCCGTGCTGGTGCCAGAAGTGTTTCATGAATTAAACCCGATTGGTACCGTGCTGGGCTATGACGACGCTGGCCGCGATAAAGGCAATGCTGACAAGATGGCTAAAGACGTACAAGCCTATGACACTGACAACCGTGCCATGATTGATTACCTGAACGCACAAGCCTGGTATGACGGCAATTTGGGTGCTGCTGGTTTCTGTATCGGTGGCCACCTGGCTTTCCGTGCCGCGTTGCAGCCAGAAGTCAAAGCCACCGCCTGCTTCTATGCCACCGACTTGCATACCAATATTATTCCAAACAAACCAGGCCAGCACAGCATGGAGCGCGTCAACGAGATCAAGGGCGAATTGCTCATGATCTGGGGCAAGCAAGATCCGCACATCCCAGGCGACAAGCGTGCCGAGCTGTATAACCGCTTTGCGGCTTTGCCAGGTTTGCATTACACCTGGCATGAATTTAATGGCCAACATGCCTTTATGCGCGATGAAGGTGAACGTTATGATGCGCAGTTGGTCAACCTCGGGTATCAGTTGACCTTGCAAATGTTCGGAAACGTACTCAAGTAAGTGATTGCTAGCAAACTTGAGTGAAAGAAAACTATGGTGCTGAATATGTCATGCCAGTTGCGAATTTCAAAACAACGAGCATGCGGTATTCAATACATACCCTAGTCCAAGCACAGGTCAAAAGCCTGTGCTTTTTTTTCAACTAAATTAACCATTTATTAGAGATAACTATGACTATAAAAAATGCGGATATTGGATTGGTGGGATTGGCAGTGATGGGCCAAAACCTGGCGCTTAACATTGCGGATCACGGCTATACCATTGCGGTCTATAACCGTGACCCCAAGAAAATGCTGAACTTCATCGAGGAATGCAAAAAGAATGAGCCTTCGCACGAGCGCGTGGTGGGTCATGCCGATCTGGCTTCTTTTGTATTAAGCATCAAACGTCCTCGTAAAATTGTGCTGCTGGTGAAGGCCGGTAGTGCGACGGACGTAACGATTAACGCCTTACTGCCTTTCCTGGAGCAGGGTGACATTATTATTGACGGTGGCAATGCCTTGTGGACGGACACTATCCGTCGCGAAAAAGAGCTGGCTGCCAAAGGCATCGAGTTTATTGGTTCTGGTGTTTCCGGTGGCGAAACCGGCGCCCGTTTTGGTCCTTCCCTGATGCCGTCCGGCACACGCAAGGCCTGGTCTAGCCTGGAGCCGATCTGGCGTGATATCGCTGCTAAAGTCGACCCTGTGACTGGTGCTCCATTAGAAGGTGGCGCACCAGGCAAACCGGTGGTGGGTGGCTTCTCTTGTGCCGAGTATATCGGCCCGGACGGCGCTGGTCATTATGTGAAAATGGTGCACAACGGCATTGAATACATTGATATGCAGTTGATTTGCGAAGCTTACTGGCTGATGAAGAACCTGCTGGGCATGCCAGCAGACGAAATCGGTAAAGTGTTTGCCGAGTGGAACAAAGGGGAGTTGTCCAGCTTCCTGATTGAAATCACTGCTGATATCCTGCAACAAAAAGATCCTGCCGGTAAAGGCTTCCTGGTTGACCAGATCCTGGATACGGCAGGCCAGAAAGGCACTGGTCAATGGACCGCCGCCAACGCACTGGAATTGGGTGCACCTGCGAATGCGATTGCCGCAGCGGTATATGCGCGAGCCTTGTCCAGCCTGAAAGAAGAGCGCGTCGAAGCGAGCAAGATTCTCAAAGGCCCGGCGATTGTGCAAGAGAAAGACAAAGCAGCCATTATTGAGGCGATCAAGAATGCCTTGTATTGCTCCAAAATTTGCGCCTATGCACAAGGCTTCCAGCTCATCGACAAGGCACAGGTGGCTTACAACTGGAAACTCAACTTCGGTGAAATTGCCCAGATCTGGCGTGGCGGTTGTATCATCCGCGCGCGTTTCCTGCAAAAAATCACTGATGCCTATGCATTGAATTCACGCTTGAAAAACCTGATGCTGGATCCATACTTCACCAATGCGATGAATGAAGGCCAGGCTGGCTGGCGTAAAGTGATTGCGCTGGCAGTGACCAATGGTATCCCGGCGCAAGGCTTTGCGGCCGCGTTGGCTTATTATGATGGTTACAGAAGTGCAGATTTGCCGGCAAACCTGTTGCAAGGTCAGCGTGACTACTTTGGCGCGCATACCTATGAGCGTAAAGACCAGCCGCGTGGTCAGTTCTTCCATCTGGATTGGCCTGAGGCCGGTCGTCCGCAACTGGCTATTGAGTAGGTGCTTTGCCGGGCGCCAGTCATGGTGCCCGTAGCATGCATAGATAAGTCGGATGCACAAACAAAAAGATGGCGCTGGTCGCCATCTTTTTGTTTGTGCTGTCTTTACTATTTGTCTGGGTTAGGATTGGCGGTTTGCCAATCACCCTTGCCTAAAGCCCTGATTTGGAGGGAGCAAGGGCCGCTACAGGCTGAATTAAGATCAGTGTATGGCACTCAATGCATGTTTCTGCATTGAGCCAGAAATCGTGACCCGCTACCGGGTCTTGCGCCAGCGAGTGATGCGTAGTTAAACGCAGTCGCAGCTGGATTCCAGAAAGCGGTGTAACTCGTTAATTGCTTTCGTGTGTTGCTGTGCTTCAATAGCCGCTTTTGCATCTGCCAGATTGGCGGCGGAGGTATTCAAGCTTGGTGCATAAATTTCGTCCACTAAAAAAATTTTGGACGGACTTGCCTGGTGTGACTGTGCGATTTGCATTTCAATATTCCTTTTGGGATTTCCAATATTCGGGGCACAAAACGACGAATTGTGTTCGTCGTGCATGTGGCGCCAAAATTAACAAAAAGTTCCTTGTACAGCAATGTGATATCCGCCGTGATGACCAAACTTGTCAATTTCTTACGACATATTTGTATTGCTACAACATACAAGCAAACATGGTGCCATGTTTAATGACCTTAACGCATACCAATCCTGTTAGGATGACAGGGCTTCAATTGCGCCTGAAAAAAGACCGCACATGAAAAACTGAAAGCCAAATGTGCTGATTTTTCGTAAAATATCGGCTTGATCAATCAAAAATGAAGAGCGGCATGCAAATTTTTGTCAACGGTAAGGCTACGCCACTGCCTGCAGAGGCCATGAGTGTGCTGGCGCTGGTAGAGCATATGCAGCTCACTGGCAAGCGCATTGCCATCGAGCGTAATGGCGATATTGTGCCGCGTAGCCAATTTGCCGAGGTGCAATTGCAGGCAGACGATAAACTGGAAATCGTGGGTGCCGTTGGCGGTGGCTAGTCACCGACTGCTGATATAGATGATTGAGTTAAACGCATTGAATAGAGAGTTTTTGAATATGAATGACGCTTTGGTAATCGCCGGTAAGTCTTATCAGTCCCGCCTGTTGGTGGGCACCGGAAAATACAAGGACTTCACGCAGACGCGTGCAGCCATTGATGCCAGTGGTGCAGAAATTGTCACCGTGGCCATTCGCCGGACCAATATTGGCCAAAATGCTAACGAACCCTCTTTGCTGGATTATTTGCCGCCCAGTGAGTTTACCTATTTGCCTAATACGGCCGGTTGCTACAGCGCTGATGATGCCGTACGTACATTACGCCTGGCGCGCGAGTTGCTGGATGACCATAGACTGGTCAAGCTGGAGGTGCTGGGTGACCCGAATACCTTGTATCCCAATGTGACCGAAACGATTGCCGCTGCCAAAACCCTGGTGAAAGAAGGTTTTGAGGTGATGGTGTATACCTCGGATGACCCGATTATTGCGAAGCAACTGGAAGACATCGGCTGTGTGGCGGTGATGCCATTGGCTTCATTGATTGGTTCCGGAATGGGGATTTTAAACCCGTGGAACCTGCAGATTATTATTGAGAGCGCCAAGATCCCGGTGCTGGTCGATGCCGGTGTCGGTTGTGCCTCTGATGCTGCGATTGCCATGGAGCTGGGCTGTGCCGGGGTGCTGATGAATACGGCGATTGCTGCGGCGCGTGACCCTGTACTGATGGCCAGTGCCATGAAAAAAGCGGTTGAAGCCGGTCGCGAGTCATTCCTGGCTGGCCGTATGGCGAAAAAGCTGTATTCTGCCAGCCCGAGCTCACCAACCACGGGCATGATAGGTTAATCATGACGGATACTGGCTTATATGCATGCGAAGTCTCGGTGGTGACCGAGTATTTGACTGCACAATCGTCGCCCGGGGCGGGGCAATATGTGTATGCCTACACCATTACCATCCGCAATACCGGCAAGACGCCGGTGCAACTCATTAGCCGCCATTGGGTCATTACTGATGCCATGCAGCAAGTGCGCGAAGTGAAAGGCCTGGGTGTGGTGGGCGACCAGCCGCTGCTGGCGCCTGAGGCTGAGTACAGCTATACCAGTAGTGTCATGTTCAGCACGCCTAGCGGTGAAATGTTTGGCACGTATCAAATGGTCGCGGTAGATGGTCACTGGTTTGAAGTGGATATCCCAACCTTTTGGCTACATCAGGCGGCCGGTTTGCACTAAGTGTATTGATACCGCTTGCTGAGTCCGGCGCATTCCTGCGTCACATATCGAAACTGCCAAAGATAAACATTGCAAAAAGCAAAACAGTGATAGCCACCAACCATACTTTTAAATTATGCCAGGCCATGTTGCTGGCCTCCCTGTTTTTTCTGGCGGGTTGTCAAAGCGTGCCGCCCGCGACCAAGCCGCCAGTCATTAAGCCAACCACGCCAGGCAAACCCGCTGTGGCACCTGCGCCTGAAAAGCCGGCGGCGACCAATGTGCCGACGCAGCCTTATGCTTTGTTAAAGGCCGCCAGTTGGACGGATTTGCCCGGGCTGGCCAAAGAGGACTGGGTCACCAGCTGGCGTGCCTGGCTGCAAGGCTGCCAGGGGCTCAGAAACAAAGCTGACTGGCAAGCCGTCTGTGCCGTGGCTTTGCTGGTCAAGGCCGACGACACTGCGGCCATACAGGCCTACTGGCAACAGTATTTCAATGTCTATCAGACACAGCAACCTGAAGGTGCACCGCAAGGCTTGATGACAGGGTATTACCAGCCGGTATTAAAAGGGGCCCGCACGGCCAGCGCACGCTATCCGGTGCCGCTGTATAAAACACCTGCCGACCTGGTGACGGTGAACTTGTCCGGCTTGTTTCCTGAGCTCAAATACAAGCGTGTGCGTGGCCGCCTGCAAGGACAGTCACTCATCCCTTATTACACGCGCGCAGACATCGAACAAGCGCAATCGCCGTTGGCTGGCAGCGAGTTGTTATGGGTGAATGATGCAGTCGAAGCGTTTTTCTTGCAGGTGCAAGGATCGGGGATTGTCGAGCTTGAAAACGGCGAGCGATTGCCGGTGGGCTACGCGGATCAAAACGGGCATCCATATCAATCCATCGGCAAGCTGTTAGTCGAGCGTGGCGAGATGGTGGCAAGTGAAGCCTCCATGCAGGGAATTAAAACCTGGGGGCAACAACATCCTGACCAATTACGCGCGTTGCTGGATGCGAATCCTAGCTATGTGTTTTTTAAATTATTGCCTGCAGGTTTGTCCGGTCCGCTCGGTGCGCTGGGCGTGCCGTTAAGTGCCGCCCGTAGTATAGCGGTTGACCCGTTTTATATTCCACTGGGGGCGCCAGTCTATCTGGCCACAACTTATCCAAACTCGGAGGCGCCTTTGCAGCAGCTGATGCAGGCGCAAGATACCGGTGGCGCTATCAAAGGTGGCGTACGTGCCGATGTCTATTGGGGTGAGGGCGAGTCTGCGGGCAAGCTGGCAGGCGCGATGCGCCAGCAAGGGCAGTTGTGGGTGTGGTTGCCTAAAACGTTCCGGCTACCACACTAGCTGCTATGCACCGCATGCATGACAGGCAAGATTACGGCTGGCAAGCACATGTGGTTGGTCGGCTACCGTTGCGGCCCTGGTTGCAGGAACGTGGCTCGTTAACGGCGCGCTTAAAGCGCCAATATCCGGATTTCTCAGTCAAGGTGTTGTCTCAAGGCTGGCGCAAGCCCAATGTCGATGAGCAGGCAGTGTTACGATTGCCTGCCGCCACCCATGCCTGGGTGCGCGAAGTCATGCTGATGGGCCAGGGGCAGCCGCAGGTGTTTGCGCACAGTGTCATTGCCCGCAAGGACTTGCGAGGGGCATGGTGCCAATTGCGCAATATTGGGCGTGTGCCGTTGGGTGCGGCACTGTTTGCCAATGCCAGTGTGCAGCGTGGTCGTTTACACTACCGAAAACTGTCGTCTGCGCATCCGCTGTACAAAGCTTTTTACCGTCATTTTCCTGAGCAAACGCGGCAGGTGCTATGGGCCAGGCGCTCGTTGTTTTGCCTGCGGCATTATCGTTTGCTGGTGACTGAAGTGTTTTTACCGTCCTGCGCCCAGCCGCCTGGTCGTTAATCCTTATCAGGAATCCTTTTTATGCAATTTCTCGCCAAATGGCATGCTTATTACCGGCTGACGCGGCTGGATAAGCCTATCGGTATCTGGCTGTTATTGTGGCCTACGCTGTGGGGGCTACTGATTGCGGGGCAAGGGCAGCCACAGTGGTGGGTTGCCTGTGTATTTGTGCTGGGGACAGTGTTGATGCGGTCGGCAGGCTGTGCATTAAATGATATTGCCGACCGGCATTGGGATGGCGCGGTCGCACGCACAAACAAGCGGCCGCTGGCGACCGGTGAAATCTCCGTCAAAGAGGCTTACCTGGTCGCCATCGGATTGTCGTTACTGGCGTTTGCGCTGGTTTGTACACTGGGCTGGCAAGTCGTGCTATGGTCTGTGCCGGCGCTGTTTCTCGCCGTCAGCTATCCTTACACCAAGCGTTTTTTCGCCATTCCGCAAGCCTATCTGGGCATTGCCTTCGGTTTTGGCATCCCGATGACTTTTGTTGCCTTGCAGGGTCAGGTGCCTGCAGTCGCCTGGTGGCTATTGTTGGCCAATGTCTGCTGGTCGGTGGCTTATGACACGGCCTATGCCATGGTTGACCGCGAAGATGACCTCAAAATCGGCATCCGCTCTTCCGCCATCACTTTCGGGCGTTTTGATGTGCTGGCGATTATGGGCTGCTTTGTTGCCATGCTGCTGATTGTGGGCTATGTGGCGCAAGTGCTGGCGCTAGGCTGGCCATTCTGGCTTGGCTGGGGAGTGGCGGCTGCGCAGCTGTGGCGGCAATACAGGTTGATTCGTCACCGGCAGCCTAGCGATTGCTTTAAGGCGTTTCTGAAGAATGTCTGGATTGGTGCGGCATTGACCGCCGGGCTGGCAGTCAGTTACGGTTTAGGCGGACTTGCGTAATGTTGAAGGTTCGTCCAACTCAAAGGTGAAGTCTGTCCAGTATTGGAAGGGCGTGTGTTCAACCGGCGCCAGAATATAAAGATCTTCTGACAGCTGCTGCAACTCACGCAAGTTGCCATTGATCGGTTCTTCATGGTCAGCCGCTTTTGGCGCAGGCGGCACCGCTGGCAGGTTTTGTGTCTGGCAGGCAATTTCTTTCAACAACATCAGGTCTTCAAAGACGCTGCGCTCAAAACCCATGCGTGGGACCAGACGCGTGTTGTAAACCAAGTCGTCAATCAAGGCAATCACCTGCGGTGTGCCCCAGGCTTGTTGCAAGGCTTTCATGACGCGCGGGAAGGATTCAATACCTTGTTGCTTCAAGTCCGGCGCGTGCTCCACGTTGAGGTTGAAATGTTTGCGGCATTCGCCGGCAACAATATCAAATTCTTGCTGTTTGCCTTCTTTTGACAGCAGGTCCAGCAAATACAGCCACATCCAGGGAGATGATTTCGGATGCTTGGCCAAATGCTGCTGCAAATGATCAATCGCCTGATTGACCCGGCCATGTGTGAATAATCGCGAGGCATCTTGCATCACCGCCTGTGTGCTTTGCTGCGAGCTCACCTTCAGAGGCACGCCGTGTGGCATCACCGTATCATCGTTGGCATGCATGGGCACTGATTTTAAGCGGCTGCTTGTTTTGGTCGTGGCAGGCGGCTGTGTTGGCGTATTCAAGCCATGTGTGTCGCTTGCCTGCTGAGTCGGCAAGACGGTGGCTGAAAAAGGTTTGCCACTCAGTGGGCGCGTCGCCGGGCCCGATGTGCCATCGGTAGGTATAGATGCAGCGTCACTTTGTTTAGCTGTACGGCGTGACTTAATCACTTTTGGCACGGCGGCGTGGCGGCGTAGCCAGTCAGCAAAGAAAAAACCGCTGGCGATCAGCGCGAGCCCCAAGGCAATGACCAGGGTGCGTAATAGATAATTTTCGTTTTGCAGGTGAGTAAGCTGGGTTTTTAGTGTCGCCAGGATGTCCGCCTGCGCCAGATTGCTGGCATACAGGACATCAGATTTTGTCTGTAATTGCTTGAAGTTTTGCTGCAAATCGTTAATTTGCGCTTGCAGTGCAGTATAAGCTTCTACTGGGATGGCAGGCGGCGCGGGCAGTGTTTCAACCGCTTCTGGTTGAATCACTGCAATGGGCTCAGGAGTCGTGTTGCTGATGGGTGGCGCAGCTGCAATAGCGATTGAAACCGTATTGTCGGGCTGAATGGTCACAGTCTGCCGCGTGTGCTGGCAGCGATCAGTCAAGGTCAGTGTCAGCGGGCTGGCAATGGCAGCGTCAGACCACAGCATCAATACGCCCTGCTGGCTACCCAGGGTCGTGTATTCGAGGTGAACAGGGCTGGTCTCTGGCGCTGGTTGTTTGGAAGATTGGCTCAGGCTGAAGCAACTGATATCTGTGTCTGCCTGAACATGACTCAGCGGCAACTGGGCCAATAATGGCTGGCCTGGCGCAGATTCAATCGTGAGTGCGCCAAATTCAGCTGCTTGCAGCAACGATGTAAACGCAAACAGCACGGAAGCACAAAGCCCTCGCCAGCCAGTGGCAGCGCGAAAGCGGAGTGATTTAACCTGGTATATGCCTGAAAGCATCTAAAATTATTTTTAGTAGTGTTGCTGCTGTTTAATTAAGTGACTGTGGTTTAAATCAATCTAAAGTAAACGGATGCAGAAAGTCAAAACTTGAGCTAATATAGCATCCGATTGCAATTATCCTTGAAAAAACAAGGCTTGTTTGTGATAAAAGCACGTTTTATATCAAGTAATTTGCCTAATTGATGGCAAAAAAGCCACAAAATAGCTTGCCTCAGTCAGCAACCTGATTCCATCAGGCTGGTTACGATTATTTTTAGAATATTTCGTTGACAAGCTTTCTTATGCTGGCATATAATCCGCCCTCTTAATTTATACGCTATAACTCGGTAGTTATAAAATGAAAACTTTTTCAGCAAAATCGCATGAAGTACAACGTGACTGGTTCGTGATTGACGCCACAGACTTGGTATTGGGTCGTTTGGCCAGCGCAATCGCTCATCGCCTGCGTGGTAAGCATAAAGCTATTTACACACCACACGTGGATACAGGCGACTACATCATTGTAGTCAATGCGGACAAAATTAAAGTAACTGGTAACAAAGCGGGTGACAAGCTGTATCACCGCCACTCCGGTTACCCAGGCGGTATCACTACGACTTCATTCTCAAAAATGCAAGACCGTTTCCCAGGTCGTGCGTTGGAGAAAGCTGTGAAAGGCATGTTGCCAAAAGGTCCTTTGGGCTATGCCATGATCAAAAAAATGAAAGTGTATGCGGGCGACAAGCACGAGCACATTGCGCAGCAACCGCAACCATTAACCATCTAATTTAAGACGATTAGGATAAAACATGATCGGTAAATACAACTACGGCACAGGCCGCCGCAAAAGTTCAGTGGCACGTGTGTTCCTGAAGTCCGGCAGTGGCAACATCGTGGTCAACGATAAGCCAGTTGACACATACTTTTCACGCGAAACTTCTCGCATGATTTTGCGTCAACCGCTGGAATTGACTAACAACACAGCAAGCTTTGACATTCTGGTCAATGTGCATGGTGGTGGTGAATCCGGTCAAGCGGGTGCAGTACGTCATGGCATTACCCGTGCGTTGATTGACTATGATGCAGCTTTGAAGAGCGCATTGTCTCACGCTGGTTTCGTAACACGTGATGCACGTGAAGTTGAACGTAAGAAAGTCGGCCTGCGTAAAGCGCGTCGTCGTAAGCAGTTCTCCAAACGTTAATTTCCAACGTTTGTTACAAACCTGTTGTGCAAAAAGGTCGCATTGGCGGCCTTTTTCATTTATATTGTTTTACTTTTTATGCATGGGTCGTCATCGAACGCGCATCTGGTTTAAAGATATGGAAAAAATCAAAGTTGGCATTGTAGGTGGAACGGGTTATACCGGTGTTGAGTTGCTGCGTTTGTTAGCAAGACATCCTGATGTGCAATTGCAAGTGATTACCTCCAGGGGCGAGGCAGGTCTGCCGGTCGCCGATATGTTTCCCAGCTTGCGTGGCGTGGTTGATCTTAAGTTTAGCGATCCGGCCACGGTCGATCTGACGCAATGTAATGTCGTCTTTTTTGCCACGCCGCATGGCGTTGCCATGGCACAAACGCCTGCGCTGGTGGCAGCTGGGGTGAAGGTCATCGATCTGGCTGCTGACTTTCGTCTGCAGGATGCTGCTGAATTCGAAAAGTGGTACAAATTGCCGCATAGCTGTACTGACGTGCTGAAAGATGCTGTATATGGCTTGCCTGAGTTGTATGCCGCTGACGTGCAGCAGGCAGACGTCATCGGTAATCCTGGTTGCTACCCGACCACGGTATTGCTTGGTTTGGCGCCGCTACTGGAGCAGGGCTGGATTGATTTCTCCGTACCTATCATTGCGGATGCCAAGTCTGGTGTCTCCGGTGCTGGTAGAAAAGCCGAAGTGGGCACCTTGTTCTCTGAGTCCAGTGATAACCTGAAAGCCTACGGCGTGGCCGGGCACAGGCATCATCCTGAGATTCTGGCCCAGTTAAAGAAACTGTCCGGTAACGACGCGGTCAACCTTATATTCGTGCCGCATTTGATTCCCATGATTCGTGGCATGCTGACCACTTTGCATGTAAAACTCAACGCACAGGGCAAGCAACAAGTGTTGCAGCAGGTCTATGAGCAGCGTTACCAGGGCGCCACTTTTGTGGATGTGATGCCTGCAGGCTCTCTGCCCGAAACCCGCTCGGTACGTGGTGCCAATGTTTTGCGGATGGCGCTATACCCACAGGCAGGCGATTATGTCACAATCGTTGTCGTGCAGGACAATCTGGTCAAAGGCGCATCTGGTCAGGCCGTGCAGAATATGAATTTGATGTTTAACCTGGCGCCAGATGCTGGTTTGCAAGTGCTGCCATTGTTGCCATAATGATCAGGCCGATACGCAGAAGACTGAGAAACCATTTTGGCCTGACCGCCAAGCAGGTGGCAGTGCGCTCACATCGGCCCTGGTATTTTCAAAGCATGCTGGCGGTGACTTATGTCGTGATCGGCTTTGCCTTGGCCTACTGGGTGGTGCATGATGATGATGGTGAGCATATACGCCAGCGTTTGCGGCAAGTGACTACCGAAAATATTGAATTACAGAAAAAACTGATTGCTTCGCAGCGGGAGTTGCAAGTGGAGCTGGCTACCAGTAACAACCTGGCCAAAACCCTGACGGCGCAGCAGGATGAAAGCATCAAACTGAAAGAAGAATTGGTGTTTTACAAGAATATGACCAAGCGTTAGCCGCCTGCATGATATGGCTGATGCTCAATGGACATCGCCATTTAAGTTAATTCGGAACAGGAAGTAGCATGTTTTTCAAAAAAAGCGTTCAAATCGACAGTCATATTGATACCTTGATCGGCCATGAAACACAGATTAATGGCAATATGCAATTTGCGGGCGGGTTAAGGGTCGATGGCTTGATCGCCGGGAATGTGATTGAAAAACGTGAGCATCCCAGCACACTGATTATCAGTGAAAATGGGGCCGTGACAGGCGCCGTTGAGGCTTCTAAAATTGTTTTGAATGGCATGATACGCGGCCCGGTGCGCTCTTCAGTGTTTATTGAGTTACAAAGCAAGGCCAGAATCGTGGGTGACTTGTACTATAAATCACTTGAAATGCACACCGGCGCGGTGATTGAAGGAAAACTGATTTACCTGGGGGAGCCATCTGAGGCTGCCGTCCCGGAAGCGACTTGAAATTAAAACTTTCGTCGCCATATTGTTATTGAGAATTTGACAGGAGTCTATGATGACCGCAGAAGCTACCCTTGAAATGCCCGTTCCATTGGTGTTTACCGACAATGCCGCCAAAAAAGTGAAAGAACTGATTGATGAAGAAGGCACGCCAGACCTGAAACTGCGTGTATTCGTCAGCGGTGGTGGCTGCTCAGGTTTCCAATACGGCTTTACGTTTGAAGAAGAAGTAAACGATGATGATACGCAAGTCGATAAAGATGGCGTGACCTTGCTGATTGACCCGATGAGCTTGCAATATCTGGCCGGTGCCGAGATTGATTACACCGATAGCCTGCAAGGTTCACAGTTTGTGATCCGCAACCCGAATGCGACCACCACTTGTGGTTGTGGTAGCTCGTTCTCGGTTTAACGACTGCATTCAGTCATGCGTTTTATGATTGAGAAAAGCCAAGCGTGTGCTTGGCTTTTTTTATGCCGGCTGATACTTGTCACGAGTATGGCTATCAGCCTGGGCTGTACCAAGCATGCAGCAGAGGTGCAGGCTATCCCGGCTGGCGCGACTGTACTTGTGCTGGGCGATAGCATTAGCTACGGTACAGGCGCCGAGCATGGTACGCAGGATTATCCGACACTGCTGGCACGCAAGACCGGCTGGCAGGTCATCAATGCTGGTATTGCTGGGGATGTTTCCAGCGGTGGTTTGTCACGCTTGCCGGGCTTATTGGTGCAGCATAGACCTCGATTGGTCATTATTGAGCTGGGTGGCAATGATTTCTTGCGGCAAATGGCGCCAGCGCGTGTCGAGGAAAACCTGAAAAGTATCGTACATTTAGTACAGCAGGCGGATGCAGCCGCTATATTGATTGCCATGCCGGAAGTGAGTCTGGCTGGCCCGCTCAGTGATCACCCGCTCTATGCACGCGCGGCCGAGGCAACTGGCGCACTATTAGTGCCTCACGCAGTGTCTGCTGTCTTGTCAGATGGCCGGCTGCTTGCCGATCAAGTGCATCCGAATGCAGAAGGTTATCGTGAGTTGGCGGATGCACTGACAAAACAGCTCCATGACCTTGGTGTGTTGCGTTAGCGGAAACGATCAGGATCGGAGAATATGAAAAGCCCGACAATCTATTGATGTCGGGCTTTTGTTTTTGCAGGCGTGATTCAGTCTGTGGCTAGCGTTGGTGCAGCGGTACAAACTCCCTGCGTTCAGAGCCGACATACAATTGGCGTGGGCGGCCAATTTTTTGCTCCGGGTCGGCATTCATCTCGCTCCATTGCGAAATCCAGCCAGCGGTGCGCGCTAGCGCAAATATGGCGGTAAACATGGAGTTTGGAATGCCCATGGCACGCATGACGATGCCGCTGTAGAAATCGACATTCGGATACAGTTTGCGTGAGACGAAATATTCATCCTCCAGGGCGATTTTTTCCAGTTCCATCGCCAGTTTGAACATAGGGTCATCGTGCAGACCGAGTTCGTTCAATACTTCATGGCAGGTTTTACGCATGATGGAGGCGCGCGGGTCCATGTTGCGATAGACGCGGTGCCCAAAGCCCATGAGGCGGAAGCTGTCAGTTTTGTCTTTGGCGCGTTTGATGAATTCACCAATACGGCTGACGTCGCCAATCTCTTCCAGCATGTTCAATGTTGCTTCGTTGGCACCGCCATGGGATGGGCCCCACAAAGAGGCAATCCCGGCCGCGATACAGGCAAACGGGTTGGCGCCGCTGGAGCCAACCAGGCGTACGGTAGAGGTAGATGCGTTTTGCTCGTGATCTGCATGCAGAATCAGGATACGCTCAAATGCACGTGCCAGGATCGGGTTGGGTACATACTCTTCGCAAGGGGTCGCAAACATCATATGCATAAAGTTTTCTGCGTATCCCAGCTTGTTTTGGGGGTACATAAATGGCTCGCCTACATTGTACTTGTAGCTCCAGGCGGCAATCGTAGGTACTTTGGCCAGTAGACGCATGGCGGCCACCCGGCGAGATTCCGGATCAGCCACATTGTTATTGTCGGGATAAAACGCAGCCATGGCACCTACGACCGCAATCATGACTGCCATCGGGTGGGCATCGCGGCGGAAACCGCGAAACACATTGCTCATCTGGTCGTGCAGCATGGTGTGCTGGCTGATGGTGTCGACGAATGCTTCACGTTGTTGCAGGTCCGGCAGTTCGCCATTGAGCAGTAAGTGCGAAACTTCGAGGAAGTTACAGTTTTCTGCCAGCTGTTCAATCGGGTAGCCACGGTAATACAGCAACCCTTGTTCACCATCAATAAAGGTGATGCCGGAGGTGCAAGAGGCCGTAGACATAAAGCCAGGGTCAAACGTGAAATAGCCATGTTTGCCCAGGTTGCGGATATCGATCACATCCGTGCCAAGGCTGCCCTTTAAGACGGGCAATTCAATTGCGGTACTGTCGTTGTCAAATGTAATGGTCGCTTTGGTAGCCATAACGCACTCTGTTTAAGTCAAGGTTGTCTAAATTATACGCAATCGTTTTTGAATATGGTGGCTTGTAAGGAAATGAGGGGAGAAAAGTTCAAAAATCGCCTTCAATCCTGCACCAGTTTAAATCAAACGTTGAGTGCATTCGCACTGCTTTAGGGTGTCTTAGTCCTAATTCGGATAAATCGCGCCTAATACCCGTGGCCCTGCTGCACCGGTGACGGCAGGCAGGTTGCCGGGTTGATGATCCACGCAACGTTGCGCCAGCCAGGCAAAAGCAACGGCTTCCACCCAGTCGACGCCAATTCCCAGGCTATCCGTGTGTTGCACTGGTCGGCCGCACAGGGTTTGTAACCTGTCTATCAAAGCAATATTGTGCGCACCGCCGCCACAGACATAAATTTCTGCGGCACCGCTACAATGCTGTTTCAAGGCATTGGCGATCGTCACTGCCGTCAATTCCAGCAGCGTACGGGCGACATTCTGTGGCGTGTCAGCATGGGCTTGCAGGTGTGCATGGAGCCAGGCCTGGTTAAACAGGTCGCGGCCAGTGCTTTTAGGGATGGGCAGGGCAAAATAGGCGTCAGCAAGTAAAGCGGCCAGCAAGGCTGGATTGACATCGCCACGTACCGCCCAGGCGCCACCAGCATCATAGCTCTGGCCTGTGTGCTGCAGGGTCCAGGCATCCATGAGTAAGTTGCCGGGGCCGGAATCAAAGCCAATCACCTTGCCGCTCACCGGCAAGTCGCTCAGGTTGGCGATGCCGCCAATATTCAAAATGACGCGATGTGTGTCAGGTGCTGCAAAGATTGCCTGGTGAAAGGCGGGCACTAATGGTGCGCCTTGCCCGCCAGCCGCAATGTCGCGGCTACGAAAGTCGCCGACTACGGTGATGCCAGTGCGTTCCGCCAGGCGTGCATGGTTACCCAGTTGCAAGGTATAGGCCTGGCCGTTGGCCAGATCAGGACAGTGGCGTATGGTTTGCCCGTGGCAGCCAATCGCCGTCACGGCTTCTGCCGATACATTGGCTGTTTGCAATAAGCCTTGCACTGCCGCTGCGTAGAGGTCGGCCAGCTGATTGGACACTATAGCGGCGGTATGTAATTCGTTGACGGCTGGCGTATGCAGATCCAGCAGGATTTGTCTGACATCCGCCGGATAAGGCAGGAAGTACTGGCTTTGTTGCTGCAGGTGCTCACCGTGTTGCGCGACCAGGACTGCGTCCACCCCATCCAGACTGGTACCAGACATCAGGCCGATAAACAGGCGCGTTTGAGTGGGTGGGGCAGAAAAATTCATAAGGCATAAGTGTAACACTGCTCATGCCTGGCTTACAGAAATGCATGGGATTACGTTAAAATAGCTGTTTTACTTTCATGACGAGGCGTGCGCAACGCGCGCCTCAAAAAAAGAACCTTTATGACAGACGTAAACCAAGCTTCAGTGACGACTGAAGCACTGAGTCCAGAGATTGTGAACGCACTGGCGATTATCAAGCGCGGTGCCGATGAACTATTAATCGAGCAAGAACTGATTGAAAAGCTGAAAACCGGCAAACCCTTGCGTGTGAAAGCAGGCTTTGACCCCACCGCACCTGATTTGCATCTGGGGCATACCGTGCTGATTAACAAATTGCGCCAGTTGCAGGATCTGGGGCACCAGATTCAATTCCTGATCGGTGACTTTACCGGCATGATTGGTGACCCGACGGGTAAAAGTACCACGCGCCCGCCGTTAACGGTCGAACAGGTGAAGGCGAATGCCGACACCTATTCCGAACAGGTATTCAAGATTCTGGACCCGGCCAAAACTGAGATTGTGTTTAACTCCAAGTGGTTAAGCGACCTCGGTGCCGCGGGCATGATCAGGCTGGCAGCCAGCCATACAGTCGCCCGTATGCTAGAACGCGATGACTTCTCCAAGCGTTTCAAAGGCAACCAGCCAATCGCGATTCATGAATTCTTGTATCCCTTATTGCAGGGCTATGACTCTGTGGCTTTGCAGGCCGATTTGGAACTGGGCGGCACAGACCAGAAATTTAACCTGCTCATGGGCCGTGAATTGCAAAAGCAGGCTGGCCAATCGCAGCAATGCGTGTTGATGATGCCGTTGCTGGAAGGCCTGGACGGCGTCAATAAAATGTCCAAGTCTTTGGGTAACTATATTGGTATCAGCGAAGCGCCTGAGACGATTTTCGCCAAAATCATGTCGATTTCTGATGAACTGATGTGGCGCTATATCGACCTGCTGTCATTTGCCACCCTGGAAACTATCGCCCAGTGGAAAGCACAAGTGGCTGCTGGCGACAATCCACGTAATATCAAGGTCGGTTTTGCACAGGAGATCGTTGCCCGTTTTCACGGCCAGGCGGCGGCTGAAAAAGCCCTGCAAGACTTCCAGACCCGTGCCAAAGGCGGGATTCCTGATGATGTGCCTGAGGTAGCAGTAGCGATTGATGGTGATAGCATCAGTATCAGCCAGTTGCTGAAACAGGTGGGCCTGGTGGAAAGCACCAGTGAAGCCATGCGTGCCGTGCAACAAGGCGGCGTGAAGCTGGATAGCGTAAAAGTTGACGATAAAAACCTGTCATTGGCAAAAGGGGTGACCGTGGTGGCACAAGTGGGCAAGCGCAAGTTTGCCAAAATCACCATCCAGTAAACAGGCGTTACCGATAAAAAAGGCCGCATTTGCGGCCTTTTTGTTTTACAGCGATTTGCGTAAATTGGCTGGTGGGATATTCAGCGATTCGCGGTATTTGGCAATGGTGCGGCGCGCAACCACAATGCCTTGCTGCGCCAGCGTATCGGTGATTTGATTGTCGGACAATGGTTTTTTCTGGTTTTCTTCAGCGACCATTTGTTTGATGAGCGCGCGAATGGCGGTGGCAGAACATGAGCCGCCTGCATCGGTGGCGACTGAGCTGCCAAAAAAGTATTTAAGTTCAAATACACCGCGTGGCGTGAGCATGTACTTATGTGTTGTCACGCGAGAAACCGTGCTTTCATGCAAGTCGAGCTCTTCGGCAATTTCGCGCAATACCAGGGGCCGCATGGCAATTTCACCATGTTCAAAGAAATTGCGCTGTCTGTCCACAATCGCTTGCGACACACGCAAGATGGTAGAAAAGCGTTGCTGGATATTTTTAATCATCCATTTGGCTTCCTGCATCTGGCTCTGCAGATATTGGCCGGAGCTTTCACGGTTGCGCTTGAGGATATCTGCATACAACTGATTGATACGTAGTTTGGGGATCACGCCATCATTGAGCGACGCCATCCAGATGCCTTTGATTTTTTTGACCACGACATCGTGCTGAATAAAGTGGTCATGGCTAAAGGTCGCAAACTCGTTGCCTGGCTTGGGGTTTTGCTGGCGAATCAGTTGTTGCGCGCCTTTGAGTGCAGCTTCGTCGCAAGTGAGTACCTTGCGCAATTTGACAAAGTCTTTGTTGGCCAGCAATGCCAGGTGATCTTTGGCAATCGCCATCGCAATACGCAAATAAGGTGTCTCAGGCGGCAGTACTTGCAGTTGTAGCAAGATGCATTCACGCAGGTCACGTGCGCCGACGCCGATCGGATCCAGGTTCTGGATCAATTTCAGTGCGGTTTCCAGCTCCAGTAACTCAATTTCCAGCTCTGGCGGCAACAGGTCGACAATTTCCTGTAGATCCTGCTCTAAATAACCATCATCGTTAATGCTGTCGAGCAAAAATTTCACCAGATCCATGTCACGCTTGGACAGGTGTGCCAATTGCATCTGGTTGATCAGGTGCTCGCGCAGACTGATGTTGCTGGCGTCCTGGCGAGAGAAGTCGCTATCTTCATCATCGAGGTTGTTGCGGCCCGCTTCGTCCCAGTTGCTGGCACTGCCAAACTCTTCGTAGTCATCTTCAAACTCGGGCGGCGTGAATTCTTCATTCAGATTTGGTTGTTCGCCTTCAGTGCCGCTCGTTTCGTCACGTGGTTCATCACGCAGACTCTCTGCAGGGGGAGTGAGGTCGTTTTGGGTCGCGACATCAAATGAACTTGCATCCACCTGCTCTGTGTCTGTCGAGCTGGTGGCCAATGGCGAGTTATCTTCAAATTCTCCTTCTTCGCCATCTGCCATTTCCAGCAGCGGATTTTCCTGCAGGATGGTTTCCAGCTCCTGGCTTAACTCCAGCGTGGACAACTGCAACAGGCGGATGGACTGCTGAAGTTGCGGGGTGAGCGCCAGGTTTTGTGAGATGCGTAATTGCAGGTTTTGCTTCATATCAGGTTACAGCCTAAAATTCTTGCCCAGATAGACTTCACGTACGCCTTCGTTCTGAATGATTTCGTCTGGCGTGCCTGCGGCAAACACAGCGCCTTCATTAACGATGTACGCCCGGTCACAAATATCCAGGGTTTCACGCACGTTGTGGTCTGTAATCAAAATGCCGATATTCTGGCTGCTCAGGTAGCGGATAATTTTCTGGATCTCAATCACCGCAATTGGGTCAATCCCGGCAAATGGCTCATCCAGCAGGATGAATTTCGGGTCTGTGGCCAGGCAGCGCGCAATCTCTACACGGCGGCGCTCGCCGCCCGACAGGCTGACTGCCTGGCTGTGACGGATATGCTGGATATGTAATTGATCCAGTAAAGACTCCAGCCGCGCTTCACGCTCTTCTTCCGTGTAAGGGCGGGTTTCCAGGATTGATAAAATATTATCAGTCACCGTCATTTTACGAAAAATGGATGCTTCTTGTGGCAGGTAAGCCAGGCCCATGCGGGCGCGCTCGTGCATGGGCGCGCGGCTGACATCTGCCCCATTCAGCGTAATGCTGCCGTCGTCCAGTGCGACCAGGCCAACAATCATGTAAAAGCTGGTGGTTTTGCCAGCACCATTCGGGCCGAGCAAACCAATCACTTCGCCGCTGCGTAGCTCAAGTGTAGTGTTTTTAACCACGGTGCGTCCCTGATAGGCTTTTTTCAGGTGGCTGACACGTAAGTGGTTATGATCTGGTGAAACTGTTGTCTGCATAAGGCCGGTCTTTAGGGTTGCGCTTTCGTAGGCTCATTAGTGGTGTCGGCGGGTGCCGGTTCCACTTTGATTTGCAGTGAGCGGTTCATGCGCAGCCCTTGTTGCGAGGTTGGCTTGTTATCAATCACAGGCGGCGTGGTTTTGTTCTTGGGCTGAATGGTCGCTTTGACGCGGCTACCGGCGGTACCATTGGGGTTAGCCTTGGTGCCGCCAATGACTTCGGCGTACTCTGCATTGGCGTCATAACTGATGTAGTCACCGGTGACCAGGTCTTCACCACGTTTGACCCAGGCGTTGGTGTATAGCTGTACCTTGTCCATGCGCGCGTTGTATTCAATACGCTGCCCACTGCCTTGCATCCATTCGTCTTTGCCAGTGCGTTTTTGCTTGAATGTGGTCGGGTTGCCGGTACAGGTGCTGTGCTGAAAGCCATCCTGGTCTTCACGCACAATCATTTTGTCGGCTTTGATTTGTAGGGTGCCCTGGTTGAGGATCACATTGCCGGTATAAATACTGATCTTTTTGGCATCATTCACAGTCACGGTATCCGCTTCCAGCTCAATCGGCTGGTCACGGTCAGACTCTTCAGCCAGCACGCTGGTTGACCACGATAGCAGTGCCCATAAGGTCAAGCAGGTGGCATAAAATAATGGCTTGTGCGTGTTCAACTCATTTCTCCAGAATCAACGACCCTTGTGATTGCCTGTTTTCGCCTTCGCTGCCGGGCTTGCAGTTTTTGCGACTGCGGGTGCGCGTACATAATGTACATGCACCCGGTTAAATAATTGCATGGTGCCTGCCTTGTTATCAAAACGCATGCCGGTACCTGTGATCACCGTCGCCGGTAGCTGGCGGATAGTGACCGGCAAATCGGTGTAAGCGAGGTCTGTATCCGGTTCCAGCGTTAAATGTTCGGTTTGCAACTGCATTTCAGGCTTGGCCAGCGTGCCCTGGCGTATGACCTTGACCTGCTTGCTAAACTCGACCAGTTTACCATTGGCTGACACTTTGCCGTGCTGGCCATGAATTTGCGTGTAAGGTTTATCCTGCCCAAACTGGGTGAAACGCGGGCGCTGTAATTCGGTATAGTCGTTATCCGGAAAATGGCGCATTTCTGCCGCAGCTAACACGTATTTGGTATTGCCAGTGGCGTCGGTACGCGTGCTGACAAAGTTATAGAGCATGTAGTCCGGATCGTGACGACTTAAGCGGCTCAAGCTCAGCGCCTGCTCCTGTACGGTCTGGTTAATCCAGAATGTCAGCAGCGCTAAAAACAGCATTAACGCAATTGGCAATAAGATGGGGTGTTTAAGCATGCGGGCGTTCCAGGGCGTCAGTGAACCTAAACGATTTTTGCCTTGAGTAAATCATGCATGTTAAATGCGCCCACTAATTGCTGCTGCTCGTTCACTGCCATAAACCCGTTAATTTTATATTGCTCCATCAGGTTGACTGCTTCAACCGCCATTTGTTGCATGCCCAATAAACGTGGCTGCGTATTCATGACCGTTTTGATTGATTGTTGCGTATCGGTGGCACCTTGCATAAACAGGCGACGCAAATCGCCGTCGGTGAATACGCCGATCGGGTGTTGTGCGCTATCGACAATCGCTGTAAACCCCATGCCTTTGCTCGAAATCTGTGCAATCGCTTCCTGTACGGTGCCATGCTCGCTGATAGCGGGGATCGCATCCCCCGTGCGCATGACATCTTTAATCCTTACCAGCAACCGTCTGCCCAGGCTGCCGCCAGGATGTGACCGGGCAAAATCCTCGGCAGTAAATTCGCGCAAGTCGAGAACGCAGAGCGCCAACGCATCGCCCAAGGCCAGTGCGGCCGTCGTGCTGGCCGTGGGTGCCAGCCCCAGTGGGCACGCTTCGTGGCTAACGGCGGCACTTAAATGCACATCTGACTCTCGCGATAGCGTGGACTCTTCGCTACCGGTAATGCTCAGAATACGCGCACCGATACGGCGAATGGCTGGCAAAATATTGATGATTTCATCACTTTCGCCGGAATTGGATAAGGCAATCACGACATCTTCAGAAGTGATCATGCCCAGGTCGCCATGGCTGGCTTCCGCCGGATGCATAAAAAACGCAGGGGTACCCGTGCTGGCCAGGGTAGCCGCAATTTTGCCGCCAATATGGCCGGATTTACCCATGCCAGTGACGACAATGCGGCCGCGACAGGCCAGAATCATGCTGACAGCGGCTTCAAATTCGCTGCCGATACGGTCGGCCAGTTGGCGGATTTCATCTGCCTCGTGCAGCAGTATGCCTCGTGCACGCGTCACGATGTCTGGACTTTTCACGAGGTGGACACCTGATTTTGCTGTGTTCATGGCGGGTTAGTATAGCAAGTGACGCCCCCGGCAAGAAAGCGAAACACAGCTTTTTTACGGATTTTTTATTAGCGGGCACATTTTTTGCATAAAATAGTGTTTTGTGGCAGGATGCATCATCCTGAAACGCGACTGTTTCAAGGTGCATCACTGACGATACGTCATAATATATGGTTTGCTGGCAGACATTCATCTGCACGGCTTGACATTAATGCTTTAGAATTTTTGCATGTTTGATTCCCTGATCCATTTATTATTGTTGCTTACCAGCTCGGTCTTCGCCGTCGGCTTATTCCGTATCCTGGGTTTGCCAGCGATGCTGGCTTACTTCATGATCGGTATTGTGCTCGGCCCGCACGCCTTGGGTTTGCTGGAAGATGAAGAAACTGGCCGCCAGGTGGCCGAGTTCGGTATTGTGTTCCTGATGTTTAGTATCGGCCTCGAGTTCAGCCTGCCTAAACTCTATGCCATGCGTAAAACCCTGTTCGGCTTGGGTGGCGGTCAGGTTGTGTTAACGCTGCTGGCCAGCCTGGTACTGGGCAAGCTGGCAGGGCTAAGCCTAACCTCGGCGTTCATTATTGGTGCCGCCATCACCATGTCTTCGACCGCCATTGTGTCCAAAATCCTGATGGAACGTGTTGATTTAAATTCCAGGCATGGCCGCCTAAGTATCGGCGTGCTGCTGTTCCAGGATCTGGCAGTAATCCCGATTCTGGTGCTGATCCAGACCTTGGGCTCACACAGCGATAACTGGCTGGATGTATTGGGACTGACTTTGTTCAAGTCCTCAATTCTGCTGTTTTTCTTGTTTAAGTTTGGTAAAAACATCCTCAACTTCTGGTTTGAACTGGTGGCCAAGCAGCGCTCACGTGAGCTGTTTGTACTCAATGTATTGATGGTGACCTTGTTAATGGCAGCGGCCACTAACTTTGTTGGCTTATCGTATGCCCTGGGGGCGTTTGTGGCGGGCATGCTGATTTCAGAAACCAAATACCGCTACCAAGTGGAATCTGATATTGCTCCTTTCCGCGATATTTTACTGGGCCTGTTCTTTATCAGTGTTGGCATGTTGCTAGACGTCTCTGTGCTCGTCCAGCATGTGGGGCTGATTGCTGTCCTGCTGATATTGTTCCTGGTCTTCAAGATTGGCCTGATTGCATTGCTGACCAGGTTCTATGGCTTTGAAATGGGCGTGGGTGTGCGTACCGGCATCATCCTCGGCCAGGCCGGCGAGTTTAGTTTTGTGGTACTGGCGCTGGGTTTGCAAACCAATTTGATTGATGGCGACTCCTTGCAACTGGTGTTGTCTGTGGCCGTGCTCTCCATGCTGGTGGCGCCGTTTATTATTCAAAAAAACGGCCGCATTGCGCGTGCGCTGGTCAAAAGCTACAGCCGCAACAGCATCAAAGTGGTGGATACCATACAGGAGCATAGCCAGGATCTGCGTGATCACGTGATCATTTGCGGCTATGGCCGTAGCGGCCAATATCTGGGACGTTTTTTGCGCGAAGAAAATATCCCGTATGTCGCGCTGGATATGGATGCCAGCCGTGTGCAGGAAGCCGCTTCTGCGGGTGAGAATGTGATTTACGGTGATGCCGGGCGGCGCTCGGTGCTGGAAGCCGCTGGCTTGGCCAGAGCGAAAGCCGTCATCATCAGTTATGCCGAAATCCGCGGTACCATGAAGGTCTTGCATGTGATTCAGGAGCGGAATCCCAACCTGCCGGTGATTGTGCGCACGCATGATGACAGTGACATGGATGCACTGCGAGATGCCGGTGCCGCAGAAGTGGTGCCGGAAATCCTTGAAGGCAGCCTGATGCTGGCTTCGCATGCACTGGTGACCTTAGGCGTCCCCCTTAATCGTGTCGTCAAACGCATCCGCCTGTTCCGTGAAGAGCGCTATAAAATGTTCAAGGGCTACTTCCGCGGCGTCAGCGATGCTGATACCGCCACTGCCTCGTTACCGCAGTTGCACTCGGTGGAAGTGTATAAGAATTTTTATGCACACGGCCTGCGCCTGGACCATATTCCGTTCGGTGATTTTGCCGTCGAGGTCAAGCAGTTACGTCGCCCGAATATGCCCGAGCCAATCGCGCCCAGGGATGACATTATGCTGAATGAAGGCGATATCCTGGTGTTGCTGGGCAGTAATGCCGCCCTCATCGCAATGGAAGTCTATTTGATTTCCGGACGCAAACCGTAAGACAATACACGCCTCGTGTCCTGACAGGTCACACATCGTCCTGTCAGGCTTTTCATGCTATTTCAGAAAAAATCTTATGGCGAACAGTTCAGTCGTGGTGGTGGGTGGTGGTATTGTCGGGTGCCTGACCGCCATGCAGTTGCGCAAGCAAGGCCATACGGTCACGCTGGTTGAGCGCAACATCATTGCGGCACAAACCTCAGGCGAATCCTCATGGGCGGGGGCTGGCATAGCATTTCCCCTATTGCCCTGGTTTTACCAGGATGTCGTCAATGAACTGGCGTTGGCTGGTGCGCGTGCCTATCCGGCAGTGAGCGCCGAGTTGTACGCCGAAACCGGTATAGACCCCGAATGTACCCGTAGTGGTATGCTGATTCAGCCACCGTTTGACCTGCAACCAGCCATAGACTGGTGTGAACGGTTTGGCCTTGAATACGTGTTACAGGGCGCTGATCTATTGATTCCCGAAGTTGTGCAAATCCGTAACCCGCGCCTGCTGCAATCCCTCAAAACCTGGCTGATCAAGCATGGCGTCACGCTGCGCGAGCAGACCCAGCTGATGCCATTGCAAGAAGGTCACGCATCCATCACCAGCTGGCAAACCACTACTGGTGAAACCTTATCTGCCGATGTGTTTGTCGTCACCTCTGGTGCCTGGAGTTTTGAACTACTTAAGCAAACGGCCTCCAGTCTCGATATCAAACCTATGCGCGGGCAAATGCTGTTGTATCACATGACGCCTGGCCTGTTGCCGCATATTCTTTACCGCGATGGGTTCTATATGCTGCAACGGCAGGATGGTCATTTGCTGGCAGGCAGCAGCCTGGAGGATGTTGGTTTTGATGCAGGCGTGACCGACAGCATGCGGCAGGAAATGCTGCAAAAGGCTGAGGCTATCTTACCTGCCTTGCAGGGGCAGCCGATTATCAAACACTGGAGTGGCTTGCGGCCGGGGACACCGCATAATATTCCCAGTATTGGGCGGCATCCGCAGATTGAGAATTTGTACCTGAATACAGGGCATTTCCGTTATGGCGTGACTATGGCACCGGAGTGCGCGCGGCGGATTGCGGCGTTGTTGGATTAGGCTGGGAAAGTGATGCTTTGGTTGTAATGGTGCTTTTCGCTTTTTCAGCGAGTTACTTTTCTTTGCCTGCCCGAAGCAAAGGTTATTTCATGAGAAATTCTATTTCGCCTCTCGGCGACCGTTCTTTCTTATGCTTGTCCATAAGAAAGAAGGCAAAGAACAAGACACCCCAGCTTCCGCTTCTTCCTTGCGCTACTCGGCTTGCCGGGCGTCCATCGAAACTCGCCCTGACAAGCCACACAGAACGTGGCTTGTTGCGGAGCTCGGACAGCCGATGGCCGAAGACTCCCGCCAACCCTGCGTTGCTCGGCGCGGCAGATGGGGACCCCGAACACCAAGTAAACGCAACGGTTGGTGATTTAAATAAACGAATCTGGTTTTCTAACTTTCCAAATTTCTACGTAGCTAGTTTGACGAGATAAATCCCATCCCATCACGCTGAGTAGCGGAGACAAAATAAGGGAGAAGGGAGCGACTGTTTGAGCTCCGCAACAAGCCACGAAGTGTGTGGCTTGTCAGGGCGAGTTTCGTGACCGCTTATTTTGTTGAGCAACGCAAGGGAGCCGCAGGCCGTGATGGCTGGGTGCCCTCTTCTTTGGTTACTTTCTGAGGGGCAAGCATCAGAAAGTGACTCGCCGAGAGGCGAAAGAAATGCCTCGATACGGTCAGTGTCGCTTTAAAACTTAATTCTTTTGTATTTACTTGGATAGGCTTTCGTTACTTAAACGGCTACCCAATCCCCACTCTTCCCACCATGCTTCTCCAGGACTCTCACCCCTTGTATGGTCATGCCTCTGTCAATCGCCTTGCACATATCATAAATCGTTAGCAGTCCCACTTGCACAGCAGTCAATGCTTCCATTTCGACCCCTGTCTGCCCGGTAGTTTCACATTGCACGCGGCAGCTAATGCTGTGTTGTGCTTCATCTGCCACAAAATTGACATCTACCCGGCTTAGGCTGAGCGGGTGGCAGAGTGGAATTAAATCACTGGTTTTTTTGCTGGCCTGGATTGCTGCAATACGGGCGATGCCGAGCACGTCGCCTTTTTTAGCGTTGCCTTGCAGGATGGTTTGCAAAGTGGCGGCTTGCATGGTGATGTGGCCTTCGGCAATGGCGATGCGTTTGGTATGGGCTTTGTCGCCGATATCCACCATGTGGGCATGGCCTTGGGCATTGAAATGGGTGAGTCCTGAGGTTGATTTTGTCATGGGTTTACGCGTGTGAAAAAGGATGAACTCAAGCGATGAAGTCGTTATCATAACAAGTTTGGGTAGTTGGCACAGGCCTGTGATCGGGCGGTGCAATTTCAAACGCTGGGATTCATGGCTTTTAAAGACATTAAACATGCTTATCAACAGGGTGGCCGCCACGTGGTGCGTGGCTTGCTGTTGTGCGGCCTGTTGTTGATGCCGGGGGCGACCTTACTGGCTAATTATGCAACAGGCGTGTTTTCGGGTAAGCCGTATGAGCCGGATGATCTGGACTTGAGTTTGCCGTCAGATTCATCTAATCAATTGCCGGAGCTGGGCGATGCTTCGCAAACCGTATTGTCATTGCGTGATGAAGAAAAGATTGCGCACCAGATTCTCAAGCAGGTGGCGACCAGTGAGGATGTGCTGGATGACGCAGAAGTCACTGATTATCTGCAAGCATTAGGGTCACGATTGGGCGAGAGCAGCCCCGATCGCCAGCAGAAGTTTTACTTTTTTGTGGTGCAGGACAAGACCATTAACGCGTTTGCCATGCCTGGTGGCGTGATTGGTGTGCATACCGGTTTGTTTATGGCTTCGAACAGTGAGTCAGAGTTGGCCAGTGTGCTGGGGCATGAGATCGGTCACGTCACCCAGCATCACCTGGCGCGCATGCTGGCGTCACAAAAGTACGATATGTTTAAAAATATCGCGGCGACGGCGTTGGCCTTATTGATCGCGCGTTCGAATCCGCAGGTGGGGATGGGTGCCATGACCGCTGCTTCTGCGGCAGGGATACAAAAGCAATTGGATTACACGCGTGAGCATGAACGCGAGGCCGACCGGGTGGGTTTGACCATTTTGCAGGATGCCGGATTTGATGTGCGCGCCATGCCTGCTTTTTTTACCACCATGCAGCGTGCGACACGCTTTTCTGATGGCGGCAGTATGCCTAGCTATTTGCGTACGCACCCTTTGACCAGTGAGCGTATTGCCGATATTGGTAACCGTGTGCAAAACCTGCCTTACAAGCAGATTAACGAAAGTCTGACTTTTTTCCTGATGCGGGCGAAAATCCGCGCTTTCCAGGGTGCCCCGCAACAAATGGTGGAAGAGTTTCAGAATAATATTAGCGAAGGTCGTTATCAGAACGAACTGGCAGAGCATTATGGCCTGGCTTATGCCTGGCTGCGGGCCAATCAGGCCAAAAATGCGCAGGGGGAGGTCGACTGGCTGGTGCAGCATGGTATGGTGAGTCCTTACCTGGTGACCTTAAAGGCGCTGACTTTGGCCAAGCTAGGCCAGGTGCCGCAGGCACAGGCGCAATTTGTGCAGGGCTTGCAGCAGTACCCCAAACATAGAATCCTGGCACAAGGGCAGGCCGAGTCATTAATACGCAGTAATCAATGGGCGCCAGCGGTGACCTTTATTCAAAAGCAACTGGATGCTTTTCCCGATGATCCCAAGTTGTATGACTGGCTGGCAGCGGCTTATCAAGGACAAGGCAAGCAGATGTTACGGCATCAGGCATTGGGCGAAAGCTATGTGCGTAAATATGATTTGCCGCGCGCGATTGACCAGTTTGAGATCGCCAGCAAAGCCAAAGATGGCGATTTTTATCTGCAATCCAGAGTAGAGGCGCGATTGAAAATGCTGAGGCTGCAACTCAAACTGGAGCAGGGGGATGATAAAAATGGATAACAGTATGCAAAGACGGGTGTGGTTGAAAGCCGGGTTGGCTTTAGCCACCATGCCGTTTTGGCTGGTTGCACGCAAACTCGAGGCAGCTACCTGGTTTACGCAAGCCTTTGAGGCCAAGCAGACAGCGCAAGTGATGGCGGCGCTGCAAGCGAGCGCCGTGCCGGTGTCAGCTGATTTGCAGATTGACGCACCACAAAAAGCCGAAAATGGTGCGGTGGTGCAGGTTGAATTGACGAGCAAGCAGGCTGCAGGCAGCGTGAGCAGTTTGCGCTTGCTGGCGGACGCTAACCCGACCCCGCTGATTGCCAGTTTTGAACTGGGGAAGCAGGTGTTGCCCAAGCTGGTGACTCGCATCAAACTGGCGCAATCGGGAGAGGTGATTGCATTGGCACAGCAGGCAAATGGGCAGTTTCAGCAACAGCGACGCCAGGTGATTGTGCTGGAAGATGGCTGTGCCGGTAGCGAACGTAAAGAGCCGTTTGCCAGCAGCATGAAAATGCGTGCACGGTTGATGGATGAGCGTTCGCCAGGCAAGCCAGTCACTGAACTAAAGATTATTATTTTGCATCCCATGCGTACTGGCCGCAGTAAAAACGATGATGGCCAGTTGCTGCCTGCGCATTTTATGCAGCTCATGCAGGTGGTACTCAATGGGCAAGTGATTGTTGACGCGCAGACCGGTACCGGCATTGCGCGTAACCCTTACTTTACCTTTTATATACAAGAAGCCAAGGTGGGCGATGTGATTGCGGTAAACTGGCAAGATAACCTGGGTTATGAAGGCCATGGTCAGGTCACGGTGTCGGCCTGATTTTTAATCATTAATTTTATTGATTAATATTATTTATCAATAAAATTAGAATAATCAATTTTACATATGGTATGTGGTTGCTTAAAATGCATCCATTCGCTGTTGAAACACAGCAAATTTTAATTAAGTCCTGTTTAATAAATCATAAAGGAGAACTAAATGTCATTGATTAACACACAAGTACAACCATTCAAGGCGCAAGCATTCCACAACGGTAAATTTATCGAAGTGACTGAAGAGTCTTTGAAAGGCAAATGGTCTGTGTTGATTTTTATGCCAGCAGCGTTCACTTTCAACTGCCCGACAGAAGTTGAAGATGCAGCTGACAACTACGCAGAATTCCAGAAGGCTGGTGCTGAAGTGTACATCGTGACCACCGATACGCATTTCTCCCACAAGGTTTGGCACGAGACTTCACCAGCAGTGGGCAAAGCAAAATTCCCATTGGTTGGCGACCCGACACACCAATTGACACGTGCATTTGACGTGCATATTGATGAAGAAGGTCTGGCATTGCGCGGTACATTCGTGATCAACGCTGATGGCGTGATCAAAACAGCTGAAGTACATAGCAACGAAATCGCCCGTGATGTAAAAGAAACCTTGCGTAAGTTGAAAGCAGCGCAATACACGGCTGCTCACCCAGGCCAGGTTTGCCCAGCCAAATGGAATGACGGTGCTGCAACATTGACACCATCTTTGGACTTGGTAGGTAAGATCTAAATCTCTTTGAGATGACTTGAGCAAAGCCCTGCGCAAGCAGGGCGCTCAGGTAAAGTCACCCGGTTGTCTTTTAATATGGCGGTGGTTTTACCTGAGCGAGCTTCCCCCCAACGACTTTTGATCGCCATACGATATGGCCACGGCTTGTTGTTGCCGCAAGGTTTAGATAAGTGCGTGAATTTGGAGAGTAAAAAATGTTAGACGATACCTTAAAGACACAACTGCAAACCTACCTGGGCATGCTGCGTCAGCCAATCCGTCTGATCGCATCCCTGGACAACAGCGACAATGCTGTAAAAATGCGCGAGTTGTTGCAAGAAATTGCTGCGTTGTCAGACAAAGTCAGCCTGGACGAAACTGGAGATGATGCTCGTAAACCTTCTTTCGTGATTGCTAAAGAGGGCGAGACCCGTGGCGTGCGTTTTGCGGCGATTCCATTAGGCCATGAGTTCACTTCACTGGTGCTGGCTCTGTTATGGACTGGCGGCCATCCGCCCAAAGTGGAGCAGGATGTGCTCGACCAGATCAAGGCGCTCGACAGCGATTTGAACTTTGAAGTCTATATGAGCTTGTCTTGCCATAACTGCCCGGACGTGGTGCAGGCAACCACTTTGATGACGGTATTTAACCCGCGCATTAATGTGACGGTGATTGATGGCGGCTTGTATCAGGACGAAGTCAATGCACGCAACGTGATGGCGGTGCCTGCCACCTTCTTGAATGGCGAGATGTTTGCCTCTGGCCGTATGCTGGTGGAAGAGTTTCTGGCCAAAGTCGATACTGGTGCAGTCGCAAAAGAAGCTGAGAAAATCAGCGCCAGAGAACCGTTTGATGTACTGGTGGTTGGCGGTGGCCCGGCGGGTGCTTCAGCTGCGATTTATGCCGCCCGTAAAGGCATACGTACCGGCATCGTCGCTGACCGTTTTGGTGGTCAGGTTAATGACACACTGGCGATTGAAAACTTTATTTCTGTGAAAGAAACCGAAGGGCCAAAACTGGTGGCAGCACTTGAAGAGCACGTGAAAACCTATGACGTGGATATCATGCCCTTGCAACGTGCGGTTGGTCTGAGTGAGCCACAAAAGGACAACAAACATGCTGGCCTGATTGAAGTGAAGCTGGAAAGTGGCGCGACCCTGCGTAGCAAGTCTGTGATTCTGGCCACGGGTGCACGTTGGAAAAACCTCAACGTGCCTGGTGAAGTGGAATACAAAAACAAGGGTGTGGCGTATTGCCCGCATTGTGATGGCCCTTTGTTTAAAGGCAAGCACGTGGCGGTAGTCGGTGGCGGTAACTCTGGTGTTGAGGCAGCGATTGACCTGGCCGGTGTGGTCGGGCATGTCACCTTGCTGCAATTTGACACCGAGCTTAAAGCCGATGCCGTGCTGCAACGCAAGTTGCGTTCACTGCAAAACGTGACTATTTTAACCAGCGCGCAAACCACTGAAATCACCGGTGATGGTACACGTGTCAACGGCTTGACTTACCTGGATCGCGTCAGCGGCGAGAGCAAGCATGTCGCACTGGAAGGCGTGTTTATCCAGATTGGCCTGGTGCCGAATAGTGACTGGTTAAAAGGCAGCGTGAACCTGAGCAAATATGGTGAAATTGAAATTAACAACCATAATGCCACTTCATTGCCAGGCGTGTTTGCGGCGGGGGATGTGACTACGATCCCTTACAAGCAAATTGTGATTGCCATGGGTGAAGGGTCTAATGCAGCGCTGGGTGCGTTTGATTACCTGATTCGCCAGTAAGTGTAGTCGCAATAAAAAACCTGCTTCGGCAGGTTTTTTTATTTTGGGTGACTTGGAAAACGGATCAGGAAACTAAAGACAATGAAACCGCTTCGGCGACTTTGATACCATCCACCGCGGCGGACAAAATACCACCGGCATAGCCCGCGCCTTCACCACATGGGAACAAACCTTTGGTATTGATACTTTGCAGACTTTCATCATCTCGCTTGATACGGATAGGACTGGACGTACGTGTTTCCACGCCCGTCAGAATGCCATCTTTCAGATCGAAGTTTGGAATCTGTTTGGCAAAGGCTGGAATCGCCTCGCGAATGGCTTCAATTGCGAAAGTGGGTAGCGCAGACTCAAGGTTGGTGAGATGTACGCCAGGCGTGTAAGACGGTGTCACTTCACCAAATGCGGTAGACGGCTTATTCGCCAGGAAATCACCAATCAATTGCCCGGGTGCGGAATAGTTGCTGCCACCCAGCACAAACGCCTGACTTTCCAGTTGACGCTGTAATTCAATGCCGGCTAATGGATGATCGGGGTAATCGACTTCAGGCGTGATGCCGACCACAATGCCTGCATTCGCATTGCGCTCGTTACGGCTGTATTGACTCATGCCGTTAGTCACGACGCGATTAGGTTCAGAAGTGGCCGCGACGACGGTGCCACCTGGACACATGCAAAAACTATACACGCTACGGCCATTTTTGGCATGGTGTACCAGTTTGTAGTCCGCGGCGCCCAGCTTTTGCAGAATATCGTCGCTATAACTTTTGCCGTAGCGCGCACGGTCAATCAGGCTTTGCGGATGTTCGATACGGAAGCCAATCGAGAACGGCTTGGCTTCGATATAAATGCCTTTTTCATGCACCATTTCAAAAGTGTCACGGGCGCTGTGGCCCACGGCCAGTACCAGGTGGTTGGTTGGCAGGTATTCACCGGTATGTACGGTGACACCCTGTACCTGTTGGTCTTTGACATCAATATCGGTCACGCGCTGGCTAAAGCGGATTTCTCCGCCCAGGCTGATGATAGTGCTACGCATTTCTTCCACCATGCTTACCAGCTTGAAGGTACCGATGTGTGGATGGCTGATGTAGAGAATTTCTTCTGGCGCGCCAGCTTTAACAAATTCCTGCAGCACTTTGCGGCCGTAATGTTTGGTGTCTTTAATCTGGCTGTAGAGTTTGCCGTCAGAGAATGTACCGGCGCCGCCTTCACCAAACTGCACGTTGGATTCTGGGTTCAATTCGCGTTTACGCCATAATCCCCAGGTGTCTTTGGTACGTTGGCGGACTTCCTTGCCACGTTCTAGCACAATCGGTTTGAATCCCGCCTGGGCGAGAATCAGCGCAGCAAAAATGCCGGCGGGACCAAAGCCAACCACTACCGGTCTATGCGTGTTTTCTACAGCCTTTTCGGGCGCGGTCGTGACGAATTGATAAGTGGTATCCGGCGCAGGTTTGATATGTGGGTCTTTTTTAAACTTGGCTAAAATTTTCGCCTCGTTTTTGACTTCGGCATCAATGTTATACACATACAAGATCGCATGCGATTTTCGCGCATCTACACCGCGTTTAAAAATCTCAAAACTGATTAATTCACTTTCAGGAATTTCCAGTCGTTTGAGGATCGCCGCCTTAATCTGGTCATCCTGATGTTTGAGGGTTTCAGCTTGTACCAGCGGCAGTTTGATTTCGGTAATGCGTAACATAAAGGTCTCGTGGATAGTGGTTATCTATCAAAACTCTATTTTATTATAATCAGACTAGTCGTATCATAGATTTTATTCGGCTTCGATTTAATCTGCGCAAAAAAATGACGATATAAACATCGTATGTTTAATTACAAGCGACGAATAATTATCCCGTTAATCATTGCTACTGCACTTTTGTGCGTTTCAATGGTGTGGCTGTTTATTGCCATGTATCAGCTTGTCTATTATTCAGAACAAAAAGACCTGGTCGACCGGCAGCGCTATGACATTGTGGCGCTGGGCAAAGCCATTACTAATGCTGAAAGCGGGCAGCGCGGCTACTTGCTCACAGGCCATACCTTGTTTCTGGATACCTTGGAGCAGGGCCGTATCGAGACCAGGCAAGTCATGGCAAAGCTGGATAAGCAATCGCTCGATGTGACTGAGATACGCCCGGAGCTGGAAAGAGTCAAACAGCTGGTGCATCAGAAATTTGATGTCATGGACCAGAGTATCCAGGTGCAATTGCATGCAGGCGAGTTTTCGCCACATTTGTCGCTGAGCAAGGACAAGGGGCGTGAGGTGATGAAGCTGATTGATGATCAGCTGGACGCGATTGATGGCAAGTTGCAGCGAATGAGGGAAAGCTTTGAGCAGGAAATCCGCAAGCGCATGTTTGCCTCTGTGGTGGGTGCGATTCTACTGGGGGTGCTGATTATTGGCGTATTGCTATTCTCTTATCGCAGTACGACGCATTTGCTGGAACAAGTGCTGGAAAATCAGGCCGTCGCCAAACAAGCCAGCCATCAGGCGGATCACGACTTGCTGACCGGCTTGCCTAATCGTCGCAGTGTCGATGTGCATCTGGCCAATACGTATCAATTGGCCAGGCATACCTCCAAGCAGTTTGCGGTGCTTTTTATGGATCTTGACGGCTTTAAGCTGGTGAATGATAAATATGGCCACGGCGTAGGCGATGCGTTGCTGATAGAAGTGGCTGATATGTTTAAAAAAGTACTCAGGCAATCTGACTTTCTGGCGCGCCAAGGCGGGGACGAGTTTGTGCTGGTGGTTGGCAGTTATTTATATCGCCACGAATTGACGCAGTTAGCCGAGCGCCTGATCAGATTGTTTGCGCAGCCGGTGGTAGTACGCGGTATCCCGTTGGAGATCGGTGTCAGTATCGGTATCGCCGAGTATCCGCACCATGGCAAGCATGTGAAACAGCTGCTGCATGTGGCGGATAAGGCCATGTATGACTCGAAGAAAAACGGCAAAAACCGCTACAGTTTTGGGTCAGAATAAAGGCACTTAGAACACGTCTTGCAGCATCTTTTTCAGTGACTGCACGGTGACCGCTTTTTTAGCCGTCAGTGACCATTCATCCAACGCCTCCAGCACCGCCATCAAGGTTGGCAAGTCCCGGCGCAGATAGCGCAAGCAGTAAGCAATCACTTCGTCTGGCAGTTTCATGCCGCGATCGCGGGCATGCGCGCGCAGGGCATCAGCTTTTTCATCGTCACTGAGCGGATGTAACTGGTAGACCAGTCCCCAGGCCAACCGCGTGGCCAGGTCGTCACGCAAGCCCATTTGTGTAGGCGCATGGTTGCCTGCAGTGACTAATACACCGCCTTCGGCCTTGATCTGGTTGTAGGTATCAAACAGCACGATTTGTGATTCTTCATCCAGTGTGTGCACATCGTCTGCAATGTGCGCGCCCATGTCTTGCGCGGCGAGCAGTAAATGGCTTTTACCACTGCCGGATTCTCCCCACAGGTAAATAAAGCGGGTGGTGGCCTGGCCAGCCAGGACGGCATGCACACTGGCAAGCGCCTCCTGGTTTTGGCCAACGATATAGTTATCAAAACTCGGCGCAGCCGGTGGTTGAATATTGAGCAACAGTTGTTTCACAGCGGTCGTTTCAGGTGTCTGGAATCACTCGTCCAGGGTTTGAATAATTTGCGGTTGGCTGCTCAAATAAGCTTCGCTACGCAAATAACTTTGTTTGGTGTGGCGCACCCCCACAGCAATGGCGGCGCTGACAGGTAAGGCCAGCAATACGCCCGCAAAGCCAAATAACTGGCCGCCTGCCATCAACGCCAGAATGACAATGACCGGATGCAGGCCGATGCGGTCACCGACCAGAATCGGGGTGAGGATAAAGCTTTCTACCAACTGGCCGACACCAAACACCAGTAACACTGGCACGACTTCTGGCAACGAGGCAAACTGCAATAAGGCCAGCACCACCGCGAGGACAAATGCCAGCGCAAACCCCAGGTAGGGTACAAAACTCAGCAAACCGGCAATCATGCCGATAGAAAGTGCCATATCCAGGCCAGCCAGCCATAAGCTGACACTGTAAAACACACATAATGACAGCATGACCGACAATTGGCCGCGCAAGAATTCGGCAACGACACGATCGATTTCAACCGACATGCTTTTGGCCCTGCCGACCCAGTCGCGCGGAATCAATTCGCCGATCTCGGCCACCATGTCATCCCAGTCGCGCAAGAAATAAAACAGCACTACCGGTAACAAACAGATATTGGCAAAGATACCAATCAGGCTCAGGCTTTTCTGGCCAGCGTTGAGCAGAAAGGTGCCTATCATGCTGCCCGCGGTTTGCCAGTGCTCGGTGATCAGCTTTTGCACGTTGGCGTGATTCATGTCGAGGTGGATGCCGAATCGTTGCAGCAGCCAGGGCTCGACTTGCTGGTGAAAGTGATCAAGCAGCAGCGGCAGGCGTTGAGCGATCAGCATGGATTGCTGTTGTAGCAAGGGGATGATAATGAGCAGCAGGCCGGTAACGACCAGGATGACGCCCAGCATCACCAGCAGCGTTGCCAGTGTGCGGCCAATTTGCCAACCCTTAATGCCGGTTTCACTCAGGCGGTCTACCAGCGGATCCAGCATATAGGCAATCACCGCCGCCGCCAGAAATGGGGTCAGGATAGGTTCCAGCAGGTAAAACAGGTAGATGAAGACCGCCGTCACAAGCCACCAGCGATGATCGCTGACAAATTGGGTGGCGACAGATTTCTGATGATCCTGGTCTGACATGGGCGTGTGTGACGCATCCGCACAATCCGGCATAGGTCGAAGCGGCAAGATGCGTTAAAATAATGATTATTTTAAAATTATACTGAATTTCAACGCTGTATCGCGCTTTGTTGTAAACATCTGCGCTGCTTACAGTGGTTCACCTGATTAATCGCATTGAAAGAAACGAGAGTATCTTGACGACTTCTTCTGATAAAACTTCACTCACCTACCGTGATGCTGGTGTCGATATGGAGGCTGGTGATGCCTTGGTCGAGCAAATCAAGCCGTTTGCCAAGCGCACCATGCGCCCGGAAGTGATGGGCGGCATTGGCGGCTTTGGCTCGCTGTTTGCCATGCCTAAAAAATTCAAGGAGCCAGTACTGGTGTCCGGCACCGATGGTGTGGGCACCAAGCTGAAACTGGCTTTCCAACTGGACAAGCATGATACTGTTGGTATCGACCTGGTGGCCATGAGTGTGAACGATATCCTGGTGCAAGGCGCTGAGCCGCTGTTTTTCCTCGATTATTTTGCCTGTGGCAAACTCGAAGTTGGCACCGCTGCCGCGGTGATTAAAGGGATTGCCCTCGGCTGTGAAGAGTCAGGTTGTGCGCTGGTGGGCGGTGAAACGGCCGAAATGCCGGGCATGTATCCTGCCGGTGAATATGACCTGGCGGGCTTTGCTGTTGGTTGCGTGGACAAAGCTAATATCATCGATGGTTCTACCATCAAAGCCGGTGACGTGGTGTTAGGCCTGGCTTCCAGTGGTGCGCACTCCAATGGCTATTCGCTGATCCGCAAACTGATTGAAAAATCCGGTATCGATATGGAATCCGATTTTCATGGACGTCGCTTTAAAGACGTGGTCATGGCACCCACCAAGTTGTATGTGAAGTCTATTCTCAAGTTGCTGGACACCCTGCCAGTAAAAGGCATGGCGCATATCACTGGTGGCGGAATTACCGAAAATATTCCACGCGTATTGCCTGAAGGCTTGACGGCGGAAGTACAAAAATCCAGCTGGACCTTGCCACCGTTGTTCCAGTGGTTACAGGCACAAGGCAATATTGAGCCGATTGAAATGTACCGCACATTTAACTGTGGTATCGGCATGGCAGTGATTGTGGCGGCTGAGCATGCAGAGCAGGCGCAAGCTGTGCTGGCTGGCGCGGGCGAGACGGTGTACCGCATTGGCCAGATTCGTGCGCAACAAGCAGGTGAAGCACCGACCGTGGTCGTGTAATGCGTGATGGTGTAATGCTGCTTTTCAGCAATCACAAGCGCATCGCGGCCAGCCTGTTAGCCACGATGCTGCTGTTGCTATCGCCTGTGTTGTCAGCGGCACCCAAGCAGTTGACGCTCAAATATGACTTGCTGCAACAGGGCATCACCATCGGCACGGTCAAAGACCAGTTGAGTGTAACCGGCAACCGTTATCAAATCGCATCGCTGGCTGAGGGTAAAGGAATCTATAAGCTCATGGGTGAGCGCACACTCTCCAGCCAGGGCCAAGTGGTTGCCAATGCCTTGCGCCCCAATCGTTTTGAGTCTCGTCAGTCCAAGCACCCGGATAAAGCACTGATCAGTGATTTTGACTGGGCAAAAAAAGTGCTTAAGATGCAGATTAAAGATGAGCAGGCGACAGATAAGTTATCCAAGGGCACGCAGGATTTATTAAGTGTGATGTATTGCTGGATGTGGCAACCGCCTAAGGACAAGCAGGTGAGTTTTGCCGTTGCCAACGGTAAAAAACTGGCACCACATACGTTTGTGGTGACTGAGGAAACCACGCCATTGCAGACTGAGGCGGGGACATTTAATGTGATTAAACTGACAGATGCGGATGGTGAGAAAACCCTGTATCTGGCCAAGGATAAAGGTTATTTGCCAGTGAAGCTGGTGATTCAGGATGATGGTAAACGCATGGAACAGGTGATCACCAGTATCACCGGTCAGTAACAGGTTCTGCAGCGAGAGAAAGCGCGTGATGCAAGCATCAGCTCTGCGACACTGGATTCAACAGCATGTTTCATGGCCACTGGCGCTGGCGCTTTGCCTGTCGTTATTACTGCATGTGTTTGCGTTTAGCGAAGTGAATTGGCGCAACTGGTTTGACAATGAAGTGCGTGCGCCTTCTGTATTGCAGGCACGATTATTACCGCCTCCTGCACCGCCTGTCTCTACTGCGTTGGCAAAACCCGTTTCGCCGCTCAACTCACCCAAAAAGCAAGCTGCACCGCCGCCTGCGCAGGTGCCAGTCGTTACACCACCGCCAGCAACTGAATCGAGTACGGTGACAGATACATCGCAGGCGCCATCGGCTGATGCTGAGCCGCCAGCCATCAGTGAGGAAGAGACGCAAACCAGGTTGGCAGAAATCAATGCCTGGCATGAAATGGATCACCCTGAGGCTGTGCCGGATGATGCACAGCCACCGCCTTACCAGCATGTGAGGACTGACTTTGTGGTGTTTGTGAACGGCGAAGAGCGGCCCGCGGGCAGCGCAGAAATTGAGTATGTTCGCGATACATCGGCCACTTATCGTTTGCGTTGGCTGGTGGAAGGGCGCGGTCTGTTAAAATTGCTCTATCCCTCGCTAGAGCAGCAAAGCTCAGGCGAAGTGGGCCCAGGCGGTTTGAAGCCGCAATTGTATCGCTATGCCTTTGGCAGCCGCGCCAGTAAAACTTATGAAGCTGTGTTTGACTGGGAAACCAATGTGATTACCCTGAAAACAGCCAAGGGTGAGCAGCGCCGGGATTTGCGCGTCAATACGCAAGATATCCTCAGTTTTATGTACCAGTTTATGTTTGTGCCGCCGTTGCAAGAAATGCATGTGACGCTGACCAATGGCCGGCGCGTTGGTGAATATGAATATACGTTTGAAGGCGAAGATAGCCTGGTGATTGCTGACCAGACCATTCAGACGGTGCACATTGTGCACACACGTGGCGATACCGACGAAAAAGTAGAACTATGGCTGGCCAGCGATTATCGCTATGTGCCGGTCAAAATTAAAAAGCTGGAGAAAAACGGCATGGTGATTGAGCAAGTCGCCACGCGGTTGATCACCGAATAATGTAAGTATTTGAAAGATTCTGATGAACCAATCCCTGATGCGCCAGACGGCGATGTTGTTAAACGACATACTGAAGTTCGAAAGTCCGGCCGATGCCAAGCTCAGCGAATTTTTTCGCCAACATCGTGAGTTAGGTACCAAAGACCGTGCATGGGTGGCTGAAACCGCTTATGGTGTCTTGCGCCGTTATCGTTACCTGCGCGAAGTCTCTGTCAGTGAGACAGACGAGCAGGAAGATACGCGTAAACTGATTATTGCCTGGTGGCTCAAGATTGAAGGCAAAAGCATTCGTGACTTAGATGAGATGCTGGATGAGCGCCAAAAAGAATGGGCAGTGGCCATTAAAAGCAAAAACAGTGAAGGCTTTGCGCCAGCTGTGCTGGCCGATGTACGCGACTGGTTCTGGAACAAGCTGGTCGAGCAATATGGCGAGGCTGAGGCGATGACCATTTGCCGCAGCATGTTTGAGCAAGCGAGCCTCGATTTACGCGTGAATACCATCAAGTCCAACCGTGAAGAAGTGCTGGCGCGCATGCTGGCAGAAAACACAGTGAAAGATAACGTCATCGCCCCAACCCCTTATTCACCTGTGGGCATCCGCATGGGCGCACGTCTCAATATCGGCAAACACATCCTGTTCACCGAAGGCAAAATTGAAGTGCAGGACGAAGGCAGTCAGTTGTTGAGCTACCTGGTCGCGCCTAAACGCGGGCAAATGGTGGCCGATTTATGTGCAGGTGCTGGCGGTAAAACCCTGGCACTGGGCGCACTCATGAAAAACACCGGCCGTTTATATGCGTTTGATGTGTCTGAAAAACGCCTGAATAACCTGGGTCAACGCTTGAAACGCAGCGGCTTGTCTAATCTGCAAGCGCAACTCATCAACAACGAAAACGACTTGAAACTCAAACGCCTCAATGGCAAGTTTGACCGCGTGTTGGTCGATGCGCCATGTAGTGGCCTGGGTACCTTGCGCCGTAACCCTGACCTGAAGTGGCGTCAGGCGGAAGAAGATGTTGCCGAGTTAAACGTCAAACAAACCAATATCCTCGCCCGTGCCGCCAAACTGTGTAAAGCAGGTGGCCGTGTGGTATATGCCACATGCAGTTTGTTGCGTGACGAAAACGAAGCCATTGCCGAAGCGTTTTTACAAGCGCATCCAGAGTTTAAATTGGTGCCTGCCAATGAAGTGCTGGCGCAGCAGAATATCGTGCTCGATACCGGTGAATATTTGAAGTTACTGCCGCATCTGCATGGCACAGATGGTTTCTTTGCAGCGGTGTTTGAAAAAGCGGCTTAGCTATTAGCTGCCTCTGGGCAGCCTTTTTACTCGATCAGGTGGTCTGCTTGCATTTGTTTGATCACATGTGCAGCAACCTCTTGATTGGAGCTTGTCGGTGCATACACCTCGGCGCGGTAATGCCATACAGCGCTTGATTCAGTGGCAGGGCGTATCCAGATATCTACGGTGTAGTTTTGTAAATACTTTGCAGCAGCGACTTTACCTGATTCCAACGTAATGGAGAGAATATGGCTAGGTTTATGCCGTTGAGATGCTTCCATCAATTTGGATAAGTTATTTATTTCATATCCTTTGACCGTATATTCACTGACTGGAATGCCTGCGTGATTCAACTGCTGTTGCAGTTCTACTGCGACTGCGTAGGCTTGATGATTCAAAATGTCTTTGCGATTTTGTTCAGGCCGAACAATCATGAGTTGATTGATATTGCCCAAGGGGCCGCGTTTTACTTCTGAAGTTGCTTTAATATCACTACCCGTACTGGCGCAAGATGCAAGAAAAATTAATCCGGCAAAAGTGATCGCGTAGTTTTTTATTAGCATCATTATCCTTATTTCTATATTAGCCATGAGCGTGATTAAGCTTTCTGGATTTAGGATTGTCAGCAAGGTATTTCATCTCCCGACATGAATATTAACGTATGTAAACTTTATACGTGTTGGTGGTTTTGCACAATGTAATTATTTTTAAGGATGTCGTGTAAATGAAAAGCATTGGACTCAATGGACAAATCTTTTTCGCCGCCACCGCCGCGGTGACACTTGGCCTTTTTGCACATGGCAAACAAGTCGATAGCGCTTTATACGCCGCCAATCTGATTGGTACTCTGTTTATCGACCTGCTCAAAATGGTGATGATCCCGCTGGTATTTTGTGCCATCGTCACCGGCATTGCCAATCTCCGCCAGCATAGTCAAATTGATATTGTCTGGAAAACCACACTATTGTTTTTTGCTACGACTACCATCATTGCAGTCGTTATCGGCTTGGGTGCCAGCCATCTTTTCCAGCCTGGAGCAGGTTTGCACCTCAATATGTTTGCCGATGCCCTGCAGCAGTTTGAAACCAAGCAACTCACCTTGCCTGAGTTTTTCACGCAATTTCTGCACGGCATCTTTATTAACCCGTTCAAAGCGCTGGCTGAGGGTAATATCCTGGCCATTGTGGCTTTTGCCTTGTTGCTGGGGATTGCGCTGGTAGTATCTGCCGAGCGTTACCCACACTTGCTGGCTGTGTTTGAAGAAGGCATGGCGGTGGCGATGCAGATGATCAACTGGATTATGCGCCTGGCACCTTTTGGCATTGCCGCGTTGCTATTCAAACTGGTCGCCACGCAGGATGTGAGCCTGTTTGCCAGCTTGACCAAATTCATGCTGGTGGTGACAGGGACCACCTTATTCCATGGTCTGGTCGTGCTGCCACTATTGTTATTCCTGCTTACCGGCAAACGTCCGTGGTGGTTTTTACAGCGGGCGCGTGAGTCCCTGCTCACGGCATTTGCCACCAGTTCGAGTAATGCCACCATGCCGGTGACCATGCGTTGCGCGACAGAAAATATGCAGGTGAAGCCTGAAATTGCAGGCTTTGTGGTGCCGCTGGGCGCCACCGTGAATATGGATGGGACCGCATTGTACGAAGCCGCGGCTGCTTTGTTTGTTGCACAACTGGCTGGTATTGACTTGTCACTCGGGCAGCAACTGGTGGTGTGCTTTACCACCATGATCGCCGCCATGGGCGCACCGGGTATCCCGAGTGCGGGTATGGTCACCATGGTTATGGTATTGCAAAGCGTGGGTTTGCCCGCTGAGGCCATTGCCATTTTATTACCGATAGACCGCTTGCTGGATACTGTACGTACTGCGGTGAATGTGGAAGGCGACATGATAGGTAGCCTGGTGGTACAACATCGAATCGAAAAATTAGTGCAATAAACCTCAATGACTGAATTAATCATAAGACCTGCCCAGGTGCAGGATGCCGATGCAATTTCGGCACTGGTCAATCGTGCTTATCGCGGCGAAAGCAGCCGGGCAGGCTGGACCACGGAGGCGGATCTGCTGGATGGCAAACGCACGACGACCGGCGATGTACTGGCATTGTTAAATCGTCATGATGCCGTGATCCTGACTGGCTGGGTCGCCGAAACGCTGATGGTCACGCTGTGTGCAGAATGGCATGCGGATGAACAAGTCGCACATCTGGGCATGATTGCGGTAGAGCCAACGGCACAGAATCGAGGCTATGGTAAAAAGATAATTCTGGCGGCCGAGCAATTGTCGGTTGAGCGCTGGGGCGCGCTTGCCAGTCAAATGGCGGTGGTCAGTGTGAGGCAGGCGCTGATTGCGTTTTACCAGCGGCTTGGGTACCAGGCGACGGGGGAATTAAAGCCTTTTCCTTATCTGCCGGAGATGTGGCAGGCGAAGGTGGAGAATATGCAGTTGATCACTTTACAAAAGAATTTGATCGTTTAATTGATTGCTGGATTAGGCTGGGAAAGTAATTCTTTGGCGGGTGGATTGATAAGCTGCTTTTCGCCCTCTCGGCGAGTTACTTTTCTTTGCTTGCACAAAGAACAAGTAACCAAAAGAAATGCACCCCAGCTTCCGCTTTTATCCTGTGCTACTCGGCTTGCCGGGCGTCCATCGAAACTCGCCCTGACAAGCCACACAGAACGTGGCTTGTTGCGGAGCTCGGACAGCCGATGGCCGAAAGCTCCCGCCAACCCTGCGTTGCTCGGCGCGGCAGATGGGGTCCCCGAACACCACGTGAGCGCCACCATTCTTGGTGATTATCGGCAAAGCTGAAGAATTATGCTTCCGTTAAATTTTCACTAATGGTCGTTTGACGAGACAAATCCCATCCCATCACGCTGAGTAGCGGAAACAAAATAAGAGTTGAGGGAGCGACTGTCTGAGCTCCGCAACAAGCCACGTTCTGTGTGGCTTGTCAGGGCGAGTTTCGTGACCGCTTATTTTGTTGAGCAACGCAAGGCAGCCGTCAGGCCGTGATGGCTGGGTGCCCTCTTCTTTGGTTACTTTCTGAGGGGCAAACATCAGAAAGTGACTCGCCTAGAGGCGAAAAGAAAAGTATTGAACACACATATAAATTAAACAGTTCCCTTGACCATTCTCCCAAACCCACGTAAATTCCATAAACTTATGAACAAGCAATTCCTCCAATCTACTGTTGTGGTGATGAACCGAAAGGCATTGTGGCTAGTCGCCACATCGTGCTGCGGTTGCTGCTTGTCGTAATTCTTTTGCAACCGCGGGCTCTCCGCGGTTGATCTTGTCATACCCTTCCCGGTGAGCCCCATTGATTCAGGGCTCATATGAAAGATTCTACCCATCCGTATTACGGTGCCATGCTGGTACTGATATCGTCCGTGGCCATTTCGTCGAAAGCGATCATGGTCAAGCTGGCTTACGTCTATCACATTGATACGGAGACCTTGATTGCGTTGCGTATGGCGTTTGCTATGCCGTTTTTTATCGGGTTGGGCTGGTGGGCGATGCAACAAGATACACCACTGACCATGAGCGTCAAAGACTGGCTGTCTCTGCTGGTGTTAGCCACCGTCGGTGGTTATGGCTCGATGTGGCTGAATTTTGAAGGGTTGCGTTATGTCTCGGCCGGGCTGGAAAGGGTGATTCTGTTTATTTACCCCGCACTTGTGGTAGCGATGAGCGCGGTATTCCTCAAACACACGATTACGCGTCGTGAGTGGTTTGCTATGGTGACCAGTTATGCAGGCGTGGTGTTAGTGGTGTTGCATGATGTGGAGCTTGCAGGTCTGGGCTCGCAGCAGACGCTGTATGGCGCCTGGCTGGTGTTACTGAGTGCGATTGTCTATGCAGGTTACCTGTTGGGGAGTGGCCAATTGATTCCCAAGCTGGGTGCTAGCCGGTTTACGGCGCTCACCATGACCCTTGCGGCGTTAGCCAGCGGCTGCCACTTTGGGGCCAGTGGTTCATTCACGGCCATGATCGGGCAGCCACAAGCGGTTTATGTGCTGGCTTTACTGATGGCATTGATTGCGACGGTATTGCCTGCGGTGTTGATGAACCTAGGGATTCATCAGTTGGGTAGCCGCAAGGCAGCACTGATTAGTGCGGTTGGGCCAGTCGCGACGATTGTGCTGGCGTATTTATTTCTTGGCGAAACGGTGTCGTGGATACAGGGTATGGGCACCGCTTTGGTGTTAGTGGGAGTGATGGCAGTGAGTTTGGAGAGTACGCCGCCTATCTCCGAAGCAAGCGCTGCTAAAGCTTAATCTTTTTTGCACTCTGACGGTTCAGTCACTCCTGGCAAGCCGTCAAAGCCAGCATCACGCATCGGACGCTGCCTGGTTGGCGTCTGTTGATCATGTGATTCGTTGCCAATCAAAGAATGGGCCGGGGTCGGTTTTGCGTCCCGGCGCAATATCTGAATGCCCGACAATGTGCCTGATGGCATAGCGTTGTCGCAAGGCATTGATCAGTGCTTGCAAGGTGATGTATTGCACATCTTCAAACACCTCAATGTCACTGCCTTCGAGTTCTATGCCGACTGAAAAGTCATTACAGCGTTCGCGGCCCTGCCATTTTGAGAGTCCGGCATGCCAGGCGCGCTGGTTACAGCTCACAAATTGTAATAACTCACCTGTGCGGCGTATGAGAAAGTGTGACGAGACCTTGAGGTGCGCAATCTCGGCATAATAAGGGTGTTCCTGCGGGTCTAACTGGTTGGTGAACAATTGCATAATGCCCGGGCCGCCATACTGGTCGGGCGGCAGGCTGATATTGTGGATGACGATCATATCCACTTCGGCAGGCTGTGGCCGTTCATCCTGGTTGGGCGACAATATATATTGCACCGGGCTGGCGAGGCCAGCGGAGTCAATGTGAATAGCAGAGGCAGGTGTTTGGGACATGCGAACATTGTAGGTGAATTTGGGCGAATTGCGTTATGATTCCGCCCGCATGCACACGTTTGTCATGCACATGCGGGGCAGGCGGTGGCCGCATGCGAGATCGATTACCGCCAGACAGGAATAGTCATGGTTTTTCTACAATTATTGCTAATGTTGCTGCTGATTTTGGTGGCGGCTGAAGTCTTTACCAATGCCCTGGAACATTTGGGTGAGCGGCTAGGTATTTCCGAAGGGGTGACCGGCTCTATTTTTGCTGCAGTGGGCACGGCATTGCCGGAAACGCTGGTGCCGTTGCTGGCCATTTTCTCCTACACCTCATCGACCGGCGACAGTCATGCCGGCCACGATATCGGTGTCGGCGCCATTTTGGGCGCACCTTTGATGCTGGCGACGCTGTCTATCAGCTTAATGGCGTTCTCGGTGTTGAAGCGTCGTGGCGCGCATGGGCATATCCGTCCTGAGCGTACTGGCCTGATTCGGGACCTCAACTTCTTTATTCTGGCCTTTATTTTCGCCACCATCGCCATGTTTATTCCGCACACTGAAGCATTGGTGCGTTACGGCATCAGCATCCTGATGATTTTGACCTACTTTGTGTATGTGCTGATGACGATTAAAGCGTCCAAAGGCCTGGTAGAAGAGGGGCATGCGACTGAGGCTGAAGACGTCATGATGTTATCCAGGCTTGGTTTGCCGACCAATATGGTGACGATCGTGCTGCAATTGCTGATTGGTCTGGGCCTGTTGATCGCAGGTGCCAAAGGCTTTATCAACGAGGTCGAAACGGCGGCGGCGATTTTAGGCGTGTCAGCTTTGCTGCTGTCTTTGCTGATTATCCCGATTGCGACCGAGTTACCGGAGAAAGTGAATAGCATTTTGTGGATACGCAAGGGTAAAGATACCCTGGCATTTGGCAATATCACCGGCGCCATGGTGTTTCAGGGCACGTTGTTACCGGCCATCGGTATTATGTTGACTGACTGGGCACCAAGGCAGGAAGTGGCCTTGGGCATCCTGATCACTTTGCTGGCGGCAATCTGGGTACGTTACCGAATTGCCAAAGGCGGCTTGCTGGTGTGGCATTTGCTGGTGAATGGCTTGTTCTACCTGGCCTATCTGGCGATCGTGTTGAGTTAATCAAACAGATGTTAAAAAGGGCGACTATGCAGTCGCCCTTTTTTATTGGCTATTTATTCCTCGTCGCCTTCGGCATCGTCCAGGTCGGCATCCTGTTCTTTGGATAGCCCGAGTTTGGACAAGCGATAGCGCAGGGTACGGAAGCTGATGCCTAATAGTTTAGCCGCTGCTGTTTTGTTGTTATTGGTTTTTTCCAGCGCCTGCAAAATAGTGCGTTTTTCAATATCTTCCAGGTAATCAGACAAGCTGATATCCATAGGCAACATGGTGCTACTGCCCGGGGTTGCCTGCACCGCTGGCTGATTTTCGCGAGGTGGGGTGGCGGCGAGAATGGCCGGGATTGGCTGGCTGGGTTCTTCCAGGATGGGGGCATTCCAGGGTAGCACAGGCTTGTCGCTGAGGCTGGCGGGCATCTCATCCAGTGACAGGTCTTCAACCGTAATGGTGACGCCGTCACATAATGCCAGCGCACGTTCCAGCATATTTTCAAGTTCACGCACATTGCCATGAAAAGGTAATTGCTGAATGTAGACTTTGGCTTCGTCTGCAATGCCGGGGATGCCGATACCCTGCATCAAGCACAATTTGCCCAGCAAGCGTTCAGTTAGCTCGGGGATATCTTCCGGCCGCTCGCGCAAGGACGGCATTTTGAGTTGAATGACGTTCAGGCGGTAATATAAGTCCTGACGGAATTCGCCTTTTTCCATCATGGCATTCAGGTTTTTGTGTGTGGCGGAAATAATGCGCACATCCACCGCTTCTTCACTGGTACTACCGACTACGCGTACTTTTTTCTCCTGGATTGCACGCAGCAGTTTTACTTGCATGGCCAGCGGTAAATCTGCGACTTCGTCGAGGAATAGCGTGCCGCCGTTGGCCGCCTGGAACAAGCCTAGCGTATCCTGGATGGCCCCGGTAAACGATCCTTTTTTATAACCAAAGAATTCGCTTTCCATCAGGTTCTCGGGAATGGCGCCGCAGTTCACGGCGATAAAGGATTGATCCTTACGCGAGCTGTTGAGGTGAATCAGCCTGGCAGCCAGTTCTTTCCCGCTGCCGGATTCGCCGCTGATATAAACGGGTGCCTGGCTACGCGCCAGTTTGGCGATCATGGTGCGCACGTAAGCCATGGCGGGTGACGCGCCAATCAGGTCTACCGTATTAGCGCCTTGCGATTCTTTTTGTGAAGACAGCTTGAGCGCAGACTCTACCAGTGGGCGTAATTGTTTAAGCGAAATCGGCTTGGTGATGTAATCATAGGCGCCCGCTTTTAAGGCAGAAACCGCATTTTCTGCACTGCCGTAAGCGGTAATTACTGCGACTGGCAGGCCAGGAAATTGTGCATTGATATATTGCACCAGCTCCAGCCCGAGGCCATCTGGCAGCCGCATATCTGTCAGGCAAAGGTCATAGCTGAATGAGTTCAGCATGTGTTTTGCGTCCGTCACCGAGCTGGCACTTTCTGCCTGTATGCCCATGCGTTCCAGGGTCAGTACCACGAGTTCGCGGATATCGGTCTCGTCATCGACGACCAGGCAGCGATAAGAGTTTGCCATTTAAACGATTGCCTTTTTAACTGTCAGTGAAAATTGCGTGCCATTGGCACTACTGGTGTAATTTAATTTTGCGCCATTGGCTTCGGCCAGTTCGCGGGCGATAAATAAGCCCAAGCCGGTGCCGGTTTTTTCTGTGGTCATGAATGGTTCAAACAAATGCGGCTGTATTTTGGGGTCGAGGCCGCTGCCGTCATCTTTCACGTGCACGTGAATGAATTGACCGCTTTTATCGCTCACTACCTTGAGTTGCAAACTTTGGGCATGCTGCTGGCTATGCCGCCAGCCATTTTTACATAAATTCCACAAAATCTGGTTGATATGCCTGCGGTCAAACACGATCGCGCTCTCTTTGGCTGGTAGATCCAGTGTAAAGTTGCTGAGGGCTATCTTTTCCACGGCGCAGAATTGCTGGTAGAACTCTTGCACAAAGTGGTTGATGTTGAGCTGCTCCTGATTGGTGCGGTCACGGCGGTTGAGTTCCAGCACGTCCTTGATAATTTGATCCAGCCGTTGCACGTTGTCAGAAATGATTTGCAGCATACGCTGCGTGCCTGGTTGCTGCGAGTCTTCCTGCATCAATTGTGTCGCGTGGCTGATTGCGCTGAGTGGATTGCGGATTTCGTGCGCGATATTGGCGGTCAGCCTGCCTAATGCCGCCAGTTTCACCTGATGTGCCTGTGTCTGGATTTGTGACCAGTCTTCGATAAAAATCACCACACCATTATCAATGCTTTCTGAAATGGGGTGAAAGCGTATACCCAGGTCGCGGTTATTGATGCCGAGTTTGGTCGCGTCTGTCGCGGCGAGCTTGCTGGCGGGGGAGGATTGCAGTAATTGCATCACGGCAGGCATCAGCTCCGCGAGCGGGGTTTGCAGCTGTATGGCGGCTTGCAGCGTCATCTCTTCCAGCCCTAACAGTTTGCACGCTTGCTGGTTGTAGTGCTTGAGCTGTTGGTGCTGGTCAATCACTAATACGCCGTTCGGCATCTCTTGTGTAATCAGCGCATTGGTTTTGGCCAGGTATTCAATATCCTGGCCGCGCTGCGTTGCGAGGTTTTCGCTGCGTTGCATGCGCGCAGTCAATGTTTGCGCCAGCCAGGCGGTGGCGAAGCAGCTTAGGGAAAGGACCACCGCATTGCTGAAATCATTGAGTGGCAGGTTGCGATGGATGATCTGGAAGGTGTTTTCGAGCAAGATGCCGATGGTGGCAATGGCGGCATAAAACAGGGCAAAACGGCCATCACTGATCAGGCCGGCAAAAATAATGTTCACAATCAGCAGTAGTCCGATGCCACTCTGGTTGCCTGGCAAAAAGTGCATCATCAGCACTAAAAAAACAATATCCAGGCTGGTCTGGATTTTTAATGGCAGGCCGCGCTTGCATTGCAGTGATTCAAAGCTGACGCTGACGGCAATCGCGTACAAAAAGAAAATCAACAGTAACCAGAATGAGAGTGAAGGCTCTGAGGGGGCGTTTCTAAAGTAGGGCCAGAGCTGGCTGCCGAACAGCATGCCTGAGGCGCCCAGGCGGAACAGGCTGTAAAGCCGCAGGTGCTGGCTGTCTGGTGTTTTTTCGAGGGTGGTGATCGTGGTGGCCGTCATGCAACTGACTCCGTGGTCGCGCGGCTGGCGGCGCAGGCGTGACGTGTGTGCGACGGATCGAGCAGGGTGATAGAATTTATTTTTTTGGTCGTCATAAAGGGTGGCCGAACTTTCGCTGCTATCGAGCTTATTCTAACAGTAAATAAATTTAAAACTGATATACTCGCAAGCGACAGGGAGATAAAACGGTGCATATTTCTGTGATGACATCTCATAATTCACAACAATATCGCGAAAAAAGCACGTGCGTCAGTGGCAAACACTGGTGATCTCGGGGAAGAGGATTTGTAGTGGCGAGTGCGCAAGAAATATCGGATTTTTTACGACAGGTTGAAAAGCGGGCATTCAGGCAAACCGCGTATGCGGTGCGTGATGACCATGCTGCGTTGGATATTGTGCAGGACGCCATGTTAAAACTGGCTGATAAATATGCCAGCAAACCGGTTGAAGAATACCCCATGTTGTTCCAGCGTATCCTGCAAAATACCATGCGGGATTACTGGCGTCGGCAGAAGGTGCGTAACCTGTGGACCACGCTGTTTTCGTCTTTCGGCCAGTCTGATGACGAAGATTATGATCCGCTGGAAACCATAGAGGTGGAAAGTGCTGACGGTGACCCTTCTGATCAATTGGAGCGGTCGCAAATCATGGCCCTGATCGAAAAGGCATTGGCAAAATTACCTTTACGTCAACGAGAAGCATTCGTGCTGCGTTATTGGGAAGAGTTGGATGTTGCTGAAACGGCATCGGTCATGGGGTGTTCAGAAGGAAGTGTTAAAACGCATTGTTCGAGAGCGGTCAGTGCGTTATCTACATTGTTAGAGCAAGCCGGGATCGGAACCCGCAAGTTACAAAAGAAGGAGTAAAGCCATGAGGAAACAACGTCATCCAGAAGACGACTTGCCTACCCCTCTGCGCGAAGGTGTTGAGTGGCTGAAGCAAGATGATCGGCCTTTGTCGGCTGAGGTAGAAGCCCGCCTAGCAGAAGCACGACAGGCTGCATTGACGCAATTTGCCCAATCAAGCCAGTCTGGGCATGCCTGGGCAGATGCCTTGTCCTGGGCCTCTTTTGGCCATCCGCGGATGGCCGGTATGGCGGCCTTGTCTGTATTTTTTGCGCTCGGGCTATTTGTCCTGTCCGCCAGCAATAATGATGATGCGATGTTGCTGAGCGATGATTTGCCTGTCGAGGCTTTTGTCGATAGCGGATTCGACGCCTGGCAATATTCAGAAAATATTTGAGTGGCCAGCTGGATTGAAAGCAAAACTTGGCGGGATGAAGAAAATAATGTGTCAATGGAACAATGAGAAATGATGCGAAATCATTCTGTTTTATTAGGGTGGATAGTATTAGCGGTGTGTGGAAGCGGTGGCTTGTCGATGCATGCCAGTGCGGCTGATCATGATTCTGGCCAGCGCTGGCTGGCGATGGCGGATATCGGTGCGATCAAGAATGATCTGTCACCTGCTGATCCTGCTGCCAATGTGACGTGGTCGCACCTGACTGATCAGCAGCGCGCCGTGTTATCGCCTTTGGGTGGTGAGTGGGATACGCTACGCCCATGGCAGCGCGAGAAAATGCTGGATATTGCCAAAGAATACCCCAAGATGGATGCGCAGAAACAGCAGCGCATTCAGCATCAATTGGTGAAATGGAGCCGCATGACGCCGTATGAGCGTGAAAATGCGCGCAAGCGTTATCAGCAGTTTCAGAGTTTGAGCCCTGAGAAAAAAGACGTGCTACGCAAGCAGTGGAAAGAGCATAAGCAAAAAGCTGCGATTACTGAGGGCTATGATCCTGAGTTTGATGGTGCTGAACATTAGTTGGCCTGTAGTGGCGCTAAATAAAATGCGCTGACAATAAAAAACCCGCGAATCTCGCGGGTTTTTTATTGTATTCGGTTGACGATTAATTGGCTTCGTCGCCCAGTGTTTTGCTCATTGACAGCCCAGTCAGCACAATGCCACCGTCGTTGTGTGAGGTCAGGGTGCTGTAGTTATGTTCCATCCATTTTTTGATGCGCCGGGCATCGCCGATACGGGTCAGTTTGCCAACGGAATCCAGCAACACCAGAATCAGTGGCTCGCCAGCAATGGTTGCTTGCATCACCAGGCAGCGTCCAGCTTCGCTGATATACCCTGTTTTTGATAAGCCAATTTCCCAGCTGCTGTTGGTGCTTTCACGTACCAGCGCATTGGTGTTGTGGAAGTGTATAGGCTGGCGTCTGCTGCCGACATTCAGGTCGTAGTCAGAAGTCGTCGTGATTTGACGAATCAATGGGTATTGATAAGCCGCGTGTACCATTTTTGCCAGGTCCATGGCCGTAGACACGTTGTTGCTGGTGAGGCCGGTAGAATCTTCAAAATGGGTGTTCATCATGCCCAGGCTGGCAGCCTTGGCATTCATGTCTTGAATAAAGCGCGCTTTGCCGCCCGGGTAGTTGGTTGCCAGTGCAGAGGCGGCGCGATTCTCTGAAGCGATCAATGCCAGGTTCAGCATATCTTCACGCGTCATGGTGGTGCCAACCGGCAGGCGTGAAGAGGTGCCTTTCAGGTAATCCACGTCCATTTCAGTAATCGAGACCTGGTCATTCAAATTCAGTTTTGCATCTAGCACCACCATGGCAGTCATCAGTTTGGTCACTGAGGCGATGGGTGTCGGCGTATCCAGATTTTTGGAATAAATGATTTCGTGCGTGTTCTGGTTCATCACCAGCGCTTTGGTGGAGGCGATGGACAGGTTGCCATGGCTACCGGATTTACCTTCGAAAGAATCAAACATTTCTGCATCAATCGCAGGTCTGGCTGATTTTCTGGCATGCGCATGCAGTTTAACCGGGCGCATGGATTTGGTTTTTTCCGGGTTGACGCGGTATTGTGAGGATCGCGTGCTGTATTTCTTGCTCTTGGCGGCAGAAACGGTCTGTTTTTTAGAAGGTGACTTTGCTATGGCTTGACCCGCAGGTGCAAAAGCGATGGAACACATTAGCAACACTTTAAGGCAATGCTTGTAAAAACTCATAATCAACCTTCCGAAAACCCGACTCATTATTGCCCAGTTATTATTCAGAGTCAATCACTTATCGCAATTTTTTCGTGTAAAAAATTAAACCGCTTTTTGACTTACCTGAATAAGTTTTGGCGCGTTTCGCAGACTGTGGCACAATAATTATCTACTAAACTTTTGATTTTTAAATCATATGTCAGCAGGCTTGAAATACTTCTTTTCTAAAGACCACACATGGGCTGCTCAGTCCGAAGATGGGGCATGGTTGGTCGGGATCACTGATTACGCACAGAATATGCTGGGTGATGTGGTGTTTGTGGATCCGCCAAAAGTCGGCCAGTCCGTGGAACAATTCAGTGTGTGTGGCTTGATTGAGTCGGTCAAAACAGGCTCGGATATTTATGCGCCTTTGTCCGGCGTAGTACAGGCCATTAATGAAGAAGCACTGTCTTCGCCGGAGAAGATCAACGATCATCCGTACGCTACCTGGTTATTCAAGCTGGCGCCTGATGCCAGTGGTGTGGCGTCTTTGCTGGACCAGCCGGCTTACGACGCGCAGCTCTAAATCACTGCGCTTTTGGCGCAGCGGCTACTCCACTTTTCTGATTTTGAGTGTCGGTTCGGCGTAGAGTAAATCCGCCAGGTGTAATGTCACCATTTTGCCCGGTTGTGCTTGTTTACCAAGTGTCAGCATAGGGTGATGTATGTTGAGGTCGCGGCTGGCTAATCCCAGAAAAAACAGCATAGTCAGCATAAATGGTAATTTGAGTGAGAGTTGTTGCATATCGTGCTCCTTAAAGTCTTTTCAATTCAAATACATCTCTGTGCTTTTGGTGATTTGTAACGCGAATCAGGTATAATTTGCACTTGGTGAAATTTTTCCAGCAAGTTGCCCTTCAGGTTGTGTTAACAAATGCCTATCTACGATTTTCAATGTACCGCGTGTGGTTACCAGCAAGAGCTGATGCGCAAAGTGTCCGCGCCTTCTGTTGAGGCGTGCCCCAAGTGTGCGCAAGAGACATTTAGCAAGCAGGTGTCTGCTCCTAATTTTCAACTGACCGGTAGTGGCTGGTACGCGACCGATTTCAAAAACAAGCCGGCAACAAGCAGCAGTAAATCCACAGAATCTGCCACAACGACCGAGGCTGCCAAGTGCAACCCAGGTTGTGCCTGCCATTAAAAAACAAGACGCATGAAAAAATATTTCATTACAGGTTTGCTGGTACTGGTCCCATTATTTATTACGGTGTGGGTGCTCAAAACTTTAGTGCAAACACTGGATCAAAGTTTGCTGTTGCTGCCGGTTGCCTGGCGCCCGGAAGCCTTGCTCGGTGTGGATATTCCGGGCTTTGGTGTCATATTGACCGTGGCGATTGTGCTGGCGACTGGCCTGGTGGCAACCAATATCTTCGGCCAGCAGTTGATCGAGTTGTGGGAAGGCTTGCTGATCCGCGTGCCGGTCGTTAAATCCATTTATTCCAGCGTCAAGCAAGTGTCTGACACGCTGTTCTCGGATTCCGGCAATGCATTCCGCCAGGCATTGTTGATTCAGTATCCACGCCAGGGTTCATGGACCATCGCCTTTTTGACCGGTATGCCCGGCGGTGATGTTGCCAACCATTTACAGGGCGAGTATGTCAGCGTTTATGTGCCGACCACGCCTAACCCGACTTCTGGGTTCTTTCTCATGCTGCCTAAGTCCGAAGTGATAGAACTCGATATGAGTGTGGATCAGGCCTTGAAATACATCATCAGCATGGGTACAGTGGCGCCCTTGCCTAAACATCATTAACTGCAACACCACTTTAACTTTATAAAATTATTATGATGCGTACACATTATTGCGGTCACCTGAACCGCGAACATATCGGACAAACCGTGACACTGTGTGGCTGGGCCCACCGTCGTCGCGACCACGGGGGCGTGATTTTTATTGATTTGCGTGATCGCGAAGGCCTGGCGCAAATTGTGATTGACCCGGATACCAAAGACGCATTCGCCATTGCTGAAACCGTACGTAGCGAGTTTGTCTTGCGTGTGGTGTGTAAAGTGCGCGCGCGCCCTGAAGGCACCGTTAACCCGAACTTGCCTACCGGTGAAGTCGAGATGCTGGCGACTGAAATTGAAGTGTTGAACGCTTCATTGACGCCACCATTCATGCTGGATGACGACAACCTGACCGAGACCGTGCGTCTGGAGCACCGTTATATCGACCTGCGTCGTCCTGCCATGCAGAAAAACCTTATGCTGCGCTACAAGGTGGCGAAAAACCTGCGTGACTATCTGGATGATAACGGCTTTATCGAAGTTGAAACACCGATGCTGACGCGCTCAACACCTGAAGGTGCGCGTGATTACCTGGTGCCATCCCGTGTACATCACGGCATGTTCTTTGCGTTGCCGCAATCGCCGCAGTTGTTTAAACAATTGTTGATGGTGTCCGGTTTTGACCGTTACTTCCAGATCACCAAATGTTTCCGTGACGAAGATTTGCGTGCGGACCGTCAGCCAGAATTCACCCAGGTCGATATTGAAACTTCCTTCCTGGAAGAAAATGAAATCATGGATATCGTCGAAGAGATGATCCGTCGCATGCTGAAAAAAATTCAGGATGTCGATCTGCCTGCCAAATTCCCACGCATGCCTTTCTCTGAAGCGATGAACCGTTACGGTTCAGATAAACCAGACATGCGCGTGACACTGGAAATCACTGAACTCAGCGATGTGATGAAAGATGTCGATTTTAAAGTATTTGCCGGTGCCGCCAATATGGCGGGTGGCCGTGTGGCAGCGATTCGCGTCCCTAACGGCGCTGCGATCAGTCGTTCTGAAATTGATGCCTACACCGAGTTTGTCAAAATCTACGGTGCTAAAGGCCTGGCTTATATCAAGATCAATGACATCACTAAACTGAACGAAGAAGGCCTGCAAAGCCCAATTGTGAAAAATATTCACGTCAATGCGCTGCAAGCCATTATTGAGCGCACAGGCGCACAAAACGGCGATATCGTCTTCTTCGGTGCCGATAAAGCTAAAATCGTCAACGAAGCCCTGGGTGCCTTGCGTACCAAGGTTGGCCACGAAAAAGGCCATGTCGATGGCCGTCAGTGGGCGCCATTGTGGGTGGTGGATTTCCCGATGTTCGAGCACGATGAAGACGGTGACCGTTGGGTGGCCTTGCATCACCCGTTCACTGCGCCTAAAGATGGCCATGAAGATTTGCTGGTCAGCAATCCAGGTGCTTGCTTATCCAAAGCCTATGACATGGTGTTAAACGGCTGGGAAGTGGGCGGCGGTTCTGTGCGTATCCACAAACAAGACATCCAGTCTAAAGTGTTTGATGCATTGAAAATCAGCAAGGAAGAAGCGCAAGAGAAGTTCGGCTTCTTGCTGGATGCATTGCAGTACGGTGCACCTCCGCACGGTGGTCTGGCTTTTGGCCTGGATCGCCTGGTGACTTTGATGGCGGGTGCCGAGTCTATCCGTGACGTGATTGCTTTCCCGAAAACCCAGCGCGCGCAATGTCTGATGACCAATGCGCCGAACGAGGTCGACGAGAAACAATTGCGCGAATTACATATTCGCGTACGTCAGCAAAACGCAGCTGGCAGCTAAGCCTGGCTGGCTTGTGTGACAACTCACACGAACTCTTTAAACGCGTCTGCCTTGGGTGGGCGCGTTTTTTATTGGCGGTAACCGTATGATTAATTTGAGTGCGCACATTAGAACGATTGCCGATTATCCGAAAGCGGGCATCCAGTTTCGCGATATCACGACCTTACTCAAGGATCCGTTGGCATTTAATGCTACGATTGATGCGCTGGCCTTGCATTATGCGGATGTCGTGCTGGATAAGGTGGTCGGTATTGAGGCGCGCGGGTTTATTGTCGGTGCCGCCCTTGCCAGTCGATTGAAGCTGGGGTTTGTGCCAGTGCGTAAGCCTGGTAAATTGCCAGCCAGTGTCATTCGGCAGTCTTACGCGCTTGAGTACGGTGAAGATGCGCTGGAGTTGCATGCCGATGCGATTGTTGCCGGTGAGCGTGTGTTGCTGATTGATGATTTGATTGCAACTGGCGGCACGGCGAGGGCCGCAGTTGGCTTGATACGCCAACTGGGTGGTGTGGTAGAGCATGCCGGATTCGTCATTGACTTGCCTGCCTTGTCTGGCATGCAACATTTACAGGCCAGCGGCGTCCAAACGTTTGCCCTGTGTCAATTTGAAGGACACTGATTTTTGTACTATATTGCGCAAACGCTTTGCACACACTTTTTGATACGGCACTAAATAGATTGGAAAATCATGCCATTGACAGGAATTGATCACGTCAACTTTCGGACCGACCGCGACACCATGCATCTGTTGCGCGATTTTTATTGCGATGTGCTGGGCTTGACGGTTGGTAAGCGGGTGGCCAGCACGACGTATGGCTACTGGTTGTATATTGGCAAGCAGGCCGTGGTGCACCTGGCAGAATATAAAACCGCTGAGCCACCGCAACTGCATGTGCATGGCGTCTATGACCATGTTTCATTCAACTGTAACGATATGGATGCGATGGAAGCCAATCTGCAGGCGCGCGGCGTGACTTATACCACACGCATCCTGGCCAATGGTATCCGCCAGATCAATATGCGCGACCCGGCGGGCAATGGCGTGGAATTAAATTTTTCCGAATATGCAGACCCGAATTACGAGATGCGACCTTCAGGTGACCCAAGCAAGATTTGATCACGAGTGTGATGTGCATCACATATTCTGATGGTTAAAGCATAAGAAAATCCTTTTCATGCAAATGAAATCAATAATCAGCAGATGGGGAAATGTATGAAGAAAACATGGGTGATGATGTTAGGTGTGTTGGCCTTTGGGTTGACCGGTTTGGCGCAGGCAGAAGCTGATCCAAAATTATGGGCGGTGGTCAAAGAGGCGTTCTTTCCCAAGCGCGATATTCAGGAAGTCGACTTTCTTAAAGTTGAAGCGCCGCGCCGCGCCGAGAGCGGTGCACAAGTGCCGGTGACGTTTATCTATGACAAGGCAGCTGCCAATGGCGTGGTGCTGAAGAAACTGTATGTCATTGTCGATGCCAACCCGATTCAATTGGCCTCGACCTACCATTTAACCGACATGCTGAATGGCTTTCAGATGGCAACCCGTATCCGCCAGGAAACGGATTCTTTTGTCAGGTTGATTGGTGAAACGGCCGATGGCAAGCTGTATATGGGCAAGCGTGAAATTCGCGCCGCGGGTGGCTGTGGCGGTACCGTGGATAATAATGAAGCCGAGGTGCGCGCGGCCGCCGGCAAAATTAAATTGAACGTGGATGCGCCCAAGTTTGGCGAACCAGCCACGGCGACCTTCAATATTCGCCACGTGATGCGTACCGGCTTGCAGCGCGACCTGGTCTCACAAGGTTATGTGCCTGCGTTTTATATCAATAAAACGACTTTTACCTACAATGGTAAAGAAGTGATGACGGTGGATGTGGGTGTGGGAACCAGTGAGGATCCTTATATGAAATTCAGTTTTATTCCAGACGCGCCGGGCAAGCTGGAGGTGGTGGCCACCGATAATGAAGGTAAAATCTTTACGCAAACGTTGGATGTCCACAGCTAGATGAAATGTTGCAGATCAGGCCTCTTTTAGAGGCCTTTTTTGTTTTATGGCAAATGACTGTTTAATCGCAGTGCTAAAATAACCGCTTTAGGAAAGGGGACAAAATGAAAAGTTTTCGTAAAGAGCTGTGGTTTAACATTTCAGCGCGTATGGACTTCAAGAACATCACGCAGGATGTGGTGGCGTGTGTACGTGAAAGCGGCGTGAAAGAGGGCTTGGTGTTGATTAATGCCATGCATATTTCTGCCAGTGTGTTTATCAATGACGACGAGCGTGGCCTGCATCACGATTACAAAGTATGGCTGGAAAAACTGGCGCCACATGAACCTGTGAGTGGCTACCGTCACAATGATACCGGTGAGGATAATGCCGATGCGCATATCAAGCGCCAGATCATGGGCCGTGAAGTAGTGGTAGCGATTACTGAAGGTCAGCTGGATTTTGGCCCTTGGGAACAGATTTTCTATGGCGAATTTGATGGCCGTCGTAATAAGCGTGTGCTGGTGAAAATTATCGGTGAGTAAATGCAAACACTGCGTGTTGAAATGGAAATACGGTAATGAAGTCTCCTGAGTTATTAGCCCCTGCGGGCGATCTCGATCGCATGCGTACGGCCTTTGATTATGGTGCGGATGCGGTGTATGCCGGTCAGCCGCGCTACAGCCTGCGGGTGCGTGAAAATGATTTCTCGATGCAGAATCTGGCCATTGGTATTCAAGAGGCGCATGCGCGAGGCAAAAAATTCTTTGTTGCCAGCAATATTTCGCCGCACAACGCCAAGGTCAAAACCTATATGCGCGACATGGCGCCGGTGATCGACATGCAGCCGGATGCACTGATTATGGCTGACCCAGGCTTGATCATGATGGTGCGCGAGCAATGGCCGGAGATGCCTATTCATCTATCCGTGCAGGCCAATGCGGTCAATTACGCTTCGGTCAAATTCTGGCAGCGCATGGGGCTGACGCGCGTGATTCTGTCACGTGAATTATCCCTCGATGAAATTGCCGAAATCCGCCAGGAGTGCCCAGAGATGGAGCTGGAAGTGTTTGTACACGGTGCGTTGTGTATTGCCTATTCCGGCCGTTGTTTATTGTCTGGCTATTTCAATTCGCGTGACCCTAACCAGGGTACCTGTACCAACAGTTGCCGTTGGGATTACAAAGTGCATGATGCGCAGCCGGATGCAGCAGGCGTGATCCGTTTGAAAGAGTTTGATTTTCAGGCGGAATTGGAGAAATCCAGTTTATCTTCTTGTGGCTCATTAACGCGGCATCCGGCGGCCGAGCAGGTGTACCTGATTGAGGAGAAAGGTCGTCCAGGCGAATTGCTGCCTATCATGGAAGACGAGCACGGCACCTATATCATGAACAGTAAAGACCTGCGTGCGATTGAGCATGTGGAAAAACTGATTGCGCTGGGCGTGGATTCGCTCAAGATCGAGGGCCGCACCAAGTCACGTTACTACGTGGCTCGCACCAGCCAGAATTATCGCCAGGCGATTGATGATGCCGTGGCGGGGCGCCCGTTTGACTGGCGTTTGCTGGGCGAGCTGGAAAACCTGGCTAACCGTGGTTATACCGATGGCTTTTACCAGCGCCACCATACCGCCGAGCACCAGAATTACGTACAAGGACATTCCAGCGCCAACCGAAGTTTATATGTCGGTGATATCGTGGATTACGATGTCGAGCGCGGTCTTGCCTCGATTCAGGCACGTAATAAATTTGCCGTGGGTGATAGATTGCAATTAATCCACCCCAGCGGTAATCGCGATATTGTGGTTGAGCAGTTGTTCGATAAGCGGGGTGAACCCGTACAGCAAGCCGCAGGCAGCGGCCATTTCGTGAAGTTGCCAATTGCCGCCACGGCCTTGCATAATGCAATGGTCGCCAGGTATTTGAGTTAATCAGCGAGCGACGCCATACAAAAGCAAAGGGGAGCCATGCTCCCTTTTTTTTGCTATGACATGCCAGCTAGGGCATCAGCTATGGATATAACTTTCCAGTTGCTTGATAAGCTCTTGCTGGTAACTGATGGTTTCTTTGAGGATGTCGCCAATTGACAGCATGCCCAGCATTTTTCCATTGTCGACCACAGGCAGGTGGCGGATGCGTTTTTCCAGCATGGTGCTCATGGCCGATTCCACCATCTCTGCCGGTTTGCCGGTAATCACCTTCTCGGTCATGACTTCGCTGATGGTGGTGGTTTTGGATGAGCGGCCTTTGAGGATCACTTCGCGTGCATAGTCTCGTTCAGAGAAAATGCCGACCAGTTCGCCATCCTTGATCACCGCCAGTGCACCGATCTGGTATTCCGCCAGGATGACCAATGCATCGTACACCGGTCGGTTGGGCGCAATACTGATGATGCCTTGGTGTGTTTTATGAGAGAGTACTTGTTGAAGCGTCTTCATCACTTCCTCCTTTCATAGGGCACGGATAGTTAATATACACCGATGTGGTAATTAGTAACATATTTGTTTCACTTGAATTCGCCCCTTGACATAATTAGCTGGCTAACTATAATGTGGCTAATTATGTTGCAACTTAGAGATCTCCCTACCCAAGAAGTTTTGCAGCGGTTTGCCCAACGGTACCCCGCAGCAGATGTGACGGCTATTGCCAGCTTTTTAATGCTGCTACGGGTGGCGACGGATTTGTCCGTGGCGCTGGACGCCTGCCTGAGCAAGCATGATTTGCTGCAAGGCCGTTGGTGGGTGCTGATTTTACTTATGCGTGAAGCTGACCTGACGTCTACGCCATCGGTGTTGGCGGAAAAGCTGGGTGTGACGCGTGCAACCATGACTGGTTTGCTCGACGGCCTGGAGCAGGGCGGCCTGGTACAGCGTATCTCTGTGCCTGAAGACCGGCGTAGTGTCAAAATCCAGCTCACAGCGGCAGGCCAGGCCAAACTGGATGCCGTGATGCCGGATTACTACACACGCTTACGGTTGTGCATGCGGGGCTTAAGTGAGCAGCAACGCAATGATTTGCAAGCGATTTTAGGTGTGATAGACCACGGGATGTCTGCCTGGGATTTTAATCAGTAAATTCAATTTTTAATGAAGGAGTTTCACCATGGCAACTGTTGTAGATACTTTAATCGCATTGAACCAGCAATTTGACGCCGCGTTTAACAGCAAAAATGCCCAGGCGATTGCGGCCTTGTATGCCAATGACGCGATTGTGATGCCAGCACCGGCCGGTCAGGTGGTCAAAGGTCGCCAGGCGGTGGCCGAGTTTTTCGGTGGCTTGATTGAGGCTGGCGTGATTGAACATGCGCTGACCATGAAAGAAGCGGTGGTGACTGACACGCTGGCAACACAAACCGGTAATTGGGCAGGTGCCTTGATCGGCGAAGATGGCGTCAAGCAGCAGTTTGGCGGCAATGTGCAGGTTGTTTTCCAGAAGCAAGCGGATGGCCAATGGCTGGCTGTGACGCATATCTGGAATTAATACACAGGGAACATACTTCGATGGAACAAGGCTCATGGATCAACTGATCAAACAACGTTCGCAAGCGCTGACCGCGCTGCTGGTACTCACCATCATCTGGGGCTATAACTGGGTGGTGATGAAGAGCGCGCTGCAATATGCCGGGCCGTTCCAGTTTGCGGCCATGCGTACGTTTTTTGGTGCGCTGGTGTTGTTTCTGGTGTTGTATGTGACGCGCCGCCCCATGGGCTTAACCGAGTTTCCGACCATGCTGCTGTTGGGCATTTTGCAGAATGTCGGTTTTACCGGTGTGCTTATGTGGGCGCTGGTAGAGGGCGGCGCGGGCAAAACGGCCGTGCTGACCTATACCATGCCGTTCTGGACCTTGCTGTTTGCCTGGCCGATGCTGGGTGAGCGTGTGCACGGCTGGCAATGGCTGGCCGTGATTGCTGCGGTGCTCGGCATGCTGTTTATTTTCGATCCGCTACATATCCGCGCGGATAGTTTTAGTATGTTGCTGGCCGTGTTGTCTGGCGTGTCATGGGCGTTGTCGGCCATCATGACCAAGCAGTTGCACAGGCGCCATCCAAGCTTGGACTTGATCAACCTGACGGCATGGCCGATGTTGCTGGGTTCCTTGCCCATGGTGCTGATCGCCTGGCTGGTGCCTGCGCCAGCGATTGATTGGTCGCCTTATTTGATCGGTGCCGTATTGTTTAATGTGGTGTTGTGTGGCGCGCTGGCCTGGTTATTGTGGCTGTTTGCCTTGCAGCGGTTGCCTGCTGGCGTGGCAAGTATGGCCTCCATGCTGGCGCCGGTGATAGGCGTGATTGCGGCCTGGATACAGTTGAACGAAGTGCCGGATCATCTGGAAATGATAGGGATGGCGTTGATTATCTTTTCGCTCAGCCTGATTTCGATCCTCATGATGCGACCCGGTTACGGCAAAAGCCAATAATTGAAGCCGACTTTATAAAAGGTCTGACATTGTCAGGCCTTTTTTGTTGTGTGCGACGGTCGTTTGGTGATCGGGCGGCTGTGGTAAAATCAGCGGCTTAAATTACTTCAACAACGTTGTTAAAAAATACAAGGAAGCACTATGGCTGGGCATAGTAAATGGGCCAATATTCAGCACCGTAAAGGCCGTCAGGACGCCAAACGCGGCAAAATCTTTACCAAGCTGATCAAGGAAATCACGGTTTCTGCGCGCATGGGCGGCGGCGATACTGCCATGAACCCACGTTTGCGTGCGGCGGTGGCCGCGGCTAAAGAAGAGAATATGCCTTCAGACAATATCACGCGTGCCATTAAAAAAGGTACGGGCGAACTGGAAGGCGTGAGTTATGAAGAGATTCGTTATGAAGGCTATGGCATCAATGGTGCCGCCATTATTATTGACTGCCTGACTGATAACCGCCAGCGCGCCGTCATGGACGTGCGTCACGCCTTAACCAAGCATGGTGGCAATCTGGGCACTGATGGTAGCGTGGCGTTTATGTTCAAGCACTGTGGCCAATTGGTGTTTGAGCCAGGTGTCTCCGAAGATGCGGTGATGGAAGTCGCGCTCGAAGCAGGCGCAGAAGATGTGATTGCAGATGAAGACGGCAGTATTGAAGTGGTCACTGCACCAAACGATTTTATCACCGTGAAAGAGGCGCTGGAAGCGGCCGGGCTGAAAGCAGTGATGGCGCAAGTCACAATGAAATCACTCAATGAAGTGGTTTTCACCGGTGATGATGCAGTCAAAATGCAAAAAATCCTCGATATGCTGGAAGACCTGGATGACGTGCAGGATGTGTACACTTCTGCCGTGATTGAAGAGGTTTAATTGATGCTGTTCGCCGCTGGCATTTGGTCAACAGCTTGCTAATGGCCGTGCACCGCATATTGGGCATAGACCCTGGCTTAAGAGTGACCGGCTTTGGGGTGATCGAAGCGGTGGATGGCAAGTTATCGTATGTCACCAGTGGCGTGATTAAAACGGCTTCTGCTAAAAAGAGTGCGGAGGGCGAGCCAGAAAAAGAAGCCTTGCCGGAGCGCCTTAAAGTGATCCTGGATGGTTTGTTTGAGGTGATCGCCACCTGTCAGCCGACACAAGTAGCGATTGAAAAAGTCTTTGTGAACGTCAACCCGCAATCGACCTTGTTGCTGGGACAGGCGCGTGGCGCGGCGATTTCAGCAGCAGTGATCCGGCAATTGCCGGTGGCCGAATATACGGCGTTGCAGGTGAAGCAGGCTGTGGTCGGTAATGGCCATGCACAAAAAGAGCAAGTGCAAGAGATGGTCAAACGCTTGCTCAAATTACCTGCAACCCCCAGTCCGGATTCAGCAGACGCATTAGCGTGTGCCATCTGTCATGCGCATGGTGGGCAGGGCCTGGGGGCATTGGCCACCACCGGTTTAAGAGTCAGAAATGGAAGATTAATATGATTGCGCGTTTGCAAGGCCGTTTGCTGGAAAAGTCGCCGCCCCTGATTGTGATTGATTGCAATGGCGTCGGCTATGAAGTGGAGGTGCCCATGAGCACTTTCTACAACTTGCCTGAGCTGGGCCAGCCGGTGCAAATATTGACGCATATGGTGGTGCGTGAAGATGCGCAATTACTGTATGGGTTTGGCAGCGAGCAGGAAAAAAATACCTTCAAGCAATTGCTGAAGGTGAACGGTATTGGTGCCAAGTCTGCGCTGTCTATTCTCAGTGGCGTCAGCGTCAATGATTTAATGCTGGCCGTCAGCCAGCAAGAAGTCTCATTGCTCACGCGTATTCCTGGCATCGGTAAAAAAACTGCCGAGCGTTTGCTGCTGGAGCTCAAAGACAAGTTTGTCGTGACTGGCTCTACTTCGGCGCAGCCTTCGGCTAAAGCGGCCACGGACGATATTCTCAATGCGCTGGTGGCGCTGGGTTATAACGAGCGTGAAGCCTCTGCCACCGTTAAATTGCTGGAACCAGGCATCAGTGTCAGCGATGGTATACGCCAGGCTTTGAAGTATCTGGCCAAGTGAGGCATCGCAGTCAATAGCCATGGTCTGTAATAGTCAAACGCCGCATGGTATCATGACAAAAAATAACTTCTCCAAGTGACTGGCAATGAGGGTTTTTGTTGACTAAATTTGCTTTGCACTTCATTACCGACCACCCATGATTGAAACTGATAGACTCGTCGCTCCTGCCACTGCCAGCACCCAAGAAGAGGCGCTGGAACGTGCATTGCGCCCCAAGGTGCTGGATGAGTATGTGGGGCAGGAAAAAGCGCGCGGTCAACTCGAAATTTTCATCAATGCCGCCCGTGGGCGCCAGGAAGCGCTGGATCATGTGCTGCTATTCGGCCCGCCCGGCCTCGGTAAAACCACGCTCGCCCATATTATTGCCAAAGAGATGGGCGTCAATCTACGCATGACTTCTGGCCCCGTGCTGGAGCGCGCTGGCGATTTGGCCGCGTTGCTGACCAATCTTGAACCTAACGATGTCCTGTTTATTGACGAAATCCACCGCCTAAGCCCGGTGGTTGAAGAGATTTTGTACCCAGCTATGGAAGATTACCGGCTGGATATCATGATCGGCGAAGGCCCGGCTGCGCGTAGTGTGCGCCTGGATTTGCCGCCCTTTACGCTGGTGGGTGCCACCACGCGTGCCGGTATGCTGACCAATCCTTTGCGTGATCGTTTTGGTATCGTTGCACGGCTGGAATTTTACAGTCATGACGAATTGGCCAAGATTGTCAGCCGTTCTGCCAGCTTGCTTGAAGTCGAGATGCAGCAGGCGGGCGCTTCTGAAATTGCGCGCCGCGCACGTGGCACGCCACGTATTGCCAACCGTTTGCTACGCCGCGTGCGCGATTACGCGCAGGTGAAGTCTGATGGCGTGGTGACGGATAAAGTGGCAGATGCAGCGTTGAAAATGCTGGATGTCGATCAGCAGGGACTGGACGTGATGGACCGTAAACTGTTGCAGGCTGTGGTTGAAAAATTTGGTGGAGGGCCGGTGGGACTGGATAACCTGGCGGCGGCCATTGGTGAAGAGCGCGATACGATTGAAGATGTGCTGGAACCTTATTTGATCCAGCAAGGCTATATCATGCGTACTCCGCGCGGGCGTGTCGCCACTTTGATGACTTATCAACATTTTGGCTTGAAAGCGCCTGCCAGTATGACCTCTGGCGAGCTTTGGCAAAGCGCTGGGCAATAATATGTTTGTGTGGCCGGTGCGTGTGTATTACGAAGATACCGATGCGGGTGGTGTGGTCTATCACAGCCGCTACCTGAACTTTATGGAGCGCGCACGGACAGAATGGTTGCGCGTTGCGGGTTTTGCCCAGGCTGCGTTAAAGCAACAAGAGCAGGTGCTGTTTGTGGTACACAGCATGCAACTGCAATTTAAAAAACCAGCCAGGCTGGATGACCAGTTACAGGTAGTATCACGCTTGATCGAGATGAAGCGTGGCAGTTTTAGCTGCCAGCAGCAGATCAAGTGTGGCGAAACTATTTTAATAGAGGCGCAGGTCAAGGTGGCCTGCGTGGATGCGGATTCATTTAAACCAACGGGTATTCCGGCCCGGCTCAAAATTGCACTGGAGTCTTCATGAATGTAGCGAACGATATGTCGATTTTTACCCTGGTGAGTGGGGCCAGTTTGCCAGTCCAACTGGTGATGCTGATCCTGCTGCTGACCTCACTGGTCTCCTGGTGGTATATCTTCATTAAAGTATTTTCATTGAAGGCTGCCAATGAAAATGTAGACCAGTTTGAGGCGCAGTTCTGGTCCGGTGGTGACTTGAACGAATTGTATGAGCGCATTACTGCAGGCAGAAAAACACCCCAGGGCATGGCCAGTATTTTCCAGGCCGGTCTCAAGGAGTTTATCCGCTACAAACAGCAAAAAGATACCGAAGTGAGTGACGTGATGGAAGCCACACGTCGCGCCATGCGTGCCTCGTATAACCGTGAACTGGATTACCTGGATTCGCATTTGCCATTCCTTGCGTCAGTCGGTTCCGTCAGCCCTTACATCGGCCTGTTTGGCACGGTATGGGGCATTATGAACGCGTTCCGTGGATTGTCTAATGTGGCGCAAGCCACCTTGAGCCAGGTGGCGCCAGGCATTGCTGAAGCGCTGGTGGCGACGGCGATCGGCCTGTTTGCGGCGATTCCGGCCGTGATTGCCTATAACCGCTTTGCAGCAGGGGTTGACCGTCTGTCCGTGCGCTACGAGAGCTTTATCGAAGAATTTACCAACATTTTGCAACGTAGAGCCTGATTGGAGCCACGATGAGCAGAACGCGTAAACGGCGCATGATGAACCAGATTAACGTCGTGCCTTACATCGACGTGACGCTGGTGTTACTGGTGATTTTTATGGTGACCGCCCCGATGACCAATCCTGGCATGGTGGAGCTACCCAAAGTTGGCCAGGCGCTTAAGCAAAGTGGCGACCCGATTGTGGTCACTGTACAAAAAGAGGGCACCGTCCTCATGGATGGCAAGGAAATGCAGCGCGATGATATGCTGGCATTGATCCGCCAGCGTCTGGCAGAGGCGGAAAAGCCGGTGGTCGTGTCTGCTGACAAAAACACGCCTTATGGTGAAGTGGTGTCAGTCATGGATTTATTGAAACAGGCGCAAGTGAACCAGGTTGGCTTGTTGTTTCAAAACGAAAAGTAAGCGGTTAGTGATTTAAAACAGATGAAGATCGTATTGTCGCCACAAGATCAGGTCATACGCAAACGCGCAGCCATGCTGTCTGTGCTGATGCATGTGCTGCTATTCCTGGGCATGATTTTCATGGTCGACTGGAAAGCTGTGCACGTAAGTCCGAGCGTGATGGAGGCCACATTGTGGGATAGTTTACCCAGCAAACAGCCATCCAAGCCTGCCACAAAACCGGTGGAGCCTACCCCTCCGCCACCACCGCCTGAGCCCAAGCCAGAACCCAAACCACCCGAGCCTAAGCCGCCAGAAAAAGTGGCCCCGCCGGAGCCGCAAGTCAAACAAGCGGAACAAGAAGCGGAAATTGCACTCAAAAAACGGGAAGATGAGAAAAAACGCCTCTTAGACGAAGAGAAAAAGAAAGAGCTTGAGCAGAAAAAGCAGGAAGAGAAGCTGAAGAAAATTCAGGAAGCGCTGCGTAAGCAAGAGGAAGAGGACAAGCTGAAAAAGATTCAGGACGCCATGCGTCAACAGGATATGGATGCACAGCAATCAGCGGCAGCGGGTGCGGTTGACCCTTCTGTGCTTAACTATTACATGGGGCTGATGAGCCGGAAAATTCGCAGCACTGTTAACTCTGGCTTGTGTCCAGTGACTAATCCAGAGTTGCTGGTTGACATACAAATGACCAATTCGGGTGATATATCTGGTATGCCCAAGCTGGTCAAAGGTTCTGGCGATGCGGTATGCGATGATGCGGTGATCCGTGCCATCCTGGCGGCAAAGCCGTTTGATATGCCTGATGATCCGGCCGCGCGCAAGAAAATGGTGGATCAGATACGTTTGAAGTTTAGGCCGCGTAGCTAATAGAGCAATGACGCTGAACAAGCTTTTCGTTATAATTCTTGTATATAAGCAAACTAAAATGAATAAAACTGTGACCATGCAAAACCTCAAAAATGGATTGATCCATTTTTTGTCTCATACCATCGGTGCTGGCGTACTGGTCTGGATGTTCGCGCTGCCGGCACAGGCGGCATTAGAACTCGAGATCAGTGGCGGTAGCGCGATCCAGATTCCGATCGCGATTCTGCCTATGGCTGAATCTGGTAGCGCCCAATCTGGCAGCCGCTTGCATGACATTATCAGCAACGACTTGCGCGGCAGCGGCATGTTCCGCATTATCAATACCAGCGGCATGCCTGCGTTGCCAACCAATGCTGCGCAAATTAAATACACTGACTGGACAGCATTGAAAGCGCAAGGCCTAAGCTTGGGTGAAGTGCAGCAAGCGGGCGGTAACTTAAAAGTGTCTGTGCAAGTGATGGATGTGTTGCGCCAAACCGCTTTGCTGCAACTGACTTACACCGTCTCGCCCAGCCAGTACCGCCATGTGGCGCATTTGATTGCTGACCAGATCTATGAAAAATTCACCGGCCAGCCAGGGGCATTTTCGACACGTATCGCCTATGTAACCAAGGTCGGTAAGCGTTTCACTTTGCAGATTGCAGACTACGATGGCTTTAATGCGCAAACGCTGGTGTCATCCAATGAGCCGATTATTTCACCTTCCTGGTCGCCTGATGGCAGCAAAATGGCCTATGTGTCATTTGAGAAAAAGAAACCCATCGTATTTGTGCAATCCCTGTACACTGGTGAGCGTAAAATCGTTGCCAATTTTAAAGGCAATAATAGTGCGCCAGCCTGGTCGCCCGATGGCAGCAAGCTGGCTGTCGTATTGACCTATGGCGCTAACTCACAGATTTATACCATTTCTGCCGATGGTTCCAATTTGCAGCAAGTGACTAAAAGTAGTGCGATTGATACATCGCCTGCATTCTCACCGGATGGGCAATGGATATACTTCACTTCTGATCGTGGCGGGCGCCCGCAAGTGTATAAAGTGTCCGCGTCCGGTGGCTCGGCTTCACGGGTAACCTTTGAAGGCAGTTATAATGATGGTCCGCGCTTTTCGCCAGATGGTAAATATCTGACCTATATCCGCAATGATGGCGGTGCATTCAAGGTGGCGGTGCAGGATCTGGGCAGCGGTGATGTCAAAGTGCTCAGCACTGGCTCGCAAGATGAATCACCCAGCTTTGCCCCTAATTCGCGTACCATTATGTACGCAACCCGTGTTGGCGGCAAAGGCACGCTGGCGACCGTCACTGTTGATGGTCTGGTCAGGCAGCGTTTGTCAGAAGCGGGTGGAGATATTCGTGAACCTGCATGGGGACCTGCACAAGCAGCGCCCAAGTAGTCTATCCGTGGTCAATCTATTTAGTCACTCATTTTAAGGAGAAAGTATGAACAAGACAATTTGGACAGTTGCAGCACTTGCATTGGTGTTGACTGCTTGTAAAAGCACCCCGATGAACCCGGCAAAAGTGGAAGATTCCAGCGTGACTCGCCCAATTGCCAAATCACAAAGCAACACTGGTGCTGACAGCTCTGCCAGCACAGACAAAATCAATATCAAAACCGTTGATGTTGACAGCAGCAAAGATGAGTTGAGCGCTGCTGAGTTGGCTAAACGTCAAGTGTTCTTTGATTATGACAGCGATGCGATTCGTGAAGAATACAAAGGCCTGGTAGCTAACCACGCTAAATACCTGGTTGCTCACCCGCAAACTAAAGTGGTGCTGCAAGGCAACACCGATGAGCGCGGTACACACGAGTACAACCTGGCATTGGGTCAGCGTCGTTCAGTGGCGGTTAAAAACGCGCTGAATGTATTGGGCGTGAGCGATAGCCAAATCGAAACCGTGAGCTACGGTGAAGAGCGTTCCAAGCAGAATTGTGCTGATGACGGTTGCTTCCAGCAAGACCGTCGCGTAGACATCGTCTATGCAGGTCAGTAATTTGCGACTCTCTGTTGCTTTGATTACCCTGGGTCTGACGGTGTCGACTGTCAGCCAGGCAGCCTTGTTTGACGATACCGAGGCCCGGAAGCGGATTTTCGAGCTGGAAAACAAGCAAACGACTGACCATGATGCGCAACAAAAAGCCATCACTGACCTGACGCGTACCCAGCAATCGCTGGACCGGCGTGTGCAAAGCCTGGAAGCCCTGATTAACGGTAAGGGCTTGCTGGATATGCAAAATCAGCTGGAGCAGATGAGGCAGGATGTGGCACAGCTCAAGGGGGATCTTGAGCTTGTGACGCATCAGCTGGAGGATATGCGTACCAAGCAAGGAGCTGCATACACTGATCTTGATACGCGTGTGCGCAAGCTGGAAACGTTGGCGCAGTCAGTCAGCAGTGGGCAATTGCCAGTGTCATCATCTAACGGTAATGGCGGCAGTGCAGCAGATGCGAAAGCGGATGTGTCACAGCAGGAAGCCAATGCGTTTGCTGAAGCGGAGTCTTTAAATCAGGCTGGCAAGTACAAAGAGGCGTTTAATGCTTATGATGTCTTTTTGAAAAGCCATGCAGGCAGCAAGCTGGTGCCGGATGCGCTGTATGGCATGGGCTACACCCAGTTTGCGCTCAAGAGCTACAAATCTTCTGCTGCGACGCAGCAAAAGTTTTTAGATAGTTATGCTGCGCATGCCTTGGCGCCAAATGCCATGTTGAGTTTGGCTAACAGCCAGATTCAATTAGGCCAGATTCCGGCGGCCAAAAAGACTTTGAAAGACCTGATTGCCACTTATCCGTCAGCAGAAGTGACGCCAAGTGCGCAAAAACGTTTGAAAGTACTGGAAAGTATCAAATAGCAGAATTTCGCGAGTTCGGCGATAATAGCGGGCAGATAGCAATATCTGCCCGTTTACTTTTTATATCCCCATGACCACACTCAGAATTTTCGAGATTTTCTATTCCTTGCAGGGCGAAAGCTCGCGCGTTGGCCTGCCTACTATTTTTATCCGCTTGACCGGTTGTCCACTACGTTGTGGCTATTGTGATACCGAGTATGCGTTTAAAGGTGGCAACAATATGTCGCTGGATGACATCATGCAGCAGATTGCGGCTTATGGGACGCCTTATGTCTGTGTGACGGGCGGCGAGCCATTGGCGCAAAAGCCATGCATTGAATTATTGACTCGCTTGAGTGATGCCGGTTACCAGGTGTCATTGGAGACCAGTGGTGCCATGGATATTGCGCCAGTCGATCCGCGCGTCAAAGTGATCATGGACATTAAAACGCCTGGTTCTGGTGAAGTGGACAAAAACCGTTGGGAAAACCTGGCTTTGCTCAAAGCGGAGGACGAAGTGAAATGGGTGATTTGCAGTCGCGAAGATTTTGACTGGGCCAAGCAGATGTTGCAAACCCGGCCGTTTCCAGCGCACTGTGACCAATTATTTTCCCCGAGTTTTCATGATGTCAGTGGCGAAACGCTGGCCAGCTGGATTTTGCAGGATCACCTCAAGGTGCGCATGCAATTGCAATTGCACAAAATCCTCTGGGGCGAGAAACAAGGAGTTTAAGCTTGCTTGCAACACATAAACCCAAAGCCGTGATTTTGTTATCTGGCGGGCTGGATTCCAGCACGGTGCTGGCGATTGCCAAATCACAAGGCTATGACTGTTATTGCCTGAGCCTGGATTATCACCAGCGCCATAATGTCGAGTTAGTGGCGGCGCAACGCGTGGCGTTTGCGTTAGGCGCCACCGAACATAAAACTGTGCAGCTGGATTTGTCGCTGTTTGGGGGCTCTGCGCTCACTGACAGCAATATCGCTGTGCCAGAGCAGGAAACACAAGGCATCCCTGTGACTTATGTGCCTGCGCGCAACACTATTATGTTATCGTTGGCGCTGGCCTGGGCAGAGGTATTGCAGGCACGCGATATTTTTATCGGCGTCAATGCGCTGGATTATTCAGGCTACCCGGATTGCCGGGGTGAATATGTCAAAGCCTTCCAGCAAATGGCCAACTTGGCGACCAAGGCGGCAGTAGAGGGCCAGACGATTACGGTGCATGCGCCATTAATAGAGATGACCAAAGCGGATATTATTCGCAGCGGCCATGCGCTCGGGCTGGATTACGGGTTAACCGTCTCCTGCTATCAGGCCAATCAGCAGGGCGCGGCCTGTGGGGTGTGTGATTCCTGTCGTTTCCGCAAAGCAGGGTTCGCGCAAGCCGGAGTGGCTGATCCTACACCGTATGTAGGCGCATCTTCTGGTGCGTGAAAAACACTTGCCATGCTTTGATAATATCAAGTATAATCCGCGCCTTTCTGCAAAGAAATTCAATTTTAAGAGAACAAGATTATGGTCGTTATTCGTTTATCACGTGGTGGCTCCAAAAAGAACCCGTTCTACAGCCTGGTTGTAGCAGATTCGCGCAACCGTCGTGACGGTCGTTTTATCGAGCGCGTTGGTTTCTACAATCCATCTGCACGCGCTGGCGCTGAAGGCTTGCGTATCGATGAAGCACGTACACAATACTGGGTGGACAACGGTGCACAACTGTCTGAGACCGTGGCACGTTTGGTAAAATTCCACGCTAAAGGCGCTGAAGGTATGGCTGCTGTTAAAGCGAAAGAAGTTGCCAAAGCTGAAGCTGCTAAAGAAAAAGCAATCGCTGAAGCTGCTGCCAAGTTGAAAGCTGAAGCTGACGCCGCCGCTGCAGAAGCTGCCGCTAAAGCGGAAGCCGATGCTAAAGCCAAAGCAGAGGCTGATGCAGCTGCTGCCGCAGAAGCCGCTGCTGCTGAAACACCAGCTGCTGAGTAATTGTTTTTAGCGCCTTAATTCAGATGGCGTTTGAAAACATGGTCGTAATGGGGCGCATCGTCGCCCCATATGGCGTTTATGGCTGGGTGAAAGTGGTGCCGGATACGGAGTATCTGGACGGCTTGCTGGATTATGATGCCTGGTGGGTAGGTAAAGCGCCGAATTGGCGTGAAGCAACGGTTGAACAAGCCAAGCTTCACAATGACGTGTTGCTGATCAAGCTGGCGGGAGTGGCTGATCGCGATGCAGCGTTTGCCTTGAAAGGGCAGCAAATCGCCGTACCGCGTGAGTCGCTGCCTGAGCCTGAAGAAGGTGAGTATTACTGGTCAGACTTGATTGGATTGAGTGTGACCAATGCGCAGGGTGTGGCTTTTGGCAACATTACGCAGGTGTTTGAAACTGGCGCGAATGATGTGCTCGTGGTCCGTGAAGCGCAGCCAACCAGCGTTAAAGGTAAAGATGGCAAGTTGCAGCAGGAGTACCGTGAGCGCTTGATTCCGTTTACCAGTGAAGCGGTGCCCGAGGTGGATTTGCAAGCAGGCACTGTGCTGGTAGATTGGGATGCTGATTTTTAAAGAAGGTGGCTCTCATGATGCAGATTGAAGTCATCAGTTTGTTTCCTGAGATGTTTGCGGCACTGACTGAATATGGCATTACCAGCCGTGCCAGGCAACGTGGTTTGTATCAGTTAACGCTGACCAATCCTCGCCAATATACGCAGGACGTGCACCATACGGTCGATGATAGACCTTATGGCGGTGGTCCTGGTATGGTGATGCTGGCTGAGCCGCTAACTGCTGCGATTGGTGATGCCAAAGCGCGGTTGCAGGCACAAGGATTGTCACCCAGGGTGATCCATTTGTCACCACGCGGTAAACCGCTGACGCACGAAAAAGTGTTGCAGCTAAAAGAATGTCAGGGGCTGGTGTTGTTAGCCAGTCGCTATGAAGGCGTAGACCAGCGTGTGCTGGATACACTGGTGGATGAAGAAGTCTCCATTGGTGACTATGTATTAAGTGGTGGTGAGTTACCCGCCATGGTGCTGCTGGATGCGATCATCCGGCAATTGCCAGGCGCGTTGGGTGATGCTGATTCAGCACAGGAAGATTCGTTTGTGAATGGCCTGCTGGATTATCCGCATTACACGCGCCCGGAAGAATTTGCAGGATTGAAGGTGCCCGAAGTATTACTTTCCGGGCATCATGAAAAGATTAGACAATGGCGATTACAGCAATCGCTACTGCTAACAAGGGCGAAACGCCCGGATTTATTGGCCGAAAGGCCGTTGACGAAAGAAGAGGCTAGGCTACTCAAGGATGTAGAGTAGGAACGAGCTCTTTACAATTAAAAGGAACCAATATGGCAGACATTATCAAAATGTTAGAGCAAGAAGAAATTGCTCGTTTGAACAAAACCATCCCTAGCTTTGCGCCAGGCGACACAGTGATCGTTGGTGTAAACGTGGTTGAAGGTACACGTAAACGTGTGCAGGCTTACGAAGGCGTTGTGATCGCCAAGCGTAACAGAGGTCTGAACTCCTCATTCATCGTGCGTAAAATCTCTTCAGGTGAAGGTGTTGAGCGTACATTCCAGACTTACTCTCCACAAATCGCTTCTATCGAAGTGAAACGCCGTGGTGATGTTCGCCGCGCTAAACTGTACTACTTGCGTGAGCGTTCAGGTAAATCTGCACGTATTAAAGAGAAATTGGTTGCGCGCGAGAAAGACATCGCTGCAAACAACGGTTAATTTAAACGTTGCACCAAAAAGCCCGGATTTCGATCTGGGCTTTTTTATTACCTGCTGCCGCTGCGCTTGGTTGCAGCCTAGGCAAGATTGCAGTTTAATAGCGTGATGAAGAGTCTTTATGATGAACTTGATGCCTTAGTCCCGGCGCCATTCGGCTTCGTCGGCGTACGCTGTGATGAGGCAGGAGAAACCTTGCAGTTTTTGCTGCATGCCTTACCGGTCAAGGCCCGGCCAAATCTGCGTGCACAAGCGGTGGCTGACCAAGTGGCGGCTTATCTAGACAATCCAAACCATGCTTGGCAACAGATTGCCAGCAATCTTGGTACCCCATTTCAGCAAGGCGTATGGCAAGCCATGCGTGAAATTCCCGTCGGTGAAACGCGCACTTATGGCCAGTTAGCCGCTGCGGTAAAGTCTGGTCCGCGCGCAGTTGCGAATGCCTGTGGCGCCAACCCTTTGCCTTTGTTTAATCCTTGTCACCGCATCGTGGCTAGCAATGGCCTGGGTGGCTTTATGCAAGGCATAGATGGCGGCTTGGAGATCAAGCGCTGGTTGTTGGCGCATGAGCAGCGACACAAATAAGCGATCACATGCGGCAAAAAAAGAATGCTGTGGCAGTCACAGCGCATTTTCCTGAAATTGATGTTTTTATCGACCAGCTATGGCTGGAAGATGGCTTGTCAGCCAACACCCTATCAAGCTATCGCAATGATTTAAAGGGCTTTGCCGAGTGGTGTGGCAAGCAATCGCTAATGCTGTGGAGCGTTCAATCACACCATGTGCAGGAATACCTCGCCCATCGTTTTCCGTTAGTCAAAGTGCGCAGTATCAATCGTTTGATTGCAACCCTGCGCCGGTTTTACCGCTATGCCTTACTGGCTAACCTGATCAAGCAAGATCCGACGCTGCATATCGAAGCGCCAAAAATGCCAAAATCACTGCCCAAGACCTTGAGTGAGTCGCAGGTGGAAGATTTGCTGCATGCGCCGGATGTGAATACACCGTTGGGTCTGCGCGATCGCGCTATGCTGGAATTATTATATGCCAGTGGTTTGCGCGTCTCCGAGTTGGTCAATGTGAGTATTGCCGAAGTCAGTACGCAAGACGGGGTAGTGCGGGTGACGGGCAAGGGCAGTAAGACGCGCTTGGTACCTATGGGGCAAGAAGCGGCAGAATGGATAGACCGCTACCTGGTGATCGCGCGGCCTGAGATATTAAAAGGCAGCCTGAGTGATGCGGTATTCGTCACCACACGCGGCGCGGCCATGACGCGGCATGCATTCTGGCACATTATTCAGCGGTATGCAGTGCAAGCAGGCATCTCTCAACATATCAGCCCGCATGTGTTGCGCCATGCGTTTGCTACGCATTTGCTCAATCATGGCGCGGATTTGCGTGTAGTGCAGATGTTGCTGGGGCATGCGGATATTTCGACCACGCAGATTTATACGCATGTGGCTAGGGAGAGATTGCAGCAGCTGCATAAGGTGCATCATCCTAGGGGGTAGTTTTGTGTGCTTGTGATCAGTTGCTTTTCGCCTTTTCGGCGACCATTCTTTCTTATGCTTGTCCATAAGAAAGAAGGCAAAGAACAAGACACCCCAGCTTCCGCTTTTATCCTGTGCTACTCGAATTGCCGGGCGTCCATCGAAACTCGCCCTGACAAGCCACATAAAACGTGGCTTGTTGCGGAACTCGGACAGCCGATGGCCGAAGACTCCCGCCAACCCTGCGTTGCTCGGCGCGGCAGATGGGGACCCCGAGCACCCGCGAGCGCCATCGTTTAGCAGGGTTAACAAAAGAGTCTGGTTTTTGAACCATCCGCATTTATGCGATGTGAGTTTGGCGAGATAAATCCCATCCCATCACGCTGAGTAGCGGAGACAAAATAAGAGTAGAGGGAGCGACTGTCTGAATCCAGCGGTGGGCTGCGTAGTGTGCAGCCCGCTAGGATGAGTTTCGTGACCGTCTTATTTTGTTGAGCAACGCAAGGGAGCCTTTAGGCCGTGATGGCTGGGTGCCCTCCTCTTTGGTTACTTTCTGAGGGGCAAGCATCAGAAAGTGACTCGCCTAAAGGCGAAAGGGGCTTTGAATTTATGCTGCACGGTAAATTTGAATCCCTAAAGCCTTCAACCCCGGCAATATCCCCGGTTTACTCACTTTTAACTTCACATTCTGCGCTTTAAATTCCTGCAGAATCAGCTGGCACACATGCTCACCCAGGGCTTCAACCAGTTTAAAGCTGTGTTCTGCTAATGTTTCCCGAATGCGGGCAGCCACTTGCCCATAATCAATCGTGTCTTCAATCGCATCGGTCTGGCAGGCTTTGCTAAAGTCATAGCCGATTTCGATATCCAGAATGACAGTCTGCGCGACCGCGCGCTCCCACTCGGGAACGCCGAGTTTGGTTTGCACTTTGACTTGTTCGAGAAAGATAATATCCATTGAGGTGCACCCTTGTTGTTATTTCCGCGCAGGCCGGAATCCAGTATGATTCGGCATCATACAACATCGTGCAGTGGCTGGCATAAGCGGCTGCATTTCACTGGAATTTACGCATGAACGAAATTGGGTTTGATATTGAGGCGCTGGTGTGGGTTGTGGCAGCTTATCTGATTGGGTCGATCGCCTTTGGCATTATCATCAGCAAGCTATATCGCCTGCCTGATCCGCGCACGGTGGGCAGTGGCAATATAGGCGCGACCAATGTGGCGCGTAGCGGTAAGAAATCCGCTGCGATTCTGACTTTACTGGGTGATGCTTTTAAGGGCTGGTTGCCGACCTGGCTGGCATTGCAAGCCGGGATGTTAATGGATGTGGTCGCGTTGGTGGGTCTGGCGGTATTTATTGGGCATTTGTACCCGATTTACCATAAGTTCAAAGGCGGCAAAGGCGTGGCGACAGCGTTGGGCGTGATGATTGCGTTTTCCGGCTGGTTGGCGTTAAGTGTGGTGGCGGTCTGGCTAGTTGTGTTTTTAATCAGCCGAATTTCTTCATTGTCTGCCCTGGTCGCTGCAATATTGGCCCCCGTGATTGCCTGGCAGTTCTTGTCACCTTATCCGGTGTATGTGGCGGTGGTTGTCGTGATGACGGCGTTTTTGATTATTCGCCATCAGGGCAATATTGAGAAGTTGCTGGCAGGCACTGAAAGCCGCTTCGGCAAAAAATAGCCAACCATATTTAGGCGGGGGCTTTGAGCTCCGATAAATCCCAGCGTGGGCGGATGCTGAAGCTGTAATCTTGTTTCACTGCTTGCATGGCGTGTAAACGCATGGCACCGGCAAACGCAATCATGGCACCATTATCGGTGCAGAACTCCAGCCGTGGGTAACTGACGCTGATGCCGTGCTTGCTGGCGGCTTCGTTAAGTCTGATGCGCAGGCGCTTGTTGGCACCCACGCCGCCCGAGACCACCAGCCGTTTCAGCTTGGTTTGCTTGAGTGCTTTGAGGCACTTGTGCACCAGAATCTCGGTGACGGACTCCTGAAACTCCCAGGCAATATCTTTGACGGTGTCATCATCCAGTTGTGGCTGGTTGTTGACTAGCGTGAGCACCGCTGTTTTGAGGCCGCTAAAGCTGAAGTTCAAATCCGGGCTGTTGAGCATGGGGCGCGGTAGTTGAAAATGCGGTTTGCCCTGGTCGGCTAGTTTGGAGACGGCCGGTCCGCCGGGATAACCTAACCCAAGTAATTTAGCGGTTTTGTCGAATGCTTCGCCAGCGGCGTCATCCAGCGTATCACCTAAGAGCTCATATTGGCCGATACCGTCTACGCGCATCAGTTGGCTGTGGCCGCCTGAAACCAGCAAGGCAACAAATGGGAAGGCTGGCGGATTTTCTTCCAGCATGGGCGCCAGCAAATGGCCCTCCAGGTGGTGCACGCCGATGGTGGGTACATTGAGCGCCATGGCCAGTGATTGCGCAATGCTTGTGCCTACCAGCAAGGCACCAGCCAGGCCAGGGCCTTGTGTGTAAGCGATGCCTTCTATGTCTTGCAGGGTTTTATCGGCTTGTGCCAGGACTTGTTGGGTCAGTGGCAATGCGCGGCGTATATGATCGCGTGAAGCGAGTTCCGGCACCACACCACCATAAGCGGCATGCATGTCTACTTGTGAGTGCAGGGCGTGCGCCAACAGCCCGCGGCGCGTGTCGTACAACGCTACCCCGGTTTCATCACAAGAAGATTCAATGCCCAATACCAACATACGTGCTTTCTCGCAGACAATATTTTGCGGAAATGATTGATAAATCCAAATAAGCGCGATAGAATACGCGGTTTTCAGTGCTGCATCAATCCGCATGCACGATTTGCCAACCATTTTTGAAGGATAGGGATTTACATGACCGCTATTCGTGTGAAAGAGAACGAACCGTTTGACGTTGCAATGCGCCGCTTCAAGCGTTTGATTGAAAAAACCGGTTTGTTGAACGACTTGCGTGCACGCGAGTTCTACGAGAAGCCAACTTGGGAACGTAAACGTAAAGCCGCTGCTGCGGTTAAACGTCAGTACCGTCGTCTGCGCAACCAACAGTTGCCGACAAAACTCTACTAATTTTTAGTGGATGTGAACGGTTAGCCGCTTTCAGGTTAACCGATGATGCGAAGGTTGTGGGTTTCCGCAACCTTTAGCTATTTATACAGCCCATATTTAAGCCTCCATTCAGATAAAGATATTTCTATGAGCCTGAAAGCACAAATCTCCGAAGACATGAAAACCGCCATGCGTGCGAAAGACATGCAAAAGCTGGGTGTGATTCGTTTGTTGCAAGCGGCGATCAAGCAACGCGAAGTCGACGAGCGTATTGAGCTGGATGATGATGCCGTGATTGCGGCGATTGAGAAAATGCTCAAGCAGCGCCGTGATTCGATTGCTGCGTTTGAAGGTGCTAACCGCCACGACCTGGCGGATCAGGAAAAGTTTGAAGTCACTGTATTGCAGGCTTATCTGCCAGCGCAATTGTCTGAGGATGAAATCAACGCCATCATCGCCAAGGTTATCGCTGAAGCGGGTGCTGCGGGTGCCAAAGACATGGGTAAAGTGGTGGGTGCGGTGAAGCCGCTGGTCGCAGGTAAGGCAGATATGGCGAAAGTCTCTGGCCTGATCAAGGCTGCCTTAGGTTAATCGGTCTTTAACCGCATAAACAATGGGGCGCATTTGGCGCCCTTTGTTTTTTTAGTGCGCATAAGCGATACTTGCATCTATGATCCCCGAAAGTTTTATTCAAGAACTGCTCAATCGCGTAGATATTGTCGAAGTCATCGACAAGGCAGTACCGCTGAAAAAAGCCGGGGCCAATTATTCGGCCTGCTGCCCATTCCATAACGAAAAATCCCCCAGTTTTACCGTCAGTCCGACCAAGCAGTTTTACCATTGTTTTGGTTGTGGTGCGCACGGCTCCGCCTTGAGCTTTTTGATGGAGTATAACGGCCTTAGTTTTGTTGAGGCCATACACGACCTGGCCAAACAGATTGGCATGATTGTGCCGCAAGAGCAGCGCGACCCTAATCAACCAGCGTCCCCCTCAAAGGCGGTGTTATTGAGTTTGCAAGAGACCTTGCAACAAGCCGCTAACTATTACAAAGCAGAGTTGAAAAAATCACCACGCGCGATTGATTACCTGAAAAACCGCGGTTTAAGTGGTCAGGTCGCGGCCAAGTTTCAGGTTGGTTATGCCCCGGCTGGCTGGCAAAATCTGCAAACGGTGTTTCCGCAATATGAGGCTGAGGCGCTGGAGACCGCCGGGCTGGTGGTGCAGAACGAACAAGGGCGCCGTTATGACCGCTTTCGTGACCGTATTATTTTCCCCATCCATAACCAAAAAGGCGAAGTAATTGGCTTTGGCGGGCGCGTGATTAACCCCGAAGATACGCCAAAGTATTACAACTCGCCGGAAACACCGCTGTTTCAAAAAGGCCATGAATTATATGGCTTGTTTATGGCACGTCGCGCCATCCGTGATGCGGGCCGCGTGCTGGTGGTTGAGGGTTATATGGATGTAGTGGCACTGGCGCAATATGGTATTGAATATGCCGTCGCGGCGCTGGGTACAGCAACTACCCCGTTTCATATTGCCAAGCTGATGCGGCAAACCGATGAAATTGTATTCAGTTTTGATGGCGACAAAGCCGGGCGTACGGCGGCTTGGCGCGCAGTGATGAACGCTTTGCCGGCGATTAAAGATGGTCTCAAGTTGCGTTTCCTGTTTTTGCCTGCCGAACATGACCCGGATAGTTTTGTGCGTGAATTTGGTAAAGAGGCATTTGAGGCGGAAATGGATAAAGCGATGCCGCTGTCGCAATACATTATCCAGCATTTGAGCGAGCATAACCCGATGGCTTCGCAAGAAGACAAGCTGCAGTTTTTAAATGATGCCGAGCCTATTCTCAAGCAAATTCAGGCGCCCCGTTATGCCATGTTATTGCGCAAAAAAGTAGCCGAGATGACCGGCTTGGCCGGCGGCGAAATGCAACGTATGCTCAAGTTGCCAGATCCGGTTAAAACCAAACAAAAGCCTGTGCGCCAGCGTTCGCGCACACCATTATCGCTGTATGTGCGCCTGGCCTTGATGTTGCTGATGCGGCCGCAATGGGCTAAGCCGGCGTTGATGGCGGAGATTGTCGGCGAAGGCGATGAAGAGCAGATGTTGCGTGTGGTGTTGAGGGCTGCTGTCGCCAAGCCAGACGCGCGGCCGGTGGTATTGCTGCAAATGATCACCCCGTATATTTCTGAGGTTTTGCGACACCAATTGCAACGTGAGTTGTCTTTATTGGACGAAACGCTGGACTTCACGCTTGAATTTGAGGGGGCGTGTACCCAATTATCAGACATGGCAGTCATTGCGCGTGAAAAGTCCTTGTTAGGGCGGCTGACTGAAAAGCCATTTTCTACGCTGTCGGACGCAGAGCGTGAGGCTCTGCGGCAGTTAACCAGCAAGCGCTAGTCAGCAATTCCCTAAAAACCGTGTGGGCATGCTTAAAAAACATGCAAAAATCTGGTAAAATAAAGGGTTTCCCGTAATGTTAAATCGAGTGATGTGACAGTAGCGGTAGCCAACACTCGGCATCAATCATTTTAGAGGTGGAATCGGCCATGGCCAGACCCAAAGCAGATAAAAGTTTAGACAAAGAGCTCGGAATTAACGAAGTCGAAACACACAAAGACCCCGCCACCCAGGCAATGGATGCCGAGGCACGTCGTACCCGCCTGAAAACCCTGATTGTTCTGGGTAAAGAGCGTGGTTATTTGACCTACGCCGAAATTAATGACCATTTGCCGGATGACGTGCAAGACTCCGAGCAGATCGAGAGCATTATCGGCATGATCAATGACATGGGTATCCAGGTCTATGAAGAAGCGCCAGATGCCGAAGTATTGCTGATGTCTGATGCGCCTCCAGCGGTGACTGACGAAGATGCTGCCGAAGAAGCCGAGCAAGCGCTGGCGACGGTAGACTCCGAGTTCGGTCGTACGACTGACCCTGTGCGTATGTATATGCGTGAAATGGGCACGGTTGACCTGCTGACACGTGAGGGTGAAATCGAGATCGCCAAGCGTATCGAAGATGGCCTCAAGCACATGGTGCATGCGATTGCCGCCTGTCCGACCACCATCGCCCAATTATTGGATATGGTAGATAAAGTCGAAAAAGACGAGATGAGCGTCGACGAACTGGTAGACGGTTTGATTGACAGCGATCTCGGCCTGGATGACGCTTTGGCAGTGGCTGACGCAGAGGAAGAGGAAGCTGCTGACGAAGAAGAGGAAGAGGACGACGAAGATGGCGATGCTAAAGCATCCGCCTTGTCTGCCGAAGCGCTGGCCAGACTCAAAGACGAAGTCCTGTCTCGCTTTGCCGTCATTCGCGCTGCGAATACGCAAATGAACAGCATTCGTGAAGCCAAAGGCACTAATGATGCTGAATACAAAACCCTGCATCAACAGGTGCTGGATGAACTGACGGCTTTCCGTTTCTCTGCCAAGCAAGTAGAAGCACTGTGTGACCAGGTGCGCAACATGGTAGAAGAAGTGCGCACGCATGAACGCAAAATCATGGATTTCTGTGTTGAAAAAGCCAACATGCCGCGTCAGCAATTTATCAAAAGCTTTGTCGGCAACGAAATCAACCTCAGCTGGTTAGATGGCGAACTTGCTGCTAAGCCCGCCTACGCAGAGCGTTTAAGCCGTTTCAGACACTCGATTCTTGACCAGCAAGAGCGCCTGCAAAACCTGCAGAACCGTGTTGGCTTGCCAATTAAAGAGTTGCGTGAAATCAACAAACAAATGACCACCGGTGAAGCACGTGCCCGTCGCGCTAAACGCGAAATGATCGAGGCCAACTTGCGTCTGGTGATTTCTATTGCCAAAAAATACACCAACCGTGGTTTGCAATTCCTTGATTTGATTCAGGAAGGCAACATCGGCCTGATGAAAGCCGTGGATAAATTTGAATACCGTCGTGGTTACAAGTTTTCTACCTATGCAACATGGTGGATCCGTCAGGCCATCACGCGTTCGATCGCTGACCAGGCACGTACCATCCGTATTCCGGTGCACATGATCGAAACCATCAACAAGATGAACCGCATCAGCCGCCAGATTCTGCAAGAAACTGGTCTGGAACCTGATCCGGCCACCTTGGCTGAAAAAATGGAAATGCCGGAAGAAAAAATCCGCAAAATCCTCAAAATCAGCAAAGAGCCTATTTCGATGGAAACGCCGATTGGTGACGACGAAGACAGCCACTTGGGCGACTTTATTGAAGACAACACCACACTGGCGCCAATGGACGCAGCGGTTTACGCCAGCCTGCGCGACGCCACCAGTGAAGTACTGGAGTCACTGACCCCGCGCGAAGCCAAAGTACTGCGTATGCGCTTTGGTATTGAAATGAACACCGACCACACCCTGGAAGAAGTGGGCAAACAGTTTGACGTGACGCGTGAGCGTATTCGTCAGATTGAAGCAAAAGCACTACGCAAGTTGCGCCACCCAACGCGCTCCGAACGTCTGCGCAGCTTCCTCGAAAACGGTCAGGATTAGTTTATAATCCCACGCTTTCCGGCCCCTTAGCTCATGCTTGGTTAGAGCAGCGGACTCATAATCCGTTGGTGCTGTGTTCGACTCACAGAGGGGCCACCATTTATAGAGAGGCTCAAGGTTAACACCTTGGGTCTTTTTTGTTTTGAGGTGAGGTAAACTGACATCAGAATATATCCAATTGGGGATCTCGACAGTTACTGCAGAGTAGTTAATCACGATTGGGGTGTTCGCCGAAGCAAGAAGCATCCCATGTACAAAAGGGGTTGTCATCCAATCATCCGTGAGTTTTTACTCACACCTGGTTGGCTTGACGTATAGCAGCAATACTTACTAGGCTAACTCCTTATTCACTCGCTGCATAATATTTAACCAGTTAATTGATTCATGATCAACGTTCCCAAAGTGGCGATTGCTGCATCGACTTTTTCATCCCACTCATGACCGTAATTTAATCTTATATAATTTTTATATTGTCGCTGAGCAGAGAAAATAGGACCTGGGGCAATGCTAATTCCATGTTCTAAAGCAGCACGATGTATTTTCAAGACATCTACTTTTTGAGGTAATTCAATCCAGAAAAAGTAGCCTCCGTGCGGTTTTGAAATACGAGTCTCCTCAGGAAAATGCCTTTCAACGGAATTAAAATAACAAAGTTGCTGTAATGAAAGTGTATGTCTTAATTGCCTTAAATGGCGATCGTAGCCACCCTTAGCCAAATAATTGGCAATAGTTTGTTGCACCGGAATGGAGGTTGTATGTGTGGTTGATAATTTAAGTCTTTGCACCTTCTTTGCAAACCTACCGGCTGACACCCAGCCGACTCTATACCCCGGAGCAAGTGTTTTCGAAAATGAGGAGCAATGTAGAATCAATCCCTCGTCATCATAAAACTTGGTGGGTGTTGGTCGTTTCTCATCAAAGTACAACTCCCCATACACATCATCTTCAATCAGAGGTAATTGATATTTTTTAAGAATCTCTACCAATCGCTTCTTGTTAGCGTCTGGCATTGAACTTCCAAGTGGGTTCTGAAAGGTAGTCATGATCCAGCAAGCAGTCGGTTGGTGTTTTAGAATTGTTTGCTCCATCAAATCTAAATCAATTCCCGTAACGGGATGGCCTGGCACTTCAACAGCTTTTAATCCTCTTTTCTCGATGGACTGAAGCGCGGCATAAAAAGTCGGAGATTCAATAAGAACAGTGTCGCCAGGTCTGGTGATGGCAGAAAGGCAAAGATTTAGCGCCTCTAAAGCACCATTTGTAACCACGATCTCGTCCAAAGGAATATTGATGCCGTCAATCCGGTACCTTAACGCAATTTGTCTGCGTAACTCACTGTCTCCAGGCCCAAGGTACTCGACTGTGCACCATGGATCCATTTTTTGCACCGAATGCGCCATCATCTTTGCAAGTCGATCAAATGGGTACAGTAATGGACTTGGAAAGGCGGCACCTAATGGGACACAGCCTTGAGACCTAGTAGCCTCCATCACTTCAAATACCAGCTCACTTACGTCAACTTCCTGATGCGGTCCTACCTCTTCAGTTTTGGTAACGTCTAATGGCTTAAGCTTCTTAATACTATTGTTTACATAGTAACCAGATCGGGCGCGTGTAGTGATTAACCCTCTAGCCTCCAGAAGATAATATGCCTTGAATACTGTCGAGGCACTGACGCCTTTAAGTGTGCTGACTTCTCTAACCGAAGGAAGCTTCTCCCCACCTCTAAAAACTTCATCTCTGATGGACTTTGCAATGGACTCAGCTAGCTCTTCGTATCGCTTCATAAAACCGTTTTCGACTAATTCACTTTTTTAATATACATCTGATACGCTATTTTTGTAAGTTTCTGAGTATGTTTTTTATTTGGATAAAGCCCCAAAATCTCGAACAACATAGAGATTGAATTTCTATTACCTGCAAAGATTCAAAGGGAATTGACTATATGGTGACTCAAGTAAGTACACAGACTTTTAACGATAAAATCGTTCGTCAATTTACGATTATGGCGATAGTCTGGGGAGTAATAGGTACGGCAGTTGGTGTGCTGATTGCATCTTTGCTAGTTTGGCCAGAAATTGGATCTGGTATTCCTGAGCTTTCCTTCGGGCGACTTCGCCCTTTACACACTAACCTGGTTATTTTTGGTTTTGGAGGGTGCGCACTGTTTGCAACTTCATACTATGCCGTACAACGCACAAGCCAAACTAGACTTTACAGTGATAGAAGTGCCAGTGTCAGCTTTTGGCTATGGCAAGCGGTTCTAGTAGGAGCAGTCATTAGCCTACCTTTAGGGTATACCCAAGGTAAAGAGTACGGCGAACTAGAGTGGCCAATTGATCTTATGATATTGGGTAGTTGGATTGCCTACGCCATCAGTTTTTTTGGGACGATCTCTCATCGAAAGATTAAACATATTTATGTGGCTAACTGGTTCTATGGAGCATTCATCATTGCATTCGCATTGCTGCATATTGTTGAAAGTGCAATGATTCCAGCGGGCTGGTTCAAATCCTACTCTGCTTATCCAGGTGTACAAGATGCGATGGTGCAGTGGTGGTATGGCCATAACGCGATCGGCTTCTACCTCACTGCAGGCTTTCTAGGCATGATGTACTACTATGTGCCTAAACAAGCTGAGCGTCCTGTGTACTCTTACAGCTTGTCTATCGTGCACTTCTGGGCATTGATTTTCACGTACATGTGGGCGGGTCCTCACCACTTGCATTACACTGCTTTGCCAGACTGGACACAATCAATCGGTATGGTGCTATCTCTGATTCTGTTTGCACCAAGCTGGGGCGGCATGATAAACGGTATCATGACCTTATCCGGCGCCTGGCACAAACTGCGCACAGATCCTATCTTGCGCTTCCTGATCGTAGCTCTGTCTTTTTATGGGATGAGTACCTTTGAAGGCCCGATGATGGCAATCAAAACTGTAAACGCGTTATCCCACTACACTGACTGGACAGTAGGCCACGTGCACTCTGGTGCCCTGGGCTGGGTTGGTTTTATTTCTATCGGCTCCCTGTATTTCCTGGTTCCACGTTTATTTGGACAGAAGCAAATGTACAGCGTGAAAGCGATTGAAGTGCATTTCTGGATGGCAACTGTTGGAGTAGTTCTTTATATCTCTGCTTTATGGATTTCGGGCGTAATGGAGGGGCTGATGTGGCGTGCGATGAATGCTGACGGCACCTTGGCTTATACTTTTGTTGAGAGTGTGAAAGCGAAATTCCCGTACTATTTCACACGTACATTGGGTGGTTTCCTGTATATGAGCGGTTTAATTCTCATGCTGTGGAACACATACAAAACTGCAACTAATGGCAAACCAGTAACGATTGAAATACCAATACCCGGAGCCCTTGCCCATAATCGTACGCTTTGATCCATACCTAACCAATCAGGCTGGCCGACGTAAGGGCAATTGTTGCTGTTATGTCGGCTTGGCGTGGGATCTGACAGTTTTACGGTGTATCAAGTTTTTAAGTTAAGGCGCTGTTAATAAATCACTTGAGCTATCTGGAAACCGCTCAATATGCATCTCACCTTTGCGCCCGTAATAAGTCACATGCTGACCTGTAATCCAGACCGTATACCCAATGCACCCTGACTCTTGTGAGAGTCTTTTAAATTCTGGGTACATCACTTCGCCACGTTGCGCACCTGCTATAGCATCTTTGATACCAACCGCACTAAAGTCTGAGGCTATCTGAATATCTGGCAGATCCAATTTCAATCTAAGTGTTTCACCACTTGGCATGTAATAAGCAATACGGCCCCCACGATAATCCACGGCATAAGACTCAACGCCTGCACTAGTAAGATGTTGGATAACCTGACCAAAATGGATACGACCTTGATTAGAGGCCTCTAATGTTTGGCGGATAACTGATTCGGCTGCCTGATTCATTACTAGCTCCTTTAATATTTTTACTTGGTTGGAATCTCTTTTAATTGATGCAAAGTGACTAATTCCTTCATAAGCTTTTTTAAGTCCTCACGACTTGAAACAGAAAGATGCCCGAAGAAATATTTGTCATTTTCATCTGCGGTGGTCGCTAAGGTAGGTACCAACTCCTTACCTCTTTCAGTTAAGCACAGTACCTGTTCGCGTAAGCTGTCTTGAGCTTGTTCTCTTTTTGCTAAGCCTTTAACTTCTAGCTTTGAAATAATTTTGGACGCAGCACCTTTAGTCATTCCAAGTGCATCAATCAGCGATGAGTGAGTCGCAGCATTGGAGTTGAATAAGGTTCGCATGGCTACCCACTCAGTCACAGAAATATCGTGTAGAGCCAACTGTTGTTCAAAGCGACATGAGACTTGATTGGATACAAAGCGCAGCCAAAATCCAATATGTTCTTCAAGCGAGCTGGGAATAGGGTCTTGCATAATAAGTTTATGTTTCCATGGAAACCATTATGGTAGTTTCCTCGGAAACATAAGCCAATACTTGTTTCTTTTTATTCAAACTTTATTGACTTTGATAACATATCCAAATAGTGCAATTCCAAAGGGGCGCGGAGTAAATTAGGCAGAGTTTTCATCATTTCCTGCATGTATGGCATTTCAAAGTGCAGGTCCAAGTCGCTACGATCATGCCAATTCTCATACATTACAAATAGAGTAGGATCATCAGATGATTGGTGTAAATCATAATTTATACATCCCGGTTCTGATCTACTAAGATCAATCAGTGATTTCAACTTATTGGCCAATTCGTCTGTGCACTCTGGTTTAGCATAAATGAATGCAACCAACGTTAATTTCTTTTTCATGTTTAGTCCTTTATATCATTTCAATTGCAGTGGCTTTAGAAAGCTCAGTCGAACTTCCACCTGGATAGCCACTTACTACCTGGTCGATTTCTAAACTCAGATTTTTGAACATTTGCTTAACATCATTGTTGTTCATTCGGCTAACAGCAGGCGCTAAAAAAGTCGTAACCCAATCTATCCCGCAAAACTTCAGAACCCCACCAATGAAAGGCTTCAGCATTTGCTCAATTGAGCCCGTGTATTGACTATCAGCTATGAGTTCTTCGTTTGTAGCGCCAGTTGTCAAAGAAAGCATTGCTCGTTTTCCCTTGAGCAAGCCATTTTCAAACACGTGCTCATCGTCATAAGCAAAGCCATTACCCAAAACTCTTTCTACCCAACCTTTTAGTATTGCTGGAATCGAATACCACCAAAGCGGAAATTGAAAGATGACCAAATCTGCTTCTTTCAGACGTCTTTGCTGATCTTGTATTTCTCGCTGATAGTTGCTGGTTAAGCTTGCATTGAGTTGTTCATGTGCCAAAGAGAACCTCAATGGATTTTTGAGCTGATTGAAGTCACTGGGATAAGGTGACATTGTGAAATCTTCAGCATAAAGATCAGATATCTCTACTGTCCAGCCATGAAACTTCAATCGTTCAACCATCACGTTCATCATGGAGTGGTTCATACTTTTAGGTTCAGGATGAGCAATAATAATCAGCGCTTTCATGATATTCGTCCTGTCTCTACTAACCGTAAACTCGTTCCCAAACCCATGCCTCTTTTGGAGTGGATTCCATTTCCCAGAATATGTCAGCTACATCCCGGGATTCTGGCGAGTCTGAGGCAATAAGCTTGCTAACCGTTATAGTGCCAATGTGGATTCCTTTAGCTTTAAGTGGTGCAAACATGCCTTGTGTGAGCGCACGAATGCCAGCTTTGCCGATACTGATAGGTAGAAAGTCTGGAGATGGATTGATGCCAAAGCTGCCACCTGTGATGAAAATTGAACCTTCATTCTTAAGCGACATACCAATTTCAGCGGCACGCACCGCAACCAGAGCACTCGTCAAATTGATATTGATATCTGACTCCAGTTGTTCTCTGGAGTGATCGGTCAATGTCATAGGTTTGAGATTTCCGGCTTCATCATAACGAAGCACTCCAGCGTTATATAAAATAGTCAGACGAGTGTCTTTTGCCAAGCGACTGACCAAGTGATCAATTTGTGCTGGATCATTCGCATCCGCAACTTCAAGTGTTGCCTGTATTCCGAATCTACTTAATTTTGCAGACTGAGCGTGCAGGTTTTGAAGATTGCGTGAGGATAGGACGATTTCATAATCTTCACCTGCAAAACGTTGAGCCGTGGCTAAACCAATGCCAGGTCCAGAGCCAATAATGAGTAAAGTCTTTTTCATGATTCATCCTTTCATTCATATATTCTTAGTAGGTCGCTTATCAATCCCCAGCACAAGTGTGCTGGAGACTGGGGTGACTTAAACATAGTCAGTAGAAACAGCCAGGTCTTTCCATGCGTCCAACTCTTTTTGAACGAATTGATTTTTCTCACTGATCTTGTGAACAGTGTCTGAACCCAGTGGTAGTCTCAAAGGAGGATTCTCACTATCTACTAATTTCAGGATTGCTTTTGATAACTTAGTAGGATCACCTGGCTGGGCATGATTAGCTGATGCAGCAAACTCACGCATTGCTCCCACTGTTTCAGCATATTCCGGGAATGATTTTTCGGTGGAAACCAGGGAGGTACTGTCCAGAAAGTCGGTACGGAAGAAGCCTGGTTCAACTGTTGTCGCCTTGATCCCGAAAGGTTGCAGCTCATATGCCAGTGACTCAGTCAAAGCTTCCACTGCAAACTTAGTCGCGCAGTAGACTCCCCATCCTGGATAAGAGGCATAACCGCCGATTGAGGAAATATTAATGATGTGGCCGCTTTTGTTTTCGCGCATATAAGGCACTACCGCACGAATCACGCTTAGTAAGCCGAATACATTGGTATTGAACAGGTCTTTTACTTCTTTGTCGCCAGACTCTTCAACGGCACCCAGCAAACCATAACCCGCATTGTTCACAAGAATGTCAATTTGTGAGAATTGTGCAATCGCATCTTTTGCGGCCTGAATGGAAGCAGCCTCATCTGTAACATCAAGTTTTAAAGCAAGCAGATTTGGGTGGTTACCCAATGCATCAATGACTGTTTTTGGATTGCGTGCAGTTGCGATGACTTTATCGCCACGATCCAATGCATCTTTTGCGATCAAAGCGCCAAAACCTCTTGATGCACCAGTGATAAACCATACTTTTGAATGAGTGCTCATGACTATCTCCTTTAATTAAATGAACCGCGACATGCAGAACATGGAGGTCATATTAATTACTATTAAAAAGTAATAAAATATTCAATATAATTGTTTTATTATCAACCTATAGTTGCCTATATGCAGATGATCAGACCTTTAACTATGTTCCTTGCCGTAGCCAATGCCATGAGTTTTAGAAAGGCTGCTATTGATCAGGGAGTGTCTCCACAGGCGGTGAGCAAAGCCGTAAAACAACTTGAAATGCACCTTGGATTGAAATTACTGCATCGATCAACCAGGCACTTAAGCCTGACGGAAGATGGTGAAAGGCTTTTTCAAAATGCCAATCAAGGTATGCAGCTTTTAACAGATGCTATAGTTGGTCTTGAAGAAAGTAAGCAAGGTATGGGTGGGATGATTAGGCTGGCCGCTCCACTGGCTTTTGGGAATCGAATTCTATTACCCTTGATAGATGAATTTCAGTCAGTAAATCCGGATGTTCATTTTGATCTGATGCTTAGCGATGATTTTGTAGACATCGTTACCCTGAGAATCGATATAGGTTTCAGAACTGGTCAATCTCCAGATAAAAATGTCCTTTCAAGAAAGTTAGGTGACATTGTTTCTGTGATTTGCGCATCACCACAATATATTCAGAAATATGGTGTGCCTGTCGACTTGAATGGCATTCAGGGGCATCGATGCACTGGATTTTTACATCCTCAAACGGGGAAAGAGCTTCCTTGGGAAATCAATGTGAATGGAGAAGTGAGCTACATACATGTTCCATCTGTCGCTAGATTTAATAACATTGAGGCAGAAATTGAAGCAGTTAAACGCGGCATAGGAATCGGACAGCTAAGCGAGTATTTGATCAAAGAAGAACTAGAGACTGGAGAATTAATTCAAATTATCCCAGATGGTTGGGTGCCTAGATTAGGGATATATATGTACTACTCAGAGAGAACAAAAATACCTATACGGATAAGGCAATTTATCGACTTTTGTATAGCAAAAATGACAAATAATAATCAATGATACTATTCAAATCTAATCGAGTAACCGAACTACTCGACGACTCGTCGCCTTTCGATGCGCTGCTAGCTGGGCAGCGTCGGTTTCGTCAGTTCGTCAAGTCGCAACTACTGAGCTTTACTCTCTTCGAAATCCGCCCACTCGCAGCCTCAAACGCTGCTCATAGTCACTCGCCTTGAGTTATAGCCAAGCAATCAGCGGCCGGTCGATACGACGGTGATCTCGGTGAGAGTCGTTGACTATAATATTGATCGGGCGTGCGATCTTGTAGTTGACTGTAATAACTTTCTTGGACAATACTTCAACTAAATAACAAAAATTAAAGGGGTGGATGTGAAAGTTAGTCGAATGATATGGGGCGTAGTTTTGTTAACTACGATGTTACTCACTGCTGGTTGTGCATCTATTGATGACAGTCCAGGTGATCCTAATTTGAACAAGCAGGGGATTCTCATCGTGGCTGGCGAGGGCTTCAATCCACGCTACGATGATCCCAAAGATATAAAAGCCTCGTCCACTTGGTTCATAACATCTCAAAAGCTTGCAGAAGCCTTGTATGCAGACTTGGATAAACGTCATGTTAAAACTCAATTGTTTATCAATTCAAACTCTAATCTTGACTCCCAAACCTTAGTTGCACAGTTAATTGCCCAGAATAAGCGGGATGGCCTCATACGAGTCAAAATCGTACATGTCAAAAATGCCACAGAGAATACTATTAACCTGATCTTGGCATATTCATCTTTGCAGTATGGCAGGAATAATCAAGGTGAAACAGTCACTCTTGGTAAAGGCATGGAGCAGAGTTATACGTTACTAGGAAAGAATTTCGAAGGGTCTCAAACACCATTAACTGCATTCACCAGTGACTTCACTAGTAGACTTAAAAAAGCTGGATATATTTGAGCGTCTTTTGTTCTACTTATACTGTTAAAGGTTAATTAAAAGCATTATGCATCTAATTAAAGCGCTTCTCTTTGTATTGGTATCAGCCTTTATTATTTCTTGTCCAGCCCACTCAGAGGAAAGCCCGAGTGTGTCTTCATATAGCACAATCGTTTCTACTCCGATATTCAGCCAGAATTTAGTGCATGGCTTGCCTAGTGGATGGAAGCTGGTTAATTCTGGAAAAGCAAATCGTCCTGAAGGAATGCTTTTTAGTCTAAATTATGCTTTAGATGGCCAAACCCCCGCCAATTGGACAGAGCTTATTACAGTTACTGGTTTCAAGAATCTGGCACAAAATGCAAATGCAACGCCTAAAGCTCTAATTGGCAAAATGGCCGGACAAAAAGAGTCTGTTTGCCCTGGCAATTCAGTAGTCGCTTCTGGTGGGGATGTGGCATTCGGTGAGGTTCGCGGTCATGTGGCAGTACTAGGTTGCGGTAAATTGCCAAATGACCTTGGGGGGATGAAAGCTGGAGAAGGTGAAATAGGTGTGTATATTGTGCTTAAGGGAGCTAATGACATGTATGTCATTCAGCGTATGCAACGTGTTGCGTCATTTGAGCCTAAATCACAGCCTATCACTCCACAAGTTTTGGGTGAGTTACTTCAGTCCTTTTTCCCTATTGGTTTGTGTGAGTTAACTGATACCCCCAATGAATGCCAACCAAAGCTTGGTGGTAATAAATGAAACTTAGGTTCAAATTATCCTAATCCATTAGTGTCGTGTTTGACTCACAGAGTTGCCACTATTTCATAGAGAGACTCAAGGTTAGCGCCTTGGGTCTTTTTTGTTTTTGGGTGAGTAGTTGTTATTTACCTATTCTACGGCATCAATCTCGAAAACCACTGGGATCTTGGCAACGACATCCACAGGTTTACCTTTGATTGTTGGCGGTTCAAACAACCATCTGGAAACCGTAGATAAAGCAATCCAAGCTAAATCTTCATTGTCTGCTTTGATGATGTGCGGTAGTTGAACCTCTCCTTGCTTATCAACATAGAACTCGACTAGCACCCTTTGTGAGGCATCCTTAGCACGATATTCAGCCGGAAATACCGGACGAGGAGCGTAAAGTGGGTTTAGTTTTTTATCCAATTCCTGCATTTTATGGATATCTGGTGTTTTCGAGTTTAGCTCATCCAGTAGTTGTAACGTATTTTCACTGATGACGACATCACGTCCAAGTTTGGTGAATGTTTGTTCAAAGGTAAACGATGACCATATGGGTGCGTTGTCTTTGTAGGCTGGGGTGAATAGTGAAGATTCGATCATGGCTTTTGTCGCCCGTCCAAATGCTTCATGAGTTGCCTTTATTACTTTGACATTACTTGGTTCCCCAGCTGGATTGATTGTTGCGGTGATTGTTGCCGAACCATCAACTGATTGTTGGTAAAGCTCAAAGGGGTAGACTACGGGGGCAACGACTTTGTATTGAACGGGCTCCGTGACTTCTGGATCAGATCGATCCTCTAATTCAGAGCGATATGTAGATGTGGCTTGTTTTTTGAAATCTCCTTTAAATGTGAAAGTAAACGGTACCTGAACCCAAGCAGGGATTGCTTGGTTATCTAGTTTTCTTGGTGAAAATTTGGCTTTTAGAATCGCTTTGATCGCTGCTTTCTCGAATGCGGGGTGATGGGATTGATCTACTTTTAATTCAGTAACTCTACCTGTTTGATCTATGTTTGCTCGTAATATGATTTTCCCTTTATGTCCATAGTAGGACATGACTTCTGGGAAGCTGGCGGCTGGTTTTTCCACATAGTCTGCTTGCTTAAACCTGTTAGCTGGAATCTCACCTTTTGAAAAGAGTCCCGAATATACAACGCCATTAGGCCAAGTGCGGCGGCCACTGCCGTCTTCCACTCCATGGACTAGTGTGCCTTCATATTTAGCACCATCCGCATATTCAACGATAGCGTGTCCCTCTGCTTGACCCTTATAAAAGGAGGCTTTCATCGTAAGGGATAGTTTTCCATGACTGCGAAGCATTGCAGTCCCCTTGCCACTGATATAGCCATCGATGCAATCGCCATCCCATAACAGAGTGTCACTAGGCTCTGCACCTACCAAATATGCTTTGCAACCATTTTTGTCTATTAGCCAGACACCAGTTTCCTCTTCTGCAAGGCTGTGGCTGGATAGGGAAAAACAGGCTAGAAATAAGATGCACTTAAGATATTGGCTCATACTAAATGTTGTTTTTATTGGCGGGTAACCATCCGCGACGGGTTACATAAAAAGCATTCAAAACTTGTTGAGCGGAATAACCGACAATGGACATGATTTACGTATAATAATTATAAATGAGAATTATTCCTATTCTTGAATGTGTTTATCCTTTCTGTTCAATAATATTTAAAAGAATTTATCAATGCGCCTCTATAAAACTATCACTCACTTAATAGCCACTCTCTTGGTTTTAAACTTTTCCATCGTGTGTATGGCAGGTTCATTGGTAGTACCTGCCGGGCTTGAGTTTGATTTTTCAGAAGATTTTGATTTTCCCGAAGGCCTTGATATTACTTATCAAGTTATCCCGGCTATCGATAAAACAGTAAAGTACATCGCCATATGGAATGGTGACGAATTGCAATACACAATTCTTGTTAATAAGTTACCTAAGGATTACTTGGATCCTAAAGTGTATATGCAAGGGTTTTATCGAGATATTAAAACCGCTTACAACGATGCGAAGTCAAAAGGCAGCGGTGGCTTTAATACAAAAGGTAAATTGAAAGCTACTGCCGTTGAATTGTTATATAGCCCAACTCCTGACAATCCTAAAGCGATGATAGGCGTGCATTTGACAGATGGTAAAGAGGCTTATGGCGCAATGATCAACGAATACCAGAAAAGTCCTGATACTGATGCGATTTTAAAAGAGGTGGTGAGCATTTTTCGAACAGCAAAGATAGCAGACCCAGCAACGGTTCCTCAAGCTGATAGGCGGGAGGAGGATGGTTATATCGGGACTTGGGCTTCAGACTCTACGCTACCTAATGGGCAATCAGTGAATGCAAAAATGAATATGGATCAATATCTCAATTTCAAAGCTGAGGTTTCAGTCGAGGGTAAGCTTATTTTTGTCGGTACTGGCAATTGGTATGTGAGTGATAAGAAAATCTTTTGGGCCTATATGTACAGTAATCCACAGCTATCAGATGATGACAAGAAAGACGAAGATGAAGTCATCTCTTTTGAAAGAAATGAACTGGTTTTGAAAAACAAAAAAACTGGTAAGACAAATACATTTAAGAAGTTTCCCTGATTAGCTTTCCCTCATAATCCGTTGGTGCTGTGTTCGACTCACAGAGGGGCCACCATTTATAGAGAGACTCAAGGTTAACGCCTTGGGTCTTTTTTGTTTTGTGGTAATTTGGACTTCAGAGTATTGGTGAGTGTTATGCAAACATAGTTTTGAAGCCTATTAATAACATGCCAGCGATGGACGCCACGAAGATGATTGCGCCCACAGTTTTACGTCGATTCAGCTCGGTCCACAGCAATACGCCTGTTAGAGAAAGCAGGATCATACTTCCACCAATACTGTCAGCTAATAAAACCCAGCCTACACCTGCGCCATTAGCGCGGTGGAAGTTATCAATTGCACCTACCCATGTTTCATCTGTACGTTTGATTTTCACCATATTAGACCCGACCCAATAATCGCTAATGACTTTATATTGAGGTGCAACAAACCGTATGTCCCAATGTTCTGGCTGCTTTACGTCTTGGCCGTTCCATGACACAGTTTCCGCCTGGTCTTTTTTGATGCGAGGCTCTCTGTCCATGGATAACTCTTTGCGTAGCCAGATAGCCATCGCTTTAGGGCTTTTCTTAGCTGCATCAGGCACAGCTATTTGAATCTCATTTGATTGTGGTTTTTCCAAATCAATCTTCAATACTGTGCGGTGATTATGAATGATGCCTGTAGCACCAAACAGCAGACCCAGAACGGCACCCCAAAGACCTAGCCAGCCATGGATGTCACGCAACCATTTTAAGAACGTACTACGGCGAGATCTTGTATTCGGTTTGGGGGGTAGAGATTTTGCCTTGCGGGTAATCGTAGAAGTCATTCTGGTATAGGGGTATCTGGCAGTTATTGGAGGGGGGCTTTGTTAAGAGCTAAGGATGAATTGTCGTACATTCATTAAGTATCGTCCACGGGAAATAAGTATCAGCAATTGAATCGTGAAGAGTCTGGGGATGCAAAGTGATCACTGGCTCTTTACCGAAAATAATACTTTGCCAATGCTAATCAGGTCATTTATTGTACCTTCAATGTTATAATTTTGATAATGAGAATCGTTAACATTTAACCCCGCACGAAAGTTACCAAATGAAAATTAAACCCGCTTCATTTTTAGCGGTGATGTTGTCCTATCCATTCATCAATTCCTTAGCTCAAGATATTAATAATCAAATTGACACCCTTCCTGAGGTGGCTGTGACTACCGAGAGGGTTAAGGAGTCTGCAACTGGGCCTATCCATAAGTACAAAGCCTCCCAGGCACGTACCGCTACCAAATCAGATACGCCAATTAATGAAACCGCACAATCAATCTCAGTCGTTTCTAGCGAGCAAGTACGAGACCAAGGCGCTCAAACCCTAGCAGATACGCTCAAGTTTGTTGCTGGTGTTGATGCCGGACAAAGAGGTAGACGAGGTCTTGATGATTTCTCTATCAGAGGATTTGTTCAAAGCGACTATGTATTGCGTGACGGTATGCGAATGTTTTACGACACCGCGTGGGTGCAGTCTGAGCCATTTGGCTTTGAGCGTGTAGAGGTCATGAAGGGTCCGGCTTCAGTGTTATACGGTCAAACTGGCCCGGGTGGTTTTGCGAACGTTGTGAGTAAGCGCCCGACGGATCAGCCATTGGCAACCATAGGGCTGACACTAGGGAATTATGATCAGCAGCAATGGACGGCTGATTTCTCTGATTCTTTGAACAAGGATGGAACGTTACGTTACCGCTTAGTTGCCTTGACTTCAGAAAGCAATGATCAGGTGGATTTTGTCGACCGTAGCCGTACTTATATTGCGCCATCATTAACATGGGATATGGGTGACCGCACCAGCATTACTTTACTCACGAGCTATCAAAAAAGTCGTTATGTACCTGTGCGTGGCTTGCCAGCAGAAGGCACTGTTCTTTCTAACCCGAACGGTAATATCCCTTTCAGTCGTTTTGTAGGTGTACCTGGTGTCGATAAGTACGAAACCGAAATTTCATTATTTGGTTATGAGTTTTCTCATATTTTCAACGACACTTTTACCTTTAAGCAAAATGTCAGATACAACACTTTCAATGTGGATGGTGCTTTTACTGATACTACCAATGGGTTAACGGCAAATAAGCGTAACTATCAACGTCGTTTGAATGTGCGAAATTTATCTGCTCAAATGTGGACGATTGATAACCAGTTGGCAGCCCATTTCAACACTTTGGGATTGAAACATGACCTGTTAATAGGTGCAGATATTCTGCACTACAACATGGATCGAACTTTCATTAACCGTAGCCTGACCGCGCTTAACCTATATCAACCAAACTATGGTGCCGCAGTGATTGGCGCACCTGTGGTCGTTGCCGGTAGTACAGGGAGTGATATGGCCAGGCAGTCTGGTTTATATCTCCAAGACCTCATTAAATTTGGTGATGGGTGGAATCTGCAACTTGGCGTACGTCACGATGAGACAGATTTGGTTCAAACGCGAATCAACAACAGCCGTACCAAAGCTGATCCATCCAAAACGACAGGTAAGGCAGGTGTACTGTATGCATTCGATAATGGTTGGTCACCTTACATCAGTGTTAGCGAGTCATTTTTACCCTTAACAGGGAACACAGCAGATGGCTCTCCATTCAAACCCGAAACTGGTGAGCAGCACGAAGCCGGGATTAAATACGAATCCCCAGATCATAAGTTCGGTACCACTTTCGCGGTATATGACTTAAAGAGACAGAATGTAACTACCACTGATCCTAGCAACCCCGGTTTTAGCATACAAACGGGTGAGCAACAACATAAAGGATTTGAGTTTGAAACAACTGGTCAATTAACAGATCGATTGAATTTGGTGGCGACGTACTCATACATTGATGCAGAAATCACTAAGAGCACAACCAATACCTTGGGTAAAAGACCCATCCTCGTCGCCAAGAATATGGCTAATGTATGGTTGCGTTATGATTTAACTAGCTGGGCGCAGGGCTTAGGCTTTGGGGCTGGTGCAAGACATATTGGAGAGCAAGCAGGGGATACGCAAAACACTTTTGACGTGCCATCTTATACTTTGTTTGATGCTGCTGTTTATTACAATACGGCCTCATGGCGGTTTGCACTCAATGCCAGAAATCTTGCAAATAAGAAGTACATTGCAGGCTGTGCCAGCATTAGCCAGTGTTATCCAGGTGATCCACTCACAGTCATGTTGACGGCTAATTATTCGTTCAAGTAGTCTCAGGATGAGAGCTACTCTCAGAGGGGCCACCATTTATAGAGAGACTCAAGGTTAACGCCTTGGGTCTTTTTTGTTTTGGAGAAGGTAGTTCCAATTCATTTTAATGTAACTGAATAAATATAGCTTGCTTAAAAACCTTGATTAATTTTAGAGGTGCCAAGAGAGAATATGAATAACAAAATACTCGCTCAAAAGCTCGGGTGGACAATATTACTATTATGGATTTGTTACGTTCCAGAGGTTAAATTGGATCTGCGCAACACTTATGTAAAGTCTGGTAGTTTAAAACTTTCTGGATCTCGAAACGGTTCATACCATCTCTTTAATGGTAAGGCTTTATGCGAACAGATGATTTGGTTTGGATGCCACTCAGGATTACACCGAAATTCAGCGCTTCAGATGGTTGATGATGGAAAAGCGCCAGTTGAGTTGGTTTTTGCACCAAACCGTGGAAATGCGATTTGGAATGAAGACATTGTTATTGAAGTGAGGGCATTTGGTGCTGTAGTGCCTGGATACTCCAAAGCTGAAATGATTGAAAGAATGCAGTCTTTGCAAAACCAATATTTAGCTTCTGTGATTAATTTCATAATCTTCTTACCTATTATTTTGTTTCCTCAGATTCTAAAAGTATTTGTAAGGTCAGATTCACTCGATGGATCTGATGACTCACCCACCCGCACTCCCAAATCCTGCCCATAGTCACACGTCTTGAGCCGTAGGCAATTAATCACGGGCTAGCTGATACGATGGTAATCTCCGGTGGCAATCGTTTGCCGTTATGTTGGTTTGGCGTGGGAGTTGGGATTTCTTCAGACGCAGCTATCGTTATAGCTGGTTCTAATTTAAGATGAACGCGGCTAGAGTCGAATTCGGTAAAGGGGTTAGGTTGAAACTTGCAAATAGGTTAGGCATTCGAGTGATTGCATTGTTTGAGGGCGGTAAGGCCATGCTCATGTTGGTTGCCCTGCTCGTTTTTATTTTGGACTTTCATCTTAATGCCTATGATTTAGCAGAAACACTCGTCGGCAGACTCCATCTCGATCCTCAAGGTCATTACGTGAGTCTGCTGCTCAAGGTGGCTGAGAATTTTAGTGGAGGCGAACTCGCCGCTGTTTGCGTGTGCGCATTGATGTATTCTGTAATCAAATTTTCTGAGTCTATTGGGTTATGGAATCAACGCCCATGGGGAAAGACTTTGGGTATTGCCAGTATAGGTGTGCTTATACCGTATGAGGTTTACGCTTTATTCCACCAATACACTCATTTCAAGTTAATGGTTTTACTAATCAATACTTCTATTGTTTTGTATCTATTCATGTTTTTCAATAGACATACAATTCTATCTTCATCTGAACTCTAAAATCCTGCTCTAGGTGCGCATTGTGAGTCATTGGCAGGCAAGATTGACTGATGGTGTGATACCGATTGAGATTTTTGGCCGTTATGTTTGCTTGGCGTGGTAATTGCCTCTGAATCAGGCGGAAGTAAATTAGCGTTAGTACAAGATTCGATTGTTTGGTGGACAGTACACATGAGAGACTCAAGGTTAACCCCTTGGGTCTTTTTTTTGAGATTCGATCTTAGTTAAATACAATCTTACGTACGTTTGGTTGCTGCTTTTCTGAGTCTTGGGCCTTATCGTAAGCTGATTGCGCTGCCAGCACTTCCTCAATATGTGTTTCAGACCAGACCCGAATGGCGGCCAAGGGTGCCACCAGTGTGAAACCGAGCGGTGTGATGCTGTATTCCACTTTGGGTGGCACTGAGGCGTAAACAGTCCGTTGTATCAAGCCATCACGTTCCAGGCTGCGCAGTGTCTGTGTCAGCATTTTTTGCGAAATCCCGCCAGTTTCGCGCTGCAAAGTACTAAATCGCTTGGTTTCCCGCTCGAGTAATCCTAAAAGCAATACTGCCCATTTATCAGCAATTCTGTTCAACATCAGGCGGGTCGGGCATTGCTCGTTATATGCGTTCCAGCTAGTCGAAATGTTTAATTCATTTTTTTCTTGATCACTCATGATGTACTCGGAATTAAGTTCATTAGTTACTTATAGGTTCCTACTTACTAATAGTAACTATTGGGAATAATATGCGCAACTCCATTTTATGATTTGTTTGAAAAGGAGTGTTTATGAAGTTATTGAAAGTGATACTGAGCGCATTTATTTTTTATTTATCGTTTATTTATGGAGCGTCTGCTATGGCCCAGGATTTATCGCAACAGAACAAACAATTACTAGCCAATTTTGCTAATGAGGTATTTGTAAAAAAAGATTTAACGAATTTGCAAGAGTACTTGCATGATGACTATATCCAGCACAACCCCATCGTGCCGCAGGGGTTGTCAGGTTTTAAACAGTTCTTTGCCGACTGGTTTAAAGCTGTGCCGGACTGGCAATATCAGCTGGAGAAAATTGTGAGTGAGGGCGATACCGTGTGGGCCTATGGTGTTTATTCCGGCACCCAGCAAGGCGACTGGTTAGGTATCCCATCTACAGGCAAGCATTACAGTATTCATGCTGTAGATATCTTTCGTATCGAGAATGGTAAGCTGGCCGAACACTGGGATGTGATTGACACCTATGGCTTGTTCAAACAGTTGGGTGTCATTCAGTAGTTATTGGTTTTGGGTATCCTTTGATCAGGCAGGCGGATTTTTAATCCGTTTGTTGTGGATTGGATCCGCGCATACCAAATATTAAAAGACGGTTCGCAGCAAGATGAGCCGTCTTTTCAATATTTCAACTTTCCGCCTGTCAGCGTTCTTGGCCGTTATGTTGGTTTGGGAGGCCAATGGGTGTTAAATGCACATAAAACACACGGTCACTTTTTTCGATTCAAACGCTCTAAGAAATAATCGATAGAAACCTTACCTGCACCACCAATGGCAAGCCAGGTAAATACTGCAAAGTAGGTCGCCTCTTCAAAACCCAGCAGGGTTTCCACAGAGTCAATGTCAGCCAGCCTGGCTGAAATAATCGCCACGACCATCACCGTGGCAAGTGCGCCGCCGCAGATTCTGGTCATCAGCCCCAGTATTAAGCCCAATCCGCCCAGGAATTCCCAACCTGCGACAAAGGGTGTCAGCAATTCCGGATAAGGAATGCCCCAGCTTTTGAAGTTTTCTATGATGGCGGGCAGATTCGTGAGTTTACCCCAACCGGTCAGCATAAAGGTGTATCCGACGACGATGCGCGCGATCAATGGGCCCACCCATTCAAAATGCGAGGCAATTGTTTTAGGCCACCAGATCAATATGTTCATAAGAGCGTTCATGTGTATTTCCCCTTTATCGATACTCGTAGTGATGCGATGCCAATAAGCCGTTTCGCATCCATTTTGAAAAATATGCCTTGATCTTGTGTTGCTCGGTTTCATGTACGTCAGAAAGTGTCTCACCGATGGTGGCGCCATCAAATAGTTTGGAGAGCAACCCAAACTCCTGTGCCTCCAGCTCCATACGCCAGACCACGTCCTCATGCCTGAACACGGCCAGGTAAACGGCCTCATTCACTGGCACCACAGGCCTATGGTCATCCATGACGGCCTGGTAATAGGCATTCACCTGCTGATCAAACTGCATCAGGGCCAGCGCTTGCCGAGGATAAAGTGTGAGGTCCAGAAGTGTCTCGGCAGTCAGCCCTTGAATATCCGCTTCATGGAGTGCTGCGGTTTCTGTGGGATCAGTCATTTGTGCAACAGCGGTTTCCAGCTGGCACAAGGCATGCGCAAAGACGTCGTTGGGCAAGGTTTTTTGAATAAATGCTGGTAGTTTCAGCGCAAAGCGGCCAATGTTAAAGTGATCCGGCAACACTTCGCCCACAAATGCCCAAATGAGTGCAGAGAATCTTTGTTCGGTCAGGTAATGCATTAATACCGGGTAGTCTTCCGCAACCACATCATACAAGCGGTAGCGGTAAGCATTTGCGTACACCGATAGCTGCTCATGTGGCGCAAACGCATTCTTGGCCCGTATCCACTGATCAGGGACGCTATCAAAGCGGTCGCCAAGCATCACCGCCTGTTGCATATGCGTTTGTGCCTCTGGCAAAGTGACATTTTTCTCAATAAAAATCACGCTGTCAGCCTGTGCAATGTGCGGTAGGGTAAATTCGGTCGCATGTTGGGCAGCTTCCCTGGCTTTGTCCAGTTCCGCATACAACACCGGAAATTCGGGGATATGGTCGTCCCATTCAATCATGGTGTTCGGAACGCGTCCGGCGCGGTTGACCGCATACTTGTACAGGTTCCACACCTCATCAATCACATGGTCATCATGGGTATCCACAATGTAATGCCCTTTATTGCTATGCCCTGAAAGATGCATCTGTATCACCCGGCCCAAAGGCAGCGCATCCAGGTAGTTTTGCGGGTCCAGCCTGTGGTTAAAGCAGGTCACATACACATTATTTATATCCAGCAGCAAGTGGCAATCAGCCTCTTTGGCCATGGCCGCAATAAACTCTGCTTCTGGTATGGTGGAGTGCTTAAACTCCAGATAAGTCGAGGGGTTTTCCAAGGCGACTCTGCGCCCCAGCCGGTCTTGTACCTGTTGAATACGGCGAACAATGTGCTTCAGCGATTCTTCGGTGTAAGGCAGCGGTAGCAAGTCGTGCGTATTCTTATGCGCGACGCCAGTCCAGCACAGATGATCTGAAATCCAAGCGGGGTTCAGCCAGTCCATCAGTGCTTTCAGTTTTGTCAGATACTCGGAATTCAGCGGATCCACACTGCCAATCGACATGGAAACCCCATGCATCACCACTGGATAAAGTTCCTTGATGCGCGCCAGGTTGCGTTTTGGTTTGCCGTCGGTATCCATAAAGTTTTCGGAAATCACCTCAAACCAGTCAAGCTTGGGCTGATGTTCAAAAATATAAGAATAATGCTGTGGCCTAAGCCCGAGCCCGAAACCGAGCGAAAATGATGAATTAACTAAGCACATTTAAGAAAAGGCCTCCGCAAGAAAGCAGGGTAACTCTCCCTGCTTTCTTGGTGCTGATTGAGATAATTGCTCAGTTATTTACTGCCGTCTGTTGCGCAGGAGCCGTGACCTTTGCATGCATTTTTGCCATCACCGCCCTGGCCTTTGCATGAGTTTTTGCCCTTACACGCATGCTTCTCTTTGCCATCTGCCGTTTTGCAATTGGCTTTTTCCATCTTGGCATTATCTTTGCCGTTACAGCTAGACTTAGCATCTTCTCCTGCAAATCCTGGAGAGGCCGTCATCACTGAAGCTGTAAAAAGACCCAAAAGTGCGGCAGTAGCCAATTTGTTAGTAGTTTTCATAACATCTCCTAAAAGTAACAATCAATAAAAATGAATCAATAACCTTGTAGTGCCAGCATTAGTCAGTTGGAATAGGCAGCCCTTACATTTATTTTGAAAGTTTTTTTGATTTTCCTTATAGGACGTTAAGCAAAAAATAAAAACAATTGATTGCGCCATCTTGGCTCTCATCGCTCCTCTCGAACCATCGTTCAGAAATCAGCGATGGTATCCATTACTTGCGTTTGGGTCTTAAGGCAGAAACATGTCCCAGTTTATGAATTTGACCGAAGTGAATATGTATGACAATAAATGGTCTCGCCAGTGGCGGTGACTATGTAATATTTATAAGTGCTCATCATTGAGCACAAATCGTTTGTAAATCAAAAGGGGAAATTATGTTTTCAACTACAACACGTTCTGCGTTGGTGATGACCGTTGTGGCGATGTTATTAATTCCGTTAGCCGCGTCCTGGTTTGCTTATCCGACTACGCATCTACCGCCAGGTTTTGGCGTTTTTCCACCTCAGTTTGTGGCAGAGCCGCCGGGGTTTAATCTGATTGTTTTTATTGCGGTTGCCCTGCTCGAAGCCGCATTTGCTGCTTTTTTAATATTCCCGCAATGGTTCGGCTTTAAACCGCCCGCCCCGTCTCCGCGGCCTGCACTGCGGGCGTTGCCTTGGTGGTTTTGGGTGGGGGCGGTTGTCACAGTGTTTTTCTGGTGGTTGATGTGGACGCGCACGACACCGTTTGGTGATTTGGTGTATTACGCCTTTACGCCGATGTGGTGGGGATTTATCTTTGTGCTTGATGGCTTGGCATACCGCTATTCTGGTGGTTACTCGCTGTTTGCAAGTCGCCCTAAAACATTTCTGATTAGTGCGGTTGTATCGATTTTTGGCTGGTATTTCTTTGAATATTTCGATTATTTTGCGTTAGGTAACTGGTATTACCCTAATACTGACATCCCGGGTTTAAGCCATGCCAAGATTGTGTGGATTTTTATTTTTGCCTACACCACTGTTTGGCCGGCCATTTTTGAGTGGTATACCTTGCTGAATGCTTTTCCTAAAATTGCAGGGCGCTATGCCCAAGGGCCCAAGCTGGCCCTGCCGGCAAAGCCAATGTTATACCTGAGTTTTGTGTTGTTTGCCGCCGTGCCGTTCTGGCCTTATCCGTTGTTTTGGGCCATGTGGATTGCGCCATTGATAGGTATCGCTGGCATATTGATGATGCGTGGTATCTGGACCCCATTTACCGATGTCGCCAACGGCAATTGGAGTCCGGTTCTTTTGATGGCGATCAGCTCATTGTTTAACGGATTTTTCTGGGAGGTGTGGAACTACGGCAGCGCGCATCCGGCATTACCGGTCACCAACCCGAATTACTGGGTCTACGATATTCCTTATGTGAATGTGATTCATATTTATGCTGAAATGCCACTGTTGGGATTTGCAGGCTATTTGCCTTTTGGTGTGCTGGTGTGGGTGGTGTTTATCTGGGCGGGTAAGGTGCTTGGTTTTAATACCGATATTCTTCCGAGTGGTAAAGGGCATTGATGCGCCCGTCATTCACTCACCTGTAGTTTTGGGTATTGTAAGTACTCGACGCGTTAGGTAGGCAATGCATCCTAAGAGACTCAAGGTTAACGCCTTGGGTCTTTTTTGTTTCTGGGTGTTAGTATTCATGTTCATCAAAAGCCAAGGATACGCTGTGAATCAGAAAGGAACGTTAACTTTCTTTTGTGGAAAGATGGGCGCCGGAAAAACGACAAAATCCAAGACGCTTGCGCTAGAGAAAAATGCTGTATTGATATCAGAAGATGAGTGGTTATCTGCACATTATCCCGATCAAATTTATTCATTTGACGACTATATGACGCACTCTGCCCGGATAAAACCTTTTGTTAAGTTGCATGTTCAATCCATTCTTAAAACAGGCACGAATGTTGTGATGGACTTTCCAGCCAATACGTTGAATCAACGCGCTTGGTTCAATCAACTGTGTCACGAGATTGAATGCAATCATGCGCTGATTTATCTGGATTTAAGTAATGAGCAATGTCTGTTGCACATAGCCAAGCGAAGAACGGAGCAGCCAGAACGCGCGCAGTTTGATAATGAGGCGGTGTTCTACCATGTGACTAATTTTTTTGAACCACCTTCACAAAATGAAGGTTTGAACATGGTGCATATTGAGTCTTGATCTATTACTGAATGCTCATGGCAATACCCAACTTTTGGATGACTGGCAGTGGTCGATGTATTTGCATGGGGAAGTGATTGCATTTTTAGACGTCTCAAATATGACCAATCAGCTGTAATGCCTGCTTGAGCTTTTCTTTATCATTCAGGCAGTCAGGACTCAGGCTCAGGAATGCCTCAATCCTTGTGCGTAGAATCGAGTATGCTTGGGTGAATGCAGCCTCTATTTCAGTGTCTGTACCAGTTGCTTTGGCGGGGTCATCAACGCCCCAATGCGCCCTTAGTACGTTACCAAGGTATGCCGGGCAGGTTTCCCCCGCCGCATTGCTGCATACGGTAATGACAATGTCTGGTGTCACTGGCAGGTTGTCCCATGACTTGCTGTAATAGCCCTCTGTGGCAATGCCCTCACGCTTGAGCAGGGCGATAGAGCGCGGATGCACTTCACCGGTAGGCTGGCTGCCTGCGCTCATGGCTTGCATGCTGTCTGGCGCTAATGCATTGAATGTTGCTTCAGCAAGGATGGAGCGGCAGGAGTTACCTGTACATAAAAATAGGATATTCATTGCATGCTTTCGATAATTAGGCGTTCTCGTACCAATCGCGGCTACGATTGACAATTGCGACCACAGACAACATGACGGGCACTTCAATGAGTACACCGACCACGGTGGCGAGCGCCGCACCTGAGTTGAACCCAAACAGGGCAATAGCTGTTGCTACCGCCAGCTCAAAGAAGTTTGACGCGCCAATCAGTGCCGATGGGGCAGCGACACAGTGAGCCACCTTCAGTTTCTTATTTAGCCAGTACGCCAGCATGGCGTTGAAATACACCTGAATGGTGATGGGCACTGCTAACAAGGCGATCACGAAGGGCTGCGCAATAATCTGCTGGCCCTGGAAACCAAACAGCAATACCAGCGTTGCCAGTAATGCAGACAGGGAAACAGGCTGGATGCGTTTGAGTAATGTATTCAGCGCTTGCTGACGGCCTGACAATATCACTTCACGCACAAACTGGCTGATCACCACAGGGACGACAACGAAGAGCAGCAGAGACAAAAAGAGCGTGTTCCAGGGGACGACGATACTTGATAGTCCCAACAATAATGCGACCAGTGGCGCGAAGGCAAACAGCATAATGGCATCATTAAGTGCCACCTGAGAGAGTGTGAACTTAGGCTCGCCGCCGCATAGTCCACTCCAGACAAACACCATCGCTGTGCATGGGGCTGCCGCTAACAAAATCAGGCCAGCGATGTAGCTGTCAATTTGCGCCGCGGGTAATAAGTCACCAAACAAGTGGCGAATAAACAGCCATGCAAGCAAGGCCATAGAGAAAGGCTTCACTATCCAGTTGATGAACAATGTCACGCCTATTCCTTTGCTGTGTGCCAGGACATCACCCATGGTCTTGAAGTCAATCTTTAGCAGCATCGGGATAATCATTAGCCATATCAGGACAGCTACCGGGAGGTTCACTTCAGCGATTTTGAGACTGCCCACAGTTTGGAAGAAGCCAGGAAACACCTGACCTAATGCGATGCCGGTTACGATGCAGCCAAGCACCCACCATGTCAGGTTGCGTTCAAAGTTGCTCATCGGGCTGGTTTGCGAGATCTGATTCATTAGCAGCACTTCTTACGGGTAGCTATTTCAATCTTTTGCGCGGCTGGAATGCAACAGGCAGCACCAGGCGCTGATGCTTCTTGCCCGCTAAAGGTGGGCGCACTGGCTAATGTGCGATAGGTTTCCCAGGCGATCCCAGAGGGGTCTTGCACCCAATGCTTGTCAGATTTTGCATAGCAGCAAGTCGTGCCCTCTTCAGTCACCAGGCTAAGCTCGGCTTTTTCTAAGCGCGCTTTGATTTCCTCAAGCTCAGATTCATGCTCAACCTGAATGCCAATATGGTTTAAGCCAGCTTTGGCACCACGTTTGCTGATAGCAAAATTGACTAACGGGTCATCCAGCATCCACTTGGCATAGTCGGGTTTAGAGACGGTTGGAGACGCGCCAAAAAGGTTGCTATAGAAACCGACGCTCTGATTGATATCGTCAACGGAGACATGCAAATGCATACGTTTCATTATTCATTCCCTTTCTCGGGATTGCAGCTTGTGACATCGGGGCAGCATTCAGTGACACCGGCACAGCAATTTTCAGTGAGATACGCAAGCAAACCATTCATTGCGGCATAGTTGGCCGTGTAGTAAATGAATCTGCTGACCTGGCGCGAGTGAATCAGTCCGGCCTGGCTGAGCTCTTTGAGGTGAAACGAGAGCGTGCTGGGCGGAATGTCGAGTTTTTCTCCAATACTGCCCGCTGGTAGCCCCTCAATGCCTGCTTGAACAAGCAGACGAAATATCTCCAGGCGTGCCTCTTGAGCGATTGATGAAAGCTGCGTCACTGCTGATTTAATGTCCATGTATTCTATATTTCCATAAATATGGAAATAATGCAACCATCTGATAATTTAATTGCATCAGATGGGTGTGTGTCAGCTAACGATACGTATTGAGCGAATGGTTACCGCTGGCAATAAAGGTTGGGGCGGTCATTCCGGTGGAGAGTGTTGGCGTGGTGTGAGCGTTGGCATTTATCAGGGCGAGAATGGCAAACTGTAGTGCTCGCCTCGCCTCATAGTGGCCGCTATTGATAGAAGCTGCCCTGATAGGATTTTCTATGAATGCTCTTCTATTAAGCCAAAGATTTGATGATAAATGGCCGCAGTAATATGGACTGCAAATAGCGGGTAAATCATCACCGAAATTAAATAATGAAAGCCTAATAAGGTTTGGTGAATGGGGTGCGCTTTTTCAAGTAATGGCGGCAATTCTAATATGTCGAAAAAATACAGTGTTTCGCCGCTGCTTAGCAACATCAATATCCCCAAGAAACACTGTGTCATGATGATGAGGTATATGGATCTGTGCAAGGAAATCGCCACCAGCTTTTGCCAGGTTTTGATACTGTAAGAATGAATAGGATTTGGGTTCAGGTTTCGCCATGTCAGCCTGGCAAGCATCAATATCAGCAACAGAATGCCGATTGAAGCGTGCAGGGAGATTAGTGTCAGTTTGTCAGCGTTGGTAGCCTTGTCTGTGAACTGGCTAGCCACCACGATGATGGTTAACAGCATCGCTACACTGGTCCAATGCAGAATTCTGGCGATCAGACCATATTGTGTATACGAGTTCTTAAGATTGATGCCCATGGTGAGTATGCGCCCAAATGCTATTGCTTTACGCTAGTGGTAAGCTTACTTCAGAGAGTATCTAAGCGTTTTAATCGCAGCCATGCCAAACCCAAAGGTGGTTAACGATAATGTCGTATAGAGAAACACAATATAAGGCAATGAATGAATTTTTGGGGCAATGGCTAACACGAGAAAAGCCGTTGGATTGCCGATGGAACCTAATGCCATTGGCCACAGGACAAACTTGGGCAAGCTGATTTTTGAGGCATAAAAACCTAATAACAACATGGTCATCATTAAGTAGTCTAAATGGCCTGATAGCAGGTTTTCGGTGCTGGTAAATAGATTGAGCATGTAAGGAATTTTCATGCCGCGGGTCATCACCAGGCACCATGCCAGCACTAAACCCAATAGCAATGTCATGCAAGCTGTCCTCAGTAAAATCACATTGCCTGCATGTTTATCTTCATTCATCTTTATTTCCCCTTGAAATCTTTGTTTTAATTCGCCACACCACTAAAACTGTCTGACTAAACCTAATGCGAAACGCTCAAATTAGGATAGATTGCCATCATAGGCAGACAGGTCTGTATGTAGTGTATAAACTTTTGTGGGGTAATGCAAGAGGGGGCTGGTCAGGGGGGGGTATTGATGCGACTAATTAATGGTCATTTGGAGTTAGATCGTTGGCTGATCTGTCGGCTTGGCCTTATGGTACTTGATTTTCGCGCGCTCATTGAAGGGCTCAAGAGCGCGGCAGTTACGGTATCCATTCAGATTTCTAAACCTGATTCATCTCATTTTATAAGTGTCGGTATGAGTGACGGCGACTGATAGAGACGCTGCCCCTAAGAGAATGGCGAGTAAGTGATATAAATAAGGCACGAATGAAATCGCTGCCAGGGCCGGTGTCAGGTCGAATACAAAGGCGACAGACGGGATGAGCACCAACCAGTTTTTGCCGATAATGGTGCCTCTGATCAAGCAGATTCCACATATTCCGACCATGGACAATACATAAAGTATGGAGTCGTTTGCAACAGCGCCAGCATCAGCTAAATAGGTTGGCAAGGCCAGGACAAGATAAGTCATCACGAATAATCTGGTATTGGAAAATGCTTTATACATGGCTCAACATCCTTGTTTATGCTTCATTCTTAATCTTCATCTAAGTCGTATGTTATACATTTCTATGGATAAAATTAGTCCTTCAGATTGCATATAACTGTTTCTTATTGGGATACAATCAGCTGATGTATGATTTAAACCTGATGATCATTTTTGCGCATGTGGTCAATGAGCAAAGTTTCTCGGCTGCAGCCAGGAAGCTGGGCATGACCAAGTCCTCCGTGAGCAAGGCGGTCGCGAAGTTAGAGCATGCCTTAGGCGCCAGTTTACTTAACCGCAGTACCCGGCATCTCAGCTTGACCGAAATTGGCACTGGCTTTTATGACTATTGCACTCGCATCAGTTATGAAGCCGAAGAAGCACAGCAAATGATTGAAAGCCTGAATGCACAACCGCGCGGCGTGCTTAAAGTAGCCGCTTCAGTGGCTTTTGGCACCTTGCATATTGCGCCTGCCATTGCTGAGTTTATGGATCGATATCCGCAATTGGAAATCGACATGACGATTACCGATCGCTTAGTGGATTTGACTGAAGAGGGCTATGACGTGGTGATTGCAATCACCAGGGATTTGCCGCAAAGCCTGGTGGCGAGAAAGCTGGCACCGATTCGGCGAAATCTGTGTGCAACGCCTAAATACTTCGAGCGCCATGGCATTCCCGTCATCCCGCAGGATTTAGTCAATCATAACTGTCTGGATTATATTCACTCGGGAGACAAAGGCCTGTGGCGCTTTAACGGGCCTCAGGGCGAGGTTGCCGTCAATGTCTCTGGCAGGTTGCGGATTAATGACGATGAGGCATTGTCGCAAGTCGTTTTAGGCGGCTTTGGCTTGGCGCTATTACCGACGTTTATTATTGGTAAGGATCTGCAAGCCAAACGTCTGAAATCGGTTTTGTCTGAATACATTCCTGTAGAGCAACATGTCTACGCATTGTATTTGCCTAAGCGGAATTTACCTTTGAAAACTCGTGCCTTTATTGACTATTTGTCTGAGCGATTTGGCGCAGAACCTTATTGGGATAAAGCGTCGCCATCCGACTAGGACTGAAAAAGCAGTTCTTTTATGATGCTTGATCACTGCAACATAGAGTGATTGTAGTCATATAGGAAACAGTGATGTTCTATTGCACAGGCTTATTCTTTCCACCTATAGCTATTATTCTGTCCGCTTGCCCTTGGGGATGATTAGCATTTTGTATGGTTGGAAAATATGGAATCTGAAAACTTAATATTGTCGGATCAGGACTATGCGCGCTTATCGACGCTGGCGCATGATGAATTGTTACGGGATGAGCTAGGCAGGGCGATTGTCGTTGCAGCGGATCAAGTGCCTGTGGATGTCGTGAGGATGAACTCACGTGTAATTTACCTGGATAAAAGCAACGATTTAAAAAGAGAAATAGAGTTATGCTTTCCTGAAGAAGCTGATCTTAAACTGGGAAAGATTTCTGTATTTTCACCGGTGGGGACTGCTTTACTTGGATTAAAAGTCGGCCAGGAAATTGATTGGCCATTTCCTAATGGCGAATCCAGGCGGTTGAAAGTGGTGAATGTGATTCACGCACCTTAAAGTTTTTCGCGTTGATACGAAGCGCCTTCCCGGCACATTCGGGAAAATTTCCCATATGAAAGATAGGCGCTTCCCGGCATTATTCAGTCAGGGCATGCTTTGCCACTAGGACCGTTTAAACTGAGGTGACTTATTTTAAACGGGGTAAAACATTCCCTATCCGCATTCGATTAACTGCATATTGATTCAGTGCTAGAAAAGGCATCTCTTCGGAGGTGCCTTTTTACTTTTCGAGCTTATGTGCACCTGTGCATTTGTCTTTAAAAGAGAGAAGCGTACTATCGAAAGATTTTTTGCGTTCATTAAACGCGCTGGTTTTGCTATTTAACTGGTCTAACTGATTTTTTAAGCCTTCTAAATTGTCATTAAATTGCTGCTGTTTTGCTTTTAATTGCTGCGTTTTTTCTTTTAATACGGATGAGTCAGCATTAAATTTAGCAATGTCTTTATTGAATTGGTCGACCTGTTGATTGATTTTCTTTGCTGTTGGTGCATCCACTCTTTGGCGCGTTTGCACAGAGAGCGCTTGTTTTCTTTGAGAGAACTGATCATTCAGCGCATTCATTGCTGCAATCTCTGACTGCACCGCGCTTGCCTCTTTTTCCAAAGTTAGCCTGGCATTCTGGTTTTCCTGCACACTATTCTCGGCTTTTAACACTTCTTCGTTCATTTGTTTTGTTTCGAATTGAAAGCTATCAAATCGCTGCCTGATCGTGACATCAGAACTCATGCATTCTTCTAGTTCGTCAAAAGTAATCGAGGGCATGTCTTTTGTATCTTTGCCCCATACATGGTAAATGCCAGGCAGCCTGATGGTCGAGGGTTGCGGCATTTCTTCGGCAGCTAAACGAGCGTTTGCAATGACAGAGAGCGCAACCATGGTGGTTGCAAAAATATGAGTCAGAGAGTTATTCATTTTTTTCGACTAAGTATGTAGTGGTTTTTATGAGCTTAAAATGACCTGGCATGATGAAATGCTCGATGAGAGTCATGCCTTACTTTAATACATTTCTCGTTGTATTTGTTATGGCGGGATAGGATGCGTAAAGTTGATTTACCTGGCTTGGCAATCCCGGTTTTTCAACAGGTGTCTATCATATAATGCCGGGCAATTAAGTCAGTCATAGTTAGTCCATGTCTTCCAGTAGTTTGCACAATACCTCAATAGACAAGAATCGTCGCTCGTGGCACAAGAAATCTCAGTTAGTCGATAGTACGGGCTGTCAATATATCGTGTTTACGCACGATATCTCTTTGATGGGAATGAGTCTCTTTGCTGACAAGCAATATAAACCCGGGCAGATATGCAATGTGCATGTGCCGGTATTTGTCGGGTCGGCACTGCGTAATTACCGGTTTAATTGCCGGGTGACGTTCTCTTCACTGTGTGGCATGAAGGGCTTTAGAACCAATCTGGAGTTTCTGGACGTCTCTTCAGAAAATCGAAGCTTGATTCAGTCGGTGATGGCGCAATAAGCTGCATTCACTGAGCGCGATCATCACACATCCAGCCGGGCATTCCGGTGGCCCTGATCCCTTGATTTCTCTCCTCTGTTGGTTTTTTTCATCCATCATTTTGCAGCTCTCCAGAGAGGATGACTTTCCCACCTGACACGGCAGGCACGTGCGTCACCAGACATGCCGCCACTTTAGAGGCCTCTACAGCGCGCAGGTGTATGGGTAAAAGCGGTGCTAACAGTTTGAACATTAAAATACCGAGTTTTTCAGCATGTCGTTGCGGCTGCTTTAACGCGTCACGGTCACCTAGCAAAAAAGAGGGGCGCGCGATCACCAAGGTTTCAAAGGGCAACGTGGAGAGCTCAGCTTCGAGCTCGCCTTTAATGCGGTTATAAAAGAGCATTGAATCAACATCTGCCCCCATGGCGCTCACCAAGCCGAGTCGTTTTGCGCCAGCGGTGAGTCCGGCATTTGCCACGGCCACATTTGCGTCCAGATCTATGGCTTCAAAAGCTGCCCGGCTACCGGCTTGTTTGATCGTGGTGCCTAGTGCCAGATAAATTTCATCTAGCGGCGGCAGTGGGGGTAATTGCTTGAAGTCTACTTGATGCATGTGGAGCTTGGGGTGTTGGCGCGCGAGATCGCGTCTGGACAGCAGATGGATTTCTGAGACCGTATCGTCTTGTAACAGGCGCTGCAAGATATGCGAGCCTACCAGGCCTGTTGCACCAGCAATTAATACTCTGCGATGGGTCACTTGATTCTCCTGCGCTTAAGTCAAGGGGTGATAGACAGCCAGGCCGTCGCTACATGGCCAAAGGCTTGGCTTGACGATATTGCAAATCCTCGAGGGTGACATCCATGCCACCCACCTGGATGCCTAGTAAATTCAGTAGCGGGTCTAGCAATACACGTCCGATCTCTGCCAGCAGCGGGCTGACCAGTGTGGAAATCACATTATTCACCAATCCCAGATTCAGTACACTCAGAATGGTCACATTGAGCGCGTTCGATTTTGACAGGGCGTTTTCCAGGCTGCTGCCCACCGGGCTGGAGACCGACTGCATTTGGGGTAAGTGATTCTCCACCGGATTTGCCACTGAATATTGAAGTGTTTGTGCATTGGCCGGTTGAATAGGCAGGTTTAAGCCGATATCTGCAATGGGGATACTTAACAGGGTGGACACTCTTGCTGGCCCCGTACCGGCATTGTTGGTGAGCGTGAGCGCTGCGATGCCGGGGCTGGCGTCTATTTCAACCTCTGATACGCCATCATTTTGCTGTATGGTACGCAGCCCGGCAGAGCCTTGTGCGACTTCGGTATTCAACGCAAGGTCTATGCGCGCCAACAGTGGAATGTTGACCAGGACGCCAACCCTGGCCCTGATTTGCGCCGTTCGCGCGATAGCACATAGGTTGCCACTGCCCGCTGCCGGGCCTACGCTCAGTTGGGGCGGTTCAATGACCGTCACTTGCGCGTTGATATTGGTGATAGAGGCCAGGTTGAGTGTTAAAGGCAGGCTGATCGCATTGGTGCCATTGGCAATCATGGCGGCCGTGGTAATCATGGATAATGCATTCAGGGCAACAGCCGCCGCGGCATTGGTGTCAGGTGTAGTCACCGCCAGTACGTCGCCCAGCTTGATGGGGACATTTTTGATCGCAATCGCCGCGATACTCTGCATGGCCGAGACCGCTTGCAGATTTGCCGCCCCACTCTGGCCTGCCGCACTGGCGAGCAGATCGAGTAGATCGCCAATTTGCATATTGGTATTGAGTAAATCCTCCAGCGTACCGGCTTGGCCGGACACAGCCAGGATATCGTGCAGCGTGATTTTGGTGGCTGCGATGCCTCGATAGGTCACTGCATCCAGGTTGAGTGGCCCACCCAGCATGCCTCCGAGCAGCCCGTTCAACAGCACGGATTGCTGGCTGCTGAGGCTGGTTGTAAAACTGCCTACACTAAACACGGCTAATGGCGGATCGGACACTGACACCGCTTCCGCCCGCAAGAGCATGGTGCCACCCATCAGCCCACCGGCGACCAGGCTTTTAGCGACTTCTTTTGTTGCCCTGACATAAATCGCCTGATGACTGCCATCGGCCGTAAATTTCCGTATGCCTTGTACGGTATCCAGCCTGCCAAGCAGGACTTGGTTAGGATTGCTGGCAAGTTGTCCGCCGTAGCCATTATTCACTGCTGCTTGCTGCGCCATTTGTACGATATTTTGCAGATTGGCCTGGCAGCCAAGATAGCGTGAGGCATGGATGGCAGACATATCTGCAATCGATTGCAATTGCTTTTGCTGCATCCACAGGCGGCCACTGTCTACCACCAGGGCAGTGAACAGCAAAGCCATCAATAGCAGCAAACCGCCGGCAAGGCCGATCGCTCCGCGCTGGGATTGCGCGCTAGCGGGTGGTGGGCATTGCATGCTCATAATACTCTGGGATGGGTTTCTCAAAGCTCTTGATGTAGCGGCTATGCACTTTATCCATCACCTCGCCAGAGACCGGCTGGGCTTGGGGCGAGGCCGCTTTGCCAGAGCGTTGCAGTTCCAGCCATTGTTGCGTCGGCGATAGCGCGCGTGCAGGTGGCTGAACGATGGCCTGGTTGTCTTCCGCCATGGCATGGGTGACGCTGAAAAAGCCGCAGAGGGCGAGCGTAATAAATCGTTTCATGATGCACTCCTTGCGGTTTAAGGGCCTGCTCGACGGTTTTCCGGTGACATTTTCTTAAGTTGCTGCATTTCCTCGGCGTCTACGCCAAATTGCCTGGCAAAAGCCTCGGCCCTGGCGGTGTCGCCTTGCTGGTAAAGCAGTAGGATGAGGTTATGGGCAGCCTGCCGGTAGTCCGGTGCAAGCTCCACTGCGGTTAAAAACTCGTGCAAAGCCGGCTCCGTTGCACCCGATTGCATCAGGACATAGCCATGATCATTACGGATGGTATGTTCCGTTGGCAGCGCATTACTGGCTGCCTGCAAATAGCGCAGTGACTCTTGCAAATGACCGGCATTGCTGGCAATTAGCCCCAGGCCGCGATAGGCGTGCCCGGAAACGCAACTGGTGGTTAACTGCTCATAAATGACCTGGGCCTGCAAGGCGCGCCCGGTTTGGCGTAAGCCATGGGCACGCAGCAAGGCCGCCTGCTCATTTTTAATGTTGGCCGCTTCCAGGTGGGCGAGTGCAGCGTGCGGTTTGCCTTCTGCCAGCATCTGCTGAATGAATCCGAGCTTTGTGGTTTCTTCAGCAGAGACTTCTGTGCAAGCCTTATTGGCTGGGACTTTGATCTGTCGCAGCGATTTTGTGTCGGTATCAGCAGCGAGCGCATATGGCAAGCCATGCAGCCAAAGCCCCGCTAATACCATCATGATGGTGATCGATTTCATAAGCCGTTTGCTCCTTTCAATGCTTTCGCCAGCCCGATAAATCCTGGCCCGGCCAGGAAAATCATCAGTGCTGGAAACAAGAACAGAATCATGACCACTGTCATTTTTGCCGAGAGTTTACTGACATATTCGCGCAACTCCGAGACCTGGCGTTGCTCGATCAATGCAGTATATTCAGTCAGTGAATCTCTGATATTGCCGCCATAGCGCGTGACCTGCTTAAGCATGGCAATCGTGTCGTTCAACTCCATCACTTCTAATGGCGCAGCCATTTCGACCAGCGCATCCGACCGGTCTTGACCCGTTTGTATGCGTTTGATCACCAGGCCGAGCTCTTCGGCAAGGTTGGGAATCAGGTCTTTGCCCTGTTGCTCGATGACCAGCAGAATATGCTCCATGGACAGGCCTGCCTCAAACAACATGCGCAGCAGGTGCAAAAACGGCACCACCTCTTTACGGATGGCATCACGCCGACTTTGTGCTTTCCAGCGCAGCGAGCGGCGAATGAGCACAAAGGTGGCTGCAAACACAAAAAGCAAATGAAACAGCACATTGATCAGGCTGTCCTGGTTCAATATGGCATACATGGCAGAAAAGGCACCAAGTACCGTGGGCAGTCCCCATGCGATTAGCAAGAACGTACATTTTGCCTTGGCCCCCGGCCAGCCTGCTTGTAGCAGCAAACGCTGCATTTCCTCCATTTCGCTGCGTGAAACCTTGTCCAGCATGTTTTGCAAGGCCTCTTCAAGGTCGAGTGATCCTAGTTGGGCAGAGATATGAATGCCTTCCTGATGCAAGGCTTCGCGAAAACGTCGCTGGATATGTCTTGGGTGGCTATTTTTTTGGGCCGTGTAAAGAAATAGCCCCGCCGCCAGTAACATCAGGATAATAGAGATCGACCAGGCCAGATTCATCGTCAAACACTCCGTAGCATGCGCCAAAGGATGAGTGCCCCCAGCCCTTGAAATACCATGGCGGTCACTATCATGGTTTGCCCTGAGGCATCCTCAAGTAACATGTTCAGGTAGTTGGGGTTGGTTAACATGATGTAGCCAGCGATGACCAGCGGCGTCACTCCCAGCACCCAGGCCGACATTCTGGTTTCGCCAGTCATGGCGGCCAGTTCACGCCGCGCCAGCTCCTGCTGGCGCACCATTTTTACTACGCTCTCCAGCATGTCACGCGGGCTGCTGCCGTGGTGATTGCTGATGCGCATGGCCAGCGCAATCAGGTTCAGTTCACGCAGATTATGTAGCTTGGCTGCCTCTGACAGGCTTTCGATCATATCCGCGCCCAGATCCGCTGCGCGCACCACGCGATCCACCACGTCACGTAATGGTGTCAGTGCCTCGCTTGCGGCAAAACGCATGGCACTTTCCAGGCTGCGGCCGGTACTGAGGCTGCGCAATACCTGATCAATAAACAGGGGAATCTGGGCAACCGTTTGTGCCCGGCGCCGATGCAAGCGGCTGTATGGCAGCAAAAAACCGAACAAAAAAATCGTGACACTGAAGATCAGCACGGCGCCCACAAAACCATAGATAAGCCACCCCACCATGCCGGTGAACATGAAGGCGACCGGGATGCCAACCATATGCTTTTTTTGCAGCTCGAACCCGGCATAGATAGAGGCGCGCACCTTAAGCAGGTGCCAGTAACTTTGCTGGTCGCCGGGTGCGACGCCGGAGACGGTACTGCCATACGGTAGTACCTCTCTGAAGTGGAGCATCATGCGTTCGCGCAAACGTTTTTGTTTGCTGTGCCTGAGCATCCACACTGCGAGTAGCAGCATGCCTATGGCGCCGACAATGAACGAGATGGCCAGTGTATTCATCACAGTTTCCTGAACGCTAGGTCTTGTAACTTTTTATTGCAGGGGCGGACCATCGGGTGTGCAAAATACCCGGTGTTGGCGTCATAAGCATAGAGTTCATTCAGCACGAAATGACCATCCCGTACCCCTGCAATCTCGGTAATGGAGATTACTTTGCGTTGCCCATTGGGCATGCGGGCGATTTGCACCACCAGTTCAATCCCGGCAGCGATCATTTTGCGCAAGGTAGCTTCTGTGCCATGAAATTTGGCTAATCCCGCCAGCATTTCGAAACGCAACATGGCGTCTTCCGGACTGTTGGCATGCACGGTACTCATACATCCGTCATGGCCGGTATTCATTGCCTGCAGCACATCCATCACTTCTTCGCCGCGCACTTCGCCCAGTACGATACGGTCTGGTCGCATGCGCAAGGAGTTTTTCACCAGTTCACGTGCAGTGATTTCACCATGGTCGTCGATATTCGATGGCCGGGTTTCCAGCCTGACCACGTGTTCGTGCTCCAGTTGTAGCTCTGCGGCATCTTCAATAGTGACGATACGCTCGCTGTGGGGAATAAAGCGGCTCAAGACATTCAATAAGGTTGTTTTACCGGCGCCGGTGCCGCCACTGACAATCAGGTTGCAGCGACGCTCAACAGCGGCGGTCAAAAACGCCAGCATATCGTTGTCTAAGGTGCCGTATTGCAGCAAATCACCAGACAGCAAGGGTTGCTTGCGGAATTTACGAATAGACAGGCAAGGGCCATCAAGCGCCAGCGGCGGAATAATGGCATTGACCCGGCTGCCATCCGGCAAGCGGGCATCCACCATCGGGCTGGCTTCATCAATACGACGGCCCAAGTGTGCGAGAATGCGGCGAATCACACGTAATACATGTTCGTTATCAATGAAGCGCAACGAGGTGGTTTCGAGTCGCCCATCCCGTTCTACAAAAATCTTTTTAGGGCCGTTCACCAGAATATCGTTAATACGGTCATCCTTGATCAGGCTTTCCAGTGGGCCATAGCCCGCCAGCTCATCGACGACTTCCTCGACCAGGTTATCCAGGTCGTAGCCACTGATGGGCAGATGCCGCTCGGCGACATAGCTGATCACCTTCTCCCGCACATAGTCTGCGATGTCACTGCGGGCGAGGTCCAGCAGGCCGATATGGTCACGTTCAATTTCTGCAATCAGGTGCTGATGGAGTTGAAACTTGAGCTCCTGATAGTCTTGCGCCTGTTTCAGGCCGTAATCAAATCCACGTAGCTGCAGGTTCATCATTGCCTCTCTAGTGCTTTTCACGCAGAGGCGTGATCGCAGCAATCAGTTTGTGAAGCAGGCTGTCCTTTTTCTCTGAGGCAGAGACGGGGGCGTCCAGTAGTTTGTCCGCCAGTTTGCGTACACTGACGCTGTATGGGTCATTCGGCGACAGCTCAAACATGCTTTCCCCTGAATTCATGGTGGCCAGGCGCGCCATGCCTGACGAGGATAGGGTGGCCAGCAGCGGCAGGCCAAAAGACTGGGCAATACTCTCGGCATCAGGCGGCATTTTTGACAGGTAATGGTCTACCACGACACCTGCGCCACTCAACGCGACTTTTTCTTCTCGCAGATGTTTGATCAGTTGCATGTTTTGCCGGCAGCTAGGCACACTTTGTTCGACTAATAGTAGTACTTGATCGACATTGCCCAATAACAGCAGCAGAAAATCCGAACCGACCATGCCACCAAGATTGACGATGATTCTGGGGAAGTGTCGACGCAAACTCCGTAACAGCACGCAGACATCTGCCGCCGTGAATTGTGCGCCTGCCCAGGGGTCTTCCGGCATTGAGAGTACGGTGAGGCCACTTTTATGTCGGCCAAAGCCGGTCTGGATCAGTGTGGAGTCGATTCTGCGCAGGCTGCGAATGGCATCAATAAAACTGTAGGACGAGGTCAGCCCCAGGTATAACATGGCATCTCCGTGCGGGACGCCGAGGTCAAGCAGCAGGGTCGGTTCGGTCTCTTGCACGGCCAGAGCCAGGTGTAGGGCTAGCATCGGTGAATCACTGCCAGGTCGCGCACTGATCACAGCAGTGATTTTGCCGCCGTGATCTGCTTGCGGTGCATGCAATGCCGCATCGCGAGGGGTTAGGCGTTTGACTTCAGCCACCACTTCGCTGGCACGGGTATCGGTTTTGATAAAATCGCGCGCACCCAAGCGCATCACCGTTAATAGCAAATTCTGGTCAAAAGAATCTGCGACGACGATCACCGGCAAGAATGGTTTGGCTGCAATAATGCCTTCAATCAACTGCGCTTCTTGCCGATAGTCGGCGGGATTCAGCTGTATAAAGATCGTGGTAGCCCCCACCGCATCCGAGAGTTGTACCACGCGCTCTGTCGCGGGGGAGTCAGCGGGAATCACATCTCCTTCATCCTTGAGTGATTGGCTTAACCATTGCAGGCATTCCTGGGTCTGGGTGATGGCAATATAGCAGTTGCGTTCACTCATCTCGATTACCTCGAAAAACCGGTGGCAGGGATGCCAGCATCTGGCTGGGGCCCTTTTTGGAAAAACAAGTCACTAAAACTGGGGTTGTAGTCACGCAGGTTGCCGCCCGGCAATACGGGCATGGCTGCATCTTTGGCAATGGGGCGCACCAAGTGTGGGGTCACGATCATCAACAATTCCTTATCTTCACGTTCGAAGCGGGTCGAGCGGAAAAAGGCACCGATAATTGGTAAATTTCCCAGGCCTGGCAATTTGTCCACGTTTTGCAGCGTATTGCGGCTAACCAGCCCGCTAAGCACAAAACTTTCGCCATCCCCTAAGGCAACGCTGGTGTCCGTCCTGCGCACACGCAGCCCTGGTACGGCTACACCGCCACTTTGCACCGCATTGGAGAAGTCGATTTCACTGACTTCAGGCGACACCTTAAGGAATATTCTGTTTGCATCCAGCACCGTGGGCGTGAGCATGAGGCGCACCCCGTATTCTTTGTAGCGTATGGTGACGGTGCTATCGCCCCCGGCGCCAGCGCGGATGGGGACCGGAAACTCGCCACCCGCCAGGAAGCTTGCACTTTGACCAGAGAATGCGGTCAAACTGGGTTCTGCCAGCGTATACGCAAAGCCATTGGCCTCGAGAATGCTCAGTGTGCCGAGCAAGCCCCGGCTTGCATTCCCGGCCACAAAATTGAATGCGCTGGCATTGGCTAGAAAGCCTGAGGCACTATTCAGCGTAAAGCCGTTATCCCCAGTTTGTACGCCACTCAGGTTTCCCGGCGTGCCGATGGCGATGGTGGAGTTGCGACTATTCTTACCCAGGAAAAATCCGGCGCGCATCATATTCTGGCGGCTGACTTCTATCACTTTGATATCAATCTGCACCTGGTTATCAAAGTTGCTTGAAGTGGCGTCCATGGGCGCCTCGGCCTTTTTATCTATCGCCTGGCGTGCTAATGCGTGTTCTTCCAAGGAGTCTGCATCGCCAGCAATGGCTACCTGGCTGCCTGCTGGTAATAGTTTGATCGATTTGGAAAATTGCAGCCTTTGCTTTTCAATAGCCGTGCTAATGCTCACGCTGACCTTGATCTGCTTGGCGGGCGCTGCCGCCTGTTCGCTCTCCCAGATTGAAATCTCGGTCGCGCCCGCCTGTTTACCTGTAATCATGAGATTGCGCGATGTCAGCATCGAGATATTCGCAATGTCCGGGTTACCTACCGCGACACGTTTGACCGCTTTGGCATGCACATACACCTGCTGGGTCCCGACAACCAGGCTCAATTCATTGGGCTCCTCAGCCTGCGCAAGCAGCGCCAGGCTGCATAGGCAACTCAACAGCATTGACCAGGCATATTTCATTGTTTGCATGATGTGTCCTTGGCTTTCTTATTGTTATTTTTTCACGTTGACAACGTCTACCTGCTCACCGCGATGAACAATAATGCGTTGCCGTTTTGTGGCAGGCGTATGCTGTTTCACGGCAACTTTGGTGGTCTCCGCTGTGGTGCTAACCGGAGTGGCGGGCGCTATCCCTGCAGGCTGGGAAACCTCGCCAAGGCGGACAAACTGGTTAGTTGCCGTCGCTGATGCAGCTGTCCCAGGCAGTGGTTCGCCGCGCAGGGCTAAACGCAATATGCCCGTGCTATCTGCCAGCATTAGTTTTGACGTATCTTGTGCGTGTACCGCCAGAATGGCAGAACGACTGTCCCGACTATTTTTGCTGTCGATCCGGCTATTGCTCAGCCCCAGCTTGTTTGGTGTTGCTTGAGCGACTTCTTCCTGTGGGATGGGTTCAGGCTCTCCCGTCTGCGTGCCGTAGGCCAGCACTTTCACATTGGTCAGCACCACTTGGCTGGAACTCACTTGCCCGGTTTCCTGGTCTCTGTGCAAATACAGCAGCACGTCTACACGATCCCCCGGCTTGATAAAACCACCGACCCCGATCACTTCATTGGCCTTGATGGCGACTGCACGCTCATCAGGCGCAAGTCCCTGGCCAAATACATTCTTGGCAGGAAAGTGGGAGGTTTTGAATGGCGTATCTTTCATGATTGTGCTGGTGGTTGCTTTACCTATCAGGTGTTGTGGGTCACTGAAGGCCTGCTTGTCATGTTGTTGCGTGGTAGCTACTTTGAGGTCTTCAGCGGTCAGCACGTGACCAGCTGCAATATCGTTTGTGGCCAACACGTGTGAGTACGAGGGCACGACAACGGTTAATGACTCCGCAGGTTTTTTGTTGCTGATCCGATAACCGAGATAGCCGGTAACGATGGCGGCGATCACCATCAATGCCGCTAATATACGCAGGAATGTACTGTTCATGATGTCATCCTCCGTCTGGTGTCTTTTTTAAAGTTCGATCACTGCTGTGCCCGCCAGATCGGCAGGTACCCTGGGGATCTGGCCAATCACAGGTAAGGTCAGCATGGGGATCAGGGGGTCATTGGCATAACTGCTGTACACTACGCGTACCGTAAGCTGATTGCCATTCATGGACAATTGCACTTTGCTGTTAGCGGAACCCAGTACTTTATCTTTTGGCTTGGCAGGCAGCCAGTTCAGCGAGCTGCCAACCACACTTCTGACTCTTGGGTCTACGCCATTGCTGAGATAAGCCGAATTATTGGCATATGCCAGACGATCCACTGCAATCGCCGCCCGCGCGCCTTCTTCCACCGCATGCACAAACGCAGATTGCATGAGCATCACAATGGCGTAATTCACCATGGCGTAGAACAGCGCAAAGAAAATAAGAAACAGCATCACAAACTCAATCGCAACCGATCCTGTTTGTGTGCCCAATCGTGGCAGGCGGAAAATTTTATTGATTGGTTTTATCATTTCACCATTCCTATGACACAGAGTAGTCCCGCGCTTAAGGCGGCCCCAAAAGGCATCCACCGTTTGGGGATTGCTTGGTTTGTCCTTAATCGAATGAATAGCATGTACACCAGGCCGAATACGCTTGCCAGCATGGCTGCAATCACGAAGGTGAGCAGCATCGTGTGCCACGGGCCAAGTAAAGCAATGACCAGCAAGCATTTGACATCACCGGCGCCCAGCATGCGTGCAGCATAAGCTGGCAATGTCAGTAGCAGGCTGGCGACGACACCAAGCGCGACAGATTGCCAGTTTGCGCCAAGCATGGCTTGCCCGGTGATCAGCAACCAGCCTATGGCGATCAAGCCTAACCCAAGCGTTAAGATGTTTGGGATACGCCTTGCATACAAATCCGCCAGGCCGATCCCCAGGCACCAGACAATGATGATTGTTTCTGCGATAGGCATAGGCTGCATTCAGTGTGCAATTGCCTGATGTTCGCAGTGATTATGGAGTGAGTGCTGTTGAAATCTGGGTAAAAATGTCGGAAATGAGGCCGTTAATCGGCTTCACGAAAGTGACCAGGGCAATGGCTACCATCGCTGCAAGCAGTGCGTACTCAATGGCGCTGGCACCTTCTTCGTCGCGCAAAAATTTTGAAATGACTACTTTAATCGTGTTGTGCATTTTGATTCCCCGAGTATTTTTTTGGGCTTGCTTTGACTTTAAGTTGTCGGCATAGACCCAAATTAATTTTACAAATGACAAAACCAACTTCTAAAGAGCGACTGAAATGATTGCTGCAGCGGGTCAGGCTTCATTGCTTTACCCAAAAAAACATTTATGTAATTTTTATAGCAACTAATGTGCCCACTTTACAACTGGTATGAGCATTATTTAAATTGTTTTTTTATAACTGTTTGATTTTTAGTGATTTTTGTTGAAAATAATTTACTATGTCTTGGCTGAAAATGCATTGGCCTTGTTTACAATTTTTGTCTAGGGATGACAAAATATGACAGAGATGTAAAAGTCTTTGTAACATTCGAGGGCATGCAAGCCCTTTAGACTTCTTTTGTCGGGCTTAATATTTGCCATTCGGCGCGATTGCGCCCATTTTCCTTGGCGCGATAAAGGGCTTTATCCGCTTCTTCTATCAGTTGTTGCATGCTGTTTTCCATCGTTGGCACGATGGTTGCAATGCCCATCGAAATGGTGACGATTTCATGCGTGGATTGTTCGTGCCGGATATTGAGCTTCTGAACGGCCGTCAGCATGCTGTCGCTGATATTGCGTGCTTCGTTTAAGGGGGTGTGAAACAGCACCACCGCAAATTCTTCGCCACCGTAACGGGTGACTGAGTCGCCTGTTCTGCGCGCGCAACTATCTAGCGCTGATGCAACTTGCCTCAGGCATTCATCCCCTGCCTGGTGACCATAGCTGTCATTGAATTTCTTGAAGAAATCCACATCCACCATCATTAATGACAGCGGTACTTTGGCGCGGGAGGCCTGTGCCCAAGTGGTTGCCATGTTGGCATCAAAACTTCGGCGGTTGCCAATGCCGGTCAGGCGATCTTCCCAGGAGGCCTGTTCCGACGATATTTGTTTGAGCAAGACATCAATCAGAATTTTGCGTACTTCGCTTGCCGATGCCCACAGTGTTGCACCCACTACCACCAGGATGACCAGCACCATATGTAAGGTCTCGAAATCCAGAAACGGTGTCGCCAGCAGCAGGGGCGCATAGACGCCAATCGCAAAAGCAAAGAAAATCGGCAGGAACACGACCAGACGCGGCAGTGCCACGATGACCGCGATGAGCATAATGATCAGAATAGCGGCTTTGCTTGAGCGACCCAATAGCGGCAGTGCGATAGAGAGCGCACCCCAGCCCAGCCCGGCCATGCCTGCGGCCATGACATGACGGTTGATGCGTGCCAGTTCAATGCTGACATTGGCCGAGAGAAAGTCCAGGCGCCCCAGCCACCAGTGCCAAGCATGTGCAACCAGCAGCCAGGCGTACCATGCGCCTGCATATACGCCGCCGATGTCCCAGGCCAGCATGGCAGCAGCCACCAGTCCACTAAACAATACAATCAGCTTGCCACTGTTTTTGCCTCGATAAACGTGGCGCAGCTCTTCACAGGCAAGATCATGCGGATTGAACTCCAGAGTCTTAATGGCACTTTCTCTTGTTTTATTGACCACGTTCAATCCTGTTCTAATGCGTTGATTATTTGAATGTGGCAATCGGCAGGTACAGCACTGAACATGACCGGATGCCAACGATTTATCGCATGACGAGTGTGCTTATTATGCTGCATTTTGTAGGACTGTGCCTGTTAGCTTGCTGCAAATTGTACGGCTAGTCCGGTCTAGCTCTGGTCAAGATAGTTTATGGATATTGTGTGCTTTAATCGCTGCCAGTCAGCCTGCCTTTGATGGCTGCTTTCATCAGCCTTCTGAAGGATGGGCATTCCAAGTGTGAGGGCGCTTGACACACAGCGGCATGCTTGAGGCAGTTGCTCATGATGGTGAGTCGTTGAATGGTCTCGTCGATATGTGCCGCTTTATCCAATAGCTTATTGCGATCCACCAGGTGTTGTTGGTTTGCGGCAAACATGGTGCTGATTTCTTGCAAGGAGAAATCAGCACATTTGGCCAGGGAGATCAGGGCCAGTTGATCCATTACATCCGCTGAGAAATATCTTTGCAGGCCTCTTCTGCCCAAGGATTTGATTAATCCTATTTCTTCGTAATACCTGAGCGTCGACGCTTTTATTCCTGTCTTTTTCACGACTTCAGAAATGTTCATTTCAGGCTTGACCTCAAGTTAACTTGAACTTGTATAGTGCGTTACACGGTATGCATTCGTCAATAAAGGGAGCGATATGAAAGTGACTATTTTATACAATGGGGTGCTAGTCGGCCTGCTAGCGACTATGTTGTTTGATGGCTGGTTATGGGGGCAGAAACAATTGGGGTTAAAAACACTCAATTTTGCCTATCTTGGCCGCTGGTTCGGACATTTCACACAGATGAAATTCGTGCATGACAATATTGGCAAATCACCAGCATTGACTCACGAATGGGGTATAGGCGTGGCCGTGCATTATGCCATCGGCATATTGATCGCTGAGCTATTGCTACTGGTTTGTGGTGAGCAGTGGATGCGCGAGCCGGAAATTGGCGCAGCGCTGGCGGTTGGAATGCTCACGGTTGTTTTCCCACTGTTGATTATGCAGCCAGGCATGGGCGCTGGCATCGCATTTAGTAAAATGCCGCAGCCATTCATGAATAGCCTGAAAAGCCTGCTTAACCATACTATTTTTGGCTTATGTATGTTTTTAGCCGCAGAATTGATGAATCTATTGCGTTGAATAGAATGGAGGACATGAATATGCGTTACAAACTACCACGTAAATATACACCGGTTGTATTTGCTTTTTATATGTCTGCTGTCATGGCCTTGTTGATGTGTATGGTGATTGTTGCCATCAATACCGGTGTGAATGGGCATTATTTCATCAGGGTTATCAAAGCCTATGCACTGGCGATGCCGAGCGCATTTGTCTTTTTGCAATTGGTGAGGCCGCTCGTTGTGAGGCTGGTGAATGCAACAGTCGCGAGCTGATCATATAATAAACGCATATGATATTCGGGAGTGGCGATGGGTAAGCAGTTTCAAGCATTAAGTGAGGCACATACGCAGTTTATTGCCGAGCAGAAAGTGTTTTTTGTTGGCACCGCGGTGGATCAAGGACGGGTGAATATTTCTCCCAAAGGCATGCACACGCTTAAAGTGCTTTCGTCGCATCAGCTGATATGGCTGAACGTAACAGGGAGCGGCAATGAAACTGCCGCCCATGTGCAGCAGAATGCCAGAATGACAATCATGTTTATGGCGTTGTCAGGGGATCCATTAATTCTGCGCGTATACGGTCAGGCCACGGTCATCCATAAACATGACCCTGAGTGGGATACATTGATTAGTCAACTTGATCCCTTGCCCGGCGCACGGCAAATATTCGTACTGAATATTGAGCTGGTACAAACCTCTTGTGGTATGTCAGTGCCTTATATGGATTATGTGGGGGAGCGCGAGCAGCTTAATGATTGGGCTGCGGCTAAAGGTGAGGCCGGGATTGCGGACTATTGGCAGGCAAAAAACCACACTAGCATCGATGGGTTGCCTACCTATATTCAAGGCAAAGGGCTTGATTGAGCGTTAGTGCGCCACTGCTTTTGAGAACACATTCATGATGATGACTCCAGCCAGAATCAGCGCGATGCCGATCAGGGCAGGGGTATCCAGCGTTTGGTCAAAGAATACGCGGCCCACCACGGCCAGCAGCACGATGCCCAGGCCTGCCCATACCGCGTAAGCAATGCCGATAGGGATGGCTTTTAATACCAGCGATAAAAAGTAGAAGGACAAAGCATAACCGACCACCACAATCACGGAGGGAATCGCTTTGGTAAAGCCCGCGCTGGCTTTGAGTGATGAGGTCGCGGTCACTTCGCTGAGAATCGCCGCGAACAAAAACAACCAATATTTAAACATGACTCTTTTTCCTTTATGATTTCTTTGAAGCCACAGACTTCTTCCAGGCGCCGGTTTTCTTCCAGGTAAAGGTGCCGCAAGTAATCAGGTACAAAATCGCCGAGAAAATATTCAGCACGGGCACCATGCTTCTGAACGCCAGAAAGAATGCTTTGCTCAATGCATGTCTTGGCGTATCAAATTCACAATTTTTGAATTCAATTAAGCCGCCGATTGCCGAGATCAATAGCGGTACCAGATAGAAGGCAGAAAGCACATTGAAGTCCATGGTTTTTCCTTGTGAAAATACGTCTGTATTGCATAACGATGTTCATTATAAAACGATCATGGTGATGGCGGCGCTTCTGGTTTATTGCTAGTGGTTCATGGTTCATGGTTCATGGTTGGGCTATGTCCGATAATTCCTACAACAGATTCAGCGCGAGTGGGATAGGGCGACGCTGTGCAGTACGGCATGATGGCACCTGTATTGATTTGACCAAAATCTAAAAACCGGGAGGCTGTTCATCATGAAAAAACCCAATCCAGTGCCAGGTGCGACCAGTGCTATGTCTTTGATCGCGATCACGGCAGGAGCGGTTTCCGCCGCGCTGGTGATTATGTTTATCGGGATGTTTATGACCGTGGTCTCGATTGGATCCAATCCACCAAGCGATATGCATGCCGAGGGCCCCATGGTTGCCAGCCATGTGTTGGTGGTGGATGCGGTGAGTAACAGGGCTGGTCAGCGTGCACACAAAGCTGAAAAAGGGCATTTTATGGATGCTTTATTGCGCGAGGATATGCATAACCCCTCTGCAATGGCTGCCGAGGGGCATGGCCAGCCAGCGGCAAAAGTGACACGTATTTTCGCGAATCCGATGTCGATGCCCTTTGTGTCAGCAAAATCCCGTGTGACCAGGGTTTAAGCCAGTATCCTTAAAATATTTGGACTTCTTGAATCTTGAGCATTTTTAGTGCATTGTTCGACATTGAGCGGAAGATTGGTATTAGCACACCTACAACAGTATTTATGAGAGATATGCTTCATTCTGGAAATACACATGCATCCCTCGACCAAGTATCTCGGTCGGCGGCAGACGGAACACGCTCTGAGAAGTCGCCAGGTGCTGAGCGCGGTTCAGTCGATTTTGGCAAAGTTAATCTCATTCTCATTGGTCTGATTGTGGTGATTCTGTTCGGCCTGCTATCCAAGGAGGATGGGAATACCGCCTACTCCAGCCACGAAATCCGCATGCAGACGCAAGTGGTGTCAGAAGCCGGGCCTGAAACGAATGCCTCTGCCGCCGAAGCCGATGTGCCAGAAATTACAAGCGCAAGCGCGGCCCAAAACGAGGTGAGTGCCACGCCAGCGGCGCCAGCAAAATCCTCACCTAAACCAAGCAGCAAGAAATCTAAAAAAACTGAAGCAATAGAGCCTGAGCCGATGCAAGCCCCCGTGGTAGAAATACATGCCAGCCAGGCACTGCCAGTGGTCGAGCCTGTGCAGCAAAAGGATACCTCAAGAAAAATGCTGGTTTTTAATATCTGGAGTGTTTCTGAGCTGAGATTAAGAAGTGCTTACACCACATTTATGAACGATAGTTCTATTCCTGCTGCGCAACTGGAGGTCAGGAAAAAAGATTATTTGAGTTTTGTGAACCATCGCGCCAAAAAATGTGGCGAGCTCGACAATAAATTTGCTGGCAATATCAACACGGTTGAGCGGCTCACGTTTAGCAAGGGTGATGTCGACATTTTGGAGTGTCACGCGGCAGAAAATAATAGTGAGTTGGATAAGCTGCACGCTTCCCGCGAGCAGAGCTTCTAGTCTCTGTTATCCGCGTACTTGTGATTGATCAAAGACTCCAGGTTCAGGCCTCGAGTCTTTTTTATTGATGGGCTTATAAATCCTCCAGATCAGATGGCCGCGCCCGGTAATAGCCTTGTGAGTACTGGCAACCCATTTCTTTCAGTATGTGTTCCTGGGCCAGTGTTTCAACGCCTTCGGCAATCAGCCTGATATTCAGCTGTTTACCCATAAAGATAATGGTTTTGCATAAGGCCTGATCATTCAGGTTCACCGTAATGTTTTTGATAAACGATTGATCAATTTTGACATAATCAATTTTGAATTTATTGAGGTAGGCCAACGAAGAATAGCCAGTGCCAAAGTCGTCAATTGCCAGTTTGATGCCGTGCTCATGAATGCTGTTCAGGGTTTCAACCACGTTGCTGGAGGGCTCTAACAGCAGCCCTTCGGTGATTTCAAAGCAAAAGTGGTCGCCAGAAATACTGCGCGCGGCCAGGTTGGAGATGAAATGGTGAATGGGCGCGGACTGCGAGAATTGCAAAGGTGAAATATTGATGCAGATTTCTACCGGACCAAAGCGCTGCTTAATCTGCTCAAAGTCCCTGATGGTTTGGTGGAACACCCATTCGCCAAGCTCAATAATATAGCCGTTCTCTTCGGCGATACTGATAAAGACTTCTGGTGAAAGGGTGCCAAATTCAGGATGCTGCCAGCGTAACAGCGCTTCTACTTTTTCACAGCGTAAATCAGTTAAATTAAAAATCGGCTGATATTGCAGATGTAGCTGATTTTTCTGTACGGCATAGCGCAACTCATTGCTGAGATGTGTTTTTTTGGTAAAAGCATCGTGCATGCCTTCGTTAAACAGAATGAATTTGTTCTTGCCCGTGCGCTTGGCCTGGTAAAGCGCCTGGTCCGCAAACATGATCAGTTCTTCTGCCTGCAGGCTGTTGTCTGGAAACAGCGAGACACCAATGCTGATGGAAACTACAAAAGATTTTTGCTGAATCGTAAATGGCGGTGCCATCGCCGTCATCAGCTGCGTACAAAGCTGACGCAGCCTCTCCTCACTGGCCTCCTGTTGAATCACGATTAAGAACTCATCGCCACCAAATCGGGCTGTGAGGTTAGGCGGCAAGATAATGGACTGGATACGCGCCGCTACTTTAATCAGTACCTCATCGCCCACGGCATGGCCCGCCGTATCATTAATTTCCTTGAAATTGTCCAGGTCAATAATCATCACCCCCAGCTTGTTGGGGTGATGTGTTGCTGCCTGTAGTGCCTGGTCAAGCTCATGCTTGAGTTGAAACCGGTTCGGCAGCTTGGTCAGAAAGTCATGGTTAGCCTGGAACCAGATGGCGTGTTGTGCCGCCACGGCTTGTTTTTTGTTGGCCTGGTACAGTTTAAGTAGTTGAATCAGCAACAGTACGGCAAAAAAGGACAGGGCGGAGACCAGGTATGGTGTGAGTGGATTCTCGGGTACTCTGCGCCACACTTCCAGGATGTCCGGCGGATTGATGCCAATCTGCAGGGTCGCTTTATTCAAAATGCTACGTAACATGGGGTCGGTATCACTGGCCGCCATAAATACTGTGCTGGTGATAGCAGTGATGCCACTTTTTCTGATGGCCTTGATTTTGTGGAAGTCCAGATGGTAGTCAAGCACCAGTTCATTGCCGACATAGGCATCTACCAGGCCAGCGTCCAGGTATTCAAAGGCTTCATCTGCAATATCGACCAGTTTGATTTTGACGCCGGGGATCAATTCCCTGAGCTTTTGAGATAAAGGCCCATTTCTGAAGACGGCCACGGTTTTGTGGGAAAGCTGGTCCAGTTGAATCTCGCTCTGATACAGCTTGTTGTGAGACGCGACATAAATGGCATTTGGCGTTTCCAGGTAAGGCGTGGCTAGCAGGCTGAAGCCAGTAGGCATATGCTTGCCGCGGATACCGGTGACGAGCGAGACCTCATTGCTGGTGATATTGTCGTGGTAATCGACGAGGGTGAATTTTAAGCCCGTGAGCTGGCTAATTTTTTGCAGATATTGAATCGAAACGCCTTTGTGCTTTTGATTCTCCAACTGAAACTCAATCGGCATCCAGCCGTTTCTCACGGCAACGCGTATATTCCGATGCTGCTTTATCCACTCTGTTTCTTGGGCTGAAAGTTGCAACCGTTGCAAATTGTCTGCGGCATACAGGCTGCCAGGCAATATTTCTTGTGCTGGTAGTGACAATGACAGGCATGTTGCGATGAGTAAAAAGCATTGTTTGATCATGCTGAAACTGGATGTGGTTGAGCGATTCAGTCGCATCCGCTCTCTCCCGAAAATACATTCTTTTATGCAAATTAAATTGTAAGTGATAGTAACGCATTGCACGGTTGAATGAGGAAACTCTTTGCGTACCTGCTGTGTTTTCGTGTGAGGGCCAGAGAGGGGCAAGTTGTGAATGGTGCGAGATTATCTCTTATTGATGTACATGTACCTGTTTATAATTTAAAGTAAATTTACAATTATTATCAAAGTCTGTAATATCTGTCAGGTATGAGTAAGTGCAGGGTTCTTTGGAGTTATTTTTTATTATTAAACTGAGTGGAGAAACAAATGAAACAACTGAGTAAACTTGCAGTGGCCATGTCCATGGCAGTCGGATGCTCGCAGGCATTTGCGGCGGCTTCTATTTTTGTGGTTGAGCCGGGCAGTGATGGATTTAACATCCATACTGCGGCATTTAACGGGTCCAGTTACGACATTACTAAACTTGTATTCGATTTCACGACTACCGTGACTAGCGATGCGAGCCATCTGGTCATTGATGGCTCGCCTAGTTCGATTGGCGCACCTGCTGGCGGTACCGCGACTTTCTTTGGCAGCGGTGCAGTATTCGGATTTGACTTTACGAGCTTCAATTCATTTGAATCTTTTAACTTTCAATGGGATCCAGATTCAGCGATTAACGGCGCTTATGGAGCCACAGGGGCGGATTTCATCGGTGGAACCGTGACTGCGTTTACAACCAATGGCCTTTATAAAGGTACGTTTGAATTGGTTGGTACTGGGCCGGATGTGGCAGCAGGGCTTTCACCTTATACGTCATCCGTGGTGCCGGAGCCAATGACCGGTGCAAGCTTGCTGGCTGGTTTGGGTGTGTTGGGTTTGGTTGCTCGCCGCCGTCGATCATAAGCATTGTTTGTTTTTAAAGCTTAAGCCCATCGAACTTAATTGGTGGGCTTTTTTATTTGAGGCCAGTATTTGGTGATTGATTGGCAAGCCGTTTTTTTTCGGATGCGGTACCATAAAGGCCATGAGTGACATGGGGTCACGAAATGCTGGGTATGGAGTCTGGTGCATGAAAAATTTAGGTGTATTGTTCGCTGTAGTTTTGGTGTTGTCAGGGTGCTCAGTTAATATGGTGAAGCTGGGTGTTTATAAAAATAAGGCGCAATTAATCGGCCCGGATGGCACGGTGTATGTCGGCAGTATTCTGATCAACGACATTAGCAATGATGGCGATATTGAGTTTGAAGAGTCACCTTATGGCAAGCTGGCCGGGAAGTGGACAGCAACCAGCGCAGCAGCGCCGGTAGCAAGAGCGGGTGCCGCTGACGCACAAGCGGTTGATGCCGTAGTACGCCGTGCATACTCGGGCAAAAGTTTTCTGGTTGCCAATCAGAAAGCGGTACTCAATTGCGACTTTAAAGCCAATATCGAAGGTGATGGCTTATTGGGTAGCGTCTATGTGATTGGTGATGGTATCTGTATTGATGACCAGAAGCGTATGATTCCGATTCAGTTTTTCAAGTCATAGCTGCGCGCAGCGTATGTGCTTTTGCCATGATAGCCCGCTGATAGCGGGCTTTTTTATGACGAGTAACCCGCTGAACCTTTACACGCACAGCCTCATTCAGCAGCCTGTTCGGATTATCAGACTATTCCTACAATAAATTCAGCCGTCGTCACATGGTATTGGGCGCCGGGTGCCTGCATGATGGAGCCTCACGCATTTAATACCAACACACTGATTGCCCGCGCAGCTGGCAATCTTTTGCTTGAGGAGCACATACGATGCTGAGAACCCTGTTGCTGGTCGTTTTGATTCTGGCTTTAATCGGTGCCTTGCCCGCCTGGCCTTATAGCTCTGGTTGGGGTTATTACCCAAGCGGTGGCCTTGGTTTGGTCGTACTGATATTGCTTATTCTTGCACTCACGGGCCGGTTGTAGTTTGATGGTTGTAATGTGCCAATTCATTTTCTCTATAAAGGAAACTAAATCATGATCATGGCTAAACGTTTTTTGAGTGCTTTTTTAGCAGCTTCGCTCTTATTTACAGGATCTATGCAAGCCGTACAGGCCGCCATGATTGGCACTGAGCAAGTCGCCGAGTCTACAATATCGGCCAAGGGTGCGCAGGACAGGGCCAAAATTGTGGATATGCTTTCACGCGATGAAGTGCAGTCTGAGTTGGTCAAGCGTGGGATCGATCCTGTGGAAGCCAAGTCACGTGTGGCTGCATTGACTGATGACGAAGCCAGCAATATGGCTTCTCAGCTTGATAAAGCACCTGCTGGCGGTGGCATCATTGGTGCCATCGTGCTGGTGTTTTTCGTGTTGCTGCTGACGGATATTTTAGGATTTACAAAAATATTCCCATTCACACGTTCAGTACGTTAATACACTGTTATCTGGATATGCATTTAATTTTCATCCATTTAACGCTCATCAAAGCCAGCCTGCGCCGAATAAGCCTGCTGGCTTTTTTGTGCCTGTTGAGTGCTTGTGCGGCGACCGGGGTGCGTGAAGCCACGCACAATACGCAATTGCCCCGGCACGCTGAACTGACGAGCACGCCTTTTTTCCCACAGGCACAATACCAGTGCGGCCCAGCCGCATTGGCAACTGCATTGAGTGCAGCCAATATTCAAGTGACACCAGACCAGCTGACACCAGAGGTATATGTGCCCAGCCGCCAAGGCAGTTTGCAGATTGAAATGATGGCGGCAGCCCGACGGCACGGTGCGGTTTCGGTAAGAATCCCGCCGCAACTGGATGCGGTGATGCAAGAAGTCGCCGCTGGCAATGTGGTGGTGGTCATGCAGAACCTTGGTTTTTCATGGGTCCCCTCGTGGCACTATGCCGTGGTGGTTGGCTATGATCTGGATAAGGAATTGTTGTGGTTGCGATCCGGTACTTATGAGCGCTTTGAAATGTCCTTAAGTGCTTTTCAGCGTACCTGGGCGCGTAGCGAGCATTGGGCATTTGTGGCATTGCCACCAGGCAAATTGCCCGCCAGCGTCAGCGCAGATGAGGTCGCCAAAGCCTTGATAGCTTACGAGAAAAATGCCTCTGCTGCGGCGCGAAAAAAAGCCTATCAAGCAGCCGTAACCGAGTGGCCCGATCATCAGGTACTGTTGATGGGTTTGGGCAACGCCGCCTATGCTGCCAATGACTTACCACTGGCAGCAGTAACCTTTCAACATATGACTGAAGTGCATCCGACTTCAGCGGCGGCCTATAATAATTTGGCCAATGTGCTGCTGGCACAGAAGTACATTGCACAGGCAGAGACGGTTGCCGAGAAAGGGCTGACTGTGGCTGGGGACGATGAAAAGTTAAAGTCTCAACTTGCACAGACGCTGGTTGAGATCAGGCAGTCTCAAAAATAACCACCGGTAGTGTGAGTGCTTGCTTACGTTAAAGGTTGGCTTTAATAAGCTAACAATCATTCGACGGAGGATTCTGCTGTCGGCGGATGTTTGTCCAAATAAGCGTAAAAATCTTTTCGCTTGAGTGATTTTGAGAACAACCAGCCTTGTACATATTTGACGCCCCGTTCGTGCAGAATTTTCGCCTGCGCTGCTGTTTCTACGCCCTCGGCCACCATATCCAGTTGTAGCGTTTTTGCCATTTCAATAATATGAAAAGCAACATGGCTGGTGACCGCATCGGTACCTACAGAGTCCACAAAAGTCTTATCAATTTTGAGGTAGTCGAGTTGGAACTTGGTCAGGTAAGACAGGCTTGAGTAGCCGGTCCCAAAGTCATCAATGGCCACGCGCACGCCGCAATCCCGAATATCCTTGATTGTCGTCAGCGCTGCATCGTCATCAAGAAACCCCCGTTCAGTGACTTCAATCAAGATTTGATTACCCGTCGCCCCGCTGGATTTGATCAGGGTTTGAATCAGCGATAATAAGTCGCCTGACCGGATGTCGTGCGAGGAGATATTAATGCCGACATGAAAGTCCGGGTGAGTATTAAAAGCGTTGCGCATATCTTTCGCTACCAGCTCAAATACGCGCTGTGTGATTTGGCAAATGACGCCAGCCGCTTCGGCAGCAGGGATAAACGTATCTGGACTGATAAATGTATTATCCGGCGTTCGCCATCGAATCAATGCTTCAGCGCCCACGCAAGTGTTGTGATGCAAATGCATGATAGGCTGATATTCCAGATAAAACTCATCGTTCGCCAACGCGCGCAAAATAGCGGATTTAGTCGAGTACCTGGTGCGCTGCATATAGATAAATAAGCCGCCCAATAACAAGCCGACAATGATGGCTAGCGGAATCAGGATTTGAATAAAAGTCACGATATCATCGTTGATGTCCTTAAGGGGGATGGCGGCGACCACTGCCGTGACATTCAGCTGGTTGGGTGCGATATACACCAGCATCTGCCGCTCTTGATCAATAAAAGTAAGTGCTTGCTTCCCTTGGTATCTTTCTAGCCAGGCAGTGGCGATCTCGCCCTTGCCGGTATACAGCCGGTGTGACTGGATGCTGAATACGCCGATGGCAACCTCCGAGTTGTCTAGCGCCTCGATCGCGTGACTGGGCACAAACATGATGGCCCAGCCTGACCTCTCGAAAATCACCAAATGCCGGTCTTGCCAGTCAGCGATCTTGATGTTAGACCACACCTTGGTACCATCCGGCTCGGTCCGGTAGGGCTTGCCCAGCACCATGCCATCCAGCAGTTCTGAGATGGAGGAGCAGACGATTTTATTGTCGCGGATATGTGCAACACCTTGCAGAAAGAATCCTGACACATTGAATTCCTGCATTTTTTGTACCTGTTGTGGCAGGCAAGCATCTTTTTCGGCCACTGACGAAAAGTAATTCACGACATTGGCAAACTGCTGGCGTGTCGTACTCATGCGCATCAATACACCAGAGGTGATTTCCCGCAGGTGTTTCGTTTCTTTGGAAACCGCCTGGTTATGGGCAATGATTAAAGATAGGAAGATGGAAATCGAGGCGGTGATCGCAATCAGCAGCACAGTAATGCCAGTCACAATTTTTTTGTTACGCCAGCTTTTCTTTAATACGTGATCCATTTGATGCCTCCTTCCAAACGTCAGTTTCATCGCTATCGTGTCTATTGGCCAATCGGCATTATGGGATAGGCGTATGCAACCTGGAGGTGATCGAATGGGCGCAGAGTGCAAGAGTGATAAGCATAGTTTTTTTCGTTAGTGTTATTTGAATATCGATCTTGATGCTGTGAGAGACGCATGAAGCTGCGTTACTTTTACAACGCGAGAATAAACGTTAATGTGAAGAATGTCATTGTTACTTATCGTCGTGAATAATACTGAGCTGACCATCTGACTCTAATTGCATTTGTTTGACTGCTGAAATATGCGCAATGCCATCCTCACGTAGCTTGGCCAGGATATCGTCTTTGGTAATAAATTCGCGACGCATGGCACGTGTTTGCAGCACACCGTTACGAACCAGCACCAATGGTGGTGCTTCCATCACGCGCCTGATCCATTTATTTTTGTAGCTGAGCCAGTCAATCAAGATATTCCAGCAAACCAATACGCTGATCAGTACCAGGCCGTCCATGATCGATTTAGCATCCCCGCTCATCGCGTTTTGAGAGGCATCGGCCACAATGACCACAAATAAGAAATCACCGACACCGACGCTGCCCATATCCCGGCGCAAGATGGATCTGAAGATAAGAAACAGGAACCAATAGACGATGGATCCCCGAATCACAATCTCCCACAAGGGAACGCTTAAGCTGAACGCCTCTGTATCCATGTCATTCACCCCATTTCATGATGTGCAAAGAGTCTACAGAAATAAAGCAATTGTCTTTATCAGCGCCAGATGTACTTGTTGTAGGAAAAACAAGCTATATCAAGGATGCAAAAAAACGTGCCTTATTCATTCCTACAGCAGTTTCAGCCGCAGTGTCATGGTCAGCGTATCGCCATGACGGCATGATGAAGCCTTACTCATCTTGAGTATTACTTATCCTGGGTATTCTTAATTTTTATATTCTGAATCTCGGTATTCAGGCCTGCTGTTGAGGCCGGTTTGAATTAATGACTGGAGCGTATGATGTTCAGCACTGTCCTGATTGTTATCCTCGTTTTGGCGCTGATTGGCGCCTTGCCAGCCTGGCCGCATAGTGCAAACTGGGGCTATTTTCCAAGCGGCGGCTTTGGTTTATTACTGTTGGCATTGCTGTTACTCACATTTTCTGGAGGGTAAGCGATAAGTGGTGCCACTTTAAAAATTCTACGTACGTTGATTCAAGTAGTTAATCATTAAGCACGCAGGCGCATTCCTACAAAATATTCAGTATAAATCTCATCGTTTTTCCTTATGCCATGCTGCATAATGAAGCTGGCAATAGAGTTAACTATTTCTCGCTTCAACCATTCAATATGTCTTTGCTGACTGCATGTGCTGTCAGTAAGCGTTGGATTGCAGGAGAACGACATGCTGGGTACGCTGCTGATAGTGATTTTCACGCTCGCTTTAATCCATGCTTTTCGTACCGGATTCTACCGCGTGAGTTGGGGCATGGATCCAGGCCGTGCGCTGACTGTATTGATCGCCGTCTTGATTATGATGGCGTTTGCGATTGGTTTCGTTGATCTTTAACGTACGATCAGCTGCGTGATAACACTTTTCGAGGAGATAGTGATCGCGTGAATCATTTTGAATGATTAAAGAGTAAACCTGTTGTTCTTTCTCAAAAAGAGTGGGATGCGCCTGGCGTAGAATGCAACATGGAACCTTTTGTGAAGTGAGCCAGTGCGCCCAAAACTTAGCCAAACATTTAAAAGCCAACTGATTGCAGCGTTTGCGGCAATGTTGGCTTTTTTGTTTTGGCATTTTCTGCTGGATTACCAACGCCAGAAAGCAGAGGGGGAGGCCTATCTGGAGGCGGCGTCTTACGGTAGTTTGTTGCGCGCTGAGCTGGATCGCGAATTAAATTCCCTGCTATTTATTTCTAATGGCCTGTCCAGTTTTATTAAGGTCTATCGCAATGAGCTGAAGCAGGACAAGATGCAGGCGATCTTAGCCGACCTCTGGTCTAACGCCCATCATGTCAGGAACCTGGCAGTGGCCGTGAATTACAAACTGACTTATGTCTACCCTGAAAAGGGTAATGAACAGATCATCGGTATCGACTATCGTGAGGTTGCCTCGCAATGGCCCAAAGTGAAGCTGGCGATTGAGTCTCATGAGGGGGTGCTGGATGGCCCGCTGGATTTGATACAGGGCGGTAACGGCATGATTTATCGCTTCCCGATTTTTGTCGATGGCGACTACTGGGGCATTATGTCGACGGTGATTGATACCCATAGCTTTTTGCAGGCGGCTTTTCAGAATGTGCAAAACCCTCAGTTTTCATTTGCAATCAGGACGGTAGAGCAGAAGCGCGTGTTTCATGGCGATGCTGCGTTGTTTGATCAAAAGAACATTTTTATTCAGCAAAGTGAGGTGCCCAATGGCAAATGGGAGTGGGCCATCGAGAATAAAAATAGCCATCATCTGCCTAGTCGCAGCCTTGGTGTGGTGTTGAGTATATTGTTAAGCCTGTTGGTCGGCGGTGTTGCCTATTTCTTCGCCCAGGAACGCTATTATTTGTCAGAAGGGGCGCTCATGGACAGCCTGACCGGTTTGCCAAATCGTCGCTTGCTCGAAAGTCGTTTGAACTATGCACACTCAGAGGCCAAGCGCGATCACAAGCGATTCGGCCTCATGGCACTGGATGTGGATCATTTTAAAGCCATTAATGACCAGTATGGTCATGATGTGGGCGATGAGGTCATTAAAGCAGTGGCGGCCAGGTTGAAGTCCAATATGCGCGATATGGATACTGTGAGTCGGCTCGGTGGTGATGAGTTTGTGATTGTGGTCAAAGACCAAATGTCTGAGCAAGGGTTAGTCAAGGTCGCGACCAAATTACGGGATATTTTCAATGTACCTATGTTGATTAATGATAGGGAAATCGCCGTGCATTTGAGTATTGGACTCACTTTGTATGATCCTGCATCCGATGTCACCTTAAAGCAATTGCTTAAGCAAGCCGACATGGCACTTTATCAGGCCAAGCATAGCGGCAGGAATACTTACAGCGTTTGGAAGTAAACCAGCATTTGTTACACGCGCCCAGCGTGTTAGTATGGTGTTTTTATTTACGTAAATGTATTAATGAAATGCGCTCATACCGTTGTTGTTTTGTCGCTTCACCTCGCCATCATCCCACGGCTTAATGCTTCAGAAATCATGCCCGAGCCTGCGTTTATTGAACCTGACGCAGCGCACAGTGACCGCTTGTTAAGGATTCCCGAACCCATGGTGTATGACCTGGTGCGACCATTGGGCGTCAGGCAGGGTGAAATGGAGATCAATGCGCTAGGTGACTATAACCCTTATAACGGTGATTTTAGCTGGGCACCTGAGTTGGAGTATGGACTGGCGGATGACCTGGCGATTGAGGTCGAGCTGCCGTTTCAGGACGTTAGTCATGAACGCTATAAAGTGGCGATCCAGCAAACACTGGGGGTCGACTATGCACAAGGCACGGCCAATGGCTGGCAAGCATTTGTCGATGTGAATAAGCATGCCAAAGCTGTGTCTGTTGACGCGACATATATCCATGCCCGGCAGTGGGCAGACCAGTGGTCGTCGTTAAGTATGCTGGGCTTGCGTGTATACAATATTAACCGCAGTGCACAAGTAGACTATTTGCTGAACAATACGGTGTTTTATGATGTCTCACCGCGGCTGACACTGGGCCTGGAGCTTAATCAGGAAATCAGCACTGGCGGCACCTGGCGTTATCGGCTTACACCGCAGGTACATTACGACGCCAGCCAGTATTATACTTTGCAGATGGGGACCGCCTGGTCGACGCTGGATCATCCGGAAAAAACACAGCGGCTGTGGAGTTTTCGCCTGATCCGGGTGTTTTAATGACAGCATTGCATGGACGTCCTACAATGGTGCCGTCTGGGTCAGACTTTAGCCAACATGCCATTAAGCATAGTGTTGTCACGTGTTTTTAAACCGTATCATTGAACAGAACCACTGAATAAAGTCGTAGGGGGAAATATGAGTCGTTTGTTTGGAGAAACACACCGCAAGGTGCAGGACCAGCAAGGCACCAGGAAGCTGGCAGACCGCATTGAAGAAATCGCCTGCAAGACCGAGATTGATGAAGATGCCAAAGGATTTATAGAGTCGCTGGATATGTTCTTTTTATCCACGGTGGACCACAACGGGCGTCCCACCGTGTCATATAAAGGTGGGTTTACCGGTTTTGTGCGCGTGATCAACGACAAAACGCTGATTTTCCCGATTTATGATGGCAACGGTATGCAGCTATCTGTTGGCAATATGGTCGAGAATGCAGAGATTGGCATGCTGTTTATTTCGTTCGAGCGCCCGCACCGTATTCGCTTGCAAGGCGTGAGCAGCGTGTCTAATGAGCCTGCTTTGCTTGCCATGTATCAAGAAGCCGAGTTTGTGGTGAAAGTGACGTTGTCCGAGCTATGGCAAAACTGTCCGCGCTATATTCACCGCTATACCCGTGATAGCAGCTCGCGTTATGTGCCTGTGGCAGAGTGCCAGACGCCGTTGGCGGAATGGAAGCGCCTGGAGTTCGTGCAGGATGTGATCTCCGACGAAGATGCCAAAAAAGCGCAGGATGCCGGTTTTATTCAGGTGGAAGACTGGATTGCCAAGATCAAGGCCGGTGCGCCAGACGTGTAGTGGCCATTTAAAGGCTGTGGTTGATACAAGCGCAGGCGTTTTCCTGCGCTTTTTTATTGATCAGTATTCCTGCAAGCACCAATCTGGTGCCAGTGCAAAAAGATTTTTGTGGTAAATATCGTCAGCATCACGTTGTACAAAAAGACAATTGCCGTAAATGTTTGTATTATTCTGTCGATAGTATTGTTAAGCTTTTCTTGACTCAGCCTTTTTAACTAATCTCAGGGTCTACATCTGATTACCCATGAATAAGTTTGCAGCCATGTTTACACGACACTTCTATCGTCGCGTCATGACCTTGCTTTGCCTGCTGGGTTACAGTGCTATGCTGTTTGCCAGCCTGCCTGCGCGCGATGCCCGGGCAGAGGCGATTACTGTGATTAGCGATGATAATTACCCGCCTTATTTGTTTAAGGATGCCAACGGTAACACGGTAGGCATCGTGGCTGATTTCTGGAAGTTGTGGGAGCAGAAAACCGGCGTGAAGGTGACGCTGGTATCGACCGCCTGGGAGCAGGCGCAGCAGCAGTTACTGAGTGGGCATGCTGATGTGATCGAGATGATTTTTCGCGACGCCGAACGCGAACAACGGTACACCTTTACCAAGGCTTATGCCACGCTGCCGGTGGGCATTTATGCGCACGAAAGCCTTAGCGGTCTGGCATCCCCTGAGGTGCTGAGTGGATTTACTGTCGGTGTACAAAAAGGCGATGGCTGCATCTTCAAATTAAAAGAAGCGGGCGTGAAATCGTTTCGCCTCTACAACAATTATGAAGAAATCATCCAGGCCACATTAAGCGGGCAAGTCAAAATCGTCTGCATGGATGATTATCCGGCGCATTATTACTTGTATCGCATGAATGCAGATAGCCAGATTCTGCGTGCGTTTACCTTGTATCAAGGACAGTTTCATCGCGCTGTCAGAAAGGGCGATGTGCGCACACTGAGCTTGCTTGAGCGTGGTGCCGCTGCCATTAGTCCGGCTGAAATGACGGCGCTGGAATCTAAATGGAAAGGCAGTTCTCTGCAACGCGGGGTGTACTCCAAGCAGGTGATTTTGACATTAGCATTATTGCTGGTGGTCGGCTTAACGTTGCTGTTGCTGATTTTCATGTTGCGGGTCGCCGTGAAAAGAAAAACCGCCGAAATAGAAAGCAAGCGTGAAGAGCTTGAGCTTGAGCGCTTGCGCCTCACCAACATTATTGACGCCACCCGTGCTGGTACCTGGGAGTGGGAGGTGCAAACGGGGATGTTCCAGTTTAATGAGCGCTGGGCAGAGATACTTGGCTATACCCTTGACGAGTTGGTGCCACATAATCTTGAAACAGCGAAACGTTTAACGCACCCCGATGACTGGCAAACCTCCATGACGCTGGTAGCGCGTCATTTACAGGGGGAGATCGAATTTTATGAGTGCGATATCCGCATGCAGCATAAAGCGGGGCATTGGATCTGGATTGTGGATCGTGGCCGCTTGATTTCACGTACGCCTGCGGGTGAGCCAGCGATGATGCGCGGCACACACATTGATATTACCGATAAAAAACAGGCTGAAGCTGCGATCTGGCGGCAGGCGAATTATGACAGCCTGACCCAGCTGCCTAACCGCCACTATTTTCATCATCAAATCAAAGAGGCAATTACCGCCGCTGCGACAAGGCAACAGCGGTTGAGCCTGTTATTGCTGGATCTGGATAGATTTAAAGAGGTGAATGACAGCCTTGGCCATCGGCGTGGTGACGAGCTATTGATGGAGGTTGGCCAGCGTATCCGCCAGTGCGTATCGTTGCCAGCTACCGTGGCCAGGCTGGGCGGGGATGAGTTTGCGATTATTGTGCCAGAAGGCTTGCATGCCGATCTGCAGGGCTTGGGTAATCAGCTGATGCAGGAGATTTCCAAGGCGTATATTCTGGGCGGTGAGCGCGTGTTTGTCACAGTCAGTATCGGCATTAGCCAATATCCTGAAGACGCATTGCATGCCGAAGAAATAATACAGCACGCAGACCAGGCCATGTACGACGCAAAAAGCCGCGGCCGTAATAGCCTGCGCTTCTTCTCATTGGCGATTCGTGAGGCACTCTCGCAACGCGTGAATCTGGCGCGTGATTTACGCATGGCTTTGGACAATGGCGAATTGCGTGATTACTACCAGCCGATTGTCAGCCTGCATAATGGCAAAATCGTCAAAGCAGAAGCACTGATGCGCTGGCAGCACCCTGAGCGTGGCCTGATTAGCCCGGTATTGTTTATCCCGGTGGCAGAAGAAACCGGTGACATTATTGCCATGGGTGACTGGATTTTTCATCGCGCTGCGCAACACGCCATGCAATGGCAACCCTTGATGGGCGATGACTTTGCCATCAGTGTTAATAAATCACCGGTGCAATTTGTTGAGCAACTCAACGTGCAAAGTGATTGGGTGCATGCATTGCGCGCGATGGGCGTAGAAGGTAAGCGTATCGTCGTGGAAATTACCGAGGGCTTATTGCTCAATCCGGATCCGGTGGTCGAAGAGCGTCTGTTGCAGTTTAGAGACATGGGCATCCAGGTGGCGATTGACGACTTTGGCACGGGCTACTCTTCGCTCTCCTATCTTAGCAAGTTCGATATCGACTATCTCAAAATAGACCAGTCATTCACACGCAATCTCAATGCGGGTAATGAAAGCTATGTGTTGTGCGAAGCGATTATTGTGATGGCGCATAAGCTCGGCCTGAAAGTGATTGCTGAAGGCGTAGAGACAGCGCTACAACGTGACTTGCTGATGGATATTCATTGCGATTACGCACAAGGTTTTTTCTATTCACCCCCCGTGCCAGCGGATGCATTTGAGCAAATGCTGGTGCAGCAATCGCGCGAAGCTGCCATTGCCAGATAGCCGCGTTGACTACCGCACGGCTTAGGTTACCCGAATGGGCTATCTGGTGCGAGAAGTAAAAGTGTTATAAGTCACTTATACGATCATAAAACATTATTTATGATGACGATTATTTGACTATCAAAGGGTGATGTATGAATTGGATGTTCAAAAGTGCGGTTATCGCTACACTTGCAATGCAAAGCATGGCAGCCTCGGCCGATGTGCTGGATTTTGGCGTAGCTGGCCAGTTTAACGTATTCGTGTTTAACAACTTTACCAGTAGTTATAGCGATGTTGAAGGTGCGGTAGCAGTGGGCGGTAACTTTAATGTGACTGGCTATGCGGTGAATGAGCTCAACAAAGCGGTCGCTGGTAATTCGCTGGTGGTTGGCAACAATCTGACCTATAACAACGGCAGCGTGAAGAACGGTAACATTGATGTGGGTGGTACTACCAGCACTTCCAGTTTTGGTTTTACAGGCGCTTATACTGATAGCGACCCTATCAATTTCACCAATGAGCGCACTTATTTGCTCAACCTGTCTGCCAGCCTGAATAACCTGGTGAATACTGGAACAGCGACTTACAACTATAGCGGCTTGCAACTCACCGCCAGCAACAATAGCAGTGCGCAGATTTTTGATATTGATGGCAGTTTGTTCAACTCCAGAAACAATACAACCTTTAGTGGTTTTTCAGCAGGCCAGACCATTATCCTGAACATTTCAGGCAGTGGCTTGACCTTTAATGGCGGCACCGGTACTGACTTTGCCAGCTATGGCTTTAATGTGGTTTATAACTTTTATGAAGCCACGGCATTGAGTACCGGTTCTGGTGCAACAGGCACCATACTGGCGCCACTGGCGAACATCACTGGTGGCTTTACGGCGATCAACGGTAACGTGATTGCCAATAGCTGGAACACCAATACCCAGGTGAACGTTACTGGCATGTTTAAACCGACAGAAATTACCGGCCTGGTGGTAACGCCGGTGCCAGAGCCTGAGTCTTACGGCATGTTGCTGGTGGGTTTGGGTGTGGTGGGATTGCTGGCGCGCAGACGCAAATATCACGCTTGATCAGCGTAGCACGATAAAAAAAGCTCAAGCATATGCTTGAGCTTTTTTAATTCAACATTCGCTTTAGAACTTCATGCGTAAACCGGCACCGTAGCTGGTCACGTTCGTATAATTCGAGGCGCTTGGATATTTGTCGCCCGAAAAATGGTTGGTGGTATAAGCCAGATAAGTATCGAAACGCTTATTCAGTTTATAGTCCAGCATCGCCGTCCAGGTATCAATCTTACCCTGCGAGTTGGTGGATACGGTAGGGCCGTCAATAGCATCCGCCTTGGTCAGGTAATAGCCGATGGACGTTGTTAGGCCAGCCAGTGCAGGCACCCGCTGCGCAAAGTCAAAGTTGGCACCCAGGTAATACACATAGTTATCCTGCTTGTAGCCTGGTTTCAATGCAGAGTTTGCCACGCCGCCAAAGACGGTTTGATCATAGATAGAGTGATAATCAATGGAGCGCGAGGATGATGGTTGTAATTGATACCATTCCACACCACCGATGATTTTCAAATCTTTCGTTGGTAACCATTTACCAGTGAGCAATACAGCTTGCGTGTTATACAGCGACACCGCAATGGTGTCATTCGCCAAAGGATTGCCAGCTCCGGCAATCCCAGACTTCACTGAATCGAAGAATCTATCGTAGGCCAACTGCACGCCGAATGCACTGCTTTCGTAGCCCAGTTGAGTGGTATAGCCATTGCCGTGCGAGGTGCCTGCTGAGTTACCGAATTGGTTGATGACAGCATAGTTGATTTTGTCATGGCTCTCCAACTCGTAAGTATTGGCATATTTGAGAGAGTTTTTCATGCGTGAGTTTTCAGACACGCCACCGCCACCGCCGACAGTGCCGCTTTCACCCAATGGTGAAAAACTGTCGGCTTTACCGTTAGGATCATAGGTCACTGTGATCTCAAAGAACGGGTTGTACTGCGTACCATAGGTCAATTTACCCCATGAGCCCGCATCAATCCCTGCCCAGGCTTGGCGGGTAAATAATTCACCGTTCATGGAAGAGTTCGCGCTGACGCTGGAGTTGGCATTGGTACCAGAGTTGTCTGCCAGTGTTTGTGCTGCATCATGCAATTTCATATCCAGCGTATTAAAGCCAGCTTCCAGTTGGTAGATAAATTTAAAGTCATGATCCCATGCTTGCAGCTTGGCGACTTCACCTTTAAAGCCCAGACGTGAGCCTTGCCAGCCACCATTCACCCAGTTGGTTCTGGAGGTTGTTCTGTCAGTTTTTTTTGCGCCCGAATAAGGATAAAAGTTATTCGCTAACTCATAGTTCTCTGGCAAAGAGTGATTGATATGGGTCAGGCCGATATCGACCAGACCGTAGACCTGAAAGTAGGAAGGATGATCACCCAAGTCGAAATTGATGCGGAACGGGTTGTCCTCGTTCATAAAACGTGACACCAAAGAAGGGGATTCTTGTGAAGTCGTGCTGGATTGGTCTGCCTGGGCTGCGAATGCCTGGCTAATTGCCAGCGGCAGTAATGCCAGTTTGAAAAAGTGCGCTATGGTCATCTTCTATCCTAAAAAGCGATGTTTCGGGTGGTTTCAAGACAGGCATTTTCAATCTGATAGATGAAGTTTAAATGACAAGCGGCTTACACGAAACTTACAGGGTGAAATATGCGCTTGTAAGATGTCATACGAGCCAGCCGTGATGCTATAAACAATCACGGCTGGATAAGGGAGTTTCCAGGCCCGGAGGGGCTTAGAACTGGTGTGTGAGTTGCAGGCTGAGAATGTCCGCGCTGCCATCGTATTTGCCAGCAATCAGACCTTTACCTGGTGCAGGTGTTTGCTGGTCATCGTAAATTCTGGCTTCTTTAATGAAAAGATGCGCATAGCCCACGTCGAATTTAGTCTGCGGACTATATTGCCAGCTGGCACCCAAAGACAGCCAGATGCGGTCATTGCCAGGAATGCGCGCGGTTCTATGGTTGTTATCGATGGCCTCTTCATCATAGGCGACACCAGTACGTAGTTTTAAGGTATCGGTATAACGATAGTTGACGCCTACAGAATAGCGTAAGGTGTTATTCCAATGCTCCTCGGTAGAGCCCAGCATGGCGTTGGAGCCATTATCACGCATGATAGTGAGTGTCTTAAATTGACTCCAGCGGGTCCAGGTCACATCCGCCAGTAAATCCCAGCGCTCATCCAGGCGACTAAAACTGCTGAAAGACAGTGTTTCTGGCAAGGTCAAATCTGCAGTGATATCTGTATTCAGGGTCCGGCCAGGAATGCCGTTTAACGTTGTAAAAGGTGAGCGTGCGTCACCTTTTAAGTGTTGCTCGACTTTTGAGCGAAATGCCAGACCTAATCGCGTATCAGGCGTGACTTGATAAATCGCTCCCAAGTTATAGCCGAAGCCCCAATCTTTGCCCTTGTTGTTAATCGAGGACTCTGCCGCCCCTAAATTGACTGCGCTGGTGAGTTCTGCCTGTGCCCACATGGCCGAGACACCAAAGCCAAATGACCACTGATCATTCAGTTTCCAGGCTAATGATGGGTTAATGTTGACCGTTTTCAGTTCTGATTTAATCGCCTGAAAACGGCCCAGCCAGTTTTTGTCATATTCGGTTTTTAAGCCAAAAGGTGTGCCTACACCAATGCCGACTTTGAGTTGATCGCTGATATCTTGTTTATAGTAAAAGTTAGGAATGGCAGCCAGGCTGCCAATTTCACCGCCCTCGCCACCCAATGGTCGCGTACCTGCGCGCTCACTGGCCTTGTCATCAAAGTCACCATTGGTCTTGATCACATGCAAGGCACCGACGATCTGGCGGCCTTCCAGATAAGTCATCCCGGCCGGGTTGAAGAAGATTGTGCTCGCATCTTCGGCGACGGCAGAAGCACCGGCGTAGGCGTTGCCCAGGCCGCTCGCGCCTTGCTCAAACAGCGCAAAGCCGGCAGCCTGGCTGGATAATTGGTAGCCTGAGAATAGCAAGCCGATGAATAAGTAAGATGGTTTTAAACGTAGCATATATCTCCCTGATGGCTTTTTATTGTTTATTTTTATATAACGGCTAAATCCGACTATTTTTGATTGTCGATGCCTGTATTTTTTAGACTTCTGACCCTGCAATTTTACGAAAAACGCTCGGAATACTTTCCGGAAACTCGGCCATGAAGGCCGTGGTTTGGCTGGCAGACAAGGCGGCGCTAAATAAATAGCCCTGCACATGGTGGCAGAGTTTGTATTGCAGGTATTCAAACTGGATCGCGCTTTCTACGCCTTCAGCAACCACTTTCAAATTAAGGCTGACAGCCAGGGCGACCAAGGCGTCGACAATGGCGATATCGACTTTGTCTTGCGGGATGCCCGCCGTAAACTGCTTGTCAATTTTGAGGATATCGACCGGCAATTGCTTGAGGTAGTTCATGGACGAATGGCCGATGCCGAAGTCGTCGATGGCAATGCCTATGCCTAATTGTTTGAGTGAATAAAGAATTTGCTTGGCCGACTCAATATTGCGCATCACCATAGACTCTGTGATTTCCAGGTTCAGCGTGCGTGGTGACACATGGTAAAAGTCCAGCGCATGGCGGATGGTGTCTGACAAACTGTCATCATCCAGTTGGCGCGAGGAAATGTTCACGTTCATGAACAAGTCACGGTCGAACATTTCCTGCCACATCGCCAGTTGTTTGAGTGACTGGTGGATGACCCAGGCGCCAATGCTGATGATGAGCCCGGAGCCTTCTGCCAGGTGAATAAACTGGTCTGGCGTCAGCAGGCCTTTGGTCGGGTGACGCCATCTGAGCAGTGCTTCAAAACCGATGGTTTTCAATAGCTGTGTGTGGATGATCGGCTGGTAATACAGCTCCAGCTCCTGGTTCTGCTGGGCGAAGTGCAACTCTTCGCGCAGGTTGCGCAACTCGGAGGTGTTGGCTTCATCAGATTCACTGTAAAAGCGGAAGGTATTGCGTCCGGCATCTTTGGCCTGATAAAGCGCCACATCCGCATTTTTCATGACTTCCGTTTTCGAGTCAAAACCGGGCCGTAACAGCGCAATTCCGATGCTGACACCAATATGGATTTCATGGTCGTCGACGATAAACTGCGCAGAAATGGTTTGGATAATGCGTTTGCAAACCTGCTCGATCAGCGTGCGTCCGGGCGCATCCAGCAATATGGCAAATTCGTCACCGCCCAGGCGGAAAATAGCGTCTTCTTGCGACATGTTGCCGCGCAGCCTGTGAGCCACTTGTTGCAGCAGTTTGTCGCCGGTATTGTGACCAAAGGCATCATTGACGATTTTGAAGCGATCCAGATCTAGCAGCAGCAGGTAAATATGTTTGCGGTCATCTGGCGTGGCAGTGATTTTACGTGTGATCGCTTCTTCAAATGCATGGCGGTTCAGCAGTTGGGTATTTTTATCGTAATGGGCTAAAAACTGCAGTTTTTCTTCGATAACTTTGCGATGTTCCAGCTCGGCTTGTAACTGCGCATCACGTTGGCGAATGCTTTCCAGCATATTGTTAATATCATGGCTCAGCATGCCAATTTCATCGGCGCTGGTCACCTTGATGCGCTGGTCGTAATGGTGGTTGCGTGTGATCTTGCTGACAAAGCTTTGCAGTGCATGAATCGGGTCCACAATATTGCGGTTCAATCGCCACATAATCAGGCAGCCGACCAAGGCCGCCGCCAGTACGGCAATGGCATTCGACCAGGCAAAGCCAATTAATACATCGACAATTTGCTCTTGTTTGATGGTGGCATGCAAGCTGCCCACAGTTTTCTCATTGACCACAATCGGCGTGGTCACTTCCATGTCGCCAAAGTAGGGATATAACCATTGCCAGCCCGCCGGGCTTTGGGGGTGCTGTGGATGCAGGCTTTGCAGCGGTTTTTGTTGCTGGTTAAGAATGACGACACTGCGGATATTCTGGTTGTCTGTGAGTGGCTCTAGTGTTTTTGCGGCTGAGCTTACCTCGCCAAACATGACGGCGGGGCCGATCGAGTTTGCCACCACATTCATTTGCACCAGGATATCGCGAATCAGGTGGGAGCGCAGGCTGTGGTAATGGCTACCAAACGCAAAGACAATAAACACCAGCAACATACTTAAGGTCATCACCAGTTCGGTGAGCAGCAGTTTGTGTGCAATTTTGAGGTGAGGTAATAGTCTTAACATACTCAAGTTAATTAATGATATTGGTCGCCAGTTTCATCAGTCGCGTGTCAAATACAATGCCGGCCTGTTTTGCCGAGGTCAGATGCAAGGCGAACTGGTAATGCTTATCCTGCTCATTGATTTCTACATGCCCATACTCAGAAAATTTATTACCGTTATACACCACGGTCAATACGGATTCTTTCTGAATGATTTGTTGTAATTCTAGCGGCTTTTGTGAGCCATAGTCTTGAATATATAACAGATTGCAGCGCTTGACGTCGGTTGGTGCTTTTACAGTGACCAAAAATATCTGCAAATTCTGTAATTTCTGCGATTCCAGCGCGGTGGCTTTCAAATGGCCGATATCTTCTTCAAATGCACAAATCGCATAGGTGTCTTGCGGCTGGCGGTTGGGCATTTGGCTCAGTAGCGCCAGGTTAAACAGTAATTCACTCTTGGTTTCGCGGACTTGCTCAGCCCCCGCCTGGGACAGGCCGCTGGCACCCATGCCGAGCAAGGGGAGTAATAAGCATGTCCGGCGCACTGAAATCATATTGAGCTGACTCCATCAGAGTTGGTTGAGGTGACACGCGATGAGGTGTATTGCAACGCAATCTTTCCGGATGGTTGCATCAGTTGCAACCCCTGCTTCTGTGCCGGTTTAAATAGCCATTCCTCATCAAGTATCATACCTTGCGCCATGGAATCTACAATCAGCAATTTTGATAAATTCTGTATCAGTTTGATAAGCCAGTCACAGCATCGTTGCTGTGATAAAACCTTGGATTTGTCGCTTGGCTTAATACTGGCTGCGTGCGGTTGGCAGGTGTGCGGCAGGTTTCAAGTCAAATGCCACGCAAATGCGCTCTGCTTCGGCGTGGAAGGGGATGGTTCTGTGAAACAGCGATGACGGAAATAACACAATATCGCCGACGGCTGGTTTGATAAAGCGCGTTGGGAAATTGTCATGTAATTGCGGGTATTGGTCGCCATGTGTGCCATACTCAAAAGCACCTTCCTGCGGATCTTCCGTCTCTGGCATAGCGAGATAAACGGCGCCACTGAGCCAGCCAATTTCATGAATATGGGCATCCAGATGGCCGCCTTTTTGCATGTTGACGTACCAGGAGCTGGTGAATTCCAGTGATTCTGGGAAGTGGGTGATCAGGGCACAATCGGCCTGGCTGAATTGGGCCTGGTAATGGCGGAACTCACGTTTAACCAACTCGCCCAGCGCCCTGAAGGCCGCTTCAGGGCGCTTGAATAAATTGCCTGCAGACTGTTTGCCATTGGTCAGGCGCGCTTGCTTACGCTCGGCGATATCGGCCTGCGCAATATTGGCCAGTAATTCTGCTAGTAGCGGGCTGCCCGGTGCCAGTTCTGGCAGGCTGCGGTGATAAACAAACGACAAGCCATCCGGACAAAACTGGTAAGGGTCCGCCTGGTCGTGGTTGAGGCTGTAATGTGTGGAGAGTGTCGCAATAAATGGTGCGGTATGTGGCCCTTGCTTAATAATGTCATCGCGTAACTGCTTGAACGCTTCGAACTTCTCGGCACGGTATAAGCAGTAAAGCACCCTGGATTGCCAGTCATCCAATTGCGAGGCCTGAAAGTGCGGAATCGCCTCTTCAAATCGCTTGGCCAGGTATAAAAACTCGCCCATATTGTAGTTGGCACCCGGGTGTTGAGGGTTGCGTTGTAGTGCCTGCTGGTAATGTTGCACCGCTTTGGTCATGTCGCCCTGGTCGCGCCAGGTTTCGCCCAGGTTGTTATAGGCGTCAGTGTAGTTGGGGAATAATGTGATGGCGCGTTCATAACTTTGCACGGCTGCCGGCAATTGCCCTTTGTCACGCAGTACTGTTCCAAGGTTGAAATGGCCGCGCGCATCTTGTGGCTGGATGCGCAATCCTTGCTGATAGCTGGCCATCGCCTCATCCAGTTTGCCCTGTTTTTGCAGCACCGTGCCCAGGTTGCCATGTGCTTCAAAAAACTGTGGATTCAGCGCAATGGCTTTGCGGTAAGCCTGTTCGGCGGTGGCTAGTGCATCAAGCTGGGTTTGTACAATGGCATAGTTAAACCACAGTTCTGCGGCTTTCGGATTGAGTTGCAACGCTGTTTCGTATGCACTTGCTGCCTCCGGGTACTGCTGAGTCTGATCCAGCGCCAGTGCCAGCAGGTGGTGTAAGACAAACTCTCGCGGATGCTGTGCCGCCAATGGGCGTGCCCGTTGAATGACGTCAATAAATTGTCCGTGATTCAACTGTTGTATCAGCGTATTGATTTCTTGCGAAAGTGGGATGGCCATCGTGCAAAATTCCAAAGATAGTTACAATTTTGTAACACATCTTACAATTCTGCAATGGTTGTGTGACTTGATTTAGCGCAAAACGCGGCTGATCTATGTTGTTTATTCAGGCACTGGGCTGTTTATACGGCGCTTGATGATACAAATGTGTTCTTTACCTGCGCATGATGGGAGAGTTGTTTTAGCAGGCGCACAGCAATATGCGGGTCTTCCTGCAACAGGTTCTCCATGCAGTCGGCATAAATTTCAATCACTGATGCTTCCGGCGAGGCGACCACCGCGCTAGCCGTTACGGGTTGTGCCGAGAACAGGGCGATGTCACCAAAAAAATCACCGTACTGCAAGATACGCAGTATTTTCTCACTGCCGTCAGTGTGTTGTTGCGTCAAATGCAAGCTGCCATCGACCACCATATAGTAGTGATGGCTGGTATCCCCCTCTTTCAGCACATAACTACCTTGCGCATAGGTTTTACCGTATTTGCCCATCAGCGCCTGCAAGTAGTGTTGCTGGTTGGGGATATCTTCAAACAGGCCTTTCAGTAGCAATACGTCTTTTTGCCTCAGTGTGACCATTAACTCTATGCCCACTAGAAACACGGCAAAATTAAGATAAAGCCAGCTGATGGAGACAAACATGGCCTTCATGCTGCCGAACACGGCGCCAAAGTTTTTGTTCACGCTTAAAAACAAGCCAAAGGCCGGGCGCATCAGCATCCACAAGGTGGCGGTGAGCAGGGCGGATAACAGCAAGTGGCGCCAGTGCACATTGAGTGGGCAAAAGGTGTGGTAAAAACCTGCAATCAATAAAGTGGTTAAAGTAAGCGATAGTAGTGAGCCGACCACATTGATCGATGCGGATGGCAGATGGTTGGCCAGGAAAACAATAATAGACTCCAGCACAAAGCCGGCGGCGGTAAACAGGAAGAACACGAGTAATACACCCAGCACGGCGACGACATCGCGTAATTTCTTATGCCAGAAAGAGGGCACGTCATTGCGGCTGGCAATCAGGTGAAAGCTGGCGCGCATATGTGTTGCCAGTGGCGTGATGGTCCACAGCAACACAAAAAAACCAACCGCGCCCCAGGCAGCTTTGGTGCGCGTATTTTCATACACTTCTATCATGATGCGCTGGCTGAATTCTGGCAGCAGATTGCTGGTCAGAATGGCCAGTTTCACAATGGCGTAATCAGACGAATACACCAGGTGGCTGATTAAAAAGAAAATCAGCACGATCAGCGGAATCAGGGCGAACAGGGCGTAAAAGGAGAGGGCGGCAGAAAGCCCCATTAACCTGTGCTTGGTAACGCCCTGCCAGGTTGTTTTTATCACAAACAGCGGCGTGCAGTAGCTATAGGCTGATAATTGCTGCTTCAGCCCTCGCCACTGTGCTTGTACTGTCGTCCATAACGCAGGCATACACTCCACTTTCATTGGGGATGATTGTTAGGAACTGAGTTGCTTGTATTGTTCCGTCGCATTCAATAAAGCCTGGCATGTACCAGCCTCCATCGCTGAGTGACCGGCGTCCGGCACCATGACCAAGGTCGCGTGTGGCAGTGCTTTGCTTAATTCCCAGGCAGTTTGTGGCGGGCAGACCATGTCATAACGCCCTTGCACAATGGTTGTTGGGATGGATCGCAGTTGCTCCGCGGCTGCCTGTAACATTTGATCGCCATCGACAAAGCATAAATGTTGAATGTAATGAATTTGTACCCGTGCCCGCGCCAGTTCGACGGCGCCATTGACTTCGGTACTATCCGCTTTAGGGATCAGGCTCATAATGCTGGATTCAAACGCATTCCAGCGGATGGCTGCTGGAATGCTGATGGCAGTGTCAGCGTCAAATACCTGTGTGGCATAGTAATCCAGGACATTTTCCCGATGGCTGGCGGGCACCGGTGCCAGCAACGTCTGCCAGGCTTCAGGGAAAAACAATGATACTTGCCCTAGGAACCAGGCTATCTCATGCTGCCTGCTCAAAAAAATGCCACGCAAAGTCAGGCTGATCGCTGTGTCAGGATGGCTGTTTGCATAGGCTAATGCCAGCGTGCTACCCCATGAGCCTCCAAAGACATGCCAGCGATCAATATTCAAGTGCTGGCGTATCGCCTCTATATCTGTCACCAGGTCTTGCGTCGTATTGTCTATGGTCTCTCCAGCTGGCAGGCTGCGACCACATCCGCGTTGATCAAACAAAATGATGTGGTAATGCGCGGGGTCAAAAAAGCGTCTTTGTCCTGGATTGCAGCCGCTGCCAGGGCCGCCATGTAGAAAAATAACGGGTACGCCATGCGGGTTGCCGCATTGTTCAATATAGATTGAATGTAACGGGCTGACTGCAATATGGGTATTTGTAAACGGCTGGCATTCAGGATAAAGATAGAGGGTGCTCATAAATTATTTTCTTAACTGTATGATTTTTAATGGTAATTTATTTTATGACAAGCTTGCTTAAAAATAACAAAAAATATTTCGAAATATTTGTAACCGATTTGTAACCAAACTGTTGCAATTGAAAACAAATTGTTCTATATTGCAATCCTCACATGCGGCAAGTGATAAATTCTAAGGTGTTTCAGGAGTTTTTCCCTTGTCTCTGGAGTGAAAAGTATGCGGGAGATTTGGTTTGCCAATCCTAGTGGTGGCAGAATTTAACGTGTACTTAATATTAAACCCTTAGTTCTAACTTTGGAGATCAATATGCAAGTTAACAAAATCAAACTGGCCTTGGGTCTGGTAGCAGCATTGCCATTGGTTGCTTTCGCAGCAGCTGACCAAGAAGCCGCGTTGAAAGATGCCAACAACTGGGCACATCCACGTGGTCAACACAACAACAACGGTTACAGCGCCTTGGCACAAATCAACAAGGGTAACGTTAAAAACCTGAAAGCAGCTTGGACATTCGCTACTGGTGTAAACCGTGGTCATGAAGGTTCACCAGTGGTTGTGGGCAACATGATGTACGTTCACACAGCTTTCCCAAACAACGTATACGCTCTGGATCTGAACGACAATCAAAAAATCGTTTGGTCCTATTTCCCTAAACAAGACCCAAGCGTTCAAGCAGTTCTGTGCTGTGACAACGTTTCTCGTGGTCTGGGCTACGGCGACGGCAAAATCTATCTGCAACAAAACGACGGTATGTTGGTTGCTTTAGATGCAAAAACCGGTGCTAAAGTATGGGATGTTAAGAACACTGATCCAAAAGTTGGTGCAACTAACACTAACGCTCCACACGTGATCAAAGACAAAGTATTGACCGGTTGCTCAGGTGCTGAGTTCGGCGTACGTTGCTTTATCGCTGCATACAACCTGAAAGACGGCTCTCTGGCATGGAAAGCATTCTCTACAGGTCCAGACAGCGAAGTATTGATCGGTGCTGACTTCAACAAAGAAAACCCATCCTACAATGCTCTGTCAGTTTACGAAGATGTAAACGGCGGTAACAAGCAAGGTGGTTCTTTCAAAAAATTGGCTAACGACAGCCTGAAAATTGGTGAAAAAGAACTGGGTACACGTACTTGGTTGAAACCACAAGCTGTTAAAGACGGCTGGCAACATGGTGGCGGTTCCGTATGGGGCTGGTGGCCATATGATGCACGTACAAACCTGGTTTACTACGGTACTGGTAACCCATCCGTATGGAACCCAGATGTACGTCCAGGCGACAACAAATGGTCTATGACAATTTTCGCTCGTGATTTGGACACTGGTGTGGCTAAATGGGGCATGCAAATGACTCCACACGATGAGTGGGACTACGATGGTATTAACGAAGTAATCCTGTTCGACAAAGGTGGCAAAACTTACGCATGGCACCATGACCGTAACGGTTTCATCTACACATGGAACGCTCATAACGGTTCATTGGTTGCAGCTGAAAAAGTACACCCATTCGTTAACTGGGCAACTGATGTTGACCTGAAAACAGGTGTGCCAAACAAATTGGCAACTGCTTCTACTCACCAAGACTACAACGCTAAGGGTGTTTGCCCAGCTGCTTTGGGTACTAAAGACCAACAGCCTGCTGCTTACTCTCCAAAAACTGGTTTGGTGTACACACCATTGAACCACGTATGTATGACATACGAGCCAGTTGAGTCTAAATACGTTGCTGGTCAACCATGGGTTGGTGCTACTTTGACTATGTTTGCTGGTCCTGATGGCGTAATGGGTGGCTTCGGCGCTTATGATCCAATGACCAACAAAAAAGTTTGGTACAACAAAGAGAAATTCTCTGCATGGGGCGGTGCTCTGACTACAGCTTCTAACATCGTGTTCTACGGTACTTTGGATCGTTGGTTCAAAGCTGTTGATGCACAAAACGGTAAAGAACTGTGGAAATTCCAAGTTGGTTCCGGCGTGATTGGTAATGCATTCACATACGGCAACAAGGGTAAACAATACGTTGGCGTACTGTCCGGTATCGGCGGTTGGGCTGGTGTTGCGATGAACTTGGGTATGACCAACGACACAGACGCACTGGGTGCTGCTGGTGGTTACAAAGAGTTGACTAAGTACAACGCTGCTCCTGGCGGCGGTGCACTGAACGTTTTCTCACTGTAATTTGAGCTTGTCTTAAGTTACACGTAGTAATACGTTGACTCCTCTAACACCCTGCTTCGGCAGGGTGTTTTTTTTCATGAATATCATGATTCAAAAGTATCGCAATAAAATTAAATGTGTTTTGGCTACAAATGAAAACGCATTCACGCTAAGATGATTCACTTTGTCGTTGATTGGTAGAACTTTTGAGCGAAGCCAGGCTCCAAAAACGACAGGAAACAATCACAAAAAAGGATGAAGTCAAAATGAGAATTACATGGAATATTCTGGGTGCGTTTGCGATGATGTTTGCCACACAAAGTGTGGTGTTTGCTGAAGAGATTGACATCCCCTCTCTGAATCCGGACGAAGGCCGTATAGGTGAAGTGCGCCGTGTCGCGGATGAGTCCGAATTTAAAGTCTGCTCAGACCCGGACAATATGCCTTACTCCAATATCAAGCTGGAAGGCTTCGAAGACAAGATCGCCAAAGTACTGGCAGATGATCTCGGTAAAAAATTGACCTTTCAATATGCCTATAATCGCCAGGGCTTCTTGCGTAATACGATCAACGCCATGCGATGTGATGTGATTATCGGCATGACCTCTGATTTTGATGGTTTGAGAACATCCAAACCTTACTATCGTTCCGGCCATGTGTTCGTTTGGCGTAAAGACAGTAACTATGACATTAACAACTGGGATTCACCGGATTTGAAAAAAGGCATTATTGGCATTGTTGATAAAAGCCCGGCAACGATTCCTTTGAACGATTACGATTTGATGACCAATGCACGCCCTTATCGCTTGCAGCGTGATTTGAATTTGCCAACCAGCTTCATTATTGATGATCTGGTGAAAGGTGATATTGATGTTGCTGTGATGTGGGGCCCAATTGCTGGCTATTTTGCCAAGCATTCTAAAGTGCCTTTAGAAGTACGCCTGATTCCTGAATACAACAAGGTGAACCTTAAAGGTAAGGAGTACTGGAATATTTCTGTGGCTGTGCGCATGAAAGATAAAGACCGCATCAAGATGATCAACGAAGCTCTGGAGCGCAACAAAGATAAGATCGATGCAATCCTGAAAGATTACGGTATTCCAACGGTGCCAGTGGTTGAAGGCGACAGTGTGTATAAAAAGTAACACACATAGTGAAAAAGTTTTAAAAACAGGCAGTTGCTAATGACAAGGTAAAAGAAACGCAGTAGAATCGTGGCCTTGTTTTGAGATGGCTAAGTGAAATATTCTGTAATTAATTTCGGAAATATTCGTCAACCGTTTCTGGAACGATTCGTTAAATGAGCATACGTTAATGTTGGTTGGGTCTTGATGTTAACGTCGCTCATTTTGTTTAGGATTAGGAGAAAACATGTTAGGCAACACATTTAAATCAGCATTGTTGATTTCCTTGATGGCATTTGCCACAGGTGCGATGGCTGATATCACTTTTTCAGCTACTCAAGACGGCTCAACCATCAGTATCGATAAAGCAATGTTTGATACAGACGCTTCGAAAGAGTTTTTAGCTACAGGTAAAAACCCTTACATCGGTAACGATGAAGCGATTAAAAAAGGCAAAAAGATTTTCAATCTGTACTCTTGCGTGGCCTGTCACGGTGGTAAAGGTGAAGGCGCAGTAGGTCCAGGCTTGATCGGTTCAAACTTCCGTTACGCGAAAAACGCAACGAACAAAGGTATGTTTGAAACTATCTGGCACGGTACTAACGGTGGTATGGGTGCTAAAGGCTTTGGCTTGATGGCTCCAGATGATGGTATCAAACCAGATGAAGTGCTGAAAGTGATTGCTTTCATTCGTAGCAATAGCAATGTAGGAACGACAGGTAACGAGTAATTCGTTACGAATAAAAACGGTCACTAAGGTGACCGTTTTTTGTTTTTGTGGCACAATAAATGCAGTCGGTTTGATTATAAAAAACAATTAAAAACCGTTTTATTTCAAAGAACATGGATCTTAGGAAAGATGGGGGTAATCATGAGAAGTATGCTTTTAACTACACTGCTCGCCGCAATGCTGGCAGCCTGTAATAACGGTGGTCAATCTGGTGCTGCAGCGGATGCTGGTGGTGACATCAAGGCGATTCAGTTTGTGGCAACACAAGATGGTCAGCCGCTGGCAATTGACGTGAAAATGTTTGATACACCAGCAGCAAAAGAGTTTTTGGCGACGGGTAAAAACCCTTACATCGGCAATGAAGAGGCGATTAAAGAGGGTAAAAAAAGATTTAACCTGTATTCTTGTGTAGCTTGCCACGGTGGGCATGGTGAAGGCGCAGTTGGTCCTGGTTTGATTGGTGAAAATTTCCGTTATTCCAAAAATGCAACCAACAAAGGAATGTTTGAAACGATTTGGCATGGTACCAATGGTGGTATGGGTGCTAAAGGTTTTGGTTTGATGGCGCCAGATGATGGTTTGAAACCGGATGATGTGTTGAAAGTTATCGCGTTTATTCGTAGTCATGCCAAAATTACTGGTAACGAATAACGGTATAATTAAGTTGTTGTGCGCGCTTGGCAGTACGGCAGGCGCGCTTTTTTATTGAAGGATAGAGCGTGACAGACGAAAATGATTTACACCATGTCATCATTGTAGGTGGCGGTGCAGGTGGCCTTGAGTTGGCGACCAAACTGGGTGACTCTCTGGGCAAGAAGAAAAAAGCCAGAATTACGCTGATTGATGCCACTAGAACGCATGTATGGAAACCATTGCTGCATGAAATTGCAGCGGGCAGCATGGATCCTGACCGTCATGAGCTGGAGTATCTGGCGCAGGCGCACTGGCATCATTTTAAATTTCGTCTGGGCCGTATGGATGGCCTCAACCGTAGCACACGTGAAGTGTTGCTGGCGCCGGTGCATGATGAAGATGGTAATGAAATTATTGCGCGTCGTTCGTTCAAATACGATACCTTGATTATTGCCGTGGGTAGCACGACCAATGATTTCGGCATTAAGGGCGCACGCGAGTTCTCGATGGCGCTGGACACACAGGCGCAAGCGCAAAAATTCCATCGCTATTTGCATAACGCTTTATTGCGTGCGCAAACCCAGCCCGAGGCATTAAAGCCTGGCCAACTGGAAGTGGCCATTGTTGGCGCGGGTGCGACAGGTGTTGAGTTGGCGGCAGAATTACATAATACAACGCGTGAGTTGGCCGCTTACGGCCTGGACAAAATTGATGCGGACCGTGACGTCAAAATTTCCTTGATCGAAGCCAGCGACCGTATCTTGCCTGCATTGCCGGCAAAGCTATCTTATGCGGTAGACGTAGAGTTGCGTAAGCTGCGTGTCAATGTGTTTACCGGTGAGCGCGTGACCGAGGTTTCTGAAAAAGGCATTACTACGCATAGTGGCCGCACCATTCCGGCAGAACTTGTGGTGTGGGCAGCTGGTATCAAGGCACCAGATTTCCTGAAAGATATCGATGGCCTGGAAACCAACCGGATTAACCAGTTGGTGGTCAATCAGCATTTGCAAAGCACGCATGACGAGAACATTTTTGCTTTCGGTGACTGCGCAGCTTGTCCATGGTTAGGCCATGACACCACTGTGCCGCCACGTGCTCAGGCAGCGCACCAACAGTCCTCTTTACTGGTGAAAACAGTCAAGGCGCGCGTGGCTGGTAAAGCACAATTGCCCGAATTCCACTATACCGATTACGGTTCATTGGTGAACCTGGGTAAATACTCAACTGTTGGCAGCCTGATGGGTGCCGTTGCAGGCGGCAGTATGTACATTCAGGGCCTGTTTGCGCGCGTGATGTATCGCTCTTTGTATAAGATGCATTTGATGGCATTACACGGTATTTTTGCCGTGATTGTGCATACCATCGGGCGTATTATTTCGAGACGTACTGAGCCGCATGTAAAACTGCACTAATAAAATTGCACTGGTAAAACTGCACTGGTGTTGTAAACGTGCACTAATGGCATGGCAATAAAAAAGGCGCTTCAGGCGCCTTTTTTATTGGGTAAACTCAATCTGCTTATTGCCGGATTTGTTTGCGATAAACCAGAGTGATCAACGACATGCTGACGATGATAAACACACCGAAAATAGCAACGATTGTGTTGATCTCCAGCTTTTCCCCCACCATCCAGGTGTAGGCGCCTAGCAATAGCAAAATGCCTATGTTCTCGTTAAAGTTTTGTACCGCTATCGAATGGCCTGCGCCAAGCAGATGATGCCCGCGATGTTGTAGCAACGAGTTAAGCGGCACCAGGAAATAACCGGAGAGCACGCCAATCACAAACAGCAGAATGCCGGCCAGGATAGGGCTGTGGATCACTATCATGCTGATGACCAAAATACCCATGTAAATGCCGGCTGGCAGGACTTTAACGGCATTTTCCAGCTCTACATAACGCGAAGCGATGATGGAGCCAACAGCAATGCCGACGGCCAGGATTGCAATCAAATAGGTGGCTTGCTGTTGCGAGAATCCGAGCCTGACATCAGCCCATTGCAACACCACAAATTGCAGTGTTGCGCCTGCGCCCCAAAACAGTGTTGTCACTGCCAGCGATACCTGGCCTTGCGGGTCTTTCCATAGGGTCACAAACGCATGCCAGAAGTCCTTGAGCAAAAAACGCAATGTTTTTTGTGCCACTTTATGGTCGATGGGTACTTTTGGGATGTAATAGTTAAAGCCCGCCGCCAGCAAATACAGCAGCATGATGCAGGCAATGCCTATGTATGGGTTGTTGACCGACAGCGTAGAGCCTAAAACCGGGCCGAGGATGATGGCAGTCACGGTTGTGCCTTCCATCCAGGCGTTGGCCTTGATCAGCAACTTCGACGGTAGCATCTCGGTCAGGATGCCGTATTTTGCTGGAGAGTAGGCCGCAGCGCCGACGCCGACCATGGCATAGGCATACAATGGCGGGACGCCGACCAGGGCCATTAAACAGCCGATAAACTTCAAGCCGTTACTCAAGAACATCACGCGGCCCTTAGGGAGCGCATCGGCAAACGGGCCGACAAACGGTGCCAGCACGATGTAGGAAATGACAAAGAACTCTCGTAGCAGCGGTTCATGCCAGCTCGGTGCGTTGAGCTGGGCCAGCAGCGCAATCGCTGCAAACAAGAGTGCATTATCAGCGATTGCCGATAAGAACTGGGCAATCAGTAAGGTATAAAAGCCTTTAACCATCACATTCAAGCAGACTACGTCTACAGGACCTCGGCTGCAAAATCTGCCAGGCGTGAGCGTTCGCCACGAACCAGCGTGATATGGCCATTATGTGACCAGTTTTTGAAACGATCGACCACGTAAGTCAGGCCTGAGCTACCTTCTGTCAGATAAGGCGTATCGATCTGGGCGATATTGCCCAGGCACACCACTTTAGTGCCAGGGCCTGCACGTGTAATCAAGGTTTTCATTTGTTTTGGCGTCAGGTTTTGCGCCTCGTCGATAATTAAAAATTTATTGAGGAAAGTACGGCCACGCATGAAATTCAATGATTTGATTTTAATGCGGGTGCGGATTAAGTCCTGGGTAGCAGCACGCCCCCATTCACCTACGTCCTCATCTGTTTTGTTCAATACATCAAGGTTGTCTTCCAGGGCGCCCATCCATGGCGCCATTTTTTCTTCTTCGGTGCCTGGCAAGAAGCCGATGTCTTCCCCCACCGGTACCGTGACGCGCGTCATGATGATCTCGGAATAGCGTTTTTTATCCAATGTTTGCGTCAGTGCCGCCGCCAGGGTCAACAGGGTTTTACCGGTACCGGCCTGGCCTAACAGTGTGACAAAATCTATGTCAGGATCCATCAGCAAGTTCAAGGCGAAATTTTGTTCACGATTGCGTGCCGTAATGCCCCAGACACTGTGTTTAGGGTTGGCGTGGTCATGCACCACTTCCAGCACGGCTGAATTGTCTTCAATTTTACGCACAATGGCATGGAACGGTTTGTGGTACTCATAAAACAAAAACTCGTTGATTAGCAGTGACTTGACGATAGGGCCGCTGATTTTATAAAACATGCGGCCGGCTTCTTGCCAGGAGTGCATGTCTTTGCTGTGTGCTTCCCAGAAGTCTTCCGGCAGTTCGCGCAGGCCGGTATACAGCATGTCGCTGTCTTCCAGCACTTTATCGTTAAAGTAATCTTCAGCCGGCACGCCCATGGCGCGGGCTTTAATGCGGATATTGATGTCCTTGCTGACCAGGATGACATTACGTTTGGAAAACTGTTTTTTCAGGGACAGGGCGACGCTGATGATCTGGTTATCTGCCTTGCTGCCTGCCAGGCCTGGCAGGTCAGTCGGCACATGCTCCATCTGGAAGAACAGCTTGCCGGTCAGGTGGCGATTACCCTGAATACCCAGTGGGCAGCCTTCTTCCAGTTTGTCAGTGTCTATGCTGCCGATGATTTCTTCCAGAAAACGGCTGGCCTGACGGGCGTTACGGGCGACTTCAGTCAGTCCCTTCTTGTTATTGTCTAGTTCCTCCAATGTCACCATTGGCAAATAGACATCGTGCTCTTCAAATCTGAATAGCGACGACGGGTCGTGCATCAGAACGTTGGTATCAAGAACAAACAACTTGGTGTGTGCAGCACGGGCCATAGAAAATCACTTTTATGAGTGGGAAGACTGAATACTGGCGTATACCTCGGCGGCATGACCATCCACTTTGACACCACGCCATTCGCGCACAATGATGCCTTGTGGGTTGACCAGGAATGTACTGCGTTCAATGCCTCGTACTTGTTTGCCGTACATGTTCTTCATTTTAATCACGTTGAATGCCTGACAGGCGATTTCTTCGCTGTCAGAAATCAGCTCAAACGGAAACGTGTACTTGGCTTTGAAATTTTCGTGTGATTTCAGGCTGTCGCGTGAAATGCCAAAGACCACGGCATTGGCTGCAGCAAACTGCTCATGCATATCGCGAAACTGCATGCCCTGCGTAGTACAGCCGGGCGTGGCATCTTTGGGGTAAAAATAGAGAACGAGAAACTTACCCAAATAGTCTTTGCTATTAAATTGGAGGCCAGAAGTGGCCGGTAAGATGAGTTCTGGAACAGGTGAATTCAACATAGTAGTCATGACAATCACTTAATCACATTGTTGATAAAAATACAAAATTAAGCAAGCACAAAACGAAAATTCTCATGTCAGCCGCAGGTCTAGCCAATTATTGCGGTAACGTGATGGTAATGTGCGTGCCTTGGCCTGGCTCGCTGTCAAAGGCCATGGCGCCGCCCAGTTCCTCGCATACCTTGAACGCAAACGGGATACCCAGGCCGGTGCCAAAGCGTTTGGTGGTCGGGCCCGGCGTCAGCGCATGGGGCTCCGGCTTGAATGGCATGCCTGGCCCTTGGTCGATAATGGTGATAGTGAGCAGGTTATTAGCCAGTCTGCAGGTTAACTGTATTTCTGTGCCTCGCGGTGAAGCCTCTGAGGCATTTAGAAGCAGGTTATACAGCATTTGTTCCAGTAAATGTTCGTCTGTAAGCACCAGGCGTTTGATCGTTGTGCTGTTTTCAATGACCCTGATCTGCTTTTCATTGAGTTTTGGCTGCAAGGTGGTGATAGCACCCTGCACAATAGAGGAAAGCAGTAACTGGTTGAGCATGGGTTTGATCGGGTGCAGGTAAGACAGCAGGCTGCCTGTCCAGCGCTCCAGCCTGTCCACTGTGTGGATAATGCCTTGAATCGACTCCAGCGTGTCTTTATCCAGCAAGGGGTCGTCAATGACTTGTGCGGTTGCACGTATGCTGGCCAGCGGATTGCGGATGTTATGCGCCAGCATGGGCACCAGCAGGCCGAGTGCCGCCTGTTTTTCGCTTTTAACCAGTGCGTCACGACTGGCTGCCAGGTCTTCGGCCATTTTATTAATTTCTCTCGACAGCACCGCCAGTTCCTCTGCACCGGCCTCCGGTACCTGATGGCTCAGGTTGCCAGTACTGATGGCATTGGTGGCCTGCATGATGTCGTTAATTGGCCGGACGATGGAGTTTTTCAGAATCCGGCGTGAATACACAATCAGGATGCAGGCCAGTAGCAGTGGTAATGAGAGCACCGCAATCGAGTTGCTTCTGGCCTCGTCCAGGCGTTGCTTGATTTCTCCCTGTTTCACAAACAGCAAGTTTTCGGCACGCTTGGAAACCTCTTCATAGTGTCTGAAAATGCCGGTTTCAATATCCTGGTAAATGGACTTTTGCGCTTTGCGATCAGGGTTATTCTGATAGCGATAAAACAAGGCCGGTGCTTCATTGACCAGGTTGCGGTATTTCAGCTCTATGTCCATCAGCGCATCGCGCTCTTCCTGATCGATGGCGACATTTTGCAGGCGCTCCAGGTGATCCAAGATGGAGGTAGTGTATTGGTTGTATTCATGTAATGCATTCTCTTCCTGCAAGAAAAATGCATCAAATAACTCTTTGGTTTGACGATACAGGTCGCCGCGCACCAGGTAGATTTCCTGAATGACAAAGTTAATGCGTTGAGATTGCTTGGAGGCTTTGTCCCACAGATAAATACCGTAGCCGCCGCTGGCAACTGCCAACACGATCAGTGCAATAAAGTACAGGTCATGAAACAGCAGTAAGTGCCTGAGCGGCTTGTCGTGGGCTTTGGCTGAGGTGCCTAAGGAGGTGCGTTTGAAAAACATGGCAGCTTAACTTGCCAGCTTGAAGCTGACTGGCACATTGGTAGACTTCAGCCTGCCGCGCAATAAATCGTTAAACAGCGACTTTAACTGCGACTTCTTGATGGTGGCAATGGCAGCCTCATCGATGGCCTTGTTGCCGCTAGACTCCACCACTTCAATGCTAGTCACGTTGCCATGGTCGTCAAAGGTAATGTGCAGGTTGGTCACCCCTTCAATGCCGCGCTCCAGCGCAATTCTGGGATAGCGCAGGTTCTTTTGAATTTCACGTTGCGCAGCCTCTTTAAACGCATTGCGCGCAGCCTCAATATCGCCTTCGCTCGGTCCACTGGCTTTGACCGGCTCAGGTGGCGGTGCAGGCGGCGCTGGAGGCGCCACCATCTCAGGCTTTGCTTCGCTAACAGTTGGTTTGGCTGTAATCACTGCCGGGGCTGGGGACTCAACGACCTGGCGCGGTGTCTCTGTGGGAGGCTCCGGGGTTGGGGATGGTTTTTGCGGCGCGACTGGTTTTTGTTCCACCGGCTTGTGTTCAACCGGCTTGGACTCGCTCTTTACCGGTTGTGGCTTCGGTGGTTCAGGTTTTACGGGGGTAGGCTCCGGCTCGGCGACTGGCTGCGCTGGTGCAGGTGGCTGCTCTTTCACTAACTCAATGCGGATTTCCTGCTTTTTTGGCGGTGGCAGGTCATAGTCTGGCTTGGGCATGGTAAACATGATCGCTGCATGGATAAGCAGTGAAGCAATCAAGCACCACTCTAATACATGACTGAACTGTTTGGACTCTTTTAACACGGCTTGCACGCCAACACCCTTATGATTAACCCCCGCTGCGACCCGACACTATAAGCTATTTTTTATGATTCATGCCAGCTTGTGTGGGTCGGGCGGCTTAGCAAATGCCGCTGAAAGGTTGCACCTCAACCAGCGTGCCTGCTGCCAGTGTGCTGGTTTTGTCATCCAGCACAATAAAGCAATTGGCCTGGCTCATGCTGCTCAAAATCCCCGAGCCTTGCTCACCGGTGGTTTTCACCTTCCAGTCTTCGCCTGCTTTAAATAAGATGCCACGCTGGAACTCGGTGCGGCCGGGTGCTTTTTTAATGGCGCTGACACACTCGACCTTGAATGAGGGCTGGCTAAAGGTGTTCGAACCCATCAGGTTTTTGAGGGCTGCTTGTACAAACTGGTAAAAAGTCACCATGGTAGACACCGGATTGCCGGGTAAGCCAAAGTAATGTGACTGGCCGATTTTGCCGTAGGCCAGCGGGCGGCCCGGTTTCATATTGATTTTCCAGAATAATACCTGGCCGTGTTTCGCCAACAATTGTTTCATAAAGTCAGCTTCGCCTACCGATACGCCGCCACTGGTAATCACCACATCATGCTCGGCAGCCGCTTGTAGCAATGTTTTTTCCAATGCATCTGGATCATCGGCGACATTGCCCAGGTCATGCACGTCTACCCCTAGTGCTTGCAACATGCCCCATAAGCTATAACGATTACTATCGTAAATCTGGCCCGCCTGTAGTGGCTGACCGACACTGACCAGCTCATCGCCGGTGCTGAAAAAAGCCACTTTCAAGCGGCGGTACACCTGGACTTCTGCAATGCCCAGCGAGGCCAGTAGCCCCATATCGGCCGGTTGTATTTGATGGCCGCGCGCCAGCACGGTTTGACCAATCGTGATGTCTTCCCCTGTCAGGCGGATATTCGCACCTTGGGCCGGGATTTTGAGCACTGTGACCATCTCATTTTCAGTGGTGGTGTGCTCTTGCATGACGACGGTATCCACGCCAGATGGAATCACCGCACCTGTCATGATTTTGACGCAGCCGCCTGCGGGTAACTCACCGGTAAATGGATTACCTGCAAATGCGGTGCCCACGATTTTTAGTGGTTGCGTCGCCTCTGCATAGCGGAACGCAAAGCCGTCCATGGCCGAATTGTCATGGCCAGGCACATTGAGGCCAGATGTCACGGACGTTGATAGTGTGCGCCCCAGCGCTTGTTTGATGCTAATGGTTTCGCTGTCTTGCACAGGCGATAAAAATTGCTGGATATACTGACGTGCTTGCGTCACAGACATGGCATTGGGGTCATAGTCATCTGCGCAGGAAGGATTGCTGGCCAGTTGTTGCAAAAGGGCTTGGTTAGTCATGATGGCTAAGGCTAAGAGGGATGGTGGTTGATGTTAGTAAACGCTTGCTCATCTTCAAAGCTGACGAATACATGGGGATGCTGGGCTTGCCAGGCACTCACTTTGCGCTGACCTTGTTGCAGAAAAGCATCGAGGTCAGCGCTCAATTGGCGTGGCATCAGGCAAAACACTGGGTGCGTGCCACTGGCGCTGCGCGCAATGGCCAGCAGGGCATGGGTCTTATTGATTGCCGAGGCCTCGCTGATGGCGCGACGCAGTCGACTGACTAAATCCAGTGGCAACAATGGTGAGTCGCAGGGGACGCTGAGTATCCAATCTGTCGTGGCATGATGCATGCCTGCTTGCATGCCTGCCAGTGGACCATCAAACTGATTGTTGGCATCGGTGACCACCGGGACGCCAAATCCCCGGTACTGCTCTACATGGCGGTTGGCATTGATGATGACATGATCCACCTGCGGCTGTATGCGTTCCAGCACGTGTGCGACCAGGGGCTTGTCTTGATAATGCACCATGCCTTTATCGGCACCGCCCATGCGCATGCCGCGCCCACCGGCCAGGATGACTGCGGTAATCTGCATTAACCACCCGTATGCGACATAAAGCGGACAACCGCAGGGGCTGCACGCCGTAAATCGAAATCGTGCCCTTGAGGCTTGATACGCATGCCATGCAGAATGGCGTCTACCAAGGGTTGGTCGTCGTCAGGATGCGCGCGTAGCAATGGCAGTAAATTAACTTGATGGTCTTGCCCCAGGCACAGGAACAGTTCTCCCTGACAGGTGATGCGCACGCGGTTACAACTCTCGCAAAAATTGTGGCTATGCGGTGAGATAAAACCAATCCTGGTTGGCTGGCCATTGACTTGCCAATAGCGCGCAGGGCCGCCTGTCCTGTGGGTACTAGGCGTGAGTGAGAACTTACTTTTTAGCAGGGCAAGCGTCTCGGTATTGCTGACACAACTTTGTTCGCGATCATGCTCCACTGCCCCTAGCGGCATTTCTTCAATAAAGCTGATATCGACCTGTTTTTCAATCGCAAAGTTGACCAGGGCTTCGGCTTCATCATCGTTGATGCCACGCATCAGCACGGTGTTGATTTTAATATTGTCAAAGCCTGCAGACCTGGCTGCGTCCAGTCCGGTGAGCACTTTTGATAATTCGCCCACACGGGTGATGGTTTTAAAACGGTCTGCCTGCAGGCTATCGATGGAGATATTGATGCGTTTGACGCCAGCGGTTTTCAGCGCCGTGGCATATTTATCCAGCTGGCTGCCATTGGTGGTGAGTACACACTCATCCAGGCCGGGCAAATGACCAATTTCCTCAAACAGCCACATGGCATTTTTGCGTACCAGCGGTTCACCACCGGTGATGCGAACTTTACGCACGCCCATACGGACAAACAGTTTAACGAGGCGTGCACATTCTTCGAGTGATAACACGGCATCGCGCGGCAGAAACGTCATGTCTTCTGCCATGCAGTATTGGCAACGAAAATCACAACGATCGGTGATCGACAGGCGGATATAGTCCACGCGCCGACCAAACTGGTCGATCAATTGTGTAGGAATGGTGGCCGTTGTTTGCATGACTATATTAAGGTCTAAAGTAATTCGTATTTTATGCCCTTTTTAGGCTTTCACAAGGCATAAATAGAGGATATGATTCGAGGGTGATAGAATGTAACTAAATTGTAACCAGTTAAATGTGAGGTCGGTTTGGATAACACATTAAGCCACGAGCAACACGCGCAGATACAGGCGCATATTCAAGCACACCAGCATGTGCCGGGTGGGCTGATGCCTTTGTTGCATGCGATTCAGGACGATATTGGCTATGTGCCGGAAGCCGTATATCCGGAGATTGCCAAAGCGCTGGCCCTGTCTGTGGCCGAAGTCCACGGTGTCGTCAGTTTTTATCATCATTTCCGTACCCATCCCATCGGTAAGCACATATTGCAAGTCTGCCGTGCCGAGTCCTGTCAGTCCATGGGGTCTGCCAAGCTGGAAGCCGAGCTAAAAGCGAAACTAGGTGTGGATTATCACCAAACCACTGCTGACGGCGAGGTGACTTTGTTACCGGTATATTGCCTAGGAAACTGTGGCTGTTCGCCGGCAGTGATGCTGGATGATGAAGTGTATGGTCGCATGAGTACTGACAAGGTCACCGCATTGATTAGCGAGGTGTGCCATGGTTAAGGTATATGTGCCCATAGACTCCACCGCACTTTCCCTGGGCGCCGAGCGTACGGCTAAAAAAATCATGCAAGAGGCGCAGTCGCGGGGTGTCGAGATGACATTAGTGCGCAACGGTTCACGTGGCTTGTTTTGGCTGGAGCCGCTGGTGGAAGTTGAAACCGCGCAAGGCCGCGTCGCCTTTGGCCCGGTGCAGCCCTCAGACGTGGCTGGCTTGTTTAATGCAGAGTTTACCAATGCACTCGCTGACAAAGCTAAAGCGCATCCTTTATATTTAGGGTTGACCGATGAGCTGGCCTGGCTGAAAAAACAGCAACGTTTAACCTTCGCCCGCGTCGGCATCACTGACCCGCTTTCACTCGAAGATTATCTGGCCCATGATGGCTATCAAGGCCTCAAAAATGCCTTGGCCATGTCTGGTGCCGATATTGTTAAAGCAGTCACCGACTCTGGTTTGCGAGGTCGTGGTGGTGCGGCTTTCCCCACCGGCATCAAGTGGAATACCGTGCTCAATGCCCCGGCAGAGCAGAAATATGTTGTTTGTAACGCTGACGAAGGCGACTCGGGCACCTATTCTGACCGGATGATCATGGAAGATGATCCTTTTGTGCTCATTGAGGGTATGACCATTGCCGGGATTGCAGTGGGGGCTACCCAAGGTTATATCTATTTGCGCAGCGAATATCCGCATGCGCTGAAAACACTGAATGAGGCCATCCGTAAAGCGAATTTAGCGGGCTACCTGGGCGAAAATATTCTGGGCTCGGGCCATACTTTTCATCTCGAAGTACGTCGTGCTGCGGGTGCCTATGTTTGCGGCGAAGAAACTTCTTTGCTGGAAAGCCTGGAAGGCAAGCGTGGCCTGGTCAGGTTTAAACCACCACTGCCTGCAATTGAAGGCTTGTTTGGCAAGCCGACCATTGTTAATAATGTGATTTCACTGGCGACAGTGCCGATTATTCTGGATAAAGGCGCGCAATATTATGCCGATTACGGAATGGGCCGTTCGCGTGGTACTTTGCCTATTCAACTGGCGGGCAACTTAAAACAAACCGGTCTGGTCGAGCTGGCGTTTGGTGCCACTTTACGTGAGCTATTGTATGACCATGGCGGCGGTTCTGCCTCGGGTCGGCCTATTCGCGCCGTACAAGTAGGTGGCCCATTGGGGGCTTATTTGCCGGAGAGCCAGTTTGATACGCCGCTGGATTACGAAGCGTTTACCAAGATTTGGGCCGTGTTGGGTCATGGTGGTATTGTGGCGTTTGATGACAGTGTCGATATGGCCAACATGGCACGTTACGCTTTTGAGTTTTGTGCCGTTGAAAGTTGCGGCAAATGTACGCCGTGCCGTATAGGCTCTACGCGCGGCGTAGAGGTGATGGACAAAATTGTGCTGGGCAAGAACCACCCGCAAAATGTGCAGTTACTGCGTGACTTGTCCGACACCATGCTGAATGGTTCCTTGTGTGCATTGGGGGGCATGACGCCTTACCCGGTGTTGAGCGCCCTGAATCATTTCCCTGAAGACTTTGGTCTAAGCAATAAAGAAGCTGCTGCCTAAGGGCGGCGAAGGATGACATTATGGATGACATCAAATACTCCTCTTCACAGCCGCAAGCACTTAAATACGATGCGGATACCGATTACGGCACGCCCAAGTCTGACAGCACCACCATGGTGACGCTGAATATTGATGGCATAGATGTGACCGTGCCTGATGGGACTTCTATCATGCATGCCGCGCAACTGGGCGGCGTGACCGTGCCTAAGTTGTGCGCGACTGACTCATTGGAGCCGTTTGGCTCCTGCCGTTTATGCCTGGTTGAGATCGAAGGCCGCCGCGGTTACCCGGCGTCTTGTACCACGCCAGTGGCGCCAGGGCTCAAGGTGAAAACGCAGACACCTAAACTGGCCGATGTGCGCCGTGGCGTCATGGAACTCTATATTTCAGACCATCCGCTGGATTGCCTGACCTGTGCAGCTAACGGTGATTGCGAGCTGCAAGATATGGCGGGCGCGGTAGGTTTGCGCGAAGTGCGTTATGGCTATGATGGTGAGAATCACCTCGGTCAGGCCAAGGATGAGTCCAATCCCTATTTCACATTTGATGCCTCTAAATGTATTGTCTGTTCACGCTGCGTGCGCGCTTGTGAAGAAACACAAGGGACATTCGCACTGACCATCCAGGGCCGCGGTTTTGATAGCAAGGTCTCTGCTGGCGGCAAAGATTTTCTGGAGTCAGAATGCGTGTCTTGTGGTGCTTGCATCCAAGCTTGCCCTACTGCGACGCTGATGGAAAAAACCGTGATTGACGCGGGCACCCCAGAACACAAAATCACCACCACGTGCGCTTATTGCGGCGTGGGTTGCAGCTTTGACGCCGAAATGAAAGGCGAGCAAGTGGTGCGTATGACGCCGACCAAAGAAGGGGGTGCCAACCACGGCCATAGTTGTGTCAAAGGCCGCTTTGCCTGGGGCTATGCGACCCATGCGGACCGTATTACGACGCCCATGATCCGTCAAAGCATTCATGACCCATGGCAAAAAGTGGGTTGGGATGAGGCGATTAATTATGCCGCCAGTGAAATCCAGCGTATTCAAAAGCAATATGGCAAAGAGGCGGTCGGGGGGATTACTTCCAGCCGTTGTACCAACGAAGAAGTCTACGTGACACAAAAGCTGATCCGGGCCGTATTTGGCAGTAATAACGTAGATACCTGCGCGCGCGTCTGCCACAGCCCCACTGGTTATGGTTTGAAGCAAACCCTGGGTGAGTCTGCCGGTACGCAGACCTTTGATTCAGTCATGCAGTCTGACGTGATTTTTGTCATGGGTGCGAACCCAACCGATGGTCACCCGGTTTTTGGCTCCTTGATGAAACGCCGCTTGCGTGAAGGGGCCAAGCTGATTGTGGTCGATCCACGAGAAATTGACCTGGTGTCTAACTCGGCACATGTGCGTGCGGATTACCATTTGAAACTGCGTCCTGGCACCAATGTGGCCATGATTTCTGCCATTTCTCATGTGATTGTGACTGAAGGTCTAGTGCAGGAAGACTTCGTCAAAACACGTTGCGAGTGGGATTCGTACGTTGCCTGGCGTGACTTTGCAGCCAAGCCGGAAAACTCACCAGAAGCCTTGGAAAAGGAATTGGGTGTGCCTGCCAATGAGGTGCGTGAGGCTGCACGTTTATATGCCACTGGCGGTAATGCTGCGATCTACTACGGCCTGGGTGTCACCGAGCATAGCCAGGGCTCTACCACCGTGATGGGTATTGCTAACCTAGCCATGGCAACAGCCAACATTGGCCGCGAAGGCGTAGGCGTCAACCCATTGCGTGGTCAAAACAATGTGCAAGGCTCTTGTGACATGGGCTCCATGCCGCATGAATTCCCTGGTTATCGTCATGTGTCTGATGACGTAACACGTGCGCAATTTGAACAGGCCTGGGGCGTGACGCTGAGTGCAGATCCTGGCCTTCGGATTCCCAATATGCTGGATTTGGCTGCAGAAGGCAGCTTTAAAGCCGTGTATTGTGTGGGTGAAGATATTGCCCAGTCTGATCCGGATACCCAGCATGTGACCCATGCGCTGGAAAGTATGGAGTGCGTGATTGTGCAGGACTTGTTCCTCAATGAAACGGCCAAGTTTGCTCACGTATTTTTCCCCGGCGCGTCTTTCCTGGAAAAGAATGGTACCTTTACCAATGCTGAGCGTCGTATTTCTCCGGTGCGTAAAGTCATGACGCCAAAAAACGGCATGGAAGATTGGGAAATTACTGCCAAATTCTCAGAAGCCTTGGGTTACCCCATGCATTATGCGCATGCCAGCGAAATCATGGACGAGATTGCCGCGTTGACGCCGACTTTTACCGGTGTCAGTTTCAAAAAACTCGATGAACTGGGCAGCATCCAGTGGCCATGTAATGACGAAGCGCCTAGTGGTACGCCAACCATGCACGTCGATGAATTTGTGCGTGGTAAGGGCAAGTTCTTTATTACCCAATATGTGCCAACCACAGAGCGCGTGAACCAGAAATATCCGCTGATTCTGACCACTGGCCGTATTCTGTCGCAATACAATGTGGGCGCGCAAACACGCCGCACAGAAAACGTGGCCTGGCACCATGAGGATCTGATTGAAATTCATCCGCACGATGCTGAAGATCGCGGGATTGCCGAAGGCGACTGGGTAGGCATCAGCAGTCGTGCCGGACAAACGGTGTTGCGTGCCAAGATTACCGAGCGCGTACAGCCTGGTGTGGTGTATACCACGTTCCATCATCCTGAATCCGGTGCGAATGTGATTACCACAGACAACTCCGACTGGGCGACCAATTGCCCGGAATACAAGGTAACGGCGGTGCAAGTGTCTAAAGTCAATCAGCTGTCAGATTGGCAGCAACATTACCGTTCGTTTAGCGACACGCAAATTGAATTGTCGGGGATGGATCCGCATACGGTTGTTTCTTGATGACAGTTGACGTTGATGTAAAAGATTGCCCGCTGCCTGCCAGTAGTGAATGGCAAGCCATTGCGGCTGAACAGGCGGTGAGTACACTGCATGTGACCCGCTGGCGCGAAGGGGTGTCGTCTGCCTTGCCGGATGCGGTGGCAGAAGAGGTGCCGATTGCGCTGGTGTATAACGGTATTTCGCATGTGGTGATGCTGGCGACCCCAGCTGATCTTGAGGATTTTGCCTATGGTTTTTCGTTTACTGAAGGCATTATCAGTCATCGTAGCCAGATTTATGGCATAGATGCGAAAGCCTTGTTTCATGCGAACGGGCCATTACAAGGTATAGAGTTACATATTGAATTGGCCGCAGAACAGTTCGCCATGCTCAAAGCGCAGCGGCGTAATTTAACCGGGCGCACAGGGTGTGGTTTGTGTGGCGCTGAGAGTTTGCAGCAAGTGTTTAAACAGCCCGTGTCGGCGACTGGGCCATTGGTGACGGTGTCATTGTCGGCCATTGATGCGGCGCTGGCCGGATTGAAATCACAGCAACCCTTGCAGCAACTGACGGGCGCTACGCATGCGAGTGCGATTGCGGATGCCAGTGGGCAGGTGGTGTGTGTGCGCGAAGATGTTGGCAGGCATAATGCACTGGATAAGCTGATTGGCAGCTTGTTGCGCCAGGGCTGTGACTTTTCAACCTTCTGGGCGCAGCACTGGGTGTTGACGACCAGCCGGGCCAGCTACGAAATGGTGCAAAAAGTTGCGATGTGTGGCGGGCAGGTACTGATCGCGCTGTCTGCCCCCACTGCGTTGGCAGTCAATTTGGCGCAGGAATATGGTTTTTTGCTGGTTGGCTTTGCCAAAACCGGGCAGTGCGTGGTGTATAGCGGTGCACTGTCAGAACCAGATGCGCGTGCGTTTCGCTAGAAAGAGTGTAAGCCTATGGAAGTGGAAAAATTAATCAAGATGGCCAACCAGATTGGCGACTTTTTTGAAGCGAATCCAGATGTGGAAGAGGCTAAGCTGGAAATTGCCAGCCACCTTAAAAAGTTCTGGAATTCAGTCATGATTAAATCGCTGGTTGCCCATGTGCAGCAACATCAAGGGCAGGGGCTGCATCCGCGAGTGATTGCCGCTATCCAGCAACACGTGCAGGCATAATATCCCTTTTTAGCATAAGCGCACGGCTGCGCGCGCATTATTGGGGGCATTTGCCCTGTCGCTGGGCTGCTAGAAATCAGCAGCCATCCCGAGTCTTTAGTGGCGCTGCAATAGTCTGAAAGATTCCCGGTTCTGGCGGGTTTGTTCGCCTTCCCAGATCACACGCCACTCTTCACCAGGCAATATGTGGCGCTTGCCCGGCTGGTCTTCAATCAAATACAAATCGCACTGCGTAGACTTGGCTTGCTCGTGGTCTTTTAGGTGTATGCCTGCATGCAAGCGTATGCCAGAATGATAGTGCAGCAAGTCTTCTTGTGACGCACCGATATTTTGTGCGTGGATGCAATTGTAATGCGCAGGCAGGTGCTTGCGCAGGTCTTCAAACAGTGGCTGGTAGGTACGTGCGGCTTCTATCATTGGCAGCCATAAGCTCATAAACACTGTCCAGGCACAGGTCATGCCGATGGCCCAGTTGGTGGCGCTAGAACGGTTGGAGTGCTTGGCACGCAACACAATTGACAGCCAGATCAGGGTCACCGCAACGGCAATCGCGCCGTATAACAGGCTGAAATGGATGGTTTCCAGTCCTGACAGGTAACTCAGGCGCTGGTAGAGCTTCACTGGCGAGCCGTTGAGCATGGCCCACCAGCCCAGCCAGGCCGTGGCAATCAGAATGCCAAACAAAATCAGGCCAAACCAGTTTAAAGCACCGGCGGCGCCGCGTTTAAGGGTTTCGATGCTGCCTGCGGCCAATACGGTCAATGGCACCAGTAGTGGTAATGCACTCACTTCGCTGCGGTCGCTCATGAAGCCGATCAATATAAAAGCAATGCCGAAGAAAATCAGCCCGAGCTGAAAGCGGTAAGTGGTCAGCACGGAGTGCCTGAATCGCCAAACGCCCCACATGGCGAACGGCAGGGCTGGCCAGGCATACCAAGCCAGTGTTCTTAAAAAGTAGCCATGATTGCCAGGCAGCTGGAGTTGCCATTGCGATTGCCACCACGCGTGCCACAGGCCAGGCGCCCATTGCTGGCATAGCCAGCACCATAGCCAGATCCCTGGCATGGCAAGCAAAGTGCCCGCTAACATGGCCCGGTAGGTGGGTTTGTGCTGGCGAATGGCGGGGACCAATAACAGGCCAAGCACAGATAACATAATCGTGAGAGCAGGCACCACGCCACCTGCCAAAAAGGCGATTAACAGGCCGGTGCAAAGTAACCACATGGCGCGTATAGGTTTGCGCATCACCAGGGCCAGGGCGTAAAAAGCCATGGTGATGCCGCTGAGAGCGGCAACGGCAGGCATCATGGTATGGGCGCTGACGACCAATCCCAGGCAGCCGATAAAAATAAAATTGGTCTGACGACCTACGCCCAGATTCCATAATTCGCGACCACTCAGCCCGGTCATGATCAGGGTCAGCAGCATCCAGAGACCTACACTGAGCCTGGCAGCGTCGTGCGTTGGTAGCAAGGGCGAGAGTAAATGGGCAAAGCCGGTGGCTGCCCAGTAAAATAATGGTGGCGTTTCCAGTAAGGGGTGTCCGGCTGAGACTGGCGCAATCCAGTGGCCGTGTGTCCAACTGTTAGCAGACAGAAAAGGGTGATCGATCAGGCTTTGAATAATGCTGGCCGATTGCGATTCAAACGGTTTCCACGGCGAGTGGCCAATCAAACCCACACACAGCCAGATGGCGCATAGCAAAATCAGCAGATGCGTTTTGGCGCGCTCCCCCACTTTGGCGCGTGGGGTGGCCATGTTTTCTTGCCAATCGTGATCAATATAAAACTGCATGGTTGGGTGTGGATCGCGGGATGAACGCATGATCAGAGTGTGATATTACCCCTGAAATGCCTAGCTATAAAAACAAAAAAGGCAGCCATGCTGCCTTTCTGGACCATATTCGCCGAAATTACATGCCGTATTTTTGGCGGAATTTCTCAACGCGACCAGCAGTATCCACGATCTTCTGTTTGCCAGTGTAGAACGGGTGGCACTGTGAACATACTTCAATGTTCAGGTCTTTGCCTGTCGTAGAACGAGTTTGGAATTTGTTGCCACAGCTACATGTGACGTTGATTTCCGGGTAATTTGGGTGAATATCAGCTTTCATGCTTTCTCTCTAATCTTTAAGCAGTTGCAGTAAACGCGCGATTATCTATGATTTTTATTGATTTATCAATAGCAGATCGATAAATAATTGCATCCGAGGTGGCGCTAGCCTCTACGCATACTGTCGAAGAAGTCGTTATTGCTCTTGGTCGCCTTGATTTTGTCGAGCAAGAATTCCATCGCCTCGAGGTCGTCCATCGGGTAGAGCAGTTTGCGCAATACCCAGATTTTTTGCAGTACGTCTTTGTCCAGCAGCAGCTCTTCGCGACGGGTGCCAGACTTGTTGACGTTAATGGCAGGGTAAGTACGTTTTTCGGCCATGCGTCTATCCAGATGGATTTCCATGTTGCCGGTACCTTTAAATTCCTCGTAAATCACGTCATCCATACGCGAACCGGTATCTACCAGCGCAGTGGCGATAATGGTCAGTGAACCACCTTCTTCGACATTACGTGCCGCACCAAAGAAACGTTTGGGTTTTTGCAGGGCGTTGGCATCCACACCACCGGTTAATACTTTGCCGGAAGAAGGAATCACCGTGTTGTAAGCACGTGCCAGGCGGGTAATCGAATCCAGCAGAATCACCACGTCTTTTTTGTGTTCTACCAGGCGTTTGGCTTTTTCCAGCACCATCTCGGCCACTTGCACGTGGCGGGTCGCTGGTTCGTCAAAGGTGGATGCCACTACTTCGCCGCGTACAGAGCGTGTCATTTCTGTCACCTCTTCCGGACGCTCATCAATCAGTAACACGATCATGATACAGTCAGGATGATTGGCGGTAATCGCATGGGCAATGTTTTGCAGCATGACAGTTTTACCGCTTTTCGGGCTGGCAACCAGCAGCGCACGTTGACCTTTACCAATCGGCGCAATCATATCGATCACGCGGCTGGTAATGTTTTCTTCACCGCGGATTTCGCGTTCCAGTGTCAGTGGTATGGTTGGGAACAGTGGCGTCAGGTTCTCAAACAGGATTTTGTGTTTGGTATTTTCCGGCGCTTCATTATTGACGCTATCCACTTTCACCAAGGCAAAATAACGCTCACCATCTTTAGGCGTACGAATTTCGCCTTGAATGCTGTCACCTGTGTGCAGGTTAAAGCGGCGTATTTGCGACGGAGATACGTAAATATCGTCCGGGCCCGCCAGGTATGACGTATCCGGGGAGCGCAAAAAGCCGAACCCGTCTGGTAATACCTCCAGCGTGCCATCACCAAAAATGCTGTCGCCTTTTTTGGCCTTGTTTTTAAGGATCGCAAAAATAAGATCTTGCTTGCGCATGCGGCTGGCATTTTCAATGTCATTGGCAATGGCCATGTCGACCAGTTCGGTCACGGGGAGATGTTTGAGGTCGGATAAGTGCATTGAGTAACTCGCTAGACTGAGAAACGGCGGAGAGATTGAAAAGAAAACCCGGTTTCGCAGACTGGAAACCGGGTAAGTAGATTAAATGTTGCTGTCGATAAACGCGCTGAGTTGAGACTTGGACAATGCACCGACTTTAGTCGCTTCCACATTGCCGTTTTTAAACAACATCAGGGTTGGGATACCACGAATGCCGTATTTTGGCGGCGTATTCTGGTTATCATCAATGTTCAGTTTTGCCACTTTCAGGCGACCAGCATATTCTTTGCTGATGTCATCCAGAATCGGCGCAATCATTTTACAAGGGCCGCACCATTCTGCCCAATAATCAACCAATACTGGCACTGTGGATTGCAGTACTTCTTGTTCAAAGCTGGCGTCGCTTAAATGGGTAATGTTGTCGCTCATTATTGCCTCTTAAGAATGGTGAAGAATTTAAATCAAATGTAGACTGGATTTAAACAGAAATTTTTTGAAAGTGTGGCTAAATTTTGTTTGAATTAGTAATTTGCTGAAAGATGAAATTACCAAACGAGATAACAACTAGTATAGCAACAGTTTTCCCGCATAATCAAGTTTTTTCCGTCTATGCTATCCAGTATGGGGAGCGTTTTGATTAAAAACAAGGGCTGCAGCATGTTATTTCATCTATTAAAGGTTGTGTTGGGCCTGTGCCTGACAACTCAATGCCTGGCTGCAGTGCCCTTGGCTAATTGGCGCATGCAGGATATGGCAGGTCAGGTCCATCAGCTTTCGCAGTACAAAGGCCGGTGGCTGGTAGTGAATTACTGGGCGCCCTGGTGCCCGCCATGTCTTGAAGAAATGCCGCAGTTGGTGACTTTTTATGATGCCCATGCCAAAGAGGGGGTGATGGTGCTGGGGGTGGCTGTGAAGTATGACTCTGTGCAAAGCGTGCAAAAATATGCGGACGACATGCTGATTTCTTACCCGGTTGTGCTCGGGGAGGCGCAAAAGATGGCGATATCAAGCCCTGAGGTGCTGCCGACGACTTATATTTATGCACCGGATGGTTCGCTGTACAAAGTAAAACGCGGCGCCTTAAGCAGGCAATGGTTGGAAAACCTGCTTAAGGAGGCCGCGTCAGCGCCTAAATAACGTTTAAAACTAGATAGTCACTGCTTCCCCTGCCGGGTTAATCACGCTGAGCTGATTCTCTTTGGCAAACTGAATCAGTTGCTCAAAGCCTGCCGGGTTAACGTCTTTCAATTTCATGTCTACCGACAAGCTGCGCACGTTATTGACCAGTTTTGGTTTCAGGTAAGGCGAATAGCGCAACTTTTTATCATCGCCAAACGTGGCGTAGGTACTGCACATGCGGTCCACCCAGTCACTCGGGCGAAAAGGCTTTCCGGCCAATGTAATGCCCTGAATAATAATTTCCTGATTTTCCATGCAGATTCCTTAAAGCGAAGTTAACAATTAATTGGTGTATTCAAATACTTTGACGACTTTAGTCACGCCTTCTGTCGTTCTGGCAATTTCTACGGCGTCGGTGGCTTCTTTCTCAGAGACAATGCCCATCAAGTAAACCACGCTGGCTTCAGTGACCACTTTCACCACATTGGCCGGGAACAGGCGCTCACTGACGAAACGCGCTTTCACTTTAGTGGTGATATACGTGTCATTGCTGCGGTCACCAATGGAAGAGGCCGGGGCAACGGTCAATCCGTTGTGAATGTTGCGCACATTGGAAATTTCACGCGTCAGCGTTTCTGCCTGCGTGAGTTGGGCTTCATTCGGCACCTCGCCAGACAGCAGCACAATGCGGTTGTAGCTGGTGACATTGATATGCGATGCTTTGTCCATGTATTGCGACAAACGCTTCAGTGTTTTTAATTCGATATTTTCATCTTCGACATAAATGCCAGACGTACGACGATCTGCTGCCATCGCGCCACCGGCTGCTGCGCCGCCCACGACTGCAGGAAAACAGCCACTCAATTGCGTGCTGATCAATAACAAGGCAATAGCAGAGACTTTTCTGGTGAAAATTTGTTGGGTCATGAAACTTCCTTAGATCTACGAGAAAAACTTAAAGATGTTGGGTGTGACAGCAGAGGATAAATAAAATTCTACGCTTTTTATGTGTCGATTGCATTACGAATCCAATTCGGCGTCCGGTATTGGGGGTTGTCAAACAGGATCGCATCGAAGCGGCACGGCGTGTTGAGGTCGTTTATTTGTAAGTAATGTTGAGCGGCGCGGATGAGTTTCTGTTGTTTGCGATGGTCTATGCTGTCGGCTGCACTGGCAAATGCCTGGTGGCTGCGTAAGCGCACTTCAACAAAAACCAGGGTGTGTTGGTCGCGCATGATCAAATCAATCTCACCAAAGCGGCAACTGTAGTTTTGCGCCAATAGCACCAGGCCTTGCTGCTGCAAAAAATGCACAGCCGCCATCTCTGCGGCCAGTCCTTGATTATTAGCGTTGAGTTTCATGATGCCTTTGGCTTTTGTCGCATCACGCAGCCTGCTTTAGTGCTTAGCGAAACTGGCGCGATGGCATAAAATACGTGCATGAACGAGATTGGTACATTATATGTGGTGGCAACGCCCATCGGCAATCTGGGGGATATCACCCAGCGCGCACTCACCACCTTACAGCAGGTCGATGCGATTGCGGCTGAAGATACCCGCCATAGTGTCGGTTTGTTACGGCATTTTGGCATCAGCAAGCCTTTGCTGGCTGTGCATGAGCATAATGAACAGCAGTCTGCGCAAGGCCTGGTGAAGCGCTTGCTGGCGGGCGAATCCATCGCGCTGATTACTGACGCCGGTACGCCAGCAGTCAGCGATCCTGGCGCAGTAGTCGTGCAAGTGGTGCGGCAGGCGGGCGTGAAGGTGGTACCTATCCCCGGTGTGAGTGCGATCATTACGGCGTTGTCAGCCGCAGGCATTACCCAGTCTGGTTTTTATTTTGAAGGCTTTTTACCGGCAAGTGGTTCACAGCGCCGCAAGCGCTTGCAGTTACTTAAGGCAATTCCGTCTACGCTGGTGTTCTACGAGGCGCCGCACCGCATTGTCGAGTGCGTGCAAGATTTGCATGATGTGTTAGGTGGTGCGCGGCAACTGACGCTGGCGCGCGAGCTGACCAAAACCTTTGAAACCATCCATACCTGCCTGTTGACAGACGCGGTAGACTGGTTAAATGCAGATACCAATCAGCAGCGCGGCGAGTTTGTGGTGCTGGTGCATCCTGATCTGCAGGAAAAGCCTGATGGCCTGGATGAAGAGACATTAAGGATATTGCAGCGTCTATTGCAGGAGTTGCCACTTAAGCAGGCGGTGGCGCTGGCAATCGATATTACAGGCCAGAAGAAAAACGAATTATATGAAGCAGCGCTTGCGCTTAAAGCGGCAAGCCCAGATTAAAAGGTAACAGAGTATGACCACTGAAATCACCCTGACCCGCCCGGATGACTGGCATTTGCACCTGAGGGACGGCGCTGGCCTGCAGTCTGTATTGCCAGACACGGCGAAACAATTTGCCCGCGCCATCGTTATGCCCAATTTGCGGCCACCGGTGACGACAGCCGACCTGGCGCTGGCTTATTATCAACGTATCAAACAGGCGCAGCCTGCCGGGCTTGCATTTGAGCCGTTGATGACTTTATATTTGACTGACAATACACTGGCGCAAGAAATTGCGGCGGCCCGCGCGAGTGGTGTGGTGCAGGCGGTGAAGTTGTATCCGGCTGGCGCGACCACCAATAGTGACTCTGGCGTGACCAGCCTGGCCAAATGTGCAGGCGCATTGGCCGAGATGGAAAAGCAGGGCATGCCCTTGCTGATCCACGGCGAAGTGACCGATGGCGATGTGGATGTGTTTGACCGTGAGAAGGTATTTATCGAGCGTCATTTGCAACCGTTGTTAAAGGATTTCCCTGGCCTCAAAGTGGTGTTCGAGCATATCACCACCAAAGACGCGGCTGAGTTTGTGGCCGCAGGACCGGTCAACCTGGCCGCGACCATTACTGCACACCATTTGCTGATGAACCGTAATGCCATGTTTACTGGTGGTATCCGCCCGCATTATTACTGCTTGCCAGTACTCAAGCGTGAAACACATCGTGAAGCCTTGGTGAAAGCGGCGATTTCAGGCTCATCCAGATTTTTCCTGGGCACTGACAGTGCGCCGCATCCTAAATCCGCCAAAGAGGCGAGTTGCGGTTGTGCGGGCATGTATACTGCCCATGCGGCGATTGAGTTGTATGCCGAAGCATTTGAAGAGGCGGGTGCGCTGGATAAGCTGGAAGGCTTTGCCAGTTTTTATGGGGCAGATTTTTACGGTTTGCCGCGCAACACTGACACCATCACATTGCGCAAGGAAAGCTGGCTGGTGCCTGAAAGCATCCCGTTTGCGGATGATGTGCTAGTGCCATTGCGTGCCGGACAAACCATTGCATGGAAGTTGGTATAACACTTTAAAACATTGGAGGGTAAGCGATGAACAACAAGTGGTTGATTGCAGGATTCGGTGTGATGTCTGGTGTGATATTCAGTGCGCAGGCATTTGCGGTGACGATAGACGAAATGCGCGGTGAGCAAGCACCGTATGCGCAGGCCTTTAAAGCGGTGGATGCGGATGGTAATGGCAAGTTATCCAAGAAAGAGGCTGCCAAGGATAAGGACTTCCACACTGGCTCTTTTGCTAAAGCGGATACAAACCATAATGGCAGCCTGGATCTGGACGAGTTCGCCGCTTATAAATCCAAGGTGGATAACGCTGAAAATAAGCAGGCGGCGACAGACAGTGCCATCACAACCAAAATTAAATCCAAATACCTGGTAGAAAAAAACTTCAGCAGCTTTAAAGTCAGTGTCGAAACCAAAGGCAATGTGGTGATTTTGAGTGGGTTTGTCGATAACGCCGAGCAGAAAACGCGTGCTGAAAAGATTGCTAGCAGTGTCAGTGGCGTGAAATCCGTCAAAAACGCGCTGGTTGTTAAGCCTTAGTTGGCGTTGCTTGCCCGGATTTATAGTTGCCAGTTAATCGGCGCCTGCCCTTTACTGCTCAGATACTGGTTGATGTTGGAGAACTGGTGATTGCCAAAAAATCCCCGGTGCGCCGACAGTGGTGAAGGGTGTACGGATTTCAAAACCAGATGTTTATTGGGGTCTATCATGGCCCCTTTCTTTTGGGCATAACTGCCCCACAATACAAACACCAAGCCTTCCCTGTGCTGGTTGAGCGCGGCAATGGCGGCATCGGTAAATTGCTCCCAGCCCCGGTTCTGGTGCGAGCCAGCATTGGCCAGTTGTACCGTCAGTGTGGCGTTCAATAGTAATACGCCCTGATCTGCCCAGGCAGTCAGGTCGCCGCTCCCGCTCATGCGTACGCCTAAATCCGCCTGAATCTCCTTGAAAATATTCATCAGCGAAGGCGGCAAAGCGACGCCTGGCGGTACTGAAAAACTTAGGCCATGCGCTTGCCCCGGGCCATGGTAAGGGTCTTGCCCGATAATCACCACACGCACTTTGTCGAACGGGGTATGGTTAAACGCATTGAAGATGAGTGGCCCCGGCGGAAAGATGGTTTTGCCGGCGACTTTTTCCTGCTGCAAAAACGTTTTCAGTGTTTGCATATAAGGCTTGTCGAATTCAGCGCCGATGTGGGTTTGCCAGGAAGGGTCTAGCTGGCCGGACTTTTCTGTTGTGGTCATGATCATTGGAGGCGGGAATGTTTTTTCAATATTATAGGTCTAGTGGTCCGCGTGGTAAAATAGCCATGAAGCCAACCAGACAGTCGCCGCCTGTGCAAACAGGGGGAGGAAAGTCCGGGCTGCACAGAGCGGGATGACGGCTAACGGCCGTACGCTGAAAGCTGGTAACAGTATAAGGTGAGGAATAGGGCCACAGAGACGAGCGTATTAAGTTACGGTGAAACGCGGTAACCTCCATCTGCAGCAATATCAAATAGGCTGGCATTTTACGCAAGTAATAAGGCGTGGCTCGCGCTGCCAGCGGGTAGATAGCTTGAGCGTGTGAGCAATTGCACGCCTAGATGAATGACTGTCAGCCACGCAAGTGGATACAGAACCCGGCTTACCGGTTGGCTTTATTTTTCCTTCATCATGTTTGGCTGAAGCATGGTCTGCGCCTGGCGCGCTTGCCATTGATCCAGCGCTGTACTGATGCGCTGTTCGTTGTACCCTCGTACTACTTCTCCTGCAATCAGCAACACCGGCACGCCTTTGCCTGCCAGCCGCTGGTATTGAGCCTGCGCTTCGGCAGACCTTTCAATGTTGACTTCCTGATAGCTAATCTGCCGTTGTTGCAGCAATGCTCTGGTCTTTTCGCAGTAAGGGCACCAGTCGGTGGCGTACAGCAGCACTTTGCCGTGGCTGTAGTCTGGTGTCGGCGTCAGGGTGTACCACCATGCGCGCCACTCCATGGCCAGTAAAATGCCTGCGCCTATGATTAAAAATTTCAATCTGCTGGACATGTATGTATTGGATGGTTGGGTGCTGGTTGGTATGTTTTATTCGACCATGCCGGACCTTTTTTGATGCTAAAAAAGTCAGCAAAAAATGACATTTTTTAATTATTCAATATTTTCAATGAGATAGCTATTTTTATTAAACAATTTTATGTGTTAATTGCGCCAATCTCTTGATTTAAATTGCTTTGTTAAAATGCTCTAAGTCTTTGTCTTTAAAAGAGATTTTTTCTCCCAAAGTGCTTGCCAAGCACTTTTTTTTTATCTATAGTGTGCAAAAGGGTGATTTTGTGTTGAATTGTGGGAAATTTATCCCACTTTTAATCAAAACAGGTTGGTAAGGACAATATTCCATGTTTCGCGGGGCGGTACAGTTAAGTTTGGATGCAAAGGGGCGGCTCAGTGTGCCGGCCAAGCATCGTGACGCCCTGACGGCTGGCGGGCAGGGCGAAGTTGTGCTCACGGCCCATCCGCACCGTTGTCTGATTCTGTATCCAAAAACAGCTTGGGAGCCGATTGAAACCAAGCTGACCAGTTTGTCCAGTTTTAATCCTCAAACCAGTGGCATTCAGCGCATGATCGTCGGTCAGGCAGATGTGATGCATCTGGATTCTGCCGGTCGCTTGCTGGTGAATGCCGTACTGCGCAAGTTTGCCAAGCTCGATAAAGACGTGATGATGGTCGGGCAAGGCAGTCATTTTGAATTGTGGGATCTGGCAGCATGGGATCAGCAGCTGGAGAGCCTGATGGCGACCGACCAGTTGCAGATACCGCAAGAGCTAGAAGGATTCTCGCTATGACGCGGGGCGCGAAGTCAGCGCCCGCGTCCTTGACGGAAACGTCAGTGTCACCAGTCGCCGCCAGTCATATCACCGTGTTGTTGCATGAGGCGGTGGATGCGCTGAACGTACAGGCCGATGGCGTGTATGTCGATGGCACCTTCGGGCGTGGCGGGCATAGCCGACTCATTCTTTCCAAATTAGGTAATAAAGGGCGCTTGATCGGCTTGGATCGCGATCTGGCGGCAGTGGCGCATGGGCAAACGATTGTCGATGCGCGTTTTACGATGGTGCATGCGCATTTTTCCGCCATGGCGGCAGTGTTGGCCGAGATGGATGTGCAGGCGGTGGACGGAATATTGCTCGACCTGGGCATTTCGTCGCCGCAAATTGATGAGGGTGTGCGTGGTTTCAGTTTCCGTTTTGACGGACCGCTGGATATGCGCATGGATCAAAGTCGGGGCAGAACCGCCGCAGAGTGGTTGGCGACGATGTCTGAAAAACAATTGGCTGAGGTGATTAGAGATTATGGTGAAGAACGGTTTGCTAAGCAGGTTGCAAGGGCGATTGTTAAAGAGCGCGAAGATGGGCATGCCATCACCACTACAGGGCAACTTGCCAAGATCGTGGCAGGCGCCATCCCCAAGAATGAGCCGGGCCAGAACCCTGCAACGCGCACATTTCAAGCTCTACGGATTTTCGTCAATCAAGAGCTTGAGGAACTCTCGCTAGTGCTGCCAGATTGCCTGCAGCTGCTGCGTCCGCAAGGTCGGTTGGCGGTGATCAGCTTTCACTCGCTGGAAGATCGTATCGTCAAGCGCTTTATCCAGTCTGAAGTGGATAGAGATAACTTGCCTGCCGGATTGCCTGTGCGCGCTAAGGATTTACCGCAGCCGCGCTTACTGGCTGTGGGTAAGGCCATCAAGCCTGGTAAGGCGGAAGTGGCGGCTAATGTGCGTTCACGCAGTGCGGTGTTGCGTGTGGCTGAACGCACGCAGGTGCAATAGGCTGTTTCATGATCCGGCTCAATTTGATTTTGTTTGCGTTGACGATTGCCATGGCTTTGGGCGTGGTGACGGCGCAATACAAGGCGCGCAAATTGTATTTTGAGCTGGACAGGCAAGAAGTGTTGACCAAGCAATATATGACGGAATATGACCAGTTGCAGATCGAGCAAAGCACCTGGGCCATGCATTCGCGGCTGGAAGACTTTGCGACCACGCGTTTGCATATGCATAGCCCGAGCATGCAGCAGACACAAGTGATCATGGTTGATGTGCCGCCTGCGCCATAACCGGAATCATTGCGAGTAAATGGTCATGCTGCTTAAAGAGAGTCAACACAAGCTGGTGAAATTGCCGGCCTGGCGCAGAAGAACGCTGCTGGTATTGCTGCTGTTGAGTTTTGTCTTGCTGCTGGGGCGCGGGTTTTACCTGCAAACCTTGCATAAAGACTACCTGATTAAAAAAGGTGAAGCGTTTTCGCGACGCAAAGTGGTGTTGATGCCGCATCGCGGCAAGATTTATGACCGTAATTTCAAGCCATTGGCGATCAGTTTGCCGGTGGAGTCAGTATGGGCAAACCCGACTGACGTGCAGGTGACGGCGGTGCAGTTAAAGCAAATGGCCAAGCTGCTGGATATGCCAGCCAAGGAATTGCAACAAAAGCTGCAAAAAAAGAAAAAAGAATTTGTTTATATCAAACGGAGAGTGGCGCCCGATGTGGCAAAACAGGTGATGGCGATGAAAGTGCCCGGTGTATTCAGTCAAAAGGAATACAAACGCTTCTACCCGGCGGCAGAAGTGACGGCGCATATCGTCGGTTTTACCGGGGTGGATGACACTGGCGTTGAGGGTATGGAGCTTTACCGTAACCACGTATTGTCTGGCAGCGCAGGCAAGCGTGATTTTGTGCGTGACCGCAAAGGCCATGTGGTAGAAGACCTGGTCGCGGTAAAGTTGCCGCACGATGGCCAGGACCTGGTGCTGAGCATAGACCGTACTGTGCAATATGTGGTGCATAGAGAGTTGTCACGGGCGGTTGAAAAACATAAAGCCAAAGCGGCGGCGGCTGTGGTGCTGGATGCAAAAACCGGTGAAGTGCTGGCGTTGGTGAATATTCCGACCTACAACCCGAACAATCCGGTCAATGTGGCCAGCAAGTTGCGCAACTCCGCCATCGTGAATATTTTCGAACCAGGTTCTACTATGAAGCCGGTCACTGCGGCGGCGGCGATGGAGTTTGGCCCTTACCAGCCGGATACCAAAATCCAGACGGCGCCAGGCTACCTGCGTATTGGCACAGCCACCATTCATGACGCGCACCCTAACCAGGTGTTGACCGTGTCACAAGTGATCCAGAAATCCTCCAACGTCGGCTCGGCCAAAATGGCGCTCGATTTAAATCGCGAACAGTTGTGGAACACCTATGTACAACTGGGCTTTGGCTCAGCCACCAAGATTGGTTTTCCTGGTGAGGCCTCCGGTAAAGTGCGTGACTACAAAACCTGGCGCCCGATTGAGCAGGCGACGATGTCCTATGGTCACGGCATTAGCGTGACCTTGTTGCAATTGGCGCGTGCATACACGGTGTTTGCCAATGAAGGTGAGTTATTGCCGGTGACCTTGACCAAGCTGTCTGAGCCGCCGGTCGGCCGTCCGGTGTTTTCTGCCAAAGTGGCCAACGCAGTTAAGGACATGTTGGAGCTGGTGGTGCAGCCAGGCGGCACGGCATTAAAAGCACAAGTGACGGGTTATCGCGTCGCTGGCAAAACCGGCACGGCGCATAAATTGGGTGATCATGGCTACGAGCATGATAAATATGTGGGTTCTTTTGTTGGCATGGTGCCGGCCTCCAATCCGCGCCTGATTATGGCGGTGATGATAGATGAGCCCAGCAATGGTGAATATTACGGCGGCAGTGTGGCTGCGCCGGTGTTTAGTGCGGTCATGAATGATGTGCTGCGTATGCTGGTGGTGCCGCAAGATGGCAATGCTATTCCAGCGACCACCCCTGCTGATGCGGCTGAAGTGAAGGAGGCGATGTGAGTAAATATATTATTCCAGCGCCGGTACATGGCATCACCGCAGATAGCCGCCAGGTAGAAAAGCATGGCTTGTTCCTGGCTTACCCGGGCCAGCACAGCGATGGCCGCGATTATATTGAAGATGCGATTGCCAAAGGCGCCAATACCGTGATCTGGGATAGTCAGGGTTTCGACTGGAATCCATCCTGGACTGTACATAACATCGCCATTGCTGACCTCAAGTCCCAGGTTGGTCATATTGCCAGCCAGTTTTATAAAGACCCGTCCGAACAAATGTGGTGCATAGGGGTGACCGGCACCAACGGCAAAACAACGGTTACGCACTGGCTGGCCCAGGCTTACCGTTTCCTGCAACAAAAGTCTGCTGTGATTGGCACATTGGGTAATGGCGCGCTGGACGATTTGCAGCCGACGCAAAATACCACGCCCGGCCCGGTAGAGCTGCAAAAAGTGCTGGCGAATTTTGTGCTGGATGATGTGCGCACGGTGGCCATGGAGGTGTCTTCTCACGGTCTGGATCAAGGCCGTGTCAATGGCGTAGCCTTTGATGTCGCGGTGCTAACCAATATCACGCGTGATCATCTTGATTATCACCTGACCATGGAAGCCTACCAGGCGGCCAAACGCAAACTGTTTGACTGGCAAACCCTGTCGGCTGCTGTAGTGAATGCTGATGATGCATTTGGCCTGGCATTGATTGAAGACCTGCGTAAGCAAGGTAAAAAAGTATTGAGTTATGGCCTGCATCAGGAGGCGGATGTGTGCGCAACCGCTGTCACCATGCATGCCACCGGTTTTGAAATTCAGGTGCGTACGGCACAAGGCAACGGCGATATTCAGTTGCATGCCCTAGGGCAGTTCAATGTCTATAACGCCTTGGCTGTGCTGGCTTGTTTATTAGCGCAGGACGTGGCTTTACCAGCAGCGCTGCAAGCGGTATCTGGCCTGGTGCCGGTGGCAGGGCGCATGCAGATGTTTGGCGGCGGTGATTTGCCATTGGTTGTGGTTGACTATGCGCATACGCCAGATGCCCTGGAAAAAGCATTACATACCTTGCGTATTCAGGCGCGCGGCAAATTGAGCTGCGTGTTTGGCTGCGGTGGCGACCGTGACAGCGGCAAGCGCAGCGAAATGGGCCGAATTGCCGACACGTTGGCGGATAGCGTGATGGTGACCAATGACAATCCACGCAGTGAAAATCCTTACGCGATTATTGCGGCGATTGCCGAAGGCATGGCGCGTGAAGTGACCGTGGAAACCGACAGGGCCAAAGCCATTGCTCTCGCCATTAGCCAGGCTGGCAAGGGCGATGTGGTGCTGGTCGCCGGTAAAGGCCATGAAGATTATCAGGAGATCCAGGGCATACGCTATCCATTTAGCGATGCCGCTTGGGTGCAAAGCGCGTTGAAAAAAAACGTATTGAATCAGAACGCTTTGAATCAAAAGGCACAGGCATGATCGCGCTGCAAACGATTGCTGAAGTATTACAAGGCCGTTTACAGGCGGTGAATGGGCATGGCGCGGATGTCACTGTGACCTCTGTCGATACCGATAGCCGTCGCGTGCAAGCCGGCCAGTTGTTCGTTGCCTTGCCAGGTGAAAAGTTTGATGGCCATGATTTCTTGCCGCAAGTGGCGACGCAAGGTGCTGTTGCTGCGCTGGTGAGCAAGCCTGTCGATGGTGGTTTGCCGACGGTGCTGGTCAAGGATACGCGCCTGGCTTTGGGGCAGTTAGCCAGTTGGTGGCGCCAGCAGTTGGCCTTACCGCTGATTGCGGTCACCGGCAGTAATGGCAAGACCACTACCAAGGAAATGATTGCCGCCATTATGCAAGTGCATGTCGGCAGCGCTGACAAAGTATTGGCCACGGCCGGTAACTTTAATAACGATATCGGTATGCCGCTGACCTTGTTGCGTTTGCGTGCAAATCATCGCTGTGCCGTGATTGAAATGGGTATGAATCATTTAGGTGAGATTGATTACCTGACCCGCCTGGCACGCCCGAATGTGGCGGTGATTAACAACGCCGGGACGGCGCATATTGGCGAATTGGGTTCGCGTGCAAACATTGCCAAAGCCAAAGGCGAGATATTTGCAGGCTTGAACCATGACGGTATCGCCGTGATTAATGCGGACAGTGAGTTTGCTGACGACTGGCGTGGTTTGAACGCAGGGCGTCGTGTGCTGAGTTTTGGCTTGCACGCCGCCGCCGATGTTTGTGGTGAAGTGCTGGATGCTGAGGCTGGCTTCAAGCTGCATTATCAGGGCAACAGCATCACGTTAACACTGGCAGTGCCGGGCGTGCACAACATCATGAATGCATTGGCCGCTGCCGCTGCGAGTTTAGCCGCAGGTGCCAGTCTGGCCGATGTTGCCCAAGGGTTGCAAGGCTTCGCCGGGGTCAAAGGGCGTTTGCAAGTGAAAGTGGCTGCTAACGGCGCCAAAGTGATTGATGACACGTATAACGCCAACCCGGATTCCATGCAGGCGGCGCTGGATGTATTGAAAAATGCCGGTTCAAACACGTTGTTTGTGATGGGTGATATGGGAGAGCTGGGGCCAGATGCAGAAGCTATGCATGCGCAGATCGGTCGTTATGCAAAACAGCAAGGGATTGGCAAATTGTATGCACTGGGTCAATTCACGCAGGCCGCAGTGCAGGCGTTCGGTGCGCAAGCACACCATTTTGCTTCGATAGAAGCCTTGGTTTCTGCTTTGCAGGCAGAGACCACCGCCGATGATGTGGTGTTGGTAAAAGGCTCGCGCTTTATGCAAATGGAGCGTGTGGTGAATGCGCTAGTGGAATCGTTGGTGGAATCGCAAGCCACTGGATTAGTGGGGAAATAGGGAACATATGTTATTAGAACTGACGAAATGGCTGGCATCGGATGTACACGGATTTCATGTATTTAATTACATCACCTTCCGTGCCGTCCTGGCGACGCTGACGGCGCTGGCGATCTCATTCCTGGTTGGCCCGGCCATGATCCGCAAGCTGACCGAGTACAAGGTCGGCCAGGCGGTACGTGATGATGGTCCACAAACACACCTGGTCAAGGCAGGTACACCAACCATGGGCGGTGCCCTGATCCTGGTGGCGATTTCAGTATCGACTTTGCTGTGGGGCAACCTGCATAACCGCTTTATCTGGGTGGTACTGATTACCACGCTGGGTTTTGGCGCGGTGGGCTGGGTCGATGACTACCGCAAAGTGGTCTACAAGAATCCTAAGGGTTTGTCTGCCAAAGAAAAATACTTCTGGCAAAGCCTGGTGGGTTTTGGTGTCGCCGGCTTCCTGTATGCAACGGCGACAACGCCGGTAGAAACGACGCTGATCGTGCCTTTCTTCAAGCACCTGGTGTTTCCGCTGGGCGCAGTGGGCTTCATCGTGCTGACTTACCTGGTGATTGTCGGTAGCAGCAACGCCGTGAACCTGACCGACGGCCTGGATGGCCTGGCGACCTTGCCAACCGTGATGGTCGGCAGTGCGCTGGCGATTTTCTCTTATGTGGCTGGTCACGCAGTGTTTTCCAAATACTTGGGGATTCCTTATGTCGCCGGTGCCAGCGAATTGATGGTGTTTTGCGCGGCCATGGCGGGTGCCGGCTTGGGCTTTTTGTGGTTTAACGCTTATCCGGCAGAAGTGTTTATGGGCGATGTCGGCGCGTTGGCACTGGGTGCTGCACTAGGTGTAGTGGCGGTGATTGTGCGCCAGGAGATCGTACTGTTCATCATGGGCGGTGTGTTTGTGATTGAAACCTTCTCGGTGGCGGCACAGGTGCTGTATTTCAAATATACCAAGAAGATGACAGGTACCGGCAAGCGTATTTTTCTGATGGCGCCTTTGCATCATCACTACGAGCAAAAAGGCTGGAAAGAGACGCAAGTCGTCGTGCGTTTCTGGATTATTACCATGATGTTGGTGCTGGTGGGGTTATCCACCTTGAAGTTGCGATAAGACACGGAATGCATCGTCAGGCGTGAACATGAAAAAACAGTTTGAACAACAGCGGATTGCAGTACTGGGACTGGGTGACACCGGCTTCTCGGCTTTGCGCTGGCTGCGCCATATGGGCGCAGATGTAGTGATGTTCGACTCACGCCTGCACCCGGCCGGGCAAGATCGTTTGCTTGCGGAGTTTCCGGAGGTGGAGTGCCACCTGGGACCTTTTAACCATGTCTTGTTATCCAGCATGGATTTGATTGTGGCCAGTCCTGGCGTCTCACTCAACGAGCCAGTCATTGCACAGCTGATGGCACAGGGCAAGCATGTGGTCGGCGATGTCGAGTTGTTTGCGCGCTTCCGTGCCCCTTATGCCAAGGTGATCGCGATTACCGGTTCCAACGGTAAAACGACCGTCACGTCACTGGTGGGTGAAATCTGCAAGCAGGCTGGATTGAATACCATTGTTGCCGGCAATATCGGTTTACCGGTGCTGGATACCTTGCAGATGACGGCGCCTGATGTTTATGTGCTGGAGTTATCCAGCTTCCAGCTGGAAGGTATCCATCAACTGCAAATAGATGCGGCGACTATTCTCAACCTGTCTGAAGATCATATGGATCGCTATGACGGCATGGAAGGTTATGCGCAAGCCAAGGCACGCATTTACCAACACGCGCGCATTGCTGTGGTGAATCGTGATGACCCTGCCAGTGCGGCCTTGGCTGGTCAGCTGCCACAGGTGTCGTTTGGTGTGAATCCGGCACCATCGATCAATGATTACGGCCTCAACGACGCCGGCTGGTTATGCGCGGGCAACCGTCATTACATTGAAGCTGACAGCTTGCAGATTCGCGGCAAACACAATATCGCCAACGCGCTGGCAGCCATTGCGCTGACACAAGCGATCGGCATCGACAAAGTCTCTATCCTGCATACGGTGCAGGCATTTGCAGGCTTGCCGCATCGCGTAGAGTGGGTGGCAAATATCGACGATGTCGATTTCTATGATGATTCTAAAGGCACCAATGTCGGCGCGACCTGCGCTGCGATTAGTGGCATGCTCAAGCAGGGCAAGCCGCAAAAAGTAGTATTGATCGCCGGTGGTGATGGCAAGGGCCAGGATTTTACACCTTTGCGTGAAGCAATTTTGCATCACGCCAGAGCCGTGGTGCTTATCGGTCGCGATGCGCCAAAAATCCAGCAGGTCCTGCATAACCTGCAATTGCCAGTCGTCGATGCGGTTGATTTAACCGCCGCTGTCCATATTGCCAAAACCTTGGCCGAAGCGGGCGATGCCGTCCTGTTATCACCAGCTTGCGCCAGCTTTGATATGTTCCGCAATTACGAACATAGGGCCGAAGTGTTCGTTGAGGCTGTGAAAACCATGGAGGCCGCATGCTTGGGCCATTGATGATGAACCGCGAGCGTTATAACTCCCCCAACTACGATGTATCGCTGTTGTGGGTAGTGTTGTCATTGCTGGCGTTTGGCATGGTCATGGTGTATTCCGCCTCAATTGCTTACGCAGATTCAAGCAAGATGTTTGGTCATAACAGCACCTATTTCCTGATGCGTCAGGCCTTGTATATCGTGGTCGGCCTGGTGGCGGCCGTGATTGTGTTCCAGGTGCCTATGGCCTGGTGGCAAAAGATGTCGCCTTACCTGTTCATTATGGGCATCGTCTTGCTGATCATGGTGCTGATTCCAGGCATCGGCAAAGTGGTCAACGGCAGCCGTCGCTGGATTTCCTTGCTCGTCATGAATCTGCAACCTTCAGAACTCATGAAGCTGTTTATCGCCATGTATGCCTCCGATTACGCTGTACGCAAAGCCGGCAGCATGCATAGCTTTAAAAAAGGATTCTTGCCCATGCTGGGCGTGATGGTCTTTGTTGGGGTGTTGCTACTGAAGGAGCCGGATTTCGGTGCCTTTGCCGTCACCGCCTCCATCGCGTTCTCTATCATGTGGCTGGGCGGCGTCAACCTGAAGGTGTTCCTGGCCATGCTAGGCGCCTTGCCATTGGCTGTGATCGGCCTGGTGGTAATGGAGCCCTATCGTCTGGAGCGTATGAAGGGCTTTTTGAATCCGTTTGATGACCCGTTTGATACCGGTTACCAGTTGTCACATGCGCTGATCGCGTTTGGCCGTGGCGAGTTCTGGGGCGTAGGTCTCGGTGGCAGCGTAGAAAAATTATTGTATTTGCCAGAAGCGCATACCGACTTCCTGCTGGCGGTGGTGGCTGAAGAGCTGGGGTATGTCGGCGTGCTGGTGGTGGTGTTGCTGTTTGCCTGGCTGGTTATCCGTGCCTTCAGTATCGCCAAAGAAGCCGTGGCTAACGAACGTTATTACTCTGCCTTGCTGGCGCAAGGCATTGGTGTGTGGATGGGCGTGCAAGGCTTTATCAATATGGGCGTGAACATGGGCCTGCTGCCGACCAAAGGGCTGACTTTGCCATTGTTGTCTTACGGCGGCAGCGGCATCCTGGCGAATTGCATTGCGCTGTCGGTGCTGCTGCGTATCGATTTCGAGAACCGTCGCTTGCAGAAAGGCTTGAACTGATGAGCCGTTCATACACATTGATGGTGATGGCCGGTGGCACCGGTGGGCATGTTTACCCAGCCATGGCGGTGGCCGACGCGCTGCATGCGCAAGGCTGGAAAATCGTCTGGCTGGCCACTGAAGGCGGTATGGAAAACCGCCTGATTGCCGACAAACCTTATGACAAAGCCATGATGACGATGCGAGGCGTGCGTGGCAAAGGCCTGCTGGGCTGGCTGACTTTACCCGTGAAGCTGGTGCGCGCCTTTGCACAAGCCAGACAAGCCATCCGCCAACATCAGCCGGATGTGGTGCTGGGCATGGGCGGTTTTGCGGCGTTTCCGGGCGGTGTGATGGCCAGGTTGGCGGGTATACCGCTGGTGATTCATGAGCAAAACTCAATTGCAGGGCTGACCAATAAAGTGTTGGCCAAGATCGCTCACCGTGTATTGACTGGTTTTCCGGGGGCTTTGGGCACTAAAGGCGAGATGGTGGGTAATCCGGTGCGTGAAGGCATTACGACATTGCCCACACCGGAACAACGTTTTGCCGACCATCATGGCGTGTTGCGCGTGTTAGTGGTAGGCGGCAGCCTGGGTGCGGTCGCCTTGAATACCTTGTTGCCACAGGCGTTTGCGCAATTACCTGTCAATGCGCGTCCGCAGATTATTCACCAGGCCGGTGAAAAACAGTTTGAGGCTCTGAAAAAGGCTTATGCCGATGCTGGTGTAGCTGCAGATTGCCGTGCCTTTATCCACGATATGGCTGAAGTGTATGCCTGGGCGGATTTGGTGGTTTGCCGCGCTGGGGCATTGACCGTGGCTGAACTGGCTAATGTTGGTGCCGCCAGCATCCTGGTGCCGTTCCCATTTGCGGTGGATGATCACCAGACAACGAATGCGGCTTATTTGCAGCAGGCAGGTGCGGCTTTGCTGATACAGCAGCGTGATATGGATGTCGCGCAATTAGCGGCGACTTTGCAAACGCTGGATAGACCGACTTGCCTGGCGATGGCACAGAAAGCACGGGCGCTGGCCAGGCCGCAAGCCACGCAACAGGTTGCACAAATTTGCCAGCAGCTGGCGACAGGCAATAAAAAAGGAACACCAGGTTCAGCATGAAACATAAAGTTAAAAAAATACATTTTATCGGTATCGGCGGCTCAGGCATGAGCGGCATTGCCGAGGTGTTGCTGAACCTGGATTTTGAAGTCAGCGGCTCTGACCTGGCCAGCAATGCGACCACCAAACGCCTGCAAGGTTTTGGTGCAACGGTGTTTCAGGGGCACGCGACCGAGCACCTGAATGATGCCGATGTGGTGGTGGTCTCCAGTGCCATTAACGAAGAAAACCCGGAAATCATCGCCGCACGTGCGCGTAAGGTGCCGGTAATTCCGCGCGCAGTGATGCTGGCAGAACTTATGCGCTTTAAGCAAGGTATTGCCATCGCCGGTACGCATGGCAAAACCACGACCACCAGCCTGATTGCCAGCATTCTGGCCGAAGCAGATATGGACCCGACCTTTGTCATCGGCGGCAAACTGGAGGCCGCCAGTGCCAATGCACGCCTGGGCACGGGTGAGTGGATCGTGGTGGAAGCTGACGAGTCTGATGCGTCCTTCTTGCACCTGACCCCGATCATGGCGGTGGTGACCAATATCGACCAGGACCATATGGATACTTATGAACACAGTTTTGAGAAGCTCAAAACCGCGTTCGTTGAATTTTTGCAGCAGATACCATTCTGGGGCATGGCGGTGTTGTGTATTGATGATGCCAATGTGCGTGAAATCCTGCCGCGCGTGACCCGCCCGGTCACCACTTACGGCACACATGAAGAGGCTGCAATTCGTGCCGAGAATATTGTGGCCGATAACGGCAAGATGCATTTCACGCTAGTGCGTAAAAACGGCGTGACAGTGCGCAACGAAGTGACACTGAACTTGCCCGGCCATCATTATGTATTGAACGCGCTGGCCGCGATTGCGATTGCCACCGAATTGAATGTGCCGGATGCGGCCATTCTGAAAGCCCTGGCAGAGTTCCGCGGCGTTGGTCGTCGTTTTGAGCGTTATGGCGAGATTCCGGTCAATGGCGGTCACTTTACCCTGGTGGATGACTACGGTCATCACCCGATTGAGATGCAGGCAGTGATTGCGGCGGCGCGTGGCGCTTTTCCAGATCGCCGACTGGTGCTGGCGTTCCAGCCGCATCGTTACACGCGTACGCGTGACTGCTTTGAAGATTTCGTCAAAGTGTTGTCCACCGTTGATGCCTTGTTGCTGACAGAAGTGTACTCGGCTGGGGAGACACCGATTGTGGCCGCGGATACGCGTAGCCTGATTCGCGCCATTCGCGTCAATGGCAAGGTCGAGCCGCGTTTCGTCGAAACCACCGATGAATTGCCTGCCACCATCCTGGAAAGTGTACAACCGGGTGATGTAGTGGTGGTGATGGGGGCTGGCAACATTGGCAGCGTCGCAGCGAGAACCAGGGAGCTGGCCAGCGTATGAGCGCCTCAGGATTAAAAGCGACTGGCCTGCAAGTGCTGAATAACGAGCCATTGGCACGCTATACCAGCTGGCGCGTCGGTGGTCCGGCAGACCGCCTGGTGCTGGCTGATAGCGTAGAACATCTGCAGCAGTTTTTGCAGCAATTGCCAGCCAGCGAACCACTGACCTTTATTGGTCTGGGCAGTAACTTGCTGGTGCGTGATGGCGGTGTGCGCGGCACAGTCGTGGTGATGCACCAGGCGCTGCAAGCGCTGGAGATGCACGGTGAACGTGTGTACGCCGATGCCGGTGTGACTTGCGCCAAATTGGCCCGTTTTGCTGCCAGTCACAATAAAGCAGGTGCGGAGTTTATGGCGGGTATTCCAGGCACCGTAGGCGGTGCGCTGGCGATGAATGCTGGTTGTTATGGTGGTGAAACTTGGCAATGGGTAGATCAGGTAAAAACGATTAATCGTCGTGGTGATGTGCAAGTGCGATCACGTACGGAATACCGGCCTAGCTATCGCCATGTGGTGCATCCGGCGGCAGACGAGTGGTTTCTGGGCAGCTGGTTTGCGGTACCCGCGGGCGATGGTCAAGCGTCTGCCGAACAGATTAAACAGTTGCTGGCAAAACGCCTGGCGAGCCAGCCACTGAATATGCCGAGCGCAGGATCAACGTTCAGGAATCCTGAGGGTGATTTTGCTGCCAGGTTGATAGAAGCGTCAGGACTCAAAGGCACCACCATTGGTGGGGCGCAGGTGTCTGAAAAGCATGCCAACTTTATTGTGAATTTGGGTCAGGCGACAGCAGCTGACATTGAGACCTTGATTGAGCACGTTAAAACCACGGTGCTTGAACAGCAAGGGATCGCGTTGATACAGGAAGTGAAAGTGATTGGGGAAGGTGTTTTAAAAGTATGAGTGTGAGTCAACAGTCATTTGGCAAGGTCGCGGTACTGTTCGGCGGCCGTTCTGGCGAGCGTGAAGTGTCGCTCAAAAGTGGTTCTGCTGTCTTGGCGGCATTGCAACGTCAGGGCGTGGATGCGCATGCGTTTGATCCAGCCAGTCAGCACCTGTCTGCCTTGAAAGCGTTTGACCGCGCCTTTATCGCCTTGCATGGTCGCTACGGTGAAGACGGCACGATTCAAGGTGCGCTGGAACTCATGGATATTCCTTATACGGGCAGCGGCGTCATGGCTTCCGCGCTGGGCATGGATAAATGGCGTACCAAGTTGTTGTGGACGGCTGCTGGCGTCACCACGCCTAACTATGTGCTGATGGATGACAGTACACATGCTGAAAATGTAGTCACTGCGCTTGGCTTGCCGCTGTTTGTAAAACCGGCCAACGAAGGCTCCAGCATTGGTGTAAGCAAAGTTAAACAGGCGGGCGATTTAATGGCGGCTTATCACCTGGCCAAACAGTCAGACCCGCTGGTGATTGCCGAGCAGTTTGTCGGTGGCGGCGAGTATACCGTCGGCATCCTGGGTGAGACTGCACTGCCTATCGTGCGCATTGTGCCTAAAAACGAATATTACGATTACGAAGCCAAGTATTTGCGTGATGACACCGAGTATCGCTGCCCGAGCGGCCTGTCTGCCGAGCAGGAAAAGCAAATCCAGGCCGAAGCCTTGCAGGCTTTTAACGTACTGGGTTGCCGTGGCTGGGGCCGTGTCGATTTTCTGATGGATGAGTCTGGTAAGCACTATTTCCTGGAAGTGAATACCAGCCCGGGTATGACGGATCACAGCCTGGTGCCGATGGCGGCCAAGGCTGCTGGCATGGACTTTGAGGCACTGGTGATTCGTATTTTGCAACAAACGTTGCGTGAAGTGTAAAGAGGACGACTACGACGATGTGGGATAGACCAACATTGCTGAACTGGATCGCCAACCTGCTGTTTTCACTGGCAGTGGTGATGCTGCTTTACGCCATGTTGTTTGTGGTGCTGCATTTGCCTATCTTCCCGGTCAAACAGGTACAGGTCGAAGGCAACCTGGATCATGTCAATCATGAGCAGATTCAGTTGATCGTCAGCAAGTACCTCAAGGGGAACTTCTACACCCTGGATTTGCAGCGTACGCGTGCCGCATTTGAAAAATTGCCCTGGGCACGCAAGGTGAGTGTGCGTCGCCAGTGGCCGGACACCATTGTCGTGCAGATTGAAGAACATCAGGCCCTAGGTCGCTGGGGCGGCGTGGCACTGGTGAACCGTCATGGCGAGTTGTTCCAGGCCGCGTCTGATGAACAATTGCCGACTTTTTACGGCCCGGGCGATGCGATTAAAGAAGTGGCACAAGGCTATGCCAGTTTTGCCCAGATGCTGACGGATACCCCCCTGCAGATTCAGCAGTTGAGTTTGTCCTCACGCCGTGCCTGGGAGATCAAGACCGTGGATGGTCGACAAATGATGCTAGGCCGTGAAGCGGCCAAGCAGCGATTACAACAGTTTGTGTCGGCGTATCGCCAGCAGGCAAGTATCGCGGAAAGTGACTGGCGTTATGCCGATTTGCGTTACCCCAACGGCTTTGCCTTGCGCATGCCGCGCAGTGGCGCCTGAGAATAAGACTGCCAGAAAGAAGTTCAAGGAAAAGACATGAGTAGAGTCAGAGAAGATAAAAATTTAATCGTGGGGCTGGATATCGGCACCTCGAAGATTGTTGCGATTGCGGCCGAGATTTTGCCGGAAGGCACATTGAAGGTGATTGGTGTCGGGCAACATGCTTCCCGTGGCTTGAAAAAAGGCGTGGTGGTGAATATTGACTCCACCATGCAGGCGATTCAGCGTGCGATTGAAGAAGTCGAACTGATGGCGGATTGCAAAATTAATACCGTGTACTCAGGCATTGCTGGCAGCCATATCAAGAGCCTGAATTCACATGGCATGGTGAAGATTAAAGAGAGCGAAGTGTCGCAGATGGATATCGACCGTGTGGTGGAAACCGCCCGCGCGATTGCCCTGCCTGCTGACCAGCAGATTCTGCATATCCTGACCCAGGAATTCATTATCGATGGCCAGGAAGATGTGCGCGAACCCTTGGGTATGAGCGGCATCCGCCTCGAAGTGCGTGTGCATATTGTCACTGGCGCCATTGCAGCGGCACAGAATATCGTCAAGTGCATCAAGCGCTGTGGGCTCGAAGTAAGTGACCTCATTTTGCAACCGTTAGCGTCGAGTGAGTCTGTGCTCACTGATGATGAAAAAGAACTGGGCGTGTGCCTGGTGGATATTGGTGGCGGTACGACTGATTTGGCTGTGTTCAAGAATGGTGCCATTCGTCATACGGCGGTGATCCCGATTGCCGGTGACCAGATTACTAATGACATCGCGGTGGCCTTGCGTACGCCGACGCAGTCAGCAGAAGAAATCAAGGTCAAGCATGGCTGTGCCTTGCGCCAGCTGGCTGACCCGCGTGAAGTGGTGGAGGTGCCGGCGGTGGACGGCCGTGAGCCACGCCAGTTGTCTTGCCAGGCCTTGACCGAGGTGATTGAAGACCGCGTGGAGGAGATTTATGAGTTTGTGCAGCAAGAGCTGCGCCGCAGCGGCATGGAATCCATGATCGCCTCCGGCATCGTCATTACCGGCGGCGCGGCACAAATGCGTGGCATGGTTGAGTTGGGTGAAGAAATTTTCCATACCCCGGTACGCCTGGGCGTGCCCAGGGGCGTGGAAGGATTGTCCGAAGTGGTGGGCAATCCACGTTATGCCACCGGCATAGGCTTGTTGCTGATGGCCAAGCAGCAGGTAGAAAAACAAATGGTGGGTAATTTGCAATCTGGCTCAGTTGGCAGATTGCTGGAGCGGATGAAGAGTTGGTTTACCGGTAATTTTTAGGGTTTTGTTGTTTTTTTAAACTGTTTTAGGGCGAGTGTGCGGGGCAAACCAATCACTCAAATAATAGGCAATGGAGGGTTAGTATGATTGAGATTTTTGACAAAGAGAATGACGGCGCCGTGATCAAGGTAATTGGTGTCGGTGGTTGCGGTGGTAACGCCGTTGAGCACATGATGACCAAGAGCGTGACTGGCGTTGAGTTTATTTGCGCCAACACCGACATGCAGGCACTGAAGAAGAGCCATGCCAAAGTCGTGCTGCAAATTGGTTCTGATATCACCAAAGGTCTGGGCGCTGGCGCCAAACCGGAAATCGGCCGCGAAGCTGCATTGGAAGACCGTGACAGCATTGCAGAAACCATTGATGGTGCTGACATGCTGTTTATTACTGCAGGTATGGGTGGCGGTACTGGTACCGGTGCGGCACCAATTATTGCCGAAGTCGCCCGTGAAATGGGTATCCTGACTGTGGCCGTGGTGACCAAGCCTTTCGCATTTGAAGGCAAGCGCGCCAAAGTGGCACAAGAAGGCCTGGAAGAACTTTCACAGTATGTCGACTCTCTTATCGTTATCCCTAACGAAAAGTTGATGGATGTATTGGGTGAAGACGTGACTGTGGTAGAAGCCTATCGTGCTGCCAACGACGTGTTGCATAACGCCGTCTCTGGCATTGCTGAAATTATCAATTGCCCAGGCATGGTGAACGTTGACTTTGCTGACGTACGCACCGTGATGTCTGAAATGGGCATGGCAATGATGGGTTCTGCTGAAGCCAGCGGCCCTAACCGTGCGCGTATCGCCGCCGAACAAGCGGTCGCCAGCCCATTGCTGGAAGACGTGAATCTGGCAAACGCCCGTGGTGTATTGGTCAACATCAGCGCCAGTGGCAGCTTCAAAATGCGTGAATACTATGATGTGATGAATACCATCAAAGAGTTCACTGCTGAAGATGCGACCGTGATCGTGGGTAATGTGATGGACGAAAGCATGGGTGACAACCTGCGCGTGACCATGGTGGCCACCGGTTTGAATGGTTCACTGGGCAAACGTCAGGCCAAACCTGAGCTCAAAGTCATGACCACGCTGCGTGATGGTACGACCAACCAGCCGATCTTCAACACGGTGGTGGAAGAAGATGAGCCAGCGGTATTTACCAGCAACAGCCGTCGTGCACAGGTTGAAGCCATGAAAAACTCCGGGATTGAAGAATATGATATTCCAGCGTTTTTGCGTAAACAGGCTGATTAATCGTTAAGGTTGGATTGCCTGACCAGCAAAGGCTGGTGCAATCTCGCCATGTGATTAAATGGCTGGTGACGGATTGGCTTATAATAATAGTGATTCATTAACACAGAGAAAACCATGTTAAAGCAACGCACGCTTAAACAATCGATCAGCGCCACTGGCGTTGGGCTGCACAGCGGTGAGAAAGTCACGCTGACGCTCAAACCTGCGCCCGCTGATCACGGAGTGGTGTTCCAGCGTGTCGATTTGCCCGATACGCCTGCCATGCGGGTCGCCCCGACGGCAGTGAATGACACTCGCCTGAGCTCCGCCCTAGAGTTTTCAGGTGCGCGCGTTGCGACCGTGGAGCATTTGATGTCTGCCCTCGCCGGTTTGGGGGTAGATAATGTGCTGATAGAACTGACGGCCGCTGAAGTGCCCATCATGGATGGCAGTTCAGGGCCGTTTATCTATTTGCTGCAGACTGCGGGTCTGCAAGAACTGGAAGTGCCGAAGAAATTTGTGCGCATCCTCAAGCCGGTTGAAGTGACCGATGGCGATAAATGGGCAAAATTTACGCCGCACCATGGCTTTAAAGCCGAATTTACCATTGATTTTGCACACCCCGTGTTCGAATTCTCAGGCAAAACCGTGACCATTGATTACGATAGCCAGAGTTATGTCGACGAAATCAGCCGTGCCCGCACGTTTGGTTTTATGCACGAGGTGGAATACCTGCGCGCGAATGGTTTAGCGAAAGGTGGCAGCCTGGACAATGCGATTGTGCTGGATGAATATAAAGTCCTCAATGGCGGTGGTTTGCGCTATGACGACGAGTTCGCCAAACACAAGGTACTGGATGCGATTGGCGATCTGTATATTCTGGGCTACCCGATTATTGGCCAGTTTACGGCCTTTAAATCCGGCCATGCGCTGAATAACCAGTTATTGCGCGCTTTGCTGGCAGATGAAAGCGCCTGGGAATATTGCACCTTTGACAATGATGCACAGGCGCCGGTTGGCTTTCTTAAACAACGCGACTATTTTAGTCCGGCCCCCTTGCTGCCTGCCTGATTCATATGTGGTGGATACGTATTTTATTTACGGTGCTGGTGATTAGTACGCTGGTACTGGTACTGTTGGGATGGCAAACTGGCCAGCCACGTTATTGGCGCTGGCTCAAAACCGTCTGGCGCAGTGGCTTTGTGCTATTGCTGCTACTGTTGCTGTTTTTCTTTCTGAGTCGCTTGGCCAGAATTTAATTGTCATCACGTCGTGTACGTGATCGTTGACACATGAAGACTAGACTCACTTCCCTCCTTATTTTTGGCGCCTGTTTGCTAGGTTTGGCCAAGTCAGTCTTCGCTGGAGATGGCGATGTCTATCTCCAGGCCAAGCAGGCCTATCAAACGCGCAACCTGTCACAACTGGCCGAGGCTACTGAAACCCTCAGGCAGCGTCGTTCGCCCTTATTGCCCTACCTGCAATACTGGCAAATGATCCTGACCATGGACCAGTTGTCTTACACCCAGGTACAGGTATTTTTGCAGGAAAACAATGAATCCTTGTTGTCGCAGCGCGTACGCGAACTGTGGCTCAAACGGCTGGGCCGCGTGCAGTTCTGGGACCAGTTTATCGAGATGCGTGCGCAAATGCCGATGTATTACAGCATCAATGATGTGGGTAACCAGTGTTACCAGGTACAGGCAGGCATTGCGCTGGATGACCCCAATGCCTATGAAGATGGCAAAAAACTGCTGCTGGCAGGTAAAGATTTGCCTGCAGATTGCCAGGGCATGCTTGAAGCTTTGCAGCAAGTGGGCGTGCTGGATGAAAAGCTATTGCTGACCTTGTATCGCGATGCCTTGTTTAGCAATAAAACCAGCCTGGCCAAAGTGTTGGTCAAACGTAGTAGCAAAACCGATGCAGGGTTGCTGAAACAGATTGATGACATGGCGCAGAATCCTGCCCAAGCCTTGAAAAAAGGCGGCATTCAAGAGCGTTCACCTTATGCGCGTGCGCTGTACATGTATGCGATTCATCGCCAGGCCAAGGCGGATCTTGGCGTGGCGAAAACCAGCTACCAGAAATACAGCGGTTTGCTCGATAACGATGAAAAGCAACTGGCTCAGGCCTATATGGCACTCGAAGCCGCGCGCAAGCATGAGCCAGAGGCATTGCAGGGCTTTGGCAAAGTCAATGCCGCGTTGTTAAGCAGTGAGCAATGGGAGTGGTATGCGCGCACTGCCTTGCGCCAGCAAGACTGGGGCACGGTGCTCAAAGTCATTAATGACATGCCGGCCGTGTTGGCTGAGGAATCCACATGGCGTTATTGGAAAGCACGCGCCTTGATCGCCAAAGGCCAGGTGGCAGACGCCAACCAGATACTGGCCAAGCTCTCCCAGGAACGTCATTTTTACGGCTGGCTGGCGGCGGAAGATTTGGGGCCGGTGGTTAGTGAGCCGATGGCGACTTACCAGCCCAGTGATGAAGAAGTCCGCCAGTTTTCCAAACAGCCTGCGGTGAAGCGCATGGAGGCTTTGTTTGATGTCGAGGCCCGCTATGAGGCGCGGCTGGAGTGGATGTATCTGTTGGAAGCGCTGGATGATCCTACGCGTATCGTCGCCGCACAATATGGTTTGTTAAAGGGCTGGTATGACCTCGCTGTGCTGGCGGCTGATAAAACCAGCCGTACGCATAATTTTGAGTTACGCTATCCAACGCCTTATCGCGATTATTTGCAAAAAGCCTCGCGTAGTCGCGCCATTGATGAAGCCTGGGTCTATGGCATCATTCGCCAGGAAAGCCGTTTCATGCACTACGCCAAGTCATCGGTGGGCGCAGGTGGCCTGATGCAGGTGATGCCTGCTACTGCCAAATGGATCGCTAAAAAACTCGGCTGGAGCAGTTATAACGATGGCATGCTGCACGACATTGATACCAATGTGAACCTGGGGACTTATTACATGCGCTATACACTGGATACCTTTAATGGCCAGGAAGTGATGGCGACGGCGGCCTATAATGCAGGCCCTAGCCGCGCCCGACGCTGGGCGGCCAATGCCCCGTTGGAAGGCGCCATTTATGCAGAAACCATCCCGTTTAGTGAAACACGCAATTATGTGAAAAAAGTGTTGGCCAATGCGCATATGTACGCCCCGCGGCTGGGCCTGCCCATGCTGACACTTAAAAAACGTTTGGGCACCATCCCTGCCCGCAGTACGGGTGACGTTGAAAACGTGACCACCACTATCAGCATTTCGGAGCAGGAGTAGCTTGCATCTGGATTTTGGTACAATAGGGCTAATCGCAAGACGGATCAGGAATAAGCATGATGAAGACAGTGACTGTATTAGGTGGTAGCGGTTTTGTAGGCAGTAGTGTGGTTGCCAGGTTAGACCAGGCGGGCTATCAGGTCAAAGTACTGACGCGCCGTCGTGAACAGGCCAAGCACCTGATCCTGTTGCCCAATGTGCAAGTGGTTGAAAGCGATATCCACGACCAGGCCGCGCTGAAGGCGCAATTGCAGGGCAGTGATGTGGTGATTAACCTGATCGGTATTTTGCATCAGACCAGCGACAACGGCTTTGAAAAAATGCATCACCAGTTTCCACGCCGTGTTGCGCAATTATGCGAAGAGTTAGGCATTCCACGCTTGTTGCACATGAGTGCCTTACAAGCTTCTGTGAATGCACCGAGTGAGTATTTACGCAGCAAAGCAGCTGGTGATCAGGCCGTGCTGGAATTCAGCAAAAAACTGCATGTCACCATTTTCAGGCCATCGGTTATTTTTGGGACCCGCGACCGCTTTATTAATTTATTCGCCAAACTGATACAGGCCATTCCGGTGCTGGCGCTCGCCATGCCGCAAGCCAAGTTTCAGCCAATTTGGGTAGAGGATGTCGCCGCTGCCATGGTCAATGCTGTGGATGAACCCGCAACTTATGGCAAAACTTATGAGCTCGGTGGCCCGGCTATCATGACCTTGCAGCAAATCATGGAGGCGGTGATGAAGACGATCAATGTACAGCGCCCGATTATTGGCCTGAGTCTGAATATGTCCTTGTTGCAGGGCAGCTTTATGCAGTTGCTACCGATCAAACTCCTTTCTCGCGACAATGTGAAATCGATGCAGGTGGATAATGTTTGCCAGCAACCGATGGCGAACGAGCTGTGTGTGGTGCCTACGGATATGTTTGCGGTAATCTCGGGTTACCTGGTGAAGAACAATCCGCGCGGCGCTTATGACCAGTTTCGTGCCGCTGCCGGTCGTGTCATTAACGCCAGGCGCTAACCAGGCATGCAGATTTACCAGGTAGGCGGCGCGGTCCGCGATAGTCTGCTTGGCTTGCCGGTGAAAGACCGTGATTATGTGGTCGTCGGTGCCACCCCTGAACAAATGCTGGCTGCAGGCTATCGCGCCGTTGGCAAAGACTTTCCTGTTTTTTTACATCCCAAGACTCAACAAGAGTACGCGCTTGCACGTACCGAACGTAAAACCGGCAAAGGCTACAAGGGATTTAGCGTCTATGCTGATCCTGAAGTGACGTTGGAAGAGGATCTCGCGCGACGCGATTTTACGATCAATGCCATCGCACAGGCTGAAGATGGCAGCCTGATAGACCCTTTTAGCGGCCAATTGGATATCCAGGAAAAAGTCCTTCGACACGTCACCGATGCTTTTGGTGAAGATCCGGTGCGCATCCTGCGCGCCGCCCGTTTTTTAGCGCGGTTTACCGAGTTTACTGTCGCGCCGGAAACCTTGTCCCTGATGCGCGAGATGGTGGCTGCCGGTGAAGTTGACGCGCTAGTGCCTGAGCGTGTGTGGCAGGAAATCGCCAAAGGTCTGATGGAAAAACAGCCTAGCCGTATGTTTGATATGTTGCGTGACTGCGGCGCGTTGAAAATCATCCTGCCTGAGCTTGACCGCTTGTGGGGAGTGCCGCAAACGGCTACATATCACCCGGAAATCGATACCGGCATTCACGTCATGATGGTGATTGATTATGCCGCCAAGCAAGGCTACAGCTTGCCAGTCAGGTTTGCTGCACTGACCCATGATTTGGGCAAGGGCACAACACCTGTAGAGGTATTGCCGCGCCATATCGGCCATGAGTTGCGCAGTGTGGACCTCATTCGCGAAGTGGTTGCCCGCCTGCGGGTGCCGAATGATTGCAAGGATCTGGCACTGGTCGTGGCCAAATATCATGGTAAATTGCACGCCGCCCGGCAAATGAAATCCAGTACTTTATTGCAGTTTCTGGAAGAGCTCGATGCCTTCCGCCAACGTCCACGTTTCGCGGATTTTTTGCTCGCTTGTGAGTGCGATAGCCGCGGGCGCTTGGGGCTGGAAGCGTGCCCCCTGGAAGATGCCGCGCATCTGACCATTGCCTTGCAAGCGGCACTCACTGTAGATGCAGGTGCCATCGCCAAACAATGCAGTTCCCCAGTGCATATCAAGCAATCTGTGGCCGAGGCGCGTATACACGCCATTCAGGCCGCGCTGCATTAGCGCCATCAGGCCTGCTTCAAATGCTTTTTACCTCAATCCGATTCCTGCCATTGCGTTTGGCTTGATACATCAGGGCATCTACAGATTCAACAAATGTTTTGAGGTCATCGGTTTGGCTGGGGGTGATGCTGCCCGCACCAACACTAATCGTCAGTATCTGGCTGACTTCTGATTTTGCATGCGGGATTTGCTCTTTGAACACCAGGTTACGGCAACGCTCGGCAATTTTGCTGGCCGAGACGTCATTGGTCTCTGGCAGGATCAGCGCAAACTCTTCACCGCCAAAACGGGCAAAAAAGTCCTTGGCACGCACACCCGCCTGCGCCACCTGCTTGAGCACTTCATCGCCTTGCAGATGTCCGTAAAAATCATTGAACTGCTTGAAGTAGTCGATATCAATCATGATCAGTGACAACGGCTGCTGGTGTTGTCTGGCTTCCAGCCATTCACGTTCCAGTACCGTATCAAACATGCGGCGATTGGCGACACCGGTCAAGCCGTCTTTATAAGAAAGCTCTTCCAGTTTTCTTTGCATGATCAGCAATTGCTCTTCGGTCTTTTTACGTTCACTGATATCAAACATAAAGCCGATGAGCGCTTCGGGCTCACCGCTAGGCGCCCGTATGACATGCACGACATCACGTATCCAGACAAAATCACCAGTGGCTGTCAGTGCGCGGTAATCCGCTTCGTGATCCAGGCCTTGCAACGATTGCTGGACGCAAAAGTTGAACACACGTTCACGGTCTTCTTCATGAATACGGTTAACCCAGTCTTCAACTGATTGCCAGCTCGATGGTGCCCAGCCCAGCAATGGTTCGATTTGTGGGCCGATGTAGCTGAATTGCTTGCTAGCCCAGTCTATCTTCCACGGGATGGCCTTGGTCGATTCGAGTAACGTTTTGTAGATGTCACTGTCGTTGGGAGGGGAGTTGTCCATATCACGCAAGTATTTATCACTATGTATGGCTTAGAGTAGCGGACTGCGGCAAACGCCGCAATAGTCCATTGGCGTCATTCACGTAATAAAGCGTTAATCAGGTGAGCCGCGGCATGGCAGGCGCCGACCTGTTTAGCAGTGAGACTAGTGGATATTCAGGTAGTGCTGAATCACCAGCTTGGCCAGGAAACCCACCATGCCTAATGTGAGCGCGAGAAACAAGGCGAATGTCCCGGTTTTACCCGCTTTGGATTTCCAGGCCAGGTTGCCGACAATAAAAACGATGAACAGAATGAGGCCGGCAAGGCCCCAGCTCATGCCAAACTCGGTCAGCTGGGCTTCATTCATGCCAAAAACAGTGGTTTCCATCTATAACGCTTTCTTACTATTGCTTATTGCAAACAGCCGGTAATCAGTTGTGTGACGTGCTGTTCAAGGTTGTCGCTGGGTTTACGCTTGAAGCCGCTTTTGGCAAAGGCATGCCAGCGGCCAAGTACAAAACTGATCATGGTGTTGGCGGCGATGCCAGCATCGGTGATTTTATTGCCTTGTGCCTCAGCAATACGCAGTGACTGCTTCAGGCTGGCTTCGAGGCGGTCCAGTAACTGGTTGATGCGGGCTTGCAAGGCGTCGTCTTCATTGACCAGCGCATCGCCTATTAGCACGCGTGACATGCCCGGGTTGCGCTCGGCAAACTTGAGCATGGTTTGCAACATCAGTTGCACTTGCTTGAGGCCATCAGTTTCGTCGGTGGTGATTTTATTCATCACGCCAAACAGCGCGCCTTCAATAAACTCAATCAGGCCTTCAAACATTTTGGCTTTGTTGGCAAAGTGGCGATATAACGCGGCCTCTGACACCTCCAGTTTGGCTGCCAGCGCGGCGGTCGTGATTTTTTCACCGCGCGGTGTTTGCAGCATGCCTGCCAGTGTTTCCAGAATTTGCTGTTTGCGGTTTGCGCGTACTTCTTTATTGATGGTTGCCATAATGATTTCGGGACCCAACCCCATGCTGATGTTGTTATTTTGACCGCTATTTTAACTGTATTCGCTCAGCACGGGAATGCATAGGGTGCTTTTTTCAATGCACTGTGAGTGAGTGCCAACACATGCGGCAACCTATATTGCACAAAGTTCGGTTTGTGCAATCGACGGCTGATCCATACGGTGCGCATGCCGAGTCGTTTGGCCGTCATCAGGGCGGGCAGGCTGTCTTCAAACAGGGTGCAGTCTTCGGCGCGGCATTGCAGTTGCCGCAATAACAGGCGAAAACCACGGACGCTAGGTTTGGCATGGAAACGGCTGGATTCGACGCTGAATACCAATGAAAAACAATCGGCAATACCCAGCACCTCCAGCACATGCAGGGCATACGCGCGCGGGGCATTGGTGAAAATGCATTTTCGCCCCGGCAAGCGCTGAATCAATTGACGTAACTGCTTGGTGGTTTGCACCATGTCGTCGGTCAGAAAAGCATGCGTTTCTGACAGGAAGTGATGGGGATTGACACCATGATGGCGCATCAGGCCTTTGAGGGTGGCGCCATAAACGCGCCAGTAATGCTGGCGTAGCTGGTGCGCGGCCGCTTCTTCCATATCCAGCGTCTGCATGATGTAACGCGTCATGGATTGATTCATGACCGGGAAAATATGCGCAGAGGCATTGTGCAGGGTGTCATCCAGATCGAAAATCCACACCCTGCGCGACATATATTGCAATGCTTGATTTGTTAGTACGTAAGTAGGCGCTTACTTGGCTTTGATTAATGTGCCGACGCCTTCATCGGTCAACACTTCCAGTAATAACGCGTGTTCTACGCGGCCATCAATAATATGCACCGATTTAACGCCACTGCGCGCAGCATCCAGCGCTGAGCTGATTTTTGGCAGCATGCCGCCACTTAAGGTGCCGTCTTCTACCAGGTCGTCAATTTGTTTGGGCGTCAGGCCGGTTAACAGTTGGCCATTTTTATCCAGCACGCCAGGTGTGTTGGTCAGCAAAATCAGCTTTTCGGCATTGAGGATTTCTGCCAGTTTGCCCGCCACCACATCAGCGTTGATGTTGTAGGTTTCGCCATCACGGCCGACCCCAATTGGCGCCACCACAGGAATAAAGTCGCCGCTATCGAGGAAGTTGATAATACTCGGGTCTATGGCAGAAATTTCGCCAACCTGGCCAACATCAATCATCTTGCTCGGGTCTTTGAGGTCTTCCATCAGCAGCTTGTGCGCATGAATAAAGTTACCATCCTGCCCGGTCAGGCCCACGGCTTTGCCGCCATGGCGGTTAATCAGGTTCACAATCTCTTTGTTCACCTGGCCGCCGAGTACCATTTCCACTACGTCCATGGTTTCTTCATCAGTCACGCGCATGCCCTGGATGAACTCGCCTTTTTTGCCCAGCTTATCCAGCATTTCATTAATTTGCGGGCCGCCGCCATGCACCACCACCGGGTTCATGCCGACCAGTTTGAGCAACACCACGTCTTGTGCGAAGCACTCTTTCAGGCGCTCGTCAGTCATGGCATTGCCGCCGTATTTAATGACAATGGTTTTATCAAAAAAGCGTTTGATATACGGAAGCGCTTCAGACAGGGTTTGCGCTTTTTGGCTGGAGGTCGAGGTTTGCATAGGTCAAACTTTCATTCAATCATCAGGCGATTGCAGTCAATCGGGTACAGGCAGAATTTTAGCTAAAAACTCATAACGATTTGATGAAAACTTTGGATTTTCTTTGAAAATTATAGAGTTTTTGTTTTTCGTGCGGTAATTGGTCAACATTTTGCTCGGTAAAGCCGCGCTCCAGAAACCAGTGCTCAGTGCGCGTGGTCAGGCAAAATAACCTTTTGAAGCCTTTTTGGCTGGCTTGCTCCTGGCAATAGTTAAACAATTTATCGCCCCGGCCACCGCCACGATAGGTCGGGTCTATCGCCAGGCAGGCAAATTCCACCATTTTTTCCTGGGCAAACGGATACAGCGCAGCGCAACCAATTACGCGGTTATCGTGTTCCATCACATAGAAATAATTAATTTCCATCTCGATGCGTTCGCGCCCGCGCCGCACCAGGATACCTTCGTTTTCCAATGGTTCAATCAGCATCAGGATGCCGCCGACATCATCAATATTGGCCTGGCGCATGGTTTCCAGCGGCAGTTCGGTAATCATGGTGCCTATGCCTTGCCGCGTAAACAGCTCCTGAATAATGGCGCCATCGATATGGCGCGAGATCAGGTGCGTCCTGGTCACGCCATGCTCGCAGGCGCGCACGGCGGCAGGCAGGTAGTAATTGACGTCTTCCGAGTAATGAATAGGCACATCGCTCTCCTGCACATTGCGCAGCAGGTTTTTGGCTTTGGCCGAAGTCATTTCACGTAACAGTTCGCCGCGCAGGTTATGCACGCCTTCTGAGTCCATCAGGAAAATTAGTTTTTCCGCATCCAGCGCACTGGCCGCGCTGACCGCCACATCTTCCAGTGTCAGGTTGAAGGTTTCACCGGTGGGTGAGTAGCCCATGGGGGATAAAAGCACCAATTCGCCGTCATCTAGCCGCTTTTGGATGCCAATAGCATCTATCTTGCGTACTTCTCCGGTATGTTGTAAATCTACGCCGTCGCGCACGCCTAATGGTTTTGCCGTGACAAAGTTGCCACTGGCGACGCGGATATCACTGCCCGCCATCGGCGAGTTGGCAATGCCCATCGAGAGTAAGGCTTCAATTTCGACGCGGATGGCGCCATTGGCTTCTTTCACTGCCTCCATGGCGGCATCGTCAGTAATGCGCAGGCCGTTGTGCAATTTTGGCGTCAGGTTGTCTCGCTTGAGGCGCTGTTCAATTTGTGGTCGGGCGCCATGCACCAGCACCAGTCTCACTTCCAGGCTGGCTAACAGGTTAAGGTCATGTGAGAGTGCGACAAATTGCTGCTCGCTGACCACTTCGCCACCAAAGGCAATCACAAACGTGCTGCCGCCAAAGGCGTGGATATACGGCGCCGCCGAACGGAACCAGTGCACAAAGTCTTTGCTATTGGCACTGGAAAGAATGGCCGGTGGCGTGTTGGTCAGTGAGACGGGTGTCAGGTTGGCGTCATACAGGCGGCCAGGGGTGGTGTTCAATGCCTGTGCCGCTGCGCGTAGCAGAACTTCTGAAATACCAATTTCGCCACGTTCAATGCGTGATAAATTACTTGCGTCTGTGCCCATGCGCGAAGCCAGTTGCTGTAAGGTTAAATTTTGCGATTTACGCAAATCTCTGATGTTTGATCCGAGCATTTGTTATTTATTCATAATGATTATGCAAAATAATAATTAAAAATGGTTTTTATTGCAAATAAAGTGGAGGTGGGGCGGAGGTTTTATCTGTGTGCATTGGTGTATGCATTCAACGCACAAAAAAATGACGGCAATAGCCGTCATATGAGGTCAAGAACAGAGAGACTACGTCAACATCAACTTGCTGGCGCCGGGCGCATTGAGCGGTACATACGGTTGCTCTGCCGTTTGCTCAATACCAGTTGCCAGAGTTGCCCTTGCCGGGCGCGGAAATAGCCTGCGCAACACATCAGGTAGTATTTCCACATCCGATAAAAACTTTCATCATATTTAAACTGCAGTTCCGGCCAGGCGCGATTGAATTTGTCCCACCAGGCCATCAGCGTGCGGTCATAATCGGGTCCGAAATTATGCCAGTCTTCGATCAGGAACTTTTGTTCAATGGCCTGGCTGATTTCGCTGGCCGAAGGCACTTTGCCATTGGGAAAAATATAGCGGTCTATCCAGGCATCGGTATGCAAGGCGGTTCTGTGGTTGCCTATGGTGTGCAGTAAAAACAGCCCGTTATCCTTAAGCAGTCGGTGCGCCGTTTCAAAATACATGGCGTAATTTTTTTGCCCGACATGCTCGAACATGCCCACGGATACGATCTTGTCGAATTGGCCGTGCAGTTCGCGGTAATCCTTTAATTGGATATCCACTGGTAATCCGGCGCAGCGTTCTTTGGCCACGGTTTGTTGCTCGACCGAGACAGTGATCCCCACGACTTGTACGCCATAGTGCTTGGCCATGTGTTTGGCCAGGCCGCCCCAGCCGCAACCGATTTCGAGAACGCGGTCACCAGGTTGCAAATCCAGCTTTTGGCAGATCATGTCCAGCTTGTTAAATTGCGCTTCTTCCAGGGTGTTGGCGTGCTGCCAGTAGGCACAGGAGTAGCTCATGCTGCTATCTAGCATTGCTTCAAACACATCATTGCCAATATCGTAATGTTGTTGCGCCACCTGGTAGGCACGGTGAGGGGCCTGCAAGTTAAACAGTGTGTGTCGGATCACTTCGCCCAGCAAAGTCAGTTTGGCCATGCCGCCCATTTTTTCATCAATGTCGGCACGCATGACGCGGTGAAAGAATTCGTCCAGGCGTTTGCAGTCCCAGCGGCCTTCAATAAAAGCCTGCCCAAGGCCAAGCGTGCCTTTGGTCAATACGTCGCGGTAAACACTTTCTTCATAGACCTGGATATCCCATGGTGCATTGCCATTAATGGTCACGCCGGTTTCAGCGAGCAGGCGGGTGAGCGTCTCGGGTGGCGCAGGCTGCTGCGCAATATATTGGTTGGTCGTGGTTTTCGGCATAATCGTCTGATAATCCCAAATAACACAAAGCGAAAGGGTGGCGGGTTAGTAGCATCTTAAAAACAGTCGCTGCTGCTGACAACTCGTCATATGACGTATGACAGCATGCATCATAAAAATTCACATGAAATGCGAGATTTCACGTGTTGATGCGCGAAATAATATTGAATTTATGGCTGCAAGATGGCAAACCAGAGTGACAGGCTGCCGATGCTGAGCAGGGTGCTCATGAACACGGCTGCGGCGTAGAGAGCGCCGTCCAGTCGGTAGCGTTCGCAAATGACAATACCAAACACCATGGTAGGCATGGCGGCGAGCAGAATGCAGGCCGTGAGCTGGTCGCCATGCAGACCCAGGGCGATGGCGGTATATTGCGCCGCCAATGGTGCAATCAGCAAACCGATCACGCACACAGGCAGCAATAAGGGAATCAATTTGAGTTTAAAGGTATCCCAGCGAATGCTCATGCCGAGGGCGATCAGCATCAACGGCACCACGCCGCCTGCCAGCGTGTGCAGCGCATGGCCGATCATGACGGGTTGCGGCACATGGCTCACGTTCAAAACGGTCGCCAGCAGCAATGCCCACAGCGGAGGCACGCGCATTAACTCCCTGATTGGGTGCGATTTGTGTTCAGATTGGCCATAGGTTTGCGCCATCAGCATGCCCAGCGTCAGCAATACCGGCGTACAGGCGAACAGATCAAATTTAAGTACGATTTCATGCGTCCAGTCGCCAAGTACTTCGCTGGTCACGGGGAGCCCTAGATAAGTCGCGTTGGGAAACGTGGCCGCCAGCATCAATGCGCCTTGTTGCGCACGCGAAATAGTCATGACGCGCTGCAACAGTTGCAGCGTCAGCCACATGCACAAGGCGGCCACTGTGAGGCGGCTGAGCGCGGTCAGCGCAATGCTGAGCGTGCTGGCATCAAATGGCGCCTGCCATAAGATATCCAGCACCAATGCAGGCAGTAATATGTAAAACACCAGGTCTGTCAGTGCGCGGCGGTGCGCAAGCGCCGACATATGGTCAGGCGCCATGCGTTGCCAGAGCATCCCGGCAGCGATCAATAGCGCCATTTGTAACATGACTTGGAACATGGGGCGATGCTACCTGATTAAAGAGTCTAAAAGAGTCATTAAAAGTCACCTTCTATTGCAGGCGGATTCATTTTCTCGATTTTTTTAAGCCATGGTTGATGCAAAAAACCACTTTTGATGCTGACCTTTACTGAATCATTTTTTTCTATGTGATTATAAAATTGACCTGAAATACTGAGATTATCCGGTAAGGGTGGTTGGTTCGGGCTAACAGCCAAATGATATGTATGGTATTTGCCATTCTTTACGCGATGCGTCACGGAATATTTATCTGTTACATGGAGTACACGGGTCTCGTAGGGGCCGTGGTCAAGCCGAATATTGGCATCGTACATCCAGCCGTAACACGCAAAGGCCAGTCCAGGAAAACCAAACATACATATTTCAGCGAGTATCAGGTGTCGGCGGGCAGAAACCGTGATTGAAGTCAGGCAAAAAATAATGATGAGTATTGCACCTATGAGGGCGGTAATGATGGCATAAGGGGCCAAATCCCATGGGTGGAGTAATTCGTTGTCGTGAAAACCAAAGAAACGGATAAATTCCAGTCCTCCTACTACAGCCAGTGCTGAACTGAGGGCCAAGGTAATGGCTGCGTTGCGCTGGTTAGGCACTTTCCAGAAGTGAGGGTTTAACTCTTTTTGCTGCCTTAATGCGTTAGCCAGGGATTGTAGAGCGGGTAGTTTCTCATCAATAAAATTGTCTTTAGCAGGCCGATCCTTGGCGGGATAAGAGAGCTTCAAAAAAAGATGCTGCCCATCACAAATTAATTCGCTGCCAGGATGAAATGAAATATTGTTCGCATCTGTTTGGAGTGCAAGAATGATTTTTTGTGAGAGTTCTGGTTGTTGGCCAATCAGGTCTGCATCTTCCTGGGTAATGCAGCTCAGATAAATGCGCTCATCAAAGCTTTTTTCTCCAGTCTGGCATTCATAAGATAATCCTGTAAATTTTGCCCACTTATCAAAGCCTCTTTCAAGTCTGGCAGAAAACTGTAATGAGGATGAACAGGGAATTTCGAGACGACCAGTCGCTGGCGCTTTATCAGTTGCATCGGACCAGTTGTATTTGTATTTTCCATGAACCGGGATAAGGCTTTTATCCCGGTCCTGCAAGGCTGAATGCAGGGACGTTTTCTGATGCAGGCGGATGATAATTGCGATGACAGTGGTAAAAACTCCCAAATAAAACCACATTAAAAATCGCCCCACAGTGACTGCATGCTGGCGATGGCAGTGAGTGCGGCGGTTTCGGTGCGTAAAATTCTGGGGCCGAGCACGATAGATTGGAAGTGGTGTTGTGTGGCGAGTTCAATTTCAGCAGGGCTCAAACCACCTTCCGGGCCAATCAGCAGATGAATGGCGTGCTCAGGTTTGCTTAAAACTGCCAGCCGTTTGGCACCTACCGGATTGAGTAATAAATTTAGGCAATCTGGCGTGGCATGCTGGCTTAACCATTGCGCTAGCGTGACTGGCGCATGCACCAGCGGCACCATTGCACGGCCGCTTTGCTCGCATGCCGCGATGGCCACGCCTTGCCAGTGCTCAGTGCGTTTCTCGGCACGGTCACCGCTGAGTTTGGTCACGCAGCGCTCAGTACTGAGCGGGTAAATCTCGGTCACACCGAGCTCTACTGCTTTCTGGATGGTGTAATCCATGCGGTCGCCGCTGGAAACGCCTTGCAGCAAACGAATATTGAGTGGCGATTCGTTATTCACTTCGCTTCTGCTCAACACCTCAACCTGTGCGGACCTTTTCTCTATGCTGGTGAGCGCGCACTGGTAGTCAAAACCATCGCCACAAAAGAGTGTCAGTGTATCGCCCACTTTCAGCCGCATGACCCTCACTGCATGTGCCATGGCGTTTTCACTGAGTGGGGCTTGCTGGCCGACAATCAATGCAGTCGGGCTATGAAATCGTAAATTACTCATGACTGGCATTGTAACCAAAATGCCACTATTTATGGCGCTAGCGTGGTACGCATGGCGATGCGAGCGCGCTGCCCACAAGATTCACCTTGGCGCCTTAATCACGTACCATATTGTTTTAGAGTTTAATGGCAGGAGTATTCTGATGGCAAGTATTAGTCCCCCCGTATGTGATTTTGGCTGGAAAGCCCCTTTGTTTAATCTGTTTAGCACCGATAAAAAAGCGGTCAGCATTAGCGATAGCATGGGTTCAAACGGCTTGTTGGTGATGTTTATCTGCAATCATTGCCCGTATGTCAAAGCCATACTGCCGCGGCTGATTGCTGATGTACGCGAGCTGCAAACCTTGGGCATCAATACCGTGGCTATTTCGAGTAACGATGACTTCGAATATCCTGAAGATAGCTTTGAAAACATGCAAAAAATTGCCACCGAGATGCAGTTTCCTTTCCCTTATTTGTGGGATGAGCGGCAAACTGTGGCGCAAGCTTATGGTGCGGTCTGTACGCCTGACTTCTTCGGCTTTAATAAAAACTTCGAGCTGCAATATCGTGGCCGCTTTGATGAAAGCCGCAAGGAAACCGCGCCTGAAAGTACGCGCGAGCTGTTCAAGGCCATGAGACTGGTGGCAGAAACCGGGAAAGGGCCACAGGAGCAGATCGCAAGTATCGGTTGTTCGATTAAGTGGAAAGAATAAGTCTTAACCGGGCGTCCCATCGATACGTGGTTGACTGAGTATCGGCCAATAGACGATCGCAAAGAGCGTGAATGCGGCGATCCAGCCACCAGCCGCCAGCATCACGGATAAGCGGTAAAACTCAGGCAGCACGATGGGCAGGAGCACCCGGCTCAGGGTAGCGAAAATCACCAGGCCAAATACGCAGACCACGCTGCGTGGTGGTGTGTGGATATTGCGGCCGGTGTGACCTAATGAGACGCGTGCCATCATGGCCAATGTAATCACGCCGATGCCGCCAATGGCCCAGCAGTGGATAGCAAGAATTATGGAAATGCTGTGTGCGAAAAAGCTGGCGGCATAAAGTAGAAATCCCAGATTGATTAAACACAATCCACAATAAAAGCTCCATAGCAACGGTACTTGCCAGATACCTGGCGTGTGCCAGCGCCACAATCTAAACCCAGCGCTCAAGCTGATAGTGAGTCCTAACACTGCGTTAAGCATTTCGGCGTTAACGGTCAAGATATTGATCAGCAAGGTTGCCAGGCACACCATCAGCAATCGGTCTATCCAGGCGCTGTTTTTCAGGGTGACTTCTTCTTTCACGCCACGCTCGATAAACATCGGCAAGATGCGGCGGCTGATGACCATAATCAGGCTGACATTGAGCAGCAGGCCTATCCATAATGCGGCGTGTGCGCCATTGGCGGTCCAGCCTAGTGCCTGGGTATAAAAAGCAGCATTGCCTGCCGTGAGAAAAATGATTTTCGACAGCACGCCAAGTTGCCGCCATTGCTTGACCTTGATAATCGGCTGGGCGACTGCGGCGATGAGCCATGCGTTAAAGAGTAAATCGAATATTGCTGCCAAGAGCACTTGATCAGGAGCGATCAACATCACACTGCGGGCAATGATCCAGCACGCGGCGAGCCCCAGTAACGGGCGGCCATGCAGGGTTTGTATGCCGGTCCAGTTTTTGACCGCTGTCAGCAAAAAGCCGGCAATCACGGCAAAAGCAAAGCCATACAGCATTTCATGGGCATGCCACTGCGAAGGGGAAATGGTTGCCAATGGCTGGGCATACAGCTGAAAATAGTTTGCCATCCAGACCAGCATAGACAGGGCGGCAAAGCCTGCCGCCAGCAGGAAGAATGGCCGAAATCCGAGGTTCCATAGCGCAAATCCTTGCGCGGAGAGCTTGCGGCTAGGCGGGGAAATTTGAATCAGCGGCTGCATATGGATGCTCCTTGGAGACTGGCAATGCATATCAGCATAGCAATTTAAAGTTGCATTGTAAATGAAACATATTTAGAATGCAGACATGCAACTCAACAAATTTACCGATATTGGCCTGCGCGTACTCATGTATTTGTCGCAGTCACGCTTTGGTCAGCAGGTGACCATAGACGAGATCGCTACGACGTTTGATTTACCGCGTAACCACCTGATTAAAGTGATTACACGCCTGAATAAACTGGGCTGGATCAAGGCGACACGTGGCCGCAATGGCGGGCTGGAGTTGAATCCGGATTCGCTCAATTTGCGCATAGGCAATATTTTGCGCGAGCTTGAAAATACGACTGAGTTGATTAATTGCGAGAAGCCGGTGTGCCAGTTTCATGGCAATTGCCTGCTCAAAGATGCTTTGCAGGCGGGGTTGGAATCTTTTTATACCCACATGAATCAACATCGCCTGCTGGATATCGTCAACAACAATACCAGGGACAAAATTATTTTTATGCACAAAGCCCATGCGGCATAGATTGCAGTGATTTGAGTGAGCGGTCTTTTTTTAAAAGACCATTTTTTTACATTAAATGTTTCATTTTAAATGCTAGTTAAAGGAGTGTTTATGTTATCCAGTGCTGCCCGTCCGTATATCCAAGCCAGTGTGCCCGTGTTGCAAGCACATGGTTTGGCGATTACCACCACGTTTTACCACAATATGTTTAACGCGCATCCCGAGTTGAAGCATCTGTTCAATATGGGCAACCAGGCCAATGGTAGCCAGCAGCAATCGCTGGCCGCGGCGGTATTTGCCTATGCGGCCAATATTGACCAGGCCCATGTACTGCAGCCAGTGATTGACCGTATTGTGCACAAACATGCTGCGGTAGGCATCAAGCCAGCGCATTACCCGATTGTGGGGCGTCATTTGCTGGGGGCGATTGCCGAAGTGTTGGGGGAGGCCGCCACGCCACCCCTGATCGCGGCCTGGGATGAGGCTTACTGGTTGTTGGCCGGGGAATTTATCGCTGCCGAAGCCAGGCTATATCAAAGCACTGGCTATGCGGCAGACCAATGGATAGCTGCGCATATCACTGAGGTCAACCCAACCGCAGACGGTATTCTGTCGATTCAGTTAGCGGCCGAAGATCAGGCATTGCCCGCGTTCAAGGCCGGGCAATATATCAGCGTTGCTGTTACCTTGCCTGATGGTTTGCGTCAGATCCGCCAATACAGCCTGTCAGATGCCGAGCAAAACGCTGGCTACCGTATCAGTGTCAAATGTGAAGCAGGCGATACACACACGCCACAGGGTACGGTGTCTAACTGGCTACATCAGAACGCAGCGGTGAGCGGAAAATTGCTGATCAGCCATCCTTATGGCGAATTCACCCCTGACCTCAAGGCAAAGCAGCCGTTGGTGCTGATTTCGGCTGGCGTTGGTATCACCCCCATGTTGTCGATGTTGAAGACGCTGGTGCGTGACCAATCCACACGCGATGTCTGGTTTTTACATGCTGGCCGCAGTTTGCAGCATGTACCGCATCTGGATGAGCTGATTGCCAGTACCGGGCAACTGCCAGCGCTGAATTTGGCCTTATATATTGAAGATAAGCCGGGCTTTGCGGCAGAGCGTTTGGTTCAGGCAGGACGTATGCGTTTGGCTGAGTGGCCATTCAATGCCGCACTCAATGCTGAGTATTATCTGTGTGGCCCGCTGCCGTTTATGATCGAACAATGGCAGGGATTGCTGGCGCTGGGTGTCCCGCCACAGCACATTCATCGCGAAGTGTTTGGCCCCGAAAGCCTGAACCAGGTGTCTTAGCGGCATGTACAAAAGCAGCGGTATTCATAAACTGGCGTTAGAATGACGGTCTTCGATCAGCGCCTGGAAAGGGTTCAAGCATGCAAAAACAACTTAAATGGGGCATTCTCGGGGCTGCGCGGGTCAATGAGCGGTTGCTGCCCGCCATTGTTGAGGCCGCAAACTCGCAACTGGTGGCGGTTGCCAGCCGCCGCGCCGGGGCAGCCAAAGCGACGCTGGATAAATATGCGCCCAACCTCGGCGGTGTCGCTTGCTATGACGACATGGATAGCCTGCTGGCTGACAGTAATGTTGAAGCCGTGTATTGCCCGATGGCCAACGAGGAGCATGCTGAATGGGCGCTGAAGGCGATTCAGGCGGGCAAACATGTGCTGATTGAAAAACCGATGACCACTAATCTGGCTGATATCGATACTATTGAGTCCGCGGCCAAAGCCAAAGGCTTGACGGTGATGGAAGGCTTTATGTACCGCTTTCATCCGCAGCATGCCAAAGTTGCCGAGCTGGTGGCCTCCGGCCTGATCGGTGATGTATTGTCCTGTCGCGCCAGTTTTTCGTTCCTGATGGCGCCGTCGCGTATGTACCGCATCAACCGTGATATGGCAAACGGTGGTGGTGCCATGTGGGATATTGGGCCTTATGCGATACATGCTTTGCGCTGGTGTTTTGGCAAAGACAATGTGCCTGCCGAACCGCAACATGTGGTGGCTTATGGCAAACTGAATGAACATGGTGCGGATGTGGTGGCCAGTGGTGTGCTCGATTTTGGGCCGGATGCGCAAGGTCGCGCACGTTTTGGCAACTTTGATGTCAGCTTCGAGCGTGGCCGCAAAGCTGAGTATGAAATCATTGGCGATAAAGGCTGGATCAAGTGCCACAATATGTGGGCGTACCCAGGTGATGACCCGGTGATTAGCTGGGAGGCCGGTGGCAAATCAGAAACCATCGTGTTGCCCAAAGCCAACCATTTTAATTTAGAGATTGAGCACTTTAGTGATTGCGTGCTTTATGGCAAAACACCGTTGCTGACCTTTGATGATGCACGCGGTAACTGCAAGGCGATTGAAGCGGTGATCACGGCGTTAAAGCGCTAAAGTGAGCTTAATAAAAAAGGATGCCTGGGCATCCTTTTTTATTATTTAAATCTTGGCAGGCTTTTATATTTTGCCATGCTTTTAGATCTTTCCATCTAAGCCCATCTGGTAATACTTATGCACGATTTTCTCCTGGTTTTCCAATAACCAATCAATGCTAGGCTCATTGCGCAAGGCTTTTTGAATGGCCTTGAAAGTCGCTTCACGGTGAATATCAAACAGGGCTTTGTGGTCGATTTTTTCCTGTTCCAGAATCGCCGGGCTTAGCCACACGGAGACGATAATGCCCAGGTCGTTGGCTTTCTCTTTCGGGATATCACCGCTACGCACGGCATCCAGCACACCGTTGGCAATTGCACCTTGCACGGTGCCCATCAAGATATTGGTATAGCGTGGGTCTTTCACCGTCACCTTGCTCACCATCAGGGTCGCCGGGCGCACCATAATGTCGGTATTCATAATCGCCAGCACACGGGTGTGGCCTTTAACCTGGTCACCGAGCAGGTTGGCAAATGCTGTGCCCATGGGCCCGTTCATTTCGCCAATCGCCACTTCAGGTTCGGCAGCTGTGCCGGGTGGGCCGCCAGCGACCAGAGCTTCACCCACACGCATGATAATTCGTTCGTCAGACATCATTACTTCCTTTGCTATCAATGTTTTGTCATGGTAGGGGAAACCCTCGCTGAAAGCTACCCTTGCAGGCAGCAGAATGACCTTTTTCATAGGTCAGCCATCGCAAAACCATCATGAGAAAAAGGTGATTAACGCTTGAAGAAAAACGGGTTCTAGTGAATAATCTAGCCTTTCCGTAAAAGGCGGGTTTTCTGGCCTTTTTAAAGAATTCAATCAAGGTTTTGCAGCATTTTGTGTAAGACCGCTCACTTTCACTCTAGGGAGAAAACAATGGCAACTCGTGTCGACTTGTGCAACGCCATCCGTGCTCTGAGCATGGACGCTGTACAAAAAGCAAATTCCGGTCACCCAGGCGCACCTATGGGCATGGCTGAAATTGCTGAAGTAGTGTGGAACCACAACCTCAGCCACAACCCAACTAACCCACAATGGGCTAACCGTGACCGCTTCGTGTTGTCTAACGGCCATGGCTCTATGCTGATTTACTCCTTGCTGCACCTGACAGGTTACGATGTATCTATCGACGACATCAAAACTTTCCGTCAATTGCACTCCAAGTGTGCTGGTCACCCTGAGTTTAGCTACGCACCAGGCGTAGAAACCACTACTGGTCCATTGGGCCAAGGTATCGCTAACGGCGTTGGTTTCGCGATGGCTGAAAAATTGCTGGCTAGCCAGTTCAACAAGCCAGGCCACGACATCGTTGACCACTACACATACGTGTTCCTGGGCGACGGTTGTATGATGGAAGGCGTTTCTCACGAAGCTTGTGCTTTGGCTGGTACATGGGGCCTGGGCAAATTGGTTGCTTTCTGGGATGACAACGGTATTTCTATCGACGGCCACATCGAAGGCTGGTACACAGACGACACCGCAGGCCGCTTCAAAGCATACGGCTGGCACGTTGTTTCAGTAGATGGTCACGACCAGGCTGCGATTCAAAAAGCCGTTGACGAAGCTAAATCAGTGACTGACAAACCATCACTGATCTGCTGCAAAACCATCATCGGTAAAGGTTCTCCAAACAAATCCGGTTCACACGACTGTCACGGTTCCGCACTGGGCGACGCAGAAGTTGCTGCAACCCGTGCTGAAATCGGCTGGCCACATGAGCCATTCGTAATTCCTGCTGACGTATACGCTGGCTGGGATCAAAAAGCCAAAGGTGCTGCACGTGAGTCTGCATGGAACGACAAGTTCGCTGCTTACGAAAAAGCATTCCCAGCAGAAGCTGCAGAATTCAAACGCCGTATGGCAGGTGAATTGCCAGCTAACTGGAAAGCATTGACTGACGCAATCATTGCCGAAACTAACGAAAAAGCTGAGAAATTGGCTACTCGTCAAGCTTCACAAAAAGCAATTACTGCTTTGGCGCCAATCTTGCCAGAATTCCTGGGCGGTTCAGCTGACTTGACAGGTTCAAACCTGACAGCAGCTAAAGAGTTCAAACACGTGAGTGGTAAAGAGCCAGGCAACTACATCTCTTACGGTGTACGTGAGTTCGGTATGGCTGCCATCATGAACGGTATGGCATTGCACGGTGGCTTGTTGCCATACGGCGGTACTTTCCACATGTTCTCTGACTACATGAAAAACGGCATGCGTATGTCTGCGTTGATGCATCAACGTGTGGTTTACGTACTGACCCATGACTCTATCGGTCAAGGTGAAGATGGTCCTACACACCAACCAGTTGAAAACACTTCTGGCTTGCGTCTGATTCCTCGTATGGATGTATGGCGTCCAGCTGACTCTACAGAAACAACCGTTGCATGGGTTGCTGCAGTAGAGCGTACTGAAGGCCCAACCAGCTTGGTATTGAGCCGTCAAGCTGTGCCAGGTATCAAGCACGACAGCAAAGACTTCGACTTGATCCGTAAAGGTGGCTACGTGTTCTCTGACGTGGCTGGCGCACAAGTTATCATCATAGCTAACGGTTCCGAGTTGGATCTGGCTATTCAAGCAGCTGCCGAGTTGAACGCAGCGGGTACTAAAGTGCGTGTGGTTTCAATGCCATCCACCAACGTATTCGACCGCCAAGACCAAGCTTACAAAGACAGCGTATTGACACCAGGCGTTAAACGCGTGGCTGTTGAAGCTGCTCACCCAGACTTCTGGCGTAAGTATGTTGGTTTGGAAGGTGCTGTTGTCGGTATCGACACATTCGGTGAGTCTGCTCCAGGCGGCGTGCTGTTAAAACACTTCGGCTTCACAGTTGAGAATGTTGTAGCAACTGTTAAATCTGTTCTGTAATCAGACAGCTTAACCGATAAAAAACCGCTTCCTCGTGAAGCGGTTTTTTTACGCCTGTCGTTAGTCAATTGCTTTGCGCGACAAGCGAACTAGGGTATTCAATAATAACCCTGTAAAATATATGGTTTTATTGTTTGCACCAAGAAAGTCCGTATGTCTACATTACCAGCCTGCCCACAATGCCAATCCGAATACACCTACGAAGACGGTGATAACTACATCTGCCCGGAATGCGCAAATGAATGGAGCAAGGTTGCAGCAACAGATTCAGACGAGGTTAAAGTTGTGCGTGATGCCAACGGCAACGTGCTGCAAGATGGCGATACGATTACTGTGATCAAAGACCTTAAAGTCAAAGGCTCTTCATCAGTGGTGAAGGTCGGTACTAAAGTCAAAAACATCCGCTTGGTCGATGGTGACCATGATATCGACTGCAAGATTGATGGGTTTGGCGCGATGAAATTGAAGTCAACGTTCGTGAAGAAAGCTTAACTATCCCTCGTTTTCATCTAATAGAGCTTTTTTATGCTCTTTGTAATTAAGAAACTTCTTTATAGACCAGCGATTTTCTGCAAAATTAATATAATGATTCTCTTGAAGTTTGTTTAACTCTCTGTAAAGACTTAAATAGTAGTTTTTACTTTTTGTTTTATTCTCAAATTTGCTAAATATTTTCTTCGCATCTCTCGCCATCCTTCGTACCTGCTCAAGATCTGTTGCAGGCTCATTATCCAAGCCTTCTAAATATTTTTTCAGTTTGTGCTCTAAATTGTCTTTGTATCCTTGTATATTTAACCTTAATTCGAGAAGAACAAAGTTTCCAAGTCTTCTTTTTTCAAACCTATCAACCTTGCGCGTGTTTTCTCCAATTTGATTTCTATTTTCAAGAGCCCATAAGTGTTCAACAGATAAGTAATCAGCTGACTTTCCATCTTTTCTTGATAGTAAGATTTTGTCTATTTGGATTGTTTTATTTGGTTGAAGGGTGGCTTCATACGTCATTAAAAAATAACGTAATCCTCCCCACCGATAGAAGTCGTCTGGACTATCATGTTCTAAAGTAAACGAGTTCTTAAACCTTTCATCAGACGAGTACCATAATACAAACTTTACTAATAAGGACTCCAGTGCGTTTTCTTGATTTAAAGGCAAGCTGGGAAATTCCTCAGCATAGTTGTCTAGGAGTTGAGAGTGGTAGTATTTAGAGGCATAGGAGTATAGGTCACCTTGACCAGTATCATTGCGAGCAGTCATGTTTCTCGTCATGTAGACTCTGAAATTAAGTATTTCTAGAAGCATTAATAATTGAATCAAACGGTCTATTTGCTGTAGATTAATTACTAAAGCCAAAAACAGAGGCATGATGGAAGCGTGTTGTTCTTGAGCTCGAATTTGGTTCAATATCGCTGAAAGGCGAATATCTAGATCTTTATGTTGTTGGCCATATAAACGTGAATACCATAGCGCAGCAGTGTCTAAAAAGGTAACGAAATCTGCTATTTTTTTGACAGCTTCATCTTTAAACGCCTGATCTATCATTGCCTTATCGATATTTATACGCTTTTTTAGCTCTTCGTATCCATATTGGCTATCTGTTTTATTCAATCTAAAGTGAACTGTTACGCAATACCGTAAAAAGCCCCCTTCATCAGACGGGGTGGTTTTACCTGCTGTATTCAGCATGCGTAGAATATTTGACCAAGATGTATCAATGTCTGAACGTAATACCGCCGCTGAGAGTTTTACACTGCAATAAATAAGGTAATTTTTTACTTTCTCTAATTCACTAAGAGGTTTTCCTCTATTGTTAATTACCTCAAACATTATTCCAGTTTCGGCATCTTGCTTTGGTGCGTAAATTAGAAACCCTAGTTTGTTCTCAAGGATATTTCGAATAACTGCGACGCTTATCCCTGAACTTATTTTATCCAAGAGCCATTTGCGTATGAGTTTTTGCACATCGAACAGGCGGTTATGAGCTTCTAAAGTGGGCGGATTACTATTTATAGTTTCATTACCAATTATTACCTTTTCAAAGAAACGATAAGTGTCTGAGTTAAGACGTAATACAGGTCTTTGATTTCCTATAGAACCGCGTCTTAAATACAATTCATGCAGCTCATTACGTTCTGTTTCCTCTTGCAGTTGGTCACTCAATACCTTGATGAAAATAATCAGAGTCGTGAGGCGTTGCTGTCCATCTACAATATAGTATTCTTCATTTTGCGCATTTATATTTCTGTTTAATACTAATGTGCCAGTATAGTGACGTAGCGCTTCATCATCGTTGAGTAAATGGTCAATATCCTTTAGTAACTCATCTATTTGTTTTTTTTCCCAAGCATATCCACGTTGATAATCTGGAATAGTAAATAATCTATCCTGAAATATTTGGGATATTGGTGTTAACTCAGTTCCGAAAGTTTTATTAGACATGAGATGCTATATTTTTCTTGAGTAATTGTTATGAGGAAGCACTTTGATACGATGTAATTTTAGTTGCGAATCTAACACTTTTAAAAGTAAAGATTAATTTGGGAAAAAATGATTTCAAACTGACTAGCTATTCTGCATGGATTTCCACTTTTCCTACACACTTTTCAGCAACTGTCTGATACCACTATCTTTCTCAGAAACTATCATTTAACTACTAAAAATTTAAATTAAATGAGGAGGCTGTATGTCATCGTTCGTTCTGTATCTTATCGGGTTCGCTATTCTGATTGGCGGGATTGCATGGGCGCTAGTTGAAGCGGGTGTGCCGCATTTGTATATCGTGATTGCTTCAGTGATACTCACCGGTATAGGCATATTAAAGGCTGTGTCACATACAAGAACTAAGGATATCTCCCGTAGCTAAAAGGGGGGCGGCTTTACTGTCACCAAATCAAGTTTCTGAAGTGAGTGTAATGAATAATCTGAATAAAACTGATTTAACGCTGGATGGCTTGAGTATTGTTGGTCTGTATCTGGAAGATGTATTTTCGGTATGGGAGCATTTCGACAAAAACGCTAACAAGTACTTTACCGTTTTTATGATCAATAACTCCCGCATCACCGTGCCAGCAACTGAAGCAAATGCGGCGTTGCTTTATAAGAGCGGCCAACCGGTGTCTGAATTTGTCGTGAACGATGGCATTGTGGATGAGATTGAAATTACCAAATAGCAGCGTTGCCCTAGGCAAACTGGGCAGCTGCTGCCCGATTCATGATATTTCGTAGCAACATTTGCATGCAATTGCATTAAACCAATTGGCCTGAGCCAACTCTCAAATATAATCCTTTATATTTCCTATTCTCAGGTTATCCAAATGCGAACCGAAAACGCTGTTGCACCAAAAACCATTTACCTCAAAGACTACACGCCTGCGCCGTATAACGCTGCGCAGGTGAATTTGAGTTTTAACCTTCTGCCAGGTAAAACCATCGTCACGTCTGAAGTGAAGTATGTGAAAAATTCGGCGGGTGTTTCAAATGATCTGGTGTTGGATGGTGATGACCAAACAATCGTTTCTGTTTCGATTAATGGTCAGCCATTTGATGGTTACACCGTGGCTGATGGGCAAATGACGATAGTGAATCCAGGTAATGAATTCACGTTAACCATCGTCGGCGAGATTGACCCGGCGGCGAATACGGCGCTGGAAGGCTTGTATCAATCACAGGGCAACTATTGCACGCAGTGCGAGGCGGAAGGCTTCCGGCGGATTACGTACTATCAAGATCGCCCTGATGTGTTGAGTGTGTTCACCGTGCGCATTGAGGCGGATGCCAAGTTGTATCCGGTGTTGCTCTCAAACGGTAATTTGCAGGAGGAGGGCGGTTTGGCGGATGGCCGTCATTTCCTCGTCTGGCATGACCCATTCCCTAAACCTTGTTATTTGTTTGCATTGGTGGCAGGCGATTTGGAGCGCGTGGCAGATACGTTTACAACTATGTCTGGCCGTAAGGTGGATTTGCATATTTATGTGCGGGCAGGCGATGAAAAGCAGTGCGACCATGCGATGGAATCGCTGAAAAAATCGATGAAGTGGGATGAGGAAGTATATGGTCGCGAGTATCAGCTCGACTTGTTCAATATTGTCGCGGTAAGCGATTTTAATATGGGCGCGATGGAAAACACCTCGCTCAATATTTTCAATACGGCGCTGGTGCTGGCGCATCAGGAAACCGCGACCGACAGCGATTTTATGAGTGTGGAAGGCGTGATTGGTCACGAGTATTTCCACAACTGGACCGGTAACCGCGTGACTTGCCGTGACTGGTTTCAGCTGTCGCTCAAAGAAGGTTTTACTGTGTTCCGCGACCAGGAATTCAGCGCGGATATGAACTCGCGTGCGGTACAACGCATTGACGATGTGAACGGTTTGCGTCGCTTGCAGTTCGCTGAAGATGGCAGCCCGTTGGCGCATTCGGTACAGCCGGACCAGTTTATTGAAATCAGCAACTTTTACACTAAAACCATTTATGAAAAAGGCGCTGAGCTGATTCGCATGCAGCATACTTTGCTGGGCGCGGAGACGTTCCGCAAAGCGACGGATTTGTATTTTGACCGCTATGACGGTCACGCCGTGACCTGTGATGATTTTGTGCAGTGTATGGCGGATGCGTCTGGTCGCGATTTATCGCAGTTCTTCCGCTGGTATAAACAGGCTGGCACGCCAACACTACAAGCCAGCAGCCATTACGATGCAGCGCATAAGACCTATACGCTGACGTTTAAACAATCTCAGCTGGATACCCCAGGGCAGAGTGATAAACAGCCCTTGCATATCCCAATTGCGGTTGGCTTGCTGGATGCCACGGGTAAAGAGATTCTGTCGACACAAGTGCTGGAAATGACGGCACGTGAACAATCATTCACTTTCGCTGGGATTGCCGCCAGGCCAGTGCCTTCCATTTTGCGCGGCTTCTCGGCGCCGGTGAAACTGGAAACGGATTTAAGTGATGATGACCTGCGCTTGCTGCAAGTGCATGACACTGACGGCTTTAACAAATGGGAGGCGGGCCAAACATTGGCTTTGCGCACTATTCAGCGCGTGATGGCAGACCCGCAAGCGGATATTGCCCAGTTTGTCGCTGATTTTGGCCGCTTGATTGAGCAAGGTTTAAATGGGCAGGGTGATAAAGCCTTGCTGGCACGTGCGTTGAGTTTGCCGATGATAGGCGTGATTGGGCAGTATCTGCCCGTGGTCGACCCGGCGGCGATTGATGCGGCGCGCACCAGTATCCTGACGCAGATTAAACGTGCCCATAAAGATACGTTAGCGGCGCTATACGACGCGAACAGCAACCCCGGCACATTCTCGGTAACGCCTGAAGCCATGGGCCGCCGCGCCTTGCAAAGTGCTGTGCTGGAGATTCTCACCGTAACCAACGGCACCGGCTGCGCTGCACGTGCCAAGGCGCACTATGACGCCGCTGATAATATGACTGACCGCGTTGCCGCACTGGCTTGCCTGAGCGACAGCACGCAGCCGCAACGCGCGGAAGCATTCTCGGATTTCTACCAGGAATTTGAAGCTTATCCGCTGGTGGTGGATAAGTGGTTTTCATTGCAAGCCTTGGCTAATCGCGAGGCGATTTTTGATGACCTGGCCATGTTGCGCAAGCACCCGGATTTTAATATCAAGAATCCGAATCGCGTACGCTCACTGTATACCGCGTTTGCGATTAATAACCCGGTCAAGTTCCATGACCCTAGCGGCAAAGGTTATGCTTTCCTGCGTGATGCGATTATCGAGCTCAACACGATTAACCCGCAAATTGCCGCGCGCATGGTGACACCATTGCGCGAGTGGAAGCGCTACACACCTGCATTGCAAGCGCAGATGAAAGCGGCGCTGGAAGCTGTATTGGCCACGCCTAGCTTGTCTGGTGACGTGTTTGAGGTGGTGAGTAAGAGCCTTAACGGCTAGCTAGCGCTTGTAGCGGTAAACAAGGGAGGCAATAGCCTCCCTTTTATTTTTGCATGGTGCGTTGGACAAGGGCATCCAGCGTTTTTGTGCTTTAATTTAATTTACATTTTCTATATATGGTATTGTTCAGATTCGTCTTGGCATTTTCAATCATGATAGGGGGATGTATGAATAAGCGTTTAACAATGACGTGTATCACAACCTTGTTCGCGGGCAGTCTGATATTCACCACGAATCTAGCCATTGCGGATTGTCCCGGTGATCCGCCGAAGATTCGTGTGCCAGGCTCTACGCCATGGATCATCCCTTCTAATACTGTTTTCGAGAGAGGAAAAAATTATTGGTCTCAGGACAATACACTTTTCCTGACTTTTCAAAAGGACACGAATTTGGTGCTCTATAAACAAATTTCATGTCACCCTAAAAAGTTTAAAGCTATCTGGAATACCCGTACCGCTGGGTTGCTGGCAAAAGCGGTCTTCCAAAAAGACGGTAATCTGGTGCTTTATAAGCCGGATGGTGTCTCTAATTATTGGAACTCGATTGCAGAGGCCAAAAAGCGCGATAAGAAATGGACTGACGCTCTACCACCTTATGAAATTGATAGTCAGACTTACACTACTCAATTTGGGCCTGCCATATTGGTGATTCAAAATGACAATAACCTTGTGATTTATGACACTGGTAATAAGCGGCCATTGTGGGATTCTCGGACCGCTGCACATTAATGCTTTTATGATGAGTAACGCTTTTTCGTGAGTCTTGAAGTTAGGCGCTCACAGCTTAGTACAGCGTTGAAATGTAAACGGGCTAGTATATAACTAGCCCGTTTATAATCTGGAAAAGATTCGTTTTAGTGCCCCATGGCCTCACCCAGCCGTATCGGTTTACCTGCATGCCAGCTGTCGTTAAATTTCAATACATCCTTTTCAAACAGCATGACAACGGTAGAGCCCAGCAGGAAGCGGCCCATTTCTTCGCCTTGTTTTAAGGTGATGTTGCGGTCACTGTAATCCCATTGCACCACTTTGCCCGGACGTGGCGGGTTGATAATGCGGTCTTTGGCATCGTGCCAGACGGTGGCCATGCTGCCGACAATGGTGGCGCCGACCAGCACCAATACAAACTTGCCATGCTGCGCGGATTCAAACGTACACACCACGCGCTCATTACGCGCAAACAGGCCAGGTACATTGGCCGCAGTCAGTGGATTCACCGAGAATAAATCGCCAGGCACGTAAGTCATGCTCAGCAGTTTGCCATCGCAAGGCATATGGATGCGGTGATAGTCTTTCGGGCTTAAATACAGGCAGGCAAAACTGCCGTTGGCAAAGTTGGCCGCTAAATTTGCATCGCCGCCGACTAACGCTTGTGCCGTGTAATGGTGACATTTGGCCTGGAATATCTGGCCTTGTTCAATTTTGCCAAACTGGCTGATCGCGCCATCTACCGGGCACACAAAAGCATTGTCTGCCAACGGTCGGGCACCTGGTTTTAATGGGCGGGTAAAGAACAGGTTAAATGAGGCGTAGCTGGCAATATCACCATTGAGTGCTTCTTCCATATTGACATGGTATTTGCGCACAAACCAGCCGATAAAGGCTGTGGTCAGGCCACCTGCTTGCCAGTGCGCCAGTTTGCCGGCGGCAGCGGTGAGTAATTGTTTGGGGGCGATGTATTGCAGCAGAATGGCGAGTTTCACTTCTATCCCTTATTGAGCAGTTCTTGTTTGTTGCAAGAGCTGGTTTTTTATCTTGTATTTATTCGTGATTCTACAAATAAAAAAGCACAGGCGATATATCGGCCTGTGCTTTTTGCCTATGACTGTTAAATTAAACAGTTTTCGGCTTGGTTAAATTCCAAAATTAGTTCTTGGATTGATCAACCAGTTTGTTTTTAGCGATCCAAGGCATCATGGCGCGCAGTTTGTTACCGACTTGCTCGATTGGGTGAGCAGCGTTCAAACGACGGCGTGCAGTCATTTCTGGATAGTTAGTGCGGCCTTCCAGGATGAACTGTTTAGCGTAGTTGCCGTTCTGGATGTTAGCCAGGCACTGACGCATTGCATCTTTAGACTGGCTGTTGATCACTTGTGGGCCAGTCACGTACTCACCATACTCCGCGTTGTTGGAGATGGAGTAGTTCATGTTGGCGATGCCGCCTTCGTACATCAGGTCAACAATCAGTTTCAACTCGTGCAAGCACTCGAAGTAGGCCATTTCTGGCGCATAACCAGCTTCAACCAATGTTTCGAAACCGGCTTTAACCAGTTCAACCGCGCCACCACACAGTACCGCTTGTTCGCCGAACAAGTCAGTTTCTGTTTCTTCACGGAAGTCAGTCTCGATCACGCCACCTTTGGTGCCGCCGTTAGCTGCAGCGTATGACAAAGCGATGTCTTTGGCTTTGCCAGAAGTGTTTTGGTAAACCGCGATCAGTGAAGGAACGCCGCCGCCTTTGAGGTATTCGGAGCGTACAGTGTGGCCTGGGCCTTTAGGGGCGATCATGATCACGTCCAGATCGGCGCGTGGCACGATTTGGTTGTAGTGAATGTTAAAGCCGTGGGCGAATGCCAATGCTGCGCCTTTTTTCAGGTTAGGTGCGATTTCGGCGTGGAAAATTTCTGCCATGGTTTCGTCTGGCAGCAATACCATCACAACATCAGCTTCTTTCACTGCTGCAGCGATTTCGAGTGTTGTGTGGCCAGCGCCTTCAGCTTTAGCCCATGAGCCGCCGCCTTTACGCAAACCGATGGTGACGTTGACGCCGCTGTCGCGCAGGTTAGCTGCGTGCGCGTGGCCTTGGGAGCCGTAGCCCACGATAGTCACTTTTTTGCCTTTAATGATGCTTAAGTCGGCGTCTTTGTCGTAATAAACGTTCATGTCTGCTTTTGCCTTTCAATACAAATGCTTAGGTAATAGTGTAGAAATACTGTCGATTAAACTTTAAGGATGCGGTCGCCGCGACCAATGCCGGACGCGCCCGTACGCACGGTTTCCAGAATCGCACTGCGGTCGATGGCTTCAATAAACGCATCCAGTTTGCTGCAAGAGCCGGTAAGCTCAATGGTGTAACTATTGTCGGCCACATCGATAATACGGCCGCGGAAAATGTCGCACATGCGCTTCATTTCGTCTTTATGGACGCCGGTGGCTTTGACCTTGACCAGCATCAGTTCGCGCTCAATGTGCTTGCCATCGTTGAGGTCCAGCACTTTGACCACGTCAATCAACTTGTTGAGTTGCTTGATAATTTGTTCAATCACATCATCAGAGCCTGTCGTCACAATGGTCATGCGTGACAGGGTGGGGTCTTCAGTGACCGCCACAGTGAGTGATTCAATGTTGTAACCGCGTGCGGAAAACAGGCCTGCCACGCGTGACAGGGCGCCTGCTTCGTTTTCCATCAGCAGTGAAATGATATGACGCATTATTCTTCCCCTTTCAGGCGGCTGGCCGTGCGTGGGCTTAACACCATTTCAGATAAGCCCTTGCCGTTTTCAACCATAGGGAAGACGTTTTCGGTTTGGTCGGTTAAAAAGTTCATAAATACAAACTTATCTTTTTTATCAAACGCTTCTTTGAGCGCACCTTCTACGTCGGCCGGATTGGTGATCTGCATGCCAACGTGGCCATAAGATTCAGCCAGTTTGACGAAGTCCGGCAGACTGTCCATATAAGACTCGGAGTAGCGGTTCTCGTAGAAGAACTCTTGCCACTGACGCACCATGCCAAGGTAGCGGTTGTTGAGCAGAATCACCTTGATCGGCAGGCCGTATTGGGCACAGGTCGACAGTTCCTGGATGTTCATCTGGATACTGCCTTCACCGGTGATACAGGCCACTTGCGCGTTTTTATCGGCAAACTGACAGCCCATGGCGTATGGCAAGCCCACGCCCATGGTGCCAAGACCGCCGGAGTTGATCCAGCGGCGTGGTTTGTCAAATTTATAGTATTGCGCTGCCCACATCTGGTGCTGGCCGACGTCAGAAGTCACATAGGCTTCGCCTTTGGTCACTTCCCATAGTTTCTGCACCACGTATTGTGGTTTGATCACGGTATCTGAATAGGCGTAATCCAGCGATTGCACGCCGCGCCATTCGTTAATCTGTGTCCACCAGTCAGCGGTATCCGTGGTCTGGTTTTCTTCCTGGGCCAGAATTTCATTCATGTCGGACAGGACAGACTGCACATCACCGACGATAGGCACGTCAACCTTCACGCGCTTGGAAATGCTGGATGGGTCAACGTCAATATGAATGATGGTGCGCTTCTGGCTGGAGAAGTGTTTCGGGTTGCCGATGACGCGGTCATCAAAGCGCGCGCCAACAGCCAGCAACACATCACAGTGCTGCATGGACATATTGGCTTCATAGGTGCCGTGCATGCCCAGCATGCCAACAAACTGCCTGTCTGTCGCCGGATAGCCGCCTAAACCCATCAAGGTGTTGGTGACTGGGAAGTTGAGCGCTCTGGCCAGCTTGACCAGCTCAGCTGCGCCGTTACCCAATACCAGGCCGCCGCCGGTGTAAATCATCGGCCGTTTGGCAGCCAGCAGTAATTTGACCGCTTTTTTGATCTGACCGCTGTGACCTTTTAAAATCGGGTTGTAGGAACGCATTTCTACCGTTTTGGGGTAGATAAAGTCAGCCACGTGCGCAGTGATATCTTTAGGAATATCCACCACTACCGGGCCTGGGCGGCCGGTTTTGGCAATATAAAACGCTTTTTTAATCGTTGGCGCGATATCTTTTACGTGCTTCACCAGAAAGTTGTGTTTTACACAGGGGCGCGTTGCACCCACCATGTCGACTTCCTGAAAAGCATCCATGCCGATAGCGGGCACGGGTACCTGGCCGCTGATGACGACCAGTGGGATTGAATCCATATAGGCCGTGGCAATGCCGGTGACCGCATTGGTCGCCCCCGGGCCGCTGGTGACCAGCGCGACGCCGACGTCGCCGGTTGCACGTGAATAGGCATCTGCCGCATGGACGGCCGCCTGTTCGTGGCGCACCAGAATGTGTTTGAAACCATTCTGTTTATAGAGTGCGTCGTAAATGTGCAAGACCGCGCCACCTGGATAGCCAAATACGAATTTGACTTTCTCTTCATTCAGGCAGGAGACAACGATGTCCGCACCTGTCATGGATTTGGCGTGGGTGTCTGTCGCGGAGTGGGCTGAAGCGTCCATAAAACCTTGATTTTTCGGCTAATAAATGTTGAACCCTATACATTAGCTTGCTTTACTAATTTGGTCAAGATTGTCGATCAATCGAGGAGGGTGATATCGCCGGAATGTTGGGTGTATGCCTAATTGCCGGATTGGCTGTGCTGTGGATTGCAAACAATAGTTGACATCATAAATGAGAAACATTATCATTTGCATAAACGATTAAATGAAAGTCATTGCAATGCAAGTGAATTACGCAGCGCCAGCCAGTCATTTGTTTGATCCGGATTTGCCAACGGCCAGTGCGGTGTTGGTCTCGCTGAGTTGTGTCGCCACACGTTATGCCGTGAATCCTTCTGAGGATCTGGCGTTGCTGGGTTGCAGTTTAGCGCAGACGCTGACAGCACCTGAGTATGCGGAAAGTGGTTTGATTCAATCTGCGGCCAAGCAATTGCTGCAGGATTGGCAAGCGTTGCTGCAGGCGCATCAGGAGTTTGCGCTGCAGCAGGCGGTGACTGATTTTGTGGAGCAGTCGGCCACGCTGCAATAGCAGGCTGCTGACGGCAAATTTAAAGAATAGTAATAAAGATAAATCAAGAAAGGCTATAGATTCATGGCAAGAACCACAGGACCCAGACTGAAGATTATGCGCGCATTGGGCGTTGAGCTGCCCGGATTGTCACGTAAGTCAATTGAAAATCGTCCTAATCCACCAGGACAGCATGGCCAGCAGGCATCTCGCCGCCGTCGTTCTGACTTTGCAGTCAAGCTGGTGGAAAAGCAGAAGATTCGTTTTAACTATGGCGTGAGCGAAAAGCAAATGCGCCGTTTGATCCTCGAAGCCCGTAAAGGCAGCGAGCCAACGGGTGAAAAGTTGATGTCTTTGCTGGAACGTCGTTTGGATAACGTGGTGTTCAGGGCTGGTTTTGCGCCGACAGGGATTGCCGCACGCCAACTGGTGAACCATGGTCATGTATTGCTCAATGGTAAATCGGCCAACATTGCGTCTATTCGCTTGCAAGTGGGTGATGTGGTGGCTGTGAAAGAGAAAAGCCGCAAGATCCCGATGGTGGTCGATGCATTGGCAACCCCAAGCCTGACGATTCCTGAGTGGTTGTCAGTAGAAGCAGCATCTGCAACCGCAAAAATCGGGCATTTGCCATCTATTGAAGATGTGCCGTTCCCGGTGGATGTGCAGCAAGTGGTTGAGTATTACTCAAACCGCGTTTAATTTTTCGCTGGTCAGGCCCTGATCAGGTTTGGCCGGTAAAGCATTTGAGCAGTGCTCCTAACCCCAACATGTCATTGCTCAAATTCGGCGTGATGTTATGCGCCAACCTATCCCTGGTAAGGGTGTTCCTTGAAATCCTATGCCGCGATGCTTTTGCATATAAGTCGGCCTTTTTTTAGACTGGATGTTAATGCATGGCTAGCCGCTTGCAATCATCGCGCCACTTGCAATTACCCCTGGGTGAAGCGCAAAATGCGGCCAGTGTTTCTTTGCGTCGCATGCCGACTATTGAAGCAAATCAATTGTTGGGCGATGCTGGTGTGTTGGCGATTGTGCATGGTGGTGATACTTATCAGTTGACCCGTACCAAACAAAATAAATTACTGTTGACCAAGTGTCATGCGATAAAGACATCAGTATTGGTGCAACAAGATTAGTTGAGGTTTTCTGCGTGAAATGTGTATGTAATACTGGCAACCTAGCGTTGCCTTTTGTGGTTTTGCCGGAGGAGTGTGCGAATGGTGCAACGTGAGTCTTTGCAAGGGTTGTCATTAAAGCCCGCGCGTGCGTCAGCGCCCCAGCTACCTGAGCTGAGCCTGCATCGTCGTCAACTGGGTGAGTTAGCCGGGATTTTCCGCTGGTCTGTACTGGCCACCGAGGATTGGCTACAACGCGATAAGCGCCAGGACTGGCATGGCTTGGGTATGCTGCTGGTGGTTGCCTTGCATGCCGCAGTCATTGCCTCGCTGGTGTTATATCAGGAGCCAATTGTTATTGAGCCAAAGCCTGAGCCAATGACGGTTTCCCTGATCACGTTGCCGGCCAAGAAAGAAGAGGCGCCTGCGCCGGAAGTGGTGCCTATCATCAAGCAGCAACCGGTGGTGAAACCGGTCATCAAGCCTAAAGATACACCGGTGAAGCCGATTGAGCGCCCGGTGCCCGTGGTCGAACGTATTGTGGAAGCTGCGCCTGACCAGCCGCGTTTTGAGGCCAGCACGCAGGCATCCGCACCACCGTTAGAAGCGCCAGCGGCCGCCGCGCCAAGCAAGCCCGCGCCCGTTGCCTCTGCACCTCCCAAGCAGGAGGTGGTAGAAGAAAAAGAAGAGCCGCCGAAATTTGGTGTGGCCTACCTGAATAATCCGAGACCTGAATATCCTAGACTCTCCCACCGTGCTGGTGAAGAGGGTAAAGTGCTGATGAAGGTGCTGGTCTCTGTGGAAGGTCGCCCGGAGTCGGTAGACGTGATTAGTAGCAGTGGTTTCGAGCGCCTGGATAAGGCGGCAGTTGCCGCGGTCAAGCAATGGCGTTTTGAGCCAGCACGCAAGGGTGGCAAAGCATTGAGTGCTTATGTCAATGTACCATTGTCATTCTCGCTGACGCAGAATTAAGCAAGTTTCGAGAATAAGTTAAGTTTCAAGTGAAAGGGAATTTTTGATGCAATCAACAAGTGGTTTGGCTTTTATCACCGAAGGCGGTGTGGTGTCGGTTTTAGTGGCACTGATTTTACTGACGATGTCGGTGCTGAGCTGGTATTTTATTCTGGTTAAAACCTGGCAAGTATTCAAGCGCAAGCGCGATGTGTCTGCTTATGTGCGTCAATTCTGGCGTAAGGCAACCTTGCAAGAAGCCTTACAAGAGCCGCAGTTGCAATCGCCGGCGTTTCGCCTGGCAGTGACGGCAGCCGAATCTACCCAGCATCACCAGCAGTATGCCAGCCAGTCATTGGGTGCGGCTTGCAGCCAGGATGAGTTTATTGCGCGCCAATTGCGTCGCACTCTGTCGCAAGAACAAGCGGCATTAGAGAGTGGCCTGTCAGTGTTGGCTTCTGTTGGCAGCGTGGCACCGTTTGTCGGTTTGTTTGGTACGGTGTGGGGGATTTACCACGCTTTAACAGCGATCGGTCAATCTGGCGTTGCCACCATTGATAAAGTGGCTGGTCCGGTGGGTGAAGCGTTGATCATGACGGCGATTGGTCTGGCGGTGGCGATTCCTGCTGTGCTGGCTTATAACGCGTTTATCAAGGCTAATCGCGGCATCATGGCCGAGCTGGAGAGTTTTGCGCAAGACTTGCATACCTTGCTGACGACCGGCGCGCCATTAGTGATTAAAGCAGGCGGCAAACCAGCAAATGTGACTGAACTGCATGCCAAAGTGGCAAACAAAGGTGGCAATGTATGATGGGGCAAAATCCATTTAGCGCCGGTGAGCACACTCAACCCATGAGTGAAATCAACACCACGCCGTTGGTGGATGTGATGCTGGTGCTGTTGGTGATCTTTATTATTACTGCGCCATTGCTGACGCATGCGGTCAAGATTGATTTGCCGCAAGCGACCTCGCAACCGCTGGAAGAGAAACCGGAAGTGATTGACCTGGCAGTCGATGTGGATGGCAAAATTTTCTGGAATGACAGCGAAGTGTCAGTCGCTGACTTATCTGCACGTATGACAGATGAAGCGGCCAAGCAACAACAGCCGGAATTGCAGATTCGCGCTGATAAAAACACACGCTATCAAGTATTGGCTGAGGTGCTGGCAAAGGCGCAAACGGCTGGCATGAAAAAAGTGGGTTTTGTCAGCCAGCCGCAACCATAAGCCCGCAAACTGAGTATTTCTATGTCGACGCAGTCCTCTATCCGTACCTGGGCGTGGGTGCATAAATGGTCCAGCCTGGTCTGCACGGTCTTTATGTTATTGCTGTGCCTGACCGGCCTGCCATTGATCTTCCACCACGAGATTGGTGACTGGCTGGGCAATCATATCGAAACACCACAGATTGCGCATCAAGGGCCGCTGGCCAGTATGGATGCCTTGCTCGCATCGGCCAAAACCAAGCAGCCAGGCATGGTGCCTTTGTATATGTACCGTGAAGAGGATGAGCCGCTGCAATGGGTCATCAGCATGGCCAAAACTGCGACAGCCGAAAGTGGTTTCAAGCAGGTGGTGCTGGATGCACGTACCGCGCAAGTGCTTGGCGAGCCGCCAGTGGAAGAGGGCTTTATGTACGTCATGTTCAAGTTGCATGTCGACTTGTTCGCTGGCTTGCCTGGCATGCTGTTTTTAGGCTTGATGGGTTTTTTGCTATTGGTGGCGATTATCTCTGGCGTCGTGCTGTATGCGCCATTTATGCGCAAGCTGGCATTTGGTGAAATTCGCCGTCAGCGTGGCAAAAAGCTCAAGCGGCTGGATGTACATAATTTCCTCGGGATTGTCATTCTCAGTTGGGCCTTGGTGGTGGCTGCCACCGGAGTGATTAATGCCTGGTCAGACTTGCTAATTAAGTACTGGCAGTTTGACCAGATGTCACAAATGATTGCGCCTTATAAAAACTTGCCGCCACCTGATCGCTTTGCGTCATTGCAGGCGTCTGTACAAGTGGCACAACAAACTGAACCGGACATGCAATTGGGCTTTATTGCCTTCCCCGGTACCGCCTATGCCAGCCCGCATCATTACGGTATTTTCATGCGTGGCGATTCCCCTATCACCAAGCGTTTGTTTAAGCCTGTGCTGGTGGATGCGCGTACGGCAACCTTGACCGATAGTCGTGACTTGCCGTGGTACCTGGTGGCTTTGCTGGTGTCGCAGCCGCTGCATTTTGGCGATTACGGCGGCATGACCTTGAAATGGTTATGGGCCGTGCTGGATGTGATCACGATTATTGTGTTGTGGACCGGTTTGATGCTGTGGTGGAAAAAGCGGCATCAGTATGTGCCGGATATCCGTTCGAGAATTACGCTAAGTGAGGCCTATTAAACGCAGGACTACTGTGGGTTAGGCATTGCAAATGCGCTTAACCTACAAGTGAGGTGAATAATGGTGACACATCTATTTATGCCGAATAAACAACTTTCGCAAATCTTCTTCTGGCCGTTGCTGATCGCTGTGGTCTCAATGGCTGGCTTGATCTTCGCCCTGGTCGTCGATGATGCGCGCGAATACCTGGCTAATGCAGCTATCGCGATTCCTGTGCTGGTTGCGGTGTTTTTCTACTGGATATACCCGCTGTTTTCACGTCGCTAACCACCTCTTGGTGAGCGACCTATGCTCGCTTCCGGGTGGCCATTCTGCATTCGCTTTAATGATCAGGCGCCCGCCTGCTAGTGCTTCATATTTCACATCAGCTCGCTAGCGCTGATAGTGAGCATCTTTTCTTTTTTCCTTACCCTCGTTTTGCGCTGTATGCATGATTCATTAATTCTTTGTTGTAAATAAGAATGATTATCATATAGAATATCATTAATTGATATGTCACTCATTCATGGGTGAGATGGCGACCATAGCCCAAATCAGCGCATGTTGAAGAAGCGTATTTTCAGCAAGCATTGTGCAAGCAAAAATAAACAATGCCTTGTTTCATGAATCTAAGGAGAAGAAGTAGATGAGCGATACCGAAAAGTTGCAAGCCATAGGCGCGGAAGCCGCGGCATTTCAGGGCCAGTTTCAATCAATCCAGCTGGCCACTACCAACGCACAAGGCTTGCCAGAGGCCAGTTATGCTGCCTATGTTGCACATGAGCATAAATTCTATGTCTACGTGAGTGAATTGGCGACGCATTGTGCCAACCTGCGCGACACCGGCCGTTGCTCCATGATGTTTATTGAAGCAGAAAAAGAAGCGGCGCATTTGTTCGCCAGAAAACGTCTGGTATTTCAATGCGCTGCTCAAGAAGTGGCCAGGGATGATGCCAAATTCGACCTCGTCATGGGCTTGTTCTTTGACAAGTTTGGCAAGTTTATGGATGTGATCAGCAAACTGACGGACTTTCACCTGATTGAATTAACGCCTGCGCATGGCAGCTATGTGTCCGGGTTTGCCAAAGCCTATCATTTGAATGGTCAGGACTTGACGCAAGTCACGCACCGCAATGATCAGGGCCACGCGTCTCCAGACAAGGCCACACAGCAAAAGATGGATCAATTGGCCTGATCATGAATTTGCCGTTAACGAATGACCTTTTAGCTGCTATTCGTGAACAGTTTGCACTGGCACGGGAGGCTGGTCTCGCGCGTCATCGTGAGATTGCAGAAAACTTGCATATTTCTGAAGGGGAGCTGATTGCCGCACATATTGGTGCGGAAGCTACCACTTTGATGCGGGCAACACGATTACAACCGCGTTGGGCTGAGGTGCTGACGGCACTGGCATCTTTGGGTGAGGTGATGGCGCTCACACGGAATGCCTCCTGTGTGCATGAGAAAGAAGGCCGCTACGCTGCGGTGACTGGCGCCAGTGTGTGTGGCGTGCATATTGATTTGCATTGCCATTTTGCGCAGTGGCAGCATGGGTTTGCGGTAGAGGAGTCTGGTGAAAAAGGCGTGCAACGTAGCCTGCAGTTTTATGATGCGACAGGGACTGCGGTGCATAAAGTGTTTTTACGGCCGCATAGTGATTTGTCTGCTTATCTGGCGCTCGTTGATCACTATGCCGATGCGAATCAGCAGCCTGGAATCACTGTGCAGTCACTGCCAGTCGCAGGAGTGGAGGCAGATTTCCCTGCATTCCTGGCTGCCTGGGATGCGGTGAATGATGCCCGTGACCTGCATACGCTGCTGGCGCAAAGCCAGGGCAGCGCGCTGCCTTATTTGCAGCAAATGCGCGCTGAGTCGGTGCAAGCTGTGTCCGTCAATGCAGCCAGAACATTGCTGGAAAATGCAGCGACTGAAGCTGTTTCAGTATGCATCCTGGTGGGTAATGCGGGTGTCACGCAAGCGCATCAAGGTGCCGTAGATAAAGTTGTCGTCATGGGGCCATGGCTGAATGTACTGGATCCTGGCTTCAACTTGCATTTGCGCGAAGATCATATTGCGTCTGCATGGGTGGTGGTTCAGTCCAGTGTGCAAGGTATGTTCTCAGCGCTTACTTTATTGGATCAGTCTGGCGCCTTAATCGCATTGTTTGCTGCTGATCGTGTGGCTGGCAAGCCTGAGGCTGGCGCCTGGGTAGCACTGATCGATCGTTTACCAAAGGCTTAATCTGTATGTTGACTCTTGATGACTTAGAAAAAACTGTCAAACCTCTGCCTCGCCGTCACTTTTTAACTCAGCTGGGCGCGATGATGACAACGATTGCTTTGCCGCAGCTTGCATTAGCGAATGAGTCTGGCAAAAAAGTCGCCCGTCGCATTGTCAGTGTGGGTGGCGGGTTGACTGAAATCATTTATGCCTTGGGTGCCGAAAAAGAGCTGGTAGGGGTCGATACGACCTCGCTGTATCCGCAGGCGGCGACCAAGCTGCCTAGCGTAGGCTATGCCAGGGCATTATCCAGCGAAGGCATTTTGGCTTTGAGTCCGACGCTGGTATTGGCCAGTGAAGATGCCGGGCCACCAACTGTGTTAAGGCAGATTGGCACGGCAGGCGTACCGGTGACCGTGTTGTCTGCCAATGATAGATTCGAGGGCGTAGTTGAACGCATTCAGCGCGTCGGTGCATTGATTGACCGTAGTGCACAGGCCAGCCAGCTCGAAAATCAGTTAAAACAGGATTGGCAGCGCGCACGTGCACCTATCATCGCGCGCAAAACGCCAGCCCCCCGTGTGTTATTTATCTTATCGCATAGCCCTGGGCAGGTGATGGTCGGCGGTAAAGGCAGTAGTGCGGATGCCATGATTGCCTATGTCGGTGCGCGTAATGCCATCGAAGGCTTTGAGGGTTTTAAGCCATTAACACCAGAGGCGGTCATTGCCGCCCAGCCGGATATCATCTTGCTGACAGAGCAGGGTATGAGTGTGGTCGGCGGCGTGGATGGGGTCTTGAAGTTACCCGGTCTGGCTCAGACAACCGCTGGTCAAAAACGTCGCGTGGTCGCACTGGAAGCCATGTTTATGTTGGGCTTTGGCCCACGCTTGCCGCAAGCCGTTTCGGCATTGGATCAAGTGCTCACCAAAGCCATGCAAGGCTAGCTCTCCACAAGGAAGGTTGTGCCTGTAACAGGCATGACCAATCACTATGACACTTTCAATTTCACCGCCATCCCGTATGGTCAAATCACGTTTGTTTTTCTCTCAACAGCTCACACACCGGCCGGCATGGTTGCTCATGCTGGTATTGATATTGGGCGTATGGGCGGCTGCTACCATGGGCGCAGTCACCATCACCTGGAGTGATTGGTTGGCGATATTGCAAGGCGACGATGAGCCGCTGTCAGGCGGGGCTTATGTCTTGTGGCATTTACGGCTACCACGCATCTTGTTTGCCGTGATGATAGGCGCGGCCTTGGCATTATCTGGTGCGCTTACGCAAGGCTTGTTTCGTAATCCGCTGGCTGACCCGGGCTTGCTGGGCGTCACTAGCGGTGCCGCCTGTGCTGCCGCATTGACCATTGTGCTATTGGCTGGCAGTGGCATTGAAGTCCCGGTTGCCTTGCGTTACTGGTTGCTACCGGCAGCGGCTTTTGCTGGCGCAGTCGCAGTCTGTTTTATTTTAGATAGCGTGGCACGCTGGCTAACTGCAGATTCGATCGCCGGGTTGCTATTGACCGGCATCGCACTCAACGCCCTGGCGGCGGCAGTGATCGGCTTATGCACCTATCTGGCCACAGACGAGCAATTGCGCAGTTTGACTTTCTGGACACTGGGCTCACTGGCTGGTGCAAACTGGGCATTAACCACGGCATTGCTGGTTGCGCTTATATTGGCTTTCTGGGCATTGCGTCGCTTGACGCATACGATGAATGCATTGGCATTGGGGGAGGCCGCAGCCGCGCATGTGGGTGTTAATGTGCGCGCGTTGCGGGTGCGTGTCATCATGCTGGTGGCCGTCTTGTGCGGGTTCGCGGTGGCATGGTGCGGCATGATTGGCTTTATCGGTCTGGTCGCGCCGCACATTGTGCGTTTGCTGGTCGGACCAGACCAGCGCCGCCTGGCACCGCTGGCCATGTTGGTTGGCGCCATTTTGCTGCTGCTGGCGGATACTGCTGCCAGAACCGTGGCCATTCCGGCTGAAATCCCGGTCGGTATTTTTACCGCATTGCTAGGCGCGCCTTTTTTCCTCATCCTGTTAGCCAGAATGCGTAGAGGGAGTTAGGCATGTCACATTCGCACACGTCTGCAACCGAGTTGCTGTTGTTTAACCAGGTCACCGTCGCGCTTGGTAAACGTCAATTTGGCCCGTTCACCCTGTCTATTCAGCCGGGAGAGCAAGTTGCCATTTTAGGCCCCAGTGGCGCGGGTAAGTCTACCTTGCTCAAGCTGCTGGCACGCGAATTAACCCCTGCCAGCGGGCAGGCACAGTTTGAACAACGGTCCCTGCATGACTGGTCACTGGCAGAGCTCAGCCGTCGCCGGGCCATTTTGCCGCAGTCGCATGAGGTCGCCTTCGGTTTGCCGGTTGATTTAGTCATTGGCCTCGGTCGTGTGGCGCGCACTTATGACCCGCAGTTAAGCAGCATTGTGCAGCAGGCGGCCGAACAGGCCTGTGCGGCACATCTGCTTGGCCGCCGCTTTGATACCTTATCCGGCGGTGAAAAAGCGCGCGTGCAAATGGCCCGGGTATTTGCCCAGCTGTGGGACGTCGAGCAGGGCTTATTGCTGGTGGATGAGCCGTTAGCCGCGTTGGACCCGGGTTTGCAGTTCAGCTTGATGGAAGCGATTTATACCTTCGCTTCCAAACGAGGTCACGCCATTTTGGCCATCCTGCACGATATTAATCAGGCGCTGCAAGGCTTTGAACGCCTGATTTTTATCAAACATGGCGCCATGGTGGGCGACTATCAAACGCCACATGTCACTCTGCCATTGCTTGAGGCTTTGTATGAGGTCAGATTGGCCAGCGCCGTGACTGACACTGGTGAGGTGATTGTGGCACCTAGCTTGAAGCAGAAAATATCTGCGTAAAATTTGCACCAATATGTTTTATTCTGCTTTAAATATTGAATGATAATTGTTATCATTCAATATTTAAAGCAAGCCAACGAGTCATTACTCCTGTAGCCAGCAATTTATTGACAGGGGAGCCTCGTGCGCAATTCAAAATTACAATATTCATTCCGTCGTCGTAGCCTGGTAGCCGCGCTAATGCTGGCTATCCCTTATTTAGGATATGCTGAAGAGTCGGGACATAAGGAAGAGATAGAGTCTCTGCCAGAGGTGAAGGTCACCTCTCAGGTAGAAAAAGATCAACCCTCAGAAAAAACAAAATCTTATACGGTGAAGTCTACTTCAACCGCCACGCGTTTAAATACCAGAATCCGTGAGACCCCGCAGTCCATCTCGGTCGTGACACGTGAGCAATTGGATGATTTTCGTGTCTTGACCGTCAATGATGCATTGTCTTACGCAACCGGCATCAAAGTTGAGCAGTTTGAGACAGACCGTACCGAATATACCTCGCGTGGCTTTAATATCACCAACTTTCAGGTAGACGGCCTGAGCACGCCGATTAGTTTTAGCGGGACAAACTACGGCGATCTGGATATTGCCACGTATGACCGTATTGAAGTGCTGCGTGGCGCCAATGGATTGTTAACTGGTCCTGGCAATCCTTCTGCAACCATCAATTTTATTCGTAAACGTGCGACAAGAGATTTTCAGGCTAAAGCCAGCGCCTCCCTTGGTTCTTGGGATAACAGGCGCCTGGATGCCGATATCTCTGGCGCTGTGAATAGTGATGGCAGTGTACGTGCACGCTTGGTCGCAGCCCATCAGGAGAAGAACTCTTATCTTGACCGTTACAGTAGTACACGAGATGTGGTCTACGGCATTATTGAGGCAGACCTCACAGAGAACACCAGTTTCTCGATTGGCCATACCTATCAAAGAAACGACGCCAGCGGCAATATGTTTGGTGGTTTGAGTTTATTGTATTCTGATGGCAGCAAGCGTCCTTACAAAGTGTCTGATTCGACCGCGCCGAGCTGGAGTCAGCGGAATGTAGATACCAATATCAGTTTTGCTGAGTTAACGCATTACTTTAATAATGAATGGAAGATTAAAGGCCAGCTTACGCAAAAGGCCGTCACCTCTGCTGGGCCGCATGATTATGTTTCAGGTAGTGAAGACCGGACCACTGGCCTTGGCTTACAAACCAATCCATTCTTTTATACCTTCAAGACACAAGATTATGTGGCGGATATTTATGCCAGTGGGCCGTTTGAGTTGGCCGGCCGCAAGCATGAGTTGGTCGTCGGTACCACTTTAAGCCGCAGTAATATGAGGGAGTTTTCTCGCAGCGTGGCGGGCGTGTCACTCGACAGCTTTGATGCTGCCGGGGATGTTCCTTATCCTGCATTTGGGGCTGAAAGTAAAAGCTCTGATTATTCAATGAGAACGACCAATATTTATACTGCTGCCAAGTTGAACCCGGTGGAGGGTTTAAAAGTGACCGTGGGCGGCAATTTGTTAAGCTACAAATTGGACGGTAATGCTTATACTTTGCCTCAGGAGGCCAAGGAAGATAATAAGTTCACTCCTTATGTGGGTGCTATATACGATTTGACCAATGCGCATTCGTTATATGCCAGTTATGCGGGCATTTACAGGCCGCAAATCGAACGAGGCACCAACGGCAAGGTACTTGCGCCATTGCAAGGTAAAAACCATGAAGTGGGCGTTAAGAGTGAGTGGTTTAACAAAACGCTTAATAGTTCATTTGCGTTGTTTAAAACCGAACAGGAAAATCAACCGGTAGTCAGCCCACTGTCGACACCCACTAACACCGTGTACGAGGCCATAGAGGCGACGAGCAAAGGCTATGAGTTTGATGTCTCCGGTGAAGTGAATGACCATTTGAGCATGAGTGCAGGCTATACACGCTTGACGAGTATTAAAGGGCAGGGTGGGGCGAGTGCAAACACTTACACGCCCAAGCATATGGCGCATTTGAGCCTAGTGTATAAAGTGCCATTTGTGCAGAATTTAAAAGTCGGCGCAAGCGTCAATTGGCAGAGTGACATCTATGTGGATATTGGCACCGTGCGCTATGTGCAAGATAGTTATGCTGTTTTAAACCTGATGGCTAATTATAAAATCGACAATCACTGGGATGCTGCCGTCAATGTCTATAACGTGACAGATGAAAAGTATTTGTCGAGCTTTAGATATTCCGCGTATGGACAAGCTTTTTACGCAGCGCCAGTGAATGCCATGGCTACGCTTACCTGGAAATATTAACCAAACAAATCATATGGGTATTTGAGCGATTGGCTTGGGTTAAAAATGGCATGATCAACATTGGCTGTTAAGGTCCGCACCGGAAAGTGACGTTGTCGGGGCGACCTTGCAATATCCGCTTAATCCATCAGTTGTTTTTATGCAAAATAATTATCGAGATAGGTGTTTTTGTGTAAAATAGCTTGTGTTAATAAATGAGAATTATTATCATCAATTCATGTAAATAGCTGGCAGTCAAATAAGCTAAAAAAAGGCTACTGAATGTTCAGTGGCCTTTTTTATTGATGGTAATTTTTTAACGAATGATGAGAGCTTTAATGATCTTTATAGATAAAAGTGGCGTTTCCAATATGCAGCTGCTACCCAAGAAATCGGTTGTGGTTGTCATGTTGGCTTTTGCTGCAATCCCTGTATTTGCACAAGATACCGCATCTGAAAAGGATGACACGGTCACGTTGGAAGAGGTCAAGGTAAAAGCATCGGCAGATGCAAACGCTAAAGGCTTGATGAAGCCATATGCTGGCGGCCAGGTGGCCAAAGGCGGCCGGGTTGGCGTGATGGGCAATCAGGATGCTATGGATACGCCTTTTTCAATCAATGCTTACACCAATGAACTCATTCAAAACCAGCAAGCTAAAAGCGTCGGTGACGTGCTATTGAACGACCCTTCTGTGAGGGTTGCACGTGGCTTTGGTAACTTCCAGGAATCGTATTTTATTCGTGGTTTTCAATTGTATTCAGACAGCGTTGCTTATAACGGCTTGTATGGACTGTTACCCAGGCAATATATTGCGGCAGAGCTTTTTGAACGTGTAGAAGTGTTGCGTGGTGCTTCTGCATTCTTAAATGGCGCCAGCCCCAATGGAGATGGTATCGGTGGCTCTATTTCATTATTGCCAAAGCGTGCGCCAAATGAGCCGCTAAGCGTGGTGAATGCTGGCTGGAGTTCTGGTAACCAGCAATTAATTTCTGCCGATGTTGCCAGACGTTTTGGACCAGATGATCGTGCTGGTATTCGACTGAATGTTTCCAAGCGTGATGGCGGTACAGCGGTTAATAAAGAACATGCTGATGTGGATCTGGTTTCACTGGCGTTAGATTGGCGCGGTGAAAAATTACGCTTGTCCGGTGATATTGGTTATCAGGATAACCACTTGAAGCAAACGCGCACCAATGTCACTCTAGATGCTGCGACCGGTGTACCTCGTGCACCAAAGAGCGATTCAAACTGGGCTCAGCCCTGGTCCTACTCTAACGAGAGGGATACTTTTGGTAGCTTACGTGGTGAATATGATCTCTCTGAAAAGATCACTGCTTATTTTGCTGGTGGCTTTCGAGAGTCACATGAAGCTAACTCTTTGGCAAATATGACTGTAAGTAATTCAGCGACTGGTGCCGGTAGTTTCTTTAGATTTGATAATACCCGCGAAGATTCTGTTAGAACGGGTGAGGTAGGCTTAAAGGGTAAGTTTGAAACTGGCTCTATCAGCCATGATGTAGTTTTGAATGCAAACTTGTATCATTTTGAAAAGAAAGCCGCTTATGCGTTTGGTAGCTCTTTGGCTACCAATTTGTATTCGCCTACTTATTACGCCCTGCCAACAGCAGGATTTGGTGCCGGTGTTCTAAGTAACCCAAGTACGACAGGTAGAACTATTTTGCGAAGTGTGGCATTAGGTGACACAGTCTCTATGTTAGATAGTCAGTTGTTGGTAACCTTAGGTTTAAGGCACCAAGAGATTGTCGGGACAACTTATAGCTACACTGGCGTGTTTACTGATTCTTATGATAAGAGTAAGTTGAGTCCAGTTCTGGGCGTAGTTGTCAAACCTTGGGATGGTATCTCGTTATATGCCAATTACATTGAAGGCTTGTCGCAGGGAGCAACAGCGCCTGGAACTTCAGCTAATCCAGGACAGACGCTTGCTCCATATGAAACAAAGCAAAAAGAAGTTGGCGCCAAATTCGACTTCGGTAAAGTTCGTGTCACTACGGCTTACTTTACTACTGACAAACCGCGCGGTTTTGTAAATGCGGCCAATGTCTTTACTTCGCAAGGTAAGGAAGAGCATCAAGGACTAGAGTTGATGACTTATGGCCAAATTTTGCCAAGTTTAAGGGTGCTAGGGGGTATTACCTGGTTGGATACCAAGCAGAAAAATACAGAAAATGCTGCCTCTGAGGGCAAGCAAACGATTGGTATTCCAGATCGACAAGCAAATTTTGGCGTAGAGTGGGATGCATTTATGCTACCTGGATTAACTTTCGATGCGCGAGTGATTACAACGGGACATTTTTATGCCAACAGCTCGAATACACAACGTGTTCCAGGCTGGACGCGATTAGATATCGGGGCTAGATATGCAACCGACATCAAAGGTCATTTGTTTACTGTACGCAGCCGTATTGATAACGTTACAGACCGTGACTATTGGGCTTCTGCTGGTGGCTCTGCAAGTGATACCGGTAATTATGGCTATCTTGTATTAGGCGCCCCACGCACTGTGACGATTAGTGCACAACTTGATTTCTAGTTTGAGGTGATGTGATTTGCGTTCGTCTTTGTTATTGATTCATCGCTGGCTAGGCCTGGCAAGCGCCTTATTCTTATTGCTTACCGGCCTGACTGGCGCAGTGATTTCCTGGGATCACGAGTTAGACGAGTGGCTGAATCCCGCCTGGATGCATAGTGAGTCACAAGGTTTGCATCAATCGACACTAGCACTTGCAAAACAGGTGGCTGAGCGCTATCCACAAGTGCAAGTCAGTTCTATTCCGCTGAAGGTGGAGCCGGGGCATACGCTGGCGATTGGTGTGCGGCCGCTACCGAACCCTCCCAATGGACTTGAGCCAGTCACGTTTAACCAGGTGTTTATCGACCCTGTGACTGGTGACGAGTTAGGCAAGCGCGAGTGGGGTGCCGTGTGGCCTGTGGATCGCACCAATGCAGTCTCGTTTCTGTATAAATTACATTACAGCCTGCACCTGCCCGAAATGTGGGGCATAGACCGCTGGGGCATCTGGTTGTTGGGTGGAGTGGCGATCATCTGGCTCATTGATAGTTTTATCGGCTTTTACCTGACCTTGCCCAAGTCTGCCAATAGGCCTAAAACCAAGCTGCATAAAGCACAGCGACATAGCCATCAAGCAACATTTTTGCAGCGCTGGTGGCCAGCCTGGAAAATGCGCTGGAACAGCAGTACGCATAAGCGCTATTTTGATATGCATCGGGCATTTGGCTTATGGACATGGCTGTTGCTGATTATTCTGGCATTTTCGGCGTTTGCGCTGAATCTGCGGCGAGAAGTGTTTATGCCAGTCATGAAGTCTGCTTTCACGCTGACGCCTACGCCTTCGGATGTGCGTCCACGTTTACCCGGGCCGCAACAATTGCCGCCGAAGGTGGATTATGAAAAGGTGCTGGATCTAGCGATCAATGACGCGCGTGCGCAAGGTTGGCAAGAGCCTGCGGGGCGTATTTCATATAGCGCAGCTTACCAATTATTTAATGTGGATTTTTATCACCCTGATGCCGATCATGGCGTGGCAGGCGCTGGACATAAGCGGTTGTATTACGATGGGCTGGATGCACACTATGTTGGCAAGCGTATTCCCTGGGAAGGTGGCGTTGGGGATGTGATCGTGCAGGCACAGTTCCCGCTGCATTCTGGCCGGATTCTTGGCTTGCCAGGCCGCATCCTTATTTCAGTCATGGGGCTGGTGGTTGCAATGCTTTCTGTGACCGGTGTTTATCTCTGGTGGAAAAAGCGTAAAGCCAGGAAAGTATCTTCCACTATTGTGCAAGGACAGGCACCTGCACCTGGCCGCATGCGTTCTGCCACACGCTGACCTGAGATTTCGAAGACTTCGACATCGCTCAAGGTCAACTCTCATTATCCAGTATTGATCAAGTATTGAGGTAAGGCCGCCGGGCCGCCTCAATAGCATTAGTTTTTTCTATGGCTGATATGCAATAATTTAGCCTTTATCCCCGCCACTGTTTATTTCACAAGTGAAAGTCAGTCTTACCAAATGGGCGGCCAGCTAAGGAAGAACTCACATGCGTATTTTGGTCATTGAAGATAACAAGGATATTCTGGCGAATATTCTTGATTACTTTTCAAAAGAGCATAAGGTCGATTGCGCACAGGATGGCCTGTCCGGGCTGCATTTGGCGGTGACGCAGGAGTTTGACCTCATCATCCTTGATGTCATGTTGCCCGGAATAGATGGCCTGCAATTAGCCAGCCGCTTAAGAAATGATGGCAATGTGTTCACCCCTATTATCATGCTGACTGCGCGTGATACCTTGGCCGACCGATTGAAAGGCTTCGAATCTGGCTCCGATGACTACTTGGTGAAGCCTTTTTCACTGGCTGAATTAGAAGCCCGCGCACTGGCGATATACAGGCGCAGCAAAGGCATTAATAACAATATACTCATGGTGCACGACCTAACCTTTGATATGAAGGGCTTGGTCGTCAGGCGTGCAGGAGTCATCCTGAAAATTCCGCCTTTGGGGCTGAAGCTTTTGGAAACGCTCATGCAGCACAGTCCTAACACCGTTAAACGCGGTGACCTGGAAGAGCAGTTCTGGGGGGATGCCGTCACCCGCGGCGATAACTTGCGCGCGCACATACATCAGTTGCGTACTGAAATTGACAAGCCATTTGATGTGCCATTAGTGCACACCATTCACGGCATTGGTTATCGTATCGGGCTTGAAAATGAATAAGGTCTCAATCAGATGGCGGATTGTGATCGCTTTTGCGCTGATCACTTTATTTGTCGCTGGCGCCTTTACCCTTGGCATTTATAAAATTGTCCATGCCATGGAGGATGAATTGCTCTCGCAGGAGATGCATGCAAAACTCGGACTGATTGTGGCTAACCCAGCTCGCTCGGATGACACTTTGAAAACGCTGGGCCTGCATTTATTCAGTGCTGATACGCCAGCAGACCCTAATATTTCTAAATATTTAGTGAATCTTAAACCTGGCTTTACTGAGGTTGAGGCCAGCCCATACAGTTATTATTTCTATCGACAAATAATTGATGGGCAAGATTACATCCTGGTGCAAGACCAAAGCATGTATGAAGATGGATTCGAACGGAATTTGTTTCTTGCCTTGAAGTCAGGCTTCTTTCTGACTATTTTGCTGGGTATTCTGGTTGGCTGGTTATTGGCCCGGCAAATCATCTCACCAATCAGCAGGCTCTCCGAGTTATTTTCTCGCCGGACATTGGACTCGCTTGATGACGAGTCAATCGCCAGCAAGTTTTCGCAGGATGAAATTGGACAGGTCGCCCAGGCGTTCGAGGATGCCTATGCCAGAGTCAAGGATGCATTATGGCGTGAACGGCTATTCACCAGTGATGTGAGTCATGAGTTTCGTAGCGGGCTGATGATTATTTCTTCCAGCTGTGAATTGTTAATGCAATCCAGGGCGAAGGACACCGCTGATTACGCAAGAGTTGAGCGCATTGCCCGTGCGAGTCTGGAACTGCAGCAATTGATCGAGTCATTACTGATCGTGGCGCGCGCAGAATATACCGCCATCAACCCCACCAAAACGCAAACGCTGGAACAAATTGCGCAGGAAGCATTTCAACGCTGGCAACCCGGGTTTGAGGAAAAAAATATTATCTTTAGTTTGATCAAGAAGCAGGCGCCCGAGTCTCGTCTATTGAACGCTGATTTATTGTTGACTGCCTTATCAAACCTGTTGAAAAATGCATTGAATTACACCCACAGTGGTAAAGTGGAAATCATCATTAATCAAGCGTCTATTTCAGTTGTAGATACAGGCATCGGCATTGATTTTGATCAGCAAAGCCAGGTCCTGAGGCCATTTATACGTGGCAACGAACTCCCGTTGGATGGGCTGGGTATGGGGCTGTCTTTAGTCCAGCGGATCTGTGAAAACCAAGGTTGGCGTCTCAGTTTGTTTTCTGAGCCTGGACGCGGGTCTACATTCACGATCAATTTGTAGCTTATTCACAAAAAAATCACAAAATACCCACGAAATACTAATGCTGCTTTATTTATCATGACTGCTTATGAGAAGTATTCTCATTAACAGATAATTAGCATTACGCATAAAAGGGATATGATGACACGAAATAATACGCTACGCATGCGGCCGATTGCCGTCATGGTTAGCTTGCTTAGTTTGGGTGGGCAAATGGCATATGCTGAGGGCGATGACCAAAAAAGCCAAACACTGCCAGAAGTTGAAGTTAAAACTCAACGTATTCAAGACAAGCCAAATAAAGGCTATCAGGCGACCAAAACCCGCGTTGGTAAAACTTACCAGGATCCACAAGATGTACCACAAGCGGTGACCACGCTGACCAGGGAATTGCTGCATGATCAGCAAGTGGGCTCATTGCGTGAAGCTTTGCGTAACGTGGTTGGTTTGTCTGTCAATGCTGCTGAGGGCGGCCGTGCTGGCGATAACTTCAACCTGCGTGGTTTCTACACTTTCGGTGACTTGTATCTGGATAACATGCGTGATACTGCACAGTACAACCGCGAAACATTTAACCTGGAGCAGGTAGATGTATTACGTGGTTCTGCAGCCATGTTGTTTGGTCGCGGCCAAGCGGGCGGCGTGATTAACCAGGTTTCCAAACTGGCTGAATTGCGTGATAAAAATACTCTGACCGCAAGTGGCGGTGAATACAACTATCACCAGTTTACCGGTGACTTTAATAAACAACTGACTGAAACAGCAGCCATTCGTGTCAATGTGATGGATAGACACGATGAAACTTATCGTAAGAATCCTGCAACGGGTGATCACCCATCATTTGACCGTCAAGGGATTGCGGTGAGTTTTGGTGCTGGTATCGGAACAGAAAATGAGTTCTACCTGAACCATATTTACACGCAAACTCGTGATGTGCCGGACTTCGGTATTCGTTTCTTTAACAAGCGTCCGTTAAACGATGCTGCTAATGGTCGTTCTGATAGAACTTTCTGGGGTAGCAATCAAAACTTTGATGACAGTGATACGCGTATGACTACGGGTATTTTCACGCACAAATTTAGCGATGATACACAGTTGCGCACCCAATTGCGCCATGCGAATTACAAGCGGGCGTATTGGGCCAAGACACCATATAACAACGGTACACTTCCTTTGCCATTTGAGACGAATGCTAATAATGTCACACGTTACATGGATTATGAAACCATTAACTTGCAATCTGACTTTAGTACCAAGTTTGAGCTGGCCGGGATGAAGCACTCGGTGATTACTGGTATTGAATATTTGAGAGAAGACTCTTTCAGATCCTCATTGTTGGATACAAATCCAAGCGCGACTATTGCTAGCTTTTCACGCCACATCAAAAACTATGCTGCACGTGTTACATTCGAAGCTAATAACTATGCTGCCTATGCACAGGACAGTATCGAGTTTATGCCTAACTGGACATTGCTGGCCGGTGTTCGTCGTGACTATATGAGCTCAGATAACTACACGGCAAACAACGACACCATGCGTCATTTGAAGTTTGGTGAGAACAGCTACCGTACAGGCTTGTCCTGGCAGCCAAACCCTGACCGTCATTATTACCTGACATATAGTGATTCTTTCAGCCCAACAGCTGATTTGTATCAGTTGTCAGTTAAAGCGCAACCGCCTGAGCGTAGCCGTTCTTATGAGTTGGGTAGCAAATGGCTGTTCCTGGATGGCGACCTGTCTTTCCGTACGGCTTTGTTCAGTACAACAAAAGACTGGGAGCGTAACCAGGACTTGGAAGCAACGGCTGCAATCCTGACCAACCGTCGCCGTACCAATGGTGTCGAATTTGAAATGACCGGTAAGTTGACCGATCGTTGGGATGTGTTTGCAGGCGTTGCTTTCCTGGATGCACGTATTATCAACGTAGCGCAGATACTGAATACCACGACAGGTGCGGTGACTTATGCAGACGAGCGCCTGGCTGGTCAGCGTGCACGTAACACCCCAATTGGTACGTTCAACTTGTGGACAACCTATGCATTGAACGATGCGTGGAAAGTCGGCGGCGGTGTTGAAGCCAAAGGCGAGCGTTATGCTTACAACCCGAGTGCAGCGAACGCCAATGCCAGCTTTACGAATGGTCACTTCAACCCGAATGCTGCACCAGGTTACGCTCGCGTTGACTTGATGGCCGCATACGAGCAACCTAAGTGGGCCGTGCGCTTGAACATCAAAAACTTGCTGAATAAAGAGTATTATGATGCCGTGTATGACAACGGTGGTTTGGTGACTCCGGGCAATAAACGCCAGGCGATCATCACTACCGAATATAAATTCTAGGAGTTGATTTGCTGCTGACGTTACCGGATGTATTGCTGGAAGATGAACTAACTACCATCCGAGGCCTGCTTAAACAGGCGCAATGGATAGATGGTCGCAATACTGCCGGGGCGCAGGCAGCACAAGTCAAAAATAACCAGCAACTGGCCGAACAGGATCCGTTGCTGGCAAACATTCGAGGGATCGTGTTGCAGGCATTGCATCGCGATCCTTTATTTTTTTCGGCAGCCTTGCCGGATAAAATTTTGCCACCGTTTGTGAACCGTTATGCGGGGCAAAACAATCACTATGGCTTTCATGTGGATAGTGCGATGCGTAGCATGCCGGATGGCAGTGCGCGCGTGCGGGCAGATGTGTCTGCCACCTTGTTTTTTAATGATCCGGATGAGTACGATGGCGGCGAACTGGTGGTGCAGGATGTGTTTGGCGATCAGCGCATCAAGCTCAAGGCCGGGTCTATTGTGATTTACCCTTCCAGTTCAGTGCACGCGGTGACGCCCGTCACGCGTGGTGAGCGCTTGGCCAGTTTTATGTTTATTCAGAGCATGGTGCGTGACGCTGCACACCGGCGCATGTTGTTTGATATGGATATGGCATTGGTCAGGTTACGTCAGCAGCACGGTGAAACGGCTGAAGTGGTTCAGCTCACTGGGATTTATCACAATCTTTTACGGCAGTGGGCTTTATAAACACGCATGCAAGTACTCCCCTTATTGCAACACTACGCGCAACAAGCGCAATCTGGTTTGCCTGCTGATATCTGGCACTATTTACAATCTGATGCAGGCAGCGGGCAGCAGAGCCTGGCGAATGTGCAAGGCTGGCAGTCGATCAAGCTTTACCCGCGCCCGCTGGCAACTTTAAGCCATCCTAATACCCGTTGCGAGCTGTTTGGTGAGCGTTGGGAGCATCCGATTATGCTGGCGCCGGTGGCTTATCAAAAGTTGTTTCATGCCGACGGCGAAGTAGGCACTGCGGTGGCGTGTAATGCCCAGCAAGGGCAAATGCTGGTGAGCAGCCTGGCTAGCCAGTCGCTTGCCGAGATTATTGCGCAGGCACAGCAACCATTATGGTTTCAGTTGTATTGGCAGGGTGACCGTCCGCGCACATTGGCCTTGCTGCAAAAAGCCCTGGCTGCCGGATATAGCGTCGTGGTGTTTACTGTGGATGCGCCAGTCAAGCAGGCGGTGATGGATTTGCCCGAAGGTATTGCTGCTGTTAATTTGAGCCAACCCTTGACGCCTAAGGCGATTGGGCCTGGACAAAGCCAGGTGTTTGATGGCTGGATGTCGCAAGCCCCTGATTGGGAGGATGTCGCCTGGCTGCGCGAGCAATGCCCCGTGCCGTTCTTACTTAAGGGTCTGATGCATGTCGAAGACGCCATACAGGCCGCAGGCCTTGGCTGTGATGGACTTGTTATTTCCAACCACGGTGGGCGCGTACTGGATACGACGCCCACCGTGGTGGACGTATTGCCTGCGATTGCGGATGCTGTCGGCGGACAATGCAAACTGATTGTCGATAGTGGTATACGTAGTGGGCAAGATGTATTTAAAGCGCTGGCATTGGGCGCGGATGCAGTCTGTATCGGGCGGCCTTATGTCTGGGGGCTGGCAGCAGAAGGGGCGCTGGGCGTCGCTAAAGTCATCCGCACACTACGTGATGAACTGGAAATGACCATGGCATTGACCGGGGTTGCCAATTTAAAGGCGCTACACAAAGTAGCCCTGTTTTAATGATTGAAAAGGAAGTAACGTGAATACATTATTCATTCGCATAGTATTGGCTGCAACACTCTCTATCTCAGCCACGAGTGCGTTTGCCGCTGCAGACTGCAAGTCCTACCCTAAAGAAGAGTGGGCTTCTGAGGATACGCTGAAAGAAGCCATGGAGGCTGAAGGATATACCATCAAGAAATTCAAGATTGATGGTAACTGCTATGAAATTTATGGCCGTAGCAAAGAGGGTAAAAAGGTCGAGATTTATTTCGATATGAAAACGCTGGCGATTGTGAAAGCGATTGGCCTCAAAGACTAATATTTTCATGCAAGCACGCGCGGATATCTTGTGGCCCTGGTGGCTGCGGCTTAGTCACTGGCTGGTGGCCGCTGGCGTGATTGCTTTGTGGTTGATGAGTTATGCCTGGTATGAAACCGACTGGATACACCGTTCAGTCGGCTATGCGGTGCTGGGCATTGTGGCTGTGCGTATCACGCTAGGCTGTTGCACCAGGCTCAGCAGTGGGCGTTTTTATCTGCCGCGCTGGCGTGCTATACGCACGCATATCGCCGAGATGCGGCAAGGACATCTTAGTCCTTATCAAGGGCACAATCCCTTGGGGCAATGGTCGGTCTACCTGATCTGGCTACTGATTGCCGCGCTCTCACTGACTGGCTGGCTCAGCCGTACAGATGCCTTATGGGGCGAAGACTGGCCGGTAGATCTGCATGCTGTGCTTAGCCTGGGTTTGCTTGGTCTGATTGTGGTACATGTGCTGGCAGTGGTTGTGGTGTCACGGCTGTCTGGCCAGCATTTGTTATCACAAATGATACATGGGCGTTCGGCGCCACTTAAACGCAAATCTCGCTGAATGCGGATGCCAGCTGGCATGCTCTCCGTATTCTCCCCCCAAATCCTGCCTGTTTTTACTTTGTATAAAAGTATCAAAATGTATCGCTCTCTTTAGTCGCACAGCGGCTTCATTTAAGATGGCACATCTGCTGATATCCGTGATGATTTATGAATCTTATTCTGTGGCGCTGTCTTGTTGATTTCGAGTGATCGCATGCGCAAATATTTATGTTTAATGTTGCTGCCTGGCCTGGTGTATGCGCAGGAGTCGCTTTGGTACGATGATGGTGATCCGCTGGACACACAGGTACACACGCTGCCAAAAATCCCGGGTGAGTATCGCGGCAATGCCGCTGACTGCAGCCCTGTAGACCTGCAGCAGCCACTGACGCTGGCCGATGTGGTCGACATCAGTTTGTGCCATAACCCGCAGACCAGCGAAGTCTGGGCCAGCGCCCGTGTGCAGGCAGCGCAATTGGGTGTGGCTAAATCGGCCTATTTACCCAGTGTGACCAATACCGTCTCCAGCAATATGGGCGTGCTCAGCCCTGAATCTGCAACGCGCGGTAATCCCAATCTGAATATCGCTAACAGTGTGGTGGCGAGCTATCTTTTGTATGACTTCGGCAACCGTAAAGCCAATGTAGAGAATGCGCGCCAGTTACTGCTAGCTGCCAGTGCTACCCAGAGCCGTACGGTACAAACCGTGTTGCTGAATACCATTATTGCCTACTACCAGGTACAGGCCAATATTGCGGCACTGACAGCCGCCCAACAGGCAGAGCGTGCAGCAGAGGAAAGTTTTAAAGCGGCCAATGCGCGTTACCAGGCTGGTGTGGCGACGCCCGCCGATAAATTACAGGCGCAAACTGCCTATGCCCAGCTCACGTTGCAACGCATTACCATAGAAGGCACACTCCGCGTCGCTTATGGTGCATTGGTGAACCTGATGGGATCGCCTGCCAACCGGCCTGTGAAGTTAGCCGCCAGTATGAATGACGCACCGCCCAGCATTCTTGACGATGTCAGCGCATTGATTGAGCAGGCCGGGCAGCGCCGCCCGGATTTGATGGCCAGTGAAGCACAGGTACGCGCGGCCGAGGCCAGCATTGCTGCCAGTCAAGCGGCCAGCAAACCGACCATCAGCATGGGTGTTTCCAATAATCTGCAAGATGGCTCACAGTATGCAGCCAATAGCGCAACCACATTGGGCGTCACCGTTTCTATTCCACTGTTTGCCGGCTACGCGCCCACCTACCGCATACGCGCGGCTGAAGCGACGGCTGACCTGCGGCTTGCCCAGCGTGACCGTTTACGTTTGCAGATTTCGCTGGATGTGTGGAGTGCCTATCAAAACTTGCGCACCGCATTGCAAGCGATGACAGCCAGCAAAACCCTGCTGGAAAGTGCCGAGCAATCGTATCGGGTGGCGCTAGGGCGGTATAAGGCCGGTGTCGGCAATATCATTGATACACTCAATGCGCAAAGCGCACTGGCGTTGGCACGTCAGCAAAACATCCAGGCCGGACTGAATGCCAATATCGCACGTGCCACCCTGGCACAAGCCATTGGCGAGCTTGACCATGCCATGATTCAGTCACTGCCAGGCGCTCACGCGACCTCTAACTAAAACGGACACGTATTTATGAAGCGCATCAAAAACATACTGGTGGTATTGCTGTTAATCGCGATAGCCGCGACAGCCTATTGGTATTACAAGCAGACCCACCAACCCAAGCCGGAAGATTTATACCGATTGGATGAAGTGACACAAGGACATGTTGAGCAAACGGTATCGGCGAATGGTACGCTCAATCCGGTTAGCCTGATCAGCGTTGGTACCCAGGTCTCAGGTATTGTGAGAAAAATGTATGTCGATTTTAATGATGTGGTTAAAAAAGACCAGGTGCTGCTAGAGCTGGACAGTACTTTATTCAATGCGCAGATTGCGCAATCTAAAGGCAGCGTTAGGAATAATGAGGCTGCGGTGGAACTGGCGATTGCCAATGAAAAACGTATGCGCCAGTTATATGCGCAAGAGTATGTGTCCAAGCAGGAGCTGGATACCGCCGTGCAGGTATTGAAGTCAGCCAGGGCGCAACTGGAGACTGCACGCGGCTTACTGGCACGCGATGTGACCAACCTCAATTTCAGTATTATCCGCTCGCCGGTATCTGGTGTTGTTGTCAACCGGGTGGTCGATGTAGGGCAAACGGTGGCTGCCAGTTTCCAGACGCCGACCTTGATCCAAATTGCACAAGACTTGGCCAATATGCAGATTGACACCAGTTTTGCCGAGGCGGATATCGGCAAGATTAAAGAAGGGCAGAAAGTGAATTTTAATGTCGATGCCTTCCCTGACCGTAGCTTTGAAGGGGTAGTGAAACAACTGCGTTTGAATTCAACCAACACTTCGAATGTGGTGACCTATAACGTGGTGGTGTCGGTTGATAACCAGGATCTAACCTTGCTGCCTGGCATGACTGCCTACGTGAATATTATTGTGGATAAAGCCCGGCATGCTTTGCTGGTGCCGAATGCCGCCTTGCGCTATAAACCAAAACTGAGTGCCTCTGCGACGCCCGATCGGTCAGCACCAGAGGTGGGTGGCGGTGAAGGCAAGCGTGGCTGGCGCAAACATGGCGCTAAAGGCGAAGGGCAAGGCCCATCCACTAGCGCAGCAATGGGTGGGGCCATGGGCAAAATTTATGTATTGAGGGCTGGCCAACCGGTGATGATACGCGTGCATACCGGCATTACCGATGGTCGCTCAACCGCAGTGTCTGGTGAGGGCCTGGCTGCGGGTGACAAGGTGATTGTCAGCGAGTTGCAAAGTGACAACTCTGCCAATAAAGGGCAGGGTAATAATAATGGCCCGCGTGGGCCGAGAATGTTCTAAACGCATGCAAAAATCAGTGATTGAGGTACATCATCTCTACAAAGCCTATCAAACGGCGGCAGGGGATTTTCCGGTATTAAAGGACGTCAACTTGCAGGTGTTGGCTGGGGATTATGTCGCCATCATGGGTCCTTCCGGCTCTGGAAAATCGACCTTTATGAATATTCTGGGTTGCCTCGACATGCCTACGGCAGGCAGTTATGTGCTGGATGGCTACGCGGTGGCGACCATGGCTGCGGATCAGGTGGCAAAGGTGCGTAATCAAACGATAGGTTTTGTGTTTCAGGGCTTTAACCTGCTGGCACGCGCCAGCTTGCTGGATAACGTGGCCTTGCCGCTGGTTTATGCCGGTGTCAGCAAAGAAGAGCGTCATGCACGTGCCAGGGTATTGCTGGAGAAAGTGGGGCTGAGCAAGCACATGCATTCCCATCCCAACCAGATTTCTGGCGGGCAGCAGCAGCGGGTCGCCATTGCCCGTGCTTTGGTTAATCAGCCACGCTTGATTCTGGCTGATGAGCCCACTGGTAACTTGGACAGTACCACCAGTGAAGAAATCATGGCCATTTTTGACAGCCTCAACCAGGAAGGCATCACCATTGTGCTGGTTACACACGAAACTGATATTGCCGAACATGCCAAGCGGCAGGTGCGGTTTCTGGATGGCAAGATAGTGCAGGATACCGGTAGTGCATCAAGTGTCGCCGGAAGTGAGTATGTTTAGCGCCATGCTGGGGGAAGCCTGGCATGCCATGGGCGCTAATCGCTTACGCACGTTTCTGACCATGCTGGGGATGGTGATCGGTGTGGGTGCGGTGGTGCTGATGATGGCGATCGGTCAAGGGGCTGAGGCTTCGGTCAAACGTTCTATCAGCGCCATGGGCAGCCATTTGTTCGTGGTACTTTCCGGCCCACCAAGAATGGGCGGGGCTCGCACCGCAACCGGTAATGCGCCTTCGCTCAATGTACGCGATGCGAATGCGATTGGTGAGCTATATGGCGTGGTCGGCGTCGCGCCAGTGACCATGGGCAAAGGGCAAGTCGTCTATGCCAGCAATAACTGGAATACCGATATTATTGGCACCACGGCAGAGTATATGGACATCCGTGGCTGGGGATTATCGGCCGGCTATCCGTTTTCAGCTTCGGACACCCGCTCTGCTACACGCGTTGCCTTGCTGGGTAGAACCGTGGTGCAAAACCTGTTTGGTGAAGACGAGGATGTTGATCCCATCGGCAAAAAAATCCGTATTAACCAGCGCCCATTTGTTGTGCTGGGCGTACTTGATAGCAAGGGGCAGACACTGGACGGGCGTGACCAGGATGACACTATTATTGTGCCACTAACGACGGCGCAGCGAAAATTATTTGGTAACCAGTTGCCCGGCACTGTGCGGCAGATCATGGTGCAGGCCGAGTCTGATAATGTGATGAGTATGGTAGAAGAGGCGCTGAATAGTTTGCTCAACCAGCGTCACAATATCCGCGAAGGTGCCGACAGCGATTTTTCGGTACGTAACCTGACGGCGATTGCCAATTCGGCGGCCGAAACTGCGCGCACCATGTCTTTGCTGTTAGGGGCGATTGCTTCAGTGTCTTTACTGGTCGGTGGCATCGGCATTATGAATATTATGCTGGTGTCAGTGACTGAGCGTACGCGCGAAATTGGTATCCGCATGGCCATTGGGGCGAGGGAAACAGATATTCTGATGCAGTTTTTGCTGGAGGCCATCATGATCTCCATCGTTGGCTGCCTGATCGGCATCGTCATTGGTGTGACGGGCGCGGTGCTGGTGAGTGTGTTCACGCAGGCCGAGGTGATTATCTCAAGCGCATCAGTATTGATTGCATTTAGCGTCGCCGCCAGTATTGGTGTGTTTTTCGGCTTTTATCCGGCCAGAAAAGCGGCCCGCTTAAATCCGATTGAAGCTCTGCGCTATCAATAGCAATGCATTGTTTGGGATAGGACTGCTAGTCCATTTCAATCGGTGGGGCGACTTTAAGCACTTCTTCGACCGTGGTCAGGCCAGCTGCCACTTTTTCTGCCCCATTTAACATCAATGGTTGCAGGCCTGCCTGTGTGGCGGCTTGCCGTAACTGCAACAAGTCCGTTTCCGGGGTAATCAGTTTGCGCAAGGCCGGTGTAAGGGTCAACATTTCATAAATGCCGGTGCGGCCACGGTAGCCGGTTTTCCGGCACTCCTGACATCCCACGGCCTTCATGACTTTTGCCGGTTTTTTGGCTTTAAACGGGCGCGTGACGCTGGCCCATTCATCGTCTGAAATCTCAGTTTCGGTTTTGCAATGCGGGCATAGCGTGCGCACCAGGCGTTGTGCCATGATGCCAAGCAAGCTGGAGTGAATCAGGTAGGCCGGCACGCCCAGGTCCAGTAAACGGGTCACGGCAGAAGGGGCATCGTTAGTGTGCAGGGTGGATAACACCAGGTGGCCAGTCAGTGCAGCCTGAATCGCCATATCCGCGGTTTCCTGGTCGCGAATCTCGCCCACCATAATAATGTCTGGGTCCTGCCGCATCAGGGTGCGTATGCCTTCGGCAAAGCCCAACCCAATATTTTGCGTCACCTGCATTTGGTTGAAAGCAGGTTCAATCATCTCAATCGGGTCTTCCACCGTACACACATTCACTTCATCGGTCGCCAGTTGTTTCAGCGTGGTGTAGAGCGTGGTGGTTTTACCAGAACCCGTCGGCCCGGTGACCAGAATGATGCCATTCGGTTGACGCGTCCATTGCGCCCATTGTTCACTCTGGCGTTTAGAAAAGCCAAGTAGCTGGAAGTCTTGTACCAGAATATCCGGTTTGAAAATCCGCATCACCAGCTTCTCGCCAAACGCAGTGGGCATGGTCGATAAACGTAATTCGATTTCCTTGCCATCTCCGCTGACCGTTTTGACACGGCCATCCTGCGGGCGGCGTTTTTCCACCATGTCCATGCGGCCCAGCAGTTTAATCCGGCTGGTAATCGCGTTCATGATATTGCTGGGTAATTGATACACCTGATGCAATACGCCATCAATACGAAAGCGCATCAAGCCCATATTACGGCGCGGTTCGAGGTGGATATCACTGGCACGTTGCTCAAACGCATATTTAAACAACCAGTCGACGATATTCACTACATGTTGCTCATTGGCATCCAGCTGGCGGTCTTTGCCCAGCTCAATTAATTGTTCAAAATTTTGTACGCCGACAATTTGCCCGGCCTTGGCCGCGTTGGCAGATTGAATCGCCGCAGAGAGTTGGTATATCTCGGGCAAATAGCGCTGCAAGTCCAGCGGATTCACCATCACCACCTGTATGCGTAATTTGAGCAGGCGCTCCAGGTCGTGCAGCCACGCCTGGTGAAACGGATCGGCGGTGGCAATGGTCGCGATGCCATCCTTGACCGTGATTGGCATGATGCGCAAACGTTCGGCATAGGCTTGTGACACAATTTGCGCGGCAGCACTGAAATCGAGTTTCAGCGGGTCAATATGGTAGTAAGGGACTTCGGCCTTATCCGCCACATAGCGGCTTAGGCTCTCCACCGTCAGTAATTGTGATGGCTGCTGCTGGTCTGGCCATTTTTGCTCAGCCACAATCACAATCGGGTGAATTTTGGAGCTGTCCCGCTTGCGGTCTTGATGCAGTTTTTCTGCCCATGCCTTGTCGATACAGCCATCCGAAACCAGCATGCGCAGCAAATCACCCAGACGCAGGCTTTCCAAGGTTTTGGGTAGATTAAATGGGGCTGGGCTATTCATGTCATGTTTGGGCAGGAGTACCAGCCTATGGTGCAAAAATCATGCCATGGAAAAGTGGCAGGAATGGTCACTTTGGGGTAAGTGATCATGCAGAGAAAAAGTATTCTTTTTTCGCCTTGTTGGCGAGTTACTTTTCTTTATTTTCCCAAAGCGAAGGCTATCTCTATGATCGATCTATTTCGCCTCTCGGCGACCATTCTTTCTTATGCTTGTCCATAAGAAAGAAGGCAAAGAACAAGACACCCCAACTTCCGCTTTTATCCTGTGCTACTCGGTTTGCCGGGCGTCCATCGAAACTCGCCCTGACAAGCCACACAGAACGTGGCTTGTTGCGGAGCTCGGACAGCCGATGGCCGAAGACTCCCGCCAACCCTGCGTTGCTCGGCGCGGCAGATGGGGACCCCGAACACCTAATGAGCGCCATCGTTTAGAAGGTTTAACAAAAGAATCTGGTTTTTGAATCGTCCGAACTAAACCAATGCAAGTTAGATGAGACAAATCCCATCCCATCCCATCACGCTGAGTAGCGGAGACAAAATAAGAGTAGAGGGAGCGACTGTCTGAATCCAGCGGTGGGCTGCGTAGTGTGCAGCCCGCTAGGTTGAGTTTCGTGACCGGCTTATTTTGTTGAGCAACGTAAGGGAGCCTTTAGGCCGTGATGGCTGGGTGCCCTCTTCTTTGGTTACTTTCTGAGGGGCAAGCATCAGAAAATAACTCGCCAGCAAGGCGAAAGAGTTTCTGCTTCAAGCATCACTGCCTGTGCCGTTTGCTCAAAGAGTTACTTTCAAAATGATCTATAGCTTCATCTGAATCCGCATACTCAAGTCCACCGCTTGTATGTTTTTAGTCAGCGCACCAATCGAAATTCTGTCCACGCCTGTTTCTGCAATCGCCCGCACTGTTGTTAAATCCACATTGCCCGAGGCCTCGAGCAAAGCGCGTTTCTGGTTCATGGCGACGGCTTGACGCAGCGCTTCCAGCGTAAAATTATCCAGCAAAATGCTGGTGGCACCAGCAGTCAGCGCTTGTTGCAGTTCATCCAGGTTTTCCACCTCAATCTGGATATTCTCAGTCTGCCGTAATGCAAACGCGGCTTGTAACACGGCGGTGATTGAGCCTGCAGCAGCAATATGATTTTCCTTGATCAGAATGCCGTCGTATAAAGCTAGCCGCTGGTTGGCGCCACCGCCGGTGAGCACGGCGTACTTTTGCGCCAGGCGTAAGCCGGGCAGCGTTTTTCGCGTGTCGAGAATTTGTGCCGGTAAACCAGCAATGGCATCTACATAGTGGCGGGTATGTGTTGCCACGGCCGACAAGGTTTGCAGAAAATTAAGGGCTGGCCGTTCTGCACTCAGCATGGCGCGCGCATCCCCATGAATATTGACCAATGGCTGATTGGCTTGCACACGTTCACCATCCTTTACCAGCCAGGTCAGTTGTATCGCCGGGTCCAACTGCTCAAAGCACTGTGCGAGCCAGGCGCAGCCACAAATGACGGCGTCTTCGCGGCTAATGATGGTCGCTGAGGCTTGTGTGCCAGCCGGAATCAGGGCGGCTGTCAGGTCGCCGTTACCGATATCTTCTGCCAGGGTCGCGCGTACCTGTTCAGCGATGATGGTCTGGTCGAGATAATCGGGTAAGTGTTGGTAAAGCGGGAATGTGGTCATCTGGTTGCCAGCAAGGTTAAAAAATATGCATGTGACATTCTAAGCCCATGCTAAAAGCTATTATAATAAAAGCGCCCCAAGACATGCGATAAGACCAGCGTTTTTTAAGCATAAGCTTTTCGTGATGGGGTATTTTTTTCGGTTAAAAGTATCAATCTTCTGGCTCACATCACACTATGCAGCTTTTATATACGGTAAACAGTCCTTACGCGCGCAAAGTGCGTATTGTGGCCATCGAAAAACATGTCGATCTGACCTTAACCGAGGTGGTGTTGTCGGCGCCGGATTGCCCGGTGAGCCAGCATAATCCCTTAGGTAAAGTGCCAGTGCTGGTGCTGGATGATGGCGATGCCTTGTATGATTCGCGCGTCATTGTTGAATACCTGGATCACCGTACGCCGGTGGCGCACCTGATTCCACAAGATCATTCAGCCAAAATTAAAGTACGCCGCTGGGAAGCCCTGGCGGATGGCATCTGTGATGCGGCAGTCGCGGTGATGCTGGAACAACGCAAACCAGAGGCACAACAGTCTGCCGGCTGGATTGAAAAGCAGTTTGCCAAGGTGACCGCTGGTTTGACCGCGCTGGATGAAAATTTGCTCAAAAAGAAGTGGTGTGTCAACGAAACCTTCAGCTTGGCCGATATTGCGCTGGGCACCGCCCTGGGTTACCTGGATTTGCGTTTTAAGAGTGTCCAGTGGGAAGGTAAATACTGGCAAGAGAAGTTTCCCAACCTGGCCAAGCATTATGGCGTGCTGGTGAAGCGCCCTAGCTTCAAACAAACCATGCCACAGCCCTAACCTGGCTTCATGACAGAGTGCCTGCTATCAATGCGGGTATTCTGCTTCGTTTTTCCTCTATTTTACGGTCTTGTTCCTGACGATAGTCACAGGGTGAGACGCTATTCGCCTAAGCCATTGTTCCGGTTTTGTTTTTCTCTGAAATTCCCATTTTTACCATTAACTATTCTTTACGCGTGCACTTTGTTAATTTATTATTGATAAACTAAATGATAATTGTTATCATTTAAAAATAAACAAGACAATGATGAATAAATTCTATGCAAGCTGTCAATGCGCCGGTTAAAAAAAGATTGCTCGAATTACTGGATGAGCTGATTGCTCATGATGGTTTCGGCAGCATCAAGGTGGATATTCGCTTGTTAAAACGTGGGCAAAAAGAAGTAATTATCGATTGCGGCAAGCAATACCGCTTTGTGGTCGACTTTGACGCCATCGTAGAAAAATAAGCAGAACTTATTCTCTCCATTTCAGTTTTACAACCATGCGAATATCAGCATGGAGATTGAAATACTCAACGGTGTGGGTCCGTGAGACTTAATTTTAGAGGTAGCGCGATGGCCTTCGAGAGGAAGGGGAACAAGCGCTCGTTGAGGAGAATTAAATTATGAAAGTTTCAGCGTTAATTATCGCTTTGGGTATGGCATTCAGCAGTTCTGCTTTTGCGACGACGGAAAAATGGGATTCAGCAACCCCTTGGGGTAGCGCCACTACTGCGCAATATGCAGAGTGGAATGTATTTTCTTATGTAGATCCTTTCGTTAAGCAAGACAATACACCTGACGTTGCATTGACTGGCGCCACTGCCACGCTGACCGAAACGTCTGGTACAAGCTTTATTACCGGCAGCCAGAATATTTACAGCTTCTCATCTCCAACTGCCTTCACAGCAACGTTAACTGGCGCCACTAGTGGTGTTTTTGATGTTTACCTGCGTGTGGCTGCATTTGGTGTGATGCCTTCATTGACTGCAACCTTAAACGGTACTTCTGCGACGGCAGTGACTCAGCTTTTAGGTACCACTAACAGTTCATTCGGTACTGTGGATGAAGGTGAGTACTACTGGAAATGGAGCAATGTCACAGCTTCGTCCTTGTATACCTTTAAATTCAACGCTTCTAGCTCAAGCATGAGCTTGGATCAGTTGGCATTGGCTACTGTTTCTGTTCCAACTGTGACACCTGTTCCAGAACCAGAAGCATTCAGCATGATGGCATTGGGCTTGGGCCTGATGGCATTTGCTGCACGCCGCTCTGCAAAAAAAGCCTAATTTAGCTTAGTGCGATGACAACAAAGGGGCTGATAAAGCCCCTTTGTTTTTATATACCGCTTATGAATGAAGTAGTGAACGCTTTATGATGACACGTCTCAACGATTACTGGCGATTGATAATAAAAAACACTTACGCTGTTTGCCAATGCGGTCTGGTCTGTTTAGTGTTGGTATTTTCGCTGCAGCATCAGGTGCTAGCAGCAGAAGATGCTGTGAAAGATAAAGAGTCTGACAAAGTTGAGAACTCTTCAGAAAATCTCGAACAACAGGCAGTCACGCCTAAACAGAATAAAAAAGCGGAGTTGGACGATGTTGATACCTTGCCTGAAGTGTCCGTCAAAGACGTCAGAGTAAAAGAGGATTCTGGGATTAACTCAACGCAATCCATTACAACAATTACCTCAGAACAATTACAACGCTCACAGTTCAGTAATATTTTTGAGGCAGTGCGATCCGTGCCTGGCGTTTCTACCTCTGGTGGACCACGTGCCAGCGGCATGACTTTCAGTATACGTGGCTTTGCGGATAACGAAGATGTTGTGGTTAAAGTAGATGGCGCACCGAAGGCTTTTGAGAAGTACCGAATGGGAGGGACTTTTATTGAGCCAGAGCTGCTTAGAAGTATTGAAGTGCAACGTGGGCCTCAAATTTCCAGTGGCTCTGGTGCCCTGGGCGGCACCATTATTGCGCAGACAAAAAATGCTGCCGACTTTTTGCGGCCGGGGCAAACCGTTGGTGCTAAAGCCAAATTCGGCTATGGCAATAATAATGATGAATATTCGCGCTCATACATGCTTTATGCACGCCCTCATGAGCGTATAGATATTCTTTACAATTACTCTAACCGTCAATCCAATAATATCACCCTGGCAGACAAAACTAAGCTCGACAATTCTGCCATTGAGTCAATCTCGCAGTTACTTAAAGTTTCAATCTTTCCTAGAGATGATCTGGAAATGATTACCTCTCTGGTGAAGTTTACTGATACAGGCATGCAGCCTTATGATGCCACTGGCGGCCAACCAGGGTTTTTTGGATATGTTCGTCGCGCGACTGATGATTTCAGTTGGACCGAAACTTTAAATTACACGCCGGACAATCCCTTGCTTAATCTGAAGGCAGTGTTTGCCGGGGGCTATACAAACTTACACGATCTTCTGAAACCTGGCTGGTCCAACATTAACCCCAGCAATAGTTTCTGTAATGGCATCATTTTTACACCTAATCCCAGTAATAAAACAATTTGTCCGGGTGACCTGAATGATTACTACAATTACAAAACCAGAACGATAGATTTGAGTAATACCGCTATCATTGCCAAAACTGACAATGTGGAGCTAAGCCTTCTGGCTGGCTGGCAATACAATAGTCGCGAGCGCGAAGTGTCAAGGTTCTATGAGAACAGTAATTCATCTGTCCAAGTGAATAGTTATCCCGGAGGGCAAAACCTCACTGCGCCATCAGGTAATCGGTCCTATAAGGCGTTTTATCTGCAGCCAAATATACAATGGGGGCAGCTCAATATTAAACCCGGTTACCGGCGAGATGATTATGAGGTGGAAGTTACTGGCGCACTCACGAAAAAGCGGCTGGCTCAATTTGGCCAGTCAGACAAAATAGAGTTTACTGCGGAGACTTTTAGTCTGGGTCTCGCTTATGACCTGTTCCGGCGTAATAGTCCTGAAAAATTGACGATTTATAGTAATTATGCGCAAGGATTCAGGCCGCCTTTGTTAGATGAGTATTTTACTGCTGGTGGTTTTGGCAGCAGATGCCTGTTTCCACAAACGCCGTCAACAATCTGTGGTGATTTATATAATTTGCAGAATTCCGAGTCAACTGAGGCAGGTATCAGTTATCAGAACCCAAGGCTATGGGGGACGAATGTTTTTCTGAGTAGCAAACTTAACTTTTACCATATCTATACTGGAAATTTATTTACTTCAATGCGCTATGATACCGCGCAAGGAAAATATACGCAGGATGGCTGGGAGCGGCGTAATGGCATAGAGTTTGAGAGTTTCCTGCAATACCAAGGGTGGTTTATGCGAGGATCTTACTCAAAAATCTCGGGTGAGTTGAACAATGGATTAACGGCTGTGCCTTTGTATACCGTTCCTGGCAATGCATTGAATATCAATATCGGTAAAGAAATTACGAGCAGTATTGATGCCAATCTGACTTTCCGTAAGATATCAGATCGTGATGTGATTTTGTCAGGGGACGGCAGCGCTTCTTCCCCTTATACCTATGGTATACAGAACGGTTATGTATTATGGAATGCGGGTGTTAACTGGCGAGCATCGCCGAATGTGACTTTGCGGTTGATTGGTGAGAATTTGACTAACAATCAATATCGATTTGACAACGCCATGGGAGGTTCGGGTATTCTTGGCCCCGGTCGTAATGTGAAGTTTTTTGCTGAACTCATGTATTAATCTTGCAAAAGAGCCGGTTAAAAAAAGCCCCAGAAAAATTCTGGGGCTTTTTTTACGGATGGCGAACTTAAGCTGCCCGGCGACGCGCTGATAAACCGATCAAAGCCAACCCTGTCAGTAGCAGGGCGTAAGTATCAGGTTCAGGCACAGTGGTTACATTGACCTGCCAGCCAATATCTTTGAAGGCGGCATAATCTAATAGGGTTGGTAGTTCACGGGTGCCTGGCGTTGTACTTGGATCCATCAATGTTTCCTGTGCCACGCCCTGATAGGTGCTCATGGTGTCATTGGCCCAATGGCTGCCATATTGATCAAGTGGCACGGCGCTGCCGTAAGCAGCAACGGAGGCAGCTCCGGTGAAGTAGCCGTTATCAATTTGTGCCAGCCAGGAGTCTGCTTCGCCGTAACCCAGAATGTGCCCAAGTTCATGTGTTGCTGTGGTCAGGAAGTCTGGGTGGCCAGCGGTCAGGCCGCTGGTATCGCTGCCAAAATACCAGTCATTGGCAGCATTGAACCAGATCATCCCGCCCCAAACTCCATAATCTGTTGCTGTTGATCCAGTGGTATTTTCTTGTCCACGTGTGGTGACTGCATCAATAAAGGTATCAGAACCACTGGCTATCAGATTGAATCCTGTGTTGGCAAAGCCCAGAACGCCGGGCGCAGAGTTTGAGCCGCCGACATAAATACGCAAGGTGTCCGCAGCAATATCGATATTGCTCAGTGTGATCAAGGGGCCGCCTAAGCTTGGATGCGTGATTTGCACCGACCAGCTATCGCCTGCTTGTGGTGTAATGGCGGTCAGGGCGTCTGTAAAGCCACTATAGAATGACGCAGCTTGCTCTAGTAAAGCCCTGCGTTCAGTCATCGGCGTGCCTGTCGTCAGGTCGGTAAAAAAGCCTCTGGTGTCATAAGTATAGTCAAACTCTATGGTCAAGGCATGTGCGGGCAGGGTGAGCAGCAAGCCTGCTGCCGTGAGTACTTTGTGTAATGATTTCATGTGGGCTTTCTTTCTCGTCGGCCAAGTATTAACAGTGACAGTCCGGCCATCAGTAATGCCCAGGTGTTCGGTTCAGGCACCGTTGACAGTGGTGTGACTGAACCAAGCCCTGCGCCATATACATTTTGGAGTGCCGTGATCATCATGCTATCTAATGGGAAAGTGGGGCCGGTATATGCAGCATTTGCTATTGTGTCGTCAGGCGACTCATCTGCATTGATGTAATGACCCATGCCTAAAGAGTGTCCAAGTTCATGTTGGGCAACTGAATAGAAGATTGTTTGCGTCCAGCCCAGGCCAAAACGCTGGCCATTAAAGACGACATCACCAGCCAGTCCATTGGCCGCTGTATTTTGTGGAAAATAAGCGTAGGCATTTGCATCGCTGATGTAAGGGACGACACCGATACGGATATCTGCCAAGCCTGTGGGATCGTATTGCCCGGTTTCCGGCAATGGGCCGCCGGCGTCAGCAACTTCAATAAAGTGAATGGGTAAGACTGCAGCATAGTCAGCAAACGCCTGTTCAAATGCGCTGCGCATGATGTCTACTGAAAGCGATTGCCCATTGGTGCTGATCACGCCGCCGTCGAACAGATTGCTGAAGCTGTAGGTCAGCGTGATGTCTGAGCCTATGCCATTAGGCTGTGGCCAACTCGCGTACATAGGATAGTAACCACCCCACGCGGTGCCAGAGAGCAGGCATGTCAGTAGCGATGCGTTTCGTATACGTTTCAACCAGGGGCTCATCGCTGCCCCCTGCTTCTTTTCGCGGCAAATATGCATGCCAGTGAAATCAGTACGCCGTGAATGCGTGTCATGTGAACCTCTCCTCATTATTTTATAAATCCTTTGGGAATCTATATGCTAATTGATAATGAGAATGATTGTCAATTTCAACTATAGGTGGCAATAGGCATTGAGATTATGCGACATGGGTGAGCAATGATGCTGAATTAAAAGCTTTGTCGATTGCTGAGGCAGGGTATAAGTGAGTGAACACTTTTGTAGCTGGTGAAGCTGTCCGCTGCAACATATATAGATATCAGGCAGCAGGGCGGGGCGTACAGTATTGTTACAGGAATTTTCTGATTAAGCAGACAATTCCTGCACGTGCATAGGGATTACAGCGGCGGTATGTCGTCGTCAGCCAGCAATTGCAGGTTGTTTTTATGACGCAGGGTTTGCCGTTCATTCAGGCGTTTTTGCGCCGGGCTAGGGAAGTCAGTAAAGCTGATCAGGCTGCGATCAATCAATATGCTGATTAAGTCTTCCAGCACACGTGCCAACTGGATATCACTTTCACGAAAGGTGTGATGTTTTTTTAGCTCATCATCCAGAAAACACAGATATTCGGTATCTGCATTATCAATTTCAACCCAGTCTGCGGCCACTTGCGTATCTGGGCTTGTCGCAATAATTGCACCTTCTTTATTTTTTAATACGTAGGCCATTAGGTGTCATTCCTCGTCACTTGGCGTTCATTTTGATTATATTATGCAAGCAGAAGCAATAACCATGCCTTGCGAATGGGTTAAATGGCGCCGGTAATAATGCCGCCGCCCAGGCAGACATTACTTTCATACACCACCACGCTCTGACCAGGGGTGATGGCCCACTGGTGCTGGCCAAAGCGAATGGTGGCTTCTTCAGCATTCACCGCATCCACTTCACAAGGCGCATCGGGTTGGCGGTAACGTGTTTTGGCCGCATATACCCAGTTAGTTTGAGGCTCTTCACCGCTGATCCAATGTAACTGGCCCGCTTTTAAACCATCGCTTTGCAGCAGTGGGTGGTCATGACCTTGCACGACAATCAACTCGTTATCCGCCATATGCTTGGCGGCAACAAACCATGGCTCGCCATTGCTCTCGCGGCTACCGCCAATTTTAAGGCCCTGGCGCTGGCCGATGGTGTAATACATCAAGCCTTCGTGTTCACCAACCACTTTGCCTTCAGGCGTGCGCATGATGCCAGGATGGCGCGGTAAATAGCGTTGCAAAAACTCCTGGAACGGACGTTCGCCAATAAAGCAAATACCGGTGGAATCCTTTTTTTCTGCATTGGCCAGGCCATGCTCACGTGCAATTTCACGCACTTCACGTTTGAGGTGTTTACCCAGTGGAAACAGTGTTTTTGAAAGCTGTGCCTGATTCAGGCGCGACAAAAAGTAACTTTGGTCTTTACTGCCGTCATCGGCTTTGAGCAGTTGAAAGTTGCCAGGTTGAATCGGGTTTTCACGTACTTGCGCATAGTGGCCGGTGGCGATCAAATCCGCCCCCATGCCCATGGCATGGTCTAAAAATGCCTTGAATTTGATTTCGGCATTACACAGAATATCCGGATTAGGCGTGCGGCCAGCCTGGTATTCCTGTAAAAAGTTAGCGAACACTCGCTCTTTATACTCGGCGCTAAAATTCACGGTTTCGATGTCGATACCGATCTTGTCAGCCGCCGAAACGGCATCAATTAAATCCTGGCGTGAAGAACAGTATTCGTCAGTATCATCGTCTTCCCAGTTCTTCATAAACAAACCGGTGACCTGGTAGCCTTGTTGTTTCAACAACAAGGCCGTGACGGAGGAATCTACGCCGCCGGACAATCCGACGATGACATGTGGCTTACTCATAATGCTTGGCCCAAATGCTTCAAAATGTCTAAAGAATAACGTTTACCTGCCAGGTAATCCTGCACACACAATAACACTTGCGGACTACGCATCAGCTCGCCTTCCGCAGCGATCTCGGCTTCAGATTTCCACACCGTGCGGAGTATGCCATCGTCCAATGCCTGCGCTGGGTAATGCGCGCCCAGCTTGCCGGTAAAGGCAAAGCGCAAATAGGTAATACCATTGAGCGGATGTTGCCAGTGGTAAATGCCCACCAATGCTTCAGGCGTGAAGTCGTAAGCGGTTTCTTCCAGCGTCTCACGGATCGCCGCAGCGATAATCGTCTCATTTTCTTCCAGGTGCCCGGCAGGCTGGTTAAAGCGGTTGCCACGGTCTGTGGTTTCCTCAACCAGCAAAAACTTGCCGTCCTGTTCAATGATGGCAGCCACGGTGACGTTAGGCTTCCATTGCTGGGAGGATTTCGATGGATTTGAAGCGGAGGAATTCAAAATACGCAGGTTTCGTTAAAAGCGCTATTTTACCGCTAAGTGATTGATTGGGGGAGGGTTAATTTAGCTGTGTGCGATTGTTTTACTATGCGGCTCCAGCGAGTTGCGGAAACAACCCGGTCAACCCATGCGCGATAAATTCCACCGACATTGCCGCCAGAATCAGCCCCATCAAGCGCGTAACAATATTGATACCTATGGTGCCGAGGTAGTGTGTAATACCATCGGCGAGTTGCAATAATCCCCAGATAAACAGTGCAATGAGTGCAATCGGTAGCATCAGGCTGATGTGCCCCCAAAAGCCGGGATGCTGTTGTGCGGTAAGAATCATGCTGGAAATTGCCCCTGGCCCGGCCAGTAGCGGGATGCTGAGCGGCACAATTGCAATTACCTCACGCTCGCTTAAGTCTTGTGCTTCTTCGGCGGTTTGGCGTGTGCCGCTTTGTTTGCCATGCATCATCGAGATCGAAATCAGCAGGAGTAAGATGCCGCCGCCGACTTGAAACGAGGGAATGGTGATGCCGAAGAAATCCAGAATCAGGTCACCAATAAAAGCGGAGACACCTAATACAATCATGACGGTGATCGCTACCGTGCGTGCGGTGCGCGCCCGTTCAGCCTTGCTCCAGCCGCTGGTGGCGCTGATAAAGATCGGCAGGCTGCCAATCGGATTGACAATGGCGATGAGGGCAATTGCGACTTTGAGCAGGTAGGCGTATTCAGTCATGGCCGATGATAATGTTAAGGTGCTCAAAGCTTGCCTGAAAACAATAGCCTTGGCAAATGACCAAGGCGATGCATTTAGGCCGGGCGTTTGTCGAAGAAAGTAACCGGCTGCGGTGGTGCAATTTGCAAAATATGCTTGCGCACTTTGCCCATGACATGCATTTCGCATGGTTTGCAGTCAAATTTGAGCGTATAGCGATCGTTGCCGCTGATAAGCGTCATCGGCTCTGCCGTCACTGTGCCTTGTACGCCAATCACGCCTTTAGCCTCTTTTGGACACAAGCCGTGGCTAAAGCGTAAACAGTGTTTGGTGATCATGACCGGCACTTCGTCCAGCTCTTCATTGGCTTCATAGGCGCTGGCGATCAGTTTGACGCCGTGCTTGTGATAAAAGTCGCGTGCTTTCTGGTTGTAGACGTTGGCCAGGTAGCTCAGGCTATCTTGCGGGTAAATGGCTGGTGGTTCGGCCGTAGCGCGTAGTGGCGGGCGCTCATAGCCCATGGTTCTGATTTCCAGCAATTGTTCAACAGCATCACGGCGTAATTGATTAACGGCGGAAGCTGGTAAAAACCAGAATTGAGTGAGTTCCAGGCTGATTTCTCTGGCAACAAAGTCGGTATTGCCTAGTTTGGCTAGATTCTCCCTGAGCGAGGCTTCGGCTTTTTGCGTGTCGTTAGCAAGCTGTTTCTCGGCATCGTATTGAGCCGTGGCGCTAAAGCCTTGTTCGTCATTCAGTGTGAGTGCAAAGCCATCTTTGGTTTCGTAAAACACAGCATCCAGTGCGATTTTGCGTGTGGCTGAGTCTTTTTCCAGTAAGCGCATAAACGCATGGTCGCGGTTGCGATACAGTTGCGTATTGTTGCGGATATCCGCTGGCATTTCGTTTGGAAACAGGCGGTACGTGTATTTGTCCAGTGCCTGTACCGTGTTCACACGCAAGCCGACCAACTCTTTATGCACATCAAAAAAGCAGACGCCGTCACCATTGTGCAATGCAATGTCAGTGGCCACATCGATAAAATCCTTACCGACTTTGCGTACCGTACCCAATGTTTCTCCCGAGAATTTTGGAGTATCAAACGCACCAATATCCGCCTGGCGGCCATTGGCAAAATAATCGGTGGCACTACGGTTAAAGGTTTTTTCCGGCTGCGGCGTGAAGGTGTAAGTAGCGTGACCGGCGGAAGATTTAGCGTATTGCGGCATCTCTTCCAGAATCTCGTCCAGCAACTCGCGATAATGCGCCGTGGCATTTTTGACATAAGGCAGGTCTTTGTAGCGACCTTCAATCTTGAAGCTGCTCACGCCCGCTGCGATCAGGGCGCGCAGGTTGGCACTCTGGTCGTTATCTTTCATCGACAAATAATGTTTGTCTTTGCCGATGATGCGGCCTTTCTGGTCTTCCAGCGTATAAGGCAAGCGGCATTCCTGCGAGCATTCGCCACGGTTGGCGCTACGCCCCGTATGCGCGTGACTGATAAAGCACTGACCGCTAAACGCCACACATAGTGCGCCGTGGATAAAGTATTCCAGATTGGCTGTGGTCGCGTCTGCGATTTTTCTCACCGTGGCAATATCCAGCTCACGCGCCAGCACAATCTGGCTAAAGCCTACCTGGTCCAGAAACTGTGCTTTTTCAACGGTGCGGATATCGGTTTGGGTGCTGGCATGTAGCTGGATAGGTGGTAAATCCAGTTCCAGCAAGCCCATGTCCTGCACAATCAGGGCGTCGACGCCGCTGTCATACAGTTGATGCACCAGCTGGCGCACGCCTTCAAGCTCGTTATCGTGAAAGATGGTATTCAGTGCGACAAACACTTCGGCATGAAATTTATGCGCATGTTGCACCAGGCGCGCAATGTCCTGCACCGTATTCGGCGCCTTGGCGCGCGCACCAAAGGCCGGGCCGCCGATATACACCGCATCGGCGCCGTGATTAATGGCTTCAATGCCGTAATCGGCATTTTTGGCCGGGGCGAGCAGTTCGAGATGTTTGCGGGTTTTTTGCATGGATTATGCATATAAATCAATAAGATGCGAACTATATCACAAAGCGGCGTTTGACAGGTAAAGGTTGAGGTGTTACCTTGGTAACACTTTTGTATATGAAAGGCCCTGCAATGGCTACAACCAGTTTAAAGCTTTCGGAAGAACTTAAAGAGCGCGTGGCGAAACTTGCAGAAGCGAGTGGCAAAAGTGCGCATGCATTCATGGTGGATGCGATCGCGACGGAGGCTCAGCGCATCGAAGAAGATCAAGCATTTTTGGCGCGTGCAGAAGCTTCGCTCAAACATTACAAAGAAACTGGTATTTCTTACGCTGCAGAGGATGTGCATGCTTACATCTATGCAAAGCTCAAGGGTGAACCACTGCCAGCGCTTATCCCGGTAAGAGATAAGAAATAATGGTTGCTAAAGCCACACTTGAATACTCGTTAGAGTCACAAAGTGACCTTCTCAGATTAAGTCTTTTTCTGTTTGAAAAAGATCCAGAAGCGGCCTTGGACGTATTTGAAATTATCAAAAGTGCGATAGCAATGCTTGCAGACCACCCGTTGGCCGGTCGCTTAGTCGGACTTGCATTGAGAGAGCTAGTGATTTCTCACGGAAGGACTGGATATGTGGCCAGCTACCATTACGACAGGCTGGAACATAAAGTACTCATTCTTGCGATCAAACACCAGCGGGAAAATGATTACCATTAGTCGCATGCACATGGTGTTACCTACTGCCGCTCAAGTCATGGAACTCAACGCTCTTGAAAAATAATAGCCAGCCTTTATCAAATCAACTTCTTCTGTCTCGCTCCCTGCAAGCCGTCTGGCATCCTTGCACGCAAATGAAACACCACGAACGTTACCCGCTGGTGCCTATTGCCCGCGGCGAAGGTGCATGGCTGTTCGATAGCGAAGGCAAAGCTTATCTGGATGCGGTGAGTAGCTGGTGGGTGAATCTGTTTGGGCATAACCAGCCGGTGATTAAAGATGCGATCAAAGCGCAGCTTGATCAGTTGGAGCACGTGATGCTGGCCGGGTTTACACATGCGCCCGTCGTTGAGTTGTCAGAAAAACTTGCCGCGTTAACAGGCTTGGGCCACGCGTTTTATGGCTCAGACGGCGCCAGTGCTACCGAGATTGCGCTCAAAATGAGTTTTCATTATTGGCGCAATATTGGGCAGCCGCAAAAAACCAAATTTATCAGCCTGCAAAACAGTTATCACGGCGAAACATTAGGGGCGCTTAGTGTCACTGATGTAGCGATTTTTAAAGATACCTATGCGCCATTGATTCTACAATCGGCGCAAATGCCGAGTCCGGATAGTCGTTTGGCTGAATCAGGTGAATCAGACGAGGCTTACGCTTTACGTTGTGCCGAGGCTCTGGAAACGTATGTGGCTGAGCATCATGCCGAATTAGCCGCGTTTATTATTGAGCCGCTGGTACAAGGTGCTGCGGGCATGGCAATGTATCACCCGGTGTATTTGCAGCGGGCGCGTGAAATTTGCAGCTGTTACCAGGTGCATATCATCGCTGATGAAATCGCCGTCGGTTTTGGCCGCACCGGCACTTTGTTTGCATGTGAGCAAGCGGGTGAGCGCGTGAGTGATATTGCGGATTTTATCTGCCTTTCAAAAGGTATTACCGGCGGTTATTTGCCGCTGTCGGTGGTGCTGACGACCGATAAGGTTTATCAGGCCTTTTATCATGACCAGACAGTAAAAGGTTTTTTGCATAGTCATAGCTACACCGGCAATCCCTTGGCGTGTGCTGCCGCATTGGCAACCTTGAAACTGTTTGAAACGCGTGATGTACTTGGTGATAACCAGCACACTGCGCAGCAATTATGGTCGGCGGCCACAGGATATGATTTGCCGCTGGGGCATGTGCGGCAACGCGGCATGATTACTGCATTTGAAGTGGATACCCGGAACCAGCAATTTGCCCGTGACTGCTATGCCACTGCCTTGAAGCATGGCTTGCTGTTAAGGCCGATAGGCAACACGGTGTACTGGATGCCGCCCTATTGTCTGACCGCAGCCGATATTGCGCATCTGGTACAAACAACGCGAGCCGCCATCGTGGAGAGCTTGTAATGCGCTGGCTGCTGATATTGTGTGGTTGCTGGGTGACCGTGGCCCGCGCTGTGTTACCAACCAACTTGCAAGAGGCGTTAAACAAAGCACAATTGCCTGCTGATAGCGTGGCAGTCGTGGTGCAGCCTGTGGATGGCGGCGGGCCTATCATCAGCCATAATGCCGCCAAAGCCATGAATCCGGCCAGCGTGATGAAGCTGGTCACCACATATGCAGCACTTGAAGCACTCACGCCCGCTTACCGCTGGAAAACAGAGGTTTATCGCAATGGCACACTGAATCAGGGCGTGCTCGATGGTGATTTAATCATCAAGGGCTATGGCGACCCCGCATTGAATATCACTGAGTTTTGGCGCCTGTTGCAACAAGTGCAGCAGCAAGGCATCCGTCAGGTCAAAGGCAATCTCATTCTGGACTTGTCCGTGTATGCGCCAGAAGTCAGCCAGCGGCCCGTGCTGGACGACGAGCCCTGGCGTGCCTATAACGCTAATCCGAGCGCCTTGTTGCTCAATGGCCGCAACACCAGTTTCCGTTTTTCTGTGGCAAATGCAGGCAATAAGCCCGCAGTGCAAATCTCGCAAGAATTCGAGTTGCCGCAAATCCGTGTGATTAATACCATGCAGACTCGCAAAGGGGCGTGTAACGATTGGCGTGGCGACTTGCATTACAGCATCACGCCGCAAGCGGATGGCGTGACGGTGGCGTTTAGTGGTACCTTGCCTGACCAGTGCGATGAGCGCTACCTGGAGCTAAGCGTGCTTAGCGACACGCAATATGTATTTTTCAGCTTTAAAAAATTGTGGGCGCAATTGGGTGGGCAGTTCAACGGCCAGTTAGTGCTGGCGCCAGCGACGGACGCCAATACACTGGTGACGACCTGGTTATCTCCACCTTTGGATAGCGTGGTGCGCGATATCAATAAGTGGAGCAATAATGTGATGGCGCGCCAGTTGCTGCTGACCATCGGGCAAGAGGCTGGATTTACTCCAGCAGATGAGGCAGGTGCGGCATTGGCGCTTAAACAGGTCTTGCGTCAGCGTGGCTTGCAGTTCCCTGAGCTGGTGCTGGAAAATGGTTCCGGCTTATCGCGCAATGAGCGTATCAGTGCGGAACATTTGGCACAGTTGCTCGTCACAGCCTACCAGCGCCCGCTGATGCCGGTACTTATGGCATCTATGCCCATACTCGGCATGGACGGCACTACCAAAAAGCGCTTGGCAGAGGGGAGTAGCAAAGGCATGGCTTACCTCAAAACTGGCTCGCTGGAGGGGGTGAGCAGCATTGCGGGGTATGTGCAGGATATGGCTGGTAAACGTTATGTGCTGGTGGTGATTGCCAATCACGCGCGTGCTTCTGCAGTCCGCACGGTGCAGGATGCCTTGCTTAAACAATTGATTGAAGGCCGTTAGCCTGTGTCTGATAATTTGACGTTAAAAACGCGTAAAATAATGGTCGTTTTCTGGGAGTAAACAAGTGAAATCTGCAATCAAACTAATCGGTCTCAGCGTATTGCTGCTGGCCATGACAGGTTGCCAAGCGCAATCTAACTCGTCAAATACGAAGGAATCTGCACAAATGTCTGCCAATGTGACTGAATTACAAAAAATTGATACGGTGGTCGGTTCAGGTCGCGAAGCTGAAGTCGGCTTTAACGTCACCGTGCATTACACCGGCTGGCTGTACGACGCCAGCAAAGAAGACCACAAAGGCCAAAAATTCGACAGCAGCCTGGACCGTAATTCGCCATTCAATTTCTTTTTAGGTGGCAGCCAGGTCATCGAGGGTTGGGATGTCGGTGTGCAAGGCATGAAAGTGGGAGGCAAGCGTACGCTGATTATTCCTTCTGACATGGGCTATGGCGCACGTGGTGCAGGTGGCGTGATTCCACCGAATGCGGCCTTGGTGTTTGATGTTGAACTACTGGGCGTGAAATAAAAAATTTCTAGTTTCGTCGCCATACGTTGTTGCAAGCTCAAAAAATCTCGCTTACATACGTGATGTATGCCGCGCGATCTTTTTTTGAACTTGCGCCTAGTCTGGCTTAGAAACTGAAAATTTTTCCCGTTGTCGGGTACGTTTTTATACTTGTGAAATGAGAGTCTAAATGCAAGTCCAAGTGAAATGGATAGATGGTGTCAGTTTTGTCGGTGAATCCGAAACGGGTCATGCCGTGGTATTAGACGGCGCGCCTGAAAATGGCGGCCGCAATATTGGTATGCGCCCAATGGAAATGTTGCTGATAGGCATGGGCGCGTGTACTTCGTTTGATGTGGTGACCATCTTGAAAAAGTCCCGTCAGCCGATTGTCGATTGTGTAGCCGAGATTCAGGCGGAACGTGCTGACACGGTGCCTAAGGTATTCACCAAAATTCACGTGCATTTTGTGGTGACCGGTGAAGGTTTGAATGAGTCACAGGTGGAGCGTGCAGTGAAACTGTCTGCTGAGAAGTATTGCTCAGCCAGCATCATGCTGCAAAAAGCGTGTGAGATTACGCACGGTTATGAAATCAAAGCGCCCAGCTTTGAGTGAGCTTGATTAACGGAGCATTGCATGAGCATTCCTAAAGGCATGGTAGGCATCCGCCATGTGGCCTTGTTTATCAAAGAGCTTGAGTCTGCGATTGATTTTTATACGCGGATTGTCGGTATGCACATTGAGTGGCAGCCTGATCCGGACAATATTTATTTAAGCAATCATGGCGATGTGTTTGCCTTGCATCGCGTAGATTACAAAGCAGACCCATTACAGCGCCTGGATCATATCGGCTTCGTGCTGACAGATGCGCAGGCCGTGGATGACTGGTATGCGCATATGGTCGCCAATGGGGTGCGGATTACCGAGGTGCCAAAAAGTCATCGCGATGGTTCGCGCGGGTTTTATTGCCTGGACAGTGTAGGGCATTTGCTGGAGTTTATTTATCACCCGCCGATTACGCGCCATTTGCAAAGTGCATGATGTCTGGTGTGTCGGCACATTGACCTTGCCAGATAGTAAAAAAGCCTCCAACGATTGGAGGCTTTTTTATGGCTGCTTGTGCGGGCTTATTCGGTCACAAGCTTGATTGAAAGCGTTTGCTCTTTATCCAGCACATTGAGCAGGCGATCAATATTCGGGTGTTTGCCCGGGTGGTCTTCGGCGTCCTCTGTGTGCTCGGCGTAAAGCGCCAGGCCTTCTACCGCTGCATCGGTATTGATCTCACCAAACACCTTGAACAAGTGATGATAGACCTTGATGGAGCCCTGGGTGCCTGGCTTGTTTTCAAGCACACCAACTGGCTGGTTGTTTTCATCATACAGTTCAATGCGTTTCACGTGATCGGCATTGTCCAGTGTGAGGAGGTTGTCACTAAATTTTTGCATGGTTGACTCTAGGTTACTACAAATCTTACAAGTGATACGCCGTGCGGGTCATCACTTTTGAGGCCAAGCGCATCGCCAGCTTGACCGGGGCAGGTAAGGCGGCACCGCCCAATTGTTCGGCTGTTTGCGCGTGGTGCTCTTCGTCTTCTTTCATCTGAGCGACAATGGCGCGCGAAGCATGATCTTGTGCGGGCAGTTCCTGCAAATGGCTCTGCAAATGTGTTGAGACCTGATGTTCAGTTTCTGCCAAAAAGCCCAGGTTCCATTTGTCTCCCAGCAGGCCTGCCGTAATTCCCAGGCCAAAGCTGGCGCCAAACCACAGGGGGTTCAACAGGCTCTTGCGGCCACCCAACTCCTGCATGCGCTGCTCACACCAGGCCAAATGGTCGACTTCATCCCGTGAGGCTTGTTTCAAGGCTTCCACATTGGCTGGGTCACGCGACACCAGTGCCTGGCCGCTATACAGCGCTTGTGCACAGACTTCACCGACATGATTGATGCGCATCAGTGCTGCCGCATGTTTGCGTTCACTCTCCGTGAGTGCCGAGTCAGCGCCGATGTCGGCTGCCGGATAAGGTCGACTGGCAATGGCCGGGCTAAACACCGTGCGCAGGCCCATGTCCAGCACATGAATGGCTTTATCCAAGCTTAGTGGAGGTAGGCTCAATGGTGGTAAAGTCAACATGTACGCTTCCTTAGAGTGGCGTCTGCTTACCAAGCCTGGCTGGTAAGCAGAACAGGCATCATGGTTTGGCTGTGCTTACTTTAGCAGGTTCTTGCGACTTCTGAACCGGCAAGCCTTTTAACAAGTTCATGGCTTGCGTGAACTGGAAGTCATCTTTGCTGGCTGGTTCAATCGGGCCGCGTGTTTCAGCATGCTTCTCTTCTTTCAGCTTTTCAGCGGCTGCACGAGATTTTGCTTCATCTGCTGCTTTGCTGTCCACATTGCCTTTGGCATCGGTCGGGTTAGACAGGTGACGTTTCAGGTCGGCTTCATGCAAGCTCAGGCTTGGATCAGAACCGTCATCTACCGTGATATCCGGCACAATGCCCTTGGCCTGAATCGAACGGCCGTTAGGGGTAAAGTAACGTGCTGTCGTCAGTTTGATGGCGCTGCCGTTATTCATCGGCAGAATGGTTTGTACTGAACCCTTACCAAAGCTCTGGATACCCATGATGGTGGCGCGCTTATGGTCTTGCAAGGCACCGGCCACAATTTCAGATGCAGAAGCAGAACCAGCGTTAATCAGCACCACGATAGGCACAGACTTGAACTCTTCAGGCAAGTCTTTCAGGTAATCTGATTTGCCGCGACGTGCGTAATCCATCGGCGTTGCATTCAGGCGCATTTTGGAATCGACTACACGTCCTTCTGTGTAAACGACCAGGTCATCTTTAGGTAAAAATGCGGCCGATACACCAACGGCTGCATCCAGCAAACCACCAGGGTTGTTACGCAGGTCGAGTACCAGGCCTTTCAGTGGCGTTTTGTTTTCAGTCTGCAAGCTTTTCAGCGCTTTGGCCAGGTCTTCACCGGTGCGTTCCTGAAACTGTGTGATGCGGACATAGCCATAGCCTTGTTCAATCCATTTGTTTTTCACGCTTTGTGATTTGATAATGGCGCGGGTCAAGGTGAAAGTGAGTGGTTTGTCCTCGCCTTTGCGAATCACCGTCAACACGATTTTAGTGTCTGGCGTACCGCGCATGCGTTTTACAGCATCGTTCAGCGTCAAGCCACGCACCTGGGTGTCATCCAGTTTCATGATCAGGTCACCAGACTTCAGGCCTGCTTTGTAAGCAGGGCTATCTTCAATCGGTGTCACTACTTTGACCAGGCCGTCTTCCATGGCGACTTCAATGCCCAGGCCACCAAACTCACCTTGTGTGCCTGCCTGCAGTTCTTTGTAAGCATCGGCATCCATAAACGTAGAGTGCGGGTCCAGGCCTTGCAGCATGCCGGACAATGCCTCGTTGATCAGTTTTTTGTCTTCTACCGGTTCAACGTAGTCAGATTTAACTTTAGCGAACACTTCGGCAAATACACGCAACTCATCGATAGGCAGTTGCGACACGGAGGTTCTGTCTGCCCAGGCGGAAATGTTGATACTCACCAGGATACCTACAAACACGCCTGCACCCAGCAAGCTGAATTTTTCTAATTTGGAACGCATACCATGCCTTGTGTGATCAATTAAGCGAAGAATATTACTTTAATAAGAGTCAAGTTGCATCTGTTGATGACAGCCTGTTTGCAGAGAGTGGACAGAACGCTGTTAAGTTCATTTTCCGCTATTTCAATAAAATTGACTATACTCTTCACGCAAATAAATGTTTAGAGTGAAATATGCAAAAGCCTATCGTAGAAATTGAGTTTTGTACACAGTGCCGTTGGTTGTTACGCGCCGCCTGGCTGGCGCAGGAGTTGTTGACGACGTTTGATACCGATTTAAAGTCAGTGAGCCTGGTGCCGGGGACCGGCGGTATTCTTGAAGTGCGCTGTGATGGCGCTGTGATTTTTTCCCGCAAAGAAGTCGGGCGTTTTCCCGAGGCTAAAGAATTGAAGCAATTAATCCGCGACCTCATCGATCCGGAGCGCTCGCTGGGGCATAGTGATACGCCAGTGAAGGGCGCAGGCGAGTAAAAACAGGGGATAAACGCGTGCTGTGCAAAGAAGCGTTATTTTGACGCTTCTACTTCCATGCGCTTGGCGCCGTTATAGCGTGTGCTCCAGTAGCGTTCGTCCATGTTTTCGATACGCACCTTGGCACCTGCTCTCGGGGCGTGAATAAACTGATTATTGCCGACGTAGATGCCGACATGCGAAAACGCCGATTTCAAAGTGTTGAAAAATACCAGGTCGCCGGGCTGTAACTCTTCGCGTTTGACGGTATTGCCCATTTCGCTAATGGTGCGTGCCGAGGGTGGCAGGGAAATCTGGGCAGCATGTTTAAATACATATTGTACAAAACCACTGCAATCAAAGCCGGTTTCCGGGCTGCGGCCGCCATATTTATAGTCAACGCCCGTCAGGCTCAGCGCGCGAATCATGATTTCTTCCACTTTTTCTGACCAGGAGCCAGCAATGCCGGACTGGCTTTCCATCACTTGCTCTTGCGAGTAGCTGTAAGCGTTTTGCCAGCGCTTATCATCGCCGGGCGCGGCGACACTTTTGCATTGGCATAACAGCACGCTGACCAGTAAAGCAGCCAGCCGAATAAATGATTTATTCATCACAATCAAGGGCTTGGAATAAGAGGGTTTTTGGCGACACAGAAGTGACTACGGCCTAAACCTTGCCATACTTTAACAGCATGCGCAAGTTTTTTAGCCTTTTTACTGTTGTTGTGACTGCTTTTAACCGATGTATTTCTTGAAAAATGCTTGTCTGATTTATTCTGGCTCGTGGGATAATTAGCGTATGTCTTTACAGCAACAGGTCAGTTCCGCGTTTTTAGAGAATGGGTGTTTGGCGCAAGCCATGCCTGATTTCCGCAGCCGTCCGCAACAGCAGGAAATGGCACAAGCAATTGCTGAAGCCATTGAACAACAACAGCAATTAGTGGCCGAAGCGGGTACAGGTACCGGTAAAACGTATGCTTACCTGGTACCTGCCTTATTGTCTGGTGGTAAGGTGATTATTTCTACCGGCACCAAAACCTTGCAAGACCAGTTGTATCAACGCGACCTGCCCGCAGTGCGCGAAGCACTGAAAGTGCCAGTGACGGTGGCCATGCTTAAAGGCCGCGCCAACTATATCTGCCATTATCACTTGCAACGCGCCAGCCAGGAAGGCCGCTTTCAATCGCGCGAAGATGCGCAATACATTCCCATCCTGCAAAGCTTTGCCGAGAACAGTACAAGTGGCGATAAAGCCGAACTGGTTGAAGTGCCCGAGCAAGCCACGGTGTGGCAACAAGTCACCTCGACACGTGATAACTGCGTCGGCCAGGATTGCCAGTTTTACAAACAATGTTTTGTGATGGAGGCGCGCAAGCAAGCCCTCGCTGCCGATGTGGTGGTAGTCAATCACCACCTGTTTTTTGCTGATGTCATGCTGCGTGATGAAGGTGTCGCCGAGTTGCTGCCCAGCGCCAATACTGTGGTGTTTGACGAAGCGCACCAATTGCCAGAAGTCGCCGGCCTGTTTTTTGGCGAAGATATTTCCACCTCACAATTGATGGACCTGGCGCGTGATAGCCAGATGGCTTACCTGACGCTGGCCAAAGACTGCGTGCCGCTGAGTGAGGCGGTGCCGCCACTGGAAAAAGCCTGCCGTGATTTCAGGTTGGTATTCCAGTTTGAAGGTGCGCGCATGCCGGTGCAGAAAGCGCAATCATTAAAGAACTTTGACGCCGCCTACCAGCGCTTACTGGAGACGTTGAGTGCCTTGACTGCTGTGCTTGAAACGCAGGCAGGCCGCGATCCTTTGCTCGAGAAATGCTGGCAGCGTGGTGAAGCCTTGCTGGCCTTGCTTGAGGCTTGGTTAAAAGGTAATCATGCTAACCTGGTGCGCTGGGTCGAGGTATTTAGCCAAAGTGTGCAATTACACGCGACGCCATTGAGTGTGGCCGATGGTTTTGGCAAACAACTCAACGCGCAGCCGCGCGCCTGGATTTTTACTTCTGCGACGCTGGCGGTGAAAAGTGATTTTACCCACTACCAAGGCCAGATGGGCTTGCTGGCGGCACAGACCAAACATTGGCAAAGCCCGTTTGATTATGGCCAGCAGGCCTTGCTCTACGTGCCCTCCGGCATGCCTGAGCCCAACAGCAGCGCGTACACGGCGGCAGTAGCGGCCATGAGTTTGCCAGTATTGCAAGCCAGCCGCGGTCGTGCCTTTGTGTTATGCACCTCGCTCAAAGCCATGCGCGAAGTGCATGCGCTGCTTAAACAGGCATTTGAAGAGCATGGCCTGGATTATCCTTTGCTCATGCAAGGCGAGAGTAACCGTACCGAGTTGCTGGATAGGTTCCGTGCCCACGGCAACGCCGTGCTGGTCGGCTCGCAAAGCTTCTGGGAAGGCGTCGATGTGCGCGGTGAAGCGCTGTCATGCGTCATCATCGACAAATTGCCGTTTGCACCACCGGATGACCCGGTACTCTCGGCGCGTATCGAAAAAATGAACGCCGAAGGCAAAAATGCCTTTATGGAGTATCAGCTACCTTATGCCGTGATCACGCTCAAGCAAGGTGCCGGGCGCCTGATTCGCGATGAGCAGGATTTCGGTGTGCTGATGATTTGCGATCCGCGCCTGGTCGATAAACCTTACGGGCGCCGTATCTGGCAAAGCCTGCCACCCTTCAGGCGCACACGCGTGCAGCAAGAAGTGGATGACTTTTTTACTTACATCAACAACGCCCTGCAAGCATGATCACGATCGCCGCCCACGAGTACACACTCAGCGCCATACGTGCACAAGGGGCGGGTGGTCAAAACGTCAATAAAGTCTCTTCAGCCATCCATCTGCGCTTTGATATTCACAGCTCTAGCCTGAGTGAAGTGATTAAAGCACGGTTGTTGCATAGCACAGACCAACGCATCACGGCGGAAGGTGTGCTGGTGATCAAAGCCCAGCAATACCGTACGCAAGAGGCCAATAAACGGGATGCGATTGCACGGTTGCATGAGGTTGTACGTGCGGCTAGCCATGTGCATGCGGTGCGCTATGCGACACGGCCGACGCTGGCATCTAAAAAACGGCGGGTAGCGGGCAAGATCCAACGTGGGGTGGTGAAGCAGGGGCGGGGTAGGGTTGTTGGGGATGATTGATAATAAGGTCATTCTTTCTACGCTTATTGGTAAGGCTGCTTTTCGCCTTCTCGGCGAGTTACTTTTCTTTGCTTGCACAAAGAACAAGTAACCAAAAGAAAGTGCACCCCAGCTTCCGCTGTTTCCTTGCGCTACTCGGATTGCCGGGCGTCCATCGAAGCTCGCCCTGACAAGCCACACAGAACGTGGCTTGTTGCGGAGCTCGGGCAGCCGATGGCCGAAGACTCCCGCCAACCCTGCGTTGCTCGGCGCGGCAGATGGGGACCCCGAACACCAAATGAGCGCCATCGTTTAGAAGGTTTAACAAAAGAATCTGGTTTTTGAATCGTCCGAACTAAACCAATGCAAGTTAGATGAGACAAATCCCATCCCATCACGCTGAGTAGCGGAGACAAAATAAGAGTAGAGGGAGCGACTGTTTGAGCACCGCGGCAGCTTGCGTCGTGTGCAAGCTGCTAGGGCGAGTTTCGTTACCGCTTGTTTTGTCGAGCAACGCAAGGAAGCCGGAGGCCGTGATGGCTGGGTGCCCTCTTTTTGGTTACTTTTTTGGGGCAAGCAAAAAAAGTAACTCGCCATCAAGGCGAAATAAAAAAGCCACCAAAACTGGCTAAGCGTTAAGGTGGCTTCTTCGTACATTTGATGAACTCAAAACATGTTCATCCCTGCGTATTACGATCTGTAATCCGCATTAATCTTCACATAATCATAAGAAAAGTCGCAGGTCCACACCGTGGCATCTGCATCGCCACGATTCAACACCACGCGTACCAGAATATCACTTTCCTTCATCACGGCTGCGCCTTGTTCTTCAGCATAGCTCGCTGCACGACCGCCTTTTTCGGCGACCAATACATCACCCAGATATAGCTGCATGGTGTTCACGTCCAGGTCATCAATGCCCGCGTAGCCAATTGCGGCCAAGATGCGGCCCAGATTTGGATCTGAGGCGAAAAAGGCGGTTTTAATCAGCGGCGAGTGGGCGATGGCGTAAGCGACTTTGCGGCATTCTTCTTCATTTTTACCCGCTTCAACCTGGATAGTCATAAACTTGGTGGCGCCTTCACCGTCGCGCACAATGGCTTGTGCCAGTTCTGTTGCGACTTCGGTCAGCGCATCACGCAAGGCTACAAAATCAGCGCTTTGCTCGCTGATGACTGCGTTGCCTGCCTGGCCGGTGGCCATCAGGATCAGGCTGTCGTTGGTGCTGGTGTCGCCATCCACTGTGATGCAGTTAAATGATTTATTCACAGCGTGCTGGATGATGCTGTCGAGTGCGGGCTGGCTAATGGCGGCATCGGTGGCGATATACCCCAGCATGGTGGCCATATTGGGGTGGATCATGCCGGAACCTTTGCTGATGCCGGTAATTGTGACTGCTTTGCCGTCAATGACTAATTGACGTGAAGTACCTTTGGCCACAATGTCGGTGGTCATAATCGCTTCTGCGGCATTTAACCAGTTGTTTTCTTGCAAGTTGTCGACAGCCGGGGCGATGCCTGCCAGCAGTCTTTCCATTGGCAGGGTTTCCAGAATCACGCCGGTGGAGAAGGGCAATACTTGTTCTGGGCTGATGTTGAGTGCCTGTGCGACGCCGATACAGCTGGCGCGTGCGTCATCCAGGCCTTGCTGGCCGGTGCCCGCGTTTGCGCAGCCGGTGTTCACCAGCAGGGCGCGGATGCCTTTGTTATGCTGCAAATGCTGTTTGCAGACCGTCACGGGTGCCGCACAAAAGCGGTTAAGCGTAAACACGCCAGAGACACTACTGCCCTCAGGCACGGTGATGATCAGCACATCTTTGCGGTTGGGTTTGCGAATATGCGCCTGGGCAAAACCCAGTTGTACGCCTTTGACAGGCAGTAATGTTCCGGCAGCAGGGGCAGATAGTTTGACGGGCATCCGTGTTCCTTCAATGTTTCAAAAGAATAATGTTTTTACGCAATTAGGCGCGACGCCAGGTCGTGCCTTGTGGGGTATCTTCCAGAATAATACCGGCATCGGCCAGCTCTTTGCGGATACGGTCAGCTTCAGCGTAGTTTTTTGCTGTTTTGGCAGCAATGCGCGCTGCGATCAGGCTTTCGACGTCGAGCGTGCCGTCGCTTTCGCCTTGCATAAAGCTTTCCGGGTCACGTTGCAACAGGCCGATAATCGCAGCTAATTGTTTCAATAATGCGGCAGTGGCGGCGGATTTGTCTTTGTTTAAGTCGTTGGCGAGTTCAAATAAGACTGCGATGGCTTCTGGTGTATTGAAGTCGTCGTCCATGGCGGCTTTGAATTTGGCGGCCTGTGGCTGATCCCAGTCTATGGCGCTGTCAGCAGCGTCTATGCCACGCAATGCGGTATACAGGCGGGTCAAAGAGGCTTTGGCGTCGTCCAGGTGTTTGTCGGAGTAGTTGAGCGGGCTGCGGTAATGTGCGCGCAGAATGAAGAAGCGCACGACTTCCGGGTCGTATTTTTCCAGTACTTCACGGATGGTGAAGAAGTTGCCCAGTGACTTGGACATTTTTTCGTCATCGACGCGGATAAAACCGTTGTGCATCCAGTAGTTGGCCATGGTGCAGTCATGGGTGGCTTCGGATTGGGCGATTTCGTTTTCGTGGTGCGGGAACTGCAAGTCCTGGCCGCCGCCATGGATATCAAAGTGTGCGCCAAGGTGCGCCGCGCTCATGACTGAGCATTCAATATGCCAGCCTGGGCGGCCATTGCCCCATGGCGATTCCCAGTAAGGTTCGCCCGGTTTCACCGATTTCCATAGTACAAAGTCCAGCGGGTCTTGCTTGAAGGTGTCGACATCGACACGCTCACCTGCACGCAGGTCTTCGAGTGACTTGCCAGAGAGTTTGCCGTAGTCGTTAAAGCTACGCACTTTATAAAACACATCGCCATTGCTGGCCTGGTAGGCAAAGCCTTTTTCTATGAGCTGGCTGATCATGTCCAGCATGCCTTGCACGTGCTCGGTGGCGCGTGGCTCAATGTCGGGGCGGATAATGCCGAGTTTGGCCGAGTCTTCATCCATTGCGGTAATAAAACGCTGCGTCAGGCTTTGGATGCTTTCGTTGTTTTCATTGGCACGTTTGATGATTTTGTCGTCAATATCGGTGATGTTGCGCACGTAAGTCACTTTATAGCCGCTGGTGCGAAACCAGCGTGCCACCATGTCAAACACCACCATGACGCGTGCGTGGCCCAGATGGCAAAAGTCATATACGGTCATGCCGCAAACGTACATGCTGACGGTTTTTTCTGTGATGGGCTGGAAGACTTGTTTGCTGCGGGAGAGGGTGTTGTGTAGTTTTAACATGCTAACGAAATGTAAAAAGGATGAAGGCGTGATAAAATTAGCAGAAATATTGTAGTGTTTAATTTATGTTAACACGTGTGGTGCTTGTTGTTTTTGCGTCGGCGAGGGTTGCCATTGCTTGATTGTTTGTTGTCAGGTAAACCACGCAGGACACAAATTGGTGCTGAATCATCGTGTAATAATCACCTAAATACGCACTGTCTCTTGTACAATCCAAGTATAACATACTGCTAAAAATCAACGATTGCTCAGGTAATAAACTCATGAACGCAACATTAAAAAAATCTTTGCTGGTATTGGCTGTCCTTTTAAGTCAGGTCGCCTTGTCTCATTCTGTTTTGGCGGGCCAAACCAATGTGGAACTGCGTGAAATTAACCAGCTGTCCGAGCAGGGCAACCAGGCGGCCGCTTTGGAGCGTGTGAATAATTATCTGTCTGCCAACCCTAAAAACGCTGAAGCCATGTTTATGCGTGGCGTGATTCTGGTAGAACTGGGTAAGCGCGATGAGGCGATCAAGTCATTTACCGAACTCACTGAAAAATACCCTAACTTGCCTGAGCCTTATAACAATCTGGCCGTGCTGTATGCGGATCAAGGTCAGTATGATAAAGCCAGAAAAGCGCTGGAATCTGCGATCAAAACGCATCCTAGCTACGCCACTGCGCATGAGAATCTGGGCGATATTTATGCGCGCCTGGCCTCAGAAGCTTACGACAAGGCGTTGAAGCTAGATACCTCCAATAGTCGTGCGCAAAGCAAGCTGGCCATGATTACCGATTTGTTTGGTGGCAAGCGTACTGTGGCGCGTACTACAGCGACTGTACCGCCAGCAGCAGCACCTGTAGTCACGCCGCCCGCCAATACAGCGTCAGTGAATCCGCCTGCTGCGCCACCTTCAGCAGCGCAGCCATCGACACCGCCAACGGTTACGCCACCTGTGGTCGCTGAGGCCAAAAAACCAGCGGTGGTTGAATCCAAGCCTGTGGAAGCAAAGCCAGCCACTGATCACCAGGAGCGTGTTGTGCTGGATGCTGTGAATGCCTGGGCAGATGCGTGGGCAGCACAAAATGTAGACAAGTATCTGGATAGCTACGCCAAAGACTTTAAAACACCAGCAGGTGAATCACGCAAGCAGTGGGAGTCTACCCGTCGTGATCGCGTCAGCCGCCCAAGCAAGATTTCAGTCAAGCTGAGTAATCTGGCAGTCAAAATCGAGAGTGATAGTGCAGCCAAAGTGACCTTCCGTCAGGCCTATAAAGCCACTGGTCTGGATGCAAACTCGAACAAAACACTGAATCTAGTGAAAGAGGGCGGTCGCTGGTTAATTCAGCAAGAGCGCGTCGGTAAGTTCTAAAGTTGTTCTAAGCTAAATAAGCATGCGCTGTTCGACGGCGCGCCTTTAAAATCGCTAAATAAGGGGCGAATTTGGCTGGTTAAGCGCGCAAGATTTTAATTAAACAAATGTATAATATCGGTATGAGGAGTTTAAGAAAGTACTGCTATATTGCGTTTGTCAGTGCTGCGTTATTGCCTTGGAATGCAACCGCGGTTAACCATGAAGCGTTAACTGCGCGTTTGTTCGTCCAAAATAAAAACACCAATGCGGTTGAGCGCATGTTGGTGCAAACTCTGCAATCGATTAAAGAAGGCCGTTTGCAACAGGCGCTGGATTATGTTGACCAGTTGCTGACGATCTCTCCCAACTTTGCCCTTGCCCATCTGATTCATGGCGATTTGCTTTCTGCCAAAGCCAGGATTTTAAATAATTTTGGTGATGCTAATACGGCAGATGTCACCCGCATTCAGGATTTCAAAGAAGAAGCTGAAATCCGTATCCGCAATTATTTTGACCGTAACCGTGGCTTGACCCAGCCCAATATGCTGGTGGAGTTGTCAGAAAAGCAAAGCCACGTCCTGTTTGTCGATACCGCGCGCTCACGCCTGTATGTCTATGAAAAGGGGCAGGGCGATGTGTTGCGCTATGTCGCTGATTATTATGTCACTATCGGTAAAAACGGTATCGGCAAAAAAGACCAGGGTGACAAGCGTACGCCAATAGGCGTTTATTTTGCCTCGCGTAAACTTAATCGCCCCTTGCCGGACTTGTATGGCGATGCAGCGTATCCGCTCAATTATCCAAACGAGATTGACAGTTACGAGCGCAAAACCGGTTCCGGTATCTGGATACATGGCACGCCCAGGGATACTTACAGCCGTCCGCCACGCGCCAGTGATGGTTGTGTGGTGTTGTCTAACCCGGACATGAAAGCGTTGCAAGAAGTGTTGCAGGCAGGCAATACGCCGGTCGTGATTGGTGTCAATTTTCAGTGGGTGAATCCAGATTCTGTGCGTCATCAGGACCGTCACAAAGCAGATCTTAAATCTGCGATCGAACAGTGGCGTAAAGACTGGGCTTCGCAAAATACCGATGCTTACCTGTCTCATTACACCAGCGACTTCTTCTATTCTGAAGGTGATTTGTCCAGATGGACGAGTTACAAGCGCCAGATTCAGGCGGCTAAGCCCAAGGTGAGCGTCAACTTGTCTGAGGTGAGCATGTTCACTTATCCGAACTCCAAGCGCAACATGGTGGTCGTAGATTTTGAGCAGGAATATGTGAGCGCTGCATTACGTAATGTCATGAAAAAACGACAATACTGGGTGCAGGAGAATGGTGAATGGAAAATTTTGTACGAAGGATCAGCGTGATGCGTGTGTTGTCTTGGATATTAGGGTGTTGCTTGTTGGCCGCAGTGGGTGTGGCAAATGCGGCAACGCAAGTACTGTTTGAAACCAATCAGGGTAATTTTGCGGTTGAGGTGTATGCGGACAAAGCGCCTAAAACGGTGGAAAACTTTTTGCAATATGTGAAAGACGGTTTTTATACCAATACCATTTTTCACCGTGTGATTGGCCGTTTCATGATCCAGGGCGGTGGCTTTGATCGCGAGCTGACAGAAAAACCAACCCGCGCACCGGTTATCAATGAAGCCGGTAATGGCCTGGTCAATCAGACCGGCACCATCGCCATGGCGCGTACGCAAGATCCTAACTCAGCCACTGCGCAATTTTTTGTCAATGTCGCTGACAACCAGTTTCTGGATTACAGCAGTCCAGAACCAGACAGAATCGGTTACTGTGTGTTTGGTAAAGTGGTGTCTGGTATGGACGTGGTGTTTAAAATCAGCAATTTGCCTACTGGCAACCAACGCGGCTTTTCCGATGTGCCGATTCGGTCGGTCATCATTAAACGTGCAACGATAGTGACTAGCAAGTAACGGTTAGTAAATAACTATCATCATCCTCAATAAACGGAGAATATTTTGGTCAAACTGACTACCAATTTTGGCGATATTACGATTGAACTCAACGCAGAAAAAGCCCCGATTACCGTGGCTAACTTTTTGAGCTACGTTGAAAAAGGGTTTTATGATGGCGTGATTTTTCATCGCGTGATTAACGACTTCATGATCCAGGGTGGCGGTTTTGACACCAACATGAAGCAAAAAGCGACCGACGCAACCATCAAAAACGAGGCTGACAATGGCTTGTCTAACGACAAATACACCTTGGCCATGGCGCGTACCATGGTGCCGGACTCAGCGTCTGCACAATTCTTTATCAACGTGAAAGATAACGACTTCCTCAACTTTACTGCACCGACCAGCCAGGGTTGGGGTTACTGTGTCTTCGGTAAAGTGGTTGAAGGCATGGACGTGATCGACAAGATCAAAGCCGTACCAACGACCAATCGCGCTGGCCACCAGGATGTGCCAGTGGAACCAGTGATCATTGAAAAAGCCGTTGTGGTTGCCTAAGGCATGACCACATGGATCATTTCTGATCTGCACTTATGTGCGCAAAGGCCTGCGGTAACGCAGGCTTTTTTGCATTGGCTGCGGACGGAAGTTACGACGGCTGAAGCGCTGTATATCCTCGGTGATTTTGTTGAAGTGTGGGTGGGCGATGATATTCTCGCTGACCCGCAGCACGGCGCGGAGTTTGCGCCAATTGTGCAAGCGTTACGTGCGATCTCGGACCAGGGCGTGAAGTTATACTTTATGCATGGCAACCGTGATTTCTTAATTGGCCAAGGTTTTGCGCAAGCCAGTGGCTTGCAATTGTTGCCTGATCCAACCTTGCTGACATTAGGCGAAACACGCATTCTTTTGAGCCATGGTGATGCCTTGTGTACCGACGATGTGGCTTACCAGCAGTTCCGCAGCCAGGTACGCACACCGCAATGGCAGCAGGCTTTTCTCGCACAGCCGCTCCCCGCCCGACTGGCCTTTGCCGAACAGGCACGTCAGCAAAGTACACAAAATAAAAGCAAGTATGGCATGGATATCATGGATGTGAATCCAGAAGCGGTGGCCGCCTTGCTGCGTGAATATGATTACCCGGACGTGTTATTACATGGTCATACGCATAGACCTGGCCGCCATCGGCTGGAGATTGATGGCCATGCCTGCGAACGTATGGTGCTGGGTGACTGGCATGATCACGCCGTGTGCGCATGTTGGGATCAGCATGGCTTACAGTCATATACCTTGCTGCTGACTTAGTTTTTGCCATTGATTTAGCCGAGCTCAAATGGCTTGTGTGGCAATAGGGCAGAAAAAGCGCAATTTAGGGATTTAATTCCTGTTATGACGGGTCGAACCGGGGTGTTAAGCTTGTCACTGGATGGCAGATATTGCTTTTCAATGATCAATTTATGCCACTGGTTTTGTACTGTAAGTGTTAGCCGTTTTTAGATTCTGCCTCATGTTTGAAAATCGTTTTTGGTTTGGAAATTGTTTTTAATGCTGCCAGGACTTTCCACTCACCGCGAACGCATTCTTTTTAGTCTGGCCTTGGTGTTGATCTACATCATCACCGGCAAGCTGGGCTTGATGCTGGCCGTCCCCCCAGGGTATGCCTCCGCCATGTTTCCGCCCGCTGGTATCGCGATTGCGGTGACCTTTATTGTTGGGCAGCGCGTACTGCCTGCGATTTTTTGCGGATCGTTGATACTCAACTTGTGGGTCGGTTACAGCGCCAGCCATCATTTCAGCCGGATCGGGCTGACAGTCGCACTGTTGATTGCAGTCGCTTCCACACTACAAGCATTATGCGGCGGCACATGGCTGCGGCGTAAGATTTCCTATCCCACCACACTGGATGCGCCCAGAGAAGTCATTTACTTTTTGCTCTATGCGCCACTGATTTGCCTGGTTAGTGCCAGCCTGTCAGTTGCCGGTTTATTCACGCTAGGCTTGGTCGATCAGCATAGCGTTTTAACCAGTTGGCTGTCGTGGTGGGTGGGCGATTTTCTGGGGCTGATGGTGATGTTGCCATTGACGCTGGTGGCTCTTGGTCAACCGCGGCGATTGTGGCGAAAACGCCTGCACACGGTAGCAGTACCCATGCTGATATTGTTTGCCTTGCTGGTGTTGGCTTTTATTACGGCCAGTAAATGGGAACGCAAGGAGTCGCTGATCGAGTTTGAGAGCCTCGCCAGCCAATTATCCGAGCAACTGCGTGTGCGGCTGGAGTCGCAAGAGGCCGTGTTGGCGCAAATTAGTGCCTTGTTTACCTATCAGCAGTCCGATGTGAGTCAGCAGGATTTTCACAATTTTGTCAAAGTGACGCTGGACAAATACCCGATGATTTATGCGCTAGAGTGGGTGCCTAGGGTGAGTCACGCCAAGCGTGATAGTTTTATCGCTGAGATGCAATTAGAGTTCCCTGGGTTTGAGATCAAGCAACCAGACGCAGGCAACCGATGGCAGAGTGCCAAGGCACGCTCCTATTATTTTCCATTGACCTACATTGAGCCAGCCACTGTGCAGTCGCAGCGCGTGATCGGTTTTGATTTGGCTTCGCTGGATAATCGTAAAATCACCATCTTGCAAGCATTTAAACAAAACCGGGCAGTGGTGACTTCGCCAATCAAACTCTACCTCAGCTCTGGCCGCGAGGATGGTCTGCTGTTGATGTATCCCGTGCACGGACACCGCTATGATGGTGTCGTGCAAACGGTACTGGTTTCCAAAGACTTTTTTGGCGCATTATTCTCCCAGTCGCAATCACTGCTGAATGTACGTTTGGTTGAAAAAGAAAGCCAGGCGGTGGTCTATGGCACGACAACAGGTCAATCGTCTGATATTGTCTTTAGTCGTGACTTCAGGTTTGGCGACAAGCATTACCGGCTAGACCTCTCACCCTCTGCCCGTTATTACGCCGAGCATCGAGGCTGGCAAAGCTGGAGCATGCTGGCGGTGGGTATCTTCTGTACCGGGTTGGTCGGGGCCATTTTGTTGATGGGTACTGGCTATACGGCCAGGGTGGTCGCGCAGGTGAATGAAAAAACCCTGGCGCTTAAGGAGAGTGCCGCCAGGTTCCAGGAGATCACCGATACTTTGGGTGAGGGTATCTATGTGACGGATATGTCTGGCTTGATCACGTTTATCAATCCAGAGGCATTACGCCTGTTGAATTGGCGCAAGCGCGATTTGATGGGGAAAAGCGCGCATGCCCTGTTCCATTATAAAAAGGCAGATCACTCGCATTATGCCGAGCACGAGTGCTTGCTATGTAATGTCATGAGTAGTGTGCAATCGGTGAAAACTTCGGACGAAGTGCTCTGGCGACGGGACGGTCAGCCTATTCATATTGATGTGACCTCGGTGCCGATTATTCGCGATCAACAAGTCTGCGGTGCTGTGGTTGTGTTTGATGATATCAGTAGCCGCAAAAAGACAGAGTCAGCGTTACGCGCCAGTGAAAAAAGCTTCCGCGAGATTATGGAGTTTGCGCCGATTGGTATGGCAATTGTGTCGCTGAACGGCCGCTTCACCAAGGTCAATCAGGCCTTGTGCAATATTGTAGGTTATACCAACGAGGCCCTCGTGGCGACGACATTCCAGGAAATCACCCATGCCGATGATCTGGCTAAGGATCTGGAATATGTGCAGCAACTGCTAGATGGCAAAATAAACGCCTATCAGATGGAAAAACGTTATATCCGTCGCGATCAAGCCGTGGTGTGGGTGCAATTGTCGGTGTCTATTTTTCGCGATGATGAGGATGCGCCGCAATATTTTATTGCCCAGATCGAAGATATTACGGCACGTAAGCATCAGTATGACGAAGTTACACAAGAAGCTTATTTTGATGCACTGACTGGCCTGCCCAATCGTCGGATGTTACTCAGCAGGTTGCATCAGGTGCATGCACGCTTGCCGCATGCGAAACAGGCTGCGGCCTTGCTGTTCCTGGATATTGACCATTTCAAGCAGATTAACGATACGCTCGGCCATGATGTAGGCGATGTGATTTTAAAAGAGGTCTCCACGCGACTGCAGGGCTGTTTGCGGCAAAGTGATACGGTGTCCAGGCTGGGCGGGGACGAGTTCGTGATGCTGCTGCCAGAACTCACGCAGCGTGACGATGCAGAGCATGTAGCGCAAAAGATCCTGAATAGCTTTGTATTGCCGGTGCAAGTGAATGAACGCAGTATTCATATTGGCGTGAGTGTTGGGGTGGCTGTTTGTGCCGCAGGGGCGCAGGTCACGGTGACTGAGTGGATGAAGCAGGCCGATATCGCCATGTATGAAGCCAAAGGCGCCGGGCGCAATGGCTACCACGTCTATTCTGAATAACAGCCCGTGCTCATACGCTGCGCAATAAAAAAGCCCTGTATGCAGGGCTTTTTTATTGCTGGTTAAATAGGGTTAGGCGTTTAGCGCTTAAACTCGTGCGGTCTGACTTGCGCAGCAATTTTATCCAGTACACCATTGATGTACTTATGGCCATCAATGCCGCCGTAGGCTTTGGCCAACTCCACACCTTCGTTAATGGCAACGCGGTAGGGGATGCTGATATCAAACATCAACTCATAGCCGGAGATGCGCAAAATGGCATGCTCGATCGGGCTCAGTTCTTCCAGCTGGCGGTCAATAAACTGGCTGATCATGGCATCAATGTCGGTCGTGTGATCGAGCACGCCAGTGAGCAATTGCTTGAAATACGTTTCGTCGGCTTTGAAGTAATCAGGGTCATCCAGGCTGTCCAGGCGCAGTTGCTTCACATCACCGGCATTCATGCGGTTGCGGTAGAGCGCTTTCAGTGCCAGTTCGCGTGATTTGCGGCGGTTTTTGCTGCCTTTGCTTTTGGCTGGCGCAGCTTTTTCCTGGCTCACCGCTGCTTTATCTTCACTCATAGTGCGCTCACTAAGTTCGCCATTTCAATGGCAGCTTGGGCGGCTTCGGCGCCTTTTACCACTACGCGCACTTCAGCTTGCTCATCGTTCTCTGTGGTGAGGATTGCATTGGCAACTGGCACGCCTGTATCGCGTTGTACTTCTGAAATACCACGTGCAGACTCATTGGAAACCACTTCGAAGTGGTAAGTCTCACCACGGATAATGGCACCCAGCGCGATCAAGGCATCATATTTTTCAGTCATGGCCATGTGCAATAGCACCAGAGGGGTTTCCAGCGCACCTGGTACGGTGGCGAGGGTGATGTCTTCAGCGTTGACGCCCAGTTTGAGCAGTTCCTGTTCGCAGGCTTGCAACAAGCCTGCGCCAATGTTTTCATTAAAACGGGAGAGAACGATACCGATTTTCTTACCGTTACCGTCCAGGTTTTGAGCAATTTTGTTCACTTGTGCGTCCGTGGGTTAAAACATAAAGCGCTATTTTAACCCAAACGGCTACGTTACGGATTATGCGAATAGTGACCAGGCTTTTTGTACCGTCATCCAGATGCCATAACTGATGGGAATCAGGACAGCCAGCCACGCCAGTTTGACCAGAATGGCAGGTGTTTTCTGGTCGTCCTGCTTGATGTTCACAGCCTGCTGGGTGGTGTTTTTGCCACCACTTTGCTCTGCTGCCAATTCGCTGTCTGACATGAAGTATTTGTCAGCCACTGGTCTGACCAGCAAGTTGGCAATAAAGCCCACACCGAGCAAGGCCGCCAGCGTCATAAATATCGGCGCATAAATATCGGCATAGGGGACGTTGGCCTCCAGTCGCACGTCGTGCAGGTAGTTGACAATGACCGGACCCAGAATACCTGCCGTTGACCAGGCGGTGAGCAGGCGGCCGTGAATGGCGCCTACAAACTGCGTACCGAACAAATCAGCCAGATAGGCCGGAATGGTGGCAAAGCCGCCGCCATACATGGAGGCGATGATGCAGAATACCAGCAGGAACAAGGCCAGTTGATGATGATTGGCTGCGTAAGTGCCGCAGACATACATCATGATGCCGAGTACAAAAAAGATGAAATAGGTCGTTTGGCGACCCAGTTTGTCTGACGAGGTGGCCCAGCCGATACGGCCGAAAATGTTAAACAGTGAAATCAGTCCGACAAAACCTGCGCCTACCGCTGCCGCTGCGGCAGTCAGCGCTTCATCTGCCTTGATCTCGGCAAACCCAAGTGCAGGCTGGCCGATCAGCACCCCGCCAAACGTTTCCTGCAACATGGGCGCTGCGGCACCGATAATGCCGATGGCAGCAGACACATTCATGCACAGGATCAGCCACAGCAACCAGAATTGCGGCGTTTTGTGCGCATTTTTCAGGTGCACATGGCGCGTGGCGACCAGACGGTTGTGCTGGGTGTCTGGCGGTGTCCAACCAGCAGGCTTCCAATTGGCGGCCGGTACGCGGTAACCCAGTGAGCCACAGGTCATAAAGACGGCGTAAATCAGGGCCAGCACGACGAAGGTTTGCCACACACCGGGTGCCGTGGGTGTTGCAAATATACTCATCAGTTTGGTGGCTAGCGGTGAGCCTATCATGGCGCCGCCGCCAAAGCCCATGATCGCCAGGCCTGTGGCCATGCCGCGGCGATCAGGAAACCATTTGATCAGGGTGGATACGGGGGAAATATAGCCCAGTCCGAGGCCTATGCCACCAATGACACCGCTGCCCAGCCACATCATCCATAGCTGGTGTTGATAAACACCGAGGGCGGAAATGAGCAAGCCACCACACCAGCAAAGCATGGCAACCAGGCCTGCCTTGCGCGGACCTGCCCGCTCTAGCCAGCCACCCCAGACGGCAGCAGAGCAGCCCAGCAGGACGAAAAACAAGGTATACATCCAGCCTAGGTCAAACTGGGTCCAGTTGCAGTCAGTAGCGGTCAGCGCTTTGGCGGTGCCTGCCAGTTTATCGGCAAAGGTGCTTGCCCCTGCGGCGCAGGCGGCCACTGGTTTGCCATCTGGCCCAGTGAGCGCGTTGCCCAGCGGTTTCCAGAATACGCTAAAGCCATAAGCCATGCCGATTGAGAGATGTACTGCCAGTGCTGCCGGTGGTACCAGCCAGCGATTGAAATGGCTGCCAGCGGTGATGTGTTCTTTGGAAAGATTAAGCAAGATTAAAAACCCCTTTATTTTTTGCCGTTACATCTTGTTACAATTTGTCCTAAAAGGCAATAACAGCAAAATTAAATTTATGTGATGTTGTCATTAAAATGTCATAATTCATTCATAAACTGGCGAGCATTCAATCAATACTTTGATCTCATATTGCTTAAAGGGAGTGTCATGGCAGCAGCGAATATTTTGGTGGTAGAAGACGAACCGGCGATTCAGGAATTGCTGGCGTTAAATATCAAACAGGCGGGGCATCACGCTATCCGTGCCACCAGCGTCGAACATGCACAAATGTTGTTGCGTGAAACCATGCCAGACCTGATTTTGCTGGACTGGATGCTGCCTGGCATGAGCGGCATTGAGTTTGCCCGCCGCCTGAAATCTGACAGCCTGACTAAAGAAGTACCGATTATCATGCTGACTGCACGTGGCGATGAGTTTGATAAAGTACGCGGCCTGGAAGTAGGCGCAGATGATTATGTGACCAAGCCATTCAGCCCGCGTGAGTTGAATGCGCGTATCAAAGCCGTGTTGCGCAGACGCGCACCGCAAATGACTGATGATCCGATTGAAATCGCCGGTTTGCACCTGGACCCGACCACACACCGCGTGACTGGCCATAATGTGCATATCCCGCTGGGCCCGACCGAGTTTAAATTGTTGCACTTCTTTATGACCAATCCTGAGCGCGTACATAGTCGCACACAGCTGTTGGATAAGGTATGGGGTGATCGCGTGTTTGTCGAAGACCGTACGGTCGATGTGCATATTCGCCGCCTGCGCAATGCACTGGTAGCTTCCAAGCATGAGGAAATGATCCAGACCGTGCGTGGTTCCGGTTATCGCTTCTCAGTGCATACTGATCCTGGCAATTAAGCCGCTTTCGCCTGGCCAAGATTTATTTGAGCGTGACAGGGGTCGCGCTCTATCCTCAGACAGGGTGTCGTGATACGCTTGCGCGTGTTGATTTTTCACGATTAAATAGCCCATGAAACACCTTTTTACCCAAGCTTGCTCAGCTGCTACGTATCGCTGCTTGATACGTTTCTTTTGGCTGGCATTAATTATTTGGGTAGCCCTCACTTTCCGCCAGCACGGCATCAGCAACGACGAGTATGTACAACATACTTACGGTCAAATGCTACTCGACTGGTATCAGTCCGGTTTTAAAGACCAGGACGCTTTTCACTACCGAAATCTATACCTGTATGGCGGCTTGTTTGACATTATTGCCGCTGCGCTGGACCCGTATATCCCGATCATGATCTGGGATATACGTCACTTGCTCTCGGCCTTGTTTGGTTTGCTGGGCTTTTACGGCGTGTCCAGATTCGCGCATTTGCTGGGCGGCGAGCGCCTGGCATTGCTAGCCATGACCCTGCTGTTCCTCACGGTATCGTGGTCTGGCACCATGTTTACCCATACCAAAGATGTGCCGTTCGCCACGTGCATGTTGTGGGCGCTCTATGCCACAGCACTGGTTATACGTGATATGGAAAATGTCAGTGGCAAAGCGATTGTATTGCTTGGGTTCGCAGTCGGCGGCGCATTAGGCTTGCGCGTTGGCGGCGCTTTTGCCGTGATCTATCTGGTGTTGCTGGTGCTTGTGCGTGTATTGCTCGACCACAAATATGAACGCACGCCGATATGGTCGCGCCTGCTGCGCATGGTGGTTGTTTTGCTGCCGGCTGCCGTGCTGGCATTTGTATTCATGGCCATGTGCTGGCCGTGGAGTGTGATTGAGCCGGACAATTTGCTGGAAGCCGCCAAGTCCTTCTCGCACTTTGACTTTAATATGCAGACCATTGCCAATGGCGTGGTCTACAACATCAGCGAAGTGCCGCGCAGCTACCTGTTTCAGTATCTGGCGGTTAAATTACCTGAGGCGGCTTTGTTAGGCATCTTCAGCCTGCCTTTGCTGTGGTTCGCTGGCCGCCAGGCCTTGCGGCTGGCTGACCAGCGCACGCGTATGGTCATGTATACCCTGTTGGTGGGTATCTTGTTTCCACTCGTCTTTGTGATGGATGACCGGCCTGCTTTGTATAACGGCGTGCGTCACTTTACCTTTTTATTGCCTTTGTTAGCGATCTTCTCCGCCTGGGCGATCGTGGCTGTCTGGCAGGCATTGGCGCACAGTCATCTGAACGCAAGAGTCGCGTACCAGGCCATTTGGGCTGGCGTGATTGGCGGCCTGATGCTGGTGACCTTGGTCGATATTGTGCAATTGCATCCATACCAATACGCCAGACTTAACCGACTGGCAGGCGATCAAACCCAGGCCCAATTTAAGTGGGAGGGCGATTACTGGTCCAGTGCTTTACGTGTGGCGACTGATCAGCTCACCGAGATGCATTTGCCTGCGCGCAACAAACCTTACTGGGTGGCGGCCTGTGTCGATACGCCACAAATAGAACCCTACCTCGATGGCCGCTTTAGTGTGACCCGTCGTTGGGAAGAGGCCGACTTTTTCTTGTCTACCACCAATATGCATTGCCACGAAGTCATGAAGGGCAAGCTGATTGGCGGCGTACAGCGGCAGGGCATGTGGCTGGCGGTGATTAAAGACCGTCGCCATTTACAAGGCGCTGACCGCCTGGCTACTCCGGCCAAAAACTAGTAGCAATCCGCTACAATAACCGTATCGAACCTGCTAATCTGATTGCCATGACGACAGTTGACTCTCACCGCCTCACCGCCCAACCGCATATCACGGTGATGGTGCCTGCTTACAATGAAGAAAAAAACATTGCGCATACACTGCAAAATATCCGCGGCGTGCTACAGCAGATGTCACCGCATTGGGATATGGTGGTGGTCGATGATGGCAGCCGTGACCAAACCGCACAGGTGGTGCAGTCTCTGGTCGAGGATTGCCATGTGACCCTGGTCAGGTTTTCGCGAAACTTTGGCAAAGAAAATGCCATTAGCGCCGGCCTGAGTTATGCCAAAGGCGATGCGGTGATTTGCATGGATGCCGATGGCCAGCATGCCTCTGAGCTTATGTTGACCATGCTGGAAAAGTGGCGTGAAGGCTACGACATGGTGTATGCCGTGCGCCAGGACCGTGCGCAGGAGTCCTCCTTCAAGCTATGGGGTTCTCGCCTGTTTTACCGCATGATGAGCGCCAGTACTCATGTAGAAATCCCGCGTGATGCCGGGGATTTCCGCCTCATGAACCGTAAAGTGGTTGATGCCTTGTGCGCCTTGCCCGAGCGTAACCGCTTTATGAAAGGGATTTACGCCTGGGTGGGTTATAAGTCTATCGGTATTCCTTACACACCCTTGCCGCGCTTGCACGGGGAGAGTGCTTATTCAAAACTCAAATTGATTGCGCTGGCCTGGACAGGTATTACCAGTTTCTCCGTCCTGCCATTGCGCCTGGCCAGTTTAACCGGTGCGACATTGGCTTTGCTGGCATTTGCCTATGGTGCCGTGGTGGTGATTGATGCCCTGTTTTTCCATGAGTCTGTGCCTGGTTGGCCGACCGTGGTGGCCAGCATGATGTTTTTCGCTGGGGTGCAGTTGTTATTTATTGGCGTGCTGGGCGAATACCTTGCCCGTGTCTATGACGAAGTCAAAGGTCGTCCGCCATACATTGTGGCTGAAGTCGTTGCACCGGCTGCGTCCGGTCACCAGCCCTGAGGTTAAGATGCGTGCCTCGGTATTAGGGTTTGTCAGTGTGGGTGCGTTGGCTGCAGGCGTGCATTACATCGTGGCATTGCTGACGCACGCCTGGGGCTGGCAGCCTGCTGAGGCCAACTGGCTAGGTTTTCTATGCGCCTTCCCTGTGAGTTATATCGGGCATCGCCGCTGGTCGTTTCGTGGCACACAGGCAAGTCATCTTGCCGCATTTTTCAAGTTTCTGGCAGTGGCTTTGCTCGGTTTTTTTGGCAACCAGGCCTTGTTGTGGCTGGCATTGACTTACACGCCGCTGCCTTTCTGGTTTGCGCTTGGCGTGGTGATGGTGTTGATCGCAATCAGCACCTGGCTGCTGAGCCGCTTCTGGGCTTTTCAGCATGATTAAGGTGTTACATGGCTAAGGTTATTATTTGTGCCGATGACTATGCACAATCGGCCGCGATTGATGCTGCCATTTTGACGCTGATTGAGCGTGGCATATTGACTGCCACCTCTTGCATGACGCTCAGCCCGCGCTGGCCGGAGAGTGCCCGGCAGCTCACCCCGCAACTGCGCACCAAGGCGGACCTTGGCCTGCACCTCGACTTTACCCAGTTTTCGCGCAGCATGCGAGTCTCTCACCCAGTGCTGGTGTTACGTAGCTTGACTGGCTTGCTTAGCACGCAAAAGGTGATGGCCAATATCAAGCAACAGCTGGATGCTTTTGAGGATGCGTTGCATACGCCGCCGGATTATATTGATGGCCATTTACACGTCCATCAGCTGCCCATCATCCGCGAGGCACTGCTCACCATTTTGCAACATCGATACAGCCACTTGCCGCTTAGCGAGCGGCCGTGGTTGCGTATTTCCAGCCCTCCCGTGGGCAGTGGCCTCAAAGCCCGTATTATCCATTGGCTAGGCGCAGAAAAATTAAAACAGCTTGCCAAGGCCGCCGGGTTCCGCGTTTCGCCTGTATTGCTGGGCGTCTACGATTTTCAGGGCGATGCGGCGGCCTATCAGGCACGTTGGCTATATTGGGCCAGGCAGCTCAAACAACTGCTCATCTCTGAAAAAGACCTGCCACCCGTGCTCATGTGTCATCCGGCGCGTCCCACGCAAGTCATTGATCCGCATGACCCGATTGCCATCGCCAGAATGATTGAATGGCAAGTCATGCAGTCGGCTGACTTCTCTGCCTGGCTGTCCATGGCGGATATCCAGCCAGTGAAAGGCCTGCATTGAGTTCTGTTCAAGCCTGGGTAAGCCATGCCCCGTTGTGGCAACGTGCCTCGCTGGCGCTTTTGATCGGTGCACTCACGGTGCTGGGTTTTGCACCTTATGGCCTGTTCTGGTTGCCCTGGTTAACCCTGGCCGCTTTGCTGTGCTTATGGCAGCAAGCCGCAACGCCTGCACACGTATTTAAACTGGGCCTGGCTTTTGGTCTTGGCCTGTATGGTGTTGGTATCTACTGGATTTATATCAGCCTGCATACCTTTGGCGGCATGCCCTGGTGGTTTGCCGGGTTCTGCACTTTCTGCCTGTGTGCGTTTATGGCCCTGTTCCCGGCAGTTGCGGGTTATCTGGCCAAGCGGCTGGGCCATTTGTTATGGGCTGCGCCGTTATTATGGGCCTTGTCAGACTGGGTGCGCAGCTGGATTTTTACCGGTTTCCCCTGGTTAACGCTGGGCTATAGTCAAGCACCAGACAGTCCATTGGCAGGTTTTCTACCTGTGCTGGGTGTCTATGGACTCTCGGCATTGGTGATGCTGTTGGCCGCATGTGTACTTGCCTTGGCCACCACTCAGCAGCGTCTACGCTCAGCGGGTATCCTTGTTGCGTTGCTCGTAGGCGGCAGCGCACTCACGCAAGTGCCGTGGAGCCAAGCTGTGGGTCAGCCGGTCAGCGTCGCTTTATTGCAAGGCAATATCAGCCAAACCATCAAATGGTCGCCCGAGCATGCTGAGCAGACCTTGCGCCAATATTTCGACATGGTGCAGCAAGCCAAAGCGCAATTGATTGTCTTGCCGGAAACCGCTTTACCGGTGTTGCTCGAACAGCTGGCGCCAGTGTATCTGGATGCACTTAAACAACATGCGCTCGACCAGCAAGGCGACTTACTGGTAGGCGTCGTTGAGTCTAGACAAGGTGAATATTTTAATAGCGCAATCAGCCTCGGTACGTCACCAACGCAAGCCTATTCCAAAAGCCATCTGGTGCCCTTCGGCGAATTTATTCCGCTCAAAAGCGTCTTCGGCTGGATTTACCGTGACTGGTTGCATATGCCGCTGAGTGATTTATCACGCGGCACTTCAAAGCAGCCATTGCTGATTGCCGGGCAAAAAGTTGGCGTCAATATTTGCTACGAAGACGTGTTTGGTGAAGAGATTGCCCAGCAACTGCCGCAAGCCGAGTTACTGGTGAATATCAGCAACGATGCCTGGTACGGACAATCGTTTGCGGCGGACCAGCATATGCAATTTAGCCAGGTGCGTGCACTGGAAACCGGGCGTATGGTATTGCGTAGCACCAATACTGGGGCGACGGCGATTATCGATAAAAATGGCCAGGTACTGCAGCATGCCGCACATGATCAGGCGGTGATTTTGACCGGTGAAGCGCAGAGCTATCGGGGGCAGACGCCTTATGTTTTTTGGGGGAACTGGGCGTTTCTGGTGTTGAGTATTGGTGGCTTGTTGTTGATTGAGTTTAGAAGGTAATTCTTAGGTTTGTGCGTTTAAGTGGCATTTTGTTTCGCCTCTAGGCGAGTTACTTTTCTTTGCTTGCACAAAGAACAAGTAACCAAAAGAAAGTGCACCCCAACTTCCGCTTGTTTCCTGTGCTACTCGGATTGTCGGGCGGCAATCAAAAACTCGCTCCTACGGAGCTCAGACAGTTGCTTGCCGACTACCCCCGCCAATCCTGCGTTGCTCGGCGCGGCAGATGGGGGCCCCCAACACCAGGTGAGCGCCATCGTTTAGAGGGCTTAATAAAAGAATCCGGTTTTTGAGTCGTTCAGATTTCGACAATGTCAGTTTGGTGAGATAAATCCCATTCCATCACGCTGAGTAGCGGAGACAAAGTGGGGGATGTCGGCCATCGGCTGTTCGAGTTCCGCGGTGGCTTGCGGGGTGTGCAAGCCGCTAGGGCGAGTTTCGATGGACGCCCACTTTGTTGAGCAACGCAAGGAAGCCGTAAGGCCGTGATGGTTGGGTGCCCTCTTCTTTGGTTACTTTCTGAGGGGCAAGCATCAGAAAGTGACTCGCCTAGAGGCGAAATAAGCTGTTACTTAAACGCACAATACCCAAAAAGAAGAATTACCTTCAGCAATCAATCCATACTTTTTGAACCAAAAAAGTGCTGATACAAAATCGGCAATACAAACAACGTCAAGAACGTTGCTGTAATCAATCCCCCAATCACCACAATCGCCAATGGCCGTTGAATCTCCGCCCCCGGCCCCGTGGCAAACAGTAACGGAATCAGACCAAACGCGGTAATGCTGGCGGTCATGAGTACTGGCCGCAATCGGCGTTTGGCGCCTTCATAGGCAATCTTGCTGGCATCCATGCCTTGTTCGGCTAATTGCTGAAAATGGCTGACCATCACTACACCATTGAGCACAGCAATGCCTAGCAAAGCAATAAAGCCAACGGAGGCGGGCACTGAGAGGTATTCACCCGATAACCACAGCGCAAACACGCCACCTATCATGGCGAACGGGATATTCGCGAGTACCAGCAGCGCTTTGGGGAATGAGCCAAAGGTCATGAATAGCAGCAGGGCAATCAGCACAATCGCGATCGGGATAACGATGCTGAGGCGCGCCGCAGCCCGTTGCTGGTTCTCGAACTGGCCGCCCCACACCAGCCAGTAGCCTTCGGGGAGTTTGACTTGTTGTGTGACTTTCTGTTTGGCTTCTTCGACAAAGCTCACCAGGTCGCGGTCTTTGACGTTGGCGGTGACGACGACCATGCGGTTGCCACGTTCACGGTCGATTTTGACAGGGCCTTCTTCGCGCACAACATTCGCGACGCTGGAAAGTGGCACGGTGCCGCCTTGTGGCAGTGCGAGCATGAGTTGGCTGAAGTCTGAAGCGGATTCACGCACGACCTGGCTGCCACGCAGCAGTATCGGCGTGCGGCGGTTGCCTTCGAGCACGATGCCCAGCAGTTTGCCTTCGAGCTGGCTTTGCAGCAGGGTGTTGATGTCGGCGATACTGAGTCCCAGCCTGCCAGCCGCGACGCGGTCTATCTTGATTTGCAAATACTGCACGCCACTGTTCTGTGGCGTATACACATCCTGGTTGCCGGGGATGGATTCCAGCACCTTGATGATTGCCTGCGCCTTTTGGTCAAGCACTTTGAGGTCGGTGCCAAAAATCTTCAGGGCTAAATCTCCGCGTACGCCGAGGATCATTTCATTGACGCGCATTTCAATCGGTTGCGTGAAGTTGTAATCCAGACCGGGGATGCCGTGCATGACACGACGCAGTTTTTCGATCAGTGCTGCTTTATCGGCAACTTGCCATTGCGCGCGCGGTTTAAGTAGCAGGAAGTTGTCGGTCTGGTTAATGCCCATGGGGTCTAGGCCGAGTTCATCCGAGCCGGCTCTGGAATAAACGCCCTGGATTTCCGGCACTTGTTGCAGCAGAGTTTGTTGCAGGTGGCTATCGGTGGCAACACTTTGTGCTAATGAAATCGAAGGCAGTTTTTCGGTGCCGATAATCACATCGCCTTCGTCCATGGTCGGCATAAAGGTTTTGCCTATTAATGGATATACCACCGCTGTCAGTACCAGTAGGATGACCGCCACCAGCAACACAGGGCGTTTATGCTGCATGGCGGTAGCCAGGGTGCGGGCGTACCAGCGGTTGAGATGGCGGATCAGCCATGGCTCTGTAGTGGCCTGATTCTTAATCAGAAACGACGCCAGCACCGGGATGATGGTGAGTGAGAGCAGCAGTGATGAGCCCAGGGCGAACATGATGCTGAGGGCGACAGGGGCAAATAGTTTGCCCTCCAGCCCTTGCAAGGTGAGCAGAGGGACAAACACCGTGATGATAATCACAATGCCGGCACTGACCGGGATGCTGACTTCACGCATGGCGGCGAGGATGGTGTCGAGTTTGCTATGCTTTTTTGTGGCTGGCGTGTGTGCCAAATGTTCGACGATATTTTCGACCACGACCACGGCAGAATCGACCAGCATGCCGATGGCAATCGCCAGCCCGCCCAGGGACATCAGGTTGGCCGACAGGCCATAGCGCTGCATGAGCCCGAAGGTGGCCAATATGGCCAGTGGCAGCGCGCAGGCGACCGTCAGCGCGGCACGGAGATTACCCAGGAACAAGACCAGTAGTACGAACACCAGTATCACGGCTTCCAGCAGCGCTTTGTTGACTGTATGCACCGCCCGGTCGACCAGGTTGCCGCGGTCGTAAAACACTTCTATCTTCACGTCTTTGGGTAAGCTGGGCGAGATTTCTGCCAGCTTGGTGCGTACGCCTTCTACCACCTGCCGCGCATTGGCACCACGTAAGCCCAGCACCAGGCCTTCCACCGCTTCGCCTTTGCCGTTACGGCTCACAGCACCATATCGTGTCAATTCGCCGATACGTACGTCGGCGACATCGGCAATGCGTATCGGGCTGCCCTGATGACCTTTGATCACGGTGTTGCGCACATCGTCCAGTGTTTTAAATGCGCCTTCGGCGCGCACCAGTAATGACTCTTCGCCATCTTTGAGGCGACCGGCGCCATCGTTGTGATTGTTGTCGCTAATGGCGGTTTGTACATCGTTCAAGGCAATGCCGCGTGCCTGCAATTGGGCGTTGTCGGGTACGATTTCAAAACTGCGTACCAGCCCGCCCAGCGCATTCACGTCGGCGACGCCGGGCACCGTGCGCAGGCGTGGGCGAATAACCCAGTCCAGTAGTGTGCGTTTTTCCTGCAGGCTGAGCGTGTTTGACTCAATGGTGAACATGAACATCTCGCCCAATGGCGTGGTCATTGGCGCGATGCCGCCGGAAATCTCTGCTGGCAGGTTCGCCCAGGCGTTATTCAGCCGCTCGGTGACTTGTTGGCGCGCCCAGTAAATATCCGTGCCATCCTCAAAATCGATCGTGATGTCGGTCAGTGCGTATTTGGCCACTGCGCGTAAACCGATCTGCTTGGGGATGCCCAGCATTTCCACTTCAATCGGTGCCGTGATACGGGCTTCGACTTCTTCCGGGGTCATGCCTGGCGACTTGATGATGATTTTCACTTGCGTGGCAGACACATCCGGGAAGGCATCAATCGGGATGGTTTGATAAGCAGTCCAGCCAGCAAACAGCAGGCCAATGGCAAACACGCAAATGAGCAAGCGTTGCTTGAGTGAGGTTTCGATGAGCCAATCCAGCATGGTTTACTCCCCACCCAATCCAAGCCAGTGGCCTTTTAAGGCGGCCACGCCTTGCACGGCAATGGTTTCATTACCACGCAAGCTGGCGCGTACGGTTAATTGCTGATCCTGCTCCAGGATGACTTTGACCGGGATCACAGCGATGCCTTTGGGCTGCTGTACAAAAATGACTGCCTGCTCGCCTTGCCTGGCCACCGCACTTCTCGGCACGGCAAAGCTGCCTTGCGTGGTTTGTTCAACCAGCGCCACATCGACGATCTGCCCGACGGAGAGCCGTTCAGCGCCCTGGCTAATTGACGCCCGTACTTGCGTGGTTTGGTTATTTTTATTGAGTTGACGTAACACCGTGTCGACCTTGGCAGTCAGGTTTTGCTTGGGTAAGCGTACCGTTGTCCCTGCACTCAATTGCTGCGCTTGCGCAATCGGCACCTGTATCATCAGCCACAAAGGTTTTGGGTTGCTGATGGTGAAGATCGGCATCGCCATATCCACGCGCGCGCCCACCTGCTGTTGCTGCTCCATGATCTGTCCGCTGATCGGCGCGACGATGGCCATGCCGTTTTGCATGCTGCGCTTTTGCGCCAGTTGCTGGACTTGGCTCTCGCTCATGCCTGCCAGTTTTAAGGTCTGTTTGCGTTCGTGCATCAATGCCTGGCTGGTTTCATAGGCGCTTTGTGTTTCCTGCATACGGCGCTGGGCAATAATGCCATCCTTGAACAATTCCTGGTCGCGTTTGAGGGCTTGTTCGTGCAACCTGGCCTGGGTGTCGCTCTGCAAATAGTTGCTTTGCAAGGCCACCAGGTCCGGGCTACTGAGTTGGCCGATGACCTGGCCTTGTTTGACCGTATCACCCACGCTGACATCCAGCCTGGTAATCAAGCCACCTTGCGGGGCAGTGACCACGCGTGTTTGCGTTGGTGGCAACATCACTTCGGCCGGGTAGCTGGCGGATAATCCACTTTGTTGGGTTTGCAAATGTCCCCATTGCACTTGCATCTGCGTCAATTGTGCTGGTGAGAGCGGTAACAGCGTTTCTGCTAATGTGTGAAACGACAGGCAGGCTGAGAGTGTTAAAAAAAACATTTTTTTCATGGCAGGACTCCTACGGCCTGGTTGTATTTGGCAATGTTCCATTGCACTTGTAGCTGCTGGCTGCTCAAGCTGCGTTCAGCTTCAAAGGCCAGTAATTGCAGGCGTAATAATTGGTTGAGATCGAGTTCGCCTAAACGGTAGGCTTTGCGTGCCAGGGCTGCGTTTTCGCTGGCGATGGCTTGTTGCTGTTGAATCAGGGTAAGTTCCTGGCGGCTGACATGCAGGTTATGCTCGGCTTCGTGCAGGTTGTTTTCCAGCTGGCGGCGCAAGGTCTCCAGTTGGCTGCGGGCATCGCCTATGTTTTGCTCGGCGTTAGCCAGCAAGGGTGCACGGTGCACTTCGCTTTGCAGCGGAATATTAATGGCCACACCCATGCTGGAGTTATAGGCATAATCAAAGCCGCCCTGGATGGTACGTGTGCTGAGCGTGAGTTGCGGGTTTTGCCGTTGTTCAATTGCTGTTAAGTCACGCTGGCCTTCAGCCAGTTTGAGCCTGGCTTGTGCGGCTTGCCAGTAAGGCGAGTCTGCGTAGTCTTCACGCGTAGACAACGGTTCTTCCAGTCTGGCAGGCATTTCACTCAGTTCGGTGAGTTGCTGGTAGCGGAACTGCGCATGCATGAGCTCAGCGTGCGCTGTCACGCGCTGGCGTTCGGCTTGCAGGGTTTCCTGTTCCGCCTGCATCACGTCCAGCCTGGCTACTTCACCGGCCTTAAAGCGTTTTTGTACATCTTCGGCAATACTACGCATGGTGTCGCGGCGGTTTTCCACCAGGCTGACGTCATTGCGGCGCAAAGCGATATCCCACACAGCATTGCGTAGCAGATCTGCGGCTAGTTGCTGTAAGCCAGCCCGGTCTTGTGACAGGCTGTCGTCAGCCAGGCTGGCGACCTGGCTGCGCGCCTGACGCTGGCCAGGTAACCAGATTGGGATCTGCATTTGCGCCTGCCACTCACGCTCGTCGCGATTGCTCATTAAAGCGTCGTTTTGATGTGAAAAGCCGACAGAAGGGGCTTGTGGCAGCCAGCTATTGGCCATGGTTCTGCGTGCCTGCACCATTTGCTGGTGGGCGGCCAGCAAGGACTGTTGCGGATGGATAGCGACGACCTGCTGCAATACTTCATGCAGGCTTAAACGCGGGTTGGTTGAAACGGTGTCCTCGTGATCGCTGGCCAGGTTGGCCATGCTTTCGGCCATGGCAGGCATGGCATGGCTCATCATCAGCCATATGCCGCATGCGATTAACCGGGAGTGAAGCACTCCCCGAGATAGATGAAACATAGATTCTCCTGAACAAAACAGGCAAATGGATGGCGATTGCCAACCGATGCGTTAGGTGTTTGTTCAGGCGTGAGGCGGCGCGCGAGGGTTATGGCGGCTAAGCGGGGACGGATGAAGGGCACTGTCGTGTTGCTGTCGCTGGTATTGATGACGTGGTACCAGCAGGCATAACGATAGCAAAAATAGGGCAGGCAGCAGGGCGGCTAGCCAGAGGCTGGCGTAAGCATCGATCAAGGATAACAGTGTATTGCTTTCACTGATGGCTTGGCCCAGGCCTATGATTTGCCCATGCGATTTGCTGGAATGCATATGCCAGTGAAACGGATGCTTGGCATCCTGTGCTTCGGCATGCAGTGCCGGAATATCCACCATATGCATATGCGGACCATCATCGGCCGCGGTGTCGCCTGCGGCATGGGCGTGCAACAGCGGCGCAATGGTTTGCAGCAAGGCAAACCATAACGTCAGCAACAATACCCATGTGCGGTAGGATTTCATGTACATAATCTATCAAACTTTGCGTGATGCCACAATCGCAAAAAACCGTAAAAAAACCATTCAACTCTTTCAACGGCGCTGCAATGCGATTTCTTAACCCTGTCTGAATCAGGTAAAATATTCGTTTTACAATCAACCGGATCAGGCGCGATGGTGCTGACCTTTCAACAAATTATTTTAAAGCTTCAGGAATACTGGGACAAACAAGGCTGCACTTTGTTGCAACCTTACGATATGGAAGTGGGCGCAGGCACCAGCCACACCGCAACTTTCTTACGCGCATTGGGCCCTGAGCCCTGGAAAGCTGCCTATGTGCAGCCCAGCCGCCGCCCGAAAGATGGCCGTTATGGTGAGAACCCTAACCGTCTGCAACATTACTACCAATACCAGGTGGTGTTGAAACCTGCGCCGGCGAATATCCTCGAACTCTATCTGGGTTCACTGGAAGCACTGGGTTTTAACCTGCAGGAAAACGATATTCGCTTTGTCGAAGATGACTGGGAAAACCCGACGTTGGGCGCCTGGGGCCTGGGCTGGGAAGTCTGGCTCAATGGCATGGAAGTGACGCAGTTTACCTACTTCCAGCAAGTCGGCGGCATTAACTGTAAGCCGATTACCGGCGAGATTACTTATGGCCTGGAGCGTTTGGCCATGTATCTGCAAGGCGTAGAAAATGTTTATGACCTTGAGTATTCGCCTGGCGTCAAATACGGTGACGTGTTCCACCAAAATGAGGTTGAGCAATCGACCTATAACTTTGAGCACTCGGATGCTGACTTCCTGTTTACGGCATTTAATGCTTATGAAAAACAGGCCAAGCACCTGATGGAAGTAAAGCTCGCTTTGCCTGCTTACGAGCAAGTGTTGAAAGCGGCGCATACCTTTAACCTGCTGGATGCGCGTGGTGCCATTTCCGTTACCGAACGTGCGGCTTATATTGGCCGTATCCGTAACCTGGCCCGCGCTGTGGCCGCCAGTTACCTCGATAGCCGCGCCCGACTGGGCTTCCCGATGGCGCCTAAAGCCTGGGCTGATGAAGTCATCGCCAAGATTGAGAGCGAACAAGCAGAACAAAACAAGAAAGCCGCCGCATGAGTACCCGCAACCTGTTAGTTGAATTATTTGTAGAAGAGCTGCCACCAAAAGTATTGAAAAAACTGGGCGAGTCTTTCAGTGGCGTGTTGGCTGAAAGCTTAACGGCCTCTGGTTTGCTGGTGGATGGTACGGTTACAACGTTTGCCTCTCCGCGTCGTTTAGCGGCGCATATCACCCATGTGTCTGCCAAAGCAGCAGACAAGCAAGTCGCGCAAAAACTGATGCCCGCCACCGTGGGCCTGGGTGCCAATGGCAACGCGACGCCTGCTTTGCTGAAGAAATTGCAGGCATTGGGTGAGGATGAAAGCGCAGTTGCCAAGCTGCGCAAAGAGCACGACGGCAAGGCCGATATCCTGTTCCTGGATGCTACGCAAGCTGGGGCAACATTGTCCGAGGGTTTGCAAAAGGCCATTGATGAGGCGTTGGCAAAATTGCCTATTCCTAAAGTCATGACCTATCAAATCAACGATGGCTGGCAGAGCGTGAATTTTGTGCGTCCGGCACATGGCCTGGTGGCCTTGCATGGCAACGAGGTCGTGCCGATCTCAGTATTAGGCTTATCTGCGGGCAACACCACACAAGGGCATCGCTTCGAGGCGAAGCAGCCTGTGGTCACGCTCACCTCTGCCGATACCTATGCCCAGCAATTGGCGGACGAAGGGGCGGTGATTGCCAGTTTTGATGCGCGTCGTGCCGAAATTGTAAAGCAGCTGCAAGCTGCGGCTGATAAACAGGGCCTGAAGCCGATTGAAGACGATGCCTTATTGGATGAAGTCACTGCGCTGGTGGAACGTCCTAACGTATTGCTCGGCCAGTTTGAAGAAGAGTTCCTGGCAGTGCCGCAAGAGTGCCTGATCCTGACCATGAAGGCCAACCAGAAATACTTTCCGTTGCTGGATGCGAGCGGCAAGCTGACGAATAAGTTTTTAATCGTCTCTAACATCAATCCCGCTGATGCCAGCAAGGTCATCGGCGGTAATGAGCGTGTGGTGCGTCCACGCTTGGCCGATGCTAAATTCTTCTTCGACCAGGACCGTAAGAAGACGCTGGAAAGCCGTTTGCCAGGCCTGGGTAAGGTGGTTTACCACAACAAGCTGGGTTCACAAGGTGAGCGCAATGAGCGCGTGGTGGCGATTGCGTCTGCCATTGCCCAGCAGATTGGCGGTGACGGTTTTGTCGCCAAAGTGGCGCAAGCCGCACGTTTGTCCAAGATTGACCTGCTGACCGATATGGTCGGTGAGTTCCCCGAGTTGCAGGGCATTATGGGCCGTTACTACGCCCAGCATGAAGGTTTGGCCGATGATGTGGCCTATGCGATTGAAGACCATTACCGTCCACGCTTTGCCGGTGACGAATTGCCGCGTAGCCAGGTCGGTGTGGTGGTGGCTTTGGCAGATAAACTGGAAACGCTGGTTGGCCTGTTCAGCATCGGTGAAAAACCGACGGGTGACAAGGATCCGTTTGCCTTGCGTAGGCAGGCACTGGGCATTTTGCGCATGCTGATGGAAACCGATTTGCCATTGGCGTTTGACCAGTTGATTGCACAAACCCTGAGTGTGTTCAATGGCGGCCAAGAAGTGGCTGAAGCCATCAAGGCATTCTGTTTTGACCGTTTGGCGGTGAATCTGCGTGACCAGGGCGCGAGTGCGCAAGAAGTCGATGCGGTATTGTCATTGTCACCGAATCAGTTGGCTGAAGTGCCTCGTCGTTTGAGTGCGGTACAGGTGTTTGCCAACCTGGCCGAAGCACCAGCATTGGCGGCTGCCAACAAGCGCGTGTCTAATATCCTGAAAAAGGTGGAAGGCGACGTGAAAGCTGAAGTGAAGGCAGAATTGTTGCAAGAGCCAGCTGAACAAGCCTTGCATCAGGCGCTGGCTGCCACCAAGCCTAAAGCGGATCAGCTGTTTGAAACCGGCGATTACACGGGTTCTTTGCAAGCGCTGGCGGTGTTGAAGGCCCCTGTTGATACGTTTTTTGATGCTGTGATGGTGAATGCAGATGATCCGGCATTAAAAGCCAATCGTCTGGGCTTGCTAGCGACCTTGCATCAGGCCATGAATCGTGTCGCTGACTTGTCCAAGTTGGCCAGTTAATCTCTTGCCGTCAGGAGTTTATGCATGAAATTAGTCATTCTTGACCGTGACGGCGTGATTAACCGCGACAGCGCGACCTTTATCAAGAATCCCAACGAGTGGATTCCGATTCCTGGCAGCCTGGAAGCGATTGCGCGGCTCAACCAGCATGGTTATCGCGTAGCCGTGGCGACCAATCAATCCGGCATTGCGCGTGGCTATTTCGATATGGCCACGCTGAATGCCATTCACGACAAAATGCATAAAGCGCTGGCGCAGGTGGGCGGCCGCATTGATGCCGTGTTTTACTGCCCGCATGCCGCCGACGATCATTGCGATTGCCGCAAGCCCAATACCGGTATGCTGGAGGAGATCAGCCGCCGTTTTAATGTCGAGCTGACCAAGGTGCCTGGCGTGGGCGATGCGTTGCGTGATTTGCAGGCGTTTGCCAAAGCCGGTTGCCAGCCCTATCTGGTGCGCACGGGTAAAGGCGAAGAAACCTATAACCTGGCTGACGTCCCCGAAAGCACCATCGTCGTTGCCGATCTGGCCGCTGCTGTTCAAGACATTATTGCAGGTGACAAATAATGCAAAAAGCCGTGTTGTATGTGCGCGCCTTGCTGTTTTATGCGGGGTTGTTTGCACTGACGATTCCATTTTCATTACTGGCGATTTTGCTGATTCCGCTACCGGCAGTGACGCGTTCGCGTTGGGTCAGTGGCTGGGCGTATAGCGTGTTGTGGTGGCTCAAGGTGACCTGCAATTTGCATTATGCAGTGACCGGGCATGAGCATATTCCTGCCAGCGCGCATATTATTCTGGCTAAACATCAGTCCGCCTGGGAGACCATAGGCTTGCAGTGTATTTTTCCGCCGCAAATCTGGGTGATGAAAAAAGAGTTGCTGATGATCCCTTTTCTGGGCTGGGCATTCTGGGCGCTGGATGCGATCCCCATTGACCGCAGTGCTGGCCGCGAGGCATTGAAAAAACTGGTCAACAATGGCAAAGACCGTTTGCGGCAAGGGTTAAGCGTGGTGATTTTTCCGGAAGGTACGCGTACAGCACCTGGTCATCGTGGTAAATATCATATCGGTGGCGCCTGGCTGGCATCGCATAGCGAAACCACCGTGGTGCCGGTCGCACATAATGCCGGGCGCTTCTGGCGCAAAAACTCCATCCTTAAATATCCAGGTGTGATCCAGGTGGTCATTGGCCAACCCATTGATACCAAAGGCCTCAAGCCAGATGCGGTCAATAAACAGGTTGAAGACTGGATTGAAGCCGAGATGCTGAACCTGTGATTGAGCAACGCTTGCAATTGCCTAATGGGCAAAGCATCCAATACCTGCTCGACCTGCGCGCACGCAGAACCATCGGCCTTAAAATTACCGCCAATGGCCTAGTGGTACACGCCCCAAAACGTATTTCAGCCACGCAGCTGCAGCAAGTTCTATTAGAAAAATCCGGCTGGATACAGCAAAAACTGGCTTTGCGTGAAGCCAATCAGGTCGCGCCCATGCAATGGCAGGATGGCGAGCCGCTGTTGTTTATGGGACAGGATATTGTGTTGACGCTACAACATCATGCCACCAATAAAGCGGTGACACTGCAAGGCAATCAATTGCTGGTCAGATCGCCGCAGATCAACCAGCCAGCCTTTGTCGCACGCAAAGTATTGCAATGGTACGCGCAACAAGCGCTACCGGATTTTACGCGTAGGGTGGAACTTATCGCCGCGCAAATGGGCGAGAAAGTCAGCGCTGTCGGGCTTTCCAATGCCAGGTCGCGCTGGGGCAGTTGTAATAGCCGCAAGCAAATCCGCTTGAACTGGCGCTTGATTCAAGCGCCGCCCCATGTCATTCAATATGTCGTTTGCCACGAAATGGCACATTTGAAAGAAATGAACCATTCGGCCAGGTTTTATGCCGTACAGGCCAGCCTGTTCCCACGCTATGTGCAGGCCGAGAAGGATTTAAAAGCGCTGTCGCCAATATTGCATCGCATGGCCTGAGTGTATTGCCGTTTACCTGGCTTTTTTGATTTCGGCCACTAGCTGGTCGAGTACGATTCCCCAACCCTCCTGAAATCCCATGGCTTCGTGACGTTGTTTAGACGTGGCATCTGCATGCAAGGCGTATGCTGTATATAACGTCCCGCGAGCTGTAGGCGTCAATACAATGCTGGCCGTCATCATCAGTTCAGCACACTCATGTCCAGGCGTTTGCTCGGGAATTTTTACCGGCCTGAAGTCGGCTTCAAGGGCATTGGTCCAAGTCAGTTTCTGGTTGGGGATGACCTCCAGATAGCAGCCGCTGTTAGGGAAACTCTGCCCTTCCGGAGATTGCATCGTGGTGCGGAAGACTCCGCCTGGCCGCAGGTCGATTTCGCAGTCTACCGTTTTCCAGGGGCGTGGACAGAACCAGGTTTTAAGATGCTCAGGCGTTGTCCATGCCTGCCAGATTTCCGCTGGGGATACATCGACTTCTCTTTCCAAAGCCAGGTCGAGTGCCGGATTAAGCGTGATCGACATTTCATTTCTCCTCATGGGTAAATAGGCTGTCAAAGCTGGTCTATAAAAACAGACCTTTTTAAATGTTTAAAGTTTGGTGGGGGATGTGTTTGCCTGTCTGTTTGCTAGCCAGATACCGCAAAAGATGGTCAGCATGCCCAGCAGTTGATAGCCATGAAAGGGTTCTTTTAACAGCAGGCTGGAAAGCAGCGAGCCAAAAATCGGCATGGCATGAATAAAGACACTGGCACGTACCGAGCCCACCAGACTGACCGCCTTTGCATAGGCCAGAAAGGCAATCACCGACGGGAAAATACCGATATATAGCAGCGTCCATATTGTCTGCGCGTGCTCGATATGGGTAGTGGTGGTTTGGCTTTCCCAAGCATAGAGCGGTAGCAGCAATGCTAAAGCGATGAGCACCTGGCAGAGCATCAGTCCGCTGCGGTCTATCGTGGCAGGAATCTGTTTCAGCCACACAGTGAATAGTGCCCAGCAAATCATGGCTAAAAAGATAATTATGTCGCCGGGTGCAAAGGCCAGTGTGAGTAGTACCTGCAAATCGCCGTGAGAGACAACGGTGAGTACACCAGCGAGTGAGACCAGTAGCCCGAGTAATTGATTGCCCGGCAAATGTTGCCGATAAAGCAGAAAGCCAAAAATTGCCACCAGGAATGGAATAAATGAATTGAGGATAATGCCGTTGGTGGCGCTGGTCGTATGCAAGCCCCAATATACCAGCAAATTAAAGGTGGCAACGCCAGTAACAGCTGTGCCCAGCACATGCCAGCGATAAGCCAGGTAGTGGGCGCGATCGCGTAAAAAAGGCTTGAGTGCAAACGGTAGCAGGCAGAGTGTGGCAAGCCCCCAGCGAATCAGTGATAAAGCGACGGGCGGCACATCGGCGCTGACAGCGCGTCCAGCGATAAAGTTACCGGCCCAGAACAGCGGCGGTAGCAATAATAAAACTAATGTGCGCCAGTCTAATTTGGTGCTTGAGGGGTTTGCCATGCCTATGAGGAAATGATGGACAAGCGCAGATTGTAGTAGGCAATGCGGCTAGCAGCAAAGCATGTTTGGTGAAATAAAAAGGGGCCGAAGCCCCTTTTTTTGAAACTGGATGAATCAGGCAGCGCCCAATTGTACGGGTGTTAACTGAATCAGTTTTTTAACCAGGCCAGGATGCTGTTCTGCGTGCGCTTCTTTCAGGCAGGCCTTCGCGCAGCTGGCACATTTGCCGCATTCCGCTCCAACGCCTAATTGTTCTTTCAAATGCTTCACGGTTTTTGCACCATTTCTCACCGCCTGGTGAACTTGACGCTCAGTGACTGCATTACACACGCAAACGTACATATTGCCTCTCTAGGATTACTAATGATAATTATTATCATTTATTGAGAGTTTGTCAAGGTCAAATTGGTTCCTGACAGCCAAGAAAAAAGCCGCTTTCGCGGCTTAATTCAAAGGCTTAGCAACGCAGCGGGCGTTACTCGGATTCAATCTGTGATTGCAGATAGTTTGGTAAGGTCACGTCTGTGATCAGGCGTTGCTGGGTTTCCAGCCAGTCGACGGCTTCTTCGCAGGCTTCCAGCAACTCGGTCAGCAAGTCGCGCGTCACGTAGTCTTGCAGTTTTTCTGCTTCAGCAATGGCTTCTACCAGTTGCGGGTGTTGCACTTCTTTTTCGAAGCTGAGGTCGCCTTGCAGGCATTCCACCACGTCTTCACCAATCAGCAACTTGCCCAAATTTTGCAGGTTGGGCAGACCATCCAGAAACAAAATGCGCTCAATCACTTCATCAGCTTCTTTCATCACGCGGATGGATTGCTTGTATTGGTAATCGTTGAGTTTTTCAAGACCCCATTTTTTAAACATGCGTGCATGTAAAAAATACTGGTTAATTGAGGTCAGTTGATTTTTAAGCACCTTATTTAAGGTGACGATGATTTGTTTATCGCCTTTCATGCGAACTCCTTATCCTGCCGCCGGGCTGTTATTCATTTGGCTTTGGCAATAGTTTTCCATGCCGACCAGTTTGATCAGGCTCAGTTGTTTTTCCAGCCAGTAAGCATGATCCATTTCGGTGTCATCCAGCTGAACCAGCAGCATTTCGCGGCTGACGAAGTCTTGTGCCTGTTCACAAGCCTCAATGGCTTTTTTCAAATGTTTGACCACGGTATATTCCAGCGCCAGGTCAGACTCCAGCATGGACTTCACATCTTTGCCGATAGTGAGTGCATCACGTTTGGCCAGGTTGGGTTTGCCTTCGAGGAATAAAATGCGCTGAATCAGTGCACGGGCATGTTCGCGCTCATGCAGGGACTCATGCAAAATGCGCTCCGAGATCACGCTGAGCCCCATGTCAGCATACATTTCACCGTGAGTGAGGTATTGGTCGGTGGCGGATAATTCGCCCGCCAGCAAGTCATTCAAAATGTCTATAATTTTTTTATCGCCTTTCATTGTCGGCTCCTGTTTGCATTTTTGATGCAGCCATCATACAGGAAAGCAGAAATGATGCAATTAAAATATTAACGTAACTGTTTGATTTTAAATATTATTTTAAATAAAAATCTAAATGAAAATCGTTCTTGATGTGGTTGGCGGGAGAGATTCCTGACAGCATTCAAGACTTACAGCAACAACTGTAAATCATGCGCAATATTTTCCGGTTTTTCTCCGTAGCCAAGGTAAATGCGCGGCGCGCCGGTTTTATCAAAGACATACAGGCCTGCGCTGTGGTCCATGGTGTAGCCGGATTTGCCCGGCTCGCTGACTTTGGCGGCATACACTTTGTATTCACTTAGGTTGGCGGCGACTTCGGCTTCTGTGCCGCGCAAGCCGATAAATCGCGGGTCAAAGCCCGGCACAAACTGCGCCAGCACTTCCTGTGTGTCACGTGCCGGGTCGACTGTGACAAACAGCACCTGCACGTCGTTGGACTTTTCTCCCAGTAATTGCATGGTTTTTTTCAGGTCAGACATGGTGGTCGGACAGACGTCAGGACAATGCGTGTAACCAAAGAACAGCACTACCACCTTGCCTTTAAAGTCATTCATGCTGCGCAACGTGCCGGTATGGTCGGTCAGGGACAGCGGCTTGCCAAACTGGGTGCCGGTCAAATCGGTGCCGATAAAACTGGCAGAACCGCCTTGCTGGCAGGCGGTCAATAGTGTGGCCAGCAGTACGAAGGCCAGGTAAACCCACTTAAAACGCAGTTGCATGCAAAAAATCCTTGTAAATCATCATTGAAATGGATTCTAGCATAGGCGAAAAGGGCACAGATTAGTTTACAATACTGGTTTTTGATGACTGACGGATTAAGGGCGAGTTTAAATGGCAATACCGAGTTCGATGGCAGACCGTGACGGCGTTATCTGGTACGACGGCAAAATGGTCAACTGGCGTGATGCCACTACCCACGTGTTAACCCACACTTTGCACTATGGCATGGGCGTGTTTGAAGGCGTGCGCGCCTACAAAACTGACAAAGGCACCGCTATTTTCCGCCTGAAAGAGCATACCGACCGCTTGTTCCGCAGTGCGCATATCCTGGGTATGAAAATGCCGTTTGATAAAGAGACGATTTCTGAAGCGCAAAAAGCCGCTGTGCGTGAAAACAAGCTCGAATCTGCTTACCTGCGCCCGATGGCGTTCTACGGTGCAGAGGCCATGGGTATCTCCGCCAAAACCCTGTCCACGCACGTGATTGTCGGCGCCTGGAGCTGGGGTGCATACATGGGTGAAGAAGCCATCACCAAAGGTATCCGCGTGAAGACGTCTTCATTTGCACGTCACCACGTGAACATCACCATGTGTAAGGCCAAGGCCAACGGCAACTACATGAACAGCATCCTGGCCCACCAGGAAGCCGCACAAGATGGTTACCAGGAAGCATTGTTGCTGGACGTAGACGGTTTCGTCGCTGAAGGTTCCGGTGAAAACATTTTCATCATCCGTAACGGCAAGTTGTATACGCCAGACCTGACCTCAGCGCTGGAAGGCATCACCCGCGACACGATCATTCACCTGGCAAAAGTCGAGCTGGGCCTGGAAGTGATCGAAAAACGCATTACGCGTGACGAAGTCTACAGTGCTGACGAGGCCTTCTTCACCGGCACCGCTGCTGAAGTCACACCTATCCGTGAACTGGATAACCGTGCGATTGGCGAAGGCACTCGTGGCCCGATCACCGAAAAACTGCAAAGCCTGTATTTCGATGTGGTGAAAGGCAAAAATGCCAAGTACGCACATTGGCTGACATTGGTTTAATTTATCAGGTTTAATCAATTACGCGCCTGTTTGCTGGAGAGTTTGAATGTCTGATGTCAAAGAGTTTGAAGTAGACGGCAAAGACTTGCCATTGCATTGCCCAACCAAAGATACGCCTTTGTGGGATGCACATCCACGGGTATTTCTGGATGTGGCGAAAACGGGGCAAGTGTCTTGTCCGTATTGCGGGGCTAAATATAAGTTGAAGCCGGGGACGCAGGTGCATCACCATTAAGTAGAAAAACCCACGCATTGCGTGGGTTTTTTGTTTGTGGGTTTTGCACGTGAATTGGGCAAGTTTGAAAAAATGATTCTTTGGATGGTTGAATAGCCTGTGCTTGTTGGATTGATTGTGGTGTAGGGCAGCGTTTAGGCTTTATTTGGATGTGTTGTAAAAGTTGTGCTTTGGTGAGGCGTATTGTTTCGCCTTCTTGGCGAGTTTCTTTGCTGCTCAAAGTGAAGGTTGTTTGATGAACTATCTATTTCGCCTTTTCGGCGACCATTCTTTCTTATGCTTGTCCATAAGAAAGAAGGCAAAGAACAAGACACCCCAGCTTCCGCTTCTTCCTTGCGCTACTCGGTTTGCCGGGCGTCCATCGAAACTCGCCCTGACAAGCCACACACTTCGTGGCTTGTTGCGGAGCTCAGACAGCCGATGGTCGAAGACTCCCGTCAACCCTGCGTTGCTCGGCGCGGCAGATGGGGACCCCGAACACCAGGTGAGCGCAATGGTTGGTAGTTTTAATAAACGAATTTGGTTTTTGAACCGTCCAAACTTCGCCAATGTGAGTTTGGCGAGATAAATCCCATTCATCACGCTGAGTAGCGGAGACAAAATAAGAGTAGAGGGAGCGACTGTCCGAGTCCCGCGGTGGGCTGCGTAGTGTGCAGCCCGCTAGGATGAGTTTCGTGACCGCTTATTTTGTTGAGCAACGCAAGGGGGCCGTTAGGCCGTGATGGCTGGGTGCCCTCTTCTTTGGTTACTTTCTGAGGGGCAAGCATCAGAAAGTGACTCGCCTAGAGGCGAAATAAAATGTTTCAGAGATTTGCCAAGGCATCCAAACTCAGCAGAGTTACTTTCTACTACATTTCAAACTGAACTAGGCAGTTTGCCTCCACAGTTGTTGCATTACCCGCTGCGTTTCTTTCGTCCCACTCGTTAAAAACACATAATCGCCAGCTTCCGTTGCTGCATTAAGCATTTGCCTTTGCTCTAACACCTGTTGCAAACGCTTCGCCACTGCAGAGCCGGTATCGATCAAGGTGACATCCGGCCCAACAATCTCTTGAATATATTGACGTACAAACGGGTAGTGCGTGCAGCCCAGCACAATGGTATCCGCCCCTGCGGCCATGAGTGGTTGGCAGTATTGCTGCAGTAGCGCCAGCGTCTGTGGGGTGTTGAGCTGGCCTTGTTCTATGCATTCCACCAGGCCAACGCAGGCTTGTGTGACAACTTGCACGTTTTGGCCGTAATGTTCGAGCAGTGCGGCGAATTGTGCGCTTTGCAGAGTGCCGGTGGTGGCGAGTACGCCGATGATGCCGTTTTTGCTGGCGGCTGCCGCGGGTTTAACGGCGGGCTCCATGCCGATAATCGGCAGGGTGTAATGTTGGCGCATGCTACTAATGGCGGCGGCGGTGGCGGTGTTGCAGGCGACGACTAGGGCTTTGGCGCCGTGAGCAATCAGCGTGTCGGCAATAATGGTGCAGCGCTGTTGGATCTCGCTGGCTGATTTGTTGCCGTAAGGGGCGTGAGCGCTGTCAGCAAAGTAGATGAAATGCTCGTGTGGCAGTTGGCGGGTGAGGTGTTTTAGCACACTGAGGCCGCCGACCCCGGAATCCATCACCCCAATGGGGGCATTGACTGCAATCGCTGGGCACATCGAAATGGCACGGTATGATTTATAATGGGGGGATTATATCGGATTTTAGACAGGTGTCAGGCATGGCCAACCGGCTGAGCAAGATTTACACGCGTACTGGCGATAGCGGCACAACCGGGCTGGGCGATGGCTCGCGCGTGGCAAAATCTGATTTGCGCGTGGAGGCCATGGGCGATGTCGATGAGCTGAATGCCGTGCTCGGTATGTTGCTGGTAGAAGACCTGGCGGACGATGTGCGTGACAGCTTGCTGGCGATTCAGCATGATTTGTTCGACCTGGGTGGTGAATTATGTATGCCAGGGCATCACTTTATACAGGCGGGTCGGGTCACGTTTTTAGAACTGACGCTGGATGCCTGGAACGAAGCGCTTAGCCCGTTAAAAGAATTTATTTTGCCGGGTGGCAGCCGTGCAGCCGCGGTGTGTCATTTGGCACGTACGGTTTGTCGGCGTGCCGAGCGCGTGTTGCATGCACTGCATGCGCAATCGCCGGTCACCGCTGTGGCCTTGCAATACCTGAACCGATTGTCTGATTTACTGTTTGTCCTCTGTCGCACGCTTAACCGGCAGGCAGGTGTGCCGGACGTATTGTGGAATAACCAACATAAACTATAGCGTGGCCCTGGCCGGCGCTTGAAATGCAAAAAACGAATGATTAAACAATTACTGCAAAAAGTATTCCGTCGTCGTGCCAGCGCGAATACCCACACCCAACTTCCTGCGGCGCAAGTCATCCAGGTAGGCAAGCATAAGATCAACCAGAAGCATATTAGCCAGGCCGCACTGAAGACCTGCGACCAATTGCAGAAGGCCGGTTTCCAGGCCTATATCGTCGGTGGTGCCGTGCGCGACTTGCTGCTCAATCATCCGCCTAAAGACTTTGACGTGGCAACCAATGCGACGCCTGAGCAGGTGCATAAGGTGTTTCGACGCTCGCGCATTATCGGTCGTCGTTTCCGGCTGGTACATGTGTTATGGGGGCATGAGACGATAGAAGTCTCTACTTTCCGTGGTCATCACTTAAGCGATGGTGACGCTGAAACCAACGATAGCGGCCGCATCATCCGTGACAACGTGTTTGGTAGTATTGAGGAAGATTCTGTGCGCCGTGACTTCACCGCCAATGCCTTGTATTACGACCCCAAGCGTCAGGAAGTGCTGGATTTTCATCATGGTGTGGCTGATGTGCGCGCCAAAACCCTGCGCATGATTGGCGATCCTGTCACGCGCTATCAGGAAGACCCGGTACGCATGTTGCGCGCGGTGCGCTTGTCGGCCAAGTTGGGCTTGAAGCTGGAGCGTTCTACAGAAGCGCCAATACGCAAATTGGCTGATCTGCTGGAGGATGTGCCACCCAGCCGCTTATTTGACGAGATGTTAAAACTGTTCTTGTCCGGCCATGCCATCGAGAGCATTAACGCTTTACGTGCGCAGCAGTTGCACCACGGTTTGTTGCCTTTACTGGATGTGGTGCTCGAGCAGCCACTTGGCGAAAAATTTGTCATGCTGGCGCTTAAAAATACCGATGAGCGCATTTTGTCTGGCAAGTCCTCTAACCCTAGCTTTTTGTTCGCTACCTTGCTGTGGCACGAGGTGCTGCAAGCATGGCAAGAAAACCAGAAGCGCGGCGAGCATATGATTCCTGCCTTGCATGAGGCGATGAATGAAGTGATCGACAAGCAGGCCGAGAAAATGGCGATTCATAATCGCTATACTGCGACTATGAAAGAAATCTGGGTGATGCAGCCGCGCTTTGAGCAGCGCTCTGGCAAGCGCCCTTATGCCTTGTTAACTAACCCCAAATACCGCGCGGGGTATGACTTCTTGCTGTTACGCTGTGCTTCCGGAGAGTTACCACAGGAGTTGGGCGACTGGTGGACGCGCTTTGCCGATGCTGGTACCGATGAACGTACCGAGATGTTATTACCGGAAAGCGGCCCGAAAAAGCGCCGTCGCAAACCACGCAAGAAAAAGTCTGTGGGCGGAGACTTGGCTTAATGGCCATTGCGTTGATTGCGCTGGGCAGTAATTTGCAGCAGCCAGAAACACAGGTCAGCAAAGCGATTGCGGTGTTGGCCAGTACGCCAGGGTTGACCTTGATGTGTGCTTCCAGCCTGTATGCTACGGCACCGGTAGGCTATGATAACCAGCCTGACTTTATCAATGCGGTGGTGCAGGTGGCGACCGAGATGCCGGCGCCGCAGTTGATGCAGTTATTGCTGGATATTGAGCAGACGTTTGGCCGTGAGCGTCCATTCCTTAATGCGCCTCGCATTTTGGACCTCGACTTGCTGGATTATGACGGCATGCAACTGGATACCGAGTTATTGAAATTACCGCATCCGCGCATGCATGAACGTGGCTTTGTCATTTTGCCGCTGGCTGAAATTGTGCCCGACTTTATGCTGCCACAAGGAAAGACTGTTGTAGAATGGACAGCAAAACACAAGCACGATGACGTGCGCAAACTGAATCCGAATTGAATCCGCTGAACGAGCAATCACCATGTTTACCCGCTTTCCTTATGTCGTTATTGAAGGTCCGATAGGCAGTGGCAAAACCACATTGGCCCGGATGCTGGCCGATCAGTTTTCAGTCGAGCTACTGTCTGAAAAGGCTGAGGCCAATCCGTTTTTGACCCGTTTTTATCAGGATGCCCAGCGTTACGCTTTACCAACGCAGTTATTCTTCCTGTTTCAGCGTTCGCGCCAGATTGAAGATATGGCGCAGCGTGATATGTTTGGCCAGCCTACGGTGTCTGATTTCTTTCTCGAAAAAGACCCGCTGTTTGCACGCCTGAACCTGGATGATGAAGAGTATTCTCTGTATCACCAGATCTATCAGCACCTGCAACTCAAAGCACCCAAGCCAGATCTGGTGGTGTATCTGCAAACGCCGGTGGACGCCTTAATGGATCGCATTGAGGAGCGCAATATCAGCTACGAGCAAGATATGCCGCGTGAGTATATTGCCCGCCTGGCTGAGGCTTATAGTGAATTTTTTCACGGCTACGATGCCTCACCTTTGCTGATTGTGAATAACGAAAAGCTCAATATTATTAAAGACCCGGAAGCGTTTAACTTGCTGATCGAGCGTATTGGCCAGATTAAGAGCAGCCGCGAATACTTTAACCCCAACTTTTAATTCAACCTGGCGGTATGGGTCACTATCATCGGCCCGTGTTGGCAGGTTGATGGCGGAAACAGATGCTGAATACCCTTCTCACAAAAGCAGGTGCGGGCGAAAAAATTGCCATGCTCACTTGCTATGACGCCACCTTTGCCAAATTGCTGGCATTGGCTGGTGTGGATGTCTTGCTGGTGGGGGACTCCCTGGGCATGGTCGTGCAAGGCGCGACCAATACGCTGGAAGTGACCATGCAAGACATGATTTATCACACCCGCCTGGTGGCCAGAGGCGCACCCGCCACTGTGATCATGAGCGACATGCCAGCGGGCAGTTATGAGCATGATCAGGCGACAGCACTCACCAATGCACAGACACTGATCGCGGCAGGTGCGCATATCGTCAAGATCGAAGGTGGCGGCAACATGGTTGAGACCGCACGTTACCTGGTCGACAATGGCGTGCCAGTATGTGCGCATCTGGGCTTTACGCCGCAGTCAGTCGAAAAGCTGGGCGGCTATAAAATTCAGGGTAAGACTGAAGAAAGCGCGCAAATCATGCTGGATGATGCCCAAGCCATGGTGCGTGCCGGGGTGGATATGGTGCTATTCGAGATGGTGCCTGCGGCGGTGGCTGCGCATATCACACAGCACATTGGTGTGCCAACGATAGGCATAGGCGCAGGCGCAGGCTGTAGTGGCCAGGTGCTGGTGTTGCAGGATTTATTAGGGATATATACTGGTCCGGCAGATAAAGCCCCACAAGACTACAAAGCACCAAGGTTCGCGCAAAATTTCTTGCAGCAGGCGGGGAGTGTGCAGCAGGCGGTGGTGGATTATGTGCAGGCGGTGAAGGCGGGGAGCTTTCCTGAGGGTAGGCATAGTTACTAGCTTGGTGTGGATGGGCTAAGAAGGTCATTCTTAGGTTTGTGTTTTGGTTAGTGTTTTGTTTCGCCTTTTCGGCGAGTTACTTTTCTTTGCTTGCCCAAAGCGAAGACTATTCTATGATTGATCTATTTCGCCCTTTCGGCGACCGTTCTTTCTTATGCTTGTCCATAAGAAAGAAGGCAAAGAACAAGACACCCCAGCTTCCGCTTTTATCCTGCGCTACTCGGCTTACCGGGCGTCCATCGAAACTCGCCCTGACAAGCCACACAAGACGTGGCTTGTTGCGGAGCTCAAACAGCCGATGGCCGAAGACTCCCGTCAACCCTGCGTTGCTCGGCGCGGCAGATGGGGACCCCGAACACCCGCGAGCGCCACCGTTTAGCAGGTTTAACAAAAGAATCCGGTTTTTAAACCGTCCAAACTAAATCCATGCAAGTTAGATGAGATAAGTCCCATCCCATCACGCTGAGTAGCGGAAACAAAATAAGAGAAGAGGGAGCGACTGTTCGAATCCCGCAGCAGCTCACGTTTTGTGTGAGCTGCCAGGTTGAGTTTCGTGACCGACTTATTTTGTTGAGCAACGCAAGGGAGCCGTAGGCCGTGATGGCTGGGTGCCCTCCTCTTTGGTTACTTTCTGAGGGGCAAGCATCAGAAAGTGACTCGCCGACAAGGCGAAAGAAACCGTACATAACTCAGCCAACATTACAGCCAAATCATTCACATATCAAACAACAAAAAAGGCGTCACCCCTCAGCATATTCGCTGGAGATAACGCCTTTTTCAGATCACACCAGTTATTGTTTGCGCTGGCGACGGCTAGCAGCACCCATCAACAATAAACCAGCGCCTATCAGCGCGTAGGTTTCCGGTTCTGGTACCGTAGAAATGCTCACGGCGTCCAGGTCAAAACGCAGGTTACTGCCACTGAACCCTGCTGGCAGGCTGATGCCAAGCTGAACGCGACCTACCTCATCAAATACCGCATCAAATGATTGGCCTGAGAAGCTGGTGAATGCCGGGTTGGATGGGTCAATGACCAGGTCAATGCGCGTCCAGGTGTTAGGCTCTACCCAGGTGGAAACAATCGCGCTGGCGCCAGGGTTGTTGGACGGGGCGGCAATACGGGCATAGGCTTGCAGGGCGATATCGGCATCGTGGCGGAAGTACCAGCTAAATACCAGGTCGTCACGCCAGTCACCTTGGAAAGCGCCATCGCTACAAGCTGCGCTCTCGCAGCGGAATAACACGGCTACCGAGCCAAAGGCGCTGGCCGTCGGGCTGGCAGTTGTGCTGAGGTAGGCACCACCATCCGCGCCACCGTTGGCAACAATCTGGTTAGGGTTGCTGCCGGTCGTCCAGCCGGAAAGACCGTCTGTGAAGGTTTCGGTGTATGGGGTGGTTAACGCGGCTGCCTGCCCGGCAAAACTCATGGTGGCGATCAACGCCAGGCTGGTAAATAAATGACGATACATGTGTTGTCCTCTTCGTGAAAATTATAATTAGTAATCAACTTGATAATGAGATTGATTATTATTTATTTTAACATGCGGTTTAACGTTAGCTCAAGGGAGTACTATCTGCAGTAATCGCTGCCTGAGCGGCCTTGCTTGTGGCAAAATAACGCCTTGGTTGCCGCTATGATGAATTTACTCTCACTCGAATCCTCCACCGAAACACTGTCACTGGCCTTGCAAACGGGGGCCGGCTTACACACATTTGATGAAGTCACCGGCCCTGCGGCATCGCAACGTATCCTGCCTGAAATTCAGCGTTTGTTGACGCAGGCAAATATCCAGCTGAGCGCTTTGGATGGCATTGTGTATGGCACTGGCCCTGGTGCTTTTACCGGCGTGCGTGTGGCTGTAGGTGTGACGCAGGGGCTGGCATTTGGCGCTGATCTGCCAGTAGTCGGCATCAGTTCTGTGCTGGCGGTGGCGGAGACTGCCTGGCAAGAGGCGCAGGCTGAAAAGGTGCTGGTATGCCTGGATGCGCGCATGGGTGAGGTCTATCATGCGGCATTTGTGCGGCAAGCCGATGGCTGGCAAGAGGTTTTGCCGCCTGTGGTGTGCAAGCCGCAAGATGTGCCTGCTGTGGAAGGTGCGAACTGGCTGGGCGCAGGGTCTGGCTGGCGTGTGTTTGAGCAAGTGTTGTCAGAAAAATATAGCGGCCAACTGGTGAGTGTGTGTCCGGAATTGATGCCTAAGGCTAGCGCGCTGCTGACGTTGGCGCAGCCATTGTTTGCAGCGGGCGATACCCAGGCTGCGCATGAGGCCGCACCATTGTATATACGTAACCGTGTCGCCTTGACGGCCGCTGAGCGTGCGCAAGGGCAAACGCTGTAACTGATATGAGCGCCTTGCCCCAACAGCACGTCACGTTCCGCCCGATGTCTTATGACGACCTGGCTGCGATTAGCCGGATTGAGCCGACGATTTATAGTCATCCATGGACATTGGGAAACTTCAACGATTCACTCAATGCCGGGTATAGTGCCTGGGTGATGGAGATTGCCGAGGATATTGTTGGCTATGCCTTGGTGATGATGGTGCTGGACGAAGCGCATTTGCTCAATCTCAGCATTGCCAAGCCATTTCAGGGCCAGGGCCTTGGACGTACTTTGTTGGCGCATATGGTCGATGTTTCGCAGCGTCATCAAGCGGCTAATATGTTTCTTGAGGTGCGCGTCAGCAATACCAAGGCGATTGCCTTGTATGAATCTATGGGATTTTGTGAGATGGGCGTGCGCCGCAATTACTATCCCACCAAAACTGGCCGCGAAGATGCTGTATTAATGGGGTTGGCATTATGAACAGGAGTGCCTGGTGAGTTTAAGCCGTGAAGACATGTTGCGGGAACTGGAGTTGTTGCCAGTCTGGCGTGCACGCTTGCCTGCGCCTGCAAGCTTGTCGCCAGTGACGATTGCAGAACCCGTTGTCACGCTGGAAGCTGCTATAGCGGCCACCGCCGCGCCAGTCTCTGCGCCTGTTGTCGAAGATGAAACAGAAGGGCTGAATATTGAAGCATCCCTCGCGGAGAGGCTTCAAGCGCCACTGGATGCATCGCCTGAATTGAGCGAGCCCAATTTGCCGGAAGCGGCTGCTGAGCCGTTGGTGCAAACGCCGTGGCTGCTTTATTGCCCGCACGCCAGTGATGCGCCGAGTCAGCAGTTGTTGCAAAATATTTTGCGTGCCTTGCAACTGCCGCTTGAGGAGGTATCGCTGTACCAACAGCCGTTACAGTTGACACAAGTGAACACCCGCTTTTGTGTATTGTTTGGTCTGGAACAGGCAAATCAGTTTTTAGCGACAAATCATGCGGAAATAGCTGCTGTTCGTGGTCAGATATTGACTTATGGCGACATGCTGGTGGTGATTACTCATCACCCACAGGCCATGCTGGAAAATTCCTTGTTAAAGCGTGAAGTCTGGCAGGATGTGTGTTTGTTGCTGGCCAGGCATGCAGCAGTGACTGCTTGAAGAAATGCCTTTTAGCCCGCATCTATAAAGTAGATGTGGTTTTATGATGAATTTATGTTTTTTGACTGGAGTCTGACATGCGTCGATTATTAAATATGCTATTGCTGGTAGCTACCCTAAGCCTGTCTGGCTGTGGTTATAACCAGTTTCAAAGTCTGGATGAAGAAACCAAGGCCAATTGGTCTGAGGTATTGAACCAGTATCAGCGCCGTGCGGATTTGGTGCCTAACCTAGTGTCTACCGTGAAAGGCTACGCCAGCCATGAAGAAAAAGTGCTGACTGAAGTGACCGAGGCACGTGCCAAAGTGGGTAGTATGCAGGTCACGCCTGAGTTGCTGAATGACCCGGATGCGTTTGCCAAATTCCAGGCGGCACAAGGCCAGCTGACCAGTGCCTTGTCGCGTCTGATGGTGGTGTCTGAAAACTATCCTAACCTGAAAGCGGATGCCAGCTTCCGCGATTTGCAGGCTCAGCTCGAGGGTACTGAAAACCGTGTAACAGTCGCCCGTAACCGTTATATTGAGTCTGTGAAGCAGTACAACGTGTCCGTACGTAGTTTCCCTAATAATTTAACTGCCATGATGTTTGGTTATCAGCCTAAGCCATCATTTACAGTTGAAAATGAAAAAGCGATTTCAACGGCGCCTAAAGTTGACTTTGGTGATGGTAAGTAATCGCTAACATGACCGCTTGCTGGAAATCACTCCTGCTTGTCTGCTGCGTGCTGTTTGGCATCGCAAGCAGCCAGGCAGCCGATGGCCTGGTCGATATTCCGCCACTGCAAAGCGCAGTGACGGATTTGACACAGACCTTGTCCGCTGAGGAGCAAGCCGCCCTGAGTCAGAAGCTTAGCCAGTTCTCACAGCAGTCTGGCTCCCAAGTGGCTGTGCTGTTATTGCCTAGCACGCAGCCAGAAGAAATTTCGCAGTTTGGCATCCGCCTGGCTGATGCCTGGAAAGTGGGCCGCGAAAAGCAGGATGACGGCGTGATTATTATTGTCGCCAAAAACGATAGGAAAATGCGTATTGAGGTCGGTTATGGCCTCGAGGGCGCGATTCCAGATGCGATTGCCAAGCGTATCATCAGCGAGCAAATTACACCTGCGTTCAAGCAAGGCCAGTTTTACCAGGGTTTGAATCTGGCGACGGATACCTTGATCAAGCTGATTCAGGGCGAGCAGTTACCTGCGCCCACCAAACAAGCGCGTCAGGCACATGCAGATGACTGGATGAGTATGCTGCCTATCCTGATGTTTGCTGCGATTATCGGCGGCGCCATCTTCAAGGGCATGCTGGGTGATTTTCCTGGTAGCCTGGTGACCGGCGGTTTGCTGGGTGGCTTGGCGGGTTGGTTAGGCGCGACAGCCTTGATTATGGGGCTGATCGGTTTGGCAGCATTTGTGTTCACGCTGGCCATGGGCGGGCGTGGTGGCGGATCCTATGGCGCGTATCCTGGTGGCTTTGGCGGTTACTCCGGTGGTAGCCGTGGCCCGGACATTTTCAGTGGCGGCGGCGGTGGCTTTGGTGGCGGTGGTGCCTCCGGTGACTGGTAATCAATATTGAGAGTCGTATGAAACCTGTACACCCGTTCAAACGCTGGTTCAAACATGCCTGGAGTCATCCTAGGCATGTGAAAGCCTTGTTTCCGCAGCATTCACTCAAGCAGATTGAATTGGCCATTGCACAAAGCGAGCATCATCATGCGGGTGAAATCCGGGTGGTGATCGAGTCTGGTTTACCCACCTATGCTATTCTGCGGAGATTGGCGCCAAGGCAACGTGCGATCAATTTATTCGGCCATTTCAATATTTGGGATACCGAGCATAACAATGGCGTGTTAATTTACCTGCTGCTGGCTGACCATGATGTTGAAATTGTGGCCGACCGCGGCATACACCGGCATGTAGGAGAGGCTGGGTGGCAGCACATTTGCCAGCACATGGAAGGGATGTTCAGAAGTGGGCAGTTTGAAGCAGGTGTGGTGTATGGCATACAAACGATTGGCGAGCAGCTGGCAACACATTTTCCGCCAGAAGCTGTTCCGCGTAATGAGTTACCTAATCGCGTGCTTATTCTTTAGTTTTACTCTGTCGGCCTACGCAGACCTTAACGATATCAACCGTATTTACCATAGCACTCCCTCGCTAGGATCGTTTGAAATCTGCCAGGGCGGGGGATGCACGCATTCTGATGTGCTTAGGCTGACGCCAGCCGAATGGGACAACGTCACCAGGCTATTTATCCCATCCCCGCAAACAGCCGAAATTGAGCGCGCAGCCATCGCGCAAGCCATCGGTGTGCTGGAGGATATTGTCGGCACCAAGACAGGCACTGCCGCTGATCGCGCCGGCACGTTCAATAACAGCGGCTACCTGCATCAGCAGGACTGTAACGACGAAGCGATCAACAGCACTACCTATATGCGGTTGATTCAGCAGGCTGGCCTGATGCAATTTCACCAGATTTTAGACACACGTACACGCAAGTTCTTTTTGACCGGCTGGCCGCATAGCGCTGCTGTGATTAAAGAGGTCGACAGCAAAGCTGAATATGCCGTCGACAGCTGGTTTTACGATAATGGTTACCCGGCAACGATAGTGCCCATGGCGCAGTGGAAGGAGGGCTATATTCCTACTGATAGCCCCATCTTGCATCGAGAAGCACCAAACGACCATTCCACCGAATAAGCGCGAGTGACTAAGCCCTGGTTTAAGGCTAAAATCGCGCTTTCAGATTCTAATTAAAAGTTATTTTATGCGCGCCTCACAATTTTTCATTGCTACCCAAAAAGAAGCCCCTTCCGACGCCGAGCTGATCAGCCACAAACTCATGGTGCGTGCCGGGCTGATCAAAAAGCTGGGCAGCGGTTTGTATAGCTGGATGCCGCTGGGTTTGCGTGTACTGCGCAAGGTAGAAAACATCGTGCGTGATGAGATGAACAAGGCTGGCGCGCTGGAGTTGCTGATGCCTGCCGTGCAGCCAAAAGAGTTGTGGGAGGAAACCGGCCGCTGGGCGGTGTTTGGTCCACAAATGCTGAAAATCCAGGACCGTCATGAGCGTGATTTCTGCTTTGGCCCAACGCATGAGGAAGTGATTACTGACATCGCGCGCAAGGAAATCAGCAGCTACAAGCAGTTGCCGCTGAATTTCTACCAGATCCAGACCAAGTTCCGTGACGAGATCCGCCCACGTTTTGGTGTGATGCGCGCGCGCGAGTTTTTGATGAAAGATGCCTACTCTTTCCATACCAGCGCAGACTGTCTGGTGAATACCTACAACAGCATGCACACGGCTTACAGCAATGTGTTCACGCGCCTGGGCTTGAAGTTCCGTGCAGTGAAGGCCGACTCTGGCGCCATTGGCGGTGATGGCTCACAAGAGTTTCACGTGCTGGCAGATAGCGGCGAAGATGCACTGGCCTATTGCGAGCAGTCTGACTACGCCGCCAACGTCGAGTTGGCCGAGGCGGTTGCTACCGGTAGCCGTGCGGCCGCCAGCGAAAGCATGCGCGAGGTCGATACGCCTAAGCAAACAAGCTGCGAAGACGTCGCCAAGTTGCTGGATGTGCCAGTGAGCAAAACCGTTAAATCTGTTGCGCTGATGGTGGATGACGTATTTACCCTGGCCTTGTTGCGTGGCGACCACCAGCTTAACGAAGTGAAGTTTGGCAAGATAGATGGCGTGAAGGACTTCCGCCTGGCGACCGAAGAAGAAATCCGTGCCAACTTGAGTTGCCCGCCTGGCTTTATCGGCCCGGTTGGCGTTAACGCCAATGTGCGCGTAGTGGCCGATAGAACCGTGACACTCATGAGTGATTTCGTTTGTGGCGCCAATAAACCTAAGTTTCACCTGGCAGGTGTGAATTTTGGCCGCGATTTGCCAGAGCCAGCCATCGTGGCAGATATCCGTAACGTGGTGACTGGCGATGCCAGCCCGGATGGCAAGGGTACTTTGGATTTGTGTCGCGGGATTGAAGTCGGCCATATTTTCCAGTTGCGTACCAAATATTCCGAAGCCATGCAGGCGACTTACCTGGACGAAAATGGTCAGACGCAAGTGATGGAAATGGGCTGTTATGGCATCGGCGTGTCACGTATCGTCGGTGCTGCGATTGAGCAGGGCAACGACGAAAAAGGTATTGTTTTCCCGCTGAGTATGGCGCCGTTTGCCGTGGTGATTTGCCCGATTGGCCTCGACAAGAGCGACGCAGTAAAACAGGCCGCGTTTGACCTCTATGCCCAGTTGCAACAAGCGGGTGTGGATGTGTTGCTGGATGACCGTGGTGAGCGCCCGGGTGTCATGTTTGCCGAAAGCGACCTCATGGGTATTCCGCATCGCGTGGTGATTGGTGACCGTGGTTTGGCTGAAGGCAAAGTCGAATATAAGGGCCGTACCGATGCTGAGGCACAAAACTTGCAAGTGACTGATTGTGTGACCTTTTTGCGTGACAAACTTGGTCAGTAATTAGAGGGATTTCATCCCTCTGTTTGGCGCCTGTGGCGGGATGAATTTGATTACAATAGACGCAATGAAAAAAGCATTCTTCTTTTTGTTTGCCTTTTTGCTGGCCGGCCTGTGTGCATGGTCAGCGCCGACTATGGCTGGCAACCAAAAAGAGGAGCCGCTTGCCAATAGCGTCAAGGCGTTGATGCAAAAGTCAGTCAGCGACCTAGCTGCGCCGCGATTGTTATTTGATAACGAGCTGTCGGCACAACAATGGTTGCAGGACATGTCCGCCCGCCTAGCCAAGCGTATGCCTGATGCGCAATATCGTGAAGATTTCCTTAAGTCTGTACACTACGAAGCCACACGTGCAGGGCTGGATCCGCAAATGGTGTTGGGCCTGATTCACGTTGAAAGTGGGTTTAAAAAGTATGCGGTATCCAGCGTAGGTGCCCGTGGGTATATGCAGGTGATGCCATTCTGGGTGAAGTCGATTGGTGTCAACGAGCACAATCTGTTTGATATGCGTTTAAACCTGCGTTACGGCTGTACTATTTTGCGCCATTACCTGGATATTGAACGCGGCGATTATTATCGTGCGCTGGGTCGTTATAACGGTAGCCTGGGCAAGCCTGATTACCCGAACCTGGTAGTGGGTGCCTGGCGTAATCACTGGCATTATGCGCCTGCTTTAGATACACCCAAGCTGAATGTTGCCAGTCAATAACCGAATAAAACAGATAATAAAAAACCGCGCTTATGCGCGGTTTTTTATTATTGGCGTTCAAACTTATTTGACGATTTTAAAGCCATAGTAGGTACCAAACTCACCTTCTGGTTCGTGGTAGACAAACATCATGCCGTTGGTATATCCGAGACCATTAAAGTGGTTTTGTGAGCGTAGCTTCATCGTTGCAGGCAGCGCACTTCTGCCGACAAACTGACCATTCAAGTCAAAAATCAATACGGCTTTATGATCGATATCCAGCAAGGCTAGCTCATTGCCAGCCACGCCTGTAAAGGCAATGTAATGATCACTGACATCGTCGTGCATCACTTGTGCTTTGGCAAAGTCGAGTTTGATTTCCTGCAGTTTTTCGCGTTGCTTGGAGTCGACGACAAATACCAGGTTGCCTCTATCCTGTTTGGCATAATAGTGTTTGCTCACTGGGTCGTAGCTGGGCATGGTGCCCGCATCGCCAAAGGCCGGGTTGAACTGGGCGACGTCGCCCGAAGTCCCTAACAGCTCGCCTTTATCACCGACATCCAGGCTGTAAATGCCGGTATTAGGTGAAAAGCCTACTGCGCTGGAAATATTATAGGTAATGGTTTCCAGCTTACCGGAGTTCGGGTTGTAATAGAGTGAACGATTGTCATAGCCAGGTTTGGCCGAGTTGACATAGCTGCCATCCGCCGTAAACGCATGCACCTCAGATTTTGAAATCGGCGCTTCAAATTCGCTGCCCATCGGCGCCAATCCACCATCAGCAATGTAGTAGTGTTGATTGCTGGGTAAATAAGCCACGGCCATCGGGCGCGTAGTCGGCTTTTTAGTCAGTGGGATTTTTACGCCGACTTCTGCCTCGGGCAAAATCTCAGCATGGGCGATGAGCGTCAGGCAAGAGAGTGCCAGTGCGCTCAACGTTTTTGGGGTGAATTGCATATCTCCGTCATCCTGTTTTTATTGGTGATTGATAGACTCTATTTTAACGTGTAAGTTTAAGATTTTGCTGACGGCGCGCGCGTAATCAGCATGGCATCGCCATAACTGAAAAAACGGTAAGACTGATCAATCGCATGTGCATAAGCCTTGCGCATCAAATCATAGCCGCCAAATGCGGATACCAGCATCATCAAAGTGCTTTTCGGCAGATGGAAGTTGGTGATTAATCTATCCACTAGCTTGAACTCAAACCCAGGCGTAATGAAAATATTGGTGTCACCATGATGCGCAAATAGCTTACCCACATGCGCCGCACTCTCCAGTGTGCGCAGCGAGGTTGTGCCTACCGCTGTGACGCGCTTGCCACTGGCGCGCGCGTTGAGAATCGTGCTAATCGTTTCCTCAGGCAAATGATATACCTCACTATGCATATGATGCTCGGCAATATTGTCCACTTTCACCGGCTGGAATGTGCCTGCACCCACATGCAGCGTCACGTATCGCACATGTACGCCTTTGTTGATGAGCGCCTGTAACAAGGCCTCATCAAAATGCAGGCCAGCTGTCGGTGCCGCCACCGCCCCCGCATGCTTGGCAAACACGGTTTGATAGCGCGTATCATCTGCGGCATCCGCCTTGTGCTCAATGTAAGGCGGCAGCGGCAACTGGCCATATTGCTCCAAAAAGTCATACCAGGACTCATTACCCAGCAGGCGGATATGAAACATATCGGCCTGCCTGCCTAACACCTCAGCCTGATAGTCGCCCGACAAATGCAACAAACTGCCCGCTTTGGGCGAGCGCGAAGACTTGATTTGCGCATAAGCCTCTTGTTCAGACAGTACGCGGTCTATCATCACCTCAATCTGGCCGCCGGTGGCTTTTTGCCCAAACAGCCTGGCTTTGATCACCTTGGTGTCATTGAGGACCAGCACATCGCCAGCTTCAAAATGGTCGGCAATCTGGCGGAAATAACTGTCCTGTATAGTCTGTTGTATGGCATTGACTTCCAGCAGGCGGCTTTCTGAACGGTTGGGTAGAGGATGTTGTGCAATTAAGTGTGCGGGAAGATAAAAATCGAAATCTAGAGTTTTCATAAATCAAAATTATGGTTATAATAGCTGTCTTTGAGATGTCCAACATTATATCCCATGCCGGGATGGCGGAACTGGTAGACGCACTGGACTCAAAATCCAGCGCCGCAAGGCGTGCCGGTTCGATTCCGGCTCCCGGCACCAAGAAGTTGTACAAAGTGATTCAATTTAGCCCGTAAATCAATGACTTACGGGCTTTTTTGTGCCCAGAGCAGTCCAAAGTCGTCGTTTGACATCCAGTATTAAGCAGGGGTAGCTTGTGAGGTAATAAAACTTACCTCATTTGGAGTTACCCCGAAATGGCACTCTCAGATACAGCATTACGCAATGCAAAACCCGCCGATAGCCTACCTTAATGAAATTGCATCAAAGGTTGGCTCATAAATATCCAGCGGCTTACCTAACCGTAGAAGAAAGCTATGGTAGGTGCGGGTACCAGTCCTCAACTTGTTTTGTCTAGACCGAGGGCTTAACAAAATTTTTTCGTGCGGGAGTTACAGGGGGAGGGGGGGTATAACCCCTGGGGCTTTATAGTCAAGGTGTTTGTGACTTAAATCAGCAACAATGTTTTTGGGTCCTTCCTAGGGTTTCATCTACTGCGGGTAATTCGAACCGTGATATCAAGCTAGATACTCTTAGTGCTGTGGGGTGGTCATTCAGGTGGTCGATGGGTGGTCACCACCATATATAGTAGTAAAAGGTATTTGGGGTGAGCATATTTTGATTTTGGGAATACGAGCCTACATAAAAGCCTATTTTTACCGTTAATCATGTTAATAGCGACGGACTTTTAAAATGCTGCAAGGTATGTAAATCATTGAACTGACTTATAAATTAGTCTGTCTGTACTATTGCTAATTCAAGGATATATGCTTAGCATGCTAGACTGCTTAAATTAGTACACAAAAAAATTAATTCAGAACATGGTAGCTACTGCACCACAGACTATTGATAAAGATTTAACAGACAAAATCAGAAATCTGATTTTTCAATTTGAGCATATACCTGCCGATTCTTTTGTTATAAGGCAATTGAATGCAGATGTTGATAAGCTAATGAAAGTAGATGCTAGTCGAGCGCATCTACATAAAGCTAGCTTAAATTTCTTAATTGGTGATTTTGAAAATGTTAAATATCACGTTCGTGTGATGAACGGCATTCCGCCAGAAAGCTACCAAAGCCTTTATTACAATTCAGCAATCGTTTTATCAAACAGTTACTTATATAGTGAAGCGATTGGCTACTACGAATCTATTATTGCTAAAAACGAATTAGAACCATATGAAATAATTCTTGGTGGGTATAACTGCCTAGCTTTCATCAAATTAAACAAGCTAATCAAGGAATCATTGAAGCTTAAATTAGAATTCGCAGACAAAGATATTTCCTTGGCCGAAAGAGCTAGTGCGATATTGGAGTCGGCAAACATTACTGACGCTGAAGTTGCCAAATATGCAGATGTATTTGGTGAGGTATTGCGTGAGCGTAGATTGATGATTGGTGAATATAATCCAACAGTTTTAATCGGAGATAATCAAAACAATTGGCATCCGCATACTGTTTTTATAATTTTTAGAGTTAAAACTGATCCTAATGTTGCAGCTGATATTTATGCTGAATCGGTTTCAAGATCGATACAAAAATATGGGGCATTCCCAGACGCTTTGCATATGAGTGTTGAGGCGATCTAATGCCAGTTTGTGCTAATGATTTGCTGGCATCAGCAAATGATATTAAAAACAAATGCAATGCAACAGAAGCTGATTTCAGGAGCGCCATTTCTCGTGCTTATTATGCCTGTTATCATGGGGCTGTTGAATTTCATTCAAAATTGGCCAAGCCAGGCATTACAAAAGAGAAATGTGGCGTGCATGAAAATCTTCAACATATGCTCAACCACCCTAACATTCCGAAAACAGATGACAATCATTCAAAATCTTTACTGATTGCACATTTTTTAAAGGGCCAACTTTTTAACCGTCGAAATGTGGATTATGATCTACAGATGGAAATCACTGACAAACACGTGAATGTAGTATTTGCAAATACAAATAAGATTTTCCAGAATATATAAGTAATAAACTTAGTACTTACTTTGATCAAACCCGCGAGAGGCGGGTTTTTTATGGCCTGTCATGTTCCATTTTCATTTTGAAAATAGGCCGTGAGTTGGATCTAAAGAAAGTGTGACTTTTATTCAATTGGGGTAACAAATATTTATAAATTCCTTAGAGTGGCTTAAATATTAGTGTTTGGTGCAACATTCGGTTCAGGCTCCCGCACCATGTATTACTCTCAAGTAGCACGAAGAGGACTCAAAAAGTACAAAAAATTAAAAGGCTTAGATGATGATCGTCTAGGCCTTTTTTATATGGTGCTTCAGTTGGCTGCTCCACCAACTGATTACGAGGTCGGGATTAATTTCTTATTGCGATGAGGTCGCGATAAACGTGCCAGCTAGCATGCCCAACCACTGGCATAGTTAAAATCAATCCCAAAAAGTTGGTCGCCAGGCCAAATCCCACGAGGACGACAATACAGAATGCCCATAGCAGCATGGGCACCGGATTATGTGCACAGGTGCGCAGGCTGGTGATGGCTGCGGTCCAGGCGCTGGCGTTACGGTCTAGCATGAGGGGCATGGCGATGACGCTGATGCTGAAAATAAAAGCGGCAAACACGGCACCGGCAGAAAAATAAACGAACAGGAACGTGGGTTGCTTGAAGGTGAATACGTTGATGACTACATCTGCAAAAGTGGGTAGTGCATCATGAAAGTAATGCGCGAATATACTCATTGAAAGACGCACCCAGCTGAGAAAAACAAAAATCAGTAGTCCTGTGAACAGGGTGATATTGAGCAGGTTGGGTAGCCATGCGGTGAGGGTGGGGCGAAGTGAAGGTCGTTCGCCGGATTCTATGCGTCTGCTTAAGTCATATAGCCCGACCGCCAGGAATGGGCCTAGCAAAAAGAAGCCGGTTGATACCCCGGCCAGTAGCCAGTAATTGTCAGCAAAAACGGTGTGTATGATGACGCCGATGGCGGCGAAAATGATACCGTAAAAAAGACTGGCGCGGCCGCCGAGGTGGATGTCGGTTACGCCTGCATGCAGCCAGTCTAGAATGATGTTGGTGCCAACTTGGCGGATGGAAATACCGTCGTCAGCACGGACTTTTGTGGCGGGTATATGGTTAATGTTCATGTGTTTAGCCCCTTTTAAAATGATGGCTGCCATCAATCAGTGCTTGCAGATTGCATGACCGATCTTTAAAGCTGAAAAGCTCTTGATGATGGCTTGCCACAACTACTTGCATTGCTAATTCATTCACACAAAAAACGGTCCCAATGGCTTGCTGCGCCTCATCTGTCGCTAATCTGGTGTAGGCAAGATTGCGCGATGACATCGGGATACGATTAAGAATCTACCACAAAAAACTTTTGCATGCAGTCGTCATATTTTTTGATTCAAACATGCTTGATTGGTGATGGCGTGCAAAATCTCCCCCCGAAAAAGTAGTTGCTTGGGTGATACGCAACAACATTTTTTCACTACTCATCCACATCGCTTCTTCGTTGTTCCGGCAGTATTCAGAATGCTCGTTGGACTAGTCTGGTCCAGTATTTTATGCGCTTTTTTGACCGCGTCGCTTTAACCCCAACTCACCATAAATTTACATTGATGACAGGGGTAATCCCGATTTTTTGTCTTGTCACTAGGTTGGTCTTGTGCTAATTTACAACATGTAACAAATTTGTAACTAAACGTAATTTAGTTGCTACAAGCTAAATTTGGGTTGGCAAGCATGTTATCTATTTGCGAAACACAATGCATCACAAGGCCGAATGCATCCGCTTCTACAGAAAGTGTATGCAAGTTGTTGTTGAGTCTGGTGGTGTTTTCGGGGCTGATTGCTTTAGCTTTTTTGCATGTAGGTGCTTGGATGGTGTTGCCGTTTGCTGGCTTGGAATTAGTGTTGGTGGTTCTGGCGTTTGTGGTGGTATTGCGTCACAGCAGTGATTACGAAAAAATTACTTTCGTTCAGGATCAGGTTGAAATCGAGCAAAGTGTGTTGGGAGAAATAAAACACGTTCGCTTTCAATCCTATTGGACCCGGATAACGCTCAGGGAAGGTGAGAACGGTAAAACGTCACTGTGGATTGGGTCCCATCATCAAGAGGTTGAGTTTGGTCGAGATACCATGGACAACGCGCAACGCGAACAAGTGGCGTCTCATCTCAAGCGGGTACTTCTGAAAACTAAATAACTGGATTTTGGAGCGATTAGATGCAAGGGATGAAGAAACTCGGGGTTGGTGCGTTTGCATTGTTCTTGTCTTTAAGTGCACGTGCTGACTTCACCTGGAATTTTCCAGAGCCGGTCACGCCGATGGCTTTGGATACCTTACACGTACACAACAAATTTATGCTGATTACTGCCGTCATCTTTGTGGCAGTGCTGGCTATCATGATTTATTCCATTGTGACTCACCGTCACAGCAAGGGCTACAAACCTGTGGCCGATAAGGCGCCTTCGACTGCGGTTGAAATTTTCTGGACGCTGATTCCATTTGCGATTTTGCTGCTGATTGACTTTGTCATCATGGGGATTCCGGCTTACCACAGCGTGGTGATGATGGAAGATACACGTGACCAGTCGACCATGGTGATCAAGATCACTGGTTCACAGTGGCGCTGGCAATATGAATACCTGGATGGCGACGCCAAAGGCATCAAGTTCGTCAGCAACCTGGCCACCAGCAATGACCAAATGCATAACGAAGCCGATAAAGGCGAGCATTACCTGTTAGAGGTTGATAACCCGCTGGTGCTGCCGGTTGGCGAGAAGGTGCGCATTCTGATGACGGCTTCTGACGTGTTACACAACTGGTGGGTACCGCAGTTTGGTTCTTCACGTGTGGCTGTGCCCGGCTTTATCCGTGAAACCTGGGTGCAGGTTGAAAAGGCGGGCGTGTATCGTGGCCAATGTAAAGAGCTGTGCGGTAAAGGCCATGGCTATATGCCAGTGGTGGTGAATGCGGTGTCTAAAGAAGAGTTCGCACAATGGGCGAACAAAAAACAGGATGAGCAAAAAGCTGCGAATGATGTCAAAGAGATGACCAAAGACGAACTGGTCGCTCAGGGTAAAGTGGTCTACGAGAAAAACTGTGCGGTATGCCATCAGGTGACAGGTGCAGGTTTGCCTCCGGCTTTCCCGGCACTCACCGGCAGCAAAATCGCCACCGGCCCGATTTTTGGCGCAGATGGCAAATATCAAAAAGACAGTCATCTGGATCGTGTGCTCAATGGTAAAGGCGTGATGCCTGCCTGGAAAGCCACATTGAACGATACGGAAATTGCTGCGGTGATTACCTACGAGCGCAATGCGCTGGGTAATACGGCGGCTGTGGATGCACTGGTGCAGCCAGCGCAAGTTAAAGCTGCACGCGAATAATATTTGAGCGATTTTAGGAGAGCACTATGAGTACTACAACCGTAGCACATCATGATGAGCATCACGACGACCATCCGACCGGGATTATGCGTTGGTTAACGACGACCAACCATAAAGATATCGGCACCATGTATTTAACCTTTTCACTGGTGATGTTTCTGGTCGGCGGTTCGATGATTTTGGGCATTCGTGCCGAGCTGTTCAAGCCGGGTTTGCAATTAATGAACCCTGAGTTTTTTAACCAGCTGATTGGCGTGCATGCGCTGATCATGATTTTTGCGGCATTGATGCCAGCCGCTACTGGTTTTGCCAACTGGATGTTGCCTTTGCAAATCGGTGCACCTGATATGGCCTTGCCGCGCTTGAATAACTGGGGCTTCTGGATTCTGCCACCGTCAGCTATTTTGCTCACACTGCCATTCACGCTGGCGTTGTTTGGCGTTGGTGACGGCGCATTAGCGACTGGCTGGACCTTTTATCCGCCGCTGTCTGTGCAAGGCGGGATTGGCGTCGACTTCGCTATTTTTGCCGTGCACTTGCTGGGTATTTCGTCAGTATTAGGCTCTATTAATATTATTGTGACGATTTACAATATGCGTGCACCTGGCATGACCTTGATGAAAATGCCGATGTTCGCCTGGGGTTGGTTAATTACGGCCTTCTTGCTGATTGCGACGATTCCAGTGTTGGCCGGCGCGGTGACCATGTTGCTGACCGACCGTCACTTTGGTACCCACTTCTTTGATGCTGCCGGTGGCGGTGACCCAATCATGTTCCAGCATTTGTTCTGGTTCTTTGGTCACCCTGAAGTCTATATTCTGTTGCTGCCGGTGTGGGGTTTCATTCCTCAGATTCTGCAAACCTTCAGCCGCAAACCAATGTATGGCTATAAAGCACAAGTGTATTCATTGTGGTCTATTGGTGCTTTGGCTGTCGTTGTATGGGCGCACCACTTCTTTACTGCCGGTATGCCAGTGCCAGCTTTGCTGTACTTTATGTATAGCACCATGGCGATTTCATTGCCGCTGGCCGTGTTGTTCTACTGCTGGATCCGCACCATGTGGAAAGGCTCCATGAGCTTTGAAACACCGATGTTGTTTACTGTCGGCTGGATCATTTTATTCGGTATTGGCGGCTTGACTGGCCTGGTGCTGGCTGACGTGGCTGCGGATGCGCAATACCACAACAGCTACTTCGTCGTGGCGCACTTCCACTACACCCTGTTCGCTGGTGGCATCATGGGCATTATGGCCGGTGTGTACTACTGGCTGCCAAAAATGACCGGCCATATGTATAACGAGAAGTTAGGTAAAACACACTTCTGGTTAACCGCTATTTCATTCAACGTGACGTTTATTCCGCAATTCTTTGTTGGCCTGGCCGGTATGCCGCGTCGTATTCCTGACTACGCATTGCAGTTTGCCGAGTTCAACATGATTTCTACGGTAGGCGCGTTTGTGTTGGGCCTGTCACAACTGCTGTTTGTGTACATTATTCTCAGCTGTGTCAAAGGTGGTAAGAAAGCCACTGACAACGTTTGGGAGGGTGCACAAGGGCTGGAGTGGACATTGCCTTCACCACCGCCATACCACAGCTTTACTGAGCAGCCTGTTGTTAAGTAAGGACAAAGCTGAAGTAAATTTGAAGCAAAAGCCAATCCGTCTGTGATTGATTGGCTTGTTTAAAGGTTGATGTATTTTGAGTGATCCCAAGCAGTCAAATAATCGGAAAATTGCCTGGCTGTTAGCCGCAGTGGCCATTATCTGGTACCTGATTTCGATGTTTACGATTTGGAAGTAAGCGGCGCTTGCAACGGTTATGGCATTAGAGCAAGCGCAGGTAGCAGCCAATAAAAAATTGGCGTTGAAATTAGTCTGGATTATTGCTGGTGCATTGTTGTTTGCTTTTGCACTCGTGCCGCTATATGACGTGATTTGCTCAGTCACAGGCTTGAATGGCAAAACAAACAATACGGCTGAGAGCGCAAGCAAAGCGGTTGTTGATTTGAAGCGTGAAGTCACGGTGCAATTTGTGTCATCGGTGATGCCCGGCCTGGGGTGGAATTTTTACCCCAAGCAAAGCAGTGTGGTCGTGCATCCGGGCCAAGTGACCACGGTGATGTTTGAAGCAAAGAATATTACCAGTGAGGAAGTGGCCGGACAGGCGATTCCAAGCGTGACGCCAGGCAAAGCATCGGCACATTTGAAGAAGATTGAGTGTTTTTGTTTTGTCAGGCAGACACTCAAACCTGGGGAAGTAAAGGCGTTGCCACTGCGGTTTTTTGTCAGTGCCGATTTGCCAAAAGATGTACAAGAAATGACCTTGTCGTATTCGTTTTTTCCGGCAAGTCAGTAAACACAATAATTATGAGCAATAAGTTAAAGGATAGGGAGTTAATGCATGGCTAGTCATTCAGAAAATCACTATTTTGTCCCGCATGGCAGCATATATCCGGCACTGATTTCTGTCGGGTTGCTGTCTATGGCCAGTGGTTTTGTTTTTAATGTTACCGGTTCGGATACGCGCCTGGATGGCTCCATCAAGAATCCGGCGCTGTCTTACCTCGCAACCCCGGGCAAATACATGATGTATCTGGGTCTGGCGATTATCCTGACCATGATGTTCAAGTGGCTGAGCACGGTGGTTACTGAGAGTATCACCGGGCAATATAAAAAGTGGGAAGATAAATCTTTCCGCATCGGCATGATCGTCTTTATCTGTTCAGAGGTTGCCTTTTTTGCGGCTTTCTTTGGTGCATTATTTTATATGCGGGTGCTGTCGGTGCCTGATCTGGCCTCCTATGCGCCGGATATTACACCGTATAAAGACTTTTTGAGTGCGTGGCCGTCACAAGGGCCTGGCGGTACGGTGCTTGGTGAGGCTTATAAGCCCAACCCTGAATTCCATCCGATGTCATGGAGTGGCTTGCCGCTGATTAACACCTTGCTGCTGCTCAGTTCTGGCGCAACCATTACCTGGGCGCATTGGGGCTTGATCAAGAATAACCGCAAACAATTGATTATTGGTCTGTTTTTGACCATTGCGCTCGGTGTGACTTTCCTGTGCTGTCAGGCGGCTGAATACCATCATGCCTACACGGAAATGGGCTTGACGCTGAAATCAGGCGCCTACGGTGCGACATTTTTCATGTTGACAGGGTTTCACGGCTTTCATGTGACGATTGGTACCCTGATGCTGATCGTGATTTGGCTGCGTAGTATTAAAGGTCACTTTACGCCTGAGCATCACTTTGGCTTTGAAGGTGTGGCCTGGTACTGGCACTTTGTGGATGTGGTGTGGTTGGGCCTGTATATCTTTGTTTACATGCTCTGATGAATGAAAAAAGGGCGCATTGAGCGCCCTTTTTTAGCAAGCGTAATATTGTTAAAGTGTATGGCCTATGTAGCCGAAATGTGCTGCGAGAATCAAAGCCAGAAACAGGAAGATGGATAAGCCGATACGCATGGTCAGGGCTTTCACGGTGCGATCGGAACCACTCTTGTCTTTGAGCAAAAACAGCAAGGCGGAAAACAGGCTGCCCACAATGACAATCAGTATCAAAATGGTGACAATTTTAATGAGCATGATGTGATCTCGCGTTAAGTTGATCACATTATGGGCTGTAAGCTGGAAAATGCAAATACCCTTGGGAAATTATGTCGTTCGTGTACGCTGGCTGGTGGTGTGTGTCATGGTAGTCGCAATCTGGGGTTGTGTCCGGCTTGGCTTGTGGCAATGGCACAAGGCAGAACAAAAGCAGGAAATTACCCGCGCATTGACGCATCATGGCGATGCGGTTTGGCCGCAAGCGCAAGACTTGGACTCCCCGGCTAAAGTCGAAACTTTGCATTTGCAGACCGTTGAATTCAAAGGGCATTACCTGCCTCAATATGCATTTTTTCTTGATAATCAGGTGGAGCAAGGCCAAGCCGGATTTCATGTCATTACGCCTTTCTTGCTCAATGACCAACAACATGTGATCTGGGTAAACCGTGGCTGGATAGCCGGGTTTACTGATCATCAACAAACGCCAAAAATTTCCACTACGCAGGCTGAGCAAGTGATTAAGGGCTTGTTCTGGCAGCAAACCAAAGTCGGTTTCAGGCTGGATAAACCTGGCCAGGCCTGGCAATCCGTGCAACCTGTGCTCGACTTTGCTTATTTACGCCAGCATGTGCCTTATATTTTCCCGGATGTGATCCTCAAACTCGCCCCAGCGGTTGGTGAGGGGTATGTGCGGCATTGGGATGTGCCTGCCGGGCAAGTGGAAAAGCACCTGAGTTATGCTTACCAGTGGTTTGGTTTTGCTGTAGCTAGCCTGGTGATTGGATTGACTCAAATGTTGGAGAGACGGGCTTGAATATGACCCATGAAGAAACGAATCCTTTAGTGGTGCTGGATCCTGTGCAGCAGCGCAAAGGGCGCATGATTTTTTTGTTGTTGGCGATCTTTTTTACCGTGCCGCTATTGGTGGTGGTGGCGATGATCAAGTTTGACTGGCGTCCTACTGGCAAGAGCTATGGTCAATTAATTCAACCGCCCGTTTCCATCGCCCATACAACCCATTGGGTGAGTGACCAGCAGCAGGCATTGCCGGCATTCTGGCAGGATAAATGGAATATCGCCCTGATCGCACGCGAGTGTGATGCGCCTTGCATGCAGCGTTTGTACGACATGCGGCAGATTTATGTCTCGTTATACAAAGACATGATACGTGTGCAGCGCGTGCTGATTACACAGCAGGCTGACACCAGCGCCATTCGTGCCCGTTATCCTGATTTACTGATTATTAATGGTGCGCCTGAGCAAGTGACTGCGTTGGGCAGTATGCTGAGTGGTGGTGGCCAGAATACACTGGATGCACAACGCGTTTATTTTATCGATCCGCTGGGTAATATCATGATGCAATATGGCCCCGAGATGGAGGCCAAGTGGATACGCAAGGATCTGGTGAAATTGTTAAAGGCTTCATGGGCAGGCTAGTACATGTTTAAAGCGTTGAGTGTATTGGCTGCTATTGTGGCTTTTTGTGTGGTGGTGCTGGGGTCGTATGTACGGCTTTCAGATGCCGGTTTGGGCTGTCCGGATTGGCCGGGCTGCTATGGTGCGTTGACCGTGCCGCAGAGTGAATCTGCAATCCAGTCGGCACAGCAGGCGTATCCCGACAAGCCCGTTGTGCATGCCAAAGCCTGGAAGGAAATGGCACATCGTTACCTGGCTGGCAGCCTGGGCTTGCTGGTGGTGGCTCTGGCCGTGTTGGCATATCGTCAACGTCATACGCTTAAAACTGCCTGGCAGTTGTCGGCAGGCTTGGTGGTGTTGATCGTTCTGCAAGCCTTGCTGGGGATGTGGACGGTGACCTTGTTATTGAAGCCGGTGATCGTGACCTTGCATTTGCTTGGCGGCATGACGACGTTGGCTTTGCTGAGCTGGATTGCCTTTCGTCATGGCAGCAAGCAGGACATTGCATTGCCTGGCAGTCAGCAATGGTGGTTGCGTGTTGCGTTGCTGATCTGGATCGCGCAAGTGCTGTTGGGAGGGTGGACCAGCAGTAATTATGCTGCCTTGGCCTGTACGGATTTTCCGACCTGCCATGGCTTGTGGTGGCCGGATATGGATGTCGGCGAGGCATTTCACCTCACGCGTGCTTTGGGTGAAAGTCGCGATGGCGGACAGTTGCACCTTAATGTGCTGACAGCCATTCAATGGATACATCGTTTGGGTGCATTCGTTGTGCTGGGCTGGATGCTGGTGAGCGTGAGATTTTTGCTGCAACGACCTGTTTCACGTGGCCTGGCCTGGGGGCTGCTGGCGATTGTACTGTGCCAGGTGGCGATTGGGGTTGGTAACCTGTTGTTGCAACTGCCGTTGGTGCTGGCGGTGCTGCATAACGCAGGGGCAGCGTTATTGGGCGTATGGCTGGTAGCTATCAATGCCAGATTGTTGAATACATCATCAAATGTCATATAAAAAATAGGGGAACAGTATGCAAGCAGCATGGATGACACAGTTGGCCTCAGCCAGCATGGGGATGCGCAGTTTTTATGCGCTATGCAAGCCGCGCGTGACGGCATTGATCGTGTTTACCGCCATTATCGGTATGCTGATGGCGACGCCAGGCATGGTGCCGCTCTCGGTATTGCTGGCCGCCACGGTGGGGATTGCCTTTGCATCGGGGGCGGCGGCGGCGTTTAACTGTCTCATTGAGCATAAGATTGATGCCATGATGGCGCGTACCCGTGCACGGCCTTTGCCAACTGGTCAACTGTCGCAGATGGAAACACTGCTGTTTGCCAGTGTGCTCGGCGGCATAGGCTTAAGCATTTTGTATTACTGGGTCAACCCGCTGACCATGTGGTTAACGTTAGGGACTTTTGTCGGCTATGCGGTGATTTATACCGTATTCCTCAAGCCTGCCACGCCGATGAATATCGTCATTGGTGGGGCTTCTGGCGCCATGCCACCCATTCTGGGCTGGGCTGCAGTGAACAATACCGTGTCTCCAGAATCCCTGGTGATGTTTCTGATTATTTTTGCCTGGACGCCGCCGCATTTCTGGGCGCTGGCCTTATACCGTCGTGAAGAGTATGCCAAAGTCGGCATGCCCATGTTGCCGGTGACACACGGCGAGCAGTTCACCTTGCTGCATATCGTGCTGTATACCGTCATTCTGGTCGTCGTTTCTATGATGCCTTATGGCCTGGGCATGAGTGGCTGGTTGTATCTGGCATCTGCTGCCGTGTTGAATCTTATTTTTATGTATTATGTGGTTAGCTTGTATCGTCATTATTCAGATGCACTGGCTAAAACAACCTTTAAATATTCGATTCTTTATCTCAGCCTGATGTTTGCGGCATTATTGCTGGATCACTATCTGGTCTAACCTGATCGTGAATGTAGCCAGGGTGCGCATATGCGCACCCTTTTTTCTGCCCTAATGTTTGGTTTCATTATTCATCAGGCTATGCACACGCTGGTGCGCAGTCTGCTGGTAGACCTGCTCCAGCAGCGAGCTGAACATGGTGGGTCTGCCATGCAAAAAGCCCTGGATAAAGTCGCAGTTAATCACTTTGAGAATGCTCTCCTGGCGGGCATTCTCCACGCCTTCCGCAATCAGTTTGATATTCAGTTCATGTGCCATCTGAATGATGGATCGGCACAGAATGAAATCATAATTGTCGACCTCCAGATTCTTAATAAATGACTTATCAATTTTGACGTAGTCGATCTGGTATTTTTTGAGGTAACCGAGCGCAGAGTAGCCGGTGCCAAAGTCGTCTATCGAGAGTTTGATGCCTGCGTGCTTGACGTTCTTTAAAGTGTCTTGCGTTACTTTGGATGGTTCCAGTAACAAGCCTTCAGTAATCTCGAAACAAAAGCGTTCGCATGGGATGTTGGAACGTTGCAGGCGCTTGATAAAGGCCATCAGGTGTTGTGGATGCGCAAATTGCACGGGCGAAATATTAAGGCTGATTTGTGTTCCTTGCAGGCGTAACAGGTCAATGGCTGATAAGTCATGGAGCACCTCATCAAAAATCCATTTGCCAATTTCGATAATCACACCTGATTCTTCTGCCAAGGGAATAAACACATCAGGCGGGATGGCGCCACGTGTCGGGTGTTGCCAACGGATTAACGCTTCCGCTTTAATCAGGCATAAGTCACTCAGGCGATAAATGGGTTGGTAAACCAAATGTAGCTCACCATTGGCGACAGCTGAGCGCAAGTCATGCGTGAGCGAAATACGGTCGCGTATTTCCCGCTGCATGGTTTGCGTAAAGAACTGATATTGATTTTTGCCAGCACGTTTGGCGGCGTAAAGTGCCTGATCGGCGAACATCATTAATTCTTCGCCGGATCTGCTGTGGTCGGGGAACACGGCAATGCCGATGCTGGCGGTGACAAAGTATTGGTTATCTTCAATGTAAAACGGTGAGCGTATGGTTTCTACAATCTTGGCGCCAATCTCGTGTAACACCTGAATATCCCGAAGCTTGGGGATGACCACCACAAACTCGTCCCCGCCCAGCTTGGCTGTGGTGTTGCCACTGCGCGCGCAAGACTGTATGCGCAACGCTGCGTTTTGCAGCAAACGATCCCCCACCGCATGACCGGCAATATCATTCACATCCTTAAAGCCATCCAGGTCAATCAGTAATAAGCCCAATTGTTGCTGCGATTGCTGGCAATCAATAATCGCTTCTTCCAGGCATTTTTGCAGCAGGTAGCGGTTAGGCAGTTGCGTCAGGTAATCGTAATTGGCCTGCCGCCAGAGTTGCTGGCGAATGTCAGCTTCCCGGCGCTGCGCGCGCTGGTAGAAGCGCCAAAATTGATACAGCAATAATACGCAGACGATCGTGACGGCTGTGATGCTGGTAGTCACCATCATGTGGTTAAACGAGGTGCTGGTATGTGTGGTTGCCAGAGGGGCTGGTACGGCCGCCGCTGTTTGGTGCGTCAGCGCAGCAACGGCGGGGATCAGTTTGCCAGCCAGTCTTTTAATAGTGGTATTCATACCATTCTGTCCCAGTATTGGAGCACAATTGAGGCCTTGTATTTGCACGCCAGTTTTAGCGGCTACAACAAGGGCTAACTCAATTAACGGCTGAATATAAAGAAACTTTAGAACGGATTTGAAAAAATAATAAAAAATCGCCTGTTGCAGGACAACAGGCGATGGTTGGGTGTATTGCTGAAATTATTTGGCTGACAAGCAAGATTTCATAAACGCTTTACGTTCATCACCAGCGAGTGCTTTGGTTTTGGCGTCGGCATTACAGGTTTTCATTTTGTTTTGCTGTGCAGTCAGGCCAGCACTGGCGCCATCTGCAGATAAACATTCTTTCATAAAGGCTTTGCGCTCATCGCCTGCAAGTGCTTTGGTTTTGGCGTCGGCATTACAGGTTTTCATTTTTTCCTGCTGCGGGCCTGCATTGGCAGAGATACAGACGCAAGACAACAACAAGGCAATCACCAGTTTATTCATGAAAGTCTCCAAACAAAAAAAGATAAGTATTTTTCGAGTTCAGGCCGCTGGTTAGCAGGCCCGTGCCTGGCATTGTGACATAGAGATTAACGGTTGGGGGAATAAAAAAGCCCGGTGAAACACCGGGCTTTGACTAGCAATTAATGAATCGGCACGGTGTGTAAAGTGCCCGCTTTCATGTCAGGAATCAACAGTGATTTGCCATCTGCCGACAGGCTGATATCTGCTGCGGACTGATACCCCTGAATAATGCGTTGTGGCGTTGCTTTGGGTTCAGTCAGTTGCCAGACATTACCACCTGCCCAGTCGCTCACATACAGCAGGCCGTTGGCATCTCTGACCAGGCCATCTGCACCGCCAAAGCCTTGATTCAACAAGGTGACGCTGGTTTTTTTGCTACCGATTTGCACGCTGAATAGTTTGCCAGTGCCAAAATCAGCCACCAGTAAACGATCCGGGCCATCCATCAGTAAACCATTCGGGCGCTTGATGCCTGCTTTGGCTTTAAGCACCTGCGTCAGTTTGCCATCTGGCGCAATCTTAAAGATGCCTGCACCGTTGCCGTGGTCATCGCCACTGTCTGACACATATACATTGCCCAGGCCGTCGATTTCAATGTCATTTAAAAACACTGGCTTTTGCGGGAAAGCACTGGCCGCAGCAATCACGGTTTGGGTGCCGCTAGCTGCGTCAATGCGTACCACACGATCCATGTCGGCCACATACAACTGGCCATTAAACAGATCCAGCCCTTTCGGGTCGTTTAAGCCATCCGCCAGGATAGTACGTGTACCGTCAGCGGCAATACGTGTGATTTTGCCATCGCCCAATTTGCCAAATTCACCAATTTCAGAGACGTAAGTCACGCCTTCCGGGGTGGCAAATACAGACTCCGGCATGACAAAACCGCTCAAGGTGTTGGCTTCGCTGGCAGTAGATGCTGCACCGTGTGCTGCTGCGCTATGTGTTTTACCATCATAGCTGACACGGTAAATCACGCCATTGTAGTCATCCGATACCAGTAAAGAGCCATCCGGTAGTTGCAGCACATCATTCGGGCGGCCCCATACTTCGCCTTCAGCACTCAGCCAGCCGTCGATAAATGGCTTGGTTTCCTTGACCTGCTGCTGGGCGTCAAATGTCACGCGTACCAACTGGTAGCCGACGGGTACTTTACGGTTCCAGGAACCATGCTGCGCAATCACGGCATTGCCCTGATATTCGGCTGGAAACTGTTTGCCGGTATAAAACTTAAAGCCCAGGTTGGCGGTGTGTGCCTGGAATTCGGCTACTGGTTTGGTCACGTCAGCTGGCGGCGTTTTGTTTTTCCAGTTCGGGTCACGCGCATCGCCACCGGCGTAGTAAGGAAAGCCAAAATGCAAACCGGCTTTAGGGGCCGCGTTAAGTTCGTCGTGTGGCACATCGGCACCTAACAGGTCGACACCATTGTCGGTGAAAAACAGGGTGTTGGTGCCTGGCTGAAAGTCCATGCCTACCGAGTTACGCACACCTTTGGCAAAGGTTTCTACCTGGCTGCCATCCGGATTCATGCGAATAATCGAGGCTTCAATGCCGACCGGGTCACAAATATTGCATGGTGCACCCAAGGTGACATATAACTTGTTGTCCGGGCCTGCCGCCAGGTAGCGCCAGCCGTGGTGTGCCTTGTCTGGCAACTTGTCGTAAATGACTTCACGCATGGCCTTGAATGGCAGGGTTAAATCGAAATCGGGTGCGGCATAACGCGTGATGCGATGTTGCTCAGCGACATATAAATGGCCATCAACCATGGCCACGCCATTGCCTACACTCAGGTCATCCAGAATAGTGACGACCTGGTCGGCTTTATGGTCCTTGTTTTTATCGACCACGGCGTATACTTTGCTGCCGCGTGTGCCGACGTAGACATTGCCGTTGGTGCCCAGCGCCATTTGGCGCGCACCGGGTACTTCTGCGTAGACTTCAACATGAAAGCCTTCCGGCACATGCAGTTTGCTCAAATTTGCGCGCACATCGTTAATATCTGCCCAGGCAGAGGTGGCCAGTGTGGCGAACATGGCGCTGACCAGGCCTGTGATCAGTGGATTCTTTTTCATTTGTATCCCTTTCTCCAAAAGTATTGCAATCAATCCAACTGCAATAGGGCCAGTGTAAGCAGTTGTATCTGCCGTGAAAAGTTAAAAGATATGAAATGATTGCCTAATTCTATGTCAGTAGTGATGGTTATTGCTAATTAGGAGTAATATGAATGCCTATTTATTTTAATCGCACTTATATTATGAATGGTAACGAATGCTGGCATGCGCACGACAAAGACCGCACGATTACGCTGCTTTCGGCACTGACACCGACAGAGGGATTTACCCTGACTGCGCTGGATGGCGTCAAGCTCATGCGCTGGAACCGGGCGATTCCGCGTAGCCCGGTATTTTATGAGCCGAGTATTGTGTTTGTCTGCCAAGGGCGCAAAGTGGGCTACCTGGGCGGTGAGGTTTATCAATATAATCCGCAACAGTTCCTGATCCTGTCGGTGCCGTTGCCATTTGAAAGTGAAACCATCGCCTCCGCCGAGGAGCCATTACTCGCTATTTCCATCCGCATCAATCTGTCTATGGTTTCCGAGCTGTTGTTGAGTGTAGAGCATGCGACGCCAATGAATATTAACGGCAGAAGTGGCATCAGTTCGACACCGCTGGATAAGCAACTGTCGAATGCCGTGGTGCGATTGCTTGAGTGCTTGCAATCTAAAAATGAAGCCGCCGTACTCGGACAGGCGATTATCCGCGAGATTCATTATCGTATCCTGCAGTCTTCGCAAGCGTCGGCCATTTTGGCAGCGCATAGCACCCACAACAATATGGGCAAAATCAGCAAGGCGCTTAGGTTGATTCACGCCGAGTATGCCAATGAACTCAATGTCGATACGCTGGCGGCGGTGTCTGCCATGAGCGTGCCGTCTTTTCATGCCGCATTCAGGGATGTGACGGCTACCTCGCCGATTCAATATTTGAAAAAGACACGCTTGCATAAAGCCCGTTTGCTGATGGTGCAGGACGGTATTAATGCAACCTTGGCTGCGACTAAAGTCGGCTACGAGAGTGCCTCACAGTTCAGCCGCGAGTTCAAGCGCATGTTTGGCAAAAGCCCGATGGAGGAGGTGAGTGCCGTACGCAGCGCATTGATCACATCGCCCGGCGAATTTGTGGCCAATCAGATGGTCGACCAATATGTGACTGTTCAACAGTAAAACGATCATTGTGACAATGAAGCCACGGTTTCTTGAGTCAAATATGCCAACATCGCAGAGGATTAGGCAAGTATTTGATAAGAGCAGGCAAGCACTTTTAGGCTACCTTGTTTAGACTGTTTAGCGATACAGTGGTGATGCTTTGCCATTGGTTAACACGTAACAATAGATGATGGAGATGCTATGAAAACAGCCGCCTATGGTGTACAAAATGCGACCTCACCGGTCGCACCCATGAATATTGATCGCCGCGAGACGGGCCCGCACGACGTCCTGATCGACATCGAGTACTGTGGCATTTGCCACTCGGATATCCACCAAGCCAGGAATGAATGGGGTGGTGGTTCTTTGTATCCCATGGTGCCCGGCCACGAAATTGTCGGCCGTGTGAAAAGTATCGGCAGTCATGTTACCAAATTCAAGCTGGGGCAACTGGTTGGGGTCGGCTGTATGGTCGACTCCTGCCGCCACTGCGAAGACTGTGACGCTGGTGAAGAACAATATTGCAATGGCTCTGTGTTTACCTACAATGCCAAAGACACCAAGCATGGTGGCCTGACCTTTGGTGGCTATGCCGAGCGTATTACCGTTGATGAAAATTTCGTCGTCAGCGTGCCGGAAAACCTGGACACCAAGGCTGTTGCACCGCTGTTGTGTGCCGGTATTACCTTGTATTCACCACTCAAACACTGGGATGTACAGCCCGGCCAGAAAGTGGGCATTATCGGCCTCGGTGGCCTGGGTCATATGGGCGTGAAATTGGCCGCCGCCATGGGCGCGCACGTGGTCATGATTACCACCTCAGCCAGTAAAGCCGGGGATGCCACAAAGTTGGGCGCACATGAAGTGCTGATCTCTAAAAATGCGGATGACATGGCCAAACATGCGGCCAGTTTTGATCTGATTATTGATACTGTGCCAGTCGCACATGACCTCAATCCTTATATCGGCCTGCTCAAGCGCGATAAGACCATCGTGCTGGTCGGACCGCTGGATCCGGTCGAAGTGCATGGCGCCAACCTGATTACCAAGCGCCGCCATGTCGCCGGTTCACTGATTGGTGGCATCGCCGAGACCCAGGAAATGCTCGATTTCTGTGGCAAGCATAATATTGTCAGCGATGTAGAGATGATTGATGCCAACTACATTAATGATGCTTACGAGCGCATGCTCAAGAGTGATGTGAAATACCGCTTTGTGATTGATATCAACTCAATGAAAGCTTAAGCAAACGCGTACCAAAAGCCCTGTTCGGTTGAGCAGGGCTTTTTTATGGATGCAACAGCTTACTTTCAACTAGGATCCGTGGTTGCCAATTTATCGGTTGCCTGCGGGTCAAGACTGTTAGCCTGTAGTTGCCATGCCTCAGCAAATGGGCCGCCATTCGCGCGCAACACGTCTGGCGGGCCATCTTCAATAATCACCCCATTTTTCAACACGATGATTCTATCGAATGAGGCCAGTGTAGAAAGCCGGTGTGCGATGGCTAACACGGTCCGCCCTTGCATCAGCGAGACTAACGCTGACTGGATTTCTTTTTCAGACTGGGAGTCCAGCGCAGAAGTCGCTTCATCCAATATCAAAATTGGGGCGTCTTTCACAAAAGCCCTGGCGATGCCCAGACGTTGCCTTTGTCCCCCCGACAGGCGGATGCCTTTTTCACCCACAATCGTGCGATAGCCTTTGGGCAAGCGGCGAATGAAGGCGTCACAATAGGCATTGCGTGCCGCGCTATATACTTCTTCGTTTGAGGCTTCTGGGCGGCCATAGCGGATATTCTCGAACACCGAGCGGTGGAACAGGGCAATGTCTTGCGGGACGACGGAGATGTTTGCCCGTAAACTGTCTTGTGAGACTTGGTCGATACGCTGGCCGTCAATCAGGATCTGACCGTCCTGAATATCATCCAGGCGCTGAATCAGGCTGATCAAGGTCGATTTCCCGGCACCGGAAGCCCCCACCAGGCCGACTCTCTCACCAGCTTTGATCTCAAATGACAGGTTATCAAATACCTTGTGACCATCTGGATAGGTATAAGACACGTTGTCAAACAGGATATTACCGCTTTCGACTTTAAGTGGTGAGGGTTCATCCGGGTCTTTGACCGAGTGTGGCAGCGCAATCACTTTGAGTGTTTCATTGATGATGCCGAATTGTTGGGCAGTGCCCACCAAGGCAAGGGCAAGGTCTCGCGAACCATGCAATATCCTGAAGGTGAGGGTGCTGACGATGACCACGTCGCCGGTACTGATGCTACCGGCGCGCCAGAGTAATATGGACCAGACTAGCATGCCTGCGCCGGTCACGACCAGGCACATGTCATGCATCACACGGGCCAGTTCTACATACATCCAGCTGCGCCGGTGCGCTTTGGCTTCTCGGTTCAATTCGCGTGACAGCCTGTGTTTTTCGCGATAGCGGGCGGAAAACGCTTTCACTGTCCACACATTGCTCACTACATCGATCATCTTGCCGCTGGCATCGGAGGATCGCCTGGCGTAATTGTCATGTATCCTGCGACCGCGGATGCCGAAGAGGATGAGCAGGCCGGCGACAAATAACACTGAGAACAGCAAGCCCAAACTCATTTGCCAGCGTATGGTCGTTAGTACGAGAATGGCGCCGAGGAAGTCGGTGATCGGCGGCAGGATACGCCAGAACATCGTGGCAAATATCTCACCGGTAGCCGCAGCGGTAGACGTGATGCGGTTGCCCAGTGCGCCTGAAAAGTGCTGGTTGAAGTAGCGCATCGAATGGCCGGTCAGATGCTCGAACAGGTCTAGCCGGATATCGACCCCGCTGGCGACGATGGCGCGGGAGCCTTGCCAGCCACCCAACCGCCACAACAGATTCTCGACGGTGATCAATACCAGGAAAAGGAATAAAGGTGCCCAGACATGGGCGGTGGATCGTACCGAGCTGTCCATGGCATCCACCAGCAGCTTCATGGCATATTGCACACCAACCGCTGAACTGGCGGCGCCGATGATGATGAGGAACACTGAGCCAAACAACCAGGGGCGGCGCGTGATATACAAAAACAGAAAAGGAACCGCTCTATGCGGGAGAGGATGATTTGTCAGGTTCACGGATGAATAGGATGCCAAGTATTGAAGAAGCTGAAGATACGTTTAATTAAACCAGAAAAATCATAACAATGACCTGATCATTTTCTTGGCAAAGTATATTTTTTAGTTGCAATTAGTTTGATTCCATACTATATTGATCCGTATTATGTTGCTGCTTAAAGAATTACCTACCTCCAAAAGCCTGGAAAAGTTTGTGACACGTTATCCCGGCACAGACATTTCGGCCATTTCTGATTTCGTCAGTATCTTGCGTGCAGCGTCGGATATTTCGTCTGCACTGGATGCGTTGTTGGCTCAACATGGGCTGTTGCAAGGTCGCTGGTGGGTGCTGGTATTGCTTATGCGCCAGGACGACCTGACCTCTTCCCCTTCAGAGCTGGCTGACAAGGCCGGTGTGACCAAGGCGACAATGACGGGCTTTATTGACGGCCTGGAGCGCGAAGGGCTGGTGTCCCGTTTTATGGATACCAATGACAGACGCAAATTCCTTATCCGCTTATCGGTGGCCGGGCAGCAAAAACTGGACGAAGTGATGCCGGTGTATGTGCAATGCGTCACGCAGTTTATGAATGTGTTGGGTAAGCCGGAAAGAAATGCCTTGACTACTGACCTCGCCACCTTGGCCAGCCGGGTCGATTTAATCAAGTAAATTGATTGAGTAAAATTTTTTAGTTATTTAGTTTGATTCCATACTATCAATAACCATACTTTATGTTTATGCCATTGACTATCATTGCCATATTGCCGCGCCAACCCCTGAGAGTGTTTCGCTGGGGTGTCTGGTTATTGGCCCTGTTATTAAATGGATGCATCAGCTCCAAAGGCATCATCCCCGCGTCGCAGCCGCTGGCGCAAGATAAACTGGCACTGGGCAAAACGATAGAGGATGCCTCCGCCATTGCCTGGCCGACCGAGCATTGGTGGCAGGCGTATCAGGATGCGCAGTTGGACCGCCTGGTAGAGAAAAGCCTGCGCGATCATCCTGACCTGAAAAAAGCCACGGCGCGCATTGCCTTGACGACGGCGATGGCCGAGCAGGCGCATGCGGCGACCTTGCCGAATGTTGGCGGTAAAGTGAGCTCGTCACGCGAACGTTTTACCGAGTTGAGTTTTATCCCCAAGCCGTGGGCGGGCCGCTTTAACTGGAACAACCAGGCGACGGTAGACATGTCTTACAACCTGGACTTATGGAAACAGCAGAAGTCAGCCTGGCTGGCGGCGCTGGATGAGACCCATGTCAGTGAAGCTGAAATGCAGCAAGTGAAGATTGAGTTGACGGCGGCCATGGTGAAAAGCTACATCCGGCTGGCGGCAGAGTATCAGTGGCGCGACCTGGCAGAAGAGGAACTGGATGATGTGCGCCATGAGATTGCCATTGCTAAAAAAGCGCTGGCTGCCGGGCTGAATACGCAATTAAACCTGAGCCGCCTGGAGGCGAAATTGCCTGCGGCACAAAACAAGCTGGTGCAAATTGAGTTGCACCTGACATTATTAAAAAATCAGATTGCAGCACTCAGTGGTGAAGGGCCGGGTGCGGGTGACAGTCTACAGCGCCCAACATTGCGTTTGTCCGCCAGTATCGGTTTGCCTGATCATTTGCCTGCCAACCTGGTTGGCCGCCGCCCGGATATTGTCGCTGCCAGATGGCGGGTTGAAGCGTCGCAAAAACATATTCAAAGTGCCAAGGCAGCGTTTTACCCAAATATCAATTTGTTGGGCTATATCGGCTTTCAGGCACTGGCGTTTTCCGGCCTGTTTTCCAGTGCCGGTTTAGTCGGCAATTTAGGCCCGGCCATGTCCTTGCCTATTTTTGATGGCGGTAAGCGCCGGGCTAACCTGTCGGCAGAAACGGCGCTGTATGACATGGCGGTAGAGGATTACAACGCCACCATACTCAAGGCACTGGAAAGCATTTCAAATCAGCTTTCCATCTTGAATACGGTGGCGACCGAAACTGACAATACGCAGCAGGCGCTGGCAAAAACCGAGCAGGCGCACAGGTTGGCGATGAAGAATTACCGCGCCGGGTTAAGCAACCTAGTAGAGAGCCTGCAAACCAACGCACTGGTATTGCAACAAAAAGGCATTCTGGTGGAGCAGGAGGCGGTGCGACTGGAAACGTATGCGGCATTGATGCTGGCGCTGGGTGGAGGGGTGATTGATGCTGAGCACGCAGCACATTAATCATTGCATACAGCGGTTACTCGCTGGTATGGCTTTGCTCAGGCAGGGAGCGCGACTGGTGGCCGTGTGCCTGCAACAGGCAGGCACAGACTGGTACCGGCAGGATTTCCCCCTGATTGGCTATTTGTTCAAATACCTGTTGGCCGCTTTTCTGGCGCTCTGGGTAGCCTTGAAAATGGAGATGGATCAACCGGCAACTGCCTTGCTGACGGTGGTGATTGTCATGCATTTCCGCTCCGGCATGGTGATCACCAAAAGCTATTACCGCCTGATCGGTACCGTGATTGGTATTTTGTTTTCCATGTTGCTGGTGGCCTGGTTTGCGCAAGACCGCTTTCCATTTTTTATTGCGGCAGCGCTCTGGATAGGCATGTGTACGGCAGGCTCGCTGGTGTATCGTAACTTCCAGTCTTATGGATTTGTCTTGGCTGGCTATACTTTGTGTATTGTCGGCTTGCCTGCGACGCTGACACCTTGGCATACCTTCCAAATCGCCTCAACCCGCATGTCTGAAATTGGCGTTGGTTTATTAAGTGCGACCTTGGTCAGTGAGCTGGTGCTGCCGCAACGCCTGTGGGAGAACATTCAGGCAGTCGTACGCAGCAAGTTTCGCGATTTCAGCGTATTACTGGGCACCGGCGCACCTGCTGGGCTCAATCAGCCGTTTTTAAAGTTCATGCAAGATATTTATCAGTTGGAGGCATTTCGTTCGTCTGCGCAGTTTGAAACGGATGATGCGCGGGTACACAGTGCAACCATCAACCGGCTCAATGTGCAGTTTATGGCAGTTTCTACGACCTATGTCGTCTTGCAGAGGCTGATCCAGCGTTTACAAACCCGTGTGGCGTCAAAGGAAGCAGACGCTTTGCAGGTCTTGATGCAGCCCTTATCTGCCGCGGTGCTCATAGACGGGCAGCCTGCTAGTCATGCTGAAGCCATCACCCGGGTGCAGCAAGCTGTCGCAGCGTTTCAACATGATTTTGATACGCGCCTGGCGGTGCAGTTACAACACTTGCTGATGCATCCGGAGGTCAATCAGCTGGAGGTGGAAACCGGTGGAGAATTGCTGTCGCGCCTGGCAAAAGAGTTGACTGCCTACCTGGACACCTATGCATTGTTAGTGGCACAGCCACGTGCGCGCAAAGTGGCGAGCCGTGAATTCACCGCTGACCAGTTGCATATGCACATTGACTGGTTGCCGGTGTCGATTGCGGCGACCCGTGGCGCACTCACCTTGCTGATCCTGGCGGCCATCTGGATGACCATAGACTGGCCCTCCGGGATCCTGGCCATGACGCTGGGGGTGATTACAAGTACCTTGTTTGCGGCTAGTCCGGCGCCAATGGCCACTATCCGTCAATTCTCAGTAGGGGTGTTGCTGGGCATCGTGCTGGTGTACATCAGCAATGTATTCTGGCTCACCGCGGTACATGATTATGTCATGCTCTGTATCGCGATTACGCCTGCAGTTTTGCTCACCGCCTGGCTAAGTGCACGACCAGCCACCACCTTGGTGGGCGCAGGATTGGGCATTGCTTACTTTTTGATGGTGGGATTCAACCAGGCGCTGGGCGATAACCCAGTCAAATATTTTAACGACTCTATTGCACTCATGGTGGCACTGGTGGTGTCCGGCATCATGTTCAGCCTGACGGATTATGCGGCGAGTCCCTGGGCCAAGGCTCGTGTGTTTACCCAATTACGCAAATTAGTGGTCGATGCCTGTCTGCATGCGAGCATGACTGCGCCCATTTTTGAAATGCGGACGCGCGATTTGATCCAGCGTTCCGGCAGTGTGCACCGCCCACAAGAGGCTGAAAGTGTGCGTGTGGTAGAAGCCTTGTGTGCTGCGCTAGAGGTGGGGCATGCCGTGTTGGCGTTACGTGCGGTTGCCAGGGGGGTATTGGCGCAGCCTTATCAATTGGTGCAACGCACACTGACGTTGGTCGCCAGTTATTACAAACAGCCAGGGTTGGCGCAGCAGCAAGCAGTGTTGCAATGGTTGGATCATTTTCTGGCATGGTTGCAAGGCGGGGAGTATGCCGATGCACTCCTGCCTTCACAAGTGCGAAAGCTCACCACGCAATTGCATTTTATCAGGTTGGTCATCGCGGCAGAAATGCCGCAGGACCAGGCTTCAACGTCAACCGGAGCTGACTCATGATGCATGAATGGATTCCGCGTGAGTTTGCTTTTCTGGATGCACATGTGCCCACCTTGTTTGTGGCGTTTTTGCTCGCCGCTGCGGCGATCTGGCTGATTGATAAAGTATTGGCCGCCTGGGGGATTTACGACCTGGTGTGGTATCCGGCCTTGTTAAGGGTTTCCTTGTTTTTTGGCTTGTTTTCCGTGTTTGGTTTAATGGTGTATTGAAAGGCTCGTCTATGCAGTCACAGCGTTTCTGGTTTCAGGCAACAAAAGGCATTTTTCGTATAGGTATCACGCTAGCGATTGCTATTGCCGCGGGGCTGTTAGCCTATAAGTTGTGGGTGTGTTATACCGATTACCCGTGGACGCGCGATGGCCGTGTGCGCGCCGATGTGGTGAATATTGCGCCGGATGTGGCCGGGCTGGTGACCGCCGTGCCGGTGCGTGATAACCAGTATGTACACAAAGGCGACGTGCTGTTCCGCATAGACACCATGCATTATCAGCATGCATTGGCGGAGGCGACTGCATTGACCCAGCAGAGAAAGTCCCTGTGGGAGATGAAGAAACAGCAATCTGCCCGCCGTGCGCATCTGGATGATGAAGTGATTTCACGCGAAAACCGTGAGGATACCGATCTGGGAGCACTCGCTGCCAAAGCCGAATATGAGGCCGCCGTGGCCCAGGTGGAAAAAATTAAACTCGATCTCGAGCGTAGCGTGGTGCGTTCGCCGGTCGATGGCTGGGTGTCTAACCTGCTGGTACGCCCGGGTGATTTTGCCCAGGTAGGCGCGGCCAAGCTGGCGGTGATTGACCAGCACTCATTCTGGGTCTATGGCTATTTTGAAGAGCATAAATTAAATATGATCCAGGTGGGGGACGCGGCCGAAGTGCAGCTGCTGGGTAGCCATGCCACGCTCAAAGGCCATGTCGAAAGCATCGCCCATGGCATTACCGACCGCGATAACCCGACCGATATCCGTTTGCTGGCCAATGTGAACCCGACCTTTAACTGGGTGCGACTGGCACAGCGCATCCCGGTGCGTATCCATCTCGACCAGATTCCAGCCGCGATGCCACTGGTCGCCGGGATGACATGTTCGGTGGTAATCAGGCATGGATAAGCGGGGCCACATGCAACAGAACCCGACAGTCTCTGTTAAGATGGACATTCATTGATCACAATCTAAGCGCATGCTTACCGAAAAACCGCCCGCGGGGCTGCTGTCCCTGATTATTTCCATCGTCGCCTACCTGGCATTGGCGCAAGCTGACAAAGTCATGCATATCGGCCAGCCCGAGTCGCTGACCATTTCCATCCTGTTTGTGCTGCTGATTATCAACCTGGCTTTCCAGCTGTCGTTCCAGGTGGAATATGTGGCCGAACGGCTCAAAGAGCCTTATGGCACCATGATCCTGACCATCAGCGCGGTCATCATTGAAGTGGTGATTATTGTCATGATGCTCAGCCATACCTCGTCAACCACGCTGGCCAGGGATGCGATTTATTCTGCGGTGATGCTCGATATCAACGGTATTTTGGGTTTGTGTGCGATTGTTGGTGGTATTAAATACGGCGAGGTGGAGTACAACGTCAACTCCGGCAACACCTACATCGTCATGATCATGACGGCACTGGGCATCTCCATGGCACTGCCAGCTTTTTTGCCGCCCGAACACTGGCGTTTGTATTCGATGTTTACCATCGTCACCATGAGCGTGTTTTATGCATTGTTCCTGAAAATGCAAACCGGGCGCCATCGTAACTATTTCAGTTACCGCGACCAACATCAGGCACAAACCGGGCAGTCGGCTGGCGCGATGAGCGCGGATGTCAGATTTTCCATTCTTTACATGTTGGCTGGCATCATTACCATCGGTTTCCTGTCTGAGGAAATGAGCATGCATATGGATGCCGGTTTAACCGGCAGTGGCGTGCCACCTATTGTGGCTGCGATTGTGGTCGCCATCATCGCGGCCAGCCCGGAAGTACTGACGGCGTTGAAGGCTGCGGTCAATGATCGCATGCAAACGGTGGTGAATATTTCACTGGGTGCCACCTTGTCGACGGTGATTCTGACTGTGCCGGTGATTGAGGCCATTGCCCTGATCGAAGACAGACCGCTGATTGTCGGTTTGTCGCCGACGCAGATGGTGATGACGTTCCTGACCCTGATTGTCGCGACCATCAATTTGCATGATGGTGAAACCAATGCGATTGAAGGCATGACGCATTTTGTATTATTTATGGCCTTTGCCATGCTGGCCGCTTTGGGTATGTAGTGTTGTTTTTATAATGTTTGTCGCGAATTAATCATCCTTTATGAATACCGTTCTTGAGTTGATACAGCAATATGGCTTGCTGATCGTGTTTGCCAGCGTCTTTCTTGAGCAAATGGGCCTGCCTTTACCAGCCTACCCGACCTTGTTGCTGGCAGGCGTGCTGATTGGCAATGGGCAATATTCGTTTGCGGCAATGTTGTTGGTGGCAGTGGTTGCCGCGCTGATGGCCGACTCCATCTGGTATCGCGCGGGCCGCAAATATGGCAAACGCGTGATGGGCAAGCTGTGCAAAATCTCTTTATCGCCGGATACCTGTGTCCGGCAAACTGAAGCGCTTTACCTGAAATTCGGTCCGCCTGCCTTGCTGGTCTGCAAGTTCGTGCCCGGCTTTGCGTCTATCTCCAGTGCACTGGCAGGCTCCTCCGGCACACGCTACTGGTTATTCGTATTGATGGACGGCCTGGGTGCCGTGCTATGGGCGGGCTCCGCATTGTGGTTGGGGCATTTGTTCAGCTCTGCCATTGATGAGCTGATGCTCACGCTGGTCGAGATGGGTAAGTGGGGCACCTTGCTGGTGCTGGTGCTGATTACGGCTTTTATCGCCGCCAAATGGTGGGACAGGCAACGGTTTATCAAGAGTTTGCGCATGGCGCGTATCAGCGTCGACGAATTAAATACGCTGTTGAATAGCGGCGCGGCGCCGGTGATTCTCGATACGCGGGCCAAACACCTGGTAGAGGACGGCTGGATTTCAGGCGCGCAGTTTGTGACGCTAGAAGACGTAGATCAACTGGTGCTGGAGATTGATGAAGATGCGCCAGTCGTGCTTTATTGCTCTTGCCCCAATGAGGTGACGGCGGCCAAGGTGGCCAAAAAACTCATCGGCAGAGGTTACCGCAATATTCGCCCACTTACGGGTGGCATAGATGCCTGGCGCGATGCTGGTTTTGAGATCACCACGCCAGAAAAAGAAGCCATGATGAAGGACATGCATGTTTAACGTAGTGGGGATTGCGCTCAAGCGCCCGTATACTTTTGTGGTCATGGCGCTGCTGATTTTGATTTTTGGCACGCTGTCTGCCATGCGTAGCCCGGTCGATATTTTTCCTGAAATCCGCATCCCGGTGGTGGCAGTTGCCTGGCAATATACCGGCTTACCGCCCGATGATATGGCTGGCCGAATTACCACGCTTTACCAGCGCACGCTGACGACGACCGTCAATGATATTGAACATATCGAGGCCAACTCCTATAACGGCTTCGCCATCGTTAAAATCTTTTTCCATGCCGGGGTGAATATCGCCACGGCCAATGCGCAGGTATCGGCGATTTCGCAAACGGTGACGCGGCAAATGCCGACTGGCACCACACCGCCGCTGATCCTGAATTACAACGCATCTACGGTGCCAATTTTGCAGATTGCCTTGTCTGGCAAAGGCCTGACCGAGCAAAACCTGGCTGACCTCGGCTTGAACGCCGTGCGTATCCGCCTGGTGACTGTGCCCGGCGCGGGCGTGCCTTTCCCTTATGGCGGCAAGAGCCGACAAATCCAGATCGACCTTAATCCGGCTGCATTGCAGGCCCGCGGCCTGTCGGCGCAGGATATTTCCAATGCACTGGCTGCCCATAATATGGTGGTACCGATCGGTACGCAGAAAATCGGCAGCATTGAATACACCTTAAACCTCAATAATGCCGCCGCGGCGATTGAAGACCTGGCCAATATCCCGGTGAAAGTAGTCAATGGTGCCACCGTGTATATGCGTGATATCGGCCAGGTGCGTGACGGTAACCCGCCGCAAACCAATATCGTGCATGTGGATGGTAACCGCTCGGTGCTGATGACCATCCTCAAGAATGGTGCAATTTCGACGCTGGCCATTGTCGATGGCATTAAAGCCAAACTGGAGGAAATCAAACCGGGCTTGCCAGAGACGCTGATCGCGACGCCGATCAATGACCAGTCTATTTTTGTGCGTGCCGCGATTGATGGCGTGGTATTTGAAGGCGTGCTGGCGGCGATTTTAACCAGCCTCATGATTCTGCTGTTTTTGGGCAGCTGGCGTTCGTCGCTGATTATCGCCACCTCCATTCCGCTGTCTATCCTGGGGGCGATTATTGGCTTGTCCGCCATCGGCGAAACGCTGAATATCATGACCCTGGGTGGCCTGGCACTGGCGGTAGGTTTACTGGTGGATGAGGCGACAGTCACCATCGAAAACATCAACTGGCACCTGGAGCAGGGCAAGCCGGTCGAGCAGTCTATCCTCGATGGCGCAGCACAAATCGTCACGCCAGCCTTTGTGTCGCTGCTGTGTATCTGTATCGTATTTGTGCCTATGTTTTTCCTCGAGGGCGTGTCGCGCTACCTGTTTGTGCCCATGGCTGAAGCGGTGATGTTTGCCATGGTCAGCTCATTTATTTTGTCGCGGACGCTGGTGCCGACCATGGCGAATTACCTGCTTAAGCCACATCTGCATGAAGAGCAGAGACCAGTCAGCCGTAACCCGCTGGTGCGTTTTCAACAATGGTTTGAAGCCCGGTTTGAGCGCATCCGTCATGGCTATAAAGCCATCCTGATATTGGCTGTCGACCATAGTCGTTTGTTTATGGCTGGCTTTATGGCGGTGGTCATGCTGTCGTTTTTATTGCTCCCCATGCTGGGCAGCAATTTCTTCCCCAGTGTCGATAGCGGGCAAATTCTCATGCATGCGCGCGTGCCGGTCGGGACGCGGATTGAAGACACCGCCAACCGCTTTGCCAATATTCAGGCGGCGATTAAAAAGGTCATTCCTGCAGATGAAATCCTGACCATTGTTGACAACATTGGCATGCCGATCAGTAGTATCAACATGACCTATAACAATACCGGCCTGACCGGCGCGCATGATGGCGATATTCAGATTGCGCTCAAGGAACATCATGCACCGACGGCCGACTATATCCGCACCTTGCGCGAAGTGTTACCCAAGCAGTTTCCGGATACCACTTTTTCGTTTCCGCCTGCCGATATTGTCAGCCAGATCCTGAACTTCGGTTCGCCTGCGCCAATTGATATCCAGATACGCGGTGGCAAACTGGCCGACGATTTTACTTATGCCAACCAGTTATTGGCCAAGGTGCGTCAGGTGCCTGGCGTGGTCGATGCACGTATCCAGCAATCACGCAGCCGGCCTTCATTTGATATCACCATTGATAAAACCCGCGCGCAGGAAATCGGCATCAGTACGCGCGATGTGACCAATAGCATGGTGATCAATATGGCGGGCAGTTCGCAAGTCTCACCTACTTACTGGCTCAACCCGGCCAATGGCGTGACCTATCCTATTGTGTTGCAAACACCGCAATATCAACTGGATAGCCTGAATGCGCTGGCTAATTTGCCGATTAGCGGTAGCGATGGCCCGTTGCAGACTTTGGGCGGCCTGGCGACCTTTAAACGTAGTGTCGGCAATGCCGTGGTAAGCCAGTACGATATCCAGCCTATGGTGCAAGTGCATGCCAGCACGCAAGATCGCGATCTCGGTGCCGTGGCGGCCGATATCCGCAAGATTCTGGATGAGACCAAAGACCAGGTGCCCAAGGCAGCCAGTGTGGTCATGCTGGGGCAGGCCTATACCATGGACCATGCCTTCACCGGCCTGTTTTTTGGCCTGCTGGGGGCGATTGTGCTGATTTACCTGCTGATTGTGGTTAACCTGCAATCCTGGAGTGACCCGTTTGTCATTATTTCTGCCTTGCCGGCGGCATTGGCGGGTATTGTCTGGATGCTGTTTGTGACCTACACCCCCTTATCGGTGCCCGCCCTGACTGGCGCCATTATGTGTATGGGCGTGGCGACGGCCAACAGTGTGCTGGTGATCAGCTTTGCCCGCGAGCGCCTGGCTGAGCTGCAAGATGCCACTGCGGCGGCGATTGATGCAGGGTTTGTGCGCTTCCGTCCGGTGTTAATGACAGCACTCGCAATGGTGATCGGCATGACGCCGATGGCCCTGGGCCTGGGCGAAGGCGGCGAGCAGAATGCCCCATTGGGCCGTGCCGTGATTGGCGGCTTGTTATTTGCGACGGTGGCCACGCTGCTGTTTGTGCCGGTGGTGTTTAACGCCATCCACAAAAAGCACTACCCGCGCCCTGTCAGTGTTTCTACCGGAGATGTACATGCGTAATGCGACGACGGGGACTTCCCGTGGACTTAAACTGGGTGGCCTGCTGTTGGCCCTGGCTGCGATTGGGATTGTGGTGATTGGTGTGACCAGTCGCGCGGGTAACCACGAAAAACTCAAGGCCTGGACAGACAAACAGGCCGTGGCGACCGTGAGTGTCAGCCAGCCTGATCATGGTGCAGAAGCGGGCAGCCTGAACCTGCCTGGCCGCTTTGAGGCCTATGCCCGTGCGCCTATTTATGCGCGTGTGAGCGGGTATCTGAAAAACTGGAAGGTCGATATCGGCGGCAGTGTCAAAAGTGGACAACTGTTGGCCGAAATCGAAACCCCGGACCTAGATCAGGAGCTATTACAGGCCAAAGCTGACCTGGCTAGTGCCCAGGCCAATGTTGCGCTGGCGGAAACCACGGCCAAACGCTGGCAGGATATGCTGAAAACGCAGTCGATCGCGCGGCAGGAAGTCGATGAAAAGCTGGGTGACTATCAAAGCAAGCAGGCAATTGTGAAAGCGGCTGAAGCCAATGTGAACCGCCTGCTTGCGCTCAAGAGCTTTGCGAAAATTCTGGCGCCTTTTGACGGTTCGGTCACGGCGCGTAATACCGATACCGGGGCCCTGATTAATGCGGGCAATAGCGGTACGACGGCACAGCCATTGTTTGAAGTGTCCAATACCCGCAAGTTGCGTTTATACATCAATGTGCCGCAAAACTATGTCAGCCAGATCAAGCCAGGCGGCAAAGCGCAGTTTACGGTGCCAGATTCGCCGGACGCCGTGTTTGAGGCGACCATACAGTCGACTTCGGGTGCTATTAATGCGTCGTCTGGAACGACATTGGTACAGTTGCTGGTGGATAATGCGGCGGGCCGTTTCCTGCCAGGCGGCTTTGCTAACGTGAACCTGGCATTGAATGATGCCGCTGGCCGCTTAAGTATTCCGGCCAGTGCCCTGATTTTTGATCAGAACGGGCTTAAAGTAGCGACGGTGGGCCAAGATCACAAAGTGATATTAAAGACGATTACGATTGCACGTGACCTTGGCAAAACCCTGGAAGTGCAGTCTGGCCTGACCAGCCAGGATCAGGTGATTGAAAACCCGCCAGATGGTGTCACTGATGGTGTGCTGGTGAATATTGCTGCAGGCACAGACGTACCCAAATAAGGGAGCGGCTGAAGCTGCAGGCCTTGTTAGCGCGTGAGTATCAGCCAGCCGCTTAAGGCGATCGCTGTCGCCGCCAAAAACAGATTCACTGCAGGCGGTAACCACAGCACATGGCCGCGCGGTTTTTCCTGGATATTTAGCGACTGGCAAAATACCAGGAACTGTACAGCAGACAATAAGGCCGTACAGGCACCGATGAGAATAAATCCCACCCCGATATACAGTGACAACGCGCTTTGTGCATGTGGCAGCGGGTGATCGTGAGCCACTAGTTGCATAAACAGGCCAAAACGCTCAATCACAAAGCCTAGCCCCATCAGGGCAATCGCCGAGCGTTGCCAGGCCAGCAAGGTGCGTTCGGCGGCAAAATATACACGTGGGTCGTCAAGGTAAGACATAGGGCCTCTTTCAGGTTTTTCGTTGTGCCGAGATCACACCTGGCACCTGTTGCAAGCGCAGCAGCAAGTGCTGTAACTGGTCAATATCAGTGAGTTCTACCGTAAATTGCATCAATGCCACATGATTGCGACTCAGCGTGTTGGCCTTGGTGGTGTTGATCTTTTCACGTGCAAACAGTTCGCTGATATCGCGCAGCAAGCCCTGCCTGTCATTGGCTTCCAGCACAATATCCACCTCTGATAATCCTGGTTGACGGTCGCCCCATTGCGCCGCCAGCAGGCGGTTCTGGCGTACATCTGCCAAGCGTGTGATAAAGGTGCAAGCCTGGCGATGGATGGTGACGCTATGGTTGCGCGTCAGGTAGCCGACAATAGGCTCGGGCGATACGGGTTTGCAGCACCTAGCCATGGTGGTTTGCACATTGCCTATGCCTTCAATGGTGACCCCGGCATGGTTGACCTGCGAGGCGGTCGGGCGCTTGACCAGTGGCGGTGCTGGCGTTGTTTCGGCAGGCGCTATTTCACCCTGGATGGTAATCGCAATCTGGTGCTCGCTAATGTCACCGCGACCAATCGCGGCCAGGCAGTCTTCCAGTTTCTGAAATTGCAGTTTTTGTGCGATACGTTCAAGTGGCAGGCTGCCTGCCCCGGCCCTATGCAGTTCTTTATCCAGCTTGGCGCGGCCCTGGGCGACATTCTCTTCAAAGTGCTGGTACTTGAACCAGTGCCTGACCTTGGCACGTGCGCTCGGGCTTTGTAAAAAGCCCAGCGACGCATTCAGCCAGTCGCGGCTGGGCGCACCTTGTTTGGCGGTGAGGATTTCTACGCGCTGCCCATTCTCCAGCCGCGTGTGCAGTGGCACAATCTGGCCATTGATTTTTGCGCCTTTGGTTCTATGCCCGAGGTCGGTGTGCAAGGCATAAGCAAAATCGATCGGCGTGGCGCCGTGCGGCAAATCAATGACCTTGCCTTGCGGTGTCAGCACATATACCTTGTCCTGAAACAGTTCACTATTAAATTGTTCCAGCAAGTCGCCATGGTCGGCCACCTCATCTTTCCATGAAAGAATCTGGCGTAACCAGGCAATTTTTTCGTCGAATTTGGCATCAGATTTGGCACCTTCTTTATAACGCCAGTGCGCCGCCACGCCTAACTCTGAATGCTGGTGCATTTCAAAGGTACGGATTTGTACTTCCAGCGCGAGGCCGCGCGGGCCACTCACCGCCGTGTGCAGCGAGCGATAATTGTTGCTTTTCGGGCGCGCGATATAGTCGTCAAACTCGCCAGGAATCGGCTGCCATAGATGATGCACCAGGCCCAGCGCGGTATAGCAGTCCTTGATGTCATCGACCATGATGCGCACGGCACGCACGTCATACAGCTGGTTAAACTGCAAATGCTTGCTCTTCATTTTTTTGACGATGCTGGAGATATGTTTGGGTCGCCCGCTGACATCGGCCTTCACGCCAGCTTGAGTCAGCTCGTGCTGTAACTGTGCGACAACATCCGTGATGTATTGCTCGCGATCCACACGCCGCTCGTCGAGCATCTTCGCCACTTCTTTGTAAAGCTGCGGCTCCAGGTAACGCAACGATAAATCTTCTAGCTCCCATTTTAACTGCCACACGCCCAGCCGATTGGCCAGTGGGGCAAAGATGCTCTGGTTTTCGCGCGCAACCTGCGCCTGGCACGCCGGGCTAGCGCCCGAGAGGTGCCGCAGCAATTGCGTGCGCTCCGCCAGTTTGATCAGTACCACGCGGATATCCTGCACCATGGCCAGCAGCATTTTACGTAATGCTTCCAACTGCTGCGCCCTGTCATTGTGTTTGTTGTCCTCAGGCTGCGCCCCGTCGACTTCACTTAAGGCCTGGATATGTGACATACGTGCGATGCCCTCTATCAAGCTCACCACCGTTTGCCCGAACTGGCTGGATAGGTTATCAGACCAGTCGCTTAACAAGTCAGGCGCGGCCTGTAAGATGGCGGCTATCAGGCTATCTGCATCCATATTCATTTCAGCCACAATGGCGGCAGTCCCCAGGGCGTGTTGCAGTAAGGGGCTGTCGTTGATAGCATATTTTCCGCTATACAGGGTGGTTGCCAGTTCGCCAGCCTGGCGAATCTGCGCTAATTCATGCGTGGTGAAACGTTGTGGTAAAGACGTAATCCATCCAGCGAGCGCTTGAGGATCGTTAGACGTTGGTGTGTGTGCAGGGCGACGTGCTGAAACCATAAAGTATTATCGCCGCGATTGCGCATGAGCGTAAAGCTAAAACGCGCCCGGACAATTTGTCAGGGCGCGCGATGAGGGGGATTCTTGCTGCTTTTATGCGAACAGGCTGATCCCCAGCACCGCCGCCAGGGCAATCCCAATCGCCAGCAGCAGGAAGATAAAGAAGAACACTTTGGAGATCGTTGCGGCACCAGACTCGATGCCTCTGAAGCCCAGTAAACCGGCAATAAAAGAGATCACAAGAAACAGTAATGCATAATAAAGCATAGGTCTGGCCTTTCATTTTAGGCAGTGAAGATGATGGCATCTTAAAAGACCGGGCCAGCTTGCTCTATCGGTAATTTGCTAAATAATTGGTCAGAATCAGCCTACGTGGTGATGGTTTACAAGCGTTAATCAGCTTCGCTTACTCATCAAATGCGCTATATTATGTGGGACTTGATGTTGTGGCCTGCAACAGCTTTGTGCGCATAAGTGAGTGTTGACTCACTATGACAATAAGCAATGAATACGCGCCATCGTGAGTCTGCCCATTTAAATAAAAAAATCCTTATGAAGGGAGCGCGCCATGCGTTCGATTCACACCATACCAGCGACCGCTCGCCTCGCATGTTTGCTCATGATCGTGCAATGCCTGCTGCCCGCTTTCGCCTTTGCCGCCAGTGATAGCGCCAAAGTGATTCTTGGGCCGTCGCATAAAACCGGCAGTAAAGCCGAGGCAAGGCCAGCAGTGATTGCGCTCGTCAGCATGGATGAAGTGTTGCCTGATTGCCAGCAGCAAGTCACGGTGACAAAAGTCAAAACAGTCGCTTATAGCGAGAGTGGTATCACGCCGGAGAAAATTGGCGTTGACTGGCTGGGGAGCAAACTGGATATTGCGACCAATGTCGGTGAAAACCCGGTGCTATCGCTGGAAGAAATCCAGGCGGCTAACCAGTTTATCAAGGTCGGCAAGCGTTACCTGATTCATTTTCAGCTCTGCGGTGATGGCGGCGTTCAGCGTAGCCTGATTAATATGTACGCCGAACAAATGACGCCTGCGCGCCCTGTGCGCAAAATTAAAACCTAGAGGCATAGTCAGAGGTGTTGCCTAGCCAACATTTTGGCGACGTTTGTTGTTGAATTGGCAGCATCTGTTTTTCAAGTGATTGATTATGAAGGGTTTAAATCTGGCATTTTATTTGCTGTTAAATCAAGACATTGTTTAATCAGGAAAATCGAAATGCCACGAATTATTGGAGTCTCCGGAAATATTACTGCACCCTCAAGAACCTTGTCGCTGGTGGAGTCTGTGGTGACCAAGGCCAGCCAGAAGTTTCATAGTCCGGGTGAGGTGATCGATATTTCCAAACTGACGGCAGATCTGGGGCCTACTGTGTCCTTTAACCAGTTTCCACCGGCATTAACACAAGCCTACGATAAGCTGCACCAGGCCGATATTATCGTCATTGGCACGCCGGTGTATAAAGCTTCTTATACCGGCTTGCTCAAGCACTTTTTTGATCTGGTCGACCCGAAGAAACTCACTGGTAAAGTTGCTATTTTGGTGGCAACAGGAGGCAGCGATCATCATGCGCTGGTGCTGGAGTCGCACTTAAGAAGTCTGGCCAGCTTTTTTGGTATTTACACCATCCCGACCACCATTTATGCCCGGGATGCAGAGTTCACGAATTACCAATTGGACAGTGCCGTGATTGAACAGCGTATCGACCAGGCGCTAGAACAGGCCGCGGTGTTGATTAAGCAGAATTTGCCGGAAACGCTGGTTGCCTAGCAGGTTGTTTGCAAGATTCGGCATAAAAAAAGAGGGGATATATTCCCCTCTTTTTTTATGCGATCAGGTTGAGTTCTTTTAACCTGGCGCGCAGGATATTGCGGCTGATGCCCAGCAGTTTGGCGGTATGCACCTGATTGTTTTTACTGTGCTCATAAGCCTTGCTGACCGTGGTGCCATTGATCAGCTCATACAGGTTTTCCGGGGCTTGTTCAAACAGCTCTTCGAGAATATTTTCCAATTTATAGAGCGCACTTTGGCGCTCATAGCTGACCCGGCTTGGCAGTGGTGCCGTGATGCCGCTGTCTTCATCAGACGTAAACTCTGGCCGGTTAAAGCTGATTTTGGGTAAATTCAGATCTTTTGGATAAAGCGTATCGGAGGTACTCACCAGTACCGCACGGTGAATGACGTTTTCCAGTTCACGAATATTGCCCGGCCACGGATATTCCATCAGTAGCGAAGTGGTTTCGGGGGCCAGTTTGTGGTCCGAAGTGTTCAGCTTATTGCGATATACGGCCAGGAAATGCTCAACCAGCGGCAGGATATCGCCACGGCGCTCGCGCAATGGCAGTAATTCAACTGGCACCACTTTAATCCGGTAATACAAGTCTTCGCGGAAACGTCCCGCTTTGACGGCTTCTTCCAGGTTCACATTGGTCGCCGCAATCAGGCGCACATCAATCGGGATGGGCTTTCTTGAGCCTACGCGCACGACTTCACGCTCTTGCAGCACGCGCAATAATTTGACCTGTGTCGACTGTGGCAAGTCACCGATTTCATCCAGGAACAGTGTGCCGCCATTGGCGGTTTCAAACCAGCCAACTTTGGAGGTGTTGGCGCCGGTAAACGCGCCTTTTTCGTAGCCAAACAACTCGCTCTCAACCAGGGTTTCTGAGAAAGCGCCGCAATTAATGGCCTGGAACGGGCCGTTTCTGCGGTTGCTCAGTGAGTGGATATGGCGGGCAATGAGTTCTTTACCCGTTCCTGTTTCGCCAATGATCAGCGCGGTCGCATTGCTGGAAGCGATTCTTTCGATCAAAGACAGCAGATTTTGCGATTTGGGATCGCTGAATACCAGTGCACTTGCCCGCACGGACAAGCTGACGGCAGACGGATTGGGGTGTGTGATCACATGGTCAGTACGTTCGGTGTACGAATCACGGATATCCCATCGTTGTGCGCTCATCATTGACTCCTTATTTAACAGGCGAGTCACTATATTACATTGATCATTAATAAGTCAAAGTTCTATAAATTATAACAATATTCATATTGGTTATATTGAAGGTAAGCCAGATCATGGGCGGGAATTCAACATTTTGCTGTGTTAATCGCAACACTTGTTGCCGGGGCAACAGGTGCTCGGCATCGGTGTTTTTTCTAAGTGTCTAATTATTATAGATAAATTTTACCTGTTGCAAGTGGCACAGTCTTTGCCAAGTAGTCCGTGTTGTTTTCGCATGAATTTTGAAAGGACTGACAATGACTGTCGTGACTGTTAATACTGAACTGGATCTGGATCATTACGTAAACGAAACTGTGGCGGAAGCCAAACTGGCTTTTGAGGTCTTTCGCGAGACGGATAGCATTACTGCCAATGGCACCGTGGGCTTTGTGCATCGCGTGCCAGGCCAGGACAAATTGATCATCGTGAATGACCCGGGCCCGTTTAACAAGGGCAAGCCAATTGAGGCAACCGTGGTTGGCTTTGATGGTACGGTCTATGCCGGCAAAGGCAGTGGCGCAGGCGCTGGCCGTTATACCAAATTGTTCCAGGTGCGCCCGGAAGTCACCACGATTTCGCATATACATTCCACCTACCTGGGTGCCTGGGCACAAACACACCGCACATTGCCTATCCGTTATGTGCCGGTGCAGCGCTTTAACCTGATTAAAGAGTTACCGATTTATATTGACCGCCGCCAGCAGGAAGTCGATTTTATCCTCGACCAGATTGCGATTAATCCACATCACACGGCGATTCTTGAAGCCAATGGTGGTGCCACGGTATGGGGTAAACAAGGTCTGCGCAAACTGGCAGAGTTTATTCTGTTGCTGGAGGAAGGCGCCAAGTTGCAAACCCTGGCAGAGGCCCTGGGTGGCTCCCGTGAGTATGGCCCAGGCGTGTTGAAGCAACAATGGAAAATGTCCAAGCTTTACGACCAGGCTAAAGAAGAAGGCTTGTTGCGTCCTTCCGACTTGTAATCACAGGAGCTACCAAGTGACCACAGCACAACATATCGATCAAATCTGGTTTACCCGTTGCCCGGTGCCGACTGCCACGGGCCTGGCTTATAAATTAGGCTGGCTTAATGAAGAGTTTGCGCGTGACAACATTAACATTGCCACGTTGCAAGAAGCGCCCAAAGAGTTATCCAAGCATCATTACGATCATGAGTTACCTTCGTTGATTCGTGAGGGTGGCAACTTGCTGGCGCTGGCTGCCAAGGCACAAGGTGCACCGACCAAGCTGATTGGCTTGACCTGGATTGATGAATGGCAAGCGATCCTGGTGAGGCCGGATAGTGGCATTACCACGCCTGAACAATTGAAGGGATTGCGCCTGGCTTTGCCGGCGTTTATCGAGCATCCGATTGCCAGCCATGTACGCGGCAGCAGTATTGCTCGTGGCATGAGCCTGCATGGTTATAAAGGCGCCTTGAATATCGCTGGCTTGACGCTGGATGATGTGACTTTGGTAGAGGTGCCTTCTGGTCGTGGTAATCGTAATGGCCGTGATAACCCCAATGGTCTAGGTGAGTTGTGGTCTGGCCTTGATGCACTTATCGAAGGCAAGGTCGATGCGGTATATGTAAAAGGCGCATCTGCGGTGGATGCCGCTAAGCGTGTGGGGGCTGTGGTGGGGATCGATCTTGATAGCTATCCTGAGCTGTCCAGCCGCGTCAATAACGGCACACCGCGTCCGATCACCGTACATCAGTCATTGTTGGACAATCATTATGACCTGGTGGTGCGTTTCCTCTACCAGACCTTGCGTGCGGCAGATTGGGCCAAAAGCAACCTCAAAGGCGTACGCGAAATCCTCGAATCCGAAACCCGCTCGGGCGAAGACGGCGTGGCGACGGCTTATGGTGAGAACTTCCATTTGCAACTGGCGCCTGATTTGTCCCCGGAGCGCGTAGAGCTGTTCCGCCAGCAAAAGAACTTTATGCTGGTGCATGGCCTGTTGGACAAGGATTTTGACCTGGATGCGTGGATTGATTTCAGGCCGTTGCGTGATGCAGAACAGCAGTTGCATCAATATGCGGCGGTTGCCTGAAGCAAGTAAGTAAGCCTCGCGGCTTAAGCGTAAATAAGGAGTAAGTGTGAGCAGATTTTTAAACTATGTATTTTCGGCATTGGCGGTGACTGCATTCACTATGTCAGGCGCCCACAGTGCTGAAACTGACCCGAAAGTGGTGAGAATTGCCACTGTGGCTTATAACCTCAATGGCAAGACGCACTATCTGGGTAGCACCGAGTTGGCCAGTGAAACCGGCTTGGATGAAACCTTGGCTAAGCGCGGCGTCAAGCTGGAGTGGGTGCCTGCTGCCACGGCGATGGTCGGCCCCATCGTCAACGAAGCCTTTGCCAACAAGAGCATAGACTTCGCGGCCTATGGCGATTTACCACCGATTATTTTGAACGGCTCCAAGCCACGCGTGCAATTAGTCGCGCCGTGGGGACGTAGCGGTAACTCTTATTTGGTGGTGCCCGCCAATTCAACAGCAAAAACGATTGCTGACCTCAAAGGCAAGCGCATTGCCTTGCACCGTGGCCGTCCGTGGGAGATTCCGTTTGCCAACCTGGTGCAGAAAAATGGCTTCAAGCTGACCGACTTCAAGATTGTGAACGTGAATCCGCAAGTCGGTGCTGCGGCATTGGCCAGTGGCTCGGTAGATGCGTTCTTCTCTTTAAGTGATGCCTATAACCTGGTGGATAAAGGCGTGGGTAAAATCATCTGGTCGACCAAAAATGCCCCACCGGACTGGAAACTGATGGGTGGCTTGTGGGCGCGTAATGACTTTGTCAAAGAGCATCCAGAGCTCACTCAAGCCATCGTCACCTCATTCATTAAAGCCAACCATTGGGCAGCGCAAGAGGCGCACAAGGAAACCTACCTCAAGGATTATGCTAGCCTGGTGCAGCCTGAGAGTGTGGTCAGGCGCGACTATGAAGATGATAGCGTGAGCTGGCGTGACCGCTGGTCACCGCTTTATGACCAGGCGCTGGTGGATCATTACAAACGTGCAGCCTCTTATGCGCGTGAGTCTGGCCTGATTCGAAACGATATTGATATTCAGCAACTGCTTAACGCAAGCTTTGTCGACAAAGCTTTAAAGGAGTTGAACCTGGAGACTTTCTGGGCACCGTCCCGGATTGCATCACAACAATAACCTTTATTGCTTCCCGGCAATCCCTTCCAACAGATGGTCTCCCGCCATCTGTTTTTTTATGTCTGTTGCTATACCAGCACATGCCTGCCGTCAGATGATGGATATACAACATTGCCCAATACAGGGTATTCGCTGGAATGTATATAACCTTATGATTATTAAGTAATAAATATTAATTTTTAACTTGGCACAGGGATTGCGTATAGCACTCTAGTTATTTTGCACAGGAAGAAACATGAGTCGCCCTAAAACCGCTTTAAGTGTGATCAATGAAGCGCACGTAGATAGCCTCGGCGAAGACAATGCGTCGGTGAGACCGTTAGGCCTGCGTGGTTCGCAACATCTGTCACTGGCGAGCTCGGCGGCCGTGCTGGCGGTAGAGGGCGTTTCCAAGACTTTCCAGCTCAACGGTAAAGCGTTGACCGTGCTGTCAGACTTTTCACTGGCAGTGACTAAAGGCGAATTTATTTCCATTGTCGGTAGTAGTGGCTGCGGCAAGTCGACCTTACTCAGGCTGATTGCAGGACTGGATAGCGCTTACGACGGCAGCATTGTCTGGCTGGGTGACAAAGTCTCAGGGACCTCACTGGACCGGGGCCTGGTGTTTCAGGAGCATCGTTTGTTCCCGTGGCTGACCGTTGAGCAGAATGTGGCGTTGGCACTGGAATCTTCTGGCCTGACACAGCAGGAGGTGGATGCGCGCGTGAAACACCAAATTGAGCTGGTTGGCCTGTCTGGATTTGCCCAGGCGTTCCCTCATCAGATTTCAGGCGGTATGTCGCAGCGTGTCGCGATTGCCAGGGCCTTGGTGCTAAAACCAAGATTGTTATTACTGGATGAACCGTTTGGCGCACTGGATGCATTGACTCGCCTCAAGATGCAGCAAGAATTGCAACGTCTTTGGGAAACCGAAGGCACGACTTCCATCCTGGTTACGCATGACGTCGAAGAAGCAGTGTTCCTGGGAGATCGCGTGGTGGTCATGGAAGCCAATCCAGGGCGTATCAAACGCGTGGTGGCTGTGGATTTACCCAGACCGCGCCATCGTACTTCACCGGAGTTTCAGCGCATTAAAGATGATGTGTTAAGCGACTTCATCGAGATTAGTTAGATTTATTAGGAGTTTGTATGTCAACAACGGCACTGAAAACGCCCGCTGAGCATTCTACGATTTGGGATTCACTCACAGATAAAAGCAAAGCCAGAAAGAACCTGGTCGCCACTGGCGAAGATTTTGGCAAGTTATCCGAGCGTCTGGTCAGCAAGTTTAATCGCGTAGAGCAGATTATTCCGCGTAATAAATTGCTGGCGCTGATCGGTGTGGTCATTCTGGCCCATATTCTGGGCGTGACTGGGTTTATTAATGCCTTGCATCAACCCAGCATCGTCAAGCCAAAGAAAAACGAAGTGATTGTGGAGTTTGTGAAGCCAGAGGTGATTCCGCCACCCGTCATTGAGCCGCCAAAACCACCTCCGCCACCACCACCGCAGGTCAAGCGCGCTGACCCACCGCCACAGGCCGCCAAGCCAACGGCATTAAGGACCGCCCCCGCTGACCAGCATATTGCGCCGAACGACATTGTGGTACAGGAAAACACCACCGCGGCAAAAACCAGCGGCCCGGTGGTCGCTGACCCGGCGCCAGAACCAGCGCCACCTCCGCCGGTGGTGGTGAAAGAGGAGCCACTGGTAGAAGCCAAAGGTGGTGTCGGTCATTTGAATAATCCTGATCCTGAATATCCCGATTTTGCTGCGGACCAGGGCTGGGAAGGCACGGTGGTATTGCGGGTGAAAGTGTTGCCTAACGGCAAGCCTGCCGATGTGAAGGTTAAGAAGTCCAGTGGACACGGTGTACTGGATGATGCTGCGGTTGCTGCAGCGAAGCGCTGGGCATTTACCCCGGCAAAACGAGGGAATACCCCGGTCGAAGGTTGGGCAACATTCCCAGTTGAGTTCAAGCTGCAGTAATTTTTTTAATTTGAAAAGGAAATATTATGTTTAGTTTAGAAACCTATCAAAGCGCATCCCCAGTGGTGCTTGGTGTATTGATTACCTTGCTGGTGGCCTCTGGCGTGACCTGGACCATTATCCTGGCCAAGTCTTTCCAGGTGTGGCTGATCCGCAAGCAAAACGTTAAATTCAGGGCCGCCTTCTGGGGTGCAAAAAGCCTGCAGGAAGCTGCTACGCTGGAAGGCCATAACGGCCCCGCCTATCGTGTCGCCCAAGTGGGTTTTGAAACCCTGAAAGACCTGGATGTGGAGTCTGCCGATGATCTGCGTCATAGCGGTGACCGCCAGGAAGTACTTGAGCGCGCACTGCGCCAGCAGATTCAAAAAGAGCGCGTATTACGTGAAGCAGGCCTGGTTGTATTGGCCAGTATCGGTAGTACCGCGCCGTTTGTTGGTTTGCTGGGTACGGTCTGGGGCATCATGCACGCGCTGACCGACATCAGCAAGCTGGGCACCGCCAGCCTGGAAGTGGTCGCGGGCCCGATTGGTGAAGCGCTGGTGGCGACAGCCATTGGTATTGCCGTGGCGGTGCCTGCGGTGCTGGCTTATAACTTTTTCCTGCGTCGCTTAAAAACCAGCAGCACCAATCTGGATGATTTTGCTGAAGATTTAATCAAAGTATCGCGTCGCGTCACCTTTAAAAAGGCAGATGGCTCCAAGGCCGGTGAGTTTGTTGCATCCTCTTCAGCAGCTTCTGCGGTGGTGCGTAACCTTAAAGGAGCAACTGCATAATGGCTATTTCCACAAATGCTGATGATGACGTATTGAGTGAAATCAACGTCACGCCATTGGTCGATGTCATGCTGGTATTGCTGGTGGCTTTTATTGTGACCGCGCCCTTGATGAACAACGCGATCCAGGTCAACCTGCCGAAAACAGCAGCCACCAAAGCGCCTGAGCAGAAAAAGCCAGTGACGGTATCGGTGGATGCCGCTGGCAAGCTGTTTATCGATCGCCAGGAGTATCCGCTGGAAACGATAGAGCCTGAGCTGAAAAAATTGCATGATAACAACCCGGATGTGACCTTGCATTTGAGTTCTGACGAGGCCGTGAATTACGGCAAAGTCGCCAAAGTGATGGCGGCGATTGAGCGTGCTGGTATCACGCGCGTGGCCGTATTGACGCAAGGCGAGTAGCGAAACAAGGCGAATAGTGAAACAAAGTGACTAGAGTGAAACTGGATGAGGTAGCAAGTTGATGACACGTGATTGGAAACAATTCTTCCCTTTCCTGATTTCGCCCATCCTGCTGCTGCTTGTATGGTGGTGGGTGGCAGCGGCGGGCTGGTACGCTGACGATGTGCTGGTTTCGCCCGGTGCGGTGGTGGCCACGCTGGAAGAGCTCACGGCTAACGGCGAACTGGCCTTGCACCTCAAAGCCAGCTTCTTCCGCCTGCTTACCGGCTTTGGCCTCGGTGCACTCACTGGTGTGCTGTTCGGTATCTGGATGGCGATTTCACCGCGGGTAGAAGCGTTTGCGTTGCCCTTGTTTCAAGGCTTGCGTCAGGTGCCTACGATCGCCTTGATTCCCATCCTGATCCTGTTACTGGGAGTGGATGAGATTTTCAAGGTCATTATTGTGACCAAGGCCGCTTTTTTGACCGTTGCATTGGCAGCCTATGATGCGACCAAAGGGGTGTCCAAAAACTATTTTGAAGTGGCGCGCATTTATCAGCTACCCAAAACCACGCTGTATCGCAAACTGATTATTCCGGCCATTACACCGCCTGTATTCACTGGGCTCAGGATCGCTTTTTCACGCTCCTGGACCATCCTAGTCGCGGCGGAACTTCTCGCAGCGGATAGCGGTATCGGCCAAATGATGCAATTAGGGCGCGAAATGTTTCGCCTTGATGTTGTCATGGTCGGCGTCGTCATCACCGGCCTGGTCGGCTTTAGCATAGACAAACTCTTTAAGTGGGCCGAGATTCGCCTGATTCCCTGGCAACCCGCGGTCAAAGCATAAGTCATTCATCAACAGCAAATAAGTAGATAGACATCCGCATGCAAAATTCTTTTTATAAATGGATTCCCGACTGGCGTGGCTGGATATTGCCGATAGTGGTCATTCTGGCCTGGGATGCGATGTCGCGCCTGGATGCCAATCATGCTTATGCCTTTGCTTCATTGGGCCAGATTTGGGCGGGTGTGGTCGAGCTCAGCCGCAGTGGCGAGTTGCTGGTGAATGTGCAGGCCAGTGTACAGCGTGCACTTACCGGCCTGTTACTGGGCGCCAGTGCCGGTTTCCTGGTCGGCTCATTGGTGGCCGTGTCGCGTACAGCCAACATCCTGATTACGCCGATTTACCATGCGATCCGCCAAGTGCCTTTGCTGGGCCTGGTGCCATTGTTCGCATTATGGTTTGGCAATGGCGATACCTCAAAGCTGATCGTCGTCAGCCTGTCGGCGTTTTACCCGGTGGTGTTATCCACCTTTGAAGGCATGTTGCAGGTGGACCACAAATTTCAGGAGGTCGGCCAGGTGTATCGCTTGAGCCGCTGGCAGATCTATCGCCGCATCACCTTGCCCGCTGCCTTGCCGCAGATATTCACTGGCTTTTCACTGGCACTGGCGTTTGCCTGGTTATCCACCATCGGTAGCGAGCTATTGTTCACTGCCGGTGCTGGCCTGGGTAATTTAATGATGAATGCACAGGAAGCTTCCAGGATGGATGTCCTGATTATTGTGACTTTTGTGATTGGCGTACTCGGTTATGGGATGTCTCTGCTGATTAAGCTGGCGAGTAATCACCTGTTCAAATGGCGTCAGGTCGGCTAGCGCCGTCCGCAACCGCCAACCATCACCATAAGCCATCGCCGCACTCAATATATAGATCTTGGCGCAGACATCGCAACGCGATGCTGTGCGCCAAGATCAAGATTTAGATAGAAGTTGAATCCTTTGACTGAACACTCTCTTGAAAACAAACCTGTATTACCGCAGTCAGGCCAGCAACCATGGCCTGCATTTTTTGCCTTTAACCTCCATCATTACCCGCTGATCCGCTGTCTGCTGCTGTATAGCCGAACCCCGGTCCGGTTCTGGCTCTGTACCGGGTTGTTTGCGGCGGCCAATGTGCTGCTGGCATTGCAGCAAGGCCTGATTGCGCGTGCCATTGATGAGGTGCAGCATGGCAAAGCCATTGTGCGCACGGTTACTGGCGCTTTGAATAGCGAGGTGGCCTGGCACTGGTTACTGATCATTGTCGGCATTGCGCTGGCACGTGCCGCGATCTTGTATTTTGTCGGCTGGTTATCATTGATAATCCAGCAGAACCTGATTGGACATTTGCGTGAGCGCATTTTGATTCAGGTACAGCGACTGGATCAGAGCTATCACTGGCAACATGGCGCAGGCGAACTGGTGACGCGCACCACGCGCGACTCTGACAAGTTGCGAGATGCGTTGATCAGCTTCTGGCGCCAGGTGGTAGATACGGCATTGGTGGTCAGCGCCGCCATGGGATTTTTATTCTGGTATGACTTCTGGCTGGGCCTGGTGCCGCTGCTGTTGTGCCTGATTGGGTTTGGTATTTTACTGTTGCAAACCGAACACCTGGTTAAACTCGATCGGGCAGTGAGCGAAGCTTACGATGCCGTGAACCAGGACCTGACCGAAGGCGTCAATGGCGTACGCGTGATCAAGGCCTTTGCGCTGGAAGCCAGCCGTATCAAACGTTTTGAGCAACAGGTGCAGGGCTTTATGACACAGGCGTTTGCCGCCCTGTCGTTTTATACCTCACGTATTCCCTTGCCGCAATTTGTGGTCGCGCTGGGGCAAGTCTGGGTGCTGGGGTTTGGCTGCCACCTGGTTTATACGCACGCGCTCAATCTTGGTCAGTTGATTGCTGCTTTACTCATGGTGAATACCCTGGTGTTTAGGGTAGAGGGCGTGGGGCGGGTCATGCAGGTGTTCGCTGATGCACGCTCTTCGGCGGCTCGCATCTGGGACCTGCTGGATGCCGAGCCAGAGATCACATCTGGCACGCAGGCCTTACCGGCCGGGCCATTATCACTACGCTTTGAACAGGTGTCGGTGTTACCGCCAGAAGGGGGTAATCCGGTACTCAGTGATTGCACATTTGATATCGAGGCCGGTGAAATTGTGGCGCTGGTGGGTACCACCGGATCGGGAAAAAGTACACTGGCAGGCCTGGTGCCCAGACTGGCAGAAGTCAGCCATGGCCGGGTCGGAATTGCGGGAAGTGATGGCCAATGGCTGGACGTCAAAGACCTGCAACTGGCCGAATTGCGCAAACAGGTACATACCGTACCGCAGGAGGCTTTTTTGTTCTCCGATACGCTAGCGGCCAATATGCGGCTGGCGGCGCCTGAAGCCACTGACGACGACCTGGAATGGGCGCTGCAAATGGCGAGTGCATCAGAGCTGCTGGTGAGTCTGAGTGACGGCCTGGAAACCCGCATTGGTGACCGTGGCGTGACTTTGTCTGGTGGCCAGCGGCAACGTGTCTGTCTGGCGCGCGCCTTGCTCGGACAGCCGCGTATCCTGGTGCTGGATGACGCCACCAGTGCGCTGGATGCGGTGACTGAACGCAATGTATTAAACAATATCCGCGCCCTGAAAACACAAGGGCGTGCAACGACGGTACTGGTGATTGCCAGCAAGTTATCTACCATTTTGCTGGCAGATAAGGTGCTATTCCTGGCAGGTGGCAGCATTATCGCTGCTGATACACATCAGGCGCTGGTGAAGAATAATGCACGTTATCGTGCACTGATGGGGTTGGATGATGGCCGCTGAACGTAACCCGAATATTAAGGCCTTGTCTGATATCGAGCTCGAAGAAACCCTGGCCAAGCAGCAACTGAACCGCAATATGTTCTGGCGCCTGCTGCCACTGTTGAAACCCGTTCGCAAGTATATTGTGAGTGCCATGCTGCTCGAACTGGCCCTGGTTTGCTTTGTATTCTTGCGCCCTTATTTTATTCAGCAGGCCATTGATTTCGGTTTGCTGTATGAGTCACAGGTTGCGGCTGACCGTGGCACCGTGGTTGGCTTGAACTGGCATGTGATTAATGTCGCCATGCTTGGCCTTGCCGGTATGTGGGCCGCGCGTTTTGTGCTGGCTGGCTTGTCGCAATATTTTTCCGGTACGGCGGCTATCCGCATTTTGAACCAGTTGCGCATAGACCTGTTTAGCCACGTACAGCAACTAAGCGTGGCTTACTTTGACCGCACCAAATCTGGCCGCATCATTTCCAGGGTCGATCGGGATATTGATGCCCTGGAACCCCTGCTGATTCAAGGGCCGCCGGAGATATTTTCTGCCTTGCTCAGGTTCGTCATGGCCGCTGGCATATTGTTGTGGGTGTCGCCGACGCTGTTTTATCACCTGGCGCTGGTGATTCCCTTGCTTATCCTTTCCAGCACGCTATTCCGGAAATTATCCAGCCAGCATTTTGCGCGTGTGGCTGAAAACCGTACCCGTTTTACCGCGCATCTGGTCGAGACCGTGGCAGGCGTGCGCATTATCAAACAAACCGTGCAGGAAGACAGCAACTTGCAGCGCTACCGTGCGCTGGTCAATGCCTTTATTCATTCACTGGTCCGTAGCAATATTGCCTCCGGCTGGTTCACGCACTTCACGGGCGTGCTGACGATACTGGGCCTGATGTTGCTTTTAGTGGCAGGCGGTGAGGAAGTCACTCTGGGCCATTTAACCCTGGGGCAATTTGCGGCCAGCCTGTTTTATGTCTATATGTTTCTGGGGCCGCTACAGGAGCTTGGTGACCTTGTAGAGCGTTATACCAATGGTGTGGCTTCGGCCCAGCGTGTGTTTTTATTACTGGATACCAGGCCGGAAATTGTGGATGCTCCTAACGCGCAGACACTTGCCTCGATTAAAGGCGAAGTGAGCTTTAAAAATGTCGGTTTTTCCTATGTGCCAGATCAGTCCAAGCCTGTTATTCGAAACCTGGATTTAACGGTTCCGGCCGGGCAGGTATTGGCGATTGTCGGCCCAACCGGCCACGGTAAAAGTACCTTAATTCAATTGCTGACGCGTTTTTATGATGTACAGCAAGGGCAAGTGCTTATTGACCAGGTCGATATCCGCCAGCTGAGCCAGCGTAATTTGCGTCAGCATGTAGGGGTCGTGTTGCAAGACAACGTGCTGTTTAGCGGCAGCATTATTGATAACCTGCACCTCGCAAAACCTGAAGCTACCTTGGCTGACTTTGAACAAGCCGCGGCCGAGTTAGGCATTGATGACCTGATTAGCCGTCTGCCACATGGATACTATACCGAAGTGGGTGCCATGGGCTCACACCTCAGCCACGGCCAGCGCCAACTGGTGTGTTTGCTGCGCGCTTATCTGGCCAACCCCACTATTCTCATTCTCGATGAAGCCACGTCGGCCGTCGACATACAAACCGAACGCCGTATCCAGCACGCGTTACGGCGTTTATGCGAAGGCCGCACTGCCATTATTATTGCGCACCGCCTGGCCACCATCCGCGATGCTGACCTGATTGCCGTGATACATCACGGTGAATTGGCTGAACTTGGTCCGCATGCGCAACTGATCCAGCAGCAGGGTAAATATGCCGAGTTGTATCACGCCTATGAGGCAGGCGAGCAGCTTTAATAAGAAGCAATCAACTGTTGAAATTACATCACCCGGCTGTTTAATAGCGTACACACGCATTTGGGATGCTGTTGTTGATTACTCGCAACTCATTGAATTATATTGGATATTTAAGTTTCTTTGCATTTGGCATATTTTGTGCAGATAACTGCATGAACTGTTAAACAAACGCAACGTTTGATGGTGAATCCCTCGGGAACCGTGCTTCTGGAGGTGGCTTGCGTACGTTAGCAGTGGCAATCACATGGACCAACAGACATGGCGAATACAACGCGTTTGAGCCGCCATGAAAACAATTTAATTCACTAAAGGAATGTATTTATGAGTAATCAACAACAACTTCCTGACAATACGCTTTGGTTTACGCGTTGCGCGGGTAATGGTCAAGGTGGTGTACCGACGGCTTCCGGTATTGCGTTTAAGCTGGGCTGGCTGCAAGAAGAGTTTGCTGCGGACAATATTCGCCTGCGTGCCTTGCAGGATGATGACAGTGCTGATTTCAGGCATCACCATTACGACCACGGTCTGCAAACATTGATTCGCGAAGGCGGTAACCTGTTTGCGATCCCGGCCAAAGCGCAGGGCGCAGAAACCCGTTTGATCGGCCTGACCTGGATCGAAGAATCACAATCCATTATTGTGCGCCCGGATTCCAATATCCGCCGCCCGGAAGACCTCAAGGGCAAGCGCCTGGGGTTGCCTGCGTATAACCCCAAAGATGTGATTGAGAACAAGCGTGGCCGGACCATCACGCGTCATAGCAGCCTGCATGGTTATAAAGGCGCACTGGATTCCGTTGGCCTGACACTGGATGACATCCAGCTGGTCGAGGTCGGTCAAAACGAAGTGACCGCGTCTGGTCGTCGTTATGGTGGCTGGCAATCCAGTTTCAACGCCCTGCTCGAAGGTAAAGTCGATGCTGTGTATGTTAAAGGTGCGGCAGCACAAGACGGTGCCCGTGACCAAGGTTTGGTAGTGGGGATTGACCTCGATGCGCTGCCGGAAAAACGTTTCCGTGTGAATAACGGTACGCCACGCCCGATCACCGTCCATCGTTACCTGTTAGAAAATCACTACGATTACGTGGTTCGCTTTTTAACCCAAACCTTGCGCGCCGCAGAATGGGCCAAAACCAATCTGGCCGGCGTGCATGAAATCCTGCAAAGTGAAACTGGCGGCACGGCAGAAGGGGTGGCTGCGGCTTATCGCAATGGCTTCCACCTGTCACTGGCACCTGATTTGTCTGCAGAGCGCATTGAGTTGTTCCGTCAGCAGAAAAACTTCCTGCTCACCTACGGCATTCTGGACCGCGACTTTGACTTTGATGCCTGGATTGATACCAGACCATTGGCCGATGCACAGCAGGCATTAGAACAACTGTTGGCTAACGAACAGGGCGGCAAACTGGCTGCTTAACACCATGGTGGCGCGTGTCTTGCACGTGCCATCTTTTTTTTTCAGGAGCAAGCATGGCTTTTACAATTGATTCGGTCGCGCAGCAGGTACGCACCTTTTTGCTGGAGGACAAAGGTCCGGCTGGTCGTGAGCGTGTACGCGTGTATCTGCAAGATGTGGTATCCGATCAGGCATTCGCACAGCAATACCTGGATGACGCCCAACCACAACGTCGCGTACTGTACGAAGATACCGATTTAGGCTTTGCCATTCTGGGCCACGTGTTTAAAGAAGCCAGAAAAACACAACCGCATGATCACGGTGTCTCCTGGGCCATTTATGGCCAGGTCGCCGGCGTGACGACCATGGATGGCTGGGATGTGATCGACCCGGCTGAACCAGGCGGCAAGCCCGGTACGGTCAAATTACGTGATTCGATTGAATTGAGGCCAGGCAATGTCCGCGTCTATAACGAAAATGAGATTCACTCGCCACGCCGCGATGGCCCGGCCAAGCTGATCCGCATTGAGGGAAATCCTAACCAGAATGCGCCTGGACGTGTCTGGCAGCCAGTATAATCAACTGGCAGTCAAACAAATCCTTCAACCATATCAAGGATAGAACCATGTCAGAGCATATTTATAAAGTTGTTGAGCTGGTCGGGTCTTCCCCCATCAGCAGTGATGATGCCATTAAGAATGCCATTGAACGTGCGGCAAAAACCTTACATCACCTTAACTGGTTTGAGGTCGTGGAAACGCGCGGGCATATTGCGGATGGCAAAGTCGCACATTTTCAGGTCACGATTAAAGTCGGCTTCAGAATCGAAGAATAATAATACCCAGTGTAGTGTCTTGATCACGGCCCGGGTTTGATCCTCGGGCCGTTTTTTGTGGGGTATTTGAAAGTGTAGACCTTGTTTAAGACGTTGGGTCTGATAAGTTGTTTTTAATATGGCCTAAAAGCTTGAGCAGTACTTTGCGTTCTTCCTGCGTGAGACCTTGCACTGCCAGATCAGATAGTTCTCTTTCGGCTTTTTTCAGGCTTTCAAATATATCCTTGCCTGCTTGAGTCAGGTTCAGCCTCGTCACCCTTTTGTCTGTGCTGTCGGGTTTAGCATCCAATAAACCCTTCGCGCGCACCTCGGTAATCAGCCGTGCAAGCTGCGCTTTATCTTTACCAGAATCCGCTACCAAATCACTCAGCGTCGCGTCTGGGTGCCGTGCAAAGTAACCTAATACTTTATGCTGCATATGGGTCAGGTCGACACCACTGTCTTGTATCAGGCGGTACTGGCGCGCGCGGAATATGTGCATCAGCCGGTGGATGGTTTCAAAAACCTGATGCGTATCATCCGGATTATGGTTGACAATGTCTACTTTATTGATCATCATGGTTGATATTATCAACTAAATAAGGTGTGGTGGAAATGTTTATCAAAGAGCATCAGTTTGAGAGAGTCCGCTTTGAATTGCAACAAAGACCTGTTGAAGTGTTGAAAGTAGATCATACAAGCGAAGGGTTTGTCACGGTGACTTTTACCGGGTCATTGCTGGCGCAATTCAACAGCCTGTCGTTTGATGACCATATCAAGTTTATTTTTACCAATAGCCAAGGCGAAACGGTCAGGCGCGATTACACGCCACGTAGTTTTGACACCGCCTCGCGAGAGTTAGCCATTGAGTTTGCGCTGCATGCACATGGTGATGCTTCGGACTGGGCCAGGAATGCTAAGCCGGGAGACCAGGCCATCATTGCCGGGCCTAAAGGCTCCAGAATTATTCCCAAGGACTTTGATTGGCATTTATTGATTGCAGATTCTTCAAGTTTGCCTGCAGTGGCTCGCCGCTTGGAAGAGTTGCCCGCAGATACCCGGGTGATTGCGTTGATTCAGGTGGAACACGACAGTGACCGCCGTGACTTCGGCCATGTGTCCACAAGAGACATAGGCTGGGCTAATTCTCACCAAGCGTTGATCGATATGGTCAGTGCCATACCATTACCCGATGGAGATGGCTTCAGTTGGGTCGCCGGAGAGCATGGTTTTGCTTTGCAGGTGAGGGAGTTGCTGATTGAACGCGGCCAAGCAACAGAACTGATGAAAGCGGCTGCTTATTGGAAAAAAGGAACGACTAATTTCCACGAGAAAATCTAGTTAATTTGTAGTTAGACAGTTTCACTATTTGACGACGGCCGCCACAAAGTCAGCTGACAACTCTGCCGACAGGTGGCTGGTCAGCTCTGTTGCCAGACCATGATCGCCAATCACAATCGCTGCCCTGGCAGGGCCTCCGGCGCGCGAGAGAAAGCTATAAAGTGTTTTCGGGTTGCATGCGGAATCTGCATCGCCAGCGATCCAAAGCGAGGGTCTGCGCTCGTTGGCAATGTCTGGGTATAGTTGGTCGGCGGTAAAGCCTTCTTTGCTGCAAACTGGTGTCAGTTGCAAGATGCCTTTAAGCGTTGGGTCGTTGCGCAGAACCTGCCAGGCGACGACCGTTCCACGGGATTTCCCGCCGACAATGATGGCGTTGGGATCCACGCGTTTGTCGGCTTTGGCGAGCGCGACGACGGTCGTAAAGTCTTCAATCTCTGGTGAGCGGTCAGTATCTGGCGGTTTGCCGTTTTTGTCTTTCACATAGAATGCCCACTCGAAACGGAACACGGCAATGTTGTGCTTTAGCAGTTCGCGTTCCACCACTTCATTGATTTTTTGCTTCATGGTGCCGGTGCCTGGCCCCAGAATCACCGTTTGAAAAGGCCCTTTACCTTCAGGGAAATTCGCAACCACACTGATTGGTGAGCCACGCGGGGTATCGACGTTCACTGCATCGACTGCTTGCACCGGTAGGCTGAGTAAGCATAAAGCGGTCATCAATAATTGTGTTAATCGTGTCATGAATAGGTTCTCGGCAATACGTGCGGGTGGGGCGGACCGGAGGTAACACCGGCCCGTTGTATCCACCGCTTATTTATTCGGTTGTGGTGTCAGGCGCAGGTAGGGCTTGACGGTTTTGTAGCCTTTGGGGAATTTGGTTTCAAGCACCACCGGGTCGGTGATTGACGGCAAAATCACGACATCCTGGCCGTCTTCCCAGTTGGCCGGGGTGGCGACGCTGTGGTATTCAGTCAGTTGCAATGAGTCGATGACGCGTAATAGCTCATTAAAATTACGCCCGGTGCTGGCCGGGTAAGTCAGCGTCAGGCGGATTTTTTTGTGCGGGTCGATGATAAATACTGAGCGCACGGTGGCCGTGGTGCTGGCATTGGGGTGGATCAGGTCATACAAGGTCGACACCTTGCGGTCAGCATCGGCAATGATGGGGAACTGCACATCCGTGGATTGTGTTTCATTGATGTCCTTGATCCAGCCATGATGTGACTCTACTGGGTCTACCGACAGTGCAATGGCTTTGACATTGCGCTGTTTGAATGCCTGCGCCAGTTTAGCGGTGGCACCGAGCTCGGTGGTGCACACTGGCGTGTAGTCAGCCGGATGTGAAAACAGGATGGCCCAGCTGTCGCCCAGCCATTCGTGGAAAGAAATCGGGCCTTGGCTGGATTGCTGTGTAAAGTCCGGGGCGATGTCACCTAGTCTGAGGGTCATGATAAAACTCCTTTTGCTTGATATGGTTGTTCGGTTGTGAGGGCTGGTGTTGGCATCAACGCACAGCCCTAATGACAGTGCGCACGGTGCAGTGCCATGCCTGCTTTCTCCAGAATCAGTTCTATATGGTTAAAGCCAGCTTCTGCCAAAGATGATTGTTGCTCCAAGATGGACATGTATAGCTCGGTGTTGTGCATGCCGCCTGTATCCGTGTGATGGTCACAAACCAGGTAGTGGCCGTGACTATTGAGCAGGCCTCTCACTTGGGTGTGCAGGGTACTGGTGCGTGATTTGTGGCGTAGTTCATGCACAGCTTGCATGGTGACTACCAAGTCAAACTGGCCTAGGCCTTGCACCCAGTTCGGGTCAAGAAAGTCTCGCTCTAAAAACTGAATCGGTTTCTTTGTTGGGTCCAGAGACACACCCAGCCGTTGCTTGGCTAACGTGTGCATGGCTGGTGAAAAGTCCAGCGCAATATATTGGCACTGGGGAAATGTACGTAGCAGGTGTTCGGCCAGGAAACCAGGGCCGGAGCCTAGCTCCAGGATACGTATGCTTTTCTGTGATGCATGTTGTCGTGCGATGTCGGCAAACGCTGCAATAAATTCAGTTCGCGCCGGGCGCTTGATCAATGCCGTGCGTGCCCACTCCTCGGCATCTGCCGTTTGCTTTAAGTCGATCGGGCTGGGAATCTCGGCAACCATGTGTCATGTCAATTATTGGTGTGGGTGAAACAACAGGTATTCCCGGTCGGCAATACCTGTCGATATGCGCTGGTGGATTAAGCGGCTTTTTTCTTCAGGCGGAACACTTCTGCCAGTGGTGCCGGGTCGATCCAGGCATTGACGTCAAAGTCGCCCTTGAGGAAGCCCCACTCCAGCAGGAAGTTTTTGTAGGCCTCCAGCCCGGCGATCGCTTGTGCATCCAGGTTGGTGCCTTGATGCAGATGCACGTCGTCACCGTAGGCTTTGCGTACCCACTCGTCAGTTGAACCAGATTCTTTGGCGATATAGGCCACAGTTTCAGCTTCGTGTTTGGCTGCCCATTCAGCCACATCTACAATGCGGCTCAAAAAACGGACTACCAGGTCAGGACGGTCGCGCAGCAACGCTGCGTCGACAGTAATTGGACGCGGTGCGCTGTTGTTTGATCGCACGATAGGATCGGGATGCTGACGAACATCGTAGATAATGGTGACGCCATGGGCATTGGCGCTTTCATAACCGCGGGCACCTTTCACATAAATGGCATCGACGAGGCCGCTCTCTAATGCCTTGTACTCCGCGGCATAGGCAGCACGCGTGCCTGCTGCCCAGCTGATGCTTGGCGGTTGTTTCTCAACTGGAATATCAACCAGCTCTACGTCTTTCGGTGTCAACCCAGCGGCTTCCAGGCTCACCACAATGCCGCGTAAAGCGCTGGCACGCTGGTGATCAATGCTGATGTCATGTACAGGCAACGCGATACGTTTGCCCTTGAGTTGTTCAACTTTTGTAATGCCTGAATTTGGCAGCGTCACGATCAATTGTGCTTCGTCTACCCAGTTGAGGCCGATGACTTTGGTGTCTGTGCCTCTGGCTTTGGCCCAGATCGCTGGCACGTTGCCGCCCTGGCGGAAAGAGTGCGGCAGGCGGTGGTCGTAGTGTGACTCCAGCAACTCTGGATCCTGGGTTTCCTGCAAGGTATTGATGGCGATGCCATCTTGCACAAATTCGCTGCTGATCCAGCCTTCGCGTGCGGCGAGGCCAAGTGGGGTGGGCACCGGGCAGCGGGTGTACCAAATGCTATCAATTTTGTTATCTGCGGACATGCTTGTCTCCTGATTGTGAGTGAATACGACTTGGGAACTCAATCAATTGCAGGAAGCGTGCCAGCGATTAATTCTATTAATAATCAAAAAGATAGCTGTTTTGGTATTGCACGGGAGCGGACACTTTGTTGCCTGTGCAACATCCGCTCCCGGCTAACTGTTGGTTTGACAGCATCAAGCGGCCAGCGAGGCCTCAGAGGCTTCCTGATAGGCTTTGTATAAGCCCGAATAATGGCCATCTAGTGCAATCAGCTGGCTATGCGAGCCTTTCTCTACCACTTGGCCATCACGAATCACGGCAATGGCATCGGCATCACGGATAGTCGATAAACGGTGCGCGATGATGATGGCGGTACGACCTTCACATAAGTGCCTGAAGGCAGTCTGGATTTTGCGCTCCGTTTGCAGATCGACGGCAGAGGTGGCTTCGTCCAGCACCAGGATGGCCGGGTTCGCCAGATAGGCCCTGACAATACACACCAACTGCCGCTGACCGTGGCTCAGAAACGCGCCCAACGGCCCGACTTGCGTCGCATACCCTTGCGGCAATCGCTCCAGAATTTCATCGGCGCCCAGTTCTTTGACCGCGTGTATCAGTTCAGCGTCACTGGCTTCGGGCGCGGCCAGGCGCAAATTCTCCAGCACGCTACCGCTGAACAACACATTATCCTGTAACACCAGGCCCACTTTACGTCGCAAGCTGGTTTGTGCGTAGTCTTTGACATTGATGCCATCAACCAGCACTTCGCCTGCATTCACTTCATAAAAACGGGTCAGCAGCTGCACAATCGTGCTTTTGCCGTGGCCGGTTGGCCCGACAATCGCCAGCACTTGGCCGGCCGGGATTTCCAGGCTCAGGTCCTGAATCACGTAGTGAGAGGCTTGCGGGTTGTATTTGAAATGCACATTATTAAAAGCAACATGGCCACGCACCGTCGGCAGTTGTGGCGTTGCCGGGTCCACAATTTCCGGCTCGGTATCCAGCAGCAGGAAGATGCGTTGTGCTGAAGAGGCACCCGTAGAATAACGTTCAAACAGGTCATTCAACTCTTGTAGCGGGCCTAGAAATAGCTGCACGTAAAACAGGCTCTGCGCGATCTGGCCGACGGTCATTTCATGTTCGACAATGCCCAAACTGCCGGTAGCGAGTAAAAAGGCCATGCCTACGGTGCTCAGTACTTGTGTCAGCGGTAAAAACCAGCTCGATCTGAGATTGCCTTTGATCAGGATGGTATTAAAGTCGTGCAATAACGCGCGGTAACGGGTCGCGTTATCTTCCTCAACGACCGTTTGTTTGATAATGCGTACGCCAGACACGGTTTCTACCAGGTGGGCGGTAAAGCGCGCCCTGGCCTCGGCCACTTTGGCCCAGTTTTTTTCCGAGATACGTTTAAATAACCAGGTCGCGGCAAACAGCACCGGCACGATGCTGGCCAGGGCGAGTAACAGCTTGGGGGAAATCACCCACAAGGCAACACTGGCAACCACAAAGCGTAACAACGCTGACAGAAGCTCTGGCGGGCCTTGAATCAGTAGCGGCTCCAGTGCATCAATATCACGGTCAGCACGCGAGATAATGCGCCCGGCTTTGGTCTGGTCAAAGTAGCGCATGCTCAGCTGTTGCAGGTGTGCGAACACCTGCACGCGCAAACTGTTGAGAATATGCACGGCCGCACTGCCGGAAAGATATTGCGATAAGCCGGACACACCGAAGCGCACGATCCAACTGAGGCCCATGCCTGCGCTCATCCAGACCAGCAAGGGCGTGTTGAGGGCTATGCCTTGGGCGGTCTGGATAAAGCCGTGATCAATGACTTCACGTAAAAACCATGGCCGGATAAAAATCACGCCGACTAGTAAGGCTTCAAGCAAAATAACCGCCGTCACTTTGCCTGAGACCTGTTTCAATAATGGCAGCAAGCGCCAGAACATATTACGGTCCAGGCTTTTTTTCGCTAACGCCTGCTCAAGCTCGATGTCATTCAGCGCGCGTTCTTGTCTTAATTTTTCAGCCATGTTGCACTCCAACTAAATCGCGGTAAGCGAAATGGGTTTGTATCAGGTCCTCATGCGTACCTTCGGCGATGATGCGTCCTTCAGCCAGCATTGCGACGCGATCTGCCAGTAAAATGGTTGAAAGCTTGCTGGCGATAATCAGCACCGTGGTGTTCTTGCCGCTGCTGTGGCGCAGGTTGCGGATGTTATCCAGCACCTTGCGTTCGGTAATGGCATCCAGTGCGCTGGTGGAATCATCCAGCACCAGTATCGATGGCGCCGATAAAAAAGCGCGTGCCAGGCTGATGCGTTGGCGTTGACCGCCAGACAGCGTGATGCCTCTGTCGCCGATTTTTGTCTGCAGGCCATCGCTGAGCTTTTCCAGTACTTCATCGGCGGCGGCGAGATGCAGCGCCTGTAACAGCTCTTCGTCGGTGGCATCCGGTTTAGCCAGGCGTAAGTTGGCCGCCAGCGTGTCAGAAAACAGGAAGCTTTCCTGTGGCACAACGTGTACAGATTTACGTAGCTGTTGCAGATTTAAGGTTTTGACATCGTGCCAGCCTGCCCAGGCTGAGCCGACTTCTACACTGCCGTGTTTGGCATCCAGCAACCGTGGCAGTAGTCCGGCCAGTGAGCTCTTGCCTGCGCCGGTTGCACCGACGATAGCCACGGTTTCACCCGGGCTGACTTCCAGGCTGCAATGATGCAAAATGGCCTGGTCACTATTCGGTGCCTGGGTTGTTACGTTAGTTAAACGAAACCCCAGTGCCTGCGTCGCCAGCGTGTGCGGGCCAGGCAGAATATGTGGTTCTTCATCCAGCAGCTCCCAGATGCGGGTGGCTGATGAGCGGGCATCAGCAAACACCTGCATCACGCGGCCGATACCTTCGACGCGGAACACCAGGGCATTGGCAATGAGCAAGGCCGCCACCAGTTGGCCAATATTCAAGCTACCTTTGCTGACCAGATACGCACCAAACGCCAGAATCCAAACCTGGCTAAAGCCAATCACAATCTGCGGTAAAGGAATTCTTTTGGCGGCAAATGCCAGGGCGGTATGCGCATGGGCGACAAAAGTATCGACCAGGCTGGCAAAGTGTTTAGTACGGGCGGACTCCAACCCGAACGCTTTAATCACACGAATGCCATTGACGCCTTCACTCAGCTCCTGGTTTACCTGGTCATAAGCATTGCCGACCTCGCGGTCGAGAATCACCAGCGTGTTGGTGTGTTTGACGAACAGCCACATGCCGGCAACGACCAGCAGTAGTGTGCCTAAACCAATCAGTGGGTGATACGCACTGAGGACCGCCACGGAGATCAGCACCCAGATGGTGGCCTCAAATACCTGTCGCCAGAAGTTAATCAGGGCGTCACGCACCTTATCAGCATCGCGCGTGGTGCGCGTCACAATTTCGCCAATGCCATGTTGCCAGTGATAGGCCAGGTCCAAACGTTGTACCTGGTGCAAAATGCGTTCGCGCAGGATATATAACAACTCCTGGCCAATAATGAGTGACATCACGCCACCGATATATTGCAAGACAGCGCGGCCAACAGCCACACCAATGAGCAGTGTCAGCCAGTGACGGGCATTGCTCACATCAAGCACACCCTGCGCATTGCGCGTAATAAATTCGCCAATATGGATGGATTGCACAATCTGTCCCACTAGCCACAGTTGCCATGCCATCCCCGCATTGACCAGGATAAACAGCAGGGCAGTGAAACTGAATTGCCACGGCATGTACGCATAGAGTGCGAGGCAGCGTAGCAAGGGTTGTTTTAATTGAAAGAAAGGTGCGCGCGGCGATGGCGCATGCAGCCCATTTTCTTGTGTATTGATATAGGACTTCAAGCAGTCCTCCTTTGTTTAAGGCTCAATCAAAAAACGCCAGAACACACGAGGTGCCCTGGCGCTGACAAAGGTGTTTTTACAGGCGTTAGAACGCTGCTGCGAAAGACACACCTACAGTTCTGACCGCACCCTGGTAAAGGTTGTCACCAAACACGCCTTGTCCGGCGCTGTATGATGGTGTCGAGTGTTGCAGATAGTGTTTATCAAACAGATTGTTGGCGTAGGCTGTCACCGTGTACTTATTGCCTGGGGTGATATACGAAATGCGCGCATTCACAATCGTAAAGGCCCCTTGCTCAAGTGCAGAGCGGTAAACGCCATTGCTATCAACTCCCTGAGGTGTGACAAAGTAGTATTGTTTGGACAGGAAACGTGCATCGCCCCCCACAACCACTTTGGCACCGTTATCGACATGGAATGTGTAATTGGTCAGCAGGTTGGCGGTGACGTTAGGCGCGCGCACCAGGCGGTTGCCATCAAAGTTACCACCGTTGTTCAAGATCTGGGCGTCTTCATATTTGGTGCTTAACAAGCCCAGGCTGCCGCTCACAAACCAGTCATTGGTTGGCAAGGCTTGCACTTCCAGTTCCAGGCCGTAAGACTTGGCTTTATTGACGTTTTGCAGGTAGGAGACCGTTGCGCCTGCCAATGCGTTAAAGCCTACCACGTTCACCTGGACATCTTGATAGTCGTAGTAGAACGCTGTGGCATTAAAATTCAACCGACCTGCCAGCCATTCAGACTTATAGCCTAACTCGTAAGAGTCCAGTTGCTCAGGTTTGACCTGGTTAACTGCGGCCAGGTTGGTTGCGGCCGTGTTAAAGCCGCCAGACTTGATGCCGTGCGCATACTTAAAGAAAACGCGGTCTGTTGGAGATAACTTGAGCTCAGGGGTGAAGTCGTAACTCCAGCGATCCCAGGTAGCAGAATCGTTGACACTGAAAGTCCCGGAGGTCAGCGTCCCGGCTGGAGAGAAGGCACCTGTATATGATTCCCACCAGCGGCCGAGGCTGCTGTATGAACCTACACCAGTGGAGCCTCTACGTTTTAAATCGTATTCCTTGCGCTCGCGACTCCAGCTCAACCCTGCAGACGTGGCGAAATCTTCAGTCCAGTTATAGGTCGTATTGCCAAATAATGAAAAGCTGGTGGTCTCGTGTTTGAGTACGCTGTCATTGTAGGTGACGCTGGCACCAGAGCCTGCATTACTGGAGTTTGCGACTTGTGAGGCCGGCAGCTTGCCCGTCTGTGTGGCGCTATCAATATTTTCCCTGAAGAGGTGTACGCCAGCCAGCCAGTTCCACTGGTCTTCGCGTGGCGAGGTGATGCGGAACTCTTGGGATACCTGGCGTGTTTCACTGTCCACGTGTTGACGGGAAAGTTCTAGTGGCGTGTTGTCATTATCGGTCAGGGCTTCGTTTTTAAAGCCTTCGAACCCCGTGATCGAAGTGAGGGCCAGTTTGCCGACATTCCATTTGAAGTTCAGATTGGCGCCGGTTTGCGAGGTGTTGCTCCAGTTGTCGGCATTGGTACTCACATCGTTATAACCGGTACTCGGTGCATAGCCACCACGTAATACCCCATTGGCGGCATAACTGTTGGTGTTAAGGATGGTGCCGTCCGTTTTGTACTTACGGTAGTGTACATTCAGCAAGGCTTCCGCATCGTCGGAAATCTTGCCTAGTAATTGGCCACGAATCGCGCCGTCTTGCAGGCCACCATCTTTGGTGCCGTTGAAAATATTGTTAAAACGGCCATCAATATCTTCCTGATAGACCGAAATACGTGCCCCCAGACGGTCTTCAATCAGCGGGACATTAAAACCTCCCTGTAGCACTTTATCGTTAAATGTGCCGTAATCTGCTTTGATATAGTCATCATTTTTGCCTTCTTTAAGTGAAGGTTTTTGCGAAATAATATTCACGGCACCGCCCGTGGTGTTTTTACCGTACTTGGTCCCTTGTGGGCCGCGCAGCACCTCTACACGCTCAAGGTCAAATAGCGGAAAACCTGTGGCAGAAGCGTTACTGATATACACCTCATCCAGGTAAAAACCAATCGGGCTCGCCAAGTCCAGCTGTTGCTGGCCTGCGCCGACCCCGCGAATCCACCAGCGTGGACGGCCATGTTGCTGACCCACTGCTGTGGCGTTAGGTACATAGTTGAATACTTCTTGTGCCGAGCGGCCGACACCTTGGTCCAGCAGGTCTTTGCCTTTCAGTACAGTGATTGGGGTAGCGATCTTTTGCGCGTTTTCCTTACGTCTGTTGGCGGTGACGGTCACGCTACCCAGTGAGGACTCTTGTGCCTGGGTTTCATCAGACTTTTTGTTGTCTGCCGTTTCTGCTTCCTGGCTTTCAACGACTTTTTCTTCTTCGGCCGCCCAGGCGGGATTGAGTGCTAATGAACCGGCAAATGCGCTTAACACGGCAGCTTTGACGGTGCGTTGTTTCCATAGATTGCTCGGCTGTTGCGCGCCGATGGTGTCTCTAGTTCTTTTCATAATGTTCCCTTGAGTTGAGATGAAGCACTTAAGAAAGTGTTGAAAGCTCAAGGGCATGAATCGTGCCAATCACTTGTTATGTTTTTAACTGTATGATTTTTAAGTGAAAAACATTTTTATGAGAGGTGCGGGAGGTAGTAAGAGTTGTTTTGTTAGCAACATTTTTCGCAAACAGTTAAGAGGCAGAATGTTGCTGAATGAACACTTGTAAGCAATCTGGATGACTTTCTCAACAGATCATCCCGGGCGGCATTCTTGACGGGAGAGCGCGTGAAAAAGGCCAGGTATTCAGCAGAAAAATAGTTGGCTTGGCTAGCACAAAAGCAGGTCGCACCCTCCAGAAAACGACATCCCCGCGATAAGTATGGATATTTGTTGCAACAGCAACAAAACAGGCATGGTGTGTTGCCAGATGAGCAGTGTGATGTTGATAGCAGCACTGTTTGTTTGATGTGCGCTAGCGTTGAGCAGGGGTGTGAAAAGGCTGAGCAGCCTCGTAGATACAGGGCTGTAGCGATATCACGCGGTGGCGCAGATGACGTTGGCATGTTGTTTGCCATTCAACCTGTCATTGACATCAAGACCGAAGTTGTCATGAGTCCGCTTGTCTCTTCGCAAAAACAGGCGATTCATTTGTCATGCCGTATGGGTCAAACAGCAACCGTAATTGACAACCTTTGAAGCCGCGCAAGCCGCGTAAGTTATTTAAACAGGAGACTTAAACCATGAGCGAAATCTTGACAGATTCAGATTTAATCAAATATGTAGAGCAGGCCAAGGCCGATGCTTTGCATTCTTTCAACTTTTTGAAAGAAACCGGTACCTTGTCTGCGACCTGGACTTATCACATCACGCACAAAATCCCAGGCCAGGACAAATTGCTCAATATCCGCTTTCCATGGCCATGGGAGCGTTCACGTGATCCAGTCGTGAGCATTGATACTTTCTCTGAAAAGAAAGATCACATCCTGCACGAATCGCGCATTGATGCCGACACTGTGATTCATGCACATACGCCTTATCTGGCGGCGTGGTCACTGGCACAAATCAACTTCCCGATTTTGTATGTGGCGGCGCAGCGTTATTTGCTGGCGCGCGAGATTCCTAACCATCTTGACCGCACCCGCAGCGTGTTGTCGATTATTTCCGAGCGCCTGGATAACCATCCCGAACTGGCACCACCGCCAGCCTTACTGGAGTCCAACGGTGGCGCCAATATCTGGGGCAAGGGCATTATCGGTACCTCACAGCTGGTACTGCTGATTGAAGAGGCTGCACGCTTCCAGTCACTGGCTGAACAAGTCGGTGGCGCTAAAGAATACACGCCGGGTGCACTCGAAGTGCAATGGAAACGCACTGGCCTGGTAGAAAAAGCCAAGCAATATTCCGGGCGTTTTATTGCCGATCTGCTCAAGCAAAAAGCAGCTTAATTTTATTTTTCTGTCAGTCGGGGCAAGGTCAGCTTGTCCCGACTTTTTATTGAAAGTGTTGATCATGAGTCAAAGCAAAAAAAGGCGATTGGCCCTGAATGTATTTTTGTTACGTTACGGACACCATCCGGCAGGCTGGTTGCACCCGACATGGACGGAGAACGGACGCCCGGATTTGCAGTGGTGGATACGTGCCGCCCAGATTGCCGAGGCAGCCAAGTTTGATACTTTTTTTGTGGCTGACTTTATTGGTCGTTCGGGTGTGATAGACAAACAGTCCGTCAAGAACCCGAACAACTTTCATTTCGAGCCATTCACTTTGCTGTCGGCAATTGCTTCTCAGACCAAAAATATCGGCCTGGTAGCGACAGTGAATACTAACTTTTCTGACCCATACAATGTGGCGCGCCAGTTCACCTCACTCGATCACTTGAGCGGTGGCCGCGCCGGCTGGAACGTGGTGTCGTCATTGAATCCTGTCACTGCCAAAAACTTTGGCATAGAAGCACCGATTACCCATGAGGAGCGCTATGAGCGCGCCAGTGAGTTTATCCAGTTAACCAAGGCGTTGTGGGATAGCTGGGATGACAATGCGTTTGATCACCCTAACCGCCAGAGCGGGCAATTTTATGATCCGGCTTCAGGCCATCCGGTCAATTTTAACGGCCAATATTTCAAGTCAGAAGGCCTGCTGGATTTCCCGCGGCCGATTCAAGGTTACCCGGTATTTGTGCAAGCAGGTAATTCTGAGACCGGCCGCGAATTTGCTGCACGCGAAGCCGAGATGACCTATAGCTCAGCCACGTCGTTAGAAGTGGCCAAGGCCTATTATGCTGACGTGAAATCACGCATGGCAAAATATGGCCGTGCTGAAGATCAGCTCAAAATTACGCCTGGCCTGAATGTCGTTGTCGCTGAAACGGATCAGGAAGCACAGGACAAATATGGCGAGTTGCAGGCATTGGTCGATTTTTCGGATTTAGAGTTTGGCGGGCAGGATTTATCCAAGTATCCACTCGATGGCCCATTGCCAGACCTAGCTTATGATCCGGGTGAGAATGGCCGTGGCCGTTTTCAGCAACAACTCGAATTAGCCCGCCGTGAAAACCTGACGATTCGTCAACTGGTACTGAAATTCCGCGTGGCGCGTGGTCATTTGCAAGCGATCGGTTCGGCGAAAAGCGTGGCTGACACCATAGAGCAATGGTTTGTGGAAAAAGGAGCAGATGGCTTTAATGTGGTCCCGCCATATTCGATCAAAGGCCTGGAAGACTTTACGCGTCTGGTGGTGCCGGAATTACAACGTCGCGGTATCTTCCGCACAGAGTATGAAGGCAAAACCTACCGTGAGAATCTGGGTCTCAATCGTCCGGTTAATCCTCATACAAAATAAGGTGTTTTATGCAAACGCGTACCCTCAAACGTTATAACAACACCGCGATTGTGCTGCACTGGTTGTTGGCACTGTTAATTATTGGCCTGTTAGTGGTCGGTTTCTTGATGCCTGACCTGCCTAAAACGCCGCTGCGCAAACTCATCTACAACTATCACAAGTCATTCGGTCTCATTGTATTTGCGCTGGTACTGTTCAGAATCTACTGGCGCCTCACGCATGCCGTGCCGGATCATGTGCCGGGCAGCCGCTGGCAAGTGCAGTTGGCACATTATGCGCATATTTTTATTTATGCGCTGATCCTTGTTGTGCCAGGTGCTGGGTTGTTAGCGAGCGCATTTAATCATGGCTTTAACCTGTTTGTGTTTCATTGGGAACCGCTGTTTGCTATCGATAAAGATCTGGCACACCAGATCATGGGTTGGCATGGTGTGACCGCCTATGTGTTGGCCGGGTTGCTGAGCCTGCATGTTGCCGCGTTTGTCTGGCACCAGTTTGTGCAAAAAAATGGTTTGATTAATCGACTCTGGTTTAGCTCTCCCCGTCACTGATTTAAATGTGTTTCCTGCAACAGCTGCCATCCGCAGCTGTTGGCAGCGCATCACACGCCCTGTTCCCCTTCTCTCGTGCTTTTGTCTTTAAAAATCCATAAGCTGATGATTTTAAATAAATAAGTTTAATTTCATTGCCGCCTGAAAAAGAAATCAACAGTTGGTACGGAAACTGCAATACCTCATCGACCCGATGTAGTCATCAACCTTGATCCCTTAGAAAATAATATGTGGCATTACCTGTTAAAACGCTTGCTGATGATGATACCCACCCTGATCGGGGTGATGACACTCACTTTTCTGGTGACCCAGTTTGTGCCCGGCGGGCCGGTCGATAGTGCCATTGCGCAAATTGATGCACAAGACGCACGCTCAGGTGCTGATGGTTCTTCCAGCACAGGTGGCTGGAGTTATAGTGGCAGGCAGGGCATCGATACGCAGCAGGTTGAACAACTTACTGCTTTGTATGGGTTTGATAAGCCTGTGCTGGAACGTTACTGGCAGATGCTGGTGAATTATGCGCACTTTGATCTGGGAGAAAGTTATTTCCGCAATCAGAGTGTCTGGGATCTGATTAAGGATAAATTAGGCGTTTCAGTGGCACTGGGCATCTGGACGTTTACATTGACCTATCTAATTGCAGTGCCATTAGGCGTCGCCAAAGCGGTCAGGGCGGGCAGCAGTTTTGACTTTATCACCAGTTTCCTGGTGCTGTTTGGTTATGCTATTCCTGGTTTTGTATTAGGTGTGCTGTTGATTGTACTGTTTGGCGGGGGGTCGTTCTGGGACGTGTTTCCGCTGCGTGGTTTAACTTCGGATAACTGGGCTGAACTCAGCCCGTTGGCCAAAACCACCGATTACTTGTGGCATATCACTTTGCCGGTGACGGCTTCTGTCGTCAGCACGTTTGCGTTCAAAACACTGCTGACGAAAAACACCTTTCTTGAAGAAATCCGCCGCCAGTATGTGCTGACGGCGCGTGCCAAAGGTTTGTCCGAGCGCCAGGTCTTGTGGAAGCATGTGTTCAGAAATGCTTTATTGCCCTTGATCACGGGCTTCCCTGCTACGTTCATCATGGCTTTTTTTACCGGCAGCCTGCTGATCGAGACTCTGTTCTCCCTAGATGGCCTGGGCCTGCTTTCATTTGAATCCATTAATAGCCGTGATTACCCGGTGGTACTGGGCACGCTATATCTGTTTACCTTAGTGGGGTTGTTTATCAAGTTGCTGGGCGATTTTGCTTACGTATTGGTGGATCCCCGCATCAAGTTTGATAGTCAAGATTCGTAAGGCCGGAGTCATCATGAGTCAAGTTATTCCCCATCTTTCTCCTGCCCGTCGCAATTGGCAGCGCTTCAAGCGCAATCGCCTGGGATACTGGAGCCTGATTGTATTTGTGGCACTGTATGTGCTGAGCCTGGCCGGGGAAGTGATTTCCAATGACCGGCCGCTGGTGGTGCGTTATGAGCAGCAATGGTATTTCCCTTTACTCAATGAGTATCCGGAATCCATCTTCGGCGGCAATTTACCTATTAAGGCCGACTACCACGACCCGTTTATCAAGGCACAACTGAGCAAAGCGGGCAATTTTGCCATTTATCCGCTCAACCCTTATTACTACGACACACTCAACTATTTTTCCAAGGCCGAGCATTATCCTGGCAAGCCGGATGATGAAAACCTGCTAGGTACCGATATTGCCGGTTATGACATTCTGGCCAGGCTCATTTATGGCTTCCGCGTCTCAGTCACGTTTGCGCTGGGCCTGACTGCGGTTGGTGTGGTGCTGGGTATCTTTTTTGGTGCTGTGCAAGGCTATTTTGCTGGCAAGACCGACCTGGTGATACAGCGCCTGATTGATATCTGGGGCTCCATGCCGGAGTTATACCTGCTGATTATTTTTGCCTCGATTTTTGATCACAGTTTGCTGTTGCTGTTTGGCTTGTTGTCGCTGTTCGGCTGGATCACGTTGTCTGACTATGTCCGCGCCGAGTTTTTGCGCAATCGCCAGCTTGAATATGTGAAGTCTGCCAGGGCGCTGGGCTTATCCAACACACAGATTATCTGGCGCCATATTCTGCCTAACAGCCTGACACCGGTGATCACCTTTTTACCGTTTCGTATGAGCGCCGCCATTATGGCGCTGGCCAGCCTGGATTTTCTCGGCCTGGGCGTGACTGCACCAGCGCCCAGCCTGGGGCAGTTGCTGCTACAAGGCAAGGAAAACCTCGATGCCTGGTGGATTGCACTGTCTTCTTTTAGTGTGTTGGTACTGACGTTGCTGTTACTGACTTTTACCGGCGAGGCGCTGCGTAATGCGCTGGATACCCGCATTTCTGATGCCAGACAAGGCGGGACGTTGTAATGACACAGCCATTATTATCCATAGAGAATTTCTCGGCCCGTTTTGACCAGAAAACCGTAGTTGAACAACTGAACCTGACCATACAAGGCGGCGAGCGGCTGGCACTGGTAGGTGAGTCTGGCTCGGGTAAAACCGTGACGGCACTCTCGATTTTAAAGCTGGTCGAAGCGGCGCAATTGAGCGGCAAGATCGTGTTTAACGGCGAAAACCTGCTGCAAAAATCCGCACGTGACATCCAGCGTGTACGTGGCGCCGACATTGCCATGATTTTCCAGGAGCCAATGACGGCACTCAATCCTTTGTTCACCATTGGCGAACAGATTGTGGAAACCATTATTGCGCATCAGGCCTTGTCACGTGCTGAAGCAACACAGAAAACGCTGGAATTGCTCACGCGCACCGGCATCCGCCAACCAGAAAAAAACATCAACAGTTATCCGCACCAGTTATCGGGCGGCCAGCGCCAACGCGCCATGATTGCCATGGCCTTGTCTTGCAAACCCAAGCTGCTGATTGCCGACGAGCCGACCACCGCACTGGATATGACCATCCGCGCACGCATTGTCAAATTACTGATTGAACTGCAGGAAGAAGACGTGCGTGCAAATGGCACGCAGGGGATGGCGATCCTGCTGATTACGCATGACCTCAACTTGGTGCGTAAATTTGCACACCGGGTGGCGGTCATGGAGCGTGGCCGCCTGGTGGAAACCGCCGATACGCAAACCTTGTTTGCGCAGCCGCAACATCCTTACACCATCAAGCTGATTAACAGCATCCCCGAGCGCAATGTGTTACCGGTGGCCAGTGATGCTAAAACCTTGCTGGAGGCACGCAAACTGCGCGTGGAGTATCCATTGCCCCGCAAAGGCTGGCGTGGTTTGTTGCAATCGCACAGCTTTACTGCCTTGCATGGCGCAGATGTGACGCTGCGTGAAGGTGAAACTGTGGGCATCGTCGGCGAGTCAGGCTCAGGCAAGTCGACACTGGCGCAGGCTGTGCTCAACCTGATCAAGGTCAAGTCGGGCACCATCGAAGTTGATGGCGCACCGCTGTATCAACTGAGCAAGCGTTTGCAGCGCGAAATGCGCGCCAGGTTGCAAGTGGTGTTCCAGGATCCGTTCGGCTCATTGTCACCGCGGCAGACCGTCCGCCAGATTGTCGGCGAGGGGCTGGAGTTGCATTTTCCAGCGCTGACTGCCGAAGAGCGTTACACACGCATTGTGCAGGTGCTGTCCGAAGTAGGCCTCAGTGCCCAGGTGCTGGATTCTTACCCACATGAGTTTTCTGGCGGCCAGCGTCAGCGTATTGCCATTGCGCGCGCATTTGTGCTGTCACCCAAAGTCGTCATTCTCGATGAGCCGACTTCAGCGCTGGATGTGTCGATCCAGAAACAGGTGCTGGAATTGCTAGTGAGCCTGCAGAAAAAGTTTGGGCTGAGTTATTTGCTCATCAGCCATGACCTGACCGTGATCCAGGCACTCGCGCACCGCGTGTATGTGCTCAAGGATGGCGAAATCATTGAGTCCGGCGATACCGAGCAAATCATACACACGCCACAGCATCCTTATACACAGTCACTGGTGCAAGCCTCGCTTTAATCAAGATAAAAACAATATGCATATTCGATCCAATCACTCTTTATTGCCCTGGGCCTTGCTGATGGCGCTGTCTTTTGTGACAGGTGTCATGCTGCCTATGGATAGTGCTTTGTCTGCGCACGCCGTGGCTCAGTTTGGCGAGCCAAAATATCCAGCCGATTTCAAACATTTTGACTATGCCAATCCTGACGCCCCCAAAGGCGGCCAGATTCGTTTTGCCGTGATCAGCCAGAACAGCGGCTTTGATAAATTCAATCCATTCAGCCTTAAAGGCAAGCCAGCCCCCGGCCTGATTGAACAGATGTTTGAAACACTGACGGTATACAGCCTGGATGAGATCAATACCCAATATGGCTTGCTGGCCGACGACATCAAGCTGGCGCCGGATTTCAGTGCCGTGACGTTTCATATCAATCCGTCTGCCAAGTTCTCCAACGGTGACCCGGTCACGGCCAAAGAGGTCAAATATTCGTTTGATACCTTGACCAATAAAGAAGGTAATCCACGCTTCAAGGCTTATTTCTCAGAGATTAAATCACTGACGGTGATTGATGCACAAACCGTGCATTTTGAGTTTAAACGCAAGGGCAGGGATTTGTCGTTTGTGGCAGGCAGCCTGCCAATATTTTCGCCCAAGTGGGGATTGAAAGCGGATGGTAGCCGTGTGCCATTTAACAAGATCGGCCTCGAAATCCCGGTGGCCTCCGGGCCTTATTTAATCGAGCGCGCGGTCAGCGGGCAAGATGTGGCTTATAGACGCAATCCTGCCTATTGGGGTAATCAGGTGCCGTCACGCGCGGGCAGTTACAACTTTGAACGCGTGATTTACCGCATTTATAAAGACACTGACACCATGGTCGCCGCGCTGCGTGCGGGGGACTTTGACTTTTTGAACGAAAACAAAATGCGTTACTGGTGCTGCCAGTATATTGGCAAGCGCTTTGATGAAGGCGAACTGGTCAAGGAGCTGGTGCCGCACCAGAATCCGGTTGCCATGAATGGCTGGATTGTGAATCTGCGCCGCGAAAAATTCCAGGATCCGCGCGTACGGCTGGCCTTAAACTACGCCATGGACTTCGAGTTTATGAACCAGAAGATCTTTGATAACGAATTCAAGCGTGTGAATAGCTATTTTGCCTATAGCCCATTGGCGGCCAAGGGTGTGCCCAGCGTGGAAGAGTTGGCAATTTTGGAGCCCTACCGTGACCAGTTACCGAAAGAGGTGTTTGGCCCCATGCTGGAGCAGCCGAATACAAAACCACCTGGCAGTATCCGCCAAAGCCTGACCAAGGCGCTGGAATTGTTAGGCCAGGCTGGTTGGCATAACCGTGATGGCGTGTTGCGTAACGCCAAAGGCGAACCGTTTGTGATTGAGGTGACTTTTGCTAACCGCGGGCAGACGCCTTATATGGATCCCGTGTGCTTGAATATGACCAAGCTGGGAATGATAGTCGTCAAACGGGTAGCGGATGCGGCCACCGCGCGCAGCCAGATGAGTAAGTTTGATTATGATTACACGACCATTGCATTACGCGAGGCCAGAATGCCTGGTGCTGAGCTCTGGCGTCAGTTCAACAGCAAGGATGCTGATGTCCCGGGCTCGGAAAACGTGATTGGTGTGAAGTCGCCGGTGCTGGATGCGCTGATCCAGAAGCTACTGGATGCCGATAGCCAGCATGAACTGGAAATAGCCGCACATGCACTGGACCGCGTGCTGGTGCATAGCCATTACGTCATTCCGTGGCGCTACCTGACCAAGCATTACATGATCTATCACCAACGTTTAAAACGCCCGCAAGTGCTGCCCAAGTACTACGGTGCGCAAGAGTGGGTGCTTGCCTACTGGTGGGATAGTCATGCAGCCATACCAACGTCCTCGCATTAAAAACAAACATGCATTCTGTGTGATTACTCACATTCTCATGGGATGCGAGGGTGATGCAATTTGACCTATTTTGAGATGACATCCGGAGAGTCATATGACACAACTATCTAATCGACATGCCCCACATCAAGTGGCTTCAATCTTTATTGACCGCTGGTCACCACGCGCCTACACCGGCGAGACGATTGATGACGCCACTTTGCTCAGCCTGTTTGAAGCCGCGCGCTGGGCCCCCTCGGCCAATAACTCGCAACCCTGGCGCTTTATTTATGCTAAAAATGGCTCTGCACACTGGGACGATTTGTTTGCATTGCTCAACGAGAACAACCAGCGCTGGGTCAATCGCGCCGCTGTGCTGATTGCACTGGTTTCCAAAAAGACACATGTGCGCCCGGGCGAGACGGCAGCATCGCCATTAAAAAATCATTCTTTAGACGCAGGTGCGGCATGGGCCAGCCTGGCTTTCCAGGCCTATCAACTGGGCTGGCGCACACGGGCGATTGGTGGCTTTAACCGTGATGCTGCGCCAGAAGTGTTAGGCGTGCCAGAAGGTTACCAAGTAGAAATCCTGATTGCCGTTGGTAAACAGGCGGATAAGTCTGTGTTGCCAGAAGACTTTCATGAGCGCGAGCAGCCCACGCCAAGAAAACCGGTTGAAAAGTTTGTTGCCGAAGGCAAGTTTAGCTTTGCAGAATAATCATCCTGTGAAAGGTTAATAGTGTGTCTTCGTTTTGCGAATACTTCATGCATCATGCCTTGCGGGTAGGCCGCCAGGCATGGCCTGCGTGTCGCCCCAATCCTCCGGTCGGATGTGTGCTGGTGAAGGAGGGCAGGGTGGTCGCGAGCGGCTATACGCAGTCACCTGGGCAGCCGCATGCAGAAGCCATGGCGTTGTCCAAGGTGTCAGGTGACCTGTCTGAGTTGACGGCCTTTGTGACACTGGAACCGTGTGCATTTCATGGTAGAACGCCGTCGTGTGCGAAAACGCTGGCAGCCAGTGGCATTAAACGGGTAGTCATCGCCACGCTTGATCCTGACCCTCGTAATGCTGGCGCAGGTGTTGATATTCTCAGGGCGGCAGGTGTAGAAGTGACTGTTGGCGTACTTGAGCAACGCGTGCTTAAAGATATTGGGGCATATCTTGCTGTGCCTGTCAGTCAACAGAAACGTATGGATTAGTCCTTTAGGATGTTGAGTGCTGCTACGGCCATGGCGCTCCCTATCTCACGTCGATTTATGCAGTATCGTTTTTCACAGGCATCTTGTAGTTGTAATAACAACACTTAAAGTAGGGGAAATGTTTGCAGGGCAACAATGCTGTTGCATTTGCGGCTTTTCTTGCTGGTGTGTCTACATTTGTTGAATGTTTAATTGTTTTTAATATTCATATAGATAGCACTATTTATCACTTCCAAGCTAACCCGTAAAACAGTTGGCACGGAACATGCCAATACATCTTCGTAGGTGCATATTTGCAACGGGCAGGCACAAGCTGCTTGCACAACGAAGGAGAAACATTTTGGCTAATCAATTTTATTGGCAATTACCCACTTCAGGCGATGCGCGCTATGGCAATGCGACTAGGCAGCGCCGCGGCGAAGCCTCTGATCCCAACTATCCCGTATTCGGTAACGGCGTGACTGACCCGCGTCGCAATGCGTTCAGTTATTTCGATTACATCCACCAGGTCACCAAAGCGGCTGACCTTTCCGGTTTTAATGGCATTTTTATTCCAGATAATCCGGATGGCGAAGAGCCGTGGATTGTCGCGGGCTATGTCGCACGCAGCACGCAGCGTTTGAAATTGCTCACCCAGTTTGATGCTTCACGCGGTTCTGCTGTCTATGCGGCCAAAAATGCGGTCAGTTTCCAGCGCTATACCGGTGGCCGGTTTGCCTGGCATATCACTGAAGGCAGCCAGGACGAGCGCATCCGCAAGCAATTGGGTGACTTTGTCCCCAAACAGGATATTTTGGCGCGCATTGATGAATTCATCACCGTGGCAAAAGGCGTCTTAACGACCTTCCCGTTTAATTTTGTCGGACGCTTTTTTGAAGTGCAGGATGGCGGTTTTCAAGGGCCTTTGTCTGACCGTCAAGTGCCAAGCATTTATTTGGGTGGCAACAGCACAGCTCAGCTTGAGCTATCCGCAAAGCATGCAGATGTGCATGTGCTGGATGCAGTGGAACATGATGCCATTGCGCAGCAAATTGCCGCGTATCGCCAGATTGCACAAGGCCGGGCAGTCGACTTTGCCTTGCGCATAGACGTGCTGGCCCGTGAAACGCGTGAAGAAGCCCTGGAGGATGCCAAACGTTTCCTGAATCAAACCGAGGCTGCTATCCCCGCCGATGACTCTCCATTGTTGTGGCCAGGCTTCTCTGAGCAACATACGGGCGCCAAAGCTTCACTGATCGGTAGCTATGACGAAGTGGCGGCCGCCTTGGCGGCCTACGCACATTTGGGCGTGACGCAATTTGTACTGGCCGCCGTGCCGCATTTTGAAGAGGCTTATCGTGTAGGCACGCATGTGTTGCCGCTGGTCCGCCAGTTAACTAATCCTGCGCAAAAGCAAGCCGCTTAGGACTTATAAGGAGAAAATAATGAGCATAGATGTTTTTTGGAGAATTCCAACCCATGGCGAGCCAGGGTCACACCGGGCGCGTGATCCCTTCCGTGGAGACTGGTTTCCTGGCAATGACAACAAGACCTTGAGTGGTCTGGGTGGCGGAGGTGACGATGGCTTCACCTACATCGACTACCTGGCAGAAATTGCACGTGCCGCTGAAATTTCCGGCTTCCAGGGCGGTTTGATTCCCTCTTTCCCGAATACGGATGAACCTTGGGTTATTTCTGCATTCCTGGCCCGCGAGACGAAAAATTTCCGCTTCATGATTCCGTTCCAGCCTGGGTTTCTTAACCCGGTGGTGGCTGCGCGCATGACTGCCAGCCTGCAACGTGCAACCGGTGGCCGCGCCTTATATAACATTATTACCGGTGGTGGCGGTCCTTCACAATTATGGTGGGGAGACCCGGTCAAACATGATGACCGTTATGGCCGTACCACTGAGTTCCTAGATGTGCTTAAAGGCATCTGGGCAGGTGGCCCGTTCTCCTATAATGGCCAGTTCTACCAGGTCGAAGATGCAGGCCTGCCAGACCCGCTGTCCAAAGAAGAGTACCCGGAAATCTACTTCTCAGGCTCTTCTGATGCCGCGCTGGCTTCGGCTTCCAAGCATGCGGATTACTACCTGTCATGGCTGGAGCCTTTTGACTTGATCAAAGACAAATTTGCGCGGGTGAAAGAGCGCACCGATCACCTCGGTCGCAAGATCAAGTGCTCCATTCGTGTCGATATCGTTGCGCGTCCAACCGAGGAAGAAGCATGGCGCGAAGTCAGCCGTGGCTTTGAGAATATTCCGAAAGAGATACTGGATCGTTACAAAGCACAAAACGCCGGGGATTCCGTGGGTGCCAGCCGCCAGCGTGGCCTGAGACCGCAAACCATTAACAGCTACAAAGACTTTATCCTGTCGCCCAATATCTGGACGGGATTCAGCTTGCTGCGCGGTGGCCAGACCTTGGGGATTGTCGGTAGCTATGAGAATGTCGCCGCCAGACTGGATGAGTTGGTGCAACTGGGTACAGATGCCTTTATCCTGGCCAGTACGCCGCATCTGGAAGAAGCGTATCGTGTCGGTGAAGAAGTGTTGCCGCTGGTACGTGGTAAATCAGGCGCGAGTAATTTGCGCGCAGTGGCTTAAGTTAACACGCTGGCAAACAAAGCCCTCATGCACAGCTTGCATGGGGGCTTTTTGGTATGAGTGAATAGTGAGAAAGTGTATATGGCATGACTGCCAAACTGATTGTAGATGCTAATTACAGGTTTATTGCGGCCTACCAGGAGGTCAACGCCAGAATTGCGCAACGTCAGCAAGCGCTGGCATTGTATGTCACGCTCACAGTCAGCTTGCTTGCCGCCCTCGTAGCACTGAAACCAGGCGAGGGGGCCAGCCAACTGCCCGTTGAGTGGCTGGTACTTGGTTTCCCTGTCTCGTCGACATGTCTCGCATTTTTGAACTACAAGGCTGAGCGGGCGATCACTAATTTGAGGGCCTTTTTGTCTGAGCTTGAGCGACTGCAAAACGCACATATTGAATTGCCCAGCTATAACACGGATCCAAAATGGGCGATGGGTGCGAATAAGGCCAGACGGTTTCATGATTACGCTGCGGCAGTATTAGTGGTTGGCGGCAATACGATTGGCCTGGGCGCCGTGTTAAAAATTTATCCTGAACACATGGCAGAGCACCATGTCGTGGTTTGGCTTTCTGTAGCGATTGCCATCGGTTCACTGCTGGCATTGTTATTGATTCCACGCTGGCGTTACAGGCCCGGTTGAATCTAAAGGAATGCATGAGCATTGACACAATACAGGCCTATTACTCAGCGAGAGCACGCGAATATGATCGTGTTTATTTAAAACCGGAGCGCCAGGCAGACCTGAGAAATATTGAGCACTGGTTGCCATCGGTGTTTAAGGGCCATTATCTGCTTGAAGTTGCTTGTGGCACGGGCTATTGGACGCAGTTCTTGGCACCGGTTGTTCAAGCATTACTTGCTATTGATGCATCGCCTGAGACACTCGCGATTGCTAATGAGCGCGTTCAGATATCACATGTACAGTTTGTGATTGGGGATGCCTATCATCCCCCAGTGCGTGAAGACGATTTTTCTGCCGCCTTTGCTGGATTCTGGCTTTCTCATGTACCACGTGAACGGCTTGGTTTATTTCTCCATCAACTCCATGCCTCGCTAAAACAGGGGGCACGTGTCGTGTTTCTGGACAATCGATATGTTGAGGCTAGTAGCACGCCGATTAGCGAACCAGACGCTTCAGGCAATACTTATCAGCTACGTCGTTTGGAGGATGGTTCTACACATCGCATACTGAAGAATTTTTTTACCGAGCAGGAGCTGCGAGGCGCGGTGAGTGCTTCGGCCAGCCAGGTTCGCTTTCATGCATGGCAACACTTTTGGGCACTTGAATATGTGCTGGCTTAGTATTCGAGCTTTTTGACTATTTCACCTGACAGGCCATGTAGCATTAAAAAATGACATATGAGATTAAACCTATAAGCGAGCATGACATTGATGGTTTTGCCGCTGCTGTAGATAGTGTTGCCAGAGAGCTTAAATACCTGTCTTTCACAGAAGGACCGCCGCATGAGATGACCGTTAATTTCGTGAGGAAAAATATTGCCGGACATTGGCCGCATTTTATTGCACTTTACAACCAGCAAGTCGTGGGTTGGTGTGATATTGCCTCACTTGATCGGCCGGTGTATGCACATGCAGGCGTGCTCGGAATAGGCGTGGTGCGCGGACATCGGCAACAGGGAATTGGCAAACGTTTAATGCAAGCTGCGCTGGAAGCTGCATGCGCGTCCGGTTTAACCAGGATTACATTAACAGTAAGAGAGCATAACGACGTTGCCATTAAGCTCTATGAACAATTTGGCTTCTTAAAAGAAGGACTTCACATCAATGCTGTGAAAGTTAATGAACACTATGAAAACTATATTTCAATGGCCTTGTTGCTCTAAACATATTTAAATTGCTAGGAGATGTATCCAATGTCTAATCCTCCCAAACACACTGCAAGTGACTTTCACCCGGAAGCGTTAAGGTTGTTTGATCAATTTGTACACGGTGACATAGACCGGCGTACATTTATCTCTAAAGCTGGCAGATTTGCCGGTGCATTTACGGCCGTCGGCTTGCTGGAGGCCTTGACCCCAAAGTTTGCCTATGCCCAGCGCATTGCGGGTAATGATGGCCGTATCCAGGCGCAGTATGTCGAAGTCGAGTCGCCCAAGGGCTATGGCAAAGTCAGAGGCTATCTGGTCAAGCCGGTCAACATCACTGGTAAATTGCCAGCTGTCCTGGTGATTCATGAGAATCGTGGGCTGAATCCGCATATCGAAGATATTGCCCGCCGCGTGGCGCTGGAGAACTTTATTGCTTTTGCGCCTGATGCGTTAACGCCGCTGGGCGGCTATCCGGGGGATGAGGATGCTGCGCGCGAGTTGTTTAAAAAGCTGGATCAGCCTAAAACCCAAGAGGACTTTGTGGCGGCATTTCACTGGCTGGCACAATTGCCTGAGAGCAATGGGCGAGTGGGGGCGATTGGTTTTTGCTATGGCGGCAGCCTGAGCAATCTTTTGGCGACGCGATTACCAACGTTGGCCGCAGCCGTGCCTTTTTACGGTAGTGCGCCGCCATTGGAGGCCGTGCCTGCCATCAAGTCACCATTGCTGATTCATTTTGCCGAGCAGGATGAGCGTGTTAATGCCAGCTGGCCGCCTTATGAACAGGCGCTGAAATCTGCGGGTAAAGCATATCAGGCCTATCAATATGCGGGCACCCAGCATGGGTTTAATAATGATACGACACCACGTTATGATGAGGCCGCCGCTACGCTGGCCTGGCAACGCAGTATAGACTTTTTTAACCAGCACTTGAGAACATCAGCATAAAAAAGCCAGCCCTGGTAAGCGGCTGGCGGGAAAGTAATAACAGTGGGCAATTGCCCACTTTTTTGTATATATGGTTAGCTTCTGCCTAAGAAATCCTGTTTACCAACATCCACACCGATATTGCGCAAAATGGCGTAGGCGGTGGTCAGGTGGAAGTAAAAGTTGGGCAAAATGTTATTCAGCAGATGTGGCTGGCCTTGTACGACGCGAACTTCGGTGCCACGCGGGATAGAGATTTCCCTGGTTTCCTGGCCATCAATCTGGCTGGCTTCCAGTGCGGACAAGAAATCGATGGATGCTTTGATCAAGGCTTGATACTCGGCAAAGGTGGTCAGTGGCAGGGCAAATTTTGGGGGNGGCAGGCCAGCCAGTCTGGCGGAGTAGCTGGTGGCATGATCCGCCACGCGCTGCAATTGGCGGCCAAAGGTAAACATATTGGGATAGAGGCGGGTTTCCAGCAGCACGCTTTGTTCTATCTTTTTTTCTGTGGCAAACGCAGCGGCTTTGTCCAGAATATGGGACAGATTGCCGAGAAACTTAATAAAGGTCGGGACGGATAATTGATATAAAGAAGTGCTCATTTTTTAATCACCATAAAGTGGGGTTGAAGTTAGGCTCAGGCAACGGCCAGATGCCCTTTGGATTGCAGTGAAAATAGTCGTGCATACAGCCCTTGCACGGCGAGCAGCTCGGCGTGATGGCCTCTTTCGATAATATGGCCGTGTTGCAATACCAGGATCATGTCTGCATTCATGACCGTGCTCAGACGGTGCGCGATGATGATGGAACTGCGGCCTGACACCAACTGCTCCAGGCCTTGCTGCACCAGGTGTTCTGATTCAGAGTCCAGTGCGCTGGTGGCTTCGTCCAGAATAATCAGCTGCGGATTTTTAAGAATGGCGCGGGCAATCGCCACGCGTTGTTTTTCGCCGCCAGACAGTTTAATACCGCGTTCACCGACCCGTGTTTCATACTGGTCATCCAGATGCTGTATAAATTCGTCAGCATGTGCTGCAACCGCTGCGGCAATCACGTCCTGGTTAGTCGCACCCGGTCTGGCAAAGGCAATGTTCTCGCCTATGCTGTCATTAAACAGGGCGACGTCTTGCAATACCACGCCCATCACGGCACGGATGCTGCGTTGCTGGTAATCCTTGAGGTCTATGCCGTTAATGAGGATGCGGCCTTCGGTCGGGTCATAAAAGCGCATCAGTAGTTTGACGATGGTGGTTTTGCCACTGCCGCTGGTGCCGACCAGTGCCAGTGTCTGGCCCGCATTGAGATGAAACGACACTTGATCTAAAGCACTGGTTTCTTTGCCAGGGTAACGGAAAGTGACTTGGTCAAAAGTGATGGTTTCCAACTGTTCCAGCACGATGGCATCAGGTTTGTCTCTGTGTTCTGCTTCTACATCCAGCAGTTCCACCAACCGCTCGGCACTACTCTCGATTTCACTGGCCTGGTTTACCTGTCTGGCAATCGGGCCGATAGTGCTGATCAGGCTTTGGCTCAAGGTCAGCACCAGCAGGATATCACCTGTGGTGTAAGCGCCTTTGAGCGCACCATTGACAGTGAGGGCTACTGCGGCAAACACGCCAAACGTATTCACCACATTGAGGCCTTGTTCTGACTTCCATTGGGTTTTATGCAGGTTGTCTCGCACCACGCGCCATTCGGCCTGGGTGGTGTCATAGCGTTGTTTCACTGCCGGTTCGCCGCCAAAGCTGCGTACGGTGGCAATGTTGCCAACCATTTCTGCCAGCAATCCGGTCATCCGGCCTGCCAGGGCTTGCCAGCCACGGCGATACTGGTGTGTCCAGCCTACGGTGCGGTAAGACACCCAGAAATTGATGGCCAGCACCCCGGCCATGATCAGGCCAATGACGGGCGCCTTGACCAGCAGCACGGTGATGATAAACAGCATTTGCAGGATGCCAGAGAGGGTGCCTTCAGTGAGCGAAGACAGCCACATGGTGATGCTGGTAATGGTGCCAAAGCGATCCATGATTTCGCCGACACGGGTTTTTTCAAAGTAATCAATCGATTTTTGCGTCATGTTATCGAACACGCGCTGGCGGAAAGTGCTCACGGTATCCAGCCACAAATCATCGGCCTGCTTGTTCTGGATCGCGCCGAATATCACCACCCCCAGGCGCAAGGCAAAAAATATCCCGAGTAATACGGTCACACTCCAGGTGGCTTGTTGCTGAGTGATAGTGCCTGACAGCAGGTGTGCAATGACATCAACAATCATCTTGTACAAATACGGGGTGGCGGTATTGATAAATCCCAATGCGGTACCGACCAGGATCACCCCAATGACTTTCCCTTTATATTCGGGAATAAACTGAATGGCACGCCATACGTTTTGCATAGTTAACTCTCTATTCTTTCGCTATGACCAGGGTTGTCCCTGATCCAACTGAAAGACTAATCAAACTTCGTGCCATGATTTTTGCTAATCAAAACAATGGGCTTCGAAGGCTTGATGATTTCAGGTGTTGTGAATGAAACACTGCACGACTATCGGCTGTTTGCTTGGCAACAGTATTGACTAATATGCCTGTACGAGGTTCATGCAGGTCATGCCAGTTTTTACTAACCCGGGTGCGCGTTATGGCGGATGATTGCATGCACAATCTAAGGAGACTTGAAATGGGAAGTTTTAGTATTTGGCACTGGCTGATTGTGCTGGCAGTGGTGACTATGGTGTTTGGCACCAAGCGGTTGCGTAACCTGGGCGGCGATGTGGGTGGCGCAGTTAAAAGCTTTAAAGAAGCCATGAATGAACAGCCCGCGGCGATAGAAGACCAATCCAAGCATGTTTGAAGTTGGTTTTTCCGAAATCATCGTCATCGTGGTGGTGGCGTTGATTGTGATTGGTCCGGACAAGTTGCCTAAGCTGGCCCGGACCTATGGCTTGCTGTATGGCCGGGTGCAGCGCTATATTTCTGGGGTCAAGCAGGATATTGACCGGCAGGTGGCGCTGGATACCATGAAAAAAGCCACAGCAGATGCGCAGCAGAAACTGCTGAGCATGCAGGCCAGCCTGATGGAAGTGCATGCCGAAATTGAAGACATGGTCATTGCGCAGCCTGTTGCCAAGCCAGTGCCTGTCACCGAGGTGGCTTATGTTGAGTCTGCGCAGGCAGAGCCTGTGACTATCAAATAAATGCATATGACACAACACGATACCCTCAGCCATTTTTACGAGCTGCGTACGCGGTGTATCCGTATCCTGATTGGCTTGTTGCTCGCAGCGATGTGTACCTTGCCGTTTGCCAATGAACTGCACCAGTTTTTTGTGGCGCCATTGCTCAGCCAACTGCCTGCAGGCGGCAAGATGATTGCGACTTCAGTGACGTCGCCTTTCATGATTCCGCTCAAAATTGCCTTGTATGTGGCCTTTGTCCTGAGCCTGCCCCATACCTTGTACCAGTTATGGAAGTTTGTGCAGCCCGGCCTGTATCCCAAGGAGAAATTGATTAGCGTGATGGGTGTACTGGCCAGTTTGTCACTGTTTATGCTCGGTGCCTGTTTTGCCTTTTATGTCGTTATTCCGGTCGTGTTCAAATTTATTATTGGCAGCGCCCCGGCGGGGGTGGCTGTGATGACGGAAATCGGTAATTATCTGGACTTCCTCATCTCCATCACGCTGGCATTTGGCGTCTCTTTCCAAACCCCGATTGTCGTAGTGGCGATTGCCTATATGGGCCTGGTCGAATTGAATACGCTGAAAGAAAGCCGTGGTTATGTGATTGTTGGTGCATTTGTGATTGGTGCCATTTTTACACCGCCCGATATCATTTCTCAGTGCATGCTCGCCATCCCGTTATGGCTGTTATATGAGCTGGGGTTGCTGGTAGCTCGTGTGTTGATTTACCGCCGCAATCGCGCAACGCTGGCGGCGTTACCCGGCACTTAAATGAATGGATGATTGAGGCGATGTGAAAAAAAGAGGCCTACTTTTGGCCTCTTGCTCTTTGTAAGGTATCAATGGGGCACTCGCCAAACAGTTCACGGTAATAGCGTGAAAACAGGCTCATATGCCAGAACCCCCACTTGCTGGCCACATGCGCGATGCTCGAAACATCTTTTGAGGCATTGAGCAACTCAATGCGGATACGTTGCAAACGCACATTGCGCATATAGGTCACTGGCGTAATGCCCAGCACACGGATAAAGGCGTGATTGAGTGTTCTGCGGCTCACTTTCAAGACCTTACACAATTCCTCTATCGTCAACGGAAAGCCGGGATTGGTTAAAGTCGAGCTGCGGACGCGGTTCACAATATAGCGTGGGATACGGTAGTCGAAATGCGGGTGCGTATTTTCACTGGCGTGGAATAGCGCATGCAAACAGGCTGACATCAGGTCTTCTTCAAAGCTTTCCCATTTTTGCCGGTTGTCCAGGTTCTGTTCCTGTTCGGCACCAAATTGCAAACCATAATGCAAAGTGCTCAGCAGCAGCTTGGCCACATTTGCCGGTAATAACTCCACCGGTTTGATCGCGCCCATGACCTGACCAAAATTCATCCAGTCTATTTTCTCTGCATAGGCTTCCAGCCGTTTGGCCGGAATCACCGCCACGGTAATTTCTGAAATGGTCGATGTCCTGAAATACAGCTCGGCATTTTTATCCAGCGTAATCAGTGAGTTGACCCGCACGGGTAGCAATCCCCAACTGGCTTCGCCTTCGACCACCGTGGTGAGCCCGATCACATAAGAGTCTTGCGGTGCACTGGCAATCTGGTCCACCGCCCGGTTCATGGTTTCAGTGAAAATTTGAATCCCATTACAGCTCACACTGTTCACTGCCCCTGAAAAAACACCTTTGCTCAGTTGCGTATAGTCTTGCGACCAAAACGGCAAAGCATCAGCCTGTTCAAGCACATCACCAGTATTGCGTTTCACCAAGTGAAAGTCAGGGCTGACCAGCTGGTCCAGCCCCAGTATTGTTTCTCTAAACCCCATTTTAATCGCTCCTGATATTCACCGCTTTAGAGAGTGCGGTGGGGATATCCATGAAAGTCCATTTATATAAATATTCGGACTAAATTCATTGTTTTTTATTATTTTTATTGCTTTTTAGGCCTTAAACACCCGGTTTTATTATTTTTTATGACAGAAAAACTGCCTGTCAGTGCCACTTTAGAGCGGAAATGTCCAGATGGATAGCAATAAACGGCAAAACACGCATGCTTTTTCTGCATTTTTCCGCAGCTTTGCCAATTCTTGCTACATCGCTTTCTGCATCGCCGCTATTGTCACATCGCTTCAAATTGAAATGAATCAACTAGCCGCTAGTGCTAGGCAGGGGGATATCCACGAGTGACCGTGGTGTTTGCATCATGACAAACAATGTTACAAAACACCAGTCACGACACACGGTTGCGCGTCTTCATTTCCCCGCCTTTCTTTCTAGCCTGGTTGTTAATCAACACTAAAAAATCAAAGAGCGATGAGAGAGGAAATCTATGCACGAGGAAAGAAAGCGCCAGTTTGGCGCATGCTTGTTATTTGCCCTGCTTACCAGCCAGGCACACGCAGAAGAGGTGATTGGTCTGGGTAAAGACGGTCAGGCTGAGCCAGCTGCATCCCCGCATCATTTCAATGGCAATGTGGGCATTTATAGCGATTATTTGTTCAGAGGCATTTCGTATGGCCGTGGCCGTGGCGCGTTTCAGGCGGCCGTGGATTATTCACATGATAGTGGCTGGTTTCTGGGCTTGGGCTATACCAATGTCAATAAAGATGCGATTTATGGCAATACCTATGAGATCGATCTGTATGGCGGCTTTAAAAAAACCTTTGCTAACGATGCCACAGTGACCGCAGGCTTTATTGAGTATTACTATCCGCAAAACCGGCACTATGTCGGCCAGCATCCGCATGTGGCAGAAGCCAATATCGCTGTCGATTACCATCAGTTCAATCTCAAATACTCACACTCACTGACAGACTGGTTTGGTGTGAACACGGTATCCATGGGGCACGCCATGATAGGCAATCACGAGATGGGCGAGGGTGGCTCCAAAGGCAGTCACTATGTAGAGGCGAGTTACACCACACCATTAGCCAATACCGGCATCAACTGTGTGTTTCATGTCGGCCACCAGGTGGTTAAAAACTATTACATCGGCAATTACACCGATTATTCGGTTGGCCTCAATAAAGATTTCAGCATCGGCAGTGTGAAAGGCTGGAACGCCGGTGTCAGTTATGTGGCGATTGATGCCAACGATGACTGGTACACCGCTGCGGATGGCTATAAAACCGCCCAGAACAAGTTTTTTGGCTATATCCGCCTGAATATGTAGTTCGCGTTCTAGCCCGCCAGCTGGCTTGCCAGGCCGGCTGTGCACGATTTATAGCCCCTTCCAGATATCTCCGACATGTCCTTCATAAGGAAGGGGCTTTTTTCTCAATAGTAAAAACTGGCATGACTTGGCCTTCATAAAACGTTCACAAAAGGGATATGCCGATTTTTGCTAAAGCCCGCTAAACAAGATCGCTATATTCATGCTTCATTCAAAACAAAGCTTAGGCCAACAGGCCAAAGGAGGAAATATGAGTATGAACATAGGGACTGCTGCCATCAGTCATGCGTCCCAAACTTACGCAGCTGAGACCTGTGTCCCTGATGCGTATCATTTTTCAAAATCACAATCGACCGGTACGCACTTCATCATGATGCTCACCGCGATTGCCGCCGGTGTGTTTGCCGGTCGCGTCATGCATAGCGCGATGTCGGTGGAGATGGCGCTCACTGGCTTGTTTGTGTTGCTGGCTTTTGTCGGCGGCTTGCTGTCTACCTGGTCTCCTTGCGGTTACTCAAGTTTAAGTTTATTGAGACCGGCAGGCCGCTACTCATTCGGCTCGGTTGCCCGTTGGGCGCCTACCTTTTTCACGCATGCCGTGGGCTATGCCATCGGTGCTGTGGTGCTCGGTGGCGCGCTGGGTGGTATCAGCTGGTTGTTGTTTGCCGACGTGCCATTGCAGTACTCGGTGATCGGCCTGGCAGCGCTGGCGATTGGTTACGGTTTGCACCAGTTCGGCTTTTTGAAAATGCCTTATCCGCAACGCCGTGCGCAAGTGCCACATGATGCACGTTTCCGCTTCCGTTCCTCTGTGATTGGCCTGCTGTATGGCTTCTCGCTGGGCATGAACTACCTTACTTATGTGCAAACGCCGATGCTGTACATCGTCACTGGCGTGGCTTTGCTCAGTGGGGGTGTCAAGGCAGGCATTGCCGTGATCGCCGTATTCAATATCGGTCGCTGCTTGCCAGTGGCAGTTAACTTCTTACCTGTTAAGGATCAGTCGGTTCAAGCCTGGTTGGCCCGTTGGCAGGAAAGTGCAGTTGAAGTTGATGGTTTCCTGTTATTGGCGATCGCTTCAGCAGCTTTAATGCTGGTGATGCTGTAAGCCGGTAGCAACACCAGACGCAATAGCAAGTTCTATCCATTTAAAAATATTAGGAGGATTTATGACAACATTCGATCATCCATCGATGATTCGTCAAGCTAAGCCGACAGGCTTGGCGGGGGGGCTGGTTTTGGCCGCACTCATGCTATCCAGCAGCCTGGCCATGGCGGATGCAACGCCAAACCAGCTCGGTTCAGAGATCACTGCCAAGTTGCAGGACGAGACTTCTATCTCGATTGCACCACCCAGTGATGCTAAGCGCGTCTATGTGCTGGATCCAGGTAACTTCCATATGACATCTACTGTTTATTCGATAGATGGCAAATCCAGCAAGCTGCTCGGCATGACTGATGCCGGTAAATTGCCTAACGTCATGGTGGCGTCAGATGGCAAGTTTTTAGCCATCGCCAATACCATGTATTCCCGCGTGGCACGTGGCAAGCGTGATGACTATCTGGAGTTAATTGATACCAGAACGCATGAGCCGATTGCCGATATCGATATTCCTGAAGGCCGTTTCCTGACCGGTGTGTTCGAGCGTACGGCGGGCTTGAGTGTGGATGACAAGCACCTGCTGTTCCAGCAGTTCTCACCTTCACCTGGTGTCGGTCTGGTGGACCTGGAGAAAAAAGCCTTCGTGAAAATCATGAATGTGCCGGATTGTTACCATATTTTTCCAACGGCAAACCAGAACTTCTTCATGCACTGTAGAGATGGTTCTCTGATGCAGTTCACCTATGACAACAAGGGCGCTACCAAGCAGAAGCCAACCAAGGTATTCCATACTGAAAAAGAGTATCTGCTGAATAACCCTTACTACTCAAACTCAAATAACCACCTGGCCTGGCCGACGTACGAAGGCAAGATTTTTCAGGCGAAATTATCTGAGAACGGTGCCGAATTCATCAAGCCAATTGAAGTGTTCACCGACAAGGAAAAAGCGGACAAATGGCGTCCAGGTGGCTGGCAAACCCTGACTTACCACAAAGCACGTAATGAGCTGTATTTGCTGGCAGACCAACGCGAAAAATGGACGCACAAATTGCCTAGCCGCTATGTGTTTGTGGTTGATGCGACCTCCGGCAAACGCCTGCGTCGTATCGAGTTGAAGCATGAAATTAACTCTATCGCTGTGAGCCAGGATGAGAAGCCGTACTTGTACGCGGTGTCTGAAGAAGCGAAAACACTGTTCACTTTTGATGCTGTGAGCGGCAAGGCCTTATCCAGTATTGATGAACTGGGCCGTGCACCTTCCATGATTTTCATTGCGGATAAGTGAGATCGATATGGACTCGATGGTGAATGATCCTACCGTTGCGATATTCGCGTCATTGTTTGTGGCGCTGATTCTCGCAGCAGCAGCAATTCCCAAGCTCCGCAGTCAGGATGAGTTCCTGGGCGTGGTGGCCAACTACAAGCTTTTGCCAGGGTTTCTGGTCGCACCTTTTGCCAAGTTATTGCCATGGGTGGAACTGGGGTGCGCAATCGCCTTGCTGGTGCCGTCACTGCGCACAGTCGCCGCCTGTGTGGCTGCCGGGCTGTTCATGCTGTTCTCTTTCGCCATTGCGGTGAATGTCGGCCGTGGCCGCACCCACATTGATTGTGGTTGTGTACGCCGCCCGACCAGCATGAGCCGTATCGGCATGTTTCACGTGCTGAGAGCCTTGGCCCTGGCTGGAATGAGCTTGTATGTCGCTGCGGTGCCGTTGGAGATAGCGAGCATCAGCGTGGAATCAGCCCTGACTGCATTGGCTTCGGCCGTCATGCTGTCACTGATTTACATGGCGGCAGACCTGATGGTTGGCTTTCCAGCGACCAAACATAAATTAGAAATCTATAAAGGAAATTCAAATGACTAGTGGAATCTTGATTGCATCAAATGTGCTGTTGTGGGGAGCATTTTTGGCATTGGCAGCATTAATGCTGGGCGTGATCCGTCAGATTGGTTTGTTACATGAACGTTCAGCACCGCTGGGCGCCATGATGATAGACCACGGTCCGGATGTCGGCGAACGTTCACCGATTTTCAATGTGAACACCTTCGACGGCGAGCCTGTCCTGGTTGGCCGCTCCATCACCCCAGGTCGTCCTAGCCTGCTGATGTTCACCGGCCCCTCCTGCCCGATCTGCCAGAAGCTGTTGCCTATCATCCGCTCTGTTGCGGCGATTGAAGAAACAGATGTGGTGCTGATCAGTGATGGTACCCAGGCAGAACACCGCCAGTTCCTCAAAGATCACCCGCTGGATGGTGAGTTGTATGTGGTTTCTGCCGAGATTGGCATGCGCTACCAGGTATCAAAAGTGCCTTACGGCGTGCTGCTGGATCAAGACGGCAAAATCCTGGCTAAAGGCCTGTGCAATACCCGAGAGCATGTAGAAAGCCTGTTCGAGACTATCCGTCATGGCCATTCAACCTTGCAGAACTACCTCAAGGATGAAAACACTGCCCCTAAATTTAAACAAGTGACCGCGAACAAAGTGCATTAAGCGCTGGTTCACGTCTTGATTACGGAGAGAGTAAACGAAATGAAAAAAGAAACTGGGTTTGACTCAAAAATTGAGAAGCTGGCACGGACCACCGCCAGCAAAACCGGCCGCCGTGGCTTTATCGGCCGCCTGGGTGGCTTCCTGGTCGGTTCTGCCTTGTTGCCATTGTTGCCGGTAGACCGCCGCTCACGCCTGGGTGGTGAAGTGCAGGCAGCTACCACTGGCAACCTGACCAGAAGCGGCTTCAAGCCGCAGGACAAGGATCCTAAAGCGTGTGACTACTGGCGCCATTGTACGATTGACGGCAACCTGTGTGACTGCTGCGGCGGTACCTTGACCTCTTGCCCACCAGGCAGCAGCCTGTCACCAAGCTCATGGGTGGCCAGTTGTTACAACCCGGGTGATCAGCAGACTTACCTGATTGCCTACCGCGATTGCTGTGGTAAACAGACTTGCGGCCGTTGTAACTGCGTCAACACACAAGGTGAATTGCCGGTGTACCGTCCAGAGTTCAACAACGATATCGTCTGGTGCTTTGGTGCTGACAATGATGCGATGACGTATCACTGCACCATCTCACCTATCGTGGGTAAAGCAAGCTAATTGCGTAACGCATATTAGCGCTTGTTGTTAAAGAAAAATCAGTATGTGGTTTAGAAACTGGGTTCTAATCATAAGCACGCTGATGGTGGTGAATACTGCCTGGTCCGCCGATCTTCCTCCGAGGGAAAAATTCAAGCGGCCAGACAGTATTCCATCACCCCTGTCTAACCCCCTGACCCTGGAAAAAGCCACGCTGGGAAAAACCCTGTTTTTCGATCAGCGCCTTTCAAGGTCAGGCGGGATGGCTTGTGCCACCTGTCATTCACCAGACCAGCGCTGGAGTGATGGCCGCAACTTGCCGTTGCAGGCAGAAGGCGTCAGCAATGCCCGTCGCACGCCGACGGTATTAAACAGTGCCTGGTTAAGTGCACTCATGTGGGATGGCCGTGCAGCGACCCTCGAAGCGCAGGCTGTGTTGCCGATTACCACGGCACATGAAATGAATTTTGACCTCACCAGCCTGGTGGGGCGTTTACAGCAAATCCAGGGTTACCGACTTTTGTTTACCCAGGCTTTTGGCGATGACAGTATTAACCAGCAGCGCATCACGCAGGCACTGGCCAGTTTCCAGCGTACGCTGGTGTCGAATCCGGCGCCGTTTGACCGCTGGGTAGAAGGCGACGAGCAGGCCATCAGTGAGCAGGCCAAGCGTGGATTTGTCGTGTTTAACGATAAAAATAAAGCTAATTGTGCCGCTTGCCATAGCGCATGGCGGTTTACCGACGACAGTTTTCATGACATCGGCTTGCCAAGCAAAGATTTAGGTCGTGGTGCCAAAGTACCCGCGCAGGTGACCTTGATGCAGCATGCCTTTAAAACCCCGTCTTTACGTGACCTGTCGATTGAAGGGCCGTATATGCATGATGGTTCCATCCGTGGCCTGAAAACAGTGATCAAGCATTACAAAAGTGAAGCCATTCAGCGTGAGAGTCTTTCCAAGGATATGCAGAAGTTTGAATTATCCGATCTGGAAGAAAGTGACCTGATTGCGTTTATCCAAAGCCTGGATGGTGGTGCCTTGAATATTCAAGCGCCGATGATGCCACAGTAGTCATCCTGAATGATGGCAAAAAAACAGATGAAAACGCATGTGCCCTTAATGATGAATATATCGCGCAAACTCTCCACCTGGATTGGCATGTATGCCTTGCTCATATTGCTGGCGTTTTACCTGGCCAGCTGTAGCACGCCCAGTCATGCGCCCATGAGCCGTGCGAATAATCACATCATTACCAGTCATGCCATGACGCTATCTGACCATGAGTTCGCGCCTGTGGATTTTGTACCACAGCCAGGCGACACCATTACCATCCGCAACCGTTCAGATATTTCGCACAGTATTTATGTGACTTACCCGGACGGAACCATGGTGAATATGGGCGTGCAAACCCCGGGCACCACCGTACACTGGCAGGTGCCAGCGGATGCCAAAGGCGAGTTTGTGCTGCAATGCTGGATACATCCGATTATTCGCGCCAATTTGCTTATAAATGCGGCGAACACGTCTTCTTCTGTTTCTAAGTCTGACTTACCTAGGTTCACTCGTCAGGAGATTCTCGATGGCCGACAAAATATCTGTAGCAGCCGAAATCGCTGAGCCTGAACGGCGTAAGGTTTTTCGCAAGATTTTCCGCCAGTTAGGCGCGGCGACCGTCATTACCATGTTTGGCAAAGCGGTACTGGATTCGCGTCCGGCGCGTGCGGCCAACGTGCTGCGGCCACCAGGCGCCTTGCCAGAGCTGGAGTTCAATGCCGCCTGTATCCGCTGTGGTCTGTGCGTAGAAGCCTGCCCCTATGACATTTTGCACCTGGCCAGCTGGAGTGATCCGGCGCCCACCGGCACACCTTATTTTGTCGGCCGCAATGACCCTTGCCGCATGTGTCCCGATATCCCTTGTGCGCGTGCCTGTCCGACGGGAGCGCTCAGTCCCTTGCTGACTGATATCAAAAAAGCTGATATGGGCGTCGCGGTGCTGGTCGGGCATGAGACCTGCCTCAATTACAAAGGCCTTACCTGCAGTATTTGTGTGCGCGTATGCCCGATTATTGGGGAAGCCATCTCGTTAAAGCCGATTAAAAACGAACGCGGTGTATTGCAGATTCCTACGGTAGATAGCAGTAAGTGCACCGGCTGCGGCACCTGTGAAAAACACTGCGTGCTATCTGAGGCGGCCATACGCGTGTTGCCGCGTGAATTGGGTTTAGGCGTTGAAGGTGCGCAATCGGTGGGCCGCTGGTAAGCCTATGCGACGTCTGCAAGCCATGCTCTACCGCAATCGCTGGCTGTTCAGTCGGCGTATCATTCAGTTACTGATTATTGCCGCTTTTGCCGTTGAATTGCCAGCCGGTGGCTATTTTGCACAAGGCAATCTGTCCTCCAGCGTCTGGTTCGGTATTGGCCTGACGGATCCTTATATCTGGCTGCAATCACTATTCGCTGGTGCTCCTTTGGGCAAGGCAGCGCTGATCGGTGTGGCTATCGTGGCCGTGTTTTACCTGCTTCTGGGCGGGCGCATTTACTGCAGTTGGGTATGCCCGATTAACCTGGTGACGGATTTGTCTTACTGGGTACGACAAAAGTTAAATATCAAAAGCAATTTCACGCTCTCAAAAAACCTGCGCGTGGCGATATTGGGGTTATCGCTGCTGCTGTCACTGCTTTCCGGCACCCTGGCCTGGGAGACGATCAATCCGATCACCTTGTTCCAGCGCGAACTGATGTGGGGTTCAGTCGCAGGCGCAACGGTGCTAGCCAGTATTTTCCTGTTCGATGTGTTTGTGACGCGCCGTGGCTGGTGCAGCCATATTTGCCCGGTCGGTGCGTTTTATTCCGAGCTGGGGCGAATGGGTCGTTTACGCGTCAAAGCTACCCAGCTGGGGGCTTGTCACGGTTGTGCTGAATGCATCAAGGTCTGCCCGGAGCCACATGTGCTGGCACCTGTGGTAGCGAAGAAAGCGGCTTTTGTCACGTCAGGTGATTGCACCCGCTGCGGGGCTTGCCTGGACCAGTGTTCGACGGGGGCTTTAGCGATGAATCTCAGCTTTAAAAAACAGGGCGAGTTCAAAGGCATTTCTGTGGTGAGTGAGCACTAGCCGTGCTTGTTTCAACCGTATGACGCAGATGCCAAGTGATGCCGATTTTTGCCATCAGACGCCCGCGCTGACCATTAGAATTCTCTTACCAAATACACTGGATTTCATGATGAACACTCAATCAAAACAAGCATGGTTACCCGTGACCACCCTCACCAGTTTGCTGTTTGTCGCAGCGCTGGGTTTGGCCTCACAAGCAGCCTGGGCTGATGGTGCGGCACTGGCAGACAAAGGCGGTTGCCTGGCTTGCCACAATGTCGATAGCCGCAAGGTTGGCCCGGCATTTAAAGATGTTTCTGCCAAATATAAAGGCCAGGATGTGCAGGCGACATTGATCGAAAAAATTAAAACAGGCGGACGTGGCAATTGGGGCGTGTTGCCTATGCCGCCTAATGCTGGCAAATTGAGCGATGAGGAATTCAAAGAAGTGGTGCAGTGGATTACTTCTCTATAAAAAATGGTTGATATCCATTCTGACGGGGCAATTGCCCCGTTTTTTTACATCTGTTGCTGGCATGGAGCTGCGTTTCTTGCTATGTTCAGTATTTGCGCAAAGATTTTTAGCTAAAAAGCGTTAATTTTATCGTTGGCGTGACGTTATTTCAGGTATTGAATGCCGCTCAATATGTGAGTACAAAAATGGTGAATGATGAACAGCGAAGATTAGAAAAACTCTACGCCCTAGGGCTGCTCGACTCTGCGCCTGAGGATTTTTTCGACACCATTACCAGGGTTGCCTCGACCATTCTTGATACACCGATCTCGCTGATTTCACTGGTGGATGAACATCGGCAATGGTTTAAGTCCAAACACGGGGTTGAGGTGTCAGAAACCGCACGCGATATTTCTTTTTGCACGCACGCGGTTGAAAGCGGTGAGCAGCTGATTGTTGAGAATGCGCTGACCGATGAGCGCTTTGCCAAAAATCCGCTGGTGTTGAATGCCCCCAATATCCGTTTTTATGCCGGCATCCCGATCAAAAGCCTGGAAGGTTATGCGCTGGGCACACTATGCGTCATTGATGAAAAACCTAAAAAACCTACTGAAAAAGAGTTGGCTGCGCTGAATGACCTGGCACATCTTGCGACGCGTGAGTTGCAGTTCCGTGAGCGCATGCTGGCAGCCAAACAATCGCTTCAAAGCTCTGAAAGCAAATTTAAAACCCTATTTGAAAATGCAGCCATTGGCATTGCCATGGTGAAGCCAAACGGCAGTTGGTTAGAAGTGAACGAAGAGTTATGCCGAATCGTTGACTATTCCAAGGCGGAGTTATTGCCGCTGACATTTCAGGATATTACTTTGCCTGAGGATTTAAACACTGATTTAAATCTGCTGGATCAATTAGTCGCCGGTAAGTTAAATCGTTATCAGCTTGAAAAAAGATACGTGAAAAAAAGTGGTGAGCCGGTGTGGGTTTAACTGACTGTCACCAAGCAGTTAAACCCCGCGGGCGAACTCGATTATTTTGTGGCGATTGTCAAAGATATCCAAAGTGCCAAAGAAACAGAAGCGGCGCTGACCTTGTTACGTAAAACGCTGGAAGAGAAAGTCAGCCAGCGTACTGAAGAGCTTAAACAGGCAAACAAATCCATGCTGGCGGCCTATCAGGAAAAAGCGGCCTCGGAGCAGCTGTTACAAAATGCAGAGTTAGAGCTGCGCACCATTTTAGATAACGCCAACGACGCCTACGTGTGCATGGATGCAGAAGGCATTGTCAAAGCCTGGAATAAGCAGGCGGAGCATATATTCGGCTGGGGCGATGAGGAGGCGATCGGTCGCAAGCTGGATAAGCTGATTATTCCTAATGAGTTGCAGCAGGCACATCAGGCAGGCATGCGGCGGTTTGCACTGGAAAAACAGTCAGACATGATGGGCAAGCGCATCGAGCTTGAAGCGATGAGGAAAGATGGCGTGCGTATCCCGATAGAGTTGCAGGTGAATGTGCTGGAGATCAATGATCAAACGCTGTTTACCTCGTTTCTCAGGGATATTACCGATAGAAAACAACTGGAAAGTCTACTCAAAAACGAAGCCCGCAATGACCCCTTAACCGGCCTGCCCAACCGGCGCAAGCTGGAAGAGATACTGCCTATTGCGGTGCAACGTGCCAAAGCCAATCAAACTACGCTGTCTATTTTGTTTGTTGACCTGGATGGTTTTAAATCGGTGAATGATACTTATGGCCACAATGTCGGCGATATGCTGTTGCGCGAGGTTGCCAACAGGATAGATAAGTCCACGCGTCAGTCTGACACGGTTGCCCGCTATGCCGGTGACGAGTTTATTATTGTGCTGGAAGGGGTCAGTCAAGTTTCTGACGCGACCAGAATTGCAGAAAAAATTCTGCATACGATCTCAGAACCATTTCACTTTAACCAGGTGACCTTAAATATCACCGTCAGTATTGGTATTGCTTATTACACCAGTGAGCATTCTCAGGAAACGCAACCCACCGAGCTTATCCGGCAAGCGGACAAGGCCATGTATACCGCCAAGAAAAACGGTAAAAATGGTGTGTTTATGGTTGAAACAGTGTAGATCATTATTGAGGCAGGGTAGACATGCCACTGCCAGTCATCTTAACGTATGAAAATAATGCACATGACATCTTGCATGGGCGTATAGTGAATTGAAACCCTCTCGGATATCGTCTTACCTTCTCCTCTTTGTGGTCGTTTGAGGTCTTCTCACTTAAGTCATTGTCTTTATTTGTCGTTTTAAGCCTCTTGCTCGTGCTTCCCTAGTAGCGCTTTTACTTCAGTGGCATGCGTTTGAGTCGTATAGATTCACAACGTAACACGCAGTGTGCGTGGGTGTCTTCGTGATTGCTGCTCTTTCATCCCTGACTCGCCCCCGTCTAGATAGCTCTAAAGGAGCAAGCCATGGATAGAAAAGTATTTTTCAGCGATGGTGGTGTCATCATCAGCGACAGCCGCTTTATCGCGAGCGGTTATATATACAATATACGTGACATCATTTCAGTACGGCTGGGCGTGGTTGAGCCGCCGCGAAGTCTGGCGGTTTTCATCCTCTCTATCGGATTATTATTTCTGCTGACCGAAGGCGCGCTATTTGTCGTGGGCGGTTGTTTAATCGCGCTTGGTGTGATGACGTGGCTGTTTGTCAAAACGAGCTATGTTGTGGTGATAAAGACTGCCACGGGCGAGCATAAGGTACTGAAAGATCACAATAGCAGCTATATTGAGCAGGTTATTCGGGCGCTGGATGCTGCCTTGATTAATCGAGGCGTGTCTGCGGTGAGTGGTTCTGTGCCTGTGCGAGGATCATCTCACGTCACGCATACGGATTTTCCACCGATGTCACCGCCACTGATTGAGTGAGGCGGTGCTTGCTACTCGTCTTCACTGAAGGCGCCGTGAAAATCGATCAGTTCGATCACGCCTTTGGCGCGCATATGGCCAATAAAGCCGCTGCCTTCTTTTGTCAGCTGGCTTTCTTGCGATTGCCTGCCTTCCCGAATGTCGCCATTGGCCCTTAACGGACGGCGGAAAACGGCTTGATGAAACCTGAGTGAGGCTTCGCCTATGCCTTTGCGTTTGCACTTTTCCAGGTCCAGCACGGTGATCAGGTAGCTCTCGGCACCTTGTATGCCTTTGCTAAACTGAAAATCAATCACACCGACCTGCTCGTGATCGAGTAAGACAACAATTTCCTCGCCTGTTTCGTTGAGATTCAGGGTATAAGTCTGGCCATCTTTTGCCAGAAACGTTTTTTGATGCATATCGCTATCCTTATATGTCTGTGCCAGCACAGGGTTTGCACCTTATTCAAGGCAAGTATAGCGGTTACTGGTCACCAAAAAGCCCCGCTAAATTGTTATTAATAGTTAATTATTGATATTTTCGTGTTAAAATTTTATTCATTGATAACAATGGAGATGCGCTATGGAAGAAGCAATCTATTTCAGCCATCAAGGCGTCAGCGTGAGTAACAGTCGCTTTATTGTTAACGGTAAAACCATCGCCATTAAAAGCGTGACCACGATAGAGCGCAGAATCCTCAAACCGCAACTTGGTTTTGCCCGCGTATGCCTATTCGGTGGCCTGGCGCTGTTGTTCGGCAGTGGCAGCTTGCCGCTGGTGGGTATTTTTTCAATCATTTATGGCGGTGTGCTGTGGTTTTTAGCCACGCCCAGATATTCAATCGTCATCCACACGCCAGCAGGTGAACATCAGGCATTAGTCAGCGAAAACAGCTTGGACGCAGAAAACGTGCTCACAGCTTTGAATGTAGCGATTGCTTTAAGAGGCGATGCCAGCTAGGGACTCTTTAAGTTGTTGAATGGCTGCGTTTCCCGCAGCCATTCAATCATGAAGCGCAGACTGATATAACACTGACGCTTATCACCCCGCGAGTTTCTGCTCTAACTCTTTCAATCGCGCCTCCAAAGCGGCAATCTTTTGATCACGCGCCTGAATCGCTGGTATGACATCCTCTACTTTCAACAGCTTGGGGATATGTTTAGGGCAGTTCGCATCCCAGGCCTTGATCGTAAACACAATCACACGCTCCACCCTTGCCTGATAATCCGGCGAATAGACGCGAGCTGCCAAGTCACGGTCGTCTGTCACCACTTTAGCTTCTCCCCAGATTTTGATGCGTTGCGCATTGGCATAATCCATCAGAAATAGCTGGGCTTTCGGATTTTCATCCAGATTACCCGCAGTGATGTATTGCTTGTTACCGGCATAATCCGCAAAGGCCAGTGTTTGCTCGTCGAGCACATGTAAAAAACCACGCGGGCCGCCGCGATGCTGCATATAAGGTTGCCCCTGGGCATTGGCGGTAGCCATATACATGCTGGTTTGCTCAGCAATAAAGTCGGCAAGCACAGGCGTGACACGGGACTCCCAGCCGCGCGTACTCTCGAATTTCGCATAGCCCGCTCTTGAGCCATGTTGTTCTTGCCTGGCTTTCACCGCCGGGGTGAACGCGATATCGCTGGGGGACGCGAAATCTGCAAGCAAATGTGTCGTCATGATTTTCTCCTGGCTTTGTTTACGTATGGACAAATTCTAGTCAATAATGCGAATGAGAGAATCAGGGCTAGCTGCAATACATTATTTCATCAGGAGAAATACTATCGACCAGTTTCACTTAATGCGTGTGTTTGCGAGCGTGGCCGAAGAGGGCGGATTTGCGGCAGCCTCACGCAAGCTGGATATTTCTCCAGCGGCGGTGACGCGTGCTGTGGTTGCCCTAGAGGAGCAGTTAGGCGCCAGGCTGTTACAAAGAACGACGCGCAATGTGCGCTTCACGGACGCAGGCCGCCAGTATTACGAGCATGTACGCGCCATCCTGGTGAGTATCGCAGAGGCGAATGAGGCCGTCGCCGAGAGTAATGCCACGCCACGCGGTACGCTGTCGATCACGGCGCCGGTGATGTTCGGCCGCATGTTCGTCATGCCATGCATTATTGACTATATGCAACGCTATCCGCAGGTCAAAATCATTGCGCATTTGGTCGACCGCGTGACCAACCTGGTGGATGAAGGCATGGATGTGGCGATCCGTATTGGTCACTTGCCTGATTCCGGGCTGCGGGCCATCAAAGTGGGGGAGGTCAGGCGTGTGTTATGTGCATCGCCCGCTTATCTCGAAAAGTCCGGCACGCCCAAGCTGCCTGCTGACCTTTCAAAGCATTCCATCATCTCATCAAGCGCCGTTTCACCGCATACTGAGTGGCATTTTCGATCTCATAGTGAGCAATCTAATGGCGAGCCTTTATTGCTGAGGATGGATCCGCGATTGACCGTCACCAGCAATGATGCGGCCTTAGCCGCTGCAGCAGGTGGTTTAGGTATCGCGCGATTGCTTTCATATCAGGTATGGAGTGAAGTAGAAAATAAGGCATTGCGACTGATCCTTGAAACTTTTGAAGAAGCCCCCTGGCCGGTACATGTCGTGCACCGGGAAGACAAATTAGGCTCTTCCAAAGTCCGTAGCTTTATAGACGAGATGGTCGAAAATTTACGCAGCCATCCCACCTTAAATCCCAAGTGATCTTACGCTAGGCGAAACAATCCATTTCCCCCTGAGTAGTTTTTCTTGCTGCCTTCTGTACCTAGAATCCGGCTGTCAATCAATGACATGACCAGATCAAAGGAGATCACTATGAAAGCAGCTATCATTATTTTTTCAGACCCAACACACGGCGGCGAAGAGGCACTTGGCCGCGCATTCAATGGCCTAGCAGCCGCCTACGACTTCAAGCAAAACAACATAGACGTCGCTATTTATTTTCAAGGCACCGGCACGCGCTGGGTCAGCCATCTGACTAAAGTCGGCCATCCGCTCTATCAACTATATGCCGCAGTTTCTGACGTGACGGTTGGCGTTTCGTGCGGGTGCGCCGATGTCTTCGGTGCGCGCGAGGATGCTGAGGCGAATGGTTTTAATCTGGTGACGGATAACAGTGTGCCGGGAACCTCGGGGCTGCCAAGCATTGCCCAGTTATCACATGACGGGTACACGATTTTCAGTTTTTGATGATCGTGAAACCTCGCAGCCGGGCCCCTGTTGAAAGGGGCTGGCTGTCATCGCATTGACCATTTTGCAGCCTTGATTTGCCGTTCTCGGGTGATGTCAGACTATTTACATAAAATAATCTGATTTTTGTTACAATAAAAACTGATTGTTGTTACAATAAAATCCATGGACAGTGAAGACAAAAAAAATGGTGGCAAACGGCCTGGTTCAGGACGCAAGCTTGGGACGGGTACCTATAAGGAAAATACCAGTGTCATCCGTGTGCCTGACAGCCAAAAGCCGGTCATCGCCAATTTTCTGGAGGCGTATGCGAAGAAGCAACGCCTTCAACAACTGGAAGGCCAGCTGGATAGTATTGCGGAGTTTACGCAGCTATGTGAAGAGCTGGATAACTTAAGCCTGCCACTGTATCAGTCCAAGGTGCCCGCTGGTTTGCCATCGCCGGCAGATAGCGATGAAGAGTCGCGTATGGACCCTAATGGCTATCTGATTGATGACCCGGCAAATACCTTTTTTGTCACGATCCAGGGGGAGTCGATGATCGAAGCGGGCTTGCTACCCGGCGATAAAGCGATTGTGAATAAAAGAAAGCAGGCCTCCATAGGTGACATCGTGCTGGCCATGATTGATGGCGAGTTCACCATCAAGACCTTAGCCAAACAGAAGAATGGTGATCCCAAGCTATTGCCGGCCAACTCCTCAGGTAAATATGAACCCATCCTCATCCAGGGCAGAATGCAGTTCGCCATCTGGGGTGTCGTCACCGGTTCTTTCAGAAAGTTTTAATCATGACCCGTAAAAACATTATTTCAGCCAACTGGACGAATGCCGTGTGCCGGGCAAACGGCATCAATATTCACTATTTAAGAACAGGCGGCAACAAGCCCACCTTGATCGCGCTGCATGATCTCACCGCGAGTGGCGCGTGCTGGTCACAATTGGCACGTGAGCTTGAAGACCACTTTGACATCATCATGCCGGATGCGCGCGGCCATGGTCAGTCAAGTGCTCCTCTGCATGGATACACCTATCAAGACCACGCCAATGACGTGATCGAACTGATCAGAACGCTAGACATTCAATCGCCTTACCTGCTCGGCCACTCAATGGGCGGCATGACCGCCGCCATGGTTGCCAGCCGCTTAGGCTTTGCGATTGAAGGCATTGTGCTGACCGACCCGACATTTATCAGCCCTGAGTGGCAAGGTCAGCTGGATGAGCGTGAGGCGGTTAAACAGCACCGCCAGATATTGCGGTCCAGCAAAACAGACTTGTTTAAAGAAGCCAAAGCCAGATATCGCTATCGCTCATCTGAGCTGCTGGAACATATGGTTCAAGCCAGGTTCCGCACCAATCCGCGTGCTTTCGATGTGCTGATTCCGCCACACCCGGAGTTTGATGAACTGGTTCGGAATATTTATGTGCCGACCCTGTTAGTGCTTGGCAGCGAAGGCATTGTTTCTACTGAAACCGCGCGTGAGTTACACGTACTCAACCCAGACCTGCAATACAAGTTAATTCCTGATGTTGGGCATGGGCTGCCATATGATGAGCCTGAACGTTTAGCGGCTGCGATTCATACATTCTTAAAACCAACATTCACACCTACCCGGCCCCTGAAGGCGCCAGGCAGTTTTTCAGTCAGTGCCGCAAGTGCTTATTAGGTCGGGAGGCTGCTTCAGTTGAGGTGTGGTGAGTTCACCATCGGCTGGTGAAAAAATAGAGAATGAATGGCGATTCAAGACTCAAACTTCATTAACACTTCTTCATCCGCCACCATGTCCAAAATCTCATCACTGAATGCATCCGTGCACTCGCTAGACCATTCTGCCCCCGCATTGGCATCTGTGGTAAACATGGGCAAAAAGCTCATGTACATAAATCGCCCATCTTCAAGCTTAATTGCTTGCACATCGTCCGGGTGCTCGACCAGATTCCAAGTATCAGGTACATCCATTTCCAGCTGAACAGTGACTAATAGTTTTTTCATACCGCGTCCTTCATCAAATAATGTGCGGTGACTATAGGCGAAATACAAGGAAACACCTAGCTAAGTTTTTATGAGAGTGTGGATAGTAAGGAGCACGGATATACATCACCACTAATTAACTGGCCATCTGTCGAGAATATGAAAGTGGGCACTGGTCAATTAAGACTTCGTTGGATTGAGTGACAGTTGAAACCTATTGCTAGTCATTGCCGAAAAGGGATAGGGAGGATTGCTGAGGTGTATCAGTGTCAGTCCCTACAACGACCTGTACAGTATCTCCAGTATGTAACAGACCACCGCGCAGAATGCGCGCCGTTATACCGCCATGGCCGCGCATAGCGTTGTAACCGCCTGCCCCTAGCACTTGTTCCATTTTTGAGCAGGGCTCACAAGGGCCTGTTATCTCCAACACTACATTACCGATCAATAGATGCAATGGCTGATCTTTAAATAGCGATTTTGTCGCCAGCAGATTGATGCCGGAAACAATCAAATTACGCCTGAGCAAAGCCGGATCAATCTGTAAGTGACCCGTGAACGCTGCTATCACTGGTAAATGCTCTGCTTGCAGCAATGTTACTTGTCGTTTACTTCCATTCGGAGCCGATGACTGGCGCAAACTTGCGCGATCTCCCTGTAATCCAAGGTTGGCAGTGGCATGCACTTGATCTTGTAGCAAACAAGGCTGGCCACGACCAGGACGCAAGTAAATGGCATCCAGCCGCCCATGCTGGCTAAAATGTTGAGTCAATTGACGCAGGGTAACGGTTTGCATGAATGCTCGTGTGGATTGTTGGTAAAGCTATTTACTCACTATTGTTTTACCAATGGGAGCGAGTGAAATGACAGCAAGTTTTAGATGTTGAATACCAAAAGGAATGCCGATGATCGTGACGAAGCAAGCAAGTGCAGAAACCAGATGACCAATTGCCAACCATGCGCCGGCAAAGATAAACCAAATGACGTTTCCAACAAACCCAAGTACACCGGTACCAATATCATCCTTCTGATTTAACACGTTGCGACTCACTGCTTCTCGACCAAATGGTAAGAAGGTAAATTGGCCAATGACAAAACAGGCTTTTCCCCAAGGGATGCCAATGATCGTTATGAACGCCAAAATACCAAAGAACCACCAGGCCAGGCCCATGAAAAAGCCGCCAAAGATGAACCAAAGAAAATTACCAATACTGCGCATTTTTATTCCCCCAGTTTGTATGCGAATTTAAACCAATTTCATATGGCTGACGAGATCATTGGTTAAACATAACTTAAAAAGGGCTGCCCTACAACGACCTGTACAATATCTTCCCCTGTGGCTGGAAAAATTCCTACCTCCACGCCAAGCCAACATAACGGCCAACGAACGCCATCGAGATTACCATCGTATCAACCAGACTATTATGACTAGACTTGGGGCAACAGATGGTGTGAGTTTCGGAACGAGCTTGAAGATGGTCAACGTGAAAACTGCAGAAATAACTAAATGCTGAAATCTGAAATGCTGTTCAGGATTGAGAAAAGAAAAACGGCTCACATTTCTGCAAGCCGTCTTTTATATTAAGGTGTGCGGGGATCGAACCCACGCCAAACGGATTGAAAGAAAGCTAAACGGTTTTACAACTATTATTAATCAATGACTTACAACGCTCGCAACTTTGTATTTTTAGTCTAAATTAGTTACATTCAGTCACTTTCAATCTAATTAAGTTACGTTTTAGCTACGGACTCGAACAGATTAAAAACCTAATTCAAAGGGTCAATCAAGAATTGTATAGCCAAATTTAGAGCATCAACACTTTCTCCTCCAGTTGCTTTTGTGTAACTCAAAACGGCACTGATGATTGCATTACAAGGCTCGATCATATAACTATACACTTAGGGCATAATTACAAGCTCTAAGGAGTAAGCAGGAAAAGTAATTGAGAGTTGCATTTAAACAAGTTGATGTATTCACAAAGACACCATTCAAAGGGAATCCTGTTGCTGTGATTCTTGAAGGTGATGGCTTAACGACCATTCAAATGCAGCAAATAGCCAACTGGACAAACCTATCCGAGACCACCTTCGTACTGACTCCAAGTGATGCTAAAGCTGATTATCGAGTGCGTATCTTTACACCTAATGCTGAGCTGCCATTCGCTGGTCATCCAACACTAGGCACTGCTCATGCCTTGCTAGAAGCTGGGATTATTCATGACCGTGAAGGTGTGGTGATTCAGGAGTGCGAAGCTGGTCTAATCAAACTGACCGTGACTGTAGATTCTGAAGGTGAACAGAGCATTGCTTTTGATTTACCTGAGCCTAAGTTATCTCAATTAACAGTCAGCCAGCATGATGAGCTAGAAGCTATCTTAGGATGTCCCTTGAAGTCGGACAGCAAACCTATGTTGGTTGATGTGGGTGCTCGCTGGTTAGTTACTCAATTATCGAGCGCTAAGGATGTCTTGGCAGCTAAACCAGATCTACAGCGGATGAAGATTCAAGACAGTGCACATGGATATACTGGAGTCGTAATCTTTGGAGAGTATGAAGCAGATTCTATTGCGTCTCTTGAGGTGAGAGCTTTTGCGCCAGCTCATGGTGTGAATGAAGACCCAGTGTGTGGAAGTGGTAACGGTGCTGTAGCTGCTTACATTCGTGCCACTGGTCAAGTAGAACTTTTGGGGAAAGACCTTATAGCCTCTCAAGGTGCTGCTATTGGCCGGGCTGGTTTTTTGCAGTTGTCCATTAGTGATTCAGTGATTCAGGTTGGTGGTAATTCACTAACATGCATACAAGGTACACTAACCATCTAATGTACTGCCACCTAACATTCGGATCCTGTATTAACGTTCGTCACTTCAAAAATCCTGAAACACCGGAATTCTGAAAAACTGCTAAAACTTTGCTTGCTTGAAAATAGTGAAAAACTGAAATCTAAAACTCTGAGTAGCCGTTCGGCATTGAGAAAAGAAAAACGGCTCACATTTCTGCGAGCCGTCTTTTGTATTTTGGTAGGGTGTGCGGGGATCGAACCCACGACAAACGGATTAAAAGTCCGCTAGTCTTGAATATTTTCAAGCGGTTAAAAAAGCCAAGTTAGTAATCACTATCTTGGCTTTGCTTTTCTGACTGGTGCGCCCGGCGGGAGTCGAACCCACGACCCTTGGCTTCGGAAACCAATACTCTATCCAGCTGAGCTACGGGCGCAATCCTGCCATTATAGCAAATAAGTCGCGCTGGCTTGGCGCGTGCCGTCTATTTTCTCTTCTTGCCTGCTGCGCACAACTACGCGTCTGAAATAATATTGTCATAGTGCGGGGCTATGCTTGCCTGAGGAAATATTAAGATTGTTTAAGGGTATTGCACTATGAAAGCCATGATTTTGGCCGCGGGTAAGGGCACACGTGTTCGTCCGCTGACGTATGAATTGCCTAAGCCGATGATCCCGGTGTTGGGTAAGCCGGTGATGGCGTATCTGATCGAGCATCTGGCCATGCATGGCGTAGCCGATATCATGGTGAATGTGAGTTATCTGCACCAGAAGATTCAGGATTACTTTGAAGATGGCCATCGTTTTGGCGTGAATATTGGCTATTCGTTTGAGGGCGATATTGTCGACGGCAAGATCGTGCCACATGCGGTGGGCTCTGCCGGAGGCATGCGCAAGATCCAGGACTTTAGTGGCTTTTTTGATGACACGACGATTGTATTGTGCGGTGATGCGATTATTGACCTGGACATTACGCGGGCGGTGAAAGAGCACAAGGAAAAAGGCGCGTTGGCGAGCCTGGTGACCATGCAGGTGCCTATGGATAAGGTGTCTGGCTATGGTGTGGTGGTGACTAATAATGAAGGCCGTATCATTTCTTTTCAGGAGAAGCCTAGCCAGTTAGAGGCGCGCTCCAACTGGGCGAGTACCGGTATTTATATTTTCGAACCTGAAGTATTAGACCTGATTCCTTCCGGCAGTGAGTTTGATATTGGCTCGGATTTGTTCCCTTTATTGGTGCAGCGCGGCCTGCCGTTTTACGCGATCCAGCATCCGTTTAACTGGATTGATATTGGCGTGGTAAGCGATTACTGGCTGGTGATGCAGCAAATGATGCAGGGTTTTTTCCCATCGATGCCGATTCCGGGCAAGCAGGTCAAACCTGGTGTGTGGGTAGGGCTGAATGTGCATATTGATTGGGAACACACGCAGATTGAGGGGCCGGTGTATATCGGCTCCGGTTCGCGTATTGATAAAAATACCCGGATTATCGGCCCGACCTGGATTAACGCTGGTTGCCATATCCAGCGCGACAGCACGGTGATTCGCTCGATTTTGTTTGATTACACGCGTATTGCCCAGGGTTATGCGATTGAAGACCGCATTGTGTGCGGCGAGTATTGTGTCGACCGCAATGGCCGCATGGTGCATATGGATGATGACAATTGCGACATTATCTGGACTGATGCACGCGAGAAAGTGGTTTATCCGCAAAACTACGCTTATGCCAGACTGTAGTCTGTAGTCCGTTGCCATGTTTCTGACATGCCAGCGTCAAGGATTTGTCATGTTGGGTGACTATGCTCTCTGGAATTTTGAGGAGAGGGTAAACACATGAAAAAAATGACTTTAATGATGGGCTTGCTGTTCGGTAGCATGAGCATGGCACAAGCGGCAACAACGTACCAAATTAGCAAAGAGTGGACATTTGCCCACAGTGGTGGTGGCTATTTGTCTGAAATCCCGGCCTTTGATGCGACCACCAACACTTTGTGGGTGGCTGGCGTAAAAGGGGTAGACGTATTAGATGCGCACACCGGTAGCTTGCTGCAACGCATTGATACCAGTGCTTATGGCAGTATCAACAGCGTGAGCATCAGTAACGGCATGGCTGCATTTGCCATTGAAAACAATACACGTACCAATGCTGGTATCGTGCAGTTGTATAACACTTCCAGCAGAAGCCTGGCCGCAGGCACCAACACATTCACCGTGGGTGCATTGCCAGACATGCTGACATTCACTCCAGATGGCAGCAAAATTCTGGTCGCCAACGAAGGCACGCCAAATGTCTATGGCTCACGTATCGGCAACAGCGTACCACGCGTCTATGGCGCATCTGCCAATGACCCGGTCGGTAGCGTCACAATTATTGATGTGACCAGCCGCACTGTGGCTGCGACGGCCACTTTGGCCGGTGTGGCAACTTCTGGCAGCCATATCCGCACCAACACCGGTATGGACTTCGAGCCGGAATATATTGCAGTAAGTGCTGACGGCAGCAAAGCCTATGTCACGCTGCAAGAAGCCAACGCGATTGGTATCCTGGACCTGAACACAAACTCTTTCACAAAAGTGGTGGGCCTGGGCGCGAAAGACTTCAGTCAGCCGGGTAACAGTATCGACCCGCTCAATAATGGCAGCGTTAATTTTATCAGCGCTAACGTAAAGGGCTTGTACATGCCTGATGGGATTGCGACCTACGACGTGGCTGGCAATACTTACCTGGTGACAGCTAACGAAGGTGATTTCCGTGAAGATGACGGTGACCGCTCTGCTGCCAGTTCACTGGGCGCGACTGGCGACTTGGCCAATATCCGCGTGTCGAATACTGATTCATCTCCAGGCGATCTGTACGCAGCAGGCGCACGCTCTTTCAGCATCCGTGATGCTGATGGCAACCTGGTGTACGACAGTGGCGATATCCTCGATAAAGAAGCGTTTGCACGTGGTATTTATGATGATGGCCGTAGCCGTGACAAAGGTGTGGAGCCAGAAGGCGTAGACCTGTTCACACTGGGTGGCCGCACCATTGCTGCGGTGGGTCTGGAAAGAACCCTGAAAGGCGCGATTGCGCTGTTTGATATTACTGACCCGACCAAGGTCAGCTTTATCGACATGATCGTGTCTGATGGTGATCTGGCGCCAGAAGGCCTGGTCGCCTTTGAAAAAGACGGCTCTATCTTCCTGGCATTTGCCAACGAAGGTTCCAACACGACTTCCTTGTTCCGTATCAGTGCAGTGCCTGAGCCAGGCTCTGCTGCAATGCTGGGCTTGGGCCTGGTCGCGATGGCTGCCATGCGTCGTCGTCAGAAGTAATCGGACATTCTGACTACATTCAGCCGGGCATGGCAACATGCCCGGCTGTTTGTTTTTAGGTACATGGAAAAGCCCGCGCGCGCGTTTCCTGTCCAGTCGTTCTGCGTTATAATCGCGGGGATATTTTTTCTAACGCAACGGGATACGGATATGTCGGATTACAAACAAGGTTCAAGCATTAAAGAGTTAATTATTGCGATTCCAGGTGCCATTGTTGGTTTCACTTTGCTGGTCTCGCTACTGGCTTACCTGTTTGGCGTGTTTGGCAGTGAAAAAGCCGCACCTTCCAAAGAAGAAACTGACGCAGTCGAGCAAAAAGTCGTGGCCAATATCAAACCGGTGGCGACCATTGAAGTGGCTGAAGCTGCTGGCGCTCACGTTGAAAAAAGTGGTGAAGAAATTGTGAAAGGCACTTGTGTGGCCTGTCATGGCGTAGGGGCATTGGGTGCGCCAAAAATTGGTAATGCTGGGGACTGGGGTCCACGTATTGCGCAAGGCTATGAGACACTGGTAAAACATGCGACAGAAGGCATTCGTAGCATGCCACCACGCGGCGGAGCGGCTGACCTGAGTGATCATGAAGTGGCAGATGCCGTGGCTTATATGGCAAATCAGGCTGGTGCAAAGTTTGATCCTGCCAGCTTGAAGAAGTAATTGCTGTGAATGTGAGAAGCCGCTTGATTCAAGCGGCTTTTTTATTGGTGAATTCGTTTTTCTGGCAAAGTAGAATCCATGGCGAGATACGCAATTGGGGATATCCAGGGCTGCTACCACTCCCTGATGCATTTACTGGCACAGGTGGACTTTCAGCCTGGCCGTGACAGCCTGTGGCTGGTAGGCGATTTGATTAATCGCGGTACCGGCTCTCTGGAGGTGTTGCGTTGGGTATACACGCACCGCGAGCATGTGCGGCTGGTGCTGGGTAACCATGACCTGCACGCAATTGCTGTGGCACATCATATCCGGCCACCGCATCGCTTTGATACGCTGACAGCATTGTTTTCTGCCGATGATGGCGTCGCCTTGCTCAGCTGGTTACGCCAACAGCCGCTGATGGTGCTGGAAGACGATTTTGCCATGCTGCACGCCGGGCTCTATCCACAATGGACCTTGCCAGAGGCCAGGGCGCTGGCGGTCGAGGTTGAGGCTGTGTTGCAGTCAGCAGATTATTTAAGCTTTTTGCAGCAGATGTATGGCAACCACCCTGCCGCCTGGGATGATCGCTTAACCGGTGTTGATCGCTTGCGCGCGATTACCAATGCCCTGACGCGCATGCGTTTGCTCGATGACACTGGGGTGATGGAATTTGCCTTCAAAGGCGAGGTGCAGGATATTCCGGCTGGCTATCAGCCCTGGTTCAAAGTCGCTACGCGGCAATCGGCGCAAGCCAGTCAAACCATCCTGTTCGGACATTGGTCAGCGCTTGGTTTGTATCAGGGCGAGGGCGTGATTGCGCTGGATACAGGTTGTTTGTGGGGACGACAGCTGACGGCTTATACGCTGGAAACAGGTGCGTTTACCCAAGTGCCCTTAGATCCGCGCGACCGGCCAGCAGGCACGGTTGGCGAGTAGTTGGCACGCCTGTGATGGAGTTGTGGCTGGTCGTGGTGGCCGCCTTTCTGGCCGGAGTCATGGATGCGATGGTCGGTGGCGGCGGGCTGGTCACCGTGCCTGCGCTGCTGTCGACGTATACGTCACTGCCGCCTGCCTTACTGCTCGGTACCAATAAATGTTCCAGTGTGTTTGGCACCACCGTGGCCGCCTGGCGCTATAGCCATCGCGTGCAGCTGGATTGGGCCTGGCTGGTCCCCGCTGCGCTAGTGGCATTTATTGGCGCAGGCCTGGGGGCGTGGACGCTGACCTGGACGGATCCACAATTCTTGCGCAAATTGCTGCCCTGGGTATTGCTGCTGGTGCTGGTTTACACCTTAAAATCTCCGCAATTTGGCCTGCATCATGCACCGAGAGGCCAGAGTGCTCGCGCACGCTTGTGGCTGGCCCTGGCGATTGGGGCCGGGATCGGTTGGTATGACGGTTTTTTCGGGCCAGGCACCGGTAGTTTCTTTATTTTTCTGCTGGTGCGTTGGCTGGGACAAGACTTTCTGCATGCCTCTGCCGCGGCGAAAGTGCTGAATGCGACCACCAATCTTGCCGCACTGCTGATGCTGGCCGCAACTGGTCATGTGTGGTGGCAGGTCGGCCTGATTATGGCCGTGGCTAATGTGGCGGGTAGCCTGGTGGGGACTGCACTGGCACTCAAGCATGGTGCCGGGCTGGTGCGCAGGGTATTTATGCTGGTGGTGGTGCTACTGATTTTAAAAACGGGCGTAGATGCCTATGTCGTTTAAAGGCGTCATGCTTGTCACAGCCGTCATGGCCAATCGCGCGCAACATGTTATGATGCGCACTGGGGATTCAGCAGCCTCCCCGCTTCAAGACGCTTTGCGTCCAAGGACTGCTCAAATCTTGGGTCATGCTCGGCCGTGAGCACTATCCTATGAAATGAGGCCTTATGCACGCACATCATTCTTCTGATATGACTTCCTCCACTGACATACACACATCACCTGCACCAGTGTCGCTCAGGCAGGCTTTCTGGTATTGGCTCAAACTCGGCCTGATCAGTTTTGGCGGCCCGGCCGGGCAAATTGCCATCATGCATCATGACCTGGTCGAGCAAAAACGCTGGATATCTGAAAAACGTTTTTTACATGCGCTCAATTATTGCATGGTCTTGCCTGGCCCGGAGGCGCAGCAATTGGCCACCTATATTGGCTGGCTCATGCATCGCACCTGGGGCGGCGTGATCGCCGGCGTGCTGTTTGTCTTGCCTTCGTTTTTTATGCTGGTGTTACTGGCCTGGGTCTATATGGCTTATGGTCACGTGCCGACGGTGGCGGGTGCTTTATACGGCATTAAACCGGCGGTGGTAGCGATTGTATTGTTTGCGGCTTACCGCATTGGCACGCGCGCGTTAAAAAACCGCGTCATGTGGGCGATTTCTGCCTTGGCCTTTGTGGCGATTTTCCTGTTCAAATTGCCGTTTCCTTTGATCGTGCTGACCGCGGCAAGCCTGGGTTTTATCGGTGGGCATCTGGCTCCCAAACTCTTTACCGTGGGCGGCCATGGTGCAGCCACGCATCATTTTGGCCGTGCCCTGATCGATGATGACACGCCCACACCGGCACATGCACGTTTTAGCTGGCTGGGCATGGTGCGCATTGCAGTCACGGGGGCGGTACTCTGGCTGCTGGTGATGGCTGGCTTGTGGTGGCACTTCGGCTGGCAGGGGGCGTTGACGCAAATGGGCTGGTTTTTCAGCAAAGCGGCCTTGCTGACTTTTGGCGGTGCCTATGCCGTCTTGCCTTATGTCTATCAGGGCGCCGTGGATCATTACCACTGGCTCAGCCCGGCGCAGATGATGGATGGTCTTGCCCTGGGCGAAACCACGCCCGGCCCATTGATTATGGTGGTAACCTTTGTCGGTTTTGTTGGTGGTTGGCTCAACCAGGCACTGGCAGCAGATGGGCCATTGCTGGCGGGTTTTTTGGCGGCGACGGTGGTGACTTTTTTCACCTTTTTGCCCAGTTTTGTATTTATTTTTAGCGGTGCGCCGCTGATTGAAAATACACGTGACAATGTACGCCTCACGGCACCACTGAGTGCCATTACCGCTGCCGTGGTCGGCGTGATTTTAAATCTGGCCCTGTTTTTTGCTTACCATGTGTTTTTGCAGAGCACATGGTTCCCTGGTATAGACTGGCTAGCCATCGGCCTGGCCGTCGTGGCCTGGTTGGCGCTGGCGCGTTTTAAACTGAATGTGATTGCCGTGATTGCTGCGTCTGCAGTGGTGGGGATGCTGGTGCAATGGCTGCGCTAGGTCAGCCGGCCATTTAACCAAATAATGTTGCGGTAATCTGCGCGTGTGCTTGTTGAGCCAGCTGTTGTCGTGATTGTCCGCTGGCTGCAATTGGCGTACCAAAATGCAAGTGCACCGTCGGTTGCTGCATTTTCAGGTAGGCGTTCATCGACTCGATGATCGAGGTGTCGCCAGCGTAAGCTACGTCCAGGTTCGGTTGGCCATCAGGCAGTGGGTAATGAATAGCTACCGGGATGATTTTGGTGTTGGCTTCAATAGCCGCCTGAATCAGGCTGCTTTTAAACGGCAGTACACTCAGGCCCTCGGTGGTAGTCCCTTCCGGAAACACGCATAGATTGTCATTCAATTTGAGCGCATGGCTGCAAATATTCACCACACGCGCCGCATCGCGGTTGCGCGTACGGTTGATAAAAATGGTGCCGGACTTTCTGACCAGGTAACCAAAGACTGGCCAGTCCCTGATCTCCAGCTTGGCGACAAAGTGCACCGGGATGATGCTGTTGATGGCATGAATATCTGACCAGGAAATATGGTTGGCCACAAACAATACGCCGTGGGTGCGGATATCGGGTAATTCGCCGCTGGTAGTCACGCGCAGGTTAAAGCAGTGCAACAGGCGCTTGCACCACCATTGAATCAGGCCGAGCCGCATCCAGCGGTTGCACACTGGCAACACAATGGCGGCTAAGGTGACACCTGTCAGGACATGCAGTGTGATGCGGGTGATACGCCACCCGCGAACGATCATTGAGGTTTGTGGCAAGTTATTTCAAGAAATGCGCAGCATATCTGGGATTCATTCGAGACAGGGGTAACAATACCAGCATATCTGCCGTATTAAAAGCAGGGTCCCAGGCTGGTTCGCCGCAAATATAGGCGCCCAGTCGCAAGTAGCCTTTGACCAGTGGCGGGCAAGCGACGGTCAGGGATTGATCCAGGGCATCAATCGGTAATGGATTGTGCGGGAACACTCGGTATTCTGCAGGCGACAAATAGTCGTCACGCAAGTTGTTAAACAGGGACGCCGCGGTATGGCCACCGTCGTGCATGGAGATGCTGGCGCAACCGATCATGTACTCATACTGGCGCGCCATCATGTATTTGGCCAGGCCTGCCCACAGCATAGTGATGGTGCCGCCGCTACGATAGTCCGCATGTACGCAGGCGCGGCCGACTTCTACCGTGCGGTCCGCCAGCGGGGCCAAACGACTTAAATCAAACTCGCCAGCGGAGTAGTAACCACCTGCCAGCATGGCTTGCATCGGGTTCAATATACGGTAAGTGCCAACGACTTGCTGGGTCGCATCGTCGCGCACCAGTAAATGATCACAAAATGCATCAAAGCCATCGACATCCAGCCCTTGCTGGCCTTTGATTTGTGCGCCCATTTCTTCAGCAAACACCTGGTAGCGCAGGCGTTGTGCTTCCATGATCTCTTCTGCGCTGGTGGCCAGTGCCACGCTCAGGGTTGAGGCTGGCTTACGGGTGGTGTCGGCTGGCGATTGAATTTCTGCCTGGTATGTGCCGTGTTCTTGCAGATGGCGTTCTAACATCACGCAACTCCTTGGTTGAGGTTTAGCGAGATATTAGGAGTGTCACATGAACGATTGGTGACGTTGGTGTGACAGTTGTGTGACGCCGCCAGTGACTAAACTGCTCGCGCTAAATAAAAAAGAGCGACCCATGGTCGCTCTTTTAAATGAAGCTATTTCCGCGCTTAGTGAGAAACGCGGGAGGTGCCGCCACTTTCAACAATACGCACACGCTCACCCGCGTTAAATTGCTCGTCAGCCTCTTGCACAATGGCGACCAAACCGCCGCCATCCAGCTTGACTGTGATTTCGTAAGCATTTTTACGCGTTGCCACTTCTTCTGCGGCAGAGCCCGCCAGGCCACCGGCGACTGCGCCAATCACGGCAGCAATCGCACTGCCTTTGCCGCCACCGACCGAGCTACCCGCGATACCGCCAATGGCGCCACCGGCAATGGTCCCGACAGGTGACTTGGTGCCTTCCAGTTTCACGGAGCGTACACTTTCCACCACACCGGTTTTGACTGTTTGTGCTTTACGCGCTTCGTCTCGTGAATACACATTGCCAGAGTTTGAACTGGCGCACGCCGCTAATACCGCTGCGATCACTGCGACAGTCATCCATTTTAATACGCGTGTTGTCATTTTTCTCTCCTAGTATTTACACACATCACTTCACTATTTAACGTAAATCACTTATATCTAATGCACATTGCTTAGCTGGCAGTCTGGCGCAGGGATGGGTCTTCTTTGAGCGCATCCTGTACCAGTGCATGGCTATAAATGTTTTCAATCTCTGTCCTGCTTGGCTGGTGGTTCTGGCCGCCGCGGCTGCCAATCTTGATGGCGCCCATGGTGGATGCCAGGCGGCCACAAGCCTTCCAGTCCCAACCGCGCACAATGCCGTATAACAAGCCGGCACGGTAAGCATCGCCACAGCCAGTCGGGTCTACCAAAGACTCTGCTTTAACGCATGGAATATCATGGCGTTGACCATCGGCATAAATATGTGAGCCTTCGCTACCCAAGGTCACAATCAGCGCTTTTACTTTAGCCGCCAGTTGTTCTAATGATAGCCCTGTTTTGTCTTGGATGACTTGTGACTCGTAATCGTTCACCGCCAGATAGTCGGCCATTTCAATAAAATGCAACAGTTCTTCGCCATTAAACATTGGCAAGCCCTGGCCAGGGTCAAACATAAATGGAATACCCGCATCGTGGCATTCTTTGGCATGTTGGAACATGGCATCGCGGCCATCTGGCGCAATGATTGCCAGCTTGATGTCGCGCGCATCATTCACGCTATTGGCGTGTGCATGCTGCATGGCGCCTGGGTGAAAAGCTGTGATCTGGTTGTCATCCATGTCAGTGGTGATAAACGCCTGCGCGGTATAAGTGCCTGCCACTGTTGTGATATGCCGCGGGTCAATATTGTTTTGTTCCAGCCAGGCTTGGTAAGGCGCAAAGTCATCGCCCACGGTGGCCATGATGTGTGGCTGGCCTTCAAGCAATTGCAGGTTGTAACCGATGTTGCCCGCGGTACCGCCAAATTCACGACGCATCTCCGGCACCAAGAAGGCAACGCTGAGTTTGTGGATTTTGTCCGCCAGAATATGGTTTTTAAATTGGTCAGGAAACACCATGATGGTGTCGTAGGCCAGTGAACCGCAAATAAGAATGTTCATGAATCCGCTTAAAGTCTTTAATTGAAAGTGAGGCTATTATTGCCGCCAGACAGGCGGCTGGCAAGTGCTGAAAGCCTGATGAGGCTCAGGATTGTTTGATGGCCATGTCGATTAAGGTTTTGGCGGCTTTTTTTGCCGATTTGATTGCGCCGGAACCACGCTTGATTTGTTCGGCCTGTACGGCGCCTTCAAACAGGATGGACAGTTGCAGTGCCAGCCCTTCGGCATCTTTAATATTGGCGTCTTGCGCTAATTTGGTGATGAACTGGCGAAACTCGCGCGATTGCTGCGAAGACAGTTGGTGGATGCGGTTTTCTTCGTTAGGGAATTCTGCCGAGGCCTTGATAAAAGCGATACCGGTGAAGGAGGGCGAAGTCACCCATTCTTCAATGAATTCAAACAGTTTCTGGATTTTTTCATTCGGGCTGCCACCCAGGCCACCCAGTTTTTCATTCATCCAGTTTTGAAAGTCCTGATGGCTTTGCTGCAACACGGCCAGGATCAGTTCTTCCTTGGTCTCAAAATACTTGTAAAGCGTCATTTTGGTGGTGCCGGCCACGGCCACAATCGTATCCACGCCAGTGGAATTGATACCGCGCGTCTGAAACAGGTCAGTGGAAACCTGAAGAATCTTTTGCTTTAAAGTATTCATGCTTTGATTATAGCACTCTATACCGCCTTGTATAGAGGTAAGCCAAGGCGCAAGGAATAAATCCTATTGATTTAGTTTTAATTGTCGTGTTAAATATACTATACCGTATAGTATAGTTTTATGGACAATCAATCACAACAGGAGAACATCATGCGTCAACTACAATCATTGGTATTAGCAACATTATTGGCGGCTGCAGGCAGCGCGTTTGCGGCGGAGCCGTTATTTGTGGTCAAGTCGGTGGAGCTTAATCAGCCAGTCGATGTGGTCTGGAAAAAAGTCGCTGATTTTGGCGATCTCGGCGCCTGGCATCCGGCCGTGGCCAAAACTGAAATTGTCTCTGGTAAAAATAACCATGCCGGTGCCAAGCGCGTATTAACCTTGCAGGATGGCGGCAAAATTAACGAAACATTGACGGCCTACAATGCCAAATCTAAAAGCTATTCTTACAAAATCACCGATAGCGTGTTGCCTGTGAATGAATACGCGTCTACCGTGAGTGTGCACAGCAATGGCGACGGCAAGTCTGTGGTGGTGTGGGAAGGTCATTTCTTGCCAAAAGCGCCGGCTGACGAAAAAGCGGCTTCTGATACGATTAAAGGCGTTTACGATGGTGGTTTGAATCAGCTAAAAACATTATTCCAGTAATTGGGCAAATGTGAATGATCAGCCGTCGTGATTGCGACGGCTTTTTTTATTTGGAGTTCAGCATCAGCTTGGGGGTGTAATTACATTTCACCTGGTCCAGCAATTGGTTGACCAGCACTTGCTCATCGCGATTGGTGGTGACATGGCCATTGATGATGTTTTCGATATATATACTTTTCAGTCGCTCTGGCAGCTGAATCGCTTCCAGCAAGCGGCAATCGCCGTGCTTCATGGTTTCCAGGCGGCTGTAAATGGCAGCGGTTTCAGAGGGGCTGGCTTCGTGTGACAGAGGGTGCGCAGGCGGCGAGTATTCTGGCGCTTTTGCTTGCAGCGCGGGTACTGGCGTGATCTGCATGTGCCAATAATATCCGCCGATGACGCCAAACAATAATGTCACGATGACCACGCCATAGTTGCGGATGGCTAGCCAGTTGATTTCGCGTCTGGTTTGCACATCAAGCAGTGCCTGCGCAGCTTGCCTGGCATGTTGCAGGGCGCTGGATTGTGGATGTAGCAATTTTTCCTGGCAGGCACTGCGCGCCATAAAATACAACTGATTGGCCAGCATGTCCGGCAATCTGGCGCCTGCCAGTTGTGCCTGGGCGGTCAGGTAGTATTGCAGTCTGTCAGGCGGGTTAATGTCTGTTGTCGTGTTGGCTGGCAATTGCGCCATCGGGCTGGATAGCAGGTCATCGAGAATGTTGAAGAGTGCGAACAGCTTGTGCGCGGCATGCTTGCCAGACTTGTCCAGCATGCGTATCAACCATTCGGATTGCAGCAGCGCGTCCAGCATGCGCTTAGAACGGTTTGGTCACGACCAGAATAACCACGGCAACCAATAGCATTACCGGCACTTCGTTAAACCAGCGGAACCAGACGTGGCTGTGGCGGTTTTGCTGTGCGCGGAATTGTTTTAACAGTCTGCCGCAATAATGATGGTAGCCGATCAGCGCAATCACCAGTGTCAGCTTGGCATGCAGCCAGCCGCCTTTGAAGCCATAACCTAACCATAGCCATAGGCCAAAAGCCAGCGCCAGTAACATCAATGGTTGCATAAAGCGGTAAAGCTTGTGTGCCATCAGCAGTAATCTGGCCTGGGCTTGTGGATCCTGCTCCATGGCCAGATTGACATAAATGCGCGGCAGGTAAAACAAGCCTGCAAACCAGCTGGTGACAAAAATAATGTGGAACGCCTTAACCCACAGCATTTAGCTGGCTTCCTTGTCTAATAGCTGACGTAACTCGGTAAAGTTGAGTTCGCCTATGGTTTTTTGCAGGCGATTGCCCTGCGCGTCAAAAATAAAGGTGGTGGGCGTCAGGTTGACGTCGCCAAAGGCTTTCACCATTTCGCCGTAGCCATCATGCATGACGGTAAAAGGCAGGTTTTTTTCTTTGGTGTAATTGGCGACTTGCGCGGGTGGGTCGTAAGGCATGGCGACGGCAATCACCACCAGGTTTTTGTCTTTGTATTGCTGGTAGGTGTTGATCAGGTCTGGCATTTCCTTGATACAGCCCGGGCAATCTGTGGCCCAGAAATTAACCAGCACGGTTTTACCGCGCAACGATTCCATACTGATTTTTTCGCCACTCAGGGTGGTGAAGGTGACCTCGGGCGCTTGCGGTTTTTGCATTACAGCCAAGGCCAGCCCTGCAAACAGGGCCAGCGCGACCAGTGGCACTACCCATTTTTTAAACTTAGATTTGAATGTAGACATCTGAAAACCTGATTAGTCAAAAACCCTGGCGGCTGTACCGTGTTTGTGCCGAATACGGCGTGGTATAATTAGCTTTTGTTTTTGATAAATTATCAATGAACGCACCTGTCAACGCAGATTTGTTAAAGCACAATTCTACTCCTCTCACGCGTTTACGCGAAATCCCGTACAACTATACCTCCTTCTCTGACCGCGAAATCGTTATTCGGTTTCTGGGCGAAGAAATCTGGGAGATTTTAAATACCTTGCGCGCAGAGCGTAAAACGGGTCGTAGTGCACGCATGTTGTTTGAGGTGTTGGGCGATATCTGGGTGGTATCACGCAACCCTTATCTGCAAGATGACTTGCTGGAAAACCCAAAACGTCGCAAGGCGCTGATTGAAGCCTTGTACCACCGTATCTCTGCGATTAATGAGCGTAGCGGCGGTAACGATAAAGTACAAAAGCTGGTGGCTGCAGCCACCAAGGCGGTTGAAAAATTTGCCGATGATTTCAAGCAAACGGCCGATTTGCGTAAAAAAGCCTTGGCCAAACTGACCAAATTTACGCGCAAAGACAATGTACAGTTTGATGGCCTGGCACGTGTGTCACATGTGACCGACGCGACTGACTGGCGTGTCGAGTATCCGTTTGTGGTGATTAACCCGGATACCGAAGCCGAGATTTCCTATCTGGTACGTGCGTGTATCGAATTAGGCTTAACCATTATCCCGCGTGGCGGTGGTACGGGTTATACCGGAGGTGCCGTGCCGCTGACACCGTTATCGGCAGTCATCAATACCGAAAAACTGGACCAGCACACTGGCGTGCAAATGCGCACTTTGCCTGGTGTCTCACGCCAGGTGGCCACCATTGAGTGTGGCGCCGGGGTGGTGACACGCCGCGCCATGGACGCAGCCACTGCGGCTGGGCTGGAGTTTGCCTGCGACCCAACCTCTGCGGATGCCTGCTGCATCGGCGGTAACGTGGCCATGAACGCTGGTGGTAAAAAAGCTGTGCTATGGGGTACTGCACTGGATAACCTCGCCTCCTGGCGTATGGTGACGCCTGACGCCACCTGGTTGGAAGTCGAGCGTCTGGATCATAACCTGGGCAAGATTCATGATATCGAGATGGCGCGCTTTAAAATCAGCCGCTACGACATTGATTTCAAGAATCTGCTGTCTGAGCCAGAAATCCTCTCGATTCCAGGACCTAGCTTCCGTAAGGTTGGCTTGGGTAAGGACGTAACTGACAAGTTCCTGTCTGGTTTGCCTGGCGTGCAAAAAGAAGGTTGCGATGGCCTGATTACTTCCGCGACCTTTATTCTGCACCGCATGCCCAAGCATGTGCGTACCATTGCGCTGGAGTTTTTTGGCAATGTGTCACATGCGGTACCGGCGATTGTCGAGATTAAGGACTACCTGGATGCAACCGCCAAGCAAGACCCGGCCGTAATTATGGCTGGCCTGGAGCACATGGACGAGCGCTATGTGAAGGCCGTGGGTTATGCGACCAAAGCCGCGCGTCAGCAACGCCCGAAAATGGTGTTGTTGTGCGATATCGCCTCTGATGACGAGAATGCCGTCGGTGAAGTGGCGTCCGCCGTGGTGCGTATGTGTAATGCGCGTAACGGTGAAGGCTTTATTGCCGTTTCGGCAGATGCGCGTAAAAAATTCTGGCTTGATCGTTCACGCACGGCGGCGATTGCGCGTCACACCAACGCCTTTAAAATTAACGAGGATGTGGTGATTCCATTGCCACGCCTGGGCGAATACTCTGACGGTATTGAGCGTATTAATATCGAGCTGTCGATTCAGAATAAATTGCGCCTGGTCGATGCACTGGAAGCGTTTGTGTCAGGTGATCTGCCACTGCAGCCGGATGAGGATGGCAATGCTGACCCTGAAGGCGTGAAATCCAAGCAGAATATTGCGCTGCAATTATTGCGCGACGTGCGTGCCAAATGGCGTTTACTGTTGAATACGCTGGATGAGCCTGTGGCCGTGCTGGGCGAGCTTGGCAAAGCATTTACGCAATATGACAACGTGTTCCGCGCCGTGCAATCATATGATTTGCGTGTGTCCTGGAAGCGTGAGCTGAAGCGCCCAATGGCCGATATTTTTGCTGGCCGTGAATACCAGAAAATTCTCGACAAGCTGGATGAAATCCAGAAAACCGTATTGAAGAGCCGCGTGTTTATTGCGCTGCATATGCACGCCGGTGACGGTAACGTGCACACCAATATCCCGGTCAATTCCGATGACTACGGCATGATGCAGGACGCACACGCTGCCGTGGCACGTGTGATGGATCTGGCACGTGGCCTCAATGGTGTGATTTCCGGTGAACACGGTATTGGTATCACCAAGATGGAGTTCCTGGACCAGGCCACCATTGATACCTTTGCCGCTTACAAAAACAAGGTAGACCCGAAAGGCCACTTTAACAAAGGCAAATTGTTGATGGGTTCCGGGCTGGAAAACGCCTATACGCCTAGCTTTGGTTTGCTGGAGCAAGAGTCCATCATCATGGAGCAGTCTGCCATTGGCGAAATTGCCGATGATATTTCTGACTGCTTGCGCTGCGGCAAGTGTAAGCCGGTGTGTTCAACGCATGTGCCACGCGCCAACTTGCTGTACTCGCCACGTAACAAAATTCTGGGTACTTCGCTGTTGATCGAAGCCTTCTTGTATGAAGAGCAGACGCGTCGCGGTATTTCACTCAAGCATTTTGACGAGTTCAACGATGTGGCCGACCATTGTACGGTTTGCCACCGTTGCGAAAAGCCGTGCCCGGTCAATATTGACTTCGGCGATGTGTCGGTCAAGATGCGTAACTTCCTGCGCGAACAGGGTAAAAAGAAATTCAACCCAGGCACCGCTGCGGGCATGTTGTACCTGAACGCTAAGGATCCGGCGACCATTAAATTCTTGCGCGGCACCATGATCGGCATGGGCTATAAAGCCATTAATATCGCCAATAGCCTGGCCAAGAAGTTTGGCTTGCTCAAGGATAAAAAAGCGCCGCCAGCCACGGTGGGCAAGGCTGAAATCAAGGCGCAGGTGATTCACTTTATCAATCGCCCGATGCCGAAGAAAATGCAGTCCAAAACTTCGCGCGCCATGTTGGGTGTGGAAGACGACACCATGATCCCGGTCATTCGCAATCCGCAAAAGGTGACTGAAGATTCAGAAGCGGTGTTCTACTTCCCGGGTTGTGGCTCCGAGCGCTTGTTCTCTAATGTGGGCCTGGCAACACAAGCCATGCTGTATGAGGTAGGCGCGATTACGGTGTTGCCGCCAGGTTATCTGTGCTGCGGTTATCCGCAAACAGCGTCGGGCAACCATGATAAAGGCCAGGAAATCACCGCCGATAACCGTGTGTTATTCCATCGCGTGGCTAATACACTGAACTACCTGGACATCAAGACGGTGATTGTGTCTTGCGGTACCTGCATGGATCAGTTGCAGAAATACGAGTTCGAGAAAATTTTCCCCGGCTGCCGTCTGCTCGATATCCACGAATACCTGATGGAAAAAGACATGCGCTTGCAAGGCGTGACTGGTACACGTTATATGTACCATGACCCATGCCATTCGCCGATGAAAACCTACAAGCCGTTGGAAGTCACCAACAAGCTGATGGGCACCGATGTGGCACTGAATGACCGTTGCTGCGGTGAGTCTGGCACGTTTGCAGCGGCACGTCCTGACATTGCGACCCAGGTGAAATTCCGCAAGCAGGAAGAGCTGGAAAAAGGCATGGAAAAAATGGGCCTGACCGTCGGTGCACCTGAGCAGGCTGTCAAGATTTTGACCTCTTGCCCAAGCTGCCTGCAAGGCTTGTCACGTTATGGGGATGATACCGGTATTGAAGCCGACTATATCGTGGTGGAAATGGCCAAGCATGTGCTGGGTGAAAACTGGATGGAAAATTACATCCAGAAAGCCAATAATGGCGGCATTGAAAAAGTGCTGCTGTAAACAAGATAAACCCCGCGAAAGCGGGGTTTCTGCTAGTGGTCGTGTGGCGCTTATTGTTGGCGCGCCTTGAGGTAGACGTAAATGCCCGCCCAGGTCATGACTACAAAAATAACGGCAATCACGATAAAACTCATCAAACCATAGTCTGTAGATAATAAATCAATCAAAATTTTCATTGGGTTTCCTCCTGTAAGCTCATGATTAGCAAGCACTGATTCTGAGGATAATTTTGAACCCTATTGTTGACATGGTTTTTGATGTAACGCAAAAGTGATGCAGGCAGTAAGCGCTGAAATACAGCTTGTGCTGCCTTACTTGAGAAATCTTCAGGAAAATAACAGATGAATGTTTACCCGCTAATCAAGCCGCTGCTGTTTCAACTGGACGCAGAGCAGGCACATGACCTCACCTTGCAATCGCTCAAGCGCGCTGAAAAACTGGGGCTGCTGGCATTGGCTGCTGGCCGGTTGCCAGAACAGCCTACGCAGGTGATGGGGCTGACTTTTCCTAACCCGGTAGGCCTGGCCGCAGGCCTGGATAAAAATGCTGCCGTGATTGACGGCATGGCTGCGCTGGGGTTCGGCTTTATTGAAGTCGGCACCGTTACACCACGCGCGCAACCGGGCAACCCCAAGCCACGCCTGTTCCGTTTGCCAGAAGCACAAGCCATTATTAACCGCTTCGGCTTTAACAACCTGGGCGTGGATCAGTTGATCCAGAATGTGAAGGCCAGCAAGTTCAAGGGCATTCTGGGCATCAATATAGGCAAAAATTTTGATACGCCTAACGACAGGGCAGCAGAAGATTACCTGACCTGCATGCGTAAAGTGTATAGCCATGCCAGCTATATCACCGTGAATATCTCTTCGCCCAACACCAAGAACCTGCGTGCACTGCAAGAAAAAGACGCGCTGGGGCAATTGCTGGCCACACTTAAGTCTGAGCAAAAAATCCTGTCACAGGTCCATGGTAAATATGTGCCCGTGGTGCTTAAAATTGCACCGGACCTCACGACTGAGCAAGTGCAGGAAATTGCTGAACTGCTAATGCAGCACCGCATGGATGGCGTCATCGCGACCAATACCACGCTGGCGCGTGATGCTGTGGCCGGTCTGCCGAATGCGGAAGAAGCTGGAGGCCTGTCAGGCGCACCTGTGAAGGCAGGGTCTACACGTGTGATCCAAACCCTTGCGGCTACATTGCAAGGCAGTTTGCCGATTATTGGCGTAGGTGGCATTTTGAATGGGGACGATGCCAAAGAAAAAATGGCTGCGGGCGCCAGTCTGGTGCAGTTGTATAGCGGGTTAATCTATAAAGGCCCGCAGCTGATTAAGGATTGCCGTAAAGCGCTGCTGTAATGGCATTGCCTATCCTTTACTCCTATCGGCGTTGCCCGTACGCCATGCGCGCCCGCATGGCATTGTGGGCGGCTGATATCCAGCTTGAGGTACGTGAAATTTCATTGCGAGAAAAGCCTGCGCATTTGTTGCAGATTTCTCCCAAGGGCACCGTACCTGTATTGCAACTGACAGAGGGAACAGTGTTGGAGCAAAGCCTGGATATTATGCTGTGGGCGTTGGCACAGCGTGATCCGCAAGGTTGGCTCAACACAGACCGCGACACGATAGTGCGCCTGATCGCGATCAATGATGGTGACTTTAAAAAAGCCCTGGACCGCTACAAATATCCCGAACGTTATCCCGAGCAACCGCAAGTGTTTTATCGGCAACAGGGGGAGCAGTTTTTGCAGCTGCTGGAGGCCGCCTTGCAGCAACATCGCTTTGTATTGGGTGATTCTGCCAGTATGGCAGATGTGGCGATTTTTCCGTTTATCCGCCAGTTTGCGGCTGTGGATGCTGGGTGGTTCGCTGGTAGTGCTTATCCGCAATTGCGGGCTTGGTTAAACGGTTGGCTGGAAAGTGCGTTGTTTGCGCAGATTATGCAGAAGTTTCCAACATATATTGAGTCGACATAGCCAATATTGCTAAGGCTGATATTCCTTAGATAATGTCAAAGAAAGTCATTCTTCTGATTTTTTGTTTTGTGGGCTTGGGTGACATCGTTTTTCGCCTGTAGGCGAGTTACTTTTCTTTGCTTGCCCAAAGCGAAGACTATTCTATGATCGATCTATTTCGTCTCTCGACGAACATTCTTTCTTATGCTTGTCCATAAGAAAGAAGGCAAAGAACAAGACACCCCAACTTCCGCTTGTATCCTGTGCTACTCGGCTTGTCGGGCGGCAATCAAAAACTCGCTCCTTTGGAGCTCAAACAGTTGCTTGCCGACTACTCCCGCCAATCCTGCGTTGCTCGGCGCGGCAGATGGGGACCCCGAAAACCTACGAGCGCCGTCGTTTGGCCGATTTAACAAAAGAATCCGGTTTTTGAATCGTCCGAACTAAACCAATGCAAGTTAGATGAGACAAATCCCATCCCATCACGCTGAGTAGCGGAGACAAAATAAGGAGAAAGGGAGCGACTGTTTGAGCACCGCGGCAGCTTGCGTAGTGTGCAAGCTGCTAGGGCGAGTTTCGTGACCGCTTATTTTGTTGAGCAACGCAAGGAAGCCGCAGGCCGTGATGGCTGGGTGCCCTCCTCTTTGGTTACTTTCTGAGGGGCAAGCATCAGAAAGTGACTCGCCGAGAGGCGAAACAATTTGATGCTTAAATGCACAACACTTAAATATCAGAAGTGCTTAGTCGCTTTTCTGTGCACTCTGCTCAAACTTCTCATACGCATTAATAATCTTCTGTACCAACGGGTGCCTTACCACATCCTGCGACATAAACTGCGTAAAGGCGATGCCTTTGACATCTTTGAGGATTTTTTGCGCTTCTACCAAGCCACTTTTCTGGTGACGTTGCAAGTCAATCTGTGTGACGTCCCCCGTAATCACGGCTTTGGTACCAAAGCCAATGCGGGTTAAAAACATCTTCATCTGCTCCGGCGTGGTGTTCTGCGCTTCATCCAGAATAATAAAGCTCTGGTTGAGCGTACGGCCACGCATATAGGCGAGCGGGGCGACTTCAATGGCGCCACGTTCGAACATTTTATTCACGGTGTCATAACCCGCCAGGTCATACAGCGCGTCATACAACGGGCGCAGGTAAGGGTCAACTTTCTGGTTTAAGTCGCCGGGTAAAAAGCCCAAGCGCTCACCGGCTTCCACGGCCGGGCGCACTAATACAATCCGTTTTACGCGGTCGCGCGTCATGGCATCCACCGCGCTGGCGACGGCGAGGTAGGTTTTACCTGTACCTGCGGGGCCGATGCCAAAGGTGATGTCGTGGTCCTGGATTTGCTGCAAATAACTGACCTGGCGTGGCGTACGGCCATGCAGGTCGCCACGGCGTGTCATCAGTACCGGCATCGCGCTGCTGGCGACTTCTTCTGGTTTGAGTTTGTCGATTTCGACCAGGCCTAATTGAATATCTTCCAACTCAATTGGTTTTTTGGATCGCGCATAAAAGTTTTCCAGCATTTGCGCGCCCAGCCGCATATTGGTTTGCGTGCCGCTCAAATAGAAGGTGCTGCCACGGCGGTTGATTTCAATATCAAGACCATTGGCGAGTTGGCGGATGTTTTCATCCAGCGGGCCGCACAGGTTGGCCAGCATCAGGTTGTCTTCGGGGCTTAAGGTAATTTCCATGCTTAATTCACAATTTCGCCAACCAGGCGATGGGGGTTGTAGACGTTGGTAATTTTGACTTGAACCATTTGATGGATAAAACGGGCATCGGCGGCGATATCCACGACGCGGCCGTTGTCGGTTTTGCCAGCCAGCAAGCCAGGGTCTTTCCAGGAGGGGCCGTCAATCAGTACGCGTTGTACGGTGCCTAGCATGGCACGGCTGATGGCATCACCGTTGGTTTCGTTTTCGGTTTGCAGTTGCTTCAGCCATGCGGCTTTATCCGCTTGCGGGGTTTCGTCAGGCAGGTAACTGGCTGGCGTGCCCGGACGCGGGCTGTACAAAAAGCTGAAGCTGTAATCAAAACCGACATCGCGCATCAGTTTGAGCGTGGCCTGGAAGTCTTTTTCTGTTTCGCCAGGGAAGCCAACAATAATATCGCTGGTAATGGTTAGTGCTGGATTGGCTGCTTTCAGTTTGCGGATCAGGCCTTTGTATTGCAACGCGGTGTAGTTGCGTTTCATCGCCATGAGGATGCGGTCACTGCCAGCTTGTACCGGCAGGTGTAATTGATTGGCCAGTTTTGGCACATTGGCATGGCAGGCAATCAGGCGCTCGTTCATCTCGTTCGGGTGACTGGTGGTGTAGCGGATGCGCTCGATTTGCGGGATCTCGGCCACGGTTTCAATCAGCATCGCCAGATCAGCTTCAATCCCTGCATATTGCACACGGTAGGCATTCACGTTTTGGCCTAGCAGGGTAATTTCTTTCACGCCTTGTTCGGCCAGTTGGATCGCCTCGGTCAGGATGTCTTCAAACGGACGTGAAAATTCTTCACCGCGCGTGTAAGGTACGACGCAAAAACTGCAGTATTTGCTGCAGCCTTCCATAATGCTTAAGAAAGCCGTTGCCCCTTCGATACGTGGTGGTGGCAAGTGGTCAAACTTTTCAATTTCGGGAAAGGTAATATCCACCTGCGGTTTGTTTTCGGTCTGCTTGGCTTTGATCAGCTCTGGCAGGCGGTGCAGGGTTTGTGGTCCGAACACGACGTCGACATAAGGGGCACGCTTGATAATCGCGTCGCCTTCCTGGCTGGCGACACAGCCGCCGACGCCAATGACCAGGTTGGGGTTTTTCTCTTTGAGCGGGATCATGCGGCCCAAATGGCTGAATACTTTTTCTTCAGCTTTTTCGCGCACCGAGCAAGTGTTGAGCAGAATCACGTCGGCTTCTTCCATATTATCGGTCTGGGTCATGCCGTCGTGTTCGCGCATGAGGTCAACCATGCGCGAAGCATCGTATTCATTCATCTGGCAACCAAACGATTTAATGAATATCTTTTTTCCGCTTTCCTGCTTCATTGAACGCTAAATTTCTCACAAAAACAGTATTTTAGCGTATTTACAGGTGAAACCCTAGGCAACAATCAATCCCCGGAGAACTGGTCACTGCGGTAAAATATACTTCTTTTATTCAAACACTGTCTGCATGCAAGCCTTACCGATTTTTTTCAATATTGCACAACGCCTGTGTGTCGTCATTGGTGGCGGCGATGTCGCCACGCGCAAGGTGCTGATGCTGCGCAAGGCGCAAGGCCAGGTCATGGTGATCTCGCCTGAATTGTGCGATGAGTTGCGCGTGTTGTTCGAGCAGGGTGAGATTCAATACGTGCAGGATCAATTTCAGCCTGGGCAACTGACGAGCGCTTGCCTGGTGATTGCAGCCACAGATGATGAGGCTGTCAATGAAGCGGTTTCGGTTGCGGCTAAACGCCTGAATATCCCGGTGAATGTGGTGGATGCTCCAGCTTTATGCACGTTCACCATGGGCTCCATTATAGATCGCAGCCCGGTGGTAATCGCGGTTTCCAGCGAAGGTAATGCGCCGGTATTGGCGCGACATATCCGCAGTAAAATCGAAACCATGCTGCCTGCGGCATATGGCCGTATCGCGACCATCGCCGGCGAGTTTCGCGAGCAGGTGAAGGCCAAGTTTACCAATATGCCTGCGCGCCGCCGATTTTGGGAGGGTGTGTTGAATGGGCCGTTGGTCGAGCGCGTATTGTCCGGCCAGGAACAGGCTGCGCGTGACTTGCTGGGTGAGTTGCTCAGTCAGAGTGAAGATGCGCCCACGCGAGGTGAAGTGTATCTGGTGGGCGGCGGCCCGGGGGATCCTGACTTGTTGACCTTCAGGGCGTTGCGCCTGATGCAGCAGTGTGACGTGTGTGTCTATGACAAGCTGGTTAGTAAAGAGGTGATGGAGTTGGTGCGACGCGATGCCGAGTTGATTTACGTCGGTAAATCACGCGACCAGCATACTTTGCCACAAGAGGAAATTAACCAGTTGCTAGCCAGGCTGGCATTGGAAGGCAAGCGCGTGTTGCGCCTCAAAGGCGGCGACCCGTTTATTTTTGGCCGCGGGGGAGAAGAAATTGAAACCCTGATGCAACATGGCGTGCCATTTCAGGTGGTGCCTGGTATCACGGCGGCGAATGGTGTTTCCAGTTATGCCGGTATCCCATTGACGCACAGGGATTATGCGCAAGCCTGCTTGTTTATCACTGGCCACCTGAAAGATGGCACGATTGATTTGGACTGGCAGGCCATGGCACGGCCCAAGCAAACGGTGGTAATTTATATGGGCTTGGTGGGGCTGGAGCAAATTTGCGCTAAGCTAATTGCACAAGGGGTTTCGCCAGATATGCCCGCCGCCGTGATTCAGCAGGGCACGACACAAAAGCAACGTGTGGTGGAGTCTACCCTGAAAAACTTGGCCGCAGATGTCGCTGCTGCTGGGTTGAAGCCGCCCAGCCTGACTATTATTGGTGAAGTGGTGAAATTGCGCGCACGCTTGAACTGGTTTACACCGACCGACGAGTAAAGCCGGGTCGTATCAATCAGGTATTCGGCAGGATGGGTAAAGAAAGCCTGGCTTCCAGCCCACCTTCAGTGCGGTTGAGCAGTGCCAGCTGGCCGCCATGCAAGGTGGCGATACGGTTGCAAATCGCCAAGCCCAGGCCGCTGCCGCCTTCGTATTTATTACGCGCGCTGTCCATACGCTCAAACGGGCGTAGCAAGCGCTCTGCATGTTCAGGCGGAATACCGGGGCCGTTGTCGAGCACACTGATCACGATCTTGTCGGCCATGACCTGGCTGCGTACCTCCACTTTACCCTTGCCGTAGTTGTAGGCGTTGCCGACCAGGTTATCGAGTAAGCGCTGCATGGCAAGCGGCCGGATAGGGATAAAATATTTAGGCCCCAGTGACACTTTTAACTCACGGCCTGCGCGGCGCTGACGTTCAGCCAGCGCATGCAGCAGGTCGTTGATATCCATCATGCGCGTGGGTTCGCCTTCCACGCCGCGTACAAAATCCAGGAACTGATGGATAATATTGTCCATGTCGGAAATATCTTCAATCATGCCATGCTTCATATAGTCAGCTTCCGCTGGCAGCATTTCTACCGCCAGGCGCAGGCGTGCCAGCGGGGTGCGGATATCGTGTGATACGCCTGCCAGCAATAATGTGCGTTCGGCATCCAGGCGTGCCAGCGATTCGGCCATTTCATTAAAGGTATGCGTCACTTCGCGCAACTCCTCCACACTATCCTCTGGCAGTTTTGGCGCTGGTTCGCCATTGCGCAGACGTTCGGCTGCATGTACCAGCATGGTCAGTGGCCGGTTGATTCTGGCAGTCAGCAAATAGCCGCCAATCAATGACAGCAAGCCTACTACGGCGGCCCATCCAAGCCAGTGCCAGGGGAAAGGGCGGTCGACCTGGATTTTTGGAATGACCACCCAAAAATCATCTTGCCCCACATTAAAGCTGATCCAGAGGCCGGGAATGTCGTAATGGTTGACCGTGATAATGGTTTCTTCGCCCATACGCTCGCGGATTTTTTGTGCCACCAGGTTAATAAACGGGTCTACGGGCAGCGGCTCAATGTCTTCCAGAAAGTCTGCAGCATAGACGCGCACACCTTCGCGGCCGGACAGTTCTGACAACAAGGCCAGGCGGCGATTTTCATGCGAGGCAATCAGTGAGGCGCGGGTGTAATTAACGATGGTGACTGCCTGTAAGGCAGCCGCGGTTGCGCGTGGTTCGCGGTCAAAATAATCAAAAATTTTGAGTGAGGCATAGATGCTGACGGCCAATAGAATGGCAATCAGTAACATGATGCGGGACAGCAGTCTGCGAGGCAGTAGGCGCACGTGAGTTAGAGCAATGCAGGCAATTTATTGCGGCGCTTCGCCATCTGGAATAAACACATAGCCAAAGCCCCACATGGTTTGCAGGTAGCGTGGATGCGCTGGATCCGGTTCGATAATGCGGCGCAGGCGTGACACTTGCACATCTATGCTGCGGTCAAACACATCCAGCTCGCGGCCACGGGCCAGTTGCATCAGGCGGTCACGTGACAATGGCTGGCGCGGATGTTCGGTAAACACCTTTAACAAGGTGAACTCGCCACTGGTAATAGTAATCGGCACGCCATTTTTGGTCAGGCTGCGTGTGTTGGTGTCAAAGACAAACTCACCAAACTGAAACGCGGCACTTTTTTCTTCAACCGCTTGTTTGGGTGTGATTTCGTGACGACGCAACACGGCGTTGATCCTGGCCAGCAACTCACGTGGATTAAACGGTTTCGGCAGGTAGTCATCAGCGCCCATTTCCAGGCCAACAATGCGGTCGACTTCGTCACCGCGTGCAGTCAGCATGATAATCGGTGTCATGTGGTTGGCACCACGCAGTCGGCGGCAGATGGCCAGGCCATCTTCACCTGGCAACATCAGGTCGAGAATCAGCAGGTCAAAGCTCTCGGCAGACATGGCTTTGTCCAGCTCTTTGCCATCGGAAACGGATTTGATATTGAATCCTTGTTCAGTGAGGTAGCGCTGTAAAAGTTCGCGCATACGCAAATCATCATCAACCATCAATATTTTTTTTAACTGTTCTGCCATACGTACCTTTTTACACAGAAGCGTGCGTTTTGTTAACGCGCCGGGCCGCCATCGGGATGACCTCACACAAGAGGCCAAAATGGCTGAGCCATAAAACTTATCTTTATCATTATACTCCAAGCCGTATCCGGCATGAAGTGGGGTGGTTACAACTTGGTTACAAATAGCGCAGGGGATGAAATATTGCATTTACAATCCTGATGCAAGATGACTGCCTGAAATTGACAGGCATGGCGATGAAAGAATCGCTATTTTTTGTTAAATCAGTTGATGCCGCGACCAGAGTTGCGTTATGTTAGGCAGCCTGATTTTAAAGTCAGGCAATATCTGTCATGTTAATCGTGCTTGGTTCTACTTTAAAAAGATTGTTTTTCAAAAAGCTTTGAGTGAAACAAGAATTTAGTGAAACAAGAATTAAGGTATTACGTTTGGATGTGGATGTGTAAAGCGAACAAACATTTGAAAGAGGTTTTTTTGCTAACAACGACCATGTTGCTGGCATCGCCTGTGTCTGCCGATCTGAAGCTACCTATTCGGCTGACGGATAATCGTATCGTCGATAATGACGATGTGGGCCTCTCCAAGACGCTTGAACATAACTTCAGTCCTGAAGACCGTGCGCGTTTACGCAAGGCCTTGTCTGATTATGCACGTAATACCGACCCTGATCACCAGCTCATGCTACAAAAGCGCAAGGTGATGCACGACAGCATTTCCCAGCGTTTTAATGAATGCAACCGCGACAATGATGACTCGCTGGATCGCGAAGAAGCCACCCTCTGTTTGCCGCAGGTAGCGCGTCATTTTTCATATGTTGACCTTGATGGTAACGGTGTTATTACCCTGGATGAATTGGAAAATGCGTATGCGCAAATGGTCGAGCGGCAACGTGAAGCTGAAGCCAAAAGCCAGTCACAGCAAGCGATTGTGTCAGATTCAGACACAGATAAATCCAAAAATAAATCCAAACCGGCTTCCGCAGTCATTCCCGCCAATAGTACGGTGAATTCCACTGGCAAAGATGCTTCTGTCATCCGTAAACGCCCTAGTTAAAAACATCCTGGTTAAGTCACAGTTCTTGCCTCCCTGCATGCCAACTTCAGCCTCGGCGTGTTCACTTTCTCATTTGTGTGTGATCACGGCTTAATCCCGTATGGATATCAGTCAATTATCGTTTGTCTGGTATCGTGGTTTGCAGGACATTTCAGCGACGGCCTGGCAGGCATTAGCCGGCTCTCATCCTATGCTGGATTACCGGTTTTTGCGGGCGTTCGAATTGTCGGCAGCGGTGGATCAGGAAACCGGCTGGATTCCGTATCATTTAGCCGTTTTTAATGGTGAGCAACTGCTTGCTGCGGCACCTTGTTATATTAAAACCCATTCGTATGGCGAGTATGTCTTTGACTGGTCGTGGGCGGATGCTTACGAACAGGCGGGTGGCCAATACTATCCCAAACTGATTTCAGCCATTCCGTTTTCGCCCGTTACCGGGCCGCGCATCCTGATCCACCCTGATTATCCAGACTCCATTGCCTTGGTTAAAGCCATGTTGTCGCAGATGCGTGAACTGTGCCAGGCGCATGCTTTATCCGGGCTGCATGTGTTATTTCCTGATGAGCCGTCGGCAGCAGCCTGTGCCGAGGCTGGTGGCTTACGCCGCCATGGTGTGCAGTTTCGCTGGGAAAATCCAGGCTACGCTGATTGGGAGGCCTTTCTTGCTGCACTTAGTCGCGACAAGCGTAAAAAAATACGCCAGGAACGCAATAAAGTGACTCAGCAAGGCGTGCATTGCCGTGTACTCAACGGGCATGAGGTCAGTCCGGCGGAACTCGCCTTGTTTTATCAATGCTACTGCAATACTTATCACCGGCACGGCAGTAGTCCTTATTTATCCTTGGCTTTTTTTGAGCACATCAGTCGTGACCTGCCTGAACAGTTCAGGCTGTTTATCGCCAGCCAGGATGGCGAAGACGTGGCCGCCAGTTTATGTGTGCTGGGGGATGACACATTGTACGGTCGCTATTGGGGCAGCTTGCGCGATATTTCGTGCCTGCACTTCGAGTTGTGTTACTACCAGCCGCAACAATTCTGTATCAGCCACAACGTACGCTATTTTGAAGGTGGCGCCCAAGGCGTACACAAACTGGCGCGCGGTTTTACCCCTTATACTACTTGCTCCTATCACTGGTTAAGCCATGCTGATTTCCACCAGAGCGTTGCGCGCTTTTTGGCCCGCGAAGCCAGCACCATGCAGGACTATGTCGATGAACTAGAAGAGCGTAGTCCTTATAAGGGCTAATTTACTGCCGATAAGCTAAGTATTCAAGATACTACTTAAGCGCTCTAACGGTGCCACCTGCTTCGGGCCTCATCTGCCGCGCCGAGTAGCGCAAGGAAGAAGCGGAAGCTGGGGTGTATTTCTTTTGGTGACTTATTCTTTGTGCAAGCAAAGAAAAGTCACTCGCCTAGAGGCGAAAGGCAATGCTGCGCGTTGCTACTCACCGCCAATCACCAAGGAATCCCTTTCCCATCATAAGCAATAAACTCTCCCGATTGCGCGCTGGTTAATCCCTCAATCACCTGGCGTAATCCACGCACGCTGGTTTCGGTATCAATCAAGCCATTCGGCCCGCCCATATCGGTACGCACCCAGCCCGGATGCAAGGCTGCAACTTTGATATTAAATTCCCGCAAATCAATAGACAGGCTTTTAACCACCATATTCAATGCGGTTTTGCTACTGCGGTAAATATATTCGCCACCACTGCCGTTGTCTTCCATACTGCCCATTTTGCTGGTCATGGCGATGAGTTTCGCCTGGTTGGCGCGGCGCAGTTGCGGTAAAAAGGCTTCGGCGAGGTAGTAAGTGGTCAGCGTATTGACCTGGAATGCGTGTAGCCAGGCTTGTGGATCGGTCTTGCCGAATGCGCTGTCAGGATAAGTGCCGGCGTTGCTGATTAGAATATCGATAGTGAGTGCGGACAATTGGCCAGCCAGCGCGCGAATGGCACTCACATCGCCCACATCCAGCGCCAATACCTGGATGTTGGTGTGCTTGGCAGCTAGTTGTTGTAGTGCTGTCGCTTTGGACGGGTCGCGTACAGTGGCGTAAACCTGCTGGCCGCTTTCGGCATATTGCTTGACATACTCCAGCCCAATACCACGGTTGGCTCCTGTGATCAGAATTGTTTGTGTCGTCATTATTTGCCTCGTTTTCTTCAATCAATTAAATCTGGGATATGATTGAATTTTACGCTGGTTTGTTTGCCAGAGTGGCTATCTTTGCAATTGCAATGGAGTATTGAGTTGATGGGTGTGGGTTATCGTTTGGGACAGGTGAGTGCCTGGATGGCACTGTGTTTTGTGTTGTTGGTGACAAAAGCCATGGCGGGCGGGGTGGATGTGAGTAAAAGAATCCCGCTAAGGCCTTCTTTGTTAAAGCCCGAAGATGTGGCGGTGATTTATAACGTCAATGATGCGCAGAGCGAAGAAATCGCCCGTTATTACTTGCAGGCAAGGCAAGTGCCCGCAGAAAACCTGATTGGTGTCGAGTTACCCAGGCATGCTAAAGATGCACTAACCGTGCCGGAGTTTGAGTCTTTAAAGGCGCAACTGGATGCCAAACTGACCAATCAGCAGGTATTGCTCCTGGTGTGGCGCACACCCTTTGCCGTGCAGTGTAACAGCCTGACCAGTGCACTGACCCTGGGGCTGGACTTGAACCAGTGCCGTAAAACCTGTGACCCGGGGCGTGATAGTCCTTATTTTAATAGCTCGTCATTGCGGCCTTGGGCAGATCACCATATCCGCTTGTCCATGCTGCTGCCGATCAGCAATGTAGAGTCAGCCAAAGCCTTAATCGATCGTGGTGTGTTGAGTGAGTTCAGCTTAAATGATGCCGATGGCTACTTTCTCAAAACGCGCGATGTTGCGCGCTCCAAGCCGCGGGAGGCATTCTTTCCGCTGGATGGCATGACCGTTAAATCCAAGAAACTCACCATGCATACCTTGAGCCAGGAGTCGATTGAAAAGCAGGGCGCGGTCATGTTTTATTTCACCGGGCAAAAGCAGGTAGATTTCATGTTGACGAATACTTACTTGCCCGGCGCGATTGCCGATCATTTGACCTCCTCAGGGGGCGTACTGGCCAGCTACAATGACCAGATGCCAGCGTCGCGCTGGCTGGATGCAGGGGTGACGGGCAGTTATGGTACGGTTTCCGAGCCCTGTAACTACTGGCAGAAGTTTCCCAATCCGCAAATTGTGATGGCGCATTACCTGTCAGGCGAGACCTTGATTGAGGCCTACTGGAAAAGCGTGAAGTGGCCAATGCAAGGCGTGTTTGTGGGCGAGCCGCTGGCCAAACCCTACGCAAGAAGCGCCCCGGTCATGGCTGAGTAAGCGGTCTATTTGCTCCTGGGCGGCTGTCATCATCCTGTCATTGCCTGTGGACAGATGTGTCGTATAATCGCCGACATTGATGTGTTGAGAATAGCTTGTGCAAGATATTCGTTGGAAAGCGTTCTGGAGTCTGCTGTTTTGGGCGTTCTGTTGCCTGATGGTGGGCTGGTTCACCAGTGCAGACACTGCCTGGCTATTGTTTATGGCAGGTGTGCTGGCCTATCTTGCCGGACATTTATACTGGACGCACCGCCTGTACCAGTGGGCGCTCAAACCCAGCCTTAACTTCATGCCAAACGGCAAAGGCATCTGGGAGGACATCTTTGCTAATCTGTATCATGAAATGCGCCGCCATTCGCGCAGCCAAAGTCAGCTGAGCAGTACACTTGAGCGCCTGCGTCATGCCACCAGTGCGTTGCCAGATGGGGTGGTGGTACTGAATAACCGTAACGAAATTGAATGGTTTAACGAGCCTGCGATTCAGCGACTGGGTTTAAAGCGGCATCATGATGAAAACCAGCCGATTTATTACTTGTTGCGGCAAGCCGAGTTTGTGACGTATTTGCAGGCCGAAGATTACAGTGAGCCGCTTAAACTCAAATCCTGGCGCAGCCCGGATGTGACGCTGGAATTACAGATTATTCCCTTTGCCAGCAAGCAGCGCTTGCTGATCTGCCGTGATGTATCTGCCATTGAAAAAACCGAGGTCATGCGCCGCGATTTTATTGCCAATGTATCGCATGAGTTGCGTACGCCACTGACAGTCATCGGCGGTTTTCTCGAAACCATTAGTGATATGCAAGGTGAAGTCTCGCCGGATATCCAACCTTATTTCGACATGATGCAGTCGCAAACAACGCGCATGCGGCGCATTATTGAAGACTTGCTGACCTTGTCGCGTTTGGAAAATAACGTCACGCTCAAAGATGAAACCGATATTGCCATGCCTGCCTTGCTGCAGCAGTTGCAGAAAGATGCACAGGCATTGAGCCAGGGCCAGCATACCGTGACGCTGCATATGGAGACGAAAGTTAATCTGCGCGGCAGTTATAACGAATTGTTGAGCGCCTTGGGTAACCTGACCAGTAATGCCGTGCGCTATACCCCTGAGCAAGGCAAGATTGATATCTACTGGCAGATGCGCGGCGAGGATGCCGTATTCAGCGTGCAGGATACCGGCATAGGCATTGAGCCGCATCAATTGCCGCGCCTGACGGAACGTTTTTACCGTGTCGATAGCGGCCGCAGTCGTGACACTGGCGGCACCGGCTTAGGGTTGTCCATCGTCAAACATATTTTGCATCACCATCAGGCCAGTTTGCAGATTGAAAGTGAGCCTGGCCAGGGCAGCCGTTTCCAGATTGTCTTTCCGGCACAGCGGGTATTGCCTGCATGAGTTTTTCCGGCTGGCGTGTGATGATCTTACTGCTGGCCGGATGCAGCACGACACCGGATGGCGGTTATGTCGATTCGCCTAATGGGCGGCCGGTGCCTGTGCGGCAAGACCGCAATACCTTTCATCAACTGGTCAAAACAGACCTCGATCGCCTGGCCGATATTGAATATAGCGAAAACGTCAGTACCTTGCGCTTGCTCATGCTCAAAATGTACAAGCGCAACCCGGCTGAGGCGCAAAAATCAGGTCTGGGGACGCCAGAACAAATTGCCAGCTATGTGTTTGAGCAGGTCGCCACGCATCACTGGCAGTTCGATGCCTTGGGTGGTGCGCAAGATACCGCTGCGATTAAACTGGCCCTGAATGCACAATACAGCGGAGACCGCGTGTTAGCCTTGGTGGTTGGCATACAGTCCATGCTGTTCCGTGCCCATGGCAATAAATCGGCTTTTTTCCTCACCGATAGCATAGAGCCGCAGAGTTTGTATAATGCGGCCAGGAATATTGAGATTGCGGTATGGAAGCTGACCAATGCCAAAAATACACAAGGCGAGTTATTGCTACTCACCAATAGTTTGCCGGGCGAAGTGCAGAATCTCAGTTTTGAGCGGGAATTCAGCAAACTGATCGCCCGGACCGATTTATTGGCGCTGACACTGGCCGAAAAGTCGCAACGTTTTATTTCGCGCCTGACCCAAAGTATTACCACGGCGCCTTTTCTACCTTTTAGATAAATTTAATCATGCAACAAGCACTGACCTTACTCAATGGCTTAACACCGGCACAGTTCATGGCGGAATACTGGCAAAAAAAGCCATTATTGATTCGTGGCGCAATGCCGGACTTCCAGGGCTTGCTAGATCCTGAAGAGCTAGCCGGGCTCGCGTGTGATAGTGAAGTGCCCGCCAGGTTAATACAGTTTGATCCCGACCGTGCGCAAGCAGGTGATGGCTGGCAAGTCAGGCAAGGGCCGTTTGATGATGATGACTTTACGGCATTGCCAGCGCAGCATTGGACGTTGCTGGTACAGGGCATGAATCATGTGTTGCCGGAAGCGCAAGCCTTGCTGTCGCAGTTTGATTTTATCCCGACAGCCAGGTTGGATGATGTGATGGTCAGTTACGCGCCTACGGGAGGCGGGGTTGGCCCGCATATCGATAGTTACGACGTTTTCTTGCTGCAAGGCGCAGGCAAGCGCCGCTGGCGCATCAGCCAGCAAACGGACTTACGCTTGATTCCTGAAGCGCCGTTGCGCATCCTGTCGCATTTTGTCAGTGAGCAAGAGTGGGTGCTGGAACCCGGCGATATGCTGTACCTGCCACCCAATGTCGCGCACTGGGGCATCGCCGAAGATGATGACTGCATGACCTACTCCATTGGTTTCCGGGCCCCAGCGGCCAGGGAACTGGCGATCGAGTTCCTGGATGAGTGCCGCCAGAATGGCTTGCCGGATGCCTTGTACCGTGATCCCGACTTGCAACCAGTGGTGGATGCGGCGGAGGTGGATGTCAATATGGTGAATAATGTCGCAGACATGCTGCGCCGCTTGCCCTGGCAAACTGAGCAATTAGGGCCTTTTCTGGCAAAGTATTTTTCTGAGCCCAAGGCATATGTTGTTTTTTCCCCTAATCGTAAACTCAGCCTGGAAAAGTTTTCCCAACGCCTGGCACAACAGGGCGTCGTCATGGATCTGCAGACACAGATGCTGCATTGGCAAGGCCAGTATTTTATCAATGGTGAAAGCGTGCAAGCGCCCGCTGAAGGCGCGCCTTTGTTGAATGCCTTTGCCAATCATCGACAACTGGAGCCGGCGATATGCCAGGGGGAGTCGATAGTGAGCTTGTTGCCATGGCTGCATGAAATGTATTTGTCAGGCTATGTGCATCTGGCTGAAAACGCAGCTTAATTGCATTGGTAGCAAATGATTTGCGGGTGTTTTTGTGAAAAAAACACCTAGATGTGGTTGTCACGCAAAAAAATCCATGTTTTTTAAGAGAATGTGCGTTCTTTTTTTAATGAATTACTGATACAATTTTTTCACTCGGCTGGTTCTGCATCAAGGGGATTGTCCGTACATAATTTTTTGCTCATACATACTAAGGAAATAAAGATGACACGTTCTGCATTGTTGGCTGCATTGTTGGCTCTGGCTTTGACTGCTTGTGGTGAAAAACCAGCTGAAGAAGCGCCTGCTGCTGAGGCACCTGCTGCTGAAGCTCCTGCTGCTGAAGCTCCTGCTGAGGCACCTGCTGCTGAAGCCGCTCCTGCTGAGGCTGCACCTGCTGAAGCTGCTCCTGCTGAAGCTCCAGCTGAAGAAGCTAAGTAATTCAGACTTGAGTAATCTGGTTTTAATTAAGTCTGGTTTATTTAAAATCTAGCATTCACTTAAAATCCAAGCTTACTTAGATGTAGAAAAGCCGACGAAAGTCGGCTTTTTTATTTGTGCTTCAATAATCGCTGAAAGCGATACTTGCCTGTCAGGCCGCGCTTTTGAGTGGGGTTAATTCATTTGCAATCTGGCAAATGCGGATAAAGTCTTCTGCTACCAATGCGGCACCGCCAATCAGACCGCCATCGACATCCGGCATGCTGAGCAGTTGAGCGGCATTCCCTGGGTTCATGCTGCCGCCATACAATAAGGAAATCTCCTCTGCCACTTGTGCATCAAGCAATTCAATGTGGCCGCGGATAAAAGACAAAATAGCCTGCGCATGTTGCGGTGTGGCCGCCTTGCCCGTGCCGATGGCCCATACCGGTTCATAGGCAATCACGCCTTTTGATAGCGCCTGGATGCCGACATGCGCAATGACCGGATTCAGTTGACGCACCACCACCAGGTCAGTTTCACCCTGTTCATACTCGTCCAGCGTTTCACCGATACACAAGATCGGTGTCAGCCCGGCCTTTAAGGCGGCTTCAAAACGTTCACCACAGCTTTCATCATTGTCGTGGCCACGCTGTCTGCGCTCGGAATGACCAATAATCACATAGGTGCAGCCAAACTCCTTCAGCATGAGCGGTGACACTGAGCCTGTGTAAGCGCCTTTTTCATGGCGGCTCATGTTTTGCCCGCCCCAAGCAATATGGCTGTTTTGCAGCACTTGTTGGGCTTGATACAGATAAGGATGTGGTGGGCACACCGCATAGCGGGCACGGTGATGGCGTGTCTGTTGCAACAGGCTTTGCATGAATTGCTGGTTGTCTGGCAAATTGCCATGCATTTTGCGATTGGCAACCACCAACTTGGGGCGATTTGTCATCACACCGTTTCCTTTAAGGGTTTTCTTTCTATAATGACGGATATTCTACAGAAAACTTGACGTTATGCCCGCATTAGATTTTTCCCTGCAACTTGCCTCAGCTACGGCCGATATTCCTGCTGCGGCGCAATTTAAACGTTGGGTGCGTGCCGCGTTGCGCGTAGAAACCAGCCTGACGATCCGTATTGTTGACGAGGCAGAAGGGCGGCAGTTAAACGCGGCATATCGCGGCCGCGATTATGCCACCAATGTGCTGACTTTTCCGCTCACTGAAGAGCCTATGCTGATGGGCGATATTGTGATTTGCGCGCCCGTCGTTGCCAGAGAGGCAATGGAGCAGGGCAAGCCGCTGCTTGCGCATTATGCACACATGACCGTGCATGGCGTACTGCATCTGCACGGTTATGACCATGAGGTGGATGCGCAGGCCGATTTGATGGAAGCGATGGAAGTCGCGGTGATGCAAACACTCGGCTTTGCCAATCCTTATGCAGAATAAGCTTTAATCCCAGGCAGCAAATCGCTACAATCCCTGCATGGAGTTCACTGCCCACAGTCCGGTCAAAATCAAAGGCGAGCCGCTTTCGACGCTGCCGCAGGACTTGTACATTCCGCCGGATGCACTGGAAGTCTATCTGGAGACCTTTGAAGGTCCGCTGGATTTGTTGTTATATCTGATCCGCAAGCACAATCTGGATATTCTGGATATTCCCATGGCTGATCTGACAGTCCAGTACATGACCTATGTCGATAAAATGAAGACGGTGAACCTGGAACTGGCGGCGGAGTATTTATTGATGTCCGCCATGCTGATTGAGATTAAGTCGCGCATGCTGTTACCCAAGCCGGCCGAGGTGGCAGAGGAAGAGGATCCGCGTGCCGAACTGGTCAGGCGCTTGATGGAATACGAAGCGATCAAGCTGGCGGCACAGCGGCTGGATGCGATGCCTAAAGTGGGCCAGGAGATTGATGTGGCGGCAGCTTATTATCAGCAGATCAGCCTGGTAAAACCGCCGGAAGTGAGCCTGGATGATTTGGTAGAGGCCTGGCGTAATGTGCTCAAACGTGCCAAGTTGAGTCAGCACCACAAGCTGGGGCGTGCCGAGCTTTCTGTGCGTGAGCATATGAGCTTGCTGCTGCGCAGGCTGAGTGCCGTGCAGGTGCTGCGTTTTGATGAGTTGTTCGATCTTGAGGCCGACGGTGTACCCAAGCTGGTGGTGAACTTTCTAGCCATGCTGGAGCTGGCCAAAGAGGGCCTGGTGCGTATTACACAGCAAGATGCGTTTGGCACCATTTATGTACAAGCCAATAGTGCGGCTTAGGAAGTAATCTCATGCGTGAACCAGACAGCATTGAAGAGATGAAGCGTATTCTGGAAGCCGCGTTACTGACTTCGCCACAACCGTTGGCACTCGATGATTTGCTCAAATTATTTGCCGGGCGCATGGAGCGCGCGACGCTACGTATGCTGCTGGATGAATTGAAAGCGGACTGGGTGGAAAAAACACTGGACCTGGTGCAGGTGGCCAGTGGGTATCGCTTTCAGGCCAAGGTGGAATATAGTGAGTATCTGTTGCGTTTGAACCCGGAACGGCAGCCGAAATATTCGCGGGCAGTGATGGAAACACTGGCGATTATTGCGTACAGGCAACCAGTTACGCGCGGCGATATTGAGCAAATTCGTGGCGTGGCTGTAAATCCTAATGTGATTCGCCAACTGCAGGAACGTGACTGGATCGACGTGGTCGGGCAACGTGAAGTGCCGGGCAGGCCATCACTATATGCGACGACCAAACATTTTCTGGATGACTTGAATTTGCGCTCACTGGCAGAGTTGCCGCCTTTTGAGGCGTTTGCGCAAACAGAAATCCCGCTGGAGTAAGATTGATCATGCAAGCGCCATTACTTAGAATCAGAATCAACCACGAAGGCAACACCGCACTCGGGCCAGGCAAGATCGAGCTTTTGCAACATATTGCACAGCATGGCTCAATTTCTGCGGCCGCCAAGCAGATGCGTATGTCGTATCGCCGCGCCTGGGAGTTGGTTGATGTGATGAACCGCTGTTTTGACCAGGCGGTGGTGGTGAGTACAGCGGGTGGTTCTCATGGTGGTGGAGCGCAAGTGACCGAGTTTGGCCAGGCACTGATAGGGGCCTATCAGCAGATTCTACAAAAATCGGCGCAAGCCGCCGCGGATGAATTGCAGTTGATTACGCAGCATTTGAAGAAAGACTGATTTTTTTAATTATCGTAATGTATATGTGGGTATAACGATGGTAGCATCGCATATGTATGATTAATTGATAACTGGGTGGACGTAATGAAAAAGTGGGTGTGGCTGGGGTTGTGCCTGATCAGCGTATTGGCACAGGCAGAAGACAAGAAAATCAAGGTGTTTGCTGCGGCAAGTTTGACCGATGTCATGAACGTGCTGGTCAAGCAATATGGTCAGCAAACCGGTGTGCAGGTCGTGCCTGTCTATGGCGGTTCTGGCACCCTGGCTAAACAACTGGAACAAGGCGCGCCAGGCGACCTGTTTATTTCCGCAGACGAAAAATGGATGCAATACCTGAAGGATAAGCAATTGGTGCAGCTTGCCACAATCAAGCCATGGCTGGGTAACCGCCTGGTGATGATTACGCCGCAAAACAAACCGTTAACAATCAAGGCTGATGCCAACACCGATATTGGCCAGCAAGCCCCCGGCTATTGGTGCACGGGCGATACCTTGTCGGTGCCGGTAGGCATTTATGCCAAGCAGTCACTGACTAACCTGGGCTGGTGGGACAAGCTGAAAACGCGGCTGGTGAGCACGCAGGATGTGCGGGCAACGCTGAGCCTGGTCGAGCGTGATGAGTGTGATGTGGGTATTGTCTATGCCAGCGATGCGCAATCATCCAGCAAGGTCAAAGTGGCCGGTGAGTTTGCCGAAAACAGTCATGTGCCGATTATCTACCCGATGGCATTATTACCGCAGGCGGCGGCAGAAACCAATGCTTTTTACCATTACCTGCAATCTGCCGAAGCTAAAAAACTGTTACTCTCTTACGGTTTTAAACCCTTGTTCAACGATTAGTCTGCAAGCTGTTTGTGACTGTTATGTGGTCGTTGTCTCCTGTTGAAATCGACATCGTGCTGTTGTCACTGAAAGTGGCTGCCTGCTGTGTGCTGGTGTTGCTGTTGCCAGCCATCGCTATGGCCTGGCTGCTGGCCAGAAAGCAATTCTGGGGACATGCTGTTGTGGATGCGCTGGTGCATCTGCCCATGGTGTTGCCGCCAGTGGTGCTAGGCTATATGTTGCTGGTGTTGCTGGGACGGCGCGGCTGGATTGGCAGTTGGTTGTATGAGCAATTTCACATACAACTGACCTTCCACTGGTGGGGGGCGGTGATCGCCTCTGCTGTGATGGCGTTTCCGCTGATGGTGCGTGCTATTCGCCAGGCGCTGATGCAGGTAAATCCTTTATTGGAGCAGGCCGCGCAGACATTAGGGGCCACACCAGTCAAAACATTTTTTTCAATTACCCTGCCGCTTTCTTATCACGGTGTACTCACTGGCGGTATTCTGGCGTTTAGCCGTAGCCTGGGTGAGTTTGGCGCCACCATTACCTTTGCGGGTAACCTCGAAGGTGAAACCCGTACCTTGCCATTGGCGATTTATAGCCTCACCCAGTCGCCAGAAGGGGATGCCGCCGCCCTGCGACTGGTGATGTTGAGTGTACTGGTCTCTGTGTTCGCTTTGCTGGCCAGCCAGTGGCTGGAGCGCCGCCTGCTCAGGAGTCAGCGCTGATGTTTACGGTCGATATCCGGATACAGCAGCCTTATGCGGCAAGCACTGCATTTGACCTGCAGGCAAGCTTCGCGCTGGCACCAGGTCAATGCTTGGGAATCATGGGCGCATCGGGTTCAGGAAAAACAACCTTACTGCATAGTATTGCCGGGCTGTTGATGCCGTCTTCCGGCGTGATCCGCAGTGGTGATCATGTTTGGTTCGATCATAAACAGACGATTCAATTGCCGCCATGGCAGCGCCGAGTGGGCTTGGTATTCCAGGATGGGCGCTTGTTTCCGCATATGAGCGTAGAGCAGAATTTACGGTATGGCATGCCCGCAGGCTTGGCCAGGATCGTGCTGCCCGAGGTGGTGGATGTGCTAGCCATCCAGCCCTTGCTTAAACGCAAGCCCAGCCAGTTGTCTGGTGGGGAAAAGCAGCGGGTGGCCATCGGGCGTGCTTTGTTGCGCCAGCCGTCGGTGTTACTGATGGATGAGCCATTGAGCGGCCTGGATGATGGGCTCAAGCAGCAAGTATTGCCTTATATCAAGCAGGTGATTGCAACGTTTGGTTTGCCAACGCTATACGTCAGCCATGTGGGGGATGAAGTGGCGGAGGTTGCCGATGAAGTGTTAACGCTGGCGCAAGGAGTCTTGCGCCAGGTTGTTGATTAGTGGCTGCGCGGGCGAATCACGGCGTTGCACGGTACTCGAAATCCTCATGTACTTCGAGTACATTCCGGTTTCTGCGTGCCGTGCGCCTGGTGCTTCATCCCGCTCGCTCACTAATGCTGTGTTTATAACTAACGCGAAAAGTTAGTGGTGATGACCACCGGCACCATGCACGTGCTGGTGAGAAATTTCTTCCTGGTTTGCTGAACGCACGCTGGCGATGGTTGCAGTAAACAACAGGCGTTGGCCAGCCCAAGGATGGTTGCCGTCAACCACGACTTTGCCGTCTGCAATGTCAGTGATGGTGTACAAAATTACGTCGCCGGTTTCGTCTTCACCTTCAAACTGCATGCCCACTTTCAGGTCTTTGCTAGGAAATGCACTGGCTGGTTCGATTTGCACCAAGGCATCATCGTATTCGCCAAAAGCATCTTCCGGGTCCAGGCTTACTTCTATCACGTCGCCCACGTTTTTGCCGTGCATGGCTTCTTCCACTTTCGGGAAAATATTGTCATAACCGCCATGCAGATAGGCAACCGGATCCTTGCTTTCTTCCAAGGTGTCGCCATCGCTATTTTGCAGTTTATAGGTCATGGTGACCACGGTGTTCATCGCTACTTGCATGTCTAAAGTCCTAAAGTTCTTTGATAAAACAGTATTCTAAAGGATATTGTCTGCATGTGTCATTCTTGCCGACGATAATATTGTCCGTAAAGTTTTCGCCATTGCCAAGGCGGCATCGGCTCGGCATCTTGCCACAAGCCCAAGCCTTGTTGCTGTGCCTGGCGCTGTAACGTATCCAGTTCTAACCGTTTTGAATAGCGTGCGTTAAACCAGGCCATGCCCAGCGCAATTTGTGATTGGCTGGCATCGGTGTTGTTGCAATACAAATGCCCCAGTGTCCTGCCATAGAGATCACGGCCTTGCAGTTGGACGGCAATGTTTGCGTGCTCGCAAAGCTGCTTCAGGCTGCGTCTGGATTGGATGCCGAAAGCTTGCTGCCGTTCAGGTGCGTCGATATCCAGCAGGCGTAAGTGGTAGGTGAGGGTGTTGTCACGAATAATGACGGTGTCGCCATCAATGACGTTGACCAGTACAGGCGCTGCATGTGAGTAAACGCTTGCAATCAGCAAGCCAACTGGCAGCCAAACTTTTATCATGCAATGCTTAATCCAGCAGGCTGGTGTAATTGTCTGGTGTCAGTACGCTGGGAATCGCCTCTGGCAGCAAGTCGGGATAATCTTTACTAAAGTGCAGGCCGCGACTTTCATGGCGGTCAATGGCACATCGCACAATCAGCTCGGCTACTTGCAGCAAATTACGCAGTTCAATGAGGTCGTGGCTGACTTTAAAGTTACTGTAGAACTCATGCACTTCGTTCCGCAACATATGGATACGATGCAGGGCGCGGCTCAGGCGTTTGGTGGTGCGCACAATACCGACATAGTTCCACATGAAGCGGCGTAATTCATCCCAGGTATGGGTAATCAGCACCTCTTCGTCGGCATCGGTAACGCGGCTTTCATCCCAGTCAGGCAATGAAATGGTCGGCTGTAAGCCTTGTGCTTCTATGTCCAGTGCGCAGCTTTGACTAAAGGCCAGGCATTCCAGTAATGAGTTGCTCGCCAGGCGGTTCGCCCCGTGCAGGCCGGTGCAAGCAGTTTCGCCAATCGCATACAGGCAGTCAATGTCGGTGCGGCCATGCATATCGGTCATCACGCCGCCACAGGTGTAGTGAGCAGCAGGCACCACCGGAATCGGTTGTTTGCTGATATCAATGCCCAATTGCAGGCAGCGCTGATAAATGTTGGGGAAGTGCGATTGAATAAACTCGACTGGTTTGTGGCTGATATCCAGGTAGACGCAATCCAGGCCGCGTTTTTTCATTTCAAAGTCGATGGCGCGCGCAACCACATCACGTGGCGCCAGTTCGGCGCGTTCGTCATGCCAGGGCATAAAGCGCGTTCCATCAGGCAACAGCAATAAGCCACCTTCACCACGCAATACTTCTGAAATCAAAAAGGATTTTGCATGTGGGTGATAAAGGCAGGTTGGGTGAAATTGCACGAATTCCATATTCGCCACGCGGCACCCTGCGCGCCAGGCCATGGCGATACCATCGCCGGTGCTGATGTCAGGGTTGGTGGTGTATAAATATACTTTGCCCGCGCCGCCCGTAGCGGTGACAGTGTATTGCGCAGAAAGCGTGATCACTTTGCCAGTCTGGTTATTGAGCACGTAGGCGCCCAGGCAGCGGTTGGGGCCGTCGCTGGCTGTTTGTTTGAACAGTTTGTGCGTGGTGATCAGATCGACCGCGATATGGTGTTCTAGAATAGTGATGTTCGGATGCTCGCGTACGCGATCTGTGAGTGTGGTTTGCACTGCCTGGCCGGTCGCATCAGCCACATGTACCACGCGTCGGTGACTGTGGCCGCCTTCACGGGTCAGGTGCAAGCGGTCATCGTCCGCTTCGCGGGTGAAATTCACGCCTTGCTGCAATAACCACTCAATGCTGGCGCGGCCATTGGTCACCACCATGCGTGTCACTTCGCTGTCACACAGTCCGGCGCCTGCATCCAGGGTGTCTTTAATATGGGCTTCTATGGAGTCTTCGCTGTTGTGTACAGCAGCAATGCCGCCCTGTGCCCAGTTGCTGGCACTCAAGGTGAGCTCGCGCTTGCTTAAGATGCATACCCGGTGTTGATCAGCCAATCGTAACGCCAGCGATTGCCCCGCCAGCCCGCTGCCAATAATCAGGACATCAAACACTTTATTCATATTGTTTTGAGATCAATGGAACTTTGGAAGGGAGTGCAGGGTCACATAATTGTCTGTATTGCGTGTTGCAGTGGCAGGCAAAAATAAGGGATGAGGCGATGTTACACACAGCAAATTTAGAGGCGTTAACGCGCACCGGGTTCGTCGAAAATAACACAAAAGCGTATACTACTCCCAATCATAAAATTACCCAAGGGAGTCATCGCGATATGACTGTTCAGGCGGCGAACGCCAAACAGCAAGAGAATAAAGAGTTTGACCAGATGCTGGTTGAACGTGCTCAACAAGGCGATAAACGTGCCTTTGGATTGTTGGTAGAAAAATACCATCGTAAACTCGGCCGCTTGTTGTCGCGCATGATCCGTGACCAGGCCGAGGTGGAAGACGTGGTGCAGGAGTCTTTTATCAAGGCGTATCGTGCATTGCACAGTTTTCGTGGTGACAGTGCGTTTTACACCTGGTTGTACCGGATTGGTATTAACACGGCCAAGAATTATCTTGTTTCTTTGGGGCGCAAGCCGCAGGTGATGCAGGATGTGGAAATCGAAGATGTAGAAAACTTCGATGAAGGCGATGACATGCGTACGATGGAGACGCCTGAAACATCGCTGATGACGAAAGAAATTGCGCAAACAGTGAACGATGCGATTGCCGCATTGCCTGAAGAGTTACGCACTGCAATTACTTTGCGCGAGTTGGAAGGCTTGAGTTATGAAGACATTGCTAACGTGATGCAATGTCCTATCGGTACAGTACGTTCACGTATTTTTCGGGCGCGCGAAACAATTGCGGCGAAGTTGAGGCCATTGTTGGATACACCTCAGCATAAACGTTGGTAATCGCGCGATATTTGCTATAAAACGGTGGTGGGTGTGTAGGTGTTATGACAAATTTTTTGTTAAATGCTAACATAAAAACATTGATTGACTTGGGGTTATTATGAAGCAGCAATTATCTGCATTGGTCGACGGTGAAGTCGATGTTGAACGCTGTGAACATATTTTTCTCGCAGCCAAATCTACGGGTGACGTTGCCCAGGCCTGGCGTGACTATCATGTGATTCGCGATGTGATCCGTGAAGAATGCTGGGTGGAGTCTGATATGACCAGCCGCATTATGGCGCAGCTTGATGATGAACCCACCATGTTGGCGCCGCAAGCCCTCACTGTGTCTGAAAAGGTGACTCATATCCGTCCGCGTTTCAGTAAATATAGCTGGTCAATCGCCGCTTCGGTGGCTGCCGCTTTCTTTGTGGGCATGTTCGTGTTGAATCAGCCGGAAGTGGCTGCACCGACGCAAATTGCTGACAATGACACAGATCAATATGTCGTCGCGCATCACAACTATGCACCTAATAGTGCAACGTATTACATGCACAATGTAGCTTATAACGCTGGCGAATAACTTTACTGTCGTTACTCCGTATGTCACCTAAGTTTGATTTCCTTCGGGCGTTTGATTTCCGTCGAGCGCTCTTGCCTGTCTTGTGCCTGGCGACCATCAGCCAGGCTGCTTTTGCCGAAGAAGATCTCTGGGCAACCATGCAGAAAACCGCTTCTGCCGCCCGCGAATTAAATTATCAGGGTCTGTTTGTTTATCACAACGGCGCGATGATACGCTCGGTGCAGATTACCCATATTTATGAAGGCGGACGCGAGTTCACCCGCAATGTAGTACTGGACGGGCGGCCGCGCGAAGTCTTTAGTGAAGGCGATGATATCGTCATCTTCAATGCCAAAAATGACAAGGTCGTGATTGAAAAGCGACGCGGTCAGAACCTGTTTCCGGCCATGTTGCCCACACAGTTATATCCCCTCAAGCAAAATTACAAACTGAAGTTTGTCGGCCAGGAGCGCATTGCCGGACGGTTAGCGCAAGTGATCGACATGGTGCCGAATGACAACCTGCGTTATCAGTATCGGATCTGGTCAGATGCTGAATATGGCTTGTTGCTCAAAATGAGCATGCTCGATATGCAAGGCCATACGCTGGAACAGATTGGTTTTAATCAGGTGGCAATGCTGCACACCAAGGACCTTGACTGGTTTCAGCCCAAAATCGATGCGACCAAACCTTATGTGATGGATGACACCACCGATTTGACACACACGGTGGATAATCTGGTCGTGGCTAATTTGCCCGCGGGTTACAAAAAAGTGGATCAAATCCAGTTGAAAGTGCCGGGCAGGACTGCGCCTGTGCAGCAATTGATTTTCTCAGATGGTCTGGCATCCGTATCGCTGTTTGTTGAGCCGATGGTCAAAGGCATGCAGCCGCGTGTTGGTAAAAAAACCATGGGATCGACCAATGTCTATGCGCATGTGCTAAATGGCTACCAGTTGGTGGTCGTGGGCGAAGTGCCTGCACAAACGGTTGAGCAAATCGCTCAACAGGTGACGTTTAAAAAATAATTTTATGCCTGGTCAGTGGTTCAATTGCAAAGATTGATCGTTCTCAGGCCTCATGACATGGTGCGCAACCACTCTCCCCACAACTTGTATTTCTCTGCAGCGTCGCCATGTAATGAGGGTGACGCTTTCCCGTGTCAATATGCCCGTGCTGTGTTTCATGGCATGGCGTAAAAGATTTTTTTAATCATTAAATGGTAGGAATAATCATGATGAAACGATGGATTTCTGGCGTGATGTTAGCGTGTGCGATCACAATCGCCATGCCAGTGGTGGCCGTAGAGGCCAAAGACTTGCCTGATTTTACTGAGTTGGCAGAAAAACAAGGGCCGGCGGTGGTCAATATCAGCATTACTTCTGTAGTGCATGGTGGCAATATTGGCTTCCCTGGTATGCCGAATGACGAAAACCTGCAAGAGTTTTTGCGTCGCTTTGGTATCCCCGGGATGCCTGGTGGTCAAGGCCAGGACGGTGGCCAGGACTATAAAACGCAGTCCTTGGGCTCTGGTTTTATTATCAGTGCCGATGGCTATATTCTTACCAATGCGCATGTGGTGAATGAGGCCGATGAAGTGTTGGTCAAACTGTATGACAAGCGTGAATTCAAGGCGAAAATCATCGGTGCGGATAAGCGTACCGATGTGGCGCTGATTAAAATTGAAGCGACTGGCTTGCCTAAAGTGACTGTCGGTGACCCTAACGCATTGAAGGTCGGTGAATGGGTGGCGGCCATTGGTTCGCCGTTCGGCCTTGAAAACACCATGACCGCCGGTATTGTGAGTGCCAAAGGTCGCGCACTGCCACAAGAGAATTATGTGCCGTTTATTCAAACTGACGTCGCGATCAACCCGGGTAACTCCGGTGGCCCGCTGTTTAACCTGCGTGGCGAAGTGGTGGGTGTGAACTCGCAGATTTATAGTAAAAGCGGCGGTTCCATGGGCTTGTCTTTCAGTATCCCGATTGATGTCGCCATTGATATTTCCAATCAGCTCAAGGCCACTGGCCGCATTGCACGTGGCTGGTTAGGTATCGGTATTCAGGAAGTGACCAAAGACCTGGCTGACTCGTTCGGCCTCAAGCAAACCAGCGGTGCTTTGATCGCAGGCATTGAGAAAAACAGCCCGGCGGATAAGGGCGGCTTGGAAGCGGGCGATATTATTCTCAAGTTTGATGGTAAGCCAATTACGACTTCGAGTGATTTGCCACGTGTGGTGGCGACCACCAAGCCAGGCAAAGTGGTGCCCGTGGAAATTGTGCGCAAAGGTGCCAACAAAACGCTGCAATTGGGCGTTGGCGAAATGCCTAGCGAACAACCTGAGGTGGCCGCGTCCAGCAAAGAGCCGGTCAAGCCAGAGGCGAATAAAATTGGCCTGACCTTGCGTGAACTCACTGCATTGCAGAAGAAAAAGCTTAATGGTAAAAATGGCCTGCTGGTGATTGAGAGTGGTGGTGCAGCCGCGCAAGCCGGTATCCGTCGCGGTGATGTGATTCTTGGCTTGAATAACAATGAAAGCCAAAGCGTGGATGCGTTTAACAAGCAGATTAATGCGGTGGCTGCAGGTAAAACCGTGGCAGTATTAGTACAGCGCGGTGAAAACACCTTGTACGTGCCGATTAAAATCAAGTAAGGGCTGTGATGATGTTGCAAAAAGACAGGACAGCCTGTCTTTTTGTTTTTTAAGGCCGGGAATTCACGCTGCCTGCCTGGGCCTGGGCGGAAAATAAATCACTGATATTCATGCATTTGTTGTAAAATGCACCCCATTTGAAAGGCGCTTCAAGCGCCTTTCTTGCTTGTAAATAACGCATAACTGAACATGAAAAATATTCGTAATTTTTCGATCATTGCCCACATTGACCACGGCAAATCGACACTGGCAGACCGCATTATTCAATTATGCGGTGGCCTGGAGGCGCGCGAAATGGAAGCGCAAGTGCTCGATAGCATGGACATCGAGCGTGAGCGTGGCATTACTATCAAGGCGCAAACCGCAGCCTTGCAATACAAAGCCAATAACGGTGAAATTTATCAGCTCAACCTGATTGATACCCCTGGTCACGTCGACTTTAGTTACGAAGTGAGTCGCTCGCTGTCTGCCTGTGAGGGCGCGTTGCTGGTGGTAGATGCCTCGCAAGGTGTAGAGGCGCAAAGTGTGGCCAACTGCTATACCGCGATTGATCTGGGTGTCGAAGTGACGCCTATCCTCAACAAGATTGACTTGCCCTCTGCGGACCCGGCGCGTGTCTCGCAAGAAATTGAAGATGTCATCGGCGTCGATGCGACGGATGCCGTGCGTTGTTCGGCCAAAACAGGCGAAGGCGTGCGCGATGTGCTGGAAGAAGTCGTCGCCAAGGTGCCGCCGCCAGTCGGTGATATTGATGCACCGTTGAAAGCCCTGGTGATTGACGCCTGGTTTGATAACTATGTGGGCGTGGTCATGCTGGTGCGCGTGGTGGATGGTTCGTTGAAGGCCAAAGAAAAGATCCGCCTGATGGCGACTGGCGCTGAGTATTTGTGTGAACAAGTGGGTGTATTTACGCCTAAGTCGGTACAGCGCACGCAATTAAGCGCCGGTGAAGTGGGCTTTATTATTGCTGGCATTAAAGAGCTGGCGGCAGCCAAGGTTGGTGATACGGTGACCTTAGCTGGCAAACCTGCGGCTGCGCCATTGCCTGGCTTTAAAGAAGTGAAGCCGCAAGTGTTTGCAGGCTTGTATCCGGTGGAGTCCAACCAGTTTGAATCCTTGCGTACCGCACTGGAAAAACTGAGTTTGAATGACTCCAGCTTGCAGTTTGAGCCGGAAAACTCGACTGCGCTGGGTTTTGGCTTCCGCTGCGGCTTTTTGGGCTTGCTGCATATGGAGATCGTACAGGAGCGCCTGGAGCGCGAGTACGACATGGATTTGATTACCACTGCGCCTACAGTGATTTATGAGCTGTTACTGAGAAGTGGTGAAGTAGTACAAATCGAAAACCCGTCACGCTTACCTGAGCCTTCCCGGGTTGAAGAAATTCGTGAGCCCATGATTGTGGTGAACTTGCTGATGCCACAAGACTATGTCGGCCCAGTGATGACCTTGTGTAATAACAAGCGCGGTATCCAGCGCAATATGCAATACATGGGCCGCCAGGTCATGTTGAGCTACGAGATGCCGTTGAATGAGGTGGTGCTGGATTTCTTTGATAAGCTGAAGTCAGTGTCACGTGGCTATGCCTCCATGGACTACGAGTTTCTTGAGTTCCGTGCTGCGGACCTGGTCAAACTGGATATTATGGTCAACGGCGAGCGTGTCGATGCATTAAGCCTGATTGTGCACCGTGCCAACAGCTTGTATCGCGGCCGTGAACTGGTGTCTAAAATGCGCGAATTGATTCCACGCCAGATGTTTGATATTGCGATTCAGGCGTCGATTGGTGCCAACATTATTGCGCGTGAAACGGTGAAGGCCATGCGTAAAAACGTGATTGCCAAATGTTATGGCGGTGATATCACGCGTAAGCGCAAGTTGCTGGAAAAACAAAAAGAAGGTAAAAAGCGTATGAAGCAGGTGGGTAACGTGGAAATTCCACAAGAAGCCTTCCTTGCCATCTTGCGTGTAGAAGATAAATAGTCACTTTTAGTGCAATAGCTTACTCAGGAAACAAGCATGTATTTTGCAATCTTTATGTTGGTGATTTTGCTGGTCTCAGGCGTGATCTGGCTGCTGGATATTCTGGTCTTGCGCAAACAACGCCAGGCGGGTGCATTGGGCGATGTCGCCGACCCATGGTATGTGGAATACAGTAAAAGCTTTTTTCCGGTAATTTTGCTGGTATTTATGGTGCGCTCGTTTGTGGTCGAGCCATTCAAGATTCCGTCCGGTTCCATGATGCCAACCTTGCTGGCAGGCGATTACATCCTGGTGAATAAATTCACTTACGGTTTGCGCGTGCCTATTATCAATAACGTGTTTTACCCGGTGAGCCTGCCCAAGCGTGGTGATGTATTTGTGTTTCATTACCCGCCTGACACTTCGATTGACTACATCAAGCGTGTAGTGGGTTTGCCAGGCGACAAAATCCAGTATCGCGACAAGCAGTTAACAATTAATGGCAAAGTGATTAATCTTGATTTTGTGCAGCCATATCAATATGCACTCAATGTGAATGACGAAAGCGGCAATGCGCGCGCGGTGGATGTGACTGCGTCACGCTTGAGCGAGCAGTTGGGCGACGTCAAGCATGATGTGTTGATTCATGACATCATGAACCAGTATAGCCCTGGTAGCGCGGGTGACCGCCTGATGCAGGGAGAAACGATTACTGTGCCGGCAGGTGAGTATTTCGCCATGGGCGATAACCGTGATAACAGCTCAGATAGCCGCGTGTGGGGCTTTGTCGCAGAAAAACATCTGGTCGGCCGCGCATTCTTTATCTGGTTTAATTTTGACCAATGGCGCCGTATCGGGCAAAGTATTGGTTAGGGGCACGGCGAGCCGTGTGGAAAAAGACATCTTCTTGAGGGATAGCACAATGAATGACTCAAAGAGCGCTCACCAACACGGCATCGGTTTGATCGGCTTTTTGCTGATTCTGACCGCATTTGGCATCCTGGGCACGGTAGCCCTCAAGGCCTTGCCTGCTTACATGGAGTACTATTCTATCCAGGCCACGGTGAACCGCATTGCGCACGATCCTTTATTGCAAAATGACAGCGATGTGCGCACTGCGTTTGATCGCCAGATGCAGGTAGACAGTATCCATGACGTGACTGGTCGCGATTTGGACATCAGCGGTGGCGTTGTCGCCATGCGCTACCAGAAAAAAATTGCACTGACAGACACTATGACCTTGTTGATCGACTTTGATGCTGCCAGCAAACCTTAATGGCTGGCTTGATCGCACTTAAATGAACGCATTCCCGGTATTACAAACCAGAATTAGCTACAGCTTTACGCAGCCTGTCTTACTGCAACAAGCGCTCACCCATCGCAGTTTTTCTGCCACCAATAACGAGCGTCTGGAGTTTTTAGGCGATAGCGTGCTCAACTTTATTATTGCGCACCAGTTGTTTAATTTATTTCCAAATTTGCCCGAGGGTGATTTAAGCCGTTTACGCGCAAAGCTGGTGCGCGAGGCCAGCCTGGCTGAAATTGCCGCCGACCTGCATTTGGGTGACGCACTCAAGTTAGGCGAAGGTGAGCTTAAAAGCGCCGGTTGGCGCCGCCCCTCGATTCTGGCTGATGCGCTGGAGGCGATTGTTGGTGCGGTTTACCTGGATGGCGGCTTTGAGGCTGCCCAGCAAGTGGTCGCATTACTGTATCGCGACAAGCTGCAAACCATAGATCCCAAGGCGATTGATAAAGACGCCAAATCACAATTACAAGAATATCTGCAAAGCAAGAAAATGGATCTGCCGGAGTATCAGGTAGTTTCTATCGAAGGCGAGGCGCATGCGCAAAGCTTCACCGTGCAGTGTTTTATTAAAAAACTCAAGCTGACCACCACCGGGGTGGGCACCAGCCGCCGTGTGGCGGAGCAACAAGCGGCCAAATTGGCCATGGACGAGATTCAATCATGACAGAAGACATTACCCCCGCTGCAGACGATTTTCGTTGTGGTACCGTTGCCATCGTTGGTCGCCCCAATGTCGGTAAATCCACACTGCTAAATCATATTTTAGGCATGAAGCTGGCGATTACTTCGCGTAAGGCGCAGACCACGCGCCATCGCCTGCTGGGCATTCATACCACAGACGATACCCAGTTCCTGTTTGTGGATACGCCTGGCTTTCAGCAAAAACATATCAACGCGCTCAATAAAACACTTAACAAAACCGTCACCCAGGTGCTGACCGAAGTCGACGTCGTGCTGTTTGTAATTGAGCCGATGAAATTGGGCGAAGCCGATGAAATCGTGCTCAAGCTGCTGCCAAAGAACAAACCGGTGTTGCTGGTCGTCAACAAGGCAGACCTGATGGGCGATAAAGGTAATTTATTGCCCTTGATTCAGGACTTTGACCTGCTGTTTGATTTCGCAGGCATTATTCCGGTCAGTGCCAAAAAGAGCCTGTATCTGGATGAATTACTATCCGCAGTGCGCGAGCATTTGCCTGAACAGCCAGCGATGTATGCCGAAGATGAGCTCACCGATAAAAATGAGCGCTTTCTGGCGGCCGAACTGGTCCGTGAAAAAATCTTCCGTTTACTGGGTGACGAAGTGCCATACTCGGTGACGGTAGAAATTGAAAAATTTGAAACCGTCAAAAACCTGCGCCGTATTTTTGCCGCCATTATTGTCGACAAAGACAGCCAGAAGCCGATGATCATTGGCAAGGGCGGCGAAAAGCTCAAGCAAATTTCCACTGAAGCTCGTCAGGACATGGAGAAACTGTTTGGTTCCAAAGTCTACCTGGAAACCTGGGTTAAGGTGAAGGGCGGCTGGGCCGATGATGCGCGCGCATTGAAGAGCCTGGGTTTCTAGTAACACTTGATTCTACTGGCATCAACATATGGCAGTAAAACCTCCCGATTCCGGAAGCCACAAGCAATCCCAGCAGCCGGTTTTTATTCTTCACACCTATCCCTTTAAAGAAACCAGTCTCGTGGTTGAAATGTTCAGCCGCGACCTGGGGCGTATTGCCGCCGTGGCGAAAGGCGCACGGCGCCCACTCTCAGCCATGCGCGGCATGCTGCAATCTTTCCAGCAGTTGGCCGGTACCTGGTCAGGTAAAAACGAACTCAAAACGCTACATGAATTGGAGTGGATGACCGGCCTGACCCTCCTCAGGGGCGATGCCCTGATGTGTGGCTTTTACATGAACGAACTGCTATTGCGTCTATTGCCACGCGATGATGCCCATGCACAGTTGTTTGAATATTATGCACAAACCATACAGTTGCTCTCTACCTTGCAACAAGATGCCGGGAATGGCCAACTGGCCGAAATCCTGCGTCGGTTTGAGCTCAAGATGTTGCAGGAGCTCGGCTATGCTGTACCGCTCACGCATGACGAAAATGGTGAGATTATCCATGCGGATGAAACCTATCGTTTTGAAGCGGATTATGGTGCCTGCTCGCCATCGGCAACCCGCAATGGTTTGTTGATACAAGGTGCAACGCTGCTGGAAATGGCGCGGGGTAACTACTCGAATGTGACGACGCAGTCGCAAAGCAAGCAATTGATGCGCTATTTGTTGCAGCATTATTTGGGTGAGAAGCCGTTGCATACTAGGCAGTTGTTGGTGGATTTACAGGGGTTTTAGTTTGTTTACGTGATGTATTCTTTTCGCCTTTAGGCGAGTCACTTTCTGGTGCTTGTCCCCCAGAAAGTAACCAAAGAGGAAGACACCCAGCCATCACGGCCTGCGGCTTCCTTGCGTTGCTCAAATTAGGACTTTCGTCCGTTGCTTTGCCGGACTTAAGCATAAGCCGGTCACGAAACTCATCCTAGCGGGCTGCACACGACGCAGCCCACCGCGGGATTCGGACAGTCGCTCCCTCTACTCTTATTTTGTCTCCGCTACTCAGCGTGATGGAATGGGGATTGATCTCGCCAAACAACCATTAGTGAAGATTTAACGGAAGCATAATTCTTCTGGTTTATTGATAACAACCAAGAATGGTTGCAGGCACTTGGTTTTCGGGGTCCCCATCTGCCGCGCCGAGTAGCGCAGGCAAAATAAGGTGAAGGGAGCGACTGTTCGAATCCCGCAGTAGCTCACGTTCTGTGTGAGCTACCAGGTTGAGTTTCGTGACCGCTTATTTTGGCGAGCAACGCAGGAAACAAGCAGAAGCTGGGGTGCACTTTCTTTTGGTTACTTGTTCTTTGTGCAAGCAAAGAAAAGTAACTCGCCGAAAGGCGAAATCAAACATACTCCTAAGTACATAGATATCTATATCTTTCTATTTTTCGCATGATTAATTTGGTTTACCATAATCAACAGTTAGAATATTGTCATTCATCCAATTACAAAGAGAACTATGTTAAAACTAGGCGTTAATATTGATCACGTCGCAACTATCCGCCAAGCACGTGGCACCAAATATCCCAGCGTAGTGCAGGCCGCACTGCGCGCTGAGCAGTCTGGTGCAGACAGCATTACCTTGCATTTGCGCGAAGACCGTCGCCATATGCAGGATGCAGATATTTTTGCTTTACGCCCTTTGTTGCAAACCAAAATGAACCTTGAGTGTGCTGTTACCAGCGAGATGATTGATATCGCCATTCAGGTCAACCCGCAAGACGTTTGCCTGGTGCCTGAGCGCCGAGAGGAGCGCACGACCGAAGGCGGTTTGGATGTGCTCACACACTACGCCAAAGTTGAGCATGCGGTTAAAAAACTGTCTGATCAAGGCATACGTGTGTCACTGTTTATTGCGCCTGATCTGGCGCAAATTGATGCGGCTGCCAAAATGGGCGCGCCGGTGATTGAGTTGCATACCGGTACTTTTGCCGATGCTGACACAGAAAAAGATCAGTTGGATGAACTGGAAAAAATCGACGCCGCGCTACAACATGCGAAAGCCGCGGGTCTGGTCGTGAATGCCGGTCATGGCTTGCATTATCACAATGTGCATCATATTGCGCGCCTGCCAGGCTTTGAGGAACTCAATATTGGTCATGCCATTGTGGCGCATGCCCTATTTGTGGGGTGGGATAATGCGGTGCGTGAAATGAAGGCACTGATGAAAGAGTTTTCACCAAAATGATGCGACTAAACCTGTATTGTCAGGAGTATCGATGATTTACGGCATAGGCACAGATATTGTCGAAGTTGAGCGAATCGAGGCGTCACTCGATCAGTTCGGTGACAGCTTTGCCAAACGCATTCTGGCACCTAGTGAGTGGTCTGATTATGAAGCGAGTAAACTCAAGGCACGTTTTCTTGCTAAACGCTTTGCCGCAAAAGAAGCGTTTGCCAAGGCGATAGGTACCGGCATTCGCGGCGATGTCAGCTTTCAGAATATTGCAGTCACCCACGATGCGTTAGGGCGACCCTTGTTGCAACTGTCATCGACACTGCAAGCATTTCTCAAACAACACCATATTTATCAATCGCATATCAGCATCAGTGATGAAAAAAACCTGGCACTGGCTTATGTCGTGCTTGAGACTGGCTAAATGTTTATTTGCACCACTCTATGGGGTCACTTGATAATCCAGAAATGACACCGTTAACTACATCTTGACCTCCTCCAATTGGATTATAAAATCCGACAATTCTTGGGGTGATGATCGTGTCGTTTTCGTTATAAAGAATTGCTTTGATTTGGCCTAATGCAAGAATGGCATTTTGTACCGTAGATTGATTCAGCTCGCTAGGCATGGGAATAATTGTTGATACTGATTTACCTGAAACTCCAAGGGTTTGTACCACTAGTGTTCCTACTAGATTACCTGCCTCAGCTTCAGCTGCAATCGCTCCAAGGCTTGCCAGATTTGCAGAGCCTCGCTTTATTGAAATGGATGCGGTAAGTCTTAAACCTACTCCAAGATACACAGGAAACTGGACACGGTCTAAGTTGATTTCTAGTGAGTAAGGTTTTGTGAATACTTTTGAAATCGTTTTCTCTGTCACAGAGGTGTCGAATACTGAGACTTGATATCTTTGTGCTCCAGGCGTGGTGACATTCCTTTCAACATACAGTTGTTTACTTGTTGAGTCGAAAGCGATGTAATCAAGGATTACCTGGTATGACTGCCCTTGGGTTCCAATTTTAGACGGTCCAAAAGTAAGGCTACCATTTACGTCGTATTGTCCAACAGCAATTCTTACGGCCTGATCTGGTAATACTTTCAAAAAATCTTTAGTTTTACAGGATGAGGGAATGTTGATGGGAATTGGATCTACTGGAACATAGTTGTAACCACTCTTGATTTCACCTGGGGATTCCGGAAGCTTGGGTGCGATAGAGCATCCTCCCAAAATAGATGATAGTACAACTAATGTAAGAGTTGATTTCTTCATGCTCACCTTCCCTTATAACAATATTGTCTCTATTCGTCTTTATATAATATTTTTAACCCCTTACACTTGATGAAGTGATTGTGGATATGTATTTTAATGAATCAGTGTGGTTTTTAAGCCTAAATGGGTTTAGTGCGTATGGATGTTGATAGTTTAAGTATGCGCCGTTTTAGCGGCGTGCGCCGTTTGTATGGCGAGCAGGGTTTGGCCAATTTGCAGCAAGCGCATGTGCTGGTCATCGGCATTGGTGGTGTGGGGTCGTGGACGGTAGAAGCCCTGGCGCGCAATGCGGTGGGCAAGTTGACCTTGGTGGATCTGGATAATATTGCCGAGTCGAATATCAACCGCCAGATTCATGCGCTGGAGGATACGCTGGGCAAAGCCAAAGTGACGGCCATGCGTGAGCGCATTGCGGCGATTAATCCATTGTGTGAGGTGCTTGAAGTTGAGGATTTTGTGACACCTGAAAACCTCGAGATTCTCTTGGCCGATCAGCCGGATATGGTGGTGGACTGCATGGATGATACCAAGGCCAAAATCGCCCTGGCGGCATATTGCAAGCAGCAGCAACTGCCATTGATCATGGTCGGTAGTGCGGGTGGTAAGCTCGATGCGACGCGTATCCGCCTGGCCGACCTGGCGCATGTGCAGGGCGATCGCATGCTGGCGAAGGTCCGCAACCAGTTACGTCGGGATTATGGTTTCCCCAAGGCTTCTGATCACAAGAAATCGGCCAAATTCGGCATTGTTGCTGTGTACTCAGATGAGCCGGTCGAGCGACCTGAAGAGGCTTGTGAAACATCGACAGCAGGACTGACAGGCCTCAACTGCGCTGGTTACGGCTCCAGTATTTGCGTGACGGCCACCGCTGGTTTTGTGGCGGCACAACAGGCCATTCAGCAATTGATCACGCTTTAACACTCGCAGTTTATAAGCATAGGCTTGGCCCACCGCAAGCAAATCAGGTTGAACAATGTGGGAATAGCAGCGTCTACTTTAAAAAGTCAGGCATAAACATTGCATGTTTGCAGATATCAATCGCACGGAGGTCGTCCGTACTCACTTTAAATACGCTAGTTTTCAGCCTGTCATCATGACTTCAAGCCCTTGCGCTATCAGTTACAGTGTCATATGGCCCGAAGTACGCTTAATCCATCAAAGGTGATTGCCATGCAATTGAATGTGTTTTTAAAGAAGATTTCTATCAACCATGCCTTGAATGTGCTGATCTGGCATATTGCAGAGGCGGGGATTGAAATTGCTGCGCTGATCAAGCAAGGGGCATTGGAAGGGGTCACGGAAAAAATGACCAGTACCAATGTGCAAGGCGAAACACAGATGCAGCTGGACATTCGTAGCCACGAGGTGGCCGCGGCACACCTGCGCGCTTCGGCAGTGGTGGCTGGCGTATTGTCAGAAGAAGTAGATGCGCCGGTCTTGTTTGAAACGCTGGATGCACCATTTCTGGTCAGTATGGATCCTCTGGATGGGTCTTCTAACCTGGCGATTAATGGCGTCGTCGGCAGTATTTTCTCGGTCATTCCTAATATCGGCGTGGCCACACTGGGTGATCAGGCTTTTTTGCGGCCAGGACAGGATCAGCGTGCCGCGGCCTATATCATGTATGGCCCGGCTACCTTGCTGGTGCTCACCATTGGCCAGGGCACACATGTGTTTACGCTGGATCAGCACAGCCAGTCATTTGTATTAACGCAACAAACCGTGCAGGTTGGTGAGGAAACCTCAGAATTTGCCATTAACGCCAGCAACCAGCGCTATTGGCAACCTGCCGTTCAGCGCTATATTGTTGAATGCCTGCAAGGCAGCGAAGGCCCGCGTGGGCGTGACTTTAATATGCGCTGGTGTGCCAGTATGGTGATGGATGTACACCGTATTCTGACGCGCGGTGGCGTGTTTTTGTATCCACGCGATAGCAAGCAGCCGGTCAAAGCGGGCCGGTTGAGATTGTTGTATGAGGCTAACCCCATGAGTTTGCTGGTGACACAGGCTGGTGGGGCAAGTATAGACGGGCTGGAAGACGTGCTCGCCCTTCAGCCGACGGCATGTCATCAGCGTGTGCCGGTATTGTTAGGCGCTAAACAGGAAATCCAGCGCTTGCGTGATTACCATCAGCAAGTTTCAAAATAATAAAGGAGTATGACATGGCATTGATTTCGCTCAGGCAACTACTCGACCACGCCGCAGAACACAGCTATGGCCTGCCTGCGTTTAATATCAACAATATGGAGCAGATTCTCTCCATTATGAAGGCGGCCGACGAAGTCGACAGTCCGGTGATTTTGCAAGCCTCAGCAGGCGCACGTGGTTATGCCGGGGAGTCTTTTTTGCGCAAAATGGTTGAAGCGGCGATTGAACAATATCCGCATATTCCCATTTGCATGCATCAGGATCATGGCGCTTCGCCCAAGGTCTGCCAGATGGCCATTCGCAGTGGCTTCTCTAGTGTGATGATGGATGGCTCGCTTAAAGAAGATGGTAAAACGCCCGCGAGTTATGAATACAACGTTGAAGTGACGCGACGTGTGGTCGAGTTTGCGCATGCGGTCGGCGTGTCGGTTGAGGGCGAGCTGGGCGTGCTGGGCTCGCTGGAAACCGGCATGGCAGGCGAAGAAGATGGCGTTGGTGCCGAAGGTAAACTGGATGAGTCACAATTGCTGACTGATCCGGATGAAGCGGCTGCGTTTGTCGAAGCGACCAAAGTCGATGCACTGGCCATTGCCATTGGTACCAGCCATGGTGCTTATAAATTCACGCGGCCACCTTCAGACGATACGCTGTCGATTGAACGTATTCGCGAAATCCATGCCAAAATCCCTAACACGCATCTGGTGATGCATGGTTCGTCCAGTGTGCCGCAATCCTTGCTGGAACAAATTCGGCACTATGGTGGCAATATCAAGGAAACCTATGGTGTACCGGTGTCTCAGATTGTAGAAGGCATTAAAAATGGCGTGCGCAAGGTCAATATTGATACCGATATCCGCCTGGCGATGACGGCGGCGATTCGTGCCTATATGGTCGAGCATCCTGAGGAGTTCGATCCACGCAAATATTTCAAAGAAGCGACCACGGCAGCACAGCATTTGTGTAAAGAACGCTTTGAGGCCTTTGGTAGTGCCGGACAAGCGAGTAAGATAAAGGTAATTACACTGGAAAAAATGGCAGCCATTTACTAGCTGCATGACATGACCGTGAGTGAAATAGCCTAAAAAAAGCAATTATAAATTGAGGGGGCATGAGTAAAGGAATCCCATCATGCGAGAAAAATTAGTCATTGGTAACTGGAAGCTGCACGGCGGCTTGCTTGAAAATCAAGGCTTGCTGAACAGGCTCAAGCAAGAGTTGCACGACCTGGATGGCGTAGCGACAGCTGTGTGTTTACCTTATGTATACTTGTATCAGGCGCAAGACTTGCTGCAAGACTCCTCGATTGCCTGGGGTGCGCAAAACGTTAGCCAGTTTACTGAAGGCGCGTTTACCTCCTGCATTTCGGCCAAAATGGTGGCCGAGTTTGGTTGTAGCTATACCATTATCGGTCATTCTGAACGGCGTGCCCTCAAACTTGAAAGTAACCAGGTGGCCACCAAGCGCCTGCTCAATGCCTTGCATGCCGGGCTCACCCCTATTTTTTGTGTCGGCGAGACCCAGGATGAACGCGATGGCAACATGGCCGAGCTCATTGTGCGCAACCAGATGCTGAACGTGGTGTATGGCCTGGATGATGAGGCCTTCGCACTGGCCAAGAAATTCAATATGGTCATCGCTTATGAGCCAGTATGGGCGATTGGCACTGGCGAGCACGCCACGCCTGAGCAGGCACAACGCATGCATGCATTTATCCGTATGATGATTGCCGAACGCGACCGCGAGTTTGCCGAACAGATCCGTATCGTCTATGGCGGCAGTATGGCGCCTGAAAACGCGTACAGCTTACTCAGTATGCCGGATATTGACGGTGGCTTATTGGGCCGTGCTGCACTGGTTGCTGAAGATTTTGTCGATATCTGCAGAATCGCCAGCCGTTGCTATCAGCAAAAAACGGTGGTCCGTGAATCATCGGCAGCCATCCCCGTTTTTGAGGTATGACGGTTGCCTTTAAAGGCAACAAAAGTAGCCTGCCAACAAAACTCTGCCAGCAATGTGGCAAACCGATGACCTGGCGAAAAGCCTGGGCGAATAACTGGGATCAGGTTAAATATTGCTCTGAGCGTTGCCGTCGCGCATTGCAAAAACACGCCATATGAGAAACCTGGTCATTATCCTCGGTGACCAGCTCACGCTGGATAACCCTGCCTTAGACCACTTTGATCCGACGCAAGACCTGATTGTGATGGCTGAAGTCATGCATGAAGCAAATCATGTATGGTCTCACCGACAGCGCATTACCTTGTTTTTATCTGCCATGCGCCACTTTGCAGAGAGGTTGCGGGCACAAGACTATCCATTGGCTTATTTTCAGCTAGACGCACATCCTTATCCTGATTTAGCGACCGTTTGGCAGACTGTATTGCAGCAGTACCAGCCACAGGCAATCAAGGTCTGCGAACCTGGTGATTGGCGCATCTGGCAAAGTCTGCAAGCGGTGGCTGACCAGCACGCAGTGCCTCTACATGTGCTGCAAGATACACATTTCATGAGTAGTATCGACCAGTTCCGGCGTTGGGCAGCCAAATACAGCGAAAAAAACACTTCTTTGCGGATGGAGTTTTTTTATCGTGGCATGCGTAAAAAATATCATATTCTTATGGACGGCGAGGAACCTGCAGGCGGCAGCTGGAACTTTGATCATGACAACCGTCAATCGCTGGGCAAGTTAGGTCCGCAAGCACTTTCACAGCCACCTGTGTTTACGCCAGATGCCATCACGCAAGCAGTCATGGTTATGGTGAATGAACGGTTTGCCGATCACCCAGGTGCGCTGGCGTCTTTTACCTGGCCAGTGACGCGTGAGCAAGCACTCACCTTGCTCACACATTTTGTCCAGGAAAAGTTAGCGCAGTTTGGCCCATATCAAGATGCCATGTGGCAAAACCAGCCATATTTGTGGCATTCCCTACTCGCTTCGGCCATGAATCTCAAGTTACTCAATCCGCGTGAAGTCATCGCCGCTGCCGAGCAAGCGTATGTTGATGGCCGCGCCTCATTAGCAAGTGTCGAAGGGTTTATTCGCCAGGTGTTGGGTTGGCGAGAGTTTGTGCGCGGTGTGTATTGGCTGGAAATGCCAACACTTAAATCGGCGAACTATTTCCAGCATGCACTGGATTTGCCAAACTGGTTCTGGACCGGGCAGACGCAGATGCAATGTTTATCGCAGTGTATAGGCCAAACCTTGCAAACTGGCTATGCACATCATATTCAACGCCTGATGGTGATCGGCTTGTTTTCGACACTGGCGCAACTGTCGCCGCAACAGGTCTCAGCATGGTTTTTGGCCGTTTACGTCGATGCCGTGGAATGGGTAGAGTTGCCCAATGTCGCTGGCATGGCGCTATATGCCAATGGGGGCCGCTTTACCAGCAAGCCCTATATCGCCAGTGGTGCCTATATTCAGCGCATGAGTAATTATTGTACGGGATGCCGGTATGATCCAAAACAAAAAACCGGTGATCGGGCTTGTCCATTCACAACACTTTACTGGGGTTTTTTAATCAGACACGAGGCTTTGCTGGCTGCGAATCCGCGTACACGTTTAATGGTCAAGCATATTGCCACCATGCCTGAAGAAGAGCGATTGGCGATTGCTGCATTTGCTGAGCAGCGATTGCAACAATTGGCAGACCTGTAATGCTTGCTCGTGTAATTTCACAAAACTGTCACAATAGACACTGGTTCAGTGGATACAATAATCGCCATGAAAAACACCACGCCCGCTCTGCTTGACAGAGATCTTAGCATTCTCAGTTTTAATGCCCGTGTACTGTCTTTGGCGCAACGAGAGGACTATCCCTTACTCGAGCGTTTGCGCTTTTTATGTATCGTTTCTAACAACCTCGATGAGTTCTTTGAAGTGCGCATGCCATTGCAGATGGAGGCGTACCAGCAAGGCGTGACCAGTGGCCCGGTATCTGCCTCTACCTGCGAGCAAGTTGCCACCATGGCACAGGCGCTGGTGGCACAACAATATCAGTTGTTTAATGATGCACTGATGCCCGCCCTGGCGAAAGAAAGTGTGCACCTGGTGTCTGGCGGTGTGCGTACGCCGGAGCAAACCACCTGGGTTTCTAACTATTTCAAGCGTGAAGTGCTGCCATTCTTGATGCCGGTATCGCTGGATCCGTCGCATCCTTTTCCGCAGGTGGCCAATAAGTCGCTGAATTTCATTGTGCGCATTGCCGTCGACGATGAGGAAAAAATTGCCATTGTACGTGTGCCGCGTGTGGTGCCCCGGCTGTTGCAATTGCCGCCGTCTATCAGCAAAGGCGAGCAATGCTTTGTGTCGTTGACCAGTATTATCCGCGCCAATCTGGAGGTGTTGTTTCAAGGCGCCAGTATCCTGCATTTCTCCCAGTTCCGTGTGACGCGTAATAGTGATCTTGAGGTGGATGAGGATGATGTGATCAACTTGCGCACGGCCTTGCGTGAAGAGCTTGCACATCGCCAATATGGTGAAGCGGTGCGCCTGGAAGTCACGCAGGAGTGTGATGACAGGCTTGCCGAGTTTTTACTCAAACAGTTTAATTTGCCGCCGCTCGCCCTTTACCGCGTCAACGGGCCGGTCAATCTGGGGCGTTTGATCCAGTTGCCAGATATGGCCAAGGGCGATCACCTCAAGTTCGTGCCTTTCCAGCCGCACTGGCCGCGACATATCAAACGCAATACCTCTTTGCTGGCGCAGATGCGTGAAAAAGATCTGCTGATTCACCAACCATACGAGAGCTTTGAAGTTGTCATCCAGCTACTGGAAGAAGCGGTCAAAGACGATCAGGTATTAGCCATCCGCATGACGATTTACCGCACAGGTGCAGATCCACGCATGTTGCGTTTGCTGCAGGAGGCGGTGCGTCGCGGTAAAGAAGTGCTGGTGGTGGTTGAGCTCAAAGCGCGCTTTGATGAGGAAGCAAACATTAACTGGGCCGAAGCCTTGGAGTCGGTTGGCGCGCAAGTGGTGTATGGTGTCGTTGGTTTAAAAACCCATGCCAAGATGTTGTTGATCATGCGTCGCGAAGGTAAAAGCATTCATCGTTATGGCCATCTTTCTACCGGTAACTACAATCCCAAAACGACACGTCTATACACAGACTGGAGCATGTTAACCGCTGATGCCAACCTGACGCGCGAAATGGAAACGGTGTTCCGTCACCTGACCAGCGAGTTGCCGATTCCGGCCCTGAAGCATTTGCTGGTGGCGCCATTTACCCTGCAAAACAGCATGATCAAACAGCTGGAGAAAGCACAGCGTCTGGCCAAGCAAGGCAAACCGGCCAGGGTGATTGCCAAAATGAACGCCTTGACGGATGTGCCGCTGGTCGCCGCTTTAATGAAGGCCGCCAGCGCTGGTGTTGAGATTGACTTGATTGTGCGCGGTGCCTGCATACTGCCGGTGGACTCACCCGCAGTGAAAGGTCGTATCCGCGTGCGTTCTATCGTCGGGCGTTTGCTCGAGCATTCGCGCGTGTTTTATTTTGAGCTGGATGGGCAAGTGCAGATGTGGTTATCCAGCGCGGACTGGATGAGCCGTAATATGATGCGGCGGGTAGAGCTGGCCTGGCCGATTAAAGATCCGGCCATGCAAAGCCGCATTTATCAGGAAAGCCTGCAGCTTTACCTGCAAGATAATAAGGATGCCTGGCAATTGGCAGAAAAAGGCCAATACGTGCCAGTCGCACAACAAGCGCTGGATGCCGAGCCGTTGTCTTGCCAGAACCTGTTATTGCAACAATATCATTCCATGTAGCCCCGCGTGATGTCAGTGAAAAATTTGATTTTATGGCGTCATGCCGAAGCCGAAGTGTTATTGCATGGCGCCTCTGACCTTGAGCGCGCCTTGACCAAAAAAGGGCATAAACAGGCCAAACAAATGGCCGGCTGGCTCAAGAAATATTTACCAAAGCAGACCTATGTGCTGGTGAGTCCTGCTGTGCGTACGCGTGAAACCGTGGCTTATTGGGGGGATGATTGGCAGGAAGATAGTCGGCTGGCGCCTGAAAGGCCGTTGGAACCTTTATTGCAGTTGCTGGCGCAAAGCCCATTCGAGACCGTGATGTTGGTCGGCCACCAACCCTGGATAGGTGAACTGGCCGCGCAGAGCCTGGGTATGCCGGATGGGCAGATCAGTATTAAAAAAGGCGCTGTATGGTGGTTACGGCTGCCAAAATCGGGGCCACCCTACAAACTATATAGTGTGCAAAGCCCCGATTTGATTGAATAAGCTGAGCGCTGTGATCTGGCTTAAGCCAAATTCAGTGTGAGCTATTTTTTAGGTCTGCCAGTTTTAATCGTCGGCACGGTTGCCAGGGCGGCTTTTAATGTGGCGTCGTCCATGGCGGATAATAACTTAAGCCCAGCTCTTAATAGCTCGCTTTTCTTCGCTGGTTTGGCCAGGCCTTCCAGGCGTTTTTTCAATGCAGCGATTTGCGCGTACTCTTCTTTAGGCATGGTGAAGCTGTCGCGCTCCATTTTGACCTTGCTGGCTTTAGGTTTATCTTTTTCAACGGCTGTCGCCGTTTTATTCACAACTTTAATCGCAGATGCGGGTGTCACTTTTTTTGCAGCTACCGCTGTTTTTGCGACTGCTTTTGCAATTGGTTTGACCGCAGGTTTGGCTGTTGCCGGTTTTACAGCTGTCGTTGGTTTTGCCGCGGCAGGTGTCGTCGCAACGGCTTTAGTGGCGACTGGCTTGGCTGGGCTTGCTGCTTTGGCTGTAGCTGGTTTGTTAGCGCTCAAGGGTTTGGCGACTGGTTTGCTGGCCATGTGTTTCTCCTGAATTGATATTGTGAAAACAGTTTATACCGTTTTTTGTTGACGTCAATTGTCATAAATATTTCATATTAATATGGTGTTATAGAGGCTGTTTTTCATGACAAAATGCAACACCTTTAATCGGGGAGTATGAGATGCGCAGGGTATTGGTGGCAAATACCAAAGGCGGTTGCGGCAAAACCACTCTGGCCACCAATCTTGCTGGCTATCTGGCGCAACTGGGGCACAAAATCGTGCTGGAAGATATTGACCGGCAGCAATCTTCCGCTGACTGGTTGGCGCGTCGCCCCTCTCATGTCGCGACGGTGTTTAATGCCGAAGACCTGGGTAAATCTGCCTTGCAGAAGGCCGACTGGGTCATTACTGATTCGCCGGGCGGGCTGCGGGATAAAAAGATTTCTGATGCCGTGACTGAAGCCGATCTGGTGTTGGTGCCCATCGCGCCATCCGCGTTTGATATAGGCGCCACGCAAGACTTTTTAGAGTTGCTGGCCGAAGAGAAAGCCGTGCGCAAGCATAAGACCTTTGTTGGTCTGGTCGGCATGCGCGTGATGCCACGCACACGTTCAGCCGAGCGCCTGCTGGCATTTATGGATGAATCAGGCTTTGCCGTGCTTTCCATGCTGCGCTCATCGCAAATTTATGTGACGGCAGCAGAGGAAGGCTTAAGTATTTTTGAATTGTCGAACAGCTTGAAAGAGGTCGACATTGCGCAGTGGAATCCGGTCACCGACTGGATTTTGCAAAACAGTTAAAGCGAGCCTGTGACAAACAGGGAATCAAAGGGAGTGCTATGAAAGACAAGGTCAATCCAGTGTACCTGGATAAAGTAAAACAATTGAACGCGGATGAGGCTGAGCGTATTTTGTCTCGCATGGGCGGCAAATTGCCTAAGCGTTTTATCAAGGAAAAATTGAGCCAGGAAGAAGCGCTGGCTTTGCAGTTGGAAATCGAAGATGAGCAATTGCAAGAGTGGCGCGATAAAGTCGTCAAATTGCGCGAAGAAGATGAAAAACGCGATAAGAAGAAGAAAGACTGAGTCGCAATCAACGCAATAAAAAAACGGGCATAAGTGCCCGTTTTTTATTTGGCCATTTTGATTTAGCTGTGCCGGATTTCCAACTGCCAGCCCAGCTTTTGCCATAACAGGCATTCTTCTTCCAGCAGGTAGTGCGTTTGCGGGTGCTGGCTGGCCCATTGTGATGACAGTGCCAGTATAAATTGCTGTTTATGCCGTTCCAGTTGTAAGTGTTTGAGTGCTGGCAGTCGGCGCGAGTGGCAGAAAATCACCGCTAACCGTAATGCCATCAACTGACAGACCAGGTCCTGGTTATCAAAGTCTGCGGCTAGTTTGCGCAATTTACCCTGGTGCCCGAGCACGAGCAGGCTGATGGTATGCAGTTCACTTTGAGCGAACCCCATCAGTTCGGTATTATCCAGAATATACGCGCCGTGTTTGTTGCAATCAGTATGCGAAATAGCCCAACCAACTTCATGGCATAGCGCCGCCCAGTGCAATAGCGATTTTTGGCTATCGCAGGCCTGCATGGCACCATAAAAATACAAAGCCAGCTTGCTCACATTGTTGGCGTGATCCATCTCGACGCCAAAGCGTTTGCATAGCCGCACAATCGATGCCGTGCGCAAATCTTCGGTGGCATTGTCTGAGCTCAGCATATCGTACAGCACGCCATGGCGCAGGGCGCCATTAGCCACCATCAGCGTGTCAATTTTTAGCGTGTCAAACACAGCGGTCAAGACTGCCAGCCCGCCACCAATCACGGCACGTCTGTCGTCCTTAAGGCCTTCCATATTGAGGCGGTCGGCGGATTTGGCCTTGATCAGTATTTGTTTCAGCCAGTCCAGTTGTGCACGTTCAATGCGATCTGTGGCAAACCCGGCACCGGCCAATACATCCGCTACTGCGCCTACCGTGCCAGAAGCGCCATACGCCACTTCGGATTGGCCGACGTAACGGCTGGCAATCATGTCGATAATGGATTCGGCAGCAATTTCCGCGCGTTCAAAGTTGCGCTCGCTAAACTGGCCATCGGCAAAATACTTTTGCGACCAGCCAACAGAGCCTAAGCGTAAAGACTCCGTGACATTGGCTTTGAAATGCTGGCCGAGGATAAACTCGGTCGAGCGCCCACCGATATCCACGACCAGACGCTTTTCATCTGATTGTGGCAACATACGACTCACGCCTTGATAAATCAGGCGCGCTTCTTCCACGCCTGAAATAATCTCGATCGGATAGCCGAGTACTTTTTGTGCCTGCCTGATAAACTCTTCACTGTTGGCTGCCTCACGCAAGGTTTGCGTGGCGACGGCACGTACGTGCTCAGGTGGAAACCCTTTCAGGCGCTCGCCAAAGCGCGCCAGGCACTTCAGTCCGCGCTCAAACGCCTGCGGTTTCAGGTTACGGTCTTCATCCAGGTCACCGCCTTGGCGCACGGCTTCTTTTAAGTAGTCGACGCGCAGAATCTGGCCGTCAACGACGCGCCCGATTTCGAGACGAAAACTGTTGGAACCCAAATCTACGGCAGCGAGTTGGGTATCTTGAGTAATATTTAGCATGCGATAATACGGGGTAGGTTACTTTAGGTAGCGGTTAATGGCCTTGGGGTATTCTGGAAAATAGCGTTCAATCACGCTTAAATCAAAGCTTCTCAAAATACTGGTATTGGATTCACGGTCGAGCAAGAACTGGAAAGAGGCCGCCACCAGCTCGGAAGCGTTGTGCGTGGCATCGAGCAACTGGCCTGCATAATCAGGTTTGACACTGACTTGATGCGTGGTGATGTGCGATCCATGTACGGTGACAGAAAACGAGTTCGGACTGGTTTCAATCACCTCAATATTCGCCATGCTTGCCTCCCCAGACAATTGCTGCAAACAGTATAAATTGTTATGTTGGCAGAGGCCAGTGAAACTAATATGAAAATGAAACCGCATGTGTATGCTTGATTTCATCAAACCGTCATGCCACAAAAATAAGATAAAACAAAACTCAATATATCCTAGACACCTTCCATGCGTAGCTTATTTTCCCTGATACTTTCACTTTTGATCGCCCAGTGTGCGCATGCTGCCCGCCCGCTGGTGACCGATGATGCGCGTTTAACCAATGCCCATGGTTGCCAGCTCGAAAGCTGGATGCGCAGCTATCAGGGCGGGCAAGAGTTATGGGCACTGCCCGCCTGCAACCTCGGTGAGAATTTTGAAATTACTCTGGGTGGGGGCAGCTATCGTAACAATGACGACAACTACCATACTGAAGACTGGGTTGCCCAATTCAAGACGCTATTTAAACCGCTGGAAACCAATGGCTGGGGCATCGGCTTTGCCGCTGGACGCGTCATGCATCCGGATATTCAGCCTGGGCCCAACCAGCTCGGTAATACTTACTTCTATATCCCGGTCTCTTTTTCACTGCGTGACGACGACGTGATTGTGCATGTCAACGTCGGCATGCTGCGCGACCGGCAGGAAGATCGCAACAAGGTCAATATGGGTGTCGGCTCCGAGTTTAAATTGGGCGGAAACTTCAAAGGCGTGGCTGAAGTGTTTGGTGACCATACGCAAAATCCCTTCTACCAAATGGGATTGCGTTACTCGCTGGTGCCGGAGGTGTTTCAGATTGATGGCACGGTAGGGCAGCAGGTGAATGGGGATAGTCGGACGCAGTGGTTGTCTATTGGGGTTAGGTGGACGCCATAGGGGATAGTTCTTTTTAGTAGTATTTTTTCGCCTCTCGGCGAGTCACTTTCTGATGCTTGCCCCTCAGAAAGTAACCAAAGAAGAGGGCACCCAGCCATCACGGCCTTCGGCTTCCTTGCGTTGCTCAACAAAGTGGGCGTCCATCGAAACTCGCCCTAGCGGCTTGCACAACCCGCAAGCCACCGCGGAACTCGAACAGCCGATGGCCGACTACTCCCACTTAGTCTCCGCTACTCAGCGTGATGGAATGGGATTTATCTCGCCAAACTCACATCACAGAAGTACGGATGGTTCAAAAACCAGATTCTTTTGTTAAACCCTCTAAACGGTGGCGCTCTCTTGGTGTTCGGGGTCCCCATCTGCCGCGCCGAGTAGCGCAGGCAAAATAAGGAGAAAGGGAGCGACTGTTCGAATCCCGCAGTAGCTCACGTTGTATGTGAGCTACTAGGTTGAGTTTCGTGACCGCTTATTTTGGCGAGCAACGCAGGAAACAAGCGGAAGCTGGGGTGCATTTCTTTTGGTTACTTATTCTTTGTGCAAGCAAAGAAAAGTAACTCGCCGAAAGGGCGAAAGGAAGTGTTGCCTAAAATCGCCAACAATCCAATCTGGCCATCAAAACCTACTTCAACAAAATAATCCGATTAATCTGCCCCAATCTAAACGCCGTCTTAGTCAATTTGCCCCCTTTTAGTGCCAATGGCCGAATCGGGCAGGGCGGGATACGCCGGCCATCTTCGAGCAGGGTGTCATCTTCTGCCGTCGATTGCCAAACACCGCCATTCACTGGCCGGAATTGCCAGTGGATGTACCCGACTTTGGCACCCAACTGCAACATTTCGTCACGGTCCGGTGCTTCGCTCACCAGTAACTCACTTTCGAGTTCTTCGTCATATTTGCCAAACGCCTGTTTGCAGGCGAGGGCTTCATGTTCACTGGCGCCGACATAGGTGCAGGCGCGATGTTCTTCGCGTTGTACGTCCCACGCACCTAATTGCCAGGCGGCGTCGAGTACGGCTTCTTCGACCACTTCAGGCTGCCGCCAGCGGTCATTGATCTGCAAGGCGGAGCCTGGGACTGGCTGCAGGATGGGTTTGAGCATGGGCAGGGCGGGGGTGGGCTGTTTGCGAAAACCATGCCAATGCAACATGAGTAGCAAAGGCGTATCTGCGCGCGGGACGGCGGTCAGGGTGACTGCGTATAGGGGCAGTTTCATGACCTGCATTTGCTCGATTAAGGTGTGAAAGAGATTCATACATTGCTTTCCTGACCGGGTCTTTGAACAAAGAATGCTGCTTTAATCAATCCCTAGCAAAAAGCATGCAAATAAATGCATCTCAAATGCCTGAAAAAGCATGGATTTTAATGACTGTCTGTCAGACGCAGGCGGCTGATTCAGGCCTTAAATAATGGATTGGCTGGCGGATGACACAGCTTTCACAATTCCCCTCTTGAAAAACGGTTTTTATTTCCCCATCTAAACGTAAATTTTTGTGTTTAACCCTGTTTTTTGGAGAAATTGTCATGACTACTGCGACAGCAGAATCGCAATCTAAACAGACCATGGGCTTTCAGGCCGAGGTCAAACAATTACTGCAATTGATGATTCACTCGCTGTATAGCAACAAAGAGATCGTGTTGCGCGAGTTGATTTCCAACGCTTCTGATGCCGCTGATAAGTTGCGTTTTGAAGCGATTTCTAACGGCAGCCTGTATGAAAATGACAGCGAGTTAAAGATTAATATCGCCTTTGATAAAGACGCACGCACGTTGACCATTGCCGATAATGGCATCGGTATGCGCCGCGAAGAGGTGATTAACAATATTGGTACCATTGCTAAATCGGGCACCAAAGAATTCTTTCAGAACCTGACCGGTGACCAGGCCAAAGATGCCAACCTGATTGGCCAGTTCGGTGTAGGCTTTTATTCAAGCTTTATCATTGCGGACAAAGTGACACTGATTACGCGCCGTGCCGGTGAAAGCGAGGCGATCAAGTGGGAGTCGGGTGGTGAAGGTGATTTCACGATTGAAACGACGGAAAAAGCCGGTCGCGGCACTGAAGTTATTTTGCATCTGCGCGAAGGTGAAGATGAGTTCCTCAATGACTGGAAACTGAAAACCATTGTCCGTAAGTATTCAGACCATATTACCTTGCCTATCGTGATGAAAAAATCCGAATGGCAAGATGGCGAGAATGGTGAAGGCGGCCAGATGGTGGCGACCGATGAAGACGAAACCATTAACAAGGCCTCGGCGTTGTGGGCGCGTAGCAAAAGCGACATCACTGAAGAGGAATATAACGAATTTTACAAACACGTCTCGCATGATTACGAAAATCCACTCGCGTATACGCATAGCCGCGTAGAGGGCAAGCAAGAGTATATTTCATTGCTGTATGTGCCGGGTAAAGCGCCGTTTGACTTGTATGACCGTGATCGCCGCCAGGGCATCAAGTTGTATGTGAAGCGTGTATTTATCCTTGAAGACGCAGAAAAACTGATGCCGCAATACCTGCGCTTTGTGCGCGGCGTGATTGACTCTGCCGATTTGCCGTTGAATGTGTCGCGCGAAATTTTGCAAGACAGCCGCGATGTGGAAGCAATTAAAAATGGCTCAGTGAAAAAAGTACTGAGCTTGCTCGAAGACGTGGCAGAAAACAAACCGGAAGATTACGCCAAGTTCTGGGACGAGTTTGGCCGTGTGCTGAAAGAAGGTCCAGGCGAAGATTTTGCCAATAAAGACAAAATCGCTGGCTTGTTGCGCTTTGCCTCTACCCATGCCGATACCGAAGCGCAAAATGTGTCGCTCAAGGCCTATATTGAGCGCATGAAACCTGAGCAGGAAGCGATTTACTACATCACGGCCGATACGTTTGCCGCCGCCAAAAACTCACCGCACCTGGAAATCTTCCGTAAAAAAGGCATTGAAGTATTGCTCATGTCCGACAAGGTAGATGAATGGTTGCTCGGCAGCCTGACTGAGTTTGAAGGCAAAAAATTGCAGTCGATTGCCAAAGGCGATCTGGACCTGGGCAAGCTGGAAGATGATGCTGATAAAGAAGCGCAGAAGCAGGTGGAAGAAAATGCCAAAGACCTGGTTGAGCGACTGAAAGCGGCGTTGGGTGACACGGTGAAAGAAGTCAAAGTGACCCATCGCTTGACCGATTCGCCAGCCTGCCTGGTGGCCGGTGAGCATGATTTGTCGGGTAACCTGGCGCGTATTTTAAAAGCTGCCGGGCAAAAGGCGCCTGACAGCAAACCTGTGCTTGAAATCAACCCGACGCATCGATTGGTAGAAAAACTGGGCGCGGAAACTGACGATGCCAAGTTTGCCGATTACGCGCATGTGTTGTTTGACCAGGCTTTGCTGGCGGAAGGCGGGCAATTGGAAGACCCGGCCAGTTTTGTTAAACGCATGAACAGCCTGATTCTATAGTTGTTTGAATACGCCGTGATGAGAAAGCCACCTGAGCAAGGTGGCTTTTTTGTTTTTGTGCAGATCGAATTATCATCAAGAAACAGATATTTTTTAGCAGCTGTGGCATGATTTAAACTGTTGAATAAGCTAAAAGTGTTAAATGGTTTCATGAATGAAGCAACGCTTGCTATTCTTAACCTAGGCATATGTTTTTATTAATAAAATAAGAGGTGGTTTGCTTGTTTGCATGCCATTATTGGTATGGTTGTTTAATCTTTAGGCCTACAGTACGAGGAGTGTTTATGAAACAATATAACGATGGCCTTGACGACCTTCGTGAGCAAAATCTTCGTGATCCGTTGCAGCATGCACATGCTCTTTTTTCAATCGAACGTGAAGTCAAAGATATGTCAAATGGGATTGCACGGATTTCTGACGATTTAGAAAGCCTTAAAGATGAGTTGGAGGCAGAGAGGAAGTTTCGTTACGAAGATCGTATGAGTTATTTGCCAAAGAGTTTATCGGAAATTACGGAAATTAACCGTTCACTAAGGCATATCAAAGTTCTGATGTTAGCGTTTATAGCATTCCTTATTATCGATTTTCTAAAGTGAAATATTTAAGCCTAACCCATCCTTAAGCGGGATGCGCTAAAGCGTTCCCCTCAATTCAAACGTAGCCACTAATGCCCTCCCTGCTGGACTGAGCTATTCCTACCAATTGATGAGCATATATAAAGCCCGCCTTGGCGGGCTTTATATTTTTTATAGTTATAAAGATATTCAATTTTATTATTTATTGGTATTAAAGTGGCTTGCTATAGTGATTTCATCACCATTTGTATGGAAGTCATTATGCGCCGCTTATCAAACATTATTCCGCTGCTGGTTTCGTTTTCTTTTGGTAGCGCCTGGGCAACCGATGGCTATTTTGCACACGGTTATGGCGTGCGTTCACAGGGCGTGGCTGGTGTGGGCATTGCCTTGCCGCAAGACGCATTGGCGGCTGCGGCCAACCCGGCTGGCATGGGCAAAGTAGGTGACCGCATTGATGCGGGTGCGACCTGGTTTAGGCCGGTGCGCGAGTCTGAGCTGGAAGGTAGTCCTTCACCAGGTGCAAATGGCACCTATAAAGGTAACGATACGCAGAATTTTCTAATCCCTGAGTTTGGCTATAACAAGCAATATTCTGACGACGTGACGCTGGGTGTGAGTGTGTATGGCAATGGTGGTATGAATACCGATTACAAAAACGGTATTCCATTGTTTCAAAGTCAGGGCAGTGCCGGGGTAGATCTGATCCAGGTATTTGTGGCGCCGACCGCGACCTGGAAGGTGTCTGAGAAGCATATTATTGGCGCGTCGTTAAACCTGGCTTACCAGCGTTTTGAAGCCAAAGGACTGCAGGGTTTTGATAACGCAACATTCAGTGCCGCGCCAGGGCGTGTGACTAACAATGGCCACGACAATTCGTATGGGGCAGGCGTCCATATTGGCTGGTTGGGTGAAATCACCGATACCGTGACTTTGGGCGCGACTTATCAAAGCCGTACCTATATGAGCAAGTTTGATAAATATAAAGGTTTGTTTGCCGAGCAGGGGGACTTTGATATCCCGTCTACTTATGGCGTGGGTGTGGCGGTGAAAGTGACGCCTGCATTGACGTTGGCAGCAGATTTTCAACGCATTAATTACGGTGAGGTAGATGCCGTAGGCAATGCCTCACAGGCGAATTTGTTTAATGGCCTCGGCAATGACAATGGGGCCGGGTTTAACTGGCAGGATGCCAAGGTGTATAAAATCGGAGCGCTGTATCAATATAGCCCCGCTTTAACCTTGCGTGCTGGCTTTAACCATGTTGATCAGCCTATCCGCCGCGGTGATACCTTGCTCAATATCCTGGCGCCGGGTGTGGTAAAAGATCACGTGTCACTCGGTGCGACCTGGGTTTTGAGCCCGCAATCCGAGCTGTCGTTCTCCTATACGCATGCCTTTGAAAACAGTGTCAATGGCAGTGGTTCTATCCCGGCTGCCTTTGGCGGCGGTGAGGCAAATCTGAAGATGTATCAGGATGCATTAGGGGTGGCCTATACCTGGAAATTGTAAAACTCTTTTATTTTCGCCATCTTCGGGCGTTATAATCAAAAGCCACAACATGAATTTCGTGGCTTTTTTTATGTCTGACATATTCTTGTTGTAGGCTTGTTTTTTGCTTTTGGCTCATTTAAAGCAAATTTGTGATCAACACCTCAGGGGAAGATGTATGACTGCCAATGTGAAAAAAACACCTAAAAAAGCTGATAAATCTGACACAGCGCAAGCGGTCGATGAGTTCTTGCTTGAGCAACTGCCGATTCCGCAGGCTTTGCGTAATCACCTGACTTTTTCCATCGGCAAGTCCAATTCATGGGCGACGACGCGCGATTGGTACCAGACCGCAGCCTTTACTGTACGCGACCATTTGATGAGCCGCTGGGTGAATACGCGCGATGCCTATCGTGATGCTAATACCAAGCGTGTCTATTACCTCTCCCTTGAGTTTTTGATCGGGCGCATGCTGTCTAATGCCGCACTTAATTTGGGCATTGCACCGGAACTAAGCGATGGTTTGCAGGAAATCGGCCAGCGGCTGGAAGGCGTGGCCGAACTGGAGCCGGATGCTGCCTTGGGTAACGGTGGTCTGGGTCGTTTGGCGGCGTGTTTTGTCGACTCCATGGCGACCATGGATATTCCGGCCACGGGTTACGGTATTCGTTATGACTATGGCATGTTCAGGCAAACCATAGAAAACGGCCAGCAAAAAGAAAATCCGGATAACTGGTTGCGCTACCAGAATATCTGGGAAGTACAGCGGCCAGAGCATACGTGTGAGGTGAAGTTTTATGGCCGCGTGTTGCACGTGCATACTGAACACGGTATCGAGCATCATTGGGTAGATCATGAAACCGTGGTGGCCATGCCCTATGATGTGCCGGTGCCTGGCTATGGCACGCAAACGGTGAACAATCTGCGTTTGTGGTCAGCCAAGGCAACCAATGAGTTTGACCTGGCATACTTTAATGAAGGTAATTATGAGAAATCGGTTGAAGGGCGCCATAGTGCAGAGACCATTTCGCAAGTGCTGTATCCGAATGACACGTCAGAATCTGGCAAGGCGCTACGCCTGAAACAACAATACTTTTTCGTCTCGGCGTCTACGCAGGATATTCTGCATCGGTTTACCAACTATAACGCTGACTGGAGCACCCTGCCGGAGAAGGTGGCGATTCAGCTCAACGATACGCACCCTGCTATTGCTGTTGCTGAAATGATGCATCAACTGCTTGATCATTACCACTTGCCATGGGACAAAGCCTGGAAATTGATCACCAAAATGTTTGCATATACCAACCATACGCTGATGCCTGAAGCGCTGGAAACCTGGTCGGTCGATTTGTTCGCGCAGTTATTGCCACGCCACCTGGAGATTATTTACGAAATTAATCACCAGTTCCTGCAAATGGTCAATCAGCACTTCCCAGGCGATACTGCCTTGTTGCAACGTGTCTCCATTGTTGATGAGACGCATGGCCGCCGCGTGCGTATGGCGCACCTGGCGATTGTCGGCAGCCATACTGTGAACGGGGTAGCCGAGTTGCATAGCGAGTTGTTAAAAACTACCTTGTTTGCCGATTTTAATAAAATCTATCCGGGCAAGTTTACCAATGTGACCAATGGTATTACACCGCGTCGCTGGTTAAACCAGGCCAATCCATTGTTGACCAGTTTGTTAACCAAACATATAGGCACTGGCTTTCAGAAAGACCTGAGCCTGATTAAAAAGATCGAGCCGTTTGCCGATAATGCTGCGTTTAGAAAAGCCTTCCGTGAGGTGAAAAAAGCCAACAAGCAGCGCCTGGCCGACAAAATTCTGCAAAAAACGGGCATCGCCATTAGTACCAATGCGCTGTTCGATGTGCAAATCAAGCGTATTCATGAATATAAGCGCCAATTGCTGAATGTGCTGCACGTGATTACCTTGTATAACCGTATCCGTAGCGGGCAGGTGAGCCAGCATACGCCGCGTGTAGTGATTTTTGCCGGTAAAGCCGCGCCTGGCTACTGGCTGGCCAAGCAGATCATCCGTTTGATTAACGATGTGGCGGTGATGATTAATAATGACCCAGCAGTCAATGATCAGCTGAAAGTCGTGTTCTATCCTAACTATGAGGTGAGCGCAGCGGAGATCCTGTTTCCGGGGGCTGATTTGTCCGAGCAAATTTCAACCGCAGGCACTGAGGCCAGCGGCACCGGTAATATGAAAATGGCGCTCAATGGCGCGCTGACCATCGGTACGCTGGATGGTGCCAACGTTGAGATTATGGAAGAAGTGGGCGACGAGAATATCTTTATTTTTGGCCTCACTACGCCAGAAGTCGCGCAACTGAAAGCCAGCAACTACAACCCATGGGATTATTACCATGGCAACCATGAGCTGAAACAAGTCATAGACATGATAGGCAACGGTTTCTTCTCGGTAGAAGAGCCTAGCCGTTACCAGGCGATTGTGGATACCTTATTGCACAAAGGGGATCAGTACTTGTTGCTGGCGGACTATGCTGCGTATGTCACCACGCAAGAAAAAGTGGCGGCCTTGTATCAGGATGAAGAGGCCTGGTCACGCATGGCGATTTTGAATGTGGCGCGTATGGCGAAATTCTCCAGTGACCGCACCATTGCTGACTATGCGCAGCGTATCTGGCAGGTTTCACCATTTAAAGCCTGATTTTTTTCTGCTTGCCTCAATACAAAGCAAGTCCATCTGGACTTGCTTTGTGCTTTATGGGTACACTGCATTAACTTGTTAAAGAGCGTAATCATGAAAAATACAGCGTGGGTATTGTTGGCCGGTTTATTAATCACAGATGCACAAGCGTTGGACCTCAAAGGCTTGGGCGATATTGTTGAAAAAGTCGGTGGTAGCTCGACCAGTGGTAGCAGTAATAGTAGTGCGGTCAGCAATCTGAGCGAACAGGAAACCAGCGATGGGCTGAAACTTGCCCTTAACCAGGGCGTGAGCAAAGCAGTGGGCCTGCTAGGTGCCACAGATGGTTTTATGGGGAATAAAGAGGTCAAAATCCCATTGCCAGAGTCATTAAAGAAAATCGAAAAAGGCATGCGACTGGTCGGTATGGGCAGCCAGGCGGATGAACTGATTCTCAAGATGAACCGGGCAGCCGAACAAGCCGTGCCTGAAGCTAAAACGCTATTGGTTAACTCGGTCAAGCAAATGAGTGTGACAGATGCCAAGAATATCCTCACTGGCCCGCAAGATGCGGCCACACAATATTTCAAGAAAACGACTTCGACAGATATGGCGGCTAAGTTCTTGCCCATCGTGCAAAAAGCCACCGCCAATGTGCAATTGGCAGATACCTATAATAAATATGCCGAGATGGGCAGCAAGTTTGGCGTGATTAAGAAAGAAGATGCCAACATCAATCAATATGTCACGCAAAAAGCACTCGACGGGGTTTACCTGATGATTGCCAAAGAGGAAGCCGCGATTCGTCAGGACCCGATGGGCCAGGCCAGTAGCCTGCTCAAAAAGGTGTTTGGCGCAGCCAAGTAGCTGATTTTAATAAACCTCTCATTGCACCCGCGTGATGTCGCGGGTGTATCGACATAATTCCTTCTTTTTATTTTAATCTTTTTGTCATGATGCACCTCTAACCTGCACGGCATATGCAGGTGGTGCCCATGATCAGTCAAAATCGTTCAAACAATTCTCTGAGTTCAAGCAATGCCCTAGTAGTGTGGCGTCTTTTAGACGGCAAGCCCGGTCATGAGCATCAGTCTTTAGGCCTGGTCAATGCCATGCAGCAGCGTTTGCCGGTTCACGTCGTCGATGTACCCGTAGGCCGCGGTGGCGCAGGCTGGTTATATCTGGCCGCAGGTGTGTGGCCCGCCGGTAAATATTTGCCCAAACCGGACATGATTATTGGTGCTGGCCATGCCACGCACGGCCATATGCTGGCCGCCAAGCGCGCTTACGGTGGACAAACGGTGTGCATGATGCAACCCAGCCTCCCTGCCGAATTGTTCGATGTCTGTTTGATCCCGGAACACGACCAGTACCGCGGTTTCTCCAGTTTTATCGAAACGCGTGGTGTCATCAATCATATTCAGCCCAGCACTGCCGCCAAAGAGAGTAGTGACGTTTTGATTATGATAGGCGGGCCCAGCAAGCATTTCCACTGGGATGAGCTGGGTGTGATCGCGCAAGTCTATGACTTGGTTCGCAAGCATACCGAAGTCAATTTCGTCCTGACCACCTCCAGACGCACGCCAGCCAGCTTTGTTTCTGCCATGCAGCGCGTCAGGTTGACCAACCTGACGATTATCCCGATTGCTGATACCGGCAAAGACTGGGTGCAGACCACATTGGCACGGGTCTCTACCGCCTGGGTGACTGAAGATTCTGTCTCCATGGTATATGAAGCGCTTACGGCACAAGTGGCGGTAGGGCTGATTAGCCTCTCTGCAAAAAACAGCGGCCGCGTTAGCCGTGGCATCGAAAAATTAGTCGACCGCCAATTGGTCACCAGATATGACCCTTATGGTTTGTATCGCCAATATATGCGACCAGTGCTCGGTTTTAATGAAGCCAGCCGTTGCAGTGATGCCTTGCTGGCTTATTTCAACAGCACTTCTACAAGGCGTCGCCTGGTATCACGATTAAGCTAGTGGTTGAACTCCTGTTTTGCGTACACTGACAGTTTTACAAGTATTACCTGCCTTGCAATCGGGCGGGGTGGAGCGGGGCACCTTGGAGGTCGCTGCGCATCTGGTTTCGCAAGGTCACCGCTCGCTGGTGATGTCGGCTGGTGGCAGGATGGTGGCTGAGTTGGAGGCCGCAGGCAGTACGCACTTTACCTTTCCCATCGGGCGCAAATCGCTGCTGACTTTTTTACTGATTCCTAAATTGCGTGCACTATGGCGGCGTGAACAAGTGGATATTGTGCACGTGCGTTCGCGCTTTCCGGCATGGGTCGTGTATCTGGCCTGGAAAGGCATGCCCTCTGAGCAACGGCCGCACCTGGTGACGACGGTGCATGGTTATTATCGCCCCGGCTGGTATAGCCGCATCATGACCTGTGGTGAGCGGGTGATTGTCATTTCTAAAACGATAGAGGCTTATGCGCAACGAGAGTATCAGGTAGATGCACGCAAATTGCAGCTGATTTACCGTGGGGTGGATACCGCGCAATACACGCCAGGCTATACGCCAGATCTGAATTGGCAACAAGAATGGTTTGCCGAATATCCGCAGACGCGTGGCAAGCGCTTGCTGGTGTTGCCCGCCAGGGTCTCACGTTGGAAAGGCGCCGCAGACTTTGTCGATATGTTGCGCATTGTTTGCCAGCAACATCGGGATGTACACGCTTTGCTGGTGGGCGAGGTGGCTGCTGATAAACAGGCCTTTGCCGCCTGTTTGCAGCAGAAGATACACGCAGCTGGATTGTCTGAGTGTGTCACCTTGACCGGCTACCGCCAGGATGTGAAACAGATCATGGCCATATCCAAGATTGTTTACTCTTTATCTACCGAGCCAGAGGCCTTTGGGCGCACGACAGTGGAAGCATTGAGTTTGGGCGTGCCGGTGATTGGCTACCAGCATGGTGGCGTGGCGGAGCAGTTGGCAGCGCTATTGCCGGAAGGGGCGGTGCCGGTGGGCAACGTGGCTGAAGTCGCCATGCTGACACTGAGCTGGCTTGCGCATCCGCCAACAGTGCAGCCAAATACGCAATTTTCATTGCAGGTGATGCAGCAAAAAACACTGGCGGTTTATCACGATGTGATGGCCGATGCCGGACAAGGGAGTTGACTATGCATGCCATTGCGTCTTTACATCAGGATAAGCCCCTCGCCATACCGCAGGCTTTAGCACACATTTGCTTATTGCTGGCTGTGATGATTATTGCCTGGAGCCCTTTTTCTGGCGGTGCGAGGTTGCCCACTTTGTTACTGGCTATTGTTGGTGCGGGATTGTTGCTGGCGAGGTTCTCAGATTTACGCAAGCAGCGCGCAGTGTGCCGCTGGACAGTTTTGTTTCTGTTGCTATGGCTACCTATGTGGCTATCATTGCTGCATGCGTTTGATGCAAAAGCCACGCTCGCGGCTATTGCCTGGTTTAGCCTGATGTATCTGGCAGGCCTTGCCTTGGTTATGCAATTGCAGCAGGCTATGGTCAGGCAATTACTTGCGCGCTGGCTGAGTTGGGTCATTGCCCTGTGGATACTGGATAGTGCTATTCAATACCTGTTTGGGGTGGATGTATTGGGTATGCCTAAAACGCCGGAAGGCCGTATAACGGGCATGTTTAGCGATTTGCATCAGGGAATCTTGATGCTGGCCGTGCTGCCGTTGATTTTTTATCACTTGCAAGCCAAACGTGCCTGGCTGGCGTGGGTCATGTTGCTGGGGGCCGGGGTGGTAGTGGCGCTGTCTGGTGCGCGTGGTTATGTCTATATTTATCTTCTGATGTTGCTGCTGGGGCTATGGCGCAGCCAGCCTGGCTGGAAGGTCTGGCTGGCCGTATTGGCAGTGCCGCTAGTGGTGACGCTATGTTCCAGCTTTCTAAATCCACAGTTAGCCAAATATAAATTGCAGAATACACAGGCCATTGCTGCCGCTGAGCAATCCATCTTTGACCGGGTGAATCATGCACTCAGTTATCGACTGAACTTGTGGGAAACCGGTTTGCATATGTGGCAAGCCAATCCAGTCACCGGTATAGGCAGTAATAACTACAAGCGTGCCTATGCACAATACGCCAGCCGTGCCGATGATCCTTTTGCCCACAATCCTACACATAGCCATAACATCTATATCGAATGGCTGGCGGAAACCGGACTGGTTGGCGGTTTGGGGTTGGTGGCGATTGTGGGGTTATGTGTCCACTGGTTCAGGCAGGCAACAGTCACTGATCAACATCAGGCCTGGCCTTATGCCTTGCCATTAATGGTGATTTACTTCCCGGTCAATACTACCCAACCCATGTTAGTGCCCTGGTGGTTTCCGGTACTAATGCTGCTGGCTTGCGCTTTTATCGCCAGTCTGGAGCGGAGCAACAATGACCGCGCAAGTTAAACTGATGCAATACCGGGATGCTGATTGTTTTGGCGCAACGCTGGATCACACCATCGTGCGCGATTTGCCGCGTGACCCGGCCATCAAGCGCATCCTCATTATCAAATGGGGTGGCATGGGCGATATCGTCATCAGTACCGCCATCATGGAAGATATCAGGCTAGCGTTTCCGCAAGCGGAGTTGCACCTGAATACCATGCCCGCCTGGCAATCGCTGTTTACACATGATCCAAGGTTTAGCCGGGTCTGGTGCGTCAACCTGCAGCAACAGCCGGGTCGCTGGCGTGCCTACCGGCAATGGCTGGCTGAAGTGGCTGCGATGCAGTATGACCTGATTATCGATTTGCAAACCAACGATAAAAGTCGTGGTTTGCTGACCATGCTCAGGCTTATGGGTAAGGCGCCGGCCTTGTTATTGGGTAATCACCCGCGTTTTCCTTACACCATACGCCAGCGGCAGCGCCTGCTACAGGCACACGGTTTCCAAATCATGCAGCAAACCTTGCTTTGTGCGGGTATCCCTTTGCGCACACCTGCGCCCAAGCTGCATACTCCACCGTCGTCAGTCGCGTCTGCCGGGCAACTGTTGGCAGGGCATGCGTTGCAGCACAAATCGTTTGTGGTTTTTTTATGCGGCAGCCATGCCAGTGGCCAGACCAAGCGCTGGGGTGCTAAACATTATGCTGATTTGGTTGCGCATTATGGTCAGCAGGGCATGCGTGTGGTCTTACTCGGCGGGCGGGATGAGGCTGAGGAGTGCCTGGCCATTGCCAGCCAACATCCACGGCACGTGGTGAACCTATGTGGGCAAACCAGTTTGCTTGAGGTGCCGGTTATCTGCGCGCAGGCGGCCGCCATTGTTGCCAATGATACTGGCACCGCCCATTTGGCGGCAGCGACCAGCACACCGATGACTGTGATCTGTGGCCCGACTAACCCGTTACGCGTGAAGCCACTGGGGCAGCAAGTGCTAGCGCTACAACTGGAGGTGTCATGCAAGAACTGTTACGCCAAGCAATGTAGCCACCATAGCTGCATGCAGCAACTCACTCCGCAGCGCTTGGTTCCTTATTTGGCAGAACCTAAGCATGCCTAAAGTGATTTGGTGGGGTCGTTCGGACCTGGATTATTCGCGTAACCGCATTTGCAGGCAGTTGCTGCAAGCCTTGGGTTATCAACTCATCGACTTTTCACCGCGCATCAGTGCCCTGGCAGATATTGAGGCGCAGTTGAAAGGCCTCAGCGCAGACCTAGTGTGGGTGCCTTGTTTCCGGCACCGCGATGTGGCCGCTGCTGCGCGTTGGGCACGTAAAAAAAATATCCCGTTGTTGTTCGATCCCCTGATTAGCGCCTGGCAGAAGCAGGTTTATGAGCGGCAAAAAATCAGGGCGGATGGCCTGGCAGCACGTCGCTTGCTTAACCGCGAAAGCCAATGGTTGCACTCTGCAGACATGGTCTTGCTGGATACCGAACCGCAGCGGCAGATGTTTATGCAGCGATTCAAGCTGTCCGCTGCAAAAACTGCCTGCGTCTATGTGGGCGCCGAGCAACCGTTGTTTACGCCTATTGCAGCTGAACGCTCCCCATCGATAATTGAGGTGTTGTTTTATGGCAGCTTTATTGCCTTGCATGGGGTGCAAACCGTCATAGAAGCTGCAAGATTGACGCGCCAGTATACGCATATTCGCTGGGTGTTGCTGGGTGACGGCCCTGCCAGGGCAAGCGCCCAACAGCAGGCTGTCGGTTTGGATAATGTGGATTTTGAGGCTAGCGTGCCTTATCGCCAGTTGCCGCAGCGCATTGCGCAGGCAGATCTTGTGCTGGGGGTGTTTGGTGATTCAGAAAAGGCTGCACAGGTGATGCCTAATAAGGTATTTCAAGCATTGGCGTGCGGGCGGCCAGTGATCACGCGTGCCAGCGCTGCGTATCCAGCAGACATCAGTAAGCAGCATGGCTTATGGCAAATTGAAGCAGCCAATCCACAGGCGTTATCAGAAGCGGTGTTGCAATGGTCACATTGTGCGCGTGAGCAAGGCCAGGCCGCGCATACCTTATATGCACGCTATTTTTCTCCACCGCAGTTGCAACAGCAATTGCAGGCAGCACTACACGCTTTGGGGGGAGTGCATGCGTGATCCCCGGAGATTAACGATGACGATGACCGCCAAACGTATTCTCGTGACCACGCTCTCTAATATTGGTGACGCCGTGATGACCACACCAGTCCTGGCCGCCCTGCATGCGCGATTCCCGGATGCATGTATCGCTCTGTTCTGTGATCCTCGTTCCTCTGTCTTGCGGCAAACACGTTATGACATCATTGTAGATTTACGCACTGCTTTTCTTGGCTATCTACTGCGCGCAACGCGGCGACTCAATAAATATTCGAATGCAATTCCCGCTGCAATATATGTGGAGCTATGACAGGTATAAACAACCATAATGAATAATACGCAAAGCACTTACGCATACCTGAGCAGGCTGATGGCCTATATCAAACCCTATTGGCTGACCTTTGCTGCGGCGCTTTGTTGCCTGGTCATCCTCTCTGCCAGTAATACCGGTTTTCTGAGTACTATTAAACATGTGACTGACGAAGGTTTTGCTGGTCATGCAGAAAACAACTCGCGCATCTACCTGGCCGCCATGCTCTGCGGCTTGCTGTTTGTGCGGGCATTGGCCGGTTTTGGGTCTAATTACCTGGTGCGTATTGTCGGACGGCGTGTGATTGAAGATGTACGCAATCATGTGTTTGACCATATGTTAAAACTGCCTGCCAGTTTCTTTGACCAGCATGCCATTGCCAACATCACCACTAAAATGACCTTTGATTGCGAGCAACTATATAGTGCCGTCACCAAAGTCATTATTTCATCCATTCGCGATAGCCTGACGATTCTCGGTATTGTGGCTTATATGCTCTACCTGGATTGGAAACTCACGCTGGTCTTCTTGATGCTAGCGCCTGTCATTACCCGCTACCTGAAAAAAATGACGCCCAAGTTACGTAACTCTGGCAAGCAGGTGCAAGCGAGTATGTCTGACATGACACAGGTGATTGAAGAAGCCGCCAGTGGTCAGCGTGTCGTCAAGGTATTCAATGGCGAAGCTTATGAATACCAGCGGTTTAGTCGCATCGTTGCCACCAACCGGCAAATGATGGTCAGGCTGGGACGCATCTCAGGGCTCAATAGCATGTTTGTTGAAATGCTGGCAGCGATTGCGCTGGGGATGGTGATTTATTATTCTGCCGGGCAATTCACCGCCGGCGAATTCGCGGCGTTTATTGGTGCTTTGCTCATGCTTATCGGGCCGGTGAAGGCGATTGCTTCTGTGAATGAGGATGTGCAAATTGCAGTGACTGCCTGCCAGAGCGTTTTTGCCGTGCTGGATACGCCGACCGAAATAAATCAGGGTGAGTTAGCGCTAGAGCAGCCTGTTAAAGAGATTCAATTCCACAATGTCGCTTTTAAGTATCCTTATGGTCAGCATGCGGCATTGAAAAACCTTAACCTGACTATTCAGGCAGGCGAAAGTATTGCGCTGGTAGGCATGTCTGGTGGCGGCAAGTCTACGCTGGTGCATCTGTTACCGCGCTTTCATGAGGTACAGCAAGGCAGCATTACCATCAATGGCATCAACATACAGCAACTGGGGTTGCCGTATTTGCGCCAGCAGTTTGCACTGGTGAGTCAGGATACTGTGCTGTTTAACGACACTATATATAACAATATCGCTTACGGTAGCTTGCGCGGCGTGTCTAAAGCAGAAGTGATTGCCGCTGCCAAAGCTGCGCATGCCTGGGAGTTTGTCGAAAAGCTGCCGCAGCAGCTGGATACGCATATCGGTGACCGTGGCCTGCGCTTGTCAGGTGGCCAGCGCCAGCGCCTGTCGATTGCACGTGCCATGCTCAAGAATGCCCCTATCCTCATTCTGGATGAGGCGACCTCAGCGCTGGATAACGAGTCCGAGCATAAAGTACAAGCTGCGCTCAACCAGCTGATGTTAGGCAAGACCACGATCATGATTGCCCACCGCCTGAGCACCATACAGCACGCCAGTCGAATTATTGTGATGGACCAAGGTCAAATCGTTGAAGAGGGCGTGCATGAACAATTGATGCAGTCTGGCGGCAAATATGCCTCGCTCTACAATATATTTAGCAAATAACTGTTGACACTGTTTTTGTAAGTTTGCTATAGTCTCACCTCTCGACGCAACACAAGTTTTACTAGTCGATTCGGACGCGGGATGGAGCAGTCTGGCAGCTCGTCGGGCTCATAACCCGAAGGTCACAGGTTCAAATCCTGTTCCCGCAACCAAGCAAAAATGAGTTTAGAAATTAAATGATTTTGATGCTTGACCGAACGAAAAACCTCTGTATAATGCGCACCTCGTTACGAAATAACGGTAACGAAAACGGCTTAGAAGCTGACTGTTCTTTAAAAATTAGGATGACTGATAAGTGTGGGTGTTTGTAGTTGAGTGAAGCGCATTTAATGCGTAGAAACTCAGAAAATACAAATGCTTTACACTTAGATTTATGACAAGTATGTACAGTGTTTTTTACACACATACCTTGAAATGAATTTGAGATATAAGCGAATCGAATACCGCCTCTTAATTGAGGTAAAAAGTAATAGTTAGGAATTAAACTGAAGAGTTTGATCCTGGCTCAGATTGAACGCTGGCGGAATGCTTTACACATGCAAGTCGAACGATGAACCTTAGCTTGCTAGGGGGATTAGTGGCGAACGGGTGAGTAATATATCGGAACGTACCTTGTAATGGGGGATAACTAGTCGAAAGATTAGCTAATACCGCATACGCCCTGAGGGGGAAAGTAGGGGATCTTCGGACCTTACGTTATAAGAGCGGCCGATATCTGATTAGCTAGTTGGTGGGGTAATGGCCTACCAAGGCGACGATCAGTAGCTGGTCTGAGAGGACGACCAGCCACACTGGAACTGAGACACGGTCCAGACTCCTACGGGAGGCAGCAGTGGGGAATTTTGGACAATGGGCGAAAGCCTGATCCAGCCATTCCGCGTGAGTGAAGAAGGCCTTCGGGTTGTAAAGCTCTTTCGCAAGGGAAGAAAACTTACATTCTAATAAAGTGTGAGGCTGACGGTACCTTGATAAGAAGCACCGGCTAACTACGTGCCAGCAGCCGCGGTAATACGTAGGGTGCGAGCGTTAATCGGAATTACTGGGCGTAAAGCGTGCGCAGGCGGTTTTGTAAGTCAGATGTGAAATCCCCGAGCTCAACTTGGGAACTGCGTTTGAAACTACAAGACTAGAATATGTCAGAGGGGGGTAGAATTCCACGTGTAGCAGTGAAATGCGTAGAGATGTGGAGGAATACCAATGGCGAAGGCAGCCCCCTGGGATAATATTGACGCTCATGCACGAAAGCGTGGGGAGCAAACAGGATTAGATACCCTGGTAGTCCACGCCCTAAACGATGTCTACTAGTTGTTGGTGGAGTAAAATCCATGAGTAACGCAGCTAACGCGTGAAGTAGACCGCCTGGGGAGTACGGTCGCAAGATTAAAACTCAAAGGAATTGACGGGGGCCCGCACAAGCGGTGGATTATGTGGATTAATTCGATGCAACGCGAAAAACCTTACCTGGCCTTGACATGCCACTAACGAAGCAGAGATGCATTAGGTGCCCGAAAGGGAAAGTGGACACAGGTGCTGCATGGCTGTCGTCAGCTCGTGTCGTGAGATGTTGGGTTAAGTCCCGCAACGAGCGCAACCCTTGCCATTAATTGCCATCATTTAGTTGGGCACTTTAATGGGACTGCCGGTGACAAACCGGAGGAAGGTGGGGATGACGTCAAGTCCTCATGGCCCTTATGGCCAGGGCTTCACACGTAATACAATGGTCGGTACAGAGAGTTGCCAACCCGCGAGGGGGAGCTAATCTCAGAAAGCCGATCGTAGTCCGGATTGTTCTCTGCAACTCGAGAGCATGAAGTCGGAATCGCTAGTAATCGCGGATCAGCATGTCGCGGTGAATACGTTCCCGGGCCTTGTACACACCGCCCGTCACACCATGGGAGTGGGTTTTACCAGAAGTAGTTAGTCTAACCGCAAGGGGGACGATTACCACGGTAGTATTCATGACTGGGGTGAAGTCGTAACAAGGTAGCCGTATCGGAAGGTGCGGCTGGATCACCTCCTTTCTAGAGAAGATCACTCGGCTTCAAGCATTCACTCTTATCAGTCATCTAAAATTAAGCAGCAACAAAGATTTAGGCAAACCGCCTTAGGGTCTGTAGCTCAGCTGGTTAGAGCACCGTCTTGATAAGGCGGGGGTCGTTGGTTCGAGCCCAACCAGACCCACCACTCTATATTGGGGGATTAGCTCAGCTGGGAGAGCACCTGCTTTGCAAGCAGGGGGTCGTCGGTTCGATCCCGTCATCCTCCACCAAGAACTTTGTTGTGAATTAGAGATTAGAAGCAAGCGTTATTAATTGAAGTTTAATTAAATGTTTGCTTCTGGTTTTTAAACATTAGTTTAACTACTAAGACTGCTCTTTAACAAAATGGAAGAAGTAAAGGAATATAGGTTGTGTGATGACAACTTATATTCAATGGGCGATATTATTTTTTAACCGGAAATAATATCGATTGATTGCAAAATCATAAATATTAAACGCAAGTTGAGAAGTTTAGGTTATTGAGTGATTGATAATTTAAGCGAATCTAACGAGGTTTGATAGTGCTTTAGAATTACCTGTAACGCGTGTCTCATGCACGACGAAATCTAGATTTAAAAAGGGTTTAGGTTTTAACGTTATAGGGTCAAGTGAATAAGTGCATATGGTGGATGCCTTGGCGATATCAGGCGATGAAGGACGTGATAGCCTGCGAAAAGCTTCGGGGAGCTGGCAAATAAGCTTTGATCCGGAGATGTCCGAATGGGGAAACCCGGCCGTAAGGTCATTCTCTTCTGAATATATAGGAAGAGTAAAGCGAACCGAGTGAACTGAAACATCTAAGTAACTCGAGGAAAAGAAATCAACCGAGATTCCGTAAGTAGTGGCGAGCGAACATGGAACAGCCTGTTATTTTTAGCAGACGCGATAGTAGAACGGAATGGAAAGTCCGACCGTAGTGGGTGATAGTCCCGTATACGAAATCCCGTTTGTGGAACTAGGGTAACGAAAAGTAGGGCGGGGCACGAGAAACCTTGTCTGAACATGGGGGGACCATCCTCCAAGGCTAAATACTCGATATCGACCGATAGTGAACAAGTACCGTGAGGGAAAGGCGAAAAGAACCCCGGGAGGGGAGTGAAATAGATCCTGAAACCGTATGCATACAAACAGTGGGAGCCTCGTAAGGGGTGACTGCGTACCTTTTGTATAATGGGTCAGCGACTTACATTCAGTGGCAAGCTTAACCGATAGGGGAGGCGTAGAGAAATCGAGTCCGAATAGGGCGAATCAGTCGCTGGGTGTAGACCCGAAACCAAGTGATCTATCCATGGCCAGGATGAAGGTGCCGTAACAGGTACTGGAGGTCCGAACCCACAAATGTTGAAAAATTTGGGGATGAGCTGTGGATAGGGGTGAAAGGCTAAACAAACTTGGAGATAGCTGGTTCTCTCCGAAAACTATTTAGGTAGTGCCTCGTATATCATTCTCGGGGGTAGAGCACTGTTATGGCTAGGGGGTTCATAAGAACTTACCAAACCATTGCAAACTCCGAATACTGAGAAATGCAATTACGGGAGACAGACCATGGGTGCTAACGTCCGTGGTCAAGAGGGAAACAACCCAGACCGACAGCTAAGGTCCCAAATGACGTGCTAAGTGGAAAACGAAGTGGGAAGGCATAGACAGCCAGGATGTTGGCTTAGAAGCAGCCATCATTTAAAGAAAGCGTAATAGCTCACTGGTCGAGTCGTCCTGCGCGGAAGATGTAACGGGGCTAAGCACGTAACCGAAGCTTCGGATGCCATATTTATATGGCATGGTAGGAGAGCGTTCTGTAGGCCTGCGAAGGTGTGCTGTGAGGCATGCTGGAGGTATCAGAAGTGCGAATGCTGACATGAGTAGCGATAAAGGGAGTGAAAAGCTCCCTCGCCGAAAGCCCAAGGTTTCCTGCGCAACGTTCATCGGCGCAGGGTGAGTCGGCCCCTAAGGTGAGGCAGAGATGCGTAGCTGATGGGAAACAGGTTAATATTCCTGTACCTCTATACAATGCGATGTGGGGACGGAGAAGGTTAGGTCAGCCGGGTGTTGGATGTCCCGGTTCAAGCGTGTAGGTTGGTTCTTTAGGCAAATCCGGAGAGCTAAGACTGAGACGTGATAACGAGTCTGCTTGCAGACGAAGTGATTGATACCATGCTTCCAAGAAAAGCCACTAAGCTTCAGTTGTATAAGACCGTACCGCAAACCGACACAGGTGGGCAGGATGAGAATTCTAAGGCGCTTGAGAGAACCCGGGAGAAGGAACTCGGCAAATTAGCACCGTAACTTCGGGAGAAGGTGCGCCCCGGTAGTGTGTAGAGATTTACTCTCGAAGCACGATGGGGTTGCAGTGAAAAGGTGGCTGCGACTGTTTAATAAAAACACAGCACTCTGCAAACACGAAAGTGGACGTATAGGGTGTGACGCCTGCCCGGTGCTGGAAGATTAAATGATGGGGTGCAAGCTCTTGATTGAAGTCCCAGTAAACGGCGGCCGTAACTATAACGGTCCTAAGGTAGCGAAATTCCTTGTCGGGTAAGTTCCGACCCGCACGAATGGCGTAACGATGGCCACACTGTCTCCTCTCGGGACTCAGCGAAGTTGAAATGTTTGTGAAGATGCAATCTCCCCGCGGCTAGACGGAAAGACCCCATGAACCTTTACTGCAGCTTTACATTGGACTTTGACAAGATTTGTGTAGGATAGGTGGGAGACGTTGAAGCGGAGTCGCTAGATTTCGTGGAGTCAACCTTGAAATACCACCCTGATGTTGTTGAGGTTCTAACCTAGGTCCGTAATCCGGACTGGGGACCGTGTATGGTAGGCAGTTTGACTGGGGCGGTCTCCTCCCAAAGAGTAACGGAGGAGTGCGAAGGTAACCTAGGTACGGTCGGAAATCGTACTGATAGTGCAATGGCATAAGGTTGCTTGACTGCGAGACGGACAGGTCGAGCAGGTGCGAAAGCAGGTCATAGTGATCCGGTGGTTCTGTATGGAAGGGCCATCGCTCAACGGATAAAAGGTACTCTGGGGATAACAGGCTGATTCCTCCCAAGAGTTCATATCGACGGGGGAGTTTGGCACCTCGATGTCGGCTCATCACATCCTGGGGCTGTAGCCGGTCCCAAGGGTATGGCTGTTCGCCATTTAAAGTGGTACGTGAGCTGGGTTTAAAACGTCGTGAGACAGTTTGGTCCCTATCTGCCGTGGGCGCTGCAAGTTTGAGGGGACCTGCTCCTAGTACGAGAGGACCGGAGTGGACGCACCTCTGGTGGACCAGTTATCATGCCAATGGTATAGCTGGGTAGCTAAGTGCGGAAGAGATAAACGCTGAAAGCATCTAAGCGTGAAACTCGCCTCGAGATGAGACTTGCCTCTGGCTTTAAGCCAGCTAAAGAGTCGTTCAAGACCAGGACGTTGATAGGTCAGGTGTGGAAGTGCAGTAATGCATTAAGCTAACTGATACTAATTGCTCGTGAGGCTTGATCCTATAACCTTAAAACTTAAACATAAGTCTAAAGGTGTAGTTCAAAGCAATATGATTTGGCAATCATCTAGAAATAAGAAACACAAGTTGTTTCATACCCTAATCCCATTGAAAACAAGCGTAAAACGCTTGCATCCTTTACTTCTTCCAATTTGTTAAAGCAGGCTGAGCCAAAACTCAGCACCATGCATAACATTACCAGTTATGTTTGGGGACAATAGCGGTTTGGAACCACCCCTTCCCATCTCGAACAGGGCCGTGAAACGAACTTGCGCCAATGATAGTGTACTCTTCGTATGCGAAAGTAGGTCATCCCCAAGCTCCTATTCTAAAAAGGCCTCAACACTCGCGTGTTGAGGCCTTTTTTATTGCACGAAAATGGGGTTGGACATTAGAAATGCCTCCTTAAATATACAAAAAAGCCTCTTAACAAGAGGCTTTTTTGCTTAGGCAGCCGTTAATTGATCGTTTGCCATTGGCCTTGTTCTGCCAGGCAGGCGCGATTGCTGGCTTGCTGACGTTTTCCCTGTTCTATCCATTCAAGGCGGTAAGATTTACATTTTTGATTACCTTGTATGAAGTCTGCGGTTGGCGTGAGGTTGTATTCAATACGGCTATCAGGATTTACCCAATGAACCCGTTGCCCTATGCGTCCCAGTTCGAGCGCGTGGCCTATACAGCCCCTATCGTTATTATCTATAGCTTTACCTATCTGATTACCGATCACTGCGCCTATGACGGAACCGAGAATAATTGCAATCGGTTTATTTGAGTCTTCACCGACGCTGGCGCCCACTGCGCCGCCGATGACACCACCAGTGACCGTGCCGACGATTTGCCACTGACATTCTCCACTGATTACACCATAGTCACGCTGCCACTGGTAGCCTGAATAGCCACGATAGTAAGGGTCATGTTTCTTTCTCCAGCCATGAGCCGGTGCGTGCGCTGGCGGGTCCGCGTAGCTGGTGCCTATTATTGCGCACAATGATAGCAATATACTGCTGATGATTACCTTGGTATTGTTCATGATTCGCTCCCGAGGATCTATTGTTATGATGGGTACCGCTGCTTGATTATAGAATGACTTTTTAACAAGTGTTTAAGTCGTCTTAAACAAAAGCAGGTAAGCAGTCATGAGGATGACGTTTTGTTGCAATATCAGCCGCTTGATTTCAGGTGTGCCAAAGAAGTGCATGCCTGCATGATAAAATGACAGGATGACTCAATATCATGTTCTGATTCCCAGTGCCGGCAGTGGCTCGCGTATGCAAAGTGTTGCGCCCAAGCAATATTTACCACTCAACGGGAAACCAATCTTGCGTCACGCTATCGATACCTTTGAGGCGATACCTGCCATCAGCCGTATTTTTATTGTGACTGCACCTGAAGATGCTTATTGGTCGGATGACTTGTTGCAAGACTGTCATAAGACTCAGGTATTGTCTTGCGGTGGCGATAGTCGCGCGGCTTCTGTCTATCAAGGTTTGCAGGTCATGGCGTCATATATTGATCGCGATGATTGGGTATTGGTACATGATGGGGCACGCCCCGGTGTTGATGCGGTGATGGTGCAGCGTTTAATTGACGCCATTAGGCCGACGGACGTTGGTGGTCTGCTGGCTTTGCCGCTGGCAGACACTTTGAAGCGTGCTGATACGACTCAGCATGTCGCTGAGACTGTTCCGCGTGAAGCATTGTGGCAGGCACAAACGCCGCAAATGTTTAAAGCGGGCATGTTACAGCACGCGCTGGCAACACATTTACACCGTCAGCCTACAGACGAAGCGCAGGCAATGGAGTGGGCAGGCCATGCACCCAAGCTGGTGCTGGGTGATTTGAAAAATTTAAAAATTACGTATCCGCATGATGTTGCCGTTGTTTCGGCACTGATGCAGGCAATGCAGAGCGAACAGGATGCAGAATGATCCCCTTTAGAATTGGCCACGGCTTTGATGTGCACGCGCTGGTGACTGGCCGTGACTGTATTATCGGCGGCGTGCATATTCCACATAGCCATGGCCTGGATGGGCATTCTGATGCGGATGTATTGCTGCATGCTATTTGCGATGCTTTGCTAGGCGCGGCTGCTTTGGGCGATATCGGCAAGCATTTTCCACCGACAGATATGCAATTTAAAGGAATCGATTCCCGCACGTTGTTGCGGCACGTGGTGGCTTTGCTGAATGGTAAAGGCTATCAGGTCGGCAATATTGATGCGACAGTGATTTGTGAGGCCCCCAGGTTAAGCAGACATACGACACAGATGTGCAGCAATATTGCGGCTGATTGTCAGGTTGCCGTTGACCAGGTGAATGTGAAAGCAACCACCACAGAAAAACTCGGCTTTACTGGCCGTAGTGAAGGCATCGCTGCAGAAGCCGTTTGTACCATTTATTCCAAGTAGTGATCATGCGATTATTCAGCCGTTTTGAAGCATTGGTGTCGCCATTTCCGCGCGAGATACTGCATCAGCTCCCCACCCGTTTCTGGCCTTTTATGTGGGCATGCTCGTATGGCATGCGCCGTTATATCCTGGCGATGACGATACTCACTGCCTGTATTGGTTCTTTTGAAGCGTTATTGTTTGCACTGATGGGCAAAGTGGTCGATAAGTTGACTGCGATTGCGCCGGGTCAGCTATGGACCACCCATCATGACACTTTGTGGCTGGTGGCTTCTATTTTAATGGGTAGTACGCTGGTTATTGTGTTGCAAACATTGATCAAGCACCAGACGCTGGCAGGTAATTTCCCCATGCGTTTGCGCTGGCAGTTTCATCAGCATATGCTCAACCAGAGCATGGGTTTTTACCAGGATGAGTTTGCTGGCCGCGTCTCGGCCAAGGTCATGCAAACCGCACTTGCCGTGCGTGAAGTCTGGTTTATCCTCGCGGATATCATGGTCTATGTGTTGTTGTATTTCACCACGATTGTGACCGTCGTCGGCAGCTTTCATCCATGGATGGTGCTGCCTTTCCTCGGCTGGCTGTTGCTCTATGCTTGCGCCCTGGTCTATTTTATTCCGCGGCTGGCCAAGGTGTCACAGCATCAGGCTGACGCGCGCGCGCTGATGACCGGCCGTATTACCGATGCCTATACCAATATTTCTACCGTGAAATTGTTTTCGCACGCAGGGCGCGAGGCGAGCTATGCGCAATCGGCCATGCAAGAGTTTCTCGACACTGTCCATGGGCAAATGCGCATGGTGAGTTGTGTCGAAAGCATTAATCATTTTTTGAATATGTGCCTGATTATTGCCAGCGGCAGCATGGTGTTGTGGTTGTGGTCACAAAGCCTGGTCGCCGCCGGGGCGGTGGCAGCTGTGATGGCCATGGGCTTGCGCCTCAACGGGATTTCGCACTGGGTGATGTGGGAGCTGACTTCGCTGTATGAACAAATCGGCACGGTGCAAGACGGCATGAATACCTTGTCGGTGGAAAACCGCGTGGTGGATGTGCCGGATGCGTTGACGCTGAGTGTGCCCAAGGGGGAGGTCTTGTTCCAGCAAGTGGATTTTGCCTATGACAAACAGGCGCCGTTACTGCAGGATTTTGACCTGCATATCCAACCTGGTGAGCGTGTTGGACTGGTGGGGCGTTCCGGAGCTGGTAAATCGTCTATCGTTAATTTGCTTATGCGTTTTTACGATATTCAGGCCGGGCATATCCGCATAGACGGGCAGGCGATTGATAGCGTTAAACAGGATTCTTTACGTCAGCAAATCGGTATGGTGACACAAGATACTTCTTTGTTGCATCGCTCTGTGCGCGAGAATATTTTATATGGCCGCCCGGATGCAACTGATGATGAGATGATCATGGCCGCCAAGCGTGCCGAGGCGCATGATTTCATTCTGAGTCTGCGCGATGCCAAGGGTCGTACCGGCTACGATGCACATGTCGGTGAGCGTGGTGTGAAGTTATCAGGCGGTCAACGCCAGCGTATTGCCATTGCCCGTGTCATGTTGAAAAACGCACCAATACTGGTGTTGGACGAAGCGACTAGTGCGCTGGACTCTGAGGTGGAATTAGCCATTCAACATCATCTCGCACAATTGATGGAAGGCAAAACCGTGATTGCCATTGCCCATCGTTTATCCACCATTGCTGCCATGGACAGGCTGATTGTGCTTGATCAAGGCCGTATTGTTGAAACAGGTACACACCATCAATTGCTGGCACACGATGGCATCTACGCCAAATTGTGGACGCACCAAAGCGGCGGTTTTTTGGGCGAATAAGCGTTCACGCTTGCCGCGGTTTTTCTTTGCTGATCTTTTAATTAATTTAAAAACATTTCAATAAATGTTATCCTCTCCTGGGTGTTGACCGCCCAGGCAGAGCGCTCACCTCATTGTCTGGCAGCCTGGTGATGTTAATCCAACATTACAACTGTGACAGATTGTCATATTGCCGCCACTTTTCTGCAATCTAATCTGCTTAGTATTGTCATCAAATTTTCATGGAGTGTTAGCGATGCCTTGTCGTTCTGTCCGGAACAGTCGCGGTTTTACCTTACTAGAATTATTAGTGGTGATGGTTATTATTGGCCTGCTTGCTGGTTATGTTGGGCCGAAGTATTTCCAGCAGATCGGTAAGTCAGAAGTGAAGACGGCGAAGGCACAGATTGCAGCGCTGGAGCAGGCACTGGATCAGTATCGATTGGATGTTGGTCACTATCCGGCCACCGAGCAGGGTTTGCAGGCATTGATGACCAATGCCGATAACAACACGCACTGGAGCGGCCCTTATTTAAAAAAAGAAGTACCGAATGACCCGTGGGGCAAAGCGTACCAGTACCGTATGCCGGGTCAGCATGGCGAGTACGATTTGTTCAGCCTGGGCAAGGACGGCCAGGTAGGTGGTAGTGACGAAGCACAGGATATTACCAACTGGTAAACTGCCATGCATTATCAGGCAAAAGTGCTCAATGGTTCTACGCTCACGATGGTGGAGCTGCAAGCTGACGATGAGCAGGACGCGTACGCGCAACTGAAATCCAAAGGCTTGATGCCGGTGTCGCTGCATGCGCAAAAGGCAGCCAAAGTATCCCGGCGTGAAGCGTTTCCCCTGGCATTGTTCAGCCAGGAGTTACTGGCTTTGCTGGATTCTGGCCTCAACCTGGTGGAAGCGATTGATGCGTTGTCTTTGCGCCAGGACCACACGCGTAGCGTATTACAAAGCATTCTGCAGTCCTTGCAGCAAGGCAAGTCATTCTCTGCCGCACTCGAGCGCCAGCCTGCTGTATTCCCACCACTGTATATTGCCACCGTTAAAGCCGCCGAGCGCACCGGTGACCTGGGCAATGCCTTGTCGCGCTATATTGCTTACGACAACCAGGTCTCACTGCTTAAAAAGAAAATCATCAGTGCCTCTATCTACCCCCTGCTGCTGATTGTGGTGGGTGGCCTGGTGATTGCCTTTTTAATGGGGTTTGTCGTGCCGAAGTTCAGCAGTGTTTATGAAGGCACCGGGGCTGACTTGCCGTGGATGTCGAAAATGATGTTGCAGTGGGGCACGCTGATTTCACAGCATGGCGAGACCATGCTGGTGATACTGGCAGGCATGATCATTGGCCTGGTATTGCTATTCAAAACGCCTGCCATGCGCCAGTCCATGTTGCGGACACTGTGGCGTATCCCCGCCATTGGTGACAAGTTACATCTTTATCAACTGGCCCGTTTTTACCGCACCCTGGGCATGCTGCTGGCCGGCGGTACACCGATTATGACCGCAATTGATTCGCTGGGTGGCTTGCTCGACAGCAGCCTGGCCCTGAGCCTGCAACAGGCACAAACCATGATCAGCGAGGGCCAGCCACTGTCACAGGCCTTTCAAACTGCGGGCATGACGACACCGATCGGAGAGCGCATGCTACTGGTCGGCGAACGTGGCGGTAACGTCGCGCAGATGATGGATAGAATCGCCAGCTTTTATGATGAAGAACTGGCACGCTGGATAGACTGGTTTACCAAATTGTTTGAGCCTTTGTTAATGCTGTTTATCGGCCTGGTGATTGGGGTCGTGGTGCTACTGCTCTATATGCCTATCTTTGAACTGGCGGGACAAATCCAATGAACCAGCCTGTGCCCAACCACGCCTTATCCGCCTTGCCGGCAGACCTGTTTGCCCAGGCGCAAACACTGGCGCAACAACAGCAACGCCGTGTGATTGAAGTGCTGGAAGAATTGCTTTCTTTAGAGAACGAAGCGCTGATCACACAATTGGGTAGCCTGTTGCATTACCCGGTGGCTACCATGCGTGAGATGCGCGAATGGCAGGTTGCCTTTGATGTCATCAGCTATAACACCGCCCAGCAGAAAGAGTGCCTGGCGTTTTACGATGCGCAACAAACCCTGATTCTGGTGTTTGCTGACCCGTTTAACCGCCAGTTGCCGCTATGGGTGCAGCATGCGGTGCAAGTGCCGTTTGAATGGCGGCTGGCGCACAGGTTGGAAATCAGTGCTTACCTGGCCGGTGAAGAAGAAACCATGCGTGCCATGGATGGTGTCGGCTTGTCTAGCGAGCAGGCGCAAGAGGGTGACGAAGAAGTCGTCATGCAGTTGTCGCTCAAGTCTATCCATGAAGACGCCAACCCCATCGTCAAGCTGATCAACTCCACCTTATATGACGCGCTTAAAACCGGCGCCAGTGATATCCACCTGGAAACGCATCCTGGCGGCCTGGCCGTGAAATATCGCATTGACGGCGTCATGGCCAGCATTGCCAACAGCCCGGGGCTGGACAGCGCAGAACAGGCCATTTCACGTATCAAGGTCATGGCGCAGCTGGATATTGCCGAACGACGGATTCCACAGGATGGCCGCTTTAAAGTGCATGCCATGGGGCGGCTGATCGATTTCCGTGTCTCCATCATGCCCAGTGCTTTTGGTGAAGATGCCGTTTTGCGCGTATTGGACCGTAAGGCATTGACCGAGCAGGCGCAAGGCCTAAGCCTCAAGGCCCTGGGCTTTGATCCGCAGGTTATTGCCGGCTTCAGGAAACTGGCCAGTGAGCCGTATGGCATGGTACTGGTGACCGGCCCGACCGGCAGTGGCAAAACGACATCCCTCTATGCTGCCATTTCTGAAGTGAATACCGGCTTTGACAAAATCATCACCATTGAAGACCCAGTCGAATACCAATTACCTGGCGTGCTGCAAATCCCAGTCAATGAGAAAAAAGGCCTGACCTTTGCGCGCGGCCTGCGCTCCATCCTGCGCCACGACCCCGACAAAATCATGGTCGGTGAAATCCGAGATGCCGAAACGGCGCAAATTGCCGTGCAGGCAGCATTGACCGGTCACCTGGTGTTCTCCACCGTGCACGCCAACAGTGTGCTGGATGTGATCGGCCGCTTTATGCATATGGGGGTGGATCCCTATCACTTTGTCTCTGCGGTGAATGGCATTATTGCCCAGCGCCTGGTGCGTGCCTTGTGCCCACATTGTGCTGAGCCTTTTGTGCCGGACGAGGACATGTTAAAGGCTTCCGGGCTGACATCCGCGCAGGCGGCTGGCATGCAGTTCAAACACGCACAAGGGTGCGGCCATTGCCGTGGTACTGGTTATAAAGGGCGTAAGGCCGTGGCAGAAATGCTGGTGCTCAATGATGAGCTGCGCGAGATGATTATCGCCAGGCAACCGATCCGGCAACTTAAGGAGGCTGCAGCCAGAAATGGCATGCGCACCATCAGGGAAGCCGCGATCACTGCGGTGGCAGAAGGCATGACCAGTTTACAGGAGATCAACCGTGTCACGTTTATTGCCTGATTTCCGTTGGCTAGGTTTAACGCGGGTGCTGATCACCGCAGACCGCCTGCTGGCTGAGCACAGGCCTGCAGGCTTGCACACACGCAGGCTGACGGCACAAAGCAGCTGGACCGGAACAGACTTGCAAACTGCGCTGCCGGCATTGCTGGCACAACTGCCCGCCGCCCGCTGGCAGCGTATTGAAATTTACCTTGCTGACAAACATGTGCATCTGTTGCGCCTGCCTGCCATGACACAATCCCTGCAAACGCTGGATGTATCCGGGCAGGAACAGCAGGCCTATGCGCGGGCGGTATTGATGCAAACCTATGGCGAAGCCGCACGGGCATGGCCGTTCCGGTTAGCCGATATCCAGCAGCCACAAGACAGCTTGCTGGTGGCGATGCCTGCTTTGCAAGCGTTGAATTTGAATGCACTGTTGGCAAGCAAGGCCATGCAATGGTCGGTGCAACCCTATGTGTGTGCCTTATGGGCGCACACACGTCTGCCTGCGAGCGGCACGGTGCTGACGGCTGAGCCGCATATGCTGAGGTTGTTACAGCTGGAGCAAGGCCAGGTGACCCATGTTGCCAGCCTGACAACAGACATGACTGAGGTGGAAGCCATGGCTGCCTGGTTGTTGCGTGAACGTACCTTGCTGGGTGTGCAGGCGAGTCCGTGCTATTGGGTGAGTGAACCGGCCTGCGCGCCTGTGGCTGCCACCGGGCGTCGGCTGTCACAGCAACTGGCAGGGCAGTTGCCATGGCAACTGCTCTATGCTGCGAATCAGGTGACTTCGCTGTGGCCGGAGGTCATGCATGTGGCCTAATCCTAACTATCAATTTGAATTTGCGCAGTCACCGTTTGCCTGGCAGGCATTGCGCTGGCCAGGTGGATTGCTGGTTGTGCTATTGGGTGTGTTAGTCGCCGTACAGTATACGGGACTGACAGAGACCGAGGCGCAGTTGCAGCGCCTTGCGCAACGCCAGCAGCAGTTGACGCAACAACAGGCCGGAGCGACAGCCACAGAACATCAGCCAGCCACTAAAGTGGCAGTCAAGCAGCCTGTCGCGGTATTAAGCCAACCACAGCAGAAGGTCGCTGAAAAAATTGTGCAACAGTTAAATGTGCGCTGGTTTGATCTGTTGCAAGCCTTGGAATCGCGCCAGGTGCCAGACATCGCCTTGTTGCAATTATTGCCAGATGCTAATCGCGGCCAGTTTGTGCTGTCTGGCGAAGCCAAGAGCTACCAGGACTTGCTTAAATATGTGAGCCAGTTACAGGCGGTACCCACGCTCAACCAGGTGCATCTGCAAAAGCACCAGGTGAACGAAAGCCATCCGCAACGCCCGGTCAGTTTCGAGATACAGGGTGGATGGCAACCATGACTGCATTGCGTCTTGTGACACCCATGACCGTGATATGGCTGCTGCGCCGTTGTGCCTGGTATTTAGGCTGGGTACCCATGGTGTTGTCTGTGGCATTGCTGGTGATGTGGCTAGTCTTGTCGCAGCAGCAATCTGGTCAGCTGGCGCAGCTGGGTGCACTGGAACAAGAGATTCGGCAGTTGGCAGTTCGGCCTGTGCATCAAGACCGGGTGACACCAGCCAAGCCTGAAAAAACATTGGCAATAGATATTAAAACGGCGCCAGACGAGCCAGTGGAACTGGCGGCACTTTGGCAGCAATTGCCTGCATTTGCTGACTTGTCTCCGCGCATGATGCATATCGCCAGCTTGGCGCAAAAGCGGCAGATTGCATTGAATGTGGGGGATTACCAATGGCAGGCACACCAAGCTACTAGTGCAACCCAGACTAGCAGCGGGACACAAGACATTCAGCAGTTTGATATGCGCTTTACGATACAGGCAGACTACGCGACCTGCCGCCAATTTATGATGGATGTGTTGAAGCAATATCCGTCGATGGCGTTGACCGGGCTTGAGTTGCGCAAGAATGAAACGGTACAACCAGTCGTCGATGCCACACTGACATTCTCGGTATTTATCCGTGGAGGGCGTGCACATGGCGCTTGAGTCTAAATCGGCACCACAGCCTTTATTATGGCTGGCCTTGCTGCTCACGCTGGGCCTGGTCTATTGGCAGTGGTCGCAAGAAGAAACGGCTGATGTGACGGTGGTGGCTGCAAATACGAATGGCGCACGATCTGCGCCAGAGACGCCAGCAAACCCTGTACCACAAGCGCCAGTCAGCCAGACGTTGGTGCCGCCGGTGGTCACATCACCGCCCATTACACCATTAGCATCTACGCCAGACAATACTTACTTCACGAGGCAGCTGCCAGCCGCAAAACTGAGTCATGCATTGTTTGCTGCGCATGAATGGTTGCCGCCACCGCCAAAGCCGCCACCGCCACCGCCGCCCGAAGTGCCACCCTTGCCTTATACCTATGTTGGCAGCATGCAGGATTTGCCGGGCGGGGATGCCGTGATTTTAATGCAGCAGAAAAAAATGTTGTTACCGAAGCTGGGAAGCAATATCAATGCGCAGTGGCGCCTGGACCGGGAGGATGCGCAAGCAGTGTATTTCACTTATGTACCACTCAATAAAATGGTGGTGTTGAGTAAAACCAAAACAACGTCAGGTGCTGGCCAACGTCAGGCGCTCACCGATAATAATCAAGATGAAATGTTAAACCAATGAATGTCTTTAACTTGAGTTCCCCTTTATTGACGGCGATGCCGCGTTTTGTGGCGATTAGCTTGTCGACATGGGTGTTGTCTTCTTGCGGACTGTTTCCACCCAAGCTGACCGCTACCACCCCGGAAGGTAAAGTGCATGAGCTGGCACAGCAAGTAGCCGAACATCCGGCCGATGCGGTGCTGCGTAATCGTTGGTTCCGCGAGCGGGAACAGACGATTAATGCGCTGTCTGCCGAGGCAGAAGCCGCCGATGCCAGAGGGGATATTGCGACGGCCAAGCAGGTATATGCACGTATTCTGACGCTGGATCCGCATCATATTAAAGCATTTGCCTATGAGAATGCCAGTGCGCGTGAAATTGCCTTGCGCAAGCAGCTCGAAGCCGTCAAGCAGCACATGGATAATCCTAAGCAGGCCTTAAGAGAGGTGCGCGATATATTGCTGGAACAGCCGACCAATGCCGAGGCACAGGCGCTGGAAAAGCAGCTGATTGCGATGGAGCCGCGTGCGCGTGCGGCCTTGCCACAATTGCAAACCGGCCTCAGCAAGCCAGTGACGCTGGAGCTACGTGATGCCAATATCAAGGTGGTATTTGAAGCCTTGTCACGTGCCACGGGTGTGAACTTTGTGTTGGATAAAGATATCAAGCCGGAAACCAAGGCCTCGGTATTCGTCAAAAAAATGCCGATTGAAGAAGCCATAGACATGGTCTTGGCCAGTAACGGTTTGCAGAAAAAAGTGTTATCACCGACCAGTATGCTGGTTTATCCGGCCACGCAGCAAAAGAACAAAGATTATCAGGACTTACTCATTCGCAACTTTTACTTTGCCAACACCAGCGCCAAGCAGTGTGCCGATATGTTGCGCACCATTCTGAAAGTCCGTGATGTGTATGTGGACGAACGTTTGAACATGCTGGTACTCAGGGACAGGCCGGAAGTGCTGGCGCTGGCGGAGAAAATGATCAAGGCACAGGATATTGCCGACCCGGAAGTGATGCTCGAAATAGAAGTGATGGAAATCACGCGCGGCAAAATGAACCAGTTGGGCATCGTTTATCCTTCGTCACTCACCGTCCTCGACAGTCAGTTGACGCTGGAAGCGCTCAAGCGTATCAAGTCTTCTGATATCGGTGTCAGCCCTAACCCCAGTCTGCAATTCAAGACCACAGACAGTGATTTGAACCTGTTGTCCAACCCACGTATCCGCGTTAAAAATAACGAGAAAGCCAAAGTGCTGGTGGGTAACAAGGTGCCGGTGATTACGACTAACACCACCGCCAACGTGGGCACTTCAGAAAGTGTGTCTTATGTCGATGTTGGCCTCAAACTGGAGGTTGAACCACGGGTGATGCTGGACGATTTTGTCAGCATTAAAATTAACCTGGAAGTAAGTTCGCTCGGCGAAGCGATTACGCTGAGCAATAACTCCAAGGTCTATAACATAGGCACCCGTAACGCGACTACCATGCTGCGCCTGAAGCACGGGGAAACCCAGATTCTGGCGGGTCTGATTCAGGATTCGGAGCGTAAGAATGCGGACAAATTGCCGGGCTTGGGTGAAATCCCGATTTTAGGCCGCTTGTTCTCACGTCATATTGATGAAAAAAATAAAACTGAAATTGTGCTCGCGATTACGCCAAAAGTGATCAGTAATGTGACCTTGCCGGAAGCGACCTTCTCTGAGTACTGGAGCGGTACTGATACCGTGATTTCTGACAAACCCTTGTTAAACAGTACGCCGAGCAATGCACCGGCGCGTGGCCAGCAGGCACGTGAACAGCAGTTGCAACGTCAGCGCGAGTTGAATGATGCTGCAGATGTGCCGGTCAATGACACGCCTGAATCAGCCCCGGCGCCTGAACCTGCTGCATTACCTGCGCCAGATGCACAACCGGCCAATACTGAGTCTATGCAGCCTGCGCCAGCCATGCCGGGATTGTCTAATAACGTCAATGGTATTTCCGAGCAAGGCACGACCACCTTACCAGCACCCAAGGTTATTCCTTGATGGACTATATAGTGAAGCGCACGGCCGGATTTACCCTGATTGAACTGATGGTGTCGCTGGCGATTATCGCCATCATGGCCAGTGTGGCCACGCCCATGATACAACTGACGGTGCAGCGGCAAAAAGAGCAGCAATTGCGCGAGCATTTGCGTGAGATGCGACGCGCGATTGATGCTTACAAAAAGGCAGCGGATGAGGGTAGGGTGAAAAAGAATGCCGATGCCAGTGGTTATCCACCCAATTTGCAGGTATTGGTAGAGGGCGTGGAAGATGCCAAAAGTGCCAAGCATGAACGTTTGCGTTTTTTACGGCGTATCCCGACAGACCCCATGTTGAATGGCCAGGCGAACAAGGGATTGACGCAGTCCGCCAGTCAATGGGGACTGCGCAGTTATGATAGCCCGCCGGAGCAGCCACGTTATAGCCAGGATGTCTACGATGTGTATTCATTAAGCACTCAGACCGGTATCAATGGAGTCGCTTATGCGCAATGGTAAGCAACGCGGTTTTACACTGGTAGAGCTGCTGGTGGTGCTATCGATCCTGGCCTTGCTGCTATCACTGGCGGTGCCGCGTTATTTTTATGGCGTGCAGCGTGCCAAAGAGCAGGCACTCAAGCAGCAACTGGCAACTACCCGCAAAGCGCTGGACGAATATTATGCTGATCAGGGTCAGTATCCAGACACCTTGCAGGAGTTGGTCGAAAAACACTATCTGGACAAATTACCCTGGGACCCGATTGCCGAGCGTAATGATGTCTGGGTGATTACGCCGCCGGAGCTGCCTGTGGTAGGTGCGGTGTATACCTTGCACAGCAGTGCAGTTGGGCAGGCTGCCGATGGCTCTGCCTATACCGACTGGTAAACGACGGACATGTTCAGACAAGACGGTTTTTCTTACATCGGCGTGATGGTGACACTGGTGATTGCGGCCATAGGCATGCAGGGGGCGGCGGTCATATGGCAGCAGCAATCCCAACGCAGTAGTGAGGCCTTACTGCTAGAGACTGGCGAAGCCTACCGGCTGGCGATTGGGCGCTATTATGAATCTACACCGCAGCCGGTCAAGCAATACCCGGTACGCTTGGATGAGTTGATAGAAGACAAACGCTTTCCGGTGTCAAAACGGCATTTACGCAAATTGTATGCAGACCCGTTTGCGGTCAAACAGGGTATGACCCTAGTTATCAGGGATGGCCGTATTGTTGGAGTGCACAGCCAGTCGCTGTTGGCTCCCATACGCAGCAGTGGCTACCAGGAGTCCCAATCAGGATTTCATGGCGCCAAGCATTATCGCGAGTGGTTGTTTGTGTATGAGCCTAATACCCTGGCTGACCTGGAGCAGGCCTGGGTAAATCGTTAAAGCGGATCAGTTGCTGAACTGGCTGGCGTAACCTGTTGGTGCGAGCCGGGTTTTAAACGCCTGGTAGTAGCCAAGTACCTTGGGAATATATTGCCTGGTTTCGGCAAAAGGCGGCACGGCGTGCTGGTGGGTTTTCACTGCTTGTGGCCCGGCATTATAAGCCGCCAGTGCTAGGGGAACATTGCCTTCAAACATATCCAGCATGCGTCTTAAATAATGCGAACCCCATAATATTTGCTGCGGTACCGACCATTGCCTGACCGGGATGGCGGTCATGGTTTGTGCAGTGGCTGGCAGCACTTGCATCAGGCCATAAGCACCTTTACGTGACAGCGCCTTGGGGTTGTAGCCGGATTCGGTGGCAATCACGGCATGGATCAGCGCCGGATCTATCTGCGTCGCCTCAGCTGCGGCCTGTACCTCGGCTTGGTAAGGGACTGTACCGCTTTTCCATTTAGACGGCTGGCTGGCGGGGGATGGTGCGTATGACTCATGCTCTGTTTCTGACACGTCAGTATTACTGATCACTAACTCCATGTCGCTGGAGTTATCCAGCCGAATATGTTCGGCTAATGTCTGCGTCGTTGAGGTTGTGCCAACAGGGAGCGCCTCCGCATGTGCTACGCCACACACGATCAAAGTCGCCAGCAACGCTGCCAGTGTGATTCGACGCAAGGGGTGAGCGGGCGCATTCATGATAAGACTGATTGTGCCACAACCATGTGACACGGCAAAGACAATCGGTCCTGCGCTGTCAGGCATGCTTTGCCTGGTCATTCATGTGATTGTCATGTGGGTACAGAGCTGTGCCAATAAAACCGGCCGTTGGTAAAGTGCCGATTTCCCTTTCTAGTCATACCGCTAATCCACTGTCATCAATTTATCAATCAACTGACACGTGCGAATCATTTTTCTGTCACAAATCCTGAGCAAACTTGCTGCATTTATATAAATGTGGTTAACACATGGATACAACAATAACAGGGATGGATCAGGCCAGCGACCAGTGGACGTTGGCACTGAATGAAGAGCAACGCGCGCTATTTATGGAGGTGATTGAGGAGTCGTTGCGTCTGCAGCATCGCTCACACCTTTTTAACTGGCTACAGCGAGGGTTTCAGTGTTTGTTGGCGCATGAGGTGGTGATTATTGGTGTGCGTAGCTTGGAGCGTGCCAGTTATGACTATGAGTATCTGACCTCCAGCCGCTATTTTGGCGACACCCAATTTGACCAGGTGCTCAACGATGAAGATGGCCTGGTCAGTGAAGCCTTTACACGCTGGAGCAAGCTGGGTATGCCGGTGTTCTACCATACCGAGCTCGCCGCGCAGCAGTATAACCATTATGCCGTTGAGCATGTCGATGCTGAGCGTATGCTGTCCTCTGAGCTCAAGCGCTTTGTCGTACATGGTTTTGGCAATGAGCATAGCCGTATTGCCACCATGGTGATGTTTGGCCGTTTAAGCTCACCGGCCAATGCGCAAACCGCCCATTTGCTCGAGTTGCTGATGCCGCACTTGCATTGCGCGATCGTTAAAGTCACCGCCAATAAATGTCCTTCCGTGTTATCTACCACTGCGCGCAATGGTCGTATCAAGCCTTTAAGTAAGCGTGAACTTGAAGTGCTGGAATGGCTACAAGCCGGTAAGACTAATTGGGAAATTGGCAACATCATGCAAGTCAGCCCGCTCACGATTAAAAACCACGTACAAAATATCCTGCGCAAACTGGATGTAGAAAACCGCAGCCAGGCAGCCAGTAAAGCACTCAAGCTGGGCCTGATTACCCGCAAACAATAAACATTTCTCAGCCGTATTTTTGCCGCTTTGATGCAATCACTCTAACTAGTCCGAACGGACTAGTTTTTACTTTAAGCCTGTCATGTTGAGTTCCTAAACTACTCAGGATTTTTATGCAGCTATTTTGCGCGGCCAGACTAGTCCATATGGACTAGGTTTACAAAGTAAGGCTGTCATGTAGCAACTGCATAATTTTTTGGGATGAGTTTCATCGTATTCGCTCAGGTATTAGTGGTTTGCTCTTTCTATCGGTTTGCTCAAAAAATTAAGGAGAAGTTTATGAAATTTCAAGTAAAAGCATTGGTTGCTGCATTGGCTCTGTCCGCTGCAACTATTCCAGCACACGCGGCTATGACGTTCGCAACAAGTGGCAGCTCAAGCCTGATTCTGACTTTGCTGGACTTTAACAGCAACACATCAGCAACATTTGATTTGGGCTACGGTTACGATAGCTTCCAAAGCCTGGTTGTTGATGCACATACTAACGGCACAATTTCTGCAGATGGTTTGTCTAAAACCTTTGCTTTTGATGTGGCTGGTGGTGACTATGCTAATGCATGGAGTTCTTTCTGGAGCACGGCTTCAGCTTCAACCACCAAGTGGGCAATTTATGCTGCTGATGGTACCGGTACTGGTGCAGGTGCACGTGGCATTATTTCTACGTACAAATCAGGTGCTAACCTGACAAACTCTAACCAATTGCAGACTTCAGTTGCAAACTTCAATAGCTATATGACCAACAACAACGCGTTGGACAACCACAACACTGTAGATGATGGCGCAAGCGTAGTGACTTCAAACCTGTCACAGGCTTATGCTGGCCGTGCTGTGGCTTACGGCTCTACAGGTCGTATCAACGGCCAAGGCCATGTATCTATGGATAGCCTGGACAGTTCCATGACTGTTGTGCAACAACTGACAGGTGCAACAGCGGCTTCTCCAGTGGCATTCAATACACTGGGCTTAAATGGTAATTTCCAATTCAAAATGACATCCGGTGGTCTGTTGGAATTCGTAGTACCAGTTCCAGAAGCTGACAGCTATGCAATGTTGCTGGCTGGCCTTGGTGTAGTTGGCTTGGTAGCTCGTCGTCGCAAGGCTTAATACAACATTAAAAAAGCCATGAAAAACGGCCAGTTTACAAGCTGGCCGCTAATCAAATCTTTTATCGAAGGAAGCGAAAAATGTTTAAATTTAATAAAGTATGCTTGGCTGTAGCCGCTACTCTCTTTGCAGGTCAAGCTTTTGCTGCGCCTGTCACTCAAGCACAAATCAATACTGCGCGTGGTAATAGTGCATTGAATGAAACTTGGATTTCTGGCGCTTCAGCACCAACTTACAACGTTTTCCAAGGCTTTGCTGCTGGTTGTGATGCAAACACACTGTCCGTGTTCAACAACGGGTCAGCAACAGCCGCAGTAAGACCAGGTAACTCAGCTGCAAGCAACTTCCTGGCTTATGCTTGTACACGTGGTGGTAAAGTGTCTGTGGTTTACCACACGATTGATGGCGGTTCTTTTAACGCCTACGCACCACACATTCCTAACGATGTTGACGGTGACGGTACAGTGGGTACTACTAATTTGCGCCGTATTGGCAAACTGGGTGCTAACGCTGGTTGTGTGGCTCAAACTGGTTCTTTGTCTCTGCCAGGTCAAACTGCAATTGCAAGCTATCGCTCATGTGCGATTGTGACTCCAGCAACTGCTGCTGATGGCGCAACGGTTAAACCAGCAGGTGGTTTCTCTGACGTTGAAGCGGCATTGTTCGGTGTATCCGTTGACGGTTACGGTGTTGAGTCAAACGCTAACGTTGGCCAAGCATTTGGTATCGCTACTTCAACTTCATTGTACCGTGCTATGCAAGTTGCACAAGGTATCTATGCGAGCGTAGCTGCAGCCAACTCTGCTGATCCTGATTACTTGCCAGCCAATGCACCTAGCATTTCTCACGTGCAGTATGCTTCTATCGTGAGTGGTACTGCTGCTGATGCGGGTATCTTGGTACCAGGTTCTACAGCTGCCTTGAATCTGGCACGTCGTGTGCCAACTTCAGGTACTCAAGCGTCTTCTAATGCGACTTTCCTGCGTAATCCATGTAACGGTGATGCTGCGATTGCCGGTGCTTTGGCACCTGTAGGCCTGGCTGACTCTACCCCTACTTTGATCATCACAGAAGGTTCAGGTACAGGTAACGCAAAAACTGCGTTGTCTACAGCTGGCTTTGCGATCGGTGTGTTGTCTCTGGAAAACAACTGGCGTACAGATACATCATCCAACGGCTATCGTTACATCAAGCTGGATAATGTTCACCCAGAAGCGCCAGTCGCTGGCTCCGGTCAGACAACAGATGCTAACGCACGTTACACCGCTGCTCAGGGTTTGTACGATTTCCACATGGAAATGAAATCTTTTGTTGCTAACTCAGCTTCCGGTACATTCGGCGAGACTGTGATCAACGAAATCGTTGGTGCTTTTGCTGGTCTGGATTGTGCTGAAGTACCACGTGGTTTGACCATCAACCCGTTTGCTGGCTCATCTTGCACTATCGGTACTATTGTTGCTAAAGGCTCACGCAATGGTAACAACTGCCAAGCACAACAATTGTTCTAATCTCAAGCACTAGCAGTCAAAAGCTGCGAAGCTTGATTAAAAGCACACCCATACTGGGTGTGCTTTTTTATTGCCTAATTCAATCAAAAGCCAGTCGCGACTCGCAGACATCTGAGCGTCTCTTGGCAATGGCTCGCATGGGCTATACAAACCAGTCCGCGGACTAGTCCGTATTTCATCTTTGTGACACGCGGTGCTTTCAAAATGGCAAGCCTCAGGAAGTGCCTTAGGCGATTGAACCAAAAAAGAAAGGTGTTGCGATTGTTGCTGCGTGTGATGAGTTGTATGTGTGTTCTGTGGTCTTTTGCATTACATGCAGAGGAGGCTTCAGAGTCCGCCCAGCAGCCTGTGAATGGTTGGGGGACAGAGGTTTCCGGGCAAGCGGCTGCAGAAGTGCCCGCCAAAGACCAGTTTGATATTTTTGAATACGTGGTCAATGGCAACTCCGTGCTCAGCGTGACAGAGATTGAAAAAGCTGTTTATCCCTATCTCGGTGAGCATCGTTCGATTGACGATGTAGAAAAAGCGCGTAGTGCACTGGAGCAAAGCTTTCATGAAGCGGGCTATCTGACAGTGTTCGTGAGCATTCCAGAACAAGAGGTAAACGCTGGGGTCGTGAAGCTGGATGTGCTGGAAGGGAAAGTTGAGCGCTTAAGTGTGGTCGGCTCCCGCTATTACTCTCTGGGCAAAATCAAGCAAAACGTTACCGAGTTCAAAGAGGGGCATGTTCCCCACTTCCCAACGGTGCAAAAACAAATTGCTTCGGTCAATATCAATCAGGACCGTGTGGTAGCACCTGTGCTGCGTCCAGGCAAGTCACCGGGTATGGTTGAAGTGGATTTGAAGGTGGATGACAAGTTTCCCTTGCACGCCAGCATGGAATACAACAACCGGTACACGCCGAACACGACAAAAACACGCCTTTCCGGCAATCTGAGATACGACAATCTCTGGCAGAGCGATCACAGCATTGGTCTAGGTTTTCAGGTGACACCGGAAGATGCCAATGAGGTGAAAGTATTTTCTGGCACCTATGTCATCCCTTATGCCGGAGACTATTGGGCCATGTATGGCGTGGTTTCTCAAAGTGATATCAGTGCGGTAGGTGATTTGAATGTGGTCGGTAACGGTAATATTTATGGCCTGCGTTACATTCATCCCATGCCCAGCCCGTTTAAATCGTTCAACCACAATTTAACCCTGGGCGCGGATTACAAGGACTTTAAAGAAAGCACGCGCAGACTAGGGGCGGATTTGGGTAATAACCCGATTACTTATCTGCCTTTCATGATCGGTTATACCGGCAATTTGGTCATGCCTGAGAGTACCACCAAGTTAGACCTGAACTTTGTCTTTTCAACCAAAGCGCTGGTTAACGATGACGCTGAGTTTGCCCAGCGGCGTTACTTGGCACGCTCCAACTTCTCTTACTTAAGAGGGCAGCTTGAGCACACGTATACCTTGCCTTATCAATGGCAATGGTATGGCTCTTTAGGCGGGCAAGTGACTGGCGATTCACTGGTTTCCAACGAACAATTCTTTATTGGTGGTTTGGATACGGTGCGCGGCTTCCTCGAGTCCAGTGCGCTGGGGGATAAGGGTACCAACCTGACGATGGAGTTGCGCTCCCCACCTTTGCAAAAGTATGCAGGCTCATGGGTGAAGGAAATGCGCCTGCTGGCTTTTTACGATTACGGCTACGCTAAAACGCGTGATCCAGCGACGTTTGCCGATGACCGGTTTTCACAAATCCAGCAATACATCCTGTCCTCATATGGATTGGGTTGGGATGTGAAGGCAGCGCACGGCTTGTTTATGCGCCTGGATTTTGCGCGTGTCTTGCAATCAAGCTGGACATTGGAAAACGGACACACTGCACCACTCAAGCCAGCAGGGATGGCTGAAAGTGGTGATACGCGCCTGCATTTTAAAGTGGGTTTTGACTGGTAATAAGCGCTTAGCTGAAGTAAACGAGGTGAAATGATGAACAAGTTACGATTTAAATTGGTATTTAGCAAACGCTTGGGCATGTTGGTACCCATTGCAGAGATTGCGCGTACTCATCAAAAAACAGTGACTTTAGCGGGTGTGGTTGATTGTGATGCCAGCGTAGAAGTCATGCTTCGTCCTTTATGGCGCATATCAACGAGGAGTGTCGTCTTGCTGATAGCAGGCTGCCTGAGCTGGGCATCTGCGCCTGTCCTGGCGGTCGATGCAAATACATTGCCAGTTCAGCAACCCGGTTACAACTTACCGGCTGGTGTGAGTATCCCGACACCAGTGAACAACACGATGAACATCAACACAACGATTCAGAATGCCGTGATTCGTTGGGACAGTTTTAATATTGGTTCGCAAGCCGCGGTCAACTTCAATATGCCTAACGCATCTTCGAGTGTGTTAAACCGTGTCATGGGTAGTGGGGCAAGCTTTATTAATGGCACACTCACCTCGAATGGGCATGTGTATATTGCCAATCAGAATGGCATATATTTCGGCGCTGGTTCACAAGTCAACGTGGGTTCGTTGACAGCGACTACACTGGATAATTTAAAGAACAATAATATCGAAACGATTTACCAGAACGGCATTTTGTCTAATAAGACCGAGCCCGTATTTTCCTTTGCCGATGCCGTTGGTGTCATTGATGTGGCCAAAGGCGCAAACATTACGACTACCACTGGCGGCCGAGTCATGTTGCTGGCGCCTGATGTGACTAACAGCGGCGTGATTAAAACACCTGATGGTCAAACCATCTTGGCTGCAGGCAAGACGGTTTACCTCAGTACGCTAGACAAATTTGCAGGTTTGTTGGTGGAGGTCAGCTCTGGTGGCAATGCGACGAACTTGGGTGACATTATTGTTAATCATGGGAACGCCAGCTTGATTGGCCTGGCGGTAAACCAACAGGGTAGTATTTCTGCGAAGACCTCTGTACGAGCCAATGGCTCTATTTTCCTCAAAGCTGAACAAATCGGCTCTAAAAGTGGCGAGCTTAATATCAATCCAGAATACGGCAAAGTGACCCTGGGCAAGAATAGTAAAACGGCCGTTACCATCGATGTGGATGATAAAGAAGAAATTATTGATGCACAAAAACTGCCTGTATCGGTTTACAAACTCGATGGTACGCAAACGACCAAAACAGAGCTTGAGGGGTCGGTGATCAATATTCAAGGTAAGGATATTGCCATTGATGGGAAGGTGACGGCTAACAGTGGTCAAGTATTCGTGACCGCCACAGATATCCAGACGAATAACAGTAGCATCTATCTTGGCGAGAATGCGGTGATCGATGTATCAGGCGTGGATGCGACCGCACCCATGAGCCGTAACCAACTTGCCATCCAGCTGTATTCTGACCAGTTAAGAGACTCTCCTGTATTAAGAGGTGGGGCTTTATTCGGCGAGGTGTTGTATCTGGATGCCCGTAAGGGCACTAAACTCCTGAGCCAGAGCGTGATTGATCAGGCGAAGGCGGGCATCACCAGAACGGTGGCCGAGCGCTCCACCAATGGCGGCCAGGTGAATTTGTCTGCAACCAATGTCGTCAGCAAGTCAGGCTCTAAGATTGACTTGTCAGCAGGCAGCACCACTTACACCGAAGGGACGATCCGCGAAAGCAGTTTACTCATCAATGGTAAATGGGTGCTTGCTTCTGAGGCGATTCCCAATACGCCCTATCAGGATATGAGTGATTATTATTCTGTCACCAGCTCACGTTGGGGCCAGACCAGGCAATGGGCGCTTACAGCCAATGCTTTGAACGGTGTATCTGGCAACGTGGCTAAAGATGCCTCAGTCAGTGGTTATTTGCAACCAGGTTATCAGCAAGGGGGGGATGCCGGGACCCTGAATGTATCGACGACTAATATGGCATTGCAGGGCGATGTGCTTGCCAGCACCGTGAGTGGTCTTTATCAGCGTGGAGAAACTGACGCGCATAGCGCACCATTGGGTGGCACCTTCAAGTTGACCTATAACAACTCCGGTGCCTTGAATCTCGTCTCATCTGCTGCCCCGCTGTCTGATAGCTTTAATGAAAACAGCCAATTGAGCACAGAGCAAAAGCAAACGTCCGAGTTAAGTACAGCCATGCTGGCAAATGGGGTAAACCATGTAGTGATCAAAGCCACTGGACAGGTCAACCTTAATACAGACCTCAATATGCAGGCGAATGGTAGCCTGCATGTGCTAGGTAGTGGCGGTGTAAACGTTAATAACGATATTCGTTTGCCTTCCGGCACAGTAGCCCTGTCAGCCAGTCAAAGTGCCGACGTGAACGTGGCCAACAACGTAAAGATCAATGTTGCGGGCCTGTTTACTAATGATTCACCAGGCGTTAACGGTGCAATGCTGGGTAAAGTTGCGCTCAATGGTGGCAACATTACCGTTGGCAGCATTATCGTTCACAAGGATACCGGTGACATTATTACCGATGGCAACATTACCAATGACAGCATTGCCATTAATAGTGGCTTGCATATGGGGCAGGGTGCAAGCATAGATGCCTCTTCTGGTGCATGGCTCAATAATACAGGCCAACTGAGCGCCGGGCATGGTGGCGATATCACGGTCATCATGGCAGATAACAAGATCGGGGCTGGCACCTTTAGCAGTTATGGCATGATGGTCGACGGGAAGCAAACGCAAGGTGGCCATTTAACGGTGAAGTTACAGGGTGAGCAGGCGACGGGGGTGGTTGATCACATCCAGTTGGGTGGCATCAATCCTCAGCAAGAAAATACACTGTGGCTATCTGAAGGCTTTTTTCAACAGGGTGGTTTTTCAAATTACACCATCAGTAATGCGGACCGCCTGAATGGTGATGTGAGCATTGGTGACCAGGCCAATAGCCAGGTGACAATCCGCCCCGAGCAACACTCGCGTGTATTAGGCACGTCCGCACAGGTGGCACAAAGTGGTAGTGACTTAAATACACTGACCAGTACGACATCACTGGCAGGCCGTATGCGGACACCAGCCAGCCTGGCGGTCGTCGCGGGGGATCATCTGACTCTGCAGTCGAATGCCAGTATTATCACTGATGTGCCTGTGAGCCAGTCTGGTACCAGGGGCAATGTGAGCTTGACATCTAAGGGCCAAATGACCATCTTGGGCGATATTACCACCCCTGGAGGAGACATTAAGCTCACCATTGATGCGATTCCAGACTCCGGTGATCTGACGTTGCCTAACAGTAGTTTTGATCCAACGCTGAGTTTGTTCTTGGGTGAAACAGCGACGCTGAGCGCACGTGCGCAATACATTAAGCCGCCCACTAGTGACGGCAACTTGCGCACAGCCTTTGTGACAAATGCTGGCAATATTTCTTTATCGGCAGGTAATGGTGTATTGATTACAAAAGAGGGTTCTTTGATCGATGTGTCGGGAGCCAGTGGCAAGGTAGACTTACCTGTGTCAGGCGGGTATTCACGACAATCCGTTGCTGGCAGCGCTGGAGTGGTTTCCCTTAGCGGACGTGATGGTGTTGCTCTGGATGGCACTCTGATGGGCAATCCGTCTGGTAGCGGTGAGGGCGGTACATTGAATGTAACCCTGGGCGGCAAGAATGCTGCAGGCATTGAGAACGACATTTCGTCCCCGCTGTATTTTACGAGTGGTACACGTGTGTTGACTGTCACCAATAGCAAAGAGTTGATTGCCTCTAATAATACGGCTGGTGGCAGTAACGCCAACCTGATTAATACCTCCAACTCTTCAACCGAACCACTGACCACTGCGCAAGGTGTGGGGCAAATCTCTGCCGAACAGATTCACCAAGGTGGCTTTGATAATGTGAGCTTAAAAGTCGATAACGTCAGTGCCACGACCGGTGATGCTATCCATTTCGCCAATACCACCATGAATGTGCCTTCGCTGCTGACGCTGGATGCCACGACATTGTCTGGTTCTGCTAATCTCAATGCATCCACCTTGGTGCTGGCAAATAATAGCAGTATCACCATGGACAGTAGTCAGTTAGCAGCGGGTACGGATCGTTTTATAGCCAAGGCAAACTTTATTGACTTGCAGGGTAATATTGCAATCAATGGTGTTGCTGAAACACGCTTGCAAAGCAAAACTGATATTCGTGCGCGTGGCATCACTTCTGCACTGCAAGGAACGGCTTCTCTTGCCGCGCCTGGTCTGATCCAACTGGATGCTGCACAAATTTACCCGGCGACCGCTGTTGATTTTACGGTCACAGCAACCGGTGCTGGCAGCAGAATTGAAGTGAGCAATCAGGCTAAAACCGCAAGTTCGGTGCCTTTATCTGCGGTAGGTAGTTTGACCTTAAATGCAGATTCTATTCTGCAAGCAGGTGTGTTACGTGCGCCGTTGGGACAAATTACCCTGAATGCTGCCCATGATTTAACACTGGCGGCAGGTAGCTTGACTTCAGTGTCTGCGGAAGGCAGCTTGATTCCATATGCCGTGACTGTACTTGGTGGGAGTGAGCTGGCTGATACCAAAGGCGCCATTAACAATTTCATGACGGCTGTCGACAAGAAAAAGGTCACGTTGAATGCCAATAATATGAATTTGCAGGCAGGTTCACGCGTAGATATTTCTGGCAACGGCGATACCATGGCCTATGAGTGGATCCAAGGCATCGGCGGGTCTGTCGACGTATTGTCGCAAGCCGGCTATTATGCGGTCTTGCCATCGTTGGGCAATCAGTACGCGCCTTACGATTATTTAATGAGTGCAGGCTCAGATGTAGGTATCGGTCAGGCCATTTACTTGTCTGGTGGTAATGGTTTGGCAGCAGGTAAATATACCCTCCTGCCTGCGCATTATGCACTGTTGCCTGGGGCTTTTCTGGTCAGTGCCAACGGTGCCAATGTCCAGCTCAATACGCAGCTCACCCAGGCTGACGGGACCGGTTTGTCTTCAGGCTATTTAACCAAGATTGATGGCACCAGCCGCGGCCAATATACGAGTTTTAATATCGTCAATGGCAATAGCTTTTACAAAGATTACGGTACCAAGAACTATAAAGGCCTGGCTGAGTATCTGGTCAGTTCAGGCAATGCCCTGTTAACCAAGAATGCCATCAGGGATGGCAAGGAAACTCCACGACTGACAAACGATGCTGGCCAATTAGTGTTAGCGGCGGATAATAGCCTTAACCTGGAGGGGAGTATTAATACCAGCAATGTGGCAGGCGCCAAAGGGGCCCTGGTGGATATTTCCTCTAATGATATTCGTGTGGTTTCAACGGTTGATCCGCAGCAAGCCGGGGTGTTGCAGATCTCAGCAGATCAACTCAGTAAAATCAATGCGGACTCTATCCTGTTGGGCGGCAGCCGCTCTGTGAGCGGTAAGACACAGACCATTACAACTACTGCTTCCAATGTGACTTTCAGTAACGACTCTGATCATGCCGTACAATCTGGGGAGTTAATCGTTGCCTCCAAAGATACGATTACCTTAAATCAAGGCTCGGTGGTGAAGACCAGCGCCAAGCCAGACAAAACAGGCACTACTACACTGGTGACCAATGGCGATGGTGCAGTGTTGGCCGTGTCTGCCAAAAATGATTTTGAGTTTTCGAGAACAGGTGTGACTGCCACACCAACGACCGGTAAATTAACGGTGCAAGAGGGGGCTACGGTCTCTGCGGCAAGGTCTATGGTGTTGGACGCTACCAATGCCTTTGACCAGTCAGGCGATATTAAGCTGGCTGATGGCGGAACCGTAACATTGGGCGCCAATCAGTATGCCATTGGTGACCAGCCGGTGAACGGTGCGACGCACATTAGTTCGGAGACCCTGAGTGATTTTGGCCGTTTGTCTGCGATTACTTTCAATAGCTATAAAAACATCGATATCCTGGGTGCGGTCAATTTTGGTAATAGCAACCTGAATATCACTTTTAATACAGCAGGGATTGCGCATCATGATGCTGGCAATGTGAATGTCAATGCCAATAACTTTGTGCTTAAAAACACAAATAACGCCTCATTTACTATACCTGCAGCGCTGAATGGGCAACTGGCAATCAATGCCAACCAAATTACCTTCGGGGACACAGGTAGTGTTTCCAGCAATATCGGTGGATTTAATAGCGTTAGCCTGAATGCCAATAAAGACATCCGCTTTGCAGGCACGGGGACGATCAATATCAATGCTGACCAGGCAACCATGAGCAGTGCCGTGATAACGGCAGACTCTGGGGCCAACTACTCCCTAGCGAGTGCTGGTAACCTGCAGACACTAAGCAATGGCCAGCAGCCAGCGAATACCTCAGGTTTGGGCGCAACGCTCAATTTGTCTGCAAACGAGATGCAGTTGGGGGGCAAGCTGGTGCTGAATGCTGGGACTGTGAATGCCGTGGCCCGTAGCGGCAATCTGACCGTGGCTTCAGGAGGGGCGATTGACGTCTCTGCGGCGACGGTGGCTTTTGATAGTACCCATTCTGCCACGACGGATGCAGGCAATGTGCACCTGACCTCAGCACAGGGCAATGTCCAGATCGAAAACAATGCGCTGTTGAACCTCAAGGGGGGCACCACTGCTGGAGATGCCGGTACCTTGCAAGTAGAGGCGAAGAATGGTCGTTTTGTGGTTGCTGATGGCACCCTGCAAGGCCAGGCGGCCAAAGGTCAAAAGACCGCCTCACTTCAGCTGGATGTCGCCAGTTTAGATAACTTTAGTGATGTTAATCAGGCGCTGGAAAGTGGCCGCTTTAATGAAAGCCGCGACATACGTGTACGTAGCGGCGATGTCACCATTGCCGCCGGGGATACCGTCACTGCGCATACATTTACCCTGGGTGTGGATAGTGGTAATGCAACAGTTGCTGGACGTATTAATGCCGATGGTAACAAAGGCGGTGATGTGGCTATTTATGCCAATGGTTTGGTGACATTGGCTAATACTGCGCAAATCACCGCACGTGGCCAAGAGGCCAATCAGTCTAGCGGAGACCGGCAAACAGGGGCTGGTGGTTCTGTGCTGCTCTCCTCTAACAGCCTGTCTACGGTGAATGCGGTATCTGCTGATACGGGCGCTCTGATTGATACCAGCGGCTATGACGCCGCGGCCAACGGCAATAAAGGGGTCGATGGCTATGATGGTTCGGTGACATTAAGAGGTGCACGCGGAACCACAGGCACTGCTAATACCGTGAATGTGGCATTTAATACAACAGCTGCAATCAAAGGCGCGAGTGAAGTGACGGTTGAGGGCAGCCGTACGTATACAGCCACGACATTTACGGCTGCCAATATGGCCAGCATGATCAGCGATACCAATGGTTTCTATAACGCCAATACTGGCGCAGGCAATTACGCACTGACGCAAGATGGCAGCAGCGCGAAAGTGTTGCCGCATATTGAGGTGCGTAGCACCACTGGTAACACGGCAACCGCAATGACTGTTGGTACGACTGATGTTAACTTGCGCTCATTTGGAGCGCTGCTGGCAGGGCGCGGTGGCTCTCTGACTTTGCGTTCAAATGGTAATTTGACTTTCAGTGGTTCTTTAAGCGATGGCTTTAACACGGCGACCACGGCAGGAGTGTTACAGTCGAACGCGAACACGTTTAACTTTAATTTGATCGCCGGGGCCGACTATAGCGCTGCGAATATCACTGAGACCAAAGCAGGGGTGGGTGATTTCACGCTGGCAAATAATAAGTTAATCCGTACGGGTGAAGGCAATATCACCATTGCTGCGGGTGGCAATATGACCTTGGGTAATGTCAGCTCTGTGATCTATACGATTGGTAAAGAGGCGGCACCTCTGACCGGGTTTACGCCTGCATCAGGCGGCACTAATGTGCCAACGGCGGCCAGCTATGTGAATAATGGCGGAGATATTGCCATTGATGTTGCTGGCAATATCACAGGTGCGGCCACGACGCAAAGTGTCAACCAGTGGTTATTGCGCCAGGGCGGTAATGGCACAGATACCAGCTGGTGGGTGCGGCCAGACTTGTTCCAACAAGGCGTTGCTGCCTTAGGCGGGGGTAACGTCAATATCCAGGCGGGTGGAAACATCACTAACGTGTCAGCTTCTTCAGCGACCAATGCACAATTTGTTAAAACGCTGGATGCTAAAGGAGATGAGGTACGCACGAGTTTGGTCAACGGTGGCGGTGATGTGTCTGTTTCCGCAGGCGGTAACTTGACAAATGGGGTGTACTACGTTGGTCGTGGCGAGTTAGCGTTAGAGGCCGGTGATAGTGTACTTAAATCGGGAACGACAGGCACTGTGATTGCCTTGCAGGACGCTAGTGCGGACGTGCGTGCAAAAAACAATGTGAAAATTGAGACCGCGTTTAATCCTACTCTTTGGGTGCAAGGCAGTACATTGGCGCAGAACCAGATTGTAAATAGTACTTTCTTTAATACCTATTCAGCAGATTCTGCCTTGAATGTAGCTTCTTTATCAGGCAACGTTGAAGTCGGGCAAAGTAACAGGCAGTCGATTGTGAGTACGGGCCTTAACTCAGCGGGGTACACGACATTAACTAATAATGATATGGCGGCTATCCACCCGGGTACAGTCAATGTGACTGCGTTTGCAGGGGATATTACGACCTATAAAATGCTGTTGGCGCCAGCAGCGAGTGGCAACTTGAGTTTATTGGCCGCTGGTAGTGTTGTCAGTGGTGTGAATACAAGTGGAAACATCAATCCTACAGCGAATATCTTGATTTCAGATGCAGATTTAAGTACTGTTTTGAACGTCTTTAATCCTACGATAGGCAGCCCAAGCGATAGCAGCATTACAAGCATCCTGGGTAGCATCAAAACAGGCGTTTCTGCGGTACCCGTGCATCAAAACGATTCAACAACCGCAGTGATTGTGGCACGTGATGGCGATATTCGACTTACTGGGTCACCCACCGAGAGAGATGGTACCAATATCTATGGTATCAAATCTTCAAAACCAGTTTATATCAATGCTGGTAATAACGTGACCTTGCATGCATCCATTCAGCATAATAATGTGGATGATGTGTCAGAAATTCACGCGGGTAACGATTTTGTCATGGAGAACGGTAAGCAGCAGGCGCGTATTGCTATCAATGGTCCGGGTGAAGTGTTGATTAAGGCTGGCCGCACTATCGACTTGGGTAATACCAGCGGTATTCTCTCCTTGGCGAATACCGTGAATCCTAACCTGGCTGACAACAGCGCTAATGTCACTTTACTGGCGGGCATGGGCAAATCGGGCACCAATGTTGATGGTTTTGTCAGCACCTATATTGACCCGACCGGTAGTGGCCCTGTATCCCTGCAAGGCAATGCCGCTGCATTAGCTACTTATCGCCAGGCCACGGCTGCGCGGGTACAGGCTTATATGAATGAAATCACTGGCAGCAAAAATCCAACGACCGGTAAGCCATACACCGCGCAGGAGGCCATGACTGCATTTCTGGCGCTGGGTACGACCAGAAAAGAGATTTTTGCCCTGAGGCAATTCCAGGCAGAGTTGCTGGAGGCTGGAAAGGAATATATTAATACCGCCGGCACCACCAGAAGTGACGATGTCATTGCCTCCTTGTTCTCTGGCAAGGACTACTCCGGCGATCTGCTGATGTATCAAAGCCAGATCAGGACCTCCAGGAATGGCAATATTAACCTGTTTGCCCCAGGAGGCTTGATTAATGCTGGCGTGGCCTCTAACAACTCACTTGATCATGATATTGGTGTGGTGACTGAGAAGGGGGGCAATATCGGCGCCTATGCTGACGGTAACTTCCTTGTGAACCAGTCGAAAGTAATTACGCAGTATGGGAGCGATATTCTGATTTGGTCCAATCATGGTGATATTGATGCCGGCAGAGGCTCCAAAGCAGCACAGTCTGTGCCTGAGCGCGTGGTCAGCATCAACGCCAACGGCGATGTGACTGTCGAGGTAAAAGGGGTGGCTTCTGGTTCTGGCATTCGTGCACAGACTTATGACCCCGATGGTCCTAGTGGCCCACTGCAAGGGCCTAAACTCGAAGATGCCACAGTTGCGTTATTCGCGCCGCGTGGTGTATTGGATGCGGGTGAAGCAGGCGTAGCAGCGGGTAACCTGTTGGTAGGTGCAACCCAAGTGTTGAACAGCTCCAACATTACCGTCTCAGGCACCTCTTCTGGCGTGCCGGTGGCGGATACAGGTAGTCTCGCAGGAGCGGCACTGAGTTCGGCCAGTACTTCTGCAGGCGCTGCCAATACCATGACTGAAAATCTGGGTAACCAGATGAATAATCAAAGTGTCACGCCTAAAGAGTTGCCGCCTATCGTGACGGTAAAAACGATTCGTCTGGAGGATTAAACGCTTGACCGTAAAAACGCCCACCAACAGGTGGGCGTTTTTATTTCTTTGTGATTAATGTATTTTCCCGTTGCCAGCAAAGGCCTTGCGTAACTCACCAATCGCGAACACTTGTGCTTCCCTGGCTTTGGCGACGACATCGGCCATGCCAAAAAACTCATGGGTGACGCCATCAAAATGGCGATAACTCACAGGCACACCATCTTGTTGTAGCCGTTCGGCAAATGCGCGTCCCTCCTCATATAAAGGATCAATCTCCGCCGTGATGAGGGTGGTGGGTGGGAGTGCTTTGAGGGATATTGCCTTGTCTGGTAACGCATAAGCGCTATCAGCCTCTGTGGCTTGGCTGTAGTGTTGAAAAAACCACTGCATCATGGCGGCATTCAGTGGTTTGGCATTGGCGTTGTCCTCATAAGACGCATTCTGCGTATCGTTATTGACCAGCGGATAAATCAGCAACTGATGTATCGGCAGGGGTACATCCTTGTCGTGCGCCATCAGTGACGTCACCACGGCAAGATTACCACCCGCGCTTTCCCCAGCGACGGCAATGCGCTGGTGGTCGCCATTTAATTCCCCTGCATGCTGTCGCAGCCATTGGTAGGCTGCGAATGCCTCATTGGGCTGGGTCGGGAATGGGTGCTCCGGTGCCAGGTGATAGTCGACGGCGACCACGATGGCGCGTACACCTTGTGCGAGCGCAAGAATCGACGCTTCATAAGTTTTGCTGTCGGCAAGCACAAAACCACCGCCGTGAAAATACAGAATGACCGGAAGTGGTCCTTCGCCTGCCGGGGTATAAACATGGGCAGGAATGCTACCGAGCGGCCCGCCGGGCAGGCTGATTTCTTTGCTGGATACCTGCGCGGTGGCTGGGAATTGACCTCGTTCTTGCAACACGCGCTTGACGGCATCTGCCGGTGTCGGTTGCTCGCGTGCTTCAGCAGGCGACAAGGTTTCTATCGGCTTGCCACCCAGCGCGGTCAATGCATCCAGTACCAATTGCATGTCTGGGTCGGCTTGGGGTGGTTCAGGGAGAGGGGGCATCATTTCCGCCAAGGGAGCTGTACCTTCAATGCTTGGCACGAGGGCGACGACCTTGTCGAGTAAAGATTCATGAGCGTTTGCCATTGGCGTCCTTTCTTGCATGCATGGTTCTAAAGCTCACACTGTAAGCGGCTCACTTTTTTGTCGGTATCAGGCATTGCGCAATCTCATGTAGGACAAGCCATCCGGCACGTTTTTGGTGCATATGACTAGCAGGCAGGTCTGGTCATTGACCAAAAACTGTACCAATTGCCGCGGATTTAAGGTGGTTTTCTAGTCCGACCTGCCTAGCGTGTTGGTATGAAACTTAACATTGACAGCAATATAGATTGCTAAAGTATTCAGGATTTTATCGAGTCATAAAAACTTCGGAGTCCTGAATGAAATTTAAAAAAATGCATTGGGCGCTAGCCTGGCTAGGCCTGTCTTCCCTGAGTCTTCCTGTATATGCCGAGGTGGTCATTAGCCAGCTTTATGGCGGCCAGGGCAGTGTCTATAACCAGGACTTTGTTGAATTATTCAATGCTGGTGCAGCCGCGGTGAATATCAATGGCTGGTCTGTGCAGTATGCCAGCGCGACTGGCAACGGTAATTTCTCTGCCAACGGTGTGACTGCGCTGTCTGGCGTGTTACAGCCTGGCCAATATTACCTGGTGGGCTTGCGCAGTGCTGCCAATGGCCTGGCATTACCTACGCCTGATGTGGGCAATAACGCTACCGACATGAGCGGCACGAATGGCAAAGTCGTGCTGGTGAATAATAGCACTGGCTTGGCCTGTAACGGTGGTTCTGTGGTGTGTAGCCCAGCTCAGCTGGCACAGATTGTGGACCTGGTCGGCTATGGCACGGCCAATTTCTTTGAAGGGGCTGTTGCTTCGGCAATCAACAGCAGCACAGCTTTGTTACGCAAAAATAATGGCTGCCAGGATACCAATCAGAACGGCAGCGACTTTGTGACAGGTGCACCTGCGCCACGTAACAGCAGCAGTGCGGTGAACGTGTGTGGTGGTGGTACGGGCACCAATCAGCCGATTGTGACTTCTTGCCCGGCAGTGACTTTGCAAGTGGGCGAAGCGGGTTCGGTATTGCTGCAAGCGTCTGATGCGGACAGCGTCGTCAATGCGGCAACCTTGTCAGCCTCTGCGCCAGCCGGTATTACATTGAGCAATTTTGTCGCCGCTGGCAGTGATGGTCAGTCTGCCAGTGCGAGCTTGCAACTGGATGGCAGTCTGCCAGCGGGTAACTATGCTGTTGACGTGCAGTTTGCTAACAACGAAGCGCAAACGGCCACGTGCAGCGTGAACATCAATGTACAAAGCAGCAGCATTACCCGTATTTTCCAGATTCAGGGCAGCGCCTTAGGCGTGGACTCAGTGAGTCCCCTCAACGGGCAGACCGTGACCACTGAAGGTGTGGTGACGGCTGTGTTCCCAGGTTTGAATGGTTTTTACATGCAAGATGCCAGCGGCGATGGCAATCCACAGACTTCTGACGGTATTTTTGTTTACCTGGGTTCGGGCGTGACACCGACTGTGAGCAAAGGCCAGAAAGTCCGCATGACCGCCAGCGTGACAGAATTCAACACCATCACCGAGCTGATCAATATCAGCGGCTTGCAGGTGTTGAGCAGCAACAATGTGATTCTGCCAACAGACATCACATTGCCGGAAGTGACCGAAGGCGATCTGGAAGCCTATGAGGGCATGCTGGTGCGCATCACCACGCCAATGACGGCTTCACAGAATTACTTTCAGGGACGTTATGGCCAGGTGACCTTGTCTGCAGAGGGCCGCATGATCAAGCCTAGCAATATTTATCCAGCCAACTCTGCGGCTGCCGCACAACTGGCAGATGAAAACGCCCGCCGCCGCCTAGTGCTAGATGATGGCAGCAGTGTACAAAACCCCAATCCGATCCCGTTTATCGGCGAAGACGATACCTTGCGCGCTGGTGACGTCGTGGAAAATCTGACCGGGGTGATAGACCATGGCCTGATCACTGCATCCAATCCGGGTCCGCGTGACTACAAATTGCATCCGACAGAAGCGGTGCAGTTTAGCCGTGAAAATGCGCGTACAGCGGCGCCTGCCAGTGTAGGCGGTAACGTCAAGGTGGCCAGCTTCAATGTACTCAATTACTTCACTACTTTCACCAACGGTGCCACGGCCAGTGGTCAAAGTGGTCAGGGATGCAGCCTGGGTAATAGCGTATCGGCCTCTAATTGCCGCGGCGCGAATAACCTGGTGGAGTTTAACCGCCAGCGTCAAAAAATTACCCGTGCACTGACTGCGATCAATGCTGATGTCGTCGGTTTGATGGAAATCCAGAATAACGGCACAACGGCGGCACAAAACCTGGTCAATGGCCTGAATGGTGTGTTGGGGGCCAATACTTATGCCGTGATTGCTGATCCAGCTAACGGCACCGGTACGGATGCGATCAAGGTGGCCATGATTTATAAACCGGCCAGATTGACGCCAGCAGGGGCTGCATTGTCTGATGCCAACAGTGTCAATAACCGTCCTACGCTGGCGCAAACTTTCCAGGCAGCCAACGGTGAGAAGTTCTCGGTATTGGTGAATCACCTCAAATCCAAGAGCTGCTCGGATGCCAGTGGCGCAAACCAGGATCAGGGCGATGGCCAGGGTTGCTATAACCCACAACGTCTGGCACAAGCCAATCAGCTCACCCAATTTGTCCAGACCGTTAAAAACCAGGCCAACGATCCAGATGTGTTGGTGATTGGCGACCTGAATGCTTATGGCAAAGAAGACCCGGTGCTGGTGCTGGAAAACGCTGGCTTGCAGGATCAGATTGCACGCTTTAATCAGCAGGCCGGATATTCCTATGTGTTTGATGGTGAGTCTGGCTACCTGGACCATGCCCTGGCCAATGCCGATTTGGTCACACAAGTCACGGGTACGGTGCACTGGCATATCAACGCAGACGAACCATTTGTGATTGATTACAACACCGAGTTCAAACCGCAAGACCTCTATAGCGACAGCCCTTACCGTTCTTCTGACCACGACCCGGTCATTGTGGGCTTGCAACTGGTGAAGTCTGTGCAGGGTAGCGCGCAGCGTGACACGCTGGTAGGCACACCAGGTGACGATGTCATCACGGGTGGCGTGGGGGCGGACACCATCACCGGCCTCGCCGGACGCGACACCTTTGTCTACCAAAGCATGCGCGATGCGACTGACACCATCACCGACTTTACACCGGGTGAAGATCAACTGGACATCACTGAGTTGTTGCAGAGCATCGCTTACACCGGTAGCCAGCCATTTGCTGATGGCGTGGCGCGCTGGGTGAGCGTGGCAGGTGGTGTGCAATTGCAAATAGACACCGACGGTACTGCCGGTGCGGCGACTGCCAAACCGCTGGTGACCTTGAAGGGATTAGCCGTGAACCAGCTGGACGCACAAAGGGATGTGCGCTGGTAGTTAAATCATCAATAAAACCCTAATCAATCAATACCTTGTTTTTTAAATATCTAGTGAGAGGATAGTTTTATGAAAAAAATCAGTTTAATCGCAGCTTTGTTGCTGTCCAGCCAAGCCAATGCGGCCCTGAATGCCGGTGACATCATGTTCACAGCCTTCAACGCCGATGAAGATGGCCTGTCTTTTGTGACTTTTGTCGATATCGCCGCCAATACCACTATCTACTTCAGCGATAACGAGTGGACAGGCAGTGCTTTCAATACAGGCGAAAGCTACAACCAATGGGTGTCCAGTGACGTTGTGAGCGCAGGGTCTGTGGTACGTTTCTCAGCCTATGACAAAGCTACCCTGTCTGCCTCTACCGGCGTGTTGTCCCGTGTCACTGTCAGCGGCAGCAGCAACTGGGGGATTTCCAATTCTGGCGAAACTGTTTACGCCTACCTGGGCACTGGCGCCACCACGCCAACGACTTTTCTGAGCGCGATTACCAACGGCAAATTTACAACAGATGGTTCTTTGACCAACACAGGTCTGACTGCGGGCGTGAACGCCATTGAACTGACTGCCAAAGCCGGTGCTTCCAGCGAGCCTGACTACGCCGAGTACAACGGTGTGCGTGACGGCCTGAGCAATTTTGCTGATTACAAAGCGCAAGTGGCTAATGTCAACAACTGGAACGTAGACACCGTGAATAACAGTGCTTCTGCAACGTTGATCCCTAACACCACGGCTTTTACTGTCGCAGCGGTGACACCGGTGCCGGAAGCTGACAGCGTAGGCATGTTGCTGGCTGGCCTGGGTGTATTGGCCCTGGTACGTCGTCGTCAATCACGTTAATCAATAAGCGTAATGCGTGCCGTGATGCGTCACGGCACGACATGGAGAATGTAATGTTTAAACTGAAACAATTAACGGCTTGCGTGGCGTTGGCATTGACTGCCGGTGCCGCCTGGGCCGAGGGTGTGACTGTGTTACACGTGGGTGACCAGGAAAGCTGGTTGCTGTCTGCACAAGGTAATCTGCGCGATAACGCTGGTCAGGCCATTTCTTTTTACGGCGGCATCGACCGCCTGGCGTCTGTGATTAAAAATGCAGAAACCGCGGCGACCAGCCAGGGCCGCACTGTACTGAAGTTGAATGCTGGTGATGCATTCTTGCCAGGCCCGCGTTTCACCGCCAGCCTGAACAATCTGGCCAATAGCTACACCGAGGGCGGCCAGGATTTTTACGATGCGATTGCCTTGCGCCAAATCGGTTTTGACGCCATGGTGTTCGGTAATCATGAGTTCGACCTCGGCCCGCAAGTGGCTGCACGTTTTGCCAAAGTATCCGGCAGCACCTATCTTTCCAGTAACCTGAACTTTAATGCCACCGCCGAATTCAGCGCCTTAAAAGCCAGCGGTAAAGTTGCATCTTCCAAAGTGATCACGACCACCGCCGGCCATAAAATCGGCCTGGTGGGTGCAACGACACCTTTGTTGCCGAATATATCCTCCCCGGGTGCCGTGAATGTGATTGGTTATGACGCAGGCAATACTGAAGCGCAAAACTTGCAAGCATTGATCCCGCTGATTCAGGCAGAAGTGAACCGTCTGCGCAGCGAACAAGGCGTGACGACCGTTATCCTGATGAGCCATTTGCAAAATGCCGCGAATGAAATCGGTGTGGTGATCCCAGCCCTGACCGGCGTGGATCTGGTGTTGTCCGGTGGTGGTCATGAGTTGATGGTGGACCCTGATGATGCCCTGATCAATGGTGGCGTGGCAGCGACTTATACGTCACATCCAGTGAATGCCGTCGATGCACACGGCCGTACCGTGCCGGTACTCACCAGTCATTTCGGTAACCGTTATGTCGGTCAGGTCAATTTCACCATTGATGATGCCCATGGCACTTTTGTTGGCATTGAGTCGAGCAAAATGATGCGCGTGACCGGTGCAACGGCCGATGCTGATCGCGTAAGTGGCGATACGGCGATCCAGGCGCAAGTAGTGACACCCGTGCTGAACTATATTTCTGCATTGAACGCACAAATCATCGGCACCACTGCGGTGAAATTGAACGGCCCGACACATACCACGTGTGCTGCACTGCCTTGTACCTTTGTGGCAGGCGTACGTAACGCTGAAACCGGCCTCGGTAACCTGGTGGCAGACGCCATGCGTTTTGCCGGCAAGACTGAGGTAGCGATCCAGAACGGTGGCGGTATCCGTACCAATATTGCAACAGTGGGCAATGTGTCTATCGGCGATACCTTCAATGTGCTGCCTTTTACCAACCTGGTGAAACGTGCGCCGGCTGTCAATGCCACGCAACTGAAAGACCTGCTGGAACATGGTTATGGCGATACCAGCCCGACTGGCCGCGCCAATGGCCGTTATCCACAAATCTCCGGCATGCAAGTAGTGTATGACAGCCGCAACACGGCCAGAACCACCCTGGGCACGGGCAACCGTATTCAACGTGTGGTGCTGGATGATGGCACTGTGCTGATTGATGGTGGTGTGGTGATCAATAACAGCCGCACATTCTCTTTCACCACGATCGACTTTACTGCTGCAGGCGGCGATGGCTTCCCATTCGCAGTCAATGCCGTGGTATTTGAAGATAGCCCGTTCACCATTACCTACCAGGAAGCTTTGGCTAACTATATCCAGTCACCTAAAGCCGAAGGTGGCCTGGGTCGTCTGAGCAATGCCGATAGTGATGAAATTACCGGCAACTTGTACGGCCTGGAAAACCAGTATGACAAAGGCGGCCGCCTGATTGACCTGGCCATTGCAACGACCACGCCTGGCGTGACACGCAACGGCACTGCCAGCCGCGACGTACTGGTAGGTACTGCCGGAGATGACATCATCAACGGTGGCCTGGGTGTGGATACGCTGACCGGTGGTGCTGGCAACGATGTGTTTGTGTATAGCAGCATGCGCGATGCTGGTGACACCATCACTGACTTCACACCTTATGCTGACAAGTTACAGCTGACGGCCTTGCTGTCTTCACTGGGGATCTCTGCCAATACAGCACTCACTAGCGGTTACCTGAACTTAGTTGATGTAACGGGTGGCGTACAGGTGACTGTTGATACCGACGGTGCCGCAGGCCCGGCAGCAGCCAAACCATTAGTTACCCTGAAAGGCTTGACCGCGAAACAAGTGTCACCCGCCAGAGATTTCATACTTTAATGTTTACTAAAGGAATTTTGCAATGAACAAATTCATGAAAAAAATCACGCTGGTTGCTTTGCTGGCAGTGGTGATGCCAGCCCAGGCGGCTATTCAATCCCTGCAGTTTGCAGGCCAGGTGGAGTCTGGTTATTACAATGGCACCAGCTACCAGGGCCAGTTCAGCTTTGATGATGCCGGTTTGCTGGCATCAGGCACTGAATTGCTCAACCTGAGCAGCCTGAACTTCAATTTCGGTGGCAGTCTGTTTAACCTGGGTACACCAGCATTGGCCGATGCCACTGCCGTATTCCAGGACGGCGTGTTTACTGGCCTGGAGTGGTCTGTGGACTCAAACAGCCCGGCCATTGGCTTTAGCCTTGTAGCTGGTTATGCCGATACTTCAGATGCTTTCTTTGCCTATGACACCGCGTTGGGTTTGTCCGGTACCGGTAGTCTGGCCTATGCCGCCACTGTGCCAGAACCGACACAATCCGGCATGATTCTGGCTGGTTTGGGCCTGATTGGCTTGATCGCTGCCCGCCGTCAATCTTAAGACTATCCACGTCTGCAATGCACGACAAAGCCCGGTTCGCCGGGCTTTTTTATGTCCAAAAAAAAGGATGTCAGGCAGGCATAGTCCGACTAGTCCGATCTTAATGTGTCTGCAACATTCGCTCTATAGACTTGCCACTCGAATTAACTCGTCAGCGAAGCTATGAAGAAAAAACTTGGTTTATTGCTTGGATTATTAGGGCTCAGCCTGTCCACGCCCGTGTTTGCCGCCTGGAATGCAGATTGGGCTGCACAACAAAAAATTACGATAGAGACCGCCAATATTAAAGAGGCTGTGAACCAGGCACCGGTGCTGGTGCGCCTGCATTCTGGCAACTTTGATTTTACCGGTGCCAATGTAGATGGCGCAGACCTGCGTTTTATCGCTGCAGATGATAAAACGGAACTCAAATTCTCACTGGAAAAATACGATGCGGTGAATGAGTTGGCTGTGGCGTGGGTGGTGTTGCCGCAAGTGTCTGCAGCTAATAAAGATCTGGCGATCAGCCTATATACCGGTAACGAAAGTGCCAAGGCAGCCAGCGATGCGCAAGCGCTCAATGACCCGGCCCTGCTGGCACGGTTTGCTTTTTCAGACAATGCCTTGCTCAAGGATAGCGGCCCCAGCCAGCTGATTGCGAGTGGCAATGCAACGGTGCAAAAGGCCGGTCTGATTGCCGAAAGTGCCACGCTGAACAATAGCCCGCTGACCATCACTTTGCCAACGGCACCAGTGTTGGCCAATGGCAGCACCTGGTCCGTGTGGTTAAAACCGGCCAACCTGCCGCAAATCGCTGAAATCTTTAAAAGCGGTAACGTCACATTGAAGCTGGAAGGCAGTGCCCTGGCATTGCAGGCAGGGACTGCCAGCACGCAAGCGGGTGAATTAAAGCCTGGCCAGTGGCAGCATATTGCGCTGGTGTTCCAGGGTGGCCAGGCCATTATTTATGTCAATGGCCAAGTCGCAGGCCAAGTGGCGGCCAGCGATGCACAGGCCGCAGCTGGCTTCACGCTGGGTCAGAATCTGAATGCCGAAGTGGACGAGTTACAACTGGCTGTCACTGCCCGTAGCGCGGCCTGGTTGGCACTGGTGGCGCAATCACAAGGGGCAGATGCCAGTATCGTCAAAGTGACGGCAGCCGACGCTGAAGAAGAGGGCGAGGGTGGCGAAGCCAACTACATGGGCATCCTGATTGATAGCCTGACCGTCGATGCCAAGGTGGTGATTGGCATCCTGGCGGTGATGTTTGCCATCAGCGTCTGGGTCATGATCAGCAAAGCACGTCTGGTGGTGCGCACCGATAAAGATAATGCCTTATTCCTCAAACGCTTCCAGCAAGCCTCTGCTAAAGATCTGCTGGACTTGGACAAGACCGGCACTTATGCCAATTCCAATCTGTTTGGCTTGTATAAAGCCGGTTTGCGTGAAATTAAAAAACGCGAACATGACGGCAAAGTACAGTTAAGCGGCGCGTCGATTGATGCCATCAAGGCAGCGGTGGATGCCGACCAGGTGCGTGAAACCCAACGCCTGAACAGCATGATGGTATTACTCACCATCGCGATTTCCGGGGGCCCTTTCCTCGGCCTGCTGGGGACCGTCGTCGGTGTGATGATCACCTTTGCTGCGATTGCGGCGGCGGGCGATGTCAACGTCAACGCGATTGCGCCAGGTATTGCGGCAGCGTTGCTGGCCACTGTGGCCGGTCTGGGTGTCGCGATTCCAGCCTTGTTTGGGTACAACTACCTGGCCAGCCGCGTCAAAAATATCACCATCGCCATGCAGATTTTTGTCGATGAGTTCATTACCCGTACCGCTGAACTGTACGGTAAGGAATAAGGCAGCGAGATGTCAGAAGGCGTCAAGGAAGAGAACCAGCTCTACGATGAAATCAATATTACGCCCATGCTGGACCTGGCGTACGTATTGCTGGTGATTTTTATCATCATGACTACTGCATCCGTGCAAGGCGTCAAAGTCGACATGCCACACACCGTGAACTCGGCGGCACTGGCGAAGCCGCAAATGCGCGCGATCACTGTGACCAGTGACGGCAGTGTCTACCTGGATGCGTTTCCGGTAGACATGGCGCAATTGGAGCAGCGCCTGGCTGAATATAAAAGCAGCAACCCTGAGTTGCCCGTAGTGCTTAAAGGTGATGCTGCTGCGCATTATGAAAAGGTGTCCGAAGTGCTGGAAATCTGTAAGCGGCTGGATATCACCGAAGTCGGTCTGGTAACGAAGAAAGTGGTGGAGTAAACCATGCAAGTCCAGAACGACGCCCAACCTTACGACACCATCAATATCACGCCGATGCTGGATCTCGCCTATGTGCTGCTGGTGATTTTTATCCTGATGACCACTGCTGGCGTGCAAGGCCTGACCATGAATCTGCCCAAGCCGTCTAACAAACCGAGTACCGAAAAACACGATATCAAAATCGTGCAGGTGCAGCAGGGTGGCACGCTGACGATTAATGGTGTTGGTGTGAGCATGGCCGAGCTGGAAACGCAACTCAACCAGGCCAAGGCCATGGACCCCAAATTCAACGTCATGATTAAAGGCCAGGCGCAAGCACCTTATGCCGGTGTGATTGGTGTGATTGACCTGGTCAATCGCCTGCAAATTGAAAATGTCGGCCTGGTCACCGGCAAGATCGGGACATAAGCATGGCATTGCATGAAATGGATGCCGTGGCAGAAGAAACACCAGTGCCTACCGCGCGCTTATGGACAACACGCATCGTGATTGCGTTGCTGGTGCTGGCTGTGTTGGCGGGTGCTGCTTATGGCATCAAAAAATTATTTTCAGGGGGCGCTACGCATAAAAAGCAAATCACTACAGTGAAGTTGCTGCCGGATACGCCGCCACCTCCACCGCCACCACCGCCAAAAGAGCCACCCAAGGAAACGCCGAAAGAGCAACCTAAGGAAATCAAGGCGCCTGAGCCTAAACCGGCAGAAGCCCCGCCTGCTGAAAACCTGAAAATGGAAGGGGCGGCTGGCGATGGCCCTAGCCCGTTCCAGGCCGGAGCGGTGAACAATGAGTACAAAGGTGGCGATGTCACCACAGGCCCCAAAATTGGGGGCAAGAAAAATATGGCTGCATTTGCCTGGTTTACCAACAAGGTCGATGCGCAGATTAAAAAGGCACTTGATGCTGAAAATGGGTTGAACAAAATCAAGTACCAGGTTGATGTCAGGGTGTTCTTGAATGCGCAGGGAGATATTGATCATGCCGAACTGATTGATACCAGCGGTGACGCGGAAGTAGACGCCTTGATTCGCAAGGTGTTGAGCAGGATTCCGCCTTTGAAGGAATCTGCGCCTGAGGATATGCCAAGAAAAGTCGTCGTACGTATGGCTTCAAAAAATATGTCTTAAAAATGCGACAGGCAATGCGACAGGCAATGCGGTAAAAGCGCTTAGTAATTAGGGAAAGAGAATGAATATTAAAGCAAAAAACTGGATGATTCCTTTAGTGGTGGCCAGCCTGTTTGGCACACAGTCAACAGGAGTCATTGCTGGCGAACGTGAGTCACTTGAAGAGGTGCGGGCAACTACCATGAGTTTGATTGAGTTGCTAGTGCAAGAAGGAGTGCTTTCTAAGCAAAAAGCAGATACTTTATTGCAACAGGCTCAGCAAGCCAGACAAAAAGCAAAAGAAGAGGCTGAAGCCTTAGCGGCCCAGAACCCACAGCCACTGGATCAGGCAGTATCAGGTCAGCCCAAGGCCATTCGTGTGCAATATGTGCCTGAGCATGTTAAAAACGAAATGCGTGCTGAAATTGAGCAGGATGTGATGAAAAAGCTCAATTACAAAGCGGGTGAGCGATTAGGCATTCCAGAGTGGATAGACCGCATCGAGTGGACAGGCGCCCTCCGTTTACGTTATCAGCAGGATATGTTTGGCGATAGCAATGCCATTCCAGGCAGCCTGAATAACGAAGTACAGAATATGGTCGTCAATAACTCGACCGAAGACCGTGAGCGTCAGCGTGTACGTGCGTTTTTTGGTGCGAATATACATATTAACGAGTGGCTGGATGGTGGTATTCGCTTTACCACGGGTATGTTGCAAACACCAGTCACCCCCAACCAGACCGAAGGGTTTTCCCAGGGCAAGTTTGTATTCGGGCTGGATCGCGCCTTTCTTGAAGCAAAACCATATGACTGGCTGACATTGAGTGGGGGGCGGTTTGCTAACCCATTCTTTACCGGTAACCAGGTGTTTGGCACAGATTTGCTTTGGGATCCTGACCTGGCATTTGATGGTTTTGTGGCACGTGCGAACCCGGCTATTAACAGACATTGGAAATTATTTTCCTCAGTGGGTGCATTCCCGATTGAAGAGGTCGAGAGCTCTAATACCAATAAAGCCGGTGACAAATGGTTATATGCCGCGCAGGGCGGGATTGAGTGGACGGCCAGCAATGATAGCAAAGTGAAATTGGGCGTCGCTTACTACGACTTTAAAAATGTAGAAGGTCAGCGCAATCCGGTCAATGATAGCCTTCAATATGCCGGTACCGTGCCGCTGTGGCGGCAAAAAGGTAACCACACCTTCAGTATTAATGATGGCACAACCAATGGTGCTTTATGTGGTTCGACGAACGGTCTATGCGGATTGGCCTCCCAGTTCCAGTTGATTAACTTCACCGGTGAGGTTGATCTGGCAGTGTTTGATCCGGTGCATGTCATCTTGCATGGTGCTTATGTGCAAAACATCGGCTTTGACGAGAAAGAAATACAGCGCCGCACTGGTAACACATACAAAAAAGAAAATGAGGGTTATGAGCTTGCGCTGATGGTAGGGCACCCCATGATCAAGAAACTGCATGATTGGCAAGTATTTGGCGGCTACCGTCGCCTGGAGGCCGATGCTATGCTGGATGGGTTCACCGATTCGAACTTCCGTCTGGGGGGCACCGATGCCAAAGGCTTTTATGTGGGCGCGCAATATGGCGTAGGCAAAAATGCCTGGCTGTCTTCAAGATATGTCAGCGCAGACGAAATTTCTGGTTTGCCATTCTCTGTCGATACGTTCTTTGTTGACTTTAATGGCAGATTCTAAAGGAACAGCATGAAAACCATTTTGTCTCTCTTGGTAAGTGCTTGTTTGATGGGGGGCTATGCCACCCACAGCATGGCTGCCGAAAAGCAGGATAAAGCCGCCAAGCGCGCGGCTATATTGATGCAGAAAATGAAGCAGGATCTGGAAACCGAGAAATCGGCCATGCAGACCCAGTTTGAGCAGGAGAAAAAAGGCCTGTCACAAGCACTGGGTGAGGCACAGAGTTCGCAAAAAGCACATTCGGCCAAACTGCAGGGCCAGCTCAGGCGTAACCAGCAGCTAGAGTCCGATAAGCAGAAGTTAGGTCAGGAAAAAGACGCATTGTCGGCGCAGGTGCAGCAATTGCAGGCACAGTTGGCCGAGCAGGCGCAACGCCTGGAAACCACCGAGCAACAACTCAAGGTCGCGAAAGCCGATCTGGTTACTAATGATGGACAACGTAAAGGTCTGGTGACCAAAGTGAGTGCCACTCACCAGCAATTGGTAGCGTGTGAAGAAAAAAATGGCCGCTTGTATAGCTATGGCCATGACTTGGTCAATTTGTACGCGGATGCCGGGGCTTATCAGCGCTTCTTGCGCGCAGAGCCATTTTTCCAGCTCAAACGGGTAGAGCTGGAAAATATTGTGCAGGGTAAGCAGACACAACTACTGGAAAATAAAGTTGATACAATAGCAACGCCTTGACCACTTTTTAGGCGAGGCCTGTGCTTTTTGATGATCGGCTGGCGCAATGACTGCTTTACTTGATTCTTGGTTTACCCGGCATGAGCGTGCCCGTATTTACCCGTTTGCCGGGTTTATCTTATTACTGGCGGCTGAGCCGTGGCTGGCAATGGCGTTGTCCTGGTTAGGTATAGGCGCAGAACCCACCTATTTGCTGCGCAGTCTATCGGCCTTGTGCCTGCTGTTATATTTCCGCCGCGATTACCTCGAACTGCGTGTGACACCCACGTTTAACCAAGCCTTAATCGCGCTGCTGGCTGGTTGGCTGGTCTTCTTACTGTGGATTGCGCCTTATCCCGCCTGGCTGGGTGGACATGGATCGAGCCATACGGTTGCCATGCCGATGCAGAGCAGCGCTGATATTTTCTGGTTAATTTGTCGCTGGAGTGGTTCGGCATTGGTGGTGCCAGTGATCGAAGAGCTGTTCTGGCGGTCATATTTAATGCGCAGGCTGGATAGTAACGACTTTATGTCGGTCTCTCCTGCGCGCGCGACGGCTTATGCAATTGCAGTAAGTAGCGTATTATTTGCAGTGGAACATCAGCTCTGGTTAGCCGGGCTGTTGGCAGGACTGGTATATGCCTGGTTATACCGTCGTTTCCAGGTGCTCTGGGTATCAATTCTTGCCCATGTGACCACCAATGCCGTACTCGGTGTTTGGGTGGTATACACTGGTCACTGGCAATATTGGTAACAAGAGTGTGTTAGCATGTGTTTTGAAAATTTTGACAATGATCGCTAAAGACAGGCCTGAGGGAGGCCGTAATTAGTGTGGCGAACTGTCGCAACAGAACACAAAAAATACCAAAATATTAAAGGGTGATGATGAAAAAAATCGCATTAATTGTGCCAGCACTGATGCTGGTGATGGCCGGGTGCAGTAAACATGATGACGCGGCCAAAGCCGGGTCACAAGTCGTGGCCAAAGTGAACGGCAGTGAAATTACCGTGCATCAATTGAATTTTGCCTTATCCAAACTGGGTAAGCTGGATCAGTCACAAGTCAAGGCGGCTTCTGAAAAAGTATTGCAACAAATGGTCGATCTGGAGTTGCTCAAGCAGAAGTCTGTGGATGAAAAGCTGGACCGTGATCCGAATGTACTGCAAGTGCTGGAAGCGACCAAACAACAGGTGCTGGCACAGGCTTACATGCAAAAGGTAGCGGCTAAACAAGCAGCGCCGTCTGCGGATGACATCAAGAAGTTTTACGACACACATCCTGAATTATTCAGCGAGCGTAACGTGTATGTGATTCAGGAGTTTGCCATCAAGGATGGCAATGAGCATGCCAGCGACATTGAGGCCGGGATTAGCGCCGCAAAAACGGCAGATGACTTGGCCAAATGGTTAAAAGACAATAACTATGTGTTTAGTGCCAATGCCAGCCGTAAAGCGGCTGAGCAACTACCGTTGGAGCTCTTGAAAAAACTGAACACTTTGAAAGCGGGCGATACGCTGGTGGTGAAAAGCCCTCAGGCCTTGGTGCTGCTGTTTTTGGCCAAAGTTGACCGTCAACCGGTGGATCTGGAAAAAGCAAAACCTGTGATCCAGCAATTCCTGGTGAACTCAAATCAGCAAACTGTGATCAAGAATGAAGTGTCTGCCTTGCGCAAGGACGCTAAAGTGGAGTTCTACGGCGACTTTTCCAAACTGACCCTGGATAGCGGCGCCGCGACTGCGCCGACAGTGCCTGTGGCACCTGCTGAGGCAAAACCGGAATCAGCCGTGGCTTCGCCAGTGTCTGAGACGACTGAGCAGCCAGCACATCATAATCAAGCGATTGAAAAAGGATTGTCTGGCCTGTAGTTCAGCTAGCAACTTTGCGAAAACCCCGGCTTGCCGGGGTTTTTTATTGGGTACGAGTTTTATCTACGCGCAAAACAGAATGGCGATGGCTTTAATGTTGCTGTTTTCTACGCCAGCGCATCCAGCCTGCCCACAGCAACAGAGCTGGCAAGCCAAATTGAAAGCTATTAAATAACAAGATCAGCCAGGTCTGAGTCGATGGCAGGGCAATCACGCTATCTCTTAACGGGGTGACGGGCAAACTGATGCTAGGCTGATTATTGACCACCCATTGCAGGCTTTGCATACTGAGCGCCAGATTGCCACCGCGCTGTAACTGACTGTTGCTAAAAAACTGCCGGCTGCCGATGACCAGAATACGTTGATGCTCGCCCGTGGCCCGTTCTTTTTCTAACGCCAGCATCACCGTGGCAGGCCCCTGCATATCTGTGTCGGCATTAAACGCAGGCAGCGCTGTTGACTGCCCAGGGCGATAACTCGCGCTGACCCAGCCATGCTCTGCCGCCGCAACCAGTGGTAGCGTACGCCATGTATCATTTGGCTGGCGCATGCGCTGGATGGCATGTGCCTCCTCAAAAAAGGTGCGCAGGGCAAACTCCTGGGTCGGGCCTTGTGCGGCATAGCGCTGTGTACTCAAGGCATGCAGCGGAATATCGAACTGGCGATTGGCTGGGTCTATGACCATACCTGGGCTGATATCGAGGCCTAACCCTTCAGCCAGCGCTTGCAGGCCTTGTGTTTGTGCTGAGTCGACCAGCCAGACCAGGTTACCACCCTGGGTTAGATGGGCTTTGATGGCGGCTGCCTGCGCAGGTGTATAAGCCTGTGTGGCGCCTGCCAGCACTAGGGTGGATAATGGCTTGTTTTTACTCGCGACATAAGTCAGTGATGTGCTCGCCATTACCTGTAAACCGGCTGCTTGCATGGCTTGTGCTAGCTGGCTGCCACCACTGTCAGAGGTGTTGTCTAGTGCGGTTTCACCCTGTCCGCTGGCAAATAATAGTGGCGCGCGTTCACCATGCTGTAGTTGTAGCAATACATTGGTAAACGCTTCTTCGGTGTATGGCAAATACATGCGCTTTTCTTGGCCGCGATAGCGGATGATCATTTCGCCTTCTTTTTTGATCTGCTGCTCGCGGGCCAGGGTCGGTGAGCTGGCTGGGTCAATAAATTGCACACGTAAATCTGCATGCAGGTATTGATAACGCTGCAGCAGCGAGGTGATCGACTTTCTGAAATAACGCCCTTTGTAAGGGCTATTACTGCAAAAAGCGGTGATTTCGATGGTGCCTGGTAAATGTTGTAGCACCTGAATACTGGCTGCAGATAAGGTGTTGCGGTGATTGTGCGTCGTATCCGCCATGATGTGGAACTGCCAGGCGAGCACGCCCAGTGCCAGCGTGAGCAGCAGCAAGGCAGGCACCGCCAGGCGGTGTTGCCACCAGTGTGCTGCACTCGCCAGCCAGTGTTTGATTGAGGCGCGTTGCCAGAGGTTAGCCATAAAGTCGGTCAGCATGTAAACGGCGGATAGAAAGCAGCACAAAAAACAGTGCGAACAGCACGAAAAATAATATGTCGTAGCTGTTGAGTATGCCCAATGAGAATTGGCGGTAGTGCTGCATCAGGGATAGGTCATGAAACAGCGCCTGACGATTGTCACTAAAGAACTTGTCCAGTAGTAAACAGACGGAGAGGGCTGTCATGCTGCAAAATGCCGCCAGGATTGGATTCGCCGTCAAGCAGGACACATATAGCCCCAATGCACTGCTGGCTACCACCAGCAACCACAGTCCCAAGGCATGTGTGAGCAGGTAAGGCAGGTCAATTTCTGCCCAGGGTAACAGCATGGCAATCATGAGCACCATACTGATAATCAGTATGCTGAGATAGGTGACGATACCCAGCAGCTTGCCTAAAATAAGCTCACTCATGCTTAACGGCGCGCTCATCAGCAAGGCCATGGTCTGGTTTTTGCGTTCTTCGCTAATGAGTTTCATCGATACCAGTGGCACCACAAACAGCATTAATATTGCGGCGACGCCAAACACACCTTCTGCCATAAACTGGGTGATGCCGATACGCTGCACTTGCCATTGTGCACTGCGCATGATTTCAAAATACTGGTTAAAACTCAGGCTGTAATAGGTGCCGGCAATGGCCTGGAAAATGGCCAGAATCAGCCAGCCCATGGGGGTGGCAAACAGGCTGCGGAGTTCTTTGCGGGCAATAATCAGAATCATGGCGAATGACCTGATTACAGGCCTTTGATAATGCCGAAGCGCACGGCGATATGCACCACCTGGCCAGTAGTTTCCACCCCCAGTTTTTGCCGCACGCTGGTCTGGATATTGGCCACTGTTTTATAGCCGATATGCATGCCTTTGGCGATGGCTGCCAGCGCCTCGCCCTGGGCGATGCGGCGAAAGACTTCAAATTCGCGCGGGGATAATTTCTGGATCGGGTTTTCCTGACTTTCCAGGTGATACATGGACAAACTCTGCGCTAGCTCGTTATTGATATAACGTCCGCCTTTGAGGATCTTCTGTACCGCTTCCAGCACCACTTCTGGCGGTTCGGTTTTGGTCACGTAACCGCGTGCACCCGCTTGAATGGCGCGCGTGGCGTAGATGCAGTCATCATGCATGCTGAAAATCAGTACCCGCATTTGCGGTTTACGATGCAAAATGCGCTTCAGGGTTTCCAGGCCACCGATGCCTGGCATATCCAGGTCCAGAATCAGCAGGTCAGGGTGATTCTTTTCTACCAACAGGCAGGCCTCTTCACCACTTAGCGCATCCGCAGAAACCTGGTGGTTTGCCTGTTCCAGCATAGTGCGCAAGCCTTGCCTGAGCATGGCATGGTCATCCGCGATCATTACTTTTGCCATGGGTCTGCGTGCGCCTTATTTTTTATTGGCAAAGGTGATGTTCACGCATTTGTCGTTGGCAAAGGTGAGCTCGGCAGTATTGAAAAACTTGTTTGGCGCATATTGAATCTTGCCGCGGTAATACCACATCTCAATCTGTTCGCCAGCACCAGGGGCTGCTTGCTGTTGTTGTTGCAAAATCTGGTCTGCGTTGTGTGGTTTCACTGCCATTTCTTTTTTGACGGGTTTGCCTAGTTGCTCTTCTACAAACTGGCGCGACTGGCCACTATAGGCCTGCAAAAAAGGTTGTTCTTCTGTTTGCAGATCTTTTGCAGACAATGCCAGCGGCATCATCAGTGCAATCAGGCTTAGCCATTTAAGGGGTTGCATAGTCGTTTACTCCCGGGTTTGACAATAAGGATGCAGCAGGGCGTACCTGCTTGCTGGTGTTGAGTGGCAGCAGGCCGGTAATCAGGGTGCCAGCCTGTAAGCCGCTCATGAGTTTGAAACTGCCTTGCAGCGACTCGATACGCTCGCGCATGCCGACCAGGCCGACACCTTCGGTTGCCTGCGTGGTATCCATGCCTTTGCCGTTATCACGGATTTCGATTTGCAGCATGGCTTTGTCCTGGCGCTTGATGATATGGATATCTATCCACACTTCACTGGCATGGGCGTGGCGTGCAATATTGGTCAGCGCTTCCTGCACAACGCGGAAAGCAACAATATTGGTGTCTTCGTTCAATGTCTGTTCGCTGGTATCCAGTGTGAGGTGGCAGTCGACGGACGGATTGAGTTTCTTCCAGTCATTGACCAGGCGCTCAACGGCGCCAATCAGGCCTAGCGAATCAAGTGCCGGTGGTCGTAAATGCTTAATCAGCGCACGTATGGACTGCTGCACATGCTGGGTATTGGAGGCAATCCTCACTGCAATCACATGGGCCTGATCGGGATTACTTTTTTGCAAGGTCAGTGCATCCATACGAATCGCCGTCAAATATTGACCCGTTTCGTCATGAATCTCGCTGGCGATATATTTACGCTCCTGCTCTTGCATCTGCATGGCATGACGCGCCAGCACACGGTTTTCTTTCAAGGTGCGTTCAAGGTCAAGTTCCACCAGGCATTGCTCGGTCATGTCGACCAGGTAGCCGTGAATTTGTGCCGGTTTGCGCTCTGCTGCCGGCACATAGACAAAGCGCGCGCCCACATAGCAGGGCAGGCCATCTGGTCGCCGGATTTGCAGCTTGTTGAAATTGAGTTCCTGGTGGTATTGCAGTTGCGATACAAAGGTTGGCCAATCAAATGAAAACAGTACGCAGGCGTTTTTGTCATCATTCAGCGGGCGGCAGATACGGTCAAATGCACGATTGTGCATGCCGATATTGCCATCAATATCCAGCACCACATTACCGGTCAGGTCGCCATCGAACAGCGTTTTATACAGTTGCTGGCTGCTGCTTAATTGGGCTTCTGTGTGTTTTCTGCGCTGGATTTCAGCATGAATTTCCCGCATGCGGCGCTGGCTGAACCAGACGCTCAATAACACAAACACAAACAATGTGAGCGGGACCTCGTCCAGTTGCGCATATTCATAGGTCAGTAACCAGGTGTTGACGCGCTCGGCCAGGTCGAATTCAGATGCACAGACAAACGTCAGCACCACGCCCGTCATCACAATGAGCGTGTCCTGGCTGGCCCGGCTTAATTTGCCGAGTTTGTGTAGAGCAGTAATAACTGGCATAGATCGTTGATAAGAATGCATGACTGAGTGACCAAACGCTGTGAAGCTATATGGCGGTAGCCAACTTGCTCCCGCCTTGTGTGAACCTGCGCCACTATAGACCACATCTCAATCAACTGCCCCGTGAAAAATTCCCTTATATGACCGGTCTGCATGAATGAATTGTTGAAGCAATGATAGGGAATCATTCATCTATTGCCTTTGTTACAAATTATTAATAATTCAGGTCGTGCAGTGCGGCATTCGGGGGGATGTCGCAACACCACGTGAAACTCATTCTTGAGAGATTAGGAGATAGTATGAAAGTAAGATCATCTAGTGCCATTTTAGGCGCTTTGGTCGGAGGCTTGTTTGCAAGCTTTTCTGGCCTGGCCATGGCGGATGCAGAGCTGGACAAGCAGGTGAACACACCTGGTGCCTGGCCGATCGCAACTGGTGGCTATTATAGCCAGCACAACAGCCCATTGGCTCAAATCAACAAATCCAACGTAAAAAATGTGAAAGCTGCGTGGTCATTCTCCACCGGTGTACTGAATGGTCACGAAGGTGCGCCATTGGTCATTGGTGACATGATGTACATCCACTCTGCTTTCCCAAACAATACATACGCCCTGAACCTGAACGATCCAGGCAAAATTGTTTGGCAACACAAGCCTAAGCAAGATGCTTCTACTAAAGCAGTGATGTGCTGTGACGTGGTTGACCGCGGTCTGGCATACGGCGCTGGTCAAATTATTAAGAAACAGGCCAATGGTCATTTGCTGGCTTTGGATGCAAAAACCGGTAAAACCAACTGGGAAGTGGAAGTATGTGATCCAAAAGTGGGTTCTACACTGACACAAGCGCCTTTCGTGGCTAAAGACACTATCCTGATGGGTTGTTCAGGTGCCGAGCTGGGTGTACGTGGCGCGGTAAACGCCTTCGACCTGAAAACAGGTGAACTGAAATGGCGTGCGTTTGCGACCGGTTCTGACGACTCTGTGCGTCTGGCGAAAGACTTCAACAAAGACAATCCACACTACGGTCAATTCGGCCTGGGTACTAAAACCTGGGAAGGCGATGCCTGGAAAATTGGTGGCGGTACAAACTGGGGTTGGTATGCTTATGACCCTAAATTGAACCTGTTCTACTACGGTTCTGGCAACCCGGCACCATGGAACGAAACCATGCGTCCTGGTGACAACAAGTGGACCATGACGATCTGGGGTCGTGACCTGGACACCGGTATGGCTAAATGGGGTTACCAAAAAACGCCTCACGATGAGTGGGACTTTGCTGGTGTGAACCAGATGGTGCTGACTGACCAACCAGTCAACGGCAAAGTGACTCCGCTGCTAAGCCACATTGACCGTAACGGTATCCTGTACACACTGAACCGTGAAAACGGCAGCCTGATCGTCGCTGAAAAAGTCGATCCGGCAGTCAACGTGTTCAAAAAAGTGGACCTGAAAACCGGTACGCCGGTACGTGATCCTGAGTTTGCAACCCGTATGGACCACAAAGGTACCAATATTTGTCCATCAGCGATGGGCTTCCACAACCAAGGTGTTGACTCCTACGATCCGGAAAGCCGTACTTTGTACGCTGGTCTGAACCACATTTGTATGGATTGGGAGCCGTTCATGCTGCCATACCGTGCAGGTCAGTTCTTCGTTGGTGCAACACTGGCGATGTACCCCGGTCCTAACGGCCCAACCAAGAAAGAAATGGGTCAGATCCGTGCTTTCGACTTGACGACAGGTAAGGCGAAATGGACCAAGTGGGAGAAATTCGCGGCCTGGGGCGGTACTTTGTACACCAAAGGCGGCTTGGTATGGTACGCAACACTTGATGGTTACCTGAAAGCTTTGGATAACAAAGACGGTAAAGAGTTGTGGAACTTCAAGATGCCATCCGGTGGTATCGGATCTCCTATGACTTACTCCTTCAAAGGTAAGCAGTACGTTGGCAGCATGTACGGTGTAGGCGGCTGGCCAGGTGTTGGTCTGGTGTTTGACCTGACAGACCCTAGCGCTGGTTTGGGTGCGGTTGGAGCGTTCAAAGAACTGCAAAACCACACACAAATGGGCGGTGGCCTGATGGTGTTTAGCCTGTAATTCATACAGTAAACCTGTTGATGTAGTGTGCAGGATGGCCGTCAGACGCAAGGATGGCCGGTCATCCTGTTCTCTCTAATGGAGAAGAGAACAAATGTTTGCTGAAGTTAAAAAGAATAGTCGTACCTGGTTGAGCGTCTGCTTGTCCTTGACCCTGAGTGTGTTTGCATTGCCCACACTTGCTGCCGATGCACTGAATATCTGTGCCGGTAAATCCGAATTACCTTTTTCCAATGACCAGAAACAAGGCTTTGAAAACAAGATCGCTGCTGTCATTGGCAAAACACTGAATGTCCCCGTCAATTATTTCTGGTGGACTAACCCGTTAACCCTGCAAAAGGACATGGAAGAAGGCAAGTGTGATGTGCTGATTGGCACTGACCCGAATGATCCGCGTGTGCTGGTGACCAAGCCTTATTACCGTTCCGGCTACGTATTCGTCACCCGTGTCGACCGCGAAATCGATGTCACTTCCTGGGATCATCCTTACCTCAAGGAAAAGAATTTCCGTATCGGCGTGATGCCGGACAGCCCGGGTAAAAACATGCTGCTGCAGATTAACCGCTTTGATGACATGTTTGACTACTTCACTGAAATCCAGAATTTTCAGTCCACGCGTAATCGCTATGTGCATGTTGAACCTTCACGCCTGGTGAATGATGTCGCCAACATGCATCTGCATATGGCCATGTTGTGGGCGCCTGAAGCCGCACGTTATGTGCGTGCCTCTGAAGTGCCATTGAAAATGGTGATGGTGGAAGACAACGCCAAAAAAACCAATGGTGAAAAAATCCCCATGCATTACGACGTGGTCATGGGTGTGAGCAAAAAACGCCCTGAGTTGCTACAGGCCCTGAATGGCGTCATTGAAAAACACGGGATGGAAATCACCGCCATTCTCAAAGAGGAAGGTATTCCTCTGCTGAACCTTCAGTAAATCACAATCTTGATTAATTAGTTTTTGGAGTTTGAATTGAAAGAATCTCAACAATCTCAATCGCAGGCCATGCCGTTGCGCCGTGTGAAACAACAGCTGGCGATGGCGTTCGGCATCTCTGGTCTGGTCATGGCGACTTTCTTTACCGTGGCGTGCGCCAAAGACGACACCTCTGCGCAAACCCAGGGTGCCAGCAAAACTGAGCTAGCGAAAGTGGTACTGAAGGATGGCCCGGCGATCGAGTTCCGCGGCACGCTGTCCGGCGATGTGCTGGACCTTGCGCCGATGGAAGATGAAACCTTCACGCCTGAAGCCAAGCATTTCATGGCAACCGGTGAAAACCCGTACCGTGGCAATGAGGAAGAGATTAAAAAAGGCTACACCATTTTCTCTACCGCCTGTTCCGGCTGCCACGGTCACTTGGCTGAAGGCAAGTTGGGACCAGCACTGGCTGATGATTACTGGACCTACCCTAAGAATGAAACCGATAAAGGTATTTTTGAAACCATTTATGGCGGTGCTGCCGGCATGATGGGGCCGCAACAGGGCCGTATGACGGTTGATGAGATCCTGCATGTGATCGCCTGGATTCGTCATCAGGCCGAAGAAAACCTTAAAAACGGTGGCGCTGCGCCGCACGGTTAAACCCATTATCGGATTGTTAGGCTGGTGGGCAATCCGTTAATCGAAAACAATACACCAGCTAATTTATGATTAAGGAGAAAGTGATGAAACACGTATTGGCATTACTGGCTGTTGCCAGTGTGTTTGCGGTGTCAAATCAGGCGCTGGCTTACGACGGTCAAAGTTGTAAAGAGCCAGGAAACTGCTGGGAAGCCAAACCTGGCTATCCGGAAAAAATTGCGGGTTCCAAATATGACCCGAAACATGATCCGGTAGAACTCAACAAGCAAGAGGAATCCATCAAATTGATGGATGCACGCAACGCAAAACGCATTGCGAATGCCAAATCCAGCGGCAATTTCGTGTTTGACGTGAAGTAATCTTAAATTCCCCCCTAGGAAACTGGCATCGTTTCCGGTGTCAGTTTCGCCCCCTCAATGCATGTGGCAAACCGGTGTCGATTGTATGCAGTCGACAGTGGCCTGTTTCATTCTGAATCATGGATGGTGTATGGAAAATAAAATTGAATTAGCCGCCTGGCGTGAGCGCGCCCTAGCATTTGAAAAGGCCATTAACACCGTGGTGGTGGGCATGCCGGAGCAAACGCGCGCACTGACTATTGCGATTTTTTCACGTGGGCACGTGTTGCTGGAAGGCGATGTCGGGGTAGGTAAGACCACACTGTTACGTGCAGCAGCGCAACTATTGGGTGGTGGCTATCAACGGATAGAAGGCGCAATTGACCTGATGCCCAGCGACTTTCTTTACCATGCCTATATCAATGAGCAAGGCCAGGCCGCGGTTAAACCCGGGCCGTTGTTGCAGCACGATGAAGCACTGGCGGTGTTTTTCTTTAATGAAATCAACCGTGCCCGTCCGCAGGCACATGCTCTGTTTTTACGCTTGATGGCTGAACGTTCAGTCAATGCATTCAACCGCGAATACCGTTTCCCGCACCTGACGGTGTTTGCCGACCGCAACCGGCTGGAACGTGAAGAAACCTTTGAAATCCCTGCTGCCGCACGTGATCGCTTCTTGATGGAAATTTCGGTGCAGGCGCCGGATGAGCGTGACCTGCAGCGGGCATTGATGTTTGATACCCGTTTTTATGATGTGGATGCGCTGATTGCGACACTGCCCGCCGGATTAACGCCTTACGACCAGTTAAACCTGGTCGCGGAAACCATACAGAATTCAGTCCGGGCCGAAATCGCATTGCAGGAGTATGCCGTTGATTTATGGCGTGCGCTAAAAGACCCGGTAGCAGCCGGCATCCAGTTACCCGATGTCGATATGTCACGCTTGCTGGCTGGCGGTGCCAGCCCGCGCGGTACCGCCATGCTCATGCGCAGTGCGCGCACGCGTGCCTGGATAGAAGGCCGTGATTATTTAACGCCGGACGATATCCGTGCCGTGTGGCCATTTGTCATGACGCATCGCGTATTCTTCAATGGCGCTTATGCCCTGCAACACGCACGACTGGCGCCACTGTTATTGCAAGCGGTTCTGGACAAGGTGTCTGCCCCTTAAGTCTGGCGGCAGTCTGTTTTTATCTTTATGGCTATCCTGTCAGTACCCACGGCGAATGCTTCCGAGATGAGTCCATCATCGTCGCAGCTTCAGGCTGCGTTTGAGCCAAGCCAGTTTTTTTACAATATCAACTGGCGCTCCAAGTCATACCACGCCGGGGCAACGCTCACTACGCACCATGGCAATGGCAGTGACTTTGCCGGGTTTGCCTCGTTGCTGGCGTGCCCTGACCCGAAACGCATCGATATCCGCGCCAGCGTGCGCACTGTACCCAGGCAATGGCTGGTGAGAACCTATCTGGAACGCGCTGCTGTACGGGTCTATGCGATTATCGATGTCTCCAGCTCCATGTTTTTCCAGGGCGAGGCCAATATGCGCCAGCAGGTGACAGAGTTTGTCTCTTCGCTGGCCTGGTCTGCCAACCGGCAAGGCGACGCGTTTGGCATGCGCGCGGCAGATGATCACGAACAACTGGCATTGCAAGTATTGCCCAGTTTTCAACCGGGCACAGCGCAGGCCGTGGCACAACAAATCACACGTTACTGGCAGCAGGCAGAAACAATGAATCGTGCTGATGGCCGCAGTGCCAACGCTATCCCGGAAACGCTCATGTCGCTAGGTTCGCAACGCGCGCTGGTTTTCCTGTTGTCTGACTTTTACTGGCCGGATGCCTTGTTGCAACAGACCCTGCAAGCTGGACAGCATCACGATGTGATTCCGGTTGTTCTACGCGACCGTACCGCGACAGCGGGTTTACCCAGCTTTGGCTGGGCACGCCTGCGCGATATGGAAACCGGTGAAGAACGCAGCTGGATGTTGAGGCGTAAGTTGCACCAGCAGATCGCCGACCATGCAAAACAGCAAAAAAAGTCACTCAATGCACGATTTTTAACCGCGGGTACGCGCGCTCCCTTGTGGTTAAAGCCGGGCTGGCGAGCAGAAGAAGTGAGTCGTCATTTGATGGAGAGCATGTCATGACTATGGGATTGCATGCAATGCATGGGCAAAAACATAAAAGGTTGTTAAAACTGGTAGGTAGCCTGCTGTGGCTGGCTGTGATGCAATCATCATATGCGAACGATGCTAATAAGCCACGCGCCGAAAGCCATACTCGCGAAGCCGATTACACCCTGGGCAGTATTGCTCGGCAACATATTAAGCTGCATGTGCCGTCAGGCTTTGAACTGGATCCTGCCAGTCTACCAGCGCCAGCACAAAATGAAGCCATAGAACTCAGGAAAGCACACTGGACTAACAGTGACAGCAAAGCTGAACGCCTGATCCAACTCGATATCGACTGGCAGATATTTGTGGCAGGTGACACGGTGAAAACCTTGCCGCTGAAAAACCTGCACCTGCAATTTAAACGCGACCAGCAACGCCTGACGATAGATATACCTGCTGACAAAGTCATTGTTTCCAGCCTGCTGCCAGCGCGTATTGATGCCGAGCACGTCAAACTTTACCCGGATGCGCCATTGCCCGAGTGGCCGCTCTCCACTCAACTGTGGCAGCTGGCTGCTTGGTTTCTTCTGTTGGGTTCAGGCCTGGTTTATTTTGCCTGGTATCTGGGCTGGATCCAGTTTCCGCAGGAAAAACGCATGCCGTTTAGGCAGGCGTGGCATGGTATCCGTCGCTTAAAGCAAGACCAAGATGAAACGCGTATGCACGCCATGCGCCTGATTAGTCGCGCAGTCGATCAATTTGCCGGTTACGCCGTCACCGCAGAAAATTTGCCCAGGCTGCTGGCCAGTCAATCAGCCATCACACCTTATCGCGACAAATTGCAGGATTTTTACCACAATGTTCAGCAAACTTTTTTTGCCGGTCAACCAGTGTCTTTGTCACTGAGTGAGTTGAAACAGCTCGCCAAAACCTTAAGCCAGGTGGAGATTTCCTGAACATGTGGGAAGAAGGCGCGCAAACCGTATTACTGGCTTCAGGCTTTAATGAGCACTGGGGGCTGACGGATTTCTGGCCATTGCTGTTGTTACCTTTGGCCGTATTGCCATGGGTATTGCGCGGGCAAATGAATTTCCCGCATCCGGCGTTACAAGGGTTACCCGCAGATCCGCTATCTGCCTGGCTGGATCGCCTGTGGAAGATGGCATTAAGTCTATTGATACTGGCCTTGAGTCTGGCGCTCACCGGCCCTTACCTGAAATCGCAATATGTCGAAAAGATAGGACGTGGTGCGCATGTCATGATCGTGCTGGACCGCAGTGCCAGCATGAATGAGCCATTTGTAAAAAAAGGTGACGATGCACAAGCACGCGTGCCCAAGATGGAAGTCGCCCGCAAGGTCCTTAAAACGCTGGTCGCACAAGGGCATGATGATTTAATGGGCATGGTGACTTTCAGTACTTCCCCAATTCTGGCGGCACCACTGGGCAATGACCGTGAGTTTGTGCAGGCGGCACTGGATGCCACCGAAGCCGGTGGCATGGGCTTTACCGCCGTGGCGCGTGGCTTGGGTATGGCACTGGATTACTTTGCGGACCAGCCAGTCACCGGCGCACGCGCCATGGTGCTGGTGTCGGACGGTGGCGCGCATCTGGATGGTAAAACGCAGGATATGTTACGCGCCATGTTTATGCGCCAGAAGGCTTCACTGTACTGGATTTATCTACGCTCCGAGAGTGGCGTCAGCCTTAAGCAAAGCCTGGCAGAAGGCGAAAATATTGATGCCTACCCTGAGTATGCCCTGCATGAATACTTCCAGACCCTGAATGTGCCTTACCGCGTGTATGAAGCTGAAAACCCGCAAGCGGTGATGGCGGCAGTACGCGATATTTCCACACTGAAAAATAAACCGACCAGATACCTGGAGCCCGTGTCGCGGCAGGATTTAAGCCAGTATGCCTATGGCTTGGCGTGGCTGGCGGCGGTGTGTTTGATCTGTTTGTATGCATTGGAATTGAAACGGTGGCAGGCATGAATAAAAAACTGGCGGGCATCCTGCGGCGTGGCATGTTATGGGCTGGGCTATTGATATTAATCTCAGTGGTGATGCTGATCAGGCAAGCGATAGATATCTATCAGGCTGAAGTCTATCGTCGCAGCCTGCAACCGCATGTATTGATTGAAAACACCTTGCTTGGCGCTAACCAGACGCCCCAGGCTTTGTTTGCCAATGCGGTGTTTTATGACAACCAGGTTAAGCCCGAACAGGCATTATCGGAATTTGCCGCTCTGATCAGCAAAGTGCCTGAAGGTGATGCGTTACGCCAACAGGCCTATTTTAATTCGGGCAATATTTACCTGCGCACAGCGATCCGCTTGCTGGAACAGCGCGGCCTGCCTGCCTGGGATGAAGCGGGTCCGCTGGTCGCACTGGCCAAAGAGAGCTACCAAAAAGCCTTGCGCGTAGAGCCTGACTGGTCTGAGGTGAAATACAACTACCACCTGGCCTTACGCCTGGCACCGACTACGCATGGCATGTCCGGGCCGCAACAATATGAAGATGAGCAGATCAAGGCAGAAGAAGAGCCAAGTGGCTGGCCAGCCATGCCGGGTAATCCTAGAGGCATGCCCTGATGCGTCTGCGTTTTTCTGAGGCATGGCGAGCGGTCGTAAAAGGCCTGGTGGGGGGCTGGTCTGGGCAAGGGTCCAGGCTGTATGCCTGGCGCAAAGCGTGCCTTATCGCAACATTTGTGTTGCTCACCATCATCTTATTCCGGCCACATCTAATGCTACCCAATCGCGTTTATGACTGGTATTTCGTGGTGGATATCACGCAAAGCATGAATGTGCCTGATTACCAGGTGGCTGGTAAAAGTATCAGTCGCTTGCAAATAGCCAAGCAAAGTATACGCAAAACCTTATCGGCCTTGCCTTGTGGTTCACGGGTGGCGCTGGGGATGTTTACCGAACGCAATGTGGTGAATGTGGTGGAGCCGGTTGAGGTCTGCGCCCATTTCGCCGCGCTGGACCAAACGGTTGCCAGCATGGACTGGCGCATGGCCTGGGCTGCGGATTCGTTTATCGCGCATGGTTTGTACAACGCCCTGGAACAGGCACCGGAATTAGGCAAGCAGATACGCGTCATGTTTTTCACTGATGGCCAGCAGGCGCCACCTGCCAATCCTAAATACATGCCCGGCTATGCCGGTAAACCTGGCGATGTGCAGGGATACCTGGTCGGCATGGGCAAGCCAGTCGCCAGCAAAATCCCCAAGCTGGATGAAAAGAATGCGGTTTCCGGCTATTGGGAACAGGAAGAAGTGCAGCGTTTCGGTAACTTTGGCATGGCTGAGACTTTGTCGGTACTGGCGATGGAGCAGGGCCAGCATGACCGCAATGCCGGTCACGGCCCGGGGACTGATTTGCTGAATAATGCGCACCTCTCGGCACTGGATGAACAGAACCTGCAACGCCTGGCTAACACCACTGGCCTGAATTATGTGCGTCTGGAGCAGTCAGCGCAAAGCAGCAGTTGGGCGACTGGCTTGGGCATGACTGCCTGGCGCTGGGCCGATACCGACCTCAGGCCTTGGCTGGCCGTGCCGGCGATAGTTTGCTGGCTGCTGTACCTGCTGCTGACATTTTCCGGTAGTCGCTGGGTCAAGTGGTTGGCGCGACGCTGGTCTGGCATCAGGCTGCGCAGTCACTAAAAGTTTTAAGTAAACAACAGATTTTAAGTAAACAACACGTTTAGTTTTTTAGAGAAGGAGCAACAATGAAGTGGTCTTTATTACTGATTGGATTAATGAGTGCAAATGCCTGGGCGCATGGCCCGACACCGCAGAAAACCGATGAATCCATTCAGGTAAATTCGGCAGCCGATGCCGTATGGAAGCGTATCAGCGCGCCTTGTGCACTGGTACAATGGCATCCACAAGTGACGGCCTGCGAGGCAGTCAACGACAAGCAGCAAAAAATTACCCTCAAAAACGGCAAGCATTTATTACAGGAAATCGATGAGGTTTCTGCCGCAGACATGACGGTGGCTTATCGCCTGTCGGGCGACATTGACCTGGAAGCGCTACCTGTCAGCTCCTTGAATGGCAAAATCAAGGTGGTGGCCGATGGCAGCAATGCCAAGGTGGTGTGGACAGCACGCTATTACCGCGCCTTTACCGGCAATGAACCGCCAGCCGGGCAGGATGATGAATCAGCCAAAAGTGCGGTCGACAGTTTTGTCAAAGACGGCTTGCAAGGCCTGAAAGACGCTCGCCAGAATGCAGCGGCCAATAGCAGTGGCTGGCGCAACAAGATCTGCGCACATTTGCGCCCTTTGTTTAAACGCATGGGTACAAGCGTGTGCGCCTGAATCAGTTAGCCAGCATGATGACCCGCATACGCTTGCTGGTTGCTGTCAGTGCCTGGATATTCCTGACCACTACCCCGGCCATGGCTGCTAGTGAAAACAGTGAGGTCACGCTGGTCGAAACCGATGACAGTCTATGTCTGGCACATGGCGGTCAACTGGTGTCGCTGCAACTGTCCGCTGTCAGCATTGAACAGGACGCCTCAGCAGAGGTTGAGGTGTGGGTGGATCGCTGGTTTATGCAAGTGCAAACGGCAGACCATACCCGCCATGTGTTGAGTGCGCAGGTGCCGGTCGCAGAACTCGGCTGTTCGCAAAGCATAGCCGGACCGCAACACTGGACCCTGAGTGTGATTAAACGCCTGCCAGCAGCAGGCGCCCCTTCCAAGGAAACTCCATGAGTGTCAATAATATTTATCCCATAGACAGCCAAGCCGCGTTTAACCAGCAAGTAACCGCGCATGATTTTATGGTTGTACTGTTTACCGCTAAGTGGTGTGCGCCTTGCCAGACCTTTGCACCGGTATTTGCCGAGGTAGCCGCACAAACGCCCCACATCTTGTTTGCTACGGTAGATATGGATGTGGCCACAGACCTGGCGGCCAATTTTCAGGTTGCACAAGTACCAGCGTTGATGGTGGTACGCGAGCGCGTGGTGATTGACCTGGTCAATGGCGCTATGCACGCCCACGAGCTGAAACATCATCTGCATATGTGGCAAGCGCTGGATATGGCGGCGATTAATGCCCATTTTGCGCAAAGAGTATCTGCTTCCTAGCCTCCCTGCCGTGAAAAAATCCCTGCCAGTTGCAGGATACTGTCTGACGTTTTAAGACAGATAAACACCTATAGTTAAACATCGCTCAAAGACCATACGCGAGGAGAAGTATGTTTTTTCGGAAGACGTCCAGCATGGCGTCTGCACGCCCATACTTTCAAAGATTTGCCGGGTTATGGTTGGCCTGTATGGTTCTGCATGGGCAAGCAGCAGAGCTTGCTTATATCACCAACCAGGGTGATCACACGGTGTCGGTGGTCGAGATGCAGCAGCGTACCGTGCTGCATACCCTGGTGGTGGGCAAGTCGCCGGTTGGTGTGGCGGTCGATCAGCAACAGCAAAAAGTGTATGTAAGCAATGTTGAAGGCCACTCTTTGTCGGTCATCGATATGCAGCATCAGCAAGTGATACGTACGATTGATTTACCGATTGCGCCAGTCGGGTTGGCCGTGAGTAAAACGGGTGACCGCTTGTATGTGGCTGACTGGTATCACGACACTTTGCTGGTCGTGGCTGCAGATAGCGGGCAGGTGCTGGCAAATATTCCGGTCGGGCAAGCACCGGGCGGCCTGCAATTGAGTCTGGATGGTAGCACTTTGTATGTTGCCAATCGCGACAGCGACGATATCAGTGTGATTGATACCCACAGCAACAAAGCGCGTCATCGGGTCAACGTTGGCAAGCATCCATTTGGATTGAGTTTAAGTCCGGATGGCCAGCAATTATTTGTGGTGAATGTGTATTCAAATACGGTCAGCGTGATGGATACGCGCACTCAACAGATACTGGCGACACTGAATACGGGCGATCACCCGTATTGCGCGACACCGGACCATCGCGGGCAACGCTTGTTTGTCAGTAATACGGGTGACGATAGTGTGAGTGTGATTGATCTGGCAACGCGGCAAACCATTCGCAAGATTCGTGTGCCGGGCACGCCGGAAGGTATTGCTTTCGATGCTGAGCACCAGCAGGTGGTGGTGGCCAGCTGGATGGATAACGTTATTGCCATTATCGACAGTGAACGCCTGCTTGTTAAAGCAACGGTTGCCGTCGGTGCGCAGCCGCGGGCGTTTGGTCAGTTCATCGGGAATAAATCCCGATGAAATCGGGAAGGCTGCCGCTATTGGGGCAGTCGTAGCATGCTTAATATGCAATTATCAATTTAAATGACTTAATTTAATTGATTTGCATAAAGTATATCTCCATGTTCAGGCCAGTTGTTGCAGCAACTGGTCGATTTTTTTGAAGGACACTCTATGCAACAAGCACTGCAACAGCTTCTATTCACAGCGGCTTTGGCCACTACCTCTTTCTCAGCGTTCTCCCAACCTTTCGCCTATGTGCCCAATGAAAAAGATGGCACGGTGTCGGTCATTGATACCAGTACCGATGAGGTGGTGAAGCGCCTGCCAGCCAAGGGCCAGTTCGGTAAAAAAGTTCAGGCAGCCGCCGTACACCCTGGCAATCAAAACTTGTATGTCGTCGTGCGCGATAAAAATGCGGTAGCTGTGGTGGATACCCAACAAGGCAAGCAAGTCGCTTTGATCAAGGTCGGCGACGAACCCGAGGGAATAGATATTTCACCGGATGGCAAACTGCTGGCTGCCTGCCTGGAAGAGGAAAATGCGGTGGCGCTGGTAGACCTGCAGGTCAATAAGGTCAAACACACCATTCATACCCAGGGCAGAAATCCCGAGCACTGTGTATTTTCGCCTGATCAGCAGTGGTTATTGGCGAGCAATGAAGAAAGCAATAATGTGGATGTGATCAATCTGACATCACTCAAATCCGAACATTTGATTGCTGCCACCAAGCATCCGCGCGGCGTGGGCTTCAGCCCGGACGGCAAATGGGCTTATGTCGCTAACGAAGCGGCAAATTTGCTGGAAATTGTATCCACCAGTGACTGGAAGGTGCAAGCCAATATCAAAGTCGGCTTGCGCTCTAATGGTGTCAAGGTCAATGCCGATGGCAGCCGTATTTATGTCAGCAACGGCGGCGACCATAATATCAGCGTGATTGATACTGCCAGCCGTCAGGTGATTGCCACTATCGCGGTGGGGCAACGGCCGTGGAATATGGCACTGACGCCAGATGGCAAAAAACTGTATGTCGCCAATGGCCGTAGTCATAGCGTGTCTGTGATTGATACCCAAACGAATCAGCGCTTAAAGGATATTCCGGTCGGCACCTTGCCTTGGGGTGTGGTGATTCGCTAGTCCGCCTATAATGCGTGGTATCCCTGCATACCAGGGGTATGAATCGGGAAAAATTCCCGATAGTTTTTGGGCGATCGACTTTAAAATCCACACAGCATGATGAAATCTCTCAGTCTTCAGTTCAAACTTAATCTGATCATTACCTTGTTATTGCTCGGCTTATTGCTGACCTGGGCAGTATCCGTGGTGAAGAATGCACGTGAAGACGTATTGGCAGAAGTAGATTCAAGTACCAACCTGGTGATTCATTTGCTGGATGCGGAAATTGCGCATTACATGACAGATTTTGGCTGGTTGAATAACAGTGAAAATGGTCAAACCAATCTGTTCAGGCTGGATGAGCTGACCAACATCCGCCATTTGAAGGTGGATTTTTTTGATATGAATGGCCGCTTGCGTGAGTCTAACCGCTCGACGCGATTGGAGCATACCGGTGAAGAGCCACCGGCGTGGTTTGTACGCCTGCTGGATATTTCCAGCGTGCTCAATGAACCCAAACGCAAGAATATTATTTTAAACGGGCGCTTTATCGGCGAGCTGGTCATTACGCCAGACCCGAGTTTTGAGTTGCGCGAAATTTGGGATGACACCTCTGGTTTGCTGGCGATTGTCGGCCTGTTTGGTCTCAGCGTATTGTTGTTTGTTTATTGGACGGTGCGGGCGACGTTTAAGCCAGTGAAGCAGATTATTTATGGTTTGAACCAGATTGAGCGCGGTGAATATCAAAGCCGCTTGCCTGGGTTTGAGCAGATTGAGCTGAGTGAGATCAGTGACAAGTTCAACAGCATGGCCAGCACGCTGGAGCAAAGCATACGCAATAATCACCGTTTAACGCAGCAGATTATTCACCTGCAGGAAGAAGAACGTAAAAAACTGGCGCGTGACCTGCATGACGAAATCGGCCAATACCTGACCGCGGTGCATGTGGATGCCAGTGCGCTGGTGGCGGCGAAAAAGCTCAGTGTGGCACGCGAAAGCGCACAGGCGATTGCGCAGATCACACGGCAAATGATGGTGACTATTCAGGATATCCTGGCGCGTTTGCGCCCGCGCGTGCTGGATGAGCTAGGGTTGAGCCTGGCGTTGGCCGAGTTGATTCATCACTGGCATGATCGTAATCGCGGCATTATGGTAGTGAATGCGATTTCAAATCACCTGAGCCAGCATGATGAATCGGTGTCGGTGACGGTTTACCGTATTTTGCAGGAGTGCCTGACGAATATCAGCAAGCATGCGGCGGCTACCCGCGTGACGATAGAAGTGACGGAAGATGAGCAAGGTTTGTCGCTGATGATAGAGGATGATGGCCGCGGGTTTGATACCAGTGTGCAAAGTCGCGGCTATGGCCTGGCAGGTATGCAAGAGCGGGTAGAGGGCTTGAGGGGCAGTATGAAAATTAGCAGTGCGCCGGGCCAGGGGACGCGCATCGAAGTCCGTTTTCACACAACAGAAGGTTTTCAGGAAGCAGTGACATGACAGTTAAAGTGGTTTTGGTGGATGATCACACCGTGGTGCGTTCAGGGTTACGTCGCTTGCTTGAGAGCCATAAATCAATTGAAATTGTGGCCGAGGCGGATACCGGGGAATCAGCGTACCAAGTCTATGGCGAGATCTTGCCTGATGTCATGCTGATGGATATTTCCATGCCTGGCATGGGCGGCCTGGAAGCCGCCAAACGTATTTTGCAGCGCTATCCGCAAGCCAGAATCGTGATTTTCTCCATGCACGAGGCTGTGTCGTTTGCAGCGCAGGCACTCAAAACCGGCGTGAAAGGCTATGTGACTAAAACCGGTGTGGCGGAAGATCTCGTGCAGGCGGTGCTGGATGTGGCTAAAGGTCGCACGTTTTTAAGCCAGGATGTGGCGCAGAAAGTCGCTTTGCAAACCTTGATTGGCGAAAGCAACCCCTTACAGCAATTGACGTCACGCGAGTTCGAAGTGTTTCGCCTGTTGGCCGAAGGCAAGCGCGTGGAAGAGGTGGCTGATATGCTCAAAATCAGCCAGAAAACAGTGGCCAATTACTATACCCTGATCAAGCAAAAACTCTCGGTGAACAGCCCGGTAGAAATGGTGCGGCTAGCCATGAAGCATGGCCTGATTGATGCCGCGTAAGCATGGCTAAAGTGTTTGCGCCACATCTTCAATCAATGACCGCAGCCAGCGATGTGCGGGATCTTGCCGATACCTGACATGCCAGGCGATATCGACTGGAAAAGTACCCAGGTCGACTGGTGTTGGCAGGATTTTTAAGCGCGTGTCATTTGCCAGGCGGCGGCAAATCTGGATCGGCAGTGTGGTGCAATAGTCGGTGACGGAAATCACTTCTGGTACCGACAGAAAATGCGTGACCGACACCGCCACTTCACGTTTCAACCCCTGCCGGTCTAATGCCTGAAACAAGCCTGCGCGCATGCGTCCTGGCGGCAATACATTCACATGCTTCAACTGTTCATATTGCGCCTTGGTGATTTCATTGCCAACAGTCGGGTGATCGGTGCGCACTACACACGCCAGCCTGTCATCCATCAGGTGCTGCACAATCAGGTTGTCTGGCGGGTCGACAAAACGGCCCATGACCAGCGCCGTGCCGCCTGAAATCACCCCGGTTTCAGCAAGATCATTGCCGTAAGGAATAATGCGCAGCTTGATGCCAGGGGCCAGTACGCGCAGCTTAGCAACGACTGCCGGAATCAGCACATATTCGACATAACTATTAGGTGCAATGGTGAATAACAAATTGGCACTGGCCGGGTCAAAAGCTTGCTGTTCCAGCACGATTTCATCCAGTTGCCCAATGGCTTCCATAATCACTGGCGCCAATGCCTCCGCTTTCTGTGTCGGTTGCATGCCATAACGTTCGCGGATAAATAATGGATCCTGGAGTATCTCCCGCAGGCGGTTCAATGCATTCGACAATGCTGGCTGCGTGATGCCAAGCCGGTCAGCCGCACGCGTCACACTGCGCTCTTCCATCAAGGCAATAAATACTCGTAATAGATTCAGGTCGTAGCGCATTTTAATTATTCATGTGGTGAATAATTAAAATATACATAATAAATTTCAAAAATGGAATCAAAGCGTTCATGATGGACTCACCTGATCACTTAATCACTAAGGAGCTTTAAATGAACATCCTGATCGTCCTCACCTCGCATGACACCCTGGGTAATACTGGCCTTAAAACTGGTTTCTGGCTCGAAGAGCTGGCTGCGCCTTATTACGCGTTTAAGGCTGCGGGTGCGCAATTGACATTGGCATCGCCTAAAGGCGGCCAGCCGCCGCTGGATCCTAAAAGTAATGATCCCGCTTTTCAAACGGCGGACACCAAACGTTTTGAAGCCGATGCAGAAGCAGGCAAAGCCCTGGCGACGACCGTGCCCTTAAGTTCGGTGTCACATAATGGTTTTGATGCAGTATTTTATCCAGGCGGGCACGGGCCATTGTGGGACCTGGCAGAGGACCGCGACTCCATTAGCTTGATCGAGTCGACATTGAATGCAGGTAAACCTGTCGCGCTGGTTTGTCATGCGCCTGGCGTGTTGCGCCATGCCAAACAGCCAGATGGTCGCCCGCTGGTGGCTGGCAAGAAAGTTACCGGTTTCACTAATACTGAAGAAGAGGCCGTTGGCTTAACCAATGTCGTCCCTTTCCTGGTCGAAGATATGCTGGCCAATCATGGCGGTATTTTTTCAAAAGGCGCTGACTGGCAACCCTATGTGGTCGAGGATGGTTTGTTGATTACCGGGCAAAATCCGGCGTCGTCTGCCTTAGCCGCACAGTCTCTTGTGCAGCGTCTGCAAGGTGCGCAAGCATCATGAGTGCCTATGTGGTCATGATGCGTGAGCAGACCACGGATCAAGCCGCCATGGATAGTTATGCCAGCCTGGCCCCTCTCGCCCGGGAGGGGCATGCGGTCACGCCGCTGGTGAAATATGGCGCGCTCAATATTCTCGAAGGCGTGTCCTTTGAGGGGTGTTTAATCCATCGCTTTCCCACCGTCAAAGCGGCCGAAGCCTGGTACCACAGTCCGCAATATCAGCAGGCCGTTAAGCATAGGCACCAGGGCGCACAATATCGGGTGTTTATTGTGGAAGGGATTGACGGCTGAAGCAGACGCAGGCTATAACGGTTTGTTGTGTCACTTTTATATATTGAGCGGTTATAGAGAACTCGGATGAATCACTTTAAAACTTATTTGATGGCCACCATGGCAGCGATTTTCTGGGGCGCTAATTTCAACCTGGCGCGCCCAGTCATTGCTGAAATGGGGCCTTATGTCGCGGGCGCAAGTCGCTATGTGCTGGCTGCGGCTGTTATGGTCTTGATTGCACAAATGCGAAAAGAGGCGATTCCCGCGCAGCATTGGAAAGCATATCTGACGCTAGGAGTGGTTGGCGTATTTGGCTTTAACCTGTTTTTCTTTCTGGGCATGGAAACGTCCTCTGCCATCAATGGCGCCCTGATTATGGCCTTGAATCCCTTGCTGACGGCCGTGCTGGGTTATGTGATTCTGCGCGACAGGCCAAGCAAGCAGCAACTGCTTGCATTCCCGATTGGTATTGCGGGCGTGGCAATCGTGGTGCTGGGTGCGGGCGCGCAACTGACGATTGCGGTCGGCGATATCTATATCCTGATTGCCTCGCTGAATTGGGCGCTCTATAACGTATTGGTCAAAAAAATGATGCCTAAGCAGGTGGGCGGTATTGCGAATACTGCGGGCATCATGACCGTTGGGGCGATGGCATTGAGCATTGCTGCCATCATGCATGGCGATCATGTTGTGGTGCCGACGATACATGCCGGGGCTGCGCTGCTGACGATGTCGCTAGGCGGCGGAGTGCTGGCTTATCTGTTCTGGAATGCCAGCATTTCACATCTTGGGCCCTCAAAAGCGGCAATCTTTATGAACCTGGTGCCGGTCACCACCATGGTCATTGCGGCGTTTGAGCATGTGCCACCTAATCATGCCCAGTTGCTGGGGGCGATGCTGGTCATCAGCGCGGTGACTTTTAGCTCGGTGTCGTTATCTAAAAAGGTTTAAAGGTGGTCGGGCCTTGGTCCATCTTTAGCTGCTTTTCCCAGTATCTGGTGTCAGCTTGGCTTTTGCGCCTTCTTTATGCGCCAGCGAGCGGGCTTTCTATACCTTCGCTCGCCAGCTTGACAGTGGCTCGGTCCGTTTTCTGGTTATATTCAGAATAATTATCCTCAAACAATACATTAAATCTTTACATTTGCTGCTTTTTATGCATAATGCATCATATGAGGCACATTAATTTCGCAAATCAATTTAAAGCACAACGCATTGCAGCAGGCCTTACTCAAGAGGATATGGCTGAGAATGCACACGTCACAAGAATGAATGTGCATGATTTAGAAACCGGCAAAAATGTTGGTTTTCACATCGTGGCTAAGATCATGGCGGCTTTAAATCTTGAGCTGACTAAAAAGAGTACGCTGGAAACCGTAGAAAAAGCCAGATTGGGCGCAATCACGAAGAAGAGGGTTAGAAATCCCAAGGTTGATGGCACCACGTATCCTCAATTGTGCTTACTGCTATGGGACAGAAGTAATAAAAACCTGACTGAAAAGGAGGCTTTTTATATCTATGAGAAGAATGCGAGATATTTAGAGCGTGACACGCTCACGCCTGAAGAAGCAAAATTTTTAGATAGGCTTACCCATAAATATGGCAGCGGAGTCATGTTATGAAGCTCGTGCGACATCATCATATAAGAATCATGTCTGTGCTGCAGAATTTCAATACTGAAATCATGCGCGCTACAGAATGCTACTTTGGTGGAGGCACTGCAATTGCACTCATGATTGATGAGTATCGGACATCCGTGGATATCGATTTTTTGTGTTCAAGCCGGGAGGGATACTCCGATCTTCGAGAGTTAGTCCATCAAAGGGGCATAGAGGGTTTGTTCATTCGAGACACTCCAGTGCAGTTGCGTAGCCCTCGAATAGATAAAGAGGGCATTCGAACTGTATTTGAAGTTGAAGGCCAACCAATAAAATTTGAAATTGTTTCAGAGGGAAGAGTTGACCTAACAGGTGAAGCATCAGATCTTCCATTGCCAACGCTCTCAAAAGCGTGTTTGTTTGTAGAAAAGTTAATGGCTAATGTGGACCGGGGAATGGATAAGTCTGGGTTGAGCAAAGACTTTTTAGACTTGATTATGATGCAGCACAAGTGGGGTGAGATACCAGATAGCGCTTTGCTCACCGCTAGAAAAGCCTATAAATCAGCTATTCCTGATTACTATGAAAAGGTTTTTAATTTGCTGCAAAAGGACAAGGCACATTTGGCATATTGCTTTGATCGGTTAGATATTAATGAAAAGGGAATGGAAATAATCTCTGATTATTTCATGAATAAAGACAATGCTAACTATGTCAGGCAAAGACTGCAGGCGATCGATTCAATGCATCAAATGTGATTGTGTTTTAATGTGGGCATATTCATTTGTATGAGGGTTGTTTCATGAAATTCCCTAAACGCTGTTCATGATCCGCAATAGCAGGATTGTTGGGGCATGGGCCGATAATACATTCACACGAGCCAGACATGGGGTCGGTTCGGGGAATCAAAAAAGGAGATCATTATGTGGACTAAACCAGCTGCTACCGAAATGCGTTTCGGCTTCGAAGTAACCATGTACGTGATGAACAAATAAGTTCATCTGCGTTCAGGAAACCCGGTTGCCCATGCTCAATAGGCGCCGGGTTTTTTATTGCCCGCAGCACTGTTTTATTACCTGAAGCGCCTGAATGAGCCTATTACTACACCCCAGACTTCAAACTGCATGGGCGCTTGAATCAGGATAGGTGTATAGCGGCCAGACGAGTTTGCCGGCAACAATTTTGGTGTGCCATCTTGTTGTTTGGCCAGCGTTTTAATGGTGAACTCGCCATCTATCATTGCCAGCACAATATCGCCGACCACGGCTGATTTACCTTTATCTACGACCGCCTTATCGCCCGGCATCAAACCGGCCTCTATCATCGACTCACCTTGTATGGTGACAAAAAAAGTGGTGTCGGCCTGGTCAATCAAATATGCGCTAGGATCCAGGCGCTGCTCAACATGGTCATCGGCCGGGGAGGGAAATCCGGCGGGTACCTTGGATGCATAGAGCGGCACTGCCATCGGTTGTGCTGCACTGTCAGGAAACGCGAAAACTTGCGGACTGTCCAGACTCTCCCTGTTTTGCCGTTGTTGCTGTTGTTTGGCATAGACCGCCAGCAAGTCACCAATCGCGGTTTTTTGGCTGACAGGCACGCGCATCACGGTGGTGCTTTCCTGGTATAAACCAGAGCCCGGTTTACGGCCCGCACCCGCCCGTCTGCCACCTGCCTTTTTCACACATTGATCACTCATTTGATTATTGTAACAAAAATTATTGCCGGTCAGCGTAAAGAAAAAGATGCAAATGGTGCTGAGTCAGCCGTTATACTGTTGCGCTTTCAACGGATGAGTGTCGCATGGACTGGATACAATTATTTATTGAGCAATATGCGCTGTTTTGCCTGATCGGCGTGGTGGTTGGTGTGCTGTCTGGTTTGCTGGGAATAGGCGGCGGCATTGTGCTGGTGCCTATGTTGCATGCCATGCTGGTGGCCAAGGGCTTTTCGGCTGATGCGGCTTTCCATATGGCGCTGGCGACCTCGATGGCCTGCATCGTGTTTACTTCCCTTTCCAGTATTCTGGCGCATCATAAAAACCAGAATATCGTCTGGCCGTATGTCTGGGCCATGGTGCCGATGGCGTTTATTGGCTCTTTGCTGGCAACCCTGGTGGCGATTCACCTTGATGCGTTTTACTTGACGCTGTTTTTTGCCACGTTTACTTTTTTTGCGGCGATCCAGTTATTCCTGGATCGCAAACCCACCCAGCACAAAATACCGGGCAAGGTGGAAATCAGCCTGGTGTCATTGTTGATCGGTGTGATCTCTGCGCTGGTGTCTATCGGTGGCGGCACGTTGACGGTGCCTTATCTGGCCATGCGTAATGTGTCTGTGAAACAGGCGATTGGTACGTCGGCAGTACTAGGCTTCCCGATTGCATTGGCGAGCACAGTGAGTTATCTGCAAGACGCTGCCCGACAGGCGACACATGCGCCAGACACATTTGGCCTGCTCTATTTGCCTGCCATTATGCTGATTACACCGCTTAGCGTGTTATTTGCCCCGGCAGGCGTGGCGTTGACCAAGCGCTTACCGGTCAAGGTGTTAAAACGTATCTTTGCTGTTTTCTTGATGGCAGTGAGTATCAACCTGTTGTGGTCGCAGCTTGCGTAAGCTCACAGCGGCAGACAATAAAAAAACCGCCGTATTCCGGCGGTTTTTTGTTCAGCGCAATCTTGATACTTAAGATTAAGTGCTGATTATTTGTTCATAACGTACATCGTCACTTCAAAGCCAAAACGCATTTCAGTAGCAGCTGGTTTAGTCCACATGATAGTCTCCTTTGGTTGTTTGGTAGTACATCGTGCTTGATGTACTTGTATGACTGTCACTATACGCCGGTGTTTCAAAACCACCCTGAAGCGAATCCGTAAAAGCAGCTCATGATTTTACGTAGTTTGCAGAGGCTGGAAATGATAAAAAGTGTGAGGAAATCGTCTGTGTAGCAAAAAAACTGACATGAATCTGTAATACAATCAAAGCAGTCCATTAATAAAAAAGAGTGTGCTTGCATGTCGATTCAAACTGTCGCAACTAATCCCTTTTCTGACCAGAAACCTGGTACTTCCGGCTTGCGTAAAAAAGTACGCGTGTTCCAGCAAGCCCATTACCTGCAAAACTTTGTGCAGAGCATTTTTGATACGCTGGAGATTCCGGCCAATGCCACGCTTACACTCGGTGGTGACGGCCGCTTCTATAACAAAGAGGCTATCCAGGTCATTATTAAAATGGCAGCTGCCAACGGTTTTGCCAAGGTGCTGGTCGGCCAGCACGGCATCCTGTCCACCCCGGCTGCGTCCAACATCATCCGTAAATACCAAACCTTTGGTGGCATCATCCTCTCGGCCAGCCACAACCCGGCCGGGCCAGAGGACGACTTCGGGATCAAATACAACACCAGCAATGGCGGCCCGGCACCGGAAAAAATCACCGATGCCATTTTTGCCAATAGCAAACACATTACACAATACAAACTGATCGATTTACCTGAAGTGGATTTATCGAGCATAGGCGTGACCACGCTGGATGGCTTTGAGGTCGAAGTGATTGACTCAGTGGCTGATTACGCGGACCTCATGCAAAGCATGTTTGACTTCGCTGCCATCAAGCGCTGGTTGGCGGCAGGCCACCGCTTGCAGTTTGATGCCATGCATGCGGTGACCGGGCCGTATGCCAAAGAAATTTTCACTCATCGCTTGGGCGCCTCGGTGGATAGCCTGATGAATTGCGAAGTGTCGGAAAACTTTGGTGGTGGTCACCCTGACCCTAACCTGACGTATGCAGAAGACCTGGTCAAAATAGCCTATGGCGGACAAGCGCCAGATTTTGCGGCAGCGTCTGACGGCGATGGTGACCGCAATATGATTCTGGGTAACCATTTTTTTGTCACGCCGTCTGATAGCCTGGCGCTGATTGCAGCGAATGCCAAACTGATTCCTGCTTACGCCAAAGGCTTGTCTGGCGTGGCGCGCTCCATGCCGACCAGTGGTGCAGTGGATAGGGTGGCTGCCAAACTCGGTATCGCCTGCTACGAAACACCTACCGGCTGGAAATTTTTCGGTAACCTGATGGATGCCGGCCGCGTGACCCTGTGTGGTGAAGAAAGCTTTGGCACCGGTAGCGACCACGTGCGTGAAAAAGATGGTTTGTGGGCAGTGTTGTGCTGGTTGAATTTGCTGGCCGCGACGGGCGAGAGTGTTGAGTCGCTGGTGCGCAAACACTGGCAAGTGTATGGCCGCAATGTCTATTCGCGCCATGATTACGAAGGCGTCCCGACCGAACAGGCCAATGCCGTCATCACTCATATCAAGGCGCAATTTGCCAACCTGCCAGGCCAGGTGTTTGGCAGCTATACCGTGAAAACAGTGGATGATTTTAGCTATACCGATCCGGTTGACGCCTCAGTCAGCACTGGCCAGGGTTTACGTATCCTGTTTACTTGCGGCTCACGAGTGGTCATCCGTTTGTCTGGCACCGGCACTGAAGGCGCCACTATTCGCGTTTACCTCGAAGCCTTTACTGAGGATGCTGCACAGCAGCAACTGGATGCACAGGAGGCATTGGCGGAGCTGATCAGCGTTTCACACCAGATTTCGCAGTTGCCGCAACTCACCGGCAGGCAGCAGCCAACGGTTATTACTTAAGGCTGAATGGCTGCGGCTGGATGGGGAAACAGCAGAATGACAATGATTAAAAAAAGTATTTTTTGCCCGGTGTTGCTCTCTGTGGGTCTACTGGCCTGCGGCGTCAATCCGGTGACCAAAGAGCGCGAGTTCCAGTTTGTCTCGCAGGATAAAGAGATTCAGCTGGGTCAGCAAAACTATAGTCCTGCCCGCCAGTCACAAGGTGGTGATTACACGCTGGATGCCGAACTGACGCGCTATGTGCAGCAGGTGGGACAAAAGCTGGCGGCCGTATCAGACCGTCCCGATTTGCCCTATGAGTTTGTGGTGCTCAATGACTCGGTGCCTAATGCCTGGGCGATGCCGGGCGGCAAAATCGCGTTTAACCGTGGCTTGCTTTATGAACTGCATAGCGAAGCAGAGCTGGCTGCCGTGCTGGGCCATGAGATTGTACATGCAGCGGCGCGACATGGTGCCAAAGGCATGGAGCGTGGCATGTTTATGCAAGGGGCCATGCTGGCAATCGGCCTGGCCACGAGGGACTCTAATTACGCCAACCTGGTTGTTGGTGGCGCGCAACTGGGTGGTCAGCTGATTACCAGCAAATATGGCCGCGATGCTGAATCAGAGTCTGACCACTATGGCATGAAGTACATGAAACTGGCAGGCTATGATCCGGCCGCAGCCGTGACCTTGCAAGAGACGTTTGTGCGCCTGAGTGAAGGCAAACGGCAGGACTTTATCGGTGGCCTGTTTGCCAGCCATCCGCCTTCACAAGAGCGGGTGGATGACAACAAAAAAACGTTGGCAGAGCTGGGCGCTGGTGGTGACATGGGTAAAGATGTCTATGCGCAAAAGGTCGCCAAGTTGATGGCCACGCGTGAGGCCTATAAAGCCTATGATGAAGGTAAAGAGGCATTGCAAAAAGGCGATGCCGAAAAAGCCAAAACCCTGGCCAAAAAAGCCATTAGTATTGAGCCGCACGAAGCACGCTTTCAGGAGCTGTTAGGCGATATTGCCCTGACCAAGAAAAACACCACGGAAGCGCTGGCGTTTTACGACAAGGCGATTCAAATGCAGCCGGATTATTTCAAGCCCTATGTGCAAAGCGGTATTGCCTTGTTTAATGATGGCAAAAAAGCGCAAGCCGAACCTTTTTTGAAAAAAGCCAATGCCTTGCTGCCGACCGCGCCTGGCTATGCCTTGCTCGGCCAGATTGCCGAAGGGCGTGGTGAAACTGCACTTGCCTTGCAACACTACCAGTTAGCCGCCAGTTCAGACTCCGAAATCGGCAAAGAAGCCGCTGGCCGCGCCATGCGCATAGACTTGCCGCGCAACCCGGCGCGCTACCTGCCTTCTGGCCCGCTGGCAGATAACACCGGCATGGTTTACGCTGCGGTACAAAACAATAGCAGCGTGCCAGTCGGGCGTGTGCAAGTGCGCATGCTGCAATACGACAACCGTGGACGTTTGGTGGACCAGACCCGCTCTATGCTGATTACCGGCGGCATTGCGCCAGGCAAGCGCGGTTCGGTAGCGACTGGTATCCGGATTCAAGACCAGGCTGCGTTACAGTTTTTCCGCGTCGTGGTTGAGGGTGCAGAGCTGGCGAATTAATTTTAAACAATAATAATCACGTTATGGCCACCCAAGATACCTGCTGTTCTGTTTCTCCTTACTTCGAAATCCATGCTGGCAAAACTGCTGTTTTTCGCGCCATCTGTGAAAAGTATGTCGAGTGGTCATCGCGTGAGCCTGGCTGTTTGTATTATGGCTTTAGTTTTGACGGTGACCTCGCACATTGCCGGGAAGGCTTTGAGAACGCGGAGGCACTGCTGGCTCACCTCGACAATCTGCGCCCGATTCTGCATGAAATGGGTGAGGTGTCTACACTGGTGCGTATTGAGGTGCATGGCCCGGACGCTGAATTGGCCAAGCTGCGCATGCCGCTGGCTGGGCTCAGTCCGCAGTATTTTGTACTGGAATATGGTGTGAGAAAGTAGAGGTGTGCGCAACATGGCTTTGCTGCTTGAAATCTGCTAATGTTTCGCCGGATTGGATTAACCGATCTTTACTTAACCACTTGGAAGAATAAAAATGAATATCACAAGAAAAATCGCCAGCACCACCTTGGTGGCATTAGCGATTGCTGTCTCTGGTTGCTCGACCATGCAAGATGTTGTCAAAGTTAAACAAAGTGGTGCAGAGGGGACGACGAAGAATTATGCAGTCACCGAAGCACAAGCCTGGGAAATTGCTAAAACAGTATTCAGATGGGAAGGGGCCGACGCAATTGAGGAGCATAGAGATCAGCACTATATGCTCACGAGTAGTGGCGTCAATTTGGTTTCATGGGGTGCTGTGATGGGCGCGTGGGTTGAGCCTGTGAAAGATGACGACACCAAGGTCACCGTGGTGACCAAGCGCCGTGTAACGGTGAACGTGGCAACGACCTTAACTGAAACGACCTTTCATAAGCGCTTTGCACAGGCCGTGAATATCGTCAAACAAGGCAAGCCACTCCCTGCTGAAGCACCCTAGTATTTATTTTGCGTGGACAAGTGGCTTGTCCACGCAAATCATTCAAGCTTATTGTGGTGCCTCACCATCCCGTATCGTCATCACTCCCCGATACAACCTGACATCCATCCTCCCCAGAAAACTCATACCGAGCAGGGCGTCGCCTTCCAGTCCAGGTGAAATCGTCGCCGCCACATCATGCGCGATCACGCCGCCTAATTGCACGGTTTTCAAACGCACCAGGTAAGACACGGCATTGCCGTTGGCAGTGTGTGTATTAATCGCATCCCGACTGGCTAGCCCCAAACGGTCTGCAACATGTTGTGAGATGGCGACGCCGGTGGCGCCGGTATCCACCAGCACGCGCACACGTTCGCCGTTAATCAGGGCTTCGGCACTGTAGTGACCGTCAGGGCCGCGTTTAAGGCTGACGACTTCTGGCTGGCCGATCTGCTCCAGGGTGTTGGGGTGTTGTACGCGATCGACTAACACCCACACCAGTGCGGCGAGTGCCAGCCAAGTGAGGGTGTAGAGCAGGCCGCGCCCGCGTGAATAACGTTTTTGAGTGGCATTGTGCATGCTCATTCAATGGTGGCTTAAAACGGGATTTTCAAGTCTGGCCTGGTATTGCTTAACACCTGTTTGAACGCCTGTTGAATGCGGATAAGCGCGGTTTCATCCTCAGCTTCAAAGCGTAGCGTGAGGACGGGCGTTGTGTTGGAGGCGCGAATCAGGCCAAAACCGTCGGCATATTCCACCCGCAGGCCATCAATCGTGATCACCTCAAGTGCATCTGGAAATGGTGCGGACTGTTGCAGGCTGGCAATAAAGGCATGCGGCTCACCTTCTTGCATGGCGATTTGCAGTTCGGGCGTGTTGACGCTATCGGGCAGGGCTTCTAGCACCGCGCTGGCATCAGGGCTGCGGCTGACGATTTCGAGTAATCTGGCGGCGCTGTAGAGGCCGTCATCAAAGCCAAACCAGCGTGGCTTGCCTGCTTTGGCATCGTTAAAAAACAGGTGGCCTGAGAGCTCGCCGCCCATGGCGGCACCGGTTTCCTTGATTTTGGCTTTCATCAGTGAGTGGCCGGTTTTCCAGATCACCGGTTTGCCGCCATGCTCGCGTATAAAAGGGGATAAGTGGCGCGTCGATTTGACGTCAAATACGACTTTGCTGCCTGGCTGCTCTATCAGCACATCTTCAACAAATAGCATGAGCTGGCGGTCGCTGCGGATAATCTGGCCGGATTTGGTGACTACGCCCAGGCGGTCGCCATCGCCATCAAAGGCAATACCGATTTCAGCCTCACCAGTCTGTAATGTGCGTATCACATCTTGCAGGTTTTTCGCTTCAACCGGGTCCGGGTGGTGATTGGGAAAATGCCCATCGACTTCGCAAAATAAGGGTTCAACCTCGCAGCCAAGGGCTTTAAACAAGGCCGGTGCATAAGCGCCGGCGACGCCATTGCCGCAGTCGATGACCACCCGCATCGGGCGTGCCAGCTGAATATCAGACACAATCGCCGCCTGGTAAGCCGGATAAATATCATAAAACGATTGTTTGCCGGGCTCTGGTGGCTGGGCAAACTGCTGCTGGAGAATGCGTTGCTTGAGTGCCTGAATGGCTTCGCTACTGAGCGTTTCACCTGCAATCACCATTTTAAGGCCATTATAGGGTGGAGGATTGTGGCTGCCTGTGATCATGACGCCGCTACTGGTCTGGGCCAGGTAGTGCGCCGCAAAATACAGCATGGGGGTGGTGACCATGCCCAGGGCAATCACGTTGGTGCCTGTGTCTGCGATGCCCGCCGTCAATGCTGCGGCCAGAGTTGGGCTCGACAAGCGTCCATCGTAGCCCACGCAGAGGCTGTGCTCGCCGCGCTCTTGTGCCAGTGTGCCCAGCGCCAGTCCGATCTGGCGCACGATGTCTTCCGTCAGCGACTCACCGACAATGCCGCGAATATCATAGGCCTTGAAAATGGACGCTGGCAGAAAAGTGGTCATTTACTCAGCTTCTTCTATCCAGGCCAGCTGAATGGCTTCGAGGATTTTTTCGCCGCAATGGGCAGGCTCATCATCAAAGCCGTCCAACGCCAGTACCCATTGCATCAGGTCAGTAAAGCGGATGGTTTTGGGGTCTATGTCAGGATGTTTGTCGTACAGTTCTTCAGCGATCCGCTGACTGTCGGTCCATTTCATTACAATCGGCTCCAGTGTTTAAGTTGAGGATATCTTTACTCTCATTATAACTGACAGCTTGCATCCGGTTTGACAGAATCGGCCTACACGCGTGTCAGCCATGTAGGACTAGCCAGTCCAGCCTATCATTGTCATCATAACAAGCTATGAATGAGACCGAAATAACAACAAAAAAATCTGCACCTATCACCAGATGGCTAATCGGAAGCTTGCTTGCGCTGGTGTTAGCCGTGATCGTGTGTGAAGTCGCCGGCTGGCCGTTTTTGCGCCAACCGTTACAACAATTGCTGCAAGATAAATTGCACCGATCTGTCGAGATTGAGCGCCCGTTTCGTTTGCAATTGCTGGGCGGCATCCGCCTGCAAGTGGGTGGCTTAAAGCTCGCGGCACCAGAAGGCTTTGATGCGCCTTACTTTGTCGATGCACACGGGCTGGACCTGGCGTTGCGTTATCGTGATTTATGGTCGCTCAAGGAAACCGATCCTTACCGTATTGAAGCAATTCGTGCGGATCAACTGAATGCCTATCTGCTTCGCCGTGCAGACAGGCATGCGAGTTGGGAGTTTGAGCTGGATGATAGCGGCCCGCCACGGCCTTTTCCACTGATTGAGCAACTGGCGGTGAATCAGGGCCAGGCAAAAGTCGCCGATGCTGTGACCAATGCACAACTGGCCGTGACATTTTTTACCGAGGAGGGGGAGCATCTGGCCACGCCGGAATCCAGGGTTAAGGTGAATGGTCAATTTCGCAAGCTGCCCATACAAGGGGAGCTAGTGACACAAGGTTTCTTGCCAGTGGCGACCCAAGATAGTAAGTCTCCGCCTATTAATTCTCAAGGCTGGTTGAAATATGGCGCGGTTAACGCACAATTTCGTGGCGCGGTGTATGACTTGTTCGGTACGCAACGCGTGAAAGGCAACGTTGAAGTCAAAGGCGCATCGTTGGCTGACGTAGGCGATTTGCTTGACCTGACTTTTCCACGGACCGCTTCGTTTAAAGTCAGTGCCGATATTGAAAAAGGCATAGACCAATGGCAGGTGAGTATTCCCTCGGCACATATTGGGCATAGCCGTTTATCCGGGCAGTTTGTCTATGACTTTGCGCCTGAAACGCCTATGCTGCGTGGCAAGTTGCAAGGCTCACTACTCATGCTGGCCGATTTGGCCCCCGCATTCGGGGCGACACAAGATAATCCGGCCGCCAAAACGCATCCCGGCAAGCTGTTCCCGGACGAGTCACTGGATTTTACGACTTACGGGCGGATGAATGCAGATATTGATGTACATCTGGATGCGGTTGATTTAGGTCATGCATTTAAGCAACGGATTTCACCTTTGAAATTGCGTTTGACCTTGATTAAACACAAATTAAGCCTGGCTGAACTAGAGGCCAATACCGCACAAGGCACACTGACAGGTGCACTGAGTATTGATGCACATGACTCCAGCAATGCCGATTTATCGCCACCGCCTGCGCCTGAATGGGATATACAGTTGGCCGTGCGCGATATTCGGCTGGAGCAATGGTTGAAAGTGACGCCTGCCGATAACAAGGCACCAGGTAAGCAACCACCGTCAGCCAAACAGTCGTCGAGTCCGGCACCAGCCTATATCTCAGGTAAGTTAAACGGTAAAGCCAAGTTACAAGGCCGTGGCCGCTCTACGGCCGCGTTACTTAAATCGTTGGATGGTCAGCTGGCGCTAATGGTGCGCCAGGGTGAAATCTCACACCTGGTGGTGGAAGCTGCAGGCCTGGATATTGCGCAAGCCGTGGGTGTGTTGATTAAAGGCGATCAACCCTTACCCATGCAATGTGCGGCCATGGGGTGGCATGCCAAGCAGGGCGTGCTAACGCCAGAAGCCGCCATCATAGATACACCGGTGACCACCGTGAACATTCTTGGCGATATTAATCTGGGCCAGGAGCAACTCAACCTCAAGTTGCAAGCCAGCCCGAAAAACTTCTCACCGTTGACGGTGCGTTCACCCATCCTTGTCACCGGGCCGTTTGTCGACCCGAAAGTGTCACTGAGTCCCGGGCCGATTGCTGCACGCGTTGCGGGAGGTGTGCTATTGGCGCTGATCAATCCATTTGCGGCGATTCTGCCTTTTCTTGACCCGGGCAGTACGCCGGAAGTGACGGATGCAGGTTGCGAGCAGACGCTGCAACAACTTAAAGCACGCAAGCATTAATGGGCGGTTGCGGGCGACCACAAAAAAAGAACCCAACCGAAGTTGGGTTTAGGGAGCGATTTTGGAGATATACGCTTACAGTTACTACTAAGCATAAGCTGTGCCAGGTTTGATAATTACATTTAAATCAATAAGATAGTCTCATTTTAGGATTTTATTGCCTGCTGCACGATCAGCAACTGTTTGATTGTGTGCACTGATTTGGTGCAGTGCGTGCAATGCTGGCGCATCCATCCCTGACATAAATACCAGTTACCTTCTTGCATCGGCCCTATGCACATCTAACACACGTATCAGCCCAGAAAAACAGGCCGACTTGGCGAGCCTGACGCTAAAGGTGCATGCCATGGTCGCCTCATGGTAAAATTACGCTTTATTGTTATTGATACGGAAACTTGATCGTCATGTTTAGCTTTTCAAGAAACTTAAGCGCTGCAGACCCGGCATTAGCCACAATGATTTCTTCCGAAGTCGAACGTCAACATCAGCATATTGAACTGATTGCCTCAGAGAACTACACCAGCCCGGCCGTGATGGAAGCGCAGGGCTCGCAACTGACTAACAAGTATGCGGAAGGTTATCCGGGCAAGCGTTTTTACGGTGGCTGTGAGTTTGTTGATCAAGTAGAACAATTGGCGATTGACCGCCTGAAAGCACTGTACGGCGCTGAGTATGCTAACGTGCAACCGCACTCTGGTTCACAGGCCAACCAGGCGGTGTATTTCTCCATCCTGAAACCAGGCGATACCGTGATGGGGATGAACCTGGGCCACGGTGGTCACCTGACCCACGGTTCCCCGGCCAACTTGTCCGGTAAATTGTTCAATATCGTGCCTTATGGCTTGAACGACAAAGAAGAAATTGACTACGATGAAATGGAGCGCATTGCCATTGAGTGCAAACCAAAACTGCTGATTGGTGGTGCCTCTGCGTACGCCCTGCGTTTTGACTGGGCACGCATGGCCGAAATCGCTAAAAAAGTCGGTGCTTATTTCATGGTCGATATGGCGCATTACTCTGGCCTGATCGCGGCCGGTGTGTACCCGAACCCGGTGCCGCATGCTGATTTCGTCACTTCTACTACACACAAAACATTGCGTGGTCCACGTGGCGGCATCATCATGGCCAAAGCCGAGTTTGAAAAATCAATCAACTCCAACGTATTCCCAAGCTTGCAAGGTGGTCCGTTGATGCATGTCATCGCTGGTAAAGCAACCGCCTTCCTGGAGGCTGCACAACCTGAGTTCAAGGTATATCAGGAGCAAGTATTGAAAAACGCCAGCGCCATGGCTAAAACCCTGGCGGCACGTGGCTTGCGCATTATTTCTGGCCGCACTGAGTCACACGTGTTCCTGGTAGACCTGCGTCCTAAAGGCTTGACCGGTAAAGCGGCTGACGCCTTCCTGGGCCAGGCGCACATTACTGTGAACAAGAATGCGATTCCTAATGACCCAGAGAGCCCATTCGTGACCTCCGGTATCCGTATCGGTTCGCCAGCGATTACCACCCGTGGCTTTAAAGAGGCTGAAGCCGAGCAAGTGGCCAACCTGATCGCTGACGTACTGGATAATCCGGAAAATGCAGAAGTGATTGTAGCAGTCAAAGCCAAAGTACATGCTTTGGCCGACAAATTCCCGGTCTACGGCAAATAATCTTTACGGCCATTTTTAGCCATGAAATGTCCTTTTTGCGGTGCTGACGATACGCAGGTGGTGGATTCCCGACTCAATGAGGAGGGAAATTCTATCCGCAGGCGTCGTCGCTGCCAGGCTTGCGATAAGCGTTTTACGACCTATGAAACGGCCGAGTTGCATCTGCCGCAGGTGGTGAAGCAAAATGGTAACCGCGAAGAGTTCAAGCGTGAAAAACTGCGCGTGTCTTTCACACGTGCGTTACACAAGCGTCCGGTGCCGACTGAGTATGTCGATAAGGCGCTGGACCGCATTATTCAAAAAGTGCTTGGTTTGGGCGTGCGTGAAGTGCCTGCGCGCCTGCTGGGCGAAACCGTGATGCAAGAGTTGAAACAAATGGATCAGGTGGCGTATATCCGTTTTGCTTCTGTGTATAGAAGCTTTTCGGATGTGGATGATTTCCATAACGCCATCCGTGACCTGGATAATTAACAGAAGCGGCTACGCGGATGAATGATACTTCATCCGGCGCGCTTGTTTCTCATATGTTGTTTGCATTTGAAGGCGGGGGCGTATGAAACTGATCAAGTTGTCTGCAATTGCGTTAGCGGTATTTACGGTCATTCTCACCATTGTGTTTTTTACCTGGTGGGCATTTAAAGACCAGGCGGTGTTTGGCAGCGACAAGTTTGACCAGACGCGCTGGATGGAACTGGCTAACACGGTACAAAAAGAGTGTAGACGTGGTGACATGGCCTACGACCTGAAAAATCATATCCTCATTCGTGGCGCCAAAAAAGAAGCGGTGATGGCCTTGCTGGGTCGCCCCAGTTTAGAAGATGCCAATGCGCTGGAGTACGACCTCGGTAAGTGCATGTATGTCTACCATGCCTTGCGCATTTATTTTGACCAGGATGGGCGCTTAACCCATAGCCAGATTTCTTCCCACTAAACGCTGTTAAGCGTAAGCAGGCGACAGGACTGTAGTTTGTGTTGTCGCTTTATAACGCTTACGAAATGTCTGCATAAAGTCAGCCAATTGTTCAGCGGCGGCCATCTCCAGGCCGTTATAAATTGATGCACGGATGCCGCCTATGCTACGGTGACCATTCAAACCTGAAAAGCCTGCCTGTTGTGCGGCCTGCAAAAAGGCTTGCTCAATCTCTGCGTTGGGTAAGTTAAACACCACATTCATCTTCGAGCGGTCTGCAACGGCGGCACGACCGCGGTAAAAGTCGGCGTGGTCATCCAGTACCTGATACAAATAGTCCGCTTTTTGCTGGTTGCGTTTGGCGATGTTGGGCAAGCCACCGATTTCGTCCCGTAACCAGCGCGTGACCAGCAAGACGCTATAAATCGCAAACACGGGGGGCGTGTTGTAGATCGAGTGCGCATCGGCTTGCGCGTGATAGTTGATAAAGCCAGGCAGGTCATCTGGCAGGCTATTCATAAAGTCATCCCGCAAAATCACCATGGTGACCCCGGCCGGACCGATGTTTTTCTGTGCATGAGCATAGATCATGGCGTAGCGGTTAAAGTCCCCAGGCGCAGACAGCAGGTCTGAGGACATATCACAGATGCGCGGCACATCGTCACGGCCAGGCACGCGATGAAATTGCAGCCCCTCTACCGTTTCGTTGGAAATGTAGTGAAAATACGCAGCGTCTTTAGATAACTGTAATTCGGCATCGCTGGGCAGGCGGCCAAACTGGTCCGCTTTACCACTCCAGGCCAGTTGTAGTTGGCCGGATTTCTCCGCCTCATGAATGGCCTTACCGCTCCAGTAACCGCTGTGAATATAATCGGCAGATTGCCCATTTCGCAGCAGATTCATTGGCAACATGGAAAACTGCTGCGTGGCACCGCCTTGCATCATCAGCACGCGCGTGGATGCTGGCAAGCCCATGAGTTGGCGCATATTATCTTCCAGCTCATGCACCACTTGCGCAAACCATTCGGAGCGGTGGCTGATGCCCAGAATCGACAGGCCGACTTCTGGTACACAGAGCATGGCAGTATGCAGTTGTTGCAATACGCTCTCAGGCAAGGCACCCGGGCCGCCAGAAAAATTCAGTTGATTGGCACTCAGTTTCATCATGCGCTCTCCAGTAAAGGTTGCGGCTGTAATGCATATAAATATTGCTCAAAGGCCTGTTGTAGCTTGGCGATTTGCCCGGCTTTAAAGGGGAACAGGCTGGCAGAGTCCATGGCATGGACTGCCATGATGTGGTCGATTTCAAACACCAGCAATTTGCCGTCTTTGGTTTCTGCGCAATCGATACACAAATAGTCTAGTTGCAAGCGCTGGTAAATCGCCGCCAGTGCTGACTGGTGGCGTGCAGCAAAGCTGGCAAAGTTCTGCATAAACGCGCCTTCTTCGGCCCGTTTGTCGGCAGAGTCATACATGCCTGCATTGACGTAATGCACCATCCAGTCGCTGGATATTGCCATATGACAGATAAACGGCTGGCCGCGCAGCATGGCAATGCGGTATTTGCGGAACTGGCCATCCTGGCTGCTGTAATCAACAAAGCGCGATACAAAAAACGCGGTGCTTTGCACCTGTTTTAAATAGTCTGCCAGCTCGGCTGTCTGTGTGATTCTGGCCAGGTCGTTACCGGCTTGTGAGCCGACCGGACGGATAATCAAGGGCAAGCTGGGTAGCGCATCGTGGTCGGTTGCCTCTGCGGGACGTTGCATGCTTAAACGCGTGACAACCTGACTACGGGTCAGCCGGTGTGTGCGTGGCATATCCAGGCCGGAGATGCCTTGTAGCAGCTCACTTAACTGGTCACGGTTGACGTTGGGCAGCAGGTGTGGCGGATTAATCACTGGCCGCGCGTGGTCAAGCAGGCTGGCTTGTACTGCCAGTAGCAAGGCGCGGTTGGCCTGGCTATCTGAGAGTGCGACCATCACCGCGTCGTGTTCCGGCATGGGGGATGGCAAAGGCTGCTCGACGGATGCGTAGTAATACAGGAGTTCTACCGGGCTGTTTTCGAGCAGGCAATCAATCGGTGTGTTTTCAGATAAATCGCCTGGTGTCATGATCATGAGCAGGCGGAAGCGTGGCGGCTGACAGTTTGCCGGGCGGCGATAGAGCCGTTGCAAGGACAAAGCCTGTTCCTGGATCGCCAGGCCCATGTCACGCATTTTGAGGCATAAAAAGCCGGTGGCCAGGTTCATCCACAAAATGGCATTCTCCTGGTCCTGATTGGCTTGTACCAACAGTGATTGCGCATGCGACCGCAAGTCGGCGCCATTGAGGCTCATGCGCAGAAAGGGCGCCAGCCCCTGGAAAGTATGGCTTGCATTGTTGTGGGCCAATGCTTCAAGTAGATTGCGCATATAACGCTTTTTTTCGCTGGCACGGGCTGACGCCCAGAAGTCATCACTGCGATAGACCGGATTGCCGTCTATCGTCACCTGCATGTGGTAAGGCTGTCCCAGTAATTCTGTATGCACATAGGTGGCGAAGCACTCGGCAAAGTCTTCTTGTACATCCATGCTGGCGTATAAGGTGGGAAACGATGTTCTCGCCAAGTCCCGGTATAAGTCTAATGCCTGGCTGGCATGCAGGGTCGGCTGGCGATAGAAGCTAATCTTCTCGCGATGCGGGAAGTTCTGTTCTGGCCGGATCGCCTTGCTGCCACTGGTTTGCCAGCTCAGTTTGCTAAAGTGACCTGCCAGCTTGGGTAAGGTGAATGACCAGTCCTGGGGACAGAGGTCAGTCATGGTTGCCAGGATGTGGCCGAATTCATGCAATAGCAGAAAACGCAGTGCCTGTATGCGATGGTCGTTTTCCGGCGTTGCGATCTCTACGTTGATTTGCACCTGCGGGTCTGCAATGAAGGCTGAATTTTCTTTCCAGCTGGCCCAGGCGTTTGCCGATGGTTGGCTAAATGCCTGGCTGTCGAGCACAATCACAAAGCCGATATTGTTACTGCCATCCCCCAGTGCGGCCATATCGGTAAAGCCAGAAGCATCCAGGCCTTTTGCAAAGAAAATACCCAGTATGGATTTTTCGAGTGTATCCAGCAGGCTCTCCGGGAGTGGTGCCAGCGCCTGCGCGAGGGTATCCTGCCAGTCTATGCTTGCGTCCAGGCTCACCTTCTCTGGTAATCCGTGCGTGAGGCCATACTCTGACAGAAAGTCCTGCAAGTCTGCGGTGGGTGGGGTCAGGCGCGTATGCAGCGGTTGCGCATACATGGCCAGCCATGGATTGGGATCGGCAATATAAATCATGCCTCAGTGTAGCGCCATCACGCGCGCGGATTAGTGGCAAAAAAACCGGCAAATACCACGGTATTCAACAGTTAACCTGTTATTTACTAGCCGTTTGTGCGCGATGGTGCGCAATTTGATGACAAAAAACCGCAGAGCCGTGTTTTTTTGTATCATGGCAGTCTATGCAAGTGAGCTCACAAGATATTGAATGGATGACGCGTGCGTTGCGATTGGCGGCGCGCGGGCTATATACAACGACCCCCAACCCGCGTGTGGGTTGCGTGATTGTCAATAATGGCCAGGTGGTCGGCGAGGGCGCACATCTTAAAGCGGGTGAACCGCATGCCGAAGTACATGCCTTGCGCGCGGCTGGCGAGCAGGCACGTGGGGCGACAGCCTATGTGACGCTGGAGCCGTGTAGTCATTTTGGCCGTACTCCGCCCTGTGCCGATGCCTTGGTCAATGCTGGCGTCAGTCGGGTGGTGGTGGCGATGCAGGATCCGAATCCGCTGGTGGCAGGCAATGGCATTGCCCGCTTGCAGGCGCAAGGGATTGCGGTGACTGTTGGGGTATGCGAAGCGCAAGCACTCGCACTGAATCCTGGCTTTGTCCTGCGCATGACCCAGCAACGTCCTTATGTCCGTCTCAAGGTGGCGGCCAGCCTGGACGGCCGGACTGCGTTGGCCAATGGCGACAGCCAATGGATCACTTCGGCTGCGGCCCGCCGCGACGTGCATCACTGGCGGGCGCAAAGTTGCGCCATTATCACCGGCATTGCCAGCATATTGAAGGATGATTCTTCCCTGACTGTACGTGAAGTCAAAACCCCAAGGCAACCTTTGCGCGTGATTGTCGATAGCCAGTTACGGATTCCGATTGATGCCAAGGTGTTGCAGGATGGCAATGCGCTGGTGGCTTACGCGCAAGGCGATGTGGCCAAGCTGGAGGTGTTGCAGGTGATGGGCGTACGCACCTTGCATGCGCCGGATTCGCTGGCGCCCAACGCAGCACAGGCACAGGTTGATCTTGCCGTACTTATGCAGGCTTTAACCGCATTGCCGTGCAATGAGGTGTTGATTGAGGCCGGGGCAACGTTGAGTGGTGCGTTTTTGCAAAGCGGCCTGGTGGATGAGTTGTTGCTGTATTACGCGCCTAAGTTGATGGGCCACACTGCCCGTGGCATGTTTGCCTTGCCTGAGCTCACGCAGATGTCCGCGGTGCGCGATTTGCATATTCTCGATGTGCGCCAGTTTGGCCAGGATCTGCGTATCCAGGCCAAACTGCAGCCTTAATATTTTATGTTGATAGACACCCATTGCCATCTTGATGCCAGCGAGTTCGATGCAGATCGCGACCAAGTGTGGCAAGAGGCGCAAGCACAAGGCGTGCGTGCGGTGGTGATTCCTGCCGTCACGCAGGCAACGTTTCAACCGATTATGCAGTGGTGCGCACAATACCCGCAGGCTGGCTTTGCGCTGGGTTGGCATCCTATGTATGTGGCACAAGCGCCGGATGACGCCTTGCAACAATTGCAGGAGATCGTGGCGACGGTACTGGCCGGGCCGCAGGCGCATCAATTACTGGCGATTGGTGAGATCGGCCTTGATTTTTACCTGACGCGTGACAATGAAGCCAAACAGATTGCTTTGTTTGAAGGACAGCTACAGATTGCCAAACAATTTGAGTTACCCGTCATCCTGCATGTGCGTAGCGCGATAGATAGCATACTCAAATACCTGCGCAAGCATCGCGTACATGGCGGCATTGCCCATGCGTTTAACGGCAGCATGCAGCAAGCGGCGATTTTTGGACAGTTAGGATTCAAGTTAGGCTTTGGTGGCGCCATGACTTGGCCGCGCGCATTAAAAATCCGGCAACTGGCTGCCGAATTGCCACTGGAGCTGCTGGTGTTGGAGACGGATGCCCCCGATATTCCCCCGGTTTGGATCGGTCACCAGGGACGAAACAGCCCTGTTCAATTAAAAAGAATAGCGGAGGAATTGTGCCTAATTCGTGGCTTGGAAACTTCGCAACTCATTGAAATGATAGGCAAAAATTCTACGCAAGTTTTACCGAAATTAGCCCATTTATGCACATGACTTAAAGTGACACATTAAGAATGTGTCGAAAGTGTTTCAATTATAGTGGTGCGTTGTAAGTTGTTGATTTTATTGAATAAAAAAATAGATTAAAAAATGAACTTTTGGAAAAAGTCCTTTTAAATTGGTAAGTTACGGAATTAAGACACAGCAATCCACAAAGTTATCCACAGATTTTGTGGATGGAAAAATACGGTGTTTGTCCTACAGGAAAAGCAAGGCCTTTTACAACTTTTACAATTAATGACTACTCGTCAGCAGATTCCTTTTTATGCGTATCAAACAACAACATTTTCGTACCATCTGGCAACAAAGTGGTGCCGTCTGCCTGATTGATCAGACCCGCTTACCATTTGAGTTTGTGACGGTGAATGTGACTACCCTGGCGCAAATGTGTCATGCCATTCGCAGTATGCAAGTGCGGGGTGCACCTTTGATTGGTGCTGCCGCTGCTTACGGCGTCGCGCTGGGCGTTCAGCAAACCGCCAGTGATGCGCAGGTGCAGGATGTGGTCACGCAATTGTGTGCTACCCGGCCAACAGCAGTGAATCTGGCGTGGGCGGCACAACGCATGCAGCAAGCCTTGCTGGCCTTACCTGAGTCTGCCCGCGCGATGGCGGCCTGGCAGCTGGCGCAAGCGATTGCCGATGAAGATGTGACACAAAATCTGGCGCTGGGCCAGTATGGCAAGGCGCTTATTGCCGCCAAGAGCACAGTCAATCCGCAGCAGGTCGTGAATATCCTCACCCATTGCAACGCTGGCTGGCTGGCCACTGTGGATGGTGGCACCGCACTGGCGCCAATTTACGCGGCACATGATGCGGGCCTGAAGGTGCATGTCTGGGTAGATGAAACGCGACCGCGCAATCAGGGCGCGAGTTTAACCGCCTGGGAACTGGCGCAACATGGTGTACCGCATACGGTGATTGCTGATAATGCCGGCGGGCATTTGATGCAGCACGGGCAAGTGGATATGGTGATTGTGGGCGCTGATCGCGTGACACGTGAGGGTGACGTGTGCAACAAGATTGGCACTTATTTAAAGGCACTGGCTGCTTTTGACCAGAAGGTGCCTTTTTATGCAGCCGTGCCTACGCCGACCATCGATTGGCAATTGGCACGTGGTGCGGATATTGAAATTGAAATGCGCGACGCAGACGAGGTGGCTTATATGCAAGGGCAGGGCGCAGACGGCCAGGTGCAACGCATACGCGTGATTCCACACGAAAGCACGGCGCTCAACCCGGCGTTTGATGTGACGCCCGCCAGGCTGGTCACGGGCATTATTACTGAACGCGGCGTATTGACGCCTGCGCAGCTACATACACTGGCAGCTTAAAATGACGACCCCAACAATGACCACAGCTCCACCCGCACAGCAATTATTACAGGCTGCCCAGCAGATGGCGCTAGCCGGACTCAACAAAGGCAGTTCTGGCAATGCCAGCATACGGCTGGATGACGGCTTTTTAATCACGCCTTCAGGCGTGCCTGCCGAACAGCTCAGCACACAGAGCATGGTGTATATGGATTGGACGGGACAGGCGGAGGCCGGTAAAAAGCCTTCTAGTGAGTGGTTTTTTCACCGCGACATTTTACAGGCACGGCCGGAAGTGAATGCGGTGGTGCATTGCCATAGCATGTTTGCCACCACCATTGCCTGCATGGCACGCGATGTGCCGCCGTTTCATTATATGATCGCCACCGTAGGCGGTGACGATATCCGCTGTGCGCCTTATGCCTTGTTTGGCACCCAGGCGCTATCTGATGTCGCCGTGAGCGCCTTACAAGAGCGTAAAGCCTGTTTGCTGGCGCACCATGGCATGATCGCTTTAGGTAAAAACCTGGCGCAGGCACTGGCGATAGCCATTGAGGTGGAGAATCTATGCGAGCAATATTGGCGCTTATTGCAGCTTGGGGAGCCTGTGCTGTTAACGCCAGAGCAGATGCGTGAAGTGCACGCCCAGTTTAAAGGCTATGGCCAGTGGGACAAGTAGGGCAAGTAGGTCTACAACTTGGGAAACAACGCCAAGGTGCTCAAGCGCAATAAGTATGTTGGGTCACATATAAACACATTGTTTTCTATGGCCAGAATGGCCTCCGGTGGCGCATAGCACTTGAGCAGCACGCCACCAGACTCTACTGCATTAAGACCTTTGGCATAAGTGGTTGCAATGTCTTCAGAGGTGGTCCAGCAAAAGCCGATCTGGTCGTTGTCAAATAAAAACCAGCTTTCACCACGGTATAAAGTAAAGCCCTCGCCGTGGTAACCAGGGAGTGCCTTTTTGAGTACTTTTAGCACCAGGACGTCATCTTTTATTTTTGCACGCAGGTCACCGCCGTATTGCGCCCACAGTATTGCAATCTGGCTTTTTTGAAACACGGTGTCATCTTTGAGTCTGGCCATATAGTCAAAGGTGTCATGCCAGAGCACGGCATCTACCGCATTGACATACACTCCCAGACAAAACTGCTTGGCGAGCGATTGCGGGGTGTGTTTCATATTATGGCTGCGGGCTGGCTACCCATTCGCCATCCACCAGTTTTTCCTGCGGCTGGAACTGCTGTTTATAGGCCATTTTCTGGCTGTCGGCGATCCAGTAGCCCAGATACAGATAGGGCAGGCCCAGCTGTTTGGCCCAGGTGATTTGCCACAGGATGCTATACGTGCCGTAGCTGGCTTTATCCGTGGTATAGTAAAACGTATAGACCGCAGATAAGCCATCCATCACGATGTCGATCACACTGACCATTTTGAGGGCGCCGTAGGCATCGCGGAACTCAACCATAATGCTTTCCACATTGCTCTGACACAAAAACTGCTGGTACTGCGCGGCCTCGTCCTCAAGGTCTGCAATATGGTCCGGGCCGTGGTGATGGCGCTGTTGCTGGTAAGCCTGGTAAAGCGCGAAATGTTCAGCATCGTAGCTGGCTTCGACGATCGTTACTTGCAGGTCAGCATGTTTTTTAAAAGCGCGTTGCTGGCTACGTGTGATTTGAAAGGCGTTGACCGGCAAACGCACTGAAATGCAGGCGTTGCAGTGTTCGCAGTGCGGACGGTAGGCAAATTTACCGCTGCGTCTGAACCCTTGCTGGATCAGGCCGCTATATACCGGACCATCGACCAGATTTTGCGGGGTGGCAATCAGGCTTTGTGCCAGCTTTTTTGGCAGGTAGCCACACGGATAGGCCGTGGTGACATAAAACTGCAGCTTTTGTAGCGGAGCATCGTTAGGTAGCGTCATATTGCACCAGGGTGTTCAATTGCGCGATAAATCGGTCTCGGGGAATCTCATATGCACCAAAGCTTGCCAGCAGCGGTGTATGCATCTGACAATCAATCATACCGACTTGTTGCGCGTTTAACCATTGCACTAAATGGGCAAACGCGACTTTAGAGGCATTGCTGGCATGATGAAACATGCTTTCTCCATAAAACATGCGGCCAATTTTCACACCATAGCAGCCACCCACGAGCTGCTCATCTTGCCAGGCTTCTACGCTATGCGCATACCCCATCAGGTGTAGTTGATGATAGGCGGCGATCATGTCGTCGGTAATCCAGGTGCCTGGCTGACCTGGGCGAGGGGTGGCCGCACATGCTTGTATCACGCGCTTGAAATCAGTATTGAAACGAATATCAAAAGGCTGCTGTTGTATGACCTTGCGTAATGAACGGCTGATATTCACTGCCTCGGGAAACAACACCATACGTGGGTCAGGACTCCACCAGAGGATAGGCTCGCCTGGGCTAAACCAGGGGAAGATCCCTTGCCGATAGGCCGCTAGCAATCGCTCTGCGGTCAAATCGCCGCCAATGGCAATCAGGCCATTGGGCTCGGTCAATGCCTGCTGCAATGGCGGAAAAGGCGTTTTTGTGTCCAGAATGAGTACTGGCCCGCCCGGCAGCGGGTAGTAGTGTTCGTGCATAAACGTCAGTTAAATTGGTAAGGGTCGTGCTTGCCTGCCCATTCTATAACCTTGTTGCCCGGCATGCCACGCGAAATGCCAAAGCCTTGTGCATAATCGCAACCTAATGCCGCCAGGATCTGGGCTTGCTCCGCTTTTTCCACGCCCTCTGCTACCACTTTGCGCCCGAATTCGCGGCATAGTGTGACTACGCCTCGAATCACTGCCAGGTCCTCCTGATTGCTGAGCATATTGTGGATAAAGGACTGGTCGATTTTGATGATATCTACCGGCAACCGGCGCAAATAAATCAGTGACGAGTAGCCGGAGCCAAAGTCATCAATCGAAAAAGCCACGCCCAGCGACTGGCACTGTTGAATGACACGGTTGACGCGGGCGAAGTCACTGATGGCTGCGCTTTCGGTGATCTCGATATGCAGCTGCTGCGGTTTGATGCTTGGATACTTTTTAAACAGGCTGGCCAGATGGTCACTGAACTGTTTATGCATCAAATGTTGTGCAGCAATATTGACCGAGACCTGGGTGTGCAGGCCATGGTCTTGCCATTCCGTGAGTTGTCGCAGGCTTTCTTCAATCACCCAGTTGCCAATATCAATAATCAGGCTGGTATGTTCCACCGCGTTGAGGAAGTCATTCGGGTAAAGCAGGCCACGCAGTGGGTGTTGCCAGCGCAATAAGGCCTCAAAGCAAAACAGTTTGCCTGATTGCATGCATACTTGCGGCTGGTAAACCAGTTTGATGTGGCTGTTTTGAATGCCGTTCAACAAATCTCGCAACAGCAGTTGCTGTTGTTGCGACTGCTGCGCGGAGGCTAAGTCGAACAGGTGGAACTGGTGCCCGCCATGCGTTTTGGCATGGTACATGGCATGGTCGGCATGGCGCAGCAGCGTGTCGGGCGGGTTGTGATCAATCGGGTAGAGGGTGTAGCCAATGCTGGCCGAAATCGAGAATTTGAATTTATCAATCGCAAACGGCTTTTCAATCGCCGCCAGCAGTTTTTTGAGTAAACGCGTGTATTCGGTTTGTGTACGGCCGCCGCACAAGAGCATGGCAAATTCATCGCCGCCGAGGCGCGCCAGCGTATCTTGCGGTTTAAGAATGTTGGTCAGCCTGCTGGCCAGTTGCATCAGTAATTTATCGCCAAATTCGTGGCCATACTGGTCATTTACAATTTTAAAGTCATCCAGGTCTATATAGCAGATCGCCACCAGCGATTGCTGGCGCTCAGCCTCCAGCAAGGCTTGCTGTAAACGGCTGGAAAACAGCACGCGGTTGGGCAACTGCGTTAATACATCATGGTAAGCCAGGTGTTCCAGCATGTTTTGCTGTTCTTTGGCGCGGGTGATATCCGAGAATAAACCGACATAATGCTGGAATTCGCCCGCCTGGTTCATCACCGGCGACAGTTCCAGTTCAACCAGGTAATCGTGGCCCTGATGATGGCGGTTCCACACTTCGCCTTGCCACTCTTGAAATGCCTGTGCACCTTCATACAGGGCTTGGAAAAAGTCTGGCTGCTGGCAGGCAATACCTAAGGCGGCAGGGGACTGCCCAATGGCTTCGGCCTGTGCATAGCCGGTGACCACGCTAAACGAGGGGTTGCATTGCACAATCAGGCCACGTTCGTCGGTAATGAAAATCGCATCATGTGCATGGTCAAACACGCTCGCAGAGACTTTGAGCCGGTTGGCGCTGGCCTGTATCTGGCTCACCATTTCACGCAAGCGGCGTCGCATTTTGACCATATTGGCGATCAAGGTATCTGGTGTGGCTGCAATATGGTCTTCGGCGAAATCGCCGCTTTCAATGCGCATCAGCAGCAGTTTTGCTGTTTCCGGCTCGCCACCCAAGGGGTTCAACACAAAGCGCTGCAAGCCGCTGATCACAGCCATTAACACCACCAGGGTCAGAATCAAGGCGATGATCATGACAGGCGAAAGCGCGCCCAGCGCAGACCAGTAAGCTTCGTTGACGGGGTAGAGGATATTGATCTGGAAGTCCCATTCAGGCACCTCTTTGCTGACTCTTTTCCAGCGGTGCTGGCTGTCTTCCATCGCCTCTAGCGCTTGCTGTTTGCTGATGCCGCCGGTAAGAAAGCGAATCTTGCCGTGGCCATCGGTGATGGCGACGAAGCCTTTTTCTAAAAATCCCCATTGGCGGATCGCCTGGTCAATGGCGTTGAAGTCCAGTTTATAACCGACATACCAGGCACCAATCAAACGATTCTGGTTGTCGTGCATGGGCTCGTAACGTGAAAGATAGGCTTCGCCCAGAATATCAACCACGCCATAGAACGTTTCATTTTTCTGCAGTTTTTCAATGACCTTGCCATACGGGTTCAGCTCGGTGCCAAAGGCGTTGCTGCCATCGGCTTTTTTCACATTGGTGGCAATCCGCAAAAACTGCTGGCCACGTTTGACAAAAATAGTGGCAGTGCCGCTGCCAATGCGGGTGACAGAGTCGACCATAATGGTCCTGCCGGTTTGCGGGCTGTCACCAAAACGCAGGTTGGGTACCTGCGTGCCCAGCATGTCGGTGACGCCATGAATATTGGGCGGACCTTCAACCGAGGCATATTGTTTCAGCAAAGCCATGCTGGAAAGCACATGTTCACTGACCAGTGTTCTAGCCGTGACTAACAGGTTGGCGAGCTTTTGTGTTTCTTCGTTGGCCTTGGCTTCAATATTATTCAGGTGATGGTTGAAAATAAAGGCAAATGAAATGAACCCGATCAGCAGGCCAAAGGCTGCCAAAGGTAATAGGATTTTCTTGAATAGCGTGTAATGCTTCATTGTTAATTTAATAATTATTATGTAAAAAAATACCCCACTCTTGAGAGTGGTTATACAGGGCTTTAACAGCCGCCGCAATCATAAATACACCTGTTAACGGCGAATGCCCGTCTTTTCGTGTTGGGCGTCTGATTCAGCACACAGTTTGTTTTGCGCGTGGTGTTTTCTCCGGACGAGACCTAATTCAGTCGTTCGCGTGATTGTGACGGCAAAAACACTTCATTTTTTTTAAGAAAAATGATTTCAAATCAATCAATTAACGCGTAAAATGCGCAACTCTCAAGCATTGCTGGTCACCCGCGTGGAAATCTACACCTCCCTTATAGCCAAACCTGTTAACAGCTATCGTCCGTATTGGGCCAAACGCTTTGGCACGGCGCCTGTGCTGCCGATGAGCCGCGCCGAAATGGATGCGCTGGGTTGGGATAGTTGCGACATTATTCTGGTGAGCGGGGATGCCTATATTGACCACCCCAGTTTTGGTGCAGCGTTGATTGGTCGTTTGCTCGAGGCGCAAGGCTTTCGCGTTGGCATTATTGCGCAGCCTGACTGGCAGTCAGCGGCGGCCTTTAAAGTGTTGGGTAAGCCTAATCTGTATTTTGGCGTGACAGCTGGCAATATGGATAGCATGGTCAACCGTTACACGGCAGACCGTAAAATTCGCTCTGATGATGCCTATACGCCGAATGCTGAAGCCAACAAACGCCCGGACCGCGCGGTGCTGGTATATTCGCAGCGCTGTAAAGAGGCTTATGCAGATGTGCCGCTGGTGATTGGCAGTATCGAAGCCAGCCTGCGCCGTATTGCGCATTACGATTACTGGTCGGACAAAGTACGCCGTTCCATCCTCATCGATTCTAAAGCCGATATTCTGCTGTATGGCAATGCTGAACGTGCCATTGTTGAGCTGTCGCATCGTATTGCACGCGGTGAGCCTGTGCATGAGATTCAGGATATCCGTGGTACGGCATTTATCCGCAAACAAGTGCCGGATGACTTTTTAGAGGTGCCTTCCACCCGTTTGGATAGACCAGGCGTGGTTGAGAAACACGAAGACCCTTATGCCATGAAAATGGGCAAGGGCGATGCCAGCTGCGCGACCGATGAAAAAGGCGCTGAAGCGAGTGCGGCTGCGCCAACCATCAGCCTGCCCTTACCGCTTAAAGCCAGCAAAGTGCCGCGTGACCGCCAGGTCATCCGCATGCCATCGTATGAAGAGGTGGTGAGTGACCCGGTGATGTATGCGCACGCTTCGCGCGTGCTGCATCTGGAAGCTAACCCAGGCAATGCGCGGGCGCTGGTGCAAAGACACGGCAACCGCGAAGTGTGGCTGAATGCGCCGCCGATTCCACTCACGACCAAAGAGATGGATTACGTTTACGACTTGCCTTATGCACGCAAACCACATCCGGCTTACAAAGACGCCAATATCCCGGCCTGGGAAATGATCCGTTTTTCGGTCAATATCATGCGTGGTTGTTTTGGCGGCTGTACTTTCTGCTCGATCACCGAGCATGAAGGCCGTATTATTCAAAGCCGCTCCGAAGACTCTGTTTTGCGCGAAATCGAGGAAATCCGTGACAAAGTGGATGGCTTTACTGGCGTGATTTCTGACCTCGGCGGGCCAACGGCCAATATGTACCGCTTGTCTTGCAAGTCTGAAGAGATCGAGAAAAACTGCCGCAAGTTGTCTTGCGTCTATCCTGGCGTGTGCGAAAACCTCAATACTGACCATTCAGCGCTGATCCAGCTTTACCGCAAGGCGCGTAATTTGCGTGGCGTGAAAAAAATCCTCATTGGTTCAGGCTTGCGTTATGACCTCGCCGTGAAATCGCCGGAATATGTCAAGGAGCTGGTGCAGCATCATGTGGGCGGCTATTTGAAAATTGCGCCTGAGCACTCAGAAGAAAACGTGCTGAGCAAAATGATGAAGCCGGGCATGGGCGCTTATGATGAATTCAAGCGCATGTTTGAAAAATTCAGTGCCGAGGCAGGCAAGAAACAGTATTTGATTCCATACTTTATTGCTGCGCATCCTGGCACCACAGATGACGATATGATTAACCTGGCATTGTGGCTCAAGCGCAATGATTTCCGCCTTGACCAGGTGCAGACCTTCACTCCGACACCGATGGCGATGGCCACCGCCATGTATCACAGTGGCAAAAACCCCTTACGCAAAGTCACCCCTGACTCTGAGAACGTGCCAGTCGCCAAAACTGGTACCATCCGCAAATTGCAAAAAGCGTTTATCCGCTACCATGACCCGCAAAACTGGCCCATGCTGCGTGAAGCGCTCAAGAAAATGGGCCGTGCCGATTTAATTGGTAATGGTAAAAAGCATTTGGTGCCGGCGTATCAGCCTGCGGTATTGCAGCAAATTGTGCAGTCCGACGGCAGCCGTTTCCAGGCCAAGGCCATGCCTAAAGGCTTTAACCAGACCAAGAATCCTGCTTATAAGCACAAAGCCAGAAAACCTGGCGCAGGCCGCTAATAAGGCAGCCCTAACACTTGATAGCCCAGGATCGGGCTGGCCAGTTTCTGTGCACGGGCGGTCAGGTCGTTCGCATTCGGGAAATCTATGGTTTCATAATGCCAGTTGACCCACACCTTGTGGTCGCTGCCTTCATGCATGCAGGCATAGTTGCGATGGAATAAAAAGCGATTGCCGGCGGCGTCTTTGCGTAGCGTGGCTGACAATACGCAACCGCCGCCGAGGTCAATATCCGGCTGTGTGACGCTAGAGGCCAGCCGGATCACTGATTGCTCCATGCTCAATGGCGGCGGATGCACAATGCCTGAGGAAATCAATTGCACGATGTTGCCTAGACCAGCTTGGTTGCCCTGACCTGACTGGTTGTTAGGCCCAGGTTGCTCGCGATAGGTGCCGCTGGCAGCGACATGCACATCTCCAGAAATAATAAATACTTTGGTCTGGGCTTGAGTTTGCAGCTCGGCTTGAAACTGCAGCAGGCGTTGCAGAATGCTGCACATTTCATCGTAATGCGTACTGAAGCGCCAGTGATCCGCCATATCGTCATAGGCATCAAACTGGATGCTGAGGCGGATATTGTGATCGCTTTCGGAAAAGTGCCGGTAAAGAAAAGGCACGCCACTCAGTATCAGCAACTTCTGGCCAGCTTGCCAGTCTGCCTGTAAATCGGCCAAGCCCTGAATAAAGTCTTGTTTGCCACTACCCATAATGTTGTGCAAAGTGCGCTGGCTACGGTTATCCATGACCAGCAAGCCGTAGTCACGGAAGTTTAGGGTCATGCCAAAATGCGCAGGTGCGGCAGTGCGTTGCTGCAAGGCGCGGTTGTTGGTCCCTCGCAATTGAAACAGTGTGAAATACTTTTTTGCACTGTCAAACATGGCCTGGTAGGTCGGGCTGGTTTCCAGGCGATAGGGTTGTGAGCCCCAGCCGTCGATAATGTCATGGTCATCCCACATCATGATGCTGGGAATACTTGCCAGACAGTAACGCAAAGCCGCTGATTGCGTCCAGCTTCTGAGATAAGTGTCGAAGTAGAAATTATCGATACGCTGCCTGAGCGTGTCAGACACTGGTGCAGACAATTGATCTTTCAATGGCTTTTGTGACCAGGCATACAAAGGCTGCTTTTCATTGAAAATCGCGTCGGCATAAATCTGGTCACCCCCCATGATCAGGGCCGCATAAGGCGCATCGACGACTTCTGTATAAGGCATGGCCGCCATATGTGCGGCCTGCTGTTGCTGCATACGTTGCCACAGGTAGTCGATCGGCGCCGGATGTTGTGTGCGCACCTTGTCTGATGAAAATCCATTGCATGACGCAAATGCCAGTTGTACCTGCTGCTTGGCTGCCGGGCAAAAAAATGACCAGTCAGTGACCAGGTCGTTGCGCGTTTGTGTGTAACTGGCCGGTTGTGCATCAATTAAAATCTGGTAATCACAGACTTGGTCTAGCGGTGTCAGCGGAATAGCGATTTCTGCGCGCCAGAACTTGCCGCGCCCCAGGCTGCTGATCAAGGTGAATTCGCTACGCAAGCTTTGCTTGGCGATGCGATAAGCAAGGGTGGCGGCGCTGACGTCGTTTTCTGAGAGAAAGCAAACACTGTAGATGGTGGCTTGGTCGTGCTCACCCTCCAGCCCTAGCAAGGGCCCTAATACAATATTGTGTGATGACATGCGTGCTCCGTATGTTTGTATGGCTTAAGTCGCACTATCCAGCAGGCCTGGTAATAGCGTTTGTATCTGCTCGGCCACTATTTTATCCGGATGACTGGCAGGCAGTTTAAGGTTTTGCGCAATATGTTCGCCCAGGCGGCGATAACTCTCAAACTGCGATTCACTGAAAAACTGGTCTACCGTACTGTGGTGAGGAAAGCTGGGCTCTTGCAGTTTGAAATTGATCAGGTCGCTAGGTTCATCACCAGTTAGCGAGCTTTTGATATACACCAGGTAGCCCATATGTGCCGGATCGCCATCGCCCAGGTAGTCAATGCTGCCAATCGCAAAATGGCGGGCACCGCATTTAAACAAGCCATATTTGCAATCATTCACTGGTAACAATGGGTTGATGTCCAGCTTGATAGTGATGCCGAAATCGACTTTGCATTTACGGATGGCATTGCCCAGGTCTTCAAATTCATAGCAGCCATCAGCACCAGCATCGATGGCAACGATCAATTTGCAGCGGCGGCGTACCAGTTCGTAAATGCCCAGGTTCTCAAAGTGGCCGCCATCAGATAGATACAAATAGCCTGAGGTGGGGCCAGTGTTGGTGATCAGTTCTTTGATCAGGTAAAACAGGTTCCAGAACGGTGATTGCCGCTGTGGCGGGTTGCGCAGCCTCAATTTGCAGTTAAATTGCATGAGCAGCCTGTTAAAGTAATTCTCATGCAAGGGGTTGCCAAACCAGCGCCCAAGACGCGCATTGAAAATGGTCATGATAAAGCCCATGACCGGGTTGGTGTGATAGCCCATATTCGGGCTGGCAGCCGCACCACTGGTAGACACCAGGCTGCCCAGCTCTGGCCCGCCTTCACTGGTGTAATGGTGGGTGTCATACCAGATTTCGGTATCGGGTAATTTAAAGCCGCAGTAATAGGGGCTGAACATAAATGAAGCGGCCTGACGCTGTTGCCAGGCCAGTTGCGAGCCATCGCTGATATTGACCGCCGTGTTCACAATATGGGTAGGCCGTTGTCCGCGCAAAGCAGACATGGTGACATCATCGTTATTATCAAAGCCGGTAAAACTGTTGGGTTTGCGATGGTTGTTGGTGGCGCCCAGATAGCAACGGGTGAGGCGGTTGCGGTAAAAGTTGTGCAGGGAAAACACATTGATATCGATGCGCCAACTGCCTAAAACGACGATGAACAAGGCTGCGGCAAACCACAGGCCGCGGTGCGGTGAAATATATAGGCTGAAACTCAGGTAGCCGGATACCAGCAGGATCAGTGCGACCACAATATAGGGCAGTGCGGTGGTGAATGTGCCTTTCAGGCTATTGGGTGACTCTGTGCCGGTGACGCGGCTTTTACCTAGCCTGGCGGTGAAAAAGGCCAGCAACCAGGAGCCAATCCCGGTCAGACTTTTCTCGGTGGTCCCCAGGCTACCCAGCCAGTGGTGAATGAGCACCGGGATGTACAGCGCGCAACCAAACAGCGCCAGCCAGATGACACAAAAACCAATATTGATGCCGCCAATGCGGTGCCACCATTCACGCGTACTCACCTCTATTAAGCGCCCACCTATGCCCATGGCGGCCACCAGTCCTGCAGAAATCAGCAGTGAAATCACCGGGACGCCCAGGCCTATCCAATAGTTGGGCTGGATATGGCTGGCCTCATGATCGACTGCATAGGTTGTGAATAATTGTTGCCAGCTTGACTGGGGAATTCCCCACAACAGCAAGATGAATCCTGCCACCCCGCATAAGAATGCCAGCACAGGGTAAAGCGCATGTGCTGTGCTGAGGCAGTCGCGACGACTGAAGTAGAATGAGCTGGCCAAGCTGATTAGCGCCAGGGCCATGCCTGTTTTGCCTGAGATCGTTTGCGCTGCATTTTCAAGCAGTTGCCGCAACAGGTCGCTATCCAGTGTGAATGCGGGCAACAGAGTGCCATGGATTTCCGAGTGACTGAAAAAGATCACTGTCATCATCAACACAATTAACACGCAGAGCAGGAGTACCTGGTTAAGTAAGGTATTGGCCATCCATTGTGCTAGTGCCGCCAGGGTGTCGCCGGTGAATAAACCGGTTTTGGGCGTCAGGTAATTGCTATAGCTACGTAACCAGAGAATCGCTTTTTCAGTGGCAGTGAGCTGGCGTGTAACCGGGCTTTGTGGCTGTGTGGATAACACCAGCTCGGCCTGCACGGTATTGACGTGATTGCTGTGTTTGATCAGGCTGGAAAACCAGGCACCGATATAACCACCGCCAGACACTGTCGACAAATAGTCAAATTGATTAAGCAGGCCTTTCTTTGCCAGGCCTTGCAGGATACCCAGGTTGAGGGTGGCACTACGGATGCCGCCACCAGAAAAGGCCAGGCCAATGAGGTTTTCACGATGAATATCTTGACGCAAATGCGCCATGCCACGAATTTCCGCATCCAGTACCGCGTCAAAAGAATGCGTTTTATATGGGTCGGTGTCTTCAGTCTGGTCGGTCGGGTGCATGGCAGTCTCCCTGAGCATATTGTTGATATTATTTAACACATGGTAGCTCTGTATCATATAAGTGACAACCTTTGGGCGCATACCATACGGCGCAGGCGCGCAAAAAGGGCATGCAATGTGTCATTTCTATGAGAGGATATCGGCTGGCGGGCAATAGGGATTGCCTGTGCAAGCAATGGGCAGTAACCAATGTGGATGACTAAAAATATGAAGAATGTGGTGCAAGGGTTATGGTTGTGGGCGGCGGTATTTTTATTGTTAGGCCAGCCGGTCAATGCCGCTGAAAAAAGCCTGTTTTGGCAGCTGGAATCCCCAGGTGGACAAGTAAGTTACCTGTTTGGGACCATGCACACGGATGACAATCGCGTCACTGATTTCTCCCCTGCGGTGTTGCAGGCACTGAAACAGGTGGATGCATTTATGCTGGAGGTGGCAGACGCACCGCCCGCATCTTTGTTGCAATTGCCACAAGGTAGCCTGAAACAGTATTTGTCTGAAGCCGAGCTGGATAAGGTGGCCAGCCTGGCCGATATGCATGTGATGCCGATGGATAGGGTGCTTAAAATGAAACCGTGGTTGCTGGCGGTGATATTTGATCTGCCCAAGCCACAAACACCGTTCGCGCAGGATTTTCTACTAAAAGCCAAAGCAGAGGAACTGGATAAGCAGGTACTTGGTCTGGAAAGTCCGCAGGAACATTTTGGCGTCATGGATGGCATGACGCAGGACGAGCAATTGTTGATGTTGCGGGCTGTGCTCAAACGTAGCCAGAAGCAAAAAGAGGGCGATTTTGAAAGGCTGATGAAGGCTTACCTGGCTGGGGATGCCGAGCAGGTGGCTAATATGGATGACGCCATGACGCGCGGGATCTTGCCTGCCGCCTTGTGGCAGCGCATGCGGGTAAAGTTATTGGATGAGCGCAATGTGCTAATGGCTGCACGCAGTATCGATCAGGCCAGGCAGCGCCCGGTATTTATTGCGGTTGGCGCCGCACACCTGGCGGGGCAAAGTGGATTGTTACAAGCCTTTAAACAGGCAGGATTTAAGCTGACACCGCTAAAGAAATAGGCGTGTTTTAATCGTAGGTAGCGTTAAGCGTGGTTTGAGCGGGTTTCTTGTGCAATGCGCGAAATATGGGCGACGAAATCCGCATCTTCACCGACCAGCAACCTGGGCAAGTGCTGGCGAAAGTCTTCACGCAGGCACCACTCGCGCATATAGTCTTCCCATGACATCCAGCGCCGCAAGCGTTTGCCACGCATATCAGGGTCATAGGTCAGCAAATAAGCGCGTTCAAACAGTGAAATCAGGATTTCGAATAGCACCAGTTTGCGTTCTTCCTGCTCGGCTGTCATCACTAAAGGCTCGCTATGCGAGCGCAGTTGCAGGTCAGGATGCGCCATGACCAGTTTTAAAAAGTCGGTATAGTTGTCTGCCAGTAACTGGTAGACCTCTTCGTCTTCGTTCTCACGCTCTTTGCGTTGCTCAAGCATAAAGGTCACAATCGCCAGCGGCAAGCCGACGACGGTGACGACATAACTCAGTAATTCCCAGGTGTCCTTGTCTATCATGTCAGTGTCTTTATCCGTTTACAGGATACCTTCAAAAATACGCGATGACTGCTGTTTGAATTTTTGCCAAAGCGGGCGTCGTTGCCACTGTTCCAGTTCAATTTTTTCAGCATTCTTCAAATCTTGCTGAAAACGGCGTTCAAGCATGCTGGCCGTTTCATTGCCCAAAATCACTACATCAATCTCGGCATTGATGCCCGCACTGCGATAGTCCAGATTGGAGCTGCCAATCACTGACCAGACACTATCAATAGACACCATTTTGGCATGTAATACCTGATCCTGCATCTCGTAAATCTCGACGCCATGTTTGAGCAAGTGGCTGTAATGCGAGCGTTGCACATTCATGGAGAGTGTAGAGTCACTGAAACTGGGCACCAGTAGCGATACTTTGACGCCACGGTCAGCCGCGTTGACCAGGGCCTCTTCCTGCGCGCTGGTTGGTACAAAGTAGGCAGAATTCAGGATGATGTGGTGCTCTGCATGCTGTATTGCGGCGATCAGGGTCAGATAGTACGGCGAATCAGTATTTTTGCGTTTGCTGGCAGGCGTGGTGATCACGCGTACGAACTGTCCTCCCTGTTTGGCCAGCGGTGGGAAGAAACTGCTTGTATCCAATGGCTGCGCAGCATCCCAGTGGTCGAGAAACGCTTGCTGGATATTGGCTACCACCGGGCCAGTGATCATGACATCAGTATCTCGCCAGTCCGCCTGATTGAGGTCCGGCAGTTTTTGTTTGCTAAAGAATCTGAGCGAGCCCTTGCTTTGATAGGTTTTGCTTAAATTGACGCCGCCGACGATAGCCAGCTTGCCATCAACGATCATGATTTTACGATGGTCGCGCTGATTGATTCGCGCCAGTGTGCTGGCTTGTACGGGATGAAAAACCGTGATTTTGGCGCCTGCTTTTTTCAAAATCTCAAACAGTGCAGGGGGCGTATCGCCTGAGCCAATTGCGTCGTAGATCAAGTGAACGCTGACTCCTTGTGACAGTTTTTGCAATAGCAGTGCCTGTAAGGTGATGCCGCCGAGGTCGACATCCTCAAACGTAAAGTATTCCAGATGAATATATTGTTGTGCCCCTGCCAGGGCCTGACGCATATTGCTGAAGGTGAGTTCACCATTAAACAGTAAGGTGACTTTGTTATCGGCATACAAGCTATTGCCCGCAATCGCCTGCTCCACCTGAAGGTGTGCAGCAAGTGCTGCACGAATGCTTTCGTCGGGCGACAGTTTTTTTAAGGCCTGCTCGACCTTGCCCGGTGGCAAGGCCTGTTTGGCTGTGACGACTGTAATCGGCTGTGTTTGCGTATTGATCTCAGTGAGGGCCAGCTTGGCATCGGGAATTGATGCACAACCAGACAGCCACAGGCCTAGCAGGTATAAGCAAGCGCGTGACCAGCGCTGGCAAAAATCTTTAGTAAAACGGCTGTGATAAAGACAGCAAAGGCCTGGGCGTGTGCGGATTGTTGTGGGCATGGCGTCCACCATCACCATTAGGATGATGATTTAGGAAACGTGGCTGGCGTGCTGCTGGATCACGTCCATGCACTCGTCAAATTGCAGGGATTTGTCGAAAAAGTACTCAACGCCCATGTTGTGTGCCAGGTTACGGTAATAGCTGTTGCCGTGATTGGTCAGCATGACGATATCAGGGGCTTTAAACGGATAGCCTTGCTGGCGTGTGTGGCGTACCACATCAAAACCGGTGCCTTTGGCTAGCTCAATATCCAGCACGATCATGTCGTACTGCCTGGCATTGAGCAAGTCAATGGCTTCGTCGCTGGTGGTAGCGATGTCCCTGACGTCGAGCTGGTCGCAGTCGTGCAACATCTCGACGATCACATCGCGAATCAGGGCAGAGTCTTCAACTAACAATAATCTATACATGACGGTTTAACCAGTGACTGATGTCAAATAAGGGGTTAACACAGGCTGCTTGGCGATGATATTCATGCGTACATTCAATCGTATTGGCTTAATTAAGCAAACCGTATTTGATGGCATAGTAGGTCAAGTCAGCATTCGATTTCATGGCCATTTTTTCCAGGATACGGCTGCGGTAAGTACTGACCGTTTTGATACTGATAAATAACTCATCCGCAATGGCGGTAGGCGTTTGGCCGGTTGCCAGTTTGACGAATACCTGGAATTCGCGGTCAGACAAGGTTTCGTGCAACTGCTTCTCTGAGGGATGACTGAGTTCGTTGGTCATCAGCTCAGCCAGTTCGGCCGAAATGTAACGCTTGCCTGCAGACACGGTGCGAATGGCCAGGATGATTTCATCTGAATCCGCATTTTTGGATAAATAGCCTTTGCAGCCATTACGCATTAAATTCAACGCGTATTGATCCTCTGCATAACCACTGAGCACCAGTACCGGTAAGTCTGGCGACACATGTTTGAGTTCATGCAAGGTATCCACCCCGTTTTTGTCAGGCATGGAAATATCAAGCACCATGGCATCATATTCATTTTTGCGCACCAGCTGGATCGCCTCTGCCCCTGACGAGGCTTCCCCGGTCACTTGCAGATCATTTTCCAGTTCGATCAGGTTACGCAAACCATCACGCACAATGCTGTGATCATCTACCAAAAGAATTCTTTTCATGCGGTTCTCTTAAATTCGTTAGTCAGGGTTTATGTCTCAGCTTGCAGATTTTTCGCCATCATTGTCTGGCGCAGCTGCCGGGTCTGTTTGCGCATCTGGCGCCATTTCTTTCCTAAACAAGCGCCAGTCCTGGCTGATCATGGCCAGCGAGTCAGCAAACAATGGTTTCTTATGCCAAATGGCGCGTACAGAAATAAAAGCAATAATACCGATAATTGTGGGCACCAGCATTGCCAGGCCAAGAATTAAAGAGCGGTGGGGATGTTGCCACAATAGTGAAAACAGCCACATCAAGCCGAGTAAACCGGTAAAGATGAACATGCTAAACACCACCAGCATGCCTACCATGCTGGTGGCCAGGCGTTCAGTTTCCTCCAGAAAATCCTGTTTCAATTGTTGTGCACGGTCTTCTGTGTAATCGGCGACGTGATGACGCAAATTGAAAAAACTACCTTTCAATGCGCTCACTTTGCGATTTAAAAACAAAACAGCGACAAATTTCAAGAGGTTTACCCACATAGCTTTCCTTGCTTATTCACGACGTTTGGTGCCTAACAGGTATCCTATCAGCAAACCGACACCAGCGGCTACCAGCACGGTGCCCAATGGATGTTCCTGTACAGTATCGGCGGTCTTGTCTTTGATCGAGTGGTAAGTGTCGCTCACTTCGCGTTGCACTTGCTCTTTGACACGGCCCGCTTTTGAGCTCAGGTTGGAGGCAAGGGCTGCCGCATTTTCTTCGCTGGTTAAACGGTCAATATTACTTTTCAGGGTATGAATCAGCTCTTTTGCCTTGTCCTGCGTGGTGTCCGCAGTATCATTGACGGCATCCAGCAGCTCATTGGCAGTCGATTTCACCTGCGCAGCGATTTGTTCAATGGCCTGGTCAGAGTGTTTGGCCAAGCGATCAGTCGTGTTCTCAACATTGTCTTTTGAAAAATTAAACATTTTGAAACTCCTTTTTAAATCGTGGTTTTACATACGTAGTTCAGTGTCTTACTCACATAACAAATAAACCGTTATGACTGATTGGACAGTTGATTAAACGAAAAGTGTTTTCAACATGTGGCCATCTTATCCAACTGGCATGCAATCTACCTATCGGCCAGCCACCGATATCAAAGTCAGAATTCTCTGACAGTGCATTAATTCACAAGGCAACACATCTTTACGTTGCTGTTAGTTCGCAACACCGCTATGATGCGTTTGATATATTGTGAACAATACACGCAAAAAACGTTACGCCGGATTGCCTGATTTTTCAATCTCTTCACTCAACCGCCATGCAAAAATTCAGAACCTACCTTATCGCCTTGCTTGATCGGCTGGAAAAAATCAGTGATACCTTTGGCGGTAACACGGTGGCTTTGCTCACTGTCAGTCTGATGCTGGCGGCCGCCATGCTGGTGGTGAATGACCGCTTTATTGTCACCACCCGCGAAAAAACCGACGTATTAGCCATGCTCGACCAGTTGCTGCTCGAAACCTGGAAAACCCAGTCCAACCTGGCCGTTGCCGAAAGTGCGCAGCGCGGGTATTTGCTCACGCGCTCAGAAAACTACTTTAAACCCTATGATGATGCGACCAAGCAAATGAGTCAGCATCTACGCAACATCAATAAATTGCTCAACCATACTAACCTGGTCAAACATCCGGTGATACAAACCACCATGAGCGAGCTGGTGAACAGTATTGTGAAGAAGTCTGCTGAAATGAGCGTGACCATTGATTTTGCTAAAAAACGCCAGTTTGATAAAGCATTGGCAGTAGTCAAGCTGGATTCCGGGATCAAGGAAAGCCGTAATATTGAAGTATTGTCCCGCCAGTTTGAAAAGCTGGTGCTGGATTACCGTGACGAAGTGGCCGATACGCGGGATACGACACGCAAACTGATGCGCTGGTTTGTCATGGCCTGCCCGCTGATCTTTGTATCATTGGTGGTGCTGGTGATACGCCGCTTGTTACGCGAACTGGCGGAGAAGGCTAATTTATATATACGCCTGACCGATGAGAACGCGGAGTATGAGCGTAATATCCAGCGCCTGACCACTACTGTGCAGGGCCAGGCCTTGCAGGCGCAAACCAATATTGAACATGAGCGCTATCAATTATCCCGAGAGTTACATGATGAACTGGGTTCTTTGCTTACAGCGATCAAGATGGATATTTCCTGGGCGATCAAGCATGTGAAGGATCAGTTGCCGCAGGTGACCGAGAAGCTCAAAAAGACCAATCAGTACCTGGATCGCAGTATTAATTTTAAACGCGAAATCGTACAAAACCTGCACCCGGCCATGATTAAGAGTTTTGGCCTGATTGCGTCGTTGCAGAACCTGATTGATGAAGCCAGGTCACGTAACCAGTGGCAAATGGATATTATTATGCCAGAGCAGGAAATGGCGATTAACGAGACCGTCAGCCTGATTGTTTACCGTTTGGTGCAAGAGAGTTTAAATAACTGCAGCAAATATGCCAAGGCGACCGAAGTCTCCGTGCATTTAATGCATGACGATCAGCATATCAAATTAGAGATCGTGGATAACGGTATCGGTTTTGATCCGGAAAAACTCACCAATAGCACCCATGGTATCAGCGGTATGTGTAACCGTGTGGAGTCGATTGGCGGGCATTATGAAATCACCAGCGCTCCGCAACAAGGCGCCAGCACGCGCGTACTGTTGCCATATCTCAAGAGCGATCCTTCTGCTGCCTGAGTGCAGCCCCCGCCTCACTGTAGGCCTATTCTGACATGACATTCAGTCGTTGGACGACTGACCTGACACGCGCACCTCATTAATATGGCCACACAAGACAGCAGAACTGTTTTGTGTAACGCGTGAAAAAGGAGACGCTCATGTTAATGTCAAAATACACACAAGCAACAATCTTTGGCGGCCTGTTGGCGACAACCATCACATTAAATGCTTTCGCATTCGATCTGCAGGAAGTCCAGAACGGTGAAAAACCCTACCTGGAAGAATTTAACACCTTGGACAAGAATGCCAATAACTCACTGAATTGGTCCGAGCTGCAACAGGACAAAGGAGTTAAGCAACAAGATTTCAAAGCGTTTGACCATGATAAAGATGGTAGTTTGAGCTACGAAGAATATGCAGAGCTCAAAACACAAACTGGTCAAAAAGCGATTAAAGGCGCCATGTCTGATAGCTGGATTACCACTAAAGTGAAAGCCCGCTTGCTGGAAGAGGAGTCATTGAAGTCCCTCAAAATCAGCGTGGAAACACACAAAGGTGAAGTGCTGATTAGTGGCTTTGTGTCTGAGGCTGCGCTGAAATCCAAAGCCGAGCAACTGGTGGCCAGCGTTGAAGGCGTGAAGTCTGTGAAAAACGCTATTGTGGTTAAAGGTTAATAAACACCCCCTCGCAAGCTACATATTCTCTCCCAAGTGCGTAGCTTGCTTTTTTCTTGCGGCGGGTTGTTCTTCATGTGTTGACTGATTCATCCTCTGTACAACTTGAACAACTCGCCACCTTATGCAACAGAAAGGAAACATCATGAATAAGATGAACCGATATCTGGCGATGAGTACGATGATTGCTTTATTAGTGGGTGGCAGCGCAAATGCGCTGGCTGCGGGTGTGCTGGCCAAAGCTGAGCCCATGTATAACTTTTTGCCTAGCGACACCGTGGTTGATAATGTGAAAAATACGTTGCAAACACATGGTGTAGATGTGTCGAGCATTCAGGTCGATGCCGATGCGCAAGGCGTGGTGCAGCTGAGTGGTGAGGTGGCCTCCAAGCAGGATGTGGAGACCGTGACCCAATTAGCCAAGCAGGCGGATGGTGTTTACGCGGTGTTAGGTGCATTACGTTACAGCACCGGTGAAGTCGTGCCAGCGCCCGTGCCTGCTGGTCTGGATCCAGTGATGGATGCGCCGGCGGCGGGTCCTGAAAGCGGTCGGCCCGAAAGCGAGCAGATTGACGCGCAATGAACAGAGCGGGAGGGGCAGCCCTCCCGCGCGTTAATCTCCAGTGGATTGACGCGGCAGGAGTTAGTGATGCTGGGGCATCACATGTCGACCGGATTCGTACTCAACCTGGTTGGACTGGCGGATGAACAATAGCTGATCAGTGGCAAATCCCAGTTCTTTGGCTTTGGCCATCAGGTGCTGTTTGATCGGGTAAGTGAGTTGTGGGGTGCGCGACAGTATCCATAGGTAGTCACGACCGCTACTCACCAGTGCATAGTTGTAATAGGGCTGGTCTACTTCGAGGATGTTGTAATCCCCATAAAATGGGCCGAAGAAAGACACTTTAAGGCGGCCAGTCCGGCTGCCATCTGCATTGGCGGGATCGACGAACTTGGCTTTGCCTATGGCTTCACTCCAGTCGTTTTTCTCGGGACTAAATCCACGGTTAATTACTTTGAGCGTGCCATCTGCTTCCAGGCTATAGGTGGCGGTCACCTGTTCCAGCCCTTTTTCAAATGTGTTGTCCAGCCTGGCAATTTCATACCAGGTACCCACATATTGGGTCGGGTCAAAACGGCGCACAATGGCCTGTTCAGCTTGCGGTGGCAAAGGCGCTGAGCAAGCGATTAAGGTGAGTGCAAGCAGCGGTGAACAGAGTAGTGATAAACGGGTAGCTAACATGATGTGAGTGTGTAGATGAAGGATATAAAGCCCGTCATGACTGACAAGACAGTTTAAAATAACATAAATTCAATCAAGGCAACATTCAAGCAAGTAGTTAATTCAAATAAGGGAAGATGATGAAGTTTTTAAAGATGTGCAAGGTATGGGGTGTGTTGGCATTGTTATCGACGACTGCGATGGCAGATAATCTGGAAACCGGTCTCGGTGGCGGTGTCGGCGCAGCTGCAGGCACTGCGGTTGGTAGCGTACTCGGTGGCAGTACGGGTGAAGTCATTGGCGGTGCCGTAGGCGGTGGCCTGGGTGGGGCAGCGACAACTGGCCGCGCTGGTCGTACAGGGGCCATTCTGGGCGGTGCCGCTGGCGGCGCAACGGGTGCCATGGTTGGCCGTAAAGTCAGCGGCACCACGACTGGCGCCGTGGTCGGTGCAGGAGTTGGTGGTGCCGGTGGTGCGGTGGTCGGTAAGGTGATTGATGAACCTGATCCATACCAGAGAAGTTACCGTGGTAAAAAAGGCAAAAAACATGGCCACCATCATGGCCGCGGTCATCATCATGATTAAACCCCTGTCATCCCGCGTGAAGCGTTAATCCTAGAGTCACTGCCATGAGAATCTGGATATTATCAGTCGGCCTGTTATGCATGAGTCATGTCGTGCAGGCACAAAGTTGCAACAATCAAGCCGTCGGCGCCAGTGGTGTCGGTGGTTTGGCTGGTTCGGCCATTGGCGCAGTGATGCTGGGCCCCGCCGGGGAAGTATTAGGCGGGGCGGTGGGCGGTGCCGTTGGCAGCGTGGTCGCCAATGGCGGCAAGACTCAACCTCATACCATGCTGGGTGGCGCGGTGGGCGGTGCTGGCGGTGCGATTCTTGGGCGTGGATTAGGTGGCGGCCGTTTATTGGCCGTGCTTGGTGCAGGGTTGGGTAGTGCAGGCGGCGCCTGTGTGGCACAACAGGCCGGGACCGGTAAAACTCACCATGCAGCCAGCGCAAAGAAACGTTCGGCCAATAACGCAACAGCCAAAGCGCAAAAGTTGCTGGGCAGTTAATTCACCATCGCCTGCGACCAGCTTGCTTGATCGCAGGTTATTTTCCCATCAGCGCAGCACTGGCTTTTTTCAGTTGGTACATCATGGTGTCCCCTTCAAGCAGCAGTTGATCCACGGATTTTGGTTGCTGGGGATCAAACTCGACGATGCCTTGTGAGAATGATATTTTATAAGGTTGTCGCAGTTGCTGCCGGATCATGTCTAAATGATGGCATAGCCTTTGCGTCACAATATGTGCTTCTTGTTCACGGGTGCAGGCGAGCAAGATCACAAATTCATCGCCACCCAGTCGCGCAAAAATATCCGAGCTGCGGCCCATTTGTTTCAGTGCTTTGCCAAACGTTTGCAAGGCACGATCGCCTTCATCATGGCCATAGGTGTCGTTGATGATCTTAAAGTCATTCAGGTCTAAAAACACCAGTGAGGCATGCAATTGGTGACGGCTGAAATAATTGAGGTATTTTTCCGTCAGCATGATAAAGCCGCGTCGATTACTGAGGTCGGTCAGTTCATCCATGGTCGCCAGTTCAATCGCCGCCAGTTCGCTCTCTACCATGGTTGCCAGGTCATCGAGGTCTTCTATATCACGGGCTGGAAACTCCCGTGGTTGCGAGTCAATCAGGCATAAGGTGCCGACTTTAAACCCATGGGTGGTGCGTATTGGCCTGCCAGCATAAAAGCGAATATGTGGTGCAGCCGTCACCAACGGATTATCGAGAAACCTGGGGTCTTTGGAGGCATCATTGATGACGAAGGTGTCATTACCCAAAATCGCATGACCACAAAAGGAGATGTCGCGTGAGGTTTCTGAGACTTGCAGCCCCATGCAGGACTTGAACCATTGGCGATTGGTATCGACCAGGCTGACCAGCGCAATCGGCACATTAAACATGCGCGTCGCAATTCTGGTTAACCGGTCAAAACGTTCTTCTGCCTGCGTATCAAGGATGGCGAGCGCGCGTAATACATGCAAGCGCTCTATTTCATTGGCAGGAATAGCTGGTATTTGCAAAGCACTCGATCCTTTGACAGGGATGTTGTAACGATCATACCGCGTTTTTTATGATTTATACAAAAAAATACAACTGTTTTTCCAGGTGAGTTTTTGACAGGCAGAAGGCTGCGCTTATGCTTGTGTGGTCGCGAGTTTTAAACCAATAATGCCCGCCATAATCAAGCCCAGGCTAATGATACGCAAGGCAGATACCGGCTCGTTAAACAGCCAGATACCGCCAATCACCGTCCCCACAGCACCGATGCCCACCCAGACGGCATAAGCCGTGCCGACTGGCAACGATTTGACGCAGAGGCCCAGTAACCAGACACTGATAATCATGGCGAGAATGGTCCAGAATGAAGGCCAGAAGCGGGTAAAGCCATCCGTATATTTCAATCCTATGGCCCAGGCCGTTTCAAACAAGCCAGCAATAACCAGGGTTAGCCACGTCATAAAGTTTCCTTTTTAAGTGATGCGATTCAAGGCTGCCGCGTAAATCAAGACTGGACAGCGATTAAGTCCTCGGCGGACAGCCAGCGCCACTGGCCAGCCGCCAATGTTTCAGGCAATACCAGTTGACCGATTTTGATGCGTTTCAATGCCTCGACACGATTACCAATCGCGGCAATCATGCGTTTGACTTGGTGGTATTTTCCCTCCGCCAGGGTCATGTGTAGCACCGTTGCAGAAATGCTGGTCACCGCCAGTGCTGCAATGGTTTCTTCCTCATCAATCAGTTTGACACCAGCCAGCAAATGCTCAAGGTCGGCGGCACTCAAGGCGTGCTTGCAAGTGACTTCATACACTTTAGGCACGTGGTGCTTGGGAGAGCTGACTTTATGGATAAACTGCCCATCATCCGACAGCAGAATCAAACCGGTGGTGTCTTCATCCAGGCGGCCTATGCATTGAATCCCACGTTCTACCAGTGGCTCAGGCAGCAGCGTGTAAATGGTTGGGTGGAACTGGGTTTTGTGCGTGCATTCATAATGCGCAGGTTTATGCATCAGCAGGTAGCTATGTTCGCGATACTGCCAGGCCTCGCCATTAACGGTGAAATGCAGGTCGCCATCCAGAGCAAATTTGGCGTCCGGGTCATCGCACAGTTCACCGTTGACGGTGACTTCTTCGTTGATGATTAAAATGCGGCACATCTTGCGCGTGCCAAAGCCCTGACGGTGCAGGATACGTTCTAGATCTAATGTTTTTGCCATGATGGGATTATACGTGAATTGGAAGTGGGCTTTGGTGTGACTGGGTTTCTTATGTGCTAGAAGGTCATTCTTACGTGGGGTGACTACTTGTAGGGATTTTTTTGCTCGCGATTGTATTGGATTGGAAGGTTTCTTTTCGCCTTTTTGGCGAGTTACTTTTCTTTGCTTGCCCAAAGCTAAGACTATTCTATGATCGATCTATTTCGCCTTTCCGGCGACCATTCTTTCTTATGCTTGTCCATAAGAAAGAAGGCAAAGAACAAGACACCCCAACTTCCGCTTGATTCCTGTGCTACTCGGCTTGCCGGGCGTCCATCGAAACTCGCCCTGACAAGCCACACAGAACGTGGCTTGTTGCGGAACTCGGACAGCCGATGGCCGAAGACTCCCGCCAACCCTGCGTTGCTCGGCGCGGCAGATGGGGACCCCGAAAACCTACGAGTGCCATCGTTTAGCAGGTTTAACAAAAGAATCCGGTTTTTAAACCGTCCAAACTAAATCCATGCAAGTTAGATGAGATAAATCCCATCCCATCACGCTGAGTAGCGGAAACAAAATAAGAGTAGAGGGAGCGACTGTCTGAGCTCCGCGGCAGCTTGCGTAGTGTGCAAGCTGCTAGGGCGAGTTTCGTGACCGCTTATTTTGTTGAGCAACGCAAGGGAGCCGAAGGCCGTGATGGCTGGGTGCCCTCTTTTTGGTTACTTTTTTGGGGCAAGCAAAAAAAGTAACTCGCCAATAAGGCGAAAAGAACTTTGGCGGTGTGCAAGTGGTGAATGGCTAAAGAATAACCTTTCTTCCCAATCCCAAAATCAGCCACCCAAGCAATTCACGTATAATCCCCACCATGGCCTTCAAACACATCACCTCCCGCGATAATCCCGTTTTCAAACAGCTACGCAAACTGCTCGATCAGTCTCGTGAGCGCAGGAAAACAGCGTCAACGCTGCTCGAGGGCGTGCATTTAATTGAGGCATATTGCCAGACCTATGGTGAGCCGCGCTTGCTGATTATCCCGGAAGGCCATAGTACGGTGGAAGCGACTGGTTTGATTCAGCAGTTGTCTGATGTGGATACCATGCTGCTGCCGACCTTGATGTTTGCCGAGCTGGCGCCGGTGGCGTCTAGCAGTGGGGTGATGGCGCTGGTGGATATTCCTGAACCCGCGCTGCCTGAAAAGGTTGATTTTGCCTTGTTGATTGAAGATATTCAGGATCCCGGTAATTTGGGCAGTATATTACGCACCGCAGCTGCGGCCGGGGTGCAGGTGGCTTACCTGAGCAAAGGCTGTACGGATGCCTGGTCGCCTAAGGCTTTACGCGGCGGGCAGGGTGCACAGTTTGTGTTGCCGGTGGTGGAAGGCGTGGATGCTGTTGAGGTGGTGCACAGTTTTGATGGCCACACGCTGGCGCTGACCATGCAGGGTGAGAGTCTGTATGAGCAAGCCTTGCGTGAGCGGGTGTTGTTTGCGGTGGGTAATGAAGGCGCGGGGATTTCTGCCGCCTTGCAATCTGCCGTCAGTACCTGCATCACCATTCCGATGGCGCATCAGGGAACATTGGCGCTGGAATCACTGAATGCCGCAGCCGCGACTGCGGTGGCGCTGTTTGAGTGTCAGCGCCAACGCTTGCTCGCTGGGTAATGGTTTAAATGGTATTAGTGCGTGACCTCGTGGTCATCATCTTCGTCAAATAGGGCCAGCGCTTCCTGCTCGTCGACCACGTAGTGCTTGTTGCAGAAGTCACATTGAATCTGCACGCTGCCTTGTTCTTCAATGATACTGCGTACTTCGGCCATGCCCAGCATTTGCAGCATATTGGTGACGCTGGTTTGTGAGCAACTACAAAATGCTTGCACTTCACGGCCGCTGAACAAGCGCACATCTTCTTCTGCAAACAGGCGCTGCAGCAGAGTGACCGTGTCCAGGTCTAATAACTCCTGTTCGGTGACCGTGCCTGCCAGGTGCTGCACACGGTTCCAGCAATCGAGGTCACTTTCTTGTTGCTGCGGCAATTTTTGCAGTAGCAGGCCTGAGGCGCGCTCGCCATCTGACGCCAACCATAAACGGGTATCGATTTGCTGTGAGCGCAACATGTAGTTCTCCAGCATGCTGGCGATGTTGTCACCTTCTAGCGGCACAATGCCTTGATAGGGCTCGCCTTCTTCTGGCATCAGCGTAATCACTAATTGCCCTTGTTTGAGCCAGGCGGTCAAGTTGTCGCCATGCAGTTCGGCGCCGACTTTGGCCGTGGCACGGATATTCAGCCTTGAGGTACATTCCACCACCAGTAATTGCAGCGCGCCCTGGCTTTGCAATTGCAAAATCAGTTTGCCCTGCATTTTGAGCGTCGCAGTGAGCAGCACGCTGGCGGCGGTGAATTCGCCTATGGCTTTTTTCAGGGCGGGCGGTAATGACTGATGCTCAAGCGCAGTCGACAGGCTTTGGTCAAGCTGCACACAGTTGCCACGCACGGCAGACTGCTCAAAAATAAACGGGTGTAATTGGTCTTGGTTACGATCTTGGTTCATACCGACATTTTACCATTTGCAGGCAAAACTGATTGTTAAGCGCTGGTAATTTTTGGCAACTGCCAGTGCGTTATCGCCCATTGCCATAGATTTGCCAGCGATAGCGATTGTGCATTTTTCGGCAAGGCTTGTTGCAGAAAAGTGAGTGCGGCGACCAGTGTGTCCACGAGATTGTCTTCAGGTAATGCCGTGGCCAATGTCTGTTTACTCAATTTTTGTCCGTCGGCATTTAATACCAATGGAAGATGGGCGTAGATTGGCGTGGGGTAGCCGAGTAATTGTTGCAGGTAAATTTGCCGCGTTGTGGAATTGAGTAAATCAGCACCACGTACGATATGCGTCACGCCTTGCAAGGCGTCATCTATCACCACCGCCAATTGATAGCTAAACAGTCCATCAGCGCGCTTAACGACAAAATCACCAATGTCACTCGCCATATGGTGTTGCTGGTGGCCCTGAATGAGGTCCTGAAAGCTGATGGTCTGGGCGTCCGTTTTAATGCGCCAGGCAGCGGCTGCACCTGGTTTGGTTGGATGCTGCAAACAAGTGCCGGGATAAATGGCTCCTTCTATGCCGAGCAGCGTGCTGGAATCAGTAATCTCTTTGCGTGAGCAGGTGCAGGGATAGGCCAGGCTGCGCTGGCGCAGTTGCTGCAATGCCGTTTGGTAATATTCATTGCGTTGGCTTTGATAAACAATCTCGCCATCCCACACAAAGCCGTAGTGTTGCAGGGTATGAATAATCGCTTCACTGGCACCCGCCACGTGCCTGGTTTGATCAACGTCCTCTATGCGCAACAGCCATTGCCCGCCACGACTTTTAGCATCGCAATAGCTGGCAACCGCGGCCACCAGTGAACCAAAGTGCAGTGGCCCGGTAGGCGAGGGAGCAAAGCGGCCAACCACCATGTTGATTACTGTGCAGCGTAGGGCGGAATATGCCAGGCCACCAGCTGTGCGCCGCGCAGTTGCAAATGGCAGGCCATGCGTTCTATGCCCTGGCTGGAGACGTCAAAAGTATAAGTGCGCTGCAATTGCATGCGGCCATTGCCATCCCGGGCAAAGCCCACGCGCGAGCAGGCAACGGTTTCGTCTAAAAACTGCAAATGGCAACGTTCTGCCAGTTGGCGTCCAATCTTTAAAGCCGCCTCGCGTTTGGCGACAGAGTCCATCCAAAACCATGCACCTGCAATTAAAATGGCCAATAAAGCCCATTCAGCCATTGTTGTTCTCCCGTAAAGCGATCATATGTTTCAGTGTATGATGTTTCAAGTTCATATTCCTATATCAGTGCAACCTGTCATGAGTTCAAGTCGCGAAGCAGACGCTATTCAAGCCTATTATAATTTATTGCATGGCAAGGGGGCGGATGCCGCCATTATGGCGCAACGCGATGCCTTGCTGGCTGAGTTAAGTCCTTTGCTGGCAGATCAGGAGTGTACCAGCACGGCCTATCGCCAGGCGGTTGATGATTGCCTGAACGATAAACCGGCACAACGCTGGCCTGAGTTGCTCACTATTATCCGCGAGTTCTACCCATTCTGGCGCGGGGATGTGAAAGCCGTGATGCAATATGCAGAGTCGGTTGGCTTTGAGTTGCATCCTATCGGCTGGCAGCCGGCCGTGATTGATTTACAGTCCGTCTGGCCAGCGTTGCAGTCTGAAAAGTTTGAGACTTCAGAGTTGTGGGCGCTCAATGGCTATGTCAAAGCGCTCAAGTCCATGGAGCACAAGCAGGAAATGGATATTGAACTGCGCACGCGGATGGCGAAACTGATGTTGTTACGCCTGCGAGAAGCTCCCTTGTCTGAAAAGAATGCCTTTCGTATCACTGCTGATGCAACCTTGCCGTTGTTTAACCTCAAAAATACCCGTCACCTGTTTTTAAATGCTGTGCGCGAGTTTTATTATTTTTGGGCGGCACATCCTGATGCGGTTGAAATGCTCAAACAGTTGCAGCCACCAGAAATTATGTAAAATTGCACCAAAAATGTGCAATGCACTTTTGTTGGTTCTGTTTTGGTGCAATTTCGCGTAGTCCTCAAAGTAAGTGCCTTTAAAATCAATCACATAAAAATGGTCTGATATTTGCTTTAGCCATGCGCATTAAATTGGTGCGCATTTTAATAGTGCGTATTCAATATAAGGCGTGCCATCAGGCAAAACGCCAACTTTCACCACTATTAGTCGGAGAGCGAAATGGAAGCATTAGTGTCAGCGAATGACGTCTTGTTTGTATTGCTTGGAGCCATTATGGTGCTGGCAATGCATGCCGGATTTGCCTTTTTGGAGGTCGGCACTGTACGTCAAAAAAACCAGGTCAATGCCCTGGTCAAAATCATGGTGGATTTTTGTGTGTCTACCATCGCCTATTTTTTCATTGGTTACAGCATTGCCTATGGCATCAATTTTTTCAGCGGCGCCGATGTATTGGCCGCGAAAAGTGGCTATGACCTGGTTAAATTCTTTTTCCTGTTAACCTTTGCCGCGGCTATCCCGGCGATTGTCTCTGGCGGCATTGCCGAACGCGCCAAATTCAATCCGCAAATGGCCGCCACCTTTCTCATCGTCGGTTTTGTCTACCCGTTTTTTGAGGGCATCGCCTGGAATAACCACTTCGGCTTTCAAGACTGGTTAAAAGCTAATTTTGGCGCAGGCTTTCATGACTTTGCCGGTTCAGTCGTGGTGCATGCCATGGGCGGCTGGATTGCACTGGCGGCGGTTATCCTGCTCGGTGCGCGTAATGGGCGCTATACCAAAGACGGCCGCTTGCATGCTTACCCACCATCAAACATCCCTTTTCTCGCTTTAGGTGCTTGGATACTTACGGTTGGCTGGTTTGGTTTTAACGTCATGTCTGCGCAGTCCATACAAAACATCTCAGGTCTGGTGGCCGTCAATTCGCTGATGGCCCTGGTTGGCGGCACGCTGGCCGCCCTGGTGCTAGGTAAAAATGACCCCGGTTTCGTACATAACGGACCTCTGGCGGGGTTGGTGGCCGTGTGTGCTGGCTCTGACGTGATGCATCCGCTAGGCGCATTAGTCACCGGCGCCGTTGCCGGCACATTGTTTGTGTGGGCATTTACCATGACTCAAAACCGCCTGAAGATTGATGATGTACTGGGTGTCTGGCCGCTGCACGGCCTATGCGGCGCCTGGGGCGGTTTGGCGGCCGGTATTTTTGGCTGTTCTGCTTTAGGCGGCATGGGCGGTGTCAGCTTTATCAGTCAACTTATCGGCACACTCACAGGCGTCGTCATTGCACTGGTCGGCGGTGCCATTGTGTATGGCCTGATCAAAAAAACGGTAGGTATTCGACTGGATGCCGAGTCGGAATTTGACGGCGCAGATTTGAGTATTCATAAGATTCCTTCAGTGTCTGGGGATTGATCAGTCACACATCATTGTGCTGCCTGATTCTCTGTGCGCCTGAACCAACAAAAAGGCCTGCCACTTTTGATGACAGGCCTTTTGTTTGCAGCGTCTTGGGGCTGCGAGTGATATTTGTGATACCAATCACAACCTACTGCAAAACGATGTACATTCACGCGTTTGGCTACAAACGATCAGAGTAGTAGCGCCAGCGAGAGAAATTTCAATATTGCACTTAACGCACCAGACCCTTGCTTTTTGGCTGGTTGCGCATCGACGATGACCACTTCATCTGCTGGTGCAGCGGGCTGGCTGCTTTGATATGCCAGACCGTATAAATATTTACCTTTCTGCTGCAAGGTGGCTGGTGGCGGTTGGTTGGCGGCAGACGCTTGTGCGATGACCTGCGGCTCATTTTTACCGGCGGCCACCGACATTTCTAATAACGCCAGGTTATTTTGGGCTTTGAGGTACTGACCATCCACAGCGATTGCGTCATGCAGGGCCTTTTCTGCATGGGCATAATCCTGTTTCTGCATATAGGCAAAGCCGAGGTTGTTATAATTTTTGGCGCTGGGCTCAACGCTGACCAGTTGTTCCAGCGCTGCAATCGCTTCGTCGGTGCGATTGTGGCGCATGAGCAAGGCACTCAGGTGTTGCAGGCTGGCAATATGTTGCGGCTCCAGGTGCAACGCTTTTTGATAGGCGACCACCGCCATCTCGGTATTGTTGAGTCGTTCGTAATTCAAGCCTATCTGGTCGTAGTCAGCGGCTGAGCTGGCAGAGACCAGTTCGATATTTGTCGTGGGCTTGATTTGGAACGAGGCCTGTTTTTCATCACGGATCTGGTGGGTGCATCCCAGTGCCAGCAGTGAAGAGAAAATCACTATATAGGTTAAATGCATAGCAGCTTCCTCCTTACATGCTAGGGGCCAAGATGGATCGCGCTGAATATTTCCATGATTGCGGGACCCGCCAGAATAAAAAGCAAGGTTGGCAGCATAAAGAAAGCTACAGGGAACAGTAACTTTACTGGAATCTTTGCCGCTCTTTCTTCTGCGCGTTGCTTTCTTTTTAAGCGCAACTCTTCAGAGCTGACCTTGAGTGACTCACTGACACTGGTGCCATAACGCTCGGCCTGAATAATCATGGAGGCAAAACTGTTGATATCTTCAATGCCGACGCGCAGGACAAAGTGCCTGAGTGCGCGCTCTCGGCTTTTACCGGAGCGTACTTCTAGCAAAATCAGCTCCATTTCATCGTGCAGGATGTTTGATTTGATTTTGATTTCATGTGATACGCGAGTGAGTGCCTGATCAAAACTGAGGCCTGCATCCATACAGATCACCAGTAAGTCCAGCGCATCTGGAAACGCGCCTAGAATCTCTTCTTTGCGCTGGCTGATGACAAAATCCAGGTATATTTTTGGCAGCACCAAGCCCATGGCCGCGCCTGAAAACAGGATGACGGCCAGGCTGAGTGAGTTGTCACGTGACAGTTGCTCTTTAAACAGCAGGTAAAACAAGAGTGGGATGGCAAAAGTCAGTATGGTCTTGATGCCGAAGAACAAACTTGGCGCATATTCGCCGCGCCAGCCGGCCTGCAAGAACTGCACTTTGAGCGGCGAAGTTTCCCAACCATCTTTAGGCAAGGTGAGTTTGGCAAACGGCTCGACCAGTTTGACCACTTTAAAGGCGAACTCCTCATCCGCGTCTGATTTGAGTTGCGCGCTTTGTTGCGTGGTTTGTAGCGACTTTAACCTTCGCGCATATTTGTCATGCGAGAACAGCGAAAACATAAACATTGCCAGGGCAAAAACTGCAACGAAGACACAGATGTAAACAATGATTTCGTTCATGATAGACCGCCAATCACACTTTGATTTGAATAATCTTGCGCATACATAAGCCTGCAAATATCATCAAGACAAAACCGATTTTCAATAATGTCAGTCCCACTTCTGTGCCGAATAAGAGCTTGGCGTAATAAGGCGTAATAGCACTCATTAACGGCACAATCATCACCGGCATCAGCCACATGACCCAGGCCGAGGTCCTGCCTTCGGCACTGAGTGTGTCGATGTCACGCATTAACTGGAATCGGTCACGGATAATCTTGCTCATAGAGGTCAATACATGGGCAAGGTTGCCGCCTGATTCGCGCTGAATCAGAATGGCAATCACAAAAAACTTGAGGTCGGTAATGGGTACGCGCCGACTGAGGTTTAACATCGCCTCGCTTAGTGGCACACCAAGATTGGTTTCCTCAAGGGATATGCGGAATTCTCCGGCCAGTGGTTCGGCGAACTCGTCACTGACAATCTTGAAGGCGCTTTGGAAGGAGTGGCCCGCTTTCAGCGAGCGCGCCATGGAGTCGATGGCATCCGGCAATTGTTGCTCAACCTGTTTGAGTCGTTTGCTGCGCTCTATGTAGATATGCATTAAAGGTAGCAAGCTCGCCCCGGCACCCAATAGTGTGCACCACATCCAGTTAACGCCAAGCAGCAGGCCGATTAAAAAGCCTGACACAAAGAACAGGAAAATATAACGAGTAAACTGCTCGACTGACCATAGCTTGCCGGATTGCATCAACAGGATATCCAGCTCCCGGATATCAAAGAACCAGCCTATCATTTTGATCAGTTGGCTTTGGCTGTCTTGAATGCGGCTACGCAAGATGCTGATTTCATGGCGGTAAACATTGTCGCTGGCGACGCCTTTGAGGCGGCTGGCAAGCTTTCTGGCTTCTGCGCTATGTTTTTCTTTCCATACCAGCAGAATCGCTTCAAAAAATAGAAAACAGGCGAAGAAGCCAAGCACTGCAAATAACATAAGTTGTGTATTGATTTTCATATGCTACACCTCGTACCTGACTGTCGGGTCAAAGTCGGACTCTAACAGTGCAGCCCCATAGGATTTAAGCCGTTGCATAAAGGTAGGGACAACGCCGGTGGCATAAAAATAGCCCCTGACTTTGCCTTGTTCATCGACGCCGGTTTGCCTGAAGCCATAAATCTCCTGCATGGCAATCGTTTCACCTTCCATGCCGGTGATTTCCTGGATACTGACGATTTTGCGGGTGCCATCCACCAGGCGGGAGACCTGGATAATCACATTGATCGCGGCCGCGATTTGTTGCCGGGTCGCCAGCAAGGTTAAATTGGCACCTGCCATGCCCACCATGTTTTCCATCCTGGCCAGGGCATCGCGCGGGCTGTTGGCATGGATAGTGGCAAACGAGCCTTCATGGCCGGTATTCATTGCCTGCAACATATCCAGCGCTTCGGCACCGCGCACTTCGCCCAAAATGATCCGGTCTGGCCGCATGCGCAAGGCATTGCGTACCAGGGCGGTTTGCGTCACTTCGCCCTTGTTTTCAATATTGGGCGGCCGGGTTTCCAGCCTCACCACGTGCGGTTGTTGCATTCTTAATTCGGCGGCGTCCTCAATGGTGACAATACGTTCTTCTTTGGGGATAAAGCCGGAAACCAGATTCAGCATGGTGGTTTTGCCGCTGCCGGTACCACCCGAAATCACCGCATTCATTTTGGATTTTGAGAAGGCGCTGATCAAGTTCGCCATTTGTGGCGTCATGGTTTTGAGCTTGATCAGATCGTCGGTCAGCAGCGGGCTCACCGAAAAGCGGCGAATCGACATCACTGGGCCATCCAGCGCCAGCGGCGGGATAATGGCGTTTACTCGCGAGCCGTCAGCAAGGCGGGCATCCACCATCGGGCTGGATTCATCGACCCGTCTGCCGACCTGGCTGACAATGCGTTCAATGATGTTGAGCAAGTGCTGGTTATCCTGGAATTGCACCTGCGTTAATTCCAGCATGCCTTTGCGTTCTATGTAGACCTGATTGTAGCCATTGACCAGGATGTCCGAGATTGCCGGGTCGCTCAGCAGCGGCTCCAATGGCCCCAGGCCAAACATTTCATATTGAATATCCCTGGCCAGTGAACCTCTTTCAGCCGTGTTGAGGGCGATACTTTGTTCGTCGACGATGACGCTGACCAGTTCATTGATCTGTTTTTTAATTTGCTCATCCGATAAGGTCGCCAGTTTTTCCAGGTTGATGCGATCGAGAATCTGGGTATGTATCTGCCTTTTCAGCGCAGAGTATCCGCTGGCATCCTGGCCGCCCTCAACCAGCGAATGATGGTGAGTGTTAAAGCTGCTATTGGTAGATTGCAATTTTTCACGAAGGGACATGATGCAGCCTCCGGCTATTTAAAAAGGTTAGAAAAAAATCCGGCACAGGCCACTTTTTCACCAGTGAATTTTTCAGCCAGTTGTTTAAGTTTTTTTGCCATGTCTGATTTTGGATTCAGTTTGTAAACGGCCTCGCCCTGATTAATGCAGTGATTCACCAGGGCATATTCGTTGGGCAAGGTATCACTGACTTTTAAGCCCAGCGCTTGCTCAAAATCTGAAATTTTTAACTTGTCATTCTTGTCGTAGCGGTTGACCAGGAAATAGATTTTTTCCTTGGCGTAGCCCAGGGAGCTGAAAATCCGGTACAAATAATTGGCATCGCGGATATAGGGCAGCACTAACTGCACCACTGGCAGTATTTGATGGCTCAGGTCCATCGCCTTGACCGTCAATGCATCAATGTGGCGGCCCAAATCCAGGATGATCAAATCGTAATAATTACCCGCTACCTCAATGATCTTTTCCAGATGCTCAGGTTTGACATCTGAGGCATGTGAAGGATTGTCCGATGCTGCCAGCACTTTCAGGCGTGGCGTGATTTCAATCAGTGAGGAATCAAGAAAGGCATAATCCAGCCGGTGAATTTGCTGGCAAAGTTCGGCCAGTGAAGCGCTGGCTTGTTCATCTGACAAATACATGCAGGCGTCACCAAAATAGGGGTTGGCATCAATCAGCAAGACGCGCTTGTTGGTATATTCGGCTATGACGTAAGCCAGATTTGTCGCTACGAAAGTCGCGCCGGCACCGCCTTTGCAGGAGATCACGCTGATGACTTTGGTTGAGACGCCCCGTGTGGCGCGTGACCTGGCCATATAGCGCTCCAGCGCTGCAATCAGGCTTTGCTCCGACAGTGGCAGTGCCAGCACTTCAGAAAAACCGGCCCGAATCCCTTTGAGTAGCATTTCTGAGGTGACCTCCTCAGATAACAACATGAAGGTCATCTGGCTGTATTGTGTTTTGTAGCGCTCAATCAGGTCAAACTCGGCGACATCTGACTGGCTGACATCAATCATCAGCACGTCGGGCCGCTCGGTGGCGATTTTCTGGTTGGCGCTCACCAGATTGGTGTGATAGGCAACACATTCAAAACCCCGCTGGTAAAGCGTCTGGAAGGCAGACAGGCTTTGAATGACTTGGTTGTTTTCACTTATTATTAGTATTTTCATATCAACACCTAACTACACTTAGCGTTATATTGACTATCCAGGCTTTCTCTGGGGAGCGTGGTGGTAAAACTGGGCATGGTCACGTTAAAACCAAACACTGCCGAGGTATAAACGGCCTGGCTCAGGGCCACGGTAATGGTCTTGCAATCGGCCACCGTGCATCCGCCAGGCAAATAGGTCACGACTACATTGCTATTGCTGACAAAGGGCAGGCGGCTGGTGACTTGTATTTTGATGGCATTGCTATTCTGGGCACAGACCGTGCCTAAGCGGGCGGCCGCGCGCGTAGCCTGCGAGGCCGCATCGTAGTAGTGCAGCACCTTGCCCAGTTCGACAATCGAAAACAGCAGCAGAAACAGAAATCCCGAGACCAGTACAAACTCGATGGCATAGACCCCTTGTTGTGATTTGCGTGTGTTCATGTCAATTGATTACAGCTCGTACTGACTGTATCCAGTTGTGGTTGATAAAAAGTGCTGGAGATATTGCCCAGCGCCAGTGAGCCGGAAAACAGCTTGGTGATATAAGAAAGACTCATGCTGTTAATGCCCACTTTGACCATGGTCACGCTGCCGACCATCAGGTATTGCACTTGCACTTTGCTGGTGGATAGCCCCGAGACCGAGGCTTTTGAACAGCTGGTGAGCGAACCACAGACGGCCAGGTTTTTGCTCTCGGTGATGACTGTTTTGTAAGCCAGGACCTCGGGGTCGGTGGTAGAGGCGCAATTCATCGGCCGCGTATGTCCGGCCAGGTATTTGCCCGCGTCACGCACATTTTTGACCAGCTCGTTATACTGGAACATGGTTTTTGCCAGGTCTACACCGGCCAGCATGACAATAATCAGGAAAGGCAGCACCACTGCCAACTCGATGGCTGCGATTCCGGAATGTGTTGTGCGATTGTTCATGATCACTCCACCAAGGCAGCCACTTTTGGCCCCAGCACTGAACCCCCGCCCACCAGGCCGCCAGATTTGCTGCAAGGCGTGACAGAAGTGCTGGCATTGCCCAGGTACTCAAGATACATATTGAAATTGGCCCCACTGGTGGTCGGCATCGGGTGTAGCAAAAAGATACAGACAAATGACTTGAGCTTCATGGTGGTGCAATCGACCACAGGTGCGATGGCAACCCGCCGGTTAGTGCCGTAGGCTTTCAGATCTGTGCTTGGCATATAGGCAAACGCGTTGCTGATTGATATTCCCGAAATATCACTGTAGGGCGTATTGTTCGGCACAGCGTTTGGTGAAAAATCAGCTGCATAACGATTGGTTTGGGCCGGGTTGTAATAGCCCTTGCCGCTGGTATCCGGAAAATATCCGGAAGAGGCTGTATTTTTTTTCTTAATACCAAAGCGGGTATTGAAATCATCCCGCAAAGAGGCTTTGTACCCAGGCGTGCCGATATATTGATCTGCGGATGCTTTTACCGAACAGTCGGTAGACTGTTGGCCACTTAGCGTATCCGCCAGTTCATTGGCACCGCCACCGCCACTGGTAAAGTCCACCCAGCGGAAATGGCCGGACAGCGTGGTATCTTTATTACCGTTATTCGGCGAAGCCAAGCCCGCCAGCCAGTCTCCGGGATTTTTGCCTGCCACATCCGGCTGGCAAATGCCGATCGGAATCGCACAGGCCGTTTGTGAGGGCAGGGTGGTGGCGGTGGCTACTGCCGTGACTGATTCAGCGGCATTCACACTGCCGCCTATGCGGTTCAATAGTGGCGTAATCCAGTTGCTGATACCGCTGCGCGTAATGCTGCAGCGCAGGTATTTGCCATTGACGCCATTGGATGTACTCGGAAAGGTGATGGTTACCTCGCCAGTGGCAATCGCATTTTTCTGAAAATAGGCACGGTTATTCTGCGCCACGGTCAGCCCGGCAGCGGAGGCCCTGGTTTGCTCATTGCTCAAGCCATCAAACTGTGCCGCGCCAGCCAGCGCACAGGCGTCCGCTGCATTTTGCAGTTCGGATTTAGTCACATATAGTTTGCCTAAATCCGCGCCCAGGCCACCCATTACCAGCAGCAATGGTAAAAACAGCAATACCATGAGCGCAATCGAACCTGACTGCTTACTTTGTTTGCAATGTCTGGTCATTAACATATCGATCTCCATAGGCAGGCAATGATGCGGATACGCTGCCTGGGTACGCCTACTGGTTGCCTGTGCCGTTATTCGACCCCGTGCCACCTACCCCGAAATTAAATACACTGGGTTGCGGCACCGGTTTGGAGAACGACTTCTGGTAACTATTAATCGAGTCACGCGCGGCACGGCCATCCAGCCCATTGACAGGGTCCGGATTATTGGCAGCAGCCGGGTGTATGATCTGCGCCTGCAAGGTATTGCGGACGCTTTCACCAAACTCGCGTTCATATCGTGGCATGGTGCTTTGACATGCTGACACACCGACGGCCACCCCCAACAACATATATAGATTTAGCGGTTTCATTTTGGCATCCTATTTAAGATCGTATCCAGTCGCATTGTCTGCGCTTGGTTCATCAGTTTTTTTTGCAGGTTGTTTTTCGTCAGCGTTGGTCTTGGCTGGCGCATCTCCGTCCGGTTTACCTTCCAGTTTGCCGCCCAGGAAAAACTCTTTACGGCTGGGGTCTGTATGGCGGCCGGTAGGCAGGTCAATGTCTGCCGGGTTCACCGGTTTCACCAGGTGCGGTGTCACTACAAATACCAGTTCGGTTTTATCGTTCTGAAAGTCCGAGCTTCTGAATAACGCGCCAATGATCGGAATTTCCCCCAGAATCGGGAAAGCCTTGATATTGGCTGTGGTATTGTTTTTGATTAAACCGCCAATGGCGAAGCTTTGTCCGTCAAACAGTTGCACAGTGGTCGAGGCTTTTCTGGTAGTAAAGGCCGGTAAAATAGCGGTGCCACTAAACCCGGTAGCGGTCACGCCTATGCCTTCCCGGTTAAGCTCAGAGACTTCTGGCGCCACGCGTAAATTGATGCGTCCGCCTGCCAGTACGGTAGGGGTGAATTTCACGCCTACACCAAACTCTTTTTCTTCCAGTGTGATGGTGTTGCCCGCGCCGGCATTTTGCGCCACCGGGATGAAAATGCGGCCACCTGCCAGAAAGCTACCTTCCTGGCCGCTAATGGCCATGATGGTTGGCTCAGCCAGCACTTTGATTAAGCCATCGCGTTTTTCAGCATCCAGAGTGAAATTTTTGTTGGCTGACTTAAAGCCGCCAATCGAGCCGCCAGTGGCGCTGCCCGATGTCGACAGGAAATTACCCAACAGGGTGTAAGTCCAACTGCCAGAGGTTTTACTGAGGGCGATACTGGCGCCCAGTTTATCCAGCAGGGTTTTAGACACCTCGGCCACTTTCACCTCCAGCATGACCTGTTGCTGGGCTGAGACCGTGAGCATGTTCACAATGCGGGGGTTTACAAACTCTTGTAGTAGCGGATTATTCAGCTGCTGCTGTGATTGTTGCTGTTGTTGCATCTGCATCTGCATTTGCATCTGTGCGTTGTCGCCACTGGCAAATACCGGCATGGTTCTTCTTCTGACAAAGGTCTGTGCAATATCAATCACCCGGTTGGCCGTCAGCGCATCCTCCACCGAGCCCCAGACGATGAGCGAATCTGCGGCGGCAGTGACCTTGATGTTTTTTTCCTCTGGCAGCAGTTCTGATAATGTTTGCAGCAATCCTTCTGCATCCATATTGACGACCACATCGACAAAGGTACATTTGCCACTCTTGCCTTTGATGATCATATTGGTCGTACCTATATTCACCCCAAGCAGATACAGGGTTTTTAATGACACCAGCTTGGTTTGCAGCACACTCGCATCACCCACACTGCGCGTCGCCAGCGGCTCCGGCAGACTCATTAAGGTAGACTTGCCCAGCGGCAGGTGCATGGTGGTGGGATGGTCAATCTCGCCGTCACAGTTGGCATCGCCATTGCCAATGTAATCATTGGTTTCAATGACTGCCGCTTTGGTTTTTTCAGCAGAAATCAACAGGGAAGGCAACGTGGCAGTGATGAACGCCGCGGCCAGGAGAGACAACTTCAACGCATATTTTGACTTGTGATCAAATGCGATATGCGTTCTCTTCAATGAGAAGAAATCCATGATCGACCCCCTCTGAAAACCTAAGGTTTTCAATATTGTTTGAGTTATTGTTCACTTACTTTTTGAGTTAAAAACACTCAAGTGACTCAGTCGTCCCTGTGAATACCTTGGTACATTTCTTAGTCACCACTATTGGCGCCGCTGCCGCAACAATCATTTTTTTCGCCTTGGGTTTGCTGATTACTGGCATCACCGGTCCTGTATTTTTAGGAACAAGCGATAACAAGGCTTCTTTGGTGATACCCTGGGTGGCGACGTCGCCGGGGTCGGCCTGATTGCGTAATACCAGGGAGAGGTTGCCGACACTGCGTGCCAGGTCAATCATTTCTGCCTGCTCCGGGGTGACTTCGAGGGTGACGGCATTGACGACTTTTGGTTTGTCGGCATTGGCATTGACGTCATCGCCCACGGCCAGCACGAGGATGTGCTTGAGGACGATCTTGGAAATATTGTCTTCGTCGCCGTTGCGTTCGGCCTGATTGGTATTGACGATCATGTCAACGTAATTGCCTGGTAGCGCGAAACCAGCCACGCCCACCACTTCGTTGACTTTGACAGTGATTGCGCGCTTGCCTTCGGCAATCACGGCAGATAAGCCGCCTTTAGAGCCAACCGGCGCCAGTTTGGATTCCAGCACGGGCTCGCCATTTTGCAGGCTATATTTGACCACCCGACCATCAAGCTTTTCGACCTCGCCAAAGAAGCCCTCGGGTAAACTGGTTTTGGGCCAATCGATGCGTTTCAGCATGCCCACATTGATTTTTTCACCCATATTGAGTGGGCTGACCATCACCACTACTTTTTCAGTTTGCATCGAACGTGTTTGCAACCATTTGGAAGCCGCTACGACCGCTCCAATCGCTGCTAACAAGGCAAACAACAGCATCGTCATTGCACGCATATTCATTTTTATTCTCTTTTTCGAAAAAAACTTGCAAATGAAATGGTCACGAATGCCAGACTACATATGTTGTGTGTACACCCCCATCAAAGTACCTATCGCAATCGCCAGTGCATAAGGCATTCTGCCTACACTGTTGATGCCATCTGTCCCATCCTCCATACCTAGCTGGATATGCGTATGGTGTAACTTGAAAAACAGGATTGCATTCACATTTCTGATGAGTTGCATGCCCCGTTTTTGCATTAACACCACTCCCATCGCCAATACTCCACCAACTAGATAGATACACACCGCAACTGGCATCCATGCCGCCGAACCTAAAATGCCACCGACCACCATGGCCAGCTTGACATCGCCTGCTGCCATGCCTTTCAGTAAATAAAGTGGCATAAAACACATGAACGCTAAGCCCACGCCTTGTAACCATTGCACACCGCCTGGCCCGCTGGCATTTAATAGCCACAATCCCAAGCTGCTTATCAGGCCAAATACAATCAGTGTGTTATACACTTTGCGAAATCTAAGGTCGGTGTAACAGGCGTAGATCAATACCCCGGCCAGTAACCATAATCCAAGTGCTGCGTAAGTCGTCATGTTCAGAAACAAAAAAACCTCTCACCGTTGGGGTAAGAGGTTTTAATGGATATCATAGGCTGAACCCGATACGCTACATTGTTTCTAGGTGGTGATACCGTTCACAATGGCCTGTAGCTTGGTGGTCAGAGTGGTACCCATCCCAGAAAAAACGGCAGCCAATACACCGACCAGTGCCGCAGCAATAATGACATACTCGATGGCGACAACGCCATCTTCATCCTTCATAAATTTAACGATTGCGCTCATCATCATCTCCCGAAAAGATATTTTTTGTCACATGAAATACAAGTTTAATTGCGTATTTCATGACTGTATTTTACGTATTGTTTTTAGGTTTCCAAGTACCCGTTTGGGCTATCGTGAAAATAATTACCTAGGTAACTATTAACGAAAATACAATAATTACAGTATCTAACTTGCAAAATTAAAAGCAATAGATACCCATTAAAACACTTGGTATTTAACTAACATTTACCATGTTTGGCGTAAATGTAATTGTTGATGCCATTAAATTGTGATAATGATTTTCATTAACGGCGGTCGGGGGGGCATGACATATGGCGGTCAAGCGTCGCGCGAAAAATGCAGCTTATTCTCAGGCATGTGAGGGGATGCTGTATCGCAATAGTAGCGACTTAAATACAATTTTTGCGCGGCTAATGACGATGCATTATTCAAGTAATACATCGGTTAAGTGAATGTTTGCTCAAGAGCCAGGCCTGGCAGGCGGCGACACGGTCAGTGCCGCTTCCCGCCGGGCAAGCTTAGTCTAGTGTCGGGCTTCTATATCTGGCTAGCCAATGTGCATAAGGCGCAGGCAATACCCAGGCGGCATCGTCTTTACCCAATTGCTTGGCGGCGAAATAGGGCCAGTGCGGGTTTTCCAGATGCGCGCGGCCTATCATGGCTAAGTCCAATTCTTGTTTGCGGATCGCGTTATCTGCCAATGATGGTGCGCCGAAGCCCCAGGCGGATGAAACCGGGATGCCTGCTTCATTGCGCACGCGTTGTGCAATCGGACCTAAAAACGCAGGGCCCCAGGGGATATTGGTTTCCGGAATGGTGAAACCGACACTGACGCTCAGCATATCCAGCCCGCGTTCACGCCAGGCTTTGACCAGCTGAATCGATTCACTCAGGGTTTCTTCATCTTTGCCATCATATTCAATGACGCCGAACCTGGCGGTGAGTGGCAGGTTTTCCGGCCACACTGCGCGGATGGCCTCCAGCGTTTCGATGGTAAAACGCGAGCGGTTTTCAAAGCTGCCGCCATAAGCATCGGTACGCTGGTTAGAGTGTGCAGAGGTAAAACTTTGTCCCAGGTAGCCGTGGGCAAAGTGGATTTCCAGCCATTCGAAACCTGCATCAAGCGCACGTTTTGCCGTAGCGACAAAATCCTGTTTGACGCGCTGGATGTCATCAATCGACATGGCGTTGGGCACACGTGGCAAATCACCCCCAAAGGCAATGGCAGATGGCGCAATGGTTTGCCAGGCGCGCGGGTCATTCTCTGCGATATGGTCATCGCCTTCCCACGGTTTGTTGGCACTGGCTTTACGCCCGGCATGGGCAATCTGGATGCCGGGGACTGCGCCGGCTGCCTTGATAGAGGCGGCAATTTCACGTAGTTGAGCTGTTTGCGTATCGTTCCATAATCCCAGGCAGCCAGGGGTGATGCGGCCTTCTGGCGCGACGCCGGTGGCTTCGACAATTACCAGTCCGCTGCCACCGCGTGCCAGCGTGGCGTAATGGGCTTTGTGCCAGTCATTGGCAACGCCGTCTTCTGCCATATATTGGCACATAGGCGGAATCGCAATGCGGTTTCTGAGGGTGACGTCTTTTAATTGATAGCTAGAAAATAAATCGGCCATGATGATCCTTTTACTAAGTTTTCCTATTGATTAATTGTCGACAGATGCCAGTGTTGAGTTGGCGTTATTTGAAAGGAGCTGCATTTCTATGATTGCCAATGCCAGCCCTACGCATACGATGCAACCGGCAATCCAGCCAATAGCGGTCAGGCCCAGGCCAGGCGTAATCACCAATCCACCTACCCATGCGCCTGCGGCATTGCCTATATTGAATGCACCAATATTCATGGCCGAGGCCAGGGTCGGTGCGCCGCTGGCCTTTTCCAGAATTTTGATCTGTAATGAAGGCACCGCAGCAAAACCGGCAATGCCGAGCAGTCCGACCAGCGCGACGACTGCTATTTGCTGATGGGCAAAGAAGGAGAACGAGACCAGGATGGCAATGATGAACATCAATGCCCCTATCAGGGTTTTATCCAGGTGGATATCGGCGAGTTTGGCGCCGATGATATTGCCGACGACCATGCCCACACCAAACAGTAAAAATACCGGTGAAATGGCGGCGGGTGAAAAGTGCGCGACATCGGTCAGTATTGGCGCGACGTAGGTGAGCACAGCGAACAGGCCCGTATCTACAATAATGGTCAGCAGCAATCCGGCAATTACTTGCGGTTGTAATAAGGTGTTTACTTCAGCGCGAACATTCACTTTTTCCGCATGATGATCACTGGGCACCAGCCAGTAGAGCGCGGCCAGCGCAACCGGGCCTATCATGGTCACCGCCCAAAAGGTGGATCGCCAGCCCAGCATCTGGCCTAACCAGGTCCCCGCAGGCACGCCAATGACATTGGCGACCGTCAGGCCGGTAAACATTAATGCAATCGCCAGTGCGCGCTTGTCTTTAGGCACCAGGCTGGTGGCGACCACCGCGCCTATGCCAAAAAAAGTACCATGTGCAAACGAAGTCACCACGCGCGCGATCATGAGGGTGGTGTAGTCAGGCGCTACCGCGCAGATTAAATTACCCAGCGTGAAAATGGCCATGAGCCATAGCAACGAGCTTTTGCGCGAAAACTTGGCCATCATGATAGACATGATAGGCGCGCCCACGGCCACGCCCAGTGCATAGCCGCTGATCAATAAACCAGCCATCGGGATGCTGACGTGCAGGTCGCGGCTGACTTCTGGCAATAAGCCCATAATGACAAATTCAGTGGTGCCGATGCCAAAAGCACCGGCCATCAGGGCATATAAGGCGAGGGGGATGCCTTGTGAAGATGGTTCTTTTTTCATTGCAGCTTAAACACTTTTATTAAATTCTATAGTTCGAATATAATCGAACTATAGAATAATATCAAGCGTTGTGATAAATTTTACATATGCGGCAAATTAAACATCCCAATATGGATCAGGTGGAGCTCACAGACATTATGTATGCGCTGTCAGACCCGACACGCCTGGAGATTGTCGGCCGACTGGCCAATGCAGGCCGTAAACTGACCTGTGGTGAACTCGACTTGAATCGTCCCAAATCCAGCATGTCGCATCATTTCAAGATTCTGCGCGCCGCCGGGCTGGTGGAAACCCTGATTGAAGGCACTGAGCATATGAATGCGCTCAGGGTAGCGGAGATTGAGCAGAAGTTTCCTGGCGTGCTGCAATCGGTGCTGCGCGCACTTGCTTAATTGCCACAAATTAATGCTCAAGGAGATGAGCATGCGCTTTTAGTAGCGCTTCATTGCTCAATACAAATTCTTGACTGTTTGCCAGTCTTTCAATCACCAGATCAATAAAGCAGCGTACCCGTGCCGGTTGCGCAGTACGGCTACCGTAATAAATATACAAGCCCAGGTTATCCACGATATGTTCCAGTAACAAGGGCACCAGGCGCCCTTGGCGAATATAGCTTGCAGCCGTGGGGACGGCCAGTTGACCAATCACTTCACCGGCCAACACAGCCCTGAGTTCGAAGCCTTCATCATTGGTGCAAAAGGCGGGGCGTACATGTTGCTCAATGATATTTTCGCCGACCTTCACGTGCCAGGGAACCACGCGACCATCGCTAGGGCGGCGAAATGCGCTGCAACGATGCGTTTCCAATTGGCTGAGCGTATGCGGAATGCCGTATTTTCGCAGGTAGCTTGGCGCTGCACAGATGGCGAGTTGCATGGGAAAAAGCCTGCGCATGACCAAGCCATCTTGCGGCGGGTTGCCCAGGCGAAATCCGACATCGACGCGATCGTCGACCCAATTGCCGATGCGGTCATCCAGCTGTATGTCGGGTTGCACTTCGGGATACAAGCGAGAGTATTCATCTAACACCGGGCCAAGTACCGATAATAAAACCGTACGCGGTCCGACGATACGCAACGGGCCTGCGAGTCCTTCCCTGGTTTGGCGTGTGGATTCCAGCGCCTGTTCCAACCCGATTAATGAGGGTTTTGCCGATTCATATAGCCGTTGTCCTTCTTCGGTGAGTGACATGCTACGTGTGGTGCGATGAAACAGCCTGACACCAAGGTGTGCCTCCAGCTGGCCTAGGGCCTTACTGGCTGCCTGCGGGGTAATCTGCTGCGCAGCGGCCGCTTTACTGAGACTTCCTAGTTCGACAGTCCGCACAAAGGTAGTCATTGATCGTAAGGTATCCAGGGCCATAAGGCATTGTTCTTTCTGCTATTTACATTATTTAGTTGTAAATAATTAAACTAATAATGCGCTAGTTTAATGCATATCCGGCGCGTAAAGTGCGACTCATCACATGGATAGATGAAAGGAACGCGCGTGGATCATTTTACTTATTACAATCCAACCAAAGTCGAGTTTGGTGTCGGTAAAGAGTCCCTGATTGGTCAGCACCTGGCCGAAGCCAGGGTCAAAAAAGTATTGCTCTGTTATGGCAGTGACCGTATCAAACGTGATGGCTTGTTTGATGTGGTGACCAAAAGCCTGGCCGAGAAGAACATTCAATTTGTGCTGTGTGGTGGTATTGTCAGCAACCCCATCATCTCTAAAGTACGTGAAGCGATCAGCCTGGCGCGCCTGCATCAGGTCGATGCCATTTTAAGTGTGGGTGGCGGTTCAGTGCTGGATAGTGCCAAAGCGATCGCCGCGGGTGTGCCTTATACAGGCGACGTTTGGGATTTGTTTATCGGCAAAGCCAGCATTGATAGCGCGTTGCCCGTGTTTGATATTCTGACGCTGGCGGCCACTGGCAGTGAAATGAATAATGGTGCCGTTATCACCAATGAAGACACCAAAGAAAAATTTGCGATTCAATCACCCCTAACGTTCCCCAAAGTGTCTATCGTAAATCCTGCACTCATGAAAACGGTGTCGCGCGATTACCTGGTGTACTCTGCTGCAGACATTATTGCGCACGCAATTGAGGGTTATTTTACTGCTGTCGACCAGCCCCGGTTTCACTCGCGGTTGGTCGAGGCCATCATCAATACCGTGATTGAAAACACGGAAATTCTGCTGGTGAATCCGGATAACTATGCAGCCAGGGCAGAGTTTGCCTGGGCATCGACACAGGCGCTGAATGGTTTGATTTATTCCGGGACGGCTGGTTACAGTTATCCCAACCACATGATTGAGCATGCACTGTCTGCCTTGTTCAATGTGCCGCATGGCGCTGGGCTGTCTGTGGTGATACCAGCCTGGATGAAGTGGTACCAGGACCGCAATCCTTTGCAGTTTGAACGCTTTGCGCAAAATATCTTTGGTTTAAAAACCGCCGAGCAAGGGATTGCTGCGCTGGAAAACTGGTTTAACAAAATCGGTACGCCAACACGCTTAGCACAACTGGGCATTACCGAGGCCCACTTGCCAGCCACTATAGACATCGTACTCACCAATGCTAAGTGGTTTGGTCTCGCCGATATTTACACCAAAGACGTGGCGACCACCATCTTGAAAAATGCACTTTAATTACTGACGAATAAGAAAGGTACAACATGCAAACACGTACATTAGGAAATAGTGGCCTGGAAGTCTCCGCGCTAGGTTTAGGTTGTATGGGCCTGAGTTTTGGATACGGCGCCGCTGTCGATAAGAAAGACGGCATTGCGTTGATCCGGGCGGCTTACAGAAAAGGTGTTAACTTTTTTGATACTGCCGAGGTATATGGTCCTTTTGACAATGAAGAGCTGGTTGGCGAGGCGCTGGCGCCATTTAAAAATGAGGTAGTCATCGCCACCAAATTTGGTTTCAAAATTGAAGATGGCAAACAAGTGGGATTGGATAGCCGCCCGGAAACCATCAGGAAAGTGGCTGAAGCCTCTTTAAAACGTCTCAAGATCGATGCGATTGATTTGTTTTATCAGCATCGGGTGGATGACACAGTGCCGATTGAGGAGGTTGCAGGGGCGGTGAAAGACTTGATTCAGCAAGGTAAAGTGAAACATTTTGGCCTGTCTGAGGCGGGCGTGAATACCATACGTCGGGCGCATGCCGTACAGCCGGTTGCTGCCTTGCAGAGTGAGTACTCCTTATTCTGGCGCGAACCGGAAAAGGAGATTATGCCGACCCTGGAGGAACTGGGAATTGGTTTTGTGCCTTTTAGTCCGTTGGGGAAAGGATTTCTCACCGGAAAAATCAATGAACGTACCCAGTTTAGCGAGGGTGATTTCCGCAATGTGGTGCCGCGATTCTCAAAGGAAAATCGCAAAGCTAATATTTTGGTGGTTGAGTTGCTGTCTTATCTGGCCGAATTGAAAAATGTCACCCCTGCGCAGATTGCCCTGGCCTGGTTGTTGGCGCAAAAGCCCTGGATAGTGCCGATTCCCGGCACTACTAAAACACATCGACTGAATGAGAATATTGGTTCAGTCGATGTCGAGTTGAGTGGCGATGAACTGCAAAGAATCAATGAAGTGGTCTCTGCCATGCAGTTTAAAGGCGAGCGTTATCCGGAGCATTTGCAAAAGTTAGTCGGGCGGTAGTCTTTTATACATGGCAATACTGCGTTGGCGCAGTCCTGTAAGCGGGGCGTTTAATACACGTCCCGCACATAGCGTTTGTCCTGTGCCATCTTTGATACGTAGTCTGCAGCCGCTTCGGCACTCATCTTGCCATGCGTCTGGATAATCGTTTTCAAGGCGGCATCGACATCTTTTGCCATGCGGCTGGCATCGCCACAGACGCAGAAATGCGCGCCTGCTTGCAGCCATTGCCATAACATTTCACCTTGTTCCAGCATGCGCTGTTGCACGTAGATCTTTTCTGACTGGTCTCTCGAGAAGGCCGTATCTAAACGATGCAAGACTTTGGCCTCTTGTAAGACTGTCAGTTCTTCACGATAGTAAAAATCTGAAGCGGCGTGCTGTTCACCAAAGAACAGCCAGTTTTTACCTTGCGCGCCTGTGGCCTGGCGTTCCTGTAAAAAGGCGATAAATGGCGCAATGCCGGTGCCTGGGCCGACCATAATCAACGGTGCATCCGGATTTTTTGGCGGGCGGAAGTGGGTCGAGCGTTGCAGAAAAATAGGCACGCTGATTTCGCCAGCACGGTCGGCCATAAAAGTTGAACACACTCCGCCACGCGCCTTATCTTTACCGTAACGCACGGTAGAAACCGTCAGGTGTACCTGGTTGGGATAGGTCTTCGGACTGGACGAAATAGAGTAAAGGCGTGGTTGCAGGCGTTTTAAGACGCTGAGCCATTCGCTCGCCTCGACCTTGATCGGATACGCCAGCAGCAAGTCTATGATCTGTTTGCCCCACAGCCAGTCTTTGAGTGCTTTGTCATCGGCCATTAGTGCTGCTAGTGCGGCACTGTGACTGCGTTCTTGCACAAATTTGAGTATGTCAGCGGTGATGCGGGCAATCTCATAGTGGTGTGAGAGGGCATCTACCAACGCCACTTCGCCGTGATCTTTCACGGTCACCATAGTAGAGGGTGACAATTTGAGCGCACTCAGCATGTCGCCCACCAGTTCCGGGCAGTTGGTCGGCCAGACGCCGAGGGCATCCCCTGCTTCGTAACTGAAGCCGCTATTGCTGAGGTCAAAACCAAACTGGCGGATCTCTTTCTCTGCACCTTGGGCATTCAGTCGCTGGTTGATGATCAATGGGGCTTGCAGCGGCTGCTGGCGCGTATAGCCTGAGGACGTTGCCACCGCCGTTTCTGCAAGTGCTTCATCGGTATCGCCTGCCAGCGCCATGGCGGGTTGCGTCACGCTGGCGGCATGATTAGCCAAAGCGGAAACCACTTTGCCCAGCCATTCGTTGGCGGCTTGCTCAAAGTCCGGCTCACAATCTATACGTGGTGTCAGGCGCTGCGCGCCCAAGGTTTCCAGGCGTGCATCAAGCTTGCGGCCAAAGCCACAGAACTGGTCATAATTGGAGTCACCGAATGCCAGTACGGAAAAACGGGTTTTTTCCAGCTTGGGCGCGGTATCCGCCTGAAGGGCGTTCCAGAAATGGCTGCCGTTATCAGGCGGGTCACCATCGCCAAACGTACTGGTGAGCAGGAGCACCTGGCTGCTCGTGGCCAGGTCTGCCACCGTTATGCTGTCCAGTTGTTTTACTGTGGCTTGCAGCCCGCTGGCGTTGATACGCTCAGCACATTTTTCGGCAAAGCCTTCAGCATTACCGGTTTGTGAGGCCCACAGAATCATCACCGGTGGGGCGGCTGGTGTGGTCGAAAAATCCGGCAGGCCTGTAGGCAGGTTGCTGTTGTCAGGCAGCCAGCTACGTGCAAACAGCCCCGCCAGGATGCCGTTGATCAGCACATGTTTGGCCGGCGCCAGCGGGGCGCCTTCTGGTAGCATGGGTACGCCACCCAGCTGGCGCGACTCTTCGGTACGCAAGCCGGTGATAAAGCCTTGCAAATAGAGTTGTTCGTGCGCATCCAGAATAATGTCCGGTTGCTTATCAAGCCCCAGCAACCTGGCTAAAGCGTCGATATCTTTCATAGGGAGTTCCTTGTGATTCTTGACCGAGTCAGCTGCGTCGGTGATTGTGATGAGCGCATCTTCTTCCGCAGGCGGCTGCACCGTGGCGACACGTGTCATCGCCACGGCGCAGAATTTGAATTCGGGTTGTTGTGAGATGGCATCTATCGCATCACTGGTGACGGCATTGATGGTCAGGTCGTCGCCGAATACATCGTTCCAGTGAAAAGGCGCAAAGCAGTTGCCAGCACGCACGCGATGCGTCACCACAGCAGGTAATACTGCACGGCCACGCCGAGAGCGAATTTCGACGGCGTCTTTATCTTGTATGCCCAGCGCGGCTGCGTCTTCTGGATGCAGCTCTACAAATGGGCCCGGGTTGAGTTTGTTTAAGGTAGGAATCTTGCCGGTTTTGGTCATGGTGTGCCATTGGTGCTGCAGGCGACCGGTGTTCAGCACAAATGGATAGTCCGGATCGGGCAACTCTGCCGGATCCATGTGTGGACGGGCAAAAAACACGCCTTTGCCACTGGCAGTTGCAAAGGCAATACGCGGCTGGCTACCGTCTTCGCGGATGGTCAGTTTCTGGCTGATGCCATTATTAAGATAGCGAATCGGATGGCGATCTTCTGTGCTGTCTGGCGCGCATGGCCATTGCAGTGATTGCTGGCGTAATTTTTCATGGCTGACACCGCGGATGTCATAACCGGTTTTCAGGTTAGAGGCCTGGGTGATTTCCGCAAATACTTCAGCGGCTGACTGGTAGCTGAAGCCGTCACTAAAGCCCATTTCGCAAGCCACTTTGGCAATGATCTGCCAATCTGCCATGGCTTCACCTGGCGGATTCACCGCATGCTGCATCAGCGTCATATTGCGTTCTGAGTTAATCATCACGCCTTCTGCTTCGGCCCACAAGGCACCCGGCAGCAAAATATCGGCATAGCGATTGGTTTCAGTATCGAGGAACGCATCCTGAGCAATCACCAGCTCGGCCTTTTCCAGTCCGGCGATGACGTTTTTGCGGTTGGCCATGCTAGCGACCGGGTTGGTACAAATCACCCAGCAGGCTTTGATGTCGCCGGCCATCATTTGCTCAAACATGGCGACGGTGCCGCCACCCAGGCGCGTATGCAGTGTGCCTTCCGGCACTTTCCACAGCTGTTCGATGAATTGTCTATCCTGCTCGACTAAGACTGAGCGCTGGCCAGGTAGCCCAGGACCCATATAGCCCATTTCACGCCCACCCATGGCATTCGGTTGCCCGGTCAGTGAGAACGGGCCGCTGCCTGGGCGGCAAATCGCGCCGGTCGCCAGGTGCAGGTTACAAATGGCATTGGTGTTCCAGGTGCCATGGGTGCTTTGGTTGAGGCCCATGGTCCAGCAACTGATCCAGTTTTTGCTGCTGCCTATCCACTCAGCTGTCTGGCGGATAGCGTATTCATTAATGCCTGTGATTTCGGCCACTTTTTCTGGCGAGTAGGCTTCGAGAAAGTCAGGCATGACCTCCCAGCCTTCGGTAAACTCGGCAATAAATGCGGTATCGGTGTGGCCGTTTTTGACCAGCAAGTGCAATAAACCATTGAGTAAAGCGAGATCAGTGCCGGGCTTGATCTGCATAAACAAACTTGCTTTATCTGCGGTGGTGTTGCGGCGCGGATCAACCACGATCAATTTGGCACCGGCTTTGACTCTATCCATCATGCGCAGGAATAAAATCGGGTGGCAATCGGCCATATTGGCGCCAATGACGAAGAACAGGTCGGTCTGGTCAAAGTCCTGGTAGGAGCCTGGCGGGCCATCTGCACCCAGCGATAATTTATAGCCACTGCCTGCGCTAGCCATACACAGGCGCGAGTTAGACTCAATGTTGTTGCTACCGAGATAACCCTTCACCAGTTTGTTGGCGAGGTATTGGGACTCAATCGACATCTGGCCGGAGACATACAAGGCAATTGCATCCGGGCCATGTTCGTCCAGAATAGCACGCAGGCGGCGTGCGGTTTCCTTGATGGCTTCGTCCATGCCGGTACGCACAGACTCTTGCCCGCGTGCCGGACGTACATAGGCATAGTCCAGCCGACCAGATTCAGCTATGGCCTGGATGCAGGTATTGCCCTTGGTGCACAGGCGGCCAAAGTTGGTCGGATGCTGCTTGTCGCCATAGACCTTGATCACGCGCTGATTCTTTGTGACGCCCTGATCTTCGACCTCCATGACAATGCCGCACCCGACACCACAGTAGGGGCAGACTGATTTTACCTGCGTGACCATCGTGCCTGATCCCGATGCAACCTAGACCTGCACCCAGATTGCGCCATCTCGCACTTCAACAGCGTAGGTGTTCAGGCACACACTGTCATCTTCTACGCAGACTCCAGTACGCAACTGGTAGTGATGTTTGTAGATCGGTGAGGCGACGACACGCTCGCCGCCTAAGTCGCCGACGATGCCGCGTGACAGCACGTTGGCATCGCTGTGCGGGTCATGATTGTCGATGGCGTACAGCAGGTTATCCTGCAGGCGAAAAATCGCGATCTGGCGATCCTCTACCAAGGCACATACGCCCATATTGGGCCAGATGTCTTCCAGTGCACACACCGGGTGCCACGCGCCTGCATTGTCTGGGATTTGATTGATTGCATCATCCAATGACGCTGCTTGTTGTAATTGACTCATGGGGTACTCCGTTGATTACTCTGTGGTCGCGAGGATAGGAATCACCTTCGCTTGTTTCTTTTCTTCTACCGTCGCCGGGCGCATCTGGTCGCGTTCCTTGACGAAGACAATATTGTTGTCGCCAGCCACGCTGTTCACAAAACTGCGGAAGCGTTTGCGCACTTCAGGGTCATTGACGGCGGTTTTCCATTCGTCCTGGTAGTTATCTACCACGTGTTGCATTTGCGCTTCCAGTTCGGCGCCCAGGCCCAAGGAATCATTGATCACCACGTCTCTGAGGTAGTCCAGGCCACCTTCCAGGTTGTCGCGCCAGGTGCTGGTGCGTTGCAGGCGATCAGCGGTGCGGATGTAGAACATCAGGAAGCGGTCTATCATGCGGATCGCTTCTTCTTTACTGAGGTCGCTGGCGATCAGTTCAGCGTGACGTGGCTTCATGCCACCGTTACCGCATACATACAGGTTCCAGCCATTTTCGGTGGCGATTAAACCCACATCTTTGCCTTGGGCTTCGGCGCATTCACGCGTACAACCCGAGACACCGAACTTGATTTTGTGCGGTGCGCGCAGGCCTTTGTAGCGATTCTCCAGTTGTACGGCCAGGCCGACACTGTCGTCCACACCATAGCGGCACCAGGTCGAGCCAACGCAACTTTTCACGGTACGTAATGATTTACCATAAGCATGACCGGACTCGAAACCAGCGGCGATCAACTCTTCCCAGATATTCGGTAATTGTTCGACGCGGGCACCGAACATATCGACACGGGCACCACCGGTGACCTTGGTATATAAGTTGTATTTCTTGGCAATCTGGCCGATAGCGATCAGGCCATCAGGGGTGACTTCACCACCCGGCATACGTGGTACGACAGAGTAGCTGCCGTCTTTCTGGATATTGCCCAGGAAGTAGTCGTTCGAGTCTTGCAGCGAAGCCAGGTCTTTCTTCAGGATAAAATCGTTCCAGCAAGAGGCGAGGATGCTGGCAGCGGTTGGTTTGCAGATGTCGCAACCCAGGCCTTTGCCATGTTTGTGCAGCAGATCAGCAAATGTCCTGATCTCGCCGACGCGCACCAGGTGGTAAAGCTCCTGGCGCGAATAGGGGAAGTGCTCGCACAAGTGGTTGTTGACGGTCATGCCGAGTTTCACCATCTGTGCTTTCATGACTTGCGTCACTAACGGCACGCAACCGCCGCAGGCAGTGCCCGCTTTGGTGCAGGCCTTGATGGCACCTATGCTGCAGTTCCCGGCAGCCACCGCTTCGCCGATGGCACCTTTGCTGACGTTGTTGCATGAACACATCACCGCGCTATCAGGCAAGGCATCTACACCCAGGCCTGGTTTTTCTTTGCCGTCGCTGGCAGGCAGGATCAGGAATTCTGGGTTTTCCGGCAATGCCATTTCATTGATGGTCATTTGCTGCAAAGTACCGTACTCGTCGGCATTGCCGATCAGCACTGCGCCCAGCAGTTTTTTGCCATCTTCGCTGACGACGATTTTTTTGTAGATATTGCGTACTTCGTCTGTGTACTGGTAGCTGCGGCAGTCATGGGTTTTGCCGTGTGCATCACCGACGCTGGCCACATCGACGCCCATCAGCTTGAGTTTGGTACTCATGTCCGCGCCCTGGAAGGTGGACGTCGTTTCACCTGACAAATGTGCGCAAGCTGTGCGGGCCATGTCGTAGCCTGGTGCCACCAGGCCGTACATTTCATCGTTCCAGCTGGCACATTCGCCGATGGCGTAAATATCGTGGTCGCTGGAGCGGGAGAAGTCGTCGATGGCGATACCGCCACGTGCGCCTATGGCCAGCCCGGAGTCGCGTGCCAGTTCGTCGCGCGGACGGATACCAGCGGAGAACACGATCATGTCGGTTTCCAGCCAGGTTTCATCAAAGAACACCATGCGGTGACGCGCTGTCGCGCCATCCACAATGGCTGTGGTATTACGGCTGGTATGTACGTGCACACCCAGCTCCTCAATCTTGCTGCGCAGCACTTTGCCGCCAGCCTCATCCACTTGCACGGCCATCAGGCGCGGCGCGAATTCCACCACGTGGGTGTCCAGGCCCATATCGCGCAAGGCTTTGGCGCATTCCAGACCGAGCAGGCCGCCGCCGACCACCACGCCACTCTTGGCGGATTTACCTGCGGCCGTCATGGCCTCCAGGTCTTCAATGGTGCGGTAAACAAAGCAGTTTTCGCGATCACGGCCAGCGACAGATGGCACGAATGGGAAAGAGCCAGTTGCCAATACCAGCTTGTCATATGACAGGACGGTGTTATCGCTTAGCGTGATGGTATGCTGGTGGCGGTCAATCTGGCTGACGCGCGCGTTCAGGCGCAGTTCCAGGCCTGGGCGGTCATAAAAGCCAGGTTCGACTAATGATAAATCTTCAGCGGTGCTGCCTGAGAAAAAACTGGACAGGTGCACACGATCATAAGCCGGGCGTGGTTCTTCGCCTAATACGGTGACTTGCAGGTTGGCGGCTGCCAGGTCCGGGTGGCGTTTCACCAGTTCCTGCATAAAATAATGTCCCACCATGCCGTTGCCGACAACTACTACGCGGGTAAGTTGATTCATCGTGTGTTCCCCATCAGATGCAAGCATGACGATGGCAGTTGTTTTTCCATAGGCATGCGTTGCGATTTACTAAACTTAAAAACGAAAAAAGGCGCCCACAGCTTATCTAGCGACCACCTTTGGCAGCATTTAAATAAGCTATGGACGCCGTTGTCCATAAAGGGATTTCCTGACTGCGAAAATGCCCTTATTGCAAATACTCATCGTTAATAAACGAGATTTATTGCCAAATAAGCAATTGGCATGCCAGGAGGCAGGGGAGGTTTCACTGCAAGCGATTGAAATGCTTTAAGTGACTGTTATATAGCGGTTTATATCTTGCCTGATTTGCGTTTTATGCATTCAGTAGAGATCAAGGCAGTGGGGTGGAATAAGTATGATGCACGATAATGATGCATATCAGGGGGATTGCACCAGAATCGATCTTAAGGGGCGATCTAGATCAATTTCGACTGTGTGATGACATGGTTTCCTTATCAGGCGTGTACTTTGCCATGCAATTTAACCAGGCGTTTAAGCTCCGGCACGCATGAACCACAACTGGTCCCGCATTTGAGTTTATTCTGCAAGGTAGGCAGGTCTGCACCCATTTCCAGCGTTTCCATGATTTCGTTTTCCGATACATCCAGGCAGTTGCAGATGATCTTGCCGCGGCTATGCTGGCCCGCAGGCGGTGCACTGAGTGGCGCCAGGGCCCAGCGTCGCAACTCGTCTGTCAGGGTACCCTGGCTCATGACTTCGCGCAGCCAATCCGCGGCCAGTGTTTCGCCAATCAGTCGCACGCCAGTGACCTGGTTATGCTGCACCAATATATGCTTGCTAATGCCACGTTTGGCATCGTTATAAGTCAGCATGGGCGCATCCTCTGCCATATCCAGCAGGGCATCCAGTTGGGCAATCAGTGCCGGGTCTGGTGCTGCATGGTGTGAGGCGCGCAACATGACCATCCCGGCATCGCGGCCATATAGGCCACAACTGGCGTAGTCAAACGACTTCAGCAGCTTGCGTACTTTGCTGATGAGTTGCGCATCGTCGCAATTGCGCATCACCACCATTTGCCAGGGCAGGTCCAGTTTTTCAATTTTGACCGCGGTGTGCTTGAGCTCTGGCTGCTTGGAAAACTTGTCAACAGCGGGCGGCATCAATGCATTGACGCCCAGACCGTGCATAAACTGGCTGCTCCAGTGCATGGGCATAAAAATCTGCGCCGGTTGCACTTCGTCAGAAGCCTGTACACGTACCACCAGGCTGCCACGCTTGTTACTGACTTTAACGATATCGCCATGCTTGAAGGTGCGTCGCTGCATATCGTCTGTATGCATCCAGATCACAGGCTGCTCTTCATGGTTAAACAGTTGCGGCACGATGCCGGTGCGGCTCATGCCATGCCACTGGTCACGCAGGCGGCCAGTCAGCAGATGGAAAGGGTGGCGCGCATCCGGCTTGTCGGCGGTGCCTTTGTAGATGGCACTCATAAAGTGCGCCTTACCGTCAGGTTTCTGGAATACGCCGTCGGTATATAAACGCGCTTCGCCCTGGGTGGCGCCAGATTTAAACGGCCATTGTTGCGGACCTTGCGTTTCCAGGATGCTGTAGCTCAGGCCGGTAATGTCGAGGTCACGGCCACGTGTGCTTTCACGGTGCTCGTTAAAAATGGATTCAGTATCCGGATAGTTAAACAGCGCCTTGGTTTTGCCTAGTTTTTGCTCCAGTCGCTGGGCAAAGTCGACCACGGCTTCCCAGTCATGGCGCGCTTCGCCCGGTTTGGGCGCAGCAGGGCGCACACGCGTAATGCGGCGCTCGGAGTTGGTCACGGTGCCTTCTTTTTCACCCCAGGTAGTGGCAGGTAAAAACACATCGGCGTACTGGTTGCTGTCGGTGTTGTTAAATGCATCTTGCAATACCACCAGCTCGGCGTTTTGCAGTGAAGCCAGCACATTATTCAAATCCGGCATGGAGTGGGCCGGGTTGGTGCAGGCAATCCAGATCGCTTTGATTTCACCACTTTTCACCGCGTCGAACATTTCTACGGCAGTTTTGCCCGGGGTCGCTGGCACCTCAGGCACGCCCCATAAACGGGCAACTTCTGCACGATGTTCGGCATTGCCCAGGTCACGGTGGCCAGACAATAAATTAGCCATGCCGCCCACTTCGCGGCCACCCATGGCATTGGGCTGGCCGGTAAGTGAGAACGGGCCAGCGCCTGGTTTGCCGATCTGGCCGGTGGCCAGGTGCAGGTTAATCAGGGTGGCATTTTTTTCTGTACCGTGGATGGACTGGTTGAGCCCCATGCAGTACATGGACAGGGTAGGGCCAGCGCCAAACCATTTGGCGGCCTGGATAATATCTTTTTCGCTGATGCCGCAAATATCCGCTACCATTTTCGGCGTGTATTCGCGTACGGTTTCCTTCAGCGCTTCAAACCCTTCGGTATGGTCGCGGATATATTGCATATCCAGCAAGCCTTCCCACAGCATGACATGCAGCAGGCCGTTGAATAATGCAACGTCGGTGCCGGGCAAAATCGCCAGGTGCAAGTCTGCCAGTTGTGCGGTGTCAGTGCGGCGCGGGTCCACCACGACAATTTTCATGTCCGGATTATTCGCCTTGGCATCTTCAATACGACGGAACACAATCGGGTGCGCAAATGCCGTATTGGAGCCCGCAATAAACAGGCATTGTGTATGGTCGATATCTTCATAACAGGCCGGCGGCGCATCGGCGCCCAGCGTGACTTTGTAACCGGCGACGGCTGAACTCATACACAGGCGTGAGTTGGTATCGACGTTGTTGGTACCTATCAGGCCTTTGGCCAGCTTGTTGAACACATAATAATCTTCGGTGAGTAACTGGCCGGAGATATAAAACGCCACGGCATCCGGGCCGTGCGTTTGTATGATGTCGGCAAAGCGGTCGACCACGTGATCAAGTGCGCTATCCCAGCTTACTTTTTCTCTGGCGTCATCGCGAGACAAACGCATTTCCGGATACAGGGCACGTGCATCCAGTTTGGCAGTCAGGTGTAGCGTCGAGCCTTTGGTACACAAGCGGCCAAAGTTGGCCGGATGCTCAGGGTCGCCTTTGACGTCGACAATCTGCTTGCCTTCCGTGGTAATAATGACGCCACAGCCCACCCCGCAATAGCAGCAAGTGCTGCGTGTTTCACGCCGTTGCGGATAAAACTGTACTGGCTCCGCAGTCAACGTGCTTTGTGTGTTCTGGAGTTGTTGCTGTTGGGTCATAGATTGTCTGTATTGCTGAAGCTACTTATTCAATTGCAGATAGACGTCGCCGTCTTCTACTTTCACTGCATAGCAGGCGGTGTGGCCGACATCAGGTTCTTCTGCCTTGCCATCGACCAGGCTGATTTTCCAGCTATGTAATGGGCAGGCGACTTTGTCACCATAGACGATGCCTTGCGACAACGGGCCGCCTTTGTGTGGGCAGCTGTTATTCAGCGCAAACACGCGGTCATCTTCAGTGCGGAACACACCAATATCCACTTCGCCATGGCGCACAACGCGTGCACCCAATGCAGGAATGTCGTTAACCGGGCAAATTTTTGTCCAACTCATTATTTCCTCTTTTCCAATTGGAGTCTGGTTTTCACAGCGCAAAAGCTTAAGAGACCAGTAACAAATAAATCAATAACAGGTTAATACACAGTGAAATCACGGCCAGCCATTGCCATTTGACCAGGCGTGCACGGGCGATCAGCGGCGTGCGCGGGATGACAATCGGTTTCAGTTCGCCATGTTCCAGCGCCAGTAGCATTTCTTCCGCCGTCTCAAAGCGGTCAGCCGGTTTTCTGGCAATGGCCTTGAGAATAATGTTTTCCAGCCAGGCCGGAATCTCAGGGCGGTAGCGGCTAGGGCGGATTGGCTCGCCAAAACGTGGTGACTGGAATGGCTCGATCTCGCCATAAGGATATTTGCGGGTCAGCAAGTGATACAACGTGACACCAGCGGCATAAATATCTGCCTGGCGGTCAGCGACTTTGCCATCAAACAGTTCAGGCGACATAAAACTTGGTGTGCCGGGATTTTCCATCTGCTCGGGCATCGGTAACGTGCTGCTCAGTGCCACACCCAGGTCGAGGATGCGCAGGCGCTTGTCACTACCAATATGAATATTGGCTGGTTTGATATCGCGGTGCACGATATTCAAACGGTGCAGCATGCTCAGGCCGCGTAATAAATCCTGGCCGATATTGGCAACGCCATTCATGGTGAAGTGGTGCCCGGCCTCAAGGCGTTGCTGCAGCGTCGCGCCTTCGTGCCAGGTCATGACGTAATACAGCGCACTGCGCTGTTCACGTGTGAGTGGCAGGATTTGCGGCACGCATTGCGATACCACGCGTTTGGCCAGCCATTCTTCGTTGAGCAGGGCTTCGCAGCTGGTTTTATCGTCTGCCCTGGCTGGCTGTAGTGTTTTTAGCACAAACAATTGGCCTGCCGCATTTTTGACCTGGTACAGCAGGCTGACGCGCGAATCATGGATGATTTGCGTAATGGTAAAGCCATCCAGCTGGTCGCCAATTGCCACCTTGCGCGGCACGGGCAGGCTCAGGGCATCGGCCAGCATATCGGTCAGGTGATCCTGGCCGACCTGGTCAATGCGCACCACCACGGCAGAAGCATTGTCCTGCCCGCCTTGTTCCAGCGCCTGGCTGGTCAGGTGTTCTGCCATCAGTTGTGGTGTGTGATACAGCATCAACACTTTATGTATATCGGCATCGCCGAGGGCTGCCCAGACGCCATCACTGACAATGGCATAGACATCACCGGTTTGCAGCAAGCCTTCGGCGTAATCGACGCTGAGCTGATCATCCAGCCCCACTGCACGCTTGAGCACGTGGCGCATATCCGGTCTGTCCCAGACGTGATCAGTGGTCAGGCATTGCAGCGATTGCTCTCGCAAGCGGTAGATACGTGTATCACCGACATGCGCTAGTACGTAGCGCTGCCCGCGCAATACCAGCAGCGATAAAGTGGTTGCCATGCCAGCCATCTGGCTATGCTTGCGCGCCTGTGACAGCACCCAGCGATTGGCAGCCTGAATCACCTTGTCCAGTGCATGCTGTATGGTCCAGGTGTCAGGCGTGGCATAGTAGTCAGCCGACAGTGTGCGCACCGTCATTTCAGCCGCTTCAGCGCCACCGGCGCCACCACTGATGCCATCCGCCACGGCCAGCAAGGCGCCCTTGATCCCCAGTTGGGCGTCGGCAGGGGTGACCAGGCCAATATAGTCCTCATTACGAGGTCTGGGCCCGGTGACACTGCTTTCGCCTACACTGAAGTTCAATTTCATCTTGGTATCCGTGGATGGTTGCGCAAATAGGTTTAAATTTTTGCACTGGTGACGGTGGCGGCACCCCAGGTGGTACGCCAGCGGTTTTTCACGCTAGAGAGTCCAACCAGTGCCACAATCGCCAGGCCTGCAAAAATGGTCAGGCCAATCTGGTAGCTGCCTGTGATTTGTTTAGAATATCCCAGGCTGGAGGCCAGATAAAAGCCGCCGACCCCGCCAGCCATGCCAACCAGGCCAGTCATCACGCCGATTTCCTTGCGGAAACGCTGTGGCACCAACTGGAATACGGCGCCGTTGCCCATGCCCAAGGATGCCATGGCTAACACAACTACCGCCAGGCCAGCGGCTTGTGTTTGCATGCCAAAGCTTAAAATGAACAGGAAAATGGCAGCCAACACATACATGGTGCTCAAGGAGCGGATGCCACCGATACGGTCAGCCAGCAAACCGCCGAATGGACGTACCAGCGAACCAGCAAACACACAAGCCGCAGTAAAGTAACCGGCATGCACAGGGTCCAGGCCATACTGGTCATGGAAGTAAATGGTCAGTGAAGAAGCCATACCAACAAAACCGCCAAAGGTCACGCTGTAGAAAAACATAAACCACCAGGCATCTTTGTCTTTTAACACCGCCAGGTATTGTGACAGTGACTTGGCCGCAGGCGCATCTGGCGCATCTTTAGCAAACACGGAATACACGACCAGCGCGAGCAGTAGTGGAATCAGTGCCAGGCCAAACACGTTGCTCCAGCCAAATGCCACGGCGAGGCCTGGTGCAAACAGGGCGGCCAAGGCCGTGCCTGAGTTACCGGCACCAGCAATGCCCAGAGCCGTGCCCTGATGCTCTGGCGGATACCAGCGTGAAGCCAATGGCAAGGCCACGGCAAAGGCGGCCCCGGCAAAGCCGAGGAACATGCCCAGCAGCAAGGCTTGCTGATAAGTGTGGATGCCATGCAACCAGGCGGTGAGCAGCGCGGCAATCACAATCACCTGGCCAATCAGGCCGGCTTTTTTCGGCTTGAGCTGGTCGACCAGTACGCCCATGACGATACGCAGGATAGCGCCGGTGAGTACTGGTGTGGCCACCATCAGGCCTTTTTGTGCAGGGTTTAACTGCAGGTCCGCCGCGATTTGCACCGCCAATGGCCCCAGCATGACCCAGACCATAAAGCTCAGGTCAAAATAAAAGAAGGCTGAAAATAATGTCGGTTTATGGCCGACTTCCCAAAAGCTTTTTTGCATGTTGTTTCTCCCGGGCGTGTGTTAACGATTGTCGCACGCCACATATTAATTAAACAGTAATCGTATCGAATTCTTTGTGTTCATCACGCTTGTTGACGCGCTCTGCCCACGGGTCAACAGACCCTTGTAATGCATACAGCAAGCGCTCGTAGGCAGCAGTGCGGCCTTCGGCATCTTCCAGGATGCGTTTTTTCACATAGTCGAGGCCGACGCGCTCAATCCAGTGCACGGTACGATCCAGATAACGCGCTTCTTCGCGGTAGATCTGGATAAACGCTCCCGAGTACTCAATGACCTCTTCGGCGGTTTTGACCTTGCACAAGAAATGCGCCACTTCGGTTTTAATGCCGCCGTTACCACCGACATAAATTTCCCAGCCGGAGTCGACGCCAATGACACCCACGTCTTTAATACCTGATTCGGCGCAGTTACGCGGACAACCGGACACCGCGAATTTCACCTTGTGCGGTGCCCACATATGGTCAAAGGCTTTTTCGATATCGATGCCGAGCTGGGTGGAGTTTTGTGTGCCAAACCGGCAGAACTCGGAGCCGACACAGGTTTTCACCGTACGGATAGATTTGCCGTAAGCGTAACCGGATGGCATATCCAGGTCAGCCCACATATTGGTCAGGTCTTCTTTTTTTACACCGAGCAAGTCAATACGCTGGCCGCCGGTGACTTTCACCATCGGCACCTTGTACTTGTCAGCAACATCGGCAATTTTGCGTAACTGGTCTGATGACGTCACGCCGCCATACATTCGCGGAATCACCGAGTAAGTGCCGTCTTTCTGGATATTGGCGTGTACGCGCTCGTTAATAAAGCGTGATTGCGGATCATCCTTGGCTTCATGTGGCCAGGTGGAAATCAGGTAGTAGTTCATTGCCGGACGGCAAGTCGCACAGCCGTTAGGGGTTTTCCAGCCCATGCCTTTCATGGCACTTGGGATGCTCAGGTATTTATGTTTGCGGATTTCATCACGCACTTCTTCGTGGTTAAAGTCAGTACATCCGCATACCGCTTTGCTTGTAGAAGGCGGTGCATAACCACCACCCAGCGTAGAAGCCAGAATCTGTTCGACCAGACCGGTACAACTGCCGCAGCTGGAACCGGCTTTGGTTTGTTTCTTGACGTCGTCTATGGTGAACAGGCCTTTTTCCTGGATCGCCTTGACGATAGTACCTTTACAGACACCGTTGCAACCACACACTTCCATTTCGTTGGTCATGGTGGAGACTTTGTCCTGACCCTGGTGGCCGGTATTGCCCAGACTGTCCTGCCCGAACATGAGGTGATCACGAATTTCGTGTATCGGCTTCCTGTCGCGCAGCAGCTGGAAATACCAGGCCCCATCCGTCGTATCGCCATACAGCACGGCACCGATGATTGTGTCATCTTTGATCACGAGTTTTTTGTAAACCCCGCCGACCGCGTCGTGCAGCAAAATTTCTTCGGCATCGTCACTGCCCATGAAATCACCGGCCGAAAACAAATCAATGCCGGTCACTTTCAGTTTTGTCGAAGTGACCGAGCCTTTGTATAGACCAATGCCGAAGTTGGCCAAATGTGTGGCGCACACTTTGGCCATTTCAAATAAAGGCGCCACCAGGCCGTAGGCAATGCCACGGTGGCTCACACATTCACCCACTGCATAGACGCGTGGGTCATAGGTTTGCATGGTGTCATTGACGACAATGCCGCGGTTGCAATGGATACCTGCCGACTCCGCCAGGGCATAGTTGGGGCGGATACCTACCGCCATCACCACCAAATCAGCCGGGATTTCCTGGCCATCTGTAAAGCGTACCGCAACGACGCGGCCATCTTTGCCTATCAGTTGTTCAGTATTTTTTTGCAGTAAAAAGTTGAGGCCGCGCGCTTCTAGCGATTTTTGCAGCATCTTGCCAGAAACTTTGTCCAGCTGACGTTCGAGTAACCACTCGTTTTTATGTACGACGGTGACGTCCATGCCTTGCACTTTTAGGCCGTTTGCCGCTTCCAGGCCCAGCAAGCCACCACCGATCACCACGGCATGCTTGTGCGTTTTGGCCGCGGCAATCATGTCATTGGTGTCTTTGATATCACGATAGCCCAGCACACCGTCGAGATCCGCGCCAGGAATCGGCAAAATGAATGGCTTGGAACCCGTCGCCAGCAATAAACGGTCATAGGCCACCGTGGTGCCATTGTCGGCAGTGACCGTACGCGCTTTACGGTCAATCTTGTTGATACGGGCGCTGGTGTGCAAAGCTATATCATTTTCCGCATACCACTCGCGTGTATTCAGGATAATGTCATCAATGGTCTGCTCATTGGCCAGCACCGGCGACAGCATGATGCGGTTATAGTTAGGGTAAGGCTCATCGCCAAACACCGTAATGTCATACATGTCTGGCGCAATTTTGAGCAGCTCTTCCACTGCCCGCATGCCGGCCATGCCGTTACCAACGACCACCAGTTTCTGTTTTATCATCAACATCGCTCCTTTTATAGTTATGCTGCATTGGCTACGCTGAGCCAGGTTTGCACGTTTTCTTGCCAGTCTTGTTCTTGCTGGCTGTTTCTTGCTAATTTCACTACTTCGCCGACGACAATAATCGCCGGGCTTTTCAGGCCTTCGGTGTGGGCCAGGTAGGGAATGGCCTGTAATGACGAAGTCACAGCCCGTTGGTGATGACGGGTGCCGTTCTCTACCACCATGCAAGGCATGTCGGCGGACATGCCTGCATTGATTAAGCCACGGGTGATTTCAGGCAAGTGCTGCATGCCCATATAAATCACCAGTGTGGTATTGGTTTCTACCAGCGCTTGCCAGGGCAGCGGTTCGCCGTCCTGGGTATGGCCGGTGATCAGGGTCACGCCGTGGTTGAAACCACGGTGCGTCACCGGTACTTCCATGCTGGCGCAAGCGCCCAGGCCGCTGGTCATGCCTGGGATAATTTCGTAAGGAATATTCGCTGCACGCAAGGCAAGCATTTCTTCGCCGCCACGCCCAAACACAAAGGGGTCGCCGCCTTTCAGGCGAACGACCACTTGTCCTTGCTCGGCCAGGGCAACCAGCATGCGGTTGATAAAGTGCTGCGGAGTAGACTTGCAGCCGCCGCGTTTACCCACCGGCACGATACGTGCCTGCGGACAATGCGCGAGCAGGGCCGGATTGACCAGGTCATCGACCAGCACCACCTCAGCTTGCTGCAAAGCCTTGACGGCTTTGAGCGTAATGAGGTCTGGGTCGCCGGGTCCGGCGCCGACTAAATAAACTTTTGCGGCTGAAGTCATAGGCAATTCCTTATCGAGTTAAAACGTATACATGGCAGTCAGCCATAATTTTTCGGTGTCGCGCACACGGCCACGGTTACCCGCGACGCTATCTGGGACGTTGGCGGTGAGGGCATAACGGTCACCTTCAGTAAAACGGCCGTACTCCAGCTTGGTCATCCAGTTTTTATCCACATTCCAGGTCACGGCAGCATTCCACTCTTTACCGTAACGCGAACCTTTGCTGCTGGTGCCACCACCGACAGTATGGAAGTCTTCATCTGAATCAATCAGGTGATAGTCGGCAAAGAACAAGAAATCGCCATAGCGGTAAGTCGCGGTAACAAAGGTATCTTTAATACCTTCAAGCGGCGTTGCCAAGAATTTGTCTACCCAGCCCTGAAACAGGTGGTTAGTACCCAATGGCGTCTGGAAGGCATACTTGCCGTTATTGCTGGACAGCAATTCCTGATCAAGTCGCATATTGAAGTTATCGATACCAAAGCCGCCACCCACTTTGTAATAGTGCGCATCAATGCGGGAGTCGCCATTGCTGTAGTCGGATTGTTTGGCGTATTCGGCAGTGTAGTGCGCGCGGTAGTTAGGCGTGAACGGATGGGTGCCGTCCAGACGTACGCCGATAATTTTGTTGCCTTGATCGGCTGTCTGGTTAGCTGCGCCACCTTTGCCTGCAGCAATCGCTGCGCCTGTGGTGCCGTTACCAAACCAGGCACGGCCCATGCCTAAATCCTGGAAACCATCCAGATAGGCATAACCGACCAGAAACTCTGTAGGGGAAATACGGTAACGTGCATTCACGATATCCAGTGCGCCATCTGAACGGTGCTTGGCTGTGATTTGCTCCAGGCTTTCAAAGTGGGCAACAAAAAGTTCGGTATCAGGAATGGTTTTGTTGAACACCGATACGCCATCAAACACTTGCATGACCTGGCGGAAAGCAATGTCACCAATAAAACGCACGTTATCCAGGTTCACTTGCTGGCGGCCGGCACGTACGCGGGTGTTTTTAATGCCGGTCCATTCGACAAATAACTGGTTGACGCCTGTGTAGTCAGGATCCACTACTTTGGCATATTCAATATTCCTGGCCTGGTTGGAGACGCTGTTGGTCAGTATGCTATTGGTGCTGTCATTATAGTTGTCTGCCAGTTTGGATACGTTGATCACCTGCGCCGCGAAGCTGAAGTTATGGTAAGGCGCAGTTTGCCAGCCAATCAGGCTGCGCAAAGTCAGGGCATTAGCATCTTTTAGTTCTTTCGTTGCGGTTGGGTTAGCCGTGCCATTCGGCAAGGTTGGCGGTTGCAAGCCATCCTGGTCTACATTCTCATAACGCAGTCTAAAGCTGGTCATATTTTTGCCGGTTTTAATTGCATCCATAAAAGTGTATTCGGGCAAAGCCTCTTCTTCTGCCATCGCCTGTGTACTCAATGCCGCCAGTAAAATAGCGACTGAAACTTGACGTAAGCGTGGGTGTGAGTTAGCGTTCATGTGTTGCTCCTTTTTCTATGTGGGGTAACCATACTTCGATGAGGTATGCAGTGCTGGCGGGTGACCGCCCGTCAGCACTACTTATATCTATGCCGCCTTTTTAGCGTGGCGCTCATACAAAAACTTCAATACTTCGCTGCGCAGATGCGTATACGCCGGGTCTTCTACCAGCTCCAGACGCTTACGCGGACGAGGCAAATCGACGTCCAGGATTTCGCCTATGGTCGCTGCCGGGCCGTTGGTCATCATGACGATGCGGTCTGACAGCAACACGGCTTCGTCTACATCGTGCGTGACCATTACGGCAGTGCAGCCAGAGCGCGCCATAATGCCCATCAGCTCGTCTTGCAAACCGGCACGGGTGAGGGCATCCAGCGCGCCGAAGGGCTCATCCAGCAGCAATACCTTAGGCTCCATGGCCAGAGCGCGCGCAATACCGACGCGTTGCTTCATGCCGCCAGAGATTTCGTTTGGGCGTTTTTCAATGGCGTGGCTTAAACCCACCAGTTCCAGCGCTGCACGGGTGCGCTCAGCCAGTTGTGCCGGACCTTCTTTATCGCCAAATACGCGTTCTACAGCCAGGTAAACATTTTCAAAACAGGTCAGCCATGGCAGCAGAGAGTGGTTTTGGAACACCACGGCACGCTCAGGGCCAGGCTTGGAGATTTCACGGCCGGCACAAAACAGGTAGCCTTCACTGGGTTGCAGCAACCCGGCAATCAGGTTGAGTACCGTAGACTTGCCACAGCCAGAGTGGCCGATGATGGAAATAAACTCGCCTTCACGGATATTCAGGTTGATGTCTTTCAGTGCCTGAAAGCTGCCTTTTTTGGTGTGAAACGTCATGTTGACGTTTTCAATCAGGACATAACGGTCTTGCATTACATTGGTCGTCATAATAAGAATCCTTTTCCTGCGGGTTATTCGTAGCTGTAGCGTTTTGCCACTAGCACCAGCAATTGTTCGAGTAACAAACCGACAATGCCAACAATAAAAATGGCGATGATGATGTGTTCTACATTGAGGTTGTTCCACTCATCCCACACCCAGAAGCCGATGCCCATGCCGCCAGTCAGCATTTCTGCCGCCACAATCACCAGCCAGGCTGCGCCAATTGATAAGCGGACGCCTGTCATCATGTAGGGCATGACATAAGGCAGCAGGATTTTGGTCACGACTTTCCATTCGGACAGGTTGAGCACTTTGGCCACATTCATATAGTCTTGCGGCACTTTGCTCACGCCGACGGCAGTGTTGATAATCATCGGCCAGACGGCGGTAATGAAGATCACCCAGATCGCCGCAGGGTTGGCCGCCTTGAACACCAGCAGACCAATGGGCAGCCAGGCCAGCGGTGACACCGGTTTGAGCAGGCTGATAATCGGTGCCGCCATCCTGGACATAAACGCATAGCGGCCAATCACAAAGCCCATCGGGATACCGACAATCGCTGCCAGGCCAAAACCCGTCGCCACACGTTGCAGTGAGCTCAGAATGTTCCAGCCTATGCCCATGTCATTTGGGTTGTTGATATAAAACGGGTCGCTGAACAGCTCGACAGCCGATTGCCAGGTCTTGACCGGGCCTGGCAAGCCTTGTGTTAGCGCGGCTACCGTGGCCCAGATGGCTGCGAATACCATCAAGCCAATCACAGGCGGCAACAGCCATTCAAATCCTCGTTTAGCCGTTGCCACCCATGCCCCGCGCTTGGGCGCGGTGGCTTTTGCAGCTGTGGTTGAGAGAGGGGTAACCACAGCAACAACTGGTTGCGCAGGTGCTGTGGTGACAGCTTCCTCGCTTTTTTGCATGATGTTTTCTTTCTTCAAGCTGACGACATTCATGGTGATTCTCCTTTAAAGGTTAGGCTTTCACCTTGAAGCTGTTGGCATACGCTTTCGGATCCTTGCCATCCCAGACCACGCCATCGATCAGCTTGCTGCTACGCATGGCATCTGGCACCGCAATGCCCAGTGATTTGGCTGCTTCGGTATAAATGTCGATACGGTTGACCTTTTTCGCGATGCCCAGGTAGTCAGGGTCAGACTTCAACAAGCCCCAGCGTTTGTGCTGTGTCAGGAACCACATGCCATCAGACAGGTAAGGGAAGTTGACCTTGCCGTCATTGAAGAATTTCATGTAGTTCGGGTCTTCCCATTTTTTGCCGATACCATTGTCGTAATGGCCGAGGAAGCGACCTTCAATCACTTCTTCTGGCGCATTGACGTAGGCTTTGCCTGCAATCAGTTTGGCCACTTCCGGGCGGTTTTTAGTCGCATCGATATAGCGGCAGGCTTCCAGAATCGCTTTGGTCAGTGCCAGTGCGGTATTCGGGTTTTTGGCCGCAAACTCAGCGGTGGTGCCGAGTACTTTTTCCGGGTGATCGGCCCAGATGTCCTGGGTGGTGGCGACGGTAAAACCAATCTTGTCGTAGATGGCGCGTGCGTTCCATGGCTCGCCTACGCAGTAGCCGTCCATATTGCCGATGCGCATGTTGGCGACCATTTGTGGCGGAGGCACCACAATGGTTTTCACGTCTTGCATCGGATTGATGCCATAACTGGCCAGCCAGTAATACAACCACATGGCGTGTGTGCCGGTCGGGAAGGTCTGGGCAAAAGTAAAGTCGCGGTTTTCGTTATCTAGCAGGCGCTTGAGCGTCCCGCCACTGGTCACGCCTTTTTCTTTCAGCTGGTTAGCCAGTGTGATGCCCTGACCGTTGTGGTTCAGTGTCATCAAAATGTTCATGTCTTTTTGCTGGCCGCCGATGCCTAGTTGCACACCGTAAATTAGACCGTATAACACGTGCGCTGCATGCAACTCACCGTTCACCATTTTGTCGCGTACACCCGCCCATGAGGCTTCTTTGGAGGGGACAATTTTGATGCCGTATTTTTTATCGAAGCCCATTTGTGAGGCGACAATAATCGGCGCACAGTCCGTCAGCGGAATAAAGCCTACTTTCACCTCAGTGATTTCAGGGGCATCTGAGCCTGCTGCCCAAGCCTGGCTGCGAATCGCAGAGGGCACCATGTTCATCATGGCAGCCGCGCCAAATGCACCTGCCAGGGTATTCATGAAAAAGTGACGGCGCTGCTGGTTTACTTGCTCGGTGGTGGATACTTCGGTGACCGTTGAAGTTGGTGTCACATTATTTTTGTCAGAACTGCTCATTGCTGCTCCTTAATCATCAATCAATTGGGAAAGTTAAAAAACAAAAAGGCGTCCTGAATGCAGACTGTTTTTTGTCTACACTCAGGACGCCTTTGTCCTTTTACTGCACAAGTCATTCGACTTGTTTACTGCCCAGCCGCGCTACATCGCAGGCTGGTATCACACGAGATTTTCAACCGCCGTTAGCTGAAGCCTCAAGCCAAATTAGCAATTGCCGTGCCAGCTGAAGCGTTATTTTTAAGTGATTGTTCTATATTGGTTTTTTTGGATGATTGCATTTTTATGCAACCTTTTCAGCGCGGTGCTGTCCGCACCATACGTGTGCGGATGCACCAATTTGACGGGCGTTTAGCCCGGTTGTGCGTGATGCGCCAAAATGTTTTCAGCGACATCAATAATCTTGCGGTTTTGCTCCATGGCAATGCTGCGCATGGTTTTATACGCTTCCATTTCATTCAGCCCGCGCGTGCTCATTAACAGGCCTTTGGCACGTTCGATCAGCTTGCGTTCGGCAAGCGCCTTTTTAGTATCAGACAACTCACTTTCCATCTCGGCAATTTGCCGCGACTGCTGTTGCAGCAGCGTAATCATGGAGGCCATCGGATACGCCTGCGACGTATCATGCGTCTGAAAATTCAGCGCATTTTCAACTGGAATCGCCAGGTTGAAAAAGGTGCTGTTGAGCGCGGCGGCTGGTGTTGCCTGAATGGCATCCAAATATTGCCGGGTTTGCTCAAAGTCGCTCTTGGCTTTGCTAGCCAGCTCGGCCAACAACTCATGCATGGTTTGGATGAGCTGACATTGAATCTGCCACATGGCGCTTAAACGCTGGCTGCACAATTCAAACCAGACATCTGCGCTACTGGGGTTGAGCGCCTGCTGGTCTTTGGCTGCGCTCAGTTTGGTGCGGTATTTTTGATGTTGCTGGTGCCAGCTGGTTTCCTGCAGCGCAAGCCATGACTGGCGTACCTCTTCACTGCCAAACTGGCAGAATAAATCAAAATGGCGGTCTTGCTGGGCGATGAGTTCAAACAGCTTTTGCTGATGCGGCAGTTGCAGGCTGCCTGAACCAAACATATAGGCACCCACTGCACGCTCCTGCCCGGCAAATTCCTTGCCCTGGATCAGGTTGTAAAGGGTCAGCAAACAGGTGGAAATCTTGCTATTGACCGAGCTGTCGGTGATCTCAAAGATCAGTGCAATCAGGCTGCCGATCAGGCGGCTAAAAGATTCGATGCAGTCCGCAAAGCTGATCTTTTGCAAAGTGATTTGATGCCGCAAAGACGTTAGTTGGTCCAGGCCTAGCAAGATCCACGAGGTCAGCGTCAATTGCTTGGCATCTGCCAGCGCGTTTCTATGCAAGTGCTGTTGCAACGCCTCTCTAAAACTGGCTTCCATGGCCTGGTTTTGCGTAATAATGTCAGCGCGCTCTGGTGCAAAGCGTCGCCCATTGGAGGCAATATAGAGGCAGCTAGCACCACGTTCGGCCTGGATCAGGTGGATCAACTGGCCAATTTTTTCGACAAATGCGATACAGCTATCGAGTCGCTCCAGCTCCTCGATATGTCTGATTTTGGCCAAGGTAATGGTTTGGGCAGGGGATATTTCTGTGTTCATCACTAGGCACCAAGCAAGAAGTGTGCGCAACTTGGTGGTTATCTTTATCTTTAATGTTTAAAACGATGATGTTCATGCATGCACTCACTAATGCCAACCGCCGCCCATGACCTTATACAAGGTCAGCTGGCTAGCGGCGTCACTTAATTGCAATGTGACCAGCGATTGCTCTGCAGTATAAAGCGTGCGCTGTGCATCCAGCACCACCAGGTAATTGTCGACCCCATTTTTAAAGCGGACATCAGCCAGCTGGAATGCCGCATTCGCCGCAGCGGTGAGTGAGTGCTGGGCGTCCAGTTGTGCTTGCAAACCTTCACGCTGCACCAACACGTCCGCCACTTCGCGGAACGCAGTTTGCACGGTTTTTTCGTATTGTGCGAGCAGAATATCGCGGTTTTTCTCTGCTGAGGTCAAATTGGCACGGTTACGTCCTGCGTTAAACAGCGGTACGCTGACTTGCGGCACAAAGGTCCAGATGCCGGAATTTTTGGCAAACAGGCCGGATAATTCGGTACTGGCTGAACCGACCGTGGTGGTCAGGCTGATGGTGGGGAAGAAGGCCGCGCGTAATGCGCCGATATTGGCATTGGCGCCTTCCAGCAAGTGTTCTGCTGCACGGACATCGGGCCGTTGCTGTAAGGTTTGCGAGCTGACTCCGGCAGGTAAGGCTGTGGTCGCGACGACGCTGGACAAGTTGCCTGCTGGCAACCACTGTTCAGGCACCATGCTACCCGCCAGCAGGTTGAGTGCGTTGATGTCCTGCTTGATTTGCATATTGTAGGTGGCCACTGCCACGCGTGCACTGTCGACACTGGTTTGCAGTTGCTTTAAGGTCAGCGCATTGGCAACGCCCAGTTCAAACATTTTCTGGTTGATATCATAAGTGGCTTGCTGACTTTGCTGGGTTTGCTGGGCAATCGCGAGTCGCTTTTTGTCTGCCGCCAGGGTTAGCCAGGCGGTCGCTACTTCGGCAACCAGGCTGATCTGTGTGCTGTGACGATTATCTTCATTGGCATAAAACGTTTGCAAGGCCTGCTGGTTCAGGTTGCGTATGCGGCCGAACAAATCTAGCTCATATGCACTAAAGCCTACGGTTGCACGGTAAATATGCGAGATATTGCCACTGCTGTTGCTGCTGCCAGCCGTGCCAGTGGTCGCGCCGGAGGTATTGCCAGCGGTATTGTTGGCTGCACTGGCCATGCCTTTGGAGGCGGTTTCGGTAACGCTCGCAGCGATGGTTGGAAACAGGTCGGCACGTTGCACCTGGTAGAGGGCACGTGACCGTTCTATGGTCAGCGCAGCTACCTGCAGGTCGCGGTTATTTTTCAAGGCGAGGTCAACCACCTGGCGCAGCTTTTCATCACTGATAAAGGATTGCCACGGCAGGTCAGTAAAGGCTTTGGGATCGCTTTCTACCGTGCCTAGCGTTGCCGGAACCGGTGAGGCTGGCCGTGTGTAAAACGGCGCCAGGTCAATACAACTGCTCAGGCCAAGTGACAGCGTCATTAGGGCCAGTAATTTGATTGGTAGTTTTGCCGTGCCAAGTAATGTATGTGTGCTTGGTTTTATCATAAGGTTATCCATGTGCGATGGCATCTGGATCAGGCTGGTAAGGGAACAGCGAACGTATCAGCACATAAAACAGCGGCACAAAAAAGATGCCGAGGAAGGTGGCCATCAACATGCCGCCGAGTACGCCGGTGCCAATCGCCTGGCGGCTCACCGCGCCTGCGCCTTCACTGAAGGCCAGCGGCAGCACACCAAAAACAAAAGCGAGCGAGGTCATGAGGATGGGCCGCAAGCGCAGTTTCACGGCCTCCAGGGTGGCAGTCAGTAAAGGCTGGCCACGCTCTTGTAGATGCTTGGCGAACTCTACAATCAGAATGGCGTTTTTCGCTGACAGGCCGATGGTCGTCAACAGGCCGACCTGGAAGTAAACGTCTGCTGTCATGCCACGCAAGCTGGTTGCCAGCACAGCGCCCAGGATGCCCAGAGGCACCACCATAATGACGGAGAAAGGCACCGCCCAGCTTTCATATAACGCGGCCAGGCACAAAAACACAAACACGACAGACACCGCATACAAAAGGGGCGCCTGTGAACCTGACAGTCTTTCCTGGTAGGACTGCGCACTCCACTCATAGCCGATGCCTGCCGGTAGTTGCTTGATAATGCCTTCAGCAATACGCATGGCTTCGCCGGTGCTGGTGCCTTTGGCTGCTTCGCCGACGATTTCCACGGAAGAAATACCGTTATAGCGTTCGAGCAAGGGCGAGCCCGATACCCAACGGGTATTGGAAAAGGCAGAGAACGGCACCATGTCGTTGGTGCTATTGCGTACATACCAGCGATCAATGTCTTCAGGCTGCATGCGGTAAGGCGCATCCCCCTGCAAATAGACTTTTTTGACGCGGCCTTTGTTGATAAAGTCGTTCACATAGGTGCCGCCCATGGCGATAGACAGTGTGGAGTTGATATTGGCGGTGGTCAGATTATAAATGCCGGTTTTCTGGTCATCAATATTGAGCCTGAACATCGGCGTATCATCCAGGCCGCTTGGCCGTACCCGGTTAAGTTTGGGATTGTCTGCGGCCAGTTGCACAAATTGGTTTCTGGCCTCCATCAGTGCCTGGTGCCCGAGGCCGCCGACATCCTTGAGCTCGAGTGTAAAGCCGGAGCCCTGGCCCAGGCCACGCACGGGCGCTGGCTGGTTCACAAACAGTTTGGCATCACGGATCTTGGATAAGGCTTTGGTCATCTGATCTGCGAGTGACGCGGCGTCCTGGCCTTCGCCACGCAGTGACCAGTCCTTGAGGCGGATAAAGGCACGGCCGGTGTTTTGGCTGCCGCCACCGCCCTGGCCGAGGCCGGCAATGGTTAAATATTCATCAATGACCGCTTCCTGACCATCCAGGTAATGCTCGATTTGTCGCAGCACACGCTGCATCCTGCTATCGGTGGCACCGACCGGCAATTGAATCTGCGCCATGAGGATGCCCTGGTCTTCTGTCGGCAGGAAGGAGCTGGGTAAACGCAGGAACAGGAAAGCCAGCAAGGCCAGAATGCCCGCATACAGCACCATGGTGAATAGCTTCTGGCGCAGGATTTTCTCGACGATGGCCTGGTAGCCGTTGGCAAATGCTTCAAACGCCGGGTTGAACCAGCGGAAAAACCAGCCAAACAGGCCACCTGTTGCCGCATGGCCATGGTTTGATGGTGTGAGCATGGTCGCACAAAGCGCTGGGGTCAATGTCAGCGCGACCAACACAGATAACAACATGGCAGAGACAATGGTGATAGAGAACTGGCGGTAAATCACGCCGGTGGCACCGCCGAAAAAGGCCATGGGAATAAACACGGCGGATAGCACCAGTGAAATACCGACCAGTGCGCTGGTAATTTCACCCATGGATTTACGCGTGGCTTCTTTCGGGCTCAGGCCTTCCTCACGCATCACACGCTCGACGTTTTCCACCACCACAATGGCATCATCCACCAGCAAACCAATCGCCAGTACCAGGCCAAACATAGTCAGCGTGTTAATCGAAAAGCCAAACGCGGCCAGTACGCCAAAGGTACCGAGTAGCACCACTGGCACAGCAATGGCGGGAATCAGCGTCGCGCGCAGGTTCTGCAAAAACACATACATAATGATCACGACCAGCAGGATGGCCTCTACCAGCGACTTGACGACTTCCTTAATGGAAATACGCACAAATGGCGTGGTGTCATAGGGGATGTGGATACTGAGTTTCAGCTCGGGCGGGAAATACGGTTCCAGCGCTGCTAGTTTGTCTTTTACGGCTTGCGCGGTCGCCAGCGCATTGGCGCCTGACGCGAGTTTGACCCCAAAGGCTGCGGACGTTTTACCGTTGAGGTTAGCAACCGGGGTGTAACTTTCGGCGCCGAGTTCAACACGGGCCACATCCGACAAATGCACGACATAACCATCTGCGCCGGACTTGACGATAATCTGGTTGAATTGTTCTACGGTTTGCAATTTGCTGCGGGCGGTAATCGGCGCATTCAAACCTTGGCCTTTGACTGAAGGCAGCGCGCCTAACTGGCCAGAGGAGACTTCGGTATTCTGCGCCTGTACGGCCGCCGAAATATCGGAAGGAATCAGGTTGTATTTTTGCAGCTTGGCCGGGTCCAGCCAGATGCGCATGGCATAGCCCGCGCTCAGGGTTTGTACATCTCCCACCCCATCCAGGCGGCTGATCTGGTCGATCAGGTTGCTCGAAATGTAATCACCGATATCAATGGCGCGCACTGTAGGGCTGTCAGACATGAGTGAAATCATCATCAGGAAGTCGATGCCGGTTTTGGCCACCGTCACCCCCTGGCTTTGTACAATCTGCGGCAGCCTGGGCATGGCTTGTTGCAGTTTATTCTGCACCTGCATTTGTGCGACGTCAGGGTTGGTGCCGGCATCAAAGGTCAGGCTGATATTGGCGGTGCCTGAAGATGTGCTGCTGGCAGACATATAGGTCAGGTTATCAATGCCCTTCATGTACTGCTCAATCACTTGCGTCACCGAGTTTTCAATGGTGTCGGCCGCGGCGCCGGTATAGGTGGCATTGATAGAGACGCGTGGTGGTGCAATATCCGGGTATTGCTCCAGCGGGAGCCACTCAATTGCGCCTATGCCCGCCAGCATGATGACAATTGCAATCACCCAGGCAAAGATAGGGCGTTGGATAAAAAAAGACGCCATAGTTAAATTCTCTTCTGGTTAGCGGGCAGGGTTCACGGTAGACGGTGTTGTTGCCGTGGCCGGTGTTGCTGCATCTGGATGACTGGTCGCCACAAAGGGCACCGCCTTCACTTCGCTGCCTACGCTGATGCCTTGTAGCCCATCCATAATCACGCGGTCACCGGCTTGCAGGCCGTGTGTGACACGCCAGTTGTCACCTTGTGCGCCACTGGTTTCCAGGGTTTGCTGAATCACTTTTTGCGTATTGTCCACCAGTAGCACCGTGGGTTCACCACGTGTATTTCTGGTCACAGCACGTTGCGGTACCAGAATAGCTGCCTTTTCTTCGGCGACATCAATCAGGGCATGCACATACATGCCGGGCAGCAAAATGCCTTCCGGGTTAGGCACCACCGCACGCAGTGTAACCGCCCCTGAAGTGGTATTGACACTAATGCCGTTGAATTTGAGTTTTCCGGCGTGGGCGTATGTGGAGCCATCTTCGAGTACGACACGGACAGGGATTTCTTTTTGCGATGTGCTGCTCAGTTTGCCGCTGGCAATATCCCGTTTGAGTTTGAGCAAATCACTGCTGGACTGAATCACATCAACGTAAATCGGGTCCAGTTGCTGCACGGTGGTGAGTGCGGTGTCCTGGCTGGCGGTGACCAACGCGCCAGGTGTGACGGTAGAAGTAGACACAAAGCCAGTGATCGGCGAGACCACGCGTGTGAAATCCAGATTGATTTTTGCGGTGGACAGCGCCGCCCTGGCGGCAGCCACATCGGCTTCACCTTGTTGCAAGGCGGCTTGCGCGTCATCGTTATCCTGCCTGCTCACAGCATTGATTTTGACCAGTTCTTTATAACGATCCGCTTTGAGTTTGAGCGTGGTCAGCGAGGCTTCTGTTTTTTGTAGCGCGGCGGCTGCACTTTGGGCACTGGCCTGGTAAGGCGCAGGCTCGATTTGATAAAGCAGTTGGCCCGCTTTGACCAGTGCGCCTTCTGTAAATGCGCGTTGGCGGATAATGCCGCCGACTTGTGGGCGGACCTCCGAAATCATAAACGGATTGGTGCGCCCTGGCAGGTCAGCCACAATCGGCTGGCTGGCAGGTTGTACAGTGATCACGCCGACTTCTGGCGTTTTTTTGGGCGGTTTGTTGTCCGGTTTGCCTGATGAGCAGGCGGCCAGCATCAGGCTGGCAAGGCCCAGTAGCCATACACCGGATTTAGCGTAAAGGCCAGATTTAGCGTCAAGGGAAGTGGCGTTCATAGGTACCAATATTGATATCGTTATTCTTGTCTGACAAGATTGTACTGCGTTTGATTGGGCGTGAATGTAACGATACGTATCGACAGCCTATACAATTGACATCATAGCGTTACGTGAGGCAGTCGTGTAAAAAATAAGGGCTGCCAAAGCAGCCCTTATTGCCGTTTTGAGGCTGTTAGAGCACGTGCCGTTCAAAACGCTGTAACACATGGGCAGACATGCCTTTGGCCAGTTCTTCCTCGCCAAAAAACACCGCTTGGCCCAGGTCTTTTTGCAGGCGCTGGTATTCGTCCTCGTGATGGGTGCGGATCACCACTTCAATGTCCGGTTTCAATTGCTTGGCAATGTCGACAATTTTGCGGATATCCATGGCGTCTGGTGTGGCAATAATCAGCATGGCCGCATTGGCGATGTGTGCCTGTATCAATACCATGGGGTCCGCGGCATTGCCTGACACGGCGGGCTGGCCTTGCTTGCGCAGTTTTTCCACCAGTTCGCGATTTTGCTCGGCCACCACAAATGGAATCGCAGAGTCTGTCAGCGATTGTGCAATGCGCTTGCCAACGCGGCCATAGCCGACCAATACCACCTGGCCTTCAAGAAACTTGCGTTCCGTGGACATCGGCAACTCACTGTAGGGATCCATGCGCAAAGACAGGCGTCGTGCCACATCTGATTTATTGACCACCCAGTTAGCCAACGGTTTGATCGAGGCAAATACCAGCGGATTCAAGGCAATTGAAATCAGTGCGCCCGCCAACACCAGGCTCATGCCATCTGCTGACAGCAGGTTAAGCGACACGCCAAGCCCGGCCAGAATAAATGAAAACTCGCCAATTTGCCCCAGGCTGGCGGCGACGGTGAGTGCTGTATTCAATGGATAGCGCAGCGCCAGTACGATCGCAACCGCTGCCAGTGATTTGCCTAGGATAATAATAGCGACCACAGACAGAACCTGTACCGGTTGCTTGATCAGGATACTAGGGTCAAACAGCATGCCGACGGCGACAAAAAACAGCACGGCAAATGCATCGCGGAAAGGCAGGGAGTCTTCCGCCGCACGATGGCTATATTCTGATTCGCGCATGATCATGCCGGCAAAAAAGGCGCCTAGTGCAAACGACACATGAAACAGGGATGAGGCAAAAAAGGCCACGCCAATCGCTACGGCAATCACGGTGAGCGTAAACAGTTCGCGTGAGCCGGTGCCAGCCACATACCACAGCAACCAGGGTAATACGCGTTTGCCTATCACCAGCATTACCACTACAAAGCCGGTGATTTCAAGCAAGGTAACGCCTATGGTCTCCCAAATGGCACTGGCGTTGGTGGCTTCGCCCTGGCCACCCAAGACGCCAGCCAGGGCTGGCATCAGCACCAGCACCAGCACGGTCACCATGTCTTCTACCACCAGCCAGCCGACAGCAATTTTGCCGTTCATGCTTTCCAGGATGCGTCTGGACTCCAGCGCTTTCAGTAACACCACGGTACTGGCGCAGGAGAGTGACAGGCCAAAGACCAGGCCATGCCCCATGCTCCAGCCCCAATAATGGGCCACCAGCATGCCGAGCAGGGTCGCCAGCGTCATCTGCGCCAGTGCGCCGGGTAGGGCAATGCGTTTGACCGACATTAAATCTTGCACTGAAAAGTGCAAGCCAACGCCGAACATCAGCAGCATGACGCCGATTTCAGACAGTTGCGAGGCGATTTCTATGTCCGCCACAAAGCCAGGTGTGGCCGGGCCGATGATAATGCCAGCAAACAGATAACCAATCAGCGCTGGCAATTTGAGTTTTTCGGCGATCAGGCCAAACACCAGCGCCAGCGCAAATGCGGCAGCAATGGTGGTAATAAGAGACAGGTTATGATCCATAGCAATATTTTTTCTTAAGTTATTTTTATAGGGGTGTGTATCGGGGTGATGCGTTTAAAAATGAACGTGCGTGGTCATACTGACCTTGTTCAGACAAAAAAGTTGAACAATTTTATTGTCATCAATGTATCCGGCCCTTATCTTGCCGGAAGGCGGGCGTGCTCGTCAATGCTAGCAGAATAGCTTGACGTTTAAATTACGGCTGGAAAAGTGGCATAGACAGGCGTTGCAGTCCATATTCACAGAGTTGTTCCGCACGTTGCCAGCGTTGTGATTCACTGAGGTTGCCAAAATAAATAATGCTGAACACACCTTCAATAATGGACTGGCAATACAGGCTGATCAGATCGAAATCGACTTCGGCAGAGAGTTCTGTTTGCGCAATCGCCTGTTTGAGCAGGCAATCTATTTGTGTAATGCGCTTTTTCTCCCAGGCAAAACGTAATTGCAATAATTCGGGCGAATCATCAATGCCGATATACAAAAAAAATAATACGCGCTGAATCGAGCTGGGTTCAATATAACTGCGGATTTCCTGCAAGCAATATTGTTTGAGGTTGCTTAAGGCGCTGATGGTAGGTTGGCTTTGAAACGGCGAGGCTTGTTGAATCACGCGTTCTGCCATAGCGGTGGCCACTTCCAGTTTGCCTTTGTAATGGCCGTAGACTGCACCACGTGACAGCGTGGCTGCTTCGGCAATATCTGCCATGGTGGTCAGGGTAAAGCCTTTGCGGTAAAACACGTGTTCAGCCGCATCCAGAATCTGGTCGCGGGTTTTTTGCGCATCTTCTTTGGTTTTTCTGGCCATGATCTCTAGGCTTATCATTCCTCAAACAATGGCGAGGATTATACCAAAAAATAATTAATCAGTCATGATTGATTAATTATTGAAGGGCGGATAGAATATTGACGTCTATATAGTAAGAAGGCATGTTCATGTCCCGTTTTTCTCTCAGCACGGCCTCTGTCGCCACACTCTTGTTATTGCAACTCTCTGCTTGTAGCAAACCGCAGGAAGCCGCTCAGGCAGCGGCTGGCGCACCTGAGGTCGAAGTGGTGACCGTGCAAACCGCCGAAATCCCCGCTGAGGTTGAATTACCTGGTCGTGTAGAGGCCTATCGCATTGCAGAAGTGCGTGCGCGCGTTTCCGGTATTGTCTCTAAACGGCTGTATCAGGAAGGGCAAACAGTGAAGGCGGGCACACCGTTATTTGCCCTCAACCCGGAGCAATTGCAGGCTAGTAAATTGGAAGCAGATGCTGAGCTCGCCAGAACCGAAGCTAACCTGGTGAATGCCAATGACAAATTGCAGCGCTACCAGGCGCTGGTAGGCGACCAGTCCGTGAGTCAGCGCGACTACCGCGCGGCACAGGCTGAGGCGCAACTGGCTAAAGCCGAAGTGGCCGCCGCGCAAGCTAAACTCAATCGCGCCAAACTGGATGTGGCTTATGCCAATGTGACGGCGCCGATTGATGGCGTGGCGCGCCGTGCGCTGGTGACCGAAGGCGCGCTGGTGGGTAAAGACGAGGCTACGCACATGACCACGGTGGAGCAAATCAACCCGGTGTATGTCAATTTTGCACAGTCTTCTTCTGAGGTGTTTGCCCTGCGCAAAGCCTTGCGCGACGGCCAGTTAAAAGGCAGCAATGGTCAATTGCAGATTGCCTTGATGTTGCCGGATGGTTCAACTTATCCCAGTGCAGGCAAATTGTCATTTTCTGATGTGTCTGTGAACCAGACGACTGATTCTGTCGTGATGCGCGCCATTTTTGACAACCCGCAACAGGAACTGATGCCAGGCGCTTATGTGCGCCTGAAAATCCGCCAGGCGACCAATCCGCATGCCATCCTGATTCCACGTGATGCGCTGATCCGTGACCAGTTCTCCAGCCGGGTATGGGTGGTCAATGCCAAACAGGAGTTGGAGTCACGCGAAGTGCAAACCGGCGCTGTGATTGATAAACAGTGGGTGATTGAGCACGGCCTGCAAGCAGGCGAGCAAGTGGTGGTCACCAATGCTGCCACGCAAACGGCGGGCGCAAAAGTGACGCCGAAGCAGGTAAGCGCCACAGACAACATCACGAAAGCCGTCGCACCTTGACTGGCGCGGTATCACACAAGCCTCAAGTTAAGGGAAGCAGGCCATGAGTCGTTTTTTTATTGATCGCCCGATTTTTGCCTGGGTGATTGCCATCCTGATTGTGCTGGCAGGTCTAATAGCCATCAAGCAATTACCGATTGCACAGTATCCTGATATCGCGCCACCCGTCGTCAATATCGCTGCAACCTATCCTGGCGCATCGGCCAAAGTGGTCGAAGAAACCGTGACCTCGATTATCGAGCGCGAGATGAATGGTATGCCAGGTCTGATGTATGTGTCTGCCACCAGCAACCAGGGTATGGCTTCTATTAGTGTGACTTTCCGCCAGGGCACCAACCCTGACCTGGCGGCCGTCGATGTGCAAAACCGCCTCAAAAGTGTTGAAGTGCGTTTGCCGGAAATTGTGCGTCGTAGCGGCATCATGGTGGAAAAATCGGCGGATAGCTTTCAGCTGATTGTGTCACTGACCTCAGAGGATAACCGTTACAGTGAGATTGACCTCGGCGAGTTGTCCTCTGCCACGGTCATGCCTACGCTCAAACGCGTGCAAGGTGTGGGTAAGGTGCAGTCATTCAGCCCGGAGTACGCCATGCGTATCTGGCCGGACCCGCAGAAAATGGCGGGCTTGAATGTCAGCGTCAGCGAAATATCCAATGCCTTGCGTAGCTACAATACACGCCTGACCTTGGGCCAGGTCGGTGCCAGTGGTGTGCCGGATGGCGCGCCATTGAGTGTGACGCTCGAAGCCGAAGCCACGCTGAAAACGGTAGAAGACTTTGCCAATGTGCCACTGCGCAGCCAGGCGGATGGCTCGGCCTTGTTGGTGAAGGACGTGGCGCGCGTGGAAATGGGCAGCAGTGACTATACCTATAGCTCTAAAGTCAATGGCAAAAATGCCGCCGGCATGGCGATTAAACTGTCGCCGGGCTCGAATGCAGTAGAAACCATCAAGCGCGTCAAGGTCGCGATGGAACAAATGCAGCCATACTTTCCACCGAATGTGGTGTTCCAGTTGTCGTATGACTCCTCGGCATTTGTGTCTATCTCGATTAAAAAAGTGATTCAAACGCTGGTTGAGGCGGTGCTGCTGGTATTCGTGGTCATGTACCTGTTTATGCAGAACCTGCGCGCGACCCTGATTCCGACCATCGTGGTGCCGATTGCCCTGATGGGGACGTTTGCCGTCATGTACTGGCTGGGTTATTCCATCAATGTGCTGACCATGTTTGGCGTGGTGCTGGCGATTGGTATCCTGGTGGATGATGCCATCGTGGTGGTGGAAAACGTTGAACGCCTGATTGTCGATGAAGGCTTGTCTGCGCGCGAAGCGACTATTAAAGCCATGTCGCAGATCAGTGGCGCTGTAGTAGGCATTACCGCTGTGCTTGTGTCGGTATTTATCCCGATGGCCTTTTTCAGTGGCGCGGTGGGCAATATCTACCGCCAGTTCTCATTGGCATTGTCGGTGTCGATCAGCTTCTCGGCCTTTCTGGCGCTGTCGCTGACACCTGCCTTGTGTGTCACGCTGTTGCGCCATGAAACCAGCCCTAAAGCACGCTTTTTTGTCTGGTTTAACCGTAGCTTTAAGTGTATGACCGAGCGTTACACGCGCCTGACCGGCGGTTTGCTCAACAAGCCACTGCGCTGGCTGGGCGTATTTGCACTCATCGTGACCTTGGTCGGCTGGCTGTTTATGCGCTTGCCAAGTGCCTTCTTGCCAGAAGAAGACCAGGGTAACTTTATGGTCATGGTGTCGTTGCCACAAGGCGCGACGCTGGCGGAAACCGCCGAAGTGCTGGGCGATATGAGCCGTTATATCCAGCAACACGAGCCGGTCGATATCATTTTTGAAGTCAGCGGGTTTAGTTTTTACGGCACCAGCACCAATAGTGGCATGCTGTTTATCACGCTGAAAGATTGGTCCGAGCGGCCCAAAACCGAGCAGCAGGTGCAGGCGATTGTGAACCGCGTTAACCAGCAATTTTATGGCCGACCCAATTTAAGTATTTTCGCCATGAATGCGCCACCGCTGCCAGAGTTGGGTAGCGTGGGTGGTTTTGATATGAAACTGGTAGATCGTGCCAGCGTTGGCATAGAAACCCTGATGAAGGCACGCGATCAACTGATTGCCGAATCGATCAAGCATCCCGAGTTGGCGAATGTCTTGTTTGCCGGTTTATACGATACGCCAGTGGTCAATATGCAGCTTAACCGCAGCAAGGCCAATGCGCTGGGCATCTCGCTGGATGAAATCAATGATTCGCTGGCAACTTTGCTTGGTTCTAATTATCTTGGTGATTTTGTCTATGGCAACCAGGTGCGCCGGGTGCTGATTCAAGCCGATGGCAAACAACGGCAGACGCTGGAAGATATCAAGAAAATTCGCCTCAAAGCTGCCGATGGTAGCCTGGTACCGCTGTCTTCCATCATGACGCTGGACTGGGCCATGGGTACCCCACAACGCACGCGTTTTAATGGCTTTCCGTCATTTAATATCAATGGCGGCGCCGGGCCTGGCTATAGCAGCGGCGAAGCCATGCAGAAGATCGAAAAACTGGTACAAGGGTTGGGCAAGGGCATAGGCTTCGAATGGGCCGGGCAGTCACTCGAAGAAAAGCAATCCGGCAGCCAGGCCATCATGCTGTTCGGTTTGTCTATCCTGATTGTGTTCCTGGTGCTGGCGGCTTTGTATGAAAGCTGGGCCATTCCGTTCGCCGTGATGCTGGTGGTGCCACTGGGTGTGTTGGGCGCGTTGCTTGGCGTGACTATCCGTGGTTTGCCCAATGATATTTATTTCAAGGTAGGCTTGATTGCGACGATTGGTTTATCTGCCAAAAACGCTATCCTGATCGTGGAGTTTGCACGCGAGCATGTGCTGCAAGGCATGCCTTTGCTTGAAGCCAGTTTGCTGGCAGCCAAAGAGCGCCTGCGGCCAATCGTTATGACCTCACTGGCCTTTGGTGTAGGTGTGATTCCATTGGCATTCTCCACCGGCGCTGCGTCGGGCGCGCAAGTTGCGATCGGCACCAGCGTGCTGGGTGGCATTGTCACGGCGACTTTGCTGGCGATCTTTTTTGTCCCGTTATTTTTTATGGTGGTCGGGCGCTGGATGCACAAGCCAGCGGCGACCAAGGATGTTGCATGAAATTAAGTCGACTCACATTGTTACTGGGTTTTATTCTCTCGGCCAGCGGTTGCTCGCTGATGCCTGAGTATTTCCGGCCAGCTGCGCCGGTGCCTGAGGCTTACCCAGGCCAGCCAGTGAATGACACGGTGACTGAAGCGCCTCCGCTCACCTGGCAAACTTATTTCCCTGATGCCGATTTACAGCAACTGATACAAGTGGGGTTGGCGCATAACCGTGACCTGAAAACGGCCGTGCTGCGCATGGACGAGGCCAAGGCCACTTACGGCATACAAAAAGCCGACCGCCTGCCGACCATACAGGGCAACCTGACGTACGACCGTAGTCGCACTGTGTTCAGCTCCAGCCAGGCATTTGAGGCCGAGTTGTACCGCGTTGGGGTCGGTATTTCTGACTACGAAATTGATGTGTTTGGCCGCGTCAAAAGCCTGACGCAATCCGCGCTGGAACAATACCTCGCCGTGACTGAGAATCGGCAAGCGGTACAAGCCACCCTGATCACTGAGATCGCCACGCAGTATGTCAACCTGCTGACTTTACACGCGCAACTCAAGCTGGCGCAGCAAACGCTAGATGACCGCAAACAGACCTTGCATCGGACTCAGCGTCGCTTTGAGGCCGGTTTGGATCAGGTGCTGGATGTCAAAGCCGCCCAAATCCAGGTCGAGCAAGTGCAGGCACAATATGCACAATGGCAACGACAACTGGCCACCACGCAAAATGCCTTGTATTTACTGCTCGGCGAGTCATCACAGCGCACATCGTTAGTCATCAAACCTCTGGCGGATTTAAAACTTGCTGACGTTACGCCAGGCCTGCCTTCCAGCCTGTTGACCCGGCGCGCAGATATCCGTGCTGCCGAGCACCAACTCAAAGCTGCCAATGCCAATATCGGTGCTGCACGTGCTGCGTTCTATCCACGCTTGCAACTCACCACCAACGTCGGCCTGGTTAACTCGGAGTTCTCCAAACTGTTCTCTGACACCGGCAGCAACTACTGGTCTTTCAGCCCGCAATTGACCATCCCGATCTTTAACTATGGCCGCAACAAAGCCAACCTCAACCTTGCGCAAACCCGTGAGCGTATCGAGGTAGTCAATTACGAAAAAACCATCCAGACCGCGTTTAAAGAAGTGATGGATGTATTAAGCACACGCGCAGCGATTGCCGAAGAGTCCACGGCCAGGACGCGTTTAAGCGAATTAGAAAGCAGCCGTCTGCAACTGGTCAAACGTAAGCTGGACCAAGGTTTGGTGACGTACCTGGAATTGCTCGACTCGCAGCGCAGTGTGCTGGATGCACAGTCACAGGCGTTACAAATACAGCAGCAGGCGTTGCAGAATCAGGTAGGGTTGTATAAGGCGCTGGGAGGGAGTTGAGTCTGGGATGTTTGCTTTGGTTGACGGGTTTATGTTTGTATTTTAGGATAGTCTAAAATTTAATAATAGTTTTAAAGTGTTAAAAAACTCATTAAATTTTCTTCCGAAAAAGCATCAATGGCGCAAAGTTTTGCGTTATTTAAGATGACTACTTTACGTTAGGGTTTCAAACATGCTAAGAAAAATAAGCTCCCTTTTCATCATATTTTCATTGCTCATCCTCTCTGCATGTACAGGGAGTGACCCAGGCCCTCTGGCTGGCACTTGGCGCATGGGTGGCTTAGTTCCAATGACCATTCAGTTTAGGTCTGGTGAAACCGAAACGCTTGGAGTTATTGAAAAAGTGTCATACAAAGTAAAAGGAAATGATGTGCTCGTAACCTACACTGAGGGCCTTGCAAAAGGTATGACCATGAGATACACCATTACTGGTCAAAACACAGCTCAAACTGAGATGGGCACACTTCAGCGCATACAATGAAAATACACCTTAACCCATCATTTAAGCGGGACTGGCTAAAGCCAGCCCCGTAATTCAAACGTTAGGTGCTCGGATAATTGTCATGATTAGTGAAATGAATTTAGCGATATTCGCAATTCTCGTATCTTGTTTGGCTGCCTTATATGCTCGGTGGAGTGCTATGGAATCAAAAAAGGCAAACGATATTGGGCGTTTGAATGCTTTGCTTTCATTGCGCACTCACTACTTAGCATTAATGGAACATCAAGTAAAAATGGCAGATTTTCTCAAAAATCATCCTAGCGGGCTCCAAGTCGCGCAGAATACATATGCAGATCTAGATCAAAAACTTGGTGAGGTGAGTCGTGAAATCAATACATACCACACAAGTCTCGTTAAATCACGCTCCTAACAAGCCAGGTAGGGTGGGCAACTCGTTGCCCACGAGGTAAAACTCACGGACAATTCCACCATGTCACGTTATCGTCGCGCTAATACTGCTGGAGCTACTTACTTTTTCACGGTTGTGACTTACCATAGGCAAAAATTTCTTTGTGACGATGATGTACGTGATGCGTTAAAGTATGCCATCCAAAAAGTCCGCACTGACCATCCTTTTACAATCGACGCATGGGTTTTGTTGCCTGATCATATTCATTCCATGTGGACGCTACCACCCCATGATGCAAATTTTGCGCTTCGTTGGCAACTTATCAAACGTTATGTGAGCCGTGCTTGCGGCTCGCGTTTGAACCATACAGAATGGATGACAGCATCCAAAACAAAACATCGTGAATCGACCATTTGGCAACGTCGTTATTGGGAGCATCAAATTCGCGATGATAGCGATTATGCAAAACATATGGATTATTTGCATTACAACCCGCTTAAACATGGCTTGGTGAGCAATGTGAAAGATTGGCCTTATTCAACGTTTCACCGATATGTTAAAGCGGGCGTTTATGATGAGCATTGGGGTGCTGGGCTAGGTTTTGTGGATGGGGCGTTTGGTGATGAATGACGAGTGTTTGTGCGTGGGCAACTAGTTGCCCACCCTACAGACTCAAGCCTCTAACTTTTCGTTCCGCGCTGAATAATAATCAATAGGGTCAAAACAAACGAGTCCGCCCTACGAATTCTCACGTACCGAGGAGGTAGCACTTTATGAAAGCTAAGGATTTTGAACAGCAGTTTGATGAAAGTGTTGATATCACTGCTGCGCTGGATTTATCAAAAGCAACACGCACTATGCAAGCGCAAAAACGAGTCAATGTCGATTTTCCTACATGGATGATTGAGTCTCTTGACCGGGAAGCTGTGCGCTTGGGTGTGACCAGGCAATCAATCATTAAAGTGTGGCTTGCCGAGCGTCTTGAAAAGTCTGCCTAAACACCTTTATCTTAAATGTTAACCATTTAGCTGTGCTAGCGCATGTCAAATCTTAACCGTAACCAGCTCGCGCTTGGCATAAGTATTTTTGCACTGTCAGTAGCTATGGTTGTTTGGGTTGAACTGTTCACCTTTTCAAAGGTAGTTCATTTGCCGCAGTGGGCCGATGCGTTTCCATGGCCCATATTGGCACCTTCTTTTCTTGTCCTTCTCTGTCTTATCCCCGCAGCATTTGGCACTCACACTTTTGCAAATGCATGCAAGGCAATCATCTTTTCGCTATTAGTGTGCCCACTCGTAGCAGTAGTCGCTTACGCACTTAATCCGCTCTATCAAACCCGATTTCTCCCTGCAAATGCGTTATTTAACTATTTCTGGGTGATCGGGTTTCATTGCCTCGTTCCAGCAATGCTACTTTTGGCGGTTCGGGCAATTGTTTACTTCACGCGTAAACGGTTCAACCAAGACAATTAATGAGGGGATGGCTCGACTAGTTACTATCTAGTCACTAACTTCTTTGGTTAACTACACCGCTCTATCATAACTACTCAACTCATTTATCTCGCCGCATATAGTGGTGGTTTCTGCATTTGCGAGTACTATCTGCCCTCTATCATTCAAGAAGTGTTGTTCCCTCATGCAAAGTGAAGTTAAAGAGCCCGTCAGCCATGCCGTTGTGGCGGCCGTGCAACTGCCAAATGTCAGCGATATGGAGTTTGAAGCTTCGCTGAATGAGCTACGCGAACTGGCAAAAACACTGGGCTACAAGATCGTCCACACCTTTGTGCAGAAGCGCGCTGGCTTTGATATCACCGGCTATCTGGGAGTAGGTAAGCGCGAAGAGATTCGTGATTATGTACGCAGTATGTCTGGTGACCCTGATGCACCAGAATTTAATCCCCATGCCCTTGAGATTGAAGCCGTACTGGTTGACCATGAAATTTCCCCGTCGCAGGCACGCAATCTGGAATTAGAAGTGGGTTGCGAGGTGATGGACCGTACTATGGTGATTTTGGAGATTTTTCACCGCAATGCCCGCTCGCGTGCGGCGCGTGCGCAGGTGGAGATTGCGCGCCTGGGTTATATGGCGCCACGTTTGCGCGAGGCGGCAAAATTGGCCGGGCCACAAGGGCGGCAGCGTAGCGGGGCGGGTGGTCGTGGGGCAGGGGAATCGCATACCGAGCTGGATAGACGCAAGATTCGCGACCGCATAGCCGAGTTGCAACAAGAGATTGTGATTATGGATGGCGAGCGCCGGACGCAGCGTGCGCGGCGCCAGGAGCGGCAGACGATGGCGAGTGTGGCGCTGGTGGGTTATACCAATGCCGGTAAATCTACCTTGATGCGGGCACTCACCGGTAGCGAGGTGTTGGTAGCAAACAAATTATTTGCCACACTGGATACCACGGTGCGCGCCTTGTACCCGGAAAGCGTGCCGCGCGTGCTGGTCAGCGATACCGTGGGTTTTATCAAGAACCTGCCGCATGGCCTGGTGGCTTCTTTTAAATCTACGTTGGATGAGGCGCTGGATGCTGCGCTGTTGTTGCACGTGATCGATGCCAGCGACCCTGGTTTTGAGCGTCAGCTTGAGGTGACGGATAAGGTACTTGAGGAAATCGATGCCGATGTAGTGCCGCGTATTCGTGTGTTTAACAAAATAGATTATGTCGGCGATGCAGCGGCACAAGTTGAGTGTGAAGCCGCGCTGCGCCTCAAATACCCGGATTGCATTGTGATGAGTGCTCGTCGCCCGGATGAAGTGGCGATGCTGCGGCAGAAGATTGTCGATTTCTTTCAGCAGGATTTGGTTGAAACCGAGATTTTCCTGCCTTGGTCCGTACAACAGCTACGCGGCAAAATTTATAGCACCTGCCAGGTATTGAACGAGCGCTCAGATGAAGAAGGCACTTTTTTCACTGTGCGCGGCGAACCCAATGACATCAATAGCCTGCGTGAGCAGTTATTGTTGGTGCAATAAATACAGCTTAGATCTCTGCCAATCACTGTTAGTGAGTCAATGTGACAGTATGAGAAACCACGTATTGAAGAAACGCTGGATAAATTAAACGATAATCGTTATCATTTGGAGATTGTTTTGATTCCCTATGATTGGCCATTCCCCGTTGTCGCACCAGCCCAAGTATCCTTCTTTGCTCCATGCCTTAACCACCCATTACGATGACTTGATTGATTATGTCAGGCGCAAATTTGGTGGGCGTGAGTTTGCGCAGGATGTGGTACATGATCTGTGTGTCAAGTTGATGGAACGCCCTATCTTATTAGAGATTCAGCAGCCACTGGCCTATCTGCGCAAAGCATCTGCCAATGGCGCGCTCAATCGTATCCGTGGCGAAAACCTCCGTGCTGAATTTATTGATGTGGTCGAAGAGTTACCTGATTATGCGCATACTGAGTCAGGTGAATATCTGCTTGCCCTCAAGCAAAATGTGATTAGCTTGCATGCGGTGATTGAAGGATTGCCACCACGAGCCCGTCAGGTGTTTCTGCTGCACAGGCTGTATGACTTTAGCCAGCAGGAAATCGCAAAGGAGCTGGAGATTTCCAGAACCATGGTCACTCAGCACTACCGCCGTGCGATACGCGAAATTGCCGAAAAGTGGCCACCATTACAGCAATACTATGAATCACGTTGGGGGAGTAAATTGTGAGCAAACGTGCAAATCATTCGGCATCCCCACAAGTATCCGCAGTGCGCAAGGATGTTTTTTCATCCTACGAAGATGAGTTGCGGACCTTGTATCCTTCCAGCGAAGATATCTTGCGGGAAGCCAAACAGCTTAGCCAGCGTCGTAAAAAGGTGAAGAAACGTAGCATCAGCATGGCCGTGTTATTACTGGCAATCGGTACCGTGGTGATCGATCCGGCCTGGCAGGTAGAAACCCTGTCCACCAGTATTGGCAAGCAAGCCACGTATGCGCTGCCAGATGGCAGCAGTGTGGTGCTGAATACTAGCAGCGTCCTCAAAGTGGAGCATCACATACGCACACGGCAATTACAGCTTGTCCAGGGTGAAGCGGCTTTTACCGTGAACCATGGATGGCGTCCTTTCAGCGTGATGGCCCAGGATGTACGTGTGACAGATATAGGGACCCGTTTTAACATCCGTTTAAAAACCAACAGCGTGCGCGTGGCCGTGCTGGAAGGGGCGGTTGAGGTGGCGACAGGCGATCAGTATCAGATTCTCACGACAGGGCAGGCTATAGAATCACAACTGGGTAGCTTGAGCCATTTGAATCATATCAACCTGGATCACGAAGCGGCCTGGCAACAAGGCAAGCTGGTCTTCAATGGTGCGCCATTGAGCCAGGTGGTCAATGAAATTCAGCGCTATAGTGCCATGACGATTCATGTCGATCAGGCTGCAGCAGGCATGCGGGTATCTGGTGTGTATGATATTGAGGCAGTGGAAACATTGATTCAGGATTTATTACAGAGCCTGCCTGTTGAAATAGCACGGACAGCCAATGGTGAGGTGCTTATCAGGAAAAGTCACAGGCTGCCCTCATAAGCGCTGAATAAAAAATTTCTTTCACGACCTTCACATTTTTTTGTTTCAAGTGCCAACCCTAATGAAACCTTCATTTAGAAGGTGAATTAATAGGGGAGTTTCATGTTTTCTATGCATCAACATGTCCGGCAAAACAATCTGGCCGGATTCAAATTAACCTTGGCAAGCCTGCTTCTGTCGGCGGCCATGCATACCCAGGCAGCACCTCTGGAGTTAGACATCCCGAGCCAGTCACTGGATCAAGCCCTCAATGCACTGGCATTAAAATCAGGAGAAAGAATTTCTTTCTCTACTGACCTGACTGAAAAGCACACGGCGCCTGCGCTTAAGGGAAAATATGAATTGCGCCGGGCGTTGGAAAAGTTGCTGGAAGGTTCTGGTCTGATACTCAAAGACACCGGTAACAACAGTTTTACTGTCGTCGGGGCCACTGACCAGCAAGTCAGCACCTTGCCAGAAGTGTTGGTGCAAGATATTGCCCAGAATGAATCCTTAACTGAAGGGACGCAGTCCTACACGACGCAGTCCATGAGTACGGCGACCCGCCTGCCACTTTCCATCCGTGAGACGCCACAGGCTGTCACAGTCATTACACGCCAGCGCATGGATGATCAGGGCATGCTGAATATTACGGATGTGGTCAAAAGTACGCCTGGGGTTTTTCTCAGTAATGCCGATGGTACCGGGCGTCCCAATTTTGAGGCGCGCGGGTTTGGTGTCAGTAATATTATGTATGACGGTTCACTGGTGCCATGGTCTTCTTATATCCCCAGTGCCCAGGCCAACCTTGCGATGTATGACCGGGTAGAAGTAGTGCGTGGTGCGACCGGTTTGATGCAAGGGGCAGGCAATCCTTCCGCTGCCATTAACTTGGTGCGTAAGCGACCAACCAGCGAATTTAAGGGCTCTGTCACGGCCTATGCCGGCAGCTGGGATAATTATGGCAGCATCCTTGATCTGGGTGGTGCGATGAATGAGGCCGCGTCGGTACGCGGGCGTGTGGTCGCTTCTGTACAAGACTCAGGCAGTTTCCGTGATGGTCAAGGTTATGAAAATCATCTGCTTTATGGCATTAGCGAGATAGACCTTGCTGATAGAACCACACTGACAGTGGGTGCCTTTACCCAGAAAGACAGTACAAACGGGTCATGGTGGGGTGGCCTGCCAGTTAATCCGGATGGTAGCCATGTCAAACTGAATCGTTCTGTCAGCCTGGCAAATAACTGGGAGTATCTGGATCAGGACAATAAAAGTCTTTTTGCCATTCTTGAGCACAGCTTTAATCAAGACTGGAAGCTGAAGTTGAGCACTACGTATATGTGGAACCATACCGATGGCCTGGGTACTTTTATGCGTAGCACAATCACTGGCGGCACCGTCAGTCGTGATTTAATGGCCTGGCGCGGCGATCAGGAAAACAAGGCATCCAGCTATGACCTGGTTGTAAATGGCAAATACGAACTGTTTGGACGTCAGCATGAATTGGCGTTTGGCGCTAATCGTAACCAGTTTGACGCCAGTCCCCATAATTACCGGACGACATACATCGGCGCGAATACCGATATCTACAACTGGAGTGGCAGTGCATTGGCCAAACCAGTGTTGCCTTATACAAGCACAGGTCATACACGCACACGCCAGGATGGTGTTTATGTGACTTCCCGCCTGAATCTCGCAGATCAATGGAAATTGATATTGGGTGGTCGACTGGACTGGTATGACTACGATAATTATCGTAATAACTCGGATTATGAGGTCGTGCGCAATGTGACGCGTTATGCCGGGTTGATTTACGATCTTAATGATCATCACTCACTCTATGCCAGCTTTACTGATATTTTCAGCCCGCAAAGCAGTATCGGGCGCGATGGCAATGTGATCCACCCGATTGATGGTGAGAACTACGAATTTGGATTGAAGAGTGAATATCTGAATGGTGCGCTGAATACTAGTATTGCCGTGTTTCAGGTCAATCAGAATAACCGGTCGCGCGCCGTCAGGGATGTCAGCCAGTGCACGGTAGGTACCAGTTGTGCCGAAGCTTCGGGCGAAGTGCGTAGCCGTGGGGTAGATATGGAAATGCAGGGTGCATTGCAGCCAAACTGGCAGGTTGGGGCTGGCTATACGTATACCAATACAGAGTACATCAAGGATGACAGCTATGATAAAGGTGACCGTTTTAATACCTTATCGCCTGAGCACATGTTCAAGTTGACAACGGTGTATCGCTTACTTGGCGATTGGTCGAACTGGAGAGTGGGTGCGAACGTATATCGTCAAAGCCGGATTTACATGACAGCTTCAGAGGCCGGGACGACAGATGATGTTGAACAGAAAGCTTATACGCTGGTGGATATGATCGTCGGCTACAAAGCCAGCAAGAATCTCGATTTACAGCTCAATATCAATAACCTGCTGGATAAAACCTATTATCGGGGTGTTTCCTCTGCCAATTGGGCTTGGGAAAGCTACGGTGAACCTAGAAGTGCCAGAATCACAGCCAAGTATACTTTTTAGTCGCATCTGTATGTAGTGTGCCTTCCTGGATGCAATCGGGAAGGCATTTTTATTGAAGATGACCAATCAATCATTTCAGTGAAGTGTAATTTTTTGCCGGTTTGGATATTCTTTACCGATGGTAGGGGGCTGCCAGGTATTGAGTGATCGCTCTGAGGATGAGAATTCATGTGATGGTTCATCGCCTCGACTAGAAACAAGATAAGTATTGCTTTGCGCAACAAGTGTTGGGTATCATTGATAATGATTCTTATTAGCAAATAAATTATGTCAATGCCTGACCCCGGGGTGCAACAGCAATTGCATCATTTATACAGCCATCATTATGGCTGGTTGAAAGCCTGGTTACGAAAAAAGCTCTCTTGTCAGCACACCGCGGCTGATTTGGCACAAGACACGTTTGTGCGGCTGATCGTTTCGGACAAAAAGCCATTGCCGGAACAATCACGCGCTTATTTAACGCAAATTGCCAAAGGTTTGATGATTGATCTGTATCGACGTCAACGCCTGGAGCTAGCTTATCAGGAATGGCTGTTGCAATTGCCGCCGGTCGAGACACCTTCGCCCGAGCAGCAGGCTATCGCATTGCAAAGCCTGATACAGCTCGACAAGGTATTGGACCAATTACCTGCCAAAGTTCGCGAGACATTTATCCTGTCACGGTTTGAGCAACTGACTTATAGCCAAATTGCCGACCAGCTTGGTATTTCTGTGGCGGCGGTGCGCAAGTATATGCTCAAAGCCACGCAAGCCTGCATGGAGTTGTTATGAACCAGCATTCAACCATCAACGTAGTTACAGACTATAGCCGACTACAGCAGGAAGCATTAGAGTGGCAGGTGATGTTATGGTCAGGTGAGGTCACTGCCGATCAGCAGCATGCATTTGAGGTCTGGCTGAGCCGCAGTGATGCGCATCAACAGGCATGGTCTGAAGTAGAAGTCATGCAGCAGAAGTTACAACTGGTCCCGCATGCGACCATCGGCCTGGTAAAAAATAGATTGCCGTCTGCCAAACGGCGGCGCGTATTACAAATGCTGGGGCTGGCTGCCGTGACTGGTGGCGCCGTGCCTGTTGTGCGTCAAAGTGATGGTTGGCAAGCGCTGGCTGCAGATTATCGCACCCATACAGGGCAGCAGGAAAAGGTTGTGCTGGCTGATGGCAGCGAGTTAATCATGAATACTTCGACGTCGGTTGATATTGCCTACAGCGCGCGTGAACGTAGGCTCGTTTTGCATGAGGGAGAGATTTATATCAGCACGGTAGCTGATCATGGATCTAACCGGCCATTGCTAGTGCAAACACGACACGGTACCGCCACAGCCTTAGGCACAAAATTCAATGTGCGTTTAAAGCATCATGAAACCAGAGTGTCCGTTGATGAGGGGGCCGTCAAATTGCGCTCAAGCAATGGCTTACATGACCTCACTATTGCCAGTGGAATGCAGGCCGGCTTGTTGACTGGAGCCCTGTCAAAAGTGACGGCCAATGGCAGTGAAAATGCCTGGCTAGATGGCAAGTTAGTGGCAGAGCAATTGCGTCTGGGCGACTTTCTGGATGAACTCAGCCGCTACCGCATGGGGGTGATCCGCTACGACCAAACGGTTGCCAATATGCTGGTGTCAGGTGTTTTCCCGTTACTGGATACTGATCGAGTGTTGCAGTCCTTATTACAGGCGCTGCCTTTGCGCATTGATTACTTTTCAAAATATTGGGTGACTGTGCATGCTTCCTGATGAGTGTGAGATTAGGTAAAAAATGCTTTAAGCGTAGCACTTTTATTTTTTCATTCGGGATAGGAGTGAAGACTACTTTTCAATGAGGAAATAATCATGTCACACCCCGTTCATGCCCAGGCAATATTGCCAGCATTCCGTATCAATCAACTCGCCGGCTTGTTATTACTCGCGGGTATTAGCTCAATGGCTTATATGCCGCGTGCCTATGCAGACGCTGTGCAAGAGAGTAATGCCTCTTTGCCTGCATTCAATATTGCTGCTGGCGCTATGGATCAGGTGCTCAATGCATACGCCAGGCAAACCGGGATCTTGCTGGTCATTGATGCCAATCTGACTCAGGGCAAGCAAAGTCGTGGTCTACGTGGGCAGTATGATGTGTTGCCGGGGTTGAATGCCATTCTGTCCGGTAGTGGCTTACAGGCAGTGATACAAGATAATGGTAGCTATAAATTGCAGAGGTCATCCCAGCCGCTGCCTGCCAGTTCTGATGCGGTTGATACTTTGCCGGAAGTGGTTGTTTCAGATGTGAAGCTGACAGAATCCAGCCCGGCATATGCGGGTTCTCAGGTCGCGCGCGCTGGTCGCGCCGGTATTCTGGGACAGCGTAATTTTATGGATATTCCGTTCAATGCGACCAACTATACCGCTGAGCTGATCACAAATCAGCAGGCGCGCAGTATTGGCGATGTATTGCAAAATGATCCATCGGTACGACAAACCAGTGCTCGCACCAACATTAACGAAGACTTTTCGATTCGTGGCTTTACTGTTGCCAGCCAGGATATTGCCTTAAATGGCATGTATGGCTTGATGCCATATTTTCGCGTGCCGGTAGAAATGGCCGAGCGTGTGGAAGTCCTTAAAGGCCCGAGCGCATTGCTCAACGGCATGCCGCCCAGCGGTAATGTCGGTGGCAGTATCAATATTGTGCCCAAGCGTGCAGGTGACCAGGCATTAAGCCGATTTGGCGTCACTTATATGAGTGATTCCGTATATGGCGGCACGGCAGATCTGGGTCGCCGGTTTGGTGAAAATAACGAGTTTGGTGTGCGCCTCAATGGCATGTATCGCAAAGGGGATACCGCGCTCGACCAACAAAAGCTGGAAGAGTTTATGGGTAGCCTGGCGCTAGATTATCGTGGTGAGCGTTTACGGGTGACGGCTGATTTCATCAACCAGCAAGAAACCATTAATAAAGTGGTCCGCCAATTTACCGTGGGCGCAGGTCTCACCAAAATGCCTGGCGCACCAGACAGTCAGCTTAATTATCCCGGTTATGGTCACTCGCAAATGAAAGACCGCTCCATGGTATTGCGTGGCGAATATGACGTGACCGATGCCGTCATGGTGTATGCAGGTGTTGGTAGCCGTAACAGCCAGATGGATGCGGTGGCAGGTAACCCGAGTTTGACCAGTGCCAATGGTGATTATAGTTCTATGGCCATGTGGCAGCTGTTTGAAGTCAAGTCGGAGTCATTTGAAGCGGGTAGCCGTATTAAGTTCAACACGGGCCCGGTTGGTCATCAGGTGAGCCTGGGCGCGACCAAAGTCAGCCAGAATACCGATATTCACTTTGTTGCTGTGTCGGGCACGATTAACGGTAACATTTTTGCGCCAGTGTATATTGATACGCCAAGTACAGCAGGGCTATCTGATAATAAGGTGAAGTATGGCGCGATGACACTGACCAGTTATGCACTGGCCGATACGCTGTCATTCTTGGATGACAAATTACAGCTTACTTTAGGCGCTAGACACCAGAGTGTGGAACAGCAGGCCTATAACTTTGTGACGGGTGCAAAATCGGGGCCGGGATATGATAAAGGCGCTCTCACGCCGGTGGCTGGTGTGGTGTTCAAGGCGCAAGAAAATATCTCCTTGTATGCCAACTATATTGAAGGTTTAAGCCAGGGGCAGCAGGCACCAGCAGGTACCAGTAACTCAGGGCAAATGTTCTCACCTTATAAAACCAAACAAAAAGAAGCCGGTGTTAAAGTGGATTGGGGCAAAATTGCCACCACGGTGAGCGTGTTTGAAATCGAGCGCCCCAGTGCTTTAACGACCAATGGCATCTACCGTGTGAGCGGTGAGCAGCGTAACCGTGGTGTGGAATTTAATGTATTTGGTGAAGTCGCCGAAGGCGTTCGACTGCTTGGTGGAGGAGCTTATACACAAGGTAAACTGGTAAAAAGCGGTGATGATGGTGAATTTAACGGCAATACCGCAGTGGGCGTGCCCGACTGGCAAGTCAGCATGGGTGGTGAGTGGGATCCGGTGCCTGTGCCCGGCCTGACATTGACCTCCAGAGTGATATACACCAGCAAGCAATACGTAGATCAGGCCAATAACCTGTCTATTCCAAGCATTACCCGCTTTGACATCGGCGCCCGTTACAAAACCGTATTGAATGCGACCCCTGTCACTTTGCGCGCCAATATCGAAAACCTGTTTAACCGCGACTATTGGAATACCTCTAACGAAGGCTATATCTACCTGGGCATGCCGCGTACCCTGTTATTATCAGCAACCGCTGATTTTTAAGCTGGCAAAGGGTGAGGGTTAAGGCGACATGAGCATTCGTACGTGGTATTTGACACATAAATGGAGCAGCCTGGTTTGCACAGCTTTTTTGCTGATGCTGTGCATCACCGGTTTGCCATTGATCTTTCATGAGGAAATCGAGCAGTTGTCCGGCGTGGTCGAAGCGCCTGCCATGGCAGAGGGAACGCCCAATGCCAGTATGGATGCCGTCGCTGAGGCTGCCCGTCAACAGCGGCCCCAAGATGTGATTCGCTTTATGTTCTGGGAGCAAGACGAGCACCCGAATGTCACGCTGGTTTCGATGGCAAAGTCTATGGATGCGTCGCCGGATGATTCGAATATCGTGCTGATTGACTCACGCACTGCCAAAGTTCTGGATGAACCGCCGCCAGACCATGGCTTTATGTATGTCATGCTCAAGTTGCATATTGATATGTTTGCCGGCTTGCCCGGCATGCTGTTTCTTGGCTTGATGGGTTTGCTGTTCGCTGTGGCCATCATTTCGGGCATTGTGCTGTATCACCCCTTTATGCGGCGACTGGATTTCGGCACCGTCAGGCGCGAGAAGCAGGCCAGGTTAAAGTGGCTGGATATCCATAACTTGCTGGGTGTGGCGACGCTGGTCTGGGCGTTGGTTGTCGGCATCACCGGTACCATCAACACCTTGAGCCAGATTGTGATTATGGTCTGGCAAGCCGATCAAATGGCGGAGATGATTGCGCCGTATAAAGGCTTGCCACCACCGGTCAAGCTGGGCTCTTTGCAAGACTCGATTGACACTGCCAAGCAGGCCGTGCCGGATATGCATGTAAGCTTTGTGGCCTTTCCGGGCAGTATGTTCTCCAGCCCGCACCATTACACGGTATTTCTGAAAGGCAATACGCCGGTCACTTCCCGTTTGTTGCGCCCGGCCTTGATTGATGCGCAGACTGCAAAGTTAACCGATACACGTGAGATGCCCTGGTATGTCAAAACGCTCTTGTTATCACAACCGCTGCATTTTGGCGATTATGGCGGGTTGCCGCTAAAGATTATTTGGGCCTTGCTGGATTTAGTGACGATTGTGGTGCTGGTGAGCGGCTTGTATCTCTGGATCAAGCGTCGTCAGCATACCGAGCAGCGTATTGCCGATCTTGAGCATAAGCATGCAGCAACGGCGAGAGGAGGTGTGCGATGAATAAACGGTTTATCGATATCTGGGGCTGGCCTATTGTGCTTTCGTTACTGACGGTCTTTGGTTTGTTGTCAGCCCTGCTTGGAACAGGCATCTGGCATTGGCTATCATGGGTCGCCATGGCTCTGCCACTTGTAGTGATGGGATGTTATTGGCGAAAAGCCAAGGTGATGGAGTCATCGTCAAGGCGGCGATGAGTGCTTGTTTAGCGTTGAGAATGATACATTTTTGTTGATCGCTTTGGCGTAATCTCACCGCGACTTTAAGCATCGTGCTTTTAAGCATGCATGAATCTATTGCAAGGGAGTGCTTGTACCGTTTAATATGAGAATGATTATCAATTAATATTTTACAAGCATCTCTTATGCTGCCTTTCGACGCCACGCTAGATCATACTGTTACCCGGCTCTATCGCGACCACCATCATTGGCTGAGTGCTTGGTTACGGCGCAAACTAGGCAATAGTTTCGATGCGGCAGACATTGCGCAGGATACCTTTGTGCGTATTCTCGCCGCGCCAGATCATTTGGCGGAAAAACAGACCAATTGGCAATTGCATGAGCCACGTGCTTACCTGACTGTGATTGCCAAGCGGCTATTGGCTAACCTGTATCGGCGACGATCATTGGAGCAGGCTTATTTAGATTCGCTGGCATCACTCCCGGAATCCCTGACGCCGTCACTAGAGCAACGGCTATTAATTTTAGAAACTTTGCATGAACTGGATGCCATGCTGGATGGTTTGCCAGCCAAAGTGCGTATGACCTTTTTACTGGCACAACTTGAAGGGCTAAGTTATGCCGAAATCGCTATGCGGCTCTCCCTGAGTGAGCGCACCATTAAGCGCTATATGGTACAAGCCATGGCACGTTGTATTCTGGTTGCGCTTTAAATGTCTAAGCTCAAGATCAGCAACCAAACAAGTACGAGTGCAGAACAGTTGTCTCTAAGTGCTGAAGCCGATTTGGTGACTGGTAGCATTGCTCAGCAGGCGGCTGAATGGTTTTTCCGCTTGCAAGCGCCAGATGTGTCTCCAATGGAGCGTAAAGATTGGGAACACTGGTGTGCGGCTGATACCAGGCATGCACTCGCCTGGCAACGTGCCATGCGCATTGGCGCCAAGTTGGATAGTTTGCCGTCGCAGTTGGCCATCACGACGCTCACACGTCATCCTGATGCAAATCGCCGCCTGGCACTGAAGACGCTCGCCTTATTGATCGTGAGTGGATCTGCCGGGTTGCAGACATGGCGTAGTGAGCCGGTGCGGCGCGTCATGGCCGCATACCACACGGCTACTGGCGAACGGCGCAGCATTATATTGGCAGACGGTACACGTGTTCAGCTAAATACCGCGAGTGCCATTGATATTGTGTTTGATGATAAGAAAAGGCTGCTAAAACTGCAGGCAGGTGAGATTCTTATTGAGACAGCACCTGATGCGGTTCGTAGCGATCATGCTGCCTATCGTCCATTTATGGTGGAAACCGCCCAAGGCGTATTGCGTGCATTAGGCACGCGCTTCGTGGTGCGGCAGGAGAGCGAACACACACGCCTGGCAGTATTGGAGGGTGCCGTCGAAGTGCGTCCATCCAGCGCAGCCGAGTCACCCTTTATCGTTCAGGCCGGATGGCAAACGCGCTTTACCAGTGGGCGTGCCGCTCAGGTAGATGTGCTGGATCGCCATGTTGATGGTTGGTCGCACGGTGTGCTGTATGCCAATGCTATGCGTCTTGACCAATTCATTGCTGAACTCGGCCGTTATCGTCCGGGCATATTACGTTGTGATTCGGCTGTGGCTGACCTACGCATTTCAGGTGTGTTCCAGTTAGATAACACTGACCCGGTGCTCAATAGTCTCTCTGAGGCACTACCGGTCAGGCTTATTTACCGCACGCGTTACTGGGTCACTATTTTGGCCAATTAAATTCGCCGTGATTTTAACGAATGAGATGCTGTAAGCGTTGTAATCAATCCGTCTGTTGATATGCAATAAAAAAATTCCAAATTTGTGTCACTTTTTATTTTCTTGCGTGTGAAGTGAGTGTAGACCGCATTTTTTACATTCAAGCAAAGGAAGTTAAATGACACAACCGTATTACTCGCCTCCCCAGAAAAAGATGATTGATGTTAGCTGTTCTAGCAGGCGTTTAGCGCGTGCCGTGCACGGCGCACTAGTGATGATGGCAACCTTGTCTATAAACGGAATGGCTGCTGTAGCAGTGTTTGCTGCAGATAGTGCCACCTCGATCGCTAGCCAAAAAAATTACCGTATACCAGCAGGCGCCCTGTATGAGGCACTGGTTGAATTTGCGAGTGCCTCCGGCGTCAGCCTTGTGGTGCCACCAGACTTGGTGCAAGGGAAAGTCTCGGAAGGCCTCAATGGCAGCTATAGCATACAACAAGGTTTTGATAAGTTACTCAGTGGGTCTGGGTTGGGTGTGAGCGATCAAGGAAAGGGTGCCTTTGTGTTGCAGAAGATCACGCCAGCAACACCAGCAAAAGCCGCGGCTGATCAAACTTTGCCCGAGGTGCAGGTGTACTCAGTGGCAGAGAAACCGCTCACGCAGCTTATTCAGCAAGAAGGTAAGGCCGAAGCAGGTTACCTGGTTAAAACAGTTTCTTCACTCGGCGCTTTGGGCGCGACTAATCTGCAAGATACACCATTTTCAATGAGCGTGGTGCCACAAGAACTCATCCAAAATATCCAGGCGCAATCACCGGATGATATTTACAAAATCAACCCGTTTTCGCGCACTGCAACGCCACAAATTACAAGCTGGTCACCAGCAACGACCATCCGTGGCTTTACTGCCTACAATACTGCGGAGGATGGTTTGCGGCGCCCATATAATCATGCAGCCGTGATTGAAGACAAAGAGCGTGTAGAGATATTTAACGGGCCAGCTGGCTTTTTATATGGCGCGGCTGCACCAGGCGGTATGATCAATTCTGTTTATAAACGTCCGACTATGGAGCGTTTGAACAGTGTCACGGTTGGTAATTACGGCGGGAGTCAATATTACGCGCACGGCGATTTCGGCGGGCGTATTGATGAGGACGGGCGTGCCGGTTATCGTCTGAACATTGTCAGGCAGGACGGTGATACCGCCATCGATCACCAGAGTATAGATCGTGTATTAGTCAGTGGCGCTGTCGATTGGCAGGTGTCAGACAAGTTGTTGCTTGAGCTGAATGCCAGTTATAACGACTACAAAACAAAGGGTACTTCTGCGTATTGGTTCTACAGTGTTAATCGTGGCAAGGCGCCTGATGCCAGCAAATTGTGGTCGCAGCCTTGGGCACGCGACGAGTTTGAAAATACCAAGTTGATGGGTAAGCTGACTTACCGTCTGAATGACAACATTACTCTGCGTGGCGCATATATGCGCGATTATGTTGATCGTCCGTTGACCGTACATACCTTAAATAGTGTGAGTTCGAGTACGGCATACGAACAGATACGTACCTTCTCAGGTAAAACAAAAGATATCTATGATGCAGCACAAGCCATGGCCGATATTCGTTTCGATACGGGCGCTGTTGAGCACAAGCTCACGCTGGGTTATTACATGTTTTCGGATAAGTTTTATCAAACGCCATCTAATAGTAATACCGGCTGGTTAGGCCCATATCCCCTGGATAATCCGACGTATGTTGCAAATCCTGGCTTTGCCGGAGATAGCTCAACCTATTATGCCGGCTACGACCTGAATGAGAATTATCTGATAGGTGATGCCATTAAGCTGAATGAGCAATGGTCGGTGTTAGTCGGGATTAATCACAGCAGAATACTCAGCCAAAGTTACGAGCAGTCTGGTGCAAAAAGCCAATCGGATTACAATAAAAGTCGCAACTCACCTTCCGCTTCGCTCCTGTTCAAACCTGTGTCCTGGCTGACTACTTATGCCAGCTACATTGAAGGTCTGGAGATGGGCGGGCGGGCTGGAACTGATGCGACTAACTTCGATCAGATCATGCCGCCCATGGTGAGTACACAAAAAGAAATAGGCATGAAAGCGACTGTAGGCGGTATGTTGCTGACGTCTGCATTGTTTGAGATAGAAAAGGCTTACGAATATAAGGATGCTGATAATATCTATAAACAAAATGGCCGCCAGAATCATAAGGGCATAGAGTTTAGTGCTACCGGCAGGGCTACTGAGCGGTTAACGATTGTGAGTGGGTTGACCTTGTTGGATGCGAAAGTCAGTCATTCAGAGTTAGATGGCAAGGAGCCGATGAATGTCGCTAGGCAATATGCAAAAATTTATGCTGAGTACGATCTTTTCGGGGCCATGGCCGGGCTTAGTTTAACTGGAGGCCTACAATATACCGGTAAGCAACAGGCAAATGATGCCAATACGGATACCTTACCCGCTTACGTGACTGCTGATATTGGCATGCGTTACCGAACTACCCTGTCACAGCGTCCACTGACCTTACGCCTCAACATCAATAATCTCATGGATAAAGACTATTGGCTAAATGCATACTATGTGGGCGCACCGCGTAGCGTTGCATTCTCGGCGCAAATGCAGTTCTAACTTGCTGTTGATTATGTGGCAGTGCTTGTGGCTGTAGAACGGTTGGCTAGCTGCCTGGATTGCTTCTGAATCATGGCAGTCATGGGCTAATTGCTATAGCTTCGGCATGCACATGATTGTTTGAAAAAAGACGCGTTGATGGCGCGTCTTTTTTTATTGGTATGATCAACCGACGCCCTGGCATTTGATGCGTATTAGCATGCTAAAGATCACTTGCTTGTGCCAGTGTAATAAATGCTTGTACATAATCAATTTCTACATCTGTTTCGCGGATACCCAGGTAAATCTGCTTGGCAATGCCTTGCTCGCCTAACTTGACCGGCACCACATCGAAGCGACTTTGATATTCTTCCACCAGCCAGCGCGGTAAGGCCGCGACACCGCGGCCACTGGCGACCATTTGCAGCATGATGTCAGTGGTTTCTATCGGTTTGTGCACCTGTGGGCTGATGCCTGCTGGTTGAAGAAACTGGTTGTAAATATCGAGCCGATCAATATCCACCGGGTAGGTGATCAAGGTTTCACTGCTGAGTTGTTCGGGGCGCACATACGCCAGTTGGGCCAGTGCATGCTGGTGATGCACCACCAGCACCTGTTCGTAATCAAATACGGGTTGAAACAGCAGGCCGGGTTTATATAGCGGGTCAGGCGTGACCAGCATATCGATCTCATAGCCAAATAAAGCGCCTATGCCGCCAAACTGGAACTTCTGTTTTACGTCTACATCGACATCCGGCCACGCGGCCAGGTAGGGTGACACCACTTTGAGTAGCCACTGGTAGCACGGGTGACACTCCATGCCGATGCGCAAGGTGCCACGCTCGCCTTGCGCAAACTGGCGCAAGCGTTCTTCTGCTAACGAGAGTTGCGGTAACAGCCGGTTGGCCACTGCCAGCAAGTATTGTCCGGCCTGGGTCAGGCGCAGGCTGCGGCCTTCACGTAACCAGATATCAGTGCCTAGTTGCTGTTCCAGCTTTTTTATCGAGTGACTCAGCGCCGACTGCGTGAGAAATAAATGTTCAGCGGCGGCGGTCAGTGAGCCTTGCCGTTCGACTTCGCGAATAATCGCTAAATGGATACGTTCAATCATGTTTTAATGTATGAATAAAATTAATTGATTATTGAAATAATACCATTTTACTTCATGGTTTGCCTTTTTTAGAATGCGTGTTCTCAAACGATTATTGACGAGGCTAGCATGGTCACCACACACAATCTTGGATTTCCGCGCATAGGCGCAAAACGCGAACTGAAATTTGCTTTAGAGGCTTATTGGAAAGGACAGTCTTCATTAGACGCATTAAAGCAAGTAGGCAAAGACTTGCGCCAGGGCAACTGGGCGTTGCAATCGCATCTGGACCTGGCGCCGGTGGGTGACTTTGCATTTTATGACCAGGTGCTGGATATGAGCTTTACGCTCGGTCACTTGCCTGCCCGTATACAGGGTTTTCATGGCGACCCACTGGATAATTATTTCCGTGTGGCCCGTGGACGTTCTGCAGAATCTGGCGAAGAGCATGCGCAGTGTTGTGGTGGCGTGGCGGCAGGGGAGATGACCAAATGGTTTGATACCAACTACCACTATATCGTGCCGGAATTCACCGCCGAGACACAGTTCAAGCTGGATGCGACACGCTTGCTGGCGCAATTGGCAGAAGCGCAGGCGCAGAATGTTAAAGCCAAGCCGGTGATTGTCGGGCCGGTGACTTACCTGGCGATTGGTAAGGCTAAAGATGCTTCAGACCGCCTGGCCTTGCTGCCGCAATTGCTGGTGGTGTATAGCGAGTTGCTCGAGGCGTTGGCGGCGCAGGGCGTGGCGTGGGTACAAATAGACGAGCCTATTCTGGTGACTGAACTGGAGGCTGAATGGCAGCATGCATTCAACCTGGCCTATCACCAACTCAAAAGTAGTCGCGTCAAGATTCTGCTCGCGACTTATTTTGGCCCGTTGGTTGATAACCAGTATCTGGTGGCGAATTTGCCGGTGGCTGGCTTGCATATCGATGCCATCAACGCGCGCCACGAGATTGTGCCTTTGCTGGCGATGTTGCCTGCGCACAAAGTGCTTTCATTGGGCGTGATTAATGGCCGCAATATCTGGAAAACTGATTTGAATGGCACCCTGGACTGGCTGGAGCCAATCGCCGAACGCCTGGGAGAGCGTTTATGGCTGGCGCCTTCTTGCTCACTGTTGCATGTGCCGGTGGACCTCGATAATGAGGTGAAATTGGATAGTGAGGTCAAGTCCTGGCTGGCATTTGCCAAGCAGAAACTGGATGAGTTACAGGTGTTGGCGACGGCATTGAATCATGGTCGTGCCGCGGTGAAAGTGGCTTTGGCTGTAAATCAGGTGGCGATTGATGCACGCCGTACCTCGAAGCGCGTCCATCAGCCGCAGGTGAAAGCCGCGCTGGAAACACTGACACCGCAACTGGGTCAGCGGCAAAATCATTATGTACAACGTGCCATCAAACAGGCCGCCTTGCTTGGTTTGCCCAAGTATCCGACCACCACCATCGGCTCTTTCCCGCAGACGGCAGAAATCCGCCATGCCCGCAGCCAGTTCAAGGCCGGGGCGTTGAATCAGGCAGCTTACCAGCAGGCGATGAAAGCCGAAATTGAGCGTAGCGTACGTGAACAGGAAGCCTTAGGGCTAGATGTGCTGGTGCACGGTGAAGCCGAGCGTAACGACATGGTGGAATATTTTGGCGAGCAGTTGGAGGGGTATGCCTTCAGCCAGTTTGGCTGGGTGCAGTCGTATGGCTCGCGTTGTGTCAAACCGCCTATCCTATTTGGGGATATCAGTCGTCCACAAGCCATGACGGTAGAGTGGATCAAGTACGCGCAATCACTGACCAGCAAGCCGATGAAAGGCATGTTGACCGGCCCGGTGACGATACTCAACTGGTCTTTTGTGCGTGATGACCAGCCACGTTCAGTCAGCTGCTACCAGTTGGCACTGGCGATTCGTGAAGAAGTGCTGGACCTGGAAAAAGCCGGTATCAATGTGATCCAGATTGATGAAGCCGCCTTGCGTGAGGGCTTGCCATTGCGCAAGTCACAGTGGAAAGAGTATTTGCAGTGGGCAGTAGAGTCATTCCGCATCACCGCCAATGGTGTGGCCGATGAAACGCAGATTCATACGCATATGTGCTATTCGGAGTTTAATGACATCATCGCTTCGATTGCTGACATGGATGCTGACGTGATTACCATTGAAACCTCACGTTCAGACATGGAGTTGCTGGATGCATTTGATGATTTCAACTACCCGAACGAGATCGGGCCGGGCGTCTATGACATTCACTCGCCGAATATCCCGACCCAGGCGCATATTGTGCAGTTGATGCAAAAGGCTGCCGAGCGTATCCCTGCCGAGCGTTTGTGGGTGAACCCGGATTGTGGCCTGAAAACCCGGCAATGGGCTGAAGTGTTGCCCGCGTTGACCAATATGGTCGCGGCAGCAAAAACCTTGCGCGCCCAGGCTTAGGTCGCGATACAGCTTGCTGGCATCTGGTGTCGGGTGCCAGCAAATCTTGCCTTCTCTTTGCGTTTTTTAATCTAGTTGATAATGATTTTCATTTGTATTTTTTCATCGAGGCCGTTAAGATGTCCGTTTAAATAATTGTCTGCCTCATTGCTGTGTTGCTCCATCCCGAAAACTCCAAACTTGTGGTGACCCTGGTGTATCACTACGATGAATTGGTCAATTATGTGAAGCGTCACTTTGGTGACCAGCATTTCGCACAGGATGTGGTGCATGACGTCTGCATAGAGATCATGGAGCGGCCACTGGGCCAGCCGGTGAATACCCCCATGGCCTTTTTGCGTCGGCTTTCCAGAAACCGGGCCATAGACCGTTACCGCCAGCAGCAGACGCAGCAGTCTCACGTGCACAGCATGCAGGACACGCTGGCGCAGACACATGAGGTGGATGGCGAGCGGGTATTGCACTTTGTGCAGCGATTAGAGGCGTTAAAACGCATTATCGAAGCATTACCGCCGCGTCAGCAGCAGGTGTTTCTACTGCACCGATTGCATGAAATGCCACAGCAGGAAATTGCGGATGCACTGGGTATTTCGCGCAATATGGTGACACAGCATTTCACCAAGGCGATGGCGACCATCCAGCGGGCGTGGGGAGCGCAGGCATGAAGATCAGTCGCCATGAAGCCCGTCCGTTGCCGGAGCAGGGGAATGTACCGGATGTGCTCAGCCCTTATACGCAGGCATTACGTAAGCACTTTCCTTCGCGGGAAGACATTCTGCGCGCAGCCCAACAGCAGACCCGGCAACAGCGCCGTTTGAAAAAAATCACTGCTGGTATTGCCGCCATCAGCGTCATTGCACTCAGCTGGTATGTAGACCCGGTATTGCAGCGAGAAGACCTGCATACCATGGTCGGGCAGCAAGCCAGTTATATGTTGAAAGATGGCAGCCGTGTCACGCTTAACACCAATAGTGTATTGCTGGTTGAGCAGCGTCTTTACTCCCGGCAATTACGTTTGCAGCAAGGGGAGGCTTTGTTCAGTGTCGCGCATGCATGGCGACCTTTCACTGTCTATGCACATCAGACCGCTATCCGGGATATTGGCACGGTGTTTAATGTGCGTCATCATGGACAAGGTGCCGTGGTGACGGTGGTTGAGGGTGCGGTAGACGTACGTACGGCCTCCGCGCAACGCCAGATTTTCCAGAACCAGTCTGTGAGCACGCATGCGGCTGACATGTCGACAACACGCCATGCTTCAGCGGCTGCTGCGACTGTTTGGCAGCAAGGGCGGCTGATGTTTGACGGCGATACCCTGGCAGAGGTTGTCAGCGAGTTGCAGCGTTACCATCACGGGCAGATTGAAATTGCAGATGCACGCATTGCCCATTACCGTATGTCAGGCGAGTACGATATCAATGGCATCGATGCATTGATCGATACCTTGCCAGAAATTTTACCGGTACGCATCGCACGGCACGAGGGTGGAACCATCGTGATCCGGCAGCGCTAATCATGGTTGAATCATTTGCCATTTCTACCAGAAAGTGCCTGCCATGGCCTTGCTGAATATACGCTGGCAGCAATTGCACGATGTTTATCGCCAGCATCATGACTGGCTGCAGGGCTGGTTACGCAAAAAAACCGGCAATAGCTGGGATGCGGCAGATATTGCGCACGACACGTTTGTGCGCATCATGCACCACAACAAGCTGGCCCAGCTCGGTACAGAGCCCAGGGCCTTGCTGGTGCATATCGCCAAAGGGCTGGTGATTGACCACTGGCGCCACCAGCAAGTCGAACGCGCGTATCAGGAAACGCTGGCACAATTGCCTCCCGGTTCGTGGCCGTCGGCTGAAGAGCAGCACCTGATTCTGGAGTCGCTGCGGCAAATTGATCGCCTGCTGCAAACCATGCCCGCGCAAACGCGCGCTATCTTCCTGCTGGCGCAACTGGATGGGCTGACTTACCAGCAAATTGCGGATCAACTGGATATGTCACTCATCACTGTCAAACGGCATATGCGTAAAGCCTATCTGGCGTGTTTAAGCCTATGATTTCAAACACCACCCAAACGCTGGATCCACAGGTGCTGACCCAGGCCGTGGACTGGCTGCTTAAATTACAGACGGAGGCGGCAAATCCGGCGACACAGGCGGCGTTTGAACATTGGCAAAGCAGCCATCCACAGCATGCAGAAGCCTGGTCACGACTCACGCAGATAGAGCACACATTTGGACAAGTGCAGCGCAAAGCTCTGGCCAAACAGGTGCTCACGCGCATGGACCATGCGTCACGCAGGCATGCACTCAAAAAGCTGGGCACGCTGGGGCTGATATTACCCAGTGCCTGGCTGGGATATCGCGCCTTGCCTTTAACACGCTGGCAGGCTGAATATCAGACGGCTGTCGGTGAACAAAAGCACCTGCATTTGGGCGATGGCACGCATCTGGTATTGAATACAGACTCTGCCGTGGATATTCAGTATCGCGAGCAACGGCAGATTGTGTTGCATCAAGGTGAGGTTTGGTTGGAAACCGGGCATCAGGACAAGCGCAAATTGGTCGTCATCACGCCGCATGGTGAGCTGGTGCCATTGGGCACACGCTTTAATGTCAAGTTGACTGCTGAGCGTACCATATTGGCGGTGACCGAAGGCGAGGTGCGTATTCAACTCGACAATGGCCAGAGCAGCGTGGTACAGGCCGGGCAGCAACGTGCATTTAATCGCCATGGCTTAGAGCAAACACGTCGTGCTGAGCAACATGTAGGTTATTGGCAGCAGGGCATGTTGCTGGCACAGGAAATGCCGTTAGAAACGTTGCTCAAAGAACTGGCACGTTATCGTCATGGCGTCATTCGTTGTCACCCTGACCTCAGGCAAATGGTTGTGTCTGGTGCGTTTCCTTTAAACGATACTGATGCTGCGCTCGATTTATTACAAAAAACCTTACCGGTACGCGTGCTTATCCCCAGCCGTTACTGGATCATGGTTGAGCCTGCCAATACGGCAGGATAAAAAATGTTGCTCACCCTGATACTTTTTTAGTCTTCATCCGGTGTACATGATGAAGGCCATGACCTGGCCATTTCGTTATTTATACTTAGGGAGCAATCAGGATCATGTCATCCTCAACATTTCAATTCACTCCACTTCAGCGTGCGCTGCGTATTGCGCTCTGTGGCTGGAGCCTTATGCTTGCCGCCAGCCCGACGCCGGCCCTGGCAGACAACGCTAAAGTGACTTCGGAAAAACAACGCTATCAACTGGCGCCAGGCCCATTGGGACATGTGCTGGCAGAGTTTGCCGCATTGACTGGCACCCGTTTATCTTTTGACCCGGCACTGGTAGCCAATATCAAAAGTGACGGCCTGCAAGGCTATTACAGCGTGAATGAAGGCTTTGATGCCTTGCTGAAGGGCAGCGAGTTTACGCTGGAGGACAAGGGCGGCCAGCAATATTCGTTGAAAAGAATGGCTAAAGTCAGTGGCCGAACAGCGCCAACCACCACCAACACAGCATCGATCGATACCTTAAGTGAGGTGGTGGTCAAAGGTGAAAAAATCGAACGCAAACTGAGCGAAACATTCTCTAGCGTGGCCGTGGCAACCGCGCAAGATATACGCACTCATTCTGATCAGTCATTGGCAGATATCATGGCGCGTACGCCTGGGGTGTATACGCAATCGCGTAATGAAACCTGGGGCATCCGTGGGGTGCCGGTGACCGGTTTTGATGACCAGGGGCCGCTCTCGCTTAATAATGCGGTATCGGTGTTTGTCGATGGTGCCTTGCAAACCAGCAGTATGGTGACCATGAGCCCGCTCTCGACCTGGGATATGAAGCAGGTCGAGGTGTACCGTGGCGCACAATCCACCGTGCAAGGCCGCAACGCATTGGCGGGCGCCGTGATTATGCAAACCAATGATCCCGAGTTTAAAAATGCACTGACATTGCAGGGCAATCTTGGCAATTACTACCAGCAGGGTGGGGCGTTGACGGCGAACGCCGAGCTGGTGCCGGATGTGCTGGCGGGCCGTTTTACATTGAATGTGCAAAATGAAGATGGCTATATCAAAAACCGTGTGCTGGATAACAACGCCGACCCGCGCCGGTCTATCAATGCCCGTGGCAAATTGCTGTTACTGGCGGGTGAAAAAACAGAAGCGTTGTTGACGCTATCGCATACGGATTATCACGCCGGTAGCAATGGCGTAACGCAAGTCAATAACCAGCCACAGTACTACCGGCTGGTTCAGAATACAGATGCGTTTGATGCTATACAGCAAAATGAGGCAACCCTGAAGCTGACTTACCAGTTAAGCCAGCCATGGCTATTGACCAGCATCACCTCAGGTACCAATGCCAATTATCAAAGCTTGCTGGACTTTGATCAGGGCGCAGTAGACAGTGAAGAAGCCAATCGTCACCATCAAACCAGGTTATTTAGCCAGGAGTTCCGTGCCACTTACCAAGGGGAAACACTGAAGGCTCATGCAGGTTTCTATTACGGTTCTTCCAGAATCAAGTTTAATGATACCTTGGGTATTGTGGGCTTGGGATCAGTATTGATGGCAGATGGCAGAAGCCAGATACGTAATAAGGCCATTTTTGGCGAGGTCAACTGGGATTTTGACCCGCACTGGCAAGCCATCGCCGGTTTGCGTTATGACCGTGAGAAGAATGAGGCCAAGGTAGATTATGTGCTAGATACCTTCTCGCTATCACCCGTCACAGAAGCCGATGACAAAAAGACTTTTGGCGCCTTACTGCCAAAAGCGGGCATCAACTACATCTGGTCGCCTACCCAGCGAACCGGGTTTATGGTGCAACGTGGCTATCGGGGCGGTGGTATTAATATGCGGGTGCCATCCGATCACCGGCCATATGATGCCGAATTTACTACCACCTATGAATTTTCTTATCGGGGTAGCTGGCCTGAATACGGCCTGAAAACGTTTGCCAACGTGTATTACACCGATTGGAAGGACCAGCAGGTGCGTCAGCGCGATGCATTGAATCGTTTGTATATTTCTAATGCTGCCAGAAGCCGTATGCGCGGCCTGGAGGTCTCCGCTGAGTATGCGATTAATAGTGACTGGCAAATGATTGCTGGCGCCGCCTACAACCACACTGAGTACCTGGACTTTATCAACAGTGATGGCCTCAATATGCGCGGCAAGCAGTTCATTATGGCGCCGAGAACCAAAGTGAATCTTGGGCTGAATTACCATTTGGGCAATCAGTGGTTGTTCAATGTCGATACGGTATACCAGGACAGCAGTCCGTCGGTCTACCTGCTGACGGAAACCCGGCGTAACGACAGTGTGGTGCTGGTCAATGCCAATGCCTCCTATCGCCTGAACCCGCGTACCACAGTCAATGCCTTTGTACGTAACTTGTTTGGTCGCGAATATATCACCAATAATAGTAGTGGCGATGTCATTGATGTCGGCGCACCACGTTTGTTCGGTGTGGCGCTCAAGCTAGAGATTTAATGATCCCTATCTGATCTTCAAGCACCGGCTCGCATACGCCGGTGCTTTTTTATCGGGGACTTATTATTTTTTAGAAAAATATTAAAACAGACCTCAACATCTTTCATCGCTCAAACGACATACCAGTATTACTGATTAATTTAACTGTACTGGATTACACATGCCTCGTTCCCGTTGTTCTGCTTTTATGGCGTTGTTGCTCGCGCAACTGACTTTCCCTGCTCTGGCTGTTGAGCTGAATATTCCATCCCAGCCCCTCGATAAAGCACTTAATGCACTTGCGCACCAGACCGGGGAACGTATTATTTTTTCGACCGGTATTACCGATAAGAAAACCTCATCGACCCTGAAAGGGGATTACACCACGCGCCAGGCATTGGAAAAATTGCTGGCCGGCAGTGGGTTGATGATCAAGCCAACCTCCACTGGCGGCTATGCCATTACCGAGGTGCCGCCAAAGTCCGAAAGTAAAGTGGACCCACAAACGTTGCCTGAAGTGAATGTGTCAAGCCAGCGTGTTGAGGAAACCGCCTATGGACCAGTCAAGGGCTATGTGGCTAAACGCAGTGCGACAGGTAGCAAAACGGACACGCCATTGGCCGAGGTGCCGCAATCGATCTCAGTGGTCACCCGCGATGAGATGAATGCCAGAAACGTGCAGACTTTAACCGAGGCTGTGGCATATACCCCGGGTGTGCGGGTCGGTGCGTTTGGTTTTGACCCGCGCTTTGATTCCTTTAGTATTCGCGGTTTTGATATGACTTATACCGGGGTTTATCGCGACGGGCTGCGTCAGCTCAGCAGCAATTTTGCGCTGTATAAAGAAGAACCTTATTCTGCGGAGCGGATTGATATCCTGAAAGGCCCGAGCTCGGTGTTATACGGCCAGGCCGAGCCCAGCGGGCTGGTGAATATTGTGAGCAAACGTCCGCAGTTTGAAGCCAGGCACCAGGCTGATATCCAGTTAGGCAACTATGACAGGCAACAGGTGCGCTTTGATACGACTGGCGCGTTGGATGCTGACAATACCCTGGCTTATCGCCTGACCGGTTTGTATCGTGATAGCGATAGCCCGGTCAAAGGCGGGCATGATGACCGGACGTATATCGCACCGGCTTTCACCTGGCAGCCCAATGAAAAAACTACATTGACGGTATTGACGCATTACCAGAAAGATACGACGGTTGGTAACTCGTCCTATTTTAATGACACTAACGGGCGTGTGGTGAGAAGCTTGCCAAGCGGCGATCCGGCGTTTCAGGATTTCACTCAGGAACAATACCAGATAGGCTATTTATTTGAGCACTTGCTGAATGAACATTGGACCTTGCGCCAGAATGTGCGTACCGGGCGGGTGGATGCGGATGCCCGCTATACGCAGATTGACAGTGTCAGTGGCAATATCGCCAGCCGCAGTACCGGGCGGTTGGTCGAGCGCTTGCATACTTATGCCATTGATAACCAGGCACAGTGGCAAGGCAATACCGGCAGTGTGCAGCATACGGTCTTGTTTGGCCTGGATTGGACCAAGTCTCTCAACAACGGCAAGATGGGGTTTGGTGCAGCACCTGATCTTGATGTAAGCACACACAACTATGGTACACAGCCTATCAGTAGCCCAGTGCTGGATCAGCCTTATGAATATGGCATGCACCAGACCGGCATATACGCTCAGGAACAACTCAAGTGGCAGCAATGGATACTGACCATAGGTGGTCGCCGCGACTGGGCAGAAACCGCACAGAAAACACTGACAGACGATGATGATGGCAACTTTAAGAAGTTTACCGGCCGGGTTGGCCTGAGCTATCAGCTGGAGCATGGCGTGATGCCGTATATCAGTTATGCGACCTCTTTTGTACCAGTGGTGGGCCGCAACGCTGCCGGGGGCTTTTTCAAGCCAACGACGGGCAAGCAGGTCGAGGCCGGGGTGAAGTTCAAGCCAGAAGACCTCAACCTGATGTTGACGGCATCGGTGTTTCAAATTACCCAGCAAAATGTGGTGATTGCCAGCGGGCCAGCCAGCCAGACCCAGGCGGGAGAAGTACGTTCACGCGGCTTTGAAGTGGAAGCGAAAGCCAGCCTGGATTCTGGTGTCAACGTGACAGCTGCTTATACCTATTTGATGCCTAAACTGACCAGCCGCCAGGACGAGAACTATGACAACCTGCTGTCTGGTCAGCCTAAAAATAACCTGTCATTGTGGGCGGACTATACCTTGCCTTCGGGTAGCCTGCAGGGCTTAGGTATTGGCGCAGGTGTGCGTCATATGGGGGGTAGCTATGGGGATGATGCCAACAGCTTTAGCAATAATAGTGCGACCGTGTTTGATATGACCACGCACTACCAAATTGACGAGCACTGGCGCTTAGCAGTCAATGCCACCAACCTGGCAGATAACCGCTATACGATTTGTACCCAGGGCTATTGCTATCTGGCACAACCACGGACGGTCATTGGCACCCTGGGCTATACCTGGTAGCCGATGCATGAGTGAAAGCGGGCAAGTGCCACTTTCACTCGTCCGCGGCTATTGAAGTCCCGCATCCGCCGCACGCTGAGTTGCGTGAATAAAGTGATAAATGTTAAGATGAGAATAGTTATCATTACCTTATTGCAATTTGTCACCTCCAATGGCGCCTGTTTCTGGTCAAAATTCAAATACGCATTTACTGAGCGCGCCAACGGGCGATGTGCCAAATCAGTCTTTGCTGACGTTGGCATTAGTCAAGCATTACGACCATTTGGTTGAGTATGTACGCCGCCGTTTTGGCAACCATGGTTTTGCCCAAGATGTGGTACAGGATGTATGTGTACATGTGATGGAACGCACGCCAAAAGAGCCGGTGCGTATTCCCTTGGCGTTATTAAAACGTATTTCGCACGACATTGCCGTTGATCGTTGCCGTGCAGAAGACTCCCGCCATGCTTATGTGCAATCGCAAGAGGTGCTGCCAGAGGTTGCTTCAAATGCGCCCTGTGCCTCACGTATTTTAAGTGCAAAGCAAGAGCTGCAACTACTGGCGGAGGCGATCAATGCCTTGCCAGAACGCTGTAGACTGGTGTTTATCATGCATAAGATTCACGAATTGCCGCAAGCTGAAGTTGCAAGCCGGCTCAATATTTCCACTAAAATGGTTGAGAAGCATTTACGTGCGGGTATGCTTGCCTGCCGCACCAGGCTTAGTCGCTTCAACGCTTTGTAAGGCTCAACCGCATGCAAAAGAAAACGTCCACACCTGCAGAGTTTTTGAATGAAGATGACGCGATTGCAGCCAATCGTGCGCAGTTGCAGCAGTTATTCCCGTTGCCCGACGAGGCCCTTTATCAGGCCGAGAAAAACACCTCGGCCCTCAAGCGCAACGTGAAAAAGGCCTTGCCAGTGTTCGGCTTTGTCTTCGCGGTATTCTCTTTACTGCTCTGGCTAAACCCTGCCTATAAAACTGAAACAATCGCCTCTGCCATTGGCGAGCAAAAAACGCTGACATTGGCGGACCATAGCCATTTAACGCTGGATACCAATACGCAATTGCAAGTGCATTGGCATTTGCGGTCAAGACAAGTTGTTTTAACGTCTGGTCGCGTGATGTTTCATGTGGCGCATCAGGTGTATCGCCCTTTTTACGTTAAGGCTGGTGTGACACGCATCAAGGTGATCGGCACTATTTTTGATGTATTACTGCAAGGCGACCAGGCGACCGTGACGGTGTTGCGCGGTAAGGTGCAGGTGCGCAGATATCACAATGCCTACACGCAATATCAGGAAGTCTATCTGACAAAAGACCAGCAAACGCAATCTTACCCAGCCCGTCCTCTGTCTGTCCAAACGGTGGATACTAAAACGCAGACAGCCTGGAAAGACGGAAAAATCATATTTGAACGCACGCCATTGCGTCAGGCGCTGGCAGAAATGCAGCGCTATGAAACCAGGCCGGTGGTACTGGCGGATGCGCAATTAGCCAATTTGAAAATCTCTGGTACGTTTAATACAAAGTCTACCGATGATGTGATCAAGCTGCTGCCGCAGATCTTGCCGGTGAAGGTTATTCACCATGCCGATGGCGCCATTTATATTCATACGAAATAATTTTTAATTTATTTTTGAAAATGAAGGTAGGGTTGGAGCCCTGCTGATACGGCTACTCTTTGAAGCAATTTCATACTGAAATATTTTTCTAAAAGAGAGCTAAATTGAACACCGCGTTATTACATCGTCCACAAGAACATCCAACATTATCGACGCTTAAGCGTTTACGCATTCCCGCACTGATTGCCTGCATGTGCCTGGCGTTCTCAGCACAAGCAGAATCCAAACGCGCAATAGAGATCAAACGTGCACCGCTAGACAAAGCGCTGAATAGCCTGGCGAGCCAGGCTGGCGTACAAATATTGTTCGCCAGTGATGTGGTGGCCAATCATCAATCCACCGCGTTGAAAGGCAACCTGAGTGCAAAACAGGCATTGAGTCAGATGCTGGAAGGCACCAATCTGGTGGCTAAAGAGCAGGCGGATGGCACATTTATCATTGTGAAAGCGCCCGAAGTCAAAACGCAAGTGTCGCCGGAACAGACGTTGCCAGAAGTCGTGGTCATGTCGGAAACGGAAAAAGAAACCGCTACCAGCCATGTGAATGGCTATGTGGCAAAACGTAGTGCGACCAGTTCGAAAATGGATTTGCCTATCCTTGAAACGGCGAGGTCGATTTCCGTGGTGACTTCAGATCAGGTGGAAGCACAGCAACCACGTTCGATTACTGAAGCGCTATCCTATACCGCAGGTGTCACCACGCCAGGTTCGGCCTTTTCTGTGACAGACGCCAATATTTTCCTGCGCGGTTTTTCGCTATATACCAACGGTACGATTTATGCCGATGGTTCGCTGATGGGTTCACGGTCTAACTACAACAGAACTGCGGCGGAGCCCTATGGTCTGGAGCGTATTGAAGTGTTGCGTGGCCCAGCCTCTGTTACCTATGGTAGAAACGAACCTGGTGGCATGGTGAATCTGGTTAGCAAGATGCCTTCAGTGACGCCGATACATGAAGTACAGGTGCAAGCTGGTAGCTTTGACCGCAAGCAATTCGCGCTTGACCTTAGCGACAGGATTGACGATGAAGGGGTGTGGAGTTATCGCCTTACGGCACTTGAGCGTAAAAGTGACTCGCAGGTAGAGCATGCTCAGGATAATCGTACGTATATTGCCCCGGCACTGACCTGGCAGCCATCGGACAAGACCAAGGTCACCCTCTTAAGCAAATATCAAAAAAATGAGGGTTTATCTAATAACACACTGCCCGCGGTTGGGACGGTGTTTAACAACCCGAACGGCAATATCCCCGTCAGCCGTAACTCAGGCAATCTCAAGCAAAACCACGAAAGTTATGAAAGTACCTCCATTGGTTATATCTGGGATCAACAACTCGCGGATAACTGGGGCTTCCGCCAGAATACGCGCTATACCGACTTTGATGGTTCCAGATACTCGATCCGCGTGGATGGTTATGTGCCCGGGCAGTTACGTGTAATTGAGCGTCGCCAATGGCAGATTCCAGTCATCACTGGCAGCCTGTTCACGATGGATAATCAGGTACATGGCAAGTTTGCCCTGGCTGGGATGGAACATACCTTGTTGCTGGGCACAGACTACCACACGGGCAATGCCACCATTAAACGTTTAAACAGCACCACCACAGACCTGGATTTATATGATCCTGTGTACGGTTCTCTGGCGGTGGGCCCATATACCGGTGTGACTAAAGATACGGATAGCCAGACCGGTATTTACTTGCAGGACAGTATCAAAATCACACCGAAATGGATTGCCTCTGCAGGCATACGCCGTGACCACGCAAAAGTGAGTAGCAAGGATTATCTGGCAGACACCTCGCAATCTAATCAATATCATGCGACGACAGGCTCCGCAGGTTTGTTGTATCTCACCGATATGGGCGTGGCACCGTATGTGAGTTATGCCGAGTCATTCGCCCCTGAAGGCGGCGCTAATTTTGCCGGTGAGTTATTTAAGCCACAAGAAGGCAAGCAGGTTGAAGTCGGTGTGAAATATGAACCCAAAGGCTATAACGCGTTATTTACCGCTGCCGTGTATGACTTGAAGAAGTCCAATGTGCCGACGACGGATGTTGCGCATCCAGATTTCAGTATTGCGCGTGGTGAAATTGCATCACGCGGACTGGAACTGGAAGCCAGGGCAGGTATTACTTCAAATCTCAACCTGATCGCCAGCTATACCTATACTGATATTAAAGTGACCAAGAGTAATGATGCTGACCGTGGCATGCATATCCCTGGCGTGCCAAGAAATATGGCTTCTGTCTGGGCGGATTACAAAATGACTGGGGCGTTCTCAGGCCTGAAACTGGCCGGTGGTTTGCGTATGCTGGGTGAAACCTACGGTGATTATGTCGAGTCGTTCAAAGTGCCTGGCTACACCTTGGTCGATATGAGTGCACGTTATGACTTGTCTAAAGCGAACGCTTCGCTCAAGGGGGCAGAGCTGGCTGTGAGCGCCAAAAACTTAATGGATAAGCGTTATGCCATCTGTGATGACATCACTTCTTGTGAATACGGTTCACGCAGGACGGTATTGGGAACGATGACTTACCGCTGGTAATTGATGGCTTCTTGAACTGCACACCATGCCACTCAGGTAAGTGGCATGGTACCTGTTTTTGTGAACTGGATATGCTTGATGGGGCGTGCTTAATGCGTCAAACATTTGTTGTGCTGCATCGTTATGTTGGCTTGGTGATGGCGCTGTTCTTGGTTGTGGCTGGCTTTACCGGCATGTTTATCGCTTTTTACGATGAACTGGATGCGTGTATTCACCCGGAGGTGATGCGCGTCGTACCGCCCGCCAACCAGGCCATGCTAAGCCCGGTCGCATTAACGGCATTAGTGCTCAGGCAATATCCTGACGCAATGATTACCAGGATAGATTTAAATCAGGTCGCGGATAAATCCAGGCGTTTCCGTTTACAGCCACGCCCCGGTCTGCCTGAGAGCGCTGTGATCAACAACGAAGTATTCGTGAATCCTTATACCGGTCAAATCCTCGGTGAACGTAAATGGGGCGATATTACGCAGGGCACGATTAATTTATTGCCTTTTATTTACCGCCTGCATTTTTCACTGGCGTTAGGCAGTGTGGGCGATTATCTATTTGGGATTGTGGCGTTATTGTGGACGCTGGATTGTTTTGTCGGCGCGTACTTAACGTTTCCGGCACCACAGCGCACGTCAAACATCAGGAATAAGCCTAAAGAGCAGCATTGGCTCAGACGCTGGTGGAAAGCATGGAAAATTCGCTGGCATGGCGGCTCAGCCAAGCGGAATTTTGACCTGCACAGGGCAGGTGGCTTATGGGTATGGGCCATGTTGTTTGTCTTTGCCTGGTCCAGCGTGGCGTTTAATTTACGTGAGGTGTACACGCCGGTGATGGACACTCTGTTTGCCCGGCAAAGTTTTGATGAAAAAATCCCTACACTGACTCAACCTTTGACCAGCCCTCAGTTGGATGTGAGTGCCGCCTTGGGTACAGGCCGCCAGTTGATACAACAAGCCAGTCACGATGATGCATTCACGATTCATCATGAAGCCAAAATTTATTATGATGCGAGCAAAGGCACTTATACCTATGTCGTGAATTCAAGCCGGGATATTTCTGAAAAAACCGCAGATACCGCAGTGATATTCAACGCCAACAGTGGCCAGCAATTGGCTATCTATCTACCGACTGGTGAAGCAGCGGGCGATACCATCACGCAATGGCTGCTGGCGTTGCATACTGCCCAAGTATGGGGACTGCCCATGCAGATATTTGTCTGTGCCATGGGCTTGGGCGTGGTTGGTTTAACCGTGACGGGAGTGCTCATTTGGCTGAAAAAACGACGCTCCCGCAAACTTGCTCATCAGCTTAAGGGTTCCCGTCGCTAGCAAATGACTCAGTTTCATACCGGTTGTTTTTTGTCTCCGGCGCAGAGGCTTATGCAAACACATTGTTAATGGTAAAATAAGAATCATTATCATTAAAAATCTAGAGTCTGGCCTGTATGTCGGCAAACGAATATCCTTTGCAACAAACATTGACTGCACTGTATACAGAACACCATTCCTGGTTACGCGGCTGGCTGCGGGGTAAGTTGGGTTGCAGCGAGAAAGCGGCGGATCTGGCACAGGATACCTTTCTACGTATCCTGGCTGCTCGCCGTGCCCTGAGCGCGCTGGAACAACCCAGAGCCTATCTGACCTCCATTGCCAAGCATTTGCTGATTGACCACTGGCGCCGGCAAGATATTGAACGTGCCTGGCTGGAAACACTGTCCACCTTGCCCGAGTCTTACGTGCCTTCTCCCGAAGAGCATGTCCTGGTATTGGAAGCCCTGTTCCGGGTGGATCTGTTACTGGACAAACTCAAGCCCAAGGTACGTGAAGCTTTTCTGCTGTCGCAACTGGATGGACTGACTTATTGCCAGATTGGTGAACAATTGGGCGTCGGCGAGCGTATGGTTAAAAAATATATGGCACAGGCCATGGTGGCGTGTCTGCAGGTAGAGTATGAGTAGTCTGGCACCCGAATCGCAGGATGAACAAGCCGTTATTGCGGAGGCCGCGGAATGGTTTGCGCTGTTGCAAGATGAACACAGCAACGAGCAGGATCGTCAGCGCTGGCAGGTCTGGCTGGCGGCACATCCTGTGCACGCACGGGTATGGCAGCGGGTGGAGGCGATTAGCCAGCCATTCCGGCAACTGGTGGAATCACTGCCTGTCCAGGCTGGTCATGACACGCTAGCGCAAGCACGCTTAGCCAGCCGGCGCCGGGCGTTGCGCCTGCTGGGCATGGGTGCCGTGTTGGTTGGGGCTGGCGGGCTGTTACGGCAGATGTTGCCGTGGCAGGCTTGGCAATATGAATATGCCATTGCACATGCCGGTTACCGCACCGGGGTCGGGCAACGTCAACGGTTTACTCTCGCCGATGGGACCGTACTGATCCTGAATACCAATACCGCTGTCGATGTTGTGTATGGACAGCAGTTACGCCGCATCGTCCTGCATCGGGGGGAGATTCTGGTGACATCTGCCCATGATCAATACGCCCGGCCATTGGTGGTGGATACTTCAACGGCTCGCGTAACGGCACTGGGCACACGATTTACTGTCCGCAGTGATTTACACGGCGGACACGTGGCCGTGTTTGAAGGCGCGGTGCAGGTAACGCCACATGCCGCAGTGGCCGTACGCGTTGCAGCGGGCCAGCAAGCTCGGTTTAATGCCAATACCGTGGTGGCAGATGGTGCTGCTGACATGGCACGTGAAGCCTGGTCACAAGGCAAGATTGTTGCCGATAATATTGCGCTGAGTGATTTTGTCAATGAACTGGTGCGTTATACCACCGTAAACATCAGTGTGAGTCCGCAGGTCGCTGCTTTGCGGCTGGTGGGTGTGTACTCGATAACCACGCCTGCGCGCGATATCCCCCTGATTCTGGCTAATCTTGAAAATGCACTGCCTGTACGTGTGCAGCAGACCACAGGCGCAAACATGATCATTATTTCTCGTTAAAAACAGTTCCCCTTTTTGCAAGTTGTTCGGCATACCAGTTGAAACTATCTGATATGACTTGAATCTGGAGCCTGATTTTATGCAGAACCCCCTTTTATTTCCGCGTCGCATGATGATCACGGCAGTGCACTTTGCATTGCTGGCGACGGCTGGCAGCCTCACTATTGCTACGCCTGTGGCACACGCCCAAACGCTAGAAGCGCAATACAATTTTGATATCGCGGCAGGCCCGCTGTCTACGGCATTGACCCAAATTGCGTTGCAAACCGGGGCAAATCTGACAGCCAATGCTGCGTTGACCAATGGTAAAAAGATTTCCGCACTCAAAGGAAGCATGACACTGAGCCATGCGCTGGAAAAAATATTGTCAGGCACTGGCCTGCAGGCGGTGCAACTGGGTAATGGCTATGTTTTACGTGCGACACCGGCGGCCTCACCTGTGGTCAAAGAAGAGACGGATGTCTTGCCTGAAGTTAATGTGACAGCGCTGGGCTATAAAGAAAATGCATATGGACCCGTGAACGGGTATGTGGCCAAACGTACGGCCACGGCGACCAAAACCGATACTCCTATTATCGAAACGCCGCAGTCTATCTCAGTGATTACTGCGGACCAAATCACTGATCAAAAAGTGATGTCCATTCAGGAAGCCCTGCGCTATAGCACCGGTGTTGCTGCCGATCAGTACGGGATGGATTCGCGCTCGGATGGATATGCCATTCGTGGGATGGAGGCTGTGCAGTACCTGGATGGCCTGCGCCAGATTAATACTTATTATTCAGAAACGATCCGGCCAGACCCGTTCATGATGGAGCGCATTGAGGTGTTGCGCGGTCCGGCATCAACTTTATACGGTCAAGGCGGTGTCGGCGGCATTGTCAACCTGGTCAGTAAACGGCCACTGACTGAAGCGCGCCGCGAAATTGGCGTCTCTTTGGGTAACTATGATTTCAAGCAAATCCAGGCAGATTTTACTGGGCCGGTTGCCGATAGCGATACGCTGTTTTACCGCTTGGTCATGGTTGGCAAGGACACGGATACGCAAGTCGATCATGCTTATCAAAAACGTACATTGTTTGCGCCATCTTTGACCTGGAAGCCTAGCGATAAAACGAGCCTGACTTTAATTGCCCGCTATCAGCTGGATGACTCACTGCCCACGCCGCAGTTCCTGCCTGTGTATGGCGTCCTCAAACCTAACCCCAATGGCCGCATTCCTTACGATAACTACCTGGGGGAGCCTGGTTTCGACAAGTACATCAGTGAATCTACCCATCTTGGCTGGATTTTTGATCATCAGTTGAATGATACCTGGTCGGTGCGGCAGAACTTCCGTTGGACCAAAAGCCGTAATAATTACAGCTCACTGTATGTGAATTCATTTACGTTTGATCCAAGTGTGAATCCATTCCCAACAGCAGGCCAGAATGTTTTGCCTCGCTATTACGATGTATCAAAAACGCATTCCTTTACATTGAATGTCGATACCAATGCCAAAGCGCACTTTGATCTGGGGAGTACGCTGCATACCGTGTTAATTGGCCTGGATTATGCGCGATTCCGCAAAACGGGCGTGGCAGGCTATGACGATGGTACCGGTAATCTGATTGATATTTACAACCCTGTCTACGGCAATATTGATTCGGTGGCGACATTGTCGGCATTACCAGAAACACGTGTGATGCAAACAGGCCTGTATTTGCAGGATCAAATCAAGTTTGACCAGCACTGGGTGCTGACGGCCGGTATCCGTCGTGACAAAGCTGAAAACCGCAGTGAAGGTTCTGTCCCGCAGGAAAGCTACAAAACCACGCAGCGTTATGGCCTGAACTACCTGTTTGATAATGGCTGGTCGCCTTATGTGAGTTATGCTGAGTCCTTCCTGCCACTGACTAATTTGTCAGTGAATGGCGGTTATTTAAAACCACAGGAAGGCAAACAGTGGGAGGCCGGCTTGAAATACATGCCTGCAAACTCGCCGACGCGTTTCACTATTGCCGCCTATCATTTGGCTGACGAGAACCGCCCGATTTATGTCATGAGTAATCTCTACACGCAAAAGGGCAGGATTGTGTCGCGCGGTATCGAAATGGAAGGCGCAACCAGCTTTGGTGACCGTTGGGACGTCCTGGCTTCCTGGAGCTACACAGATGCCAAGTATGACATCACTGATAATCCAGCAGAAAAAGGGCAGCAGGTTGAAACCATTCCTAAATACCTGGCTTCCGGCTGGCTGACAAAACGCTTTTCTATCGGGGATGTGAGTGGGTTCCGTGCCGGTTTTGGGGTGCGCTATATTGGTGAGTCCTGGAACTCTACCCATATTGTTAAAACGCCAGACGTGACTTTGTTTGACGCCATGATAGGCCTGGATTATGGCAATTGGCGCTATGCACTGAATGCCAGCAATCTTGCAGATAAAGAGTATGTGTCTACTTGTATTACGCGTGGCGATTGCTGGATTGGTGCTCGCCGTGCGGCCATTGCCAGTGCAACTTATAGCTGGTAACTACCAACTAGTAATTGCTGGTTTGATGAGTGAATATTGTTTGGCAGACATATCATGCCAAACAATATTCGCGACTAGCACAGGCAGGCATTGCTGCCACAGTGAGCGGATGGGGGTATTTGCCAGTCAGCGTCTTAAGCGGGCGTGCAAAATGAATTTTACATGATAGAATGAGAATTATTATCATTTGAATCATGAAGTTCGACCGTCACTATGTCTGCAAACGAGCATGCATTCCAACACACACTACATAGCTTGTATAGTGACCATCGCAGCTGGTTGCAACATTGGCTAAGGCGTAAATTGGGATGCCGTGAGCAGGCGGCAGATATGGTGCAGGAAACATTCTGCCGTTTGCTATCGCTTTCCGATGCCGATCTTAAAGCATTGCAGACCCCGCGCGCTTATCTGACGACCACTGCCACACGCTTGCTGATTGATCAGGCGCGGCGGCAGAAAATAGAGCAGGCCTATCTGGAAGCATTGGCACTGACACATGCAGAAAACTATGTGAGTTCGCCCGAGCAGCATCTGGAAGTGATCGAAACACTGACCTTGATTGCCGCCATGCTGGACAGTATGGCGGATAAGCCGCGGCAAGCTTTTATGTTGAGCCGGCTTGAAAACATGACGTATGCCGAAATCGGCGTAGTGCTGGGTGTTTCTGTCAGTATGGTCAAACAATATATTGCCAAAGCCATGGTGCATTGCCATCGTATTGTTTATGGTGAAGTGGTTTAGCCTGATGCAACACACCACATCTTCTCCCGATATTATTTTACAGGCCGCAGAATGGCATACACATTTGCATGCCGACCATGTCAGTGAGGCTGACCGGATGGCATTTGCGCAGTGGTTAGCGTCGGATGCACGTCATGCCACCGCATTTACACAAATGGAAAAACTGTGGAGCCGTTTTGATGCGGCACAGGAGACTTCGAGCAAACGTGTCCTGAATGCGGTGCTGAAGCCGTCCAAACACAAACGGAACAAAGTGTTCACGACCGGGTTGTGTTTACTGGCCGTCATGCTGGTTGGCGGCGTGGTTGCCAATAGCCTGCCTGCCCGTGTCATGCTGGCGGATTACCATACCGGCATTGGTGAGCAGCGCACGATTGAGTTGGCTGATCATAGCCAGATGACCCTGGATACGCATAGTGCCGTGAACATCCACTTTAATGGAGGCCAGCGCCGCGTCGAGTTGCTGCAAGGCAAGATCCTGCTGCAGGTGGCCAAAGATGCGCAGCGGCCATTTGTGGTCGAGACTGCCGAAGGGACGGCGCGTGCGCTAGGCACGCAATACACGGTGGGGCGCCAGCATCACGTCACGCAGGTCATGGTGATTGAGTCTAGCGTCGAAGCTTGTACTATACAGCGCTCGTGTGTGACTTTATCTCCCGGCGAGGCTACGCTGCTGCAAAATGATCTGCCAGCCAGTAAAACCAATGCCGATATCCAGAATGAAACTGCCTGGATATCATCCAGGCTGGTGGCAGATGATCTGCCACTCTCCTTGCTGCTCAGTGAATTACAACGCTATCACCAGGGGCATCTTTACTATGATGCCGCTGCGTTAGAGCATGTACATGTGTCAGGCGTGTTCGCGCTGAATGATACGGCCCGTACATTGAAGGTGTTGGCCGATACGACGCCAGTCGCCATGACGCATTACACGCCCTGGCTGACGTCGATTCAGCCAGCACATTAACCGGCCAATTAAAAAATATTGCATTCCACTGTCCACCTCTCTGGGTTGTACGTCATCAATAGTACATACAACAAATAATCAGGGAGTTTTATTTCTATGCAGTTGCTTCATCTCAAGCAAAAGCCACTTGCAGTGGCGTTGCACTTATTGCTAACTTGCTCAGCGTTCACATTACTGCAATCACCCTCTGCCCATGCTGACAGCGGAAGCCAGGCTGAAAGTACACATGTTTACGATGTGCCTGCCGGCTCGCTCACCAGTGCGTTGAATAGCTTTGCGCGCACGGCAAATGTCATCCTTTCCTTTGATCCTGCCTTGGCCTCGGGCAAACAAAGTGCTGGCCTCAAAGGGCGGCATACCCTGAAACAGGGCTTTGATGCCTTGTTGCGCGATACCGGCTTACAGGCAGTTCTGGCCGATGATGGTGGCTATACTTTGAAAAAGTTAGTCGTTGGTAGTGAGTCTTCAGTGGTCGATGTGTTACCTGAAGTCTTTGTTCGTGCCAAAAAAGAGCAAACGGCCGTGACTGAGAATAGTGGTTCTTATACCTCGAATACGGTCACTATCGGCAAAGGGGAACAAAAATTACGCGATATCCCGCAATCCATTTCGATTGTGACACGCCAGCGCATTGAGGACCAGAACCTGACCACGGTGGCCGAAGCAATGCAACAGACCACCGGCATTACGGTAGTGAGTTATGGCAGTAATACAGCGGGTATTTCCATGCGTGGTTACGGTCTGGATACTATTCAGATTGATGGCATTCCTGTACAGGATAGCCAGGGCGCATGGGGTACCAGCTCACAGGACCTGACTACCTATGACCGCATTGAGGTGCTACGCGGAGCAGCTGCTTTATTGCAGGGCACTGGTGAGCCCGGTGGTACGGTCAATCTGGTCAGAAAACGCGCCCTGGCAGATTTTGCGGTGAAGACACGTCTGCAAACTGGCTCCTGGGATAATTACCGTGGCGAAGTGGATGTGACAGGCGCACTTGATAGTGAGGGTAAAGTGCGTGGCCGGGTAGTCGCAATGTACCAGGATAAAAACTCTTTTATTGATGGCGATTACATGCGCAAGCCATTGCTGTACGGTACGCTGGAAGTGGATGTCAGTTCCAAAACCACATTGTCTGTTGGTGCAACCATTACCAGTATGGACTCGCGTCCAACGTTTGGTTTACCGACCTATGCTGATGGTAGGGTGGCAGATATCAAGCGTTCAACCTTTATTGGCTCTGGCTGGGATAACAAACACGAAAATAACAATCAATATTTTGTTGAACTGGAGCATCATCTTGACCAGGGCGGCGAATTCAAATTACGCGCCAGTGCCATTGAACGCAGATTTGGCCTGGAAAGCAGTGCTTTTGGCGACTCCTATATCGATGCCGCAGGTAACTTTGACCGCATTTTGCTGGGTAGTAAGGGCAAAACCAGTGATTACGGCGTAGATGCTTACCTGAGCCAGCCGTTTAATGCTTTTGATAAACAGCATCATTTGCTGGTGGGTTTTAATACGCGGGTATTTAACTCCAGTACCGCATACGCCCAGGTATTTGGTGCGACGCAAAATATTTTTTCACCGGTGCATAGCATTGCCAAGCCCGATTTTGTTTATGACCCGGCGGACGAATATCAAACCCGGCAAAATGGTTTATACGGTCAGACCCGATTGCAACTGCTGGAAAATACCAGATTGATATTGGGCGGGCGTCTTAGCAACTGGAAAACTTCGGTGAAAGGCAATCCTGACGGTAGTGACGAATTTACCAACCAGTTCACCCCGTATGTCGGGCTGGTGCAGAACCTGAATGACACCTATGCGGTGTATGCCAGTTATAGTGATATCTTCCAGCCGCAACAATATAGCTTGAGTGCTAATAATAAAATGCTCAAGCCGCGTACCGGCAGGCAGTATGAAGTGGGCGTCAAGGGCGAACTGGAAGGCGGCAAGTTAAATATGCATGCCGCCTTGTTCCGTATCAATGACGAGAACCGCGCCATGACCGATCCGGCGAATCCGCTTTATTCGATCGCGGTGGGCGAGGTGCGCAGCCAGGGCGCTGAGGCTGAGATCAGCGGCCGCTTGAATGACCAGTGGGAATTGATCGCCGGCTATGCGTACACCGAAACCAAATACCTCAAGGCAGAGGACAGTTTGAAGGGCCTGGTATTTGCAACTTCCACACCCAAACACAGTTTTAAACTGTGGAACAAATACCGTTTGTCAGACGCATGGGCGATTGGGGGTGGGCTGGATATGAGCAGCGGTGTATACGCTTATGATGGGACCAATAAATGGGAGCAAGGCGCGTACACCCTGGCCTCGGCGCAAGTGAGCTACCGCATTAACCCGAAATGGAACCTGAGCCTGACGGGCAGCAATCTGTTCGACAAGAAGTATTACTCTCGTTTGGAAGGCTGGTCGCGCCAGACTTATTTTGGTGAGCCGCGTAATTTCATGATGACGTTGAGTGGTAGTTTCTAAGTAACTGCTATTCACTCTCTATCATCATCATTCACGGCATGTATCGCATTGATGCATGCCGTGTGTGCGATCAATATATTTTCACCAAGCCTGCGTACAGGCTTTCTTTGTTTCAGATGTGTGAGCATGGCAGTGTCGCGATCATCGTCAAAACTTTACAATTGTTTTTAAACTATTAATCAACCGACTTCCTGCCGTTGTTTCCGCGTGAATGGCTCATGATAGAATTAAGAATCATTATCATTAATGGGCGTGATAGGCTGGTATGTCAGCAAATGAGTTTGCATTACAGCAATCGGTTGAGAGTCTTTATCTGAATCATCAATCCTGGTTGAAGAGTTGGCTGCGTCGACAGTTGTATTGCAGTGAGAATGCTGCCGATTTGGCACATGATACTTTTATTCGCGTGATTGCTGCACGCAATGCAAGCCAGATATTAGAGCCTCGTGTTTATCTGGCAACGATTGCGCGGCGGGTGATGGTCGATTATTTTCGCCGCAGTACCCTGGAGCGCGCTTACCTGGAAGCGCTGGCCGCAATGCCGGAACCTGTACAGATTTCTGCTGAAGAGCGAGCCATCGTCATTGAAACCTTGTGTGAAATTGACGCCATGCTGGACGCATTAGGTGAAAAAACACGCCAGGTATTTTTGCTGTCGCAACTCGATGGCATGACTTATCCTGACATTGCCGAGCAGATGAATCTTTCGGTCAGTTCGATCAAAAAATATATGGCGCGTGCGATTGAGCACTGCCTGCTGTTTTCTTTATCATGAATCACATATCACCAGACCCGAGAACGGCGCGTCGTTTGATTCGCGAAGCCGCAGGCTGGTATAGCCAGTTATGTTCTGGCGTCGCCAGTGCTGAGGATAAGCTTGCCTGGCAGCTTTGGCTGGCCCAAGGCTGGGAGCAGCAATGGGCCTGGTCGCGGGTCGAGCATCTTCAACAACAACTGACCCTGGCGCCTGCACAAATCACGCACACTGCATTAGAGGCAAGTAGCGAGGTCGTGCATGCCCGTCGCCGTGCGCTGCTGAAAGGGCTGGGGATATTTGCATTCACCATGCCATTGGCCTGGGTGGGCTGGCGCACGCAACCCTGGCAACCCATACTGGCCGATTACAGCACGGCAACGGGTGAGCGGCGGGAGTGGATGCTGACAGATGGTACGCGGCTGGTGTTGAATACCAACAGTGTGGTGAATGTCTCTTTCGATGCATCTGCACGTACGCTGCATCTGATCAGGGGCGAAATTTATATTGAAACCGGTCATGCAGATCCTCAGCAGCGACCATTGATCGTACATACGGCCCAGGCCAGTTGGCGCGCGTTAGGCACACAGTTTATTGTCAGGCAATATGCCGCCTCCACCTGGCTGGGCGTGATACAGCATGCAGTCGAAGTGACGCCTGCCGTGGGGCATCCCATCTTCCAGGTGCCTGCCGGACAACAATGCACACTCAATGCGCAAGGCGTTACTTCGCGTCAGGCCTTGACTGGGTACGAAGCCAGCTGGCTTCGCGGCATGCTGGTGGTGACCGATTGGCGGTTGGCCGACTTGGTCACGGAGTTAAACCGTTATCGCCGAGGCGTTTTGCGCTGCGACCCGCAGCTGGCAAACCAGCGCATCTCGGGGGCATTCCCGCTGGACCAGCCGGATATTGCAATTGACGCTATCCAAACCGCGTTGCCACAAGTACATGTCGACTATTTCACACGCTACTGGGTCAGTTTGCGTCTTGCAACGTAGGTGTTTTTGGCAAAATTATAAAAAAAGCCTGTTTGCATTGTCCCTTTTTAAATTTCGTTCGACCAATGCTATGAAAACATTCATTGCACAGGGACACGAAATGAACATCCAAAAACAAACCGGCCATGGCCGAACCTATTTGCAGCAACGCGCGTTGGGCAGTTTGCTCGCCGCAGCCTTAGGCCTGGCGGCATTACCTTTTTCCGCTAGCCTGTCATCTGCTATCGCGGCAGAAAATATCTTGCTACGCAGTTACGATATCCCCGCCGGGGCTTTGGATAGCGCTTTAGGGCATTTTGCCGCTGAGGCAGGTGTCGTGCTTTCATTTGAGGCCGAGCAGGCAAAGCACCTAGTCAGTAAAGGCCTCAAAGGCAACTACACCATTAAGCAAGGCTTTGATGGTCTGTTACACAACTCAGGTTTGCAGGCGGTAGAGGTACAACCAGGTAGATATACACTTAAAAAAATAGTCGCCAGCTCAACACCAAGTGCTGCGGTCGATACATTGCCTGAAGTCACTGTCACGGCACACGCGGAGTCGGATAAAAATGAACTCATGCCTGCCTATGCGGGTGACCAGGTGGCACGCGGCAGCCGGGTAGGCTTACTGGGCAACAAAGAGGTGATAGACACACCGTTTAATATCACCAGCTATACGTCACAGCTTATAGAAAACCAGCAGGCCATCACAGTGGCGGATGTGCTGGCGAATGATCCTTCCGTACGCACGATTTCCTATGGCTTAACCAATGCGGCGGGAGCGGGCGACTCTTTCATGATCCGCGGCTTTCCCATCCAGAGCGCTGTGCTGTTTGATGGAATTTATGGCATCGCCCCCAGTCGTACATTGCCTGTTGAGACAGCTGAGCGTATAGAAGTGCTGAAAGGCCCGAATGCCTTACTGAATGGCATGGCACCTAATGACGCCGCGGGCGGGGCGATCAATATGGTACCGAAACGAGCGGGTGATACACCTTTGACCAGATTGACGGCGACTTATATGTCGAAAGGCGTGCTGGGCGGGCATCTGGATGTCGGTCGTCGGTTTGGCGAAGATAAGCAATGGGGGCTACGCTTCAATGGTATTTACCATCATGGCAACACTGCGACAGATGGGCAGTCGATCGAGTTAGGCGCTGCCACCGTTGGTGTTGATTATAGAGGCAGCAGATTACGTGGGTCGCTGGATGCCGGATATCAGTCCATGAATAATGAGGCGCCGCAGGGCGCAGGAGGTCTCGGTATTTCCGACGCCATCAGCATTCCACGTCCACCCAGTGCACGTAAACAAATTGCCCAGGATTGGGAATATGCAAAAACACGTAGTGACTATGTGCTTTCCAAGCTGGAGTTTGATATCACGCCTGATTGGACAGTCTACGGTGCAATAGGTGAAAGTAATAATCGCTTTTGCTACTTATCGACCGATATCTATGTGACAGATACACAGGGTAATGCGCAAGCGACGGTGTATTACTGGCCTGACTTCTGGAACTACAAAACGATGCAAGCAGGCTTACGAGGTATGGCTTGGACCGGGGCGATCAAACATCAACTCAACCTGAATGCTTCTTATGTCAAGCAAACGCATGGCTATACCGATGACTACTATGGTTTTAGCAGTTTTAATACAAATATTTATGATACGCCAACGATTAACGCACCATCATTGGCCGGGTTTTCATCCAATCCGCCCAAAACAGATGCTTTGCAGCTACCTTCGATCGCTGTCTCCGACACCATTTCGTTCTTTGATGATCAGGTGGCGTTTACGCTGGGCGTACGTCACCAGCGTGTAAAAGTCATTACCTATGATCCAGCCACAGGTAGCGGTCAAACAGACTACGATAAAAGTGCCGTGACGCCCATGTTGGCAGTATTGTTTAAACCGTTTGCAAATTTTTCTATTTACGGCAACTACATTGAGGGCTTAAGTAAAGGCGATACCGCACCAATGGACACAATCAATAAGGAAAAAATCTTTGCACCATATAAAACGAAGCAATACGAAGTCGGGGCAAAGTATGATTTTGGCCGTTTTACTACTACCATCAGCCTATTTCAGATTGAGAAACCCAGCGGTTTCAGTGTTGTAAATCCAGATGGCACGAAAACCTATAAAGTCGATGGTGAGCAGCGTAATCGTGGTGTGGAGCTCAACGTCTTTGGTGAAGTGTTACCAGATGTCAGGCTACTAGGCGGCCTTGCCTATATTGATGCACGTCTGGCAAGCACAGAAAACGCGATCAATAATGGCAACTATGCGCCTAATGTGTCCCGCTGGCAGGTCAATCTGGGTAGCGAGTACGACGTTAAAACCGTGTCTGGCTTAACGGTCACTGCCCGCATGATTTCAAGCAGTGAGCAATATGTCGACGGTGCCAATATGCACAGTATTCCAGGCTGGACGCGCTGGGATATTGGTAGCCGCTACAAAACCCAAGCCTGGGACCGGCCTGTGATTTTTCGGGCTGGCCTGGAAAACTTGTTCGGACGCGATTATTGGGTGAGTGGTTCAGGCAGCTGGCTCTACCTTGGCAAGCCGCGTATGTTGACATTGTCGGCGACCATGGATTTTTAGCATACAGATTGCCATTGCTGCAGTTTTCTAGCGCGCTCTATTTTCAGCCTTTCATATCAGTGACTCAGGCAGTTTTTTGCTGAAGTCACTGATTCCATCGTTTAATCAATTTATTTTTTTCAATATTGTGGTGCCCTTTTTCCATTCTCGCGTGTCATTACAAATAAGAGGCTTTTTTATTCATTGCATAGTGTTGTTCAAGGTGATGAATATCAACATAAAGCATGTGACGGTTGAAAGGTTAGTTTGTGAAGTTATCTCATATACGTTTGGCGCTGGTGACTGTGCACCGCTGGGCGGGATTATTAATGGCAGTATTTCTGTTCATTGCCGGCCTCACAGGTGCGGTGATTTCATGGGATCACGAATTAGATGCATTGCTTAATCCCCAATTATTTACCGCCCGCAGCGGGGAGACTTCAAAAACTTTGACACCACTAGCACTGGCGCGCCAGGTTGAATTGGCCAATCCGCAATTGCAGGTTGGTTATCTACCTTTATCCATTGACGCTGGCCATACCTTAATGATGGGGGTAAGTGGTCGTGTCAATCAGGAGACTGGCAAGCGCATTGAGCTCGGCTTCAATCAAGTCGCCGTTGATCCGGCAACCGCGACCATTCAGGGCACACGACAATGGGGGGCTGTGTCCATGACACGTGAAAACCTGTTGCCGTTTCTGTACAAACTGCATTACAGCCTGCACCTGCCCAAGATTGGTGAGGATTTTTATTTGGGCTTGTGGGTGATGGGCGTGATTGCCATCGTCTGGGTACTGGATTGTTTCCTGGCGCTGTGGATATCCTTTCCGAATGTGTCTAGCTGGCGCAAATCGTTTGCATTCCGGCTTGGCCAGGGGTGGCCCAAAATGAATTTTGATTTGCATCGCTCGGGTGGTGTTTGGACTTGGCTGTTGCTACTCATGCTGGCGATTACCTCTGTCTCCATGAACCTGGGTGAGTCGGTGATGCAGCCCTTGGTGTCGGTATTTTCACCGCTAACTCCCAGTCCGTTTGATGCGCGAAAACCGACTCCCGACAATGCGCCAATTACCCCGCTATTTAGTCGTGAAGAGATACTGGCACTGGCACGCATTGAGGCTGACAAGCGAGGCTGGCACATCCCCGCGGGAGGAATTGCCTATGCCGATCGATATGGGACTTATCAAATCGGATTTTTTGAAAGTGAAAAGTCGCATGGCGATGGTGGGCTAGGCAATCCATGGCTTTTCTTTGATGCCAGGACAGGTCATCTGCTGGGGAGTGAAGTGCCTGGTACCGGTACGGCGGGAGATATTTTTATGCAGGCACAATTTCCGCTGCATTCTGGACGCATTATAGGATTAACGGGGCGTATTCTCATTTCCCTCATGGGGTTGGTCGTCGCCATACTGAGCGTCACTGGCATCATTATCTGGTGGAGGAAGCGTCGCTCCGCTGCCAAAAATGGTCATTCCAGGCATAAACGTGCAGCACACTTTTCTGCAAATCGATCGCTTCTCTAAACAGGCCGTTTCTTGAAAAATGCAGACATGAGAATCGTCCATTTTTCTGACAATAATTAAAATTTTAAGGAGCTATTTCACATGAATAGATTAATGCGCAGTACCTGTTTGCAGGTGATGATGCTTGCATGCTTATCGGCGAGTCTGGGTGTCAAGGCCGACTATGTCTGGCTGGAGCCAGGCCAGAATGGCGCAAATGCTTTTCTCGGATTGCATGACGCGGCTATCAAGGCCGATATTGCCGTGCTGAATAGTAGCCGTGCTTTTGTGAACGATGATAAAGAGCTGATATTGCAAAAAGAAAACAATCATTTTGTGATTGCGCCAGCAGAAGGGGATATCCGATTGACCGCACAGGCTGTGACTCAGGGAGAGGTGCTCAATTTTTATCAGGCAAAACTGGGGCGAAGTGAGACCAAAGCGGTTAATGACCTTGAGCTGGTGCCTGTAGCATCCAATGGCAATACTTTTAAGCTTGTATGGAAAGGGAGTGCGGTAGCCGCTTCACAAGTGAATGTGAGTACCAGCGAAGGCTGGATACGCTCACTCAAACCGGCTGAAGATGGCACGGTGACTTTGAAAACATCCTTCCCGGGACTGTATGTGCTTGAGGTGACTGCCCGCATCAATGGCAGCACGACTTATCAAGGAAAAAAATATGAAGATGTACGCCATACGGCCACATTGAGTTTTGAGGTTCCGCAATAAATGACATTCCGTCGATACAAGTGGCCAGTGTTGCTGGTACTGATGATTCTTTTGATCTTTGCTTGGCGCTGGTGGCAGGCGCGGACACAACTACCGTTTGAGACAGAAATGGTTCAGCGTGGCGATATAGAACAGAACGTGACGGCGATCGGCACCTTGCAGCCGCGTAGTTATGTTGATGTCGGTGCGCAGGTGTCAGGGCAGATACTGGCTTTGCATGTGCAACCGGGCGATGTGGTTGAAAAAGGCAAACTATTGTCAGAGATTGACCCGCGCGTGCCACAGGCCACGGTTGATGCCGGTCAGGCAGCCTTGGCCGGCCTGCAGGCACAACTCGAAGAGCAGGAGGCGCAATACGCCTTTGCACAGCAGCAGGAGGCAAGGCAGCAACGCATGCATGTAGAAGGTTCGACCCGTGCCGAGGATGTACAACAGGCTGAAGCGACCATGAAGACTGCCGCCGCGCGGATCAAAAACCTCAAGGCGCAGATTGTACAAACACAATCGACGCTGCAGGGCAACGAAGCACTGTTGGGCTTCACCCGGATTTATGCGCCGATGTCAGGCACAGTGGTGTCTATCGAGGCGAAAGCAGGCCAGACATTGAATGCGACTTACCAGACGCCTACCTTATTACGTATCGCCGATCTGTCATCCATGACGGTGTGGACAGATGTATCCGAAGCCGACGTGCGCTATGTCAAACCGGGCATGCCGGTATATTTCAAAACCCTGGGGGGTGATGCGCGCCGCTGGGCTGGCACAGTTCGCCAGGTATTACCTGCACCACCCAAGCCTGAAAGCACCAGTAACACTGCCGCCACTCAGGCAACAAGCAACAACAAAGTTGTGTTGTACACGGTGTTGTTTGATGTCGACAATCCTGATGGCGAGTTAATGCCACAAATGACGGCACAGGTCTCATTCGTGGTCGCGCAGGCCAATCAGGTCATTCTTGCACCAACGAATGCACTGGCTGCGGTAGAGGGCAAGCCCGGCCAATATAAAGTAAGGGTGCTGACCAAAGAGGGTAAGGTGGACTGGCATGAGGTCGTGACTGGCGTACGTACGCGCTTGCGCGCTGAGATTGTTTCTGGCCTGGCAGAAGGTGAGCAATTAATTATCGCTGATAAAGCAGCGCCGCCCAGTGCGTGGAAGTTTCAGTTTTGACGATGCACCAGCCATTGATCTCGTTGCGTGATATTCGCAAGCATTACGGTGGCGGTGACAAACCGCGCGTGGAAATCCTGCATGGTATTTCCATGGATATTCATGCAGGTGAATTTGTCGCGATTGTGGGTGCCTCTGGCTCGGGTAAGTCCACTTTGATGAATATTCTGGGATGCCTGGATAAACCCAGTAGCGGACATTACAACTTTGCCGGGCGCGATGTTGCCTATATGGACACCGATGAACTGGCGTGGTTACGGCGCGAGGCGTTTGGCTTCGTGTTTCAGGGCTATCACCTGATTACCACTGAAACTGCGCAAGAGAACGTTGAAATGCCTGCTTTGTATGCAGGCATGAGCGAATCTGCACGGGCTGAACGTGCCAAGGCGTTGCTGACCCGGCTGGGACTGGCCGAGCGCTTGCAATACCGACCGCAGCAACTATCCGGTGGTCAGCAGCAGCGTGTCTCCATCGCGCGTGCCCTGATGAATGGCGGTCATATTATCCTGGCGGATGAACCGACTGGCGCGTTGGACTCGCGTAGCGGCGAAGAGGTGATGCGCCTGCTGAATGAGCTTGCCGACGCAGGGCATACGATCATCCTGATCACGCATGACCGGAATGTTGCGGCGCGCGCGCGTCGTATCATTGAGATACGTGATGGTTATGTGATCAGCGATACCGGTTTTGCCAATACAGCTGCAGACGACAGGGCTAAAATTTCTCATATGCCTGCCCTGAAATTTGCTGCCAGTGATGCGGGTATCCAATGGCGTGGTGACATGCTGGAAGCTTGCCGTGCCGCCTGGCGCGTGATGTGGGTGAACCGCTTTCGTACTGGCTTGACGTTACTCGGCATCATTATTGGTGTTGCCTCGGTGATTGTTATGCTGGCTGTCGGCATGGGGACGAAAGAGCGGGTGGTTGCAGAGTTGGGCGCGTTTGGTACCAACCATATCTATGTTTACCCTAAACGCGAGAGCTCAAGTATTCCGGGGCGCGGCATCAATGCAGCCGATATGGAGGCATTGGGCGATTTACCGCAGATCAGTTATGTATTGCCAAATTTTTCCGGTAGTAAAGTGGTGCGATTTGGTAATCAGGATGCACAAACCCGTATTAAAGGATCGCGTGCCGCCATGTCACGCATGCTGTCCTGGCCGGTGATCAAAGGTTCTTTTTTTACCGAAGAGGATGATGAGCGCATGACTACGGTCGCGGTCGTCGGCCAGCGGCTGGTGCAAAACCTGATGCCGGATGTCGGGAACCCGATTGGCGAAACGATCCTGATCGGCAATGTGCCCTTTCAGGTGATCGGTGTACTGGCTTCCAAAGGGGCAGTCACTGGTGACCAGAGTGATGATGACATCGTTGTTATTCCATATTCTACGGCTAGCTTGCGTGTGTTTGGTGAGCGTGAGCCCAGCTATGTCACGCTGGAAGTGAAGGACATGGCATCGATAGATGCAGCGGCAGAGAGTATTGATGCTTTGCTTTTTAGCCGTCACAGCGTGCGTGACTTTCAAATTGAAAATGCGGCTGCCTGGATCGCGGCACAAGCCAAAACCCAGGACAGTATGGGTTTTATGCTCGCCCTGATTGCAGTGGTGTCGCTGGGGGTTGGTGGTATAGGCGTGATGAATGTGATGTTGATGACCGTGCGCGAGCGCACGCGCGAGATCGGTATCCGTATGGCTACTGGCGCCCGTCAGCGTGACATCCTGCAACAGTTCTTGACCGAGGCGGTATTAGTGACGACGGTTGGTGGCGTGACGGGGGTCGTCATCGGTTTGTCGATAGGCATTACCCTGGTTTTATTTGGTATGCCGGTCATTTTCTCACTCAGTGCCATCCTGGGTGCTTTTTTCTGTTCAGTGGTGACCGGGCTGATCTTTGGCTTTATGCCTGCGCGTAAGGCCGCCAGCCTGGATCCTGTGGTGGCGCTTGCCAATGAGTAATATGAAATCTACTGTGTGTATTCCCTTGATTGCCTTGCTGGCAGCTTGCAGCCCATTAAAACCGCTGCAACTCAAGCATGATGACGGCCTGGCTGGCATGCCATCGCAATGGCGTCATCAGGCTGACTCCACTGATGTGCAAATAGAGCGCGACTGGTGGCAGGCATTTGCTAATCCCGAGCTGGATAGCCTGGTGCAGCGAGCGCAGGCGGCCAATTACGATATTGTCGCTGCTGTGGCACGTGTGACACAAGCGCAGAAGTTAGCCGTAGTCGCCGGTGCGCCATTGTTGCCGGAAGTCTCGGCCACGACCAATGTGGGCCGCCAACACAGGCTGGGCGGCGGTAGTGATGCGGCCAATGCCAATCATTATGCTGGAAGCTTGGTGGCGAGTTACGAGATCGATTTTTGGGGCAAGAACCGCTCAGCGTATCAGGGGGCATTGGCGCGCGTTGAGGCTAGCCAGTTTGACCGTGACAGTGTGCGATTGTCGATCACGGCCAGTGTGGCGAATACCTGGATGGAATTGACTGGTTTACGCGAGCGAGCCTTAATCGCGCAGCAAAATCTTGATAATGCTGAGAAAGTGTTGCGGTTAGTGCAGTCGCGTTATCGCGCCGGTGCAGCCAATCAGCTGGCATTGGCACAACAGCAAGGCCTGGTCGCGACGCAACGTCGTACTGTGGTATTGCTCAAACAACAGCAAGGCAATACTGAAGCGGTGTTGGCGACACTGCTGTCTCAGCCGCTGGCTGAATTGCAATTCGGCAATAGTCTGCTCAGGGATTTGCAACTACCGCAAACCAGTGTGAGCCTGCCAAGCAGTTTGCTGACACGCAGGCCGGATATTGCCAGTGCCGAAGCTGCATTATTGGCAGCGCAGGCAGATATCCAGGTCGCGCGGGCCGTCATGTTGCCTAGCATTACCCTGAATGGTGGCATGTTAAGTAGTAGCAATCATTTGGCCAGTGTGCTTGATCATCCGCTTTATAGCCTGGCAGCCGGCTTGACGGCGCCTATCTTCAATGCAGGCCGGCTTGCTGCGCAACGTGATATAGCCATCGCCCGCAGGGAAGAGCTATTGGCAAATTATCGCCAGACCATCATTGCCGCCTTTGCCGATGTTGAAGCCGCCTTAAACCGTATCCAGGGACTGGATCAGCAGGCTGTGGCACAGGCCGAAGCACTGGAAAATGCAGAGCGAGCATTCAATTTTGCCCAGTCACGCTATCAGGCAGGAGCAGACACCATGCTGAATTTGCTGGATACCGAACGTACGCTGTTCACCGCGCAGGATGTCAATCTGCAAATACGTCAGCAACGATTGCAGGCTGCTATCGATCTCTATCGCGCATTGGGCGGAGGCTGGGCTCGCCCGGCTTCCTGAACCTGAAGACCGGCATCAAGATTACGCAATGTGATATAATGATAATCATTATCATTTGTAGTTTTTTTGGAACTTGTCTTCACATGCCGGCAAACGAGCGTGCACTGCAACAAACCCTGCATAGTCTTTACAGCGAACATCACGGTTGGTTATTTTCCTGGTTAAGAAAAAAACTCGGCTGCCCGCATGCAGCCGCTGACCTCATGCAAGATACGTTTACCCGCATTCTGGTGTCCCGAGATGCCTTGCTGACTATGCGTGAGCCACGTGCGTATCTGACCACGACAGCCAAGCACTTGCTGCTGAATCAGGCCAGGCGACGCGTCATTGAGGAAACCTATCTTGCTGGTGTGATGGCGATGGGAGAGGTATATGCACCGTCAGCCGAACAGGTAGCATCGGCAGTGGAGGCACTGGAACATATCAGCCACATGTTGCAAGGTCTTGCGCATAAACCACGCGAGGCTTTTCTGATGCGTTATCTGGATGGGATGTCTCATGCAGAAATTGCAGACAACCTGCAGGTATCCGTCAGGATGGTACAAAAGTATCTGATGAGTGTGCTGGTGCATTGCCATACCGTGCTTGGTGAATCGGAGAGCCAGGCATGACGACGGTTGCCGAGCAGGCCGCTGAATGGTTGCTGCGCCTTGAAGAGGATGCGCAAGATCCAGCTGTCAACGCTGAGTTCCAGGAATGGCTGGCGCTTGATCCAGCCCACGCAAAAGCGGTGCAGCTAATGCAAGGGATGATTGCTAGCCTGGAGGGATTCCGTCCGCAATCCGGTGTAGCACACCAGGCCATCCAGGCCGGTATCCAGCAGGATAAGCGTCGTAAACAGTTTAAACGTGGTGCCAGTCTTTTGGCTTTGCTATTCGTGCTGGCATTGCCAGCCAGGCTGATGCTGGAAGCGTATCCACTTTCTTACTGGCTATCGGATATACACACCGCGACTGCCGAGTGGCAGTCGTCGGTATTGCCAGATCAAAGCCAAATTACGCTGAATGGTCATACGGCGGTAGATGTCGATTTCACCACACATCGCCGCGTACTCACCTTGCTGCAGGGCGAAATCCTGATTGATGTTGCCAAAGATGCCAGCCGTCCTTTCGTGGTCAAGACCGAGCATGGCAGTATCACTGCCCTGGGTACGCGTTTTGTGGTGGGCCGCCATCGGCATTCGACAGAAGTCCTCATGCTTGAGTCTAAAGTAAACATCAAACCGGAAGCCCCGTCCGATAGGCAAGCCGTGGTGAAACAAGGCGAGGGCGTCAATGTGACCTCACAGGGCGTTGAAGGCTTACATGCCATTGACCCTGACAGCATTAATGATGCCTGGAAACTGCATCAGCTGGTGGTGCAAAGTCAGCCATTGTCAGATGTACTGGCGACGTTGGCACGTCACCATAAAGGCTATTTGCGTTATGACGAGGCTGCATTGTCGCAATATCAGGTCAGTGCGGTGTTACCACTCGACGAGCCTGAGCGAGCATTGGCTTTGCTGGCAGAGAGTTTTCCGATTAAGGTGCAACAATTCACGCCCTGGATGGTGTCAGTGAATCTCAAACCGTAAAAATGCATTAAATGTTTACTTTCCGGTTCCGGTTTTTGATGGCCGGTTGTCTTGGTGATAGTAACCGTTCACTAAGGGAGTAACACATTACATGCAATTACTAAAACAACAATGCCAGGGGCAAACACCTGGCTTCAGGCTGGCACCTGTTGTGCTGGCCTTGCAACTGGTCTGTTTGCCACTGCTGGCCAGTAGTCCGTTAATCGCTTATGCAGAGCCTGCGGTTGCGAGCAAAGCCTATGATATTCCTGCCGGGCCGCTGGCAAGCACGCTCACCCGGTTTGCGCAGCAATCCGGGGTGGCTATTTCCCTGGATGCTGCGGATATCCAGCATCTGCGCAGTGCAGGCTTAAAAGGGGCGTATACGGTTGAAGAAGGCTTTGCCAAACTGCTGGCAGAGACTGGCTACAGTGCTGATAAAACAGCGGCCGGTTATTCGTTGCGCAAGTCACCAGCACCGCGGGATGATGCCAGCCAGTCTACTTTGCCTGAGGTCAAAGTCACGGCGGAGAAAGACCGCGAGATGCATTCCGTTAGCGAAGGGACAAAGTCCTACGCTGCACGTGCAGTAACGATAGGTAAGGGGGTTCAGTCGTTGAGGGAGCTTCCACAATCAGTGAGTGTGGTGACACGCCAGCGTATGGATGACCAGAACCTGACCACGCTGGACAGTGTGTTGATGCAAACCACAGGGGTGACCAAACAGCTACGTGGCTACGGCCATTCGACTTATTACTCGCGCGGTTTCGAAATCAGTAACTATATGGTTGATGGCGTGCCGATGGGAGATTACGGGGGCATTGGTACTCCACCGGACACCATCATGCTGGATCGTGTTGAGGTCATGCGTGGAGCACCTGGCTTGTTGATCGGTAATGGTGACCCCGGCGGCACTGTGAATATGGTACGCAAGCGCCCTATGGCGGAGCAACAGTTACAGTTAACCGGGCGTGCAGGTAGCTGGGACTACTATCGCATGGATGCCGATTTGACTGGAGCACTCAATGCAGCCGGCACCTTGCGTGGGCGTATTATCGCCGGTTATGAAGACCGCCAGTACTTCTATGATGAGGCTGCAAGCAAGCTGCCCTTGCTTTACGGTATTATTGAAGCAGATCTGGGCGAGAAGACCGTGGCTGCAATTGGCATGCGCTATCAGGATTTCCGTCAGTATGGTGGCCGCTGGCGTGGTGGTTTGCCGATGTCTACCGATGGTAGCAACCTGCATCTGCCGCGGTCTACCTCGTTAGGCCCAGATTGGACTGGTTATCAGAGTCAGACGCAGGAAGTGTTCGCCGATCTCACACATGCCTTCAATGACGACTGGAAGTTCAAGGTCAGTGCCATGTATCAGCGTAACGACAGAAAAGATGCGATCATCCGCCCGACAGCTACCAATGTGAATCCGGTAACGATGACCGGTCCAAGTTATATGCGTGCCGAGTTTTCCAGGGTATTGTACGAAACCTCCGCACTGGATGCACAAGTAACCGGTCAATTCAATGCACTGGGGCAGACGCATGAGGTGTTCGTCGGTGCTAACTGGCAACTGGCCGAAATGCCATCCAGCAGAACTGCTCGGACAGCTTATTCGCCACAATATCCTATCGACTTTAACAATTTGGATTTGTCGCAGGTGCCACAGGTGTATCCAGGGGTGTATGGCGCAGCGTTAAGTTCCAAAGAAATCCGGCAAGGTCTGTATGGAAATGTCAGGTTGCAACTGGCTGATCCACTCAAGCTGATACTGGGTGGCCGGGTAAGCTGGTACGACTATGAAAGTTCATTTAACGGTGCCTATAAGCAAGCGCATGAAGTCACACCATATGCTGCATTAATCTATCGATTGAATGACAACTGGTCACTCTATGGCAGTTATACTGATATCTTCAAGCCGCAAAGTAATAGCTTCACTGCGAGTGGTGGTTCGCTAGATCCGGCAGTCGGTAAAAATTACGAAGCTGGTCTCAAGGGCGAGTTTTATGGCGGCAAGCTCAATACATCGCTGACTGTGTTTAGCATTAAGCAGACTAATGGTGCCATCATCGATCCGCTGAACTCTCTTACATGTTCTGGTTCTCCTACCGGTGGGTCTTGCTATATCAACGCTGGCAAGCAGGAGAGTAAAGGCTTCGACGGTGAGGTCAGTGGTGAAGTATTGCCAGGTTGGCAAGTATACGCTGGCTACACCTTTAATGATGCCAAATACGTGACAGCTGAAGATGCTAGTCTGAACGGGGTGCGCCTGAATGGTGATCATAATCCACGTCACCTGCTGCGTGCCTGGAATACCTATCGGTTGTCTGGTGAGTTGGATCGTTTCACCATAGGCGGTGGCGTTGTCATGCAAAGTGGCACTGCTTATACCACGGCTGATAGCGTTAAGCGCGAGCAGAGCGGCTATGCTATCTGGAGTGCGCAAGCCAGCTACAAAATTGATAACCACTGGACGGCTGCATTAAACATCAATAATGTGTTTGACAAGCATTATTATCTTGATGCGTTGCAGACATTCTACGGTGATCCGCAAAACTTTATGCTAACCATACGTGGCACTTTATAACCATGCCTGTATCAAGCCCCGCTGTCTGGCGGGGCTTTTTTATTGCAGCAACCAATCTCTGGATTGATGGCATGACCGGTAACGTTTTGCGCGAAGATTATCCAGGGCATGGCTTGCCAGGAGACATTATCAGTAAATGGCTAAGAGTGTTGCACACCGGTGCAGTTTTCGGTCTGGCTTGCCGGGTGCTCATTGTGATGATCGGCATTGTCGTGGCAATACTCAGTATCACGGGTGTGGTGCTATGGTGGAAAAAACGGCAGGGTCGACGTTTTGTTCAATCACGACGCAAGCCTCTTGATCAGGATGCCACAATTTAAACCTACCAGCGGCGGCTCAGCATGAAGTGAAGCACAATTGCTTCATTGCGGATTTCAGACTCGCCAAATAATTGGCTGTTGTATTTAACGCTGACAGGTAGCATCCATTCGACACCGCCAGTCATCAGCCAGTGCGGGTCGATCTTACGTGCGGCACCAAAGGTGAGGTGATGTTCAAGGGTCCCTGCCAATAAAGGACTGGAGTTCTGGCGCGGAATCGGGTTTTTGCCGTAATTGTGGCCCGCATAAAGCGTGGTACGGTCATCCCAGTTGTAGGCGACGCCTGTCGCGACCACCCATTGGTCTTTCCAGTCGGCACCCATCGAGCTGCCATATATAGATTGCGCTGAGGCATTGTTTGGTTTGGTGGCGCGCAGGGTCACGTCATTGATCGCATCGCCCCAGTTAAGCCAGTTGAGTTTGAATGACAGCAGCCAGTCGTCTGTTGGCTTGAACGCCATTCCTACCGCCACTTCGCGTGGCAGGGCGAAGCCTTTGATTGAAGCGTCGGCATACTTCACCTTGCCTAAGCCTGCGTCTGTGAAGTCAGCTGTCAGTGTACCGCCAGTCATCGGCAGCTCGGTTTTTTCGGTATAAGAGGCAGCTAGCGTCAGCGCCGGGGTCACACGATATTGCATGCCCAGCTTGAAGCCAGTACGCACTGCAGAGGCACCCTCTAATTTGTAACCAGCAAAGGGCACAGCATTCACTGACGTGTTCGCAAAAAAGTCCTGTTCTATGCTCGCATAAACAATATTCAGGCTGGCCCCTAGAGAGAGTTTGTCAGTCACCTCGCAGCCGATACCAGGAATAATCTTGGCGATCCCAAACAGCGAGGACAAGTCATCGCGATTGCCAAATGGCGTACGCAGGTTGTCGAACACGCCACCGGCGCCGCCTTGCGCGAACAAACCGATGCCGGCCGTACAGGGCGTATTTTCCAGTGGCCGCGCATAGCCACCACCACCAAGCAAGGTGTAGCGGTTGGACGCATGCTCTTCGTTGCGGGGGTCTTTGTGCACCAGGTCAGTGGTACGCAGCACTGAGCCAAACATATCCAGCAGCGGCGCTTTGATCTGCGTCAGCCCGGCCGGATTGGTATTCAGCGCACTGGTATCACGCGCCACTGCGACGTCAGCACCGCCCATCAGAGTCGATTCGGCACCGAAGCCGATCAGGTTGATGCCGTTGGTGGCATGCGCGGCGCTGCCGGTGGTTACCAAGGCGAGGGCGGTTGCAATACGTAGGGTAGAAACATTTAAGGCAGTCATAGCAAGTTTGTTCTTGTTCGTTAGACTTACTGTCGCATAATTCGACAATTCTGTGTTGCGATAACAGCGCTCCGATCACATGGCTTTTCGGCCTTTTTAGCTATGCGAGAAACATTCACATGGTAGCTAAATTATCGATCAATGTGTTGTAAAAATATTCTTTAATAAAAACAATCAGTTGCTGCCTGTCAATTAAAATATATCAATATATTGTGTTTTGGATAATTGAAAAGCCATAGATATTGTTTTATAGTCGCATCCATACGGTATGCAGAAGAGACTCTTCTTCTGCGTTTAATAGGGAACCTGGTGCGTGAAGCCGCGCAGGAGTCATTAAGCCAGGGCTGCCCCCGCAACTGTGATTAGCGAGTTGTTTGCTGCCATTTAAGCCACTGAAGAGATTCGGGAAGGCGAAAGCAAATAATGACGACCTGAGAGCCAGGAGACCTGCCGTGAAATTTTTTCTTGTTAACGTTTGAGGCGGGGTGTCCTCGGCAGATGCAGTTAGTCCATGTTCAACACTGATTGTTCAATACTGATTGCTAGTCTGGCCTTTGAGCGGGTACATTTTTCATCGTCATGATGGTCCGGGTATTGCCCGGTTAAATGTGTCTGTTTCGGGACCCCTCGCTTCCTGTACTGGGAGCCATCAATGTCAAAATACGAATCCATGCAGGCCACGAAAAGGGATGGCCGCAAGGAACCTATCAATCTCGATAAAATTCATCGGGTGATTGATTGGGCATCACAAGGCCTGAATAATGTGTCGGTCTCGCAGGTGGAGCTACGTTCGCATATTCAGTTTTATGATGGCATCCGTACTGACGACATTCATGAAACGATCATCAAATCCGCAGCCGACCTGATTTCTGAAGAAACACCGGATTACCAGTACCTGGCGGCGCGTTTGTCTATTTTTCACCTGCGCAAAATTGCCTATGGCCAGTTTGAGCCACCGCATTTGTTTGACCATGTGACCAACCTGACGGCGCTGGGTAAATATGACCAGCACCTGTTGCAGGATTACAGCCGCGAAGAGTTCGACGTACTGAATGCCACGATTGACCACTGGCGCGACATGAACTTCTCCTATGCCGCGGTCAAGCAGCTGGAAGGTAAATACTTGGTCCAGAACCGCGTGACCAAAAAGATCTACGAGAGCCCACAGTTCTTGTACATCCTGGTCGCCATGTGCCTGTTTGCCAACTACAAAGGCCAGGCGCGTCTGGATTACATCAAGCGCTTTTATGATGCGGTCTCGACCTTCAAAATTTCCTTGCCTACGCCGATTATGTCCGGCGTGCGTACGCCGACCCGCCAGTTCAGCTCTTGCGTGCTGATTGAGTGTGGCGACAGCCTGGACAGCATCAACGCGACTACCAGCGCGATTGTGAAATATGTATCGCAGCGTGCCGGCATTGGCGTCAATGCGGGCCGTATCCGCGCCCTGGGCAGTGAAATCCGTGGCGGCGAAGCGCAGCATACTGGCTGCCTGCCATTCTACAAATTGTTCCAGTCTGCGGTGAAGTCCTGCTCACAGGGTGGTGTACGCGGCGGCGCGGCGACCTTGTTCTACCCGATCTGGCACCTTGAAGTTGAATCGTTGCTGGTACTCAAAAACAACCGTGGCGTCGAAGAAAACCGCGTGCGTCACCTCGACTACGGCGTGCAACTGAACCGCCTGATGTACCAGCGCCTGATCAAGAGCCAGAACATCACCCTGTTCTCACCGCACGACACACCAGGGCTGTACGACGCCTTCTTTGCTGACCAGGATGAATTCGAGCGCCTGTATACGCAATATGAAGCCGATGACAGCATCCGCAAACGCACGATACCAGCGGTCGACCTGTTCTCACTCATGATGCAAGAGCGTGCCGGTACTGGCCGTATCTACATCCAGAACGTGGACCATTGCAATACGCATAGCCCGTTTGACCCGGCCGTGGCGCCTGTGCGCCAGTCTAACCTGTGTATGGAAATCGCGCTGCCGACTAATCCATTGAACGACATCAATGACACCGAAGGCGAAATCGCCCTGTGTACCTTGTCTGCGTTTAACCTGGGTGCATTGGAGTCCCTGGACGAGCTGGAAGGCCTGGCTGACCTGGTGGTACGCGCACTGGATGCCTTGCTGGAATACCAGGATTACCCGGTGAAAGCCGCCTTGAATGCGACTAACAAGCGCCGTTCACTGGGCGTGGGCGTCATCAACTACGCCTATTACCTGGCCAAAAATGGCACGAACTACACCAGCGACACTGCGCTAGGCCTGACACACCGTACTTTCGAGGCGATTCAGTTCTACCTGTTGAAAGCTTCTGTGCAGTTGGCGCGCGAATTTGGCCCATGTGGTGCGTTTAATGAAACCACCTACGCCAAAGGTATTTTACCGATTGATAGCTACAAGTCTGACCTCGATGCCGTATGCAGCGAGCCACTGTTGCTGGATTGGGAAAGCCTGCGTCAAGAAATCCAGAAAGATGGCCTGCGCAACTCAACACTGACCGCGTTGATGCCATCAGAAACCTCCAGCCAGATTGCCAACGCCACTAACGGTATTGAGCCGCCACGTGGCCTGGTGTCTGTGAAGCAATCCAAAGACGGCATCCTGCGCCAGGTAGTGCCAGAGATTGACCGTCTGCGTGACCAGTACCAGTTGTTGTGGAAAATGCCGAACAACGAGGGTTACCTCAAGCTGGTGGGCATCATGCAGAAGTTTGTTGACCAGTCTATTTCTGCCAACACCAACTACGACCCAACCCGTTTTGAAGGTGGTCGTGTGCCGATGAAGCAATTGTTGAAAGACTTGTTGCAAGTCTACAAACTGGGCATCAAAACGCTGTACTACCATAACACGCGCGATGGTGCGACTGAAGGTGGCACAGAGGCAGAAGATGATGGATGCGCGAGTGGTGCCTGCAAAATTTAAAGAAACACTGACTCAGTGGCTGCGCGGGTAAATTGCTGCGTTGTGCGGTACTCGAAATCCTCATGTACTTACGTGTACATTCCGGTTTCTGCGTGCCGTACGCCTTGCACTTTATCCCGCTCGCTCACTGATTCAATATTTCTTGCAGTGGGGTAATGAATATATTTTAAAAACAGTTTGAGAATAAATACTTAAACATTAGGAACACGGCCATGGCCTATAGCATCTTCACCAAAATCGACAACGAACAGTTAAAAGAACCCATGTTCTTTGGTCAGCCCGTTAACGTGGCGCGTTATGACCAGCAGAAATACCCGGTATTCGAGCGGCTGATCGAGAAGCAACTGTCTTTCTTCTGGCGTCCGGAAGAGGTTGATGTGTCGCAGGATCGCGCCGATTACCAAGGTTTGCCTGAGCACGAAAAGCACATTTTTATCAGCAACCTCAAATACCAGACCTTGCTCGATTCGATTCAGGGCCGTAGCCCTAACGTCGCGCTGTTACCACTGGTGTCCTTGCCCGAGATTGAAACCTGGATTGAAACCTGGGCGTTTTCCGAGACCATCCACTCGCGTTCGTATACCCATATCATCCGTAACATCGTCAATGACCCTTCCGTGATGTTTGACGACATCGTGCGTAATGAAAACATTACCGCGCGCGCCACCGATATTGCCCACTATTACGATGAGCTGATCCATCAGACCATGCTGTATTCACAGCTGGGTGAGGGCGAGCACATCATCAATGGCGAGCTCAAGTCAGTCAAACGGCGTGAGTTGAAAAAATTGCTCTACCGTTGCCTGATGAGCGTCAATATCCTTGAAGCGATTCGTTTTTACGTCAGCTTTGCCTGCTCATTTGCCTTTGCCGAACGCAAGGTGATGGAAGGCAACGCTAAAATCATCCGCCTGATTGCCCGTGATGAAGCCTTGCACCTCACCGGCACCCAGCACATGCTTAACATCATGCGCTCCGGGCAAGACGATCCGGAATTCGCCGAGATTGCGACTGAATTGCATCAAGAATGCTTCGAGATGTTTAAAACCGCCGCCGAGCAAGAAAAGCAATGGGCAGAGTATCTGTTTAAAGATGGCTCCATGATTGGCCTCAATAAAGACATCCTGTGCCAATACGTGGAATACATCACCAATAGCCGCATGGCGTCGGTCGGCTTGCCGCCGGCATTCCCCAATGCCAAAAACAACCCGATTCCATGGATCAACACCTGGCTGGCATCGGACACGGTGCAGGTCGCGCCACAAGAGGTGGAATTAAGCTCTTACCTGATTGGTCAAATTGACTCCGAAGTATCAGCAGACGACCTGAATGGTTTTGAACTGTAAATGAAACAATGATTAGCGTACGCAGCCAGCACAGCCGCTTTAGCCTTCTCCCGCAAGAAACCCTGCTCGAAGGCCTGGAACGTACCGGCCACGAAGTAGAGTACCAATGCCGGAGTGGTTATTGTGGTGCCTGCCGCGTACGCATGCTCGATGGCGAAGTCGATTACGTTGAATTACCCTTGGCGTTTATTGCCGCCGATGAAATCCTGCCATGCTGCTGCGTGCCCAAGTCTGATTTGTGGCTAGACTGCGAACTCAGGTTCGATTTGCAAAGCTCGCAATTGCAAGACGATATGTTCCCGGCACAGCAATCGTTGTTTGATGAAGCCTTGCCATTTGCCGATACGCCTGTGAAAAAACTGCTAAGAAGAAGAGTGGTTAGAAACAACGTGCAGGCCAGCAACCTGCCATTGTTCTAATAAAAAAGGCGCTTGAAACCAAGCGCCTTTTTTAACATATTTAATTCACGCCGCAGCGTTAGGCCGCAACCATTGCATTTTCAGGTTCGGTGCCCGCGCACTCGAATCCGCCACCAGGCTGCAACTCAAAATCTCGCAGCGCCAATACATCTGCCTAATTTTAGCGTCAGCCTCATTACGTGACTTGCCAAAAATCTGCAAATTTTCAACCAGCACCCCATTCGCACTGCGAATGGTATATAAATATTTTCCAGACATATCCATCATTTTCAATGTCACCCCGATGATTTTTGATGCAAACGCATCATATTTATTATGATATATCGGTAACATATCAAAGTTTTTTAGGGTTGTATACATTGTAAAGATAGTATTTATATCGTTAATTCAATAATTTAAGCGGTTTTTTGCATAAAACACCTATAATTAACCTGCTAAGTTCACTTCCAAATAGTTGGATTGAAGGTCAGTGATTGACGATCACGGCGCCAGATGACCTCATGTTGGCCGACTGCCAACCACCAGGTTTGTGTTTCAGGCCTGGGTTTATTCTCGGCAAATGCTTCCGGTGTTAAGACCGCCACACACCACGCGGCTTCAGGGTGACGTACAGATTGATAAACAATACAACCCAACGTAACTTCTCTTGCTATTTGTGCAAAGGCTTGTGTGGGGCCGTAATCGGTTTTATGTAACCAACTCGCATCTGCATCAAAGGGTGGTTTGCGTAAATCCACCGCTTGCGCCTTGAGCGCTACTTGAAACGCGGTATGTGCCACAGGTTCAATATGTGTCAGGGCGGGTGCATCCATTAAAAACTTCCAGCGCCAGTAACCGAGTTCAGCGGCTGCGGTTGCTACCGATTCCGCGCCATAAAACACACCAGGGTCATTTGCACCCCTAAATCGTGAGCCGCCTTTGCGCGTTGGGTAGCGAAATGGGGTTGCCAGCAGATAGTCCAGCTTTGCCGTCGTGTCAGGGTAAGCTGGCTTGCTGTGATCGAGCAATGCTTCAAGAATATTCTGCTCAGCGGCGGTATCCACCAGCTTCATGGTAGACGCCACATGCTGCGCCTCCACCATGCGCCAAGCTAAGCCGCGCCAGGCAAAGGTCTCAGACGAGACCGCGTGAGGTGTCCAGGTAGTGTACGACACGCACCAAACCTTCTGTTTGTGTGATGAGTTCAATCGGACGCGCATTCAGCGCCAGGTTATTGTTGTTCAACCATACTCGCGCCGTTTCATCATTGCTCACTATTGAATCCAGTGAGCGGAATACGCGCACAAACAACAACGCAAAATCCCACTCTTTACGCTTCTGGTCAAGAATGTATTTGCCATCATACAACCGCGTAATCGTCGCCGGACTCAAACCAAGAATCGTCGCCAACATCGCGCGCGAAAGCTGTAATCGCTCGGCAGCACGGCCTACCGCTTTGCTTAATACATGCGCGGCATCGGGCTTAGTCGCTGTTTCTGTGGTTGCAGTTGCCATTGTCTTTATCCTTTCTTTAGAAATTATATTATTAAAACATTTCTTTGGAAAGTTTTTGTGCGGTGACAAAGTCGTTATTCAGCGAATAGTTATCTACTTAGCTATTTAAAAACATCGTTTTAAGTCACGTCTTTTACGGATTTAAAGATTAGAATCTCTGGTGTTTAAAGCCTTGAAAGGGGTATTTAGATGACTAAACTTGACCAAGAGATTGAGCAGTTCAAAGCGGACTTGCTGGCCTCCGTCAAAGAGCTAAAGTCTGGAGAAATTGCATGTAGTACTCAGGTAGATGTTTCTTACTTTGTCTCAGAGCGCAATCATATGGGATTGTCAGGGGGCTCAGCAGATTAATGCTTGTGTAGTTTTGCAAGACCTGACCCCGTTAGTACGCATTAATGGGGTTTTTGCATAAATTAACTCCTATTTCAGCGCTAAGAAGATTTAAAAATCTGATTTTTTTAACGAGTCTGAAAAGCTAATTTCCGAGTTCTGCAGTTGATTAAGCATAGTAGAAAGATCTGTTTGTGTTGGAAGACCTTTAACAATTATTTCTGCATTGATCTCTAACTTCTTTGCGAGTCCATTTAGATGGGCAATTATATGTTCCCGCAATATTGTTTTTGCCAATTTAAAAGTTACATATTTATGAGCTAAATAGAACTCTGTAATGTAATCGCTATCAGAATTTCTGAAGTGATATCCTAATTTACGAGTTAGCTTATTTCTGAATAAAACTATATTCTTTTGGGCAGTCTTAAAGTCGAATCCTATATTCGAGAATTTACCAGTAGAGTTGAACATTAATGATGTGTTAGGTGTGTCTCCAAACTTATTCAAAAGCTTTAATATTGTTTGATACTTCGATTTTGAGTACAGTGTTTTTGGCGAGTTAATTATTAAGGTTTGGGAGTTACTCCACCAGCTAATTTTGTATTTTCCAGGTGTTTCCTCAAAATCTTTGTAAATAATATCCCTGTAAATTTGGACAGTGCCAATCTTCAATGAGTAAGTATTTTTGATATACATGGGATGGAGTTTGAAAAGTTTTTTGTCTTTATCAACTGAATGCAATATCTCAAAACGTGAAAAGCCATATCGAGAGATAGACTTGGCAATAGTATTAATTACATCACAAATGAAATCGCAGTCCTCATAATCTACTGCTTGAGGAATGTCTACAAGAAGCTGTCTCAATCTATTGCAATCTGCCTCTTCACCACAGAAGTAAGCTTTGAATTCTTTTTTACTGCTAAATCTCTGATTCAATGGCATAACTTGTTCGCCTAAATCTTGTGCTAAAAAATTGGCATACATTCCACTAGGGGATATAGATGCTGATGTAGAGTATGGCCTTTTTGATTTGGCTTTTTCAAAATCTACAGAATTCAATGATTGAGATGTTTTTCGTTTCATCATTTTTTATTTTCCTTATCTATTTCATCCAGAAGATTGTTTTGATAAGAAAAATCACTATTATCGGAAGGGAATAGTTTGGAAAAATATAAAGCATCAAAAACATGGAGCCCTGTGAATTCATTTATTATTCTTGGCTGAGCGAAAACTCGAATTAATGCGCTTTCATGAGGAATGGAATATTTCTCAAATGAAAATTCAAATTGATTATCCTTGATATTGAATTTTCTTCTCGTGTGTAGCTGAACTCTTCTAGACCACTCCATGCGCAGCATTCCTCTATGGGGTTCATTAGTAATATTTAGCCCCATTTGTATTGCTATACGAACTATATTTTGTAATGTTTCAGAGGTAGTCGTCTCTTTTTTCAGGTGAGTATCCCAAACTTTATGAACAATATTCTTATAAATTTCTGTTTGAGTTAATTCTGAAAATAATAATGCATATCCGCTTAAAGTAATTAAATCTGCTATTGGGCCTAATGCTACTCTAACTTCATTTGATAAGCGAAACTCAGGGATTGTGTTGTCAGGTTTAAGCCCTTCAAACATAAATATGCAGGCAATGAAATACTTCTCGAATAACTCAACGAACAATTCACTATCATTATGCAGAATCGCTTCGAAAATATTTTCGCCTGTTTCGTGTAAAAATCTTCCGGCAAAGTCAGGTAGTGTCTCATCAAAGTCTTGGAGAGATAAGCATTCGCTTAAGCTTGCTGTATTTAATGCAATTAATTGAGACATATCTTTAATAGCAAGTGTGGCAGGTTCACAAGCCAAAGTTGGCCAATGTAGACCGACAATATTCTTTTGGAGAGTTAATTTACTGTAAGACTCTTCAAATGATTTCTGATGAGTTTTTAGTTTGTTTAAAAACTCATTAAAAACACTGACGATCAAAGCTGCTTGAATGGGATCATCTTTCTCATTTATTGTAGTGAGTAGTTTTCCAATTTTCCCTTTTACAGGGTTATAAATTTCTGCAAAATTTTTCGCAAGATTTTCAGCTAATTCTCTAAAAACTATTTCTTGTAAATACCAAACTGGCGTAACAACTTTACCCTCTATATCAATCTCGAAATTCATTCGATTACTCAAATCAAGCAATGTATGAAGTAGATGTTGAGGAGCTCCAATTTTATAAATTGCTCTTTTATCTTCCCAAGCGATTTTGGCAAGCGATGTCTTCCAATCTATGCTTGTCAATTCGTCTGAATAATTTAAAAACTTTAAAAGTATTACTACAGGTATTCGAGCTAAGCATTCGGACAAAATTAACTTGAGTCGCTTATCTTTTATCTTACTGAAGTGGGGAATGCTAATGTTGAGTATTTGTGAATAAATAAGTATAGATTTAGCGGCTTCCCCGGATCGAGAGATATCACCTAATACTCTTTCTAGATATCTAACAAAACTTTCTAAACCTTGGGTGTTTTCAGTATCTAAGTTGAAATCTAATACTTGAAACAGCTGTTCAAAGACAAAGCTCTCTACCCACCAATGGTTAGACTCTGTATTAGTTGAGCCATAATTGGCTGTTTGATGTGCCATTTGTATTTCATAGTCACTTTGGCGATAAATTTTTACAAACTTTGTATCTTGCTGAAACCATAAGCTTGATGGAGGGATTTTGTGTTTAATGTCTTGGTAGCGAGTTAATAAGTTAAATGCAAGATTGCCTAAATCTGTGAGAGAGTTTTTTTGAAGGTGTTTTTCTGATTTGCAAATGTTGATCAAATCTGAAATAGAGTTTAAGGCTGATCTAGCTCGGGTTTGAGCATAGTTTTGAAAGGAGGGGTCAAAAGCGTTTGCATTATTCGATGTAGCTAACGTTAGTGACTCTTCAAATTGTCTATAAATATGATTGGAAAGCTGAATTGGGTCAAAGAAGGAAAAGACTCTTTGCCCAAGTTTCACAAAGGCAATTATTCCAAAACATGACATTCCTGCAACGATCGGTATTGAAATTAGTACGGCTTCGTAGTTTAAAAGTCGGAAGGTAAGTAAAAAAATTGATAACGCTGTTAAGTATGACAGAAAGCGGATATATACATTTCCAATCTGCTCGCGTGAGATCAACCCTCTAACACTTGAAGGTGTTTTCGCAAAAGTTGAAGCTGCTATCGTTGTTACTGCTGTGTAATACAAACCTATAAAGACAGCGCCAATGCTCGCTACAGTTGCATACAGTGTTGCATATACACCTTCGTCTGAGACTGTCCATTTGAGAACAGAATACATGTCCTGAAAGTGATCATTTAGTAATTGGAGAACAACTGCAGAAGCAAAGGCTAAAAAGAACTGAGGTAAGGTATTGGGAATTATTGCTCTAAAGTATTTTGAAGTTTCATACTCTTCAGCCCATTTGTTTTTAAAATTTAATATGCCTCTGCTGCTTGAGAAAGATAGTTTGCTCAAATATTTTCTTATTTGCCAAAACCACTTTTTATTAGCAAGAACTGCTGTTAGGTAATTTGTAATATGCATTTCTTTTAGTTTGAAGGCTGTGAGTCGATTAAACTATCATATAACGAGCAGTAAAATATTAGGTAACCCTCTGCTAGATCTCAATAATTCTGCAAATCGCTTTCTTAATCTTTTAAAGTGTCATGAAGTCTGAGTAATCCACATCAACCTTGCATCCATGGGATCAGCATCGCAATGGCTATGATTTCACAGTGCTAGTACAAGCACAACCAACACTCTCTCAATACGTCCGTCCAAATGCTTATGGCGATGATTCGATAGACTTTGCCAACCCGCAAGCGGTGAAAGCCTTGAATCAGGCTTTGCTCAAGCACTATTACGGTGTGGCGATGTGGGATATTCCAAAAATTACTGATGTCTGCCTATCCCTGGGTGGGCTGATTATGAGCATTATCTGGCGGATTTATTGGCAGCGATCTGCGTAGTTAACCAATTCGTTGATATAAACGATTCTGCTGTATATAACTAAATACCTGCTGTGGTATTTCAGTGATGACAGTCTCGTGATTCTGACTTAACTTTTCACGAATACGCGTAGAGGAAATATCTGGCGGGGTAGTTGGTAGAAAGCTGATCAGGCCGTTCGCTTGGGTGGTAAATGCTTCTGGCGCTGCTGCGATATCTACTAATTTACCCTCATGTTCTGGATGCAAGAATAAGGTTTTTTCGCGATCTGCGCGGTGTACGACCAATATATGGCAATAGTCTAATAACTCTAACCAGCGGCGCCAGGTGGGTAGTTTTTGGTAACTGTCTTGGCCCATGATCAGGCATAGTGCCTGGTTTGGGAAGCGGTGGCGCAATAGATGCAGGGTTTCTATGGTGTACGAAGTGCCCTGGCGGTCTAGCTCGCAGGTATCGAGCACGAATTGCGGGCGGTCTTGTATCGCCAATTGCACCATCGCGGCGCGGTGTTGTGCTGTGACGGCGGGTGTTGCTTTATGAGGTGGGACAGCTGCCGGAATAAAGCGGATTTGCGTGCAGTGCAGGGTGTCGAGCACGGTTTGCGCCAGCACCAAATGCCCGTTGTGGATAGGATTGAAAGTCCCGCCAAAAATGCCTATGAGTTCCATTTCAGCCATTCTTTGGGAGCATCGCGGTGTTGCGCGGTGCTCGAAAACTCGCTGTACTCATGTGTACTATCTTGTTTCCTGCGCTTCGTGCTCCTTGCGCTGCATCCCCAATAATGGCTGAAAGCGACATTAAGCGCGTACGTGGCCGTCACCTAGTACAACATATTTCAACGACGTTAATCCCTCTAAACCAACCGGGCCGCGTGCATGCAGTTTGTCGGTGGAAATGCCGATTTCTGCGCCAAAGCCATATTCAAAACCATCGGCAAAACGGGTAGAGGCGTTGACCATGACGCTGCTGGAATCGACCTCGCGCAGGAATTGGCGCGCTTTGGTGTAGTTCTCGGTGACAATCGCTTCGGTGTGCTGGCTGGAGTATTTGTTGATGTGCTCAATCGCTTCGTCGACGCCACTGACCACCTTGCACGAAATAATCGAAGCCAGGTATTCGGTGTAATAGTCTTCTTCAGTCGCGGCAATGGCTTGTGGCACGATGGCGCGAGTTTCTTCGCAACCGCGGATTTCCACGCCTTTGCTAATCAGCATCTCGGCCAGTTTAGGCAGGACGGTGTTGGCTATGCTGCGTGCGACCAGTAATGATTCGGCCGTGTTGCAGGTGCCCAGGCGCTGCGTCTTGGAATTCTCCAGAATACGCACGGCTTTGTCTAAGTTCGCTTCGTCGTCCACATACACGTGACAGTTGCCATCCAGGTGTTTGATGACTGGAATGCGTGCATCGTTGCTGATGCGCTCGATGAGGCCTTTGCCGCCACGTGGCACGATGACATCGACATATTGTTTCATGGTGATGAGTTCACCCACCGCAGCGCGGTCTGTGGTTTCAACCACCAGCACGGCGGCTTGTGGCAAGCCTGCTTGTTGCAGGCCTTGATGCACGAGCTTTGCCAGCGCCTGGTTGCAATGGATGGCCTCAGAGCCACCACGCAGAATGCAGGCGTTACCGGATTTGATGCATAAGCCAGCGGCATCGACGGTCACATTTGGACGCGCTTCGTAAATAATGCCGATGACGCCCAGTGGCACGCGCATCTGGCCGATCTGGATGCCGGAAGGGCGGTATTTGAAGTTGCTCATTTCGCCAATCGGATCTGGCAGGCTGGCGATTTGTTCCAGGCCTTCGGCCATGGTCGCCACCGACTTTTCACTCAAAGCCAGGCGGTCCAGCATGGCGGCTTCCATGCCGTTGGCTTTGGCGGCTTCCAGGTCTTGCTGGTTGGCGGCCAGTAGTGCTTTTTCGTGCTGGCGGATCAGGGCGGCGATATTACGCAGGGCCTGATTTTTGGTGTTGGTATCGGCTTTTGCCATCAAACGGGAAGCGGCACGTGCCTGCTCGCCCAGTTGTTTCATGTAATGTTGAATGTCCATAACCATCATTCTATATTAAAACCTTAACGAGACCGTGCTGCGGCCGATCTGGCGGATTTATTCGCTGCCATACGCGCAATGCCACTACATAAGCGGGAAAGCTCCAGCCAGGCATCGCCATCCCCTACGCCTTTTGCCATGCGGTCTATGTCAGACAATTTCTGCAAAGCAGCTTCGATATGTTTTTGCGGTAAAAATTCCAATGCGCGTTTAACCAGTGTCTGGCGGTCACCAAATAACCTGGCCTGGCTTAAGGCAGCCTGCACGGCCTGGCCGTTTTGCATGGCGAGCCGCACTTGCAATAGGGGGCGGAATAACCATACCAGCGGGTTCATCACAGCGACGGCAGTTTCGCCTTCTTCACGCAGGCCTTCAATAATGCGTAACACGCGGCTTTGGTCGCCTTGCAACATGGCTTCACCGAGTTGCGAGACATCAAAGCGTGCCACGTTGAGCACACATTGCCGGATGGCATCTTCAGAGAGGGGGCCGGGTGGATAGAGCAAGCCCAGTTTCTGGATTTCCTGGTGCGCAGCCAATAAATTACCTTCGACCTGCTCGGCAATAAACCGGCGTGAGGCTTCATCCGCTGTTTGCTGCTGCATGGCCAGGCGTTGCGCAATCCACTCTGGCAATTGCGGCAGTGGCACCTGGTTGAGCACCAGCAATACGCCGTGTTGTAATAAGGCTTCATACCAGGCGCTGCTGGTCATGTCGCGATCAGGCGCGGGCAGGGTAATGATAATGGTGGTATCAGCAGCGGGCAATTCAGCCACTTGCTGCAAGGCCTTGGCGCCTTCGACGCCGGGTTTGCCGGTAGGAATGTTGATTTCGAGAATGCGTTGCTCGGCAAACAGCGAGAAACTTTGCAAAAACTGGCTGACTTGCGCCCAATTGAAATAACGCTCTACGGTAAAGCTGGCACGCTCTTGCGCGCCATGCTGGCGGGCAGCCGCCCGAATCTGGTCGATGGCTTCAGTGATGGAGAGTGGCTCGTCACCCGCCAACACAAACAAATGCTGTTTTGGCGGCAGGTGTTGAGCCAGTTGCGCAGCCTGTATGCGCATGGTTATTGCGCTTTTTTCAGGGCAGACAAGCGGCGCATAATGCCGTTAAGCACGTCCGTGCGCATGGTCTGGGTCAAGCGCTTTTCTTCGGCCAGTTTAGCTAGCAAGTTTGAGTCGTTGTAGGTGTAGTCGCGTCTGCTTTCCATGACTAGTGGCAATCCCCATGTTGGCTCATCGCTGGCCTTGGTGCGGTATTGCACGCGATAGTAAAGCTCGTACTCTCGCACCACACCGGTACCACTCAGGGATAAAATGCGTTTTTCGTTTTCTTCATGCATCAGCTCCACCTGTAGTTCGGCTTCTTCGGCTGTCTCCACTAACTGGATATTTTGCTCTTTTAAACTCTTTTTAAGGGCCGATGTAATCTGCGTGTTGCCTGAGAGTTGGACTGTTTTAAATGACACAGGGTTAGGCTGCCTGAGCTGGAAGCCGCATGAGGATAACGCTGCAATCAATAGCATCAAGCCACTATTTTGCCAAAAGCGCTGTGGCAAAAATGGTGTCAGGTGTGAAAGCAGCATAGTCATCCTTTCTTTAAGCAACCACAATATTAATCAGTTTGTTAGGCACCACAATGATTTTTTTCACGCTGCCTTCATTGAGGAATTTTTGTACAAAGTCCTGATTAACGGCAGTTGCTTCAATTTGCTCTTTGGCCATGCTTTTAGGGATGCTGATGCTGCCGCGCAGTTTGCCATTTACTTGCACCACATACTCGACCTCGTCTTGTACCAGAGCCGAATTTAATGGGGCAGGCCATTGCGCACTTAAAATGTCATCACCGAACCCAAGTCTGCTCCATATAACTTGTGTTATGTGTGGGGCAATAGGTGAAAGTACGCGGAGTAGAATAGACAAACCTTCTGTTTTTACAAATAGTGATGCTCCTATATCTCCAAGGCCAGAGCTGGCTTCTATGGCATTCAATAGTTTCATAGTGGCCGAAGCAAGGGTATTGAATTGATTTCTTTCAATATCATGAGAAGCTTGCTTGAGGATTAAGTGAATATTTCTTCTAGCTGATGCAAAATCCTTTTTATGATTCTCGTACATTGCTTGGTACTTCTCATAGTTTTTTAGTACCAATTCAATACCCGATTGCGTGCTGTATGCAAATTGCCAAAGTCTTCTAAGAAAGCGATGTGCACCGTCAACACCGCTATCCGACCACTCAAGAGTTTGTTCAGGTGGTGCAGCAAACATCATAAAAAACCGTGCAGTATCAGCACCATATTTTTCAATAAGAAATTGAGGATCAACACCATTTCTCTTTGACTTTGACATCGTACCCATACCTTGGAAGTCAACCTCTAGACCATCTCTTTTACTTACATAGATAGAGTCAATGGTTCCGTCAATCTCTTCGTCAGTTTCTGATGGGTATTCTTTAGTTACTTTTATTTCGACTTCTTCTGGAGCGAAGTACTCAATGCCGCCTTTGGCCGTGCGACGTGAGAAAATATGGTTAAGCACCATGCCTTGTGTCAGCAGGTTGGCAAACGGCTCGTCATAATTCACCAGGCCTAGGTCACGCATGACCTTGCTCCAGAAACGTGAATACAGCAGGTGCAGAATCGCATGCTCAATGCCGCCAATATATTGGTCGACTGGCATCCAGTGGTTAGTCTGTGCGTCCACCATGGCATCATTGCTAAAGCCTGACGCATAACGCGCGTAATACCAGCTGGAATCGACAAAGGTATCCATGGTGTCGGTTTCGCGCTTGGCTGGCTGGCCGCATTTAGGGCAAGCGCAGTTCAGGAAGTCTTCGCGTTTATTGAGCGGATTGCCTGAGCCATCCGGCACACAGTCTTCCGGCAGTTTGACCGGCAACTGGTCATCTGGCACTGGCACATCGCCACAGCTGTCGCAGTGCACGATTGGAATCGGGCAACCCCAGTAGCGTTGACGGGAGACACCCCAGTCGCGCAGGCGCCAGTTGGTTTGTTTGCCGCCCAGGTTTTTCTCGGCCAGGTCAGCGGCTACAGCATCCACGGCTTGGGTATAACCCAGGTCGTTGTATTTGCCTGAATGGATGCATACGCCTTTGGATTTGTCGCCGTACCATTCTTGCCAGGCACTCAGATCAAAACTTTGGTCGACCACACTGATGACTTGCTTGATCGGCAGGCTATATTTCTTGGCAAAGCCAAAATCACGCTCGTCGTGCGCAGGCACGGCCATCACGGCACCTTCACCGTAGGTCATCAGCACATAATTACCAACCCACACTGGCACCTGTTCGCCGGTAATCGGGTGCGCAACGGTCAGGCCGGTGTCCATGCCTTCTTTTTCCATGGTGGCCATGTCGGCTTCCATGACTGAGCCTTGCTTGCATTTTTCAATGAACGCTTGCAGAGCTGGATTGTTTTGCGCGGCATGTGTCGCTAATGGATGCTCAGCTGCGACGGCGCAGAAAGTCACACCCATAATGGTGTCGGCACGCGTGGTGAATACCCACAGTTTGCCGTCATCAATCAGCTGGTCATCGTTATTTTTGATGTTATGCGTAAAGGCAAAACGCACGCCTACGCTCTTGCCTATCCAGTTGGCTTGCATGGTTTTGACACGCTCTGGCCAGCCTGGCAGCTTGTCCAGGTCATCGAGCAATTGCTGGGCATAACCCGTGATGTGCAGGTAATAGCCGGGGATTTCACGTTTTTCAACAAGCGCACCAGTGCGCCAGCCGCGGCCATCAATCACTTGCTCGTTGGCCAGAACCGTCTGGTCGACCGGGTCCCAGTTCACCACCTGGGTTTTTTTGTACGCAATGCCTTTTTCCAGCATACGCAGGAACAGCCACTGGTTCCATTTGTAGTAATCCGGCTGGCAAGTCGCCAACTCGCGCTCCCAATCAATGGCAAATCCCAGCGATTTCAACTGCTTGCGCATATAGGCAATGTTGTCGTAGGTCCATTGCGCAGGCGGCACATTATTTTGAATCGCCGCATTTTCAGCGGGCAAGCCAAACGCATCCCAACCCATAGGCTGCAATACGTTAAACCCTTTCATGTGGTGATAACGGCTTAAGACGTCACCAATGGTGTAGTTGCGCACATGCCCCATATGCAATTTGCCACTGGGGTAGGGGAACATCGACAAGCAGTAGTATTTGGGCTTATTGCTATCCGCCTTGGCCTGAAAGCTCAGGTTGGACTCCCAATGTTGTTGTGCCTGTTGTTCGACTTCTTTGAATGGATACTGCTGTTGCATGTGCGTGGCTTGAAAGTAACTAAACGAAGCGACAATTATACCCGAGAACTGATAGGCATGTTTTGCGTTGGCAGGTGTTGCCAGTAGGATGCGAACTCTATTTGGCTGATATCAGCCATGGTCGATTAAAGTGGGTTGATATAAACCTATTGTATGTCTGGTGAATGCCTTGTAAATGGCATTATTATTTATATAAATATAATTTACGTAATAAAAACATGGGGATAACTTTTATCGTCGTGATGCTGGTATCAATATTGCAGCCCTTTCACCTGTTTTTATAACAACAGAAACAGAAGAGGGTGTGACACATGAAGAAAAAAAGTTTGTTGATGGCCACGGTACTGGCGTTTAATCCCGCCATGGAAGTGCTTGCCGAAGAAAAAGAACGGCAGGATGAAACACTGAATATTTCACCAGTTGTGGTGAAAGGGATTTTGCCTGACCGGCTGGAATCGGTGCCAGGTTCTTATTTCCTGGTTGATGAAAAAGCGCTGCAAGAACGGCGACCATTCTCGGTTCAGGAGGCATTAAGCAATGTGCCTGGGGTACATGTTGTGGGGGAGAACAGTTTTGGCCTGGGCGTTAATATCGGCGTGCGGGGCTTGGATCCGAGAAGAACGGCACGCACACTGCTGATGGAGGACGGCATGCCTTTGTTTCTGGCGCCCTATGGTGATCCAGCCGCACATTACACCACGCCATTGGAGCGTGTGCAGCGCATCGAGGTGGTTAAAGGCTCAGGCCAGATTCTATATGGCCCGCAAACGGTGGGTGGCATGATTAATTTTGTGACACGCCCGGTACCCAGTGACGGCCAGGTGCATGGCAATGTCACCGCCACCTTGGGTAACAATGACTTTACCAGCCTCTATGGCAACATCGGAGCCGGTGATGAGCGCGGTGGTTTGATGATTGATGCCTTGCACAAAAAAGGTGATGGTATTCGTGACAATCATGATTTCGAGATTCAGGAATACACGGCAAAAGGGCAGTTGAATTTATCTGACCGGCATACCTTGATTGCCAAGGCCAGTTATTTCCGTGAGAGCTCGCATGTGACAGAAACTGGGTTGGGACTGGTGGAATACCGTGAAGATAAATATCAGGCGCCTACCGGCAAAAATGATGTATTTGAGCACGAGCGTACCACGTTTCAACTACAGCACCTGTTTCAAATCAACACACAGGTTAAGCTGAGTACACAAGCTTATTATGCCAAATCAGAGCGGGCTTCATTCCGCCAAATCAACGATCCCGGTGGTTTAGGTGGTCGTTCTGTGATGGATCGTTGTACAGGACTGGGTGTTGCGACCGAAGCCAATGCCGAACTTTGTGGTGGACGCTGGCGTCCGCGCGAGTTTGAATATTGGGGCATTGAGCCACGGCTGGATGTGCAGCATAGCCTGTTCGGCGTGGAAAGTAATGCAGTCCTTGGTTTCCGTTACCACCGTGAAGATATCCAGCGCAACCAGTTCCGTGGTGGGGATCCCCGTATCCAGAACCAGGAATACGCAGAGGCGTTTGGTGACCATCGCGAGCAGATTCATACCAATGTCGAGGCCAAGTCCTATTACGCACAAAATACTTTCTATGTGGGCGAGTGGACGTTTACGCCAGGTTTACGTATAGAAGATTTGCGTATCAGGACCGATATTCTGCGCGCCGAAGGTGCAGTGCAAAACAATGCTGAGTCAAAAGATACCAATCACCAGAGCAAAGTGTTGCCAGGATTCGGTTTAACCTGGAATGGGATTGCAAAAACCACCTTGTTTGCAGGTGTGCACAAAGGCTTTGCGCCGCCGCGTCCTGATCGGGATATCCATGCGCCAGGAGGCGCCAATACCGCCGTGGTGGTCAATACCAAGCCGGAGGAAAGCACCAATTGGGAGTTGGGCGCGCGCTCTAACTATATCAAAGGCGTCACCTTTGAAACCACTTTGTTCCATACGATTTTTGACGATATTGTGGTGGCGGGCCCAACCTCCGGTTCATTTATCAATGGCGGACAATCGCAACAAACCGGGGTGGAGCTGGCTGGGCGTATTAACTTTGGACACATATATGACTCGGCACATAATATTTACCTGGCCGGGTCTTATACCAATCTGATCACGGCCAAGTTCAAGAAAACCAATGCGGCAGCAGATGTGTTTAGTGGTGATCGTTTACCGTATGCGCCAAAACACTTGGCATCACTGAGCCTGGGCTATGAGCATCCGGTCGGATTCGATGCACGCATTGGTGTTGATTATGTCAGCGAGCAACAAGAGGATGTTTCTTACCGTGCAGGCCGTTCTGAGGCCGATGTGTTATCAGGCCGTACCGGGCGCATTCCGGCCTATGCGTTGCTGAATGCAACGGCGAATTACCGGCCTGTAGGTAGTCGTGTCTCGTACTTTGTCAGTGCCTATAACCTGGCAGATAAAGAGTACCTCACCAGCCGTGTGGATGGCATGGTGGCCGGGCGTCAACGCCAGGTTGTTGGTGGCATCCGTTACGATTTTTAGTCTGTTGTACCATCAATAAAAAAGCCCGCATCATGCGGGCTTTTTGCTTTAGCGCAGTTATTTCAATGCGCTAAAAATGTCTTCTTTAATCGCATTCAACTCGCCCAAGCCGTTGACCTTGACGTATTGTGGCGCACCGCTGACACCGGATTTTGCCCAGTCAGAATAGTAACCAATCAGTTGCTCAGTCTGGTCGTGATAGACCTGCAAACGCTTCAGCACGACCTCTTCTTTGTCGTCATCACGCTGCACCAGTTCTTCACCGGTAACGTCGTCTTTGCCAGCCACTTTTGGCGCGTTGAATTTGACATGGTAAGTGCGGCCAGAAGCAGGGTGGCTGCGGCGGCCGCTCATGCGCTCAACAATGGCTTCATCCGGCACGTCGATTTCCACCACGTAATCAATGGCGACGCCTGCGTTTTTCATCGCCTCGGCTTGTGGAATGGTGCGAGGGAATCCGTCAAACAGGAAACCATTGGCACAATCTGCATCTTTAATACGTTCTTTGACCAGGCCGATAATCACTTCATCTGGCACCAGGCCACCTGCGTCCATGAATTTTTTGGCTTCCAGACCCAATTGAGTGCCTGCTTTGACTGCTGCGCGCAACATATCGCCAGTGGAAATTTGCGGAATATTGAATTTTTCTTTAATAAAGGTGGCTTGTGTCCCTTTACCGGCACCGGGGGCGCCCAGCAGAATCAAACGCATAACATGCTCCAAAAGTTTGGGTTTTAGTAAAAACAGAATTATATCAGGCTAAACTTTAAATCAGGTTAAGCCAGTGCTGCTTTGCACAAGTTGTGCTTAAGCCTGGTCTAGCAGATGCTGGTCCGCCAGATAATTGCTGATGGCGACAAAATTGGCCACGCTCAGGTTCTCGGCACGTAGCTGGGAGTCGATATTCAATGCGCTAAATCCATCATCATCCAGCAAGCCTTTGAGTGTATTGCGCAAGGTTTTGCGGCGTTGACCAAACGCCGCCGTGACCACTTTAGCGAATAAGGCTTCGTCACTGGCAGGATAGGGCAAGGTGTCATAAGGAATGCAGCGCACAAAAGCAGATTCGACTTTAGGCGCCGGGTCAAAGGCTTCGGGCGGCACGGTGACCATGTATTCCATCTGCAAGCGGTATTGCAGCATGACAGACAAGCGGCCATATTCCGAGTTGGAAGGCTCGGCCACCATGCGCTCAACCACTTCTTTTTGCAACATAAAGTGCATATCGATGATTTGAGCAGTGTTTTCCAGCAGCTTGAACAGGATAGGGCTGGAGATGTTGTACGGCAAATTGCCAACCACCCGGATGCGCTCGCCTATGTTTGCGAAGTCAAACTTCAATACATCTGAATTATGGATGGTGATTTTCTTCGGCGGATAGAAGCCTTGCATCCACTGAATAATGTCGCGGTCGATTTCAACCACGTGCAAGTGATTCAGGTGCTTGATCAGGGGCTGCGTCATCGCGCCCAGGCCGGGGCCAATTTCGACCATCAGATCATCCGCCTGCGGATGGATGGCGTTAATCAGGCTTTGGATAATGGCTTGGTCAATTAAAAAATTCTGACCAAATTTCTTCTTGGCAATGTGTTTCATGTATTTGAGGTGTGACGTGTGTGTGACAGCGTGATGGCTAACTGTATGGCACTTAGCATACTGCCGAGATCGGCTTTGCCGCTGCCTGCAATATCCAGCGCGGTACCGTGATCGACAGAGGTGCGGATAATGGGTAGCCCCAGGGTCACATTGACCCCTTCGCCAAAGCTGGCGTGTTTGAGTACAGTGAGGCCCTGGTCATGGTACATGGCCAAGAACGCATCGGCTTGCGACAGATTTTTTTGTGAAAACATGGTGTCGGCCGGTAAGGCGCCGATGAGTTGCATACCTTCGGCACGCAAATTTTCCAGCACCGGGTTGATGGTGTCTATTTCTTCCATGCCCAGATAGCCGTTTTCACCTGCATGTGGGTTGAGCCCGGCAACGAATATACGCGGTTGAGCAATGCCAAATTTATGCACCAGGTCATGATCCAGAATGCGGATGGTGGTAGTGAGTGCTTCGGTGGTAATGGCAGCGCTGACCTGGGTAAGTGGTAGATGTGTGGTGGCGAGTGCAACGCGCATGCCGCCACCGACCAGCATCATCACCACTTGGGCCGTCCGGGTTTTTTCCGCCAGGTATTCGGTATGGCCAGTAAATGCAATGCCTGCATCATTGATCACGCCTTTGTGTACGGGGGCGGTGACCATGGCATCAAATTCACCGGATTGGCAACCTGCCAGCGCGCGATCCAGCATGCTTAACACCGCTGCACTGTTGGCCGGGTCGAGTGCACCAGCAACCACGGGTGCAGCCGTTTGCACCGGCAGTATATACAGGCTGCCATCGCCCGCATGTGGCGGCAACGTTTCGGTATATGTATGCAATGTTAAGGGCGTCGCTAATTGCGCTGCTCTCGCCTGTAGTGCGACGGGGTCTGCCAACACCACCAGTGCGGCAGGCATGGCTGTGTGGGCGAGTTTGACGCAGATATCGAGCCCGATACCAGCAGGTTCGCCAGCGGTGATCGCAATACGTGGCAAGTTGTTCATGCGTTTAGAATTTATCTTCTAGGCGCATTTCAACAAAGGCTTTGTCACGTAGTTCGTGGATCCAGTCGTTATAAGATTCTTCCGCTTTACGCGCGCGGATTTCCTGGCGTGCTTTTAAACGTTTGGATTCTTTGGACATATCCTGTTTGCGGCGTTCCAGTACCTGGATGATGTGCCAGCCAAACTGGCTGCGGATTGGTGCACTGACTTCGTTCACTGCCAGCTCGGCCATGGTTTTTTCAAACACAGGCACGGTGTCACCCGGACTGATCCAGCCCAGGTCGCCGCCACTGGAAGCACTGCCATCGTCTGAGTATTGGCGTGCCATGTCCTGGAACGGTGTACCATGGTCTATACGCTCCTTGATGCCGTCAATTTTTTGCTTGGCTTCTTTGTCAGACAAAACTTCATTGGGCTTTAGCAGAATGTGGCGCACATGGGTTTGCTCAACAATCAGGGTGCTGGCACCTGCGCGTCTGTCATTCAGTTTAAGAATATGTACGCCGGTACCACTGCGGATTGGACGTGAGACGCCGCCCGCTTGCAATGTTTTAACCAGTTCCAGAAACTGGGCTGGCATTTGCTGACCGCTGCGCCAGCCTAAACTACCACCATCCAGCGCGTTAGGCGCATCTGAAAAATTGGCAGAAGCTTTTTCAAAGCTCATGCCTTCAGCCAGCGCTTTGGTAATTTGTTCCGTGCGTGCTCTGGCTTTTTGAATGTCCTCTGGCGAACTGTCTTCCGGCAGGCGAACCAGGATTTGCGAGATATTGAACTCATCCAGATCGCCTTCTTTCTCTTGTGTCGTTAAATAGTTGTCAATTTCGGCTTCGGAAATATTCACCTTGTTGTCTACATCGCGCTCGCGCAGGCGGGCAAGAATAATGTCATTGCGGATATCTTCACGAAACTTGTAGAACTGGGTCCCGTCTTCCTCCAGTGCTTTTTTAAAGGCAGGCAAGGTCAGGTTATTTTGTTCGGCAATCCGCTCAATTGTTTTGTCCAGTTGTGCATCTTCAACTTTAATGCCGGTTTGGGCGGCCAGTTGCAGTTGCAGGCTATCGACGATCAGGCGTTCCAGAATTTGCTTTTGTAACACCTCATCAGGTGGCACTTCAACGCCTTTTTTAATCATTTGTGTCTTGACTGACTCCATACGGTTCAGCATTTCCCGTTCCGTAATGACGGATTGGTCGACTACCGCAATGATGCGATCCATTTTTTCAATCGGACGTTTTTCTGCGGCAAATAGTGTTGTTGATTGCGATGCGTACAGCGCAAACACCATCGTGGAGATAAGGAAATTAGATAAACGTTTCATCATTGCGCGTTCTGGTCTCTGTAAATTGCCGGGATATCATAAGTGCGCATATAGGTTGGAATATTGCGCTTGATCACATTTAACGGGTTGGCACCAATCGAGGTCAACCCACCGAGTTCGAGTTGGAAAAACATGGCATAGTTCGCATCGGCAGTCGCTGTTTGTACGCGTTGCATGACCGCGCGGGCTTGCCAGCAACCGGCATCATATTCCAGCCCGCCGAGGAATTGCACGATGTTGCCATCACGGATGGAGTAATTCAGCCTGCTGATACCATACCAGCCTGCACCCAATGGCCATTGGGCTGAAGTGTCGATTTGTTCGAGCGTGTTAGCCGTGTAGCGATAGCCAAAACTGAATGATTTGCCTGGTTCAGGGTTATACCGTAATAAATAGTTATTACGTTCCATATTGCCGCGGTCAGGATCATATTGCCAGAAGGTGTCCAGGTTCAGGCGGCTGGAAAGGCGTGCCGTAAAGCCAGCCAAAATGTCTGAGGATTTACGTGTACTAACGGAGGTGTTCGGGAGCGAGACTTTTTGATCTTCGAAATAAAAGCGTTGCCCCAATGTAGCACTGAGTCGCTCAATACCCGTTTCAGCGTCAATCAAGCGACTGGTGATCGCCAGCGTGGTTTGATTGGCATTGTTGACCCGGTCACCGCCAATAAACTGGTTTTCGGTAAAAATAGAGTCCTGATTCAGGGTCGCGAGCGCCGTGTCAAAAATCGGGATTTTGCTTTGATCTCGATACGGAATATAAACGTAGTACGCTCTTGGTTCCAGAGTGTGAGTATAGTTTGTACCGAAAATACTTGATTCACGATCAAAATACAGTCCTGAGTCCAGGCTGAAAATAGGCAGCGTTCGACTCAGCTGGTTGTAGTCTTGCGAATAACCAGAAGGGATATTGTTACTCAAACTATATTGCGTGGTATTGACCCCGAACTTGGGCGTGATAAAGCCATATGAACTTTTGATCGGATAGGATAGCGATGGATAGAAATTTAATCTAGAGCCGGTTGCTACCTTGCCCATCTCCTGCATGCTGTCAAAAAAGACATATTGCGCCGCCGTTTGCGTTGTGATGCCATGCCAGCTGTTGTCGTAATTCAACGTCAGCTGAGGCAGGCGCTGATAGACAAATGATTTGTTATCCAGGTTTTGATAGCGCTGTACCGAGCCATTAAATGTCCAGTTGTCGTCTTGATAATCAACAAAAGCGGTTTGTTGCAAGTTAACGCGTGACGTGACCTGAATCCTGGTTGCCATTTCGGAAAAGTATTTATCGTCTGATACTTTTTCCAGGTTGTAACCGCCGGACCAGTGTTCACTGAAGCGTTGTGCATGTGATAATTTGGCATAAAACCGGGTTTGATCGGTCAAGCTGTCTTTATCCAGATACTCCAGGTTATTAATGCCTGAATAGTCCTCACCGAGGTAGCGGAATTCGCCCTGCAATTGCACCCCGCGCTTACTTAAGAAACGGGTAGCAATAGTGGCGTCCATGTCCGGCCGGATATTAATATAGTATGGCGTGAGTAATTCAAAGCCGCTTCTGGACGTGGTTCCCCACAGTGGGGCCAGTAAGCCACTTTTACGCTGGTTGTTATAAGAAAAGCTCATCCAGGGCGTGTAGAGGATGGGTACACCCTTAAACTCAACGAATGCGTTAGTGGCTTCGCCAGTACGTGTATAGTCGTTGAGTTCCAGGTTGTTGGTTTTGATATACCAGTCATCCACATCGGCAGCACAGGAGGTATAGCTGGCACTCTTCAGGCGCTTGATATTCTGGCCTTCAAATAATACCTGTTTGGCCGAGGCGCGGATGTTCTCAAAAGATGTATTGTCTTTTTGCGTGCTGTAAGACTCGTTATCTTCCAGATATCTTTTCGGGTCACTCAGCAAAATGGCTTCATCATTGAGCAACGCGCTGCTGTCCTGGTTGCTGGGTGGCGGCGGGCTACTTTTGAACTCAATGGTGACGTCGCGCATTTCACCAATGTTCTCGCTCATGCGCATCCGCAGCATCGGGCCTTTGATGGTTGTTTGCCCGGCCGTAATCACCGCGTTACCATCTACTTGCAGTTCGTCATTCTGGATGTCGTAGCGGATATCATCCCCGGTGACTTGCTGGCCTTCTTTGCGGATCACCGCGTTGCCTATGGCGCGCATTTGGCGGTCCATGCGCAGTTGCAAGGTGTCGCCTTCAATTTCAATCGCACCGGGTAAAGTGGTGTTTTCTGCCACGACCATGGCAGGAGCTTCAGACTGATCATCCGCGCATGCATGCACAGGCGCCAGCGTGCCGATAGCAGTGAGCGCCAAAATCAGGCGGATGCCGCGTTCCTGAAAGGTGGATGAGTGAGCTTGCAAATTATTCAAAGAGTGATCGTTTCGGTAAGGCCTGCTAATGGCCGACGTTTGTATGCACGCATCCCGGACCATACGGCCAGATGTCCCGTTTCAATTGGGCTATATTATTCATGAAAATGCTTAAAAAGTCATTTTTCACTTAAAATGACAGCCGCATTTTAACAGTAATGCCCGCCAGTATGGGCCGATTCATTATTTGGGAACATTTGTGGATAGAACACAGCAATTACAACAATGGCTACAGCAGGTGCTCGATCAGCCTTTTACACTCACTACGGCTTCGGCAGACGCCAGTTTCAGGCGTTATTTCCGCGTGCATTTGCCGACGCAAACCCTGATTGCCATGGATGCGCCACCGCCGCAGGAAGACTGTCGCCCGTTTGTGCGCGTGGCTGAGCAACTGTTGGCCGCCGGGCTCAATGTGCCCAAGATCGTGGCGCAAGACGTTACGCAAGGCTTTTTGTTGCTAAGCGATCTCGGTAACGACACCTATCTGTCGCAACTGAATCGTGACAACGCCAAGGCTTTATATGGCGATGCTTGCCAGGCCCTGATCAAGATGCAACTGGCAACACAGCCAGACGCGTTGCCAGCATATGATGCAGCCTTGCTGATGCGCGAATTGCAATTGTTCCCGGAGTGGTATGTGAGCAAGCATTTAGGTCAAACGCTGACGGCAGAGCAGCAGGCCGTGATGGATAAGACGTTTGGCTTGCTGATCGACAATATTTTGCAGCAACCGCAAGTGACGGTGCACAGGGATTACCACTCGCGCAACCTGATGGTGACCGCGGATAATAATCCTGGCGTGCTGGACTTTCAGGATGCCGTCATCGGGGCCATTACCTATGACCTGGCGTCTTTGTTCAAAGATGCCTATATCCGCTGGGACGAAGAAGACCTGATGGACTGGGTAGTACGTTACTGGCAGTCTGCTAAAAAAGCTGGCTTACCAGTCACTGCCGATTTTGGCGAGTTTTATAAAGATTTTGAGTGGATGGGCGTACAGCGCCATATCAAGGTGCTGGGTATTTTTGCCCGTTTGTATCATCGTGATGGTAAAGATGGCTATCTCAAGGATATGCCGCTGGTGATGCAGTATTTGCAGGCAGCGTGCGAACGCTATGTCGAACTGCGGCCATTTTTAAGATTGCTATTGACCCTGGAAAAGGCAGCGTAAATCATGCAGGCAATGATCCTGGCAGCAGGGCGTGGCGAAAGGATGCGGCCACTGACCGACCATACGCCCAAACCGTTGCTGATGGTTGGTGGCAAGCCACTGATTGTGTGGCATATCGAGCGATTGGCGCGGGCCGGTTTTACCGAGTTAGTGATTAATCATGCACATTTGGGGCTGCAGATTGAAACCGCATTGCGCGATGGTGCGCAATGGCAGGTGCATATCCGTTATAGCGCCGAGCCGCAGGCTCTGGAGACGGCAGGCGGCATTGCGAATGCCTTGCCTTTGTTGGGTGACGAGCCGTTCCTGGTGGTGAATGGAGACGTGTTTACCGATATTGATTATGCCAGCCTGCGTTTGCCAACTGGTAAATTGGCGCACCTGGTCATGGTGGATAATCCACCGCAGCATGCGAGTGGTGACTTTGGCCTGGAAAACGGACTGGTGCTAGAGTCTGCCGGGCATCGCCTCACTTTTTCGGGCGTAGGCGTCTATCATCCTGCGCTATTCGAGAGTGTGACCCCTGGGCAGGCGGCCAAATTGGCGCCGCTGTTAAAAGCTGCGATGCAACAGCAACGCGTGACTGGACAACATCACCTGGGTTTGTGGCATGATATCGGCACACCGGAGCGTTTAGAGCAGCTCGATCATTGGCTACATAAAAAGACAAATCAGGGGGAATAATGAAGCCACCTTATGAACATCGTACCGATAAAATTGCCCATCAGGCATTGATGTGGATAGAGCGGTTGGGGCTAGGCTTAGTGACCATCGCTACTTTTTTCTCGCTGGCGCACGAATTGGCGCGCATGTGGGACGCAGGTATGGTCGGTCTCGGTGATTTGCTGCAGCTGTTTTTATATCTGGAAGTGTTCTCCATGATTAACAGCTATTTTGGCACCGGTAAATTGCCTATGCGTTATCCGATTTATATCGCCATGGTGGCTTTGGCTCGCTATTTATTGCTGGATATGAAGGAAATGACAGAGACACATATGTTAGCGGTGTCTGCTGCCATTCTGATATTGGCGATTTCCGTATTGGTGATGCGCTTTGGGCATTCGCGCTATCCCTATGAGGATATTCCTGAGCAGAAACGCGACTTGCTTTAAAGTAATCAGGCGGCTGCAAGTTCTCCGTTTAACAGGGTGACCTGGTTACGGCCTTGTGCTTTTGAGGTATATAAAGCCTGGTCAGCCCGTGTGATAAAGCTGTCAGCAGATTCCCCCGGATGGTAAGCGGTGACGCCCATGGAAATGGTAATGTTGGAAATCAGCCGCTGGGTGACATTGTTTTTAATGGTGATGGCGGCGACCTGGCGACGAATATTCTCTGCAATTTCGTGTGCAATATCCATACTGGTGTGCGGCAGCAACAGCACAAATTCTTCACCACCGTAGCGGGCAGCGGTATATAAATTGCCCGACACGGTTTTTAATATCCTGGCCACGGCCTGAATTACTTTGTCGCCGAATAAATGTCCGTAGCTGTCATTTACTTTTTTAAAGAAATCAATATCGGCAATCATCAGGCATGTTTCTTCAGCGGGCCCGGTGTCCAGGCATTGATGCAATGCGCTATCAAATCCTTTACGGTTCATCAGTCCGGTCAGACCATCCGAGATCGCCTCTTGCTTGGCTTTCATAATCTCGTTTTTCAGGTCAGCGATTTCCTCCAGACTAGAGGTTAGTTGATGCTGTAAACCATGCATGGAGGTTTGCATTTGTTGGGTGTCAGACAGCAAAGAGCCTAATTGCGCCCCTAGCTGCGGATCCAGTTGTTGAATCTCATCAGACCAGGCATCGAGTGACTTTCTAAACTGTGAGGTCTCTTGCCCGGCTTTTTCTGTGGAAGAGGTGATACTGGTCACCACCTGGTTGAAGCGCTCCACCAGTACCTTGGCACTATCGGCATCGGCACCGGCAATGTGTTTGTTAAACAGGTGAGTAGTGCTCTTTTCGTTAAGTCTTTTCTCTTTCTCAATCAAATCATTCACTTCTTCAATCAGGCGCACATGTTCGCCAGAGGAATATTCATACCAGACCGCGTAGCTGACCGGATGAAAAGCCGCATCCTGCATCGACATATGATGGATGGCTTGTCGCAGATATTCTGCACTTTTTTCTTTAGTAATTTCGTATTGCATCATGGCCTCTCGCGATGTTAAATTCAACGCAAAGAATCTTCTTATTGTTAAGTATTCAAGCATACTCAAGGGGAATAACGGCTGGCGGCGGGATTTTTTTAGGGCCGTTGTGAAATAAAGCTTAAAAATAGTGGATTGTGCTTAAAATAATGTATTGCTCATCCCTATTGTTCCCATGAAAAAAGAAGATCTGATGCAGTTGGTTACCCTCAAAATGCCTTATGGCAAATATCAGGGCAGGCTGATCGCCGACTTGCCGGGCCATTATCTGCACTGGTTTGCACGTGAGGGTTTTCCACCAGGCGAACTAGGCCGCCTGTTGCAATTGATGCGTGAAATTGACCACAATGGCTTGTCATCGCTGTTAACGCCGCTACGCGCTGAGGCGGCGAAACCTCATGATTAAGCATTGGCTGATGGTTTTTCTGTTGCCGTGCCTCATGCTGGCAGCATCGGCATTCGCGGAAGAATCCTGGCAGTCACCGGCGTATTTGCAGCAGGCATTCAATGAGGTGGCGCTGCATAGTGAATATATTGCGGGCGAGCAAGTCGTGCGCAAATGGCAGCAGCCGGTCAAGGTATGGTTGGTGCATCATGCAGACCAGGCTGACAAACACACGAAACTTACGCGCTATCATTTACACCATTTGTCGCAAATTACCGGTCACCCGATCAGTTTTGCAGCTAGCGCAGCAGAAGCTAATATGACAGTGGTGTTTAGCCAGTCTGCCCTGTGGCATCAAGAAGTTGCACAAGTAAGTGGCAATAAAAGCAGGCCACCACCCGCCGATGCCATATGTATGTTCGGCCTCACCCTCGATGCACAAAATGCCATCAAGCGCGCCTGGGTGGTGATTCCTGTCGACCATGCGAATGAGCGTGGTTCGCTGGTATCTTGTATTGTGGAAGAGATCACGCAGGCCATGGGCTTGCCGAATGATTCCGACAAAGTGTATCCCTCGGTATTTAACGATAAAACGCCAGAGTCATTACTCACTGGCCTCGATGCTTTATTGCTGAAGATGCTGTATTTGCCTGCGATTAAACCCGGCATGCGTGCCGGGCAGGTGCGGCCTATCCTGGCGCACCAACTGCAGCAATGGCAGGATGATGGCACGCTGCAAAATGCCGAAAAAAATGTCAGGCAATCTGAGTTATATGAAATGATGGGCTTCTGACCGCATTTGGCCGGAACCATTCCAGCAATTGCCACCCAAATACGCTACAATTCCTCACTATTCAGAATGTGCCTTGAGTGTTCCCATGCAAGAATTTTCCCGTCGTCGCCAGCAACTGATCACCAGCATGCAAGCGGGTATCGCGGTGATTCCAACCGCACCCGAAGTGACGCGCAATCGTGACAGTCATTACCCTTACCGTTTTGACAGTTATTTTTATTACCTGACAGGTTTTAAAGAGCCTGAAGCCGTGTTGGTGCTGATTGCCGGGCCATCGCCAAAAACGATTCTGTTTTGCCGTGATAAAGACATTGATCGCGAAATCTGGGACGGTTTTCGTTATGGCCCAGACGCAGCTAAAACAGAATTCGGTTTTGATGAGGCGTATTCCATCACGCAACTAGATGAACAGTTGCCCAAATTGATGGCAAATCAGCCAGAGTTGTTTTTCAGCCTGGGCAGTGATGCAGGCTGGGATGCCAAAGTCAGTAGCTGGCTGAATGCCGTCAAGGCGCAAGCCCGCACGGGCGTACAAGCGCCATCCAAGCTGGTTGACGTACGTCAAACGCTGGATGCCATGCGTCTGCTTAAATCACCTTTCGAAATCGACCTGATGCGCCGCTCGGCTAATATTGCCGCCAGCGCACACAATCGCGCCATGCAGGCAGTGATCCCAGGTAAGTGGGAGTATGAAATTGAAGCGGAATTTTTACATGCGTTTTATAGTCAGGGCGCACAGGCGCCAGCCTATACCAGCATTGTGGCAGGTGGGGCCAATGCCTGCACCTTGCATTACAACGCTAATAACGCTCAGCTAAACGTGGGCGATTTGCTGCTGATCGATGCCGGGTGTGAGCTGGATGGCTATGCTTCTGACATTACGCGCACTTTTCCTGTGAGTGGCCGTTTCAGTGGTCCGCAAAAAGATTTGTATGAACTGGTGCTGGCATCACAGGCGGCGGCTATTGCCAGCGTGAGCCCGCAGCATCACTGGAATGCGCCGCATGAGGCTGCACTGGATGTGCTGGTGGATGGCTTTATCCATTATGGTTTGTGCCAGGGCAGCCGTGATGCCGTGCTGGAAACCGGCAGTTACCGCCAGTTTTACATGCACCGTACTGGCCACTGGCTGGGGCTGGATGTGCATGATGCCGGTGAGTATAAAACCGCTGATGGTGACTGGGTCATGCTACAGCCCGGCAATATGCTGACGGTAGAGCCAGGCTGCTATGTGCGTCCGGCAGACAATGTGCCTGAACATTTCTGGAATATTGGCATCCGTATTGAAGATGATGTGCTGGTGACCGACAAGGGGCATGACGTCATTACCTCAGCGGCAGTAAAAACGGTTGCCGACATTGAGGCGATGATGCGTCAGCGCGCATAAGCGATTAGAAAGTACATTGAGATTGAGTCAAAGGCAGTCAGCGTGATGCAAACTATAGACCATCCGGTAGTGATAGGCGGCGGCCCGGTCGGGCTGGTGCTGGCGCTATCGTTGCAACAATCCGGTGTGCCGGTGACGGTGCTGGAGGCGCAGTCGCCAGGTGCCATGTATGGCGATGGCCGCGCGTTGGCATTGTCTTACGGCACGCGCCTGGTATTGGCGCAACTAGGCGTGTGGTCTCTACTGGAAACCGCTGTCACCGCGATTGAAACCATTCATGTTTCGCAACAGAAAGGTTTTGGCCGCACCGTGCTTAAGGCGCAGGAGCATGATTTGCCTGCCTTGGGGTATGTGGTTTCTTATGGCGCCTTGATGCAGGCGCTGGATGCGCGGCTTGAGCAATCACCTGCTGGCATCACCATGCAATACCAGGTGCCGGTGACCGGCCTGAATGTACATGCCAGCGCGACGGAGATTGAGTATCAGCCTATTGATGATGGCGTACAGGTATTAGCGACGCCTTTGGCCGTGATTGCTGATGGTGGCCGTAGCTTGGAGGCGATTCCAGGCCTAGTGCGCGAAACCAAGCATTACGGGCATGATGCGCTGGTTGGTCTGGTGCAAACCGAGCAGCCGCACCACAATATTGCCTACGAGCGGTTTACGCCACGCGGGCCAATGGCACTATTACCCAACGGGCAACAATTTTCGCTGGTGTGGACGGGCGAGCAGGCCTATCTGGATGAGATCGCCGCGCTGGATGACGCTGCTTTTCTACAAGCCTTGCATGAGGCATTTGGTGACCGCGTTGGAAAGTTTTTGCATGCGGGTAAACGATTCAGGTTCCCACTCAAATTGAGTAAACTGGGCCAGACGTTCGCCGCGCATTGCGTGGTCATCGGTAACGCGGCGCAAACCATGCACCCGGTAGCGGGGCAGGGGTTTAATGTCGGCATCCGCGATGCCGTGGCACTGGCCAAAAATGTAGCATCGACGCAAGCCAATGAATGGGGAGCTGCACACCGCCTAGCGGAGTATCACCAGTCTCGCCAGCGCGATACTGGTCGTGGCTTGCAGTTCACCGATTTTCTGGTCAATGTATTTTCCAATGACTTGGTTGGGGTCGGCCTGTTAAGGGGGGCTGGCCTGGGTGCGCTCAGCCTGTTGCCGATAGCGCGGCGTTTCCTGGTCAACAAGATGAGTTATGGCAGCTGAACATCCTTTGATTAAAACCGATGTCGCGATTGTGGGCGCAGGCCTGGTGGGCCTGACTGCGGCCATTGCCCTGTCGCGTCTGGGTAAACAGGTGGTATTGACCGATGCCAAGCCGGCACAATCACTGCCTGAGGACTGGATTGCAGATATGGCGCATTGGGATGCCCGTATCTATGCACTCACTAATCAAACCGTAGACTGGTTGCGCGAGCTGGGCGTGTGGTCGCGTTTGCCAGCCAGTCGAATTAACCCGATTGCAGCCATGCACTTATGGTCGCCCACCCATAGCCATGCTACGCCTAGCTTGCGCCTGCATGCCGACGAAGCGCACCTGTCTGAGATGGGGTACATCGTTGAAAGCCAGGCCTTGATGCATGCTTGCTGGCAGGCATTAGCGGAGTCTGAGGTGACTGTGATCACCGACGCCCCGGCGCAGTCATTGCAACATTGCGGTCATATCGTGCGCTTATCCTTACCGCAGCATGAGATTGAGGCGTCATTGTTATTAGGCGCTGATGGTGCACGTTCATGGGTGCGGTCGCAATGTGACGTGGGTGTGCAGCAAGTGGATTTTGCACAAACGGCGTTGGTGACCAACTTTAAAGCCGAGCGGCCACATGACAATATTGCCAGACAGTGGTTTGGCGAACATGAGACCTTGGCTTTGTTGCCCATGCCGCAACAACAGGTATCACTGGTGTGGGCTTTGCCTCTTGCGCTTGCCACGCAAAAACAAGGATTGTCTGCAGAAGCATTCTCAGCCGAGGTGGCTGAGCGCAGTGGTCAATTGCTTGGGCAGTTAACGCATAGCGGCCCTGTATTAGCTTTCCCGCTGATGCAGAACACCGCCGATACCATGGCGTTGCCGCAAGTCATGCTGTTAGGCGATGCCGCGCATCAGGTGCATCCGATGGCTGGGCAAGGCGTCAACCTGGGTTTTCAGGATGTACAAGCACTTTGTGCGCAGGTTGCCCAATTGCCAGCGATCAGGCCATTAGGCGACGCACGTTTTTTACGGCATGTCATGCGTACACGGCAGCCGGATATTTTGAAGATGCATGCACTGACACGCGGCCTGGATGGCTTGTTTGCGCGTCCGCAAGCCGTGTGGACACACGCCGCCCTGCTAGGCTTACATGGGGTGGAAAACAGTGCTATGCTTAAACGTTTTTTAATTCGCGCAGCGACTCAAGGCTGATATGGCAGAGAGCCATTGCGCATGTTTGAGAAAGAGTATGTCATGAAAAAATCTATCGGCCAGTGTGTGATGGGCGGCTTGATTGCCTTGGCCACGCTATGGTCTTTTAACAGCGTTGCAGACGAAGCTAGCCTGAAAAAGCTGGTAGAAGGCGCTTATCCAAAATTCAAGGTCGACAGTGTAACCAAAACGCCATACCCAGGCCTGTATGAAGTATTTATGGGTGGGCAAATTATTTATACCGATGATAAGTTCAGTTTCCTGATTGCCGAAGGTCGCCTGGTTGATCCAAAAACCAAAAAAGACATTACCGGTGAGCGCATGGATGAATTGACTAAAATTGACTTCAACAGCTTGCCGCTGGATCAGGCGATTAAAGTGGTTAAAGGTAATGGCAGCCGCAAACTGGTGGTGTTTTCAGATGTGGACTGCCCATTCTGTAAACGTCTGGAGCAGAAAGAGCTTAGCAATATTAACGACGTGACCATTTACACTTTCTTGTACCCGATTGAGCAATTGCACCCGGATGCGGCCAATAAATCACGCAGTATCTGGTGTGCCAGCAATCGTGTGAAAGCCTGGCAGGACTGGATTTTCAATAACAAACTCCCAACTTCTACAGCTAAATGTGACGTGCCGCTGGAAAAAGTCGGCGAATTGGCGCATAAAGTGGGGGTTAACAGCACGCCGACCCTGTTCTTTGAAAATGGCAAGCGTATGTTAGGTGCGCAGCCTGCTGATGAAATTGAGAAGTCGTTACAGGCAGCAAAGAAGACGTTGTAATATTATCGAGAAATTAAAAAAGGGGCTATTGAATAGCCCCTTTTTTTGTATGCGACGGTTTTTAACCGCCGCCACTGACCACCTTGCCCATTTTGAAGATAGGCATATACATGGCGACGACCAGGCCACCGATCAACACCCCCAATACCACCATGATCACAGGCTCCATCAGGCTGGAAATGGCTGCCACTGCATCATCCACTTCACCTTCGTAGAAGTCAGCCACTTTGGTCAGCATGCCGTCTAAAGAGCCGGATTCTTCACCAATCGCGGTCATCTGAATAACCATATTAGGGAATACATTGGTATTCTGCATCGATACAGTGAGGCTGGTGCCGGTACTGACTTCGCTTTGGATTTTCTTGGTGGCATCAAAATACACTTTGTTGCCAGAAGCCCCGGCGACGGAGTCCAGCGCCTCTACCAATGGCACACCCGCCGCAAACATGGTCGATAGTGTACGGGCAAAGCGCGCAATAGTGGCTTTACGGATCAATTCACCGAAAATGGGCAACCGCAGCATGAGGCGGTCCATGGTCGCTTGCAGTTTCTCGGAGCGCTTCCATGTGTAGAAGAAGAACCATAAGCCGCCGCCAATCGAGCCAAAGACTGCCCACCACCATTTAACAAAGAAATCGGATAAGTTGATCACTACGACCGTTGGGCCCGGTAAATCTGCCCCAAAACTGCTGAACAGGTCTTTAAATGCAGGGACTACGAAAATCATAATCACGGCGGTAATGACAAACGCGACGACGATAATCGACGCTGGATATACCAATGCAGATTTGATTTTGCTTTTAATGGCGAGAATTTTTTCTTTATAGGTCGCCAATCGCTCAAGTAAAGAGTCCAGAATACCTGCCTGCTCACCGGCGCCCACCAGGTTACAGAACAGTTGATCAAAATGCAGCGGGTATTTGCGGAAAGCCGCGCTCAAACTGCTGCCGGTTTCAACATCGGACTTAATATCGCCTAGCAGTTTTGACACAGCCGGATTATGGTGCCCTTTGCCGACAATATCAAAAGCTTGCAATAAAGGCACGCCAGCTTTCATCATGGTGGCGAGCTGGCGGGTGAACAAGGTGACATCTTTGTCTGTGACTTTGCCTTTGATGGCTAGTGAGCTTTGCTTTTTGACCTTGATGATCGTAATGCCCTGGCGACGCAACGTGGCATTGACCACGGCTTCGCCATTGGCACGCATCTCGCCTTTGACCAGCTTGCCTTTGCGGTCTTTACCTTCCCATTGGTATACGGATTGTTTGATATTGCCAGTCGCCATAGTGTTTTCTTAAAATTGGTTGATTGACTCACCGGAGTTATTCATTGGTGACCGCTTCCACTTCTTCAATCGAGGTTAGGCCCTGTTTTACTTTAAGTAAGCCTGATTCGCGTAAATCTTTCACACCGTCTTTTTTCGCTTGCGCGGCAATATCCAGCGCATTGCCGTTGGACATAATGATTTGCGCCATGGCTTCAGTGATAGGCATTACCTGGTAAATACCGACACGGCCTTTGTAGCCATTATTGCAGTGTTCACAGCCGCCTTCTTTCGCGCCATATAATTGCCAGTCACCTTCCAGCATGGCTTCGGTAAAGCCCACTTTGAGCAGTGCCTCTTGTGGCACATTTAAAGGCACTTTGCAGTGCTTGCACAAGCGTCTGGCCAAGCGTTGTGCTGTAATTAACGTCACGGCAGAAGCAATATTGAAGGGGGCGACGCCCATATTCAATAATCGAGATAAAGTAGTTGGCGCATCATTGGTATGCAGCGTAGACAATACCATATGGCCGGTAGAAGCTGCCTTGATTGCCATGTCTGCAGTTTCCAGGTCACGAATTTCACCAATCATGATGATGTCCGGGTCCTGGCGTAAAAAGGATTTTAGTGCCGCAGCAAAGGTCAGACCTTGTTTATCATTCACGTTGACCTGGTTAATGCCCGCTAAAGGAATTTCTGCCGGATCTTCAGCGGTAGAAATATTGACGCCAGGGTCATTGAGCAGGTTTAAACAAGTATACAGTGAGACGGTTTTACCCGAGCCGGTCGGCCCAGTGACCAGTACCAGGCCATAGGGGCGGTGAATCGCCTTGAGTAGCGAAGCTTGCTGTTCTGCCTCATAGCCCAGTGCTTCAATGCCTAGTGTCGCGCTGGTTGGGTCCAGGATCCGCATCACAATCTTTTCACCGTGAATCAGTGGCAAGGTGCTGACGCGGAAATCAATGGCACGGGTTTTGGTGATAATTAACTTCATGCGCCCATCTTGCGGGACTCTCTTTTCGGAAATATCCAGATTGGAGATGACCTTGATGCGCGAGGCCAGTTTTTCCTTAATAGCCAATGGCGGCTGCGACATATCCCTTAACACGCCGTCCACCCTGAAGCGGATACGGTAAAACTTTTCATAAGGCTCAAAGTGCAAGTCGGACGCCCCCATGTTAATGGCATCCAGCAATATTTTTTGCAAGAACTTGACCACAGGCGCATCGTCGACTTCTTGTATGACTTCTGCTTCCTGTTCTTCGCCAGCTTCTTCCATCCCCAGGTCAAAATCGTCACTGCCGGCATTGAGGTTAGACATGCTGGTATCTTTGGAGTCGACAATTTTATCGATCCATTTGCCCAGCTTGTCATCTTCCACCACGATCGGGAACAGCGTAGCGCCCATCTGAAACTGGATAGTATCCAGCGAGTGCAGATTGGTCGGGTCGGAGATCGCAATATAGGCAACATTGCTTTTTTGTTGCAGCAGTAATACCCGATGCGACTGCATGAGTTTTATGTCTATGGTTTTGTCTGGCAGGGAGTCTTGATCCAGCGCATCCAGGTCTAGAAAGGGAAAGCCAAAAGCATTCGAGGCTGTTTGCGCAATATCTTTAGCCGAAATCTTTTTTTGCGCCAACGTTGCCGCCAGAAAACTGACCTTTTGTGCAGAGGACTTTTCTTGCAATGCGGCGGCATCATCTTCGTTCATCAGCGAAGATTGCACCAGCATGCGCGCCATGCCTCCCAGTTTTCTTGAACTTTCCAGTGTTGCCATAGATGTCTTTAAACGTGTCTTCTAAACAGTGAAATAGGGCTGTTAATGTACTGATACCACTATACTTTTTACTTTAGTATACGTGGAGGATCACAGATTCAAATCGTAGAAAAGACGGGCTCTCATGCAGCATTTATACAAATTTTAATTGTATTTTTTAGCTTTCGTTAAAAGATACAAAATTAGTCTTGACATTTAAATTATGCTAACTTATAAATCCTTAAGGCGTTTGGGTTCAGGTTTTTTGTAGCCGTCTTTAAGTAAAGCAAAGCTTGTTAATTGCGACTGGAGTACTTGAGACAAACTTTTGGGGCGCCTCCCTGTTAAGTAAAAAAGTAAGGAAGTAAAATGGCAACAGGTACCGTAAAGTGGTTTAACGACTCTAAGGGCTTTGGATTCATTACTCCCGATGACGGCGGTGACGATTTGTTCGCGCACTTCTCCGCAATCGTTGAATCTGGTTATAAAAGCTTGAAAGAAGGTCAACGTGTATCCTTTGATGTGACTGAAGGTCCCAAAGGGAAACAGGCCTCAAACATACAAAAAGCATAATTTTTGTTTTAGGGGTAAAAAATACAAAACGGCTCGCAATTGCGAGCCGTTTTTTTATATTCAAATCGAGGCCAGTGGCCAGGACTTATGCCATCTGTTTGATGATTTCGTCACCAAATTCAGCCGTGCCGACTTGGGTCGCACCTTCCATTTGGCTACTGAAGTCACCAGTGACGCGTTTGCTGGCAATCGCTTTGGCCACGCCATTCAATACCAGGTCTGCCGCTTCTACCCAGCCCATATGGCGTAACATCATTTCGGCTGACAAAATCAGTGAGCTTGGGTTAGCCAGGTTTTTACCGGCGATTTTAGGCGCCGTACCATGCGTGGCTTCAAACATGGCGATGGTGTCGCTCAGGTTGGCGCCAGGCGCGATACCAATGCCGCCGACTTGTGCTGCCAGCGCATCGCTCATGTAGTCACCATTGAGGTTCAAGGCGGCCACGACATCGTAATCTTCCGGATGCAACAGGATTTCCTGCAGGAATGCATCTGCGATACAGTCTTTGATGATGATGCCATTCGGCAGTTTGCACCATGGGCCGCCGTCAATCAGCTCTGCGCCAAACTCCTCTTTGGCCAGTTGATAACCCCAGTCACGGAAGCCACCTTCGGTGAACTTCATGATATTGCCTTTGTGGGTAATCGTGACTGATTTACGGTTGTTATCAATCGCGTATTGAATCGCCTTGCGGATCAGGCGCTTGCTGCCGTCGATGGAGACTGGTTTGATGCCGATGGAAGAGGCCTCAGGGAAGCGGATTTTCTTGCGCACGCCCATATCACTCAAGAAGTTGATGACTTTTTTCACTTCTTCTGTGCCTGCTGCCCACTCGATGCCAGCGTAAATGTCTTCAGTGTTTTCGCGGAAAATCACCATATCGGTTTTTTCCGGGTGTTTGACCGGGCTAGGAACGCCTGTGAAGTATTGAATTGGGCGCAGGCAGACGTATAAGTCCAGTTCCTGACGCAGCGTCACGTTCAATGAGCGAATGCCGCCACCAACAGGCGTGGTCAATGGGCCTTTGATCGAGATGACGTACTCTTTTAATGCCGCCATGGTTTCGTCAGATAACCAGGTGTCTTTGTCGTATATGGTCGTGGATTTTTCACCGGCATAGACTTCCATCCAGGAGATCTTGCGCTTACCGCCGTAGGCTTTTTCAACTGCGCTATCTACCACTTTGATCATGGGTGGTGTGATGTCGATACCAATGCCATCGCCTTCGATAAACGGGATAATAGGTTGGTCGGGAACATTTAGGGTATTATCGGCATTGACAATGATTTTGCTGCCAGTGGCTGGCACCTTGAATTTAGACATAGCGCTTTCCATGTTATTACTGTTTAACAAACCTTTTAACGTCGTGTGTCAGTTCACTGTGCATGAAAAACACGCGACGCTCAAAGACTATATTCCGATTCCCAACGTATATGCAGCCGGGCGGTTAGATACTGACTCCGAAGGATTGCTTATTTTAACCGATGATGGTGGATTGCAACATCGTTTAAGTCATCCAAAACACAAACAGATCAAAACCTATTGGGCGCAAGTAGAAGGTGCTCCTACACAAGCAGATTTGATGCCATTGCAACAGGGTGTTGATCTGGGTGATTTTGTCACGCAGCCCGCGCAGGTGAAAATCATCGCCGAACCTGACCATTTATGGCAGCGCGAGCCGCCGATTCGCGAGCGGAAAAACATTCCCACCACCTGGCTGGAGCTTAAAATCAGTGAAGGCAAGAACCGCCAGGTGCGACGAATGACCGCGCACGTAGGGTTTCCGACCTTGCGCTTGATTCGTTATGCGATAGGGCCGTACACGTTGGACGGAATCTTGCTTGGGCAATATCAGGAAGTTAGTTTAGTAAGGTAAATCATGAAACCGGTGGTGATATTCAGGCACGCTTGCTGCGAGGGTGCTGGTTATTTGGGCACTTTTTTGGCGCAACATGCTATTCCGTGGTGCGAAGTACGGATTGATAAAGGCGAGGCAGTACCTGCCTCTGTCGATGATTACAGTGGCATTGTACTCATGGGTGGCCCCATGAGCGTGAACGATGATTTGCCGTGGATTCCGCCATTGTTGCAACTCATTCAACAGGCCGTGCAAGCCGATGTGCCCTTACTCGGCCATTGCCTGGGCGGCCAGCTCATCAGCAAGGCGCTGGGTGGTGTGGTCAGCAAAAACCCGGTCAAGGAGATCGGCTGGGGAGATGTGCAAGTGGCAGATCATGCCGTGGCGCGCGATTGGTTTGGTGACTTGCAAGGCTTTAACAGTTTTCACTGGCATGGTGAAACCTTTACGGTGCCTGAGGGTGCGACGCATGTATTGTCCAGCGCTTATTGCGCTAACCAGGCTTACGTGATGGGTAAGCATATCGGTTTGCAATGCCATATCGAAATGACGCCGAGCATGGTTAAAATATGGACCGAGCAATGGAAAAACGATATTGCCAGCGCGGCCAGCAGCCCCGCTGTGCAATCTGCCGATACCATGCTGGCCGGCGTGGAAGCTGATTGCGAAGTATTACACCGTGTGGCCGATAAAGTGTACAGCCGCTGGATTCAAGGCCTGGCCTAGCAAACTGGCTATGTGAGAGCGCTGCGTGTTTGTGGATGATCGATCAACGTTCAGCCTGCTCCTGCTGGGCTTTTTCTAACTTGTGCAGGGCGTAACGCCGCTGTTTAAAGCGGTTGTACTGCCATAAGTACTGCTCGGGGCATTGTGCCACCTGGCGCTCAATCGCCTGGTTGAGCAGGGCAGGCGTGCTAATATCCTCTACCTGTGTCAGGTGAATATTAAATCCTTTTCCGTTGGGCAGTCGCTCACCAAACGCCATGATAATGACAGCGTCTGCCTTGCTGGCCAGCTTACTGGCTAGTCCCATGGTGTAGGCTGGTTTGTCAAAGAAGTCCGCCCATTCACCTTCGCCCTGCCTGGGGATCTGATCCGGCAAAATGCCGATGGCTTGGCCGGATTTCAATGCTTGTAGCAGCTTTTTCACGCCGCTGGCATTGGCCGGTGCCATCTCCACTTTGCCTTTTTGCCTGCCTTTTACAACCAACTCACTTAACCATTGCAATTTTGGTGGTCGGTAAAGCACGGTGATGGGCGCCCGCTCGCCATAATAAATGGACGTGATTTCAAAACAGCCCAGGTGCGGGGTGAGGAAAATCAGGCCTTTGCCTTGTGCTTGCGCCTCAGTGATATGTTGCCAGCCATGCACTTGCTGTATCAATGGCAACAGCTTTGCCGTGGGGTTGCCCCAGATAAAGAATGTTTCCAGAATCGCCTTGCCTGCTTCGATGCGACTGGTTTTGACTAATTGTTTTGCATGCGCTTCGCTAGCAGCTAAACCGCTTTGCTTAATATTTTCCAGCGCAATACGATTGCTTTTGTGGTCAGAAAGATAAGATATCCAGCCGAAGAATGCCCCCAATCTATGTACCCAGGACAACGGCAGGCGAGCGATGGTTTTGCAGAAAAACAGCAACATGAGGCTAATTTATAAACGCATTCTGTTAAAATTTGAGATTAGCTCTTATGTTAACAAAATGTGGTTTAAAAACCCGCATTGGCGTCAATTATTTCAGCACAATTAATTTTGGAACATTCCCTGAATCATTATCAAGATCCTGTCTACGAAGCGGCCCTGCAGCGTCATGGGCTGGATACGTTTGAAGCCTGGTGGACGCGTGATATCGCCTGGTTTGAGGCGCCTAATCAGCGGCGCGGTGGCTGGAGTGGTGTCGGCAAGCTGGTATTGCCGCAGGAAAATCTGCCTGCACTGACCTTGTTTGTGAAAAAGCAGCAGAATCATGGTCGCCGCACCTTATGGCATCCGTTTGCTGGTGAGCCGACTTTCCGCCGTGAATACCATCGCCTGCAGTCGCTGGCAAAGGCGGGCATTCCTGCGCCCAAAGTGCTGATGTATGCCGAATCGCCGCAGGCTGGCAATCAGCGCGCCATCCTGGTCACAGAAAATCTGCATGGTTTTGTCGATCTGGAGCAATTTTTACCAAGCATGCTGAATCAGCATGCGCGTAGGCAGCTGTTACGTGCAGTTGCCAGGCAGATTCGCCGCTTTCACGACCTGGGCTGGGTGCATCGCGCTTTGTATCCCAAGCATATTTTTGTGCGGCCGGATGACGTCGCGCCTGATGTGGCACTGATTGACCTGGAAAAAGCCAGGCAAAGCCTAGGCGCCTGGCGTCGTGCGCGTTTCGACCTTGCGGCATTACACCGGCATACTGCAGACCTGAGTGGTCGCGATCGCCTCTATTTTTTAAAGCATTATTTGTATGGTGAGACGTATACGCGGCCGTTAGGCTGGTGTGATCGCCAGTTACTCAAATGGATAACCAAGCGTAGCAAGCGTTAACGGATAAGCATGTCTATGGCACACACATTACCAAGATTCAGCATCGGGCTGGTGAATTACAAAACGCTGGATTTGACCCGTACCTGTTTGAGTTTTATCAAAAGCCATTTCGATAGCGGGGCGCTGGATGCTAATGCCGTCGACGTCTGGGTGGTGGATAATGATTCTGCGGATGAAAGTACAGCATACTTGCGCAGCCTGGACTGGATTCATTTAATTGAGCGCCCATCACCAGGCAAAGAGCAGGGGTTTGCTGCGCACGGTGAAGGCCTGGATTTGATTCTGGCTGCGATCAATACGGATTACCTGTTTTTGATGCATACCGATACCTTTATTTACGAGCCGCAAATTTTTCTTGACTGTTTGCAGCGCATGCAGCACGAGCCTAATATTGCCGCGATTGGCTGTTTGCATCAGTTAAACCGCGGCCATGTGCGTTTGTTCTGGCGCGCATTCACTGGCTTTTTCAAGTACCACAGCCGTCGTATCAAGCAGCAGCTAGGCCTGCCTGCACGCCAGGCCCGGCCTTACATTGAGCCGTATATCAAGAGTTTTTTTGCCTTGTGGAACGTGGGTTTGATGAAAAAGCTAGGCTACCGTTTTTATATGCAGCAACAGATTCCTGGCTATGTATTGCAGGATAAGCTGGTTGCGCAGGGTTATGTCATTGAGCGCATGTCAGCGGCACGTTTGTTTCGTTACCTTGACCATGTCGAGGCGGGAACGGTTGGGCTTGTGAGCGGGTATACTGCGCAAAACCGCCGTTTACAGCGTAAACAAGCCATGCTTAAACAATTACAGTCACAGCAGGAAACAACAAAATGACCATGACTGATGGGGTATTGCCAATTGAAATGGGAAATGGATTTTCTCTGGATATGCAGCAGGCCAAAGATATTGGCAGTTTGCTGGCTGAGGAGTATGCGCAAGCGCAGCCGTTTCCGCATGCGGTAATCGACAATATTTTTCCTGCCGCGTTTACACAGTTATTGCTGGATCACTTTCCGCAAGACCCCAAAGCGCATGACAAGGTGTATGAAAAAGGCTATGGCGGTACACATAAGCGTCAAATTTCACCCTATGATTGCGATGAGACCTTGCGCGCGGCGTTTGCCTTGTTTAACTCTGCCGCCATGTTGCAGTTTATTGAAACCCTGACCGGTTTTAAAGGTCTGTTGCCAGACCCCTATTTCGCGGGCGGTGGCTTGCACGAAACGTCTGCTGGCGGCTTGCTCGGCATCCATGCTGACTTTCAGGTCAATGAAGGCCTGCAACTGTATCGCCGCGTCAATATGCTGGTGTATTTAAACCAGGACTGGCTGCCGGAGTATGGCGGTAATCTAGAGTTATGGGACAGGCAAATGCAGGCCAGGCAGCAAACGGTGGCGCCTTTGTTTAACCGTTGCGTGATTTTTAATACAGATGCTGACAGCTTTCATGGGCATCCTGATCCATTGACGACGCCGGAAGGCATTACGCGTCGGTCGATCGCACTGTATTACTACCAGGCTTTGCCTATCCCGAATGAACAGGGAGATTCTCGCCATACCTTGTATGTGGCCAGGCCGCATGATGATGCAGAGACAAAATCGCAAGTGAAAAAAATGATGAAAAAACGCGATAAACGGGCGAAAAAGTTATTCGCCGGGCAAGCTAGCTGGCTGCAGCAAATTGCGCAATGGTGGAAATCCCGCTAATGGTGGCAATGCATGACGCGATCATCGCGCCTGCCATGTGTGATGTTGTTGATAGCGCCACGGGCGCTATCCTGCTGTCTGACCAGTCTGTATTGACCGGGCTGGTCGCTGTGCGTGTTTTGCCGCAGCGGCGCTGGGTATTTCGCGCGCAATGGTCTGGCAAGGCGGTGTTCGCTAAAGTATTTCTCGGTGCGCAGGCAGAAAAATATGCCTCACGCGATGCGCAAGGCGTGCGTTGGCTCACGCAAGCAGGGTTGGCAACGCCTGCCTTGTTGTGGCAAGGACATTCCGCAGACCAGCGTGCCAGCATCTTGATCTATGCCGCTATCGCGCCCGCAGATAATGCCGATGTGTTATACCAGACCTTGCCCCCTGAACAAGGCTTGCTGTTACTCAAACAATTGGTGCAAACCCTGGCTGCACAGCATGCGGCTGGTTTGGTGCAGACGGATTTGCATCTTAAAAATTTTCTACTGTCGGATAATAAAGTATGGTCGCTGGATGGTGATGGGATTCAGAAACATACCTTGAACCAGCGCCAGGCTTATCGGCAGCTGGCTGAGTTGATCTCAAAAGTACAGGTGCTGGATCAGCATGCCTGGGTGGCGCCCTTGCTGGCAACGTATGATCAGGCGCGTGGGTGGCCGCCTACTTTGTTATCTTCCACATTGCTGACCTTGGCCAAGCAAATGAAGGCGCAAGAGGTTGAACGCTATGTCACGCGTAAAATTTTCCGTACTTGCAGCGATGTTGCCTGGCAGCAAACCAGCCAGAGCGCGCAGGCGGTGAGTGCGGCAGGCGGCTTACATGCAACAGACTTGCCTGCACTTGAAGTGGCCATGCATGTCGGCAAGGTGCTGAAGCCAGGCAATACCTGTACCGTGGTGCATACGCATTTGCAAGACCAGGCGGTGGTGATCAAGCGGTATAACATCAAGGACTGGCTACATGGCCTGAGCCGCGCCTGGCGACCCAGTCGTGCCGCGGCATCATGGCGTAATGCCCATCGTTTGCAGTACTACGGCATGCTGACGCCACAGCCATTGTTAATGTATGAGCAGCGCTACTGCGGCATGCGCGGCCGCGCTTATTTTGTGTCCACTTACAGCCCATGGCCGGATGCACTGACCTTTTTCCAGCAGTGCACCGATAGCAATATGCGTGAGCGGGTTATTCGCCAGCTGGTAACGCTGTGTTATCAATGGTATTTGCTCAAGGTATCTCATGGCGATCTGAAAGCCAGTAACCTGCAAGTGACCGATCGGGGCGAGATTGTGGTCATCGACCTCGATAGCATGCAGCAACATCGCCGTACGCAAATGGCTTTACGTGCACATGTCAAAGATATCCGCCGTCTGCTGCAAAATTGGAAACAGGATACTTCCCTGTATAATGCACTGCTTAAGTCGTTTAGCCTGATTTATCAGGACCATACGCCACTCAGGCTGGCGGGCATTTCCCTTTAGTTATTTCCATTAAATCATTACGCGAGTTTCTGCATGATTGTTTTAGGTTTATCCGGTGCCTTGGGGCATGACGCTTCTGCTGCCATTCTGGTGGACGGCAAGATTGTCGCTGCGGCGGAAGAAGAACGTTTTATCCGTGACAAGCACGCTAAAAATCACTGGCCCTACGAGGCGACACAATTTTGCCTGAAACAGGCAGGTATTACGCCGGATCAGGTGGATATCGTCGCTTTCCCTTACGGTGAAATTCCATTGACTTCGGCTGCGCGCTGGCATTATGCCAAGCGTTACTGGTATGCGCCTGATCGTGCGCTGGATGCGATTTTTAACGGTAACCGCCGTTTCCGTCGCAACCGTGACAAATCGCTCAAGTTGATGGCCGAACTGGGCCTGACTAAAGCCAAATATGTGCCGGTGGAGCACCATTTGGCACATGCTTCCAGTGCTTATCACCTGAGTGGGTTTAAAGAAAAAACGGCGATTGTCGGCATTGATGGCAAAGGCGAGTATGCGACGACCTTTTTCGGCTATGGTGAAAACGGCAAGATTCACAAAATAAAAGAATTCTATGACCCGGATTCACTGGGTGGCCTGTATGGTGCCATCACTGAATTTTTGGGCTTTGAAATGCTGGATGGCGAATTTAAAGTCATGGGCATGGCGCCGTATGGCGACCCAAATAAATACGATTTAAGTCGTCTGGCCAAGTTTGAAAACGGTGAACTCATCATTAACACCGAATATGTCAATGTGGTGGGCTTGCGCCGTTATAAAGAGACCGATGCCGATGGTAAATCCAAAGGTTATTACTTTACGCCCAGGCTCATCGAATGGCTGGGCCCCAAGCGTAAAGGCGACGAGATCGATGATCCGTATATCCATTACGCGGCCAGCGTGCAGAAGTTGCTGGAAGAGCTGGCATTGCAGATGATTGAGTATTACCTGGGTGATATCATCCGCGAAACCGGCAAGATTGTGATGGCAGGTGGTGTGGCGCTGAACGTAAAACTGAATCAACGTATTATTGCCTTGCCGCACGTGAAAGAGTTGTTTGTGCAACCGGCTTCTGGCGATAACGGCACTAGCCTCGGCGCAGCAACTTATGCTGCACATTTAGCAGGTGAAACCATCCATAAAATGGAGCATGCCTATCTGGGCCCAGCGTTCACCAACGAAGAGTGTATCGCCGCCTGTGAGGCGCATCCGGCCAAGCCTGTTTTTACCCGTGTCGAAGATGGTCCGCGTAAAGCGGCTGAATTGCTGGCGGCAGGGAATCCACTGGCGTGGTTCCAGGGCCGTATGGAGTTTGGCCCGCGCTCATTAGGCTGTCGCAGCATCCTGGGTGACCCGAGTTTTCCGGGCGTAGCTGACCGTATCAATGCGCAAATTAAATACCGTGAGCGCTGGCGGCCATTCTGCCCCAGTATGCTGGATCGTATTGCAGTCGATATTCTGCAAACAGAGCATCCAGCGCCATATATGACGTTCACTTTTGATGTGAATCCAGCCTGGAAAGCACGTATTCCGGAAGTGGTGCATGAAGATGGTACGGCGCGTGCGCAGATTGTGACCAAGGAAACCAACCCGCGCTATTACGCGTTGATTGAGCACCTGGAGCAATTGCGTGGGAATGGCGTGGTGCTTAATACCTCGCTTAATCGTCGTGGCGAACCCATGATTTGCAGTCCGACCGATGCCTTGAATATGTTCTATGGCTGCGATCTTGAGTATTTGATGCTGGAAGATATTCTGGTCACCAAATCTATCTGAAGGCTGGTTTGAAGCGCGTGCGCTTCAAACTGGTTCCCTCAAACGGTTTATATTGTTTTAAGTCATTGAATCGTCTAAAAAAACAATCAAATTTGGTAATTCAGTTTGACGTCTTGCACCAGTTTGGCGATAATCGCAGGTAGGGAACCTGTTTGGATTCATATATATTACGACCCTAAACTGTGACTAAATAGCAAGTTCAAAGCAGTTCATCAGGATAGTTCATCAGGTAGTTAAAACACAGTTGAGCGATAGTCAATGAAACAATCTCACATTGAAGTAACAGAACGCATCATCGAGCGCAGCCGTCCGACCCGCAAGGCGTATTTGCAGCGTATTGATGATTACCTGAACCGTGAAAAAGGCCCGGATCGTCTGGGCTGTGCCAACGTGGCGCACGCGTTTGCGGCGATGCCACAAAACGACAAGTTCAAGATTTATGCCGAGAAACCAACGCATATTGGTATCGTCACGGCTTACAACGAAATGCTGTCTGCGCATCAGCCTTACGTGGACTATCCGGATATTATCCGTGATGAAGCCCGTAAATTGGGTGCAACCGTGCAGGTGGCAGGTGGTGTGCCAGCCATGTGTGATGGCATTACCCAGGGCGAACCAGGCATGGAACTGAGCCTGTTCAGCCGCGACACCATTGCCATGAGTACTGCGGTTGCTTTGTCTCATGACGTATTTGATGCTTCTTTGTTGCTCGGTGTCTGTGACAAGATTGTGCCTGGCCTGTTGATTGGCGCGCTGCATTTTGGCCATTTGCCATGTGTGTTCGTGCCCGCTGGCCCGATGAGCACCGGTATCGATAACACCTCAAAATCCAAAGTCCGCGAGAAATACGCACAAGGCTTGTGTGACCGCGAGGAGTTGCTGGCGAGCGAGTCTGCGGCGTATCACGGTGCAGGTACCTGTACGTTCTACGGCACCGCCAACAGTAACCAGATGTTGCTGGAGGCGATGGGTTTGCATGTGCCTGGTGCAGCTTTTATCCATCCACATGATGGTATGCGCGAAGATTTGACGCGCGAGGCGGTGCGCCTGGTGATACAAAATACCAAAAAAGAAAAATTCGTGCCGATTGGCCGCCTGGTCGACGAACATGTGATTGTGAATGCCATGGTGGCCTTGCTGGCAACTGGTGGTTCAACTAACCATTTGATCCACTGGGTAGCCGTTGCACGTGCCGCCGGGATTATCATTGACTGGACCGACTTCCACTACCTGGCCAAGGCCACGCCTTTGCTGGCCAGTGTTTACCCGAACGGCAAAGCCGATGTCAACGAATTTCAGACCGCTGGTGGCCCTGGTTTCGTGATTCGCGAGCTGATCGAAGGTGGTTACATGTATCCCGATGTGTACACCGTCAGCGGTGGTGGCATGCGTGACTACGGTAAAAAACCGGAGAAAACAGCGGATAAACTGGTGTGGACCGACTACCCGGCTGAAAGCGGCGATGAAACCATTGTGCGTACTGCTGCACATCCATTTAATGAGTCTGGCGGCTTGCGCTTGCTCAAGGGTAACCTAGGCCGCAGCGTGATTAAAATTTCTGCAGTGCCTGAAGACCGTCATATCATTGAAGCGCCAGCCATTGTGTTTGATGCGCAAGAGGAATTGCTGTCAGCGTTTGACCGTGGTGAGCTGGAAAGAGACTTTATTGCGGTGGTTCGCTTCCAGGGCCCTAAAGCCAATGGGATGCCAGAGCTGCATAAACTGACACCGCCACTGGCTGTGTTGCAAAACAAAGGTTTCCGTGTCGCGATTGTGACTGACGGCCGCATGAGTGGCGCGTCTGGCAAGATTCCGGCGGCGATTCACTTGAGCCCTGAGGCGAGTGCCGGTGGTGCAATTTCCAAAATCCGCAATGGCGACATTATTCGCCTCAACGGAACGGTTGGCCAGTTGAACGTGCTGGTGGATGAAGACACCTGGGCTGAGCGCGAAGCTGAAGAGCTGAGCGATGCCAAGCGTCATCACAATGCGCACGGTCTAGGTCGTGAGTTGTTCGGTGGTATGCGCAGAAATGTGCTGTCTGCCGAAGAAGGTGCGGTCACCTGGTTGTAAATTAAAATTGCGTCGCAATACGTCGTTGCAGTTCGCTTGCCGTACTATTCGTACTGTCTGCGCTTCTGCGCCTAGTCTTGATTAGCACTTTTAATTCACTGTTAAGCAGGCAATTAAAAAAAAGTTTATTTATTTAGGTAAAGATTGAGAACATGAGCACATTAGAGTTAGCTAATCATGGCCCGGTGATTCCGGTCATTGTCATCAACAAAGTGGAAGATGCCGTACCAATGGCAGAAGCCTTGTTGGAAGGTGGCGTTAAAGTACTGGAAGTGACTTTGCGTTCACCTGTCGCCCTGCAAGCCATGGAACAAATCGCCAAGCACGTGCCTGATGCGATTTTGGGTTCCGGTACCGTGCGTAACCTGAAAGATGCACAAGCTTCTAAAGATGTCGGTTGCCAATTTGCAGTGAGCCCAGGCTATACCACTGAGTTAGGCCAATTTGCCCGTAAAATTGGCTTGCCATTACTGCCAGGCGTGTCTACAGGCTCTGAAATCATGATGGCGAATGCCGATGATTACTACTTTCTGAAGTTGTTCCCAGCCGTGGCTGTGGGTGGTATCAACCTGCTCAAAGGGTTTGCTGGCCCATTTGCTGACGTGAAATTCTGCCCAACCGGTGGCGTGAGCGTAGAAAGCGCACCTAACTTCCTTGCATTGCCTAACGTGGTTGTGTGTGGCGGTACCTGGTTGACACCAGCTGATGCGGTGGCGAACAAAGACTGGGCGCACATCACCAAACTGGCGAAAGAAGCTTCAGCGATTGTGGCGGCTAAATAAGCAAGTCACCGACGCAAATCGTCTATAATGAAGGCTTGTAGCAATACAAGCCTTTTTTATTAGCCAGCCTATGTCCCAACGCCCAGACCTCTCTATCTATAAAACCATCGTGCTTGACTGCGATGGCGTTGTCCTCAATAGCAACCAGACCAAAGTGGATGCTTATTACAATACGGCCAAACGCATGGGCGGTAGCGATGAGCAAGCGCAAGCCTTTGTCGATTACCATATCAAACTGGGCAGTATCCCGCGCAATGACAAGATCCGTTATTACATTACCGAGATCATTAAGCAACCGCTGACGCCTGAGTTGTTCCAGGCATTTATGGATACGTTTACAGTGATTCTGGATGAGACCTTAATGCAGTGTGAAGTCGCGCCTGCGTTGATGGATTTAAAGCAAAAGACGGCGCAGGCCAAGTGGATGCTGATGTCAGGCGGGGACCAGCAAGAGCTGCGGCAGATTTTTCCGCGCCGTGGTCTGGATGGTTTATTCGAGCTGGGTATTTATGGTGGGCCAACTAAAAAGAACGAGCATCTGGCGACCATGATTGCGGATGGCACCATACAATTCCCCGCTTTGTTTATCGGCGATAGTCGCTTTGACCACCAGGCATCTACAGGTGCAGGGCTGGACTTTGTATTTTTAAGTGACTGGACTGATATGCCGGACTGGCAGGCATATTGCGCCACACATCAGGTGACTGTGGTGCCGCATATGCATGCGCTGTGATCATTGGCCGATTATCACTTATGCTGAATCTATTGCACACGCGGAGCCAACTGTTGACCGATGAACGCTTGCAGCAGATGTGCCGTGAGGGCAACATCATCGAGCAGGATCCGCGTGGCCCGAAAGTGATTCAATTGCCAGATGGTGATTTTCTCAAGATTTTCCGTGCACGCAGGGTATTCAGTGGTGCTCGCCTGTATTCACATGCCCGGCGTTTTTACCGTAATGCATTGCGCTTGCAAGCATTAGATATCCCAACGGTGACGGTGAAATCACTCTACCATTTATCGCATTCCGGCCATACGGCGGTGGTTTACCAGCCGCTGGCAGGGCAGACTTTGCGTCAGTTAATGGCTTCTGACCTGGCCAGGCTTTACCCACTCGCAGCCAAGCTGGGAACATTCCTGGCAACCATGCACGATAAAGGTGTGCATTTTCACTCCTTGCATAGCGGTAACGTGTTATTGATGCCGAATAGTGAATTTGGTTTAATTGATGTGTCTGATATGACGATTTATCCCTGGTCGCTGATGTGTGCGACGCGGATTCGCAGTTTTGTGCGTTTAGGTAAATATCATGAAGAGATGGTCGTGCTGGATAAAGCATTCTGGCAAGCTGCCATGCAGGGGTATCAGCAGGTCTCGGCAAAGGCAGCCCGTTGTGTACCGAGCATTTTAGCCAGTATTGATTATTTGCAAAGTCGATAAGCACACATGACTGATTCTAACTCCTCACCATCACAACAGGTACACCTGGAGCCAGGATATAGCCCTAGTATCAGCAGGTTTGATGACTGGATGGCTTTGCAGGGCGAAGTATTCCGTTCAGTGAAAGATCGGCAGACGCATAAAGTGATGCTGGATGGAGAGTCTATCTTCATTAAAAAACATTACGGGGTAGGCTGGGGTGAGATTTTCAAGAACCTGTTGAGCCTGAAATGGCCGGTATTGGGCGCGCGTAATGAATGGCAAGCCATACACAAATTAAATGAGATTGGCATTGCCACAACGCCTCTGCTGGCCTATGGCGAGCGCGGTACGCATCCTGCACATAAACAGTCTTTTGTAGTGACCCGTGATCTGGGGGATATCGTGACCCTGGAAACTTTGTGTGAACCATGGTTGCAACAGCCACCGTCGCCATATTTTAAGCGGCAACTCATTGCAAAAGTGGCAGAACTGGCCCGCTGCTTTCATGCCAATGGCATGTGGCATCGTGATTTTTATCTATGCCATTTTGCTTTACCGCGCAGCACACTGAAAACACAAGATCTGCAATTGCATTTAATGGATTTGCATCGCGTAGAGATACATGCGCACCTGTCTGAGGATAAACGTCTCAAAGACCTGGCCGGACTTTATTTTTCCGCCATGCATATCGGTCTGACGCAACGGGATGTACTGCGGTTTCTCAAGCACTATTATCAGCAACCATTACGCCAGGTGTTGATGCAACACCAATTTTTGCACTCAGTCGCACATCGTGCCAGTCAACTGGATGCAAAGTTTCAACGCAAGCGGCAAGCTGGCGTGGCGATGTAATGAAGAGTGGGGGCGTGAATTTGCAGCCAGAAATTTCCATACTGATCGTTAACTACCATACGGTGAGTGAGTTGACACGCTGCCTGCAATCATTGGCGCAGCAGCAGGGCGTGACTTATGAGGTCATCATTGTTGATAATTCGGGTGACCAAAACGAGCAACAACAGTTAGAAGCCCTCGCTAATGCCCAGGTACGCTGTATTTTCAGTGAACAAAATCTGGGGTTTGGCCGCGCCAACAACCTGGCCGCCAATCATGCCACGGCTGCGTTGCTGCTGATCCTCAATCCGGATACTACTTTGCAGGACGTGACGTTGTTGCGTCGTTATATAGACCGGTTCAAAACTGGCCACGATGCAATGCTGGCGCCATTGATTGTGGAGTCAGAAAAGCAAAAGCTGGTGTATCCGCGCACACGTTATCCTTCGCAGCAATTATGCCGGAAAACGGATTTTTCAGCGCTGGCAGGTGATGTGGCCTGGGTGTTGGGGGCATGCATGATGATGCGGCGTGAAGATTATCTGCGTATTGATGGTTTTGACAGCGATTATTTTATGTATGGCGAAGACACTGACATATGCTGGCGTATCCGCGCGATGCTGGGTCCGATTGGATTTGATGAGACTTTGGCTGTGCATCATATTGGCGGCGCCAGTGAAAAGCAGGCCATTAGTTTTGCCAAGTGGATGCGTAAGCGGCAGGGGCAATATTTGTTTTTCAGAAAACGCTATCATGCAGTAGATGTACAACGCATTGCGTTGAAGCAGCGTGCGCGAGCAAGCTTCAAACTTGCCAGAAATGCATTATTGAATTTATGTCTGGGTCTATCTGCCCGGCGTCTCGATGATGATGCGCGGGCAACGGCAACACTGGCAGTGACTGCCGAGGTGCTCGCGCCGATAGTGAAAAGCTAGTCAGCTGTGGTCTGGCGTTTCCGGTAAATCAGTACTTTGGACTTTTTCTTCCAGCCATAGAGCGTATGAATATGTTCAAAATCCGCGTTTAGCCTGCGTTGTACAGATTGCTCATAGTCAGCTTTATCATCGGCAATGCTGATCATCAGGTAATTGTAGTTTGTGATTTTACCGGAGGCTAATAATGACTCCACAAGCTTATGCGATGGAATACGCTCCATAAACGGCTGTTGCGCGTAAAAACGGGCATTTTCGGTGTCATACAATACAGATTGTTGATGCGGAGTGATAGATTGCAAGTACTCTACAGCCGCTCTGTCCAGGTCTACCCGGCCTGAATCATGCAGATTGACCACCAGCATGCCAGCGAATAACAGCAGCAGGCCACGCTTTCCCCATGCTGAGGCTTTGACATATAGATATTCAACACAGAATGCACCAATCACCAACATGACAATGCCCGAGGCGATAACATAACGGCTCGACAGTACAAAGGCATTCATAATAATCAACACGCTGGTGATGAACCCAAGCATCAGGTGCAGGCTGAATAAATGTCGTGCGTGATAGTGGATATTTTTCCATGCTTTTCGCCCGGCAATCATGATCAAGAGTACTGGCCAACCGGCAACTTTGAGAGTCTTGTTCACTGTAATCAGAATCAGAACACTCCATATGGCAAATTGACTGTAGTTATCCAAATGATGCCCCAGAATCTGTTTGCCCATCAGGTCACCTTTGTCCTGAATAAACTGCAGACGCTCAATCAGGCCTTGTTGTAACAGGTAGATAATTTCCTGCAGTCGCCCAAGGTGTGCAATTTCCACGATGCCAGTGATGACTGCCGCCGTGAGAAGCAATCCGCAGCATAATGGAATGCTCACGCTATGTACCATTTTGTACAAACGCTTACGCAAGGGCAGTGTATGGCATGTCAATAGCGTCAGTAGTGGTAAGGCAAAGTAAACAATCGCCTCCAGGCGGAACAGCATCGCCACAATGATTGCAGCTTGAAAGTAATAAGCATCTGCCACTTTGCTGCGTTGCATGTAACGCAGCAGGAATAATAATGCCCAGGTCAGGCTTGCCCAGAACCCTTCATCGCGTAACAACATGCCTAGAATATCGCCAACGATATATTGAGTGGATAGCAGTAGTAGGCTGCCCCAGCACATGGTCTTGATGGTACCGCCAGCTTGCAGGATCAGTAATGAAAATCCCCAGCTAAACAAGGTGAATAGCGCAATATTAATCAGTTGCGCGGTCGTATGGATATCCAATCCGGTGGCTATATGCCCAAGCGTCAGCAAAGCAGGGTACAGTAACCAGGGGAATAAATCGTATGCAGCTTGCCATTGCCCGTCAGCAAGCAGGCGGGCGACTTCAAAATAAAGCAGTGAGTCATCATTTACCCAGCCGTGCTGTACATAAGTGATGCGTAAAGCAACCAGAGCAGACAGCGCAATCAGAATCGCGATATATTGATTGGGACGAAGCGCCGCAGCATAACGGCTGGCTTGGACGATTAGTGATTTAATGAGTGACATGGATATCAGCAATAATCGTAGAGGGAGAGATTTGTTTTAAACAGTTCAAATGTCCTAGCGGGCACACGCGTTCAAAACATGGACTGCATGAAAGCCCAAGGTATTCCACCACTGCATCCGGGTGCATGGGGGGCGTATGTTTGGGGTCAGACGAGCCATAAATCGCAATCAGTTTTTTATCCAGCGCTGCTGCGACATGCATGAGGCCTGAATCGTTGCTGATAATGGTATTGCACTGTGACATTAAATCAATGGCTTCGCCCAGCTTGGTGCTGCCAGCCAGATCCACGCAGCGTTGTTGGGTGAGTTGCTGGATGTTGGCTGTGACCGGTTTATCTTTTTCTGAGCCAAACAGCCATACTTGCCAGCCTTGGTTCAGGGCATGGTTTGCCACTTCTGCGTAATATTCTGCGGGCCAACGTTTGGCCTCGCCATACTCTGCTCCCGGGCATAGCCCGAGCACAGGTTTGTCTGTGTTCCCAATATTGAATGTTTTTAATAATGTGCTGGCATGTGCCGGGTCAGACCGTAATGCTGGTTGCGGTAATTGTGCGGGCAGGGCGACATTTTTTGGCAAGCCAAGTGCGACAAAGCGCTCCACGGTTTTTTTAAGCACTGTTTTATCCAGTGGACGCATATCATTCACCAGGCCATAGCGCATTTCGCCTTTAAAACCCGTGCGGACGGGAATCTTGGCCGCCCACGGCAGAATCGCTGATTTAAGGCTGTTAGTGAGCAAAATCGCTTGCGTAAACCCTTGTCCTGCCAATGAACGGCCGAATTGGAAGCGCTCACGCAACGCCAGGTCGCCATGTTTAAACGGTAGGGCAATGGCTTGTGACACTTCTGGCATCCTGTCTAGCAAGGGGATGGTCCAGGCTGGTGCGGCAACGGATATTTGGCAATTTGGTTGCTCGATTTTGAGCTGTTTGAACAGGCTTTGCGCCAACACCATGTCGCCTACCCATGACGGGCCCATCACCAGTATCTTATTCATGCGTGCAGTTTTTTAATCAGGTTGGTGGTGCTGCGGCCTTCTACCAGATCGATCAGGGCAATTTCACCTCCCCACGACAGCACTTCTTTGCCGCCTACCACTTGCTCAGCAGTATAGTCACTGCCTTTGGCAATCACGGCTGGTTGTATGGCATTGATCAGTGCGAGCGGGGTATCTTCGTCAAACAGGATGACAGCATCAATAGACTCTAGCGCGGCCAGGACACGGGCGCGATCCTGTTCATTAACCACTGGCCGAGTCGGGCCTTTTAACGCAGAGACTGAGCGATCGGTATTCAAGCCCAGGATCAGTTTGTCTCCGCGTTTTTTGGCGCCTTCAAGGTAGGTGACATGCCCGGCGTGCAATAAGTCAAAGCAGCCGTTGGTAAAAACGATTTTTTGTCCTTGTTGTTTCCATGCTGTGACTTTTTGCAGCAGGCCTGGCAATTCGCATACTTTATGTGCTTGTTCGCTGCCTTGTGCGGTGGCAATGGCGTCTACCAGGTCAGCCTTGGTAATCGGCACAGTGCCTACTTTGCCGACAACGACACCGGCAGCAATATTGGCGAGTGACAAACTATCTAGCGCACTCAAGCCATGCATGAGCCCGGCTGCCAGTGTGGCAATCACGGTATCGCCCGCGCCAGATACATCAAACACTTGTTTGGCCGTGGCGCTTAAATGATCGGTGCGGTCAGCAATCAGGGTAATGCCTTCTTCACCACGTGTGACGGCCAGAAAATCCAGCGCCAAACGGGACTTGAGTGCAGTGGCCTTCTCTATGAGTGCTGCGTCATGGACTTGCGTATCGCAGGCCTCAGCCGTTTCTTTTTTGTTGGGCGTGAGCGCCGTCGCACCACGATATTTGTCATAGTTGCGCCCTTTAGGGTCCACCAAGACCTGGATGTTATGTTGGCGGCAATGTTGAATCACATGCTGGCATAGCGGTTCGGTCAACAAGCCCTTGGCGTAGTCTGACAAAATCACTAGCGCCGGTTGTTGCGCCAGGGCTGCGTTAATGGTTTCGGTTGCGGTTTGGGTTTCCGCCGTTGAGAGTTCAGTGGTGATTTCCTGATCCAGACGCATCATCTGCTGATGCCCGCCCAGAATACGTGTTTTGGCAATAGTGGGGCGTGTGGCTGTGTTGATCATGGCCGATGTATCTATGCCACAGCTTTGCATGGCTGCGAGTAAGAGCTGGCCTTCATTGTCGGCTCCCACCATGCCTACCATACGGGTTTTGATGCCCAACAGTGCCAGGTTGGCCGCGACATTGGCCGCGCCGCCTGCGCGTTGTTGCTCTGATTTGATCAATACCACCGGCACCGGTGCTTCAGGTGAAATGCGATTGACCTCACCCATCAGGTAACGGTCCAGCATCACATCGCCAATGACCAGCGCATGCTGTTTTTGTTCGCCAAAATGGGCAACCAGCGTTGCCGTGTTGTTATTCAATACCGTTGCAGTCATCAGGATTCCAGAATTTCACACAGGCAGTGACCAATGAAAATATGCGCTTCCTGAATGCGGGCGGTGACGCTGGAGGGGACGACGATATTGTGTGTACACAGCACATTCAATTTGCCGCCGCTACCGCCAGTCAGGCCTATGGTTGTTGCGCCAATGTCATTAGCAGCTTCAATCGCACGCACCACATTGGCACTGTTACCACTGGTGGTCAAGCCAATCAGGATATCTTCGGGGCGGCAAAGTGCTTCGACCTGGCGCGCAAAAATATAGTCATAGCCATAGTCATTACCGACTGAGGTCAGGATAGACGTATCCGTTGTCAAAGCGATGGATGGCAAGCCCTTGCGTTCTTTTTTAAAGCGGCCAACGATCTCTGCAGCAATGTGCTGGCTATCCGCCGCGCTGCCGCCGTTACCGCACAGCAACACCTTGCCGCCACGCTGAATACAGTCGCGCAGCAAATTGCCAACATCGCTAATCAGCGGAAATAGCGGTTCCAATGCCTGAAACATCGCCACATGCGCCGCGTGCTCACCTTTAAGATATTCAATATGATTCATGTCGCTCACAATTTCTGAAGGAGGTTATGCGTAAGGGTCATCCTGCCGCAAATAGTTCTGCACATAGTCCTTCACGCCTTCTTCCAGTGTGGTAAATGGCTTTTTATAACCCGCATCGCGCAGCTTTTTCATCTCGGCCTGCGTAAAGTACTGATATTTGCCCTGAAGATCTTGCGGCATATCAATATAAGTAATATTGGGTTCGCGATCCATGCTGGTCATCACATTGGTCGCTAGGTCTTTAAAGCTGCGTGCTTGCCCGGTGCCGATATTGTAAATCGCATTCGCCGCTGGTTTGTTTTTCAACGCAGCCTCAAGGAAAAATCCCATCACATCTGCGACGTCTTTCACATAGACAAAGTCACGCAGTTGCATGCCGTCTGCCACGTCCGCCTTGGTACCTTTAAACAAACGCATGGTGCCGGTTTCTTTAAACTGGTTAAAGGTGTGGTAAGCCACGCTGGCCATGCGTTCTTTATGGTATTCGTTTGGCCCATAGACATTGAAAAACTTGAATCCTGCCCATGCGGGAGGTGTGATCTGTTTTTGCGCGACTTGCTGCAACACCCACTGGTCAAAAAAGTGTTTCGAATAGCCATAGCCATTCAAGGGGCGCAGGTTTTCGATGCTGGCATCATCGTAGCCTTGCTCACCGCCGCCATAGGTCGCGGCAGAGCTGGCGTAAAAGAAGGGGACTTCATATTCCGCACACCAAGACCACAAGTCCTGCGAATAATGCATATTATCCGCCACCAGCTTGTTAAAGTCGCGCTCGGTGGTCGCGCTGATGGCACCCATATGAATCACGGCTGTGATGTCGTCGTTATCTTCCAGAAAGTCGAACAACTGGTCTTTGTCCAGGTATTCGGCATAGTGCCTGTGCACCAGGTTTTGCCACTGGTTTTCATGTGTGATGCGGTCAACAATTACCAGATCTTGCCGGCCCAGTTTGTTGTTCAAATGCCAGGCCATGATAGAGCCAATCATGCCTGCACCACCGGTGATAATGATCATAGGGGAACGATAAAAACGTTAAAACGCGATTATAACGCGTAATCGGCGAGGGCTGGCATAGGAATCGGTAGGCTTTGAATGTATCAATACTTCATGCATGTCAATCAATCGTTATCACTATGTAGCTTATGCTGGAGACTTTTGCGCGGGCAATGACACTGTATAAACCCAGGTCAATTCAGCCTTAATTGCCTTGCCCCAAAGGGCTATAGACAGGTTCCTATCATAAGCTTACAATCACCGGCCAATTCTTATTATTAATATAATTTATGGGGAGGGTGTTATGAAATTCTTGAAACAACGCAGTATCGCTCTATCAATCTTTGTTGCTTTATTTTCAACCAATACGTTTGCTGATACATTAGACTTCACAACGTTAGTACACGGCTCTCAAGGCTCCACTGTTCTGGTATTCCCGCAGGCGACCATCACATCTTTCGGGTCAGATATTTACGTTGGTGCGTCAGGCATAGACAGCGAAATTTGCGCTCTGACGGCAGGTTTTAACTGCCAGGCAGACTTGCAAGTTGACTTTACAGCAGCAGTGAATAATCTCTCGTTTGTGCTTGCCGGTTACGATAGTGGTGACCATCTGGATATTAACATTTTCAGTGGCGCTTCTTTACTCGGCACCATTGCACGTGAGTCAAACGGTTTGGTTGATTTAAGCGCCTATTCAAACATCACAAAACTGTATTTTGATGACTCCTCGACAGGCGCTGGCTTCAGCTACGATAAATTTCAGTTTACGGTTGCAAACGTGCCAGAGCCAGAAACCTATGGCATGCTGTTGGCCGGACTGGGATTGTTAGGTTTTGCCACTCGCCGCAAACAAGCCTGATCATTAAACTATCCGTCAGTAGTAAAAAAAGCGTAATTTAATTACGCTTTTTTTATGTCTACTTTATGTCCGAGAGCTATTTTTCAGCACCCATCGCCAAAGCACGTTGCTGACTTGCTTGCGCCTCAGCTTCTGCTTGCACCTGATTGAAGTCATCACTCACCCAACCCTGCAAATGCTCCAGTGCAATATCGCGCATGGCTTCAATCCACACAGGTTCATTATTCAGCGCCGGGATATAGTGATAATCACCCCCGCCCACAGACTGAAATAAATGTTTGCCTTCCATGGCAATTTCTTCCAGGGTTTCCAGGCAGTCACTGCTAAACCCGGGGCAGACGACGTCTATGCGTTTGATTTGCTGTTTGCCTAAGGCGTCCAGTGTGTTGGCGAGGTAGGGTTGCAGCCATTCCTGGCGGCCAAAGCGGGATTGGAAGCCGACTTCATATTGTACTTTGCTTAAGCCTAAAGCCTCGGCCAGCAAGCGAGCGGTTTTATGGCATTCACAGTGGTAGGGGTCGCCTTTAAGCAGGTGAAATTTAGGCACGCCGTGAAAGCTCATGACCAGTTTTTCGGGTTTGCCGTGTTGTTTCCAGTAGGTTTGGATATGGCTGGCCAGGGCTTGAATGTAGCGCGGGTGGTCGTGGTAGTGTTTGATGGTGCGAATGGCGGGCACGTTGCGCATTTTAAGCAGCACGCGCCACACCGCATCCAGCGCGGCCGCCGTGCTGCTGGCGGCGTATTGCGGGTAGAGCGGGAATACGAGGATGCGGTCACAACCTTGTGCTTTGAGTGACTCAATCGCGCTTTGCATGCTGGGATTGCCGTAGGTCATGCCTAATTCGACGGCAAATGGCGAGTTGATTTTTTGTGACAGGTATCCTTGCAACAGTTTTTTTTGTTGTACTGCATAGGCCATTAATGGTGAGCCGTCTTTGCGCCAAATGCTGGCGTATTTTTCGGCAGATTTTTTGGGCCTGATGATTAAAATAATACCGTGTAGGATGCACCACCAGATCAGGCGCGGGATTTCGACCACGCGTCTGTCCATCAGGAACTGTTGCAGGTAGGGACGTAATGCCTTGGCGGTTGGCGCTTCTGGTGTGCCGAGGTTGGCTAACAAGATCCCCACTTTTGGTTGGCTGCCGTGGGTGTAGGCAGGCTCTGGCTGGTAATAGGTCATAAAGGCATTTTAAGCGAATAAGAGCCTATATGACGCTTGCCAGTGAAAAAAGTGCGGCAACCGCTAATACTCTGTCAGCGGTTGCTTGGGGCGCAGGGTGAGTTATTTTTTGTTGATCTGGTTACCGATCACGCCACCGATGGCGGCACCGCCAACCGTACCAATGGCGCTACCACCGGTTAACACAGCACCGCCGACTGCACCAATCCCTGCGCCTAAGGCTGTACTTTTACCGCGTGTGCTCATGGAGCCACAGGCCGTAGTGCTCAGGCACAACGCTAACAGTACAGACCAGATAAGTGATTTATGTAAAGATTTTTGATTTACGCTGTTCATTTTGATCTCTCCACAATAAGTAAATAGTGTGGTCAGTATAAAAAAGTGGTCCTTTAGGTTGTAGCAGGCTGAAGCTGATAGTGATGTCAGAACTTTCTGACAAATGTAAAGAAGCTGGCTACTGGTTCGATAATGCGTTCGATAGCAACTTGGCGGTCACATCTACAATCGGGATAATGCGCTCATAGGCCATGCGCGTCGGCCCAATCACGCCCAAGGTGCCCACAACTTGGCCATCCACTTCATACGGCGAGGTCACCAGACTGCATTCGTCCAGCGGCAGGTAGCCACTTTCACCACCAATAAAAATCTGCACGCCATCTGCGCGCTGGCTATGATCGAGCAATTGCATGAGTGCGGTGCGGCGCTCAAAAATCTCAAATAGCTTGCGCAGGCTACCGACGTTGGTGGATAACTCATCCACTTGCAGTAAATTGCGTTCACCGGCAATGACCACGGTTTCTTGCTCCGAGGATTCAGGCTGGCTGGCGGCTTCAAGTGCGGCGGACATCAGGCGGTTAATATCCACCTGCATTTGCTGCAGTTCTTGTTTGAGCTTGGCTTGTACTTCTTCGAGCGAAAGACCGCGGCAATAGCTGTTAAAGTAATTGCTGGCGGCGGTGAGCTCGCTGGCACTAAACGCTTTGTCGGTGAGCAAAATACGGTTTTGTACCTGGCCATCTTCAGTCACCAGAATCACCAGGATTTTCTTGTCGTTTAAGTGCAGAAATTCCAGGTGCTTCAACACGTTACGTGTGCGTTTCGGGATCATCACCAAGCCGGCAAACTGGGTGAGTTGCGACAGCATATCGGCGGCACTGTTGATCAGCGCCTGCTGGTTAGGCGAGGATAAGCCACTTTTCAGTTGCGTCATGGCGCGCTGGTCCAGTGGTTGCACCGTCATCAGCGAATCGACAAACAGGCGATAGCCTTTTTTAGTGGGCACCCTGCCAGCCGAAGTATGCGGACTGGTAATAAAGCCTAATTGTTCGAGGTCACTCATCACGTTACGGATGGTCGCCGGGCTGACGTCGAGGCCTGAATGTTGAAGCAGGGTACGGGAGCCGATAGGCTGCCCCTCACTGATGTAATGTTCCACCAGCGTTTTTAGCAAAATTTGCGCGCGTTTATCCACTTTTAACCACCTTGTTGCCGTGTTTCAAATTTTGCACCATTTACGCTCAGGATAACAGCCCCTTGCGCTTTTCAGTTGTGGGCTTCTATGCTTTAATGCGGCCATGCAATCTACATTCCGTTCCGTTGCCATTGTTGGAAAATACATGGATGCCATCGCCTTGCAGCACATGCAAAGTGATTTGACCCGTTTGGCGCATCACCTGCTGTCTCAGGGCTTGCATGTTTGTATTGAAGAGCGCACGGCACAATTTGTGGATGATGAAGGTTTTGAACTGGCTAGCCTGGATGATATAGGCAGCAAGGCTGACCTGGTGGTCGTGATGGGCGGCGATGGCACCATGCTGAGTGTGGGCCGCGCCTTGCGCGATACCGGCGTGCCACTCATCGGTATTAATCGTGGCCGCCTCGGCTTTTTGACCGACTTGCAAACCGATCATATGCTGGTTGAGATTGATAAAATCCTGCAAGGAGAGTGTCAGCTGGAGTCTCGCATGCTGCTGCAGTCAGTGGTGACACGTGCCGGGCAGGCCATAGAACACACCGTTGCTTTGAATGATGTGGTGATTAAAAGTGCTTTCCGTCTGATTGAGCTGGAAGTACATGTGGATGGACAGTTTGTCTCGCGTCAGCGGTCTGATGGCTTGATTCTCACTACCCCAACGGGTACCACGGCATATGGATTGTCTGCGGGTGGCCCGATTATGCATCCGGATCTGGAAGCGATTTCGATTGTGCCTATCAGCCCGCATACGCTTAGTTACCGGCCAATTACCGTACCAGCTTGTAGCGTGATTGAGGTAATTGTAGTGAATGCCGCCGATGCCCAAATCAGTTACGATGGGCAGGGGCAATATCCGCTGATGGTGGGAGATCATGTGCGCACTGAACGTGCGCCACAAGCAATTCAACTGGTACATCCCAAAGATTATTGTTATTTTGATATGTTGCGTAACAAATTAAACTGGGGCTAATCAGGCCCGTACAAAAAAACCATGCTACAAGCCCTTTCTATCCGAGATTTTGTCATTGTTGATATGCTGGAACTAGAGTTCTCAGCGGGATATACCGCGCTCACCGGCGAGACCGGAGCAGGTAAGTCAATTCTGATTGATGCTTTGTCTTTGAGCTTGGGTGCGCGTAATGAAGGTGATGTGACGCGCAAAGGCTGCGAAAAGGCCGAAATTTCCACCACCTTCGATATCCGCAATAATCTGCCAGCGCGCGAGTGGCTGCAAGCGCAAGAAATCGATGTCGACGATGCCCTGATTTTACGCCGTGTCATTTATGCCGATGGCCGTAGCCGTGCGTTTATCAATGGTGCGTCGGCCACCGTTGGCCAATTGCGCGACATTGGCGAAACCCTGATTGATATCTATAGCCAGAATGCGCACCACTCCTTACTGAAAGTCGCTACCCAGCGCGAGATTCTGGATGCTTATGCGCAAGCCGCGCCATTAGCCAAGCAAGTTGCCAAACTGTATAAAGAGTGGTCGCAACTGCATCAGCAACAATTGGCGTATGAAAAAAATGCCAGCCAGTTTGCCGATGAGTTGGCTGTGTTGCGCGATAGCACGCGTGAGCTCAAACAATTGGGGTTTTCCATTGAAGAATGGGCAGCTTTGCAGCAAGAGCATGCCCGGCTCAGCAATGGTGCCAGCCTGCTCAGTGGCATGGAAGCCAGTCTGCAGATGATGAGCGAAAGCGATGAGGTGAATGCGCTGGATTTACTGTCGCAAGCGCAAGCCAAACTAGCGGAGTTGCAGGCGATTGATATCGGTTTGCAGCCTATGGTAGAAACGCTCGATTCTGCCGTAGTGCAACTGGAAGAAGCCAGCCGTGCCTTGAATCGTTACTTGCAGAAAAGTGAACTGGATCCGGCGCGCCTGGCCGAAGTGGAGTCGCGCATACAGGCGATTCATGGTGCTGCGCGTAAATTCCGCGTTAAACCAGATGAGTTGCCAGATTTATTGGCCGCGCAATTGGGCCGCATGGCTGAGCTAGAAAGCTTTGCGGATGATGGTGCCTTGGCAAAGCAGGTGCAAGCCGCCTGGCAAAGCTATCAAGCGCAGGCTGCGCAGCTGTCATCTATCAGGCAGCAAGCGGCGAACAAGTTGGCAAAAACCATTAGCGAACAAATGCAGGCTTTATCATTAAAAGGTGGCCAGTTTGCTGTTGCTTTAACCCCAGGAGAACCTGCGGCACATGGCCTGGAGCAGGTTGAATTTCTGGTCGCTGGTCATGCCGGGGTGGAGCCGCGTCCACTCAATAAGGTCGCTTCCGGTGGTGAGTTGTCGCGTATCAGCCTGGCCTTGCAGGTGACCACGGCCTCATTGGGCACTGTGCCATGCATGATTTTTGATGAGGTCGATGTCGGTATCGGCGGCGGCGTGGCAGAGGTGGTTGGCAAGCTGCTAAGCCAGTTGGGTCAGCACAGGCAGGTACTGGTGATTACCCATTTGGCGCAAGTGGCTGCGCAGGCGCAACAACATTGGCAAGTCAGCAAGTCCGAGCAGCAGGGCGCGACCTTGAGCAGGATTCGCACGCTGGATGCACATGAGCGTGTAGAAGAAGTTGCCCGCATGCTGGGCGGCTTGCAGATCACCGAAACCACGCGCGATCATGCGCGGGAAATGTTACAGGCTAATCTGGCCTGATTGCTTCAATGCATAGTCGCACATGGTGTGAGGCTATAGCGCTTGCAGATGTATTTGCAAGTCGCCGGTTTATTTCTCCTGATGTTTATTTTCCCTCTCGTATGGCTTGGCGTTGATTGCTGTCTGGAATCGTGCTTTAATCTCCTCACCAATTGTTAAATTATATTAATTATTGTTTTCAATAGCGTCACTGCGATTCGCTGCTTTGTTCACATTAAATGCTGAGGAGATTCATATGTATAGATGGGTAGGATTAGTAGCTTGGGCCTGGGTGATTGTTATTGGTGGGTTGATGATTACACCGGGCGGGGTGCACTGCATCGTCTGTGGTGACAAGGGCAATCTGTTCATGGGCGTGATTTCGATTGTGCTTGGGGCAGTCGCCATAGTCACCAATAAAGTGTTCGCCAGATAAATAGCGATTGTTAACAGCGCGGCCTGACATGTCAGGCCGTTTTTTTTGATCTATTGCGCTTCTTGGTGTTGTTTTAGCACCTGCCATTGCGCCAGTTTTTCCTCAAACCGTAATCTCGCATTGGCAGGGCTGGTTGAGGGCAGCAATACAGTATTGATTGCGCGTGCAAGACGAATGTGTTTTTTGAACAACTGTGCGGCAGCTTGGCCATTACAGGCAATCAGCGCGATGTGTGGGCAGGTCTTTAATAGTCCGTTGATGTCGTTGGCAATAATGCTGTGCCCCTGAATGTTACTGTCCAGGCTGCCTGTGCGTTGTGCTGCGTGACATACGTCCCAAATCGCTAGTCCATGATCTTGTGCAGATTGGCAGCGCATGTGGTAAGGCGCATCTGCCGGGATATCGAATAGTCGCTCCAATATGCGCCAGAAAGCATTTTGCGGATGTGCGTAATATTGTTGCTGTTTGAGTGACGCGATGCCAGGCAGGGTGCCCAGAATCAGAATACGCGCATCGGGGCTAGCGACAGGCGCAAATCCGGTAGCGTAATGTGCTGGTGTAGGGGTGAGTTCAGACAAGCAGAGGTGCGATGGGCCAATGCTCGCCGAGGAGCATCAACCCATGATAGTGGTGATTATTCAGTGCAAGGTTGTTTTTTGCACAGGCCATAAATGGTCAGTGAGTGGTCTTGCATGCTGAAGCCATACTGTTCTGCTGCTGCTTTTTGTCTTTTTTCGATTTCTTCGTCGTAAAACTCTTCAACGCGGCCACATTTCACGCAAACAATATGGTCGTGATGGCTGCCTTCATTCATTTCAAACACGGCTTTGCCGCTTTCAAAGTGGTGGCGTACCAGCAGCCCCGCTTGCTCAAACTGGGTCAAAACGCGATAAACCGTTGCCAGGCCCACGTCTTCACCATTGGTAATCATGATTTTGTAAATGTCCTCGGCAGACAGGTGGCGCTGCTCGCTATTTTCAAACAGCTCCAGAATTTTCAGACGCGGTAGCGTCGCTTTGAGGCCTGCATTTTTAAGTTCTTTGGGATCATGCATAGGTTTTGTCCATTGGTGTTGTCTGTCGTTAAGTTTTGTCACGCCTTAAGTCGCCTGCCATACTTGATTGGCGAAACTACGTGGTATATTAATGATTATTCTCAATAATACCGATTATAAAGTGAATCCAATGCGTAATTCTATCTTATTTGTGTTGGCTGTCGCATCTCTGGAGAGTGGGTGCGGTGCCAAACTTCCTTCAGTCAAGCCATTCAAGATGGAAGTGCAGCAAGGTAATGTTGTCACTTCCAAAATGCTATTGCAACTTCGTCCTGGCATGACACGTTCGCAAGTGCGCTACATTATGGGGACTCCGCTGATTGTAGATAGTTTCCGTGATAACCGCTGGGATTATTTTTATGAGCTGCGTAAACAGGGCACCGTCGTTGAGAAACGCAGAGTGATTCTCGATTTTGACAAGGATAGTCTGGTTTCTGTGCGTGGCGACGTGATTCCGTCTGCAGAAAATCCTGATATTAAAACTATTGCAGAAGCACCACAGAAAAAAGTCGAGGCTGAAAAAGAGCAGGCCTGGACGGATAAGCTGAAATTCTGGAAAGCAGAAGAGGTCGCTGCTGATAAAACCACAGAAGCTGCGGCCGCTACCGCTACCGCTGCAGTTGCTGCGACAGAGGCTAAGGCCAACAAAGCGCAAGCTGACACGGCAAGTAGCAAAGTAGTTGCTGCGGAAGAGGAAGTCGTTCCCTACATTCCTGAAGGTGAATATGCGGCAGCCAATCAGGTGACTGAGGCCAAGGCGCATCCTGTTAATGAAAAAGAAATGGCTGCGCAGATTGCAGATACTGTAGAGCCGCCGCCAGTGTTTAAGCAAGAAGCAGTGACTGCAGAGCCTGAGGCTGTCTTGCCACCAGCAGTCAAAGCCGCGCCAGCAGCCAGCAAGAGTATTACTGCGCCTGTGGTGGCTGCGGCGACCGTTGCTGCCGCGGCTGTGAAGCCTGCGGAGACTAAAAAAGCTGCCGCAACGGCTGTCAAACCAGCGCAGCAGGCTGTACCAGCTGCCAAAACTGCTGCCGTGGCAGCCGTTGAAGATGATGAAGTGATTCCCTATATTCCTGAGGGTGAGTATGTGGCGCCAGTGGTGCCGACCGAGCAGGAAATGGTCAAAGGCAATATGGCTGAAGCCAATGCGCCCGCAACAGATGCTGAAGCGCATCAGGTGACCGAAAAAGGGGTTGCACCTAAAGCAGATCGTGCTGCCGAGGCGTCACCCACGTTTGTGGCGGAGCAGTTGCCAGAGCCTGAACCAGAGCCGGAATTGCCGCCGCCGCCTGTGAGCAAGCCGATTGTAAAACCGGTCGCGCAAGCTGCGGCCACGGCGGCCACATTGGCTGCTGCGGAAGAGAAGCCGGCGCAGGCTAAGTCTGCCGCCGCTAAAGTGGTTGAACCAGCGCCAGTAGCAACGCAAGAGGCGCCAGCTGGGGATGCTGATATTAATCAGGCCGTGGCTGCTTGGGCGCAAGCCTGGCGGACCAAGGATGTTAAAAACTATCTGGCGGCCTATGCGCCTGATTTCGTCCCGGAAGGTTTGCCATCCAAAAAAGCCTGGGAAGCACAGCGCAAGCAGCGTTTGTCTGCGGCAGGTAACATTACACTGGTGCTGAATAATACGCAGGTGCAACGTGATGGTTCGACAGCCACCGTACAATTTGAGCAAAAATATGCTGCCAGAGCTTATAAGGATGAATTAAACAAAACGCTGGAGTTGCGCTATGCGCCTGCACAAAAGCGCTGGTTAATTACGCGTGAGCGCACAGAGGCTGCTGCCGGTGCTGTGATTGCGGCGACGGAGTCAGCAAAAACCAGTGCATCAGTTGCTACTGATGCGGGTGCCGTATCCAGTAGTGCGGCTACGGTTGAAACCAGTGTGGATGCTGCTATTCAATCGTGGGCGCAGGCCTGGCGTAGCAAGAATGCCAGCGCCTACTTTGCGGCTTATTCACCGGCTTTTGTGCCAGAGGGTTTGCCTAGCCGTGCTGCCTGGGAAGCGCAACGTAAAAAACGCTTGTCGCCACAGCAAGGCAAAATCAGCCTGGAACTCGCAGATGTGAATGTGAGTCGTGATGGGGATGCTGCTATTGCGACCTTCACGCAGAAATATGCTTCGAAGTCGTTTAGCGACGAGATGGTCAAGCGTCTGGAGTTGAAGCTGGATACCACTAACAACCGCTGGTTGATTGTGCGTGAAAGCGCTGCCAGCGGTGCAGATGTGCCTGCCGCCAAACAGCAGGTGACTGCGCCTGAAGGTAGTTCAGAGCACTTGGATGGCGTGCTGGAACAAATCGGGTTTTAATCCTAAATTATTAAAGAATGATTGAGCGAGTGATGTTGAAAGTTGTGATTGCTGGTGTGTCCGGCCGTATGGGGCATGCCTTACTGGAAGGTGTTTTTTCGGATAGTGGTTTGCAGCTGCATGCTGCGTTGGATCGTGCCGAGAGCCCGATGATTGGGCGCGATGCCGGTGAACAGTTTGGTAAGCAAACAGGCGTCAAAATCAGTGCTGATATCGTTGCTGCATTGCAGGGTGCGGATGTGTTGGTAGATTTCACGCGTCCGGAAGCCAGCATGCAGTACCTGCAAGCTTGCCAGCAGGCAAATGTGAAATTAGTCATTGGCACCACCGGCTTTAATGAAGCTGAAAAAGCCAGTATTGAGGCAGCTGCCAAAAACGTTGGCGTAGTGTTTGCGCCTAATATGAGCGTCGGTGTGACCTTGTTGATTAACCTGGTTGAGCAAGCGGCACGCGTGCTCAATGAGGGCTATGATATTGAAGTGGTGGAAATGCATCATCGCCACAAGGTGGATGCGCCTTCTGGTACTGCGCTGCGTTTGGGTGAAGCCGCAGCCAAAGGTATTGATAAAGCCTTAAAGGATTGCGCGGTATATGCGCGTGAAGGCGTGACCGGTGAGCGCGAGGCAGGCACGATAGGCTTTGCGACCTTGCGCGGTGGCGATGTGGTCGGTGATCACACCGTGGTGTTGGCAGGCGTGGGTGAGCGTGTCGAGTTAACACACAAAGCATCTAGCCGTGCTACCTTTGCCCAGGGTGCATTACGTGCGGCCAAGTTTCTGGCCGATAAACCACAGGGTTTGTTTGATATGCGCGATGTGCTGGGGTTTGATAAAAGCTGATTTTTAGCAGGCACCTAAGGCCTGCCTGGTTTGAGTCACCAAAGCAGTATTGCCTGCGAGTTGCCCTTGAGTGGGCAGTCGATTTGCGCTATAATGCTTTAATTCTGAACGGGAAGAGTCCAACAAGCTTTTCCCGTTTTGCACATCTATTCACCGCAGCTTGAACCCGGTTTCTGGCGATGCGATGAACCCTCTAAACGATGTGTTTCGTATCAAACTTAAGGAGCTAAAGGTGTCAAAAACAATTCCAGCGATTTTAGTGTTAGCAGATGGAACTGTTTTTAAGGGCATTAGCATTGGCGCTTCCGGTCATACGGTCGGTGAGGTGGTGTTTAACACTTCCATCACCGGTTATCAGGAAATTCTTACCGATCCTTCCTATACCGAACAAATTGTGACACTGACTTATCCGCACATTGGTAACTACGGTACCAATAGTGAAGATGTCGAGTCAGGCAAAGTCTATGCTGCGGGTCTGATTATTCGTGACTTGCCCTTATTGGAAAGCAATTTCCGCAGTGAACAAAATCTCTCTGATTATCTCAAGGCCAACAATGTGGTGGCACTTGCTGATATCGATACCCGCAAACTGACCCGTATTCTGCGTGAAAAAGGCGCTCAGGCTGGCTGTATTATGGCTGGTGAGTCTGTCGATGAAGCGCAGGCACTGGCCTTGGCGAATGGCTTCCCTGGCCTGGCTGGCATGGACCTGGCCAAGGTGGTGAGCTGTACCCAGCCTTACGAGTTTACTGAGGCCGAGTGGCAATTAGGCGCAGGCTTTAGCAAAAAGGCTGAGTCACAATTCCATGTGGTCGCGTTTGACTACGGTGTGAAACGCAACATTCTGCGCATGCTGGTCTCGCGTGGCTGTAAGGTCACGGTGTTGCCAGCACAGGCGACAGCAGAGCAAGCCTTGGCTTATAAGCCTGATGGTATTTTCCTGTCTAACGGCCCTGGCGACCCAGAGCCATGCGATTACGCGATTAGCGCGATTAAAACACTGGTTGATACTGGTATCCCAACGTTTGGTATTTGTCTGGGCCACCAATTGCTGGCCCTTGCCAGCGGTGCTAAAACATTGAAGATGAAATTTGGCCACCACGGCGCTAACCATCCCGTGCAGGATGTTGAAAGCAAGCGTGTGTATATCACCAGCCAGAACCATGGTTTTGCCGCCGATCCTGCGACCTTGCCAGCCAATGTCAAAGTGACACATGTGTCCTTGTTTGATGGCAGCCTGCAAGGCATTGCGCGTACTGACAAACCAGCATTCAGTTTCCAGGGTCACCCTGAAGCCAGCCCGGGTCCGCAAGAAATGAGCGTGTTGTTTGACCGCTTTATCCAGTTAATGCAAGAAAGAAAGTCCATCTAATGGCAAAAAGAACTGACATTAAAAGTATTCTGATTATCGGTGCCGGTCCCATTGTCATTGGGCAGGCCTGTGAGTTCGACTATTCAGGTGCGCAAGCTTGTAAGGCTTTGCGTGAAGAAGGTTACCGCGTTATTTTGGTGAACTCTAACCCGGCGACCATCATGACCGACCCGGAAATGGCGGATGCGACCTACATCGAGCCAATTACCTGGCAGATGGTGGAAAAGATTATTGAAAAAGAACGTCCGGATGCATTGCTGCCTACCATGGGCGGCCAGACTGCGCTCAACTGTGCGCTGGATCTGGACAAGCACGGCGTATTGCAGAAATTCAATGTCGAGCTGATTGGTGCATCTAAAGAAGCGATTGATAAAGCCGAAGATCGCCAGAAGTTTAAAGAAGCCATGACCAAAATTGGCCTGGGTTCTGCACGCTCTGCGATTGCGCATAGCCTGGAAGAGGCACTGCAAGTGCAGGCAACGATTGGTTATCCTGCGATTATCCGTCCTTCATTCACCATGGGTGGCAGCGGCGGCGGTATTGCTTATAACCGCGAAGAGTTTATCGCCATTTGCGAACGCGGCCTGGATGCGTCACCTACCAACGAATTGCTGATTGAAGAGTCGCTGCTGGGTTGGAAAGAATACGAGATGGAAGTGGTGCGCGACAAAGCGGACAACTGCATCATCATCTGTTCGATTGAAAACCTGGACCCGATGGGTGTGCATACTGGCGACAGTATCACGGTGGCGCCCGCACAAACGCTGAGCGACAAAGAATACCAGATCATGCGTAACGCCTCATTGGCCGTGCTGCGTGAAATTGGTGTCGATACTGGCGGTTCTAACGTGCAGTTCGCCATCAACCCTGATGATGGCCGCATGATCGTGATTGAGATGAACCCGCGTGTGTCGCGCTCATCTGCGCTGGCATCTAAAGCCACCGGTTTCCCGATTGCCAAAGTGGCCGCCAAATTGGCCGTGGGTTTTACCCTGGATGAATTGCGTAATGAAATTACGGGTGGTCAGACGCCAGCTTCGTTTGAGCCATCGATTGACTACGTGGTGACCAAAGTGCCGCGTTTCGCTTTCGAGAAATTCCCGCAGGCCGATAGCCGTTTAACTACGCAGATGAAATCTGTAGGTGAAGTGATGGCGATGGGCCGTAGCTTCCAGGAATCTTTCCAGAAAGCCTTGCGTGGCCTGGAAGTGGGCGTTGATGGCTTGGATTCTGTCACCGATGACAAAGACCGTATCGTGAAGGAAATGGGTGAGCCTGGCCCTGAGCGTATCTGGTATGTGGCAGATGCTTTCCGTCTGGGCATGAGTGTTGCCGAGATTTTCGATATCACGAAAATCGACCGCTGGTTCCTGGTACAGATTGAAGAGATCATCAAGCTGGAACTGTCGCTGTCGGTGAAGTCATTGGCAGATTTGAACAAGGAAACGCTGTTCAGCCTGAAGCGTAAAGGCTTCTCTGACCGCCGCTTGGCTAAATTGCTGAACACGGATCAGCACGCGGTGCGTGCGTTCCGCCAGGCACTGAATGTGCGTCCAGTGTACAAACGCGTGGATACCTGTGCCGCTGAATTTGCGACCAATACGGCGTATATGTACTCTACTTATGAAGAAGAGTGCGAATCACAGCCAACCAATAACAAGAAGATCATGGTATTGGGCGGTGGTCCTAACCGTATTGGCCAGGGTATTGAGTTTGACTATTGCTGCGTACATGCGGCCTTTGCCATGCGCGAAGATGGTTATGAAACCATTATGGTGAACTGTAACCCAGAGACAGTTTCTACCGATTACGATACGTCTGACCGTTTGTATTTCGAGCCAGTGACCCTGGAAGATGTACTCGAGATCGTCAATATCGAAAAACCGGTCGGTGTGATTGTGCAATACGGTGGCCAAACGCCATTGAAATTGGCGCGTGACCTGGAAAAAGCCGGTGTGCCTATCATAGGTACCACGCCAGACGCGATTGACCGTGCGGAAGACCGTGAGCGTTTCCAGCAAATGTTGCATACCCTCAATCTGAAGCAACCACCTAACCGTACTGCGCGTGCGCCAGAAGAGGCGATTCGCCTGGCGACAGAGATTGGTTACCCATTGGTGGTGCGTCCTTCTTACGTATTGGGCGGTCGCGCCATGGAAATCGTGCATGAGCAAAGCCAGCTCGAGCGCTATATGCGTGAGGCGGTAAAAGTTTCTAACGAATCTCCGGTATTGCTGGATCGTTTCCTCAATGACGCGATTGAAGTCGACGTCGATGCGTTGAGCGACGGCGAAGACGTGTTGATCGGCGGTATCATGCAGCACGTGGAACAAGCCGGTGTGCACTCTGGTGACTCCGCTTGTTCATTGCCCCCTTATAGCCTGAGCGACAGCCTGCAGGATGAACTGCGCAAACAAACCGTACAAATGGCCAAAGCCTTGGGCGTTAAAGGCCTGATGAACGTGCAGTTTGCCGTGCAAAATACCGAACAAGGTGAAGTGGTTTACGTGCTGGAAGTCAACCCGCGTGCCTCCCGCACAGTACCGTTCGTATCCAAAGCCTGTGGCTTGCAACTGGCGAAGATTGCCGCGCGTTGTATGGCAGGTCAATCACTGAAATCACAAGGTGTCACCAAAGAAGTCGTACCACCTTATTACTCAGTGAAAGAAGCCGTGTTCCCCTTCATCAAGTTCCCGGGTGTCGATACTATTCTGGGTCCGGAAATGAAGTCAACTGGTGAAGTCATGGGCGTAGGCACGACGTTTGCTGAAGCATTTGTGAAGTCGCAACTGGGTGCCTCTGTGAAAATGCCTACTGGCGGCAAGGCGTTTATCAGTGTGCGCAACGAAGACCACGCAAAAGTGATCGACATTGCCAAAGATCTGGTCAAACTTGGCTTTACCCTGGTGGCGACTAAAGGCACTGCACGTGCCTTGTCACAGCAAGGTCTGGACGTGTCTCCTGTGAACAAAGTGGCCGAAGGTCGCCCGCATATTGTCGACATGATCAAGAACGATGAGATCAGTTTGATTGTCAATGTGACTGAGGATAAGAAAGCCATTACGGATTCTTACGAGATTCGTCGCAGCGCGCTGCAAAACAAGGTCACGTATTACACGACCCTGGCTGGTGCACGTGCCGCTTGTATCGGCATGGCGCAAAGCAAGGACATGAATGTCTACTCAGTGCAGGACTTGCACAAACGCTTGGCTTAACTTACACTTAAGTTCAATTGCATAGATGTAATTGATATTTGAAATAAGCCACGCTCTTTCGGGTGTGGTTTATTTTTTTTATACTTATTTTTTGAAGGTATTTCAACATGGCAGTACATCAAATTCCTGTGACCGTGCTTGGTGCAGAATTGCTCAAAGAAGAATTACAACGTTTGCGTGCGGTAGATCGCCCTAATATCATTCAGGCGATTGCTGAAGCGCGTGCACAGGGTGACTTGTCTGAGAATGCTGAATACGAATCTGCCAAAGAGCGTCAAAGCTTTATCGAAGGCCGTATCTCCGAACTGGAAGCCAAGTTATCTAACTTGCAAGTGATTGATCCAACCATGTTGAACGCGGAAGGCCGCGTGGTGTTTGGTGCCACTGTGCGTTTTGAAGATCTGGATTCTGGTGATGCCAAAACCTACCAGATCGTTGGTGAGGACGAAGCGGATATTAAAAACGGCAAGATTTCTGTCAGCTCACCGATTGCGCGTGGCCTGATTGGCAAGTCTGAAGGCGAAGTGGTTGAAGTACAATCACCAGGTGGCGTCAAAGAGTACGAAATTATTGAAGTACTCTATATTTAGGAGTGCACGGCCATGGCCAAACAAGCAGGACTCACAGGTTGGATGAATCCGCTGTTATTGACAGCGTGGGTGGGCGCATTATGGATGACGGCCATCACCGCCAGTGTCTTGTTCCAAACCATTCCAGATCACCAATTGGCTGGCCTGGTGGCTGGAAAACTATTTAGCATTGTCAGCTATATTGGCTTGGCGAGTGGATTATGGTTGCTGATACAGCGCCTGGCAAATGATGGTTTCTCTGCGTTCAAGCAAGGCTTGTTTTGGGTGGTGTTCCTGATGTGGGTACTGGTGCTGATCGGTGAGTTTGGCATTCAGCCGCTGCTGGCGCAATTGAAAGCAAGCGCTTTGCCGAATGATGTGATGCAAAGCGTGTTTGCCAGCCGTTTTAAAACCTGGCACGGCATTGCCAGCATTGCTTACTTGGTGGAATGTTTGCTAGGTGTCTGGTTGGTGATTAAATCCAGCTAGAGGTAAATAAAAAACGCGCTTTCAGTAGCGCGTTTTTTATTGATGACCTTTACCGGGATTTTATATCTGTCATTCTACAGCTTTGGAATCACGATCTTGGCCGAGGCTTTCACCGTTTCGCTGGCGCGGTAAAACACCAGCTGTTTGCCAATGTGGTGCACGGCAATCGCATTGGTTTTATCCGCGATATCAGTCAGCAATGATTTGCGTAGTTCGCGATCATCACCGGCCACTTGTACTTTAATCAGTTCGTGGGCATTGAGGCTGACATCAATTTCTTTTAACACGGCATCGGTGAGGCCATTGTTGCCTAACATGACCACCGGGTTTAAATTGTGTGCCAGGCCACGTAAATAAGCGATTTGTTTGCTATTTAATTGCATGCAAAAATTTCCTTGAAAACAATCAGTATTTTAGCATGAAGCAGGAATTCCCCCTATGAAACCCTCTAAAACCAGTAAAGCCTGGATGCAGGAACATTTGAACGACGAGTTCGTGAAACGCGCGCAAAAAGACGGCTATCGTGCACGCGCTGCCTATAAATTGCTGGAAATCGACGACAAGGACAAATTGATCAAACCAGGTATGACGGTGGTAGACCTGGGTTCTACGCCAGGTAGCTGGTCGCAGGTGGCGGTACAGCGCATTAAAGGGCAGGGACGCGTGATTGCGCTGGATATTCTGGAAATGCATCCGATTCCTGGCGTGGAGTTTATTTGTGGCGATTTTCGTGAACAAGAGGTACTGCAGCAGTTGGAAGCTTCACTCAATGGCAAACCTGTCGATTTGGTTATTGCCGATATGGCGCCGAATATGAGTGGTTTGAAAGATGTTGATCAGGCGGGCGCGACCTACCTGACTGAACTGGCGCTGGATTTTTGTCAACAATGGCTGAAACCAGGTGGCAATATTCTGGTCAAAGTATTTATTGGCAGCGGATTTGACGAAATTGTGAAACAAATGCGTGGCCAATTTGAAAAAGTAGTGACACGTAAACCGAAAGCCTCACGTGATCGCAGCAGTGAAGTTTATTTGCTGGGCTTGCAACGTAAAGCTTGAATTGCAATGCTTTTCAGCGTTTAGTTTTCGTCGCATAAGCAAAAAATTGGGTATACAATGCCATTAAAGGCTTGAAAAGTTTGGTTTTGCCTCCATTGTTCCAGATAGGGACCTCCCTGCCTTTCGATTTTAAATTAAGGAACCACCTTGAATAATCTATTGAAAAATATCGCGATTTGGGTAGCGATCGCCTTGTTGCTGATGACGGTATTTAATCAATTTACCGGCACCGGCAGAAGTAGTGGTCAGGTGGTTTACTCGCAATTTATGCAAGAGGTCAGAGATGGCCGTGTTGCAAAAGTCCAAATTGATGGCCGTTCATTGCATGTGACAACCAATGAAGGTAAAAACTACGATACCTTCACGCCTTCAGACCCATGGCTGGTGTCCGATCTGCTGAAAAATAACGTGATTGTTGAAGCCAAGCCGGAAGAGCATGAGTCTATGCTCATGAGTATTTTTGTCTCCTGGTTCCCGATGGTGCTACTGATTGGCGTCTGGATTTTCTTTATGCGCCAGATGCAAGGTGGTGGTAAGGGCGGTGGTCCATTCTCGTTTGGCAAAAGCAAGGCACGTCAATTGGACGAGTCTAACAATAGCACTACCTTTGCCGATGTGGCCGGTTGCGATGAAGCCAAAGAAGAAGTTGCTGAACTGGTTGAGTTCCTCAAAGACCCGAGCAAGTTCCAGAAGCTGGGTGGCCGTATTCCGCGTGGCGTACTGATGGTTGGCCCTCCAGGGACTGGTAAAACCTTGCTGGCACGCGCGATTGCCGGTGAAGCCAAAGTGCCTTTCTTCAGTATCTCCGGTTCTGACTTTGTAGAAATGTTTGTCGGCGTGGGTGCTGCGCGTGTGCGTGACATGTTTGAAACCGCCAAGAAAAACTCACCTTGTATCGTGTTTATTGACGAGATCGACGCGGTAGGTCGCCATCGTGGTGCGGGTACTGGTGGTGGTAACGATGAGCGTGAGCAAACCCTGAACCAGATGCTGGTTGAGATGGATGGCTTTGAGGCAAACTCCGGCGTGATTGTGATTGCCGCGACTAACCGTGCTGATGTGCTGGATAAAGCGCTATTACGTCCAGGTCGTTTTGACCGCCAAGTGATGGTTGGCCTGCCTGACATCAAGGGTCGCGAACAGATCTTAAACGTGCATATGCGCAAAGTGCCGAGTGATCCAGATGTCAGAGCGGATATTCTGGCGCGTGGTACACCAGGCTTTAGTGGTGCTGACCTGGCTAACCTGGTCAACGAAGCTGCGCTATTTGCAGCACGTCGCAACAAGCGCACGGTGGATATGCAGGACTTTGAAGATGCCAAAGACAAAATCTTCATGGGCCCTGAGCGCAAGTCTATGGTGATGCGTGAAGAAGAGCGTTTGAACACGGCTTATCATGAATCCGGCCATGCTGTCGTGGCCAAGTTGTTGCCAAAAGCGGATCCTGTGCACAAAGTGACAATTATGCCGCGTGGCTGGGCTTTAGGCCTGACCTGGCAGTTGCCTGAGCACGACCGCATCAGCAACTACAAAGACAAAATGCTGGAAGATATTTCGATTCTGTTTGGTGGCCGTATTGCCGAAGAAATTTTCATGCATCAAATGTCTACGGGTGCGTCAAACGACTTTGAACGTGCCACTAAAATGGCGCGCGATATGGTGACCAAGTTTGGTATGTCTGATAGTTTAGGCACCATGGTGTATGCCGGTAGCGAGCAGGATTCATGGATGGGCAATATGTCTTCCCGTACTGTGTCTGAAGCGACGCAGCAAAAGGTCGATGCTGAAATCCGTCGCATTCTGGATGAGCAATATGGCATTGCGCGTAAATTGTTGGAAGATAACCGCGACAAGGTTGAAGCCATGACTAAAGCCCTGATGGAGTTTGAAACCATTGATGCAGATCAGGTAAATGACATTATGGCTGGTTTGCCAGTGCGTGCGCCTAAGCCTAAAAATGGCCCAACTATCAGTTCCGGTGGCAGCGGCACAGGTCCAATGGTGAACCCGACACCACAACCAACAGCTAAAGGCGATGACACTGAAAGTAATACCTAACATTGATTAACCGGGTATTTTGCAACCGGGCTTTCAGTTAAAATAACAAGGCTGGCATTTGCCAGCCTTTATTTTTTGGGAAATCAATCACACATGCAATTTCACTGTGGCCGCTTTCGCCTCGATTTGGATACGCCCAAGGTCATGGGGATTATCAATGTCACACCAGACTCTTTCTCCGATGGCGGCCAGTTTAACCAGGTTGAGTTTGCAGTGGCTCATGCCCTGGCCTTGATAGAGCAGGGCGCTGCGGTACTTGATATTGGCGGCGAATCGACGCGGCCGAATGCGACGCCAGTACCGCTGGCAGAAGAACTACAACGTGTGATCCCGGTGATTGAAGCATTGATTGCGCGTGATATCCCTGTCCCGATTTCGATAGATACTTATAAACCCGAGGTCATGCGTGCCGCGATTGCCGCTGGTGCCAGCATTGTGAATGACATCCGTGGATTACAGGAAAAAGGGGCCTTGGAAGCGGTGGCTAATAGCCATGCCGGCGTCTGTATTATGCATATGCAGGGTACGCCGCAAACCATGCAGCTAGAGCCACACTATGATGATGTGGTCGCTGAAGTAAAAAAGTTTTTACGCGAGCAGAGAGATGCATGCCTGACGGCGGGCATTGCGCAGGATCGCATTATGCTAGACCCCGGCTTTGGTTTTGGTAAAACCCGGGCGCACAATATTGCATTGGCTAAAGCCTTGCCACAGTTGCTGGATTTACATTGTCCCTTGCTAGTTGGATTGTCACGTAAGTCAGTCTTGGGACAAATGACTGGTAATGATGTGGATGCGCGCCTGCATGCCAGTGTGGCAGCGGCGGTGATCAGTGCCATGCAAGGTGCGCATTTATTACGCGTGCATGATGTCAAAGCAACCGTTGAAGCACTTAAGGTCGTTGCAGCGTTGCAGTAAACAAACAGACAAAAGAACAAGCAAGAGAAGGATAAGAGCGATGAGTAAACAGTATTTTGGCACCGATGGTATTCGTGGTCGCGTGGGCGAATCCGTGATCACCCCGGAATTTGTGATGAAGCTGGGCTATGCCGCTGGGCGTGTCTTGGCTAGCCACGAGCACTTGCCCGCGGGCAAACGCCCCACAGTACTGATTGGTAAAGATACGCGCATTTCTGGCTATATGCTGGAGGCCTCACTTGAAGCCGGCTTGTCTGCCGCGGGTGTGGATGTGTTGCTTACCGGCCCCATGCCAACGCCTGCCGTAGCTTACCTGACGCGTGCCTTGCGTGCACAGGCCGGCATTGTGATTTCAGCTTCGCATAACCCGTATTACGACAACGGCATCAAGTTTTTCTCTGCGCAAGGCACCAAGTTGCCAGATGATATTGAGCATGCGATTGAAGCCGAATTGGCTAAACCCATGCAAGTCATGGAGTCGGCGCAACTAGGCAAGGCCAAGCGCGTTGATGATGCCGCTGGCCGCTATGTAGAGTTCTGTAAAAGTACCTTCCCTAACCATCTCGATTTGCGTGGCCTCAAAATCGTGTTGGATTGCGCGCATGGCGCGACTTACCACGTGGCACCGCCGGTATTCCATGAGCTAGGTGCCGATGTGATTGCCATTGGCAACCAGCCGGATGGACTCAATATTAATGAGGGCGTGGGTTCCACGCATCCGCAGGCGTTGCAAAAAGCCGTGGTTGAGCACCAGGCGGATCTTGGCATCGCCTTTGACGGTGATGGTGACCGTGTGATGATGGTAGATGGCGCCGGGAATCTGCTGGATGGCGACCAGTTGCTGTATATCATCGCCATGGGCCTATATGCCAAAGGTAAACTCAAGGGCGGTGTGGCGGGCACGCTCATGACCAACCTGGCACTGGAGCATGCGCTGCAAAAACACCAGATTCCATTTGGCCGCGCTAAAGTGGGTGATCGTTATGTGTTGGAGTTATTGCAAGAAAAAAACTGGAAGCTGGGCGGCGAAAATTCCGGCCATATTCTCACGCTGGATAAACATACCAGTGGCGATGCCATTATTGCGGCGTTGCAAGTGCTGCAATCGGTGCGTGAAAGCGGTAAGACGTTACAGCAGTTGGGCGCAGATTTGACCTTGTACCCGCAAGTACTGATTAATGTCACTACCAAACAAAAGCTGGATTTGAACCAGGCTGCGGTGCAAACCGCTGTTAAACAGGCGGAAACCACCCTGAATGGTGAAGGCCGCGTGTTACTACGCGCTTCTGGCACCGAACCCAAAATCCGCGTCATGGTTGAAGGCTTAAACCAGGGGCTGGTGCAATCACAGGCAGAACAGCTTGCCGAGGTCATCCGCCAACTGGCTGCTTAATTTTTCGGAGATATGCATGGACACCTTTAGTCACGCTTTATGGGGTTATGGCCTGTTTGGCTTTCGCAAGAATGCTCGACCCACGTACCCCAAATTCGCTGCCCTGATGGGAGCCATGCCTGACCTGATTTCTTTCGGTGCCTTGTTGTTATTGCGGGTGATAGAAGGCAATTACAGCTTCGGCAAGCCTGCACTGGCTACATTGCCCGCCTGGATTTATCCGGCCTACACCGTTGGCCATAGTTTTGTCATTGCCTTTGCCGTGATTGGCCTGGTGGCAATATGGCGCAAGGATATTGCGTTCGCCATGCTGGCCTGGCCGTTCCATATTACGCTGGACTTTCCATTTCATAGCCTGCAATACTTTGCCACGCCAATGTTCTGGCCGATCTCTGACTTCAAAGTGGACGGTATTCCCTGGTCTCACTGGTATATCTGGTGGCCGAATGTGGCCGGTATCCTCATTCTGCTGGCCTACCGTTACAAGCAAAAACGGCAAGGTCAGCGGCCATAAAAAGGCGGGCCCTGTAATGGTAGGCCAATCGTGCCCGCTTTTTTATTAAGCAGCCAGCGGTTCAGTCGCTGGGCCCTGGTAGACAGTGAGGTGTGGAAATGGAATTTCAATCTGCTGCGCATCGAATGCGTTTTTAATCCGTTTTAAATATTCACGCTTGATGGTCCATTGTTCCAAAGGTCGAACCTTCATGCGGCAGCGGATAATCACGGCAGATTCCGCCAGGTTGTCTACGCCGGCAATATCCAGTTTATCCAGTACTTTGTCCTGCAATTGCGTATCTTGCAGAATGCTGGCACCGACCTCATGCATAATCTGCATCACCTTGGCGATATTTTCGTCATAGCCCACCCGGATATCCATCACCGCATAGGCAAAATCGCGTGAGCGGTTAGTCACCGTGGTAATCTGACCATTGGGCACATAATGCACGTTGCCTTCGTAATCACGCATCTTGATATAACGGAGTGTAATTTCTTCCACCAGGCCTGATTTATTGGCAATCTCAACCACATCATCCTTACGGATCTGGTTTTCCAGCAATAGAAAAAAGCCATTAAAATAATCCTTGACCAGGCTTTGCGCACCAAAGCCGACCGCCAGGCCGACCACGCCCGCTGCCGCCAGCACGGGTGCGATGGAGATGCCCAATTCATGTAAGATTTCGACGATGGTAATGGCCAAAATGACGGTGGTAACGATATAGCGCAGTACCATGCTGAGTGTATTCAGGCGTTTAATCTCTTCAATATTGTCTGCGCTTCTTGCGTTCAATTTATCCCTGAGTTTCACAATCAGTTGTTTGCTTAAGCGATTGAGGAAATAGGCGACGCCGACAATGACAAAAATACGGAGCAGGGTTTTAACCAGAGCCAGCATTTCAGTCGGATTTTCGATCCCTAAATAAGTAAGCCAAGACATTGTGTTTCACATTCCTTTCGATTGATTTAAGTCGATAACCAGTAAGCGGTTAAGGGGGGGATTTCTATGCTGTCTTTATCAGTAGGCAGCGTTTGACCGCTATATAGCTCAGTCAATACCGGGGTTTTAAACAAGCCTTTTTGCCTGAATACCTGCAAGGGAGCGCTTTGGGGGGCCGTATCGAAATTGGCAATCACCACGACTTTGGGGTGCATGCCGGTTTGCACATAGCGGTAAAAAGCGAATAAATGTGGATGATCAAGTGCGATCAGTTCGCGATTGTTTAAGTCGGCAAACGCCGAAATTTCCTTGCGGATAGCAATGAGTTGCTTGATTCGGCTGAACAGGCGCTGTTGCACGGTGCCTGCTTCATTCTTGAGCGCCAATACCTCCCAATCCAGCGTTGGCCTGTGTACCCAGCGGTTATCATGCATTTTGTTCTCATCTTGCAGGTAGCTGTCATTATTCAAGGTGCCGACCGCGTCGCCATAATAAAGTAGCGGGATACCACCAAACGACATGATCAGGTTGTGCAGCAAGACGATAGTGAGGACAGCGTTGTCTATCGCAGCTTGGTCCTGATTGGCGAGTGCGGATTCCAGCCCGGCCAGTGAAGCGAGGGCACCTGAAATTCTGGCATCGCCGGTTTTTTTATTGACGCCAAAAGCAAAGCCACGGGCATTGGATTCCGGATAATGGCCGGTGTAATAGTCCACCAGGAAGCGGCGGTGCGAGACGGGTTCAAACCCGGCGGCAATAATGGCCCGGTCGCTAAAGCCCAGGCCGATATCATCGTGGCAGCGCACGTAATTGAGCCAGGTCGCACGGTCCAGTTTCTCTGGCAAGTCTTCTACCCCCCTGGTGAGTAGCACGGTTTGTTTGGTGGCAACCGCGTCCCATAACAGCGCCATAAAGGTGGCGTTATAGGCGATCTCACACTCTTTGGCGTTAATGGCGTCTTCGCCAAAATACTTGATGATTTCTATCGGCGCCACAATCGCTTCGGCAATAAAAATAACCCCGGGCGCGGTGACCTGGCAACAGTCCTTGAGCAATTGCAGAATCAGGTGTGCCTCGCGCTCATTCTGGCAGCTACTGCCTATTTTCTTCCACAGAAAAGCCACGGCATCCAGGCGCAGAATATCCACGCCCTTATTAGCCCAGAATAAAATGATGTCTACCATTTCAATCAGAACTGCCGGGTTGCTGTAATTGAGGTCCCATTGATATTGGTTGAACACCGTCATCACCCATTTACCGGTGTCAGGATTCAAGGTAAAACTGCCCGGTGCGTTTTCAGGAAACACTTCGGGCATGGCGGCCTCGAACATATCCGGAATGGTACGGTCAGGGTACATATAGTAATAATCCTGATACTGCTGATCGCCTAGTTTGGCCTGTTTCGCCCAGGCATGCTCATCCGAGGTGTGGTTGACCACCACGTCCAGTGTCAGCAACATCTCGGATTGTTGCATCGCCGCGATTAGCTGTTCGAGGTCTGCCATGCTGCCGTTGCGCGCGTCGACTTGCCTGAAATCACGCACCGCGTAGCCACCATCATTCTGTTGCTCCGGGCAGTCACAAATCGGCAAAATATGCACGAGGTTAATGCCCAGCTCTTGCAGGTAAGGTAGTTTTTCGCGCATATTGGCCAGGTTGCCGGCAAAGCCCTGGCAATACATGGCCATGCCTACCCACTTTTGTTGCATAAACCAGTCATGGTTCTTTTCACGCTCCAGATCTTTGGCTCTTAAATGCGCTGCCCGCTGCGCATATTGCTGCGTCAGCACGGTGACCAGCCTGCCCAGTTGGGCTTTAAAGTCTTCGCGCTGGCCATATAAGTGTTGAAACAGCGAATGAATCGCATAAAAGTTGGCGCCCAGCCGGGTATAAAAATGCTGCCAATCTTCGCCTTTGGGTTGTTTACATTGTGTCAGGATGTCATTCAGCAAAGAGTGCGAGATTTGCTCATACATAATTAAGCATCCTCCATGGCGGCTTGTTCAGGCGTAGGTTTTGGGGTTTTATTAGCGGCGACGCCAAATTTGTAATGTTGCATGCCTTCTAAAATGCCATGCGCATATTGGGCCTGGGCGAAATAAATACGTGGCACCCCTTTGAGGTGGATGAGGTCTTCACTGTAATTGCCAACCACCACCGCCATGGTGTCGCCCACCAGCATTTCGATGTCATTGCCAGAATCACCCGAGACCAGGAAACTGGCCAATGGCAGCCCCCATTTATATGACAGGTAGCGGATGGCGTGCCCTTTGGAAGCGCGTATTGGTAACAGGTCGAGAAACTCACCATGGGAATAGATGATCTGCGCATGCAGGCCACGTGCATGCAAATGCTGGCTGATTTTTTCTACTGCGGGCATGATTTGTGAGTCCACCAGATAAGAGATTTTGAATTCCCGTTGGTTGTCAGCAGTTTGCAAACGTATGCCTGGAATCTCTTGCATGGCCTTGACCACATCGTCGCGCCGCCACAGGTGGCGGATATGATTCGCCCAGCCGATGTCCGGAATACGGCGTATACCATAGTGAATTTCGGAGCCGACCGAGGTGATCAGCACATCGGGAATCGGGATGCGATTTTTGCGCAATATATCAATAGCACTCTCTAGCGGGCGACCGGTGGCGATGCCAAAAATGGTATAGCCGACATTGTCGATTAACCATTCCACCAAGGCTTCCTGTCCGTCACGCTGGCCAAGCAAGGTATTATCGATATCGGTGATAAACGCATGCTGCGCCAATGGAATTGCAGATTTTCCGCTGTGCAACGCGATCTGTTGTTTGCGCAGGTTTTTACGTTGCTTACGCAATAAAGCGCGGGCTTCTTTAACGTATTTGTTGACGTGGCCAGCCCAGGTGTAATGCCGTTTGACATTGATCACGCCGCTCTTAGACCATTTTCGCCAGCGTGGCTTGTCAGTCAGCGCCGATAACAATGCTTCGCCAATGGCATCGCTATCGAGTGTATCCACCAGTAAACCGTGATGGCAATTCGCCAGAATGTCCCGCGGCCCGCCATCGTCAGGCGCAATCACCGGCAAGCCGCAGGCGGCGGCTTCCAGCAAGGTCAGTCCAAACGGTTCGGTAAACGCGGCATTAATGAACATACCTCGGCTCTTGGCGGCCAAACGGTAAAGTTCAGGCACTTCTTCCTGTGCATGGCTTTTGGGGATTGCCACTTTGCCCCACAAATCATAAGTGTCAATATCCAGCAGCAACTCATTGAGTACTGCTGCCTGAGACTTTTCGAGATTTCGGATATTGTCACGACTACCAGCCACCAGTACCAGATTGGCGCGTTTTTGCAGGGCAGGGTGATTGCCATAAGCCGCAATCAGGCCCTGGATGTTTTTACGCATTTCGGGTCGGCAGATACATAGAATCATCGGCTTTTTAGGATGCTCTAAAAAGCGTGCGATGCTTTGCTCTACGTTGTCTGCAATCGGTCGCCTGCCGGGTGGTGAAAAGCGCGAAGTGTCGGTGCCTGGCGGGATAACTCTGAATTTTCTAGTGTCTGGTTGCGCATACATGCCATATTGCAGTTCAACCTCCTGGCGCGTACTGGTCACGATCATGGAGGCGTGCTGTATTAGCGCTTCCTCTTCGGCAATGCGCCGCTCAAAGTTAAATTGCTTTTCAATATTGGTGGCTTTGCGGCCACTGGAGAGTAATTTCTCCTGTTTGGGTTTACCCAGCGAATGCCCCGTGTGAATTTGCGGGATACCCAGCAACATGGAGAGCTGGCGGCCGACGTATCCGGCATCGGCATAATGCGAGTGAATCACGTCCGGCAAGCGACCTTGCTGGCGCAAATAATGCAGGCAGCGATCCACCATCTGGTCCAGGTGCGGCCACAAGGTCTCCTTGCGCATATAGCGCTTGGGGCCACATGGGAAACGAATAATGCGGGCATGATCACTCAGTTTTTCTTCAGCCTGCGCATAGTCTGGCGATACCTGTGGGTCTTCAATCAGGCGTGTCATCAAATCGACTTTGCCCACTTCAGGGTGTTCAGCCAGCGCTTTGGCTAAATCCAGCACATAAGTACACTGGCCGCCGGTATCGGCATCGACACCAAGTTCAAGTGCTTCGCCCCTGATCAGGCCGTGGACACTGATAAGGAGTACATATAGCTGATCTGTTTTTTGTTCAAGTTTTGCGCGCATAGTTACCTGACTGCTTATGAAGGTAGGGTAGACAAGGACGCCACTGGCTTACTTGCCAAAGACAGTATGCGAAGGTGCGATAGTCAGATTGACAGCGGTGTTTGCTGCCTGAGCCGTGCTTATGTCACACGCTTACACATTAAAAAGCTCTGTTAAACCTGACACCTTCATGGCAGGTAAGTTTATTTTCTGCTTGTAGGAATTGTCTGAAAATGAAAAAGCCCTGCAAACACGGCAGGGCTTTTTGAAGGTGGGGTGATGAGATTACAGCGCTAGCATTGCTGGCCTGTGGCAAAAAATACGCCACCGGCAATATGGTGCACCGTGCGTAATGCATCATGGCCATCAAAGTGCCAGCGGCCATCAGAAAACACGCGCTCGTCGGCATGCGCTGCCACGACTTCAGCGATAAATAAATCGTAAGTATTCTGGTTGTGTGGCTCAGAGATGATTTTGCATTCCAGCCAGCCGACACAGCCTTGTACCAGCGGGGCGCTGATTTCCTTTGCAGCAAAAGTTGCTATGCCATATTCGGCAAACTTGTCCGTGCCAGGCAAATCGCGGCCACTGATCGCGCCAACTTTTTTGACCATCTCAATCTGTTGTACGCAAGGCAGGTTAATGGCAAACGTACCTTCGGCCTCCATCAGTTCGCGCGTGTAGGTGTTGCGATCAATCACCACTGTGACTTTTGCCGGGTTAAAGTCCAAGGCACACACCCAGGCCGCTGCCATAATGTTGTTTTGGCCAGCATGGGCTGAGGTAATCAGGGTGGTCGGGCCGTGATTGAGTAGTCTTATGAAATGATTTTGCAATGAAGTTTTCATTGAGTAGCTGGAATATAATTAACTCGATAAGTTGTGTTTTATTGCCTGCTCTCTATTTAGCACATTCACCGCTGGTTCACTGATTCCCCATGGTTTTATATAACCCTTCATGATGGCTCTAAATTTGTCTGTAATCGGCGGTAACATGCTTCTGGGAACATCGGGTATTACTAAAGCTAAATGAATATCTATTGTTGACCAATTTAAATTTAATATTTCTTCAGGAATCTCTCTTAAGTCTACATGGCTTCGCTTTAGTGCGCCTGATACTGTCAGTGAAATAGCGTTCAAAATTTTACACCTAATATCATCGAAGAATTTTTCATAGTCCTCAGTGTTCGTTGGTTTTGGAATTGAAGTTTTTGCTTCTACAATCCACAGCTTTTGGCTATCTGAAACCCATAGGAACTCTGCAATTTTAGTATTCTGTTGAATCTTTACGTAACTTTTAGATTGTTCAATACGAAATATACTATTCTCATTAAATGGGCCGAAATTTAGCCCGGATTCTTGAAATACAATTGTCATCTGAGCGATACCTCTAGCTCTTCTTCATACAGACGTACTGATTCATTAATGATTTCAGTGTCTGGCATACCATCTTTTAAATTGTAATGAATCCATTTTTTTTCTTGATTTTCTACAAATGTGGGAATTGATAAATTCTCTTGTTGAGAAATAAGAAAAAGTTTTTTTATAACAAAGTAAGAATGGCTAGTAATAAAGATTTGTATTCCCAGTTTAGCTAGTAAGGCTAATATCTCCATAAATTTAATAATTGCAGTTGGATGCAATGCAGACTCTGGCTCATCAATAAAAATGACCGACTCAGGTGTTAAATATCGATTACCAAGTAAAGTGTCTAGGATTGCTATTTTTTTTACTCCCTCTGCTGTTGTCATTATTGAAAATTTGCTACTACCTTGTTTGTAAATCCATTTCTCAGCTGTTGCATCGTATTCAACTCTTCCTTCAAACATTGACTCTAATAACTGACGAGATTTTGTAAATGCATCATAATTTCTGCCTCTCTGCGTTGGATTTCTTAAGGCAAGAGCGAGGTCTGAATATGTAGCATCAAATCCAAAAGATTTATCTTGCAATGCTGATTTGATAATTACTTTTTCTAGAGTTAATACCTCTTTTGGAGGTAGGAAAACGGAGTTGAATTGACGTTTTTCAAGATTATTATGGAGTGGGGTTATTTTTTTTGTGGTGTCTTGACCAAAGTCATATGCGAGGGACGTGTTGTCAGACATTGATACAGAAACTTTAAGGCGATTACCACTTCCTTTTGTAACTAAGTCGCCAAGTTTTTCTGCTTGAAATGTCCAATAAAGTTTATCTGCGAGAACTTCTGAGAAATCTCTTTTATCGTCACCTCTACCAAATTCTTCTTGAGATTTGATTGTGCTATATAGGGTCTTAAGTAGAAAAGTTTTACCAGAGCCATTTTTGCCAATTATCAGATTGATATTTTGTAAATGATTGCAACTTATCTTTTTGATTGGCCCAAAATTTTCTATATCAAATTTTTTTAACATTTAGATTCCGCCGTAACTTATTTATTTATACGCACCATCATGATGATGCAACTGATCATTGCTTTTAGCCTCAGCTACTACAAAAGGTGTACCATTTTTCTCAGCAAGTTTTTTGCTGTTTGAGCCGCACGCCTTAGTGCTGCATCGACTCCCTTAAAAGTATCTTCAAAATCTTCGCTCTGATTATTCATAAACGATTTTTTGAATAATTTGGCTCACGATTCAAGTGCATGACGGCAAGTATATAAATCTTCATCATTCACAACTGAATACAGCACGCCATATGGAAAACGGCGTACCAAGATACGCCGAATATTGTGTTTAATCATTGTCCACGCTTGTGCGTGCTCTGCTATTAGCTGCACTGTAGATTTGAATCCAAGATTCAGCTGTTTGCACACCATGTTTGGCGGTCTTCATAATAAAAAATGGCTTTTTCAAGCTCTAAAGCGGCTTCCGGGTGAAAGCGTAATTTCATGCGCCCAAGCGATTATCAATTGTTTCAAATACCGCTTCGGCGGTTATGGTTTGCACTTTGCCAGTACTGATTTCGGACAAACGCTGTTGCGCTAACTTCAACCAGGCTTGCTCGATTTCCGGGTGCGTTGCGTTGAGTGTTTGCAATAGGCTATCTGCGATCATCGCACGCTCATCAATCGGCAGGTTGGCCAATTCGGAAATAATCTCTGAGGTTTTCATCTGATAGATCCATGCAATCGTTTGACTAACATCATGGCATTTCTATTTATTTCTGCCAAGTGTCCTTCAATGTCACCGTTCTATTAAACACCGGCTTGCCTGCTACGCTGTCTTTGCGGTCAGCGACAAAATAGCCGTGACGTTCAAACTGGTAAATATCCCCTGCGCGGGCGTCTTGCGCACCTTGTTCCAATTGCGCAGTAATGGTGGTCACTGAATTCGGGTTAATGTCATCCAGAAAGTCTTTATCGCCGCTACCCGGATGCGCGTCTTTAAACAGGCGGTCATACAGTCGAATTTCAGCGGTGTAGGCATGCGCTGCACTTACCCAGTGAATGTTGCCTTTGACTTTGACGCTGTCTGAACCCGGTGTGCCAGATTTGGTGTCTGGCAGGTATTCGCAATGCACGGTAGTGACGTTGCCTGCGGCATCTTTTTCACAGCTGATGCATTTGACCACGTAGCCATAGCGCAGGCGCACCATATTGCCTGGGAACAGACGGAAGTAGCCTTTGCTTGGCTCTTCCATAAAGTCTTCGCGCTCAATCCACAACTCTTTGGAAAGTTTGACCACGCGTTTACCCAAATCCGGTTTTTGCGGATGATTAGGCGCGTAGCAGTCTTCTTCCTGATTTTCGGGATAATTGTCGATGATCAGTTTGATCGGATCAAGCACGCCGATTTTGCGTGGTGCGGATTCGTTGAGCACTTCGCGCATGCAGTCTTCAAGGATACTGTAATCAATCCAGGAGTCAGCCTTGGAGACGCCGATACGATCAGTAAACAGCTTAAAACCTTCTGGCGTGTAGCCGCGACGACGCGCACCGGCCAGGGTGGGCAGGCGTGGGTCATCCCAGCCTGATACATGTTTTTCTTCCACCAGTTGAATCAGTTTGCGTTTGGAAAGCACCACATAAGTCAGGTTCAAGCGCGCAAACTCATACTGGTAAGGCACCGGGTTGGCCAGCAGGTTTGCTTCGACCAGGCGTGCCATCAGCCAGTCGTAGAATGGGCGTTGGTCTTCAAATTCCAGCGTACAGATGGAGTGGGTGATTTGCTCCAGCGCATCTTCAATCGGGTGCGCGAAGGTGTACATTGGGTAGATGCACCATTGGTCACCGGTGTTATGGTGATGCGCGCGGCGGATACGGTAAATGGCCGGGTCGCGCATATTGATGTTAGGCGAGGCCATATCAATTTTGGCGCGTAAAATCATGCTGCCATCGGCATGTTTGCCATCGCGCATTTCACGGAAAATACGCAGGTTATCTTCAACGCTGCGTGTGCGGAAAGGCGAATCTTTACCAGGCTCGGTCAGGGTGCCACGGTTAATACGCATATCCTCGGCGCTTTGTTCATCCACATAGGCGTGGCCATGCTGGATCAGCGCTTCAGCCGCTTGGTACATCACGTTGAAATAATCTGACGCAAAGTACAGATTCGTTTCTTTGTTGCCGTTAGGTGTGGCATTGTCCCAGCCAAAGCCCAGCCATTGCACCATGTCAGAGATGCTGTCTACATACTCCTGGCTTTCTTTCTCAGGGTTGGTATCGTCAAAGCGCAAGTGGCAAACACCGTTGTAATCACGCGCCAGGCCAAAGTTTAAAAAGATCGATTTGGCATGACCAATGTGCAGGTAACCGTTAGGCTCGGGTGGAAAGCGGGTGCGGATTTTAGCGAAGTCTACCTGGCCACTGGCTTGGTGTGCGGCGTCACCTGGCGAGCCAGCCCATTTTTTGCTCGCGTACTTGTTTTCTGCGAGGTCTTTATCAATCACGGCACGGATAAAGTTGGAGGCGGCTGGAATCGGTTCTTTTTCTGTCGACATGGCGGTTCTTGAAGTTTCTAAAGTATGTCTATTTTACACGCTTCGTGCTGTGCCCCAAAACGCTTAATGCACTGTATTTCAAGCCTTGATCGACCGGCGGCACAAGGCGGATATGCTACACTGCGGGCTATGATTAAAGCCCTTGATGCACTTAAAACAGTCATTCGATGAACAAACTGGCATTCCCGATATTGGCCGTACTGGCCGATGGCAAGTTTCATTCTGGCGAGACGCTTGCGCAACGCTTTGGCGTGACGCGGGCGACTGTTTATAACGCGATTCAATCAGTAGAAGCATTGGGCATTACCGTATTCTCCGTGCGTGGGCGCGGCTACCGCCTGCCCAAGGCGGTGACTTTGCTGGACGTGGATGCCATCGTGCAGGCCTGCGGCGAATATGCGCCGTGGTTTCATGTGCAGGTGCTGGCGCAGGTGGATTCAACCAACCGTTATTTAATGCAGGAAAGCGCACGGGGGATCGCACACGCCACTTGCGTCGCTGCCCATATCCAGACCGCCGGGCGTGGGCGCCGTGGCCGTACCTGGGTGTCACAGTTGGGTGGTAGCGTGACCTTCTCACTGTTATGGCGCTTTCAGTGTGGTGCTGCCGGCTTGTCTGGCCTCAGCCTGGTGGTTGGTCTGGCGCTGGTGCGCGCCTTGCACTCATTTGGCCTGATGGATGTGCAGCTAAAATGGCCGAATGATTTGCTGGTACTGCATCAGGGACAATGGCACAAGTTGGGTGGTATTCTGATTGAGCTGCAAGGCGATATGGAAGGCCCAAGCGCGGCAGTGATTGGTATTGGCCTGAACCTGGAGATCGCGCCTGAGATGAGGCTGAATATTGATCAGCCGGTGTTAGGCCTGAATGCGTTGTCTGCACAGGCATTGGACCCGAATATATTGCTGGGACGCTGCCTTAGCCAGCTTGCCATACACTTAAACCAGTTTGCTGAACAAGGGTTTGCCTATTTTCAACGCGAGTGGACAACATATCATGCATTTCATCAGCAGTCGGTCAATTTGTTGCTGGCCAATGGCCAGACGATTCCTGGTCAGGTGCTGGGTGTGGCCGAAGAAGGCAGTTTGCTGGTAGAAACCGCGACTGGCCAACAACGTTTTAATGCCGGTGAAATCAGTGTGCGGAGTGCAGCGTGAAGTTATTGATTGATGCAGGCAATACGCGCACCAAATGGGCCTGGTGCCCGGAGGATGCATCGCATGCATCCACTGCATGGCAGGTGCATGCATTAGAGCATGAACAGTGGTTGCAGGCGGATGTGGAAGCCCAACGGTTGTTGCAGGCGATTGAGCAGGCCGAGCAGGTCTGGCTGAGCAATGTGGCTGGGTCAGATTGGTTGCAACGCTTACCTGCACTTGGTGATCAATTGCATCTGGTGCAATCACAGGCTTCTGCGCTGGGTGTGCAAAATGCGTATGAGCAGCCTTCGCAACTGGGTAGTGATCGCTGGTGCAGCATGCTCGCTGTTTGGCAGCAGTTTGGTCGGCCAACTCTGATCGTTACTGCGGGGACAGCGATGACAATCGATGCGCTAGTGGTGAATAAGGCTGGGGCCAGGTTCGCTGGTGGTACCATACAACCTGGTCTGCGTTTGATGTGGCAAAGTTTGCAGCAAGGGGCGGCGCAACTGGATTATGCTTATCCCCTTGAACGTGATGCGCTGCCAGGCTTTGCACAAGAAAGCCGGCAGGCAATGTGGCTGGGTTGCTTGCAGGCATTGGCGGCTTCAGTCTCTGCACAGTTTGAGCGCATGTTAGCTTTGGTCGATTCAGTGCCTTTATTGGTACTCACTGGCGGTGATGCACCGTTATTAAATAGATATTTGCCGGGCACATTGTCAGCGCAGGCGATTATTGTGGATAATCTGGTTTTAAAGGGGTTGGCCTGCCTGGCTAAAAATACAGACGAATGAAAAGCGCACAATAATGAAAAGACTATTCTGGATATTGCTATTAGCCAACGTGGCAGTGTTTGCTTATTTTAAGCACGACGCATCGCTGTCGGCAGTCAGCAGCCTTAAGCCTGAGATACATCCCGAACAGATAAAATTACTCAGTGCGCAAGCATTGGCGTCTTATCCTAAGCGTACGGTGGCGGTGGCATCTACTCCTGAACCTGTTTTACAGCCTGAGGCGGTTGCAGCAAACACCTCACCGGTCATGGCGTCTAATTTATCCAAAGCAGACATCAAAGCGCCAGAAGTCAAAGTTGCTGAGGCAAAACCTGTGGATACTAAGTCCTCTGAAGCCAGGCCTTCCGAAACCAAGCCTGCAGAGAAGCTGCTTGCCGACAAAACTCCTCTGGTCAAGCCAGCGGAAACACATGCGGCAGTCCAAACTGCATGTTACGAGTGGAGCGGCTTTAATATGGCGCGGGTGACTGAAGCCGCCAGTTTGGCACAGCAGATGAGTATTAAAACGCAAACCAATATGACCAGCAGCGGCCAGGAGAGCGTGCGCTACTGGATTTACAAGCCACCTTTGGCCACCGCAGAAGCTGCACAAACCAAAGCTGATGAATTGCGCAAACTGGGCGTTGAAGATTTCTTTATTGTGCAAGACGATCCTAAATGGCGTAACGCCATCTCATTTGGCGTATTCCGTGATGAAAAACTGGCAGACAAGCTCATGGCCGACCTGAAAAATAAGGGCGTGAAACTATTGATTAAGGCGACGCGCAATGGCGGGCAGGCGGTCATCAAGCTACAGCAAGTGTCACCACAACAGTTCGCCAGTTTGCAGAAATCCCGCTCGCATTTTCCGGATAGTGTATTAAAAGAGATTCCTTGCCAGTAATCATGGAGTGACTCAAACAAAAAGCCCGCAATTGCGGGCTTTTTGTTGTACAAGGATATAAAGTTAACGCTTTTTCGGCGGCAACATATCGGTAATGGTGCCTTCTTTAAGCTCTGCGGCAAAGCAAACAGTTTCAGACAGCGTAGGGTGGGCGTGAATGGTCAGGCCCAAGTCGTGTGCGTCTGCGCCCATTTCAATCGCCAGTACGGCTTCAGCCAGCAATTCACCGGCGTTGATGCCGACAATGCCTGCGCCAATAACGCGATGTGTATCTTTATCAAAAATGAGCTTGGTGGCACCTTCGGTACGCGCAATCGATAACGCACGACCACTGGCTGCCCATGGGAAGCTGGCTTTTTCGATCTCAATGCCTTTGGCCTTAGCTTCTGTTTCGGTTAAGCCCACCCAGGCGATTTCAGGGTCGGTGTAAGCGACGGATGGAATCACGCTGGCAACAAATTCAACTTTATGACCCGCAATCACTTCAGCAGCCACTTTGGCTTCATGCGTTGCTTTGTGCGCCAGCATGGGTTGGCCGACAATGTCACCAATGGCGAAAATGTGAGACACATTGGTGCGCATTTGTTTGTCGACGGCAATAAAGCCGCGCTCATCCACAATCACACCTGCGTTTTCTGCACCTATGTTTTTGCCGTTTGGACGTCGGCCAATGGAAACCAGCACGCGGTCGTATTTCTGTGTTTCTTTCGGCGCGTTGGCGCCTTCAAAATCGACATAAATGCCGTCTGCTTTGGCTTCCAGTTTAGACACTTTGGTCGAGACTAAAATACTTTCGAAACGTTTTTCCATACGCTTTTGCAATGGGCGCACCAGGTCACGGTCTGCACCTGGAATCAGGCCGTCCATAAACTCGACCACACTGACCTTGCTGCCTAGTGCGTCATACACCGTGCCCATTTCCAGGCCGATAATGCCGCCGCCAATCACCAGCATGCGTTTTGGGATGTCAGCCAATGCGAGTGCACCTGTCGAATCCATAATGCGTTCGTCTTCTGGCGCGCCAGGGAATTTAGTCGCTTGTGAACCGGCCGCGATAATGGCATGTTCAAAGCCAACCAGGGTGACGTTGCCATCGGCGGCAGTCACGGCAATCTGGTGAGGGCTGGTGAATTGACCAACACCACTGATGACAGTCACACCACGCATTTTAGCCATTTGTGCCAGGCCGCCAGTGAGCTTGCCGACCACGTCGTTGGCTTTCCAGTTACGCAGTTTGTCGAGGTCGATGTTTGGTTGGCCGAAACTCAGGCCGTGATGTTCGGTTTCTTCGGCTTCGGTAATCACTTTTGCTGTATGCAACAGGGCTTTGGATGGGATGCAGCCAACGTTCAGGCACACACCGCCCAGGGTTGGATAGCGCTCAACCAGCACGACTTTCAAACCCAAGTCCGCCGCGCGGAAAGCGGCGGTATAGCCGCCTGGGCCAGAACCGAGCACCATGACCTGACAGCTTACGTCATTGTTGCCTGTTGCTGCCGCTGGAGCGGGTGCAACAGGTGCGCTTGTTTGTGCTATCGGGGCGGCAGTTGCCTCCACGGCTGCAGGTTTCGATTCAGCCGTCGCGGCTTGGGCACTTTCTACCACCAAAATCAGGCTGCCTTTGGCGACCTTGTCACCGACTGCAACTTTGAGTTCTTTAACGACACCCGCGTGTGAAGAGGGGATGTCCATGGAGGCTTTATCAGATTCTACCGTGATCAGTGAATCCTCTTTGGCGATGGTATCACCCACGGCCACCAGCACCTCGATGACATCGACGCTGTCAAAATTGCCGATATCCGGCACCAATATTTCAACCATTTGACTCATGAAAACCTTATATTCCGATTAGTTTTGCTATTTTATCACCAAAAGAACAAGATCACTTTCAGGCTGTCTACACATCCTAATGTCTGCTAGTTGCGCCGCTCGCAGGGTGGGCGACTGGCGCCGGTTTCATGGTGCAGGTTTCATGGCCGTAGTTGCCGCCTGTGTCATCTGGTTCGTAATAATCGTTTTTGAAGGTCCAGCCATTTTTGCCAACTTTGGTGAATTGGCCCATGCCAGTGGAGAACTCGGCATATTTGGCATCAGACAGTTTAAACGTCATGGCCAGTTGTTTGCCACGTGTGATGGCTTGCCCGGTATAGCTTTGCTTGTTTTCAGTATGTGTTGCCAGATCGTATACGGACACTTGCGACGTACTGTTGCGTCGATTCTTTTTCAAATAAATGGTTACCTCATAGTCACCGACGGTGACGTTGTTGCCTTTGCAGAGATATTCGCCGCTGTAGTCCAGGCTGGCAACAGGTGCCGCAAATGCTGGCACAGAAAATGATGAGAGCAACACGAGTGTGGTCAAGCAGGATTTAACGTTCATATGACTTCTGAGATGATTATTTTGGCGTGAAATTCTTTAAAAGCCGATGTTTTTAACGCGACTTTTGAATACGTTTCATCATAAGTCCAATTGCCTAATTTACCAAGTCTCTTTTGGAATATTTCTGAGGTTTTATCAGGGGTTGTAGGACGCATCCCGAGGGTATTTGTGAGAGAATGCAAGCTATTTTTTAAGGAATTCCGTTTCAGGGGATCATGTTGCAGCGTTTGTTATCTCGAATTTCACCGATTGTCTGGCTGACCCTATTCCTGATCGGGTCGATCTTTTACCTCTGGCGCCTGCAACAGCCGCAAGCGCTGGTAGAGGTGGCCGCAGAGGTGTTGCCATTACAATGCGTTTCTTATGCTCCGTACTACAAACCGGGCATGAATCCTACGATTAAAGACAGCTTTGTCGATCCGCTGCAGATTGAGCAAGACTTGCAGGCACTGTCTAAAGTCACACGCTGTGTGCGTACCTATTCGGTTGGCCAGGGGCTGGATTACGTGCCAAAAGCGGCGCAAAAATTGGGCATGAAGGTCATTCTTGGAGTATGGATTGGCTGGGTGGATGCGTTGAATCAATCTGAATTGCAATTGGCAGTGCAACAGGCTAACCAATACCCTGATACCGTGCGTGGCCTGGTGGTCGGTAATGAAGTATTGTTGCGTGGTGAACAAACCGAGCCGAAAATGCATGAATATCTGCAATGGGCCAAAGCCAATACCAAGGCCCCTGTCACTTATGCTGACGTCTGGGAGTTTTGGCTCAAGCATCCCACGCTGGAGCAGGATGTCGACTTTGTGACCGTGCATATTTTGCCGTATTGGGAAGACAAGCCAGTCGCGATTGAGCAGGCGGTTGCGCATACGGCGTCTGTCATGGGCCACTTGGGCACTGTGTTTAAAAAGCCGATTTTGATTGGCGAGACTGGCTGGCCATCACAAGGGCGTCAGCGCTTCTGGTCCAAGCCGAGTGCGATCAATCAGGCGCGCTATATGCGTGAGTTTTTACAAGCGGCGCACGTCAATCATTGGCAGTACAACGTGATTGAAGCGGTTGATCAGCCATGGAAGCGTGAGCTGGAAGGCACGGTTGGCGGTTATTGGGGCGTGCTGGATACCGATTTACAGCCTAAATTTAATCTGCAAGGCCCTGTAGCAGAGCGTGCCGATGGCTTTAAACCTTACCTGCTGGCCTTGGTACTTGCCGTAGCAGCCGTTGCCTGGGGACAATACAAGCGCGTGCCTGTAAACCAAATGCTGTTGCTGGCGTTTACTGGCGGTGTGGTTGGCTTGCATGCTTATTTGCAGGTGGGCTATGTGCAGCTGGCCGCACGCAATAGCGCCGAGTATGCCATGTTAGGTGGCCTGGTATTACTGGGCTGGACATTAGTGCTGATGCAATTGCGGCAATGGCTGGGTTTGGGCATCAAGCCTTGCATCGAGCAATCATTATTACGCTTGCTGGCGCTGGCATTTTTACTGACCAGTGCTGGTCTGGCGATCAATGGGCGTTATCTTGATTTTCCGCTGATTCTGGTCGGCTTGCCATTGGTGATGATCGCTATTTCTATCATCACAACGCCTTTGCGTGCTAGCGTGCAGGCACCTTTGCCTATAGTGGGCATTTGGCTGACAACGGTGATGGTGGTGATTGCGGCCAATATGGCAATTGCGGTGGCCATGACGGAACCTGGCAATGTGATTGCCTGGTGGTGGTGTGCAGCATGCGGTGTGGCAGTGTTTTTGTTGCCGGCCAGAAGTGCGCAGCTTAGCCAATAAAAGTTTAAATAAATACATCAGACATGATGGAAAGAGTGAGAAGTGATCGTTTCTTGGTTTAAAAAACTGGTACCCGGGTTGGTGTTTGCCATCCTGTTTTCGGCATTGCATTTCGGGCTGTGGGCCTTGGCCAACCGTGCATTGCCGCTGATCAATGTGAAACCAGCAGTCAATGGGTTTGCTTATTCAGGCTACCGTGGCAATCAAAGCCCGCTTGATGGGCAGCACCCAAGCACGGCCGAGTTGGCAGAAGATCTGGATTTGATGCACAAGCACACGCGTCATATCCGCATGTATTCGTCGCTGGATTTAAATGAGGTTGTGCCGCTGGCCGCCAGACGCAATATGAACGTGATTGCAGGCGCCTGGATTGATACTGATAACCAGAAAAACACTCGCGAGATCTCTGCCTTGCTGGAAAAGCTGGAGAACTACAGCAATATCGATCGTGTGATTGTGGGTAACGAAGCCTTACTGCGTAATGATTTGCCAGTGCAGTCGCTGATGGGTTACCTGGATTTTGTCAGGGAGCATAGTAATGTGCCGGTTTCAACAGCTGAACCATGGCACGTTTGGCTCAAGCATCCTGAGTTGGTGAAGCATGTGGATTATATCGCCGTGCATTTGCTGCCATACCACGAGGGTGTGCCAGTGGAAAAAGCCGTGCAATACACCATCGAGCGTTACAACCAGCTCATGCAGGCTTACCCGCGTAAAAAAATCGTGATTACCGAAGTGGGCTGGCCTAGCCGTGGCCCGGCTATTGGCGCCTCTGTTGCCAGTGAAGTCAATCAGGCGCGGTTTATTCGCGAGTTTCTGGCACGTAACTCGATTGAAGACCTTGATTTTTACCTGATGGAAGCGTTTGACCAACCATGGAAAGTGGCACTGGAAGGTTGGGCTGGCGCGTATTGGGGCATGTATAACGCCGACCGTCACCAGAAGTATTCGCTGCAAGGGGCTGTACCGCCAAATACGCGCTGGATTGCGAAAGCGACCTGGTCTAGCTTGCTGGCCTTTATTCCACTCATGTTAATTGCATGGCGTTTCAAACACTGGGGCATAGGCGGTGTGTTGTCGATGGCTGTGTTGTTCCAAGCATGTATTACCACCCTCACCATTGCCTGGAACTTGCCTGGTGATTATTACTACACCCTGCGTGATTTCGTGGTGCTGATTGGCCTGATTCTGGGCATTGCATTGACCTCTATGGTACTGATGATTTATGCCGCCGAGTTCAGCGAGGTGATGTTTAAGCCAGCCTGGCGTCGCCTGTTTAAGCGGGCACAAGCCTTACCAGCAGACCAGGAACTGTTTGTGTCTATTCACCTGGCCTGCTACAACGAGCCACCGGAAATGGTGATTGCTACCATTGATAGCCTGCGTCATCTGAATTACACGCACTATGAAGTGATTGTGGTGGATAACAACACCAAAGATGAAGCCAAGTGGAAGCCGCTGGAAACGTATATGGCGACCATGCCAGATAATTTCCATTTCTACCATCTGCCTTCCTGGCCTGGCTTTAAAGCCGGGGCATTGAATTTTGCCCTGGATAAAACGCACCCGGATGCAAAAGTGGTAGGCGTGGTGGATGCCGACTACGTAGTGACCCCGGACTGGCTGTCTGACCTGGTGCCACACTTCCAGGAGTCGCAAGTCGCAGTAGTACAAGCGCCACAAGCACACCGCGAATGGGAAAATCACTTTTTCCACCGCATGTGTAACTGGGAGTTTGAAGGCTTTTTCCGTATTGGCATGCACCATAGGCATGAACGTAATGCCTTGATTCAACACGGCACCATGACTTTGATTCGCCGTGAATCACTGCAAACACTGGGTGGCTGGTCAGAATGGTGTATTTGTGAGGATACTGAACTTGGTTTGCGCTTGCTCGAGAACAATATGGAGTTGCGCTACATTGATGAAACCTTTGGTCGTGGCCTGACACCAGCCAACTTCAAGGCACTTAAATCACAACGTAACCGCTGGGCGTTTGGTGCCATGCAGATTCTTAAGCACCATATGCCTAAATTGCTGGGCAAGTCATCGCTGAATTTCAGTCAGCGTTATCACTTTCTGACCGGCTGGTTTGGCTGGTTTGGTGAGGCCTTGCAACTGGTATTCACCATTGGTTCTATCGGCTGGACCATTGCCATGCTGGCGTTTCCTAAATATTTCAGTTTGCCAGTGGTGGTCATGATTGTGCCTATCCTGTGTTTCCTGGCGATCAAGGCGATTCTGGGGCCCGTGCTGTACCGCAAAACCATGCATTGCAGCTGGATGGATATTTTTGGCGCTTCACTGGCTAGCCTGGGCTTGTCACACGCGATTGCCAGAGGCATTATCAACGGCCTGACGCACAAGGCTGGCGTGTTTGTGGTGACCAACAAAACCAAAGCCAAGCTCAGCAACTGGCAATTGATTGACCCGATTAAAGAAGAACTGTTGATTCTGGTATCGCTGATTATGGCGGGCGCAGCCATGTTGTATGCACGTGGCTTTAGCAATCTGGATGCGCAATTATGGGTGTCCATGCTGGCCCTGCAATCGCTGCCGTACTGGAGTGCGCTGGCATGTCAATGGATATCGGAACGGAAGTAAGTCCTGACGCTTTTCCACCCGATCAGGTGGAAAAGCCCTTGATCTATAAGGGGCGGGCGGCACACAGCAACCAGGTCAGCCGCTTTGACCCACACGCCCGCGTGGCCGTTGACGATGGGTGGGGAACGCTTGATGAGGATGCCCCGCCATTACGCACCGAAGTCATGCTGGATGCAGCGAAAACCATCATCAACTACATCCAGTCGCCTGATTTGCCTTTTGACCGTACCCTCAACCATTACCGCGGCTGTGAGCACGGCTGTATCTATTGCTACGCGCGTCCTACGCATGCTTATTTAGGCTTGTCACCCGGGCTGGACTTCGAGTCGCGCTTACTGATGAAAGCGGATGCCGCCGAATTGCTCAAAAAAGAGTTGGCGCATGCCAAGTACCAATGTGCGCCCATCGCACTGGGCATGAATACGGATAGCTACCAGCCGATTGAGCGTGAATATCAACTGACGCGACAAGTCATTCAAGTGCTGGCTGAAGCGAATCACCCATTCAGTCTGGTGACTAAATCGTCGCTGGTCGAACGGGATATCGATTTAATCGCCCCCATGGCCGCCAAAGGTTTGGCCAGCATCTACTTGAGCATCACGACGTTAGATAGAGAAATTGCGCGCCGACTGGAACCACGGGCGGCAGCGCCTGAACGCCGCTTTGAAACCCTGCGCCGTTTGAGCGAGGCGGGCATTCCAACGGGTGTCATGGTGGCACCAGTGATTCCGGCGTTGACCGATTGCGATATGGAGCAAATTCTGCAGCAAGCACATCAAGCGGGTGCCAGAAAAGCAGGTTATGTATTTCTGCGCTTGCCGCATGAGTTAAGCGATTTGTTTGAGCAATGGCTGCAGCAATACTTCCCGCTTAAAGCCAATCATGTCATGAGTATTGTGAAACAAAGCCGTGGCGGTAAGGCCTACCAAAGCGGGTTTGGCCAGCGTATGCGTGGTGAAGGCGTATTTGCCGATTTGCTGGCACATCGTTTCAAACTCAGTTGCCAGAAGCTGGGCATGTCAGGCGAAAGGTTGGGATTCCGTACCGATTTGTTTAAGGTGCCGGATGCCTGGCGGCAGTCGTCAAACAGCCCGCAACTCACATTGTTTTAATCACCATGCTTGATTTGTTATTTGTCTATGGCACCTTGCGCCAAGGTAACGCAAACGCAATGGCTGCTTATCTTTCTACGCATGCTGAATTCGTCACTGGAGGCTGGTTTCAAGGCCTGATGTATCAGATCAGCTATTACCCTGGTGTGATTGCCTCTGACTGTGCTGATGACCGCGTCTATGGGGAGGTTTACCGTTTGCATGATGCGCAAAGCACGCTGGCTGTGTTGGATGATTATGAGGAGTGTAGTGCCCGACATAGGCAGCCTGCGGAGTATCAACGGCTTAACACGCAGATACTTGCCGTAGATGGTCGCGTATTGGAACAGGTGTGGATTTATCTGTATCAATGGCCTCTGCACAATAAGCGACTGATTGAATCTGGTGACTTTATGCAGCACGAACAACTGATATGAAAACAAAGGGCGCCATCAGCGCCCTTTGTTTGATATTGCAGCTTAGAGTAACAACCTTCTCACATCACTCAGCATCACTCGCAGGTGGCTGGTGAATCTTGCACCGTCTGCACCGTCAATCACACGGTGATCGTATGACAGCGATAATGGCATGATCAGGCGTGGGTCAAAGCCGCCAGTGTCTTTGTTGTAGACAGGCTGCATGGCCGCGCGTGAGACGCCTAAAATCGCTACTTCAGGGCAATTGATGATAGGCGTAAACATAGTGCCGCCGATACCGCCCAGGCTGGAAATGGTAAAGCAGCCGCCTTGCATTTCTTCTACTTTCAGCTTGCGTTCGCGTGCTTTAGCAGACAGGTCAGCCAGGTCACGTGCGATATCCATCACGTCTTTCTGGTTCACATCACGCACCACTGGTACTACCAGGCCGTCTGGCGTGTCGCAGGCGAAGCCGATGTTGTAATACTGCTTGAGAATCAGGCTATCACCTTCTGGTGACAGTGACGCGTTAAAGTTAGGGTAGGTACGCAATGCGTTGACCACCGCTTTCATCAGGAAAGCCAGCAAGGTCAGTTTGACGCCACGTTTTTCTGCTTCGGCCAACATAGACTTACGGAAGTCTTCCAGGTCGGTAATGTCGGCTTCATCAAATTGTGTGACGTGCGGTGCGGTCACCCAGTTACGGTGCAGGTTGGCGCCGGACAATTTCTTGATGCGTGACAGTGGTTTGTTTTCGATGCTGCCAAACTGGCTGAAATCGATCACTGGCATTGGCAAGGTGCTCAAACCGCCACCCACGCCCATGTTTTCAGAACGTGGCTTGGACAGCTCGCCTTTAACGTAGGCTTGTACATCCGCTTGTAGAATGCGGTTTTTCGGGCCGTTGGCTTTGACCAGTGACAAGTTAACGCCAAGCTCACGTGCAAACTTACGCACAGAAGGGCTGGCATGCGCCAGTTTGCCGCTGCTGGCAACACTGCTGGCTGCGACCGGGTTCGGGGTCGCTTGCGGTTGCACTACTTGCGGCACTTCGGCCACCGGGCGTGTTGGCTCAGGAATGGCCACCGTTTTTTCATCAACCTTGACCGTTGCCACGACTGGCGTGGCCGTTGGTTGCGGGGCGACTTTCTCAGCAGGTGCTGCTTCGGCAGTGGTATCCAGCGTTAGAATCAGTGCGCCTTGCTTGGTTTTGTCGCCAACGTTGATATGAATCTCTTTGACCACCCCAGCCAATGAAGAAGGGATGTCCATGGAGGCTTTATCAGACTCCACGGTAATCAGCGAGTCTTCTTTGGCCACGGTGTCACCCACGCTGACCAGGACTTCAATCACGTCGACGCTGTCAAAGTTGCCGATATCCGGCACCAGTACTTCTTTGATAGACATATTCTATACTTTCCTTATGTCGTGACCTTAGATCGTGGCCGGGTTGGCACGAGTAATGTCGATATTATATTTTTTGATCGCTTCGGTCGCTTTGCTTGCTGGCAGCTTTCCGTCATCCGCCAAGGCTTTCAGTGCGGCCAGTACCACGTAGTAGCGGTCAACTTCAAAGAAACTGCGTAGTGCTTCGCGAGAATCTGAGCGGCCATAACCATCGGTGCCCAGGGCGACAAAGCGGTTAGGCACATAGTTGTGGATCTGGTCAGCAAACGAACGCATGTAGTCAGTGGAGGCAATCACTGGACCTTCAGCTTTTGCCAAGGCTTGAGCAACGTAGCTTAGCTTAGGCTTGGCTTCCGGGTTCAGCAGGTTGTGACGCTCGGCATCGATACCATCGCGGCGCAACTCGGTAAAGCTGGTTACGCTCCACACGTCAGCAGACACGCCCCAGTCTTTTTCCAGCAACTCGGCGGCGGCAATCACTTCGCGCAAAATCACACCAGAACCCATCAGCTGCACTTTCGGGCCCTTGGCTTTGGATTTGCTGAAGCTATACATGCCTTTGAGGATGCCCTCGGCACTGCCTTCCGGCATGGCAGGGTGGGTGTAGTTTTCGTTCATCAGGGTGATGTAGTAATACACATCTTCCTGATTTTGCACCATGCGGCGCATGCCTTCCTGAATGATCACGGCCAACTCGTAAGCAAAAGTTGGGTCGTAAGACACGCAGTTAGGAATCGTCGCAGACATCAGGTGGCTATGGCCATCTTCGTGTTGCAAACCTTCACCGTTCAGCGTGGTACGGCCTGCCGTGGCACCCAGCAAGAAACCGCGTGCGCGGCTGTCACCGGCGGCCCAGGCAAAGTCGCCGATGCGCTGGAAACCAAACATGGAGTAGTAGATATAGAACGGAATCATTTGCGTGCCGGTGACGCTATAAGACGTCGCGGCGGCCAGCCAGCTGGCAAAAGAGCCAGCCTCGTTAATGCCTTCTTCCAGAATCTGGCCACTTTGAGATTCTTTATAGAACATCACCTGGTCAGAATCTTGTGGCTCGTACAGTTGGCCGACAGAAGAGTAAATACCCAATTGACGGAACATGCCTTCCATACCGAAGGTACGCGCTTCGTCTGGCACGATAGGCACCACGTATTTGCCCACTTGCTTGTCACGTACCAGCGTAGACAGGATACGTACGAATGCCATGGTGGTCGAGATTTCACGCTCACCGGTCGCACCGAGCATGTTTTCAAATGCAGATAGTTCAGGCACTGTCAGCTCGTTACCTTTACGGCGACGGCTAGGCACAAAGCCACCCAAAGCAGAGCGGCGTTCCATCATGTATTTGATTTCCGGGCTGTCTTCGGTCGGACGGTAGTAAGACAGATTTTCTACTTGCTCGTCAGTCAATGGCAAGTCAAAGCGGTCACGGAACGCTTTCAGTGAAGCGATATCCATGCTTTTTTGCTGGTGCGTGGTGTTCTGGCCTTCACCAGCTTCACCCATGCCATAGCCTTTAACGGTTTTAGCCAGGATAACGGTAGGTTGACCCTTGTGGTTCACTGCAGACTGGTAAGCTGCAAATACTTTGTGTGGATCGTGGCCACCACGGTTCAGGCGCCAGATATCAGCATCTGACATGGCCGCGACCATTTCACGCAATTCAGGATATTTGCCAAAGAAGTGCTCACGTGTGTACGCGCCACCTTTTTGCTTGAAGTTCTGGTATTCGCCGTCCACGCATTCTTCCATGCGTTTACGCAGAATACCGTCTTTGTCCATGGCCAGCAGTGGATCCCAGTAGGAGCCCCAGATGACCTTGATCGCGTTCCAGCCCGCACCGCGGAAGTTGGATTCGAGTTCCTGGATAATTTTGCCGTTGCCGCGCACTGGGCCATCCAGGCGTTGCAAGTTACAGTTAATGACGAAAATCAGGTTATCAAGGCCTTCGCGTGCAGCCAGTGAAATCGCGCCTTGTGATTCCGGTTCGTCCATCTCGCCGTCACCACAGAATACCCATACCTTACGGTCAGCCGTATCGGCGATGCCGCGGTTATGCAGGTATTTGAGGAAACGTGCCTGGTAAATACCAGCCAATGGGCCCAGGCCCATAGATACGGTTGGGAACTGCCAGAAATCAGGCATCAACCAAGGGTGAGGGTAACTGGACAGGCCATTGCCACCAGTTTCCTGGCGGAAGTTGTCCATTTGATCTTCAGAGATACGGCCTTCAAGGAATGCACGCGCGTACACGCCTGGTGAGGAGTGGCCCTGGAAGTAAATACAGTCGCCGCCAAAACTTTCATTGGCAGCGCGGAAAAAGTGGTTAAAACCTACATCGTATAGCGTTGCTGCTGACTGGAAGCTGGCAATATGGCCACCAATCCCTGGCGATTTTTCGTTGGCACGCAACACGGTCATGATCGCATTCCAGCGAATCAGTGCGCGTACACGGCGTTCCATCTCCGGGTCACCTTGCAGTTTGCCCTGCAAGTGGGTGGGGATGGTATTGACGTAAGAGGTGGTTGCCTTATAAGGCAAATGGCCGCCGGAACGGCGGGCCTGATCAATCATTGCTTCCAGCAGGAAGTGGGCGCGCTCTGGCCCTTCATTCTCAATGACGGCACTGAGGGCTTCTAGCCATTCTTGCGTTTCTTGTGCGTCGGTTTCATTGAGGTGTGCTTGCGAATGCGTTGCCATGCGTGAGGATTCTCCGAGTTTTTAGTCGCTATGCGTATAATCTAGCACCTAGTATCCCGCACCTGGCCATGCCTAGCGCTGAGGAAAGTGTTGATTACCAAGAAGGGATTCCGAAATTGGACACTGCTTTTATGGTAACACGTTGCTGAATTTAGGTGATGAGCCTCAGCAACCTAGCTATCAACTGTAAGTGTCTCTTTTTTGGCGCTTTTGGTCAAGTTTTGCATGAATGAATCATGCCTAACTACAGGTATTTGCTACGTTTATTTAATGTTTTATATAAGAGTGTTTTCTAAAGATATGCGCATCGAGTGGTCCCAAACTTCTGAAGTCAGTTCAACCTTATTATCCGCTTATGCCAAGCATGTATTGGTCGTGTTTGAAGAAAAGTTTTTTTCGTCATTGCCATTTGCTGATGCGCTGGCGCTTAAATTGCAGCGTGCTGGCCTCACCGCAGCCGATTTAAAAGACAAACCAGTCACGCTGGAGTTGGCCGATGGCACACTGGTCAGCCTGTGCCAAGTGGAGGCTACAGCATCCGCATTCGGCGTGACTACATTGTTGCGTACGGCCATCAAACCTTTACTCAGCGAGCATCCGGCACGTATTGCCCTGGCAATACTTTCTAAGAAACATGCGGCCTCACTCGCCAGATTGGCAGCTTATGTCACCCTGGTGAATGCACAAGCCTTGCCCGTGCTGAAACAAAAAACTGCCAGCCAGAAACTGCGTGAAATCGGCGTGTTTGGTGTCGCCGATATTGCCTGGACTGATGAAGTCACGGCATTGGTGGCTGGCAATACCGTTTGCCGCGCACTGACCATGACGCCGCCCAATATGCTGACGCCAGCCTTGTACCGTCAATGCCTGCAAACCATGGCCAGCGAAAAAGGCTGGCAATATGCCGAGTGGGACACCGAGGCACTGCGCCAACTGGGCGCAGGTGCATTTGTCGCGGTGGCACAAGGCTCTGAGCCCCAAGATGCCGCCATCGTCAAACTGTCTTACCGCCATCCACAAGCTGAAAAAACGCTGGCACTGGTTGGGAAGGGTATTTGTTTTGATACCGGCGGCCATAATTTAAAGTCAGCCAAATATATGCAGGGCATGCACCAGGATATGAATGGCAGCGCAGTGGCGGTGGGCGTGTTGCAGGCCATCAGTGCGCAACAGCTGCCTATCAATGTGGATTGCTGGCTGGCTCTGGCACAAAACCATATTGGCCCCAACGCTTACAAGCAGAATGATGTGATCACCGCCCTGAATGGCATGAGCATCGAGATTGTGCATACCGATGCCGAAGGCCGTATGGTGCTGGCTGATACCTTGACCTTGGCTAGTCGTGACAAACCAGATGTGATGGTAGATTACGCTACACTGACCGGCAGTATGCAAACGGCGCTGGGTTCTCGCATGAGTGGCATTGTGGCGAATCGCCAGGCCTTGGCAAACCAGATGGTGGAAGCAGGTGCGGTGAGCGGGGAGCGCGTCGTGGCTTTCCCTTACGCTGAGGACTATGACAGCGAGCTCGATAGCGACATCGCTGATATCAAGCAGTGCACCATGGATAGCGATGCTGACCATATCCTGGCGGCCCGCTTTTTAGGTAAGTTTATCGAGGGTGACGTGGACTGGTGCCACGTCGATTTATCGTCTTATGCGCACAAAGAGGGCTTGGGCGCTGTGGCCAGCGAGGTGAACGGCTTTGGCGTGGCGCTCACCTTGCAATGGTTGCAGACATTTATGGCCAGCCAAAAAGGCTAAGCGCACAAGCCAGCTAACCACAAGCGCTGCAACGTGCCAGCCACTCACGGCCTTTGAGCATCAGGTGCCAGTACAGAGAAGGCAATATATATTTTTTTAGCCACCAGGCACTGCGGCGAGGCTTGGTCGAGTCCCAGGGAAAGGTCGGCACGATTTTGCCACCATAACCAAACTCGGCCAGGATGATTTTGCCTTTTTCTACGGTGAGTGGGCAGGAGCCATAACCATCATAACGTGAAGGCAGGGCGAGGCCCGCGCGGGCAGCTAACAAGTTCTCGGCCGCAATCACCACTTGCTTGCGCGCAGCGGCAGCCGTTTTTGCATTCGGTGTATTGGTACAATCACCGACGCCGAAAATCTCCGGGTAACGCACATGCTGCAAGCTGTGTTGATCGACTTCCACCCAGCCATCGGCATTGGCTAACGGGCTTTGCTTGATAAAGTCTGGCGCAACTTGTGGCGGTACTACATGCAATAGGTCAAACGACTCGCTGACACGGTTGATATTGCCGTCGGCATCTTTCACATTAAACCAGGCTGTTTTACTCGGGCCATCCACTTCGACTAATGTGCTGTTCAAATGCAAATCTACCTGATAGCGGCGGATATATTGCATCAGCGGTTCTACATATTCCTTGACGCCAAACAGCGCAGGCGTACTGCTGTAGAACGATGCTTTGATATTGCCCAGGCGTCCCTTGCCCAGCCACTCGGCACAGGAAAGATACAAGGCTTTTTGTGGTGCGCCCGCACATTTGATTGGCATCGGTGGCTGGGTAAACAAGGCTTTGCCGGATTGCAATTGTTGCACTAACTGCCAGGTGTAAGGCGCCAGGTCGAAACGGTAGTTAGAGGTCACGCCATGCTGGCCCAGCGTTTCTGGCAAGCCTTTGATCCCTGCCCAGTTGAGTTTAAGGCCCGCAGCGACTACCAGTTGCTGATATTGAATGTTGCCCAGCTTGTCGGTGCTGACTTGCTGTTGATCCGGCTGAAAGCTGGTGACTGCGGCCTGCAGCCAGGTGACCCCGGACGGAATGCAAGATGCCATGGGGCGTACCGTTTTCTGGGCGTCAAATTCACCGGCACCGACCAGGGTCCAGGCTGGCTGGTAATAGTGCTGCTCCGAAGGCTCTATGATGGCAATGCTTAGTGCCGGTGCGCGTTTTTTCAGGCTGGCTGCAATGGCACAACCGGCTGAGCCGCCGCCTATAATCACAATGTCGAAATTGGTTTTTTGCATGAGATGAAAGTTTTTCTAATTTTCTAATAATGAAGACGTTGGTAAGGTTAAGGGCTTAGCCAGCTTTTAACTTTATGCAGTAAGCCTGCTTGTTCGGAAGACTGGCAGCAGGCAGGTTTGGCCGCCGTTTCTGCAGAAGCCGGGCCGTTATGTAATGCTTGTTGATACACCTGGCTGGCCCGGTTACCTGTCCTGCAAAACCCGAGTACAGGGCCTGGGTGCATATTCAGCAGGGCCTGCAATTGCTGCACATGCTCAGGCCTGATTTGGTTGGGTAACACCGGGATATCCGCGTAGGCGATGCCCAGTGAGGCTGCTTTTGCGGCAAGTGTCGCGCTGAGGGGCTGCGCATCGCCGCCTTCGCCATCTGGCCGAAAATTCACAACCAGCTTGATACCGTTGGCTGCCAGTGCATCCAGGTCTGTTGCCGTTAACTGGTCGCTCACACTGTAGCGTTGATCAATTGTTTTGATGTCCATCTTTCTTTCCTATGCGCTTTTTAGTTGCGCGGTTGCTGTCTTTTGGCAAAACTCGCGATGTAATACCTGAATCACCGCCAGGGCCGCCGGGCTGCCTATGCTGTAAAACACATTTTTGCCTTCACGGCGGGTGCTCACCAGTTGCGCCTCGCGCAGTACGGTTAATTGTTGCGACAGGCTGGGTTGTCTTAAATTCAGGTTGTTTTCCAGCTCGCTGACCGATTTCTCGCCTTGTGATAACTGACATAACAGCAACAACCGATCAGTGTTTGCCATTGCTTTCATTAACTGGCTGGCCTGATCGGCCGATGCTCTTAACTGGTCAAAAAGATCCACCGCAATATCCGACGTTTGCATAATACCCCTAGAATCATCATTTATTTTTATACTTCATTTATACGTTGAAATTCCATCATAAACCTGTTGTCACAGATTGTGTACGCTTTAACACTTGAGTGATTGACCGTGAGCATGATTTGAAATCAATCTATGGTAAAGTTTGTCGCACAAATTAAAAATGAGGGCCGCTGCGACGGTCTTCACAATCACAATAAAAACACTGGGGATTATCGGGATGATGCAATCACTTTCATGGATCAGCTTGTTTCCGGAACTGGAAGCGCTGGAAGATACGGCTAAGAAACTGCTCACGCAATATGCACGCATTGTGGAGGCGCCTATTGGCACCATCGGTTATCGCGAAGGCGACCACTGTGGAGGCTATGTGCTGCGGCTTAAAGGCCGCTCGCGTGTCTATAAAATGTCAGCCAGTGGCCGCGAGATTGTGTTGTACCGCGTCGGCGCCGGTGAAACCTGCGTCATCACCACGACCTGTTTGCTGGGCAATAGCCAGTATCCGGCTTCGACCATTGTCGAAGAAGAAATTCAGGATGTGATTGTGCCGGATACGACTTTCCATAAACTCATGATCGATTCACCGGTATTCAGGCAATACGTGATGCAAAATTATGGCGCCTTGATCAGCGACCTGATCGTGTTGCTGGATGAGGTCGCCTTTCAAACGCTGGATGCACGCCTGGCCAAATGGCTGCTGGATATGGGTAATAACACGATTCAACGCACGCATCAGCAAATTGCCGATGAATTGGGTACGGCGCGTGAGGTGATCAGCCGCCAGTTAAAGCGCCTGGAACAAAAAGGCTGGTTGACCATGGGGCGCGGTGTGATTGAAATCCAGCAGCGTGGCGAATTACTGAAACTGGCGAACAGCGGCCAGTAGCACTGTATCTGCCCAGATACAAAATTCTCCCGGCTTCGATACATCTCTTCGTCATCTCTCATGATTGAATGCACGTTAACAACATAACTGCATTAAGCAGTGTGCTTCAAGAGAGGAAAGCTAGGATGCGTAAATTAATCTTATCCAGCGTAGTTATGATGGCGGCGAGCCAGAGTGCATTTGCCGATGCCGAATATATTGACCGGGCCAGAGTGTTGTCGGTCGCACCGCAAGTGCAACAAATCAACCAGCCACGCCAGGAATGCCGTACCGAATATGTGCGTGAAAGTGTGTATGAATCTAATCGATCTAACACGGGCGCGATTGTCGGTGGTGTCGCCGGTGGTTTGTTAGGCAGTACTATTGGCCGTGGTAATGGCCGTATTGCGGCCGCTGCGGTAGGCGCAGGTGTGGGGGCGATTGTGGGTGACCGTGTCGGTAACCAGAATACCTATGGTAACGAACGCATCGTGACGCGCCCGATTGAGCAATGTGTGATGGTAGACCAGTGGCAAACGGTGACCACAGGCTATATGGTGAATTACGAATATCAGGGCCGTCAATATTCAACCATGATGGACCGTGACCCAGGCCCGGTGTTGGATGTGGCCGTATTAGTCAGACCGAATGTGGTGCAGATTCAACCTATGCCAGCCCCTGGCTATCGTCCAGCCGCGATGAGGGGGCATGGCCCACGCCAGCATCGCCAATATTGGTAAATGCATGGCTGTTAATAAGCGCGGTGCCCGCCATGGCATCGCGTTTATGCTTTGAGCAGCACAATTACGGCACCGCTGCCGCCATCGTTGGCGCGCGCCTGGGCATAGGCAATGACTTCATCTTTTTGCATCAGCCAGTTGCGCAATTTGTGTTTGAGCACGGGTTCTTTGTTACGCGAGCCCAGGCCTTTGCCATGCACAATGCGCACGCAGCGCAAGCCGCGTTTTTTGCAATCAGCAATAAATTCAGACACATATAACCTGGCTTCATCGCTGATCAGGCCATGCAAATCTATGTGTGCCTGCACCACCCAATGGCCACGCCGCAGTTTGCTCAGCACCATGGGTGACTGGCCATCGCGCAAATACAGTAACTCTTCGCCGCTTTCGAGTTCGTGGGCTGGAATATAGTGGTCGCTCAGCGAATCCACCAGCGCTTGTTGTTCGTCTTTAATCAGTTGCCGCGGGATCGGTTTCGGTTTTTTGGGCGCATGCGAAATACGATTGGTTTTGACTGGGCGTGCGCCTTTGACTGCTTCGTGAAACAGTGTCAGATCATCTTCGTCTTTGTCCGGCAACTCGTGTGACATGGTTTGATTTTAATGTTTAATTTAAAAATAAAAAAGCGCACCGGGGTGCGCTTCTTCATTTCAGCAGCTAGATTTACTCCAGGCTGGTCAAATAGCGCTCGGCATCCAGCGCGGCCATACAACCGGTGCCGGCACTGGTGACAGCCTGGCGGTAAATATGGTCTTGCACATCACCGGCGGCAAATACGCCAGGTACGCTGGTGGCAGTAAAATTACCCTGACGGCCGGTTTGCGTCACAATATAACCGCCTTCCATCTCCAGCTGGCCTTCAAAAATCTGCGTATTTGGCTGGTGGCCAATGGCGATAAACACGCCTTTGAGTGCAATATCTTTGGTGGTGCCAGCATTCACATCTTTCACGCGCATACCAGTCACGCCGGTGTTGTCGCCTAATACTTCGTCCAGCGTGTGGAAGGTTTCGAGGACGATCTTGCCTTCCTTGACGCGGTCCATCAGTTTATCGACCAGGATGGCTTCGGCCTTGAATTTGTCGCGGCGGTGTACCAGGGTCACCTTGCTGGCAATATTAGCCAGGTAGAGGGCTTCTTCAACGGCCGTATTGCCGCCGCCAATCACGGCGACTTCCTGGTTACGGTAGAAAAAGCCATCACATGTGGCGCAGGCAGATACGCCTTTACCGGCAAAGGCCTCTTCACTTGGCAAGCCCAGGTATTTGGCCGACGCGCCCGTAGCAATAATCAAGGCATCGCAGGTGTACTCACCGTTATCACCCACCAGGCGGATCGGTTTTTCTTTGAGGTGCGTGGTGTGGATATGGTCAAAAATCATCTCGGTATTAAAGCGCTCGGCATGCTGTTGAAAACGCGCCATCAACTCCGGACCCATGACGCCATTGGCATCGGCAGGCCAGTTATCGACCTCAGTAGTCGTCATCAGCTGGCCGCCTTGAGCCAGGCCGGTAATCAACACCGGGTTGAGGTTTGCGCGAGCAGCATAGACCGCTGCGGTGTAGCCAGCAGGGCCTGAGCCAAGAATCATTAAACGGGCATGTTTTGTTGCCATGATGGGATTTCCAGTGTTTGGTGAATTATTTTTATGTAGATGGGGATGGGCATCTGTGATTTAAATGCCCATCTCACTTAATGTCTTTAAAGAAAGGTTTCAGTCGCCTTACTCAAGCAAGCTCCGTAACATCCACGCTGTTTTTTCATGCAGTTGCAGGCGTTGGGTCAATAAGTCAGCGGTGGCTTCGTCCGAGGCTTTTTCTGCTGCCGGGAATACACTGCGCGCCGTGCGACAGACTGCTTCGTGACCAGCAACCAGTTCACGGATCATGTCGTTGGCTTTAGGCACATCAATGGTTTCTTCAATCGAGGTCAGTTTGGCAAACTGGGCATAGGTGCCAGGTGCATACACGCCCAATGAACGAATACGCTCCGCCACCAGGTCAACCGCCAGTGCCAGCTCGGTGTACTGGGTTTCAAACATCAGATGCAAAGTGTTGAACATTGGTCCAGTGACGTTCCAATGAAAATAGTGCGTTTTCAAATATAAAGTGTAGGTGTCAGCCAGCAGTTTGGACAAACCCTGCGCGATTTCCTGGCGATTTTCATTGTTAATTCCGATATCCATATGCTCTCCATGGGTGTGATTTATAGATGTGATTTGTTTATTTTAGAACCTCGTCTCCCTGACTGCAATTTGATTTTGCTATAATCATTTAAGTTCACTCTTGCAAAGAAAGAGACAACATATTGTTTTTTAATAAGAAAAAAGTTGCTAACGTCCGTCTTGAAAAAGTTTCGACGGAGAAACAGCTGCGTGATGCCAAACTGCTGCGTGAGGTGTCATGGATTGCGCTGGCCGCATTGGGCGTGTTCCTGGCGGTGATTTTAGCGACTTATTCGCATGAAGATCCAGGCTGGACACATGCGATTGGCGAACATGACATCATCCACAATGCGGGCGGGACTGTGGGCGCCTGGGTGTCAGATATTTTCCTCTCCTTATTTGGTTTTTCATCGTGGTGGTTTGTGGTGCTGGCCTTTTACATGGTCTGGCTCATGTATCAGCGCTTGCATCTGGACCCGGTTGAAAAACATGACTGGTGGTTGAATGGCGTCGGCTTTGCCTTGATGCTACTGGCGTCAGCGGCGCTTGAGTCCGGTCACCTGGTGAGTTTTCCGGCCGATTTTCCGCTTAAGCAAGGTGGCGTGATTGGTAGTGGCATTGATCATCTGCTACGCAACATGTTTGGATTTGCTGGCTCGACCATGCTGTTGCTGGTGTTGTTTGCCATCTCGTTCAGCCTGTTTACCAGCTGGTCACTGATTGCCATGAGCGAGCAATTGGGCGAGTGGGTGATCCAGTTTTACCAGTGGAGCCTGCTCAAATACCAGGATAGTCAGGACCGTAAAGTGGGTCGCCAGGCATTGCAGGCACGAGAAGAGTTTGTCGAAGCCGAGCGCAAGCGGGTTGAAGACCGAAAGCCGGTCGAGATTACGGTGCCAGAAGTGGTTATAGAGCCCAGCGAGCGCGTGGTCAAAGAAAAGCAGGCTGTGTTGTTTGCCGCGATTGAGCAGGAAGGCTTGCCGCCACTGCATTTGCTGGATGCGCCTAACCAGTCGGTTGAGTTGCAATCTGCCGAAACACTGGATTTCACCTCGCGCCTGATCGAGCGCAAGCTGATGGACTTTGGCATTGAAGTCAAAGTGGTCACGGCACAACCTGGCCCGGTGATTACACGCTATGAGCTGGACCCGGCCCCCGGCGTGAAGGGTAGCCAGATCACCAACCTGGCCAAAGACCTGGCGCGGGCGCTGTCTGTGATCAGTGTGCGCGTGGTCGAAACCATCCCAGGTAAAAGCTTTATGGGCCTGGAGATTCCTAACCCTAAACGCCAGATTGTGTCGCTGTCTGAAATCATGGGTAGTCAGGCTTATGCCGACCAGAGCTCACCGCTGGCAATTGCCATGGGTAAAGATATTGCTGGCAAGCCGATTGTGGCCGACCTGGCGAAAATGCCGCATGTGCTGGTGGCAGGTACCACCGGTTCCGGTAAGTCGGTGGCGATTAACGCCCTCATTTTAAGCTTGTTGTATAAGTCAGAAGCCAGTCGCGTGCGCATGATCCTGATCGATCCGAAAATGCTAGAGCTTTCAGTCTATGAAGGTATCCCGCATCTGCTGGCGCCGGTGGTGACTGATATGCGCCAGGCCGCTAACGCATTGAACTGGTGCGTGGCAGAGATGGAGCGTCGTTACAAACTGATGTCTACGCTGGGTGTGCGTAACCTGGCCGGGTATAACCAGAAGATACAGGAAGCGAAAAAGCAGGGCGTCTCGATTCCGCACCCGTTCAGCTTAACGCCGGATGAACCGGAGCCATTGGAAGAAATGCCATTGATCGTGGTGATGATCGACGAATTGGCCGACCTGATGATGGTGGTGGGCAAAAAAGTGGAAGAACTGATTGCACGACTGGCGCAAAAAGCGCGTGCTTCAGGCATCCACCTGGTGCTTGCGACACAGCGGCCATCGGTAGACGTGATTACTGGCTTGATTAAAGCGAACGTGCCGACACGCGTGGCGTTCCAGGTGTCGAGTAAGATTGACTCGCGCACCATCCTGGATCAGATGGGCGCAGAAACTTTGCTGGGGCAGGGCGATATGCTTTACCTGCCGCCAGGCAGCGGTTATCCGCAACGTATTCATGGCGCGTTTGTCAGTGATGGCGAAGTGCATAATGTGGTCAATTTCCTCAAGGCACAAGGCGAACCAAACTACATCGAAGGCATTCTCACCAATGAGACTGAGGGCGGCGATATGGATGCCTTGCCGGGTGGCAGTGATGCTGGCGGTGAAAAAGACCCGTTGTATGATGAAGCGGTGGCCATTGTGTTGAAGACACGCCGTGCTTCAATTTCATCGGTGCAACGCCAACTGCGCATCGGTTACAACCGTGCTGCGAGGTTAATTGAGGATATGGAACGTGCCGGACTGGTCTCTGCCATGCAAAGTAATGGCAACCGTGAAGTACTGGTAAAAGCTGGAGGGGACCATGAATAAAAAATTGATCAAAGCGCTGATCGTATTGAGCGGCTGGTGTGTGATGTCAGCAGCATTGGCCGATGGCGTCGATGATTTAAAACAGTTTTATCAAAGCACACAAGCCATGCGTGCTAACTTCAAGCAAACGGTGTTTGACCAAAAAGGGCGCAAATTGCAAGAGGTCAACGGCACCATGTTGTTGCAGCGCCCGAACAAGTTTCGCTGGGATTATCAAAAGCCTTACGAGCAGCAAATTATTAGCGATGGCCGTCAGGTGTTTTTGTTCGATGTTGATTTGCAACAAGTCACGGTGCGCACGGTGGATAAAGTGCTGGGTACCAGTCCGGCCGCATTGTTGGCAGGTGGGCCAAATGTGGAAGAAAGCTTCCGCCTCTCGCGTTTGCTCGACTTTGAAGGGCTGCAGCGCGTGCAGGCTAAACCCAAGCAGAAAGACAGCGGTTTTCAGGTGGTGATTATCTCGTTTGACCATAGCAAATTGGCCGAAATGCGCCTGGTGGATGCTTTTGGGCAAAGCACGCATATTGTGTTTTCCAATGTTGAGGCCAACCCAAGCCTGAATACCAACCAGTTTCTGTTCTCGATTCCCAAAGGGGTAGATGTGGTGGGCGAGTAATCGCCTGCGCATCAAAGCTATCCATGTCCTCGCTGTTTGAACCACAAACGCCTGCTTCTGCGCCCCTTGCGGAGCAGTTGCGCCCCAAAACCCTGGACGAAGTTGTCGGGCAAACGCATTTGCTCGGTGAAGGTAAACCTTTACGCCGTGCGTTTGAGTCTGGCAAATTGCCGTCCATGATTTTATGGGGCCCACCGGGTGTTGGTAAAACGACCTTGGCACGCCTGATTGCACAAACCGCAGAGGCTGAGTTTGTGCCTTTGTCCGCTGTGTTGTCGGGCATTAAAGATATCCGCGAAGCCGTAGAGCGTGCTGAGCACACCTTGCAACAAACCGGGCGTAACACCATTTTGTTTGTCGATGAGGTGCACCGGTTTAATAAAGGCCAGCAAGATGCTTTTTTACCGTATGTTGAAAGTGGCCTGATTACGTTTATTGGAGCAACTACCGAGAACCCTTCATTTGAGGTGAACAGTGCGTTGCTGAGCCGTGCTCAGGTATTTGTGCTGAATGCATTGACTGAGGAAGAGCTAGCCGAACTGCTGGAGCGCGCACGGCTGAAGGTGGCGCCAGACGTCACATTGGATGACACTGTCACCGAGCAAGTATTGGCTTACGCTGACGGCGATGCCAGGCGCTTGCTCAACTTTGCCGAAGGCTTGTTCAATGGGGCTGTCTCGGCCAAGATTGACAGCATAGACGAGTCCTTTTTGCAGTCGACCATGGCCAGCAAGTTGCGCCGGTTTGACAAAGGTGGCGAAGCCTTTTACGACCAGATTTCTGCATTGCACAAATCCGTGCGCGGCTCTAACCCGGACGCGGCGCTCTATTGGTTGATGCGTATGCTGGATGGAGGTGCCGAGCCCTTGTACCTGGCGCGCCGCATTATCCGCATGGCTTGGGAAGATATCGGCCTGGCCGATCCACGCGCCATGCAGATCGCGAACGACGCAGCGCTGACATTTGAGCGCCTGGGCAGTCCGGAAGGCGAGCTGGCGCTGGCGCAAGCGGTGATTTACCTGGCCGTGGCCGCCAAAAGCAACGCGGGCTATATGGCCTATAATCAGGCTAAGGCCTTTGTGGCGCAAGACAAATCCAGGCCGGTGCCGCTACACCTGAGAAATGCGCCGACCAAACTGATGAAAGCGCTGGATTACGGCAAAGAATATCGTTACGCGCACAATGAGCCTGGCGCTTATGCGGCAGGCGAGCATTACTTTCCAGATGATTTGGAAGCCCAGCCGTTTTACCAACCCACACCACGTGGTTTGGAAGGTAAAATAGGCGAAAAATTGCAGCACCTGAAAGAACTGGATAGAAAAGCCAAGAAGTAGTTTGGCCACAGAGGGCACAGAGCTCACAGAGAAAACCACTATGGATGATTTGACTGGTCAGATTATCGGGGCCGCGATTGAGGTACATCGTGAGCTTGGAGTAGGTTTGCTGGAGTGTGTTTACGAAGCTGCCCTTTGCCATGAATTTGGTTTGCGTGGCATTGCATACCGACGTCAGGTTGCAGTGGATCTATTGTATAAAGGTGTAGTGATATAAGGGCAGCGCCTTGATTTATTGGTGCATGGTGAAGTAATTGTCGAATTGAAAGCGCAATTGAAACTGCCTGAGTTTGCACAAGCACAATTGATTTCATATTTAAAATCAACGGGTCTCAAGCGTGGCCTGTTGATTAATTTTGCAGAGCCTAAATTGGTCAATGGAGTAAAACGGGTTTCTCTGTGAACTCTGTGTTCTCTGTGGCTAAAACAAAGAAAGAACTTATGTTAGACATACAACAACTGAGAAATGATTTGGACAATGTGGTCGCCCGCTTGGCGGCACGCAAGTTTGCTTTTCCGGCAGCGGAGTTCACCGCACTGGAAGCACAACGTAAAACCATTCAGACCCATACCGAGAATCTGCAAGCCAAACGCAATACTGCTTCCAAGCAAATTGGCATTGCTAAGTCCAAAGGTGAGGATGCCAGTGCGATTTTGGCCGAGGTGGCTGGTTTGGGCGACGAGCTAAAAGCGGCAGAAGCGCAGTTGAGCGAGATTCAGGCTAGCATGCAGGCATTGATGCTGAATGTACCTAATTTGCCGCATGACAGCGTGCCTGTAGGCCAGGATGAAAGCCAAAACGTGGAAGCACGTCGCTGGGGCACACCACGCAGCTTTGACTTTGAAGTCAAAGACCATGCTGACGTGGGTGCGCCTTTAGGGCTGGATTTTGATACTGGTGCCAAATTGTCAGGTGCGCGTTTTACGCTGATGAAAGGCCAGATCGCCAAACTGCACCGTGCGATTGCCCAGTTTATGCTGGATACGCAAACCGACAAGCATGGCTATACCGAGTGCTATACGCCTTATATGGTTAACCGCGAAACTTTGGTTGGCACTGGCCAATTGCCCAAGTTTGAAGAAGACCTGTTTGCAACGCCGCATAATGACAGCAAGCTGTACCTGATCCCGACTTCAGAAGTCACGCTGACCAATACCGTGCGCGACGAGATTGTGGCGGCGGATAGTTTGCCGATTAAACTCACTGCACATACGCCTTGCTTCCGCTCAGAGGCGGGTTCTTATGGCCGTGATACCAAGGGCATGATTCGCCAGCACCAGTTTGATAAGGTTGAAATGGTGCAGATTGTGCATCCTGATACCAGCTATCAGGCGCTGGAAGAAATGGTTGGCCATGCGGAAGCCATCTTGCAGGCACTGGAATTGCCTTACCGCGTCGTTTCATTATGTACTGGCGATATGGGCTTTGGCGCGGCTAAAACTTATGATCTCGAAGTCTGGTTACCTGCACAGAATACCTACCGTGAGATTTCCTCTGTGTCTAATTGCGAAGCGTTCCAGGCGCGCCGTTTACAGGCACGTTTCCGCAATGCTAATGGTAAACCAGAGTTGTTGCATACGCTGAACGGGTCTGGTTTGGCGGTGGGGCGTACGCTGGTGGCAGTGCTGGAAAATAACCAGAATGCTGATGGCAGTGTGACGATTCCTAAAGCTTTGCAGCCTTATATGGGTGGCAAGACCTTGCTCAGCGTGTAAGCTTAATCGCGGTGTTTAAGATGCCTTGGCTAATAACCAGGGCATTTTTATGTCTGCAATCTTGTAGGGATCTACGCCGGGGTCATAAATCGGGAAGTATTTCTGCATGATCTGGTAATAGCTTCTCACCAGCTCGGTGTAAATCACAGGCGCGCCACAGCTACAGTAGCCATGCCTGGCGTTGACGTAGTAAGCCGGGTCATTCAGTAGTTGGTAGCCGCGTTTCACGTCTGCCCAGCTGTCAGGGTTCAATCCTAGTTTCTGCGCGATAATCCGCGCGTCTTCCAGGTGGCCAACACCATTATTGTAGGCGGCCAGCGTCATAAAGGTGCGATCAGGCTCGGGGATGCGTGACGGAATGCGGTCTTTCATCCATAACAGGAATTTGGCGCCGGCCATCACACTTTGCTTAGGGTCCAGCCGGTCAGTGACATTCATCATGTTGGAGGTTTGCTCGGTCAGCATCATCAAACCGCGCACATTGGTTGGCGAGGTGCTGTAATTGTCCCAGTGCGATTCCTGATAGCTTAATGCCGCCAGCAAGCGCCAGTCTATGTCAGTGATCTCCTGTGCGCCTTTAAATAAACGCACATACCTGGGCAGCAGCGTTTGTGATTTGCTTAAAAACGCGGTGACATCCACAGGCTTCAAGCGTTTGGTGTGGCCGTGATAACGGTCCAGCAGGTTACGCAACGTGCCATCTTTTTCGATTTTCTTGAAAAAGGCCTGTACTTGTTTCAGTCGTTCTTCACCATGTAACTTGTTGAGCGCCCAGCCAATTTTATCGGCCTGGCCCAGCATCATGCCCGCATCCAGTTGCGGGTAGTTATATTGCATGATGGCGATGAGGTGATTGTCTGCTACCGTAAAGTCGATCTCATTACGTGCCACGGCTTCGATCAGTTGCTCAGAACTGAGCTTGTCCGTTTCTTTCCAGGTGAGTGTCGGTGCTTTTGATTGCAACTCACGCATGCGCTCAACAAAGCTGGTGCTTTTAGGCAGCACAATGCGCTTTTCAAATAAGGCATCGGCGTTATTGGGTTCGCTGTTTTTGTCCCGGTTATACACCACCATGGCCTGCACCTGGTTAAAGGATGGGCCAAACAAGACCTGGCGCTTGCGTGCAGGTGTGATGCTGATGTCAGCCGCAGCAATGTCAGCATCGCCCCTCAGTAGTGTTGGGAACACTTTGGCAAAACTGTCGACCACAATGAATTCGAGTTTGTAGGGCGGGCCTAGAAATTCGACAAAGCGTTTGGCGAGGTCATATTCCAGGCCGGCATAATTATTCTGGCTGTCGATAAAGTAAGTACTGGGGCTGTTGATGGTGACAAAGCGGATGGTATACGGATCTGGCTTGGGTTTGGTTTGTGCCAGGTGTTTTTGGCTACTGTTGTCACTACAGGCGAGCAAGGTGACACATAGCGTGATCAGCATGGTTTTCAACCACACTGACCATATTAACTTGCCTGAACAGAACTGCATAAGACCTGAGTGGCGCTTAAACGCGAGTCTCAATCTGCCCTTGGTCCGCAATCAGGATGGTGCTTGCCAGTTTGGCAAAAATGCCGTGTTCAATGACGCCGGGGATATTGTTAATCAAGGCATTCAAGCGATCGGCATCCAGGCTGGCATCAAAGCGCATGTCGAGCACCAGGCTGCCGTAACTGGTGATAGATAAACCGTCTTTGGCCACATTCTGGCGCAGCTCACCGACGCCGCCAATCGCTTCCAGGCTGCGTTTGGCCGCCTGCCAGGCAAAAGGCATCACTTCAATCGGGATCGCAAAGTTTTCACCAATACGGCTAACCAGTTTGCTTTTATCTGCAACCACAATGAATTGTTTGGCTGCCTTGGCCAGCAGCTTTTCCATCACCAGGTCATAGCCACGGCCTTTGAGTAAAGCATTGTCTGGTGTGATTTCGTCTGCACCATCCACATACAGGTCGATCTGGCTGAGTTGCGATAAGCTCAGCACGGTGAGTCCGGCGGATTGCGCCTTGATCATGCTGATATTGGAACTGGCAACGGTGGTGATGCGTAAGTTCTCGGTGCGCTGGCGCTCGGCCAGTGCGTCGATAAAGTAATTGGCTGTGGATCCTGTGCCCAGGCCTACGATCATGTCATTTTTAACGTAGCTGGCGGCTTCCAGCGCGACGGCTTGTTTGTCGTTCATATATTGTTCTCCGTGCTGGTCTCTTTAATCGCTCGGGCGTCTTGCGTTTCATTCAGTCACTGTCTGTGGACGCTTGCAGTTATAATAGCAAACTCGGCAGATTCGCCAAGAAATACTCGTCTAACCTGAGCAATAAGATTCTAACTTTTTATGGCAGTTTCACTCCCCGTTATCGGGCATCCGCAGCGTTTTTCTTTTCAAAGTCAGGGCCTGGATAGCCGGGCATTGGCCGAACTGGCCTGTGGTTTAAAAGCAACAAATACACCGTTGGTGGTGCTCACCGCGAGTGCGTTTGAAGCGCAACGCCTGATGGACGAGATTCCATTTTTTGGCAAAGACATTCAGGTACATTTACTGCCGGACTGGGAAACACTGCCTTACGATGTGTTTTCGCCCCACCCGGACTTGACCTCTGAACGTCTGGCGACGCTCTACCAACTGAGCCAGAACCAAAGCAATATCGTGATCGTGCCGATGGCGACGGCGTTGCTCAGGTTGCCGCCGGTGGCTTACCTGGCGGCGCATACTTTTATGCTCAAAAAAGGCCAGAAGCTGGATGTGGATGCTTTGCGCAACCAGTGCGCGCAAGCGGGTTATCACCACGTGAGCCAGGTGATGGGGCCAGGCGAATTTAGCGTACGCGGTGGCCTGGTTGATTTGTATCCCATGGGCAGCGCGTTCCCGTACCGTATAGACCTGTTCGACGATGAAATCGAAACCATACGTACATTTGATATCGATACCCAACGCAGCGTGTATCCAGTCCCTGAGATCCGTATGCTGCCAGCGCGCGAATTTCCCATGGATGAAGCGGCGATCACACGCTTCCGCAGCCAGTTCCGCGAGTATTTTGAGGGCGATCCTCAACGTGCAAAAATCTATAAGGATGTCAGCAAAGGCACGCCTAGTGGCGGTGTAGAGTGGTATCTGCCTTTGTTCTTTGAACAAACGGCTACCTTGTTCGATTACCTGCCTGCACAAACCGTGTTGTGCCTGCATGGTGACCTTGATAAAGCCGCGCAAACCTTTTGGACAGATGCCAATAGCCGCTACAAGCTGATGGCATATGACCCCGAAAAACCGATTATGCGGCCGGAAAGCCTGCTGCAAAAAGCCGATGAGTTTTTCAAGCAAACGCATGCATTTGCTCTGGTGAATCAGCAACTGGATATTAAGAAGAGTTTGCCTGCTGTCGATGTCGACCGTCGTGCAGAGCAGCCCTTACATAAGTTGCAGGGCTTTATCAGCCAGTTTGGTGGACGTGTGTTGATCGCGGCTGAGAGCTTGGGCCGTCGCGAAACCATTGCCCAGTTATTCGCAGAACACGGCCTGACTTTCTCATTGGCTGAAGACTGGGCCGGATTTGCACAGTCTAACTTTCCGGTGATGCTAGGTGTGGCGCCACTGCATCAAGGCCTGGTTGATGGCGAGTTGGCGGTGATTACTGAAGCTGAGTTATATGCCAGCACGGTGCGTCAGCAGCGCCGCCGCAACCAGGAAAAAGCACGCAATGCCGAGGGTATGCTTAAAGACTTGTCCGAGCTGCGGCTGGACGACCCGGTGGTGCATGAGCAGCACGGGGTAGGGCGTTATAAAGGCCTGGTCAATATCGATTTTGGTGAAGGCGAAACCGAGTTATTGCTGATTGAATACTTTGGCGATGACAAATTGTATGTGCCAGTGTCGCAATTATTCCTGATTTCACGCTACTCCGGCGGCCCGCCAGAGAGCGCGCCATTGCATCGCTTGGGCAGCGGTCAATGGGATAAAGCCAAGAAAAAAGCGCTCAAGCAAATCCGCGATACGGCCGCAGAATTACTGAATCTTTACGCCCAGCGTGCGTCACGCCGCGGCCATGCTTTTACGTTGAGTCTGCATGATTACGAAGCTTTCTGCGAAGGTTTCCCGTTTGAAGAAACGCCAGACCAGCTGGAGGCCATTGAAAACGTTATCAAAGACATGCAGTCTGGCCGCCCCATGGATAGGCTGGTCTGCGGCGATGTGGGCTTCGGTAAGACCGAAGTGGCGTTACGTGCCGCGTTTGTCGCTGTCATGGGTGGCCGCCAGGTGGCGGTGTTAGTGCCAACCACGCTGTTGGCCGAGCAGCATTACCAGAACTTCTGTGACCGCTTTGCCGAATGGCCGATCAAGATTGCCGAGATCTCACGTTTCCGTACTGCCAAAGAACAGGCCGAGGCCCTCAAAGGCCTGGCTGATGGCAGCATTGATATCATCATTGGTACCCACCGGTTGATCCAGAAAGACGTACAGTTCAAAAACCTGGGCCTGGCCATTTTGGATGAAGAACACCGTTTTGGCGTACGCCAGAAAGAACAGATGAAAGCGCTACGTGCCGAGGTTGATGTGCTGACGCTGACTGCCACACCTATTCCGCGCACCCTGAGTATGGCGATGGAGGGCTTACGTGAATTTTCGGTGATTTCAACACCACCGCAAAAACGTCTGGCGATTAAAACTTTCCACACGCCATACTCCGATGGCATTATCCGCGAAGCGGTGATGCGTGAATTCAAGCGTGGTGGCCAGGTATATTTCCTGCATAACGAGGTGGATACCATCTACGTGATGAAGGAAAAACTGGAGAAAATTGTCCCCGAAGCCCGCATCGCGATCGGTCACGGCCAGTTGCGTGAGCGCGAGCTCGAACATGTCATGCGCGATTTTTACCAGCAGCGCGCCAACCTGCTGCTGTGTACCACCATTGTCGAAACCGGGATTGACGTACCCACCGCCAACACCATGATTATCAACAAAGCTGATATGTTCGGCCTGGCGCAATTGCACCAGCTACGTGGCCGTGTGGGCCGCAGCCACCATCAGGCGTATACCTATTTACTGACTGACCCGGACCGCAATATTACGCCACAAGCGCAAAAGCGCCTGGATGCGATCCAGTTGCTGGAAGATCTGGGTGCTGGCTTCCACCTGGCCATGCATGACCTTGAAATTCGCGGCGCAGGTGAGCTGTTGGGCGATAGCCAGAGCGGTGAGATGCAAGAGATTGGTTTTAATCTGTATTCGGATATGCTCAACCACGCCGTTAAGCAGCTCAAGGCTGGTAAAGAGCCAGACCTGGATGCACCATTAGGCGTGACCACGGAAATCAACCTGCATACGCCCGCGCTGTTGCCGAATAATTACTGCCCCGACGTGCATGAGCGGCTGGTGATTTATAAACGCTTAGCCAATTGTGAAGATGATGACGCACTCGACGCCATGCAGGAAGAGCTGATAGACCGCTTTGGCCTGCTGCCAGAGTCTGGTGAAGCATTGATCGCCTGCCACCGCCTGCGTATTGCAGCCAAGCCGCTGGGCATCATTAAAGTCGACGCTTCAGATACGGCGATTCAATTACAGTTTAATGTGAAGGCCGACCTGGATCCTATGAAGTTGATCAGCCTGTTACAGCGCGACAAACGCTGCCGCATGAACGGGCCTGATAAATTACGGATGACGGTGCACATTGGCAATCTGGCGCACAAAATGACAATGGTGAAAGAGTTGTTGAGCCAGTTTAATTAATTTATCCGATTAGTAGGGTTTGATTCGGGTTGTTAATCAGGTATCCAACAAGCTCTGCTTCCGTAGCTGAATTAGTGGCATTAAACAGGTTGGTATTAGATAGCACGATGCGCACATCCTCCTCTGTTGTGTTATACGCGCCACCTGTGAAATTGCCGGTTGAGCTGATACGAATATGAGTTGAACTGCCTTGCATGACGATATCAATGTAATCAAGGATATTACCAGTCGATTCACCGATCAGCAGATCTCTCAGGTCAAGCTGATCTGTTTGTGTAAATGAGAAGTCAGTAATGGTATCTGTACTCTGAGAAATGTCTCCCGCAGTGCCAGCATCGTCTAATGACCACTTGAATACATCTGCACCAAGACCACCTTTCAGCGTATCACTGCCTTTGCCTCCGATGAGGATATCGTTACCAGCGCCGCCATCCAGGATGTTGTTAGCATCATTGCCTGTGAGAGTATTTGCGAGTGCATTGCCTGTGAGGTTGAGTTTGGTTAAGCCTGTGTCTGAGGCATTCAGATTCTCGAGGTTTGCACCTAAGGTGAGGGTAGTGAAAGTGGTCGGTTCAGTAAAGGTGCCACGCAATATGACTGTGTCAGTTCCGGAGCCTGCGAGAGCGGTTTCAGTGATGGTATCTTGCAGAGCGACCTTGAAGTTAGCTGGGGTTGTGCCTGTGCGGACGAGATCAACGATGTAGGTGTCATCACCATTCCCGCCGATGAGTTTGTCTACACCAGCGCCACCATCGAGGATGTTATTGCCAGCATTGCCGGTGATGATATTTGCCAGCGCATTGCCAGTGCCATTGATATGATCATTGCCGGTAAGCGTCAGGTTTTCGACAAAGTCAGTGAGTTCATAATCGACACTGGCTTTAACGAGGTCAATGCCTTCATTTGCAGCTTCAATCACTTCATCATCTTTATCGTCGACGATATAGGTATCGTTGCCTTTGCCACCGATGAGGGTGTCAATGCCACCTTTGCCATCAAGGATGTTGTTGCCTGCATTGCCTGTGATGATGTTTGCATCATCATTGCCGGTGCCATTGATGGCGGCAGTGCCTGTGAGTTCCAGGTTCTCTACATTGTCACCGAGCGTATAACTGACACTGGCTTTGACCAGGTCTGTGCCTTCATTAGAGTCTTCGGTCACGATATCAGCGATGTTATCGACGATGTATGTATCATCGCCATCGCCACCGATCATGGTATCGATCCCGGCGCCGCCGTTAAGGAGATCGTTACCAAAGCCACCTGTTAATGTATTTGCTGCATCATTCCCGGTCAGGACATTATTTGCATCGTTGCCAGTGAGGTTGAGTTTGCTAGACGAAGTCAGGCTTGCATCCAGGTTTTCTACGTTGGCCAGGCCAGCGCTAAGAGTAAGAGTCGTAGCCGTTGTGAGCTTAACGTTGCCTCTTAGTTGAATCGTGTCACTGCCGTCACCTGATGCATCTTCAATGATAATATCTTGTAATGCCGCTGTAGTGACTCCCGCGTGGATATTGGTAACAAGGTCCACAATGTATGTGTCACTAATGTTTCCGCCTACTAAGGTGTCTATGCCTGCACCACCATCAAAAATATGGGAGTAGTCATTGCCAATGATGTAGTTGGCCAAGTTGTTGCCGATAAGGTGGGAGAATGCGCCATAGGTGTTAGTTGCATCTAAATTCTCTACATTGAGTGGCATGAGGTATTTGTTCATGAGGCTATTATTGCCTGCTGCAGAGAGAATAATGCTATCTATACCAGCATTCAGGCTCTCTATAACAGTATCTTGTGTCACTGGTTTCGCGCTACTCGCAAATAAATAAGTCACCTCATAGATGTCATTGCCAGCCCCTCCAATCAGTGTGTCTGAGCCATCCCCGCCACCGCCTAACCGATTATTGCCTGCATTGCCCCTAATAGTATTGTTTAATTCGTTACCATAGCCATCAATGTTTTCTGTACCTGTTAACGTGAGATTCTCAACGTTGTAGTTCAGTGAAAAGCTGACCGATGACAAGACGATATCAATGCCGCCAGCGGCACCTGCAATCGTTTCAATGGCTTGGTCGTTAACATCATCAACAATGTAGGTATCGTTACCCGCGCCACCTTGCATGTCATCCCGGTTGCCACCACCATCTAAAATGTTGTTGCCGGCGTTACCGATCAACAAGTTGCTGCCATCGTTACCTGTTGCATTCAAATTGGCTTTGCCAAGCAGGGTGAGGTATTCAACATTGTCATAATTGGCAAGTGAAAGGCTAATGGATGAGAGAATGGTATCGATGCCTTCGTCTGCCAGAACATGATCGGTATTTTCCAACTCGACAATCACATCCTTAATATTATCTACGTAATAAGTATCCCAGCCCTTACCACCGATCATGGTGTCTGCGCCTGCGCCACCATTAAGGATATCGTTACCTAAACCACCTTCGAGTATATTAGCTGCGTTATTCCCAATCAGCGTATTGTCTTCGTCGTTGCCTTTGAGGGTTAGCTTAGTGGTGCCTGTGGCAGAGGCATCAAGGGTTTCAATATTGGTCCAAAGGTTAAGTGAGATATCAATAGCTGTGGCAAGATTAGTGGTGCCACGGAGCTTGACGGTATCGACTCCTTCAGTGCTGCCGTTGTCTTCAGTGATCGTGTCATCAAAGTCGATGTTGCCAGCTGAGACCTTGAGGTCGAGGATATAAGTGTCATTACCAGCGCCACCAATGAGGGTGTCAATGCCTTTACCGCCATCAAGGATGTTATCGGCATCGTTACCGGTGAGGATGTTGTCGAGTGAGTTGCCTGTGAGATTGAGCTTGATATCTTCTGTAGCAGAAACATCAAGGTTCTCAAGGTTAGCACCGAGGGTGAGGGTAGTGGCATTTTCCATGTCACTGTAATCTATGCTGCCAAGCGATCTGAGTTGCACTGTGTCAGTGCCTGCATTGGCTGCTTCGGTAATGGTATCTTGCAGGGCGACTTTGTAGCTTGCTGCATTCTTGCCTGTTTTAATCAGGTCAACGATGTAGGTATCATCGCCAGCGCCGCCGATGAGTTTATCTACACCGTCTTCACCGTCAATTATGTCATTACCAGCCGCCCCATCAAGCGTGTCATTACCAGTGCCACCTTGTAAATGATTGTCGGCACTATTGCCTGTGATTTTGTCATTACCGCTGCCACCAATGGCATTTTCAATCACGACATTGAAAGCAATTGCAATATTATCTTGTTGCACAGTTGCGTTGTTTGGGCCTACTTTAAAGGTTTGGCCTAGGCGGCTGAAAGCGCCTGCTTCAAGGTTAATCACTCCCCCGGTAGACGATGTGTACTTAATCGTGTCGTTTCCGCCGCCGTCCCAAATGGTTTCGTAATAATGTTGCGATGAGGAAAACTCATACACGGTATCATCGGCGTTATAGCTGTTGTTAGCACCGTATAAATGCTGTATTGCCAGAATGTCATACAGCATGGGGGTCGTTGGATAATATTCATTTAATCCATCATAACGAAGTCCGGGGCGATCTGAGTAGCTCATGACTGTATATTGAATATAGTCAATTTTGGCCGGTAACCCGATCTCCCCATCTTCTTCAGCAAAGGAATGGTCTAAGCCTAGTGCATGTCCGATTTCATGTAATCCAGCAAAATAGCTTATGGTACCTACTTCAAAGGTATTATCAGGAGAGGCTGATTGGTCATCGTTAAACCAGATATCCCCGCTCCTGGTGTAAGGGAAAATTGAAGAGTAGTCATATAAGGCAGCGTTAACCGTATAGGTATAAGCATAATACTCCGGTGACATCAATCCATCGCTAGTAAACCCAAAGCGGATATCACCTACAGTGGTAGGTGTTTCATCAACTTTAATAAAGTCCAGGTTGGCGACATTGGCCCAGGCATTTAGCGCTAGCGTGATACCATTTTGTTGACTGCTGGAGAATGGTGTCAGCGAGACGTAATCTGGCGTAGGGTCTGATATTGGGTCAAAAACTCCGTAGCCATTAATAAAGTCTTGAGACCAATATTCGTCGCTGCGAGAGAATGGAAAACTATAGTAAACCGTGGCCCCGCTGCCGATAGATCCACCCCATTTGTTACCTAGCAACAACACATTGATATAGGCGTTGCTTGAACTGGCGCTAGCATCAAAAATTGTAATATCACTAGTGGTATAAGGGGTAGGGACGGTCATAGTAGCTCTAATAACTCAATGAGGAGGGAACGCTGTTTTTAGGCATTCTCTCGTATTACAAGGTGGTTCAGTCTTTAGTCGATCAGTAGGTAATTGTTTTGAGTCAGATAGCCGATCAGTTGAGCGTCATTGCCTGCTGCCGTTTTTGTCGCAGTAAACAAGTTAATGTTAGATAAAACAATATGCGCATCTTCTTTAGTCGAGTCATAAGTACCGTCAGCAAATTCACCAGTTGAACTAATGCGAATATGCGTTGAACCATTCTCAAATACAATATCCAGGTAACTCTCTAGATTTGACGCGCCAGTCAGTATATCTCTCAGGTCTAGTTGATCCTTTTGAGCAATAGAAAAGTCTGTGATTGTGTCAGTGTTGTTAGAAATATCGCCTGGTGCCACCAAATCGCTTGTAGTCCATTTGAATACATCTGCACCCAAACCACCTGTTAAGGTGTCATTGCCCAATCCGCCAATCAGGGTGTCGTTACCAGCCCCACCATTCAGGGTGTCATTACCCATACCGCCATCGAGAATGTTGGCAGCAGCATTGCCAGTCAGCGTGTTGTCAAATTCATTTCCAGTCAGGTTGAGCTTGGTTGACTTGGTAGCAGACGCATCTATGTTCTCAACATGAGACCACGTAATAGCGGCGGAACCATCCAGTGATAGGGTTGTGGCCTCGGTGAGTGTGACTGAACCACGCAGCTTGATGGTATCAATGCCATCAGTTGTGCCATTAAATTCTTCTACTGTATCTTCAATCGAAAGAATTCCGGCTGTGGCTTTGAGGTCCAAAATGTAGATGTCATTACCTTCGCCGCCCTGCAGGGTATCTACCCCAGCGCCGCCATCAAGGATGTTATCTGCATCATTGCCTGTGAGAGTATTTGCGAGTGCATTGCCTGTAAGGTTGAGTTTGATAGATTCTGTGCCAGAAGCATCGAGTCTTTCAAGGTTCGCGCCCAGTGTCAATGTAGTTGCATTGTTCATGTTATACACTACGTCATCGAGCAGTCGTAGCTTCACAATGTCAGTCCCTGAGTCAACTGCCGCAGTTTCAGTAATGGTATCTTGCAACGCAACCTTGTAGTTAGCTAACGTTGAGCCTGTTTTAATGAGGTCAACGATGTAGATATCGTTGCCATTGCCGCCAATCAGTTTATCTACACCAGTGCCACCGTCGAGTATGTTGTTGCCGGCATTGCCAGTGATGGTATTTGCCAGCGCATTGCCAGTGCCATTGATATGATCATTGCCGGTAAGCGTCAGGTTTTCGACAAAGTCAGTGAGTTCATAATCGACACTTGCTTTAACGAGGTCAATGCCTTCATTTGCAGCTTCAATCACTTCATCATCTTCATCGTCGACGATATAGGTATCGTTGCCTTTGCCACCGATCATGATATCGCCACCAATACCACCATTAAGGATATTGTTGCTTGTATTACCTTTGATGAAGTTGTTCAGATCGTTACCGGTACCATTAATGGCGGAAGTTCCTGTCAGTTCAAGGAACTCGACATAGTTGCTCAGTGTATAGCTGACACTTGTCTTGACCCAGTCTATACCTTCATTGTCGTTCTCAATGACTTGGTCGGCTATATTGTCGACGATATAGATATCATTACCCTCACCACCGATCATGGTATCGATCCCGGCACCACCGTTAAGGATATCGTCGCCAGTACCACCGGTCAGGATGTTAGCTGCAGCATTCCCAATTAAAGTGTTGCCCAGGTTGTTGCCGGTCAAGTCGAGTTTGGTTGATCCAGTGGCTGAAGCGTCAAGGATCTCGATGTTAGCCCAGTCATTATCCAGAGTCAGTGTTGCAGCTGTCGCTAGAGTCCGCGGTGCCACGTAGTTTAACGGTATCGATACCTTCAGTTGTGCCATTGAGTTCGGTTACTGTGTCTTCAATCAAAATGCTTCCGGCTGAGGTCTTGATATCGATCACATAAGTATCATCACCAAGGCCACCGATGAGAGTATCTCAGCCACCAGCGGCCGCTCAGGATGATTAATTAGTATCCATTGCCAGTGAGAGTGTTGGCGAGTGCATTGCCTGTGAGGTTGAGTTTGGTTAAGCCTGTGTCTGAGGCATTCAGATTCTCGAGGTTTGCACCTAAGGTGAGGGTAGTGAAAGTGGTCGGTTCAGTAAAAGGTGCCACGCAATATGACTGTGTCAGTTCCGGAGCCTGCGAGAGCGGTTTCAGTGATGGTATCTTGCAGGAGCGACCTTGAAGTTAGCTGGGGTTGTGCCTGTGCGGACGAGATCAACGATGTAGGTGTCATCACCATTCCCGCCGATGAGTTTGTCTACACCAGCGCCACCATCGAGGATGTTATTGCCAGCATTGCCGGTGATGATATTTGCCAGCGCGCATTGCCAGTGCCATTGATATGATCATTGCCGGTAAGCGTCAGGTTTTCGACAAAGTCAGTGAGTTCATAATCGACACTGGCTTTAACGAGGTCAATGCCTTCATTTGCAGCTTCAATCACTTCATCATCTTTATCGTCGACGATATAGGTATCGTTGCCTTTGCCACCGATGAGGGTGTCAATGCCACCTTTGCCATCAAGGATGTTGTTGCCTGCATTGCCTGTGATGATGTTTGCATCATCATTGCCGGTGCCATTGATGGCGGCAGTGCCTGTGAGTTCCAGGTTCTCTACATTGTCACCGAGCGTATAACTGACACTGGCTTTGACCAGGTCTGTGCCTTCATTAGAGTCTTCGGTCACGATATCAGCGATATTATCGACGATGTAAGTATCATCGCCATCACCACCGATCATGGTGTCTGCGCCTGCACCACCGTTAAGGATATCGTCGCCAGTACCACCGGTCAGGATGTTAGCTGCAGCATTCCCAATTAAAGTGTTGCCCAGGTTGTTGCCGGTCAAGTCGAGTTTGGTTGATCCAGTGGCTGAAGCGTCAAGGATCTCGATGTTAGCCCAGTCATTATCCAGAGTCAGTGTTGCAGCTGTCGCTAGAGTCGCGGTGCCACGTAGTTTAACGGTATCGATACCTTCAGTTGTGCCATTGAGTTCGGTTACTGTGTCTTCAATCAAAATACTTCCGGCTGAGGTCTTGATATCGATCACATAAGTATCATCACCAAGGCCACCGATGAGAGTATCTACACCAGCGCCGCCATCAAGGATGTTATTAGTATCATTGCCAGTGAGAGTGTTGGCGAGTACATTGCCTGTGAGGTTGAGTTTGGTTAAGCCTGTGTCTGAGGCATTCAGATTCTCGAGGTTTGCACCTAAGGTGAGGGTAGTGAAAGTGGTCGGTTCAGTAAAGGTGCCACGCAATATGACTGTGTCAGTTCCGGAGCCTGCGAGAGCGGTTTCAGTGATGGTATCTTGCAGAGCGACCTTGAAGTTAGCTGGGGTTGTGCCTGTGCGGACGAGATCAACGATGTAGGTGTCATCACCATTCCCGCCGATGAGTTTGTCTACACCAGCGCCACCATCGAGGATGTTATTGCCAGCATTGCCGGTGATGGTGTTTGCCAGCGCATTACCAATTCCGTTAATGGCTGCGGTCCCACCGTTTGCTGAGCCATCAGTCAGAGTGAGGTTCTCAACGTTATCTGAGAGGGTATAACTGACACTTGCTTTAACGAGGTCAGTGCCTTCGTTGAAGTTCTCAATGATTTCATCATCTTCATCGTCGACGATATAAGTATCGTTGCCTTTGCCACCGATGAGCGTGTCCGCACCAGCGCCGCCATCGAGTGTGTCGTTACCCGCGCCGCTATATAAATTATCGGCTTCATCCCCACCTTGAATGTAATCATTGCCAGCTAGATTTGACTCTGAGTTAATATAGGAAAATAGATCTGAAAGAGATGAATGTCCGCTAGTTAACGATACGAACTGTGTCCAGCTAATCGAAAAGCCACTAGCCTTTAAGGTATGTTCTGAAGAGTCTATGAATGTGATTTCATTCAATGTTCCGCCAGAAATCTCACCGTTTGAATTAGTTGTTAAGCTGCCTTTTATAGAATACGAGTCGACTGAATTAGATGAGTAGATTAGAGAGGTTATTGTACCCGCTTTAAGTACTGCCCCATCTGCGCTGACCCCAAAGCTTCCCGAGATACTATAAGACTCCCCAGTAGTAAAGTTAGTATATTCAAATTTATTAATGGCGCCAGTAATAGAGCCATTATTGTAGTTTGCGGTTACGCCAGGACTTGAAAGTATAAAGTTCTCGTTACTGGATAGTGAGGTCAACGATATTGTTTTAATTGTAAGCAGGGGGGTGTCATCGATAAAGTGATTACCCGTAAGCGTATATTGGTAGCCCGTACTGTATTCAGTTCCAGAAGCGTATGTATTTGTTGCCTGCCAATCGCTAAAAGCCATGTATTCAATATCGACCACGGCAAATAACGTGTAATGCGTTTGGGCATTTGTTGATAGGGCACTGCTAAAGTTACTGAGTAGTATGGACTCCCATCCTGAATACTGGATATTCATTTTTTCTTTTCCCTGTTAGTTATTGTTGTTAAATATGGTTTATATATTTAACAAGAACCATGCTGCGACACTATGAATTTCTTGATAGAGCAAAATTATTTTTAAGCGACATAGACATATAATCTCATCACTATCAATATGCAATTGATAACAGAAATCAGTCGCCATACTTATTTCTGGATTTACATAATAGTTTTTATTTCTTGTATACCAGATGCTACAAGATTGGCAATCTAGCTCATCAATCTTTAGGTAGTAATAGATTTTGAGCTAGATTGCCTAATTTATTACTAATCAATCAATAGTGATTGATTAGTAATCATATGCTGAATTGCAAGCTCATATGTGCTCTGTCCAGTTGCCATTAATAAATTGGTATTGGATAAAATAATGCGAGTATCCTCTTCACCAGCGTTATAGCTGCCGCCAGTGAACTGACCAGTTGTACTAATGTGTAGCACAGTTGAAGAGCCCGCAGCCTCTACACTAATGTAGTCGAAGATGTTGCCTTCGGTCTCGCCTACGAGCAGATCTCTTAAATCCAGTTGGTCACCTTGAGTGACTGAGAAGTCAGTGATCGTATCTGTACTGTTGGAGATATTTCCAGCAGGGCCTAAGTCATCGGCACCCCACTTGAAAACATCAGCGCCTAGCCCCCCTTTCAGCGTATCACTGCCTTTGCCTCCGATGAGGATGTCGTTACCTGCGCCGCCATCGAGGATGTTGTTAGCATCATTGCCCATCAGGGTGTTGTTCAGAGCATTACCTGTGAGGTTGAGCTTTGTTGAACCTGTGAATGAGGCATCGAGGTTCTCAAGATTGGCACCGATGGTGAGAGTAGTAAAGGTGGTTGGTTCAGTAAAGGAGCCACGCAATATGACCGTGTCAGTACCAGAGCCTGCGACGGCGGTTTCAGTGATAGTGTCTTGCAGTGCCACTTTGTAGTTAGCAGGAGCCGTACCTGTACGTACGAGGTCGACGATGTAGGTATCATCGCCATTGCCACCGATGAGTTTGTCTACACCAGCACCACCGTCAAGGATATTATTGCCTGCATTGCCAGTGATGGTATTTGCGAGGGCATTACCGGTGCCATTCAGGGCGGCGGTGCCACCGTTTGCTGAGCCATCAGTCAGAGTGAGGTTCTCAACGTTGTCTGAGAGTGTATAACTGACACTTGCTTTAACGAGGTCAATGCCTTCATTTGCAGCTTCAATCACTTCATCATCTTCATCATCGACGATATAAGTATCGTTGCCTTTGCCACCGATGAGCGTGTCCGCACCAGCGCCGCCATCGAGGATGTTGTTACCAGCATTACCTGTGATGACGTTATCTAAACCATTGCCTGTGCCATTGATCGCAGCGGTGCCTGTCAGTTCCAGGTTCTCAATGTTTGCGCCCAGTGTATAACTGACGCTTGCTTTGACGAGGTCAGTGCCCTCATTCAAGTCTTCGGTCACGATATCAGCGATGTTATCGACGATGTAAGTATCATCACCATCGCCGCCGATCATGGAGTCAGCACCAGCACCACCGTTAAGGGTGTCGTCGCCTGTGCCGCCAGTCAGAATGTTGACAGCAGCGTTCCCGATCAGGGTATTGCCCAGGTTGTTGCCAGTGAGATTCAGTTTAGTTGAGCCTGTAGCAGAAGCATCAAGGATCTCGACGTTAGCCCAGTCATTATCCAGGGTGAGAGTTGCTGCTGTGGAGAGGGGAGCTGTACCACGTAGTTTAATGGTATCAATGCCATCAGTTGTGCCATTAAATTCTTCTACTGTATCTTCAATCGAAAGAATTCCGGCTGTGGCTTTGAGGTCCAAAATGTAGGTGTCATTACCTTCGCCACCCTGCAGGGTATCTACCCCAGCGCCGCCATCAAGGATGTTATCTGCATCATTGCCTGTGAGAGTATTTGCGAGTGCATTGCCAGTGAGGTTTAGTTTGATAGATTCTGTGCCAGAAGCATCGAATCTTTCAAGGTTCGCACCGAGGGTGAGGGTAGTTGCATTCGCCATGGTGCTGTAGTCAGTGCCACTGAGTAAGCGCAGTTGAACGGTATCACTGCCTGCATTGGCGGTTTCAGTGATGGTATCTTGCAGAGCGACCTTGAAGTTAGCTGGGGTTGTGCCTGTGCGGACGAGATCAACGATGTAGGTGTCATCACCATTCCCGCCGATGAGTTTGTCTACACCAGCGCCACCATCGAGGATGTTATTGCCAGCATTGCCAGTGATGATATTTGCCAGCGCATTGCCAGTGCCATTGATATGATCATTGCCGGTAAGCGTCAGGTTTTCGACAAAGTCAGTGAGTTCATAATCGACACTGGCTTTAACGAGGTCAGTGCCTTCATTTGCAGCTTCAATGACTTCATCATCTTCATCATCGACGATATAGGTATCGTTGCCTTTGCCACCACGTAAGGAGTCAATGCCACCTTTGCCATCGAGGATGTTGTTGCCTGCATTGCCTGTAATGATGTTTGCATCATCGTTGCCGGTGCCATTGATGGCAGCGGCGCCAGTCAGTTCCAGGTCTTCAATGTTTGCGCCCAGCGTATAACTGACACTGGCTTTGACCAGGTCTGTGCCTTCATTAGAGTCTTCGGTCACGATATCAGCGATGTTATCGACAATGTATGTATCATTGCCCGCCCCACCGATCATAGTATCGATTCCGGCGCCGCCGTTAAGGGTGTCATCGCCAGTACCCCCGGTCAGGATGTTCGCGGCGGCATTACCGATCAGTGTGTTGCCCAGGTTGTTACCTGTGAGGTTGAGCTTGGTTGAGCCTGTAGCAGAAGCATCAAGGATCTCGATGTTGGCCCAGTCATTATCCAGGGTGAGAGTTGCTGCTGTGGCAAGCGTAGCTGAACCACGCAGCTTGATGGTATCAATGCCATCAGTTGTGCCATTAAATTCTTCTACTGCATCTTCAATCGAAAGAATTCCGGCTGTGGCTTTGAGGTCCAAAATGTAGGTGTCATTACCTTCGCCACCCTGCAGGGTATCTACCCCAGCGCCGCCATCAAGGATGTTATCTGCATCATTGCCTGTGAGAGTATTTGCGAGTGCATTGCCAGTGAGGTTGAGTTTGGTTAAGCCTGTTGCAGAAGCATCAAGGTTCTCGAGGTTAGCGCCCAAGGTGAGAGTGGTTGCGTTAATGTGATCAAAGTTACCACGTAACTTGACGGTGTCATTGCCGGCATTGGCAGCTTCAGTGATGGTGTCTTGCAGTGCGACCCTGTATGCAGCGGCATTGGTACCGGTCTGAATGAGGTCGACGATGTAGATATCATCACCCGCCCCACCGATGAGTTTGTCTACGCCATCGCCACCATCGAGGATGTTATTGCCGGCATTGCCAGTGATGGTATTTGCCAGCGCATTGCCAGTGCCATTGATATGATCATTGCCGGTAAGCGTCAGGTTTTCGACAAAGTCAGTGAGTTCATAATCGACACTTGCTTTAACGAGGTCAGTACCCCCGTTTGCAGCTTCAATGACTTCATCATCTTCATCATCGACGATATAGGTATCGTTACCTTTGCCACCTTCCATACTGTCAGCACCTGCACCGCCATCCAGAACGTTGTTACCAGCATTCCCTGTGATGACGTTATCTAAACCATTACCGGTGCCATTGATGGCAGCGGCGCCAGTCAGTTCCAGGTCCTCAATGTTTGCGCCCAGCGTGTAACTGACGCTGGCTTTGACCAGGTCAGTGCCTTCGTTAGAGTCTTCGGTCACGATATCAGCGATGTTATCGACGATGTATGTATCATTGCCCGCCCCACCGATCATAGTATCGATTCCGGCGCCGCCGTTAAGGGTGTCGTCGCCAGTACCCCCGGTCAGGATGTTCGCGGCGGCATTGCCGATCAGTGTGTTGCCCAGGTTGTTGCCTGTGAGATTGAGCTTGGTTGAGCCTGTAGCAGAAGCATCAAGGATTTCAATGTTAGCCCAGTCATTGTCTAGGGTGAGAGTTGCTGCTGTGGCAAGCGTAGCTGTGCCACGTAGTTTGATGGTATCGATCCCTTCGTTATTGCCGTCGAGTTCTGTGATAGAGTCATCAAACACGATGTTGCCAGCAGAGACCTTGAGGTCAAGCATATAGGTATCATCACCGAGACCACCGATAAGAGTATCTACACCAGCGCCGCCATCAAGGATATTGTTAGCATCATTGCCTGTGAGGGTGTTGGCGAGTGCGTTACCTGTGAGGTTGAGCTTGGTAGAGCCTGTGTCTGAGGCATTCAGATTCTCGAGGTTCGCGCCGAGGGTGAGGGTAGTTGCATTGGCCATGGTGCTGAAGTCTGTGCCACTGAGTAAGCGCAGTTGCACGGTATCACTGCCTGCATTGGTGGCTTCAGTGATGGTATCTTGCAGAGCGACCTTGAAGTTAGCTGGGGTTGTGCCTGTACGAACGAGGTCAACGATGTAGGTATCATCACCAGCGCCACCGATGAGTTTGTCTACGCCTGCGCCACCATCAAGAGTGTTGTTTTGGCTATCACCTATAATTGTGTCATTACCTGTTAAGTATGAGCTACTCAATAAGAAGCTGCTTAATGTTGAGAAGTCTGTACTGGAACCGGCACCTTGCAGTATTGATTGCAGGTCTGCAGCATCAATCAGTGCATTGCTGATACTGAAGCTTTTGCCATCTGGAGAGGTATAACTGATTGAGCTAATTGTTCCGCTGGTAATTACCTCGTTGGAATCAATGTTAAGTGTTCCAGTTAGCGTCAGCTTTCCACTTGATGGATTAACTGTTGCGGACGTAATTGTGCCGCCATTAATGGAGTTATTAAATGTGGGCGAGTATGTAAATGAGCCCTTGATAATATAGTCAGTTACAGCAGCATCAGAATGTGTAAGCGAGCTAAACGTACCGCCATTAATAACGTAACCCCAGACTGTGTTCGATATATTGATGCTTCCGTTGAACTCATATTTTTCACCAGAGTCCGTGAGTTTTACGTAAGTAGCTCTAGGCGAACTACCTAAAAAGTTACTTCCTTTTACAGAAATATCATAGCTGCCCCAACTTCCGTAGCCTGTGCTATTACTACCATCATAAAAGTAAATTGACTGGGATGCTAAGCTTGTCAGTGTGTTATCAGTGTCTTTAACTGAATCTGTGATGTCGCCAAAGCTATTAGAAAAGTCTTGTAAGTTAATAGACTGCCATTGGTTAAATTGCACCTGCATTATTGTTTTTCCCTGTTTGTTTTTTTGCATGACAATACAGGGATTTACAATTAATCACAATAGTCCGTTTGTCTTGTTTTATTAAACTGTTATATTGCGCATAAAGAGTTGATTAGGTAAGTTTAAATGCTAGAAAAGTTATTAGCCGCCGTGGCGAGCTGGATTATCGCTGTCATTGCCAATATGGGCTATGGTGGCATCGTGTTACTAATGGCGATTGAGTCTGCCTGTATCCCATTACCTTCAGAAATTATCATGCCATTTGCCGGTTTTCTGGTCAGCAAGGGTGATCTGACTTTGTGGGGCATAGCCCTGGCCGGTGCTGTAGGCTGTGTGGTCGGATCAATCCCGGCGTATTACGTGGGCTTGTACGGTGGCCGTCCATTAGCGGAAAAATATGGCAAGTATGTGTTGATCAGCAAGAAAGACCTTGATATGGCTGACCGTTGGTTTGAGAGTCATGGCGAGATCATTATTTTCATCGCGCGCTTGCTGCCTGCGGTGCGTACATTTATCGCTTTCCCGGCGGGTGTGGCACGTATGAATATGACGCGCTTTGTGCTTTACACCTTTGTGGGGTCATTGATCTGGTGTTTTGTGCTTGGTTATGTTGGCATGAAAACAGGCGAGCATTGGGAGGACTTGAAAGTCTATTTCCATGAGTCACATTACGTGATTGCTGCCTTGGGCGTGGTGTTCTTGGCCTGGTATGTGCGCAGGCATTTCAAAAACGAGGCAGCGTAATCAGTCAGTTTCAAACAGTCACAAAAGTTCTGTGGGAATTAGAACTGGACACCTTGGTGTTGTAGGTAACTACGTGTGAAAAAGTAAAAAGGCCGTTAACCGGCCTTTTTATTTAAGCAGCGCACCAACATGATTGTCTGCGTCATCTACTACGCGACACCATGCCAGTACTTGCAGCTTTTAGGCGAGCATAGTTTCTGCCTCTGAGCTGTCAGCCTGATCATCATCCGCAACGGCTACAAGCGCTAACAGGCTGAGGTCTGCATGCACAGTCACATGCATTGGGGTCGAAGGGTCTACAGTGGCGTTGGCAGCCACACTTGCCAACATGAGTGCACTGCAAGCGAATACCTTTGATAATACAGATTTCATCCATCACCCCACTGAATTGATATTGAAATAAGACTCTATCAAAGCTAGGCAAGAGATTTAAATAGCTCTTTAAGGCCAACGATTTAACAATTTAAATGGTGTACCCAGGTGAGCGGCGTCTTGTGGGTTGGTATTTGAACAATCACAGAGCGCACTCACTTCCAAGTGACCACTTGCGACAAGGCTCTACGCGTTTTCGCTTTCGGCTCGTGTTTACGGTAACCAAAGGCGACCATATAAGCCAAACCATACTCTTGCAAATTAACGCCGAATTGCTCTGCCAGCAGGGCGTCAGTTTCTTTTTGTTTAAAGCCTTCAATCGGGCATGAGTCTATGCCGCGCATGGCAGCCACCGTCATCATATTTGCCAATGGCAAATAGCATTGTTTGCTGGCCCAGTCGAACAGTTTTCGTTCATCCGTGAGGTCAAAGTCTGATTGCTGGAACTGCTTGTAAAAGCCCAGGCGCATATTGGCGATGTCTTCCGGGTGGTGCTGCACGTCACGCATAAATTGTGGCAGGTAAGGGCTATCTGCATCCAGGAACGGTGATTTCATCGCCAGACACAACACAAAATGGCTCGCCGTATCCAGCTTGAGCGGTGCGCCCCAGGCATGCTGCTTGAGGCTTTCGCGCAGTGCCTTGTCTTGCACCACGATAAAATGCCAGGGTTCAAAACCGAATGAGCTGGGTGAGAGACGGGCGGCTTCCAGAATCAACTCAAATTCTGCGGCGGGAATCTGTTTGCTGGCATCAAACTCCTTACAGGCATGGCGGAAGTTAAACGCGTCCAAAATAGCTTGTTTTTCTATCATCATGTTTCCTTAGGGCATCTCAACAGGCGCTAATTGGCCTGTGCTTAAAAATAGAATTGCGGTTTTGACCGACAGGCCTTCCGCCTGAAATAACTGCGCATAGTCAGCCAATTGCAATTTGAATGTGCTGGCTAATACGGTGAGATCATCCTTGGCTGATACTGGCATGGATTTATAGTCGACAATCCAGCGCACGCCATCGGCGACAAACGTCCGGTCTATGACCTTTTTACCTACGCTGAGTTGCTCAATTGCTAACTCTGAGGCGGCTTGTGTATGTGGCTGTAATACCCAGCGCCCCTCTGTGGATTGCAACGTGGTTGTTAACAGCGTTGCCACCTGGTTCGCACCCTGGCTTGCTTCGCTGTCCGTATAACCCTGTTGTTTAAACCAACGCTGCATAGGGGGATGCAGCGACAGAAATGCATTTTTTTCATGCGTTTGCCAGGCCGCTAACCCTTGTTCAGCCACCAGTTGCAAATACAGATGGGCGAGAGTGCCGATATCAGCCTCCAGTCGGCTGGCCTTACTTTCACTGGCTTCTGCTTGATAGCCTGTATTTGCTTCGTGCTGGCTGGCCTGCAATATCGCTGGCGTGCTGGCTTCGCGTAAGCGGATCAGCTTGGGCACAAATTGGCGAATATCGGCTTCTTGCTGCGCGCTGGGATAACGGCTGACGATATCGTGTTCGCTGGTAAACCACGGCTGGATAGCAGGCCAGAGCAGGTGCAAAAAACTGTTTTTGCGTGCTTGTGGTTCGCCGCTTTTGTCTGGCTTGGCGGCACCCAGTAAATGCAATTGCCGCTCGGCGCGGGTCGCTGCCACATACAGCACGCGTGCATCTTCATAGCTGGCGCGGGTTTTATCCAGGTCGTTTAAATAGTCATAGGCGGTGATGCTGGCCTGCTGGCGTTTTAGCACTGTGGGCACAAACGGTGCGGCGACCAGTTCGGTATGGCCATTTTCCATGGGGACTTCTTCCCAGATCACCAGTTTGGCGTCGTCAGGCGGATTGCTGCCATCCAGGCCGGGCAGGATCACGGTGTCAAACTCCAGCCCTTTGGATTTGTGGATGGTCATGAACTGCAAACTGGCATCTGCTTTGGCATCGGGTGCGGCGTAGAGTTTTTGCACATCTTCAGCCAGTGCTTGCGGATTAAACTGGCCGTGTTGTTCTAACGCGGCGATACGGGCAAAAAAGGCCTGCACATCCTGCACATCACTTTCATTCCACAGGCAATGCGCGCCGCCCAGCCGCAGCCAGGTGTTATGCACCCAACGGCTGACCGAGGTGCGGCCACGCCAGTGTAGTGCGCTTTGCATCACGTCGCGCACATGGCGGGCGCGCGCCTGGCCATCTTCACTCAAGCGCGCGAGTACTTGTTCATTTTGCAGCAGGCTGAGCGCACTGCGTTGGCCATCCTGTCCAATCAACGCATGCATATCGGCCAGCGTCAGCCCGCACCAGGGTGCGCGCAATAGTGCCAGCCAGTGCACGCGGTCGGCGCGTTGATGCAGCGCATGCGTCAGCGTGAGCAGGTCCTGCACAATCTGGCGATTGGCCAGCTCTTCAATTTCTACCGCCTGAAAGCTTAACTCGCTGTGATTCCTGCGCATTTCCGTCACCAGTGCATGCAAATGTTTGCGCGCGCGTACCAGCACGGCAATGCTGGCGCCAGGTTTGTCGGTGCGTGTTTGCTGGATGATGCGGATAATCTGCTCGGCTTCCAGGTGACGGATATCGGCCGGTTCTTCGTCTTCGCTATTCACTGGCGTGATCAGGGGATGCACAAATACACCGGCACCTGTGGCCTCGGCGCGCGTGGCAACAAATGGCCGGTAAGCAATGGCGCCTTGCTGTGGCGCATCGTGTGCTGGCAGCATGCCGGCAAAGGTCTGGTTGATCCATTCCACCACAGGCGGGCAAGATCGGTTATTGCGCCATAGTTTGAGCGGTGTCAGCGCAATATCGGCGATGCCGTGCAACGCGGCATTGAGGAACAGGCCGACATTGGCTTTGCGGAAACGGTAAATCGACTGCATGGGGTCGCCGACAGCAAACAGCGTACGACCATCGCCCGGCTGCCAGCCGCGCGTCAGCGCCTTGAGCAGGTCGATCTGCATCGGGCTGGTATCCTGAAACTCATCGACCAGTAAATGCTGGATGCGGTAATCCAGCCGCATGGCCAGCTCGGTGGCTTCGTCGCCTTCTTGCAGCGCCTGAAACGCGCGTTGGGCGATTTCGACAAAGTCGACTTCATTTTGCGCCTGAAAACACAGCCACAATTGCGCGGCAGCAATATTCAATAACTGGCTCAGCGCCTGAATCATGGCGTCGTCTGCACCGTCAGCATCCGGTAACAGGCGGATGCGTGCCAGGTAACGTTCACTGTCGCTGTGCTGGGAAAGGCCTGCCAACAGTTCAGTCAGGGCTTCTTTATAGGGCTTGGCCTCGTCGGTCGCTGGCAAGCCCATGTTTTTATCCAGCCGTTTGCGCAAGCCACCGCTACTGGTGAGCAGCAACTCTGTCAGCGCGCGCCAGGCGGGCAGGTCTTCTATGCTGGCAGTCAATGGTATTTGCCAGTCCAGTAAAGCCGATAACACATGCTCAGGCGGTAATTGGCTGGCAGCATAGCGCGCAATCGGCATCAGTGCTTGTTGCAGGCGGGCAGAGATGGCCGTCAGCGCTGCTTGCAATTCGCTTTCTATCAGGTAAATCAAGGCCGCTTGCGCCTGCGCATGGTCTTTGGCCTGACTTAAATGCAGCCATTGCTCACGCTTGGCCAGCATGGACATGAGCAGGCTTTCCAGCCTGGCCTGGTCGTTATCCATATAGCGCAGCACACGGCGCACAGGTTCGCCCAGGCCGTCTTCATCCATGGTTTGCAGCGCCAGGCCAGCCGCTTCACGGTAATAGGCCCAGGCATCTTCGGTGACGGCCGGTTGTGTGCCAAAACGGCTTAATAAGGGCATTTGGCGCGCCAGGTTGGCGCACAACGAATCGATGGTGTAAATGCGCAGGCGCGCCGGGCTTTCCAGCAAATGCCATTGCAACTCAGCTGAACGTTGCAAGGCCTGTTGCCCCAGGGCGTAAGTGATCTGTTTATGCGGTGCTTCCGGCGGCACGCCCGTTGCGGCCAGCAACAGGCTATCCAGGATACGTGCCCGCATTTCCGACGCAGCCTTGTTGGTAAAAGTAATGGCGATAATTTCTTCTGGTGCCTGCACCGTTTGCAGCAGCTTGAGAAAGCGCTGCGTCAGCAGCTCGGTTTTACCAGCACCGGCCGGGGCTTCGACAATAAAGGATTCGATATCCAGCGCACGCTCACGGTTGGCCGCATCCAGCGCCAGCGCTTGCTGGAAGTCAGACTCAGTCATTTTCATGCAGTGCCTCCCGCCTGAAGGTGCTCAAATTGCAATTGCCGTTCTGGCAGACGCAACAAGGGCAGCACATCGCAATAGTCCAGATCTTGCTCCGACTCAAATACCACGGCGGCTTCACCCGCTTTGAGTGCTTGCGCCGTACGCGTAATCTGGGTGTGCCAATGCGCCAGCACCGATGGCCAGTCAGGGAACTGTGCAGGGTCAAACAATTTACTCTTATCGTGGTTAAAGGCTTTGATGCCGGGCACGATGTCGTCTTCGGCGGCAACACCGGCAAAGCCGCCATCGGTCAGTCGCAGTTTGCCAAAGCAGACGGCGGCAATGTCGGCATCTTGTAGCAGAAAGGCGGCATAAATCGGTAATTGTGGTTCGCTGATTTTGTCCGACGCCCAGTTTTTAAAGTCGGGCATGCTACCGGTTTTGTAATCCACCACCACCAGGCGGCCATCATCCAGCGTATCGACGCGGTCAATCACCAGTTTGACCTGGATACCTTCAATCAGCGGCTTGTAGACTTGTTCGACTGAGGTCACAGCGAACGCTTGCGGACGTTCGCGTTCCACCTCCCACAACCAGGTCAGCGCCAGCTTACTCAGGCGCTCGGCTTCCAGTTGGCAAAACACGACAGAGAACGGTTGCGCGAATTCAGTATTAAACGCAGCGATGACCTCAGCCGCAATCTGGTCGAGTTGGGCTTTTAAAGCTTCTATATTGACGGCCTGCCAGTCTAGTGTCGATTGCTGCGACCAGAACGCCGCCAGTACGCGGTGAATCAGGTCGCCGCGTTGCATGGCATCCAGCCCGTTATGCGGCGTTTCCAGTTTACGTGCCTTGAGGCGGTATTGATAAAACGCCCAGGCCGGGCAGAGCGCCTGCGCGCGCAGCAAACCTGTGCCGCCGCTGATATGTTCGCCTTCCAGGATGGGCGGGGCCTGATGGTCATCCAGCCATTGCCAGTCTTGCATGCTATTGCCTGCCAGCGTTTCTGCCAACGTGGAGGCCCCTGCGGTGGCAGTTATTTCCGGGATGGCCTGGATCAGCGGGCTCATACGCAGCAAACGGTCACCATCCTGGCGGGCCGATGAAAAAATGATTTGTTTGGCCGAGCGTAACAGTCGCTGGTGAATCTGGCTGGCAAACGCCATTTGCACTTCGCTGCTGGCGTTGGGCGTGCCTGCCTGCCGTTGTAATTCAGCTGGGATCAGCGCGTTGGTGCGTGACAATGGCGGCCATACATGGTCGTTCATGCCCATCACCCATACGCCATCCAGCGGCTGTGCGCTGGCTTCCAGCATGCCCATGACCGTGATGTTGGGTAGTCGCACGGTTTGCGGCTGGAAGATTTGCGCCTGACACAGTTGCGATAACCTGTGCAAAGCACTCATGGCATCAATAGGCCCCAACCAGCCATCAAGTGCCGCCAGTTGCGTCAATACTGCTTTAAACTTGGTCTGGCATTGATGTTCATGGCTGGATAAGCCGCGCTCGCCCGGCCAGTGCGTGGCTGTCAGCAGTTCAGTAAAGCTTGCCACCCAGGCAGAAGGGACTTGCTTGCGCGGCGTTTGTTTGGCCTGCGTTAACAAGCTGGTGAGGTCTGCGTGTAATGCAGGACACAGAATCGGGTATTCATCCTGCTGCTTGCGCGCCACAAAGCGGGCAAAGGTGTAGGCATTGACTTGCAGCGGCAACTGGCGGCGCATGTCGGCATCCAGTGCGGCGCGTGCGTCGGCTTCATAGAGTGCTTGTGACCAGTAAATATCTGCCAGTAACGCAGACAGTTCGGATTGTGGCAATGGTGTGGCCTGGAATGCCAGGCGCAGCACATTCAGTGCGCTATGCACTAACGGCCAGCGACTCAACGGCAGCCCGAGTGAAAACTCATAACAGCGTGGCGATTCTGCCTGCGCTGGATGCAGGGCTTCGGGGTGGAAGGTATCGTCGAGCAGGTTGGCCAGGGTTTCGCGTTGGCTATCCAGGTCGGGCAGGACAATGGCCAGTTTTGCTTGCGGGTCGGCGGCCAATTGTTGCTGTGCCCAATGCACCGCCGCACGCATTTCGTCCATGGCTTCGGCAAATGTCATGCGTTGTGTCTGTTGTGCAGGCACGCTGTTGTCAAACGTTGTTATCTGCACGCCTGCGGATTGCAGTATGGTGATGAGTGTCTGCACATGCGGATTGATGCGATCAAATCCGGCCATTTGTATGCTGGCAGGCAAGGGCAGTACATGCTGGCTGAGTTGTTCGAGCTGCCAGGTCTGGTAACGCACGCTTTCCAGAGTGCCACTTTGCTTGCATAAGGTTTGGAACTGCTGGCGCCACTGTAGAAACTGCCGTGTTTCTTCGCTGACTGTCGCCATGTCCAGGCTGATATTCCACTCAATCAGGTAGCGGTTGGCCTCCATGGCCGCGCTGGCCAGGCCATTGGTATTAAATAAATCGATAGCCGCATGCTGGCGTAAACAGTGCTGAATCGCCTGTTCCCAAAGCAGCGCTTCTTGTGTACTGGAAAGCATGCCTAGCGGCGCTTGTGCGATGTCGATTTGCCCACACAAGATGGCGTATTCCAGGCGCTGGTTGAGCCAGTCTTGCAACGGGAATACTTGTGGCGCTTGCCATTGTGACTGGCCTTGTTGCTGATAGGTTTGCTGCAACCATTGCCGGATGCCCTGTGCCAGACGTGCCGAGGCGCAGAGAACCACAGGTGCGGTGTCGGGATTGGCAGCAAGAGTCATGAATAGATATCAGCAGGAATTATTATGTTCAGCGCAACATTTTATAAGATAATGCGATGAACAAACGATAAAAACTTGCGGAGTAGTGACATGTCGGCTTTTGCCAAACTTTTAAAATGGGTTTTCTGGATAATCCTGCTGCCGGTCATATTGCTTGGTCTCTATACCTGGGGCAGCCTGAGCTGGGTCTACTCTGATGGTGAGCGCATCGGCTATGTGCAAAAACTGGCTCATAAAGGCTGGGTGTGTAAAACCTGGGAAGGCGAGTTGGTACTGGTGACTGTGCCGGGCACACAGGCTGAGAAGTTTTACTTTACTGTGCGCGATCCTGCCGTGATTAGCAAAGTGAATCAACTGGCCGGAGAGCGGGTACGCGTCATGTACAAAGAGCATAAAGGCGTGCCTTCAAGCTGCTTTGGCGAGACCAGTCATTATGTTTATGATGTGGATGTCATTAAAGAAGATTGACGCGTAGCGTGTCACTTTTTGTTGTTGCCAGCTTTATTCAGGCCTGCTGCTGGTCGGTTGAGCGTTTGCCACGGGCAGGCGAGTCAGTGGCAGCGACTGCTATGGCTAGCGAGACTGGTGGTAAAGGCTTCAATCTGGCCGTGGCCGCCCGCCGTCTGGGAGCCCCAGTATCGGTCATCATCGCACTTGGTGAGGATGCCGCAGCAGAGGCTGCTTTACAGGTGTTGCAACAACACGCTATTGCGCCTATTTACGCTTATCGGCTGTCGCCACAATCAGGCCATGGCGCAGGCTTGATCGGCGCCGACGGCGCCAATATGGTCAGTGTCTATCTTGGCCCTAACCGTTTGTTAACGGCAGCGCATGTTGCCAATGCGGCGGCCTCTATACAAGCGGCAACACTGGTCTATGCACAGTTTGAGACTTCATTGGCGGCGATTGAGAGCGCTTTTGCATTCGCCAGGCAAGCCGGGCGGCAGACTGTATTGAATCCTTCTCCCTGGCAGGTAATTCCGCCTGCTCTACTTGCGCAGACCAGCATGCTTATATTAAATCAATCTGAGGCAGCACAGTTGCTGGCGTGGCCTGCCGAGCTTGTAGCGCAGTCGCCTGAGATCACAATCAATGCATTACAACAAGCGATCAGCCGGTTTTACCAAACGTGGTCAGGCGAGTTGCTGGTGGTGACGCTGGGGGCATGGGGTAGCGTGGCCATGACGCAGGCCGGGGAGTGGATTATTTCACCCGCGTTTGCCGTCGTGGCAGTCGACACGCTGGGGGCCGGGGATGCTTTTGCTGCTGCGCTTTGCGTGGCCTTGGCGCGTGGAGATGCGTTGCCACAAGCATTACAGTTTGCCAACGCTTGCGGCGCTATCGTTGCCCAACAGCCGGGCGTGCTGGGCGCCTTGCCAGACGCCGCGCAGGTCAGCACATTCATGCGTCAGCGCCAGGCTACACTTCCAGTTTGATCCGGTAAGTATAGGCATCACCACGGAAGGTGCCCTCCACGTACTCCACCAGTTGCTGCTGTTGCGAGTAAGACTTGCGTTTGAGCAGCAAGCACGGGCTGCTTTGCCTGAAATCAAACACCCTGGACTCTTCATCGCTACTCATCACGGCTTCTATTGATTGCTCTGCCCAGCTCAGCTTAATGCCACATTGCTGCTCGAGGTGGTTGTATGCCGATCCCGAGGTATCCCAGTCTGCCATGCCAGGCGCCAGTGTTAAATCATACCAGGCCACTTCGCGCGTCATCGGCACTTCATTGCCCAGGCGGATTCTGATCAGGCGCAAGAATGTCGAGGTAGAGGGACGCTGGAAAATAGAGGCGATGGTACGGTCAATGACTACTTCATGCGAAACAATGCGTGTCGAAGCGGTAATGCCTACTTCACGCATTTCTTCGGTAAAGCCTTTTAATTTACCCAAGGACGGACAGATTTTTGGCGCTGCTTTGACCAGTGTGCCTGCACGGCCATCGCTATCGATTTGTCCACTGGCACGTAACTCTTCATAGCAGCGGCGCACCGTTGTTCTACTGAGGTTCAGTGCTTCCGCCAGCATACGCTCTGAAGGCAAGCCGCTGCCATTTTCAATGGCCCCGGTTTCAATCAGCGTCAGGATATTGCGTTTGAGCTGTTGATAGTAAGGTTCAGAGGTCTTTTCACTGACCTTGAGCCTGGTAATCAATTCATCGTAATCATGCATCATCTCTGCATTATAAAACGACAAATCAATGGATGCGCATGCATTTCCAACGGTAAATTGTTAACTTAATTATTTATATTGTAAATATTTATTGCATTTATAAATCCGTTATGGAACCATATAGATACCAAAAAAATACCATAAAGAGAGAGTGCCATGACTGAGATTCAACAAAAGTATCAATCGCTGGGAGGCGAGCAGGGACCGTTAGGCCGTGCAGTAAACGAGGAGCAAGCCACGCCTAACGGCTTAGGTTTTTTTCAGGATTTTGATCATGGCATGATTTTCTATCATGCTGATTATGGCGCGCATGTGTTGTCTGAGGCGGTAGAAAACAAGTGGAAATCCAGCATGCTGGCCAATGATATGGTGACCGGGACGCAGCAGGCAATTCGTGATTACATGGGGTTTCCTATTTCAGATACGCTGCCAACTGGCGAGCGCGGTGAGGCCTGCTACTTTGAGCGCGGCATGATCGTCGTCAGGGCAAGTGGTAGCAGTGTGGTCATCTATGGCGAGTGTTATCAGGCATATCGTGCGCATGGTGACCTGCAGGGGGCGCTGGGTTTGCCGTTGAATGATCAGAGACTTTCCGCTGGCGGTGGTTATGCCGTGCAATGCGATCAGGCCGATATTTACTGGCATCCAGCAACAGGCGCATTTGAAGTACACGGTGCCATTTTGCAGAAGTACCGCAGTATGGGCGCAGAAAATGCATTTCTGGGTTACCCAATCAGTGATGAGCAGCCGGTATTCAATGGCAGCCAGCAAATTGGTGCAGTGAGTCATTTTCAATCCGGCACCATTTACTGGAGTGCTGCAACTGGGGCGCATGAGGTGCATGGGGATTTGCTGACAGCTTACCAAACCCACCATCATGGCCCGGCGGGCGAGCTGGGCTTCCCTCTCTCAGATGAAACCAATTCGCCTAACGATGTATGCCGTTTCAATAATTTTCAACACGGCATTTTGGTGTGGCAGGCGGCGAATAGACAAGTCAGTTTGATTAACCGGCTCAAATTGGTGGTCACCCGGCTGGAAACGGATGAAGACGATGATGACTTACTGGTACGTACGCAAGTGCTGATTGATCATGTGCAAGGCCAGCAAAAACGCTTTGAAAAGCAGTTTGGCGAATATTCTAATCAAGGCACCAAAACCTTTAGCAACCCTGATGAAGGGTTTGTTTGTGATTGCCCGATTAATGATGGCAATGCCATTTTGACGGTGAATATGCAGGCGTTTGATGTAGACGCTGGCTTGAACTTCAACGATGACCTGATTGCACAATTCAGTAAGTCATTCGGCATTGAAACCCTATGGGATAGCTCTTTGCCAGACCTGCAAGGCAATGATCTCGGGACGTTTGCGCGTGGCCCGGATGGCAAGTTCCGCGCCAGTTTTACCGTGTTTACAGACCAGCGTGTGGTGGACCCGACCGATAGCAGCCATTTCAGGGAAAACCTGTTCTGGAGTTTTAAAAATCCTAAGATTGCCGAGCTAAGTTTTGACACCTGTGCTGCTACCTTTAGTGATCTTGAGGCTGATGATACCTGGCTTTTCCATCCGTTTAACAGGGCATTTTATGAAACGGTATACAAAAGCGCAGCCAAAACCGGCACTTGTTTTGGCATGTGCCTGGAGGCTATTTATGCGTTAAAAGGGGTGTCCAGTTCACGGCCATTTATTTCACAATATGGTTTTGATGCCCAGCGTACCAGGGATATTTCCATCAAGTTCGGTTATCAACTGGGCGGTAGCCAGGTGGGCTACATGATTGATGCGATCAAAAGTGGCCGCATGTGGGATCCGGTACAAAACTTTGAGTTTTCGCAAGCGGCGTTTGAGCAGAAAAACTATAGTCTGTTGTGTTTATCCGAAGATATCTCGCCGGTGGGCGGCCATGTCGTGCTGCCTTATCGCTGGGAAAAACGCAGTGATGAAGAGTGGCGTATTTATGTCGCCAACCCCAATTCGCCTTTCCCAAAAAGTAACAGTAATGAAGGCGGGGATAAGGTGATTACCATCAACCCCAAAACTAATACTTTTGTCTATCAGCATGGCAAAGAGAAAACGTGGAAAGGCGGGCAGGGCTTGTTTAATGGCGGGCGCATGTTTGCCATGCCGTTTAGTGAGTTATCGACGCAGCCGAGAACACCGTTTTGGGAAGCATTTTTGACCTTTATTACCGGCGGCATGTATTTGATTTTTGCTAGCGATTCGAGTGAGCTGGAGCAGGTCAGCAATGAGCAAGGTGAGACCTTGATCAATGCCGATGGCAGCTTGAATACGGATCGGGTGACGCGTATTAAAAACTTGTTCCCGGTTGAGCACCACGCGCAGAGAACATTTTCTGATGTCGCCAGACAAGTAGGCAAAATCAAAACCAGTCGCAATCTGAGTCAATTGTTTAAACGTCAGCAGTTTAATCTCTATTATTTGAGCCAACCTTTAGTGCGCGGCAAGATGTATCCCGATGTGGTCTTGCATGTGAACCCCGATTTGGTGAGAACATTTCCCCGGCAGGCGCCAGAACAAAACCCAACTGCGCAGCGTATAGGCAAACTGTCGACCAAGTTTAAAACCGGCATTCATACACAGCCACTCACTCACTCCGCTGCCAGCGATACGACACACACAGTCGCTCGTGATGTCAGCGAGCATGTACAGAGTTCGGCGATGTTGGGCGAGGTATTGCGCAATAAACGGGCACTGACACTGAAGGTACGCAATCAAGCGCAGGGCGATTATCAGTTAGGGTTTGTCTCAGGTGGAGCAAAGCTGATGTTGACGGCCAATTCAATACAAAATAGCAGTGATATGGTCACCTTGTCTCTGGCTGGTAGCCGGCAACAATCATTTGTGTTTCAGGCAGGCGATCAAACCGCCAACAAGCAACTGACGCTCACGCTCACCAGTTACGATAACCAGCGTCGCTATGAGCTCAGTGGGCTGCAACTACAAGCACAGCAAACCATACAATTGCAACATGATAATGCCTGCCGCAGTGTACGTTTGCAAAGTGCTGGCCAGCCAGTGGCGTTTGACTTGAAAGTGTTTGTCAATCATCAATCCGCTGCTGCCATGAGTAAACGCGTGGAGTTCCCGGCGGATGTGGCCTTGAACTTCAGCCCGCTGGATTGGACCGCACTGGAGCAAGGCGCGGTGGATACTGGATTAGAGTTGCAGTTGATTAATCCATTGGATGGCAAGTTAATCGAAACCAGACGCTTGTAAGACATGGCGTGACATCTGCTGTCAAACAACCATGCGCCAGTGAAGGCGCATGGTTGTTTAGCCTGAAGGTTAAGCAATCAGGCGTAAGTGGTCGAATTCATTCGCCTCGTCGGCATTGATTTTGAATTGATTCACGGATTCAACCAGTGTGTGTACCTGTTCCAGCATGCTTTCTGCGGCGGCGGCCGCTTCTTCTACCAGCGCGGCATTTTGCTGCGTGGTTTCATCGATGGATGTCATCGACTCATAGATTTGTTCCAGGCCGCTGCTTTGCTGGCTGGAGGCGGCAGAAATCGCCTGTATGCTGTGGGAAACTTGCTGCACGGCGTTGACAATTTCATGCATGGTATGGCCTGCCTGGCCCACTTGCTTGGCGCTGGCGTTGGTTTGCGAGACGGAGGCTGCAATCAGTTCCTTGATCTCTTTGGCTGAGGCGGCCGAGCGTTTGGCCAGGTTACGTACTTCGCCGGCAACTACCGCAAAACCGCGGCCTTCTTCGCCAGCGCGTGCGGCTTCTACGGCAGCATTCAGTGCCAGGATATTGGTCTGGAAGGCGATGCTGTCAATCACGCTGGTAATTTGCGCAATTTGTGCCGAGGTTTCATTAATCCCTTGCATGGTGGTGGTCAAGGCATTGAAGGCTTCACCCCCTTGCAAAGCCATCTGGTTTGCCTGGTTCGCTTGCAGGCTGGCTTGTTGGGCATGTTCTGCGGTTTGCTTGATATTGGTAGTCAAGGTTTCCAGGTTAGCTGAGGTTTCCTGCAAGGCATTGGCTTGCGTTTCGGTGCGGCGCGACAAGTCATTGTTGCCTTTTTCAATTTCGGCAGCCGCGACATGGATGGTTTCAGCCGCTTGCTTGACGGTTTGTATCGGCGCCACCATACGTTGCAGAATTTCTTGTGAGCCTTGCAGTACTTCCCTGAAGTCACCCGCGTGAGTCGTGACATCTACCAGGCTATACAACTGCCCCTGCTGTGCTTCGCCTGCAATCTGGCGCGTGTCTTCTACCAGGCGGTTCACCGCCAAAATGCAGGTGTTCAGGTTGTTAATCAGCACCTTGAAGTCACCGTGGTATTGATTGTGGATAGGTGCAGGAATATCACCGGCGGCAATGCGTTTGACGCAATCTGCGGCCACATGCAGTGGTGAAACTACCGCATCCAGCGTCTGGTTAATGCCCTGGATAATTTTGCGGAAGTCACCCGCATGCGCTTCAACGTCGACGCGGGTATTTAATTGGCCTTGTTGTGCTGCAGAGGCCAGGTGGTGTACATCCGCAATCAGTTGATGGATGGCGCCTGTGCAATGCTTAAGGCTGGTTTGCATCAGGTTAAAGTCACCGACAAAGTGCTCTTTAATCTGCGTTGGAATATGACCTGTGGCCATCTGGTCCAGGTAGCGGGCAGTGGTTTGCAGGGGCACGACGACGGCATCCAGGGTCTGGTTAAAACCTGCCACAATCTGTTGAAATTCCCCTTGGTGGCGTGACACATCGACGCGAATATTCAGTTGTCCCTGTTTGGCGGCCTGCGACAGGGTATGTACGTCATTCATCAGCAGGTTGAAGTTTTGGCGCACCTGCTCAATGCTTTGATTGATATAGCTGCGCTGGCCGGGGAATGTTTCCAGTGGCTGATTGAAGTCGCCCTGGCCAAAGGCCGTTACCACTTGCAGGGATTTTGTCTGCGCCAGAATATGTTCTTCTACCATCTGGTTAATGCCTGTGGTGAGTTGCTGATACGCACCGTTAAACGATGTGCTATCAATGCGATAATCAATCATGCCAGCGCGGTGCTGGCTGGACATCTCGTTGAGTGATTGCACAATGCTTTGAATGGTCGATTGCATACGATGCATTTCACGCAGCAATTTCCCGGTTTCGTCATTGCCCGTCGGTGCGTCTTGACTAATGAACTCACCGTTGGCGATATGCTGTGACAAGGTCAATGCCTGCTTGAGCGGCGTGGTAATCGAGCGTGTCATTTTCCAGGCGATGGCCATCGCCATCACCACCGCAATCAACAAGGCAATTTCAATTTGTTTATTGGCTTTGGCAATGGTGGAGGCAAACTGGCTCGAAGCATCGGTGACGCCCGCAATATTCATATCCATCAGCAAGCGCAATGAGTGGCTCAAGGGCTTGTCTGCACCTTTCACCGTGCTGTCAATGTCAGTCACGCTCATGCCGTCATTCTTCAACGCTTCGCAGCGTGCTATCGCGTCGCGGTAGGTGGTAATGGCCAGGGTAATATTGCCTAGAATCTCTTTCTCTTGCTGATTGAGTTCGCCTGTCGCTGCATAAGCCTTCATGGCCTGATCTATATCATCCATACTGTGCTGAAATTTGCTGGCTTCACGTCCGCCACGTAGCACATAATTTTTAAAATGATGCACCGCATCGCCCAGGCCTTTGCTGGCGTTTTCAATCTGTGTCCTTTTCACCAGCTGTATGTTTTCAAAATGCTGCCAGGTGTGATGAATGTGGTTGAAGCCGCGCCAGGCGATGACAAAAATAAAGGTGGTAAACAGGATCAGTAGCGCGTAACCCAGAAACAGCCGGGTGCCTACATTCAAACGGGCGATGGATTTTTTCATGCAATTCCTTACGATAACTCTTGGATAAATCAGCAACATTGCGTTGCCATGCACATCACGCTTTGTGACGCACAACTCATTTACGTAAAATAAATTGGCAAATGAAGCCTTTTCAAGAAAGCTTCACAAAAGATTCATAAAGCGACGTTGCTGGTCAAGCAAAAGGCAGTGATGGCTGCCGCAGGAATACGTTGTATGATAGGCGCTGAATAGATCGGACGTGGCGATAACTACGTACGCAATGGACTTGGAATGACATGGCTGAACAAAAAAATTACATTACGCCGGAAGGCTACGCCGCGCTGGAAAAAGAGTTTCAATACCTGATCAAGGTGGATAGACCGGAAGTGGTGCGTGTGGTGAGCTGGGCCGCTGGTAATGGTGACCGCAGCGAAAACGGTGATTATATTTATGGCAAAAAGCGCTTGCGCCAGATTGATGGACGTATTCGTTTTTTGACCAAGCGCATGGATGCCGCGGAGATTGTCTACAGCAATACGCAGACCAATACCGAGAAAGTGTATTTTGGTGCCTGGGTGACGCTGTTTAACCTGGGCGATGACAGCGAAATGACGATTCGTATCGTTGGCCAGGATGAACTGGACCCGACGCAGGGCTATATTTCATGGGTGTCACCGATGGCGAAAGCGCTGTTGGCCAAGAATTTGGGTGACACCATACGCGTAGTGACGCCGGGCGCAGAAATTGAATATGAAATTATTGATATCCGCTATGGGTAACGTGTTTTTAAAAAATATCCGCCGCGACTTGAACTAATTCATTTTTAGCTTTATCTTAGCCTTATATGCGTAAACGTCTTTGCCTGTTGCTGATTTGCTGGTTGCCATGCTTTGTCATGGCCGCTAACGTCATGTCATTGCAAATGGCGTTGGCCGAGCACGCCTTGACGTCTGTTGCCCAGGCGCCACAGGCCGAGATGCCGTGCCATCATATGGCAGGCGATCATCAACAGATGCAACATGCTAATGATGACCATGCTCCAGCCAAGCATCATTGTACGGTATGTGGCTTTTGCATGGTCAGTACCGGCGTTGCCCATTTAGAGACTTTCCCTCGCGTTGCCATCATTGCACAGACGGCTGCTGCCCCGTTGTTTGAGGCAGATCCCGTGCATTCACAAACTTATCCCCCTGCCATCAAACCACCCATATTCAGTTAACACACAGGACAAGTTCGTCCACGTTTTGTTTGTTTGATTGAATAAGGGAGGCTTTATGCTTAAGCAACGCACTGTTGCACTCGGCGCCATCCTTCTAGGCCAGATTGCTTTGCCACTGCACGCAGCGGCACTGATGGGCTTTGAAGACAGCGCCATGCTTATGACCGAAATCGGTCGCTATAACCAGGAATGGATGTTGAACTACTCGCCTGCACTCGGGCATGCCATCGGCGTTGAGCAGATGCGCATGTCGGGCAAAGGTGAGCAGGCGACCACCATTTCCGGCATCAATTACACCGGCCTCATTAAACGCTGGAACATGCCTGCGGCGCAGGCCAACGTCTGGTTTAACGGCAGCGTCGGTGAAGCCCGTGGTCAGTATGACGGCTTTGCCTACACGCCCAGCTTGCAGTTTGATGTCGAATCTACCCGGCTGTATTTTTTGGCCAAGGCCCGCATGATTCGTGCGCCCAATATGAACTACGACACCGCTGCCGTGCAGGCCGGGTTTTCATTTTATGAAACCGGCTTTCACCAGACGCAACCGTGGTTTGTGATTGAGGCTAAAACCATGCGTAACAATGATCCTGGCCTGCAAATTACTCCAGCGTTGCGACTGATTAACAAAAACTATTTTCTTGAATTTGGTGTGACCAATCCATGGCAGGGCGAGGGCTTTGCGCCGCGCCTGAATGCCATGTTTGTGTTTTAACCGATGCTATTTTTAAAGGATATTGAAATGAAAAAATTATTAGTGACTTTGATGTTATCTGCTTTAACCCCAGCTGCGTTTGCTGTGACGACGATCAAGGCAGAAGTCAACGGCATGGTGTGCGCGTTTTGTGCCAAAGGCATTGAGAAAAAACTCAATGCCTTGCCACAAAAACAAGCCGCCTTTGTTGACCTGAAAAGCCGTGTCGTTGCGTTGCAATTAAAAGATGGCCAGGATGTCTCCAATGAAGCATTTAGCAAGGTGATCCAGGATGCCGGATACTCAGTGGGCAAGCTGGAGCGTGTCAACCAGACCGTGGATGCGATTCAGGCCGAAGTGGCCGAGGCGGAGAAAGCGGGTGGCAAGTGATGGCGGCAGAAATCAATCCTCTGCAAGCCAGCAAACGGCTCAACCTGCTGTCGCTGTTTACCAGCGGGTCTACGCTGATTTGCTGTGCATTACCTGCAACGCTGGTGGCCATCGGTTCTGTGGCAACGCTCACAAGCCTCATCAGTTATTTTCCGCAACTGATCTGGATCAGTGAGCATAAGCCACTGGTCTTTGGGCTGGCTGGTGCGATGCTGCTGATCGCTGGGTGGATGCAATGGCGGGCGCGTTTGTTGCCGTGCCCCACTGATCCACAACTGGCAGCGTTATGTACGCAAACACGACGCCAAAGCGTGTGGATTTACGGGTTTTCGGTGACGATTTTTATGATTGGTGCTTTTTTTGCATTTGTTGCACCTTTATTGATTGATTAAATTATCTGTTAAATGCGCATTGCGCATTGCGCATGAAAAAAGCCGACTGCATAGTCGGCTTTTTTCTTGTCACCTAAAGCTTATTTTGGCGCTGCCTGAGATTCAGGTTCAGCGACGAAGATCTCTACACGGCGGTTTTTCGCGCGGTTCGCTTCGGTGTCGTTTGCCGCTAATGGTTCATGTGAGCCGCGGCCATCAATGGTGATGCGGTTAAAGGCAATACCGCGCTCGGCCAGGTAACTACGGGCACTGGCAGCACGATTCACCGATAATGGATCATTGATGGCATCTGAGCCACTGCTGTCAGTATGACCGACGATGGTGACGCGTGCGGCAGCGTTGTTTTGTAAACCGGTCGCAAATTTATCCAGGATGGGGCGGAAATTCGGTTTGATATTGGATTTGCCTTTATCAAATGAAATATCACTTGGAATCTCCAGTTTCAGCTGGTTATTTTCCGTTTTGGTCACGGCCACCCCTGTGCCGGCTGTGGCCTGTTCCATTTCCTGTTTCTGTGCCTCCATCTTTTTGGACCAGATGTTACCCGCAATCGCACCAGCACCAGCGCCTACAGCGGCACCAATGACTGCCCCTTTGCCACCACCGGCAACGGCGCCAATGACACCGCCCGCAGCAGCGCCAATACCTGCGCCTTTAGCAGTGCCTTTCTGGGTTTCGCTCATATTTGCACAACCAGACAAGCCAATCGCTGCTGTTAACACTGAGACTGTAATAATTTTATGCATTTTTTTCTCCCTAACAAGTATTTGTGACTTTAGTTTGTCCAGTAAGGTCACAGTAAGTTCAGTCCTCAGTTTAGACTAATTGCGTATAATCTCAATGCTGATTAAAGCCAAGCGTTTTTGTGCCGTTGAATAGCCAGATAAACGTAAGTTGCATGCAGTCGCAGATTCATTGATAGAGAGATACACACAGGTCAGTATTGATGGTTCCACCAGTCATATTAGATATTGAAGCTTCAGGTTTCGGCGTGGGTAGTTACCCGGTCGAGATTGGCTACGTCGATGCAAATGGCGACGTATGGAGTGCACAGGTGCAACCAGATGCTGACTGGCTGCATTGGGATAAAGAGGCTGAAAAGCTGCACCAACAGTCCCGGCAGTCATTAGAGGCACATGGTCAAACTGCAAAGGAAATTGCAACGCACCTGAACCGTGTGTTTGCTGGTCAAACCGTGTATACCGATGGCTGGTACCAGGATTTTGTCTGGTTACATAGCCTGTATGAGGCCGCTGGCTTCAGCCCGCGCTTTAAGCTGGAAGATTTAAGTGTCACCTTGACTCCTGAGCAACAGGCTGTCTGGCATGAAACCAAGCAATCCATACGTGACGCCTTTGCATTGCAGCAGCATAGAGCTTCTACTGACGCCAAGGTGTTGCAACTGACCTGGTTAAAAACAGCTGAAATGGCGACTGTACTGACTGAATAGTGTTTATGATCGCGTCAACAAAGCCCCTGATCATCGCCGATAGGGGCTTTGTCTTTTAGTGCTTGCTTTCTGCTTTTTTACTTGCAGCTTTTCTTCGCATCTACTTCAAACTCAATATCGACATCGGTCCAGGTCTTGCCTTGATGGAAGGCCTGGGTACAAATGCGCCCGAACTTCTCAAAAGCACTGCCGCCATTGAAGTCCTTGATAATATCCAGCGTACCTTTGGCGAGTAAATGACCATTTTTCTCAGTGATTTTCATCGGCACCACTTTGGTCACGTCATTCATGGTGACAGCCAACTGTAAGTCATTGCCCTGGATTTTCTCAATTTTGGCGGTAATCTTGCCCGGGTTGGCAAAGTTTTTGAACAGGCCAGTCACGACATTCATATTGCGGATGCTTGCCAGTGCCGGATCCCAGGTGCCACCTTTGCCATTATTTAAATCATTTGAGGTATCCAGCGAGGTGCTGTCGATCTCAATGGTCGCGCCTTCGAGCTTGCCGGTGGCAGAGGCCAGTTGATATTTTTTAAAGGTATTCTTGGTCACGACATAGGATTTGTCTGGCGCACCAAATGCGGTGAATGAAAATTTAAAGCTTTTTTCATCCGGGGTGTAAGTACAGCTATTCGCCCATACTGCGCTGCTTAATAAACTGCCGATAATTGCGGTTAATGCACGTGCTTGCCACATATTCATATCAATTTCCTGCCTTATTTTTGATCTGGTTAATATCGTCATGGATTGCGATCACTCGCTTTATTTATAGTAATGATAATCATTATCAATTGCAACAGGTGTATTGAAATTAAGCAGGGGATAGGTCTGCCAGTCGCTTAAATAAAGGCTTGTACTTTGGCACCGGGCATGACGCCGGATGGTTATCCGCTACATGAATTAAGATACAATCAATGACTTTTTAGCGGTATCAATGCTTTTGCCAGATGACTCATCCAGCACAAACAACATTCACGTGGGATATTTTTTGCAAGGTCGTCGATAACTTTGGCGATATAGGCGTGTGCTGGCGGCTGGCGCGTCAACTGGCCGACGAATACGAGATCAGTATGCGTTTGTGGGTGGACGATCTGGCGCTGGCGCAGCAGTTTGCCGGGGCAGGGCATGCGCGCATCCAGTTGCAGCATTGGTCTGAAAGTGCTGATTTTTCACAAGCGGCCGATGTGGTGATAGAAACGTTTGGCTGCGGTTTACCTGAGACTTACCAGCAACACATGCTCGGCCAGCGGTCGATTTGGGTCAACGTTGATTATTTATCAGCAGAAAGCTGGGTGGACAGTTTTCACGCACAACCTTCGCCGCAAGCCAATGGCCTGGTGCGTCATTTCTTTTATCCTGGCTTTACCCCGGCGACAGGGGGGCTACTCCGTGAAGCTAGTTTGCCTGGATTGCAAGCCAGCGCAGCGTGGCATGATTTAGGCTTGGCGCCGGCGCCTGATCAACTCACTGTATCGTTGTTTTGTTATGCGCATGCGCCATTGGCTGCCCTGGTGGAAAGCTTGCAGGTTTCAACTGTACCCGTATGTGTATTGGTGCCACAGACAGTAGCCCCCATGTTGGGCGCTGTGCTTGGGGTCAACAACGTGCAGGTGGGTGATCGCATCCAGCGCGAACAATGCGAGTTTTTGGTGATTCCGTTTTTATCGCAAACTGATTACGACCGTTTGCTTTGCTTGTGCGACTTTAACTTCGTGCGCGGTGAAGATAGCTGGATTCGTGCCTTATGGGCGGGCAAGCCGATGATCTGGCTGCCTTATCAGCAAAGCGAAGACACGCATCTGTTAAAACTCAACGCGTTTATGGCACATTATCTGGCACAGACTGATGCGGCACTCAGCGAAGTCATCCATCATGCCATGCTGGCGTGGGCGCAAGGGGATTGGCAAGCCGCCCATTGGCCGTCTTTGCTAGCCGCGCTGCCGCAGTTTGCGCAGCATGCCCATGCCTTTAAAGTGACCCAATCCAAGCAGGCAGACCTGGCGACTAACTTGGTGATTTTTATTGAGAAATGTCGTGCACATCGGGTATAATTCCGCGCTTTCAAATCCCGCATACAAATTAAGGCTTATTTATGAAAATCGCTCAAGACCTCCGCGTTGGCAACGTAGTGATGATTGGCAACGACCCGATGGTAGTTGTAAAAACCGAATACAACAAATCCGGCCGTAATGCGGCTGTGGTGAAAATGAAAATGAAAAATTTGTTGACTGAAGCGCCAAGCGAAAACGTTTACAGCGCACAAGACAAGTTTGATGTAATTGTGCTGGAAAAGAAAGAAGTGACTTACTCCTACTTTGCGGATCCAACCTACGTATTTATGGACGCTGAGTACAACCAGTACGACGTGGATGCCGAGTTTATGGAAGATGCGCTGCCATACCTGGAAGATGGTATGCCATGTGAAGTGCGTTTCTACGACGGTAAAGCCATTTCTATTGAATTGCCAACAACAGTCGTGCGTGAAATCACTTACACCGAGCCAGCTGTAAAAGGCGATACGTCAGGTAAGGTCATGAAGCCAGCCAAGATTGCGACTGGTTTTGAAATCCCGGTACCACTGTTTGTGAGCCAGGGCGACAGAATTGAGATCGATACCCGTACTGGTGAATACCGTAACCGTGTCATGAAGTAATTCAGCCTGTATCGGCGCCCAAAACCCCGGCTTTCCGGGGTTTTTTATTGCCTGCCGATGACGCGCGTAAAGGCGGATGCTTGAGGCAGGGAAGTATTGTGGCTATCGTAGGGAATCATTCACTATTTGCCGTTAATTTTTTTCAATGACAATCGCTGACAGCTTTACATCATTTCAACCTTGGGGGATGCAATGCGTTATCAGCGAGTCAATGAAAAACACACTGTTCTGAAATCACTGTTTGCTTGTTGTGCCTTGTTGGCCAGCATGCAAGTGATCGCTGAAGCAGATCCACGATCACTCAAACACCCTGTGATCGGTTATTGGGAATCGCGACTGCCTGAGACTGGCTGTTTGGAAAGCTATTGGTTTAAAGAGGATGGCAGCGCCGTGTTTACCAGTGGCGATGAACAACTGGAAGCGCATTATGAGGTGACGCCACAGCCGAATGAACATGGGTTTTTCAAGCTGAATCATCGGGTAACGCTCAGTAACAAAGCGCAGGATTGCACCCGGCAAACGTCGGAAGTGAATAGCGAGCAAACCAGTTTCTTGTTATTTAAACCAGATGGCAGCAGTTTTATTTCCTGTGATAACGATGACCCTTCGCTCGCAAGCTGTTTTGGGCCCATTGAGTTAAAAAATAACGCGAGCAGAAGTCTGCGCTGAAACGGACTGGCCCAGGCAAATGCGGCAGGTGAGCATAAAGCTGCTCAGGCGAGTGATGCCTCTATTAGTAGTCTGTATGGGGCTGACAATCGGGCATTCCAGCCAGGCCATTATTCATGGGCTGACATTTCCGGGAATGGCTATTTCCACCGTCAAGTTAAGTGTTCAGCATGCCCATTTTTTGCACTCGGCAGAGAAGTGGGAGTATTACGATTCGATTTGTAGTGCCGCGATTGTGGGCCTCAAACCACTGACACTCATTACGGCCGCGCATTGCCTGAAAGAGGTACGTTTGACCGGCGCCATGAGTTTGCCTATGCTTTCCATTGCGCAGCCTGAGCTACTGGGCATAGAAGATATTAGCCTGAAACAGGTTTTTTACCGGCCGTTTGAGGTGGTTGCAGAGGATTTAACCCAAGACGTTGCCGTGCTGGTGTTTGAGGCAAAAGTGACCAGCCTGATACAACCTTTACGCATTCGGCTTGACGATGCCTTGCCTGACCTGTTGATGATTTGCGGTTATGGGCGAGGGTATGGCGAAGCCGATACGCGGCATCCGCGTTGCGGTGAACGCAAACCTGTGCGTGATTTATCTGACTTTTATCAGGTATTACCCAAAGCATACCGCGAGATGGATGAGATGCTACATCTGCAAGCGCAAACCCAGTTTGCGTATACACAAGAACTGGTGCATGCCGAAAAAGCCTTGCTGGCCGTGAATCGTCTAAATGAAATGGACCAATATGACCATACGATTGCCATGCCTACGCTCGGTGACTCAGGCGGGCCCTGGCTGGTACTCAATGCCCTGGGTCAATACGAACTATTGGCGATTACCAGCCTGGTCGAGCGTTTTTACAACCCGAGTGCTCATTGGCCGTTCTTCCAGAAGCAGGTGCCACTCTCCGAATACCCTTACATTGCCTATGGTTTGCGCTTGAGTCATCCCGAAGTGTTGGGATTTTTACAATATGCGCAGCATAGCGGTGCCGATATCCAGTTCACTTCGGCACCGTTGCTGCCACGTACACGCCAGCCTCAATAAATAGCCAGTCTGGCAATCAGGCATTCAATTTGGCATTAATCTCTTGCTCAGCCTCTAACCAATAGTCCATATGGGAATGGCCAAAGCCTTTTTTTTCGGCAATATAGTAGGCCGCAACCTCAATCATTTTGTAACGTTCTTCACTGGTGATAATCGCAGGTTTAACGGTTTTCTTGCGCGTCACTGCCGGTTTTGCTGATTTGTCTGAAGCTGGCTTGGGCGCCGCTTTTTTTGCGGAGGTGGTTTTTTTAGCGGATGATGCCGTGGTTTTGGTAGCTGCCATACAATAATTCTCCGTGGTCTAGAGTTAAATGAAATAGCGTCGACTTGTGGTCGCTGTAAAGCTATATTAAGAGGGAGCTATGCCTAGCGTCAAGCCTAAATCGGTATTCGATTTGATCTGGATTAAATTCAACCGGTTCATTTTTGTGTTTGAGGTTGAATTACTGGCCGCATCAAGCTTAAAAAAGGGCATTGCACCAAAAGCAACTTCCAAAGCCATGACATTTATGCTGTAGTTACTCGCTGATTTAATTTGAAAGACGCTATGTATAAAAAAGCACTCACCTCACTGATTATATTGTTCTTTATGATGGGCTTTATTACCTGTCTAAACGATATCCTGGTGCCGTATCTCAAAGCGGTTTTCGACTTGAGTTACAGCCAGGCTGCGCTGGTGCAGTTTTGTTTTTTTGCGGCCTATGGCCTGACGTCAATTCCGTTTAGCAAGCTGATTGAAAAGGTCGGTTACCAAACCGGCATGGTGATTGGCTTTTCGCTGGCGGCATTAGGCTGTCTGCTATTTTATCCGGCAGTGGCATTGCATGCTTATCCCTTGTTCCTTGGCGCTTTGTTTGTGCTGGCCTCCGGTATCGTATTGCTGCAAGTGGCGGCTAACCCATGTGTGTCTGTGATCGGCCCTAAAGAAACCGCTTCTTCACGCCTGACCATGGCACAAGCGTTTAATTCGTTAGGCACTTTTATTGCGCCTTTCTTTGGTGCTTATTTCATCCTTTCTGCACTGGCACATTCCAGCCATGCAGAGGGCGTGGTTTATCCTTATTTGTTCATTGCTGGCGTGCTGGTGGCGATTGCTCTTGTGTTGTCGCGCCTGAATCTGGCCGGAATGGACAGCGCAGAAAAGGATGAGAGTCTCTGGCGTGAGGTGCTGGCTGACCGTGGACTGATGTTAGGCATGGTGGGTATTTTTTGCTATGTCGGTGCCGAGGTCGCGATTGGTAGTTTTCTGGTCAACTACATTAAAGAGCTGACACGCATGCCAGAGGCAGAAGCCGCATCATTGATTGCGCTGTACTGGGGCGGTGCCATGCTGGGGCGTTTTATTGGTATTTTTACGCTCAAGGCATTTGCCCCGGCTAAAGTGCTCAGTGTGCATGCAATACTGGCGATTATTTTGATTATTTACTCCATGAACGCGACCGGCATGCTGGCCGTCGTCAGCATGGTGCTGGTCGGTTTGTGCAACTCCATTATGTTTCCGACCATTTTTACGCTGGGTATTAAAAGCCTCAAGCCCGGTCAGGAGAAAAAGGGCTCAGGCCTGCTGGCCACTGCCATTTTGGGTGGCGCGGTGGTGCCGTTGTTGACTGGGTTGTTGGCCGATCGCATAGGCTTGCATCATGCGTTCGTGTTGCCGGTATTGTGTTATAGCTATATTGCGTGGCTGGGAGTGAATCATCTCAAAGCCCGTTAACGACTAAGTAAAAAAGCTGCCCTTTAGGCAGCTTTTTTACTCTCTGATAGATATTAGGCTGACGTGCCGCCTACCGTCAATCCATCAATCTTCAATGTTGGCTGCCCAACGCCTACCGGCACGCTCTGGCCTTCTTTGCCGCAGGTGCCAACGCCGCTATCCAGTGTCATGTCATTACCGATCATGCTGACTTTTGTCAGGACATCTGGTCCATTACCAATCAGGGTGGCGCCTTTGACCGGGTAGGTGATTTTGCCGTCTTCGATCATGTAGGCTTCGGCGGCACTAAACACGAATTTGCCGCTGGTGATATCGACCTGGCCACCACCAAAGTTAGCTGCATAGAGGCCTTTTTTCACCGACTTGATAATCTCTTGCGGGTCTTTGTCGCCATTGAGCATATAGGTGTTGGTCATGCGTGGCATGGGGATATGCGCATAGCTCTCGCGACGCGCATTGCCAGTGAGACCCATGCCCATCAGTCTGGCATTGAGCGTGTCTTGTATGTAGCCGCGCAGGATGCCGTCTTCAATGAGCACGGTGTTTTGTGGCGCGTTGCCTTCATCGTCCATGGTCAGTGAGCCACGGCGGTCCTGTATCGTGCCGTCATCGACGATGGTGATGCCTTTGGCGGCAACTTGCTGGCCGATCATATTGCTGAAGGCGCTGCTGCCTTTACGGTTAAAATCGCCTTCGAGGCCGTGGCCAATCGCTTCGTGCAACAAAATGCCTGGCCAGCCATTGCCCAGTACAACTGTCATACTGCCAGCCGGGGCAGGGCGTGCTTCCAGGTTGACCAGCGCCTGATGCGCAGCTTTTTGGGCGTAGTCTTGTAATATTTCATCGGTGAAGTAACTGTAATCGAACCGACCACCACCACCGCTGGAGCCTTGCTCGCGGCGGCCGTTGTGCTCGGCAATTACTTGCAAGGATAAACGCACCAAGGGCCTGACATCGCCAGCCATGACGCCATCACTGCGTGCAACTAATACGACTTCATATTCTGCGGCAATTGACGCCATCACTTGCGTGATGCGTGGATCTTGCGCCTTGGCATAACGCTCGAGTTTCTCCAGTAGTTTGACCTTGGCATCTGCGCTCAGGCTGGCAATCGGGTCTTGCGGTAAGTAGAGCGGCGTATGGCTGCGGGTGATAATGCTGTGACCGGTTTTTTCCTGGCCCAGGTTGGCAATCGCGCGCGTGGCCTGTGCCGCCTGTTGCAAGGCGTCGAGGTGGATATCGTCAGAATAGGCAAAGGCGGTTTTTTCACCACTGACTGCGCGTACGCCCACGCCCTGGTCGATATTGAAGCTGCCGGATTTGACCTGGCCTTCTTCCAGCCCCCACGATTCGCTACGGCTGTATTGAAAATACAAGTCGGCGTAGTCGATGTTGTGTGTCATCATGCCGGACAATACATTGGTTAAAGCGCTGTGGTCCAATCCGGCCGGGCGGAGTAGCAAGTCGTTGGCAGTGGTGAGTAGCGTTTGCATAGTTAAGTCACTTGTTTTAATCGTGAGTGTTGGAGTCAATCTGAAGCAAAGAGTGCCAGTATGGCGCTCAGTGTTTTCATTAAATCGCCTTAATGGTTTTGTGTTTGAGCGCAGGCAAGCTCTGGCGCAGGTTTTTAATATAGTTGCGGTTGACGTTGGCCACCACAATGCCAGAGCCACGTGGCAGGCGGTCCAGCACCACGCCCCACGGGTCTACAATCATGCTGTTGCCGTGTGTTTCGCGGCCAGACAAATGGTAGCCGCCCTGGGCTGAAGCAATCACATAACTGAGGTTTTCTACCGCACGTGCACGCACCAGGGTTTCCCAATGCGCTTTGCCTGTGGTTTCGGTAAAAGCGGATGGCACCACGATCATGTCAACGTCGCCCATGGCACGGAACAGCTCCGGGAAGCGCAAATCGTAGCAAATAGAGAGGCCGATGCGGCCAAACGGCGTGTCCACCGTTACTACGGTATCGCCTGGCTCTATGGTGTTTTCTTCATGGTAATGTTCGGTGCCCATGTCCAAACCGAACAAGTGGATTTTGTCATAGCGCGCGACTTGCTCGCCTTTGTCGTTGTAGACCAGGCAACTGTTACGCACCTTGTTGGCATAATTGCTTTCGAGTGGCACACTGCCTGCAACAATCCAGAGTTTAAAGGCCTTGGCTGTTTTGCTCAAAAACTGCTGAATCGGGCCATCATCCGGCTTTTCGCGGATAGTAACTTTGTCGAAATCTTTGAGGCCCATGATGCAAAAATACTCTGGCAGCACGACCAGCTTGGCACCGGCTTTGGCGGCCATTTCAATCAGGCGTTTGGCTTCTACCAGATTGGCAGCCACATTAGGGCTGGACGCCATTTGAACCGCGGCCACTTTGACAATGTCATCATTGGCGGCTGATTTCAGTTTTTTAGTTTTCTTCTCTGCCATGGCAAGTTTTCCGTTGAAATAATAATGTGGTCATTAGTGCAGCGTTTTCAAGGGCTGAGCAGGTGCAGGGGCCTTTTTATCAACCTCTGCCTCTTGCGGATTATCCCAGGTGCCTGTAATCATATACTCACTGGCACTGATTTTGTTAAGCGGGTCCTTGAGTAATTTTTGTGCGACAAACGCAGCCACGCCGACAATCGGCCCACCCGCCAGCGCCGCCAGGGAAACCGAATCGCTAATGTGAGGCACGACTCTCACCCGCAGGCGTTGCGTTTCTGTTTTTAAATTGGTCTCACCCTTGATTCTTGCTTCGGCGGCCGGGCCGGTCATAAACAAGTCATCACTACGCAAAATGCCGTCCTTGATATTGGCGGTAGAATTGATCTTGTCAAACGCGAAGCCTTCGCTAAAGAGGTCACGGAAGTCTAGTGTTAAACGACGTGGCAAGCTTTGCAAGCTCAATAAGCCCAGCAGGCGTCCAACGCCTGGCTGTACTTTCAAGATCTGGCCTTTTTCCAGTTGCATGGTGAAGTTACCATCCAGTCTTTCCACCGCGAACTCATGCGGACTGCCTGGCCAGCCCAGCTGACCATTCATATTGCCGGTGCCGCCTTTCACCATTTCGCCACCTGGTTGAAAACGTTGCAGGGTTTTGCCCAGATTGCTTGAAGTCAGGTTGAATTTGAGCATGGTTTGCGGGCTGCGTACCGAGTTACGCCAGGTGCCGTCGGCTGAGAGCTGGCTATCGCTGTTGCTGATGTTCATGCGCTGTATGACCCAGCTTTCACCGCTGTTATAGGCTTTTAAATCCAAGCTGCCCAATTGTTTGTCGCCAAACTGAAAATCTTGTGCGGTGATGTCCAGTTCAGGGTAAGTCATGTCCAGGCGCCGCACTTCTGCCGGATTGGTGTTGTTATCGGTGTCCATGCTGCGCGGAATACGCAGATAGTTTAGTTTAGCCACCAGTTTGCTGGGTTTCCCTGAAATCCAGTCTGCATCGCCTGCCAGTTCCTGGCTTTGTATCGCCAGTTTGAGTCGATCATTGTCTGGTGCAATATTCAGCTTGATTTGATGCAGGTTGCGGTCAAACACATGCAGGGTGCCCGCAGTCAGTTCTATTTGATTCAATGCCAGTGAGGAGGATTCCGCAGTCTGGTTGCCACTACCCTGGTTGAGATAGGCTAACCACTCATCCACGTTAAGCTTTTGAAAGTCTGCGCGTAAATTAATGCCATCTCCGGTTGGTAAACGAGGCGGTGTATTGATCGCAATTTCACCGGCGCTGACAGCGGCTGGGCTATTCGCATTACGCAAAAAGTTGGCATGAATCCAGTCGTTGTAATGAATAGCGATTTTGTCTGGTTGGTTGCTTTCCTGACGGAAACGTATCGTCAGGCTGGCGGGTGTTTCTACGCTTTTCTTTGCGGGTTCTGGCAGGTCAATCGCCATGCCGATCAACTGTGAGCGGATATCCAGCCGGATATTAGGCGCCTGGATCAACAGATTGCTTTTCCAGTCCGTCGTGCCGTGCAAAGCGCGGGTAATCGAGTTGTTATCCAGTTTTTTGAGCGCAGCATCGGTGATGCGGCCACTGCCCTGAATAATCACAGATTTATCAGATCGGGTACTCAGGCTGACGCTGGCAGGATTATCAAACATCGATAGCTGTATACCTTGCGCTTGCAGGCCTTTTTCGTTGAATTTTAAATGGCCATTGATATTGCTCATTTCCGGCATGGCAATTTGCGGATTGGCGGCAATATGCCCATTTTTTATGTTGTAGTCGCCTTGAAACTGGCTGGCGTCGACATCGTTGAGGGGCACTTGCAATGCCAGTTTAAGTTCTGCATTGCCTGTGGTTTTCAAAAAGTCGGTAAAGCCCATAGTGACTTGTCTTACCGGGCTGGTGTTGACGAACTTCACGCCTTGCTCGACGGTGCCGGTGGCTGCCGCTTTGACGTTGAGCATCGGCCAGTCGGCATCCAGTAGCGGAATTTCGACCTGTGCTTGCGTAATGTGCTGGCCGACCGTGCTGCCGTTTTTAACGGCGATATCCATGCGCTTGCCCTCAAACTTGAGAAAGGCGTCGATATTTTGGATCACTGGCCAGTCGGTGCCATATTCCAGGCTGGCGCGGTCTACTTGAGCAGTCACACGGAACAGGCCCAGGGACGGATCAGATTGCTGCGCTTGGTTGACGTAAGGAAAATCACTGACCCGGCCTTTGACGATTACTTCACCACGCCGGATTTGGCCACCGAGAATTGAGCTATCCAGCCAGTGCAAGGTCGTTTCACCCAGAATCAATGGGTAGTAAAACGGCGCAAACTTTGCATCGCCACGCTCGATTTGGCTTTGTAGTTGTATGGTGTCCCCGCCTGCTGCGCCTAACTGGTATTCCATATTGGTGCGCAAGGCCAGGTGAGGGTTGCTAAACTGCAGGTTGCGGGTGCTGATCAAGGTTTTCTGGCCGTTATGACTCCACTCCACTTCACCCTGCAAACGGTCTATGGGTAATGGCCAGCGTAGCAGGCCAGCCAGCTCAATATTAGCCTTGCTGGTATCGAGTTCCACGCTGCCTGCATTGGGGTGTAGTGATAATTGCCCAGACCAGTTATCCAGACCAGGAATGCCGGCATAAGCTTGCGTGTGCAGCGCATTGAAGTTGGCCTCGACGGCATAATCACGCCACTGATCTTGTTGATATAGCCAGCGCGCTTTGATTTGAGAGGCATTGCCTGCGGGCGCCATATTTTCCAGGTATGTTGCTATTTTTGAGTCAGGCGGTAACCATTGCGCAAATAAATTGCCTTGGGTCAGGCTGAATTTTTTAACCGTGATTGTGCCTTCATGGCCTTTGTCGTCCCATTGCAATTCACCATTGCTATCCTCTAGCACCAAACCAGGCTGGACGTTGGCAGAAAAGTGCTTGAGCGTGACCATAAAGCGTTGCTCAACACGTTGCCAGCGCAACTCGCCAGCCACGGTTTTGGCGACAAAGGTTTGTGGCTCATTGGCGGGTTTGACCGCTACATCGCTCAGTTGCACTTGCGCAGCCAGGCGTTGCAATTGCAGCGCGTCGAATGCCAGCGTGGTGGTCAGGTTGCCTTTGCCGGAATTCACCTTGAGTGGCAGGTCTAACCAGGGGCTCCAGGCAGCTAAATCGGTTTCTGGCAAACGTAGCGAAATTTCGCCATGCCATGCTTCAGGTTTGGCCACATCATGACCGACCACGACTGATTCCAGGGTGATGCGCTGCTTTGTCCCGGTTGAGACCAGGCTGTCGATATGGATGCTATGACGGTGCAGCAGGCGCTGCCAGACTGGCGTTAATATTTCAATATTCAAATCCTCCAGCAACAGTGGCGGTGCCTGGCGTTGCTCGTCTAGCCAGGTGATGGTGGCATGAGAGATTTTGATGCGCCGTTGCGCCAACAGCCAGTTGGCAAAAGCCGGGTTGCCTTGCCCAGACATGGATATGCCTGCGAGAAACAGCTCACCATTGGCTGTGCGCCTGATCACCAGATTAGGGGCGTCTATCCTGAGGCTGATCAATGAAGGTGAAAGCAAGACCAGGCTGCTCCACGACAAACGGGTAGTCACCTCCGATAATTCAAGCGCAGGACGCTGCTCAGTATCAAATACAGTGACTTTGCCCAGTGTCACTTGTGGTGCCAGGCCGCGCCAGCGAATGCCAATGTGGGCGATGGTGACTTGCTGTTTGAGCGATTGGCTCAGCGCTTGTTCGATGCGGCCTCTGTAGTCATCAATATGTGGAAACACATAGAACTGAATGACGCCAATAATGCCTGCCAGCATGACAAAAATAACAATCATGAGTGAAACCAGCCAGCGTTTGATTTTTTGCAGAGGCATAAGGGCGTTGAACAAGGGTTGAGGAAGTTTTAGTGATAACTGACCATTTTACTCGAAAACAGTTGCGCAGCCGCAGCAGAACTGCCTGTTGACTGCGGAATTATTCAGCATGAGCATGAATGATTCGTTTAAAATGCCACTCTTTTGCAATTTCGTTTTTAAATGAAAGTGATTGTCAGTGATTCAGTTTAAACAACTGACTTTTTCCAGAGCAGGTAAAACGCTGGTCGAAGCGGCCAGTTTTCAGTTGCATCCGGGGCATCGCGTCGGCCTTACCGGTGCCAATGGTGCGGGTAAGTCGACCTTGTTTGCCTTGCTGCGTGGTGAGCTCACGGCAGATGTAGGTGAGTTGCTGATGCCGCCACAATGGGTGATTGCACATGTGGCACAGGAAACGCCTGCGCTAACGCAATCTGCACTCGAATATACCCTGGATGGTGATGAAGAGCTGCGCACTTTGCAAGTAAAGCTTGCGCAAGCCGACGCTGGCGAAAGCCATGACCCGTTACATGTCGCCGAGTGGCATCAGCGATTGGCGGATATTGACGGCTATAGCGCAGAAGCCAGGGCCAGCGCTTTATTGGCTGGCCTGGGATTTTCTCAATCACAATTGAGCCGCCCGGTCAGCGATTTTTCAGGTGGCTGGCGCATGCGCCTCAACCTGGCACGCGCGCTCATGTGCCGTTCGGATTTATTACTGCTGGATGAGCCGACCAATCACCTGGATATTGAAGCCGTGATCTGGCTGGAGGGCTGGCTGAGCGCTTATCGTGGTACCTTGCTGCTCATTTCGCATGATAGGGAATTCCTCGATAATACTGTCAATCATATCCTGCATATCGAACAACAGCAGCTCACTTTATATCGTGGCGGCTATAGCGATTTTGAGCGCCAGCGGGCTGAAAAACTGACATTGCAACAAGCCAGTTACCAAAAGCAACAGCAGCAAATGGCACATTTGCAGAAATACATTGATCGTTTTCGCGCGCAGGCGACCAAGGCACGCCAGGCGCAAAGCCGTATCAAGGCGCTTGAGCGCATGGAGCGCATCAGCGCCGCGCACGTAGACTCTCCCTTCAGTTTCAGTTTTCGTGACCTGGGTTCAGCGCCGGATCCCTTATTGGTGATGAATCGGGTCGCACTGGGCTATGCAGGGCAAACCCTGGTGAAACTTGAGCATCTGGCGATTCGTCCTGGCGAACGTATTGGCTTGCTGGGTAAAAATGGTGCCGGTAAATCCACCTTGATTAAAGCGCTGGCACAGTCAGCAACTTTATTATCGGGCGAACGGGTGGAAGGCAAGGATTTGCGTATAGGCTATTTTGCCCAGCACCAGCTTGAACAACTGGTTGCCAGCGACTCACCGTTGCAACATTTGCAGCGGTTGGATGCCACTGCGAGAGAGCAGGAGTTATTAGATTTTTTAGGCGGTTTTGATTTCAGGGGTGAAATGGCCAAAGCAGCTTGCGGACCATTTTCTGGTGGCGAAAAATCACGCCTGGCATTGGCCATGCTGATCTGGCAGCGGCCTAACCTGATTTTGCTGGATGAGCCGACCAACCATCTGGATATTGAAATGCGGCATGCTTTATCCATGGCTTTGCAGGCGTATGAGGGCGGCATGGTGATGGTGTCGCACGATCGCACGCTGCTTGCCACTTGTTGCGAAAAATTTGTGTTGGTGGCTGATGGTCAGGCCAGTGTGTTTGATGGCGACCTGGAAGATTACAAAGTATCTTTGCTGAAGACAGCGCAAGCAGAAGTCGCCGCGAGCCGACCTGCGGCAGTCAAGCAAAATAGTTATCATCAGCAAAAAGCTGACAGGCAGGCACGCCTGGTAGAGCGCAGGCCTTTGCTCAAAACGCTGGCTGCGCTGGAAACCCAATTGACCAAGCTCACGCAAGAAAAGCAGGACGTTGAACAACGCCTGGCTGATAGCGCGATTTACGATGTCGAGCAACGCGAAACATTGCAGGCCTTATTGATTGCGCAAGGTGAGCATCAAAAACAACTCGATTCGATCGAGGAGCAGTGGCTGGATGTGCAGGAAAAACTGGAAGCGCTGCCTGAGATTGAGTAACACGACGATATTAATAAAGGGATCATCATGGAAATGACTTATGAAGAGCGTTTGAGATTCATGCATCAGCTGTGTCAGGCGCAGACGCATGCTGGGGGCCAGTCAGAGGCGCAAGCCGTGGCCGCTTTTGCCAATGGGGATGTCGAAGACTCGGTGCATTATCTGGCGAGTTTTTTAACTTTTAAAGCGATTCAGTCTGCGGATCGCCACCCGGCAGAAGAATTGCAAAATGATTTTGACATGCTAGGCGTGTATCAATGCTTTGGCTTGATGGTCTACGCCTTCTTGTTTATGCCGCTGACGCAGGAAGGGCTGCAGCCCGACTACGATAGGGCACAAATTACAATCGGTAAAACCTTGTTTGACGGGCTTGCGCCAGAAATGCTGGCCGAGATTATTGAATCCGGTTTTCATAAATTTAAACTGATTGCCGAAGCAGAGTCTGAGCATTGGCAGGAATACCGTGAAAATCTGGATAAAGTGACCATTAGTTATATGATTGCGACCACCGATGATGACAGCCCGCATAGCGCGGAAGATGTATTGCCACTGTTTGGGCAATTGCTGAGTCAGTTGTGTGAGGCATTTACGGCTGATTAGCCGTTTAGCATCATAAAACTTTAATGTATAATTTAAAATTGTTTAACATTTTTGATACAGTTTGAAAACTTGGGTAAAGTTAGGCCATTTACGCTTGTTAATCAATTTAATTGTTCATAATATTCCGAGGCTAAATATTAGGATAAGCCTTGTGTTATCTTTTAAAAAAGGACATAAATGAGCAAGCTGCTGTTGATTGACGATGATGTTGAATTAGCCAATATGCTGAAGGAGTTTCTGACGCAAGAGGGCTTTGCGGTGACGACTGCGCATGATGGATTGACGGGTGAGCAATACGTGCTTGCCGGTAAATTCGACTTGGTGATTCTTGATGTAATGATGCCAGGTCAGGACGGATTGCAGACGTTACGGAATGTCAGACAACATTCTGATATTCCTGTGCTGATGCTCACGGCTAAAGACGACAACGAGGGCCGCATTGAAGGTTTGGAAGGCGGCGCGGATGACTACGTGCAGAAACCTTGTCTGCCAAGAGAGTTGGTTGCCAGAATTCGTGCGATTTTGCGCCGTCACACCAGTGACACGCCAAAAGGCAACGATATCGTGGTTGGCCAACTGGTGGTTTCCAGTGAACGTAGAAAAGTGTTTTGGGTGGATAAGCCGATTGTGTTTACCAGCACCGAATTTAGCCTGATTGAAATTCTGGCTAAACATGCAGGTACTATCGTCAGCAAAGAAGATTTGTCCATTAAGGCACTGGGACGTCCGTTAGTGAAGTATGACCGTAGTATTGACGTGCATTTGAGCAGTATCCGTCAAAAAATATCAGAAGTATCTGGCGGTGTGAATGTGATACAAACCATTTACCGCGTTGGATATCAACTTGTTAGAGAGTAAGTGATTTAATGCGAGGGTTATGGGGCGCCTGTTCTGGAAGTTATTTTTAGCATTTTTTCTGGCGCTCGTCTCCACCGATCTTATCGTTGGTAATATTATCGAGTGGCAGGCCCATCAACAAACACCTGAGCATCATGAAGTCTCACACATTTGTTCGTCTGGAAGCAGCTGTGAGACAACGCCAAACGCGTTAAAGGCTGAACCACTCTCCGCCAAGACCGACCAGCGCTGGACTGAGAGGCAACTCTTTAGTTTGCCTTTCTCTGTTTTGATATACAGCCTTATCTCCAGCACGATTTTTGCCGGCGTCCTGGCCTGGTCTATTTCGCATCCCATCAAGTTGTTGCTTGAGCATTTAAAGAGTGCCGCAGAAGGCGATCTGCTAGTCAGGGTCAGCCCTAAAATCAAGGCCAGCCACGATGAGTTTGCTGAGCTTGGTGAAGCGTTTGATTTGATGGCATTGCGCCTCAATAATATGATCAAAAGCCAGTCCAAAATGCTGCACCATGTTTCCCATGAGTTACGCTCGCCTCTCGCCAGGATACAAATGTCGGTAGGCCTGGTGATGCAGAATCCCAAAAAAATGCAAAGCTCTTTACAGCGCGTGGAGCTGGAAGCTGTGCGCATGGAGCGCATGATTTCTGAGTTACTGGAAATCTTTCGTTTTGAATCCGGCATGCAAAAGCTGCAAAAAACTGAGGTGGATTTAAAAGGGCTATTGACCGGTATTGTGGGCGATGTGCTATTTGAGAAGCATGAAGCCAAGCTGCATCTCGAGATGCCAGAAGATGCTGTAGTGGTGGATGGCCAGCTGGAGTTGCTGCAGCGTGCGATCGATAATGTGATCCGCAATGCCGTGAAATATGGTCCGGAGAATGGCGTGGTGGCGATTGAATTGCAACACAGCGCACGCACGGGAGAGGTGATTCTGGAAGTGCAGGATCAAGGCCAGGGCGTGGAACCGCAGGAGCTGGAGCAGATTTTCAGGCCATTTGTACGCGGTCGTCGCGCATCGCAAGTGGATGGGCATGGCATTGGCCTGGCGATGACCAAGCATATCGTTGAGGCGCATGGTGGTTTTGTCAACGCAACCAATCTTAATCCGCATGGTTTTATGATACGTATCCATTTGCCTGAAAAGCATGAGGCACCTAGCGATCAAGAGTCCAAAAATTGGATGTAACAATGCTAAAATAGCGGGTTTACGAATAACGCAGAAGATTGCCGGATACTTTATGACAGCACAACACTCCAACCCAGACAGCGCGACAGAGTCAGTCGTTGATGAGAACCACGTGATTGCAGAGCGTCGCGAAAAGTTGCGCTTGCTGCGCGAACAAGCGCAATCAGCACAAGTGGCTACTTTTCCTAACGACTTTAAGCCTGAGCATAAAGCGGCTGTTTTGCAAGAGACGTATGCTGCCAGCGAGAAAGAAACGCTGGATCCGCAAGAGATCGTCGTTGTGGTTGCTGGTCGCATGATGCTGAAACGTGTGATGGGCAAAGCCAGTTTTGCAACGATTCAGGACAGCACCGCGCGTATTCAATTGTATGTCGCACGTGATGAAATTGGTGAAGACCTCTACGAGAGCTTTAAGCACTGGGACATGGGCGACATTCTGGGTGCGCGCGGGCGTTTGTTTAAAACCCGCACTGGCGAGCTTTCTGTACATGTCACCGAGTTGCGTTTACTCACCAAGTCACTGCGCCCATTGCCGGAAAAATTTCATGGTTTGCAAGATCAGGAAATCAAATATCGTCAGCGTTATGTTGATTTGATCACGTCTGAAGAAACACGCGCCACGTTTAAGGCACGCTCAAAAGTGGTGGCGGCGATTCGTCAGTTTATGAATGACAACGAGTTTCTCGAAGTAGAAACTCCTATGTTGCACCCAATTCCTGGTGGTGCGTCAGCCAAACCATTTGTTACGCATCACAATGCATTAGATATGCAGATGTTTATGCGCATTGCGCCAGAGCTTTATTTGAAGCGCCTGATTGTCGGCGGCTTTGAGCGTGTATTTGAAATCAACCGTAACTTCCGTAATGAAGGCCTCAGCGTTCGCCATAATCCTGAGTTCACCATGATGGAGTTCTACGCGGCTTACACAGACTATCAATGGCTGATGGACTTTACCGAGCAATGTATCCGTGCCGCAGCGATTGCCGCGAACGGCACTGCGGTGTTGAGCTACGCTGGCAAAGAAGTGGATTTAAGCAAGCCGTTTGAGCGTTTGACCATTGTGGGCGCGATCCAGAAATATGCGCCGCAATATACGCTGGCGCAACTCAATGATGCTGACTTTATCCGTCAGGAGTTATTGAAGTTTGGCGTGAAACCATTTGCTCACGCAGGCCTGGGCTCATTGCAGTTATCCCTGTTTGAAGAAACAGCAGAAAGCCAACTGTGGCAGCCTACTTATATTATCGATTACCCGGTGGAAGTTTCACCTTTGGCACGCGCTTCAGATAAGCAGCCTGAAATCACCGAACGGTTTGAGCTGTTTATCACTGGCCGCGAAATGGCCAATGGCTTTAGCGAGTTAAACGATGCTGAAGACCAGGCAGCGCGCTTCCATGCGCAAATGAAAGCCAAAGAGGCAGGTGACCAGGAAGCTATGTACTACGATGCAGACTTTATCCGTGCTTTGGAATATGGCATGCCGCCGACCGGTGGTTGCGGCATTGGCATTGACCGCCTGGTGATGCTGATTACCGATAGCCCGAGCATACGTGATGTGATTCTGTTCCCACACATGCGTGCAGAGAGCTAAACTCATCAAAGTAACATAGAGCCACCCAGTAAGGGTGGCTTTTTTGTTACTAGTAGTCTGCTTGTAAGAAATGTGTAAGGTTTGTCATCAAACTGTCATATTGAAAATTCAAAATACGTCCCGGATACACACATGTAATCTTATAACAGGGGATAAAAATGAATTTGAAGTTTCGTCGTTTGTTGATGGCAACCTTGGCCGGTGGTCTGTTAACAGGTTTGACGTCTGTCTCGCATGCTGATTCAACGACTGATCTGGTTCAGGCGCTGATTAGCAAAGGTGTTTTGACTGAAGAAGAAGGCGCTTTGTTGATGAAGGGCCGTACTAATGAAGTTGAAGTGCAGAAAAAGAAAGAAAGCAAGAGCTGGACTAGCCGTGTCAATATGCGTGGCTATGTGCAGGTTCGCAATACCCAGATGCTGGGTGGCGATGAAGGGGTTAACCTGTGGTCAGACCGCTCCGTAGGTGATGACCACTCATTGGGTGATGCAGATAAGAACTTCTTGATCCGCCGTGCGCGCATCATCATTTTTGGTGATTATGGTGATCACCTGAGCTACTACATCCAGCCAGATTTCGCCAGCTCTGTGGGCGGCACATCCAACTCTAATGCGAGTGGTGCCGGTAACTTTGCCCAGCTGCGTGATGCCTATGGCGATGTTTATATTGATAAAGAACGTGTACACCGTGTACGCGTAGGTCAATCCAAAGTGCCATATGGTTTTGAAAACCTGCAGTCAAGTTCAAACCGCCTGGCATTAGACCGTAACGATGCCTTGAATAGTGCTGTGCGCGATGAGCGTGACCTAGGTGCGTTCTACTACTACACACCAACCAATATCCAGGCTTTGTTTGAAGAAATCAACAAGAGTGGCCTGAAACACTCCGGCAACTACGGTATGTTTGCGTTGGGCTTGTATAACGGCCAAGGCGCTAATGCCCGTGACCAGAACGATAACTACCATGTGGTTTCACGTCTGACTTACCCATGGAAAACACAAAGTGGCCAGATCTACGAAGCAGGCATTCAAGCTTATAAAGGCGACTACATTTCAACCACTGGCAATTACAGCCGCCGCAACCCTGTGACTGGCGTATTGGCATCTTCTCCAGCGCCTACCTTGGGCACTGGCACGCCTCTTTCAGGCCGAAACGGTATTGAAGACGAGCGCGTAGGTATCAGCTTTATCATGTACCCACAGCCTTTTGGTATTCAGGCCGAGTGGAACTGGGGTAACACACCGGGTCTGGACATTACGAAAAACGTGATTGAAAAGAAAAGCCTGAACGGTGGTTATGTACAAGCCATGTATAAAATCGATAACTTCCAGTTCTTGAGTACCAATGGCACATTGATTCCGTTTATCAAATGGCAGTACTTTGATGGCTATAACAAAGCGGAAACTAACTCACCTGAAAACCATGTCAATGACTGGGAGTTCGGTTTAGAGTGGCAACTGGCACCAGAGGTTGAGTTGACAGCTGTCTACCACCGTATGAATCGTACTAACCTCGTGACAGGTAACCGTGCAACCGCGAGTGCTGCAAATAATCTGCAAGCCAGGGAAGATTACGATAACTTCAAAGCAGAAGCGTTGCGCGTACAACTGCAATACAACTTCTAATAACAACCGTATCAAAACTTAAATTGAAATCCCGCAGTCTTGCGGGATTTTTTTTTATTTTATATATAGTTAAAAGTAATATAAAAATAACGAATAATTATTTTTTAAAATATAAATAGTCTGAAATAATGCCCTTCATTCAATGCAGTGAGGGGCATCATGTCTACAGTATTAAACAAACCGGAAACACAAGCTGACGAAGCCTTGTTGGCGATTGTTGCGGCGGCCATTGCGGCTGTGCAGAAGGATACCGGTTATGGTTCTATTGAAATTACAGTACATGATGGGCGGGTGACGCAAATTGAACGGCGTGAGAAAGTGCGCTTTGATCACCAGATAAAACCCAAGAAGTAGTTGATAAGATTTTACTGAGCACTGACCAGGCTGCTGGAAGTCATTAATTAACGGGAGATAATACATGCAGTTAAAGAAATTAAGCCTTGCACTGGCAACCGCAGGTGTGTGGTGGCTGGGTAATGGCGTGGCCGCGGCGGCAGAAGAGGTACAGCTGGCCGAGACACAAGTAGAGGATGCTGAGCAACAAAAGAAAGTAAAAGCACGCCTGGAAGAAATCAAGGCTGAAGAAAAAGCGGCTGCCAAAGCAGCAAGTGGCTATTATGTTGAGCGCCGTAGTTATGGCACACAAAAAGAAACCGAGCCACCAAGATACGTAAAACAATTAAACAAAACATGGTTGAAAGATTACGACAGTTTTGCTGATGTTGACTGGCTGGACATTGGCTTTGAATATCGCGCCCGTTACGAAAGCCGTCAAAACGATTTTCGCCGTGCGCAAGAAAATATTGATGATCCACTCCTGTTGCGTTCACGCGCTTATTTGGGCCTGAAAAACATTTTAGACCCGTTCCGTTTCGCGGTTGAAGTGCAGGATTCCCGTCGTAATCACAGTGATTACAATGATAGTACTGATCGTCGTTTATCCAACGACCCAAAAGATATTGACCATGCTGACTTTTTACAGGCCTATCTGGAACTGTATTTCAAAGAAAGTATTTTTGGCAAAGATGACCTGGGTAACAATCGTCCATTCTGGGTGCGTGGTGGTCGTCTGGCTTGGGAAGACCTGGATCGTCGTTTGATCGCACGTAACGAGTGGCGCAACACGACCAATACTTTCCAGGGTATCCGTGCCAATATCGGCGAAAAGAAAAATGACTGGCAGTTGGAAGCTTTTGCCGTACAACCGGTACAGCGCTTTGCCAACCAATTGGACCAGGTTGATCATGCCCAGAAATTTTACGGCCTGGTGGGTGACTGGCGCGGCTGGTCTGACTATGTGACGATTCAGCCTTATTACTTTTACCTGAAGCAGAATGGTAACAGGGTTGAGTATGACGGTAACGGTACCGCATATAGTGACCGCAGTGTTTATACTAATCCATTACAACAAGTCAGGGCACAAGTTGATCGTGAGATTAATACCGGTGGTGTGCGCGTGTATGGTGTGGTTCCAGGAACACAATGGGACTATGACGCGAGCTACAGCAAACAGTGGGGTGAAGTTCAACGCTATATTGGCAGTTTGGCAACAGGCCGTTATATCAATGTTGATCACGATGCTTATGCCTATACCGCAGAAGTTGGCTATACCTTTAACAAGCATTCATGGAAACCACGTTTCAGCGGTTCTTATGGCGTAGCGAGCGGCGATAAGGTCTCTGGTACGACTGCGACGGACACTTCTGACAATCAGGGTTTTGACCGTTTGTTCGGGTTTGCACGTCCTTGGTCTAATAACGACTATATTCAAATGAATAATATTCGCGCAGCCAAAATACGTGCAGAGTTCGATCCTAAAGTGCCATTTTTGGATAATGTGAAAGTAGATACGGGCTTTAGCTGGTATCGCCTGGATAGCGCAACAGACCGTTGGGCAGCAGGTAACAATTTGCAGGATGTCACGGGTAATGCTGGTAGAGACTTAGGTAAAGAGTTCGATTTAAGAGTTCGTTTCCCATTGAGTCAATATGCTGCTTTGAATCTGGGTTATGCGCACTTCTGGGCTGGCGATTTTGTGAAGACAACGTCACGCCTGGTTGCGGGGCAAGCCAATCGTTCCGATACGTCCAACTTCTTCTATACCGAGCTGACTTTATACGGCTTCTAATAACAAGGGAATATGATGAGATTCAATCATAGTTTAAAACATGCTTTACTGGCGCTCACTCTGACATTCCCATTATTGTCTGGGGCTGCCGATGTCAACCTGCTCAATGTGTCATACGACCCGACCCGTGAGTTGTACCAAGACTACAACGATGCATTTGCAAAGTACTGGAAAGCCAAAACAGGCGACAATGTGATTATTAAACAGTCACATGGTGGCTCAGGCAAGCAGGCGCGTTCAGTCATCGATGGCTTGCAGGCGGATGTGGTGACACTGGCCTTATCTTACGACATTGACGAAGTGGGCAGCAAAGGCCGTTTGTTTGGGCCAGACTGGCAAAAACGTCTGCCGCATAACAGCTCACCTTATACCTCCACCATTGTGTTTCTGGTGCGTAAAGGTAACCCGAAAAACATCAAGGACTGGAATGATCTGGTGAAGCCAGGGACTTCGGTGATTACACCGAACCCGAAAACCTCGGGCGGTGCACGCTGGAACTACCTGGCTGCTTATGCTTATGCGCTCAAGCAGAACAATAATGACGATGCCAAGGCCAAGGACTTCCTGAAAAAGCTGTTTAAAAACGTGCCGGTGCTGGATAGCGGTGCGCGTGGCTCAACCACCACTTTTGTCGAGCGTGGCATTGGTGATGTGTTGCTGGCTTGGGAAAACGAAGCTTTCCTCGCGTTGAAAGAACTGGGTCCGGACAAGTTTGATATCGTGGTGCCTTCCTTGTCGATTTTGGCTGAACCGCCTGTGACGGTGGTCGACAAAAACGTCAAACGCCATAATACGCAGGCCGTGGCAGAAGCATATTTGCAGTATTTGTATAGCGAAGAAGGCCAGGAAATTGCGGCGAAGAACTACTACCGCCCAACCCTGGAGTCTGTCGCCAAGAAATACGAAAAACAGTTTCCAAAGGTCAATTTGATCAAAATTGATGATGTGTTTGGCGGCTGGCAAAAAGCACAGAAAACACATTTTGCCGATGGCGGCGTGTTTGACGAGATTTACCAGAAATAAGATTTGATCAACAGAAAAAGGCATTTACCCAATGCCTTTTTCTTTCTCTACAACAAGGAGAGTGTTTCATGTCAAAAGCATTAGTGATTGGTGGTGACCGTATAGAAGGCATCAAACAGGTACTGCAGGCGCAAGGGATCGATAAAATTGATCACTGGACCGGCAGGAAGCCTGGCGATGTGAAACGCGAGCTACCGGCAAACGTCAATGTGATTGTGTTGGTCACGGGCTGGCTCAATCATTCCATGATGTACCGCATCAAGCATGTGGCACACAAGCGTGGCCTCAAGGTCGTATATACACGCAATAGCGCGGATGGCATGCAGCGCGTGCTCGAGGCGGCCTGATCGTGCGCTTTACCATGCCCCAGCCCTAATTATTAATTTTTTTTAAATTAGGTCTAAATTTATCCGTTTGTTTAACCGATAACACTATTGAGATTTAAGGTTTAATGACCTGACTCAAGAATCTTTTTTGCTTGTGGCAGAGAATGATGCAGTGATAGCGGTTAAAGGGTAAATAATGAGTCAAACCGGGATTGGCGAACTGGCAGCGCCACTCAGCGAAAATATAACGCAGCGGCAGTTTATGCGTCATCGTCTTGTGCGTAAAGTGCAGGACAACACCCATTTCTTGGCCATGGCCAGCATGGTCTGTGGCTTGCTGGGTTTTCCGCATTACCTGTTAGACGTTGATAACAATGTCTGGCTGGCACAATTACTGACTTATCTCACCTTTATTCTGGTCAGCTACAATTTGCTGCTGGAAAACGGTCGCACCAATCTGGCCATGCTCACCATGTCACTGGTCACCATCAGTTTGTTCATGGTGCAACTTTCTCCTTACGCCGCCGATTTTAACGATACTGCGCAGTTGCTGCGCATTGCGAATGACATACAGGTGCAACAAGACTCGAGGCTGGTGGAATATGCCTCAGGTGCTTTGCTGGCGTGTCTGATTGCCATTTCCTATCTCTTCCAGCGTTCTGGCTGGCTAGCCACCAGCCAGGCTATTTTGTGCGTCGCAGTCATGATTCCATTGATTCCGCTACTGGGGTTTTTGTGCGGCATTGCACGTCCTTACGGCCTGATGCCGCCGCTGGCAACTCTAAGTGGCTTGTTGTGCGCCTTTGGTTTATTGGCCAGGCACGCGTCGCATCCGCCCATGAGTTACTTGTTGCTGATGGATGACAATGGTAAGCAGATACGCTTCAGTATCGTTTTCTTGAGCTTTTTCGCCATTATGCTGGCCAGAGCCGGTGTCGAGTTTGAAGACAATATGCGTGCATTGCCAGCGGTCGTTGTGGTAGCGATTTTGGCGATTGTTTACACGATGACTGTCACCTATTACCGCAAAGGGCAAAGCAACGAACAGGTGCTGCCAGCGACCGATATGGACTTTGCCAGCCAACTGGAAGCTGCGTTGGATAGTCACCAGTTCTTTATGGTGTATCAACCACAAGTCGATTTCAATACCGGCAAATTAAAAGGCGTCGAGGCCCTGGTACGCTGGCGACATCCGGAAAAAGGCATTATTTCTCCAGAAAAGTTTATCCGGGTGGCCGAATTGACCGGTCTGATTGTGCCTTTAGGCAAATGGGTCATGCGCACGGCTTGCACGCAGGCTGCGCAATGGCACCATGACCCTGTGTTGGGCAAGATCGAAGTGGCGGTGAATGTCTCCGCCCTGCAACTCAAGTCAGGCACGCTGGTGGAGGATATTTTACAAATCCTGGCTGAAACCGGCTTCCCGCCACAGCGGCTGGTGGTTGAGCTCACCGAAAGCTCTTTCGTGCAGGATGATGGTGAAAATGCCCGCATCATGCATCGCCTGAAACAGGCGGGCATCAAGCTGGCGATTGACGATTTTGGCACCGGATATTCGTGCTTGTCTTATCTGCGTGATATTCCTGGCGACTATTTAAAAGTGGACCGTTCATTTGTGATGGAATTGCCTGGCCATAACAAGGCCGAGGCGGTGATTCAGGCCATCGTCAGCTTAGGTAAGAGCCTGGATTACCGTATTATTGCCGAAGGTATCGAAACTGAAGCCCAGGCCGGTTTTCTCAAAGGTATAGGCTGCGATATCGCACAAGGTTTTCTGTTTGCCCGGCCGCTGGAAGCCCAGGCTTTACAACAATGGGTGGCGAACAATCTGCCCGTAGAGACCGCATCAGCAAGCGCTTAATCAGTGGCGATGGCCATGCCTGTTGTCGAGATAGCCTGCACTGTGAGCTTGTTTATAAAAACACGTTATTCCATAGCGAATCATCCATGAGTATCAATTTAATTTGATTTAAAGGATGATAAAACCCTGTTTTATTTTATGTTGATTTCAATGTACTTGCGCCTATAGTAAAACAAAACTGCCTGCCAGCGCGGGCGATAATAATAGATAGCGACAGGGGGCAACATGTCAGTATCCAACATTGACTGGTCAGCTGTAACTGTTCAGGAATGTACAACGCAACGCCAGTACATGCGGCATCGATTTCTTAGAACAGTACAGAAGTACTCTCCTTGGCTGGCACTTGCCAGCATTGTGAGCGTGCTGCTAGGGTTCCCATTGAGTGAGCTGCACCACACCTTTGAATTAAGTGTGCTGCAGAGTGTGAGTTACCTCATTTTTGTTGCGGTGAGTTTGCGCGTCATTTACGACACCAGGCGTGAGCATCCTCTGATTGGCTGGCTGATTGGCAGCGTGTTACTCGGCTATATGCTGCAAACTTATTGGCTATTAAGCAGCCACGCCTCTTTTAGTCATATTGCTTCCATCAACAGTTTTTCACAAGTGGTCAGCCATGGCCAGATTGCGACCGATTTCGGCATGTCGTTGCTGGTGATCGCAGGCTTTTTGTTATGCCACTTTCAATGTAACCGCGCAAGCCAAGCGGTACTCAGTGTCGCGTTGCTGATGCCGGTGACTGGTTTACTGGCGCGAGCATATGGTATCCCGGATGCTTATGGCCAGCTGTCTCTGCTGTCTTGTTTGGGCGGCTTGCTTTGTGCCTCTGCCTTGCTTGCCAAGCAGGTGTCGCAAACCTCAATGAGTTATCTGTTATTGATGGACGACACCGGTAAGCATCTGCGCTGGATCGTCAGTTTGCTGTTTTTATGCGCGATCGTCCTCGGTGGTGTTGGTGTTTATTTTAAACATGATTACCGTTTGACGCCGTTGATCATCACGCTGGCATTGACTTCTGTCGTCTGTATCATGACCTTCACTTATTACCGTAAAGGCGTGATGCATGAGCAAGTCTTGCCACCTGAAGACCTGGCATTTGCCAGTGAACTGGAAGCTGCGATTGCACATCAGGAGTTTTACCTGGTTTACCAGCCGCAGCTGAATTTTATGACCGGCGAACTGGTAGGTGTAGAAGCATTGATCCGCTGGCAACATCCGCAACAAGGCGTGGTGCCGCCCGCCAAATTTATTGGTGTGGCAGAGCTGACTGGCTTGATTGTGCCTATGGGCGCCTGGGTGCTGAAAGCGGCCTGCCAGCAGGTGGCCGCCTGGCAAGAGGGGGCGTTGAGCAAGGTCAAAGTGTCAGTCAATGTTTCTCCCATGCAACTGCGCTCGCCGGGATTTACCGATTATGTGTTGCAAGTCCTGCGCGAAACCGGCCTGTCCGCAGAACGCCTAGTGATTGAGCTGACCGAGAGTGCGCTGATTCATTCTGATTGCAAGGGCACCGATAGTTTGCAGGCGCTAAAACAGCTTGGGGTCAAACTGGCGATTGATGATTTTGGCACTGGCTATTCATGCCTGGCTTACTTGCGTGATATCCCCGGCGACTATTTAAAAGTCGATCGTTCTTTTGTCAATGACGTGCCAGGCAAAGAACGTTCAGAAGCGGTCACCAGTGCGATTGTTGTGCTCGGCAAAAACTTGCATTACCAGATCGTGGCAGAAGGGGTGGAGACGGAGGCGCAAGCTGAGTACCTGAAAAGCCTGGGCTGTGATCTGGTACAAGGGTATTTATACGCCAAGCCGATGGAAGCGCAGGCATTGCAACAGTGGGTCAGCGCCAGGCGCACATAAGTGTGTCGCCTGGCATTTAAACGGATGCTGGTTGAAACTTGTGATGATTGAGCTTTGACCTGACCAGCTCAATATGCGCACGTAACTCATAAGCATATTGTGAGAATGGCACTGGTAATTTCACATTGACCACTTTCGCTTCAATTTCATTGAGTTTTTCCAGGCATTCCTCTACATCTGCAGCACTCTTGATCTCTTGTAATTGGGTATCAAGAAAGCGCAACTCGCCGTAATAACGGAATAGTTTGCGTTTAACAAGCCACACATACACCATCGGGATAATCTTGGTCAGCGGGATCAGCAAGGCCAGCAATGGCAAGATCACGATCAAGGTGCGGTTCACAAATGTCGCTGCCCAGAACGGCAGGTATTTATCAATAATCGGTAAGCCGGATTTGTAAAAATTAAGCGCCTGCGTACTCAGTGGGAAGTCGGTATCTTTGGCTGAAGGAAACTCGCCTTTGGTATTAAACAGGCTAGGGCCGCCATGTACCTCGGCAATCACTTTCATCATCAGGTAAGCCAGGGCAGGATGCATGCTTTCTTTCACCACCAGCGTGGCTGTAGGCGCTACTAAGTGCACATCATGCCCCGGAATGTTGCGCGCCAGGTCCATGGCGCCTTCAGGCAGCACCAGATGGTGCATAAAGGCGAATTTTCGTGAAAAGGCTTCTGCGGTATCCATGCTCAGCAAGCGCAGGCGTTTGTCAGTCACCATTTCGTGAATCATGCCAGAATTGGCGACATCCACAAACAGTGCGGCATCCAGTTTGCCCTGTCTTAGCGCAGTCGCGGCTTCTTCGCCGCCAATGGACACGAGCTTGGTATTGCTATTGTTAATGCCACTTTCTGTGAGTAGTGTACTGACCAGGGTATGGGTACCATTGCCAGCATAACCGATGGCAATACGTTTGCCTTTGAGCGCTGACAAATGCGTCGTAGTGGCTTTGCAGCGGCAAAAAATCCATACCGGCTGGTAATACAAGCTGCCGAGGGATAGCAAGGATCCTGCACCTTCGCTATGGGCCACACCATCCTGGATAAAGGCAATGTCGACGTCTGATTCCGGATCTTTCAGCAAACGCAGATTTTCAGTATCCCCTGACGTTTTACGCAACTCCAGCGTGATGCCTTCCTTTTGCAAGTAGACGCCGTAGATAGCCGCGTAGGCGTTGTAGTTTAAATCGGCCTCACCAGTAGCGATCACAATCTTGCGTGGTGGCGCCGGGTCTATGAATTTGTAGGCAAAAAACAGGGCGAGGCAGATCAGCAGAACTGAAGGCAGTGTGGCCTCCAGCATTTCTCTGGTAAAAATTGAAGTGAATTTGTTATTACGCGGATCAAATTTCATCGGTCAGCTTTTATTGATACCTGATTGTAGAGAGCCTCAACCCCGCGGGCTGGTGTGAGTGATTTTACAGAGGCTTGCACAGAATGTCACAACAGAAGTGCTGGAGCAAACAAAAAGGGCGTACAGTGATGTGCCACTGTACGCCCGTTGCGGTCGAGATTGCGTGCGCTTAAGCGTGATAAGACGCCAAACGCTGCAACACCGCAATCATGCGGTCAATTTCTTCATAGGTGTTATAAAACGCCAATGAAGGACGCACCGTGGTTTCGACACCAAAGCGGCGCAAGATAGGTTGTGCGCAATGATGACCAGAACGCACCGCAATGCCTTCTTCATTCAGCGCTGCACCGACTTCTTCACTCTGGTAGCCTTTGAGTGCAAATGACAGCACGCTGGCTTTGTGTTTGGCGGTACCAATCAAACGCAGGTTGGGGATCTGGCTCATGGCTGCGGTCGCGTATTCAAGCAAAGCATGCTCGTAGGCAGCGATGTTCTCAATGCCCAGGCGTTCCACATATTTCAGTGCAGCACCTAAACCCACGGCATCCGCGATGTTGCCGGTGCCTGCTTCAAACTTGGCTGGCGCCGGGTGATACACCGTTTTTTCAAAGGTGACATCCTGAATCATATTACCGCCACCTTGCCAGGCCGGCATGTCTTGCAACACGTCTGCTTTACCATACAGCGCACCAATACCGGTCGGGCCGAAAATCTTGTGTCCGGAGAACACAAAAAAGTCAGCATCCAGCGTTTGTACATCCGTACGCAGGTGCGAGACGGATTGTGCGCCGTCCAGTAATACCTTGGCGCCAACCCGGTGTGCCATGGCAATCATTTCCTGCGCCGGCGTGACGGTGCCCAAAGCATTCGACACTTGCGTGAAAGACACCAGTTTGGTTTTTGCCGTCAGCAATTTCTGGTATTCCTCCAGCAAGATCTGCCCACTATCATCGACCGGAATCACCTTGATCACCGCGCCTGTTTCCTGGCATAGCTGCTGCCAGGGCACGATATTGGCGTGATGCTCAAGGTTGGAAACCACAATCTCGTCACCAGCGCCCAGGTGCTTCTTGCCCCAGGTTTTGGCCACCAGGTTAATGGCTTCGGTGGTGCCACGCACAAAAATTACGTTATTCACCGACGGTGCATTGATAAAGCGGCGCACGGTTTCACGAGCATCTTCATAAGCATCCGTCGCACGTGCCGCCAGTTCATGCGCAGCGCGGTGAATATTGGAGTTTTCGTGCTGATAGAAATAGCTGATGCGGTCTATGACTACCTGTGGTTTGTGCGTGGTTGCGGCGTTATCAAACCAGACTAACTGACGGCCGTTGACGCGCTCGTTCAGAATCGGGAAGTCGCGGCGCACGGCATGCACATCAAAGGCTGGATGCGCAGAGGCGGGCAGGCTACCGATGACGGCTGGCTCAGCTTGCAAAAAATAGAATGATTGCGCGCTGCCCGCAGATGGTTTGTTGGCCGGTTGCGTGGATGCTGCTGATGACGGAGACTGGCCCGCACCTGTGCCCAACCAGCGATCAAGCTCCTGCTGATAGGGAATCTCAATGCCCAGCCCGCCAAATGCGGCCGGTGCCAGGTAAGCGGCGTCAGGCTGCAACACATTCAGGTGTGCCGGATGGTTATGCAGCGGATCACTGGCCAATGTTTCCACGCCAGGCGCGTAAGTGAGTTGCTGCGCCTGTGTTTCCAGCGTAACGGGTTGCACTTGCGACTGAACGTAGCTAGGTGACGATACGCCCAAAGAGCTGCCCCCTGCATTGCCCAGTTTCGTGGTCAATGAGTCAGTGGCTGGCACAGACGGTTGTGGTGTATGTCCAGCGGCCAATGATTGCGCAAAGTCTGCTGCGGCAAACGGGGCGGTGGCCGGAAAGCCCTCGGCGTAAAGATCATTTACCAGTTGCGTCAGGGTGGCGGTATCCAGCACCCCTGTGTTTTCCAGTTCGCGACCCACGCCCAGCGCAGCCGTCATCTTCGGATGCTCACCCGGTAGTGAGGCTAATATCGCCTCAGGCTCAAAGCTCGCTAAATCGATAGAATTACTTGTAGTCATAGTAATGGTCAACTCCGACATCTTCCAGTACGGCAATCGCATCTTCGGTCAGCACTGCCAGTGAGCAATACAGGGAGACCAGGTAGGACGCAATCGCTTTATGGTTGATACCCATGAAGCGCACAGACAAGCCCATGGTTTGTTGACCTGGCAGGTTCGGTTGATACAAACCAATCACGCCTTGTTTGCTTTCGCCTACGCGCAGCAACAGGATTTTGGATTTGCCATTGACGATAGGCAGTTTGTCGCTAGGAATCAGCGGTACGCCGCGCCAGGTCAGGAATTGTGAGCCAAACAGGGACACGGTTGGTGGTGGCACGCCGCGACGGGTGCACTCACGGCCAAAGGCAGCAATCGCTTTCGGGTGCGCCAGGAAGAACGCAGGCTCTTTCCAGACTTTGGTCAGCAATTCATCCAGGTCGTCCGGGGTAGGGAAGCCGTTACGGGTTTTTACCGTTTGTGACTTGGCCACGTTGTTCAGCAGGCCGTATTCCTTGTTGTTGATCAGTTCGCTTTCCTGGCGCTCTTTCACCACTTCAATGGTCAGGCGCAATTGCTCTTTGATCTGGTTGTGCGGGCTGCTGTAAAGGTCAGACACGCGGGTATGTACGTCTACCACGGTGTTGACGGCGTTCAACACATATTCACGGCCCCATTCTTCGTAGTCGACAAAAGTCGCTGGCAATTCTTTTTCGTCTTTGTTAGAGCAATCGACCGTAATGGCGTTAGGATCTTTGGCCTTGTTGACGCGGTAAATACCAGCTTCTACCGGTACCCAATTGAGCAAATGCACCAGCCAGCGTGGGCTGATGGTGCTGAGCATAGGCACCGATTTGGTGGCATTGGCAAGCGTTCGTGCGGCGACATCGCCTAAGGCGCTTTGGGTTGGTTGTTCAGACATACGATTATTCTCCTTATTAAACTAATTAATTAGCGGCTAAAAACTGAGTGGTTAAAAATCAAGCAGCCACCGGAATCGGTTTGGCATCCGAATGTGCTTGTGTGACATGACTATTGGCGGGCACGCTGCGGGTGACCCAGACATTGCCGCCAATAATTGAATGTTTGCCGATCGTGATGCGGCCCAGGATCGTGGCGCCGGCATACACCACTACGTGGTCCTCCAGAATCGGGTGACGTTCAAACTTTTTGACCAGATGGCCATTGGCATCTTTGGGGAAGTTTTTGGCACCCAATGTCACGGCCTGATACAGGCGGACATGGCTGCCAATAATGGCAGTTTCGCCAATCACGACGCCCGTGCCATGGTCGATAAAAAAGTGATCGCCAATTTGCGCACCAGGATGGATATCAATCCCCGTCTGTGAATGGGCAATTTCGGTCATTAAACGCGCAATAATGGTCAGCCCCAGGCCATGCAATACATGGGCAATACGATAATGAATCAAGGCCAGGATGCCGGGATAACTGACCAGGATTTCATCCACACTGTCTGCTGCCGGGTCGCCCTGGTAGGCGGCCTCCAGATCTGTATCCAGTTGCAAACGGATATGAGGTAACTGCTCTGAAAACTGGGCAGTGAAATTATGTGCTTGCGTGCGAAACTGGTTGATCGGTTCACTGGGCGACTTGAAGGCCAGTTCCAGGCGAATCTGATGCTGTAACTCTCGCAGTGCTTTATCCAGCGTTGTCCCGACGTAGAAATTAATGGCATTGGCCTGAATGTCAGGATCGCCCAGCCGATTGGGGAATAGGGCTGCTGCCAGCCATTCTACGCATTGACCCAAGGCCTTGCGAGAAGGGAGTTTCGGTGGTTGTGATAAGCGCTGGCGTTGTTGTAACGCGCTTTCTCGTATGTTGGCCAGTTCTTGCACGATGTGCTCAATCGCGATTTCTTGCATCGTCAATTCGTCCTGTCAGTATCCGTTTTAGCTGCTAAAAACGCAAAAAGCCAGCTGCACGAATAGTGCAAACTGGCTTCTAGTGGTCTAGTCAGCTTTAATATTCGCCCACTATAAAATAAACGGCTGTAATTGAACAGGGTCGAAGTCAAATAATTATTGATTATTTGCTTATTCCATTTAGTTATTTAGTGGACGGGCTTGCAAAAGGGGCTGCAACATTGATTTAAGTAACCCTTTTGCCCCTATAAAATTACTCTACTGCATCAGCATTTGCAATGCAGTAGAGGCCATTTATCTCCCTTTTTATATATATTTTTATATTATAAATATATTATTTTTTATTCTTTTTAAAAATATGAGATTGTCGGTATAGTTCAGGCCAGTTTCAAAATAATAAGGGAGTTATGTATGCCGTTTGTGTTGCGCAGTGCCTTATTGGCCGTGTTGTTTAGCAGTGTGTCACTGCAAGCCGCCGAGTTGTTGAATGCGTCTTATGATGTGACCAGGGAGTTTTATAAGGATTTCAATCCGGCGTTTGTGCAGTACTGGAAAGAGAAAACTGGCGAAACGGTGACCATCAACCAGTCACACGGCGGCTCAACCAAACAGGCGCGCTCCGTGGTCGACGGCTTGCCGGCAGATGTGATTACCATGAACCGCAGTGCCGACATTGATATCCTGGCACAAAAAGGCAAACTGATCCCGGCCAACTGGCAAACACGTTTACCCAATAACAGCGTGCCTAGTGCTTCACCAACGGTATTTCTGGTGCGTAAAGGCAACCCTAAACAAGTCAAAGACTGGGATGACCTGGTGCGCCCAGGCGTGACTTCCGTGATTCCTAACCCTAAGACGTCCGGTAACGGTAAATATAGTTATCTGGCGGCCTGGGGCTATATCACACAAAAAGGCGGCGATGCAGTGAAAGCGCGCCAGTTTGTGACAGAGTTGTTCAAGCATGTGCCCGTACTGGATACCGGCGGCCGCGGTGCAACCACCACTTTTGCCCAGCGTGAAATCGGCGATGTGCTGGTGACGTTTGAAAATGAAGTCTACCTGTTGCAAAAGGAACTGGGTGAGGACAAATATGAAGTGGTGTATCCGTCTGTGACCGTATTGGCCGAGAATCCGGTGTCATTGGTGGATAAAGTGGTCGATAAAAAAGGCACACGCAAAGTGGCACAGGCTTATCTCGAGTTCCATTTCTCACCACAAGGGCAAGCGCTGGCCGCCAAGCATTATTTGCGTCCGCAAGTAAGCGAAGTGGCGCAACCGGCATTCAAGAAGTTACATACGTTCACCGTCAAGCAGGTGTTTGGTAGTTGGAACGAGGCTGAAAATACGCATTTTAGCGATGGCGGTATTTTCGACCAGATTTACCAGAAGTAAGCAGATTTTTCAGAAGTACAAAGTAGTCTCGCAGGAAGGAGTCACGATGACGCAACGTCAATCAAATCAGGAACCAGAACATGTCGTACAGTTACGCGCCGAGTTAAAGCAGGCGCTGTCGCTGGATCTGGAAGAGTTGGGGCTGTTAGAAGCCAGTTCGGGTGAATATGAGAGTACCTTTATCGGGGTGCATCTCAAAACGGCTTTTCAGCCTATTTATGATGCCAAACAAGGCGATATCTACGGCTACGAAGCCTTGATCCGCCCATCTTTGTTTGGCACGCTGGGCAGTACGCCGGAATTCGCATTCACCTACGCCGAGCAATCGGGCAAGCTGGTACAGTTTGACCGCGTCTGCCGCTCGCAGCACGTGTTGAACTATCGTGCGATTCATCAGGAAAATGGTTTGCTGTTTTTGAACGTGCACCCCAAGTTGCTGCTTGAAGTCAGCGCACACGGCAAGGTGTTTGAGCAGATCCTGCATAAATACTCAGTGCCTACGCATCGTGTCGTGCTTGAGATTAACGAGTCCCTGATTGAGCAGGACAAGCACCTGATTTCTGCCATCGAGAACTACCGTGCGCTGGGCTATCAGATTGCGTTTGACCATGTGGGTGGCCATCAGAGTAAGTTGTACCGCTTATGGAATGCCCATCATGACTACATCAAGTTTGATGTGTCGGTCATTCATCAGGCAGCACAACAACCAGCGCTGGCCAAAGCCCTTAAGGGCCTGGTGGCAACTGTGCAGGACTTAGGCAGCATCCCGGTGATTCTTGGCATAGAAACACAACAGCAACTGGATATTGCAATTGCTTCTGGCGCGACCGTGCTGCAAGGTAATTTATTGGCGGCGCCGGTAGTGGCCAAGGTCATTAATGACCAGTACCAGCACCGTTCACCTAAAGTAGCGTAATCATCCCTTCTTCAATATAACAGGCGCTTATAAATTAATGATTATCTATTCTTTTGAGATTTAAAAGAATCCAGCTACATTAGCGCCTGTTTACACTTGTCACCACACAACCTTGTCACTACACAACATGGCATCACAAAAAAAGAAACATCTACTTCCCGGCTTCGGGCTGTCATTGGGGTACACGCTGGTTTATTTAAGCCTGATTGTATTGATTCCGCTAGCTGCTGTTTTTCTACGCACCACTGAGCTGAGTTGGCATGAATTTTGTGCTGTAGTGACCACGCCACGGGTAGTCGCTACCTATAAACTGACTTTTGGTGCCTCATTACTGGCTGCCGTGATTAACCTGGTGTTTGGCTTACTTACCGCCTGGGTGCTGGTGCGTTACCAGTTCTTTGGCAAAAAAGTGCTCGATGCCCTGGTTGACTTGCCCTTTGCCTTACCCACTGCCGTTGCCGGTATCGCGTTGACTGCGATTTATGCGCCGAATGGCTGGTTAGGTCAATGGCTGGAACCACATGGTATTAAAGTGGCCTTTACGCCACTGGGCGTCGTGGTGGCGCTCACCTTTATCGGTCTGCCATTTGTGGTGCGTACGGTGCAGCCTGTGCTGGAGGATTTCAGTGCAGAAGCTGAAGAAGCCGCTGCCAGCCTGGGTGCCAACCGCTGGCAAACCTTTTACAAAATTATCCTGCCAGCTATCTGGCCTGCCTTGCTCACCGGTTTTTCGCTGGCATTTGCCCGCGCCGTGGGTGAGTACGGTTCGGTGATCTTTATTGCAGGCAATATGCCGATGATCTCCGAGATTACGCCACTGATGATTATTACCAAACTGGAACAATACGATTACGCCGGGGCGACTGCGATTGCGGTAGTAATGCTGGTGATTTCTTTCGTTTTGCTGCTGCTGATCAATCTATTGCAGTGGTGGAGCAATCATCGCCATGGCAATAAATAATTGGCTGCGCGGGCAAATCACGGCGTTGCAAGTTGTTATTTATGGGTACTCGAAATCCTCATGTACTCATTGTACATTCCGGTTTCTGCGTGCCGTGCGCCTTGTGCTTTATCCGCTCGCTCAATATTTAGTTAAATAATAGAAAACTTATGCATAACACACAATTTCAACAATATCAGGGCAAGGTGGCTTTTAAACGCGCGACCTCTGAGCCTGCCTGGGTACGCTGGGGCCTGATCGGGCTGGCCCTTGCTTTTTTGGGGCTGTTTTTGCTGATTCCGCTGGCCGCTGTGTTTTCTGAGGCCTTGCGCAAAGGTTGGGGCGTCTATCTGGCGGCGATTACCGAGGCAGATGCCTTGTCAGCCATGAAGCTAACACTGATTGCTTCCCTGATATCGGTACCGCTTAATCTGGTGTTTGGTGTTGCCGCGGCCTGGGCAATTACCAAATTCGACTTTAAAGGCAAGAGCTTTCTGATCACCTTGATTGACTTGCCGTTTGCCGTGTCACCGGTGATTGCCGGTTTGATCTTTGTGCTGATTTTTGGCCTGCAAGGCTGGTTTGGCGAGTGGTTAATTGATCATGACCTGAAAGTGGTCTTTGCGGTGCCTGGCATTGTGCTGGCGACTATTTTTGTGACTTTCCCGTTCGTGGCACGTGAGTTGATTCCGTTGATGCAGGCGCAAGGCAAAGAAGAGGAAGAGGCGGCCTTAGTATTAGGTGCTTCCGGCTGGAAAATGCTGTGGCACGTGACCTTGCCTAATGTGAAGTGGGGCCTGATTTACGGTGTGATTCTGACCAATGCGCGGGCGATGGGTGAGTTTGGTGCTGTGTCTGTGGTGTCTGGGCATATCCGTGGCCTGACTAACACCATGCCGCTGCATGTCGAGATTTTGTACAACGAATATAACTATGCCGCTGCGTTTGCTGTTGCTTCATTGCTGACGCTACTGGCGCTGGTGACCCTGGTTTTAAAAACATATGTCGAATGGCAGGCTTCGCGTGATGCCGCCAATATTGAAAAGGAAGTGACGGCTTAAAATGAGCATTACCATTCAACACATTAACAAAGGCTTTGGCCAGTTTAGCGCGCTGCGTGACATCAACCTGCAAGTACCGTCTGGCGAGCTGGTTGCATTGCTAGGCCCTTCCGGTTGCGGTAAAACCACCTTGTTGCGCATTATTGCTGGCCTGGAATCCCCTGATAGCGGCCAAGTGCTGTTTGATGGCGTGGATACCACGCATCGTGATGTGCGTGAGCGCCAGGTAGGGTTTGTATTCCAGCACTATGCACTGTTCCGCCATATGACAGTGTTCGAGAATGTCGCTTTTGGCCTGCGTGTGCGTCCAAAAGAGACCCGCCCGTCAGATGCTGAAATCAAGAAACGTGTGCATGATTTGCTCAAGTTAGTACAACTCGACTGGCTGGCAGATCGCTATCCACCGCAATTATCCGGTGGCCAGCGTCAGCGTATTGCCCTGGCACGCGCCCTGGCAGTCGAGCCTAAAGTCTTGTTGCTGGACGAGCCGTTTGGCGCGCTGGATGCCAAAGTACGTAAAGACCTGCGCCGCTGGTTGCGTCGCCTGCACGACGAATTGCATGTCACCAGTGTGTTTGTGACGCACGATCAGGAAGAAGCGCTGGAAGTGGCGGATACCATTGTGGTCATGAATCACGGCCAGGTAGAGCAGGTAGGTTCACCGCAAGGTGTTTACGACCAGCCAGCCACGCCTTTTGTGTATGAGTTTTTGGGCAATGTGAATGCGTTCGAAACACCACAAGGCAAAGGCTTTGTGCGCCCGTATGAAATTGCCGTGAGCCGCGTGGCAGAAGCCAACAGCATCCCTGGTGCCTTAACCTATGTGCATTCTGTCGGCTCTCTGGTGCGCCTCGAAATCAAGCGCACAGACAATGAGCAATATGTGGATGTTGAGCTTGGACGCGAACAGTTTAACCAGTTGAATTTCCAGCAAGGTGAAACGGTGTATCTGAAGCCGACACAATTGCGCGTGTTTTAAACAATTATTCAGCACGATTGAGATTAATCCAGGCGAGCCACAGGGCTCGCCTTTTTTTATCTACTCTAGTCTATCCTTATTCAGATTTAAATGATAATGATTGACTTTTTGTTATTAAATATTAAATTAAATCAATGTTTAATGACATAAATAGAATAACGTTATCATGTCTTGTCACTCCATGATACTTGCTAACATTATGTTAGCCATGGTGGTGCATATGAGAAATCAATGGTAAAGCGATGACGTACGACGAACACACCCCTGATACTGGTAATCTTCCAGAATATGCTCAAATGCTGGTCACTGAAGAGTGGCAGGCTATTATCACGGGCACTCCGCCTGCGGTGATTAAGCAAGTCTATGGCTTGATCCGCGACAATATGCAGGAGTTACTCACCGGTTACCGGCATTATCTGAGTACCGACCCGATATTGAGCAAGGTGCTTAATACGGATGAGATGCGCGCCAAATGGACGGCCGTGTTTGAAGAGTGGGTGTATCAGCTGTTTAGCATGCAGTTTTCAGATGTAGATCACTTCGTGCAGGAGCAGCATGCGCTAGGCATGAAATTGTCGCGCGTTGGCTACCCGGCGCATTCGGTGTCGAAAAGCTTGCGCATGATCAATGCCTGTATTTTGCGGCATATCCTCATGCAAGCGTGGACAGACCAGGAAAAAATGCAGTCGGTGATGTATGTGAATCATCTGATCGGCCTGTCGTACGAGATTCGCAACCATGGCTATATGCAGTCGATTTCTGATCAAACACGGCTTGATGAGTCCTATCGGCTGGCGGTGATAGGTAGCAATATCGCCATGGAAAGAGAGCGTCAACGCGCATTTCTCACCGAATGGGAAAGAAATATCCTGGCCTGGTTTTATAGCCCCTCCGACATCGGTTTGCCACGACTGGCCAAATCTGAATTTGGCATGTGGTTTTTGCATAAAGCCAGCTTGATGTTTGAACGCACCCCCAAGTTGCAAAACATTGCCGAATGTATCGCCAAAATTGATCAGCAGATTTTGCCAAACCTTGAAACCACGCAGTACGATGACCGCGCGGCGATTGGCAGCCAGTTTCAGTTGATTCAGCAGGACCTGGTCAAAATAAAATTTGTCATTAATGAGATTTTTGATTCTCATATTGAGCTGGATAATGCGCGTGACAGCCTGACCCGGTTGTTGAACCGACGGTTTATCCATACCGTGTTATCGCGCGAAATTGCCTTGCAAAAACGTGCAGGCGCCATCGGTTTTGCCATCCTGATTTTGGATCTGGATCACTTCAAAACCGTGAATGATAGCTATGGCCATGCTGCCGGGGACATTGCTTTGCAGAAGGTGGCGACCTTAATGACCGAGTCTGTGCGGCCGTCAGACTTTGTATTCCGGTATGGCGGTGAAGAAATGCTATTGATTCTGGTTGAAGCTGATGCGAACACGGCCATGCATGTGGCAGAGAATATCCGCAGTAAGGTCGCACAAACACGTATTCAGGCGCCGGGCGGCGGCAGTATTGCGCTGACCGTCAGTATTGGTGGCGCGCTGGCCAAGGGCAAAATTGATTATGAGTCTGTGATCGCCGAGGCAGATAAAGCGCTCTACCAGGCCAAACACGCAGGCCGCAACCGGGTGATGATGAGTGCGTGATTATTTTTCACGCACGATGTTGCCTGAAATCACATAGCGTTGTTTGCCGTCAATAATGGTTGAATATACCTTCATGGTGTTCAGGTTGATGACCTGGGTGACATTGATGCCTGTTTTTTCTACCCAGGTTGCAAAGTAAACCTTGTCGGCCACGGTAAAACGTTCAGGTGTTTCTACACCATGCGCGCCTTTTTCATCGCCCTTGATACATAGCCACGACATGGATTTAGCTTCCTTGACCGTGACCCGGTAAACGTTGCCGCCGTCATATTGGTAAAGAAACTGGCCGAGGTAGGCTTCGGCAGCATGTGCTGTGGTGACCAAGCTTGAGAGCAGTATCGTGGTGATCAGTAATGGCAGCGATTTCATAGGTGGTTTCCTGAAGGGGCAGTCAATAGGGCGTTTAAAGTCATGATTCAAGACGGCGTAACCAGGGCCATCTTTGCTGGTAGGAGTTGGCTTTGCTTTCGTAAAGGTCACGATGCGGTGTCAGCGGATTGATGGACAGAATGCCTTGATAGAGCGGCTCAAAACCATGCGGTGCATATACCGCATCAGAATTGATGCCAACACAAGTCGATGGAATCAGGAAGCGGTCTATGCCTTGCTGGCTGTTGTGTAACTGGGTGTAGGGATAGCCAAAGTGGCTTTCATACCACAAGTGTACCCTGGCCTGGTTGCACACCTCCACCGTGATATTGAGGTCATGGAAGAGGGCGTTGGCTTCTTCCTGGCGTGCCTGTTCAGCTTCTGCAGAGACATCCGTGGCGTCAAAGTAGAAGATATCGTAATCCTTGATGTCAGCTTCCGGCGATTTGGCAGATAAACGGTTCCAGACCGTTTGGAACAGGCATCCTGCCACCAGCCAGCTATCCGGCAGAGATAAGTGATGCCAGCGTGCCAGGATCTGGGCGTTGTTCGGATTGGTGAGAATATCTGCGACGAAAGTATGCTGCATGGCGTAGCACTTTAGCGATGATTGCAGGCAGACACAAGCCGCCTGCAATCACCAAGGTGATGCTGCTGATGGTTTAGACCTGAGCCAGCGCCTGCTCCAGGTCAGCAATCAGGTCGTCAATATGCTCAATGCCTACCGACAGTCTGACCATGTCTTCACTCACCCCCGCGCGGGCGAGTTCTTCAGCGTTAAGTTGACGGTGGGTGGTCGTTGCCGGGTGGCAGGCCAGGCTTTTGGCATCGCCGATATTCACCAGGCGGGTGAATAGTTGCAGTGCATCAATAAAACGTGTGCCGCCTTGTAGCCCATCTTGCACGCCAAAAGACAATATCCCCGAAGCTTGCCCCTTCAGGTATTTTTGCACCAGGGCATGGTCTGGATGGTCTGTCAGCCCGGCATATTTAACCCATTTGACCTTGGGGTGTTGCTGCAAGTAATTGGCCACCGCCAAGGCATTGCTACTATGCCGCTCAATACGCAGCGCCAGTGTTTCCAGCCCTTGCAGGATCAGGAAACTGTTGAATGGGCTGATGGCGGCCCCGGTGTTACGCAATGGCACCACGCGTGCACGGGCGATGTAGGCAGCAGGGCCTAGCGCTTCTACATAGTTAACGCCGTGGTAACTCGGGTCCGGTGTATTGAGGCTAGGAAATCTGTCCGCATGTTCACCCCACGGAAATTTGCCGCTATCGACGATGATGCCGCCTATCGAGTTGCCATGACCGCCGATATATTTGGTGAGCGAATGTACGACAATATCGACACCATGCGCGAATGGTTTTGCCAGAATAGGCGTAGCAACGGTATTGTCCACAATCACCGGCACGCCATGTTTATGCGCAGCAGCGCTAATGGCAGCCAGGTCTATCACATTGCCCAAGGGGTTACCTATGGTTTCGGCGAATATCAGTTTGGTGCGGCTGTCTATGAGCTTTTCCAGCGAGGCTGGGTCGCGATAATCAAAAAACCTGACTTCTATCCCTTGCTTGGGCAGAGTATGGGCAAATAAATTATAAGTGCCGCCATAGAGCGTGGAGACCGAGACAATATTGTCGCCAGCCTCGGCAATGGTTTGAATGGCATAAGTGATTGCAGCCATGCCTGAGGCCAGTGCCAATGCGCCTATACCACCTTCGAGTTGCGCCAGGCGCTCTTCCAATACGGCGGTGGTCGGGTTCATGATGCGCGTGTAGATATTGCCCTGTACCTTGAGGTCAAACAGGTCTGCGCCATGCTGGGTGTTGTCAAAGGCGTAAGAGGTCGTTTGATACACGGGCACCGCCACCGCCTTGGTGGTCGGGTCGGGGCTATAGCCGCCATGGATGGATATCGTCTCTTGCTGCATCGCCTGTCTCTCCTTGTGGTTTTATTGTGACGAACAAGGAGTATAGCCCCGCCATGAGGGCTGGTTTATAACATTTGCTTTGCGGCTTATAACCAGTATTTATGAGGCTGGCAGCGGTTATCCCAGGTCTGGGATCATATGGCCCAGTTTGCTGGACTTGGTTTGCAGGTACTTGAGATTTTCTGCGGTCGGTGTGGTCAGCAGCGGCACTTGCTGATGAATACTGATCCCTAACGATTGCAAGGCGGATCGCTTTTCCTGGTTATTAGAAAGCAAACGGATGCGATTGATTTCAAAGTAGCCCAGCATGTCAGCAGCGGCTTCATAGGTACGTGCGTCAATCGGTAAACCCAGTGCCACATTGGCTTCTACCGTATCCATGCCCTGGTCTTGCAAGGCATAGGCACGCATTTTGTTGGTCAGGCCGATGCCGCGCCCTTCATGATTTTTTAAATACAAGATCAAGCCCTGGCCGGTTTCCTGGATCAGGCGTTGTGCGTGATGCAGTTGTTCGCCGCAGTCGCAACGCGTGGAGCCAAACACATCGCCGGTCAAACACTCAGAATGCACTCTTACCAGTGGCGTGCTGGCACGCTGCAGTTCACCGCAGGCCAAGGCAATATGTTCCACGCCATTGCGGTTATCCGTAAATACATGGATATCAAACGCACCAAACTGGGTAGGTAATCTGGCGCTGGAAGTATGGGATAAAAAAAGCATGGGCGTGCGTATTCGGTGTTAAAGGCTCAATCTCATATTGTAGCGGTTATGCGTTTTTTAAAGTGTCTCTCATCAATTAATCTGTACTTTACATGCGGTCATGCATTTGCATGACTGCCAGATGGCTGGAATTCAGCTTGGTTTAAGATGAATACTGTTAAACTTTGGTCGATTTCGGTGGTTTTCAGGAGTGTTGAGCCTATGTTTTGGATGCAACGCCGTATATGGATGGCGCTTTTCGCGCTAGTGCTTGTATTGCTTGCGCTGGTTTACCTGCCGCGCGCAGATTCGGGTGAAAGCCCCGCCAACGCCGGGCGTTTATCGGCGAAAGGCGACATTTTGAGCCTGGAAAAAATCTCCCAAAAAGCCAAGAGTTATAAACCTGGCGAAATTCTGGAGGTCGAACTGGAGAAAAAGCACGGGCGTTATATTTATGAGGTTGAGATACTGGATGCTGGAAGCCAGGTGTGGGAGTTGAAACTGGATGCCAAGAGTGGGCAGTTACTGAAAATGGAACAAGACGACTAATATGCGGTTGCTGCTGGTAGAAGACGATGCTGTGCTTGGCGCACAGACGCAGCAAGCACTCAAGGCTGCGGGTTATGCCTGTGACTGGCTGCAAGAAGGCGGCGAAGCCAGTATACAAGGGGTGCTTGAGCCATATGACCTGGCGATCCTGGATTTAGGCTTGCCTGGCAAGCCTGGCCTGGAGGTGCTGGCCATTTGGCGTGCACAAGCAGACAGTATGCCGGTGATTGTATTAACCGCGCGCAGCAGCTGGCAAGAGAAAGTCGAGGCATTTAACCTCGGAGCCGATGATTATGTGACCAAACCTTTTCACATGGAGGAGTTGCTGGCGCGTATCGGTGCGGTGCATAAGCGCAGCGTGGGCGTGGTGAATAGCGCACTGGTGGTGGCAGATTTAAGTCTGGACGAGCAGACACAGACGGTCTGGCAGGGCGAAACTGCACATGCATTGACGGGTACCGAGTTCAGGTTACTGCGCTACCTGATGTTACATCCCGGACGGATTTTTTCTAAAACCGAGTTGACCGAGCATGTTTACGCCTATGATGCAGACAAAGACAGCAATGTGATTGAGGTCTATATCAACCGCCTGCGGCAGAAAGTCGGCGCCGACCGTATCCAGACCAAGCGCGGCCAGGGCTATGCGTTTACCAGTCTGATGTCCGGGGCGGAGACATGAAATCACTGCGCAGACAGTTGTCGCTGGGCTTGACGCTGAGCCTGGTTGGCCTGCTGACGCTGCAATGGGCGGTGGTCACCTTTACCATAGACCATTTAGTCCAGTCACAAATGACGGCACGTATGCAACAGGAAGCTGAAGGCCTACTGGCAGGCGTGTCAGTGAATGCGCGCGGCGAATTGGCGCTGGAGCCACGACTCATCACAAGCAGTTATCAGCGACCGTTTTCAGGCCGCTATTTTATTGTGCTGCTAGATCATGAGCGCAAGGAGGCCATCCACAAGATACAGTCTCGCTCCTGGTGGGATGTCGATATGCCGGTGAGCGCGCTCAAGGTTGGTGATGAACGCGTCACCCATGTCACTGGCCCGGAGTCGCAACCCTTGCTGCTATTAGGGCATGCTTACCGTAAGCAGCAACACACCATCACTATTTATATTGCAGAGAGTCTGGTTGACTTACAGCAAAGTCTGCGCCTGTTTCATTGGCTGTATGGGGTGTTTTCCCTGCTGGGTTTACTGGCATTGTTGGCGTTACAGCGCTGGATTGTCGTCAATACGCTGCAGCCTTTGCAACAGATTAAGGAGAGCTTGGCAAAAGTCGCCAGTGGCGAGTTGCAACAGATTAATGCCAGTGGCCCGGCGGAGGTGATGCCGCTGGTCAACGAGTTTAACCGTATCCTGAAAACAACCAGCCAGAAAACTCGGCGCTCGCGCCTGGCGATAGGTAACCTGGCACATGGGCTCAAAACGCGCCTGGCGCAGCTGCAATTGCTGGCCGGTAATGGATCAGAGGCAGGGGATATGCAGTTGCGGCAGATGATACAGCACTGTAGCGAGGACATACACCACGATGTGGAGCGTGAGTTAAAACGCGCGCGGCTGATGGGCGATGCCTACACCAGCCAGCAGACGGACCTAGAACTGGAGTTACCCAAACTGGTGACGACTTTGCAGAAGATTTACAGTGATAAAACCGTGGCATTCGCCTGGCAACATGATGGTCAGGCACGTTTAATGGTTGACCGTGAAGATATGCTGGAATTATTGGGTAATGTGCTTGATAACGCTTTTAAATGGTGTCACGGCCAGGTACAACTGCATATTTCTGTACAAAACAGCATACAAGATACTATTGAGATTGTGGTTGAAGATGACGGTCCCGGCAGCAGTGCGCCGACCTTGGACACTTTGTTACAGCGTGGCATGCGTATGGATGAATCCAAACCAGGCAGTGGCTTGGGCTTGGCAATCGTGCAGGATATCGTGCACCATTACCACGGCCAGATTTCGCTCACGCATTCTGAGCGATTGGGTGGTTTGCGCATCAAGATGACGCTGGCACCTACCTTGGCAGGCTCCAGCGTTTAAGGCTTAAAACCAGTCGCGGTTGATACTGTTGACCTTGCCGGTTTTGGCATCAATAGTGACTTCCCATTCGGCACCATTGCTATCGACGATTTCAACTTCGTAGTCCCAGCCAGCGCGAAATTTCCTGCGTTCCAGCTCTACTTCTTTCACCACGCCGGGTTTGGCTGCCAGCGCTTTGCTTTGCGCCTCCTCATGTGAAATCAGGCCAAACGCTTTGGCTTTTTCAGACATCTTTTGTACATCATCATCGTCATCGTCTGCCAGTGCAGGCTGGCAGGCCATCGCGCCTAAAAACAAGGCAATCATGAGCAGGCTAAGGGATTTGTTTGAGGCTTTACGCATCGTGTTCTCCTTGTGTGTTGAGTATTCACGATACATGGCGCGGATTAATCCACGCTTAATTTTCATGCATGCTAGGCAAGTGTAAGTTGGGTTGGTGCGTTTTGAGTTGATTAAATAACCAGCGTGTTTCCAGCAGGTTCCATACCCTGAGCATGGCTTCCATATGATCAAACGGCTTGGTTAAAAAGTCTTTGGCACCCAATGCCAGCGCTTTGCGCCGCGTGGCAATGGTCGCATCCGCGGTCAGTACCAGCACCGGCAAGAAGTCATGTGGTCCGACATGGTGAGAGAGCTGGTCGAGCACGGCAAAACCATCCAGCACTGGCATCATTAAATCCAGCAAAATCAGGTCGGGCTGGAAAGCATTCACCAGGTCCATGGTTTTGGTGGAATCCGTGGTGCTGATCACCTGCTCAAAGCCTTCTTTGGTCAGCAGCTCTTCAAGCAGGCGTAGATTGGCTTCAGCATCGTCAATAATCAGGATTTTAGAGGCACGTAATTGTTCAATATTCATGGAGTCTCGGGCAGGAGTTTTAGCAGTAACTGGTTAAAGGCCGCGACATTCAACGGCTTGGTAAAGTAATGTGTGATGCCCAGCGCGTTAAGCCGCTGTATGGTGTCCGGCAGGGCGTCTGCACTTAACACGACGATGGGAGTGGCTTGCAAGTCCTGACGGCTGGACTGGATATGCTGAATCAGTGACTCCCCTGAGCCATCAGGCAAGTTCAGGTCCAGCAATAGCAAGTCTGGCTGCATATCGCGTAGCCAGACCATGCTTTCCTGCAAGCTGGCCGCCAGGTGCAGCTTGAGGTGGCGATGCTTGCTCATAATGGCTTCTATCAAGGCCTGATTACTGTGGTTATCTTCCACATACAGGATATGGCGCTTGGCCTGACTGGTTGTTGCAGCAGGGCGCGCGTTCAGTGCTGTGCTTGCTTCAGCTTGCGGCAGGGGATTGTGAATTGCCTGCCCGGTTTCCGGCAGGCTGATCCAGAACAGGCTTTGCGCTTCGGCAACACCAATCTGGCCGCCCATGGCATCCATCAGCTGTTTGCTGAGTACTAGGCCCAAACCAGTCCCTTCCGTCACTGTACGTTCTGCGCCCAGCCGGTCAAATGGTGTGAATAGCCGCGAACGCAGGGCGGCGGGAATCCCCTGGCCCTGATCCTGCACATCCACCCGGATTTGGCCTTGCTGCCGATAAGCGCTGAAGCTGACACTGGTATTTTCCGGGCCGTATTTCAAGGCATTGGCCAGCAGGTTTAAAATCACCTGCAGCAAGCGCTGACGGTCAGCGCGCACTTTCAAATCAGGCTCAAAATGCGTTTCTATAGTGATATCGCGTACTTTTTCCAGCGGTTTGAGGTAGTGATAGGCTTCTTCTAGTAGTAAATTCAGGGCGATGACTTCCATAGACATGCTGATATCGCCACTTTCAATGCGCGAAATATCCAGTACTTCGTTAATCAGCTTCAGCAAGTGTTGGCCGGCATTATGAATCAGCGTGGCGCTGTCTTTTTGCCGACCTTCCGGCAAGTCGTTTTCTAGGATCTGCGCAAAGCCCAAAATCGCGTTTAATGGCGTGCGCAGCTCATGGCTGGTACGTGATAAAAAGTTACTCTTGGCGGCACTGGCTTCTTCCGCTTCTACGCGCGCCAGGTGCGCTTCCTGGGCGCTTTGGGTCAGCAATTGCGAGGCGTGCTCCAGTTCGCTGGTGAGCTCACCCAATTCATCCCGGCTAATGCTGGGCAGGGCTAGAGGTTCGCCCTTGACCAAGTGAATGGCGCTGTCGCGTATGGTTTTGACGCGGGCAACAATGGTTTGGGTAAACAGCCAGACGCCAATCAGCGAGCCAACCACGCCTGCAATTACGGCCATCAACGTGATGCGTAAATTGCGTTTGCGTTCGTAAATGACTTCTTTTTTATCCTGGTTGACGATGGTGGACTCGCGTAAGCTCATGCGATCAAGGTGGGCACGCAATTGATTTAAGGCATTGCCCTGCGAGCTGAATTTACCAATCAGGGCTTCATCCGCTTCGTCTTCGCTATGGCTGGCGAGAATCGCCAGGTCGTCCAGGTTTTTTGCCACCAGCGGGTGAATGACCTGCAATAAGTGTTGTTGCGAGCGATCATCCAGGTTGTGCTCCAACGAGCTCAGCAGGTGCGGCATACTTTGCCTGGCACTTTCATAACCACCCAGAAACTGGCGGTTACCTGTGAGCAGGAAGTCGCGCACACCGGTTGAGGCTTCGAGTAACAGGGTTTGCAGGGTTTGAATGTCCTGCTGGATTTGCAGGGCGTTTTGCACGCGTCTTTCCAGCAGGGCAGCCTGCTGTTCGCTTTCAAAAATCAGGGCCAGCGAGCCGAGTAACACCGTGAGCGGCAAAGCATTGAGGACGATGCCTTTGGTGGTCAGCGATAAATCCTGCCACAAGTGATTCAGGCGGCTGGTGAGCTGGGTCATGGTATTAAATAGCGACTGCATCATAAACCGTCACTCTTAAAACCGGCTTCAACTGCTTTGACTGCGGCTTGCGTGCGGTCATTCAGGTCCAGCTTGCTTAAAATCCGTTCAATATGGATTTTGACCGTGCCTGGGGAAATCCCCAGTTTTTGTGCCAGCGCGGCGTTGCTGGGGCCGGAAGGTAACAGGGCGAATACCTCACGTTCACGCGGCGTAAGTTTTTGCAGATAACTGTCATCAATGGTGCTATTGGACTGCGCCTGTCCTTGCAGAGCAAACCCCAGCAAGCCGCATACGCTATGCAGCACTTGCAAGCTGGCCGGACTTAAGGGGTTGCCGGTGATAAGGCCGAGTAAACCAACGGCGCGTTGCTGGCAGGCGATCGGCAAGTGATAACAATGTAATGGCGTCGGCTCATTATTGGTTTGCAGCGTCCACAAGCTGGGTACAAACTGGTTATGCACTTCAAAGTGTAGCGGCTCTTTGAGCCATTGCCCCAGTGCGCCCAGCATGGGCACGCGCGCACCGATAGGGAAGGTTTTGCCGCGCTGTGCCAATATCTTTAATGCCCCGGCATGTTGCTGGCTGATCAGGCCATGTGGTGCGCCAAACTGCATGCAGACTTCATCCAGCAACCATTGCATCAGTTCTTCTGACCAGCCACTGTTGAACAGTTTCTGACCAAGTCGCTCAAACAGTCGGTCATGTGCCATTTGCACTTGTGTTTGTTTCAGCGAGTTGCGTAAGGCAAATGCACTTTCTGTCGGTGGGGGGCTGTCATTCGGCATATGCCGTTTAGTATATACCGAACTACCTATATCGGTAGATTTTTTGATGATAATAGACGGGCAAAATGCAATCCATCGTGAATGCATCAAGATTCACACCAACAGAACAACTTGTCTGAATGACAATTTAAAGGAGATACACCATGCGTACATTCACAACCGTAGCAGCAATGATTCTGGGTTTAAGTCTGGCTTTGCCAGCACAAGCCGTTGAAACCAATGCCGGTGAAACTGTTCATAATACACATCATGTACAGTTTTTGGGCAAACGTGCATACCAGCAACCAGTGGTAGCCAAGGCAGATGCTGATCAAGCCTGGGTGGGCGCCACACTGAGAGTGGACCAGACAAACCAGCAGCAAGTCTTGAAAATGCACTCCCTGGGCAAGCGCGCTTACTAGTCAGTGTTGCGTAAGGTTGTTGGAACATAATGGCCTTACACCTGCCACAGGTGTATACACAAACAAATTATGTAGGAGCGAAAAATGAGTAAATTATTATTGGCACTCTTGGTGACATTTGGTTTAATGGCTAATGCATTGGCGGAAGAGTCGATTGATCAGGACGCCACGGTTAACCAGATGCATCAGCACAATTTTTTAGGTAAGCGCCCTTATGCCAAAACCCCGGTTGCCAAGCAAAATCCGGATGAAAAATGGGTAGGTGCTGGCATCGTCACCGACAAGCCTGAAAAAGGCTTCGATAAGCACCAGCAAATGCGTTTAAACTTTATCGGTAGACGCCCTTTTAATGCAGACACTTCAGCTGATTAACAATAAGCTGACCACTGCTCTGAACAATAACCCCGCATGATTGCGGGGTTTTGTGTGTCATAACGTCAATTATAAAAATTAACAATATAACAATAATTTTGTTTGTGAAGGATATACACCATGTCAACCTCTGTGCAGGGGTCTAGTCCGCTAGACTTGTTCAAGCACATCAATCGAGACTTACCGGCCTCCATTGTCGTGTTTTTTGTGGCATTGCCACTTTGTTTGGGTATTGCCCTGGCTTCTGGTGCGCCACTATTTTCGGGCGTGATTGCCGGGATTATCGGTGGCATTGTCGTTGGCCTGGCCAGCGGCTCGCAACTCGGTGTGAGTGGCCCCGCCGCTGGCCTGGCCGTGATTGTGATGGCAGCGATTGGCAATTTGGGCTCTTATGAAGTTTTTCTGGCCGCGGTAGTCCTCGCTGGTGTGTTCCAGTTTTTGCTCGGGCAGTTTAAAGCAGGCTTTATTGCTTACTTCGTGCCTTCCTCAGTGATTACCGGCATGCTGACAGGCATAGGATTGTTGATTATCCTGAAGCAGATTCCCCATGCATTTGGTTACGATGCGGACTATGAGGGCGATGAATCTTTTGACGCGTTTGCCGGCCATGATACGTTCAGCGATATTTTGCAGGCATGGGACCTGTTAACGCCGGGCGCGGTATTGATTGCTGCTGTGTCTTTTGCGATTTTGATCCTGTGGGATACGGTGCTTACCAAGAAACACCGGATTTTCCAATTGCTGCAAGGGCCGATTGTGGTGGTGCTGGTTGGTATCCTGCTCAATGTGGCATTTATGCGCGGCTGGTTGAATTTCACATTAAGTGACGACCAGATCGTACGTTTGCCAGTAGCGAGTAGCTTGGGTGAGTTTGCCAGCTTCTTTACGCATCCTGATTTTAGTCAGGTGACGCAGCCGCTGGTGATTAAAACCGCCTTGGTGATGGCTATTGTCGCCAGCTTGGAAACCCTGCTTTGTGTTGAAGCCACTGACAAACTGGATGTGCATAAACGCGTGACGCCAACCAACAAAGAGCTCAAGGCACAGGGCTTAGGCAATATTGTCTCAGGCCTGATTGGTGGCTTGCCCATTACACAAGTGATTGTGCGTAGCAGTGCCAACGTGACCTTTGGTGCGCAAACCAAGTTGTCTGCGATCTTGCATGGCTTCTGGTTGTTGCTCAGTGCCATCACCATTGCCAGCTTCCTCAACCTGATTCCTTTGGCCAGCCTGGCTACCATCCTGATTATGGTGGGTTACAAACTGGCGAAACCTAAACTGTTCAAGCAAATGTATCAGCTAGGCTGGGAGCAGTTTATCCCGTTTATTGTGACCATTGTCGCGATCGTATTTACCGATTTGCTGACGGGGATTGGCCTGGGCCTGGTGGTCGCCGTGTTCTTCACCTTGCATCACAGCTACCGCAATTCGCACTACATCAAACAAACGCGCTCTACCAAAGAGGGCAAGGAAGTGTATGAGCTCGTGCTGGCGGAAGAAGTCTCGTTTTTTAACAAGGCAAGTATCCTGGAAGTGTTGGAAGCCATTCCACCGAATAGCAAAGTCGTGATCGATTGTACCAATAGTAAATCGATCGCCTATGATGTCGTGGAATTCATCTATGGCTACCAGCAGCATGCCAAATTGAAAAATATTGATGTAGAAACCATTGATTTCAAACCACCCAAGCATATGCTGGGGCATTAACCAAAAAGCATGGCGTACAAGCCATGCAAAACAATTAATTAGTAGAGGATAGACACTATGTACAAGCACCCATTACTGGACCGCGACAAAATGACCGCGCGTGAGGCACTGGATATCTTGGTTGAAGGTAATCACCGTTTTATTACCGATCGTGAGCAAGACAAGGATTTTAAAAGCCTGATCCAAATCACCAAGGATAAACAACATCCGTTCTCGTCATTTTTGAGCTGCAGTGACTCACGTGCGCCAGTGGAGTTGTTATTTGACCAGGCATTGGGCGACGTGTTCAGCGTGCGCCTGGCAGGTAATATTGCTTCAGACAAAGCGATCGGCAGCCTTGAGTTCGGCAGCAAGTACCTGGGCAGCAAACTGATTGTGGTCATGGGCCATTCGTCCTGCGGCGCGGTGAAAGCGGCTTGTGACGATTTTAAAGATGGTCATATCGGCGAGATTATCAACCTGATCAAACCGTCTATCCGTCACGAAAAGACCATTACCGATCCGGCCCAGCGCAATTCAAAAAACAGTGATTTTGTGGAGAAGATTTGCGCCTTGAATGTAAAATATCAGATCGATACCATCATTCGTTGCAGTGACATTATTGATGATATGTTGCAAAGCAAGCAGATCGGCATTGTCGGTGCGGTCTATGATATCTCTACCGGTAAAGTGGATTTCCTGGAAGATACTTTTATTGGCTAAGCGCTGACTAGGTGAAACAAAAAAGCCGATGCATGCATCGGCTTTTTATTTGGCTTGAAGGTGATTAATGATGGCCTTCTTTGGCCAGGTTAATGCTGTATTTGGGAATCTCTACCGTGACATCGGTTTCCTGCAAAATGGCCTGGCACGACAAACGGGACTGCGGAGTCAGGCCCCAGGCGCGATCCAGCATATCGTCTTCGTCTTCTTCAATCTCATTCAGGCTGTTAAAGCCCTCACGTACCACCACGTGGCAGGTGGTACAGGCACAGACACCGCCACAGGCATTATCAATATCAATATCGTGCTTTAACAGCGCATCGCAGATGGAAGTGCCTTTTTCGGCTTCGATCACGGCGCCTTGCGGGCAGATTTCAGGATGCGGTAATACATTAATTTTTGGCATATTTTAGAGTTCCAGTGAATCCAGGTTTTTGCCTGCAAGGGCTTTTTGTACCGAGGCATCCATGCGCTTGGCGGCAAAGTCTTCTGTGGCATGGTTAAGTGCATCGCTCGCCTGTTTAACCGCATGGCTATCCGTGCCCTGGCATAAGGCCAGCAGCGCATCGATATGGGTTTGTATCTGCTGACGCTCATCTGCACTCAGCAGGGTGTCGCCATCTTCGGCCAAAGCAGCCTGGATTGCTTCAATCAGGCGTTGTGCGTCGACCACGGCCTCACGCAACATGCGGGCGGCTTTGTCGCTTTCGGCTGCACCAAATGAATCCTTCAGCATGTTGGTGATCTGGTCTTCGTTCAGGCCGTAAGAGGGTTTCACCGTGATATTGGCTTCCACGCCATTGGTCTGTTCGCGCGCACTCACAGATAACAGGCCATCGGCGTCGACTTGAAAGGTGACGCGAATGCGGGCGGCCCCAGCTGCCATGGGCGGAATGCCGCGCAGTTCAAACCGTGCCAATGAACGACAGTCACTGACCAGTTCACGCTCACCTTGCACGACATGAATCGCCATGGCGGTTTGGCCGTCTTTATAGGTGGTAAAGTCCTGTGCACGTGCAATCGGCAAAGTCGAATTGCGAGGAATCACTTTTTCTACCAATCCGCCCATGGTTTCCAGGCCGAGTGAGAGCGGAGTGATGTCCAGTAACAGTAACTCATCACCACTGCGGTTGCCTGCCAATACGTTGGCTTGTATGGCTGCGCCCAGGGCGACGACTTTGTCCGGGTCGAGGTTAGTCAACGGTTCCTGCTCGAAGAATGCCTGCACCGCATGGCGGATATGTGGCATGCGTGTTGCACCGCCGACCAGTACCACGCCTTTGATCTCGTCTATGCTTAATCGGGCATCGCGCATGGCTTTGCGCGTGGGACTTAAGGTTTTAATTACCAGATGTTCAGTGAGCGCCACAAACTGGGCCACCGACAAGGTTTCATCGACCAGGGCGCCGTTGCTTAATTTACAGACGATGTTGGCTTCATGATTATCGGTCAGCCATTCTTTGGCCTGGCGCGATTTGGTGAGTAGCAGGCGGGTATCTTCTTCGTTGAGTGGTTTAAAGTCTTTGCTTTTACTGCGCACCTGGTCCAGCACCCAGCAAAAAATGCGGTGGTCAAAGTCGTCACCGCCTAATGCCGAGTCACCATTGGTGGCCAAGACTTCAAACACGCCTTTACTCAGGCGCAAAATTGAAATATCAAAGGTGCCGCCACCCAGGTCATAAATGACATAGACACCTTCGGCCGCGTTATCCAGGCCGTAAGCCACAGCTGCGGCGGTGGGTTCATTGAGCAAGCGCAACACATGCAAGCCAGCGAGGCGTGCAGCGTCTTTGGTCGCCTGGCGTTGTGCGTCATCAAAATAGGCGGGTACGGTGATCACCGCGCCAGTCAGTTCGCCGCCCAATGCTTTTTCAGCACGTGCTTTCAGGGTTTTTAATATATCGGCAGAAATCTCGACCGGGCTTTTTAAACCAGCACGCGTTTTGATTTCGAGGATGCCTTGCGAACTATCATTTTCAACAAAATGATAGGGGATATGCGCTCTGTCGGTAATGTCGTGCAAAGCGCGGCCCATAAAGCGTTTAACCGAGATAATGGTATTCACTGGGTCCTGGCTTTGTGCTGCCTGTGCTTCATGGCCGACAATGACGGCATCCTGCAGGTAACGTACTACAGAAGGCAACAAGGCGTGCCCATGCTCGTCATGCAACACAGTACTCATGCCGCTGCGTACAGTGGCAACCAGGGAGTTGGTGGTACCCAGATCAATGCCTACTGCCAATTTGTGCTGATGTGGGGCAGGGGACAATCCAGGTTCTGAAATCTGTAATAAGGCCATGAAACTCTAATCTTCCAACTGAGCGATCAGCTGATTCACATCTTCACTCACTTTATCAATAAACCGCAGCTTGCGGACGGTCAGTGCTGCTTGCGTCGGGGCGGCCACAATCTCGTTGGCCACTCGCTGCTGCAAGGTTTTTGCCTGTATTCGCATTTCTTTGAGTAATGCATCCAGCGCTGGAATATCTTTACCAACCCTGGCGTCATCCATGGCCTCACGCCACTCCATTTGCGCCATTAAAAAATCACCAGGCATGGCGGTGTTATTTTCTTCATCAGTGGCAATGCCCTGCAGTTGCAGCAAGTAGCGGGCGCGAGATGTCGGCTGTTTGAGTGCCTGGTAAGCTTCATTCACCAGTGTGGCCATTTGCATGGATTGCATGCGGTCGGCAGGCGAAGCATTCACAAATTTATCCGGATGGACTTCCGCTTGTAACTTGCGGTACTGGCCATCCAGTACGGTCAAGTCCAGCTCAAACTGTTGCGGCAGCTGAAAGAGGGCGAAGTAGTTTTGCATAGTCTTTTGGCCGCAGCGTCAGGCGAACGCTGCGTGTATTTGCAGCAACAATTAAACGGTAAATGACTCGCCGCAGCCGCACTCGTCTTTGACATTTGGATTGTTGAACTTGAAGCCTTCGTTCAAGCCTTCCTTGGTAAAGTCGAGCTCAGTGCCATCGATATAGACCAGGCTTTTCGGGTCGACAATTACCTTGACGCCGTGGCTTTCAAATGACACATCTTCCGCTTGCATTTCGTCCACAAATTCCAGCGTGTAGGCCATGCCTGAACAGCCAGTGGTTTTGACGCCCAGGCGTAAACCAAGGCCCTTGCCACGGTTGGCCAGGAACTTCTCGACACGGTTAGCTGCTGTTTCAGTCAGGGTAATTGCCATACGCTTAGCCTTGCTTGGATTTCAAATCAGCGATCGCAGATTTGATAGCATCTTCTGCCAGTACTGAGCAGTGAATTTTCACTGGTGGCAATGCCAGTTCTTCAGCAATCGCAGAGTTTTTGATTTCTTGCGCCTGATCCAGCGTTTTGCCTTTTAACCATTCGGTCACCAGCGAGCTGGAAGCAATCGCAGAACCGCAACCATAGGTCTTGAATTTGGCATCTTCAATCACGCCTGCATCATTCACCTTGATTTGCAATTTCATCACGTCACCACACGCAGGCGCGCCGACCATGCCGGTGCCCACATTCGGGTCATTTTTGTCCAGAGAACCCACGTTACGTGGGTTTTCGTAGTGGTCCAATACTTTATCTGAATAAGCCATGTTGTTGCTCCTATCAATTAAATCGCGACCAACAGGATTGTGTCGCTTTTTAATTCTTAAAAAATATTCCTTAATTCGTAAAAATTGCAGATTTGACTGTCTGGCAAGGCGGAGGATTGCGCCGTTTAGCTTATCTAAACAAGCAGTCCGAAAACGCCGCCAGGCGGTCAAAGATCAATTTTTAATGTTCCGCCCATTCTACTTTGGACAGATCAATTCCATCCTTGAACATCTCCCATAATGGGGACAGTTCACGCAATTTTCCAATTTTGCTCTTTAACAGGTCAATGGTGTAATCCACATCGGCTTCGGTAGTGAAGCGGCCAATACTGAAACGGATCGAGCTGTGTGCAAGTTCGTCTGAGCGGCCCAAGGCACGCAACACATAGCTAGGCTCCAGGCTGGCAGAGGTACATGCAGAACCAGAGGAGACAGCAATATCCTTGATCGCCATGATCAGTGACTCGCCTTCAACGTAGTTAAAACTGACGTTGAGGTTGTGCGGCACACGATGATCCAGGTCACCATTGACGTAAGTCTCTTCGATTTGTAGCAGGCCGTTCAGTAAGCGGTCACGCAGTGCGCGGATACGCTCGTTTTCGCTTGCCATTTCTTCGCGTGCAATGCGGAAAGCTTCGCCCATGCCTGCAATCTGGTGCGTGGCCAGGGTGCCGGAACGCATGCCGCGCTCATGGCCACCGCCATGCATTTGCGCTTCAATACGAATACGCGGTTTACGACGCACATATAATGCGCCTATGCCTTTAGGGCCGTAGGTTTTATGCGCAGAAAAGCTCATCAAATCCACGGGCAGCGTTTCCAGGTCAATCGCGACTTTACCGGTGGCTTGCGCAGCATCGACATGGAAAATCACATTGTTGGCGCGGCAGACATTACCCAGCGCCGTAATGTCCTGGATCACGCCGATTTCGTTATTGACCAGCATGATAGACGCCAGCACAGTATCCGGACGAATCGCGGCTTTGAATTTCTCAAGCGAAATCAGGCCGTCGGCTTCTGGTTGCAGGTAAGTCGCTTCGTAGCCTTCACGCTCGAGTTCACGCACTGTATCCAGCACCGCTTTGTGCTCGGTGGCTGCGGTGATGATGTGCTTGCCTTTGCTGCCTGCATAAAAGTGCGCGGCACCTTTAATCGCCAGGTTATTCGACTCCGTCGCGCCTGATGTCCACACGATCTCACGTGGATCGGCATTGACCAGCTTGGCTACTTCTTCACGCGCATTTTCCACGGCGTGCTCCGCGGTCCAGCCATACGGGTGGCTACGCGAAGCCGGGTTGCCAAAGTCTTCGGTCAGGTAAGGAATCATTTTTTGCGCCACACGTGGGTCTACCGGTGTGGTCGCAGAGTAATCCAGATAAATCGGCTTTCTTTCAGACATGTCTCATGCTCTTTCAATTAAAGTCTCATGCCGCAACGGCATTTAATCCTTTCAGACGCTGCATTTGTTGCTGCAACGCTGCTAAAAACTGTGTGATTTCTTCACTGGTATTGCTATCGCTCAGGCTGACGCGCACTGCACCGCGTGCCAGGTCTGGCGTGATGCCCATTGCCAGTAGTACATGACTGGGCTCTGTACTATCACTGGAGCAGGCCGAGCCGCTGGCAACTGCAAAGCCAGCTTTATCGAGTGCTGTCACCAAGGTTTCGCCTTCAATATTCGTAATGGCAAAGAAACTGGTGTTTGGCAGGTGCTCGGCTTGTGACGCAAAAATTGTAGCGCCTAACTTGTTTAACCCGGTTTCCAACTGGTCACGCAATTTTTGTACGACGGTGTGACGCGCGTCCAGCGTTTCCATCGCCAATTGGCAAGCCCGGGCAAAACCGACAATACCGGCGACATTTTCAGTGCCACTACGCAGGCCACGTTCCTGACCACCGCCATGCAATAAAGGTGCAATGTCTACACGTTTATCCAGAATCAAGGCGCCGACTCCAATCGGGCCACCAATCTTGTGACTTGAGATCGTCATTGCATGTACGCCAAGCGCGATCATGTCGACGGCGATTTTGCCGAAAGCCTGTACGGCATCGGTATGCAATAACGCACCATGTGCTTTTGCCAATTGCGCCAACTCGGCTATTGGCTGTATGGCGCCGGTTTCATTGTTTGCCAACATGGCCGAAACCAAGCCTGTGCGAGTGCTCAGTGCTTGTTCGGCCTGCGCCAGGTCAATCACGCCCTGACTGTTGACGGCAAGCTGGGCGACTTTCCAGTCATGCCAGGCCAGCGATTGTGCCGGGCGGGTCACGCATGGATGCTCAATGGCACTGATCAGTAGCTGTGACGGGCTCAGGTTGGCCGTGATGCCTTTAATCGCAAAGTTATTCGCTTCAGTGCCGCCAGAGGTAAACACGACTTGTGACGCCTGAACACCGACGCACTCGGCAATCTGCTTCCTGGCCAGCTCCATCGCCTCACGTGCATTGCGGCCATACACATGGCGACTGGTCGGATTGCCAGTCGCCTGGGTCAACCAGGGTAGCATCGCTTCCAGTACCTGCGGTTTTAACGCCGTGGTGCTGTTGTGATCCAGGAAAACGGTTTTCGTTGTCATAGCCAAATGTTAGGCGGCAATGGTTGCTTCAGAGCCACATTTTCTCGGTGCAAAGACCACTGTGCCCGCGCCTTTTTTGCGTTGCATCTCGACCATATCCGCCAGGCTGACGCCGGACAAATAATCCAGAATCTTGCTATTTAATGATGCCCAGAGCTCATGCGTCATGCAACGGCCTTCGTCGTGACAGTTTTCATTACCGCCACATTGGGTCGCATCAATTTGTTCGTCCACAGCCGTGATAATGTCGGAGACTGAAATCTCTTGGTGTGCTCTGGCGATGCGGTAGCCGCCACCGGGCCCGCGTACGCTGGAAACCAGCCCTTGCTTACGCAAGCGGCTAAATAGTTGTTCAAGATATGATAGGGAAATGCTTTGGCGTTCGCTAATGCCAGCCAAGGTGACTGGCTTGTCTGCTTCGTAGAGCGCAATGTCCAGCATCGCAGTAACAGCAAAACGTCCTTTGGTGGTTAATCGCATCTTGAGATGACCTTTTAAAACAGAGTTGAATTGTATAATAACCTACTGTTTTAGTCAATTATTATGCTTGAAAAGTTCAAGTCATGCTGGACGATGGTTTGAGGTAGGTGCTACTTGCCTTTGCGGGCAATTACTCTGGCTTTTTGGCAAAGGCTTCACCGACGTTGCTATCTGTTTCAACATCATTGAGTTTGGCTAATTGCACTTTAAGCTCGGCGATTTCCGCCTCTTGCTTGTGCGCATGATCCAGCAGGCTGTTAATCGCTTTGATCATGGGGTCGTTTTCATCATTGCCAACCGCGTAGGCGCTGAAGCCCATTTTTTGCGCGGCATCCTGACGCTGTTTGGCTTTTTCTTCTTCGAGGATGCGGGCCGGAATGCCAACTGCGGTGGCGCCGTCCGGCACATCCTTGACCACCACGGCATTGGAGCCAATCTTGGCGTTTTTACCAATCGTAATCGGCCCTAGCACCTTGGCACCTGCGCCAATCACCACGCCAGATTCCAGTGTAGGGTGGCGTTTGCCTTTGTTCCAGCTGGTGCCGCCGAGGGTGACACCATGGTAGAGCGTGCAATCATCGCCAATAATGGCGGTTTCACCCACCACGACCCCCATGCCATGATCAATAAACACACGGCGGCCAATGGTAGCACCAGGGTGGATTTCGATGCCGGTGATCCAGCGCCCGAAGTGGGAGAGCGCGCGCCCTAGCCAATACAGGCGGTGACTCCACAACCAATGGCTGAAACGATGCAGAATCAAGGCATGCACACCAGGGTAGGTGGTCAGAATTTCAAAGTGCGTGCGGGCCGCCGGATCGCGGTCAAACACAATCGAAATATCTTCTTTGAGGTGCTTAAACATGCGCGCATTATGCCATTAAGTTAAGCCCACGTCTAAAGCCAGCATGCGCGACTATGGTCCATTTTAGTATTTGTCATGTTTTTTCGGGTTGACGGTCAGCGTCAAAATGCCACGTAACAAATTGACCTCTTCTTTTTCCAACCGGCTACGGCCATAGAGGCGGCGCAGACGTTCAAACAGCTTTTTCGGCGCACGTGGATTGATATAGCCGATATGTTCCAGTACCTCGCGCATATGCTCGTAAAAGCGCTCCAGATCATCCTGTGTTGCGAGCTCGATCGGCTTCTCGGCGTAATGTAATTCGCCGGTAGTGATCGCCATGCGCGTTTCGTAGCTCATGATTTGTACCGCCTGCGCCAGGTTGAGTGAGGTGTACTCAGGATTGGCCGGAATCGTTGCCAGCACATGGCAAAGGTCAGCCTCGGCATTACTCAGACCGCTCATCTCGGTACCAAACACCAGTGCGACCTGACTATGGCTGGCAACTGACTTTACCTCTTGCGCCGCCTCACGCACCGTCATCACCTGTTGTGACAGTGATCGCTCCTTGCCGCTGACACCAATCACAAACTGGCAGTCGGCGAGCGCTTCCTCCAGGGTTTCTGTCACGACGGCTGTTTCCAGCAGGTCGGCGGCATTGACTGCCAATGAGGTGGCTTCGCTATCTGGAAAGTGTTTTGGGCGCACCAGGTAAAGACGGCTTAAGCCCATGGTTTTCATGGCGCGCGCCGTGGAGCCAATGTTGCCAGGATGGCTGGTTTGGCATAAAACGACGCGGATATTTGAAAAAATGGCGGATTCAGTATTGAGTGACATGGGTAAATTTTGCCGTTGTGTTTGTGGCTAAGCGTGTAAAAAGCTAAAATAGCATTTTATCAGTGAATCAAGATCCCACAGCATGCATCCAATCCTGAATGTCGCCATTCGCGCCGCGCGTGAAGCAGGCAAAATCATCAACCGTGGCGCCATGGACATCGGCGCCTTAAAAGTCGAGCAAAAAGACACTAACGATTTTGTCAGCGAAATCGACCGCAATGCCGAGCAAGCCATTATCAATATCTTAAAAGAAGCTTATCCAAACCACGGTTTTTATGGCGAAGAAACGGGTAAAACCAATAGCGAATCCGACAATATCTGGATTATCGACCCGCTAGATGGCACCACTAACTTTTTGCATAACTTCCCGGCTTACTGTATTTCAATTGCCCTGCAAGAAAAAGGCGTGCTGACCCAGGCCGTGATTTACGACCCGGTGCGCAACGACTTGTTTACCGCTACCAGAGGCAGCGGCGCGTTTTTGAACAACCGCCGTATTCGCGTCACCCAGCGTACCAAATTGCAAGAAGCATTGCTTTCCACTGGGTTCCCATTCAAGGATTTCAGCTATCTGGATACCTATATCAACATTTTCCGCGACATGGCCAAGAAAACCGCTGGTTTACGCCGTCCTGGATCTGCCGCGCTGGATCTGGCCTATGTTGCCGCTGGGTTCACTGACGGTTTCTTCGAGATCAACCTGTCACCGTGGGATATTGCAGCGGGCGCCTTGTTAGTACAGGAGGCTGGCGGGATTGTTGGTGATTTTGAAGGCAATGAAAGCTGGTTGCGTACGGGTAATATTGTGGCAGCTAACCCGAAAGTGTTTGGGCAAATGCTGCAGGTGATTGCGCCACATCTGACTGAGCGGATCAAGACGCCGACATTGGGCATGTAGTTTTTTCTGATGTTGAATGATGAACCCGGATAGAGATATCCGGGTTTATTTTTTTGTGGCTGATTGGTTGGGAAGGTCATTCTTTAGGTTTGTGCGTGTACGAGAGATTTCTTTTCGCCTTTTCGGCGAGTTACTTTTCTTTGCTTGCACAAAGAACAAGTAACCAAAAGAAAGTGCACCCCAACTTCCGCTTCTTCCTTGCGCTACTCGGCTTGCCGGGCGTCCATCGAAACTCGCCCTGACAAGCCACATAAGACGTGGCTTGTTGCGGAACTCGGACAGTCGATGGCCGAAGACTCCCGTCAACCCTGCGTTGCTCGGCGCGGCAGATGGGGACCCCGGAAACCTAATGAGTGCAACGGTAAGTGATTGTAAGAAATGAATTTGGTTTTCTAACTTTCCAAATTGCTACGATGTCAGTTTGACGAGACAAATCCCATCCCATCACGCTGAGTAGCGGAGACAAAGTGGGGGCTTTCGGCCATCGGCTGTCCGAGTTCCGCAGTGGCTTGCGTTTTGTGCAAGCCGCCAGGGCGAGTTTCGATGGACGCCCACTTTGTTGAGCAACGCAAGGTAGCCGAAGGCCATGATGGCTGGGTGTCTTCCTCTTTGGTTACTTTCTGGGGGACAAGCACCAGAAAGTGACTCGCCTAGAGGCGAAAGAGAGTGCAGCTTAAAAACTCACATCTCTAAATGTTAAGAATAACTTTCTTGCATCATTGTCTTTCTAAAAGCACTCTAAGCAAAAAACCGTGCTTTTGTTGTAAGATGCAGTGGCTATTTATTCCAACATCTCTAAATCAAAGTATCCCTGCATGTCCTTCGAAAACCATACCCCCATGATGCGTCAATACCTGACGTTGAAAGCACAGTATCCCGATATGCTGCTGTTTTACCGCATGGGCGATTTTTACGAATTATTTTTTGAGGATGCTGAAAAAGCGTCGCGTTTGCTTGGGATTACGCTGACCCGTCGTGGTGCCAGTAATGGTGAGCCGATCAAAATGGCTGGCTTGCCTTATCACGCGGCCGAGGGGTATCTGGCCAAACTGGCAAAGATGGGCGAGGCGGTGGCGATTTGCGAGCAGGTTGGCGATCCGGCGACCTCTAAAGGACCGGTGGCGCGTGAGGTGACGCGTATCCTCACGCCTGGTACCTTGACGGATGCCGCGCTGCTGGACGAAACACGCGATAACACTTTGCTGTGTGTGGCTAAAGGTGAGGGTGTGCTGGGTTTGGCACGGCTCAACCTGGCCTCGGGTGAGTTTGTGTTGAGTGAAATTGCGCCGGGGCATTTGTCGCAGGAGCTGGAGCGTATTCATCCGGCGGAATTGGTGATTGCGGAAGACCATAGTTCAGACGTGCTGCAGCAATGCCGCTGTGCCAAAAAACGCCTGGCACCATGGCAGTTTGATCTGGATACTGCTAATCGCAGCCTGACGCAGCAGTTTAATACCCATGATCTGGGCGGTTTTGGCTGTGGTGAAATGCCTGCGGCCGTGACTGCTGCGGGTGCTTTGCTTGAGTATGTGAAACATACTCAACGCACCGCATTGCCGCATATTGTGGGTTTGCGCGTGGAGCAGGGCGATCACTATCTGCAACTGGATGCCGCGACCCGCCGCAATCTGGAAATAGATACAACGATACGCGGTGAAACGACGCCGACCTTATACTCGTTGCTGAATTCGACCCAAACAGCCATGGGCGCACGTTTGTTGCGCCATTGGTTGCATCATCCTCTGCGCAATCAACATACCATACAGCAGCGGCATTTGGCTGTGGCTGAGTTGCTGGATCAATTCCTTGAAAGCACGTTGCAGCAGGTGCTGCATCCGATTGGTGATATTGAGCGCATGACTGCGCGCGTGGCGCTTAAATCTGCCAGGCCGCGTGATTTGTCGGGTCTGCGCGATAGCTTGTTACAACTACCCACGATTGTCACCACGCTGCCACCACCTGAGTCCAGCTTGTTAAAAGGCTTGCTGGCAGAGTTGCAAGTACCTGCTGATGCCTTGCAGGTATTGGTGCAGGCAATCCAGGCCGAGCCTTCGGCAGTGCTGCGCGAAGGAGGGGTGATTGCGACTGGCTATGATGCTGAGTTAGATGAACTGCGTGCGATCCAGACCGATCATGGTGACTTTTTGCTGCAATTTGAAGCCGCTGAAAAGGCGCGTACCGGCATCGCTAACCTCAAGGTGGAATACAACAGCGTACATGGCTTTTATATCGAAATCAGCCGCTTGCAAGCTGAAAGTGCACCGCCCGAGTATCGTCGTCGCCAGACCTTGAAAAATGTAGAACGCTTTATTACGCCTGAATTAAAAGCATTTGAAGACAAAGTGTTGAGTGCCAACGAGCGGGCGCTGGCACGTGAAAAAATGCTATATGAGCAAGTGCTGGAGGCGTTGTTACCGCATATTGCAAACTTGCAACGGATTGCTACGGCTGTGGCGACGTTAGATGTATTGGCCTGTTTTGCCGAGCGTGCCCGTGCGCTTCATTATATACAGCCGGAATTCCGGCCAGATATTGGCCTGGATATCCAGCATGGGCGCCATCCGGTGGTGGAAAGTATCGCCCAGCCTTATGTGGCCAACGATGTGATGCTCAATCCGTATCGCCAGTTGCTATTGATTACCGGCCCCAACATGGGTGGTAAGTCGACATTTATGCGCCAAACAGCGCTGATTGTGTTGTTGGCCTATTGCGGCAGTTTTGTGCCAGCACAAGTTGCGGTGATTGGAGATATTGACCGTATTTTCACCCGCATTGGTGCTTCTGATGACCTGGCAGGTGGCCGCTCAACCTTTATGGTAGAGATGACGGAAACCGCCAATATCCTGAATAATGCTAGCGCGAACAGCCTGGTATTGCTTGATGAGATCGGCCGCGGCACCAGTACTTTTGATGGTTTGAGCCTGGCGTGGGCGGTGGCTAAACAATTACTGGAGAAAAACAAATCTCTGACTTTGTTTGCCACGCACTACTTTGAGCTGACGCGCATTGTCGATGAGGCCAAACACGCCGCCAATGTACATCTGGATGCGGTTGAGCATGGCCAAGGCATTGTCTTTTTGCACAAGGTAGAAGAGGGCGCGGCCACCATGAGCTATGGTATCCAGGTCGCGCAACTGGCTGGAATCCCCAAGTCAGTCGTGCAATTGGCCAAGCGCAAATTGCAGCAACTCGAAAACCAGACCATTGCCGCCACGCCGCAAAATGACCTGTTTGCAGCAAGCCATGTGCCAGAGGAGCCGCCTTTGCACCCGCTGGTTGCAGAATTGGAACGTATTCAGCCAGATGACTTAACCCCTAAGCAGGCGTTAGAGTTACTGTATCTTTTGAAAAAACAACTGTGAGGATTTGACCATGCAAAAACCTGCTATTACCCAACAAGCCATCCATGAGTTGCTTGCCAACCGCTGGAGCGGTCGCGCCTATGATGCGGGCAAAGCTGTCAGTCAGGAGCAAGTGGTCAGCCTGCTTGAAGCTGCCCGCTGGGCGCCTTCATGCTTTGGCGATCAACCGTGGCGTTATGTATTCTGTAACAAGGCAGATAACATGCAAGCCTGGCAGGCGGCATTTGATTGCCTGGTTCCCGGCAATCAAGGCTGGGCAGTCAACGCGCCTGTGTTGTTGTTGATTTGTGCGGATACCTTGTTTGGCCATAATGACAAACCCAATAAATGGGCGGCATATGATACCGGTGCAGCCACTGAGAACTTGTGCTTGCAAGCCACTGCTTTGGGTTTGATGGCTCACCAGATGGGGGGCTTTGATGCCGATAAGGCGCGCACCACCTTTAAAGTGCCTGAACGTTACCAGATTTTAGCCATGGTGACGGTTGGCTATCAGGCTGCCATAGAGGGATTGTCGGAAGAGGACAAAGCCCGTGAGGTAGCTGCCCGTAGCCGCAAACCACTAGATGAGTTGTTTTTTAATGGCGTATGGCAAGGTCAGTAATTCGTCACATTTGCCCATGCGGCATTGGCCCGTTTGGGTAGATAAGCCGCTAATCAATAAGATTGTTGTTGAGTTATTTTATTTGATGATTTAGGATTGCTCATCACTAAAGGTTTAATTAAAAAAATGCCTGCTAATACAGGCCTATTCTTTGAGGAGAGAGAAGATGTCGATATCACGTTTGTTTAAAGCACTGGTAGCTACCGCCTTGTTCGCTGGCGTATCACTGGCGAATGCAGCTAGTTATAGTTTCGTTGGCAGCTGGTCTGTTTATAACGATGCAGCACCAGTATGGAGCGATAGTGCTTATGATGCCACTAATGGCCCATTAGCCTACACTGCGCAAGAAGCGGCTGCACTGTTATTCGGCGGCTCAGCTTCCGATTATGTCATCAGCACCATTGATAACAATCCATTAAACATCAACTTTCAGGGTTGGTATGACGTGATTGGTTATGGTGGCGCACAGTTCGCACAAGATTACAGCAACAAATACAATGGTTTGTACTATGGCCCGGTAGATTCATTTGAGGCATCTAACATTAATTCAGCAGCTTCTGCCTTTGTTAGAGACAACAATGTCACCAGTCTCAACTATGCATTCAGAGTTACTGCTGTACCAGAGCCAGAAACTTATGGCTTGTTGATGGCAGGTCTGGGTGCCATTGTGTTGGTACGTAGAAGAAAATACAACGCTTAACTCAAGCGTGTAAAACAAAAAAGTCGGCGATTGCCGGCTTTTTTGTTTTTGTGAGTTTGTGTCTCAACATCCAATGAAAATTTCTCTGGTAGCAGTTTCGTCTGTTAAAATAAGACCTATAAAAAAACAATTTTTTGGACTGGAGATAGTATGGCGGTTGTAACACTGACCAAAGATAATTTTAAAGAAACCATCGAAAGCAATGCGTTCGTGGTTGTCGATTTCTGGGCGCCTTGGTGTGATCCTTGTGTGGCATTCACGCCGACGTTTGAGGCTGCTGCGGCCAAAAATCCAGACATTGTGTTTGGGATGGTGAATACTGAAACTGACCCGGAAATTTCTGAGTATTTCGAAGTGAAGCAAATTCCAGGCTTGCTGGTGATTCGCGAGCGCGCAGGTATTCATGCGCAAGTGGGTGAGATTGGTGCGCCGGCATTGGATGAGATTATCAAATGGGCACGTGAGTTTGATATGACAGCTGTGCGGGAGTATTACAAGGCGGAAGATGCCAAGCAATAATCGCTGATTGTTGTATTTAAAAAGCCATGCATTGCATGGCTTTTTGCTTTTTGAGGGTGTCGATTAGTGATGTGATGAGAGTTTTTTTTCGCCTTTTCGGCGACCGTTCTTTCTTATGCTTGTCCATAAGAAAGAAGGCAAAGAACAAGACACCCCAACTTCCGCTTGTTTCCTGCGCTACTCGGCGCGGCAGATGGGGGCCCCGAAAACCTACGAGCGCTATCGTTTGACCGACTTAACAAAAGAATCCGGTTTTTGAACCGTCCAAACTGAAGTGATGCAGGTTAGATGAGATAAATCCCATTCCATCACGCTGAGTAGCGCAGGCGAAGTGGGGGCTTTCGGCCATCGGCTGTTCGAGTTCCGCGGTGGCTTGCGGGTTGTGCAAGCCGCTAGGGCGAGTTTCGATGGACGCCCACTTTGTTGAGCAACGCAAGGGAGCCGGAGGCCGTGATGGCTGGGTGTCTTCCTCTTTGGTTACTTTCTGGGGGACAAGCACCAGAAAGTGACTCGCCTAGAGGCGAAATAAAACGCTACATTCCTATGTAAACATTGGCTAAATTCATGTTTCTTGTTCACTCCTAATCCACTGGTACTTTCGCCCGTGCCACCACATTTCTCAATACAAAACTGGTATGCACACCCGTAACCCCTGCAATTTTGGTAATTTTATGCAGTAACAGATGCTGGTAATCATCCATGTCCTTCACAACAACCTTAAGCAAATAGTCCGATTGCTGGCCGGTAATCAGCAAGCATTCCAGCACCTCAGGAATATTAACGATGCTGCTTTCAAAGTTGGCAAAACGTTCGGGGGTGTGTTGATCCATCGAAATACCGATGAGTGCCATCAGGCTCAATCCAAGCTTTTTGGCATCGACCAATGCTTGATAACCTAGAATCAGGCCTGCTTGTTCTAGTGCTTTAACTCTTCTCAGGCATGGCGCAGGAGAGAGGCCAATCCGGTCAGCGAGTTCCTGGTTGCTGATATGTCCGTCCGTTTGCAGGATGCTGAGAATGGCTTTGTCGAATCGGTCTAATTTCATTTAAATTTCAACTTCAATTTAATATTGAAATAATATTACAAAAATAATTAATATATTGAAATAATATTTTTTAAATTGGCTTATTTTAGTTAAATTAGCAATTTAATTTTTTGCCAAAGCTCTATCATGTCTTCTGTCAAAAACAAAACAGATGGAGCACAGCATGCAGACACAATCCGCACAAAAATATCAGGCTTTCCCCCCCGTGAGCCTCAAAGACCGTCAATGGCCGAATGCCGTGATTACCCAGCCGCCGATCTGGATGAGCACCGATCTGCGTGACGGCAATCAGTCATTGTTTGAGCCGATGGATGCAGATAAAAAACTGCGCATGTTTAATATGCTATGCCAAATGGGGTTTAAAGAGATTGAAGTGGCGTTTCCTTCGGCTTCGCAAACTGACTTTAATTTTGTGCGCAGCCTGATTGAGGAAAAACGCATTCCCGACGATGTGACGATAGAAGTGCTGACACAGGCGCGTGAGCACCTGATACGTCGCACCATGGAGTCAGTGCGTGGCGCACGTCGTGTGATTGTGCATATTTACAATGCGATTTCACCTACGTTTAGGGAGGTCGTATTCAATATGAGCCAGGCGGAAGTGAAGGCGATGGCGGTCGATTCAGTGAAGCTGGTGAAGGCGCTGGCAGCTGACATGCCTGAAACGGAAATCATCATGCAATATAGTCCGGAAACGTTTACTGCCACTGAACTTGTATTTTCCAAAGAAGTCTGCGATGCGGTCACCGAGGCTTGGGAGGCAACACCGGCGCGCAAAGTGATTATCAATTGTCCGGCGACGGTAGAGGTCGCCAGCCCAAATGTGTATGCGGACCAGATTGAGTGGATGCATCGTAATCTGGCGCGCCGCGATAGCGTCATTCTGAGCCTGCATCCGCATAATGACCGCGGCACAGCCGTGGCAGCGACTGAGCTTGGCATCATGGCGGGCGCTGACCGTGTCGAAGGTTGCCTGTTTGGGCATGGTGAGCGTACGGGTAATGTTGACCTGGTAACTGTGGCACTGAATATGTATACGCAAGGCGTGCATCCTGGCCTGGATTTTTCTGATATTGATGCGATTGGGCGTACGGTAGAAGAGTGCACGCAGATCGAGATTCATCCGCGCCATCCTTATGCGGGTGATCTGGTATTCACGGCGTTTTCTGGCTCACACCAGGATGCGATCAAAAAGGGCTTTGCCAGTCAGCAAGCAGATGCACGCTGGAATGTGCCTTACCTGCCGATAGACCCCAAAGACCTGGGCCGTAATTATGACTCTATTATTCGTGTCAACAGCCAGTCAGGCAAGGGCGGGGTGGCTTACCTGATGGAAAGCCATTATGGGGTGGTGATGCCCAGACGCATGCAGGTGGAGTTTTCTGGCGTGGTGCAGCAATATACGGATCAGCATGGCAGCGAAGTTGGGCCTGCCGAGCTGTGGCAACTGTTTAATGCGCATTATGTGGCTGCGGTAGTGCCTATGCACTTTCAGGACTACCAACTGGAAACACACGCACAAGGGCAGGCAATCCGCATGCATATTGCGGTAGATGGTGTGCCAACCATTGCCAGTGGGCATGGTAATGGGCCGGTCGATGCTGCGATTCATGCGCTGCAAAATATCGGTATTCAAGTGCAGGTGCGCAGTTTTGAAGAGCGCTCGCTGGGGGCAAGCAGTTCAGCCGGGGAGGCGATGGCTTGTGCATTTGTCGAGGTCGTCTGCCAGGGCAAGGTCTGCTATGGCGTGGGCATGGATACCAATATTGTGACGGCTTCGATCAAGGCAATCTTCAGCGGCATGAACAGATGTGCTGTGCAACCTGCAGCGCTGGTTAAAACCGCTTGATTGATGCGTAACGCCCTGCCATCAACGCTGTTGGTGGGGTGTGCTTACCAATGACCTGTGGTGATCAGTGTATAAATGAAATAAACGCCAATCAGCATCATGGCGTAGACAGGCAGCTCGCTGGCAGAGCGGCGTTGCTGGTTGCTAATATGGGTGATGTAACGGTGAAAAGCGACGACGACTATCAGCAGGATAAACGTGATCACACCGTTGATGGGTGTCGCCGTGACCCATTGTAACCAGTCTGCCGGGCCTTGGTCACTGCCAAACACGTGCACGGCGATGCCGATAAAGCCGCAGAGCATCAGCCCCAGGGTGACGAGTGCCTGTACGACTTGCCAGGCACTATCGGGGCGAATCGTACGGTTTTTGCTGTAACGGTTTGGATCCATACGGCACTCCTTTCAAACAGCAACCATGCGCAAGAGGTCGGAGGCGCAAGGCTGGTTTTGTGAGCCCGTCAGGCAGTGCGGGCTTAACTATTGCTGCTTATTGTAGCCGGATTCGCTGGCAAATAGCTGATAGGATCAACTGGTTTGCCTTTTTGCCTGATTTCAAAATGTAGCATGGGTGACTTGTTATTGGCTGCGGCGGGTAAGTTCGCAAGTTTTTCACCTGATGCCACAAAAGCACCTTCTTTGACCAAAGAGTTACCTTGATGTGCATAGACTGACAGCAGGTTGCTGTTATGTTTGATAATAATCAGCTTGCCATACCCACGCACATCCATACCACTGTAGATCACTTTGCCTGCACCGGCTGCATTAATTACCTGGCCTGCATTACCGGTAATATTGAGGCCCTTGTTGGTTTGTGCGTCAAAGCTGGTGCTGACTTTGCCTGCCAAAGGCCATTGCCATTGAATATCACCATCCGCAATCGCTTCTATATCGCTGCTTGTGGCATTTTTGCCAGCATCCGCTGAAGTGGACGCTGGATTGTTTGCGGCTGACGTTGCTGCGGTGTCACCAGCGGCGTTCATATCCGGGCGGCTAATGGCGGAGGTCACAACTTCTGCATCATCAGCGGTACTGGCTGCTTCATTGGCTTTGTTGCTGACCGTGGTGGCCTTGGCATTGAGGTTCAACACTTGGCCGACGTGGATCTCATAGGGCGCCTGCAACTGGTTAATGTCGGCCAGCTTCATGAATGGAATGCCAAATTTACGGCCTATGCTGTACAGCGTATCGCCTTTTTGCACCAGATACTGGCTGGCGCCTATCGTCGACACTGCTGGCGCGGCTGCTTTGCTTTCGCCGCTTGTGGCCGGGCTGCTGCTGACTGGCGCACGCGGCATGGGTGAGTTCAGCGCGCAAGCTGCCAGTGTGCAGGCTGCACCCCATACCGTTAGCAAAGTGCGTAAATTCATGATAAAGCCGTGCCTCCCAACAATGGAACAAACTTCACTGGTTCCAGCGCGATTTGTTGTACACCTTGTGCGGTGCGTTCGATCAGATGTAATACTTGCTCGTTGGTCCCGACCGGGATCACCATGCGGCCGCCAACGGCCAGTTGTTCAACCAGTTCTTGTGGCACATGACTGGCCGCGGCCGTTACCATAATGGCATCAAATGGACCATAACTCTTCAACCCCAGGCTGCCATCGGCGTGGTCGAGTTTGACGTTGGTGCATTTGAGGGTACGCAAATGGTTTCTGGCCTTCATCACCAGGGGTCGAATGCGCTCTAATGAGTAAACCTCTGCACTGACACGTGATAAGACGGCCGTTTGATAGCCGCAGCCAGTACCGATTTCAAGCACCTTGTTTAACGGTTTGCCATTACGCAGAATTTGCGTCATTTTTGCCACAATATAGGGCTGTGAAATGGTCTGGCCATAACCAATCGGCAATGAAACATCTTCATAGGCGCGAATAGACAATGCTTCATCGACAAAGATGTGGCGCGGAATATCGGCCATGGCTGCAATCACCACCTCATCCTGAATGCCTTGCTCGCGCAGGCGTGTCAGCATGCGTTCACGCGTGCGTGACGAGGTCATGCCTATGCCGGTTTTACTTGATGTTCTTGGAATCGCCATAATACTTAATTCTTGGCTTGCAGCCATTGTTGCATGGTTGCAATTTGAGAGTGCCGGGTCAGGTCTACCTGGATAGGGGAGATGGAAACATAGCCTTGCGCCACCGCATGAAAGTCCGTGCCTTCGCCGCCGTCGTTCGGTTGTCCGGCTGCGCCTACCCAGTAGACCGTTTCGCCACGCGGGGTTTGCAATTGAATGACCGGTTCGGCTTTGTGGCGTTTACCCAGACGGGTAATTTGGCGCCCTTTGATATCTTGCAATGGTACATCCGGCACGTTGATATTCAGTAGCGTGGGCTCAGTAAACTCACTATGGTTATATTGTTTGACCAGCTCAACCACAATTTTTGCGGCAGTTTCAAAGTGCGCGGGCTGGTGTTGCGCCATGGAGACGGCAAACGAAGGGATACCCAGCAGGTAGCCCTCAGTCGCAGCGGCGACGGTGCCTGAGTAAATGGTGTCGTCGCCCATGTTGGCGCCATCATTAATACCGCTGATGACCATATCCGGCATTTCCTGCATGAGGCCAGTGAGGGCAATGTGGACGCAATCTGTCGGCGTGCCATTCACGTAATAGAAGCCATTGGCCGCTTGCTTGACACTTAAGGGGCGATCCAGTGTTAAGGAGTTGCTGGCGCCGCTGCGGTTACGTTCCGGCGCCACCACCGTGATATCGGCAATTTTGCTTAAGTGGGTGGCTAGCGCGTTTAGGCCCGGTGCCAGGTAGCCATCATCATTGGATAACAGAATTCTCATGCCCGATATTATATAAGGTTTACCAGGCTTGTCAGCGCCTGCGCATGAAAGAATTTATTGCAAAATAGACTGTTGATGGGCGTTACAAAAACGCTCTTAGGCAAGCTGGTAACGGCGGCCTGTATATTTGGCATAGGCAATGACGCTGGCAAAGAAAATCAGGCTAAGCATGACTTCGCTGGCTGCCAGCCAGCGCGATAAACCTGCTTCTGACCAGGTTCTGACCGCACCTTCGGTAAAGTAGAACAGGATCAGCATGCCAGACCATTGGTAGGTATAGCGTTTTCCGCGCAAAATGCCAAATAGCGGTAGCAGTAATGGCAAGGTTTTGAGAAATAATAGGCTGCCACCGGCCCGCAGTGGCGCCCAGAAAATTTCCCAACCCAGGCACAACACAATGAGGCCAAGCAGGCTGATACTTGCCGCGATGCGGCTGATGGATAAAATACGTGGAATCATGATCGGCAGGCTTGTGATAAGGCGACCAGTGCTTTGCGTGCATCCATCGCGTTTAATACGGGTTGTTCAAATTGAAAACGTAACTGGCCATGTATTTCTTCGCCTTGATGATATTGCACATCAAAGCCGTCGGCATCCAGGCCAACCATTTCTGCGTGATCAGCTGCCACCCCATGCACATGTTGGCAATATTGCAGCAAGCTGTCTTTGTGGTCTTCGTTCATATGCGCGACGATGCCGCCTTCTTGCGCCGACAACATACTCTCTGCCAGGCCATCATTCAGCGCATGGCCTTCAAACCAGCCCATGCGGCCAAAACCGGCGATATAGCGCACCTGTTTAACCTGGATACGGTAAAAATGGAAATCATGCATATCAAAGTAACTAGCGGCCTGTGGCAAGTAGCGCAGATAACGGGCACGCAAATCTTCGTCCTGTTTGTCGCAATGAACGGCTTCACCCATCAGGGTCAACCGTGCATTGGCCTGCAAATCATCTGCGCCTGAAAATACCAGCAAGGAGACTTTCGGATTTTCGAGGATGTTTTTAGTGTGCTCGGCAATCGTGCTGATTAATATGATCGGCTCAGCCTGCTGGTTGCAGACAAACGGCGCTACCGAGCCAAATGGAAAGCCAGGGTATTTCATCGAATGTGTCGACAAAATGGCATGGCGGGTTGAAAACAGAAACTGGCGAGCTTCATGGGCGAGGGCAGCAGACATAGCGTACTTTTCCTGAAAAACGGTTATTGCAATTTGAGTGCAGTTTCGGCCAGGCGTTTCCCCAGCGCCATGCACAACTTCTTCTCATCATCCGAGATTGGATGGTCATCCATGGCACCACCGATGTGACTGGCCCCATAAGGCGTGCCGCCCGTTTTGGTGGTACCCAATTGCGGCTCGGAATAGGGTAGTCCTAACATCAGCATGCCGTGGTGCATGAGCGGAATCATCATGGTCATCAGCGTCATTTCGTTACCGCCATGCAGTGAGCCACTGGAGGTGAATACCGCCGCTGGTTTACCGATCAGAGCACCCTTGAGCCACAGGCCAGCGGTGCCATCAAGAAAATACTTCATCGGTGCTGCCATATTACCAAAACGGGCCGGGCTGCCCAAGGCCAGCCCGGCACAGTCTTCCAGATCCTGCAACGTAGCATAAGGCGCCCCGGACGCAGGAATGTCGGCTTCGGTTGCCTCACAGTTGGCAGAGACTTTAGGCACCGTGCGTACGCGCGCGGTTACCCCGGTGACACTTTCCACACCACGCGCAATCAATTGTGCCATCTCTTTGACGGCCCCGCCTTGGGAGTAATAAAGAATCAGGATTTCGGTCATTTTTTTCGTTTATCTTTTACGTGTTGCTTTTTAGTGTCCAGCTCAAATAACCCTATGGTTTGAATAAGCTCGCTAAATTTGGCATAGCCATAGTTTCTTGAGTCAAAGGCGGAGTAGTTCTTAATGATATGTTTTTTGACTTCGCTTAAGTTGGCAAAGCTGTCGTCATCAGACAGTGCTTCAATTGCCGAGCGTATCAGTGAGACCAGTTTTGTGTCCATCGCCAGTTGTTGTGAGGTTCTTCTCACAACAGGGCTCAGCGCTACCGGCTCGGCTGGTGGGCTCGCATTTTTACCAGCATGGTCTGGTTTATCTGCCGTAACTTTGTCGCTATTGGCCGGGACAGGCGTTTCTTCTTCGGCCTTTTTATCTTGTGACAGAATTTCAATAAATACAAACTGGTTACAGGCAGCGCGTAACGACTCAGGGGTTTTGGCTTCGCCGAAGCCATACACCCATTTTCCAGATTCCCGGAAGCGTATGGCCAACCTGGTAAAGTCACTGTCGCTGGAAACGATACAGACGCCATCCAGTGGCGCGGTATACAGTAAATCCATGGCATCAATGATCAGTGCGCTGTCGGTCGCATTTTTACCTTTGGTATTGGCATATTGCTGCATGGGTTGTATGGCGTGTTTGGGCAGAACCTCTTTCCAGCGACTCAGCTGGTTTTGCGTCCAGTCTCCATAAATGCGACGTATGCTGGCGTCGCCGAATTTGGAGATTTCCTCAAATAGCGCATCGATGATAGGAATTACGTTAAACGTATTGTCCGCATCGATCAGCACAGCAAGTCTTGGATTGTTTTTGTCGGAACTCATGTGTTTAAAGGCTCAGTTAGTCAAAGCTAAAACCATAAAATATATCCAGCGCATTATCAGAGCCGGTTCTGGTTTCGATGGAAATGCGTTTGGTCAGTTGGTAGGTGAGTTTACCAACATTTAACAGGCCGACAATGCTTTTTTCGTAGCCAACTACCAGGTTGCGATTGATTCGCTTGCCGACGCTGACAGCGTAATTGGTGGGGCCAGTGCCACGTACATCTATGCTATCCAGGCCAACCGCTTGCGCAATCTTGGTTTGCAGCGAGACGGAGTCGCCTTGTGATAACAGCGCGCCTGCTGCCACCGATAACAAGGCCATATCACTGCTGCCGACTTGCGACATGGGCTGCCCCAGTACCAGCAGTGAGATTTTATTCTCGTTGCTGGTATCAGGTGTTGAGACCAGTTTTAGTTGCGGGGTTTGCAGGCTGCCATTGATTTGAATACCCACTTTGGTACTTTCTACTTGCCTTGTCGCCAGCACATCCAGGCCGATATTGGGTAGTTTGCCGCTAAATATCAGGCGGCCTGTTTCGATATTCAATGACTGTCCGTAAGCGATATAGGTGCCGGTGATTTCCAGTGTACCGGCCGCAGTGAGCTCGTCCAGCATACCGTTAAGCTGCATATTGCCACTGAGGGCGCCATTGAGCCCTTGGCCACGCAACATGAATTGCTCGGATTCCTTGAAAGGTAATACCAGTGGTTTGTCGCCAAAATCGAGCGCAAAGTCGTTAAAGACCAGTTTTGACGTTGGCTCAGCCTGGCTGGCTTGCGGCGATTCAATGACGACATCTTCGTCCAGCTTGGGTTTGTCGGCTTTAGGCAGCTCAAACAGGCCTTTATGTATCTTGAGCTTGCCGCTGAGCGTGGTTTGCTCGCTGTTCATGCTGAGCTGGGTATTACCGCTGAGTTGCACCCAGCGATCTACCCTGGACAGCGCCTGTAATTTGTTAAGTTGCATCGCGGCATCCAGTTGCCAGCGGTCTTCTCTAAAGGTCAGCAGGCCGTTGCCATTGAGCTCGCCACTTTTGCCAGCAAAGTGGATGTGTTCAATATTGACCTGGTCTCCTGCGAGTTGGGCATTCAAACTGCCTTGCTCTAGCCACAAGCCTTGTGACGGTATTTGTATGGCAAGGGCCTGGCCTTGAATGCTGCCTTGCAGCTGTGGCTGGGCAATCACACCGCTGGCCCGGGCATCTATTAGCAATTGGCCTGCTGGCTGCAACTCTGGCATGAGTTTGGCCAGCCAGCCCAGTTTTGAGAGATTGGCTTTGAGTTGTGCCGAGATTGGCGCTGAGCGTTGAATCACTATTCCACTTTGTGTTGGGGTCACCACTGTGTTGCCTGTCAATTGCAGATCTATCGCAGTGTCTGCACGTACGCTGCTTTGCACGCTGACGCGATTGTTCTGCGCCTGGATATCTGCCAATAATGACTGTATGCCCAGCCCTTGCCACTGCGCCTGGCTGCTGTCGTAGACTTGCCAGTCACCTGATGCGCGCTCAAGGTGTAATGTCCCGTTGAGCTGTTCGTCCAGCGCCAGTTGCCATTGTGCTGAAACACGCAAGTGGTCTGCAGGCAAGGCTTCAGGCTGCGCGGGTGCCAGCCATGCCATCACGGCTTGCAATGGAAATGCCTTGAGTGCGCCTTGGCTGCTGAACTGCACTTTTTCGGCTGATTGTTGTGTGAGCGGGTCGGCTGTTTTGGCCGGGCGATAGTGCAGTTGGTCCAGTTGCAATTGTCCTGCCAGGACATTAACAACCAGATTTTGTAACTGGAAGCCTTGTTCGTTTTGCCATTTCAGACTGGCGGGGTGCGCCAGTTGAAATACTTTGCCATTAGCGTCTTGCAACTGCGTGAGTTGTGCCTGCCAGGTATTTTCTTGCCAGCTACCATCCAGCGCTAACAGCAGGTTGCGTTGCAGTAAAGGGTCGGCATCATTGATTTTCAACGCGAAGTGATGTTTTGCCAGCGACCCGCTCAGATCGAGTTCAGCATCAATCGGCGGGCTGTCTATGCCACGTGCATTCTGCTGTGACAAACCACGCAATTTGATATGGTTTTCCAGTGACGACTGTGACTGGCTGGCAGCCTGGCCTTGCGCCTCAAAGGCACTCAGTGACAGGCCTTGTGGTAACTGCAATTGCTGGCCAGCGAGTTGATACGTCGCGGCAAAGCCGTCTGGTGATTGTTGCACCCTACCTGCACCTTTGACCCGGCCAGCAAAGCCTGGCATCAATTGTGCAAGATTGGCCAGGTCTGCCTGCCAGACCAATGTACTGCGATTGTTACCTGAAGGTTCGGGGTCTACTTTCACAGTGAGTGTGTTTTTATCCAGTTGCGCGAGCAGATCCATTGTTGTCAGTTGTGATCCTTGCAGGCTGGCTGTGCCACGGACGATCAATGGCTGGCCTTGCAAGCGGCTATCGCCAGCATCTATGGAGGCCAGGATCTGGCCTTGTTCGGTCAGGCTGCCATCGGCGACGATTTTTAAGTCCATATGGCCAGCCAATTGCGGATGGATATGCTTGGCTTGTAATTGCTGCAGATGCACTAGCAGGTGGCTCTGGCGTGTTTCATCAAGGCCAATCGAGGCGCTGATTTGCAGCATATCTTCGGCCTGAGCATTGGTAGCCTCGGCGGCCGGTACGATGGCAAATGGCCTGGCTTGTGGCTGGTAATGATGATTGGCGGCAATCTCCAGCCGGGTGAGGTCGCCGTGCAGCTCGGTGCGCAGATGGTAGGGAGTGTCGCCTTGTGCTTGCTGAACGTCCATCCAGCCATTGAGCGAGAAGGGGGCGGCATTCTGCATTTGAAAATGCGTGCTGACTTTGCCCCAGGGGCTGTGCGCTTCGGCAATACGGAACTGCATGGCCTGGTTGTCGGCATCCAGGTCGAATTGAATCTGTGTGATATCCGACGTGCTTGCACCCTGGATAATCGTAAGCCTGTCAATCTGGCCGGATAACAAGTGAAACGGCAGTGGAATATGGATATGCGCAGGTAACGGTGCTTGTCCGGCTTTAGGCGTTGGCGTGACTTCCGTGGCCGGTTTAAAGCGCAGGGTGATCTGCCTGGCACGGAAGTGCGATACGGTCAGTTCGCCTTTGGGTGTGACGCCCAGGCGCATATTGGAATCTATGCCTTCTACCTTCAGGGTGGCGTTACCCAGGTCAGATTCAAACGCCTTCAAGCTAGTCATCAGCAGTACATTGGCCGCCCACACCATTTGCGGCGTGATGATCAATGACAGGCACAGCATGCCGATGAGTAGCATATTGAACAGTCGGTTGAAAGTGTGAGTGAGTGACATCAGAAATTCACGCCCAGGTTAAAGTGCAAACGATATTCTTTGGTTTCTTCACCATAGGCGACATCGACGCCTACCGGGCCAATCGGGCTGCGCCAGCGCACACCCAGGCCATAGCCCAAGGCCGGGTCATAATCTTTCCAGCTATTGGCGGCGTTGCCGAAGTCGACAAATATGGCTGCGCCCCAGGATGAGGTCAGCCACTGCACGACTTCGCTGCTGCCGGTGAGTAGCACACGGCCACCAACAATGGCATCGGCTTCTTTGACACCCAGTGACTGGAAGGCATAGCCACGCACGGATTGGTCGCCACCAGCCCTGAATAAATAAGTGGCTGGCACACTGCGCGCGCCGGTGACCGAGCCCACTTCGATACGGCCCAGCCATTGTGTGGATTGCGTCAGTGGATAAAACGCCTGTAACCGGGCTTGCGATTGCAGAAAACGACCATCTGACAACTTGTCCAAAGGGGCCAGTTGGAACTGGGTATTTAAAATCCAGCCTTTAGTGGGCGCCAGCGGATGATCCAGCTTGCGCATATTCAGGCCATAGGCCAGCGTCGCGGCTTTGTTGAATTGCGAAGATTCACCATCCACGGTCAAGAATTCATATAGTAAATTGGCCCCTATATATTGTTCAAAAATACTAGGTTGACCCCAGTAACGACGTACACCGTTTTGTACGGCGGTAGTGATTTGGCCTTCGAGGTCTGTGCGTGTGACGCTATTCTGGATGCTGTCCCGGTAGCCTTTATCATCAGTGAGGAAAGTGATATTAGAGGTGACAGCTTGTAGACGCTGTTCCAGCCGCAAGCTGCTATCCCACAGCAAACCACGGTCAAACAGGTTGCGGTCGGTGTAGTTAAATACAATACGGGCGCCAGTGTTGGTGCTGGCGCCTGTACCAATGCGAAAGGTATTTTGTTCCATTTCGTGCACGGTCACGTCTATGTCGGCACTATGATCGGCATTGAGTGCTTCGGTTTTGGCAACGACATCTACCGAGCGAAATTTGCCGGTGGCCATAAAACTGTTTTGCAACGTGAGTAAATCTGCCTGGCGATAGGGCGCGCCGGTTTTTAGCGTATTAAGCGGGCGCACCAGTGACTCTTGGTAGTGCTGCAATCCGTGAATACGGACTTCACCAATGCGTACTGCAGGACCGGAATCCATTGCCAGCGTAATCAACACCGCTTGTGTTTGCGGATTGACCATGGCTTGTGACGTGGTGATTCTGGCATTGGGGAATTCTGCGCGCAGCAATGTCGCCAGTAATTCGCGTTTGGCCGTACTCCAGGCTTGCTGGGTAAAGGGGCTGTTGACGGGCAGTGGCCAGCTTTTCTGGGCGGCTTCCAATGTCGACTGATGGCTGGCTTGCTGGATTTCGCCAGTGATGGCTACGTTGACCTGACTCACTTTGGCTTGTGGTGGCAGCTTGATATGGAATTCGGCCAGATTGGCGGTTGGTTGCACACTAATGGTTTTTGTTTTGAAATAGCCTTCGGTTGCCAGCAGGTCAGCGATTTCCTGTGGTGTTTTTTGTACTAGCCGGCGCCATTCATTGTCGTTCATGCGCGGGTTTTGCATGGCTTCGTGTATGGTCAGGTGTTTTTGCAGCAGCTCACGCAAGGCCGAAGTGTCTTCGGCGCTTGCGTCGTTAGCAAGTGAGAAGCGTGTCTGGTAGCTGTTGCCTGGTTTGACGTCAAACCAAGGACTATCTTGAGCCTGACAGGTGGTAGTCAGCAACATCAGGGTTAGTGCTGTCAAAGTCAGTGCCAGGTGCATTAACTGCTTGCACGTGGCGTTTGCCCAGAGCAGGCAGCGGTACAACATGTGTGCTGCCTGTTCATAAGCGGGATGTTTTACATGATGAGCAAGAAAATCCCGGATCAAATCGACTTGGTAAAGACTATGGTTTAAATATGCTTCACTAGTTGACTGGCCTTGCCGGTATAAGTTGCAGGGGTGAGGGCCAGCAATGCCTGTTTGGCTTCAGCTGGAATTTGCAGGGTTTCAATAAACGCATGCAATGATTGTTTGTTGATGCCACCTTTGCCGCGCGTCAGTTCTTTTAATTGCTCGTATGGATTCTCAATGCCATAACGACGCATCACGGTCTGGATAGGTTCAGCCAGCACTTCCCAGCTATTGTCCAGGTCTTCTGCCAAACGTTGTGGGTTGACTTCCAACTTGTTTAAACCGCGCAGGCAAGAGTCATAGCCTAGCAAAGTGTAGCCAAATGCCACCCCCATATTGCGCAATACGGTAGAGTCGGTCAGGTCACGCTGCCAGCGAGAGATAGGCAGTTTCTCTGCCAGGTGGCGCAACACAGCATTGGCCAGCCCAAGATTGCCTTCAGAGTTTTCGAAGTCAATCGGGTTGACCTTATGCGGCATGGTAGAAGAGCCGATTTCGCCAGCTTTGACCTTCTGCTTGAAATAGCCAACAGAAATATAGCCCCAGATATCGCGGTTGAGGTCGATCAGAATAGTATTGATGCGTGACAGGGTGTCATACATTTCAGCCATATAGTCGTGTGGCTCAATCTGGATGGTCATCGGGTTGTAGGTCAAACCCAGTGATTCGACAAAGCGTTTGGCAAAGCCTTCCCAGTCAAACTCGGGGTAGGCAGACAGGTGTGCATTAAAGTTACCCACTGCACCGTTGATTTTGCCTAGCACTTCATTGGCTTGCAGTTGCTTGAATTGGCGTTGCAGGCGGTAGACCACGTTGGCCAGTTCTTTACCCATGGTGGAAGGGCTGGCAGTTTGGCCATGCGTACGGGACAGCATGGGCTGATCAGCCAGCGCATGCGCGAGTTCTGTCAGGCGTGCAATCACCGTTTGCAGGTTAGGTTGCATGACGGCATCGCGCGCAGATTTCAGCATCAGGGCATGCGACAGGTTATTAATGTCTTCCGAGGTGCAGGCAAAATGAATGAATTCGCTGGCCTTTTTGATCTCCGGGTTACCGTCAAACTTTTCTTTCAGCCAGTATTCGAGTGCTTTTACATCATGATTGGTGCGTGCTTCAATCGCCTTGACTTGCGTCGCATCTGCTTCGCTGAAGGCGGTAATGGCAGCATCCAGCTCGGCGATGGTTTCAGGGCTGAACGGTGCGATTTCTGCCAGTTCAGACGCTGCGCTGAGTGCTTTCAACCACGCCACTTCAACCAGCGCCCTGTATTTAATCAGTGCATATTCACTGAAAAAAGGACGTAAAGGATCGAGTTTGGATTGATAGCGACCATCCAGTGGTGACAGTGCATTGAGCGTGGTGAGAGACGTCATGAGTAAAAAACTTATCGATTCAAAAGCCGATATTTTACCCAATCCAGCCACACTTGTCTTTGTTGAATGTGGTTTGCTTGTGATGAGCCGGGAGGGTGGGCGCGCTGAAATTGTCGATTAAAACCGCTTTGTTTGGTAAATTGTGCTTGATTTAGCCGTGACATAATCGCTCACTGGGAATGAATTTCACATGAGACGCCACGTAAACTCATCTTTTGTCCGCTTGCTGACAGGCTTGTGCCTGGGGCTGTGCCTGCTATGGTCGCAGATACAGGCGGATGACTATGTGCTGGCCATGCTGGAAAAAGTCAGGCAACGCTACGGCGAAGAGGCTTACCAGAATGTCATGCGCATGAATGAGATGTTCGCCCAGGTGGCCGGTGCCAGCGAGATGACCAAGGTACATATGGTGAATGATTTTACCAATCAGCACGTGTTGTTTGTGGATGATATTACCTTGTGGGGCATGGAAGATTACTGGGCTAGCCCCCTAGAGACCTTTGGCAAAGGGGCGGGTGACTGTGAAGACTTCAGTATTGCCAAATATACCTTGCTGAAAAAGCTGGGCGTGTCGCAAGACAAGTTACGGCTGACTTATGTTCGGGCGCGCATGCCTAGCGGTTCCATTCGTCCACATATGGTATTGACCTATTATGCGACGCCGAATAGCGATCCATTGGTACTTGATAACCTCAATTTTGAATTATTGCCCGCCTCCAAGCGCGGTGATTTGTCTCCAGTATTCAGCTTTAATGATAAAGGGTTATTCGTAGCAAATAACCCGAATATGCGGGCAGGTTCGCCTTCCAATATCTCCAAATGGCGTGATGTATTGACGCGTATGCGACAGGATGGATTGGAATGATTAAAAACCTGTTAGGGGTGTGGTTATTATGGGGGCTTAATGCTAGGCTGATGGTCAAAGCCTGCACAAGCGGCGGGCCATTATCTGGTCTCCCCCAGGAAAGTAAGAGGGCTTTCAAATGTCTTTGGTAAAACAAATACGCATTGCGATTTCTGTCATTATTTTAATGGTGGCGGCAGGATGCCTGTTTTTGGGTGTCTATGACGATCACCGTTACATGGCTGAGCAACTGCAAAAGAAAAATAACGATAACGCCAACGGGCTGGCGATTACGCTTTCCAATATCCAGAAAGACAATGTCACGGTAGAGCTGATTATCAGCGCCCAGTTTGATATGGGGCACTATCGCCGCATTGCCATTATTTCGCCGGACAACAAGCTGATGATCGAGCGGGTGAACCGCCATCCGCACTCCATCGCACCTGCCTGGTTCCAGTCGGTGTTTTCTGTCAATATCCAGCCTGGCGTGGCCAATATCCAGTCCGGCTGGCAACAATATGGCACCCTGGAGCTGGAGAGCGAACCGTCACTGGCCTATGACCAACTATGGGAAACCTCACGTCATGCTGTGTTGTGGACATTGATCGTTGCGCTGCTGAGCTATGTGGTTTCTGGTTTCTCCTTGAAGAAAATCCTGAGGCCGCTGGACGAAGTGATTGCACAAGCCGAGGCCTTGGGCGAACGCAAGTACATCACCATCGAAGAGCCAGCGACAGAAGAGTTCCAGAAGCTGGTGCGCACCATGAATACGCTGTCTGACCGTGTTAAATCCATGGTCACGGCAGAATCTGAACGCCTGAATACCTTTAATCAGCAAATTAACTACGATGAAGTGACTGGCTTGATGAATCAGTCACATTTTACCAATACGGCTTCGGTCGCCCTCAAGCATGAAGGGTTTGTCGAAGGCGTGTTGATTCTGGTGCAACTACGCAACTTGCCTGACATTGATAAGCAATTGGGTTACAGCATGACCAACCAGTTGATTAAAAAGGTGGGGGATGCCATACAGCAACAGATGGACCATTACCAGGATGTGGTGTGTGGCCGCCTGGCTGGTGGCGTGTTCGGTATTTTCAGTCGCCAGCCATTGGATGATTTTGCCGTCACGACTGAGCTGAAACTGGTGCTGGAAAAACTGAATGCGGCACAACAGCTATTGCAGTTCCAGTTTGTGGTCACACATACCAAAACTAAAAAAGGCGATGACTTTGTCGATATTCATCGTGTGATGCAGTTTATTCTAGACTTGGCTGAAGATCAGGCAGCAACGCCGATGCGGGTGATGAATGCCAACAGTATTGTCACGTCGAGAAAAAATTACCTCAATCAATGGAAAGAGCAATTCTTGCAAGCCATTGAGCAAAAACAGATCAAACTGGCCTGCTACCCGGTCATGCAGCGCGATCAGCAACTGTATCACTACGAGTGCCCGCTGCGTTTGCATATTGATGAAGGGGATCAATGGCTGGCTGCAGGCGCATTTATTGATTGGGCTAGCCAGCTTGATATGATTAAAACACTGGATGGGTTGGCGCTGGAATACGCTGTCGATATGCTGACGAAAAATAATGCCAGCCTCAGTGTGAATGTCTCAGCAGCTGCCATGCGCAGCGACGAATATAAGGATAAATTGCAATCCCTGATGCTCAGCATCACAACGCCAGCACGATTAAGCTTTGAAGTCTCGGAAGAGGCTGCATTTAGCGACTTTGTGAAATTTAAGGAATTTGTGCACCTGGCGAAATCCCTGGGTTGCATGGTCGGCATGGAGCATGTATCAACCCGCCTGGCGCAATTGGGTGATTTGCATGAACTTGGCTTGGATTACATCAAGTTTGATGCGTCACTGATTCGCGACATTCATTTGCGGCCACAGCAGCAATCACTCATGCGCGGTTTATGCATGATGGTGCGCACGATGGGGATTGTGCCAATTGCAGAGGGTGTGCAGGGCCAGGAAGAGCTGGATAGTTTGAATTCCATTGGTATTGAGGCGGTGACTGGCCCCTTCGTACAGGAAAACTTACAGTTTGGTGCGCTGTGAAAGTGTCAATTTTTGTAATTTCGGGGTGTTATGCCATATACTCATCGTTTTGACATGGCTTAACACCCCATACAATCAACAGTCGGTAAATCAGTCACTGGTTTAACTCGGATAAGGATAATAATAAGTCATCTGCCATGGAAACGACGCCATATTTTAATCAAACCGCAAAAGACGCTCTGCTGGAGTGTCTCCTTTATATTTGTCGCCATAATCGACTAGCCACAACGCGTGATGCTTTAACTTCCGGTTTGCCGCTGGAAGGGGGCAAGCTTAATCCGGAGTTGTTCAAACGCTCGGCTGAACGTTTGCGGCTGGAGGTGGTGGTGAAGCAGGGAGCGATTGCGACACTGCTGCAACCGCAGGCCGATGTCACCTTGCTGCTGAATAATCACCGCGCTTGCCAACTGATCAAAATCGATGAAAGCCAGCATTTCGCGCAAGTAGTGTTTCCAGACTTGTCGCCCGATGCCGTGACCATGAGTCTGGCTGATCTGGCTGCCGAATATACTGGCTATGCCTTAATTACCAAGCAAACCTTTATGTTTGATGCACGTACGCCAGAAGTGGGCCGGGTGCAAGTCCGCCACTGGTTCTGGGGTACATTGGCCGAAAACAAAGGGATTTATCGCGATGTGATGGTCGCTGCATTGCTGATCAATATTTTTGCCTTGGCCATGCCGCTGTTTACCATGAACGTGTATGACAGGGTGGTACCTAACAAAGCGGTAGAAACCTTGTGGGTTTTGGGTATCGGTGTCGCGTTGATTGTCCTGGGCGATTTGCTACTACGCTCTATGCGCGCCTATTTTCTGGACTGGGCCAGCGCCCGTATTGACGTCAAGCTCAGTGCACAGATTATGGAAAAGGTATTGGGCACACGCTATGAAGCCAAGCCAACTTCGGTCGGTTCATTTGCTTCTAATCTACGCTCGTTTGAAAGTGTGCGTGATTTTATTACCTCGGCCACGGTAGTGACATTGATTGACCTGCCATTCGGCATTATTTTCCTGATCGTGATTGCATGGATTAGTCCATATATGGTGTTGCCCGCATTGATTGGTGGCGCCATTGTGTTGATTTACTCGCTGAGCGTGCAAACCAAGATGCATGATCTTTCAGAAACCATGTACCGTGCCAGCGCCCAGCGCAATGCGACCTTGATTGAAAGCCTGGTTGGGCTGGAAACCGTCAAGTCTATGGGGGTTGAGGGCCAGATGCAGGGCAAGTGGGAGAAAAGCGCGCTGTTCCTGTCTGAGGTGGGTAGCAAACTCAAACTGCTGTCATCTTCTATTACCAATGGCACCTATGCCTTGCAACAGATTATTAGCGTTGCCATTGTGATTTTAGGCGTGTATTTGATCTCGAATGGCGATTTAACCATGGGTGGCTTGATTGCCTGCTCACAGTTGACCAGCCGTGGCTTGGCGCCTATTTCGCAAATCGCAGGCCTGTTTACGCAGTATCACACGGCGGCGACCTCCCTGAAGTCACTGGATGAAGTGATGGGTAAACCGGTGGAACGTAATAAAGGGGTTAACTTCTTGTCTCGCCCGGCATTCAAGGGCGAAATCGAGTTTAAGAATGTTTCCTTTAAATATCCTGGCTCTGATGAGCTGGCCCTGAACCGGATTTCTTTCAGGATTCGTCCTGGTGAGCACGTTGGCCTGATTGGTCGCATGGGTTCAGGCAAAACGACGATTAACAAACTGATTCTTGGTTTGTATCAGCCGACTGAGGGCGCGATTCTGATTGATGGTATTGATGCGCGGCAAATTGACCCGGCGGAATTGCGCCGCAGCATTGGCTACGTGCAACAAGATAACCATTTGTTTTATGGCTCGTTACGTGAAAATATTACTTTGCGCCATCCGCATGCTGACGATCGCTCTGTGTTACAGGCGGCACAAGTGGGCGGTATTGCCGAGTTTGTGAATGCGCATCCGAAGGGCTTTGATCTGGAAGTTGGCGAGCGCGGGGATACTTTGTCTGGGGGGCAACGTCAGGGCGTGGGCATTGCGCGTGCGTTTGTGACGCAGCCGCAAATTGTATTGCTGGATGAACCGACCAGTGCCATGGATCACTCCGGTGAGGAAACTGTAAAACGTAACATCGCCGAAGCCACTGCCGATAAAACCATGGTTGTGATCAGTCACCGTAACGCCATGTTAGAGCTGGCAGAGCGTTTGATTGTGATTGATTCTGGTCAAGTGGTCGCAGATGGTAATAAAGAGGACGTCACTGCTGCGCTGCGCGCCGGCAAAGTGGGTAAGGCGAGATAACAATATGGCAAAAAAAATATTCGATCAATTAGGTGAAGTCACCAAGCCAGACAGTATCTGGGTGCGCCTCGGCAAGCCTGTGCATGCGCTGGTAGACAAGGTCATTAAAACCGAGACTGCTGAAGCACGCACATGGTCCGAGCAAGCACATGATGTGATGATAGAAGATACCATGTTGCATGCCAAATTGATTATGTACGGCATTTTAGCGATTCTGCTGGTGTTACTTATCTGGGCCAGTGTGGCCAAGGTCGACGAGGTGACGCGTGGTGAAGGTCGTGTGATTCCATCCCGCCAGATTCAGGTGGTGCAGTCTTTGGATGGCGGTATTGTGGTCGATATCATGGTGCAGCTAGGCGATACTGTTAAGCGTGGTCAGCCCTTGATTAAAATTGATGAAACGCGGGCCATTTCATCGTTAAAAGAGAACGAAAGCCAGTATTTGTCACTCAAGGCCAAAGAGGCACGCCTGAAGGCACTGGCGAATGGTGGCAGTTTTAACCCGCCTAGCGAAGTACAGCAAAAAACGCCTGATACCTACTTGCAAGAGTTGCAACTGTTTAATGCAGGCAGGGACGAACTGAACTCACAGATTAATATCGCCAGGGACCAGTTGTCGCAACGTGAACGCGAACTGTCAGAAGTGCAGTTTAAAAAAGAGGTTGCTATTAAGACCTATGATTCGACCAGTAAAGAGCTGGCTGCCAATCGACCATTATTAAATAGTGGTGCGGTTTCAGAAATCGAGATATTGAGGCTGGAACGTGATGCTAACCGTGCCAAAGGCGATATCGACCAGGCATCGGCGCAGATGGGGCGCTTGACGGCGGCTATTTCAGAAGCGCGTCGTAAAGTATCAGAAGCGCAGCAGTCTTTCATGAGCAAGGTGCGTACCGACTTGAACGAAACCACAGCAAAAATCAATAGCCTGACGCAATCCAGCCTTGCGCTTTCCGATAAAGTGAAACAATCGACATTGACCTCACCGGTCAACGGCAAAGTCAGCAAGCTTTATTACAACACCGTCGGTGGCGTGATTCAGCCAGGAAAAGAAGTCATGGAGGTGGTACCTTCAGATGATGCGCTGGTGATTGAGGCTAAAGTACAAACCAAAGATATTGCGTTTATTCGCCCGCAACAGCCTGCGGTGATCAAGCTGACGGCCTATGATTACACCATTTATGGCAGTTTGGATGGCTCGGTGCAAGATATTGCAGCAGATTCCACCATAGACGATAAAGGTAATGCATATTATGTCGTTAAGGTAAGAACAGACCAGAATACTCTGGGCGACCACTTGCCGATTATTCCGGGCATGGTGGCACAGGTTGATATTTTGACCGGCAAGAAAACAGTGCTGTCCTACTTATTAAAACCAGTGTTAAAAGCTAAATCTTACGCACTAACCGAGCGCTAATTACTATGAAGCATATATTTATCACTACATTAAAACAATCCGTAGAATCCTGGCTCAAGGCTTTTCCGCAGTTAACGACTATCGCTGATGTTGTGTCAGCAGATGTTGCGGGGGCTTCTATCATCTGGGTACATGCGCAAATTGAACAAGGTCAGCAGTGGCGTAAGCACGTACAGCAGATATTAACCTTCTTGCCCTCGGCCAAAGTGATCGTGTTATCAAATAACCCGGAACAGGCTGAAGCCATGCAGGCCCTAGAGTTAGGTGCCGTAGGCTATTTGCACGCTTATGCGCATCAGCACGTGCTGCAAGAAGTTTACAGTGTTGTTTCACATGGCGGGGTCTGGTTAGGCAGGGATGTACTTAAGCATCTGATCACGCTAACGACACGGGGTAATCCGCAGCCCGATGCCACGGAAGAAATTTTAGAGGGCTTGACCAAGCGCGAGCGTGAAGTTGCGCTTGAGGCGGCCAGAGGTAATAGCAATAAAGAAATTGCACGTACGCTGTCTATTTCCGAGCGTACAGTCAAAGCACACCTGACGTCGGTATTCGACACCTTAAAAGTGCGTGATCGTTTGCACTTGGCATTGGTGTTGCAAGGTAAATCAGCGCAGGGACACTTCTCCCATGATGATAATGTGCAAAAAGATTCTTTGAATAAATTACATTTAAACTCATGATTGATTAATATTTTTAATATATGTTTATTTTTGTAAATTAATGAATTTAATCAGATTTTTTCAAAATTTTTGCTGTCTTACCTGTGAAATATATGACATTTTTCACTAAAAGCCTATCTAAGTGCGTACTTGGATAGGCCATATGCCCTTGTGCCGACACAATTCCGTGGTTATACTGGTTCTGGATGAATCTTTATAACTTGTTAAGAGTCTGCACATGAAACTAAAAAAAATCGCCTCGGCACTATTGATGGGGGTATTTTCTTACTCGTCTTTGGTATTAGCTGCTAGCCCAGAGACTTTAGAGAAAATAATTGAAAAGGCTGTCTCCGAGAACCCGGAAGTTCAAGCCACCTTTCATGCATTCAAAGCAGCAGAGTTCGATGAATCTGCCGCCAAAGGTCGATACCTGCCAAATTTGACGGTGGATCAAACGTTCAGAAACCAAGAGCGCCTGACACCAAACGTTAATAACACTTTTACGCCCAATCAGCAATCCACCTTGACCTTGCGTCAAATGATTTTTGATGGTCTGGCAACCCCGTCTGAAGTTGGCCGCCTGGATCATGTGGCCAAATCTCGCTTCTATGAGCTGCAGGGTCAAATGCAAGGCGTGGCGCTGGATACGGCAACCGCTTATTTTGATTTGTTGCGCTATCGCCGTCTGGTGTCTTATGCACAAGATAACTTTGTGGTGCATAAGCAGGTTTTTGACAAAATCAAATCACGCGTGGATGCCGGTGTAGGTAAGAAGGTGGATTTGGAGCAGGCGACTGGTCGTTTGGCCTTGGCTGAAGCAAACCTGCTGACTGAAACCACAAACCTATATGATGTGTCTGCCCGTTTCCAGCGTCTGGTGGGTGAGTTGCCGCCAGAGACCGTAAACGAAGTCATGCTGACAGGTGATGGCTTGGCTGGTAGCGCAGATCAGGTGTTGGATGCAGCTTACAAGCAAAACCCAAATATCCTTGCAGCCATTGAGAATATCATTGCAGTAGAAAAATCCGTTTCAGGCAAAAAAGCACCATTCATGCCGCGTCTGGACTTGCAGGGCCGCAAAGTTTTGGATGTGAATGACGCAAGTAGAAACAGTACGTTAGCTGCAGATACGTTGGAAGTCACTGCCAGCTGGAATATTTTTAATGGATTCACAGATAAATCTAATCTGGATTCTGCCGTACAAACTTTAAATCGCTCACATGATTTGCGCGATAAAGCGTGTATTGATACACGTCAGTTAGTTGCTATCGCTTACAACAATATCAAGCAGTTGAGTGAGCAAGTAGCGTATCGCAAGCAACATCAGGACTCCATCGAGAATGCACGCCTGGCCTATCGTAAGCAATATGATATCGGTCAACGTACCTTGCTTGACTTGTTGGATACGGAGAATGAATACTTCCAGTCACGCCGTAACTTTACCAATGCGGAAATGGACCTCAGTACTGCTTACGCCAGAACCTATGCTGGTCAAGGTTTGTTGTTGAGCAAGCTGGGTGTGACGCGTGCTGACGTGGGTGAGTATCCACGTGAAGAGTACATGGATCGCGAGAATGTGTGTAAGGCTGTTGCGCCTACGCAGGTTGTACCAGATAAGGCAGCATTGTTAGCCAATGCCAAACCTTGGGAAGGTGAAGCCTTTAAGCCTAAAGCACAAGAAAAAGCGACCATGAAGTTCACGCCTCGCATCTTGTTCCAAGCAAATAGCGCCATCATCTTGCCAGAGTCTTATGCGGATCTGGATATCGTGTATGACGTGGTTAAAGAGTGGGGTAATGACAAGGTTGAAATTGCAGGTCATACCGACAAGCGTAATACTTCGAAAGAGAAGTACAACCTGCTGTTGTCAGAGAAGCGTGCTAAGGCGGTTGCTGATTACTTAGTGAAAAAAGGCATGGATGCGCAGCGCATTGCAGTCAAAGGCTACGGTTTCTCGCAACCGATCGCTGAAAATGACCCTGTGAGTGGTAATGATGCCAACCGTCGCGTTGAGGTCATTCGATTCCAGTCTGTCGCTCAGTAATATTGAGCTTAGCTCCCGCGTGTCGGGGGTGTAAAAAAGCGGTGCCAAATAGGCACCGCTTTTTTTATATCTGCTAGCGTTGGTTGGCAAGCATAATGGCCTCTAAGGCTGGTCCAGGCATTGTACTTTAGTACAATAGATTTCTGTTTTGGATTGGCGTCTAATACGACACTATCAGAATTGTCTCAATCTTAAGTGAGGATCAAAATGGCTACAGTAATCGGAACTGTTACAAATATTCAGGGTATGGCTATCGTAGTTGATGCCAGTGGCAATCGCCATATGTTGAAAGTCGGCGAAGTGCTTCATGCCGGTGACAAAGTCATCACTGCCTCTGGTGCGGCAGTTGCCGTGAAATTGGCTAATGGTGAAACCGTGAATTTTGCTGAAGCACAAACAGTTAAGATTACAGACAATTTAGCCCAGGTTGATGTTTCTGATGTCTCTGAGAATGCTGTGAATCAAACGGTTTTTGATGCGGTGTTGACCGCGTTAAATGAAGGCCGTGATATCACCGAAGTATTGGACAGCCCGGCTGCAGGTGAGGCCGGTAGTGATGGTAATGCCAGCTTTGTGAACCTGGACAGAATCCAGACACAAAATGCCGGTGGCGCCAACTATGATGGCGGTACTGGTGCAGGTGGTGTGGCTACAGCTGGTGGTATTGCCCCTAATTATGTTTATCTGAGCCCTGCAAGTGGTGCGCCTGTGATTACATTGTCAGATGATGCAGATAATGACGGCTATTTGAATGCTGGCGAATTGGGTAATGCGACAACGACTAAAGCAACGGTAACCTTGCCAGCTGGTCTTGAGCCAGGTGATACGTTAAATGTTGTGCATAATGGTGGCACGATCAGCATTGCATTATCCGCAGCTAATATTGCAGCTGGCTTTGTTGAACTACAAGTACCAGTTCCTGCTGAAGGCTCAACGCTTACGGTGACGGCAAGCATTACCAATCAGTCCGGCCAAACCTCACCTTCTAGTTCAGACTCTGCGATTATTGATACAACTCCTCCCAATGGTGGTGAGTCGCCTGTCGTTGAGATTACAGAGGATGCGAATAATGACCACTTCATTAATCGTGCAGAATTAAATGGTGATATCGATGTGAAGGTTTCATTCACACCAAGTTTGGTGGATGTAGGTGATATCGTTGTCGTTAAGTCTAATGATGGTACTGTTAAGCAAGTTGTGATTGCCGCAACAGACAAAGCCAATGGCTTTATTACAACAACGGTGCCGGCGCAGCCAGATGGCGCTACTGTAACTGTGACTTCTACCATTGTGGATGCTGCCAAAAACGAATCAAAACCTGGTAGTGATTCTGCAATAATTGATTTAACTGCACCAAATACACCAGCGTTTGAGGGCGTGGATGATGTCGGTCCGACCCAGGGTGTGATCGTCAACAACTCAACGATTGATGATAATAAACCTGAAATTCGTGGTTCAAATGGTAATCCTGGCGACACGATCACCATTTACGATAACGGCACTAAACTTGGTACAACTGTTGTTCAGCCAGACGGCACATGGACATTCACACCAACAACACCATTGGTAGATGGCTCGCATAGCATTACAGTGACAGCGACTGATCCGGCTGGCAATACCAGCAACCCATCAACACCACTGAACTTTACTGTTGATACAGTTGCACCTAACACCCCAGCATTTGAAGGCGTTGACGATGTTGGCCCAACCCAAGGTGTGATCGTTAATAATTCAACCATCGATGATAACAAGCCTGAGATTCGTGGTTCCAATGGCAATCCTGGTGACACAATCACCATTTACGACAATGGAACCAAGCTTGGTACAGCGCTTGTTCAGCCGGATGGTAAATGGACATTCACACCGACAACACCGTTGGTTGATGGTTTACACAGCATTACAGTGACTGCAACTGATCCGGCTGGTAACACTAGTGATCCATCTGCACCACTTGGTTTCACAATCGATACGGTTGCACCAAATACTCCAGCGTTTGAAGGCGTTGATGATGTTGGCCCAACCCAAGGTGTGATCGTTAATAATTCAACCATCGATGATAACAAGCCTGAGATTCGTGGTTCCAATGGCAACCCTGGCGACACCATCACGATCTACGATAATGGTACCAAGCTCGGTACTGCCCTTGTTCAGCCTGACGGCACTTGGACATTCACACCAACAACACCATTGGTTGATGGCTCACACAGCATTACTGTGACAGCGACCGATCCAGCAGGCAATACCAGTGATCCATCGACACCACTGAATTTCACTGTTGATACGGTTGCGCCTAATACACCAGCATTTGAAGGCTATGATGACGTTGGTACGATTCAAGGGGTGATCGCGAATAACTCTTCAATTGACGATAACAAACCTGAAATTCGTGGTTCAAATGGTAATCCTGGCGACACGATCACCATTTACGATAATGGCACCAAGCTCGGTACAGCGCTTGTTCAGGCTGACGGTACCTGGACATTCACACCAACAACACCATTGGTTGACGGCTCACACAGTATCACTGTGACAGCGACCGATCCAGCTGGCAATACCAGCGATCCATCTACGCCACTGAACTTTACGATAGATACTGTTCCACCAGCTCTATTTATTAGCCTGGATGCCAACGTGGCAGGTGATGGCATTGTGAACGTCGCTGAATCTACAGCGGCTGCAATCCCAGTGACTGGTACCGTGAGTGGTCAGTTTAAAACTGGCGATATCGTCACAATCACTGTAAACGGTAAAGACTTTACTGGCGCTGTGACTGCTACAGGTACATTCTCAATTAATGTGCCAGGTGCCGATTTGGCCGCTGATGCGGACAAAACGATTGATGCGCGCGTCACTACATCAGATATTGCCGGTAACACAACAACGGCGACCGATACCCAGACGTACACAGTTAATCTGTTGCCACCAGCATTGGCGATTAGTCTGGATGCGAACGTTGCAGGTGACGGCATTGTGAACGCAGCTGAATCTACAGCGGCAGCGATTCCAGTGACTGGTACAGTCAGTGGTGATTTTAAAGTGGGTGATGTAGTCACTGTGACAGTCAACAACAAAGACTTCACTGGTACAGTGCAAGCTGGCGGTAAATTCTCAATTAATGTTCCTGGTGCAGATTTGGCTGCAGACTCTGACAGTACAGTATTTGCCAGCGTGACAACGACTAATGCTGCTGGTAACAATGCGACAGCGACTGATACACAGACCTACACTGTGAACGTATTGCCACCAGCGCTGGCGATCAGCCTGGATGCGAATGTAGCTGGTGATGGCATTGTGAACGTGGCTGAGTCTACTGCCACTGCGATTCCAGTGACTGGTACCGTAAGTGGCCAGTTCAAAACTGGCGACATTGTGACGGTTACGATTAATGGTAAAGACTTTACTGGCGCAGTTGCGACAGATGGTACTTTCTCAATCAATGTGCCTGGTGCCGATTTGGCTGCTGATGCAGACAGCACGGTATTTGCCAGCGTCACAACCACCAATACGGCAGGTAACAGTGCGACCGCCACGGATACACAGACTTACACAGTAAACCTGTTGCCACCAGCTTTGGCGATCAGCCTGGATGCAAACGTTGCTGGTGACGGCATTGTGAATGCAGCGGAGTCTACAACAGCAGCGATTCCAGTGACTGGTACAGTGAGTGGTCAATTCAAAGTCGGTGATGTCGTGACTGTGACGATCAACAACAAGGACTTCACTGGCACAGTGCAAGCTGGTGGTAAGTTCTCAATTGATGTCCCTGGTGCAGACTTGGCTGCTGACTCAGATAGTACGATCTTTGCGAGCGTGACAACGACAAACGCAGCAGGTAATAGTGCGACCGCAACGGATACACAGACCTATACTGTGAACGTATTGCCGCCAGCAGTTGCAATCAGTCTGGATGCGAACGTTGCAGGTGACGGCATTGTGAACGCAGCTGAATCTACAGCGGCAGCGATTCCAGTGACTGGTACCGTGAGTGGCCAGTTCAAAACTGGCGATATCGTAACAATCACTATAAACGGTAAAGACTTTACCGGTGCTGTTGCGACAGATGGTACTTTCTCAATCAATGTGCCTGGTGCCGACTTGGCGGCTGACTCAGATAGCACCGTATTTGCCAGCGTGACAACGACAAACGCAGCAGGTAACAGTGCGACCGCAACGGATACACAGACCTATACTGTAAACGTATTGCCGCCAGCAGTTGCAATCAGCCTGGATGCAAACGTTGCTGGCGATGGCATTGTGAATGTTGCTGAATCTACAGCAGCTGCAATCCCAGTAACTGGTACAGTGAGCGGCCAATTTAAAACTGGCGACATTGTAACGGTGACGATTAACGGTAAAGACTTTACTGGTGCGGTTGCTGCAAATGGTACCTTCTCAATCAATGTGCCTGGTGCCGACTTGGCTGCTGACTCAGACAGCACCGTATTTGCCAGCGTGACAACGACAAACGCAGCAGGCAACAGCGCGACAGCGACCGATACACAAACATACACCGTGAACGTATTGCCACCAGCAGTTGCAATCAGTCTGGATGCGAACGTTGCAGGTGACGGCATTGTGAATGTAGCTGAATCTACAGCGGCTGCAATCCCAGTGACTGGTACTGTGAGTGGCCAGTTCAAAACTGGCGACATTGTGACGGTTACGATTAACGGTAAAGACTTTACTGGTGCAGTTGCGACGGACGGTACTTTCTCAATCAATGTGCCTGGTGCAGATTTGGCAGCAGATCCTGATGCAACGGTATTCGCCAGCGTCACAACCACCAATGCGGCAGGTAACAGTGCGACAGCAACGGATACTCAGACCTACACAGTAAACCTGTTACCACCAGCATTGGCGATCAGCCTGGATGCGAACGTAGCTGGTGATGGCATTGTGAACGTGGCTGAGTCTACTGCCACTGCGATTCCAGTGACTGGTACCGTAAGTGGCCAGTTTAAAGTCGGTGATGTTGTGACTGTGACGATCAACAACAAGGACTTCACCGGCACAGTGCAAGCTGGCGGTAAGTTCTCAATTAATGTGCCTGGCGCAGACTTGGCTGCGGATTCCGACAGCACAATATTTGCGAGTGTAACAACAACGAATGCTGCTGGTAACAGTGCGACAGCAACTGATACACAAGACTATAAACTGGCAGTGAATCCAAACTTGTTTGCAACAATTGCCTTGGATGCAAACTTTGCTGGCGACGGTATTATTAATATCGAAGAAGCTAAAGCGACCTCAACTATTGCGGTGACTGGTACCGTTGGTGGGGATGCTAAAGCAGGTGATCCGGTAGTCGTCACCATCAATGGTAAAGATTACAACACAACTGCTATTACCCGTCCTGATGGTAAATTGGGTTTCAGTGTGAATGTCGCTGGTAATGAACTGGCTGCTGACCCAGACAAGACTATCGATGCGAAAGTGACAGTAAGTGACAATGCTGGCAATAGTCTGAGTCAATCGACACAACTGACGTATACCGTGGATCTGACACCGCCAGTTGCAACGATCGCGCTTGACGCCAACTTCGGTGGTGATGGCATCATCAACATTGAAGAAGCGAAAGCGACTTCCATTACGCCAGTAACGGGTACAGTTGGCGGCGACGCCAAACTGGGTGACCCTGTAGTTGTGACCATCAACGGTAAAGACTACAACACAACAGTGATTACCCGTCCTGACGGCAAACTGGGCTTCAGTGTCAATGTGGCTGGTAATGAGCTGGCTGCTGATGCTGACAAGACGATTGATGCGAAAGTGACTGTGACTGACAACGCTGGTAACACAGCGAGCCAGTCTACCCAATTGACATACAGCCTGGATCTGACGCCGCCAGTAGCGACAATCGCTTTGGATGCTAACTTTGGTGGCGATGGCATTATCAATATTGCCGAGTCTCAACCAGGTGTAAATCAGCCTGTCACTGGTACTGTCGGTGGTGAGGCCAAACTGGGTGACCCAGTGGTTGTGACCATCAACGGTAAAGATTACAACACAACAGTGATTACCCGTCCTGACGGCAAATTAGGCTTTACTGTGAGTGTGCCTGGTTCAGAATTGGTTGCCGACGCAGACAAAACTATTGATGCTAAAGTGACTACAACAGATACCGCTGGCAATATTGGTGTAGCCACCACGCAGCTGACTTATGTAGTGGATGTCATTGCGCCGAACAAACCAACCATCGATAACATCTATGATGACTTTGGTGCAGTGAAAGGCAATGTCGGAAATGGCGGTGTGGCTGATGATGCAACGCCAACCTTAACCGGTAAGGCGGAAGCGGGTAGTACAGTGACTATCTACGATGGTTCCACCAAAGTAGGTACTGCTGTTGCTGATAAAGATGGTAAGTGGACATTTACGCCGACGACTGACATTACCAAAGGTTTGCACAA
>NZ_KB913031.1:0-1866991 GCF_000384155.1 Methylophilus sp. 42 | reverse complement strand
CCCAGTAGTTGTGACCATCAACGGTAAAGACTACAACACAACAGTGGTTACCCGTCCTGACGGCAAACTGGGCTTCAGTGTCAATGTGGCTGGTAACGAACTGGCTGCTGATGCTGACAAGACTATCGATGCCAAGGTCACTGTGACTGACAATGCTGGTAACACAGCGAGCCAGTCTACTCAGTTGACCTACAGCCTGGATCTGACGCCACCTAAAGCCGAGATCGCGCTTGACGCCAACTTCGGTGGTGATGGCATCATCAACATTGAAGAAGCGAAAGCGACTTCCATTACGCCGGTAACGGGTACAGTTGGCGGCGACGCTAAACTGGGTGACCCAGTAGTTGTGACCATCAACGGTAAAGACTACAACACAACAGTGGTTACCCGTCCTGACGGCAAACTGGGCTTCAGTGTCAATGTGGCTGGTAATGAGCTGGCTGCTGATGCTGACAAGACGATTGATGCCAAGGTCACTGTGACTGACAACGCTGGTAACACAGCGAGCCAGTCTACCCAATTGACTTACAGCCTGGACCTGACGCCACCTAAAGCCGAGATCGCGCTTGACGCCAACTTCGGTGGTGATGGCATCATCAACATTGAAGAAGCGAAAGCGACTTCGATTACGCCAGTGACTGGTACTGTTGGCGGTGACGCTAAAGTAGGTGATCCAGTCGTTGTGACCATCAACGGTAAAGACTACAACACAACAGTGATTACCCGTCCTGACGGCAAACTGGGCTTCAGTGTCAATGTGGCTGGTAATGAGCTGGCTGCTGATGCTGACAAGACGATTGATGCGAAAGTGACTGTGACTGACAACGCTGGTAACACAGCGAGCCAGTCTACCCAATTGACATACAGCCTGGATCTGACGCCGCCAGTAGCGACAATCGCTTTGGATGCTAACTTTGGTGGCGATGGCATTATCAATATTGCCGAGTCTCAACCAGGTGTAAATCAGCCTGTCACTGGTACTGTCGGTGGTGAGGCCAAACTGGGTGACCCAGTGGTTGTGACCATCAACGGTAAAGATTACAACACAACAGTGATTACCCGTCCTGACGGCAAATTAGGCTTTACTGTGAGTGTGCCTGGTTCAGAATTGGTTGCCGACGCAGACAAAACTATTGATGCTAAAGTGACTACAACAGATACCGCTGGCAATATTGGTGTAGCCACCACGCAGCTGACTTATGTAGTGGATGTCATTGCGCCGAACAAACCAACCATCGATAACATCTATGATGACTTTGGTGCAGTGAAAGGCAATGTCGGAAATGGCGGTGTGGCTGATGATGCAACGCCAACCTTAACCGGTAAGGCGGAAGCGGGTAGTACAGTGACTATCTACGATGGTTCCACCAAAGTAGGTACTGCTGTTGCTGATAAAGATGGTAAGTGGACATTTACGCCGACGACTGACATTACCAAAGGTTTGCACAACTACACTGTGACTGCCACTGACAATGCAGGCAACATCAGTGTGCCTAGCGACAACTATGCATACACACTCAATCAGTCGCCAGTCTTTGTGACCCTGGATGCGTCTGCTTCAGTGTCTGAAGATGGTCTGCCAAACGGTTTGCTGGACTCTGGTCCTTCTAATGTTATCGCTAGCGGTTCCATGGGTATTTCTGATCCAAATGGCGACTTGAAGAGCGTGACCCTGACAGAGCCAACAACGACCTACACCTCTGGTGGTACGACTATCACCTGGTCAGGCAATAACACAGGTACTTTGATTGGTTCTGCCAATGGTAAAGAAGTGATTCGTGTCACGATCGACAGCAAAGGTGACTATGCGGTGCAGTTGTCAGGCCCGATTGATCATCCAGTGGCTGGTCAGGAAGATACTTTGGCAATCAAGTTCGGTGTGAACGCCAACGATGCTGACACGACGACTAAAGGCTCTATCACTGTTAATGTTTCAGATGATGCGCCAACAGCGACTAACCAAACCGTGACGGCTACCAACTCTGCCAATACCAACCTCATGATTACGCTAGATATTTCTGGCAGTATGACGACCACTGATGGTGTGAATAATCAGACCCGTTTGGCCAGTGCTATTCAGTCAATTAAGAACTTGCTGGATAAATATGACGATATGGGTGACGTGAAAGTCTCACTGGTGGTATTTGCAGGTTTGGATCAAACCAAACAATTGGGTAGTGGCTGGTTGACCGTTGCACAAGCCAAGGCTTACCTGAATAATCTGTCAGCGGATGGTAATACCAACTATGACTCTGCGTTGAACACGGCCATGAATGCGTTTGGTACATCCGGTAAGCTGGATAATGCACAAAACGTGTCCTACTTCTTCACTGATGGCCAACCTAACCGTGGTGTCGGTGGTGATAGTAGCTTGACTGGTCAAGAGAATAGCAATAATGGAGACAGAGGTATCCAGCAAGCAGAAGAGGCGACATGGATTAACTTCCTGAATAACAACCATATCAAGTCTTACTCGATTGGTATCGGTTCCGGCGTCACTTCAAACACTGAGTTGAATCCGATTGCTTATGATGGCCAAACGGGTACGAATACAGATGGCGTACGTGTGACATCGTTTAACCAGTTAGACTCTGTCCTGAATGAGACTGTGAGCAGCCCAATTACCGGTAGCTTGACCTCAGGTGGTGGCTTTGGTGCAGATGGTGGTTATGTGAAATCGATAGCGGTTGACGGTTCTACTTATACCTTCAACTCATCAACCGGTGCCATTACCGTGACTGGTACCAATAACAGTACGTATGATGCTACCAGCCATAAACTGGTGATCACGACTGCACAAGGCACTTTGCTGGTTGATATGGATGATGGTTCATTCTCATTCACACCGAAAAACACCAGCGTTGCTGGCACCAGCTCGTTTAATTACACATTAAGCGACAATGATGGCGATACCAGTTCTGCAACGCTGACTGTGAATGTGGCTAAGCAGATAACCTCTATCCCACAAGTGGCGCCAGAAGTCAGCAATGGTATGGGGGCCGCTGGCTTGTTGACCTTGCCAGGTTTGTTGAATGTAGACTTGCTCAACTTCTCAAGCCGTCAGGCATTCACTGCAAGTGATGTGAATAACAACATCAGCTCTGTGACGATTGCCTATAACACCTTTATTGGTGTGACATTAGGCACGGCCTATCTGACTTATTCACAAGCCGTTGCGAATGAGTTGGGCCTGAATGTGAGCTACACGCAAAGCAGTGGTTTCCTCGGCTTGATCGGTGCTAATGGCAAAATGGTGATCACTGCTGCTGATGGTGGCACAGTGGATAACCTTGCGCTCAATGAGTTCTTGTCAACGGTTAAAACCAATGAGCAGGCCGTTGATTTGAGCCTGTTCCAGAACTTCAAAATCACTGCAGTGGACAGCACTGGCTTGCAGGACAGCGAATCCGCCTCTAACCTGATCAATATTGATTTGTTGAACAGCAACAAGGGTACGCCAATTATTGGCGGCGATAGCGCTGACAATACCGTGAATGGTACGTCTGGCAATGACATTATCTACGGCTATGCCGGTAACGATACCTTGAATGGTGGCGCTGGTAATGACATCCTGCGCGGTGGTGCTGGCAACGATAAGCTGAATGGCGGCGATGGCAACGACATCCTGATCGGTGGTAAAGGTAACGATACCCTGACTGGTGGCGCTGGCGTAGACGTGTTCAAGTGGGATCGCGGTGATGATGCTCTTGTCAATGGCAGTGTCGCACGTGACACGATCAATAGTTTCGACAAGAGCTCTGTCAGCCAGGGCGGCGATATCCTGGATGTACGTGACTTGCTGCAAGGCGAGAATGCTGGCAACCTGGTGAACTACCTGCACTTTGAAAAATCCGGCAGCGATACAATTATCCATATCAGCTCTAATGGTGGTTTCGCAACGGATGCACACAATGTGTCTGGCAGCTTCAGCAGCGGTAATACGACCCAGCAGATTGTGCTGAGTGGTGTGGACCTGACCACAGGTCAGACCTCTGATGCAGCGATTATCTCTAACTTGTTGTCACAGCAAAAACTGATTACTGATTAATTATCAGTGTCTGTCAAAAAAGCGACCTTCGGGTCGCTTTTTTATTTTCTATTGATCATGAGACGGCCCCCATTCTCTATAGGCCAATTTACTTGCATATTGCAATAAGAGGCATAAAAACATTTGTTAACATATTTATGTTTCTTTTATTAATATTGGTAAAATAAGTTAACTAATGTTTTATTTGGTTTTCTTGTATGCATCTAGCAGGTTTTGTTTTAAGCGTTCAGAAGTGGATTTATCGCGTACGCATCCTCCAGATTATTCTCGGTTTTTTGCTACTACTTGCCAGCGGTTCTGTCGATGCCATGTACTCCTTTCCGGCTGTTTCAGGTGCGCCTATGCCACCAGGCTGTGTTGGTAGCGCGGGGACGTATACCTGTACGGGCTACACCAATATTCAAGACCACGTACAATTTCTCGATACCGGCAATGTCAGCATTACCGTTAATGGCTCACTGAATATCGGCATCTATAGCATAGGTAGTGCCACACAAAATGCAAATGTCAGCTTTCAGGTGAATGGTTTGGTCACCGTTAACGCCGCCACGGTGCATGCGACCATCAACTCTGGCATTTATTCCATGACACTCACCGGCGCGCCTTATATCCGCGGTAACCTGTTGACGTCAACAGGTAGCATCACGGCGCGTGGCACGATACAAGGCGATGTCTCTGCGAGCAGTTACGGTGCAATCAGTCTATTACAAAATACAGTGATTAATGGCCATGTAGCGGCGAGAACGGGGCTGGTCACGTTATACGACAGTGCCATGATTCATGGCAGCCTCAGTACGACCTCTGGTACGGTAACACTTTACGGATTTAACATTGTCGACTCATGGGTCAACTGTGACAGCTGCAATCTTTATTTATACGGTCAAAATAACACCATTGGTGGTGATATACGCGTGGCGAATGTGTATGCGAGTTCAGCACAAAATAGCCATTATAATGGCGCCATACAGGCAGTTTCTGGTTATATTGCACTCGGGACTGGCTCGATCGTGTACGGGGATATCACTGCTTTATCCAGCGGATTTACCACCAGTAACGTGGCAGTTTATCAAAGTGTTATCAATGGAACGGTGAACGTCAGTTCCGAGGCGAGTGCCAGTGTCAATCTGTTTAACGGCTCTATCATTCATGGCCGTGTGCAGGTCACCAATAGCGGGATGGCAGCATATGCTAATAATAACGTTTATCTGGATAGCAATTCAGTCATCAATAATTCGGTGTCCGTGACTGGCGTTATTATCAATAACGGCAGGATTAACGGCTGTGCCAGGACGAGTTCGAGTTATCCGGCAGCTATCCAACTGCAATGGGGCTCTAATACCGCGGGAATATGCTGTGCCAGTTCAGGTAGCTGCTCACAAACATCTTGTGTCATCAACCCTTTTGGCTATCCGACAAACAGATGCTCAACACCGGCCAATAAATTCAATTGTATTGATCCTTCAGTCAGCAACCCGAACGCGGCTAATGGTCACTTATTCACCCAGATTGCGAATAGTGCGTTTAATGTCGATGTGGTCGCGCTTGCCGCTGATAATAGCGTCAATACTGATTATGTCGCGACAGGGCAGGGTAATCAAACTGTAGAAGTGAGGCTGATTGACTGCGGTGATCCTGCTGTATTGATCAATCAAAGCTGTGGCGGCACGACAACCAACCTTTCAACGCAGAATCTCACTTTCAGCAATAGTGATGCTGGCCGTAAGCGACTCTCTAACACAATTAGCAATGCTTATAAAAATGTACGTTGCACAGTGACTGACCCCAATGCCACTCAGCAGACTTCGCTGTCGACAGATAATTTTGCAGTGCGGCCTGCAAATTTTAGCAGTGTGAGTTCAAGCAATGCCAATGCAGATGTTGCTACTGGTATCAGTACTAGCAATACGCCGATCATTAAAGCGGGCAGTGGCCGATTTAACATGACCGCCAGCACCGGTTTATCTAACTATAACGGCACGGCTAAAATAGATCCCAGCAAACTCATAGCACATACGGGCGCTGTACATACCGGTGCAGTCTCTGGGACGTTTAGCCAAGACAGCTATGGCAACAGCACCGGTACAAGCTTTAGCTATGATGAAGTCGGCTATTTTAGATTTAGTGCGCTGGGTATTTACGATGACACGTTTACCCAGGTGGATGCCAGTGTTGGCGATTGTGTGGCAGGGTTTACTGCCAGCAATAACAAGCAAGCCTGTGCCTTTGGCTATGCGCCGAGCACGAATGTATATATGGGGCGCTTTGTGCCCGACCATTTTGCGATTAGCCCGCAATCAGTCACCCCCGCATGCAGCAACCAGTTTTCATATTTTGGCCAGGATGGATTGTTGACACGATTCCAGATTAAAGCGCTAAATTCCAGCGGAGTGACTACCCAGAACTATACGGGCGTTTATGGTGGCTTTGCCCGAATGAATCTCAATAGTTATGCTGCCTATCACTTTAATCTTTCTCCTCACACGTTTACTTTAATCTCCAAGGTAAATGGATCCGCAGGCGTATGGAGTCAAGGTCAGGCAACGATTCAAGTTGCCCATCAGGTGAGCAGACCCGGTAATCGCACACCTGTGACTAATATCAGCGTGGAGGCACAGCCGCTGGATGATGATGGCGTCACCATATCCAGTGCGGTGGCTGTCTCTGCGAGCAGTAGTCCATTTCGTTATGGGCGATTATATTTATCTCCTGCGCATGGTTCTGAGTTATTGCCACTGCCTTTACAACTGGAGGCGCAGTATTGGAGTGATAGTGTTGTTGCTTATGTCAGAAGTGTGGGCGATAGCTGTACAACGGTTCCGTTATCAAGTGTTGTCATGAAAAACTACCATGGTCAGTTAAATGCCTGTGAAACACATTTGGCCGGTAACGCTACAATGGTGAATGGCTTGTTAGGTCTTAGATTAACAGCACCAGGGGTGAGCGGTGGCCAGCCTAATACAGGCAGTGTCGACGTAGAGGTGAATCTCGGTGTGGCCTCAAACAATGATAAAACCTGTGTCAGTCAGGCAGAAACGCCGGCTATTGATGGTGTGATGCCCTGGTTTGGTGTCGATCCTGAGGCGCGGGCGACGTTCGGCATCTATAAGTCACCGATCGTTTATATGCGGGAAAGCTTTTAACGGTAAAACGGACTGCCTATTTTTGTGTCAGCAGTCCGAGCTTTCGGTTGTGGTTAAACCATCAGCATATCGACAAACTGATTGACTGAAGTGGCTTCCAGTTTGGCCTGGTCCTGACACAGAGCTAGAATCTCGGCTTGTCTGGCTGAATCAAAACGGCGCGCCAGGTTGACTTGGAATTTCTTCACCAGCTCCGGGATGCCCTCGCCACGGCGACGGCGGTGGCCAATCGGATATTCCACGGCAATATTGCTGGACTGCGTACCATCTTTAAAGAAAATCTGGATGGCGTTGGCAATCGAGCGTTTTTCCGGGTCGAGGTAGTCACGTGTGTATTCTGACTTCTCTACACAGGTCATTTTGTCACGCAGGGCATCAATGCGTGGGTCGGCTGCTGCGGCATCTTCGTAGTCCAGCGCCGTCAAACTGCCTTTGAGCAAGCCCACGGCGGCCATATACTGAATACAGTGATCGCGGTCGGCCGGGTTATTCATCGGGCCGGTTTTATCAATAATGCGAATTGCCGACTCATGGGTGGTGATGATGATTTTCTCAATATTGGCGATATCTTCCAGCGTTTGCAGGCGATTACCGACTTCTTTGTTTAACTGGAATGCAGATTCCACCGCGGTTTGTGCATGGAACTCGGCCGGGAAAGAGATTTTGAACAATACCTGCTCCATGACATAGCTACCGTATGGGCGCTGGAATTTGAAGGCATTGCCTTTAAACAGGACATCGTAGAAGCCCCAGGTCTTGGCCGTGAGTGCGCTTGGGTAACCCATTTCGCCTTGCAACGTCATCCAGGCCAGGCGCACCGCACGTGAGGTGGCATCGCCAGCCGCCCAGGACTTACGTGAACCGGTATTCGGGCTATGACGGTAGGTACGCAAACTTTGGCCATCAACAAAGGCGTTAGACACGGCATTGATAATGTCTTGCTTATTACCACCCAATAATTTGGTCACCACGGCGGTTGAAGCGATTTTAACTAGGATCACGTGGTCTAGGCCCACACGGTTAAAACTGTTTTCCAGTGCCAGCACGCCTTGAATTTCATGCGCCTTAATCATGGCGGTCAGTACGTCTTTCATCGTCAGTGCCGGCTTGCCTTCAGCCACGTGTTTGCGTGACATATAGTCGGCAGAAGCCAGGATGCCGCCCAGGTTATCAGAAGGGTGGCCCCATTCTGCCGCCAGCCAGGTATCGTTAAAATCCAGCCAGCGGATCATGGCGCCGATGTTAAAGGCCGCCAGGATCGGGTCCAGCTGATAAGAGGTGCCTGGCACTTTGGCGCCATTCGGCACCACTGTCCCGGCAATCACCGGCCCCAGTAGTTTGGTGCAAGCCGGGTAATCCAGGGCTTCGAAGCCACAGCCCAAGGTATCCATCAGGCAGTTACGGGCGGTGTCATAGGCCTCAGTCGAGCTGATTTCAAAATCTGCCACGTAATTGGCAATATCAACGATTACCTGATCCGGGTCTGGACGGACGTTAGAGATATGGGCGGACATTTTTATACCTTTATCAATGTGTTAAAAACGAATCACTGCGTTATCTTAAAGCCTGAATTTAGGCGCACCTTGGGTCTGATGCTTGCTATTTCAAAGCATTAGGCAGGGTTCAGGGTGCGGTTAAATTGAGGGCTAACGCTGGTTAATGGGTACAAACGGTCTGTTATCCGGGCCGTTGTACTCTGCATTCGGACGGATAATTTTGTTGTCTATACGTTGCTCAATGGCATGAGCTACCCAACCGGTGGTACGTGAAATCACAAAAATAGGCGTGAACATGCCGGTTGGAATGCCCATCATGTGATAGCTGGAGGCGCTGTACCAATCCAGGTTGGGGAACATTTTTTTCTCACGCCACATGGTTTCTTCAATGCGGGCAGAAATATCAAACAATGACATATTGCCTGCATCTTGGCAGAGTGATTTGCTGACAGCTTTAATCGACTCATTGCGGGGGTCGGCGATGGTATAGACCGGATGGCCAAAGCCAATAATGATTTCCTTGCGTGCCATACGCGCCATGATGTCAGACTCTGCCTCATCCGCTGTTTTGTAGCGCTCGATAATCTCCATCGCCGCTTCGTTGGCGCCACCATGTTTGGGGCCACGCAGGGCGCCAATAGCCCCCGTAATGCAGGAGTACAAGTCAGACAGAGTGCCGGCAATCACGCGTGAGGTGAAAGTCGATGCGTTAAACTCATGCTCGGCATACAGCACCAGTGAAGTATTCATGGCTTTGATATGTAGTTCGGATGGCTTTTTGCCATGCAGAATATGCAGGAAATGTGCGGCGATGGAATCGTCATCGGTTTCTACCTCAATCCGCACACCACGGTGGCTAAACTGGTACCAGTAAATGAGGATGGAGCCAAAACAGGCAATTAATCGATCACCTAATGCCTGTGCGCCCGCCGTATTGCGGTCAATGGCTTCTGGCTCCAATGTGCCCAACATTGAACAACCCGTGCGCATCACATCCATAGGGTGCGCATTGGCAGGAATCTGTTCCAGTACGGCTTTAAGTGCACTGGGCAGGCCGCGTAGCTTTTTGAGCTTTTGGTGATAAGCGGTGAGCTGTGGTTGGGTGGGCAGCTCGCCGTGTATCAGCAAATAAGCGACTTCTTCGAACGTCGCATGTGTTGCCAGTTCGATGATATCGTAACCACGGTAATGCAAGTCATTACCGCTATGGCCCACGGTACAAATGGCCGTGGTGCCGGCAGCCACACCTGCCAGCGCCACGCCTTTTTTGCGTTTTGGGGCTTCGGTGGCTGGAATAGTTGGATCAGTGGTGGTGTTCATAACTAACCTCCTTGTTTCTGGTCGCGTGTGTTGATTATTTATACAGCGCGTCTAGTTTCTGTTCAAAAGCGTGATAACCCAGGTGCTCATACAAGTCGGCACGCGTTTGCATCAGGTCCAATACATTCTTTTGTGTGCCATCCTTACGCACACCCTCATAGACCCTGAGTGCCGCCTGGTTCATGGCGCGGAAGGCTGACAACGGATACAGCACCATGCCGACTCCGGCAGTGGCCAGTTCGTCTACTGTAAATAAAGGCGTGGAGCCGAACTCGGTAATGTTCGCCAGCACAGGCACTTTGACCGCATCGACAAACTGCTGGTACATGTCCAGGTCTGTCATCGCTTCCGGGAAAATCATGTCGGCGCCAGCTTCAACACAGGCACAGGCGCGGTCTATGGCGGATTGCAAACCTTCTACCGCCAGCGCATCGGTGCGCGCCATAACGACAAAGTCATCATCAGGTTTGGCATCCACTGCAGCTTTGACGCGGTCTACCATTTCGTCCAGGCTGACAATCGCTTTATTGGGGCGATGGCCGCAGCGTTTGGCACTGACCTGGTCTTCAATATGCACGGCCGCTGCACCCGCTTTGGCAACACTTTTAATTGTGCGCGCAATGTTGAAGGCGCCGCCAAAACCGGTATCGATATCGACCAGCAATGGCGTATCGACGGCATCGGTAATCCGGCGCACATCGACCAATACATCTTCAAGGCCAGAAATGCCTAAATCTGGCAGCCCCAAGGAGCCTGCAGCAACGCCACCACCGGACAAGTAAATGGCTTTAAACCCGGATTGTGTGGCCAGCATGGCGTGATAGGCATTGATGGCACCGATAATCTGTAATGGTTTTTCTGCGGCCAGTGCGGCGCGGAAACGCGCGCCTGCTGTTGTGATTTGTTGCATATTTAAACCCTTATCTTTAAGCCACAGAGAACACAGAGGTCTCAGAGAGATACATCAAGCTGAATAAAAAATGTCTCAGATTTTCTCTGTGTGCTCTGTGATCTCTGTGGCTAAGTATTAAAAGAAGGCGTGTTCAGCATCTTCCGGCATGGCAACACCGGTTTGCTTGGCTTTTTGCAGCACTTCCCAGAAATAACGATAGGTGGCACGGTCATGCAACTCGCCCGCATACTGAATTGGCCCCCAATCGGCCGTTTGTGCTGCCAGCAGGATATTGGCGGCGTCTGTCACTTCGTCAAAATTAGGTTTCATGGCATCGACAATGGCCTGAATCTGCGTCGGATAGATGCTCCACATACGCATAAAACCGAATTCGTTACGCGCGCGATACGCATCGCTGTAAGTGACTTCTACATTTTTCAGGTCTAGCGTCACGTTGTGCGCAGGCACCACGCCATTGGCCAGCGCGGCAGAGACGACTTCGGTCTTGGCGCGTGCCAGCAACCGGTGGTCAAACTGGCCGGGGCTGCGCATGGCTGCGGCGGGGATAGCGCCGTGGTGGGCGCTGACAAAGTCCATCAGGCCGAAATCCAGCACCTGTAACCACGGCAGTTGTGCAATTTCATGTACCTGTCTGAGTGCGCCATGCGTTTCAATCAGGATATGTACCGGAATCTCACGGCGAATGCCGTGTTGCTTCGCGACTTGCTGAATATAGGTGATCATTTCACGGGCTTGGGCGATATCGGTACATTTAGGAATCGTGATATAGCTCAGCACTTCACCCGCGCCGCCGACCAGAATGTCGATATCCTTTTTCCAGTGCGGGTGCGTGTAGTCATGAATACGTGCCCCGGCCATTTTGTATTTATTGGCTTCGGAATTCAGTATGCGGACGATCATTTCTGCATGTGCTTGTTCCTGGCCGCTGGCGGCGCCATCTTCACAATCACAGGTAATATCAAATACCGGGCCGACACCATTAGGCGTGGCCGGGTCTTGGAGTGACAAGGCTTTCAGGATCAACTTTTCGCTACCGGCAAAATGTTCACAAGCCGGAATCACCGGAAACGGCTTTTCACCGCCAAAAAGTGCCTGATTTGGATGAACAGCCATGTTTAGTTTCCTTTGCGTGGAATAAGAACGGTATAGTCGAGATCGAGTACCACGTGCGGGTGATAGCCCTGCGTGGTTTTGATGTTTTCCAGGGTAGCTGGCGGCATATTTTTGACGCCGACCATGCGTAAGCGTAATGCGCCTAACTCAGGATGGGGCAGGGCCCATTTATCCAATACCTTGGTCAGGCAATAAATGGTGTCACCCGAATAACTTGGATTGGCATGGGTGCCACCGTTAATCGCCAGGATGGAAATGGCGTTTTCCAGTCCTTCATAACTGAGGGCACGACAGGCCGAAATCACTACGCCGCCGTATACCAGGCACTGGCCCTGCGGTGTGCTTTTCATCAGGTGCGCATCAAAGTGCAGGCGCGCATTGTTCTGATATAGGTGCGTGGCCATGGTATGGTCACTTTCATTGATGGTCAGGCCAGAAGGGTGGCGCATGCATTCACCCACTTCGTAATCGTCCCACCAGTATTGACCAGCTGTGGCTGTGCCCAGGCTATTATTTAGCTTGAAGTGGGCTGGCACGGCTAATGATTCAGGGCTGACAAATTCCGGCAGCTCAGGAATGACAGTGTCCGGCGCTGGCGCCTCCTGGTTTTTCTTGTGCACCATCACCCAGCGTACCCAGCTGAGTACCGGTTGCTGTTGCTGGTTAACCGTGGTTGAGCGCACCCAGACCACGCCATTTTTGCCGTTGGAATTCTGTTTTAGGCCGATGACTTCACTGGCGGTCGTCAGCGTGTCGCCCACGTATACGGGCTGGATAAACCGTACATCAGCATAGCCGAGATTGGCGACGGCATTGACTGAGATATCTGGGACGGTCTTGCCAAAAGCAATATGAAACGCCAGCAGGTCATCAATCGGCATCTGCGGGTAACCCAGCGACTGTGCCAGCGGCGTGCTGCAATGTAGGGGGTTGCGTGCGCCCGTTAGCGCAATATACAGCGCCGTGTCACCTGTCGTGATGGTGCGCGGCGTGGCGTGCTGGATGGTTTCACCCAGTACAAAATGTTCGAAAAAACGTCCGGTGTTGATTTTTGTGCTCATTTTCAACTCCTTTATATAAACTCTTCTTCCAGCTCGGCAATGGCCTCTGCCAGTTGAATCAAGCGTTGTGCGGCTTTGATGTGGTGATGTTCGACCAGTTTGTCATTCACCACCACCGTGCCGCGCCCACCCTCGTTGGCTTCTTTGAGGGCTTTGATAATCAGCCGCGCATGTTCGACTTCTGCGCGTTGCGGCGTATACGCGTCATTGCAATAAGCAATTTGCGCCGGATGCACCAGCGATTTGCCATCCATGCCGATGTCTCGGCCTATGCGACAGGCATATTCAAACGAATGCATGTTTTTGAAATCTGAAGTAATACCATCAATCACGCCTTTGCCGTAAGCGCGTGCGGCCAGCACCACCAGGGATAATGAGGTCAGGATGGCTGAACGTTCGTGCGTCACACGTGCGTGCAGTTGTGAAATCAGGTCTGAGGTTGCCATCACCATACAGATGATGCGGTCTGAAGCTGCGGCAATTTCCTTGGCATTCAATACGGCCAGTGGACTTTCTATCATGACCATCATGGGTACATTTTTGCCGCCAGCCTCATCTAATAACTGCTGCGCCTGCAATACATCTTCGCGTGATTCTATATTAGGAAACAAAATGGCATCTGCACCAATATTAGCCACCGCTTGAATGTCGTCATGGCCCCAGATGGAGTGCAAGTCATTGACGCGCACTACGACTTCTCTTTTACCGTAGCCACCTTGCTGCACCGCATTCACTACGTTGTGGCGGGATTGAATTTTGGCATCCACCAGAATAGGGTCGCCCAGGTCCAGAATGACAGAGTCTGCCGCGAGTGAGCGAGCACGTTCCAGGTAATGTTGATTACAGCCAGGAACATATAGCATCGAGCGTCTGGGTCTGAGTGCATATGACATGGGTTTTCCTTTGTTACGGCAAGAAATTAGATTCATTATTCATGAATAAAAAAACTGTGTCAACAAATATCTTATGTCTTATATAAGATATAAAATAGTGGACAATAAAAAAGCGCTGTGATATAAATTAAAAACCTTGTTTCAGGTGCAATTGATGGTGCCAATCATGAATGGAGTCGAATCTATGGATAAGCAGTTAGGGTCGCCGAGTTACCGGCCGCTGTATGACCAAATTAAAGTGCTGATCACGCAAAGCCTGATCGGTGGGGAGTGGCGCCCCGGAGATATGATTCCCAGCGAAATTGACCTGGCGCAGCGGTTTAAAGTCAGTCAGGGCACTGTGCGCAAGGCGATTGATAGCCTGGCGACAGAAAATATCCTGATTCGGCGCCAGGGCAAAGGTACTTTTGTTGCTACGCACAACCAGGATGACGTCAAGCTGCGTTTCTTGCGTCTGACTGCAGAAAATGGCCAGAAAGAAATGCTGCAGAATGAGTTTATCTCCTGCATTAAAGGTAAAGCCAGCGTGCATATCGGCAAGGTGCTGGAAATGAAAGCAGGCGCAACCACGATTGATGTGAAGCGTTTGCTGACGTTCTCGGGCCGCCCTCTGATTTATGACCACATTATTGTGCCTGCCGCACCATTTAAAGGCTTGAACCGCGCCAAGGTAGAAGAGAGCAATGGCTCCATGTACAGCATGTATGAATCACAGTTTGGTGTGCGCATGATCCGGGCTGAAGAGCGTATTAAAGCGGTCGCGGCGGATGCGGAAGTGGCCAAGGCTTTGGGCTTGAAAGAAGGGTATCCGCTGCTGAGTATAGAGCGCGTGTCATTTACTTATGGCGATAAGCCGATGGAGTGGCGTTTGGGATTGTGTCTGACTGACGATCACCACTATATGAGCGAACTGGAATGATTGAAAAATCTTCATCAGCGGCGTTGGGCTGCGTTTGCCGTGCCATATGCACTGTCTGCGCTTGTCCGCCTTGCTGCTGAAGTTTTTGAATCATTCAAGAGAATAGAAAACCCAAGGAGAAGTCATGGACGATTTAAAGCAACGCGCGCTGGATTACCACCAGTTTCCCAAGCCAGGGAAGCTGAGCGTGGAATCGTCCAAGCCTTGTGCCACGCAACAGGATTTATCGCTTGCTTATACGCCGGGTGTGGCCGAGCCAGTGCGTGAAATCGAGGCAGATCCGGCCAATGCGTATAAATACACCAATAAAGGTAATCTGGTGGCAGTGATTACCGATGGTACTGCGGTGCTGGGTTTAGGCAATGTGGGGGCGCTGGCAGGCAAGCCAGTCATGGAAGGCAAGGGTGTATTGTTCAAGCGCTTTGCGGATATTGACGTGTTTGATATTGAAGTCAATGCCGCGACGCCGGACGAGTTTATCCAGACTGTGGTGAATATTGCGCCGACGTTTGGCGGCATCAATCTTGAAGATATTGCTGCGCCGCACTGTTTTTATATTGAAAATGAATTAAAGAAACGTCTGGATATCCCGGTATTTCATGATGATCAGCATGGCACGGCCGTGATTGTGGCAGCCGCTTTGTTGAATGCGCTTGATCTCCAAGGCAAAACGTTGCCCCGCGCCAAAATTGTGTTTTTAGGCGCGGGTGCAGCGGGTTGTTCCTGCGCCAAGCTGCTCAAGTTAATGGGCGCCACCAACATCACCATGGTCGATCGCAAAGGGGTGCTCGATCACAGCCGCGACGATTTACATGATAACAACCGCGCGTTGGCGATTGAGGTTGGCAATATCAAAACGCTGGCAGATGCCATGCAAGGGGCGGATGTATTTATTGGCGTCTCGGCTAAAAATGGTTTGCCACCAGAACTGGTGCCACTGATGGCCGCGAGCCCGGTCATTTTTGCCCTGGCCAATCCTGATCCTGAAATCCTGCCCAGCCAGGTATTTGCCTTGCGTGATGACGTGATTATGGCGACTGGCCGCAGTGATTTCCCTAACCAGGTCAATAATGCCTTGTGTTTTCCTTACTTGTTCCGTGGTGCACTGGACGCACAGGCAAAACAGATTACCGAGCAGATGAAAGTGGCTGCTGCCAAAGCGCTGAGCCAGTTGGCGCGTGAGCCTGTACCGCAACAGGTACTGGAAGCGTATCAGTTGCCGTCTTTGTCGTTTGGTAAAGACTACATTATCCCCAAACCTTTTGATCCACGTTTGATGGAATACGTGGCTGGCGCCGTGGCGCGTGCGGCCAATGCAGGTGAGTAAGAGTTATTTAGCATGATGGTAAAGAAGCAAAAAAAACAGCGGCCCAAGAATCTGGATTTATTCACGATCCGCTTGCCGGTGAATGCGGTGGTGTCGATTCTGCACCGCGCCAGCGGGGTAGTGTTGTTTCTGATCCAGCCGCTGTTGTTATGGACCTTGTATTTATCCTTGTCCAGCGCGCAAGGCTATGCCGCCGTGGCTAAGCAATTCCAGCAATGGCCGGTGAAGTTACTGATCACCGCCTTGGCCTGTGCTTTCTTCCATCATTTTTATGCGGGCATTCGTCACCTGGCCATGGATGTGCACTGGATGACGACGTTACAAAAAGCACGCTTTTCCAGCCGGGTGGTGTTGTGGCTGGTGGCAGTCACCATGGTGTTTGTGATCTGGGTGATTTGGGTGAGAGGCTAGCATGTTGTTTGAGTTACTGACGGCCAAATATCCAGGCATGCGTCGCTGGCTGACACAGCGCTTGTGTGCACTGTCGATGGCGGTTGTTTTGCTGCTGCTATGGTTGCGAGTGATGTGCTTGTCGCCACAGGATTACAGCGAGTGGCAGGCCTTGTTTGCACCGCTGTGGTGGCGTCTGCTCTCGGTGTGGTTTTTTGCTTGCATGCTGTTACATGCCTGGTTAGGCGTACGTGATGTGTTGCGCGATTACGTGCCGCATTTAGGCATCCGGGCCGTGCTGCAATGGCTGGTGAATTTCGCAGTATGGGGCAATGCCATAGCGGTGATATGGATTTTATTTGGAATGAATTTTTAAGGTGAGTGGCATGGCTGGTGTAACTAATATGACAGGTGCAAGCAATATCCAGCATCATCAGGTGGATGCCGTCATTATTGGCGGTGGCGGTGCTGGCTTGCGTGCCGCGCTGCAACTGGCTGAGTCGGGTGCAGATGTTGCTGTCCTGTCCAAAGTATTTCCGACGCGCTCACATACCGTGGCGGCGCAAGGTGGTATTGCGGCAGCGCTGGGTAATGTGTCTGATGACAATTGGTTGTGGCATATGTACGACACCATCAAAGGCTCGGACTACCTCGGTGATCAGGATGCGATTGAGTTTATGTGCCGCAATGCAGCCAAAGCCATTATTGAGCTGGAGCACTTTGGCATGCCGTTTGACCGTCTGGAAAACGGCCGTATCTTCCAGCGTCCGTTTGGTGGCATGACCCGCAATTTCGGCGAAAAACCGATTTCACGCACCTGTGCTGTGGCTGACCGTACTGGACATGCCATGTTGCACACGCTGTATCAGCGCAACGTGCAAGCCAATACCCAATTTCTGATCGAGTGGTTTGCATTGGACCTGATTCGTGATGCGGACGGCGATGTGCTGGGGGTGATTGCCCTGGAAATTGAAACCGGTGATATTCATGTCATCCATGCCAAGGCCACAATGTTGGCGACGGGTGGCGGTGGCCGTATTTTCCAGGCCAGTACCAATGCTTATATCAATACTGGTGATGGCCTAGGCATGGCCGCACGCGCCGGCCTGCCACTGCAAGATATGGAGTTCTGGCAGTTTCACCCGACCGGTGTATTGAATGCCGGGGTGCTGATTACTGAAGGCGTGCGTGGTGAAGGCGGTTACCTGGTCAATAGTGAGGGTGAGCGCTTTATGGAGCGTTATGCGCCCAGCGCCAAAGACCTGGCCAGCCGCGACGTAGTGTCGCGCGCCATGGCGACGGAAATTAAAGAAGGCCGTGGCATTGGCAAACATAAAGATGCGGTGTACCTGAAGCTGGACCATTTGGGCGAGGACATTATCAGCAAGCGTCTGCCCGGCATCCGCGAAATCGCTAAAACCTTTGCCGGGGTTGATCCTACGAATCATCCTATTCCGGTGGTGCCGACGGCGCATTACATGATGGGTGGTATTCCAACCAACCTCGATGGCCAGGTGGTCGTGCATGATGGCCAGACCGAGCGCGTGGTGAATGGTTTGTATGCGGTGGGGGAGTGTGCCTGTGTGTCTGTGCACGGGGCCAATCGTTTGGGCTCGAACTCTTTGCTCGACCTGGTGGTATTCGGTAAAGCCGCGGGTGACAAAATGGCAATCGATATCGCCGCCAGCAAAGCGCATAAACCATTACCAGCGCATGTTGCTGATGCCACGCTGGCACGTGTAAACCGGCTGGAAGGTGATGGTCACGGTGAGAGAGTGGCCGAGGTTGGTCTGGCCATGCGCCAAACCATGCAAAAGCACTGCGGTGTGTTCCGCTTCCCCGAGTTACTGGAAGAGGGCGTCAGTGCGATTCAGCAAGTTGCCCAACAAGCACAGCACTTAAGAATTACCGACAAAAGCAAAGTCTTTAATACCGCGCGCGTCGAAGCGTTGGAATTGGATAACCTGATGCAAGTGGCACTGGCCACCATGCAAGCCGCGCATGCCCGCCAGGAGAGCCGTGGTGCCCATGCACGCGAAGACTATCCTGACCGTGACGATGCCAACTGGCTCAGCCATTCGCTGTATTTTGCCCACGAGCAAAAACTGGCTTACAAGCCCGTGCGCCTGCAACCATTGACCGTAGAAACATTTGAGTTAAAGAAAAGGGTGTATTGATATGCGTTTTTCCATCTACCGCTTTAACCCTGATGTCGACAAAAAACCCTATATGCAGGACTACGACGTCACGCTGGAAGACAGCGACCAGATGTTGCTGGATGCCTTGATACGGATTAAAGAACTGGATGAGTCGCTGAGCATGCGTAAATCCTGTCGTGAAGGCGTGTGCGGCAGTGATGCCATGAACATTAATGGTAAAAATGGTTTGGCCTGTATCACCAAACTCAGTGAGTTACAGGAGCCTGTAGTATTGCGTCCCATGCCTGGTTTGCCTGTGATTCGCGACCTGGTCGTCGATATGACGCAGTTCTTTGATAATTACCACTCAGTGATGCCATATTTGCAAAACCATGATACGCCGCCAGACACCGAACGTCTGCAAAGCCCGGAAGACCGTGCCAAGCTGGATGGTTTGTATGAGTGTATTTTGTGCGGCGCCTGTACCACCTCCTGCCCGAGCTTTTGGTGGAATCCAGACAAGTTTGTCGGCCCGGCTGGCCTGATGCAGGCCTATCGCTTTATTGCCGATAGCCGCGACCAGGAACAGGATGCACGCCTGGAAAACCTGGAAGATCCATATCGTTTGTATCGCTGCCACAACATTATGAACTGTACTGATGTGTGCCCGAAAAAACTCAATCCGAATGCGGCGATTGCGGCGATTAAAGATCTCAAGATTGAAAAGGCCAAGGCGCATAGCGAAGCCAAGTCTGGCAAAAATGGGCCTGGCAAGAAGATCTTTGGTATCAAGGTGTTATAGGAGCGACGTATGTTGAATGCTGAGATTTTACGGGAAGCAGAGCAGCGGCGCCTGGCCTGGCGTTGCCGCCGTGGCATGCTGGAGCTGGATATTGTGTTGCAACGTTTTGTCAGCGAACACTTTAGCGGACTGACTCTGGCGGAAATGGAGCAATTGGATACCTTGCTCGAGCTGCCAGACAACGTGTTCTGGGATTTGATCCAGGGTGTGAATCCGCAACCCGCGACAACACAGTCCGCTGCCATCCTTGAAAAATTAAGAGCAAGCCGGCCCACGGCAGAACAGGAAACCGCATGAGTCAGCACATGGGAGAAGAGCCAATTGCACTGGATGCCAGCGCATTGGGAGATTACTGGCCAGGGATACAGTTGTATTACCCACCGGTGAAATATGCGCCCAGCCTGGGCATTTATGAAGACATGGAGCAGGCGGCCAACCGCATGGTCAAACATGCGCATTTCACCAATGCCCATACGCTGATTTTTGACCTGGAAGATGGCTGTCGTCAGAAAGAAATGAGCCGTACCTTGCTGCGCCAGGAGTTGCCCAAGCTGCGCAAGGTGAATGAACGCGTGACCATTGCCATCCGTGCCAACTCTTTCCGTACCGACGAGTATGAAGAGGATATGAAGCTGGTGCGCGATATGGGCGAGTATATCGACGTTGTCATGCTGGCTAAGGCCGGTGAGTCCTACGGTGCGGCTGAGGTGCGCGACCTGTCCAGCTTTTTGCTCAGTATCAATCCGCATATCACCATACAGCCGATTATCGAGCACCCGAAGTCGCTCAAAATCGCACCGGAGTTGATGCAATACGACACGGTTAAACACGTGGTGTTTGGTATTCATGACTTCTCCAAAGCGCTGGGCATACATATCACGCCCGAGCACTGGATTGAAGAGTTGTTTTACTTTATCAACCAGTTGATTTTTGAAGCCAGGATCGCCGGTAAAGGCGTGATTGGCGGCGTGGAAACCCTGATAGGCAGCAACATCATGCCGGACAAATTCGTCGAACCACATGATGTACGCCGCTGGCTGGACTTGCATGGCGATAACGAGTCGCGCGTGGTGTACAAGCACGCCTGCCAGGAGGCTGCCATGGGGCTGACCGGCAAGCAGGTGATTCACCCCGGCCATATTCATTTGTGCAAAACCGCATACACACCGTCACCGACTGAAATTAACCAGAAAGTGGCGATTTTGAAAGCGGCGATTGAAGCGGATGCCTTGCTCGGTGGTGCGATCAAGTTTGAGGGTGAAATGCTGGATCCACCCATGTTTGGTAAAGCCTTGCAGACGCTGTTGCGCGCACATGCCTTGCGCACCTTAAAAGTGAGTGACATGGAGTTTGCATTGCATGTATTGCAGTTGATGCCGGCGCAAGTAGTGCGACAAAACTGGCCCTACGGCATCTTGTTATAGATCAATGGCTGCGCGGGCGAATCACTGCGTTGCGCGGTACTCGAAATCCTCATGTACTTTAAGTACATTCCGGTTTCTGTGTTCCGTGCGCCTTGTGCTTCATCCCGCTCGCGTATTGATACGCGTATTGAAAGATTTAAAAAAAGCATTTTCAAAAGAAATGCAAAATCAGCATCGCATAAACCATGCATGCACAGAGCGAATGGAAAGGTTTGAACATGACACAGTTGGCCCCTTATCCACAATGGCAATGGGAAATCCCTGAATTTTTCAATATCGGGGTGGCGTGTAGTGATCGCCACTTGGGCACGCCAAAAGCCGATGAAATTGCCATGATTGTGGAAGATGACACCTTTGGTACCAGTACTATCACCTTTTCCGAGCTGGCAGCCAGGACGGATCGCTTTGCCCAGGTGTTGCGTGAGCTGGGTGTGCTGCCGGGTGACCGTGTCCTGATTCGTTTACCTAACAGCCTGGATTATCCGACTGCTTTTTTAGGCACGATGAAAACCGGTGCGATTTCGGTGCCGACTTCAACATTGTTGACTGCGGAAGAGGTGGCTTACCTGGCCAAGGATTCAGGTGCCGTGGTGCTTGTTACCGATGCCGCTGCCTGGGCGGGTATGTCTGCCAAGATGCAGCAGAATATCTCGCAAACGCCTAATCTGAGACACATTGTACTAACGCAACTGCAAGGCGATGTTGAAGATTCAACGGTGTTTAACGTATTGTCACTAGAGGCTGCATTGGCTGCCGTGCAGCAGCTTGCGCCTGCGTATGCTACGCGTGGTGAAGATGCCGCCTACCTGGTCTATACCTCCGGTACGACCGGCTATCCCAAAGGTGTATTACATGCGCACCGCGCGTTGCTGGGTCGCCAAACGGCTGCGCAATACTGGTTTAACTATAGCGACACTGCCCAAGACCGTATCATGCATTCCGGCAAGTTTAACTGGACCTATGTGCTGGGTACTGGCCTGATGGATCCCTTGTACCTGGGTAAAACGGTGATTGTGCATGAAGGTAAAAACGATGCGCAAAAATGGCTGGAGTTGATTGCGAAACATGGGGCGACCATTTTTATCGGTGTGCCAACGATTTACCGTCAGCTGCTGCAAAAAACCAAGGCTACCCAGGTGGATATTCCCAGCGTGCGTCATTTTATGAGTGCCGGTGAGCATTTGTCCGACGAAGTGCTGACGCAATGGCGTGAGCGATTTGGCTTGGATATTTATGAAGCCGTGGGCATGAGTGAGTTTTCTTACTATCTGTCGCAAAGCGTTTTCCGGCCCATTCGTGCCGGTTCGGCGGGCTTTCCACAGCCTGGCCATGACATTGAATTATTGAACCCTGAAACACTAGAGCCCGTGGCGGAGGGTGAGGAGGGGATGATTTGCGTTCCTGATACCGACCCTGGCTTGTTTCTGAATTACTGGAACCTGCCCGAAGAAACCGCCAAATATAAACACGATGGCTATTTCTTTACCGGCGACTATGCCAAATACGATGCAGATGGCTATATCTGGTTCCTGGGCCGCAAGGATGACATTATCAAGAGTTTTGGCTATCGCGTGTCGCCGTACGAGATTGAGCGCGTGTATAAAGGCCACCCAGCCGTGGCAGATTGTGCGGCTGTGGGCGAAGAGCTTGAAAAAGACAAATTGCTGGTGGTGATTTATGTCATCCCCAAACCGGATGCTGAGATTGCGCCGGAAGAACTGATGGCGTTTGGCAAACAGCACCTGGCCGCTTACAAGGCGCCTAAAACTGTGTATCTGGCCAAAGAGTTTCCACGCACCAAAAATGGTAAAATCTTGCGTAAAGATGTAAGCCCCGCCATTGCCTATTTAAAAAGCAATGCCCGTTGAAAGATGCCGCGTTAAAGAACAGACAATGGCCCTGATTAAAACCCAAGACTTTATCGAGAGTGTTGCTGATGCCCTGCAATATATCTCCTATTACCACCCGGAAGACTATATCCAGGCGTTGGCGGCTGCCTATGAAAAAGAAGCCTCTCCTGCCGCCAAAGATGCCATTGCTCAAATTCTGACTAATTCGCGTATGTGCGCCGAGGGTAAGCGTCCCTTGTGTCAGGACACCGGTATTGTGGTGGCGTTTATCAAAGTGGGGATGCAGGCACGCTTTGAAGGTGATATGACGGTTGAAGAGATGGTTAACGAAGGCGTGCGCCGTGCGTATTTGCATCCTGACAATATGCTGCGCGCGTCTATCGTGAATGACCCGGCCGGGGGGCGTAAGAATACCAAAGACAATACTCCCGCCATTACGCATATAGAAATGGTGGCAGGTGACAAGGTTGAGGTACAAGTGGCGGCCAAAGGTGGCGGCTCTGAAAATAAATCGAAACTGGCGATGCTCAATCCTAACGAAAGCATTGTCGATTGGGTGCTGGAAGTGGTGCCAGAAATGGGCGCAGGCTGGTGCCCGCCCGGTATGCTGGGCATCGGTATCGGTGGTAGCGCTGAAAAAGCCATGTTGTTGGCCAAAGAGTCACTGATGGCGTCGATTGACATTCAGGAGTTGCAGGCACGCGGTGCACAAAACCGCATTGAAGAGCTGCGGCTGGAGCTATATGAAAAGGTCAATCAATTAGGCATTGGGGCGCAAGGCCTGGGCGGCCTGACCACCGTGCTCGATGTGAAGATTCTTGATTATCCGACGCATGCAGCCAGTCTGCCGGTGGCGATTATTCCTAATTGCGCGGCAACGCGCCACGTGCACTTTACGCTGGATGGCTCTGGTGTGGCTGAACTGACACCACCGAATCCTGATGTGTATCCAGACGTACATTGGGCGCCGAGCCCACAAGCCAAACGCGTGAACCTGGAAACCGTCACGCGTGCAGAAACACAGGCCTGGAAAACCGGCGATACCTTGTTACTGACCGGTAAAATCCTGACTGGCCGTGATGCTGCGCACAAACGTATCCAGACCATGTTAGCCAACGGTGAGCCCTTACCCGTTGATTTTACTAATAAATTTATTTATTACGTGGGTCCGGTTGATGCCGTGCGTGACGAAGCCGTTGGCCCTGCTGGCCCCACCACGGCGACGCGCATGGATAGCTACACCGATATGATGCTGAACACCGGTTTACTGGGCTCTATCGGTAAAGCCGAGCGGGGTGAAGAAGCCTTGGTCGAGATCGCCAAGCACAAATCGGTTTACCTGATGGCGGTGGGTGGCGCGGCTTATCTGGTGAGCAAGGCGATTAAAAAGTCACGTGTATTGGCTTTTGAGGAATTAGGTATGGAAGCCATCTATGAGTTTGAGGTGGTGGATATGCCGGTGACGGTGGCGGTGAGTGCAGATGGGGAATCTGTGCACCAGACCGGGCCGGCACAATGGAAAAAAACCATTGCTTTACACGCAGTGTAAATAGCGGGCCTGCAATGTGAGCGACATCACTGAGGCCGGGCACGAATTGGGGAAATATACGTCATACTACTAAGCGTCATTATGGAGTGAGTATGATAAAAATAAACACTGGGGTAATTTGGTTCATAGCCGGGTTGGCAGTAGGTATTAGTTTGCCTGCGCATGCCGAATCCGCCCTGGAGTATTTTACCGATAGCACTGGCCGTTATAGCGGGCCAACGCTGGAAGACCAGGTGGCATTGATGGATAGTGATCACAACGGATTTGCCGATGTGTTTGAAGTGCGTGCCTATCTGGAAAAACAGCACGGCAAGGGTTATCAAAAAGAATTACTGGATAAATGGGAATCGTCTGCTTACGGAAAAAGTTGCAGTACGCCATTTGCCAAAGAGTTATATGGAGACAGTAACCGCTGACAAGATAGCAAAGGCATGAAGCAGTGTTGTTTTGTTGCTGTTGGCGGCGGTCATTTTGATCAATTGCCGGAATGTTACAAGCAGTTAACATTCTGGTGAATGGACTGGATTATAATCAAGCGAGAAGAATCCTCGCGGCCTGTGGTTAACACCAGCCCATTCCCCGACTTTAAGTTTTATTGATAGAGCCTACATCATGTTACAAGCATACGAAACCCACGTAAAAGAGCGCGCTGCGCAAAACCTGCCTCCATTGCCCCTGAATGCGGAACAAGTCGCTGCATTGGTTGAACTGTTGAAAGCCCCGCCTGCGGGCCAGGAGGCTTTACTTGTCGATTTGCTACAAAACCGTATTCCGGCGGGGGTTGACCAGGCTGCTTATGTGAAAGCCGCTTTTCTGGCCGATATTGCCAACAGCAAGGCCATTTCCCCATTGGTCAGCGCTGAAAGAGCGGTTGAATTGCTAGGCACCATGCTTGGTGGTTACAACGTGCAGGCATTGGTTGCTTTGCTGGACACACCGATGGCCGCCCATGCCGTGACAGCGCTGTCGACGACGATTTTGATGTTTGACGCGTTTCATGACGTCGACGCCAAGATGAAGGCGGGTAATGCGCATGCCAAAAAACTGATCGAATCCTGGGCAGCTGCCGAGTGGTTCACCAGTAAACCTGCGCTGGCAGAAGCCATTAAAGTGGTGGTGTTCAAGCTGGATGGCGAAACCAACACCGATGACCTGAGCCCGGCACAAGACGCCTGGAGCCGCCCGGATATTCCATTGCATGCGAAAGCCATGTTGATTAACCGCATGGCCGATGGTTTGACGACGATTGAAAGCCTGAAGCAAAAAGGCTTGCCATTAGCCTATGTCGGTGATGTGGTTGGTACCGGTTCTTCACGTAAATCGGCGATCAACTCTGTGCAATGGTGGATGGGCGACGATATTCCATTTATCCCTAACAAACGTACCGGCGGTGTGGTGATTGGCAACAAAATCGCGCCCATTTTCTTTAATACCGCTGAAGACTCCGGGTCTTTGCCGATTCAGTGTGATGTTTCCAAGCTGAACACGGGGGATGTCATCGTGATCAAGCCTTTTGAAGGCAAGGTCTTGTCAGAAGCCGGGGAAGTGCTGGCTACGTTTGAAATGAATCCAGTGACCCTGGCCGATGAAGTACGTGCCGGTGGTCGTATCCCGCTGATTATTGGCCGTGGCCTGACTGCCAATGCACGTAAGGCATTGGGTTTGGGCGACACGGATACCTTTATCAAATCTATCCCGGCGAAAGATACCGGCAAGGGTTACACGCTGGCACAAAAAATGGTGGGTCGCGCCTGTGGTTTGCCTGAGGGCTTTGGCGTGCGCCCAGGCACTTACTGCGAGCCAAAGGCAACGACAGTCGGTTCACAGGACACCACTGGCGGCATGACGCGTGACGAGTTGAAAGAGCTGGCTTGTCTGGGCTTCAGTGCCGACCTGGTGATGCAGAGTTTCTGCCATACGGCTGCGTACCCAAAACCAGTGGATATTAAATTGCAACATGAGTTGCCTGAGTTTATGTCTAGCCGTGGTGGTGTGAGCCTGCGTGCTGGTGACGGCGTGATCCATTCCTGGCTAAACCGCCTGGTGTTGCCGGATACGGTGGGTACGGGCGGTGACTCGCATACCCGCTTCCCGATTGGTATCAGTTTCCCTGCTGGCTCCGGATTGGTTGCATTTGCTGCGGCAACCGGTGCCATGCCGCTGGATATGCCAGAATCAGTCCTGGTACGTTTTAAAGGCGAAATGCAGCCTGGTATCACCTTGCGTGACCTGGTCAACGCCATTCCTTATGCGGCGATCCAGGAGGGTACGCTGACGGTGGGCAAACAGGGCAAGAAAAACGTGTTTAACGGCCGTGTGCTCGAAATTGAAGGCTTGCCAGACCTGAAGGTTGAACAGGCGTTTGAACTGGCAGATGCCTCAGCCGAGCGTTCTGCCAATGGTTGTACCGTGCTGTTGAACAAAGAGCCAGTGATTGAGTTCCTCAATTCCAATATCGTGCTGATGCAGAATATGATCGAGAATGGTTATGCCGATGCACGCACATTGGAGCGTCGTATCGCCAGCATGAAAGCCTGGCTGGAAAAACCGGAACTGTTGCAGCCGGATGCGGATGCCGAGTATGCACACGTGATTGAAATTGATCTTGCAGATATTAAAGAGCCACTGGTCGCTTGCCCGAATGACCCGGATGATATCAAGCCATTGACCGCAGTGGTCGGTGACAAAATTGACGAAGTGTTTATCGGTAGCTGTATGACTAATATTGGCCATTATCGCGCGGCAGGTAAAGTGCTGGAAGGCGCCGGTGGTATCCCAACCCGTTTGTGGATTGCGCCACCTACTCGTATGGACGAGGCGCAACTACGTGCCGAAGGCGTGTACTCAACCTTTGGTGTGGCAGGCGCACGGACTGAAGTGCCAGGCTGCTCGTTGTGTATGGGTAACCAAGCACGTGTGGCTGACAAGGCGACAGTATTCTCAACCTCTACGCGTAACTTTGATAACCGTATGGGTAAAGATGCGCGCGTGTATCTGGGCTCTGCCGAGCTGGCAGCCGTGTGCGCCAAGTTGGGCCGCATGCCTACGGTGCAAGAATACCTGGACACCCTGGGTAGCAAACTGACCAATACGGCGGAGATTTACAAATACCTCAACTTTAACCAGATGACCCAATATGCAGGCTCTTTGGAGAATGTGAAGAAAGTCATTCCGATTAAAGAAACCGCCTAACAGTTAATGGTTTAAGACACAAGTAAAGGGAGCATTCGCTCCCTTTGTTGTTTTTAAGGCAGGACATATCCTTGCAACTGTAAAACCTGAGAGCCTCCCTCACCGCGACCTTCTGTTTTGATTATGATGTACTGGCTGACGTCAACGATTCGATGTACATGCACGTCAATACCACTGATTCAATTCAACAGATTTTTAATGTCCAAGGAGAAACTCATGAAACCGTTCGAACAAGGGTTGGTTAATTATCAACAACGTTTACTGTCACATGATTACGGTCAGGTATTTTGCCGTTTTGATGCAGAGCAACAGGCGTTATGGAGCTATATACATCAACCTCAGCGCATTCCGTGCATCAATCATGAGTTACTCATGAACTTGCATCAGCACCATGCGGATATCCAGCGCAGTGGTGGCTATGTCCAGACAGACAGCGAGACAGTACTGCCGATCCGTTACTCTGTGTTTGCGTCAGCCACACCGGGCTATTTCAATATGGGCGGTGACTTGCAGAAAATGGCTGCCGCTATCCGCTTGCAAGACCGGGCGCAATTGCAGGCCTATGCGAAGCTGAGTATTGATGTGGTTGCACAGCGCGCATTCCGTTTCCAGCTGGACCATGTGACCAAAATCTCGCTGCTGCAAGGTGAAGTGCTAGGCGCCGGTATTGAGGCGGCCATGACCAGTGATGTACTTATCGCTGAAAAGCAATCCGTGTTCTGCTTTCCTGAGCTATTTTTCAACATGATTCCTGGCATGGGTGCTTATAGCTTTATTGCACGCAAGGCAGGCATGGCGGTGGCCGATAAAATGATTCTGGGTTGCGAGCGTTACACGGCTGAAGAATGCCTGCAAATGGGCCTGATTGACATCGTGGTTGAAGAGGGCGAGGGTGAGCAGGCCGTGCAAGACTTTATTCACAAAAACAATAAGCGCGCAGAAGGCTTTTTGTCTGCGCAAAAGGCCAAGGCCAGAATCAATCCTTTAACCTACGACGAGCTTAAGGATATTGTCGATGTATGGGTAGAAAATGCCTTACGCCTGACTGAGCGTGATCTCAAAGTGATGGATAGGTTTTATCGCGCGCAGTCACGTTTGTTCCCAAATGAAGCGCTTGCTAGTGAGGTTGCACCACAACAGCCGCTGGTGTTACCAACAGATCATCATATCGCAGTGAATCAGTAGTGTGCAGCAGAGCAGGTGCCCGGCTATTTATGCGAGCGTTTGGATGAGAGCTTGCTGCGATGTTGTTGCAGTTGCGTACGCGTCTCTTCGTAACAATCCGCAACGGCCTGATAAAGGCCGGAAATAGTCTGGGCATCTTCCATGCTCAAGCTCAATAAACGGCGGCTGAGTTTACTGAGTGGAATCAAGCCCATGTTGGCAGATTCACCAGCCAGCTCATGCGCCAGTTTATGTACCTGCTCGAAATTTAAATCCAGGCTTGCCATCCCGAGCGCGCGCAGCAAGACATCGGTCGAGTCAATAAACTCTGTGATGAGTTTGTGTAAGAATGCTTCACCCCCACCCAGTTTTAACAAGTGCGCCATACGGTCATCATCCAGCAATGGTTCAACCGTTGGAATGATGTTGGCAATTTTAGGGATGGGTACAGACGCGGGTTTCCCGGTTCTCATCGGTGAGTGTGGTGACCGTGCGTCTACAAATGTGGGTTCCACCGGAGCGGCCGTTAATGGCACTTCAGGCGACGTGACTTTAGGTTTTTTGCGTCTGACGGGAGCCACTTGCGCAACCTGTTCAGTCTCGATGGTGCTCGCAATAGCTTCAATCAGGCTTTGAATTTGTCTTGAGACCACTGGCTTGGTCAATACTTGATATACCCCAGCGCGCAAACAGCGGTCTTGTGTGGTTTTAGTCGCATCTGCCGTGAGGATCACTGTTCTGATCGGTTTGCTGCCAGGCAAGGCGTTGTGGATATTAAACACCTCAAGGCCATTCATCTCTGGCATGTTGTAGTCCAGAATCATCAGGTCAAACTGGTGATGTTCCAGCGCATCCAGTGCGGCATCTCCATTGTCTACCGCTTTCACCACACAGTGCATTCTTTGCAGTGTTTCATTCAGAATCAAGCGGTTGACCACATTATCATCAGCAATCAATACACGAATTTTCTTGCGGAATTTGGTGTGGCTGCTCAACGGGACCACATTTGACTGGCCATCCAGATTTATTTCGTTCACCGCCTGCGGTGCGGGTGCCACTGCATGTGTTAGCGGCAGGCTCACCACAAAGGTGGTGCCGACATTTTCCTGGCTGGCGACACTGATTTTACCGCCCATGACTTCGACCAGTTGCTTGGCAATAGAGGTGCCCAGGCCGGTGCCACCATAGCGTCGGGTAATGCTGCTGTCTGCCTGGGTGAAACTATCAAAAATCAGCGGCAAAGCATCACTTTTAATGCCTATGCCGGTATCTCGAATACGGAAGCTGAGCTTACTCATGTCGGCATGGCCTTGTACGACGCTGACCACTACGTCGACGCCGCCATGCTGGGTGAATTTAATGGCATTGGCGATCAGGTTGGTTAATACCTGTTCGATGTGGTGCATGCTGCCGACATAGTGACGTTCGACAAGAGGATCCAGGTGAAATCTCAGCCACAATTGTTTGCGTTCGACTTCAATCTGGAACATCAGGTGCAAGCGCTGAATCAGGTCAGGCAGGAAGAAGGTGATCTCTTCCAGTTCGACTTTGCCTTTTTCGATTTTGCTAATGTCCAGCACGTCATTAATCAGTTTTTTAAGGCTAGAGGCCGACGTGCCCACCATTTTAAGCAGTTCGGATTGTTTGCTATCCAGCTTGGTTTGCGCGATTAACTCACTGGCACCAATAATGCCGTTAAGTGGGGTACGCATTTCATGGCTGATATTCGACAGGAAATTGGTTTTCGCCTCACTGGCTTGACCAGCCTCTTTGGTCGCTTTTTCCAGGCTGACCAGCAAGCGCAATGCATGCGGTGGAATCAATAACAGGGTCAGTAAAAAGCCGTAGGCTAAATGCTGGTGCTGGTTCCAGTAGGGATTTAAATACAGGGTAAGACTAAAGCCGATCAGGCTGAAGACGTAACAACCTTTGAAAAATTTGGTGCCGTAGCGCAAGCCATAGCCGATGATGAGCCAGAGGTAAATACCGATAAACACGCCTGCCATGGCGCCTGAAATCATTTGCTCAAGTGAAGTCGCCGTAATGTCCATCACCATCGCTGTCCACTGGCGCTTTTCATTTTTTTGTGGATTCTGCAGGATGTTATACAACATCAAAAAGCCCAGGCACAAATAAATCAGGCAAAGTAATACGGGCTCGAAGCTGCTGTGATTGACGAGGAGATAAAGCGTGATAAAGCTGACGAAAGCAACACGGATAAGAGCCTGCTCAGTTTCATAACTGATAGACTTTATTTCTGTCACTTTCTGCTTTAACTGTCTAACGAAATCTCGCATGCTTAATCATGTTTCAGGGTTATACGCTTACTCGATACTTGCGCAGGGAAAATCTAATCTTTTAATTGAAAATCTAACCTATATTGATAGTTAACGGACTTTTCTTAAGATAACTTAAATTTTAGCAGGCTCGATTTGATTATCAAAGAAAGTTTACTTTTCACAACGCAAAATAATAGTGTGGTTGACGGCATCTGTGATAAAAATGCCGATATTCTGGCCTTATTAACGATTTATCTGCATGACGAACCCTATTGATACAGAGCAACCCTCGAGATTGTCGCGCTGGCTGGCGCGTAGCCGCATGATATTACCGATTTCCTTTTTTGTCGGTGGTTTTGTCTGGGATGCCATTACCATCGGCAAAAAAGTGGCGCTGTCCGATATGGCGATCTTTGCCGGCTATTTGTTACTGGCAGCGTTGCTCATGTACCAGTTGGCCGAACCTTCTTCGTCGGTCAGGCGTATGGGAGAGCGCTTGTTACGTTGGCAATGGTTGCAAAACAGGGTTTCTAGCTGGCCAGTGCAAGATTGGCCTTACTGGATATTGCAGTTTTTGTTTGGCAGCCTGCTCAGTGCCTTGTTCATTCTCTATTTTAAGAGCTCCAGCTATGGCCTGGCATGGGTCGTCACGTTGGTATTGGGCGTATTGCTAGTGGCCAATGAGTTTATGGAGGGCGAATACAGGCGCTTAAGTTTGTGCTGGAGCATGTTTGGCCTGTGTACCATTTTGTGGTGCAACTTTGCTTTTCCATTTTTGTTTGGCAGTGTACACGCGGCCTGGTTCTATTTGAGCACGGTGTTGGGTGCTACGGTCACCTATGTCTTATACCAGCGTGCGCCACATCATGCGGGCCGTATCTGGCCGGTGTGGGTGATTGCAGGATTGTTGATGCTCGCCTACCGTGCAGACATGATTCCGCCGGTGCCGCTGGTCAAGCAGGCGGTTGTGGTGGCGTATGACCTGGAAAAGTCACCGGAAGGTTACTGGATGACCGTCGAGAAGTCGCCCTGGTGGCAGTTCTGGCGCGTGGACAGCGACCATTTTTACCTGCAACCCGGGCAAAAATTGGTGTGTTTTTCGGCGGTGTTTGCGCCACAAGGCCTACAGACCAAACTGTTGCATGACTGGCAGAAGAAAGTGAAAGGAGAGTGGGTCAGTGTCTCCATGCCTGGCTTCTCGCTCACTGGCGGCCGCGATAGCGGCTACCGCGGCTATACCTATAAAACAAATCTGACCGCAGGCGAGTGGCGGGTACGTATCCAGACCGCTACCCGGCAAACAATTGCTGTGAGCGCATTTAATGTTTCTGTGAGCACGACTTTAGATCCGCAACATCGTACACGTATCCGCTATTAATGCCTGGTTAACGTTGCTGGCCTTCGCATGATGCATGTGCGGTGGCATCTTGCGCCAGCGTCTCTGCCAGCCAGTCCAGCTGTGGCTCTACAGACTGACGCAAGGTCCACGGCGGGTTAATCACCCACATGCCGCTGCCGTGCATGCCAAAACCATCGGCAGATGGTTGTTGCACATCCAGTGTCACGTGCAAATAATCTGTATTCAGGCTGCGTAGCTTGTCTATCATTTGCTGTGGCTCAGGCCGTTGCAAGCGCGGATACCAGATCAGGTAAGTGCCGGTGGCAAAGCGTTTTAAACTGTCTTTAATGCAATCGACCACCCGCAGGTAATCGTCTTTTACCTCATAAGGTGGATCTATCAGCACAATGCTGCGCTTGGTCGGGGGTGGCAAACAGGCTTTAATACCTTCAAAACCATCTTTTTGCTGGATGGATACCTGCCTTTTTTGTGCTGAAAACTGTTGCTCCAGCAAGGCGGCATCTGCCGGGTGTAGCTCAAACAAACGCAACTTATCCACCGGGTTTAAAAAGTGGCTGGCGATGCAAGGGGAGCCAGGATAAAGCGTGGCATTGCCTTGACCCGCCGCTGTGACGGCTTGCAGGTAACCATCAAAAATGTCAGGTGGTTGACCTTGCTGCAAGCGTTGAATGCCGTCTACATACTCGGCTGTTTTGTTGGCCACCGAACTATCAAGGCGGTACAGACCAGCCCCGGCGTGGGTGTCTATCACCCAGTAAGCTTTATCTTTCTGGTTAAAATAATCCAGCACCAGGCTGTAAATCCAGTGTTTTAAAACGTCGGCGTGATTGCCAGCGTGAAAGGCGTGACGGTAACTTAGCATGCATATATTCTCAATAAGCCGTCATTATAAGCTACAAAATTTGCGCGCTCTTGTGAAAACCAGGCAATTTGCATTAGCATGCAAATATGAAACCTAGTCATACACACTCTGAACACACGCATGCGCATAACCACTCACATGGGGGCTCCCATGAGGGTTGCGCGCACGATCACGCAACTGACCACACAACGCATGACCAGCATGGCGACCATGGGCATGATGACCATGCACATGGCAATCCTTTCTGGATTCCTTTTCTGGCGATTGCACTCTTCACCGTCGTAGAATTTGCGGGAGGCATCTGGACGCAGTCACTGGCCTTGCTTAGTGACGCCTGGCATATGTTGTTTGACGTGCTAGCACTCGGCCTGGCCATGTGGGCCGCCCACAGGGCACGCACCGGTCACCCGGCGTCGCAGCAAACCGAGCTTCGCGTCTCCATGGTCAATGCCCTCTCCATGTTGCTGGTAACGGCCGGCATTGTCATAGAGGCCATTGAGCGTCTTAAACATCCGGTTTCCGTAGCTGGTGGCTATGTCAGTGTGATTGCGCTGGTCGGCCTGCTGGTGAATCTGTTTGTTGCCAAGCATATGCATCACCAGCACGAACATCACGGCGGCGATGCCAGCTTGAACCACCGTGCCGCATTTTTGCATGTCTTGGGTGATTTACTCGGGTCGGTGACTGCCGTCGCCGCCGGTGTCGTCATCTACTTTACTGGCTGGATGACCATAGACCCGATTCTGTCTATTCTGATTTCGTTGTTGTTATTGGTGGTGACCCTTAACCTTATCCGCGATATCTATCGCGGGAAAACGGGCCATCATCACTAGTTTTCTTTAATTGTCCGATACATTAAAAGGAGCGCCCATATGCCTTACGTCAACGTCAAACTTGCCGGCTCTGTGACCAAAGAGCAGAAGAAACTGATTGCAAAAGAAATCACTGAAACTCTGCAAAAACATGCTCAGAAGCCTGCTAATTACACCTACATTGTATTTGAAGAGGTCGAATACGAAGACTGGGCTATTGGTGGCGAGCTTTTAGGCTAGCTCAATCTTGATAAGCGAGCTTTTCAAATAAGTTGATAAATGATGCACACCATTGAAGACTTGAGGCAGGCAAATGCAGCGCTTGATGAGGTGGCCGAGCGATGGTCGGCTGCCTATTCTGTAAATTGTACTAATCCTTTGGATGCGGAAGCTAAGGCTGCGGCAGAGAAAGTTCGCCACATTGAAGAAGACCTTAGACGTCGCGGGCTTTTACCCTTCACAGAGCAGGAGCTGCTGGAAGAGAGTTTAGATCAGAGATATCCTGGTGCCCAGAGCAGGGAAGTTGTCTTATACAACGGCAAAAGATATCGAAGAAGATTTTATCCACTAGAGTTAAGCAAATCTGGAAAGAGCGTTAAGCAATGGAGAAAGGAGTGGGAACCACTCGATGATTAATTAATAGTTGTTTAAGGGCTGATAGTTTCTTTCACGCTTGATCATGTGCAGGGAGTCACTTGAGCAAACATCTGGTGCTAAAATGCCGTCATGTTTGACCCCAAACCCATCCTCAAAAACCTGCCTAACTTACCTGGTGTTTATCGCATGCTGAATGCGGAAAATACTGTGATTTATGTTGGCAAGGCCAAAGACCTGAAAAAACGGGTTTCCAGCTACTTTAATAAAAACCTGGCTAGTCCGCGTACCAAGATGATGGTGTCGCAGATTGCCAATATTGAGACGACAGTGACGCGCTCGGAAGCCGAAGCGCTATTGCTGGAAAATAACCTGATTAAAGGTCTCATGCCGCGTTACAACGTGTTGTTCCGCGACGACAAGTCTTACCCTTATATTGCGTTGACTGGTGATGCTTATCCTCGATTGGCGTTTCACCGCGGCACACAGCGCAAGGGGGCGCAGTATTTCGGGCCTTTCCCCAGCTCGCCAGCCGTGCGCGAGAGCATACAGCTGCTACAAAAAGTATTCAAATTACGCACCTGTGAAAACACTGTGTTTGCCAACCGTTCGCGGCCTTGCTTGCAATATCAGATTGCGCGCTGTACAGCCCCTTGCGTAAAGTTGATTTCCCAAGAGGATTACGCCGGTGATGTACGCCATGCCGCGATGTTTTTGTTAGGTAAGACCAGTGAGGTGATTGATTCACTGGCAGATGGCATGAATGTGGCCGCTGAGGCGATGGAGTATGAGCAGGCGGCCATTTTACGTGACCGTATCCAGGCACTGCGCCAGGTGCAGGCCAAACAGTTTGTCAGTGATTTTAGCGTCAGTGATGCCGATGTGATTGCCTGCGCAGAAGTGCAGGGCCAGCATTGCATTAACCTGGTCATGATCCGTGGTGGCCGTCATTTGGGTGACAAGAGCTTTTTCCCGAAGAACAGCCAGGATGCCGAGTTGGTTGAAACCGTAGAAGCGTTTATCACCCAGTATTACCTGTCGCAAAATACGCCGCCATTGCTGGTGTGTGGCGCCGAGATTGATAAAACCGAATTTGAAGACATGCTGAGCGAGCAGTCCGGGCGCAAGATCCGTGTGCTGACCAATGCCATCGGCGATAAAAAAGTATGGCTTAAGATGGCACAAACCAATGCTGAGTTGGCTTTGCAGCAACGCCAGGCGACCTCAGCCAGCCAGCAGGCACGCTTGTTGTCATTACGCGAAGCGCTCAACCTGGCAGAAAACACCGAGCGCATTGAGTGTTTTGATATCAGCCATACCATGGGTGAGGCCACGGTGGGCAGCTGCGTGGTGTTTGACCGCGGTGACATGCAAAATAGCGAATACCGCCGTTATAACGTCACTGGCATTACGCCAGGCGACGATTATGCCGCCATGCGCGATGTGTTGACGCGTCGCTATAAAAAAGTGGCAGCAGGCGAGGGCAAGCGGCCAGACCTGATTTTTATTGATGGTGGCAAAGGTCAGCTCGGTGTCGCCATTGAGGTGATGCAGGAGGTCGGTCTGGACGATATTCTGCTGGTCGGCATTGCCAAGGGTGAAGAGCGAAAACCTGGTCTTGAGACCATGATTTTTTCTGACACCGGCGAAATGCTGAATTTGCCTAGCGATAACCAGGGCTTGCATTTATTACAGCAAATCCGCGATGAAGCACACCGCTTTGCCATTACCGGCCACCGCGCCAAGCGCGCCAAGGCCAGAATCACCTCTAGCCTGGAAGAGATTGAAGGCGTAGGCGCCAAACGCCGCAAAGCCTTGCTGACGCGATTTGGTGGCCTGGATGGGATAAAAAGTGCTAGCATAGACGAGATTGCCCAAGTCGAAGGCATTAGCCTGGTATTGGCGCAAATCATTTACGAACGCTTGCATTAATGGCGTGTAAATAGACCTTTGTATGCATCCATAGACGAATAAAAATGTGGAATATTCCAAATATACTTACCTTATTGCGCATCGGCATGATTCCGGTGTTTGTCGGTATCTTTTACCTGCCTGCCAACGCTGTCACCGCTGACGGTCTGCCAGCACACTGGGTCAATTTAACGGCAGCCAGTGTGTTTATCGTCGCCGCATTCACCGATTGGCTGGATGGCTACTGGGCGCGCAAATATCACCAGATGTCTAAATTTGGCGCGTTTTTAGACCCTGTGGCTGACAAACTCATGGTGGCTGCGGCCTTGATCGTGCTGGTCGAATTAAATCGCGCCGGGGCTGTGGTGGCGCTGATTATCATCGGACGTGAAATTGCGATCAGCGCCTTGCGCGAATGGATGGCTAGTATAGGCAAAAGTGCTAACGTGGCCGTCGCCATGGTGGGTAAGGTCAAAACTGCCGCACAAATGGCCGCCATTACCTTATTGCTGTGGTACGACCCGCTGTTTGGGGTAGACATTCAATGGTTGGGTGAGTGGCTGATTGTATTGGCCGCGTTACTGACCCTGATTTCCATGGGTTACTACCTGCGCGCAGCCTGGCCGGCAATACGCGAAACCATCTAAAAAAGCAATCATAAAAAAGAAACATTATTTTCAAAATCGTCCTTGACACCGGTCTCAAAATCATTAAAATGCCAGCTTCTTTACGACACATGGCGTAAGGAAATACGCGGGAATAGCTCAGTTGGTAGAGCGCAACCTTGCCAAGGTTGAGGTCGCGAGTTCGAGACTCGTTTCCCGCTCCAAATTTCGGGGAAAGCGCCGCTTTCCCTTTTTAACATAAGAAGTTTTTATGTTGTTGGTTCTGGCGCGATAGCAAAGCGGTTATGCCGCGGCCTGCAAAGCCGTTTAGGCCGGTTCGACTCCGGCTCGCGCCTCCAGTCTCATGTAGCAAATATGCGGGAATAGCTCAGTTGGTAGAGCGCAACCTTGCCAAGGTTGAGGTCGCGAGTTCGAGACTCGTTTCCCGCTCCAAATTTCTCTCAAGCACTCATTCTGGATGCTACGCAAAGTAGAACAGAGTGTTAAAATATAAAGCTTGTTGACCTGCCGCCCGGATGGTGAAACTGGTAGACACAAGGGACTTAAAATCCCTCGGCTTAACGGCTGTGCCGGTTCGATTCCGGCTCCGGGCACCAAAATAAGAAACCAGCTGAAAAGCTGGTTTTTTCATTTCACACTTTCAATCTACTCCTACTTGCAGTTCAACGCCTATCATCAGAGATTTCTGACAGGATGGTGCGGTGTCGTCTGATGTATAGAGCAGTTCCATTCCTATACCCTTATCATCATTGAACAATGCTCACAAAGCAGGGCAACGAGATGACGATCAAACAACTTTGGATATTAAGTAACGCCGCCTTTACCGCTTGGCGCGATGACCGTGCGCAAAGTATGGGCGCTGCTTTAGCGTACTACACGATGCTTTCAATTGCGCCAGTATTGCTGATTGTCATTTCCCTTGCCGGCATTATTTTTGGACAAGAAGCGGCACGTGGTGAAATCTATGCGCAATTGACCCATCTGGTAGGTGAGCAGGGCGCACTGGTGGTGCAAAACCTGCTGGAAAGCACCAACCAGCCAACCGAGGGGATTGCGGCGACCACGATTGGTATTGTGTTGTTATTGGTAGGGGCAACCACGGTTTTTGGCGAATTGCAGACTGCGCTGGATAGTATCTGGAGGGCGCCGGCGAGGATAAGCAGCGGTGTGTGGAGTTTGATGCGTGCCAGATTGTTGTCATTTGGCATGATTCTGGGGATTGGCTTTTTGCTGATGGTCTCGCTTGTTTTTAGCGCAGGCTTATCTGCGATCAATAAATGGTGGTCGCCTGTATTTGCGGGATGGCTGGCGGTTGCCGGTGTGGTGAATGTTGTGTTTGGCTTTTTATTGACGACGGGCATGTTTGCGTTGATCTACAAAATCATGCCGCGTGTCAGTATTCGCTGGAGCGAGGTTTGGATTGGCGCTGCGATGACAGCCGCTTTATTTACGGTAGGTAAATGGCTGATCGGTATTTATATTGGCAGAAGTGCGTTTGCAAGTGGCTATGGGCCTGCAGGCTCTTTGCTGGCGCTGTTAATCTGGATTTATTACTCCGCGCAGATATTTCTGATGGGCGCTGAATTTACCTGGGCATATTCCCATCTGTTTGGCTCACGCAAGCAGCAGGATACGCCACGGGATTTGGCGAAGGCATTCTCAAATAATCAAACGGCACATGAACTTGGCGCCAGATGAGCGTTTACCAAACCCAGAAACCACGATTCCACGCCTGAGCTTCATCACTGCCTTCTGCATACGGGTTTTCAGTGTGCTTCAAGCCAGCGGTTGATGCATGCAAACCTTCGTCGTAGCATTTCTGCATCAGAGCATGATCCGTTTTTACGTCTGACTTGCTACCACTAAAAAAGTATAAATATCCACTCAGTAATCCCATGATATCCACCCAATCAATCATCATTTTTTTAATAATTGATTGATTATTATCTATATTGTTTTAGTTTGCCAATAGTCCGATCAAGCTATTAATACAATCCTGCAAAGACTTTTCATATCCTTGCATTTGCCAATTGCTTTGGCAAAAAATCATGCCTTCTGCGTTATTTCACTGATATTAAACACTATATAAAATTGTATAATGTCCCTGTCATGTTCGGCGCGCAGTATTGATCAATGCAGTTTGATGTCTATCAATGCTTGCAAATCAATACGGCCTAAGCGGTGTTGTGATACTTTTTTCGCCGGACAAGCATTCCCATTGAAGTCAGGACGTTGTGTGATTTACGTAGAGTTAAAAACGGTTATTCTTAAAAAACAATTAGAGTGGGGCAGGACCATTACGATTACCGAAATTGCCGATGCCAGTGGGATCAGTCGCATGACCTTGCATCGCATGTTAAAAGATCAATCCTATAATGCCAGCACCGATCACTTGAATAAGCTGTGTGCTTATTTGCAGTGTGATTTATATAGCCTGGTGCGCTGGGTCCCCGATATTGTCGTGCCGCAAGAGCACGTCGCCTAGAAAAAAACCTCCGATATTCCCGAAGGTTTTTTATTGGGGCAAAGTTTACGGCGCATTCCCCTGATTCTTGAATAAATATTTTGGCGTGACCATTGTCGCTAAAAGCATTGGTTGAGCGGCAATCCTAATGCCTATGCGGGCTGGCTGGCAATGCGCGTGAGGTGCGTATTAAGCGAACAGCGAAGATAGCTGGTTTTTGTTGCTTTTTTTAAGCAATGCAAATGCCTGAGAGTTTTGAATAATAAGAGAAAATTTTTGGAATTCTCTTGTTATGAAACTCTCGTCAGGCCATATGCAGTCCAACGCGGTGAGCGCACAGGATTGCAGCTATTGGATGCAAGCACTGACCCAGGCCTGGAAACAGGGTGCCTGGCCACAGTGTTTGACCCTGGCGCAGAAAATCACGCATGAGTTTCCTGAAGAAGGCTTGGCCTGGAAGTTATTAGGCAGCCTTTATCAACAGCAAGATACGCTGGCGCTGGCTGCAGATGCTTTCTTGCAAGCGAGCAAGCGCTTAAAGAAAGATGCTGAGGTGTTGTATAACCTGGCCAACGTGTATGCGCAATTGCAAGACACCACGCAGGCGATCAAATATTACCGCCAAACACTCAAGCTCAACCCGGTTTTTAGCCAGGCTTATGCCAACTGGGCCAGTGTACTTAAGCAAGCAGGACAAGTAAAAGAGGCGGAAAAATTACTGCGCCGGGGATTGAATATTCACCAGCAGGATGGCCGCGTCAATTTTGAACTGGCGACCTTGTTACACGAGGCAGATAAACCGCTGGAGGCGATTCAATACTACCGCGAAGCCGTGTCGATTGAGCCTGATAATGCCGTGATTTTTTTCAATATGGCGTTGGCACTGGATCAGCTTGGCAATACGACGGAAGCGATTGCTGCCTATCAGCAAACGATTGCGATTCAAAAAGACTATGTTGAGGCCTATAGCTACCTGGGTGCCTTATACCTGAAACATGGTGACGTGGAAGAAGCTGAGCAGTGGTTGCTGGCGGGCATGGCATTGAATCCAACCGAGTTATCACTGCTTAAAAATCTGGCCAAACTTTACCGCGTGACGCACCGCACCAGAGAATACCAAGCCTATATTGATCAAATCATGCAGGCGCAAGAGGTGAGTGCGGAGACGCTGAATAACCTCGCCACCGAAATGTTGAATCAGCAGTTATACGGTGAGGCCGAGAATTATTGCCTGAAGGCGCTGGCGCTGGATCCGGAAAGTCCTTATGTGCAGGGCAATCTTGGCTTGATTGAGAATGCCAGAAATGCTTATGACAAAGCGTGTGTGTATTGTGAAAAGGCATTAGCGCAGTTGCCTGAGTCAGAAAGTATCTTGAGCAATTACAGTATCAGTTTGCGCATGCTGGGCCGCTATACCGAAGCAATTGCCTGTCTGGAAAAAGCACTGCGCATCAAGCCTGAATTCATGCCTGGGTATATCAATCTGGCCAATGTCTATTTGGACATGGGGCAGATTGAAATGTCGATTGCGACCTTGAAGCAAGCCTTGCAGATTGAGCCTACCCATATGATGGCGCTTAGAAACCTGCTGTTTGCTAATAGCTACAGCAATAGCTTGCCGCCTGCCGAAAGCCTGGATTACGCGCATAGACTGGGCGCCGCCATGATGCACGAAGTGACGCCGTACGACAGCTGGAATGTCCATGCGCAAGAGCAACGTATCCGCATCGGCCTGGTATCGGCTGATTTGCGTAAACACCCGGTCGGCTATTTCCTGCACCAGTGGTTGCAGGCATTTGACGCCAGCCGCCTGGAAGTTTATGGCTACTCGACCGATGGTCGCGAAGATGCGTTTTCGCACGAGCTGAAAGACTTATGCAACCAATGGCGCTCACTGGCCGGGTTGACGGATGCGCAGGCAGCCAAACAGATTCGTGAAGATGGTATTCATATCCTGCTGGATTTATCCGGCCTGTCTGGTGGGACACGCTTGCCGATTTTTGCCCATAAACCAGCACCGGTACAAGCCACCTGGCTCGGCTATTGGGGCACGACCGGTTTGCCAACGATGGATTATGTCATCGCTGATCCAGTGAGTATTGATGCGCACGTGGCGACCCAGTTCACCGAGCAGGTCGTGCACCTGCCACATACGCGTATGTGCTTCACGGCGCCGCCTTGTGATGTCGCTGTCAATGATCTGCCAGCATTAAGCACCGGTGCTGTGACTTTTGGCTGCTTTCAAAACTACAGCAAAGTAAGTGATGACGTATTATCTTGCTGGGGCGAGGTATTGCAGGCCTTGCCGACGGCTACATTGTTTTGGCAGAGCAAAGCATTTAATGATGCCTTGGTGCGTGAAGAGGCATTGGCCAGATTGCAGCAATATGGCATCTCTGCTGCGCGTTGTAGCTTGCATGGCATGGTGCCCAGAGAAGAATACCTGCGTAACCACCACCAGATTGATGTGATCCTGGATACTTTCCCTTTCACGGGTGGCACCACGACGTGTGAAGCCTTATGGATGGGTGTACCGACGCTGACCTTGCTGGGCGACACATTGATTGCCCGCCAGGGTGCCAGCTTTATGCATTGCGTGGGGTTGGCTGACTGGGTGGCCACCAGCCGTGAAGAGTATGTGAGCAAAGCCATTGCATTGGCCAGTGATCTTGGCGCCTTGGCAACATTGCGTGCACAACTGCGCCAGCAAGTGTTGGCTTCGCCATTAATGCATGCTGAGCAGTTCGCACAGGATTTTGAACAGTTGCTGTTTGGCTTATGGCAACAAACCCTGGCCACATTGGCGCCACAGCAATTGTTGGCTGAGTCACCGGTACAAGATGCTTTTTCCGGCGAGCAGCCAGTTTGGGTAGTCAGCGCCACGCGCATGACAGAAGAAGTTTTCTGGCGTGACTCTGCACTTGGCAGATCACTCAAACGCCATATGCAGCAGGATAAACGCCTGGTGCCCGTAGTCGCTTATGAAAATACGCGTGGCCTGTCTGAGGTATTTAATGAAGCGATTGCCGCCGCGCCAGACCAGGCATTACTGGTATTGATCCACGATGATGTCTGGCTGGACGAAAATACCTTTGTTCATAGCATACAGCAGGGTTTAAATCATTATGATGTGATTGGCATTGCAGGCAACGCAAGGATTCAAGCTGGCCAGCCTGGCTGGTGCTTTGTGGATTTGCAATTCACCTGGGACGATGCCAGATACTTGCGCGGTGCGGTGAGCCATGGCCAGCATGCGTTTGGGCCTGCCTCCAGTTATGGTGATGTGTCTGGCGAATGCCAGTTGATGGATGGTGTATTCCTGGCGGCACATAAACAGACCTTGCTGCAAAGCGGAGTACGTTTTGACCAGCAATTTGACTTTCATTTTTACGACCTGGATTTTTGCCGTACAGCCACCCGTGCAGGCCTCAAATTGGGTGTATGGCCAGTGCGCATGACGCACCAGAGTGGTGGTGCGTTTGGTAGCGCACGCTGGCGTGATAAATACCTGAGCTATCGCCAGAAATGGGAGCCGGTCAGCGTACCACGGCAGCCAGCGTCCACGGCCTTGCAGGACGCAATGGCCGAGGTATTTGACCAGGCTTCACAAGCGCAACAGCAAGGCGATTTAAATACCGCGAAACAGCTATACCAGGAGATTCTGGCCGTAGATGCACAGCATGCACTCGCTACGCATAATCTGGGTTTGATTTACTGGCATAGCCAACAGCCAGCAGAGGCATTGCACTTGCTGGCACAGGCTTATGCGCTGGCGCCAACGCAGTGGCAGTTGTTAAGCAGCTACCTGACTGCACTCAAACACAGTGGTGCGACAGCCGAATTGGAGCAGGGATTGGCGCAAGCTGTTAACAGCGGCCAGCATACACAAGCCTTGCAAACATTGATGCAAGACTGGCAGTTGCCATCGCTTGCGCCAGCGCAGCCATCAGATCAGGCACAACAGGCCTTGCTGGCCTTGTTTGAGCAGCAGCAATATGCGCAGATGGAACGTGAGTTAGACACGCTATTACAGCAATATCCTGCCTGGTTAAGTGGCTGGAAAATGTTGTCTGACGTATTGATGATCCAGAAGAAAGATGCCCGCGTGGCGGCCGGTAAGGCGCTAGCCTTGAATAATCAAAGCGCTGAAGAACATTGCTACTATGGATTGGTACTCAAGGCGGAAAATGACCTCACGGCAGCCGCAGATGCCTTTGCCCAGGCCATACACCTGAAACCGGACTATGCTGCGGCGTATAACAATCTGGGTATTGTGCTCAAAGACCTGGGCGAAGTGGATGAAGCGATCAAGCAGTTTAAACAGGCGCTGATATTACAGCCGCAATATGCCGATTGCTTCAGCAATCTGCTGTTTTGCATGACGCATGCAGAACAGGTGGATAACGATGCCTTGTTACAAGCGCATACCGCGTATGCCGCCCTGTACGAAGCACCGTTAAAACCGCATTGGCAGCCTCATGGCAATACGCGCGATGCACAACGTCCGTTACGCGTAGGCTTTGTTTCTGGCGATTTGCGAGCACACTCAGTGGCGCATTTTCTGCTGCCTTTGTTACCTGCGCTGGCCCAAGATAGCTCATTGGCTTTATTTGCTTATGCCAATTATGCGCTGGAAGACGATGTCTCGGCGGAGATGCGCCAGTACTTCAAACAATGGCGTGTCGTTTCCAATATTTCTGACGATGCGCTGGCAGAGACTATCAGGCAAGACCAGATTGATATCCTGATCGACTTGTCCGGCCACACCTCCGGTAACCGTTTGCTGACATTTGCCAGGAAACCGGCACCCGTTCAGGCGAGCTGGCTGGGTTACCTGAATACCACCGGGCTGACATCCATAGACTATTACCTGGCTGATAATGCCTTGTTACCTGCCGGGCAGTTCGACCAGCAGTTTACCGAGCAGCTCGTGCAGTTGCCGGTGAATGCGCCATTTGTGCCGTATCCGCAAGCACCAGCCGTCAATGCCTTGCCTGCGCTCAGCAATGGCTATGTGACTTTTGGCTGCTTTAACCGCCCCAATAAAATTACCCAGGCTACCGTGCAGCAATGGGCTGCTGTGATGCAGGTCACGCCTGCCAGCCGCATGGTATTAGGCGGTATGGCAGAAGCGGGTGCATGCGCGCATATACAGCAATGGTTTGCCGACGCAGGCATTACTGCCGACCGCTTATCGTTTTATGCCCGTACCGATATGCTGAGTTATTTACAGCAATATCATTTGGTGGATATTTGCCTGGATACTTTCCCGTCTAATGGCGTGACCACCACCGCGCATGCTTTGTGGATGGGTGTGCCTACGCTATGCGTGGCAGGTGATCGCCTGGCCAGCCGCGGTGCCATGGCGTTGATGCAGCATCTTGATCTGGCCGACTGGGTCGCGGCCAATTCACAGCAATATTTCCAACAGGCCGCGCATGTGTTGTCTGACCTGCAGGCACTGGCTGATTTACGCGCCAATATGCGCACCCGTTTTACGCAGTCTCCGCTGGCACAAGCGGCACCATTAGCGCACGCTTTGTCACAGGCGATGCGCCAGATGTGGCAACGCTGGTGCCAGGGGCAGGCCGCAAGCAGTTTTGCTATTCCTTCTTTAACGCTGAAAGAATCTTCTGTTGCGCCGGACGCGACTGAACCCTCTGATAAAGGTATCTCTATGAATACAACACTTAACCCACAAACTGCACAGGCTAATGCGCTGCACGATTCGATTGCTGAAGTGTTTCAGCTGGCGCTGCAAATGCAGGAAAAAGGCGACCTGGCACAAGCGATGAGCTTTTATCAGGAAATCTTGCGCATTGATGACAAGCATGCAGCCACGTATTTCCAGTTAGGACTATTGGCGCAGCAAGCGGGTAAGGCCGAAGAGGTATTACCGCTATTGGAGCAAGCCGTAATTCTGGCACCGCAGCAGCCTGCGTACTGGCAAGCCTATATTGGCGAACTGTCGCTGACCGCGCCAAAAAATGAAGTGCTGGACGTGATCACTTTTGCCCGCCAGAATGGCCTGGCCGCAGCCGATGCCGATGCACTGCAACGCCAATACAGCCAGTCAGTAGCTGCCGCAGATGTCGTGCGCAAAGGGCCTTATATCTACCGTACTGAAGATAACTTCTATCAGCGTGCGCAGACCGAGGCTTTTGGCTACCAGGATGTGGGTAATGCCGAGCAACGTTTATATGACATGATCCGCCAGTCACGCGACAAGAGCGTATTCTCCAGCGAGCTGGCAGCCAAAGCCACCGACTGGCCGAGCTACTACCACCTGACTTCGCAGCGCGCCAATTTGCTGCGCCCGTTTGCGGACAAAATTGCCAACGGTAAGGTGCTTGAGCTCGGTGCCGGTTGTGGCGCAATTACGCGTTTCCTCGGTGAGCTGGGCGGCGAAGTGGTGGCACTAGAAGGCAGCCCCAACCGTGCACGTGTGATTGGCCAACGTTGTGCCGATCTCAACAATGTGACGATTTACTCTGACCTGATCCAAGCGTTTGAAACTGACGAGAAGTTTGATGTCGTGACCTTGATCGGTGTGCTTGAATATGCGCAGGTCTATGTGAAAGAAGCCGATCCTTTGCGTTTCTTGCTGCAAACCGCCAAGTCTTTCCTCAAAGAAGACGGCATGCTGATTGTGGCGATTGAAAACCAGCTTGGCCTCAAGTATTTCTGCGGTGCGCCTGAAGACCATATGGGACAGGCCATGTATGGGATTAATGACTCCTATAGCACTACAAGCCCGATCACCTTTGGCCGCGTAGAGCTGGATGCCTTGATCCGCAGTGCCGGTTTTGAAACCACAGAGTTGTATGTGCCACTGCCAGATTACAAAACACCCGTCAGCGTGATTTACCCGGAAGGCTTTAACCAGGCCCATCGTGCGGCAGGCTGGGATGTAGGTGCCCTGGCGGCAGGCTCGGTGGTGCATGACAGGCAATCGCCACGTCACCCGACATTCTCACTGGAAAATGCCTGGCAGGTGATTGCGCGTAATAACCTGGTAGAAGATGTTGCAAACTCATTTATGTTCGTGGCGTATCCGCAGCGCCAGGCTGGCAAATTGCATCCGGACGTATTGGCTGCGCATTATGGTTGCCAGCGCCAGGCCGTGTTTAGCAAGGAAACCCAGTTTGTACATGATGCACAAGGCTTGGCAACGCGTACACGCAATACCGGCGAAACGGCGCAATTGCTGCAGGCAGATTGGGAGCATGCGCCTTACCATGGTGGCCAGTTGTGGATGGACAAGCTGACGCAGTTGATGAACCGTCCTGGCTGGCGCGTGGAAGACCTGGCGGCATGGACTGCCCCATGGTTGCAAGGCCTGGAAGCCGCAGCACGGACCGGTGGCAAAACCTTGCCGGAGTTTGCAGGCTATTCCGCCTTGTTGCCTTCTCAGTATTTTGATGCGACGCCAACCAACTTTGTGATGGACAAAGCTGGGCAGGGCCATTTCTTTGACCTGGAGTGGGATTTTGCCATTCCATTACCAGTGGCTTTCGTGGCCTTGCGTGGCCTGTTCCTCACCCTGCATCGTGTGCGTAGTTGCGGCAAACCCCACGCCAGCACGCCAACCAATATTGGCAGCCTGACACTGGCAGTGCTGGAGCTGAGTGGCTACCACTACCGCGATGACCAGTTACAAGCGTTTATCAGCGTGTTTAACCGCCTGCAAAATATGACACAAGGCGTGCCTGAGCATGTAGTGAATGGCTTGACCGCTGAGTTTACCCGGGCAGAGTTGCCGGTACGTCAGCTGTTTACGTAACACGGGGCGTATCAATACCAAAGCATGCACAGCGATGTGCATGCTTTTTTGTTGCCTGTAGAAAACGGCTGGCAATAAAAATCCGGCGACTATACAGTGGCCGGATCTTTTAAGCGAGCGTGTTGAATTGTTTAAAACACTGAATTATTTAAAACATAGTTTCCATGCAACGGCGGATATGCGGGATAGAACCGACCGGATTGGGCGTATATTTGCTGAGTTTGGCCAGGGTTAACAGGGCCTTGTCAGCCTTTTGTTGCAGGCAATAGACTTCAGTCAGGTTGCTCAGTGGAATCGCCGGATTCTCTTGCGCCAACAGCACGGCTTTTTCCAGCAAGAGTTCTGCATCTTCAAACTGGCCCTGGCTGACTAACAAGGTGCCCAGGTCATTGTAGGGCTCCCAGCAGCAACTTTCTTTTTTAATCAGCTCCAGCATGACTTGTGTCGATAATTTCATATCGCCTTCGGCGGCCAGCTTTTCGGCGTAGTGATAGGTATTGCGGTCAATTTCTACCTGAGATTTGATGGCTGGCGTAGGTAATTCTGTCACACCTGACAGTGCGGCGAGAATATTATCTGCAATCAAGGTCGCGCTTTGGCCCAGGTGGGCAAACTGATGTTGTTTGTTCTCGGTGATTTGCTGTTGATAGACGGCGGCGTTTTGCAGCACGTCTTCAACCGTACGGCGCAAGTCGGCTTTGACGGTTTTAATCACATAGTCATAAGGCACACTGGCCGGGCGCGGCGGGTTAGTATCCGGAATCAACCAGTCGGTGACGGCAATGCCAGGCACATCCAGCAACAAGGCTTCTGTCAGCACGCTGGATTCATCTGACACCATGACGTCGGCCAAACCCAGGCAATACATGATGCTGATTTCGCGATCGACCACATACACGTTGTCAGCGCAGTTACGATGCAGGGCATCCATTTCGTCAATATTATTCAGCACCCAGCGGTATTTGTCTGACCAGGGCGCCTGTTTCAGCAGCAGGTTGACCGGTAAGTCTTTTAGCGCTTGGACAAACTCATCCTGTTTGCCATGGTTTTCCCATGATGGCGCATAGAGGATGGAGTGTTCATATTTCAGGCCCAGTTGTTCGCGCAGCTTTTGTGCTTCCTGCTTGAAGGTTTCCTGGTTGCGGTAGACCAGGTCGGCTTTGGGCCAACCCAGGTCAAACATGCCCAGTTTGGGCTGCGCCTGTTTGAAATTGGCTTGCGTTTGCCAGCGCTCAACCCAAGCTGGGCCTGGTATAACGCCGATATCAAAGGCTGACCATGGCTCGTGATGCCAGAAGTGCGGCCAGATATCATGGCGCTGCGCCAGGTCATGCAGCAAAATCACTGAAAATCCGGCATTCGGTTTGCAGGCATGTTCGCAATACACACCGACCTCGGCATATTGCTTGGAATTGGTACTCCATTGAATGGCATAGCCTCTGCTGGCAATTTCATCGGCAACCGGTGCCAATGCCTGGCGCTCGCAGTTGTCGGTATAAAAGAAAGTGAACACGGGCTGGTGTGAGTTGGTTGTCGTCATGATGGTCTATCCATGCAAGCGTTTGGTGAAAATAACACTGAAACGGTATTGGCTTTGTGCGTAATTGGGCACGCAGCTTTCAAATACCTGCTGTGGTTTTTCCGGCAATTGCTGGCTAAACCACTCAGGGGTGTAATAAGTGTGGTGCAAGCCACGGTATTTTTCTTCATATTCGGCAATCGTCAGCGCATCGCGGCGTGCGTGCTCGCAGGCTTCGCGGGTGGCTGCATGCGGAATATCGAGGATTGCTATGCCAACCTTGGCTTTTTGCCACATGGCCTGGAGCACTTCGGCGGCCATGGCTTCATCAAAATAATGAAAGACGCTGTTGGCAATCACAAAGTCATATTGGGGGTCAGTGGCCATGGTTTGTGCAGCTTGCGCCTGGAAGTCGCCATCAGGCATGGCTTGTTGTGCGGCTTCAATGAGCCCCGCAGCGTAATCCAGGCCGCCCACAGTCAGGGTATGTTGCTGACGCAAGGCATATAAAAACGCGCCGGCGCCACAACCGACTTCAAATACAGAATCTCCAGACTTTAGTCCTAGTTTGTCACTGATGCGGCGGGTATATTCCTGCCAGTCTGCTGGGTTGATTTTGCCTGCACCACTGTCAAAACCATCCAGGGCAATCAAGGTATCCAGTGTGATGGCATGCTGCGGTTGCAGCGTGCGCTTTTCCCAAATCTGTTGCCAAAGGTTACTCATGTGTTTGCTTCCATTTTTTGACTGACGGCTTTTAATACACGGGCACGCAATTGAGTGCTGCTGATGCCTTCGGTGCGCGGCAGGATATGTAATTTGTCTGCGGCAATCGGATTGCTGTTATCGTGGCCATGCACCAATAGGTCAATCTGGTGCAGGGTTAAAAAGGCCTCGTCTAGCAGCCAAGGGCTGGGCACCACTTCGTCTACATCACGCAAGGCCAGCAGCACTTCGGCGCGTGCGGCATAATCGAGCTCAGGCTCATAGCCTTTTTTGGCACGAATTTCTTCATCTGTAGTCAAGGCCACCACCACATGGCCTAATTGCCTGGCGGCTTTTAACAGGCGCACGTGGCCGTGATGAATCAGCGTGGCGGACATATCGACCATAATGCGCTTTTGTGGCTGCGTCATGGCTGTAGCTCCAGTAAATCAAGAATGGCGCCGCGTGCCGTGCTGCCCAGGTGTGCTTCGCCCAGGTGGCAAACGACACTGCCACGGCTGATGCCGCGTGGTTGATACAGTACAGCACGTGCATGCTGGCTACTGACCTTGGCGTCAACCCAGGTACATAGTACTGGTTGGTAGTTCACCGGATGAGTCGCGTAAGCAGCAATCTTTTTCAGCATCTGTGCCTTGTTGATAAACACCGCTTCACGCAAGTCATCATGCTTGGGCAATACTTCATATAAAGAAGCGATGGCATGGTAAGGGCCCGTCATGCGGCGTTCCAGATGCGTGGTCAGATTCAGGTAAAACGAATCGACTGCGTGTCTGGGCGATTGGTGGAAAGCAATAAAAGAGGCGCCGGTCAGGCCAAACAAGCCTTTGCAGGAGCTATAGGCAATCACATCGGCCAGGCCATGGTCATTTTCCAGTCCGATAGAAGCGGTGGCATCCAGCATCAGCTGTGCACCGACACGGTCAGCCAGCGCACGCAAGTCTGCAATCGGTAGCAATAAACCGGCACTGGTTTCGGTATAGCAGGCGACGACCCAGTCATAGTGGCCAGTCACGTTTGCCAATTGTTGCCAGTCGCAGACGGTGACTAATGACACCTCACCAGCATTACGTTGAGCCATTTGTGCGAAGCTGACCAGGCGTTGTGCGTAATAACCGCTGTCTATCACCAACACCTTGCCGTATAGAAAGTTCAGGCTGGCAATTTCCAGTGCCAGGCTGGCAGAGCCTTGTAGCCGTGCAATATGGGCATGGCCAGTCATGGTCTTGAGGGCGCTTAAGACCACATCTTCGACTTGGCTGTAATCCTGGTCACCGCGTCCAAAGCATGGTCGCAGGCCAAGCAGGTTTTCTTCCAGTAAACTGGCCGGGCCAGCGGTAAACAATACCTTGTGTTGGTTTTGCGTGGCGACATGGGCGTGTATGGTGGTGTCAGGCATATTCCACCTCGGTTAAAAACTGCATAAAATCCTGTTTGTTTTGTGCCGGGGTACGCGTCGGCCGACCCAGGTCAGCCCGTGCGCCTTTGCGGCACAGTACTTCAATAAAGCTGCTTTTGCCGCTGGCTAAGGCTTGTTGCAACACTGTGTTTAATGATTCTGCGCCAGACACACTGTAGACCTGTGCATAGCCGGCAGCACTGGCAATGTCTGAGAGTGTGAGTTGCGCGGCAACGGTTGGCTGGCCACCCACAGAGTCGTGCGCGCCATTATTCAACACAATATGCAGCAGATTGGATTGCTGGGCACTGATGGTCAGGCTGCCCATATGCATCAGCATGGCACCATCACCGTCAATACAGATCACTTGCCGGTCTGACTGTGCCAGTGCAATGCCGCAGGCAATTTGTGAGGCGTGGCCCATGCCACCCACGGTCAGAAAATCGCGGCCATGTCCGGCCTGTTGCGCTTTGCGCAGCTCAAACAGTTCACGTGAGGCCATGCCGGTGGTGGCCACCACGGCAGCCTCTTGTGGCAACGCTGACACAATCTGTCCAATCATGTGCTCACGGCTTTCCAGCACGGGCAACTTATCTGCCATGGCAGAGGCGGGGGCTGCTGTTGTTTTCACTGGCTTATACGGCGCAAAGCTTTGTTTGCGCACCACCAGTGCGACGGGGCCCTGACGTGTCATCGCCTGCTGCAACAATGTTCGCATTTGCGCATGGGCGCTGTCTATATCATCAGCCATCACCTGGTAAGGCAAGCCCAGAACGTCGAGTTGTGATAGGGTGATTTGGCCTTGTTTGACATGCTGCGGTTCATCATGGATCTGTTCGCCATGCGCATTCAGCTCTCCGCGCCAGCCAATGACCAATAACATAGGAATGCCATACACCTGTGGATCCGCCAGTGACGCAATCGGATTCACCACATTGCCCAGGCCGGAGTTTTGCATATAGACCAGCGCCGGTTGATGGCTTGCCAGGTAGTGGCCAATGGCCAAACCAATCGCACCACCTTCATTGGCGGCAATCACATGCTGGCTGGTAGCCAGGGCGTCTGAAAAGCAGGCACACAGTTCTTTGAGTAGGGAGTCGGGCACGCCAGCAAAAAACTGCACCTGTTCGTTTTGCAAGGCGTTTAAAAAATCCTCGGCATGTATCATCAGAATACTCCGCTTATCTGGTTACGGTTATTTAGTGCCTGGAATCAGTTCCAGCACATCGTTAATCGACATCAGGCTGGCTTCGATTTCTGCGGTCCTGCCATTTTTGAGGATTTCCATGGCGGCATTCTGCATGGCCGGATAGGCAGCACGCATCATATGGTTGGCATAAATCACCAGGTTAAAGCCGTGTGCGGCCAGTTCTTCCTCAGTCACTTTGTTGTAACTGGTGGGGACGCAGACCAGCGGAATGGTCGGAAATTCGGATTTAAAGATTTTGGCAAACTCAAACACTTCGTCCGGTGCTTTCTGGCGGCTGTGAATCATGATGCCATCGACGCCCGCGCCTACGTAAGCTTGTGCGCGTTTAACTGCATCGGCAATGCCTTTTTCCAGGATCAGGCTTTCGATACGCGCAATCACCATAAAGTCATCACTCACACGTGCAGCACGGCCTGCCATGATTTTTTCGCAGAAGGGCTCAATCTCATCCTGCAACTGCGGCACTTCGTTACCAAATAAGGAATTCTTTTTTAAACCAATTTTGTCTTCAATAATGGTGGCGGAAATACCCAGGCGTTCCATGCTGCGCACATTGAGCTCAAAGTGCTCCAGTTTGCCGCCGGTATCGGCATCCATAATTAAAGGTTTGGTGGTGACATCAAAGATGTCATTAATATTAGACAGGCGGCTGTTGATTTCAACCGCTTCAATATCTGGTTTGCCGCGGGCAGTGGAGTCGGTCAATGAACTGGACCAGAAACCGTCGAACTGGCAAGTTTTGCCATTACGTTGCGCCGTCACATGTTCGGCAATGAGGGCAGAGATCGGATTATGCGCCTCAATAAAACGTGAAATCGGTTTGACGGTGAGTAACCTTTTCAGGGTACGGCGACGGATATCCGGCGTGGTACCCAGGGCCTGGATCTGGCCGAGCATTTCATTCGAAGACACGCCACGTGTATAAGGAATCTCGATCAGGTGGCCGCCATACTCGGCCAATGCGGCACGTGCACGGTCACGGTAGGGCACCAGCGGGCCTTCCAGCCAGTCGTCGCCATGCACCATGATGTCTGGTTTGTATTTAAGCAGGTTGGGCGCATAGTCCCATTCTTCTTGCGGCACCACATTGACCACACCGCGAATATTCTCGACGATCTGTTTGCGTTGCTCATACGTCAGGTAGGGCAGGCGTTTATGGTCTGCGACCGCTGCGTCTGATAACAGGCCGATGGTGACGTCGCCGTACTTTCTGGCCTGCTCAATAATATTGATATGGCCATGGTGCAGAATGTCTACGGTCATACCTACATAAACGGATGCCATGCAAAACTCCTTCGTAGTCTTTTGGATACCTTATATAAGGTATGCGAATTGGATAGCCTGATTATCGTTGGCAATGCCTAAGAATGATTTGCAGATAAACGCGGAAAACCGGCCTTATATCTTGTGTGATACAGCGGTCATGGACAGGGTCTGAAAGCGGTGTGCTTTAAAAGCAGAATTAAGACAGATTCTCTATTTAGCTCGGTTAATGGTCACGACGCATCTTTTTATAAAATAGATTGGTATAAACAATTTTGTGCAGTTCTTGATAGAAGGCTAAAGATTTTGGTGGAGGGGTCGTAAATAGTTTCAAGTGCATGATTGATCGAAAAAAGAAATTTGCAAGAAGTATTAAAGAAATTTCGCAAGCGGTCGATAACACAACTAACAACGCTAGATAGCAAACATTAAGTGGTAAATAGCGATCAACGTTGAAAGTAACATGACGATTTGACACTTAACTGGGTATACGACTCTAAAGGAGATTTAACATGGCTTCAGTAATTAACACCAACTTGGCATCCTTGAATGCACAACGTAACTTAAACGCTTCACAAAGCAGCCTGAATACTTCTATTCAACGCTTGTCTTCTGGTCTGCGTATTAACAGCGCTAAAGATGATGCGGCTGGTATGGCGATTGCAACACGTATGGACTCACAAGTTCGCGGTATGGATGTTGCAACACGTAACGCTAACGATGCGATCTCTTTCCTGCAAACTGCAGAAGGTGGTTTGAGCAGCGCAACTGACTCATTACAACGTATGCGTGAACTGGCTGTACAGGCAGCCAACGGTTCCTACAGCTCTGGTGACCGTGCAAACCTGGATACAGAATTTGCGCAACTGAAAGATGAACTGACTCGTTTGAGCACTGCAACCAAGTTTAACGGTCAGGCAGCTTTCGGTGCTGGTTATAACTTCCAGATTGGTGCTGACAGTGGCGATACCATCAGCGTGGCTTCTGTTTCAGCAGCTTCCCTGTCTGGTTCATTGTCTTCAGCAGATGCTGCATCAGATGCGATTACTGCGATTGACGCACAATTGACTGCTGTAAACACTAGCCGTGCGACATTGGGTGCTTACCAAAACCGTTTTGCTTCAGTAGTAAGCAACTTGGGCGTAGCGTCTGAGAACATGTCTGCTGCCAAGTCACGTATCACTGATGCTGACTTCGCTTCAGAAACAGCCAAGATGACACGTGCACAGATTCTGCAACAAGCTGGTACTGCGATGCTGGCTCAAGCGAACCAGTTGCCTAACCAAGTGATGACATTGCTGAGAGGTTAATACATCACACGGTAACGCTAAATCCACAGGCCTAGACCCTGTGGATTTGGCCTAGGTAAAAGGAGCAACATCATGAGTGACTCATCTATAAATGGTGTAGGTGGCAGTTTGCAGGGTGTACAGGCAGCCAGTAGTTTGAAACTGGTGAAATATGCTGAATCAGCTGCGGATAAAGTGACGGCCGATGTGAATGACAAAGCTGCGATTAGCGGTGCAGTCAAAAAGTTAAATGAGTATGTAGCACCAGCGTTACAAACGATAGAGTTTTCTATCGATGATGACAGCGACCGCATCATTGTGAAAGTGGTGGATACCGAAACACAAAAGGTATTACGCCAAATCCCCAATGAAGAGGTGTTGGCCATCAGTAAAACGCTGGATAAATTACGCGGGCTGGTGGTACGACAGACAGCCTGATATTGCGTTTTAAATAGACGGTTGGGAGATTAAGAAATGACAGCGATTGTATCCTCTACTGGCGCATCTGGCCTGCCTATTGACTCTTTGGTCACTGCGCAGATGCAAGCGGAACAGCAACCCCTGACCGATATTCAAACCAAAATATCGTCTTACAATACCAAGCTGTCAGCGTACAGCACATTGAAAAGCGGCTTAAGCACTTTTCAAACGGCCGTTGATAAACTGGCTACCGCAGCCAAGTTTAATGCGCAAGCCGTCACTGCCAGTGATAGCACCAGTATCAGCGCAACTGCGAATGGCACAGCCGTTCTCGGTAATTACAATGTGACGGTCAGCCAGCTGGCGACTTCACAAAAACTGGCCACTTCGGCTTACAGTAGTGCCACCGACATCGTCGGCACCGGCAAAATCACCATCTCTTTTGGTACTACCGGTACTGCACCTGCTTCATTTACGGCCAACGCAGACAAGTCCGATATCACCATAGATATCACCAGCGGTAACAATACGCTGGCAGGTATCCGTGATGCGATCAATGCAAAAAATGCGTCGGTCTCGGCTTCTATTGTCAATGATGGTACCGGTAATCGCCTGGTGATTACGTCTAAAGACACCGGCGAGGTGAATAGTCTCAAAATATCGGTGGCAGATGATGATGGTAACAATACGGACACTGGTGGGCTGTCTGCATTAGCCTACGATCCCTTGGCCAGCAGCAATAACATGACGCAAATGACGGCGGCGAAGAATGCCTTGCTGACCGTGGATGGCATGAGCATCAGTAAATCCAGCAATACGGTGTCTGATGTGATTCAAGGGGTAACCTTGACGTTGAAGTCGGTCACCTCGGCCAGTAATACGCTGAGTGTCAGCACCGATACCGATGCCATACAGACCGCAGTGCAAAGTTTTGTCGATGCCTATAACGCACTCAATACCAGCATGCGCAACCTCACCAAGTTTGTCTCGGCGGGCTCCAGTTCAAACGGCGCACTGCTGGGAGACTCGACGGCGCGCGATATCATGGTGAAGTTGAAATCCATGTTGTCGGCATCTTCGCCGACGGCCACCACGTTTAAAACGCTGACCGATATTGGGGTCACCATGGGGTCAACGGGTGCATTGACGCTGGACAGTACCAAACTGCAAAAAGCCATCACCACCAATGTGAGTGATGTGGCCAAGTTATTCTCGCCGTCGGCGACGTCTACCGATCCGCAAGTGACTTTTATCAGTAGCAAGGATGACACGGCCTCTGGAACCTATGCGGTGAATATTACGCAACTGGGTGGTAATGGTGTCAATGCGATTGGTACGATTAACGGCGTGACGGCCAATACCACTGGTTCTGTGCTCACTGGCGTGACCGGCAATGGCAGCTATGGACTGCAATTGAACGTCACTGGCACCGCGACTGGCAGTCGTGGTACGGTGACCTTCAGCAAAGGCCTGGCAGGGGAGCTCAGCAGCTTGCTGGACGGCTGGCTGGATAGCGAAGGCGCATTGACCACAAAAACAGATGGTATTTCAAGTTCCATTAAAGATTTGAACAAAAAGGCCGATGATATAAATGCCAAGCTGCCTGCCATTGAAGCACGTTACCGTGCACAGTATGCGAAGCTGGATGCCTTGCTCAGTAGTCTGCAAAGTACCAGCACCAACCTGACCTCACAACTGGCCGCAATTAGCGCCAACAGTTAGTTGAAGCGGTAGATGTCTGTAGCGAGCGGCTGGCAAATTATCGTAAACCATACGCTTTAAAGCAGAATTCAGGAGTCAAAAATGTTCGGGATGAAAAAATTAGGTGTCAATGCTTATGCAAGCGTAGGGTTGGAAACCGGTGTGGTGGATGCCAGCCCATTGAAACTGATCGTCATGCTGTATGACGGCGCAATTTCAGCCTGCATTCATGCCCAGCAAGCAATGGCTCAGCACGATATTGTCAAAAAAGGTGAGTACCTGACCCAAGCAGTGACTATCGTCGATAGCGGCTTACGTGCCTGCCTGGACAAGCGTGCTGGTGGCAACATTGCACAAAATCTGGACCAGCTTTATCAATACATGACACGTACGCTGATGGAAGCCAGCGTGCGTCAGGATGCGAAAAAAGTACAAGAAATTCAACATTTACTGATGGAATTAAAAAGCGCGTGGGAAACACTGGAAAAGTCAGCCATGGCGCGTCCAGTGCAAGCGGATATGTCTTTGGGCCAGATGGTCGCCCAGAAAACAAATGAATTGCAACAGATGGGGCAAGTTAACCGTTTGGCCACTGCCGGAGCCTAAGATGTCACAAGCACTGATTAATACTTACGAATCTGCCGCAAAACTGATGGAGCAGATGCTGATTGCGGCACGCAAGGATGCCTGGGAAAAAGTCACCGAGCTGGAGCAGTCTTATATGCTCAAACTCGAAGTGGTCAAAAGCCTGGAGCAAACTATGCGTCTGGAGTCTCAGGCACTGACACCAGAACTCAATGCCCGTAAACAGGCCTTGGTGCAAAAGATTTTGGCTGATGATGGTGAAATCAGGAATTTGCTCTATCCGGTCATGCACCGCATCACCGATATGATCTTTGATGCGCAATTACATGCGCGCATCCCCCCGGACGTGATATAGATGTTACCGATTCCGCAAGTTCTCTCACAACGTATTATCGCGAGTGAAACAGAGAGCTTGCGTGCAGTTTCTTCGATCATGCCGGTCGAAGGCACGCAGTCTGAAGCCCCTTTATGGGAGCGCATGCGACCTGGCATGCAGTTCACTGGTCTGATTCTGCAAAAAGAAACAGGGGCCGCCAAAACCTCAGAGCTGGCACAGTTCAAGGTTCAAATCCAACTTCCTAACCAAGCACCAACAACGGTACAGATGCAGCTGCCTGCCCACCTGGCACAACAGCAAACCCTGCATATGCAGTTTATGGGTCTGGCGCAACAAGGCGCAGGCAAAGATATCCTGCCGCAAGTGAAATGGGGTGTGCAGCCAGGGAATAGCCAGGCCAACACCGGCACAGCACACTTGACTGAGACCGCCTTGCTGACAGATATGTCACAGTCCGATCATGGCGAGCATCTGCAGGACATGGTAAAAACAGCTGCTGGCCAAGCCAGCCTGGTTGAACTGAGTAGCCCGGCCAAGCATTTGCAACGCTGGCTAAGTTCTTCTGAATTTCAGCAACAAACCACCGCTTTGCAAGCACAAACCGTGGTCAGTCATAGCCCGCAAAAACCACAAGTACTGGCACAAGACCTGAAACATGCGCTGGATAGCTCTGGCCTGTTTTATGAGTCGCACCTGAAAGAAGCGACACTGGGGAGCCGGCCCTGGCACCAGTTATTGCAGGAGCCACAAAACAAACCCGGCCTGGTGCCGCCAGAGATGGTCGCGCAGCAGTTACAAGTGCTGGAACAGCAGCGCGTGGTGTGGCACGGCGAGGTGTGGCCAGGGCAAACCATGCAATGGCAAGTGAATGAGCAGGAGAACTCGGCCCATTCGTCAGACGAGCCGGTGTTGAACAGTTTGCAGAGCGACCTGACCTTGCATTTGCCGCGCCTGGGTGAGGTGTCAGTCAAGATCACCATTGTTAACGGACGTTTCAGCGTACGTGTTGAATCGGAAGATGACAAGGCTTTGAAAGAGATGCAGTCTGGCCGTAGCCAATTGGCGATGAGTTTGCAGTCTGCGGGTTTAAAACTGGAGTCTTTACAGATTAGCCAGGATGACACGGCGCAAGACAGGCGGCAGTATGCAGCAGGATAAACTGTATACGCAGTCTGCTGTCGCCCTGGCTTATGAAGCCGGTGACCTAGCGCCACGCGTGGTTGCCAAAGGCAATGGTTTACTGGCTGAGCGCATTATTGCGCTGGCGAAAGAACATGAGGTGTATGTGCATGAGTCGCAGGCCTTGTTGAGCCTGTTGATGCAGGTAGAACTGGATGCCCATATTCCGCCGCAGTTGTATCAGGCGATCGCCGAGATACTGGCATGGTTATATCAATTAGAGCAGGGTGAAACGCGGGAACCGCCTGCTGTGTAGGCTGTCAATGCAGAATATGCCGCTTTAGACTTGCATGTTCATCATGTCCTGGTAGGCGGTGACCAGTTTATTACGCACCTGCACCGTTGCCTGGAAAGCGATATTGGCTTTCTGGCCAGAAATCATGACATCAGACAGGCTGACATTGTCATTACCCATGGCAAAGTCTTGCCCCAGTTTTTCTGATTGCAGTTGCATATTGTTGACCTGGTCCAGTGAGGCTTTCAATGCATCGCTAAAGCTGACCTGGCTGGTCGGGGCTGCTGCATTGGTTTTCTGCACTGGATTTGCGATAGCCGCGCTACCCAAACCTTCAGGTTTTTGAGCGGCTGCACGCAATTGTGCCAGCATGGACGAGATGCGTTGTGCATCAATACCGCCTGCGTTCATGGTGGGCTCCTTTCATCGTCTGGGCAGATTAAGCCCTTAATTGTCATGGTAGACACTTTAGCATTCTGTGCGACCGGGTGCTTTGTAAAATAGGCAACATTAATCCGTCTTATTTGCCAATTTGAAAATAAACAGTAAGCGCATAATGTGATCCATGTGAGTGTGTCCTTAAAACGCATTCGAGTTCAAAAAGGTGTTTTTGAGTCAGCCAACCCGGATCGGGCGCTCAATTCAGAAAGCCTGCGGTAGTAAACATGGAGGTTCAGATGGCTGCTGACGCTGCCTTACTTACATCAACTGGTGAGTCCAACGGTACACCGAATATGTTTGGTCAACTCGGACAGAAGCTGCTATTGGTCGCAGGCATTGCGGCCGTGGTTGCCGTGATGGTGGTGTTCTGGCTGTGGAGTCAGAAGCCGGATTATCGCGTTTTGTTCTCCAACTTTGCCGACAAAGATGGTGGTGCCATTGTCGCTGAGCTCGACAAGTTAAGTGTCCCTTATCAGTTTGCTGAAGGCGGCAATGCGATTTTGGTCCCTGCTGACCAGGTGCATCAGGTGCGTTTGAAATTAGCCGCACAAGGCTTGCCAAAAGGCGGCAATATCGGTTTCGAATTACTGGAAAACCAGAAGTTTGGTGTGTCGCAGTTTGTTGAGCAAGTCAACTTCCAGCGTGGCCTGGAAGGCGAGCTCGAACGTAGTATCCAGTCCATTTCTGCTGTGCAGGCCGCCCGTATCCATTTAGCCATTCCAAAGCCAAGCGTATTCGTGCGCGAGCAACAATACCCAACGGCTTCCGTGTTATTAAACCTGCATAATGGTCGTCGCCTGGACGGTCAGCAAGTCGCTGCGGTGGTTCATCTGGTCGCCAGTAGCGTGCCTAACTTGTCTGCAGACCATGTGACTGTGGTCGACCAGAACGGTAATTTGTTGTCTGACACGACCAACAAGGTCAAACAAAACGGCCTGGATCCTGAGCAAATGGCTTACGTGGAAAATATGCAGAACAGCATTGCCCGTCGCGTGGAGTCGATTATTACCCCTATTGTTGGTGCCAAAAATGTGCACGCTGAAACCAGTGCAGAGATTGATTTCTCGATGACTGAGCAAGCCAACGAGTCTTACAAGCCAAATACCAAACCTGATGATATGGCGATTCGCAGTGCGCAAAGCCATGAGTCACAAAATGCCAGCGGCAGCAATGGCGCAGTACCTGGTGCTTTGTCTAACCAGCCACCAGGTGAGTCTACTGCACCGATTAATGCCCCGGGTGCGCAGGCGCCGGGCGCAGAAGGTGCTGCCCCAGCCGCGCCACCGGCACCGCCACAAAATACCCAAAAAGATAACACCACCAACTACGAGCTGGATAAAACAGTCAGCTACATCCAGCAAGCTAAAGGCGGTATCAAGCGCCTGCACGTAGCAGTGGTGGTGAATCATATCCCTGTGGTTGATAGCACTGGTAAAACGACTTATCGTGCCTTGAGCAATGCCGAGAAGCAGCAAGTGAGTGACCTCGCCATGCAGGCCATGGGTTTTAACAAAGAGCGTGGTGATACGATTTCTGTCGTCAACACCCCGTTTATTGCCGAAGCACAGGACAAGCTGGTGGAGCCACCATTGTGGAAAGATCCACTGGTGATTGAGTATGGTAAAGATGCCTTGCGTTTTCTGGCAGGGGTGATTGTGTTGATGATGGTTTATAAAAAGCTACTCAAACCAATGGCCAACAAACTGACCGGTGCTGACAAGAAAGAGCAAGCGCTGGCTGCAGGTGCGGCTGCTCTGACCGGCCCTGACGGACTGCCTATTGCAGGCGCCACCGGTGCAGAAGGGGATGATACCTTGGTGACCTTGAGTGGTGATGCGACAGCATTACCGGGTGGTCTGGACCAGACCCTGCAAGCGGCAAAACAGGTAGCGAAAGATAACCCACGTATGGTGGCTAATGTTGTGTCCAGCTGGACCTCCGCGGAGAAGTAGTGCATGAGTGACCAGGGATTAACCAGAAGTGCAATCTTGATGCTGGCGCTCGGTGAAGACGAGGCGGCTGAAGTGATGAAGCATTTGTCACCGAAAGAGGTGCAGCGCCTAGGGATTGTCATGGCGTCGATGAAGCCAGTGCCACGCGAAGAGGTTGAGCAGGTGCTGGAAAAGTTCATGCTGGACTTTGCCAGCAGCAGTGATTTCGGCCTCGATTCGGACAGCTATATCCGCTCGGTGCTGATCAAAGCTTTTGGTGACGACAAAGCCTCCAACTTGCTGAACCGTATTCCGCAATCACAAGATGCGGCGGGCATAGAAAGCCTGAAGTGGATGGATGCCTTTAGTGTGGCGGACTTTATCAAGAACGAACATCCACAGATTATCGCCACCATTTTGTCTCATCTGGAGGCGGAACAGTCCGCAGAAATTTTAGGACATTTTACCGAGCGTTTGCGCCAGGACGTGATTTTGCGTATTGCCACGCTGGACAGTATCAAACCGACTGCGTTGAGAGAGTTGAATGAAGGCATGCTGAAAATGCTGGCCGGTAATGACAACATTAAACGGCAGGCGATCGGTGGCGTCAAAACTGCCGCCGAGATCATGAACTACATTAGTGGCGAACATGAGGCCAAACTGATGGATGGCCTTAAAAGCTACGATGATAATATGGCGCAGCAAATCATGGATCAGATGTTTGTGTTTGACAACATCATGGAGATCGATGACAGAGGCATTCAGGTGCTGCTGCGTGAAGTACAGTCAGACATGCTGATCGTGGCCCTGAAAGGCACCTCAGATGAAATGAAAGAAAAATTCTTCCGCAATATGTCTTCCAGAGCGGCTGACATGATGCGTGAAGACCTGGAAAGCCGTGGGCCAGTCAAGCTGTCAGAGGTTGAAGGCCAGCAGAAACAAATATTGCAAATTATCCGTCGCTTGTCAGATGAAGGCCAGATCATGCTGGCTGGCAAAGGCGACAGTGAGCAATATCTATAAACGCATGATATAAGGAAAGTGTCTCATGGTAGCTTCTGCAATTCCAAAAGAACAAATGAGCGCCTATCAACGCTGGGAGATGGCCAGCTTTGATGATTCCATCTCCAGTGAGCGTGTTAAACGTGAACGCGAGCAGGCCGAGGAAAATGCACGTACGGTCAGCCAGATTCTGAAGCAGGTCAGGCAAGAGGCTTATGAAGAGGGCTTTAAAACCGGTTACGGCGATGGCATGACACATGCCCAGTCGCAAATTGACACTGAGCGCCAGCAATTGTCGCAAATGGCCGCCAGCTTCCAGCAGGCATTGGCCATGCAGGATGTCAGCGTGGCCGAGTCTGTGTTGAGCCTGGCGCTAGACCTGGCAAAAGCCATGATGAAGACCAAATTGCAGGTGGATCCGCAAGCGGTGATTCCTGTGGTACTCGATGCCATGCATTACTTGCCTCAAGTCAAACAGCCTGCCAGGTTGATCGTGCATCATGAAGATGCCAAAGTACTGCGCGCCCATATTGGTGAGCAATTGAAAGAACAAGGCTGGCAACTGGTTGAAGATAGCCAGATTGAGCGTGGCGGCTGCCTGGTGGAAACCGCAGAAAACCAGATTGATGCCAGCAACGAAATGCGCTGGAAACGCTTGGTGCAAGGCTTGTCACGCGTGGATGACTGGCATAAACCTGTCGCTAGCAATGAATAATGTGTGCAGCCTATTGAGCAGCGATTGTGATTGATGCAAGCATGATAGACCCTAATAGCGCCGTAGATGCCAGCCCAGTGTTGGCAGAAGACTTGGTTAATGATGCGGATGTGACGCCAACCGCAGATGCCAATGTCATGGCAGACCAGGCAGAAATTGCCGCGCCTGCCGAACAGGACTTGCCACCCAATGTGCATAACCAGCGTTGGCAAAGTTACCTCAAAGACTGTAGAGAACTGATTCATTTGGTTGAACCACTGGAAGTGGCTGGACGTATCGTCAAAGTCACCGGCCTGATCATGGTTGCAACCGGTATCAAAATGCCGATTGGCGGCGCCTGTTTTATTCCGCTGCAAGATGGCGGCCGCGTTGAAGCCGAAGTCGTCGGTTTTGATGGCGAAAACTTGCTGTTAATGCCACAGTCAGCCGTCGATGGTGTCGTGCCTGGCGCTAAAGTATTTAGTATGGAAGTCACCGAGACCTTGCCTAAACCGCAATTTGGTCGCCCGCCACGCCGTCGTGCACAAGACCGTGCGCGTCATTTTCCGGTAGGCGATGGTTTGCTCGGCCGCGTGGTTGATGCTGCGGGTAATCCGCTGGATAACCTGGGCCCGATTTCCACTGAAGTCATGGCGCCGTTAAGTGGGCGTGTGATTAACCCGCTGATGCGTGCACCGATTGAAGATACGCTGGATGTAGGCGTACGCGCAATCAATGCCATGTTAACCGTTGGTCGCGGGCAACGCCTCGGGCTGTTTGCGGGTTCTGGTGTGGGTAAAAGCGTATTGCTGGGCATGATGGCGCGTTACACCACTGCCGATGTGATTGTGGTTGGCCTGATTGGTGAGCGGGGTCGCGAAGTACAAGAGTTTATTGAACAGATTTTAGGGCCAGAAGGCCTGGCACGCTCTGTCGTGGTGGCTGCCCCGGCAGACGTTTCGGCACTGATGCGTTTGCAAGGGGCCAATTACGCCACTGCGATTGCCGAGCGCTTTCGCCAGCAAGGCAAAAACGTATTGTTAATCATGGATTCACTGACACGCTATGCCATGGCGCAACGTGAAATCGCCTTGGCGATTGGTGAACCACCAGCGACCAAAGGCTACCCACCTTCAGTGTTTGCCAAATTACCCGCGCTGGTTGAGCGTACCGGTAACGGCGCTAGAGGCGAGGGCTCAATTACCGCTTTTTATACCGTGCTGACCGAAGGGGATGACCAGCAGGATCCGATTGCCGATTCTGCACGTGCCATTCTCGATGGCCATATCGTGCTTAACCGTACCCTTGCTGAGAGCGGGCATTATCCGGCGATTGATATTGAACAGTCGATCAGCCGTGCCATGCACAACATCACCAGTAAGGAACACCAGCAGGCCGCGCGTTTACTCAAGCAGTTATATTCGCGTTATTTGCGTAATCAGGACCTGATTGCCGTTGGTGCTTACCAGCCAGGCTCTGATCCTATGCTGGATGTGGCGATTAAAAAGCGCGACCAGATCAATGCATTTTTGCAGCAAGACATTGATGAAAGTGCCTATATGCAAGCCTGTTTGCAGCAATTGGCGCAAACCATTTCCTGAGGCCATCTGTAATACGTTATGGCCAAACAGTCGACACAAACGCTGACACTGCTGATTCAACTGGCGACAGACGAGGTGGACGCTGCCATGCAAGACCTGGCGCAAGCCATGCAACTGCTTGAACAGGCACAACAGCAGCGCACCATGCTGGAACAATATCAGCAAGAGTATGAGCAGCAATGGCAGTTGGCATCACAAAAAGGCCTCAAAGCCGATTTATACCGCAATTTTCAGGGCTTTTTCTCGCAATTGGAATTGGCCGTGCGCAGTCAAAATGCTCAAATCGAACAATGTCAGGCGAATGTCCTGCAAAAACGACAGCTATTGCAGGAAAAACAGCGCAAACAAAAGTCCTTTGAAGTTCTGATGACGCGAGCAGCAACGATGCAAGCAAAAGCAGAGGGCAAGCGTGATCAGAAACTGATGGATGAGTTTGCAAGCCGTGCCAAGCGCACGCGTCTGTAAAACAAATGTTGACCGGGAGAGTCATATGGCGTTTTTGAATTCCGCAACTTTACTGAATATGGGGGCCGATGCCGTGAAAACAGCATCGCCCAATCAGGTGTCACAAGACGCACAGAGCAATGGGTCTGATGAGTTTGCACAGGCGTTGCGCAAGCAAATGCAGCAAAGTAGCAAGCCTGTGATCCCTACTGCCAATAAGGCGACAGATAAGGTCGATGCACCTAAACCTGAGCCGACAAAATCCGCGACTGCAGAAAAAGCGCCAGCTGCACCAAACAATACGGTCAAGTCAGAAGACAGCCCACAAAAGACCGCGGCTGATAGCAGCGACGAACATACGAGTGCTGAAGCAGCAGCCAGCACTGAAGAGACTGCTGCGTCCGCAACGACCAGCAATACAAAAGACCCTGCCGACGTGATTGAAACAGCGCAAGAGCGCAAAAAACGTTTATTGGCAGACCTGGCCGCGAATGATCAACTGCCACCAGGCATTTCGCCGTGGATGCAAACCATGATTGCCATGCGTCCAACCACAGCACAAACCGATAGCCAGCCTAAAGCTGAATTGAGTACCGATGGTGCTACCGTGACAGTAGATAGCGAGCAATTGCCTGCTGTTGATGGCAATGCCTTGGCTTTGCCACTGGAAACTGAGGCAACGGCTAAAACCACAGCTGCACAGATACCGACCGGGCCTGCTGTGAATGTAGAGCAGGATGATCAGGCCGCCGATTTCAAACAATTGCTGGCTGGCAATGCACAGGCTGAAACGGCTAAAGAGTCACCTGGTATTTCTGAAACCTTGGTCAATGCTAAATTAATGGCAGAGGCGACAGGCGAAGCAGGGCGTACAACGCAGGCTTTTAATGAGATGCGTGGGGCGGATGGACAAGCCGATGTATTGAATTTACCACAGCAGCCAGCGGCGCAAGCCTTATCCAATAGCACATGGCTGAATGCGGCTGGTGTGGCGCAAAGCAGCTCTGTGGCGATGTCGCAAATTGCGGCGCCGTTTGGCAATGAGCGCTGGCAAACCGCCATGAACCAGCATGTGATGAATATGGTAGGCAGTGGCGACGATGTGGCCAGCCTGACCTTGTCACCACCCGACTTGGGTCCCATTCAAGTCGTGCTGAAAGTGGATAACCAGTCTGTGAATACCAGCTTTATTACTGATAACCCGCTGGTGCGTCAGGCATTGGAAGATGGCATGCAGGATTTACGTGAGCGCATGCAGTCACAGGGCTTGCAGTTGGGCCAAACCTTTGTTGGTGATGGTCAGCAGGCGCAACAGCATTTTGAGCAACAAACGTCACGCCAAGGTGGTCAGTCATCAGGCACAGCAGGCGAAACGGACGCTGTGCTTGCTCCGCAAGCCATTAAAACCAAGGTCGCACGTGGCCTGGTTGACACCTTTGTTTAAACTGCGGGCAGGCAATTTGCCTGCCAGTGGGTATAAATTTCGATTAAACGCTGATTTAACCCTTTTATCTGTCAATCTCCAGCGCGCTGTTTTGCGCATAATGACACCATAAACACTCTAGGTTTAATGTAAGAAAGGTTTGTGTCATGGCTCAAGAACCGGCGAAAGCAGCTGGTGCCGCAGAAGCGGCGCCAAAATCCAAGAAAAAACTCATTCTGATATTGGCCGTCGTGCTGGCATTAGCTGCCGGTGGCGGTGCTGCCGCATTCTTTTTGATGAAGAAACCAGAAGCGCATCAGGCAAAAGGCAAGGCGGGCGATAAGGCTGAGCACGCCGAAGATGCTGAGGGCGAAGCAATTAGCGAGGAGTCTGCGGAAGAGGAAGCGCCAGAAGAATCTGGTGGTCATGCTGATCCGAAAACGGCTTTGACTTATGTGCCATTTGAAACATTTACTGTGAATTTGTTACCAGACCCGGATGACAAGTTCCTGCAGCTCGATTTGACCATGGAAGTGAAAGGCGCTGAGCTGGCAGAAAAAATGAAAGCACAGATGCCTGCCTTGCGTAACCGCGTACTGTTATTGCTCACCAGCAAAAAAGCTTCCGATATTTCTACACCGGAAGGCAAAGCACAACTGAGTCAAGAGTTGCTGGTTGAACTGAAAAAACCGCTCGCTGCACACGGTAAGCCACTGAAAGTCACACAGGTATTATTTACCTCGTTCGTGATTCAGTAATGTTATGAGCCCAGTAGTTTAAAGTGAGTCATCATGTCAGCTGACAAGTTTTTATCACAAGACGAAATTGATGCGCTGCTCAAAGGCGTAGACGGCGATGACGAGAGTGAATCGTCTGGTAAAGACGATGCTAGCGTTCGTAACTACAACCTTGCCACGCAAGAACGGATCGTGCGCGGCCGCATGGCCACGCTGGAAATGATTAATGAGCGCTATGCGCGTTTATTGCGTGTTGAGCTGTTCAACTTCCTGCGCCGCACCGTTGAAGTCTCGGTCGGGCCAGTCAGGATTATCAAATATACCGACTTTATCCGTAACCTGGTGGTGCCTACCAACCTCAACCTGATTCACATTAGTCCCTTACGCGGCACCGGTGTGCTCGTGATAGATCCTACCTTGGTGTTTTTGGTGGTGGACAATATGTTTGGCGGCGATGGCCGCTTTCACACCCGCGTCGAAGGCCGTGATTTTACCGCGACCGAACAGCGCATTATCCAGCGCATCCTGGGCATCATGTTCGAATCGTATGAAAAGGCTTGGGCACCGGTATATCCGATCAAGTTTGAGTACCTGCGTTCAGAAATGAATACGCAGTTTGCCAATATCGCCACGCCGAATGAGGTGGTGGTGGCCATTACTTTCAATATTGAGCTGGGCCCGAATAGTGGCGAAATGCATTTTTGCGTGCCTTATTCTATGGTTGAGCCGATTAAAGACCTGCTGACATCACCGTTGCAAGGCGAAAACCTGGGCGGCGATAAGCGTTGGGTCAAATTGATGACGCAGCAAATTCAAGCCGCAGAAGTCGAGATTGTCGCTAATCTGGCCACGCGTAAATTGACGGTGGCAGACTTGCTGGAGCTGAAAGAAGGCGATGTGATCCCGATTAATATCAGTGACAGCATCGAAGGACAAATTGACAACATTCCGGTCATGGAGTGTCGTTATGGAGTATTTAACGGGCAGTATGCCCTCAAGGTTGAAAAGTTAATTCGCGCTGACGGTAGTCAGGAGCAATTGCAAGGAGAGTCATAATGGCTATGGATCCCGCCACTAATAGTGCAGATGATGATATGAATGCAGCGATGGCTGCCATGGGAGTGTCTGATCCCGGTGATGTGCAGACGATTGCGGAAGATGACTGGGGAGCAGCCTTGGCTGAGCAAACCCAGGCTGAGTCTTCGGCGTTGCAGGAGCCAACCAGCAAGACGGCTGTCTTTAACGAGTTTAGCAGCAACAATAAACTGGAAGGCACGCAGAATGATATCGACTTCATTCTGGACATCCCGGTACAACTGACCGTTGAGCTAGGCCGCACCAAAATTTCGATCAAGAACCTGTTGCAACTGGCACAGGGCTCTGTGGTTGAACTGGACGGCATGGCGGGTGAACCGATGGATGTGCTGGTCAATGGCTGCCTGATTGCCCAAGGTGAGGTGGTGGTGGTGAATGACAAGTTTGGTATTCGCTTAACCGATATCATTACCCCGGCCGAGCGTATTCGCAAACTGAATCGTTAATTGTTTTTTGAATTCCTTTTTATTTAGAGCGTCATGAAAATTATCAGCCAGTTGTTGATTGCCTTGTTTAGCAGCCTGGTTACCGGCGTGGCATGGGCTGTTGTGCCTGCGGCGACTGTCGCAGCAGCACCGAGTACCAGTGATAGCCTGGGCCGTATGGTGTATGGCACGGTGATTGTCTTGCTGGTGATCGCAGCGATTGCCTGGTTGTTACGGCGCGTGATGCCTGGACAAACCATGGCTCAACGCGGTGTGATCAAACAAGTAGGTGGTTTGCAGTTAAGCCCCAGGGAACGTGTGGTCGTGCTTGAAGTGGCTGGCCGCTGGCTGGTAGTGGGCATCAATGCAGGCCAAATGACGGCCCTCGGCGAAGTCGCCCCACCTGCGACGGAATCCTCAGTGGAAGAGGGCGCAAGTACTGCTCAGTCCCCGGCTTCTGGTATTGATCCACAAGCTTCTTTTGCTGTGCGTTTGCAACAAGCCATGCAAGCGACATTGCAGCAAAGAGTCAAATCCCTCAAAAACAAGCCTTGAGTCGCTCATTTCCGACCTTTGATTTAGCCTGGTCGGGCGTACTATAGCCCTAACTTATTGATAGCCTTGTGTCTGCCGTGAGCAGTTACAAGCAAGTTTCGGGTGCCATACACATGCGTGTTTTTTCAGTGTTAAAGTCTATATTGTCCTTGTTGCTGCCGGTCGGCTTGCTGCTTGGTTTCCCGCTATTGTCGTTTGCGGCTGGTGGATTGCCGATAGGTACAGTCAGCCCTGGAGCAGGTGGTGGCCAGGACTATACACTGAGTCTGCAAACCCTGATTTTACTCACCTCGTTGACGTTTATCCCGGCCGCGATGCTGATGATGACCGGCTTTACGCGCATCGTGATCGTATTGTCTTTACTGCGTCAGGCATTGGGTACCCAGTCTGCTCCTTCCAACCAGGTATTGATTGGTCTGGCACTGTTTATTACCTTTTTTGTTATGGGTCCGGTGTTCGACAAGATTTATACCGACGCTTACCAGCCTTTGTCTGAAAGCAAAATCACCATGCAGGAAGCGTTAGAGCGCGGTGTGTTGCCACTCAAAGGCTTTATGCTCAAACAAACCCGCGAAAATGACCTGGCCATGTTTGCCAATATGGCACACACGGAAGCGATTCAAACGCCGGAAGAAGTACCACTGAGGATACTGGTGCCTGCTTTTATGACCAGTGAGCTCAAAACAGCCTTCCAGATCGGCTTTGCCATTTATATCCCGTTTTTGATTATCGATATGGTGGTAGCCAGTATCTTGATGGCCATGGGCATGATGATGGTCTCACCGGCAATTGTGTCGCTGCCGTTTAAGCTCATGCTGTTTGTACTGGTTGACGGCTGGCAACTGATCATCGGCTCGCTGGCGCAAAGCTTTGTGATTTAAATAGGCACACATTCATTTTCAGGAGCAAACCATGAGTCCGGAACAGGTATTGACCATAGGCAGTGAAGCGATGCAAACCACGTTGATGGTGGCCGCGCCGGTGTTGGGCACTGCGCTGATGATCGGCTTGATTGTGAGTATTTTTCAGGCTGCCACGCAAATCAACGAACAAACCTTGTCGTTTATCCCCAAGCTGGTGGGCGTCATGGCGGTGCTGTTACTGGCAGGCCACTGGATGCTGATGACCATGGTGGATTATATGCACCATATTTTCACCATGATTCCGCAATTGGTGAACTAAGCGCCTGATCACATGCTGACCATCCATGCTTCAGATCTGCAATTGTGGATTGTTCAGCTGCTGTGGCCACTCACACGGGTACTAGGCTGCCTCACTGTCGTTCCGCTGTTCAGCCATCCAGCTATTCCCAAACGCATCAAACTCGCTATTGGCTTTGTGGTTACGCTGGCCATTGTGCCTGCGATCCAGGTGCCGCCCATTGAAGTGCTTTCCTGGCAAGGCTTATTGTCATTACTGGCCCAGTTTCTGATTGGTATCAGCATGGGCTTTGTCATGCGGCTGTTGTTTACAGCAGTCGAAATGGCCGGCTTTATGATGGGGATGAGTATGGGGCTAGGCTTTGCCAGTTTTTATGATCCGCAGGCACATGGCCAAACGATTGCCGTCGGCCAGTTTCTGACCATGTTAGCGCTGTTGGTGTTTCTGAGCCTGGACGGTCATTTAATTGTGGTCGCGGTTATGCTGCAAAGTTTTGAAACCATGCCGATCGGGATGGAGCACTGGCAGTTGAATAGCCAGGCTATTGCAAGCCTGGGCGGCCATATTTTTTCACAAGGCTTGTTGCTGTCATTGCCGGTGGTTGCCAGTCTACTGATTACTAACATGGCCTTGGGCGTGTTAACCAAGGCAGCACCGCAATTCAATATTTTCGGTATTGGTTTCCCAATTACGATTTCAGTCGGCTTTTTGATGACATTATTAAGCCTGCCTTCTCTGGTCAGCCCCGTCAGCCGCTGGCTGGTCGATGCACAGCAACTGATGTTGCAGGTACTGCGCTAGCGGTGCCGGGCCTTCGTGTTTGCAAGACCCTCACCGCTGTAATCCTTTTAAATCAGGCTAAATAGCGAGATATTCGACGTGGCCACAAACGCTTTTTGTGCAGCCTGCAAGATGGTGGTTTTCTTGGAAATATCAGACAAGGCCTGCGCATAGTCCAGATCTTGCAGCGTTGAAATAGACGCATCGTATTGCAGATCCAGGCTATCGCCGGTGGTGTTCAAGGTATCCAGCAAATTCAGGCTACTACCGATTTCTGAACGCGCATCCAATACCGAGTTCAATGAACCTTTCATTTTATCGATGCTGGTGGCCAGGCCGGTATTAAATGTCGCCTGGGTGGTGCTGTCCGTGATCGGTGTTTTTAACAGTGAAATGATATTCTGCAAGTTAGTAAACACATTGTCGCCGTTGGCACCAAATACTTGGTCGCCGGTGAAGGTCACTGGCAACTGGCTTTGCACATCAATCTGCAACTTGGTGCGGTCTGAGCTGGCGACAAAGTCATAGTTACCATCAAAAGGCACCGTAGACGAGGCATAGCCGGAATACATGTAGTTGCCTTGCGAGTCTTTGGTGTTTGCCAAGCCCTTCAGCGTATCCAGGCTGCCTTGCAGCTCATTGGCCAGCTTGGCACGTTCGGCATCGGTATAAGCACCATTACCTGCAGCAATCAGTGAAGATTGTATCGATTGTATGGTGTCGGTCACGCTACTCAGGTTGGCTTCGTAAGTTTGCAGCAGAGTTTCTGCTGTTTTACGCGTGCTGGTGTAATTTGCGTTCTGGTCTTTGGCCGTGTTGAGTTCGAGGATACGTGCCGCCGCCACCGGATCATCTGCTGGCGAGTTCACACGTTTACCAGTCGCAGTTTGAATGCTCAGCTTATTCAAGTCTGATTGCAGATTCATTAACTGGTTGGTGCCAGATTGATAGATGGTATTGGTACTGATTCTCATGATGGCCTATCCTTCAAAAACTTATTGACCTAGCTGCAGCAACACTTCAAACAGCTGACTGGCGATTTGCATCATTTTGCCTGCTGCCTGATAGGCTTGCTGGTAACGCAACAAATCTGTCGCTTCTTCATCCAGGTTGACGCCTGACTCTGACTGCATGGCACTGGTTGCATTTTCCAGGGCAGTGGCATCGGCCTTGCTGGTAATGCTGAGCTCGTTGGTTTTTGTGCCCACCGCGCTCACCATTTGTGCAAAGGCTTGCGCGTAGGTTCTGTTAGTACTGCTGCCTGCCACACGCACATTGGCGCCAGTTTGCAAAGCCGCCAGTTTGAGACCGTTTTCGTTGTCGTTCGGGCCACTGGTGGCTGAGCCAGCCAGCGCCAGTTTGTCAACGTTGGTAAACGCCAGTGACAATTGACCCGCAGCATACTGCGTCGGTTTGATCAGGTAGGAGTCTCCTTCTGTCGGTGTGCTGGTATTGACATCAATCTGCATGCCGTCGACGGTAGCAGGCAGTGAGGCACCTTGCCACATAACGGATTTATCGCTGAGGCGCGTAATCGTGTATTGGCCACTGTTATATTTAACCGTGTAGTCACTGCTGGTCAGCAGGCTGGCATCCACAATGGAGGCCGAGGCGGCTTTGGTCGGATCGGTGTTATAAGCGCTGCTGATGGCGGTCGGTGCGCCCACATTAAACAGGTTGGTACCCAATACGCCATTTAAATCATAGCCCTGGGTTTGTTGGGCATTAAACTGGCTGGCCAGCGTGATTGCCAATTGGCCCACCTGGCTTTGCACCGTATCCAGGGTTTCGCTCCTGAACTGCAAGACTCCGCCCAGGGTGCCGCCAGACAGCGTGTCTGAACTCAGGATTTTTGGACTGTCCGGGTTGCCGTAAGCCACCTCTACGCGTGAGGGGTCGGTATCACTGGCGCGAGTATAAAGCGAATACTGCGTCGTACCGACGACCAGAGGCATACCGCTACCGGCAAATACGTTGTAGGACCCATCATCCTGCTTGATGACGGTGGTTTTCACTTGTTCACTGAGTTTTGCCACCAACTGGTCACGTTGGTCCATCAAGTCATTAGGTACATTCCCCGTCGCATTAATGGCTTTGCTGATCGTGTCGTTTAGGTTAGCGATTTGTGACGAATAACTATTAATGGTATCTACACTGGCTGTAATTTGGGTATTAATGCTCTCCCGCATTTGATCCAGTTGCGTGTTCACCGCATTAAAGCGGTTGACCATCGATTGGGCAGAAGAAATCAGGGTCTGGCGCGTGGCTGTATCGCTAGGGTTGGCCGCAGCGGCACTCACCGCGCTGAAAAAACTGGTAATCACCGGGTTTAAACCGGCGGTACTGTCTGATAACAAGCCGTTGACCTGGCTGATATTGCTGTAATAGGCACCGCTGGCATTGGCGGTAGAGGTTGCATTGATCAGCTGTTTGGCCAGGGTCTCGTTGTACACACGCTGGATCCCGACCACATTGGTGCCCTGGCCGACATAGCCATAGCCAAAGTTTTGCGCTTCGGCGGCAGCTTGTACGACTACCTGGCGGTTATAGCCTGCGGTAGAGGCGTTGGCAATGTTGTGGCCAACGGTGGCAATGCCTATTTGTGCGGCATTCAGGGCGCTTTTACCAATGCTGAGTACATTTGACATGTGATTTCCTCATGTGTCAGCCCCCTGCAGAGAGTCAGACACGACTTTAAAGTGTGGTTAAGTAGCCTATCGGCTGTTTTTTTTGTTTCTTTAGGGTTGCGCTTGCTTAGCCTTGTAAATTCTTGATCACTTGCGTCAGTTTTTTGCCATATTGTGGATCGGTGGCATAGCCTGCACGTTGCAATGCATTGGCATACGCGCTGGCATCATGGGTGTTGCTCATGGCTTGCTGGTAGCGCGGATTCTGTGAAATCAGTTTGGCGTAATCCTTGAAGGCATCACTGTAGCTATCGTAAGCACGAAATTTCTCCACGCGGGTCTGCTTGACGCCATTGATGTATTCGGTGGTAGTGCTGCTTGCGACTTTGCCTTTCCAGTTGGCATCAGCCTTGATGCCAAACAGGTTGTGGCTGTTCACACCATTGTCTGTTTTAATTTCATGTTTGCCCCAGCCACTTTCGAGGGCTGCCTGGCCAATCATGAATTTAGCTGGAATGCCGGAAGCACTGCTGGCGGCTTGTGCGTGTGGCAACATGCTCTGGATAAATTGTTGTGTTTTCCCTGCTACTTCACGCATGGCAGTGGCTAATGGGGCTTGCGGCAGGGTAAAGCTCTGGATATTTGTCTGGGTTTCTTCCATCAGCGGTGGCAGTTCGGGAATGCCGCGTGCCCAGGCTGTATCGGTATTGCTATTGGCGGTGCTGTCTGTTGCTTCCCACTGCTGGTAAGCCTCGCGGATTTTTTGTGCCGCTTGTGCCAGCACGGCTTTGCCGTTGCTATTGCTTGTTGTGTGGGTCGTTTGGCCGGTGAGGGGCAGGGCAGCATTGCTATCCAGTTTGCCAGGTGATTTGCTGTCTTTGCTGCCATCGGTGGCATCGCCAGGTTTTTGGCTGAACTTGCTTAATTGCCTGACCAGCACATCTGTCAGCCCCATGCCTTTCTGGCTGAGGTTAGTGCTCAGTTGCTGGTCCAGCATGCCCATAAACATCTTGCCTTGCTCGCTATCGGTGATGCCATCTTGCGGCACCGTGTCACGCATGCTTTTCAGCATCATGTTCATCAGTACGGCTTCAAACTGGCGCGCAACGGCACGAATCGCCTCTGGCGAATCGTTATTGGCGCGCTTCAGGCTATTGAGCGAGTTAGCATCAATAGCCAGGCTTTGCGTAGTAGGATCGACACGTGGTTGCATCGTCGTTTCTCGCTTAAATCACCTCAAGCTCGGCATTCAACGCACCGGCGGCTTTCATGGCTTGCAAAATCGCCAGCAAGTCCTGTGGTGTGGTGCCAATCGCATTTAATGCTTTGACGACATCAGACAAGTTAGCGCCGTTATTCAGCTTCAGTACCTTGCCTGGTTCTTTGTTGATGTTGATCTCAGACACTGCGGTGGAGATGGTCTGGCCATTCGAGAATGGGCCAGGCTGGCTAATCACCGGTGAGGTATTAATCACCACCGACAGGTTGCCGTGTGAGACTGCGCAGCTATCCAGCGTCACTGCCTTGTTCATCACCACGGAGCCGGTACGTGCATTGAGGATAATCTTGGCAGGTGTTGCAGCCAGGGCGACATTAATGGTTTCCAGGTTAGCCAGGAAAGAAACGCGGCTCATGCTTTCAGGTGGGCGCACCTGAATCACACGGCCACTCTCGGCCTGGGCAGTCATCGGGCCAAATTTCTTGTTAATGGCTTCAACCACATTATTGGCGGTCGAAAAGTCACTTTCCTTCAATTCGAGTTTGACAATATCCTGATGTAGCAGGGTATTCGGCAATGCGCGTTCAACGGTAGCACCTTCTGAAATACGGCCGACACTCAAGTGGTTGATCTGGGTCTGGCTGCCATTGGCTGCCGCGCCGACACCACCCACCACCAGGTTACCTTGACCCATGGCATAAATTTGCCCATCTGCACCTTTCAGTGGCGTCATCAACAAGGTACCGCCACGCAAGCTCTTGGCGTTACCCATAGAAGATACCGTCACATCCAGGGTTTGCCCTGGCTGTGCGAAAGCGGGCAGGGAGCTGGTGACCATCACCGCTGCCACGTTTTTCAGTTGCAGGTTGGTCCCAGGTGGCAGGGTAATGCCCATCTGGTTCATCATGCTGATAATACTTTGCACAGTGAATGGTGTTTGCGTGGTCATATCGCCAGTGCCATCGAGGCCGACGACCAGGCCATAACCAATCAGCTGGTTGGCGCGTACGCCCTGAATATTGCTGATGTCCTTGATGCGCTCCGCTTGAGCGAAAGGCGTGGCCAGCAGCAGGCCGCATGCCAGCAGGCCATAGGCAACAGCGCGTTGGCCGCGCTGTACGGTGTGAACTAAGCTGTGTGTCAGTATGGGCATGATCAACTCTCCTACAATGGAATCATGCTGAGGAAGAAGCGCGAGAACATGGATAACACTTCAGCGGCATCCATTTTGCTGTTGCTACGATATTCGATACGCGCATCCGCCACTTTGGTCGAAACCACTTCGTTGCCGATGGTAATCATGTCCGGGTTGACGATGCCAGAGAACCTGACATATTCAGTGCCTTTGTCAAAGCCAATCTGTTTCTCGCCACTGATGACCAGGTAGCCATTTGGCAGCACATCGGTCACTGTGGCAGTGACAGAGCCGCTAAAGGTATTGCTGGCATCTGCAGCCGCTTTGTCTTTAAATGACAGCGCTGAGCTGGCGTTGAAAGCGGCTTTAGGCACATTGTGTCCAAACAGGCCGGTCACAGAAGCCGCGGTTGAGCCATCTTTGGTTTGCTCGTTATCAGAAGCTTTGTTGGCGGTGGTGTTTTCTGCAATACGAACAGTGACGATATCGCCTACATAGCGCGGTCTGCGGTCTTCAAACAATGGGCGAAAGCCTGCGCTATTGAAGATGGCGCCTTCTGTGCGCGCATCTGGACGTGCCATTGCTACTCGCGGCGTTTCCGGTTTTTGCACAATGGTTGACGGCGTGATAGAGCAGCCGTTCAGTAATTGAGAAAACGCCAAACAAAGTAGTAAGCTCATGATCGTTCTATTCATCATTTGAGTGACCCTCAAGCAGGGATTACATCTGCGACAGTTTTTGCAGCATCTGGTCCGACGTTGTAATCGCCTTGCTGTTAATTTCATAGGCGCGCTGGGTTTGAATCATGCTCACCAGCTCTTCCACCACATTGACGTTGGAAGTTTCAACATAGCCTTGTGACAATAAACCGGCGCCATTGGTCCCGGGTGTATTGGTATTCGCGTTGCCGGAGGCGGTGGTTTCTACAAACAGGTTTTCACCTTTGGCTTGCATACCGGCCGGATTGATAAAGGTAGCCAGCTGAATCTGGCCAATTTGCGTTGTGGCTGTGGAGTTAGGCGTGGTAATGGATACGACGCCGTCTCTGCCGATAGACAAACTTTGCGCATTGGCAGGAATGGTAATTGCGGGCTGCACCGGGAAACCGCTGGCGGTCACCAGTTGCCCCTGGCTATCGACCTGGAATGAGCCATCACGGGTATACGCCGTGGTGCCATCTGGCATCAGAATCTGGAAGAAACCCTGGCCCTGGATGGCAACGTCTTTGTCGTTACTGGTTTGTTGCAGGTTGCCCTGGGTGAAAATACGCTCAGTGGCGACTGGCTTGACGCCGGTGCCTAATTGCAAACCGCTGGGCAGCTGGCTTTGTTGCGAGCTTTGCGAGCCTACCTGGCGAATGTTCTGGTAGAGCAGGTCTTCAAACACTGCGCGCGACTTTTTAAAGCCGCTGGTGCTGACGTTGGCCAGGTTGTTTGAAATCACGTCCATCTGCATTTGTTGTGCATCAAGACCGGTTTTGGAAATCCATAATGAGCGTATCATCGTTCACTCCTTGGGCTTAAAGCCGTTTTCATACTGCAATAGTAGTGCAAGCATTAACCATTCATACTGAAGAGCTGATCTGCTTTTCCAGCGTTGTTTTGCGCGTTTTCCAGCATTTTCATTTGCATTTCGAATTGGCGCGCCAGGCCGATCATATTCACCATGGTTTCGACCACGTTCACATTGCTGCTTTCGAGGGCACCACCGGTGACTTTGACATTCGGATCCAAGGGTGCAGCCTGACCATTACTGGTCACAAATAAGCCGTCTTCTGCACGTTTGAGCGAAGCTGCTGGCGGGTTAGCCAGTTTGATTCGAGCCAGAATCGTGGTCGCACCAGGCACGCTCAGGTCGTTGACGCTGGAAATCGTGCCATCACCACCGATGCTGACAATCACATTGGGCGGGATGCTGATCGGGCCGCCGTCGCCCATCACATTGAGGCCAGATTCGGTTTGCAACTGGCCGTTCTCATTAATTTTGAGCGAGCCGTTGCGGGTATAACCTTCTGAACCATCCGCACGCTGTACGGCAATCCAGCCTTCACCTTGTACGGCAACATCGAGGTCGCGACCGGTATGCTGGATACTGCCTGGCTTGTAGTCAGTGCCGACGGTGGCATCGACGACAAAGGCGCGTGTTGGCAAGCCATCGCCCAAAATCGGCACGGCCCTGAAACTGTCCACCTGGGCTTTGAAGCCAGTGGTGGTCGCGTTTGCCAGGTTATGGGCTGTGGTCGCCTGTTGCTCCAGAATGTGCTTGGCGCCAGTCATTGCGGTATATATCAGACGATCCATAAAGCTGCCCCTATCAAGAAGTTAATCAGACCTGTATTAACGCAGGTTGACCAAAGTCTGCATGACCTGATCTTGCGTTTTGATGGTTTGCGCGTTGGCCTGGTAGATACGCTGTGCAGTAATCATGTTGACCAGTTCTGCGGTCAGGTCTACGTTCGAATCTTCTACCGCAGATGACTGCAGTACGCCCAGTGTGCTGCTGCCTGGTGAGCCAATCAGCTCGTCGCCAGATTCGTAAGTCGATGCCCACTGGTTACCGCCCAGTGATTGCAAACCATTCGGGTTCACAAAGTTAGCCAGGACCACACGGCCGAGGTCTTTGGATTGACCGTTGGTGTAGCGGCCTTGAATAATGCCATCATCACCAATAGTGAAGCTGGCAATACGGCCTGAAGAGTAACCATCCTGGCTCAGCTTGTTGACGCTGAAAGACGAGCCATACTGTGTGCTTTTTGAATAATCAAAGCTGATGTTCATGGCGGCGCCACCCGTCGTAGGCGTGAATGTTATCGGTGTCACGCTGGAGTTAGTTGAATCGTAGCCACCCGCGTTAAATACCATGGTTGGTGTTGGTGTTGGTGTAACATCCGTACCATCTACCGTAGTGTAGACACTCCAGTTGTTAGCGGCAGTTTTCACATAGTAGTTTTGTACATTGTGTGAATTACCCAGGTTGTCATAGACCGTAATCGCGGTTGAGTTAGTGTAGCTGGTCGGGTCTGTGGAGCTAAATGGGGTGACGGTCTGATCAATATCAGCACTGGCTGAGTTCAGGTTCAAGGTACCTGTGATTTTGGAACTGGCGACTGGTTGCAAATCACTGGTATCAATCTGAATTTCTACCGGGCTGGAACCGTTGAGGTTGTCTGCGCTGTTACCCATCAGGCGTTTGCCGTCGCTGGTGACAATGTAGCCATTCTTATCCATCTGGAATTGGCCGTTACGGGTATAGGTCACCGCACCGTTGTTGCTCAAACGGAAGAAGCCGGCACCGTTAATTGCCACATCCAGTGTGTTATTGGTCGCGGTAATGTTGCCTTGTGTAAACTGCTGGGCCACATCAGAAATTTTGGTACCAATACCGATTTGTGTCGTACCCGCGCCACTCAGGGACGCCGCGAACACATCAGAAAACTCTGCACGAGACTGTTTAAAGCCAACAGTGTTGGCGTTAGAAACGTTGTTGCCAATCACTTCCAGCGCTTTAGATGCTGCATTTAAACCACTTAAGCCTTGTGAAAAAGCCATGTTATCTCTCCTTGGTAAGGACTAAAAATGTCAATATTAAAAATTAGAAAATCTCAGAAATATCAGATGCAGACACTGTCGTGTTATTGCTCAAATTCAGTTTGGCACCGCTGGTGCTGGTGGTGACGCTTTGTACCTGTGCCAGACTCAGGGCGGTACTGCTGACGGTGGTGTCACCAGTTTTTGCGGTGATTTCATAGCTATAGTCACCACTAGGCGCGACGGTGCCATCATCCATTTTTCCATCCCAGCTCAACGCATTGACACCTACGTCTTGTTTGCCGAATGTCAGTGTGCGGATGGTGGCGCCGGAACCGTTTTTAATCGCGACTGACAGGCTGTCTGCGCCATTAGGCACATTGACGCCGAAGTAACCGCCGGTTTCTGTATGGGTGAGCGTTTTGCCTTCTACCAAGACATTGCGGCCTATCATGCTGGTAGCCTGGTAAGCTTGGCCTAGCTGTACGCTGCCGATCAGGCTGCTCATGGTTTCATTCAGCTTGTTGATGCCAGTCACGGTATTCAACTGTGCCATCTGGCTGGTCACCTGGGCGTTATCCATCGGATTCAACGGATCCTGGTTTTTCATCTGCGTCACCAGCAAGGTCATGAAACGGTCTTGTGTTTCATCTGTCGTGCTGGCCGTGTTGCGTGTGTTCACTGAATTCAGTAAATCTTGTGACACCTGGTTGTTGGTATTAACGGTGGTCATGCTGAAGTCCTTTCTGCAGGTTATTGACCGATATTCAATGTTTTAAGCAACATGGTTTTTGCCGCGTTCATGGTTTCCACGTTGTTTTGATAAGCGCGTGACGCTGAAATCATGTTCACCATTTCCTCAGTCACATTGACATTAGGCATGGTGATGTAGCCATCGGCATTCGCCATCGGGTGTTTGGGGTCGTAGACCATTTTGCCTGGCTTGTTATCTTCAATGACACGATCCACTTCAACCGTGCTGCTCTGGTTGGCTGCATCCTGAACTGCCTTAAACACCACTTGTTTAGACTGGTAGGGCTTGCCATCGGAGCTCACCACGCTGTCGGCGTTGGCGAGGTTGCTGGCCACCGTGTTCAGGCGCATGGATTGCGCACTCATGGCTGAGCCGGAAATTTTGAATACGTTAAACAGAGACATGACAGACCTCCTTTAATTATTGCTGGCCGTTAATTGCGGACAGCATTTTCTTAATCTGGCCGCCTATCATGGTCAGGCTGGCCTCATAACGGATGCCGTTATCGACATAAGCATTACGCTCCACATCCATATCGACGGTGTTGCCATCAGCAGAGCCTTGCACCACTGCGCGGAACAGCGGGTCGCCTGTGCTGACATAGCCGCTGCCGCCCGTGCCATTCATATGGCCAGCATTGGTTTGTTGCAATGCGCCATTGCTTGTTGTGGTGCCGGCAGAAGCATTCGGTTGCAGCGCTGCCTTCATGGCAGACTGAAAGTCGATGTCACGCGCTTTATATTGCGGTGTATCTGCATTGGCAATATTCGATGCCAACAGCTCTTGACGTTCATTGCGCACGCGCAATGCCGTCTGATGGAAATTCAGTGCGGCGTCCAGTTTGTTTATCATCGTTTTATCCTTTCCTGGCTGTTTCTCCAGCCCTGTTCGAAACCTGTTGCTTTCGAACCTCTAAAGTTTTGTCCTCTGCGACCGTTAACCCGAATAAGCAGGTCTGCTTTCACGCATATGACTTTTACTAGCTATGCCTAGTGTACGCCGCGGCCTATGCAATGATTCTGCAATTAAACGGGGGAAATCCCCTTTAATTCCGGGATTAAACTTGCCCGTGATGCGTAGAATAGGGCACATGAAACAACACCAGCCCCAGATTGTGATGATGCTTATTGTTAGCCTGTTATGGCTGATGAGCGCTCCTGCGTATGCGGCAGACCGTGCGGTGATTGCGAATCAGCATGCGGTCGGCACAGCCTCTGCAGGTAATGACATGCACAGCCGCCTGTATCAAACAGTGATGCAGTATGTACAAAGCCAGACACAAGGCTATCCGGGCAAAGTCAATATCGAGATCCAACCGCTGGATAGCCGTATCCGTATTGCAGAGTGCGCATTGATGGAAGGCTTTACGGTACAAGGCGCCCGTTTGTGGGGTAAAACCCATATTGGCGTGCGTTGCCTGCAATCTGAGACTAAGCCATGGACACTGTATGTACAGGCCGATGTGCAGGTGTGGGGAGAATATGCCGTTACCGGTTTGCCAGTTGGCCAGGGTTCACCAGTGCAACCCACAGATGTGGTCATGCAGTCTGGTGATTTAAGCAAATTGCCAGCAGGCATTATTACTGACTTGTCTATGTTGGCTGGTAAACAGGCAGCATTAAATTTGCCATTGGGCACGGTGCTAAGACCAGAGTTGCTCAAGTCGGTGCCAGTGATTATGCAAGGGCAAACTGTACAGTTAAATAGTCGTGGTGATGGCTTTGTGATCTCGGCTGATGGCACTGCCATGCAAACCGCAAATGTTGGCCAGGTGGTTGATGTGAAAGTCAGCAGTGGCCAGATTGTAAAAGGCGTCGCGCAGTCTTCCGGTAAGGTAGACGTGCGCTTTTAGTCAGATGGACAACCCTTTTAATTAAAAATAGCTTAATTGAAAAATGTCTGAAAATGATAAACATGCGATAAAAAGTGTATTAAGCACTAAAGTTCGCTTAAACTATGCCGATAGTACTGTTAACGAATGAGGGTTTTGACTTTGATAAGCCCTGAAACAATTCAAAATCAGAAGAGGTACGGCATGAACATTTCAGATTCGATTAAAAAAATGGGTGTTGGCGTAGACAAGCCGACATTGGAAAAAGGGACTGCGAATAAAAGCAGCGAGAAAGCAGCGAGCACATCTACTGCCTCTTCAGACAATGTGACTTTATCTTCTGCCTCCGTGCAGTTGCAGTCATTAGAAGCTGGATTGGCCTCTGGTGAGGTGTTTGACACCAATAAAGTCGAAGAAATCAAAGCCGCCATTGCGCGTGGCGATTTTTCGGTGGATACCGCCAAAGTGGCTGATGGCTTGTTGCAAACTGTTAAAGACTTGATACAACCGAATAAAGGCTGACAATTATGACTACTGCAAATCATTTATCTTCTCCAGTGACGTTTGAGAAAGACGCCGCGCTGGTATCAGAGTTATTGAGTGATTTGCAGTCTGAGCAGTCGGCCTTGGTCACTGCTGATCTGGACGTGATTGAGCGCATGGTAGACAAGCGGGTTGAGCTGCTACAAGCACTAGGTGCCGCTGCCAATTCACGCTATGACGCGCTGGCTGCAGCTGGCTTTGAGCCGAATGAGCAGGGCATGTCGGTCTGGTTACAAAAGCAATCCAGCCAATTATTAGATAGTGCATGGGTCACTTTTCAGCAAGAGCTGACACAGGCAAAAGAATTAAATCGCTTGAACGGTATCCTGATTAACAAGCACTTCCTGCGCAATCAGGAAAAGCTGGATGCATTGAACGGTAAGAGTTCTGCACCACAGTTTTATGGCAAAAATGGTCAAGCCCACCGGGCAAACAGCAGTCGTAGCGGCTTTTCAGTCTAGACACTGTTCACACGATAAAAAAACAGCCGAAGAGATGCTCTTCGGCTGTTGTGCTTTTAACGCTAGCAAATGGCCTTACATCAAACTTTCTAGCGTTTCCCAGCGCGTGAGCTTCTGCATGACCAGCAGCTCAATTTCGCTCAGCCTGTCCTGTAGCAGCTTCACTCGCTCAGGGGCCTGTTTATAAATATCACCTTGTGCAAATTGGGCCTGGATCTCGGCTTGCTCTTGCTCCAGTTGTTCAATTTCTGCAGGTAATACTTCCAGCTCACGCTGTTCCTTGAAGCTCAACGTTTTTCGGGTTGTGACTATAGGCGCGGGTGTATTTGATGCTGAAGCGGCCGCAGATACTTTTGGCGTAGAGGTTGGTTTGCTACTACGATCCTGGCTAAATCTTAACCAGTCATCGTAGCCACCACCGAATTCGGTTAATTTGCCTTGGCCTTCAAACGCAATCACTTGGGTGACGGTGTTTTCCAGAAAAGCCCGATCGTGGCTGACAAGGAAAAGGGTCCCTGAATAATCCTGTAATAGCGTCTCCAATAACTCCAGCGTATCAATATCCAGGTCATTGGTCGGCTCATCCAGCACCAGGACGTTGGCAGGGCGTGCAAACAGGCGTGCCAACAGTAAACGGTTGCGTTCACCACCGGAAAGTGATTTCACTGGTGAGCGTGAGCGTTGTGGCGGAAACAGGAAGTCTTCCAGGTAACTGATCACATGTTTACGCTCATTGCCGATTTCAACAAAGTCTGAACCCGGGCTAATGGTATCGGCCAATGTGGCTTCTTCATCCAGCTGCTCCCGCATCTGGTCAAAATAAGCGACATTGATTTTTGTGCCGCGCTGAATGTCGCCACTATCTGCTTCAATGTCCCCTAAAATAAGTTTCAATAGCGTGGATTTTCCAATCCCGTTTGGACCCAGTAAACCAATTTTATCGCCACGCAAAATACGGGTACTGAAGCCTTTGATTAAGGTTTTGTCACCATAGGACTTATAGACCTGATCAAGCTCTGCCACCAGTTTCCCACTGCGTTCGCCTGCATCCAGGTTGAGTTTGACATCGCCCTGGCGCTCACGTCTGGCTGCACGGTCTAAACGTAGCGCTTCCAGTCTTCTTACGCGCCCTTCATTACGTGTACGGCGTGCTTTAATCCCTTGGCGGATCCAGACTTCTTCCTGTGCCAGAAATTTATCGAACTTAGCCGCATGGGTTTCTTCAACGGCGAGTAACTCTTCTTTTTTAATTTGATATTGTGAAAAGTTGCCAACGAAGTCTGTCAGATTGCCACGGTCAAGCTCGGTAATGCGTGTGGCTAATTTGTCTAAAAAGCGACGGTCATGGGTAATAAACAACACACTGCCATTAAATCCCAGTAACAAATCTTCCAGCCACTCGATCGCTTCCAGATCCAGATGGTTGGTTGGCTCGTCGAGTAATAGTACCTCAGGCTCTGCCACCAGCGCCCGCCCAAGCGCAACGCGTTTACGCCAGCCACCGGAAAGTGTTGAGACCAATACATCCGCATCCAGCTTTAAGCGGCTAAGCACGGTTTCGACACGTGATTGCGCTACCCATCCATTTTGGGCATCCATTTCATGCTGCAATGCCTGCATGCGCTCCATCAATGCCTCAATATTGGCATCCGGCATGCCCATATCATGCGTGACCTGATGGTAGTCAATGATGGTTTGCTGCAAGCTGCCCAAACCTTCTGCCACTGCTTCAAATACGGTGTGTGCATTATCCAGTTCAGGTTCTTGTGGCACATAGACCACGCGTACGTTTGGTGCGCGCCATACAGTGCCGTCATCCAGTTTGATGGTACCGGCAATGGCTTTCAGTAAGCTGGATTTACCAGCACCATTGCGGCCAATCAAACCGACGCGTTCACCTGGGTCTAACTGAAATGAGGCTTGGGCAAGCAAGGCATGATGACCAAATGCCAGGCTGGCATTATCAAGCGTAATATGAGGCATAAAGGGGGATGTGGCAGAGGTTGTTGAATCGATTCGATATTGTAAACGACATCAAACCATACACTAAGCTTAATGCGTAAATAAAAGAATCTGTCAGTGTATCTGTTGTGAAGGCGAGGGCAGGGTGTCTAGCGACAATGCACCACCGCGCAGGGAAACATCAGGTGCCGGGCGGGTATCAGGTTGATATTCTTCCACCCAGCGCTGCAGGTCTTGCTTGATTTGTGCTTCTTGCAAATGTGAAATATTGCTTAACCATTCCAGCAAATTAGCCAGCCAGCGTGCATCTGCACTGCGCGCTTGTGCAATACGTAATTTTTCATGGCTGGTGGGCAGGGTGTTTTCATCATCTGCCAATAGCTCTTCGTACAGTTTTTCACCTGGCCTCAAGCCGGTAAACTCAATGCGGATATCCTGCTCTTGCAGGCCTGATAATTTAATCATATCGCGCGCCAGGTCGATAATCCTCACTGGTGTGCCCATATCCAGCACAAATACCTCGCCACCGTTGCCCATGGTCGCAGCCTGCAACACCAATTGTGCCGCCTCGGGGATAGACATAAAGTAGCGTGTAATTTCGGGATGGGTAATGGTAATCGGACCGCCATGTGCAATCTGTTCGCGGAACTTGGGGATCACGCTGCCACTGCTGCCCAGTACATTGCCAAAACGCACCGTGATAAAACGCGTGTTGCTATTGTCAGCATGCTGCAATCCCTGGCAAATCAATTCGGCCAGCCGTTTACTGGCACCCATCACATTGGTCGGATTCACTGCTTTGTCGGTTGAAACCAAGACAAACGTCGGCACGCCAGCCGCCTGGCAAGCTGCAGCAATCTGGTAAGTGCCATGTGCATTGTTTTGCAAGGCCTCCACCACATTAAAATGTTCCATCATCGGCACATGCTTGTAAGCGCCAGCATGTAATACCACGTCAGGTTGATGGCTTTGCAAAATGCGCTGGATACGCGTCTGGTTTTTCACATCTGCCACCAGGTACACCAGCTCGGTATCCGTCACCCACTGACCAAACTCTTGCTGCAATGTGTAAAGTGCATATTCAGAAAGATCCAGGCAAATCAACTGTGCCGGGTGAAAACTCAATATCTGGCGACAAAGTTCAGAGCCAATCGAGCCTGCAGCACCCGATACCAGTACCACTTTATTCGCCAGCATACTGCTTAAACCGTGGGTATCCAGCTGCACCACGTCACGCCCTAGCAAGTCCTCCACATCAATCTTGCGGATCTGGGACAAGCTGACACGGCCACTGATCAGGTCTGACATGGCAGGTAAAGTCAGCACCTCCATGCCTTCTACTTTACGTGCGGCTTCAACTGCCAATCGACGCTTCTCATGACGACTCCCCGGCATCGCAATCATGCAGTGCTGGCAACTGTGGCGTGCTGCAATCTGTGCCATCTCCTCCAAGCCACCTTCGACCTTGGTATGCATGATCTCACGGCCAACCAGCTTATTGCTCGGGTCTATCATCGCCACCACGCGCCACTCAGGGTTTTTGCTGAGTTCTTTAATCAAGTTAAAAGATGCGTCTTCGACGCCGATCACAATCACAGGCTTGCCTTGTACCGCGAGTGTATTGAATAGCCGACGCTCTTTCCACGCGCGATATAAGAATCGACTACCGCCCATGGTTAATAGCAGTAACATGGGGTTTGTAATGAGCACTGAGCGCGGAATAATAATTGAGGGGTGTACTAACAGTGCAAATGTTGCGCAAAGCAGTGCTGCAAAAGCAACAGCACGCATGATGCGTTTTAAATCTGGCAGGCTGGCAAAGCGCCATACGCCTTTGTATAAGCCAAAGCTATAAAAGCAAATGCTATGAAAAATGAAAATGACAGGCAGGCTTTCCCAGATATATCCAATAAATTTCTCCGGAATATGAAAGTTAAAGCGCAATGCAAACGCCATTAACCACGCCGCAATAACTACTATGGCGTCATGCAAAAAAGCCAGCAACGATAAGAATTTAGATGGAAGTTTCAGCATGCGCGCTATTTTATCAATCAATGCGTGATGTTATCACGTCTTAACACCTTGATTGCAGTCGATACAATAATCTTAATGTCCAAACAAACGGACCGATGAGCAAGATAGTAGGCATCCAGAGAGACTTTTTGCGGGATTGGAATTTCATCACGACCATTCACCTGTGCCCAGCCAGTAATGCCGGGTTTTAATGCATGCACTCCTTTTTCTGTTCGCAAGGCGACTAAATCATCCTGGTTAAACAGGGCTGGGCGTGGCCCGACTATCGACATATTGCCTGTTAACACACTCCATAACTGTGGCAACTCATCCAGGCTGGTTTTGCGGATAAAACTGCCCACTGGCGTGAGGAAAGCATGAGGATCATTTTGCTGGTTCATTAAATGTGTTGCAATTTGTGGTGTGCCGATTTGCATGGAGCGAAATTTTGGCATGCTGAATAACCGATTATGTTGGCCTACACGTTGGCTCCAGAATAAAGCAGGGCCTTTAGAAGTGGTTTTTACCAGCAAATAGGTGAATAACATTAATGGGCTGAGCAATATCACTCCCATCAGTGTCAATAAAATATCTAAGCTTCTTTTAAGCAACATGGTTTGTAACCGCTCGTTTAATGCCCTCATCAAAGCTGATAGCCGGGCCCCAGTTTAATAATTGTTTTGCTTTGCTGGTATCTATCTGCAAATCAGCCAGTAGCTGTTCATTCAGGTTGCGTTTGCCAAGCAGGCTGAAAATTATTTTCAGCACTGATGTTGGTATTGGCACCAGCCAGGGCGCATGATGCAGTGCCTTCCTGATCAACGCGACCAGCTCGGTGATAGAGACATCATGATCATCTGAAATGAGGAATGTCTGGTGAGCCGCCGCCGGGTGGTGGCAGCATAGTGCGATAAATTGGCACAGATTGTCGATGCCAATGAGGCTGCGCCGGTTATGGATGGCACCCAAAGGGAGTGGAAAGGGGGACCGGCATAATGACAGTAACGCCTTGAAGTTTGCTTTTGGATTAGGGCCATACACAAGAGGTGGTCGAATAATCGTCAGTACAGTCTCGGATTTCTCAAAAAATGCCTTTAATGCTAGCTCAGCTTCCCATTTGGTGCGTGCGTAATCATTATGAGGTTTAGGGGTATCACTTTCGGTAAACGGTTGTTGGGAGATATGGCCATTGACGCCGATGGTGCTTAGGAATATGAACCTTCGAACTTGCAATTGTCGTGCGAGCTGTGCCATTTTCATAGAGTAATCAACATTAGCTTCTTTGAATTCTGGATAAGGGTATTGGACTGTTTCGCGTACAACATGAGCGCGTGCTGCCAAATGAATGAGGCAATCATATGAGCCTGTATTCAATTCATTGTGTTGGGTGTGGCGTTGAATGGAGGTGACTGTGTGACCCCCTCTTTTTAGATGCGCCATTAATGCGTCCCCTACAAATCCACTTGCTCCAGTGATTAATATATTCATGATTTTCGCGAAGTAAAATGGATATTCAATGTTAGTGCAATACGTACGTGTCGTCTGTTGTTTGATCGTTTTCTTTAATGCCTGTATTGGCATCTAAGAGAGTACTCGCGCGTTGTCTGTGTTGCTGTATGAAGACTGAGTTTTTACTACAAATGGATGAGGGAAAACGCAAATGCATAAATATAAGGCTTAATTGGCTCTATAAGCTGTCTTGGATGCCCAAGTATTTTGAAGGCGACTGTTCACAATGGCGAGAGAAAGTTAATCGATCATCTTCTATAAAAGTTCTGGAGCTATTTTTTTGGAAATAAGCCTTTTAGTAATCGACTTTATTACGTAGGCTAAAAAATAAGCTGCTGAGGTTAATCGTGATAATTTAAGATTCTTTCTATATAAAGCCCATGTCCATAATGCGGCTTTAAATTTGTTTTTAGACACGGAGTTTGGCCGAAGTCTATACTTGACAAGGGGTTGTTGGAGAGTAAAACATTCTATCTTTTTTGATTCAAAAAAAGTTAACCAATATAAATAGTCTTCATGACCTACATTTTCAAAATAATGTTTTCCAAGATGTTTGCAATTGTATATAGCAGTAGATAAACCTATGGGATTGCTAAGAAGAAGCTTCTTGTAATTCAGGAGTCTAGGAACATTGCGAATGTATGCGCTATCTTTGTTGAATGCAATAAATTGACTGCAGTTAAATAAATATCCTTCAGACTCCATGAACTTGATTTGTTTTTCTAATTTTAGGGGGTGCCATATATCATCGCTATCTATGAATGCAATATACTCGCCTCCGGCAATTTCAATTCCCTTGTTTCTGGCAATTGCTGGACCAGAGTTCCTGTCTAATGAAACAAATTTTATTCTGTTGTCTATGTTATGTGTGCTTTCGATAATAAGTTTAGATGAGTCAGTAGAATAATCATCTATTAATATCAGCTCCCAGTCTATGAATGATTGATTTATTACAGAGTCAATAGTTTCATTTAAAAATAACTCGGAGTTGTAAACGGGGCATATGATAGAAACTTTTGGCATAGACGTTAAGATCAACCTCTAGAGATAATATAAAAATTTTGGTTTAGCTCGGCGTTTTTTAGTGCTCTTTCCAAGAGAGGACTCTTAAATGAATTCGAAATGCCGATGATTAATGAGCGTTCAAAAAGACTTAAAAAGCGGAAAGTGCGAGCGTTATTTAAAATATCTGCTGGCATACCAAGCATATAATGGTGCCATGATTTTTTCGACAATATGTACTCCAATGATGGTATGTAGTATCTTGTAGTACAAAGGCCACTTTTCTTGATAATCCGGATAAATTGTTTTTGCCTGATTAAAAGCGAGATTAGCCAACTCTTTGAAACCATGTCTAAGAGCAAGCCTGCCAATCCACCAATATCTCATTGAGATAAATCCAGTCAAATCAGCACGGCCCATATCTGCTAATGCTTCATGAGTAAAAGTCACTTTATCAATCTCGTGCATCATTGAATGCTCGGTCTGTTTTTTTCTTGTATTTGAAATTCTTCCAACCGCGTTATGAACACGATAGAAGTAAATATTCTTATCCATGTGAGTAAATTGATAACCCTTGCCTGCAAGCCTGACATGCAGGTTCCACTCTTGCCCATTTTTAAATCTGGTATCAAAGCCACCAATGGCTTCTAGCATGTACCTGCGATGCAAAGGGGTAGAGGTTAGTAAATCGGAAAACAGTAGCGTGGCTGTTTGATTTTTAGGTGCAATACGTGTGTTGACTGGTTTGAGCGTGTTTTTGCTCACTATCGTAAAGTTGCCATAGACAATCGTGTTGTGATCGTGTTTAAGCGCTTCTTCCACCTGTAATGCGATACAGTCCTTTTCCAGATAATCATCAGCATCTAAAAATTTAATAAACTCACCTCGTGCGGCCTCAAGCCCTCGATTCCTTGCTACGCAAGCGCCCGCATTTTTCTGATGGATGATTGTTAACTGCTGTATGTGGGATAGATTGTCCAAACCGTGATCAGTTGAGCCATCATCCACTACTATGATTTCAATGTTTGAATAGCTTTGACTTACAACACTATTGATACATTCATGAATATAATTTTCGGCGTTGTAGTAAGGAATTATTATGCTGACTAATGGGATAGACATAGCTTTCTGGCTTGTTTAGATTTTTCGATATTCAACTATGTAAATATGACATGCCTTTATTTAGGCATTACCTTATAGAGATAACTTTTCTTAAACGTCGCGCTAGTCTTGCTGTATTCCAGACTATGTATTCAGCTAAAGATAGTACTTTAATTCCTGAAAAATTCCCAAAACGGATAACCAGGTAATAGTAACTTTTTAAAAAGTAGAGATTTACCAGCCCCTTAGAGTGGCTTTTAGCCAAGCCTGCTAATGTTTTTTGCATTTGCTGCTTTCTTGCGCTCGCAAAATGACTTCCACTGCTACCTCTGATTCGAATCAGTTGTTTTTGTAGATTGTCGTTGATGTGAACTTGTCTACGATATAACTGCGTTTGGGGATTTAGAATCATTTTTCCTGATAGCGCAATCTTGGCTAAAAGCACATGATCTCCACCTAAGTAATTAATATCTCCCCAGCTTTGCTGCAAGACTTTTGTGACAAAAAGCCCGTGAATCATGGAACAGTCGTCTAATTGACTGATAATTGCTAATAATCGACTTTTCGGATCATTAGAGGTTAGCTCCTCAGCAAAGTCATACTCATATAACTTAATCTGCTGATTGTTTGCATCAATGTTAAGTGAGTTTCCATAGGCTAATACTGCATCTTTTTCAGACTCTAAAGTCATTAGAAGTTTCCTGACATAATCCTGAGGGACAACATCGTGTGCACCAAGCCACATGAAGTACTTAGTGTCTACTGAGTCTAGAAGGTATTTGAAGTTGCCAACAGCACCAAGATTGGCAGTTTGCCTGACATAACTAATGTTGGGAAATTCCCTGGATAGTTGTCTACAAATGCTTTCAGAATTGTCAGTAGAACAGTTGTCTGAAATGATAAGTTTTGAGCATTGATGTACAGCAGATCTTACTGCAGCCTCAATATGTTTTTCTTCATTATATAAAGGGATACCAATTGTTACTTGATTCATGGTTATCAGCATTGATCGCTTAAGAGTTAATGTTTTGGCTTACCCATCGAAGTTAACGACTTAAGAGCTTTTCTCCCAGTGTCAGTTGAAACGAGTATAAGCAGGTAGGATAAAACAAGAGATATTAAAATTATACAAAAGCTAATGAAGGGGTTGTCTAGTTCTGGCTTAGGCGCGACCAGATAAAAACAATACAATGTAATAGTCATTGGGATGCTAGGTAAAATGGTGTCAGTCCAATACCATTCATACATCTCGTTCTTTAGTAACTTTTTATGCATGATGGGAACGGTTATAACGAAGTAACCAAGGTTAAGTAATATCCAAATTATTGGGGCTGCAATCGTTCCAAATATATGTATAAAAATAATCAGCGACGGAACAAGAAGTATCACACCCATGAGATTTGATAGCGCAGCATATCTTGTTTGGCCATATGCCAATTGCAATGCATAAGGAGCATTCATCAGGCCATTCAATAAATAGCCTATTGATAACAAAGAAAGGTAGATAGATGTGTCATGAGTAATTTCCCAGTTTCTTGTCCACAACAACAGGATGTGGCTTGAAAAGATACACATTACCATTCCGATGGGGACTACTAGAATGGTATAAAGTTGAGAAATGCTGTGGTAGAGCGCAGCTATCTCTTTAACATCGTTACTTGCCACTTGTTCTGTAAGTTTTGGTCTTATCGCGTTGCTTAAGGGCTGGAAAACTATTGCGACACTACTGGCAACAAGGCTGGCGAGGGCATACTTGCCGAAATCGGAGAGGGGTAATAGTTTCGATAAAATCAACTTATCTGCTTGGGTTAGAAAAGTAGCCAGAAAAGTGATTGCGAACATCCCTCCAGCAAAGTTTTTTACTGCCAGAAGTGGGGCAAGTGATAGTTTATAGCTCACTTGTGGTCTGGGAATGAGATAAAACAAATACTGACGAAGGCTCAGTGTTTCAACCACTGAAATAATTGCCTGATATATAAAAAACACTTTTACCGTAGGCGAAATGTATTTTAAGGCTAGCACTACTCCTAAGCCTTTTAGAGTGGAAAATACAATGTTGATAAAATTGAGGCCTACTTGATTTTGCAGCCCTAAAATAGCACTTCGATACAGTCCAGAAAAAAGTCTGGTTGCAATAACAATTGCGGAAATGTTAAGCGCTTCTTGAACGGAGCTTATGTCCATTGATTTAAAGCTAAGCCAACTTGTAGATAGCCATGGGCTGAGGCTATATATGATGACTATAATAATTGCGCTAATGCCAAGAAAAGCCCATTGCATAGAGTGCAGTAGTTCATGAATACTAACAATGCTATGTTGCCCGCCTTTGAATCTTGCCATTTCTCGACCTAAGGTAGGGGATAGTCCCGCGTCTAAAATGGATAGCCAAATCTGAAGCATAGTAAAAAAACCTATCAGACCATATGCTTCTATCCCCAAATGTTGTATATAAACAGGGACAAAAGCAATGGCCATCAGGGCAGTCCAGCCTTGGCCTAGAAAGTTGGCAATTACATTTCTCTTTAACGACAATTTAATTAACAATCAAATTAGCGAATTCTTTTTAAGAAACCATCCGGAGCAACGGTGATCTGCAGTTTGTTTTGGATTGTTTTGTCTATGCTAAAGTTTTGATTTTTGTCTAAAAAGTCCCATACAGCAGTTTTAGGATTGTTACCTGGCTCCCATGGGCGGTTTGTGAATACATCCTTGGGGACATCCTCAACAAAGGTGTCAAAAACCACACAATAACTCCCTATTGATACAAGTGATGCATAAGCATTTAATTCTGCCAAAACGTGATCATGGGTATGGTTCGAGTCCAGACAAACAAGAATTCTCTGATAGTTTTTAGAATAACTCTTTACTTGTTCAATCGTTGATGCGTCAATCGATGATCCTTGAATCATATCGATTCTGTGTGACATAGGGTGCGCCTCAATAGCTTTTTTATTATGCTCACGAATGTCAATATCAAGTCCCAAGACACGGCGTTTAGGTGCTTTAGGATCTAGTGGTATGCCAGACTCAAGAGAGTCACAATAGTCAAGCATGGCTAAGTACGACGCATTCATTATTAATGAGCCACCGTGAGCAATTCCAGTTTCTATGATTAGGTCTGGTTTGACCTCCCATACTAGTTCTTGCATTGCCATCATGTCTTGAGGGTATTGAATAACAGGTCTCCCCATCCATGAAAAGTTGTAGACATATGACTTTCTCATGCTTTGCTCAACCCAGTTTCTGGATAATTCCTTGAAAGCGTTGTCGTTACTGAGTTGGTCTATTCTTTGTGCTTTTTCAAGCTCGAACTGTTCAATGGGGTTCATTTGCTAACCTTATTAGTGTAATAGTCATAAAGACTGGGTAGATTGTTTTCCAAGCGCTCTAGAGAGACTCCAAATTCGCTTTTAATTTTCTTATTATCTATTGGCTCAAATTTCCACTCTGGAGCATTTTGCTCATATTGAGTGATTATTTTACGAGATGTTAAAAAGTCGGATATCAATTGGTTTGCTGTATTTTCGCCAGATGCCAAATTGTAGATTGCACTTTTACCTTCTAGTGAAATTAAGTGAATAAGTTTAACAACATCATTAATCGACACAAAATCCTTTGAAGAGCTTGGGGAAGTTTGAAAGGTAACCGTGCCTTCGCTAGCTGATTGTTTTAACACTGAAGAGAGGAAGTTTTTACTTTTACTATCCTGTCCATATACGTTTGAAAGTCTTATGATTTTTGCTTTAGAACTTGTAGAGAGGCAGAGGCCTTCAGCAGTTAATTTGCTGAGGTTGTAAATTTGCCCCGTCTTTGCTGGGTTTACTTGTAGCATGGTGTCTTCGGCTGTATGTGAGGCGCCCTCATAAACACGTGTACTAGATAGGTAAGTAATTGACTCAAATTGGGATTGCTTTATCAGTTGATTAAGCAATGTAATGTGCGAATCTATTGTGCCTGTGAAATTTGTTCTGAAATTAGCAGTCATGCCAATGCAATAAATGACATGGCCTAAATTTTCTTTTTGCTTTTGATTTTCAATAGTGGTCCAAAAGTTTCTATCAGGCGTATTAACTTGATATTCTTTAGAAGTTAAATACTCTTTGAGATTACTTCCAATAAAGCCAGAAGCGCCCAGAATTGTGAATTTTATTTTCGCCACTTAATAACTCTCAGAGGAGTGCCAGCATTCACGGAGTAGGCAGGGATTTCTCCACGAATAATAGAGCCAGCAGCAATAACGCAGCCAGTTCTTAATATTGCTCCATCCAGAATAACGCAATTTGCACCAATCCAGACATCATCTTCAATGGTAATACCACCTTTAGATGGTATGAAACCTTGCTTTGTAATTAGAATGTTTTTGTTTTCATAAGCATGGTTTACTGGAGCTAAAGTTGTATTGGCAGCAATAGCGACATGATTGCCAATATTTATCCCGTTGCCTGTATAAAGTACGCAGCCAGAGTTGATAACGGAATGCTCACCTATAATCAGATTGCCAATTCCACCAGCTGGTTTTATTTTAACGAAGCTATCTATTGTCGAGTTAGCACCTATTTTGATAAGGCTGCCTCTTTTAGAGTCCTCGATGTCAGCTAAATTAGATATGTATGCTGAGGGATGGATATCTAGCATATTTATTGAGTTGTTAACATCGGAATAGCGGTCACAAATTTTGCTGACCAGTCGCGAACATAATCCAATTGAGCGACAACCTCTTGTTTAATGTTCCATGGCAGAATCAGAATGTAATCCGGTCTTTCTGAACGGATAATTTCCTCACTCACAATTGGAATTCGACTGCCCGGCATAAATTTGTTCTGTTTGGCCGGATTTTTATCGACCACGTAAGGGAGCAGGTCAGGACGTACTCCGGTAAAGTTCAGCAATGTGTTGCCTTTTGCCGCTGCACCATAAGCAATAACTTTCTTACCTGTCTTTTGGGCTTCGATTAAAAAGCTAATCAGGTCGTTCTTGATACGGTTTACTTTTTCTTGGAAGTGCTGATAAAAATCCAAGTTATCTATACCTAAAGTCTGTTCTTTATTCAGGACATCTTGAAGGCGTGCCGTGGATGGATGCGTACCAGTATCACTGCGTTGAGCGTAAACACGTAAGCTGCCACCGTGGGTTGGAATTTCTTCCACATCAAATACCTGCAAGCCGTTCTTTTCAAAAATGGTTTTGACGCTAGTCAGCGATAGATATGAAAAGTGCTCGTGATAAATCGTATCAAACTGGTTTTGCTGTACCAGGTTCACTAGGTGTGGGAATTCAAATGTAGAAACGCCATTGGGTTTGAGTAGGCGTGAAAAGCCACCAACGAAGTCGTTAATATCCGGGACATGGGCCAGAACGTTATTGGCCGCAGTGAGGTCTGCCTGATAGCCTTGCGCGACCAGTTTTTCAGCTAATGCAACGCCAAAGAACTCTTCGATAATTTCAATGCCTTTTCCCCTGGCTGCTTCTGCAGTGCTGTGCGTGGGTTCTATACCAAGACAGGGGATGTTTTGGGCTTGCACATACTGTAATAAGTAGCCATCATTTGCCGCAATTTCAATGACTCTGGAGTTACTGTCAAGCTTGAAACGCCCAACCATGCTTTCTACATAATGTTGTGCATGTGCGAGCCAGGAGCTGGAAAAAGAGCTGAAATATGCATAATCGGCATCAAACAGCTCATGCGCGTCAGCAAAGTCTTCCGTTTGCACCAGCCAGCAATGATCACAGACCATGACTTTGAGCGGAAACCATTTCTCAGGTTTGTTAAGCGTTTCTGTGGTGAGGTAGGCGTTTGAAGGAGGGGAGCTGCCCAAGTCCAGGAATGGATGGGTTGTTTCGTGATGGCAATGACGGCACTTCATAGTTTAATTCCTTTGAAGCCGGAGTCTAGCATAGGATGGGCTTCGTCTCTAGCCGAAATCTCGGTGACGGGCAGCGGCCAGGAGATTGCTAGGCGTGGGTCCAGCGGGTTTAAGGCGGCTTCGTGTTGTGGCGAGTAGTTAGCGCTATGCAGGTAAAGCAACTCGCAATCTTCGGTCAAAGTTTGGAACCCGTGGGCAAAGCCTTCTGGAATGAAAAGACTGTGCTGGTTCTCAGCGGTTAATTCGGCGGAAAAACATTGCAAAAAGGTAGGTGAGTTGGCACGTAAATCTACGGCAACATCCAGAATGCGACCCCGGAGGCAACTGACAATTTTGATCTCAGCGGCTGGTGGGTGCTGAAAATGCATGCCACGAACCGCACCGGCTTTTTTCGTCAGTGTATGATTTATTTGCTGGATAGGTTTCATACCTAGCGCTGCCATCGTTTGCTGGCAAAAGAATCGGCTAAGATAACCCCGGCTATCCTCTAGGCGTGTACGCTCAATGATGGTCAGGCCTGACAGCGGCGTGGGATGAAGGTGAAATCGTTCCAAAATAACTCACTTTAAAATGGTCTGTTCGTAAGCATGGATTTGTGACCTGCAGAAAGTTTGCATATTCTGCCCTGTCTTCCACCCCAGGTGCCATTCAGCAATTTTTTGCAGTGCTGTTTGTAGATCCCAGCGTGGCTGCCAATGCAGCAATTGCCTGGCTTTGCTGCTGTCCAGTCTGAGGAGGCCCGCTTCATGCGGATGCGCTTGGCTGTCAATTTCCCAGTGCAAGTCGGGCAAGTGAGTGGCCAGGGTTTCTACAATCCAGGTAACCTCTCTGGAATCGGATTCGCCTGGGCCAAAGTTCCAGGAAGTATCAAACTGTTCTGGTGAACCATACAGTGCTTCTGCTAGCATCAGGTAGCCCTTGAGCGGCTCCAGCACGTGTTGCCAGGGACGAACTGCTCTAGGCGAGCGTATCTTCAGCATCTGCCCGGCATCCATCGCACGCAAGAAATCTGGAATCAGTCTGTCGTCTGACCAGTCGCCTCCACCGATTACATTGCCTGCCCTGGCTGAGGCAAGGCCTACGCCCAGTGCTGAAAGGAATGATTTTCTGTATGAGGCTGTCACCAATTCTGAGCAAGCCTTGCTGCTGGAGTAAGGGTCATGACCGCCTAACGGCTCGCCCTCACGGTAAGGCCACAGCCATTCTTTGTTGTCATAACATTTGTCAGTGGTGACATTGACCACGGCTTTGATGTTGGGAGTTTGCCTGATCGCCTCCAACAGGTTTACGGTTCCCATGACGTTAGTCATGTAAGTCTCAACTGGATCCTGATAAGAACGCCTGACTAGTGGCTGAGCAGCAAGGTGCAGTACTATATCGGGCTTCGCCTCTGCCATGGCTGCTTTCAGTTTGTCGGAATCCCGTATATCCGCCAGAGTATGACCGCTTAATAATGGTTCAATATCAGCCACTGTAAACAGGCTGGGGCGAGTGTCTGGCGGTAGGGCATATCCGTAGATGCGGGCACCCAGCATATGCAGCCATAAGGTAAGCCAGCCACCTTTAAAACCTGTATGCCCGGTGACGAATACGCGTTTGTTCAGCCAGAAATTTGGCATACTTACCAGACCTTCCAGGGGGCTTCACCGCTGGCCCACAAAGTTTCTAGTAGCGTTTTTTCGCGCAGGGTATCCATGGGTTGCCAGAACCCATCGTGTTCATAGGCAGAGAGTTCTCCTTGTCTGGCCAGTGCTACCAAAGGCTCCCCCTCCCAGCTGGACTGGTCATTCTGGATATAATCAATACATTTTGGGGATAATACAAAAAAGCCACCGTTGATCCAGCCACCATCGCCCCGCGGTTTTTCTGCAAAACCAGTGACCTGATGTCCGTTCAGTTCCAGGGCACCATATCTTCCGGGGGGTTGCACTCCTGTTACGGTGGCAAGCTTGCCATGACTTTTATGGAACTGGATCAGTTCGCTGATATTTACATCGGATAGACCGTCACCATAAGTGAAGCAGAAGGCTTCTTCGTCTTTCACATAGTCGGCTACACGCTTCAATCGGCCACCAGTCAGGGTGTGGTCACCGGTATCAACCAGTGTGACTTTCCAGGGCTCGGCGTTTTTCTGGTGAACTTTCATCGAATTATTTGACATGTCAAAAGTGACGTCTGACATGTGTAGAAAATAATTGGCGAAGTATTCTTTGATGACATACCCTTTATAGCCACAGCAAATAATAAAATCATTGATGCCGTGAGCTGAGTATAATTTCATGATGTGCCATAAAATAGGTTTACCGCCTATTTCAATCATTGGCTTGGGTTTTAAATGTGTTTCTTCGCTAATGCGGGTACCCAGACCACCGGCTAAAATGACCGCTTTCATATGTTTAATAATTTTTATAAAAAAGAGATTATAAACAAAATAGATTGATGAACTAAATTTTACTTGTCGATGCTAGCATCGCCTTAATATTCGCCATCTTGCTCTTCCCATAGTCTTTGCTCAGCACTTGGTCGGGCCCGTTAAACGGGTTGCCAAAGTGTTTGACATCGTCTTTTGGTAATTCACCGATAAACCGGCTGGGTTCACACGCCTGCATTTCGCCGCCGCGTTTGCGTTTTTTGCACCAGGTGATGTTGAGCGATTTTTGCGCGCGGGTGATGCCGACATACATCAGGCGGCGTTCTTCTTCAATCTGGTCCGCATCAATAGAGTTTGTGTGCGGCAAAATGCCTTCTTCGCAGCCGATTAAGAAGACGTGGCCGTACTCCAGGCCTTTGGAGGCGTGCAGGGTGGAGAGCTTGACGGCATCGGGTTCGCTGTCTTCGCGACCCTCTAGCATGGTGATGAGCGAGACCAGCTGTGTGAGTTCGAGCAGGTTTTTGCCGTCAGACTCATTGCCGTATTCGGTGGAGCCTTCGCCTTTTTTGCTAAGCCAGGCGACAAACTCCATGACGTTGCCCCAGCGTGTTTCGGCAGCGCGTGCTTCTTCACCATCATACAAATAGGTTTCGTATTGAATGGCGGTCAGCAGGTCATTGAGCACCTCATTGGCTGGGTCTTTGACGGCGCGGCCTTGCAATGTCTGGATATAGCGGCAGAAGGTGAGCAGGTCTTCAAGCTGTTTGGCACCGACGTCGTGCTGGAAACCACCTTCAAATGCGGCGGCAAACAGCGACATTTTGTGCGCGCTGGCATATTCGCCCAAGCGTTCTAGTGTGGTGTTGCCTATGCCTTTTTTCGGTGTGGTGGCGGCACGGATGAACGCTGGATCATCGTCTTCGTTAGCGATCAGGCGCAGGTAGCTGATGATGTCCTTGATTTCAGCTTTGTCAAAGAAGGATGAACCGCCAGAGATGGTGTAGGGGATTTTGTGGTTGCGCAAAAATTTTTCAATAATGCGCGCCTGGTGGTTGCTGCGGTAGAGGATCGCATAATCTTTATAGGTCGTGCGATGCTCGAATTTGTGCGCCTGCAACTTCATGACTACGGTTTCGGCTTCGTGTTCTTCACTTTGGGTGGCGGTAACATGTAACAGGTCGCCGGTACCCAGTTCACTCCACAGTTTTTTCTCAAACAGCTTGGGATTGTTGGCGATGACCTGGTTTGCTGCACGCAAAATGCGCACGGTGGAGCGGTAGTTTTGCTCCAGCTTGATGACTTTGAGTTTTGAAAAGTCTGTGGTGAGCTGGCGCAGGTTTTCCACGTCGGCGCCACGCCAGCCGTAAATGGCCTGGTCATCATCACCTACGGCGGTAAATTGGCCGCGCAGGCCGGTGAGTTGCTTGATCAGTTTGTACTGGCAAGCGTTGGTATCCTGGTACTCGTCAATCAGCAGGTAGTGCAGTTTGCGCTGCCATTTATCCAGGGTGTCATGGTGTTGCTCAAACAGTTCAACCGGGACTTTAATCAAATCGTCAAAGTCTACCGCCTGGTAGGCGCGCAAGGTTTGCTGGTAGAGCTGGTAAACGCGGGCAGCGGCATGCGCCATTTCTTCATCAGCTAAAGACTTGGCCTGGTCCGGGCTCACAAAGGCGTTTTTCCAACTGGAAATCTGCCATTGCGTCTTGCGTAACAATTGTTTGTCAGTCGTCGCCAATATATCACTGAGGATTTTAAAGCTGTCTGAGGCATCCAGAATCGAGAATTGCGGTTTATAGCCGAGCAGGGCAGCTTCCTGGCGCAAAATTTGCAGCCCCAGCGAGTGAAACGTGGTCACCGTCAGGCCTTTGCCGCTTTTGCCTTCCAGCAATGGCGTGACACGCTCCTGCATCTCGCGCGCGGCTTTATTGGTAAAGGTGATGGCGGCAATCTGGTTGCCTTTATAGCCGGCCTGGTTAATCAGGTAGGCAATTTTTTGCGTAATCACGCGTGTTTTACCACTACCGGCACCGGCCAACACCAATAAGGGGCCATCCAAGTAATGAATTGCTTCGCGCTGTGGGGGATTTAAAAGATGCTGCATGGGACTTCAGAGGTTTGTGGTAAACAACAAAGCGGTAGAGGAATTAGCCTGTATGGACTATTTAACCCCTTCATTTATATGGGTATAGTCGCTCAACCATAGTATTATGTTTTTCAGGTAAACAAACTTTGTCCGCCCCTGTGTTTGATCTCAACAGTGTCATTCTATCATCAATTGGACTCACCTTAACGCTGGTTCTGGTCTTGTTGATTTTTGGCGCCCATCAGCAACGCAGCCTGATTATGCATTGGGTACGCGGCCTGTTGGTATTCGGTGTTGGCCTCGCCATTTATTTTCTTTCACAAACCTCTTTGATACATGGCCCGCAAAACGTTTATGTGGCTACTTCAGTCACCATTATTGCGCTCGGCATCAGCCTGTTTGTTAACGGTATCCGTTTGCTCAGAGGTTATCGTGTTTACCGTTATTGGGCCTTGCTGGTGGTGACCACCTTACTTGCGTGTAATGCAGTGATGTTGAATATGCATACACCGGATAGATGGATATTGTTAAGCAACCTCTTGGTATTGATGTGGGTGTTTGGCTACGGCAGCCGCAGCCTGGTCGGCCATGGCAAAGACTTTGTGGCACACGTATTCTGGTTATGTTGCAGCCTGTTTGCCCTAGTGAGTTTAATGCTGGCTTTTTTGGCGATGAAGGTCATATTGGGCGATCAAGATAGTTTGCAGACGTTTTCACAGTGGAGCATGCATGCTTATATGATGACGGCAACCATGCTGGCCATGACGACAGTGACTAGCTTGCTGTTGCTGGTGATGCATGTGCGGGCACAGGCCGGGCTGCAAGCCATTGCCACACTGGATGGCCTGACTGGCGTATTAAACCGTAGAGGCTTGCAAGAAGCAGCTACGCGTATGCAGGCGGTGTCACAGCGTATCCGCCTGCCGATGGGGATGCTGATTGTCGACCTGGATTACTTTAAGAAGGTCAATGACGTGTATGGGCACCTGGTGGGCGATGTGGTGCTGAAAGCTTGTGCAGGGACGATACGCGCGGCCTTGCGTGGCGGCGATGTGATTGGCCGTTATGGCGGCGAAGAGTTTTGTATTTTAATGCCCAATACCGGCGAACATGAAGCAATGATCTTGGCGGAGCGTATCCGCCGTATTATTGAAGTGACGCCGGTAAGTATTGCAGGTGTGGAGAGTATGAGTAGCGACACGCAGGCAATCAAATGTACCGTCAGCGTCGGTTCAGTCAGCTCTGAAACCGTTGGCTACGGCCTGGAAGGTCTGTTTGCCGGCGCGGATCAAAACCTGTACAAAGCCAAGCAGAATGGCCGTAATCGCATTGCAAGCAATATTGATCAGTTACTGAATAAACCACCAGAGCCCGGCAAGCCAGCCAAACGGCATGCCAGCCTGATTGCCTGAGGATAACAGCCAGCGTTACAAGGTATCTGGCTCAGGCGCTGCCTGGTCTTCTTTCGCTTTCTTCGCTGCCGCGGCCTGTTCCGCAGCCAGCGCGATCATCTCGGCCCGGCTCTGTGGTGATTCCAGGCTCACGCGGCCAATAGCACCACTGCGGTAGTCAGTGAGCAAGGCCATGGCGGTACGCTCCATATCCCACTCACCATCGTTACGTTTGTAAGTGCGGCGTTTGGCGATAGCTTGCAGCAAGTCTATGCCATCAATGGCAGTCACATCCAGCTTCATGGCATCCAGTTTATAGCGCGTATTCATGAGGGCTGGATATTGTTTTAATAGCACACTACCCAAAAACTCGGCCACATCTTCATCGATCACCGCGTTGCGGCCAATGGCGTGGCTGGCAGCCAGCAGATAACCGTCTGACTCATGTTCGATTTTTGGCCACATCATGCCCGGGGTGTCGGTAATGTTCTGGCTGTCATTTAAATCAAAGCGTTGCTGGCTTTTGGTCACGGCCGGTTCATCGCCCACTTTGGCCGCCCGGCGGTTAAGCAGGGCGTTCATCAGGGTGGATTTGCCGACGTTAGGAATGCCCATGATCATCATGCGCAACGGTTTCAGCGGCGTGCCGCGATGTGATGCCAGTTGGCGGCACAAGCCTGGAATTTTCTTTGCGTCACCAGGTTTTTTGCACGACAGGGCGACGGCTTTGGTATTGGGCTGCTTGTTAAAGTAATTCAACCAGGCCTGGGTGACTTGCGGGTCGGCCAAATCGGCTTTGTTGAGAATTTTCAGGTTAGGCCGCTGGCGAAAGTTGCGCATTTCCTCAATCATGGGGTTGTGGCTGGCGGCAGGCACGCGAGCATCCAGTACTTCAATCACGACGTCGATATGTTCCAGTGTTTCTTCTGCCTTTTTTCGGGCAGAAGTCATGTGCCCCGGAAACCATTGTATCGCCATATTTTTGCTCCATCTTCAACTCAAAAAATACGGTATCAATGTCCCTTGCCGTACCCCATATTGTTTTTGTCCATGCTGCCTATGATGAAATTCAGGACGGATTAAAACAATGCAGCGATCATTTTAACATTTAAGCGGCAACTCCTTAAATATTGCAGACGTCGCCAGCGTTATTTCCAGCTATAGCCCAGTGTGAACAGGGCGCGCGTATCGCCTTTGACGCGATCATCTACCGGGCGGCTATCGTAGTTGTAGTCTAATTGTGTAGACGCACTTAAGCCGAAAATAAACGGAAAACGCAGGCCGGTTGAGCTGTAAACCAGGATTTGTGAAGGGGATCTCGCGGTGTATAACACTTCATGGCGATGGAATGCCTGCACAAAAGAATCAAATAAATACTGGTTGTAGTTGACCGCCCAACGCAAGGCGGCATGATTGTCATCACTTTCTTCGTAATAGTCCTGTTTGATCAGCGACACACCGCCTTCCACTGACAGGTTAAGCTTTTCGCCCTCAAAAATCTGGTAACCGGTACCCACACCGTAGGTACTTCGTAACTTGATATCCCTGAAACGGTCTTTTTCCTGAATGGTGTTGAGGTAGCTAAACCATTTTTTGGTGAAAAAGTGGTCATACTGGCCGCGCACGCGCGCGTTGTTCTGCGTTTGTTCGTCGTTATCTTCTGCCCAGTAGTAATAGCCTTGTACCGTATAACGATTTTCCAGGCCGCGTAATACCGACTCACCGTTAAATTGCATATTGCGGTTGGTACTGTTGCCATTGTTAAACGCACCACCCAGGCTCAGGTTGCCGGTCCAGACGTAGCCTTCACCAATCAGGTCGCGGCTGGGGTTGATGTAATGAATTTCGTCCAGTTCAGTATCCACCAATGGCGTGTTGGTTTCCTCATCCAGAATCACCTGGCCTTCATCGGTATGAATCAGGCGGCCATTGACGATGCTGCCATCAGACAGCTGCATCAGGATAGGTTTGTCGGCATCGATACTGTGAATATCGTTCCAGTTGATTTTAACCTCATCGGCATAAGTGGTTTTGACTGTGAGTTTATTTGATATTTTAACGCCCAGTGTGCCTGTGATCTTGTCGCCATTTTTGAGCCAGATTGTATCTGCAAGCACTGGCGTGGCAAGCATGGAAAGCATTGTCAGCGGAAATAGCGCGCATTTAACCGTCTTGTCTACATATAAATAAGCCAATGTGGCTAAGCTGTTTGGCATACATACTCCCTGGTGCGATTGAACAACAGCGCTGTGAAACAGCGAATTGATGCAGCGTGTACCAACGTCGCTGCAGCGGTGGTCGTGCGGCTTGCGCACGGGATAAAACTGACCACCATGATAGACATGATTCGTAAAACAGCCTTTGAGTTCCCGAGATCGCTCCCGGCGTGGCTGCCAGAAGCAATCCTGATGAAGCTGGCACATGTTAAACTGATATATTGGTATTTTAAAACAGCAATACGCATGGTCAAGACAAACTTACCGCCCGAGGTGAAGCCCGGTCAATCTCTCCCGCTATTGCAGGCGCTGCATATTCTGACACGCGATGGCAAGCTGAATCAGGATAGCCGCCGCAAGCTCAAGCAAGTCTATCACCTGGTCAATTTCATTGAGCCCTTGATGCAAGCCGTGATGGATAAACAGTCACAGCCCGTGCTGGTCGACCATGGTGCAGGTAAATCTTATCTGGGATTTATCCTCTATGACCTCTTGCTTAAGCAACACGCAGGCGGCCAGGTCATTGGCATTGAAAGCCGTGGCGAGTTGATAGAGAAATCACGCCAACTGGCGCAAGAGTGTGGTTTTGACCGCATGCAGTTTGAGCATTTAACCGTCGCTGAAGCAATGCAGTCACAACAACTGCCTGCAACCGTGGATATTGTCACGGCCTTGCATGCCTGCAATACGGCCACAGATGATGCGATTCAGTTTGGTTTGCAAAAACAGGCGCAGTTTATGGTGCTGGTGCCTTGTTGTCAGGCCGAGGTGGCGGAGGTGATGCGTCAGCACAAGGCTGAAACACTGGCTCAAACCTTTTTAAGCGAGTTGTGGCGGCATCCAATTCATACCCGTGAGTTTGGCAGCCAGGTCACCAATGTGTTGCGTTGCCTCGAACTGGAGGCGCATGGCTACCAGGTGACGGTGACGGAGCTGGTGGGCTGGGAGCATTCGATGAAAAACGAGCTGATCATCGCCAAATATACTGGCCAGCGTAAACGCAGTGCGCGTGAACGTGGGCAACAGTTGCTGGAGCAACTCAATCTAAGCAGCTTATCCGCACGCTTCAACTTTCAGTAGCCAGTTCGCCGCATATAAAAAAACCTCTGATACTGGGGTGGCATCAGAGGTGAATGGAGCGCGTTAAATGCCCCAGGGAAGAGTGTTGACGATCGTCGCTTAAAAACGCTTACCAATACCCAGGCTAATTACCCATGGATTGACGTCGAGGGAGTCGATTTTGGCCCAACGGTTGCCGGTGGTAGCGCTTTTCATTTCAACGTCGGTATCAATCCAGAGATATTTCACATCCGCGTTCAATAACCAGCCATCTTTCAGGTTGATATCCACACCAGCCTGCAAGGCTGGGCCAATGCTATTGCGGTCAATTTTGATTTTTTCGCCAGCGGTTGCACCAGAGGTGAAACGCAGATTGCGGTCCAGCATAAATGTCGCATTGATACCAGCACCCACATAAGGGTCAATGGTTTGATCAGGGTTAAAGTGCCATTGCGCTGTCAAGGTAGGTGGCAGCGCATCAATGCTACCCAGATGCTGGTTGCCAACCACACCGGCACTGTCGCCAGTGATTCTTACATCGTGTTTGCTGCCCAGCGCCAGTATCAGTTCGGTGGCAATATTTTTGGTCCAATAGTAGCTAATATCTAATTCAGGAATTGTGTTGCTGTCGAGTTTCAGGTCTGCGCTTGGTGTCATCACATTGGCACCCACCGCCTTGTTGACGGTGCTGCCCAAGCGGCTGCTTTCGTTCGGGCTGATATTAGTTGCACGCAGACGTACAACCCAGTCACCTTGCTCTGCATAGGCATTCATGGCAGGCAATAAGGCTGCCAACATTAAACTGATTGCGGTTTTTTTCATTGTGATCACTCCATTAGGTGCATTGATTTGAGGCCATTGTAGGTTTGCTGGCTAAAGCGGGTATTGACCCAAATCAACTCGACACATGTTTGTGATGTGTGTCGAGGGCTAATGGAGGCGTAAAGCGGGGAGAGGCAGATACCTGCGGATTCGCAAGTATCTGTGCGTGTGACAGTTTTAGATAAAACGCGCCGACATACCGTTAGTAATCGTTACGTTGCTTCCAGGCGTCATCCAGTACTTTGGATTTCTGTTCGAAAATCACTTTTTTATTTTCCAGGTCTTTTTCCGCTTGCACTTTATCGGATTGGTATTGCTTTAACTTTGCCTGCTCCTGTGCAACCAGGGCTTCCTGAGATTTGATTCTTTGCTCAAGGTCACTCAGTTTGCTCATGGCATCGCCCACAGCATCCCGTGCAGAAGCGGCATCTGTTTGTTCATTAAGAATATTGCGGGCAAACACTGGCTGGCTCAGTGTGGCGATTAGGAATAAAACAGAAAGGGACTGTAAACGCATGCGAGACTCCATAAAAACGTCATAACAAAATTTCAAAACGATTATAAAGCCAAAATGTCCTCGGGCTTAATATTCACTGGTCATTATCAACCGCAGATCATGCGTCATTAGTAAGCTGTAATCCCATTAGGTTCCTGCATTTGCAAAGAGCGGACATGACTCAGCCGTGCCACCGGCTGTCATGTCTCGTTATCAGGAACAATCATCATCCAGCCAATTTATTGATCTATCTCAATATGGATTTTTGTTGGTTAAGTTATTGTATATAAAAATAAAAGTTATGTTTTTTGTAAGACAAATTCTGACATGACTAACAGACAAAATGGATATCAGTCGGCAGGTTTTTTTGTCAGGTTTGACTGCTATCCAGTTGGGAGAAGGGTGTATTGACTCTCCATTATTAAATTAAATTGTCTCAATGACTCAGGGATAGAAAGCGATTGATTATGAAATTAAATTTGCCAGTGACGGCCACAGAAATCCAGTTTGATGATGCCCAGTTTATGTTGACGAGAACAGATCTCAAGGGTGTGATTACCTATGCCAACAAAGACTTTATTCAAGTCAGTGGCTTTAGTGAGTCTGAATTGGTCGGCAGCAGTCACAATATTGTGCGCCACCCGGATATGCCTGCGGCCGCTTTTGCCGATATGTGGCGCAGCTTGAAAGCCGGTAAGCCATGGACGGGCTTGGTGAAAAACCGCACCAAGCGTGGTGACTTTTATTGGGTAGTGGCTAATGCAACGCCAGTGACGGAAAACAACCAGGTCGTGGGTTACTTATCTGCGCGCAGAAAGCCGACACGCCAGCAAATCAGTGAAGCCTCCACCGCCTATCAATTGTTTAATACAGGCAAGGCTAAAGGTCTGGCGATTGTGGATGGCAAAGTGGTGAGCGTGTCCTTGGCGAATAAATTAAAAAACATATTGGGCGCCATCACTGTCAAACAGCGCTTAGTTGGTTTAGCTGCTATGGCTTTTGCATTGCTGGCTGTACAAGTAGGGCAGGATTTTACTCATCAATCCACTGCACTGTCTTTTGCCAGCCTGGGCTTGGCATTACCTGTCCTGCTAGGCTTGGCGATGATCATTGCTCGTTCAGTGACCCAGCCGCTGGCGCAAACACTCAGTGCGGTGAAAGAAATCACCATCGGCAACTACAGCACCTATATTGATGCGCAGGGTAGCAACGAGCTGAGTGAAGTATTGCAAGCACTGAAAAAGATGCAGACGTTGCTCAGTGTCAGCGAAAATGCCTTAAAAGAGTCTGCCATTGAAACCCGCGAGCAAGCCGCATTGTTTGAAAATCAATTGGCCGCGATTAACCGTTCTACCGGGTCAATAGAGTTTGACCTGGATGGCAAAATAACAGCCGTCAATGATATTTTCTTGTCGGTGTTGGGCTATACACGAAATGCGCTGGTTGGCATGTCGCATAGCCAGTTGGTTGAGCCAGCGTTTATCAGTAGTGGCGACTATCATGCCTTTTGGCAAAAGTTAACACGTGGCGAATCAGTCAGCGGTGAGTTTTTGCGTATCGGCCAGCATGGCAAGGAGATCTGGCTAGATGCAACCTATAGCCCCATTTTAGATGCAGATGGTAAGCCTTATAAAGTGGTGAAGTATGCTGCAGATATCACCGCGCAAAAGCTCAGGAATGCAGATTTTGAAGGCCAAATTACGGCGATTGGAAAATCACAGGGCGTGATTGAACTGGGCCTTGATGGCACGGTGCTTAAAGTGAACCAAACCTACCTGGATATGCTGGGTTATAGCGAACACGAGTTGCTTGGGCAACATGTTAGCAAGGTGCTGGAACCCAGCTTTGCCAGCAGTGAGGCTTATGCGGTTTTGTGGAACAAGCTTGTGCATGGCGGCTCTGACATGGGGCAATACAAACGTATCGCAAAGAGTGGCGATGAGGTGTGGATACAGGCGTCTTATAACCCGATTTACGACTTAAAAGGCAAGCCGTATAAGATTGTTAATTACACCATGGACATTACTGAATCCAAGTTGATTGCGGCGGATAATGCCGGTCAAATCTCTGGCATTCATAGAACCCAAGGTGTGATTTCGTTTGATCTTGACGGCACCATTATTTCGGCGAACGACTTATTTTTGCAATTATCTGGCTATGCTGAACATGAAATTCTAGGCAAAAATCACAGTATGTTTGTGGAGCGTGCTTATCGTTCCAGCCATGATTACAAGGCATTCTGGGATGCTTTGCGGCGCGGTGAGGCGCAGATGGGCCAAGTGAAGCGCATGAAGAAAAATGGCGTTAGCGTTTGGATGCAGGCCACTTACAACCCGGTTCTCGATATGAATGGTAAACCGTTTAAAGTGGTGAAATATGCGACAGATATCACTGCACAGCATGAAAATGCGCAGGCACTGGCCCGTGCGGTGCAAGAGACCAAAGCCATCATTGAAGGCGCCAAAGCTGGTGATTTGAGTAAGCGTGTGCCGCTAGAAGGTAAAACTGGAGACATTGCTGCTTTGTGTGAGGGCGTGAACGCGCTGATCGACAAAATGAGCGAAGTGATCTTGCAGGTACGCGAAGCGACCGTGACGATTAATACGGCGGCCGATGAAATCTCCGGCGGTAACAATGACCTTTCCAGCCGCACTGAGCAACAGGCATCCAGCCTGGAAGAAACTGCTGCCAGCATGGAGGAGTTAGCAACCACGGTGAAGCAGAATGCCGAGAATGCGAAGCAAGCCAATCAACTGGCAACGGCCGCCTCAGCGGTTGCCGTCAGGGGCGGTAGTGTGGTTGGTGAGGTGGTAACGACCATGAGTGCCATGAATGAAAGCGCCAAGCGCATTGAAGATATCACTTCTGTCATTGATGGCATCGCTTTCCAGACCAATATCCTGGCTTTGAATGCGGCCGTTGAAGCCGCCCGCGCAGGTGAGCAAGGCCGCGGATTCTCTGTCGTGGCCGCCGAGGTGCGCCATTTGGCCCAACGTTCAGCCGCTGCGGCCAAAGAAATTAAAGTGCTGATTGACGACTCTGTTGCTAAAACTGCAAAAGGCAGCCAATTGGTGGAAGAGGCCGGAAAGACGATTCAAGAGGTCGTCACTTCGGTGCAGCAGGTCACGGATATTATGACTGAAATTGCGGCAGCCTCAGTTGAGCAAAGTGCTGGCATTACCCAGGTCAACCAGGCCGTGATGACCATGGATGAGGTCACGCAACAAAATGCGGCATTGGTTGAACAAGCGGCGGCGGCATCGGAGTCACTGGTTGACCAGGCAGAAAGCCTGGTGCAGGCCGTCAGTGTGTTCAAACTGGTCAATGAAGAGAGTGCTGACAAGCGTTCAACTGTTAGCCATATTCATGCGCGTAGTAAGCAAGGGCTGCCAGTCAGTGTGGGCATGCCTCACTCAAGTGCGTTGCGTACAGGCACCGATGATGGTGAATGGGCGCAGTTTTAATATGTTTGATCTTTGAGGCAATAAAAAACCGCCGGATGCCGGCGGTTTTTTGTTCAGGCACATCTCAAAATTTGAGATGAATCCTGATTATTTGTTCATGACGTACATTGTCACTTCAAAGCCAAAACGCATTTCAGTAGCAGCTGGTTTAGTCCACATGATAGTCTCCTTTAGTTGTTTGGTAGTACATCGTGCTTGATGTACTTGTATGACTGTCACTATACGCCGGTGTTTCAAAACCACCCTGAAGCGAATCCGTAAAAGCAGCTCATGATTTTACGTAGTTTGAATCCTCTTTTTCAGCTATTTATTCGTATTTTCAAACACAGGCATGTTGCCAAACGACTCAGTCGTAAACTGTTTTTCTGCAAACAGGTAAGGATAGGCCTCATGCCGTAACTGCGTGTGGAAGGCCGTGATGCGTTGTCTATGTGCCAGTAAATCCGAGACATTGCTGTGCGCGATGTTTTCCAGGCTGCGTTGGACCCATACTGCCGGTAAAAAATAGCCTAGCATGCCGGTCAACTGGTCGCGTTGCATCAGTGTCTGTTCGCGTGCCGCAACTTGTGGCGCCAGCTTCACATCGGCCATATGTTGAAATGCGTAATACCATTTCCAGTGAAAGCGGCCGGTGACTGGCGCGGTGTCCTGCCATTGCGGATACAGTGCATAAAACGGGGTCAGCGTGTCGGTTTTGGGTAAGTCCCAGGCGCTATGCACGGCCTGCCGGTGTTGCAAAGCAATCTGGCTGCCATCTTGTACCGGGTAGCGGTGGTGTAACCACAGCTGCGCCAGGTTAGGTAACACGATACAGGACAATAACCAGAGGCTGGTTAAAGCGAGTGCGTTCAAATTGGCATCCAGCGCACGCGTCCGCAGGCTGAATGCTGCATATAGCCCTGTCCACAGCAGGGTATATAACAGCGTGATCATCAGCACCTGCAGCAGCGGGGTCAGCGAAAAACCGTGTATGGTCGTAAATCCAATGACTGGCAGCGAGAAAGTTAATGCAATCAACAGCCAGCGGGACACCACACGTTGCCACCAGAAGCGGGTGGGCTGGGCGCTTAGGCTTTGTAAAAACAGCAGCCGTTGTGCTTGGTGCTCACTGGCTTTGAGGTCATGCAACAGTACGATACAGACTAGAGGCGCAAAAAACACTAACCAGAAAGCATAATCGAACCCACCAAGCATGACATATTCAGGATGATGCGATTCGCCATCGTAAAGCTGCCCCTGCAAACCCAACAGGCGTATGCGTTGCAGATAAGGCGTCACCAGCCAGTTACCCAGCGCGATAAAGCTCCATTCGCCAGGCGTGTGGTAAACATTATGGAACACGTAATAGCCAACTTCTCCTACATCTAGTGAATCATGTTGGTTGTGCTGCTTGAGGTAATCCTGCTTGCGCAGGATTTCTTGCTGTTTGGCGTGACCGATTTGTGCCTGTATATGGCTGATATTCTGCCAGCCATTAAACAGACTAAAGCCGGTCAGTAACAGGTTCAGCAACAGCAGTATCAATATGCTGCGTTGCTTGAGTAATAAAATGAGTTCTTGTTTCATGTGCGTTTTGCAACCTTTATCAGCAGTACGCCCGGGATCAATAGCCAGCCCAGCAAGACCAGCAGCGCTGCTTCAACACTGTGGCGGCTCACTGAAACTGGTGCCAGGGTGACGACGGGGCGCGGGGCTTTTTTCCAGAAGTCGGCAGACACGCGTGTGTCGTGATCGTGGTGCTGGTCGACCTTCATGGTATGGATTTGATTCAGGTATTGAATCAATTGATAGCGGCGGCTTTCTGCTTGCCGGATGAACGCCTGGTGATGCGCCAGGTCATTGCCGCTACTGGCCATCTGCACGTATTGCAATGCCAGTGCCGGTGTCAGCCATAGCCAATGCCGGATGCTGATGTTTTGTCTGTTCAGTTGTGCATTATGCAGGGCTTGCTGTTCGCGGTAGACGTCAGTGGTCAGGCGCTCCCCTTCCTGCATCAGCAGGCCTTTATAGTTAACCGGCAAATCTTCAACGCTTGTGACCTGGTATTTTTTGAGGATACCTGCTTTAAATGCCGCAAAATGCGGGTCGTCCGGGTTATGGCTGTCGCCCAAGGTCTTCAGTTTGATTTCTGCGTGATGCTCAGCCTCTGTACGCGGCTGGGTCGGGTAGGTCATCTGCGCCAGGTTGGCTAATCCGCGCGGGAAAATAATGCAGATGCATACCCAGCACAGCAGCAGCGTCAGCAAGGCGCCATGCAGTTGCTTGCTAAACCAGGAAACCGCAAGCACCAGCAGGCACCAGCCTGCAATGTACATGGCCTGCGCCAATAGCATCAGTGATAACCGTAACAAAACCTGGTCACTGCCCCAGCTCCAGGCCAGTGTCAGGGAAGCTTGCAGGCAAAGCAGGGTGAAAAATGGCAGGAATAGTGCCAGCCACTTCCCCGTTGCGATCGCCCAGACAGGCGTACCATTGCCGCGCATAAAAGCCAAAATGCCGGTCATTTTTTCTGCGGTGATGGTGGCATAAGCAATCATGATCAAAAACAGCGGCATCCACCATTGCACGATCATGGCGGGCGTAATGAGCGGGAAACGGCCTAGGCTGGTCGCCTCAGTGGCCGGATTAAAATTGGCGCTGTTCAACCTGTGCGCTTCCAGGTAAACCAGGTGCCCCGATTGATCGATGATACCAGGTTCAATGACGCTGAGCGGGTGCAACGGCTTGGCCACAAAATCACCAAAATGGGATACCCGGTGCGGATGGCGATCGGGTTGCGATTGCCAGTCCTGCTGGCTGCGTTGTGTGACTTCTGCCACTGTATTGGCGTGGTCTTGCCAGTGGTGATGGGCGGCGAGGGCGGCAATCGCCCACAGCACGACTAATACCAGCATCAACAGGGCCGGAATACGCGCATGCCATAAACGGCGCCATTCGTTGATGGCGATTTTCCAGACAAGTGAAGTCATGCCTGCCCCTGATACAGTCGTTTGAGGCTCTCCAAGGTCAGTGACGATTGGTCTATGGTCACTGGCTGTAATTGCCCGTTTGCCAGCATCAGCAAGCGATCTGAAAACGCCATCGCCGATAATACGTCATGTGTCACCACCAGTATGCCCATGCCGCGTGCTTTGCACTGCACAATCAACAGGTTCAACTCTTCGGTCGCCTGCGGATCCAGCCCTGAGTTTGGTTCATCCAGCAGTAAAAGTTTGGCCTGTTTTGCCAGTGCAAATGCCAGCATCACTTTTTGTTTCATGCCTTTGGAATACTCACTGCAAGGCCGTTGCCAGGCATGCTCAGGCAACCCTGCCATGGTTAAACAGCTCGTGATATCCGCTGGCTGGCTGATCGCGCCCAGACTCAGGAAATAACGGATATTTTCAATCGCAGACAGGTGACCGTAAACCGCCGGTTGCTCAGGCACGTAAGCCAATTGCGACAGCGCCTGGTGGCGTGACTGCTCAAGGTTCACGCCAGCAATTTGAATCGTGCCGGTTTGATGCGCCGCAGTGTGCAAGCCGAGTATGCTTTTGAGCAGGGTAGATTTCCCTGCACCGTTGCTGCCAAGTACCGAGACGACTTCCCCCGCAGGTAAACTGAAATCAAGCTGTTTCAAAATTTCACGCCCGGCAAAACGCAGGCTGAGTTGTTGGATGGATAATAATGCGGTCATTTGAAATCCACTGTTGCGGTGAGCATGAAGTTGCGACCAGCGCCGGGAGCAAAGTTGACGCCTGCTGGGTTGCCATTGGAATTGAAGTCGTATACATACTCATAATATTTGTCGAAAATATTGTTGGCCAGCAAACTGACTCGTCCCCAATGGGTTTTGTAATCAATATTCGCGCTAGTCAGTGTGTAGGCGCCGTATTTGCCACCCAAGTTGCTTTCATTGATGTAATAAGCCCCTTGCCGGTCGATATGAATACGCGCAATCCAGTCGGAGTCAGGGGTGAATTGCAGACCCAGTGAAGCCGTGTGGTCAGGAATGCCGCGTATGTTATGCCCTTTAAACTCTGGGTTTTGCGGATTGGGCTCTTCAATTTTGGCATACACCTTAGAAACATTGCCCCAGAAGCTGAAGTAGTCATTCAATCTGTAATCAAAACTGGCATCCAGGCCTTGCCGGAGTGTCTCGCCTAAAGGGCGACGGAAGTTATCAATATTGATGAACTCATGCTTGGCTTTCTGCTGCCAGTAGGAAGTTCGTGTATTGAGCGCACTGCTCCAGCCACTTTTAAGGCCAATTTCCCAGCCATCATTCACAGCGACATCTATTGGGATTCTTGCGCCACTATTAGCATCGAACTGGTTCAAGTTGATCCCCGTCGGCGTTTGGAAGCTGCGACCTGCATTGCCAAACAGGGTGTGCTGTGCGTTCAGATTGGCAAACGCATTGAGTTTGGGTTGCACAATCGTCGGTGAGTCGTACAAGTCGGTATTGATTTGCCTGGCCGGAATCAGGTTTGTACCAATGATGATAGGCGCATTCGCTGTTGCATCCAGCCGATCCGCGCGCAGGGCAAAGTTCCAGCGTAGCCATTCAAGCGGTGTATTTTCCAATTTGGCATAGATGCCTTGTGCGGTAAAGTCGTAATCCGCTTTGATACGAATGACATTGACACCTACCGCATTTACCCTTTGATTAAACTGGCTGACTTCCTGATGCTCAATATCATAGCCCGTCTCAACAGCCCACTGCGGATTGATTTTCCAGTTTAGTTTTGCAATCAGCCCTGTTGATGTTTGATCATCCAGCCTGTGTTCGACATTCGGCGAACCCACAAAACGCACATCCCGTTCACGGTCAAAATTCTGCCAGTAAGTCTTCAGGCTCACATCCAGGTCATTATTGAAAAAATAGTCATAATGCAGGCTCAGGTGTTTGAATTCCTTTTCCCCCCTGTCATTGAGTGCATTAGGCGCGACGCCGGTTGGATTGGCGCGGGCCTGTGCTTTAGGCATGTAGCCAGGGGCCTCTGGCGAGTTATATTTGCCGTATTTAGCACTCAGCGCCAGCGTAGATTGGTCAAAGTCCAATTGCCAGCGGCCGGATAACGCAATTTTTTCATTTTCGGTATGGTCGCGGAAGCCGTTGCCCTTGCGGTAGCCAATTGCATAGTTCTGGGTGAAATTGTCTTGCTTGTCACCAAAATAGCCCTGCATTTCACGGGTATTAAAGCTGCCATAACCGAATTGCAACTGCTTGCCAGCATCTTTACGCGTTTCCACTTTGTAATTCCCGGCAGTCGCAAACAAACCTGTGCTGGCATCACTGGTGCCCTTAAAGACTTGAATGCTCTGAATGTTGGTCGGGAACAGATAATCCAGCTCACTCAAGCCGGAAAACAGGTTGGAAGGAATACCATCAACCAGCAATTTGGCATTGGGTGTCTCGCCATCACCACTAAAGCCGCGAATGGAAATTTCTGTATTCACAATGCCCTGGCTGTAGCGTGACAGTACGACGCCAGGCGTTTTGTTAAAAAGTTCCAGCGTGTCGGTCACATGTTCGTATTCAAGTTCTTGCCTGGTAATGACATCTACCGAACCAGCCAAGCCTTTATCCACGGATGAGATTTGCGCCTGATTGCCGATGACGACTACGCTATCTAACTCTACAGGGGCTTCATCATCCGTGAATGTTTTTCGTTGCTTGCTAGCTTCATTTTCTTTCTCTTGCTCCCTGGCTTCTTCAGCGTAGCCAGGCATAGGCAGCAATATCAGCGCCATGAAACTGGCAATGGTTTTTTTATGCATGATGCGTTTCTTCCCTGTGAGTATGCATGTATCCAGCCAGTGTGAACTGGATGTGTTTTTTACCGTTTAGATTATTTCATTTAGGTTGAGTATATCTGGCTTGTTTTGAAAAGCGTCCGCTTCACATCGATAAAAAACACCCGGTAGACAGTGTGTCACTTTTGCTTTACCTCACCTCTCGTACATGATCGTTTGGCGATATACGACCAGGCACTTTGATGCCTGGCCTGATTCGATTTCAAACGGTTGCTTCAATCTGCTCGTCTTGTATATTGGGCGCCCATGCCGGAAATGGATCCGGCAATTGCCGCCACTGCTGTATGCCAAGCGCAATCTCTGCCTCGGTCAACAAGCAGGCCTCAAACTGCCTGGTGAGCGCCGCTTTATCCATCCCCATGCCGATAACCACCAGTTCTTGCTGGCGGTCACCATAAGGGGCCTGCATGCGCGAGTGGATGTGTTGCAGACTTTCCTCATCTTGTGGCCAGTATTCCTGCGGTGTGGCGCTCCACCACATGCCCGCCAGTTCTGTGCGGGTGACCGCGCCTGCTTGCGACCAGGTGGCGCAGAACTCTGGCCGTGAGGCGATCCAGTAACGGCCTTTGGAGCGGACGACGCCAGGCCATTCTTGATTGAACCACTGCCACAAACGCTGTGGATGAAACGGTTTGCGGGCGCGGTAAACAAAGCTGGAGATGCCGTACTCTTCACTTTCCGGCACATGCTCGCCACGTAGCTCTTGCAGCCAGCCCGGGGCTTCGGCCGCCTGGTCAAAGTCGAACAAGCCGGTATGCATGATGCGATTTAGTGGCACTTTGCCAAAGCTGCTGTGTATGATTTGCGCGCGTGGATTGAGCGTTTTGAGGATGCCTTCCAGCCTGGAGACTTCTTCCAGGGTTAACAGGTCAGTTTTATTCAGCACTAACACGTCGCAAAACTCGATTTGTTCAACCAGCAGGTCAACCACCGTGCGTTCATCTTCTTCGCCCAGCGAGAGGCCGCGGTCGCCCAGCATATCTTGCGAGCCATAGTCTTGGAGAAAGTTATAACCATCAACTACGGTGACCATGGTGTCCAATTCGGCGACATCTGCCAGCGAGACGCCGTCTTCGTCTGCAAAGGTAAAGGTTTCTGCAATAGGCAATGGTTCGGAAATACCGGTGGTTTCAATCAACAGGTAATCAAAGCGGTTTTCTTTGGCCAGCCGCGTGATTTCAATCAGCAGGTCTTCGCGCAAGGTGCAGCAAATGCAGCCATTGCTCATCTCAACCAGTTTTTCTTCCTGGCGTGACAAGGCTGCGCCGCCATCACGCAGCAGTTGTGCATCGATATTTACCTCGGACATATCGTTGACAATCACTGCGACGCGCTTGCCTTCGCGGTTATTGAGAATATGGTTGAGCAGGGTGGTTTTACCTGCGCCCAGAAAGCCGGAAAGTACCGTGACTGGCAGTTTTTTCATAGGTCATCCTTTAGTGGTTAAATTGCCGTTCGCGGCGTTCGTGCCGCTCCTGTGCTTCCAGGCACAACTTGGTGGTTGGCCTGGCTAATAGTCTGGCGAGGCCGATTGGCTCCCCGGTGTCTTCGCAATAGCCATAGCTGCCATCCTGGATGCGGCGCAAAGCTGATTGAATGGTTTTTAAATGTTTGCGTTCGCGGTCCCGCGTGCGCAGTTCAAGGCTGTGTGTTTCCTCTTGCGTAGCGCGATCGGCCGGGTCTGGTGTTTCTTGCTGATCTGAGAGATGTTCACTGGTCTGGCGCATATTGTCTTGCAAGGCTTGAAGCTGTGCCTGCAGCAACTGCCGAAAGAAGGCCAGTTGCGCTTCGTTCATATAAGCGTCTGCCGGCATCGCTAATAATTGTGCGTGAGTAACCATTTAAGCAACTTTGTTGCAATGCAATAAAGTTGCATTTTAAAAGGTGTTGGTGTTATTTGCAACTAAGTTGCAAAAATGTTGGATAGTAATCGAGTAGTAACAGAAAGTCGCGCGGCTATTTTATTGTAGTCAGTCTTGGGCCGACGCTTGTTGGCATTGTGGGCAGAGGCCCTTGAGGCTGATTTCGATGTGAGATATTTGGTAGGTGTCGAAAATAGCTTGCGGAATATGCGCAGCCAATTCATGAATGCAAAGGACTGTGCCACAGCGCTGGCATTGCAAATGGGCATGGCCGTGATTGCTTAACAAACCGCTGCTTACGCTGGTATCTGTGGCTTTGTAACTGCGTTTAGGGGCGTTCAGTTGAAATTTCCAGGCGCGGTCATCGGTGGATATTTTATGGATGAGGGCATGCTCCTGTAACCAGTCAAGCACCCGGTATACCGTTACCCGGTCAATTTCCTTGACGCCTTGCAGCGTGGTTAAAATATCGGTATGACTGAGTGCCGTATGCGAGTTGAGCAGGGTGTTCAACACGGCTAGCCGCGCTTTGGTTGAGCGCAGGCCCGCATCGGTGATGAGTTGTTCGGCAGTTTGCATGGCCAAAATTATGAACTACACGACAACATCGAGCAACCGGCCTTTTGTCTGGCCCAGTCCGGGCGTTTTTGCGCGAAGGCCTCCATGCCGGCTTGTTCGGTATATGGATGACGCAATACTTGCAATAATGTCAGCAAGCGGCTGTTGTCACCTTGGGTCGCCAGGTCAATCGCTTCTTGCGCCAAGTAGTTTCGCAACACATACATCGGGTTCGCCGCCGCCATTTTTTGTAAACGTTGCTCAGGGGTTAATGTCGATTGTTGTATGCGCAGGCTGTAGTTATGCAACCAGGCCTGGATATCGGCGCCAAATTGTTGCTGCCCTGACTCAGTATAAAAAGTATCTGCCAGTGTTGCCAGTTGTGGCTGCGCCATATCCAGCTTCGCCAGTCGTGTGAAAAATAGCGTTTGGTCGACTTCCGCGCGTTGCATCAACTCAAAAATATGGTTAATCAGCTCGCCATCGCCGTCTTGCCAGTGATCAAAGCCAAACTTGTCAGCCAGGCTTGATGTGAGGGCGCGTATATAGGCCTGATCGTAAGTGGTCAGGCCATCCGCCAGGCCTTGCGTCTCTGGCAGTAAGGTGCCGAGCGCTTCGGCCAACCGTTCCAGGTTCCAGCGCGCTATATCCGGTTGGCGGCCAAAACAATAGCGGCGGCCTTGTGCATCGGTGGTATTCGGCGTCCAGCCCGGGTCAAAGTTATCCACCCAGCCATACGGGCCATAATCAATGGTCAGGCCGAGAATGGACATATTGTCGGTATTCATCACACCATGCACAAAACCCACGCGCATCCAGTGCGCGATCATGATGGCTGTGCGTGAGCAGACTTCTTCAAACCATGCTTCTATCAAGGCAGGTGCAGGATCATTCACGTCTAACGCGAGGCCGGTAGATGGCCACCAATCGGCAAAGTCGCGGTCCAGCGTAAAGCCGATCAGGCGTTTCAGCAACGGTAACTCGTTGCGGCTGGCCAGGATTTCAAAATGGCCAAAACGCGTAAATGAAGGTGCGACACGGCAGACAATCGCACCTGGTTCCAGTTGCGGGTTACCGTTGTAAAACATATCCCGTACCACCTGGTTGCCGGTAGTGACCAGGCTTAACGCTCGTGTGGTTGGTACCCCCAGATGATGCATGGCTTCCGAGCATAAAAATTCGCGCAAGCTGGAGCGGAGTACTGCCCGGCCATCGGCTGAGCGGGAGTAGGGTGTTTCACCTGCACCTTTGAGCTGTAGCTCATAGCGTTTGCCCGCGTGAACCAATTCCCCCAGGTAAATGGCGCGGCCATCCCCCAGTTGCCCGGCCCAATGCCCGAATTGATGGCCGCCATAGCGGGTGGCATAGGTAAACATGCCATCTAGCGCGCCATTGCCGCCTAATGTCTGGATCAGGTCGCGGTCTTGCATGTCTTCAGCCGATAGCCCAAGCAGTTGGGCGACTTCAGCGCTATAAGCAAGCAATTGTGGGTTTTTTACAGGTGTCGGCTGCACAGGTGACCATAAACAGTCACTGACCTGCCTGGTATAGTTGTCTGAGATCGGGTCGCCGGGCAGTTCCCGGGTAAAACGGTTGTCAAAGTTCAGGGGCTTCATCATGCTATTTTAGTCATTATCCATGGCTAAAGTTCAGTGCCTGCCAAAAAACTCTGCGCTTCTCGGGTAAAATAGCGTTTTAATACGCGCAAGTGTGATTTCCACACGTTTAATTTCCCCACATGAATGTTTTTTACGAAGAAGACGGTGGCTTTAAGGTCGCTTCCATCATGTCTGAGGCCGATAGCAGCATGCAAGTCGAGGCCAGCACCGGCAAACGCAGCAAAATTAAAACCGCCAATGTATTGATGCGGTTTGACGGCGGTTTGTCAGGCTTTCTCGAAGCGGCGCAGGCTGAGTCCGACACCCTGGATACCGACTTTTTATGGGAATGCTGTGGTGAGCCAGAGTTTGCTTTCGAGGACCTGGCGCAAGAATATTACGGTGGCAAACCGAGTCGCCAGCAAGCGGCAGCGATTGCGCTTAAGTTGCACGCGGCGCCCATGTATTTTTACCGCAAAGGCAAGGGCCGCTATAAAGCAGCGCCGGAAGATACGTTGAAAGCCGCTTTGGCTGGCCTGGAAAAGAAGCGTCAACAAGCCGAATTCATGGCGCAGATGGTGGCGCAGCTGAAGGCGCAAGCTTTACCTGAAAGCTTTGCGACTAAATTGGATGCATTGTTATATGCGCCCGATAAAAACAGCCTGGAGTGGAAAGCGCTGGAGCAGGCAGCGGCTGAGCTAAAACAATTGCCAGTACAAGTCTTGCACGCAGCAGGCGCTATTGTCTCAGTACATGATTACCACCTCGGGGCATTTTTACGTGAGTATTTTGCCCATGGCGCCGAGTTTCCGGCATTTTCGCTGGCAGACATACCTGATGAATTGCCGTTGTCGGCAGTACAGGCGTTTAGTATTGATGACAGCACCACGACAGAAATTGATGATGCCTTATCCGTGACACCGTTAAGCAACGGCAATACGCAAGTTGGTATTCATATTGCCGCACCTGCATTAGGTGTGGCGCCACACGAGGCACTGGATAATGAGGTGATGAAACGGTTGTCTACGGTCTATATGCCCGGACACAAAATTACCATGTTGCCGGAAGTCGCAATTCGGCCATTCAGCCTGGATGCAGGTGAAACCAAGCCTGCCTTATCGCTCTATCTGGAGGTGGCGCCTGACTTTAGCATTGTGCACCAGCATAGCTGTCTGGAGCGCGTACAGATTGCAGAAAACCTGCGGCATGACACGTTGGAACCTTATTTCAATGAAACCACTCTGGCGCAAGATAGCGGTCATCCGCTGTGGTCGTCGCTGGTGTTTTTGTTCCATTTTGCCGAGAGCCTGGAAAAGGCGCGTGGCAAATATGACCCGACCCGGCCACAGCCAGTGGATTACAATTTTTACGTGACGGATGGCATCGTTGATATTGTGAATCGTCAGCGCGGCTCGCCCATGGATAAACTGGTCGCTGAGTTGATGATTGCGGCCAATAGCCAATGGGGCTTGTTGCTGGCCGAGCACGATGTGCCTGGCATTTACCGTGCGCAAAACGGCGGTAAAGTGTATATGACCACCAAGGCCGAAGGTCACCAAGGGCTGGGCGTGGCACAATATGCCTGGTGTACCTCGCCTTTACGCCGTGCGGTGGATTTGATTAACCAGCGGCAATTGATCAGTGTCTTGACCCTGCAAGCGCCGGTCTACGCAGCCCATGGCGATGAGATTGTCGGCCATATGCGTAATTTTGATCAAACCTACAATGCCTATAATGAGTTTCAGACGCGCATGGAGCGCTACTGGTGCCTGCAATACCTGATTCAGGAAGGCATCACTGAAATAGATGCCACGGTGTGGCGCGAAAATCTGGTGCGCCTGGAACGTTTGCCTTATATGACCAAGGTGCACAGTTTGCCGGCGACCAAGCCGGGCAGTAAAGTACGGCTGGCGATACAGAAAATAGATACTTTACTCATGGAGCTGGAATGCAAGTTTCTGGGCGTGATCGAAGAGGTGAGTTCCTCTGCTGGTGATGACGTGGCTGCCAGTGACGAAGCAATTGACCTTGAAGTAACGGCCACAGATGATGCCCAGCCTGACGTGACGGAAAGTGCATAATGTTTAAATTTAACCGCAAAATCCATAAGGCTGTGTCTGACTTTGAGATGGTAGAAGTCACCGAGACAGACGGCGTGCGCTCCATGCATCTGGGTTCGCCGACGATACAGAGCAGCATGAAGGTTAAAGACCCTTACGCGCTGGTATTGGCTTATTCATGGGGCGTGCTGAGCAGCCTGTTATTCAAGCCGGATAGCCGTCAATTGACCTTAGTCGGCCTGGGTGGTGGCTCCATTGCCAAATACGTGTGGCAATATTGCCCGCAGATTCAGCAAACCGTGATCGAACTCAATCCGCAGGTGATCCAGGTCGCCCGCAGCCATTTCTTTGTGCCAGATGATGACGAGCGCTTGCAGATTATTGAAGGCGATGGCATTGCCCATATCCAGCAGCATCCGGGTGCCTGTGACTGGCTGATGATGGATGCTTTTGGCAGCAATGGCTTGCCACCAGACTTTTGTACCCAGTCATTCTTTGATGACTGTGCAGACGCGCTGACGCCAGATGGCTTGTTTACCATTAACCTGTGGGGTTCGGACAAAAAGTTTGATATCTATATGCAGCGCATGGAGCAAACCTTTGAGCAACGCGTACTCATGATGCCGACGGGCAAACCCGGCAATATCATCGTATTTGGTTTTAAATCCGCTTTGGCCATGCCAGACCTGGCCACCTTGCGCAAACGCGCGCAGGAGGCCATGCAAACCCACAATATCAATTTTCTCGACCTGATAGACCGCCTGCAAGGCGCGAATCCTAACAACGGTAAGGAGTTCACCCTCGGTGGCTAATTTCATGAATCAATACTTCGCAACCTGCCCACGTGGCCTGGAAGCTATTCTCCTCGATGAACTCAAGCAGGGTGGGGCGCGTGAGATCAAAGCCACCGAAGGCGGCGCCAGTTTTAGCGGCGAGCTTTCTGTCTGCTACCACGCCAACTTGCACTCACGCGTGGCGACACGCATTTTGATGCAGGTCGGGCGTGGTAAATACCTGACAGAAGACGATATTTACCAGGGCGCACTCAAAATCAACTGGCCGAACTGGTTTGATGTCAAACACAGCATGATGGTCAAAGTCACGGCGGTGCGCAGTCCGTTGAAAAGCCTGGAATTCATTACTTTGCGCGTCAAAGATGCTATTTGTGACCGGTTCCGTCAAAGTGTGGGTAGCCGTCCGAATATTGATACGCGTGAGCCTGGCGTGCGTGTGCATGTATACCTGACGGCTGACAGCTATCAGTTGTATGTGGATACTTCCGGTAATCCGCTCTATCAGCGTGGCAACCGTAAAAACAGTATTGAAGCGCCATTGCGTGAAAACCTGGCTGCAGGCATTTTAAAGCTGACTGGCTGGCAACCTGGCCAGGCGCTGCTGGACCCGATGTGCGGCAGCGGTACGTTTCTGCTTGAAGCTGTCATGATTGCGCTCAATATTGCGCCAGGCTTGAACCGCAACTTTGGCTTTGAAAAACTCAAAAACTTTGAATCTGATACATTTAAGAAAGTGCGTAACGCAGCGGCCAAAGCTGTTAAACCGGTGAGTTTTCAAAGTATTTACGGTTCAGACATGGATTTGCGCGCTGTACGCGTCACCAAGCAGAATCTGGAAATGGCTGGCTGGCTGGACGCCGTGCAATTGTCGCACTGGGAGTTTACCAAGGTTGCACCGCCGGCAGACAGCGGCGTGCTGGTGGCGAATCCGCCTTATGGGGTGCGTATCGGCGAGGATGACACACTGGCCGAGCTGTATCCGCAAATGGCGGCAGCGCTGAAACAGAAATTCTCCGGCTGGAATACCTATTTCCTGACCAATGATTTGCGTATGCCTAAGCTCATGCGTTTAAGTCCGAGCAAGAAAACGCTGCTGTATAACGGACCACTAGAATGTCGTTTGTTTGAGATTAAAATGGTGGCAGGCAGCAATCGGCGAGAGAAAGCCGAGTCGCCAGCCGCAGATGATAGTCAGTAGTTCAGTAATAACGTTTAGGATAACTCGATGACTGATTCAATTGATGCATTGCGGGCACGTGTGAATGCCTTTGTAGAAGAGCGTGACTGGGCGCAGTTTCATTCCCCTAAAAACCTGGCCATGGCCATGATTGTAGAGGCGGCTGAGGTGGTTGAGCATTTTCAATGGATGACAGAGTCTGACAGTCGCCAACTGCATGCCGAAACCAAAGACAAGGTTGGGCAGGAACTGGCAGATACTTTTGTGTACCTGATGCGGATTGCCGAGGTGTGTGGCATTGATTTGATCGCCGCCACCAATGCCAAGATTGCGCTAAATGCGCAGAAATACCCAGCCGATAAATGCAAGGGCAGCAACGCAAAATACACTGAATATCAATAAATTATATTCATTTATTAAAGCTATTGATTAATTGAGGAGTTTGTTCGTGACGACGCATCTAACCTCGCCGGTGATTGATTTGCTAGTCCAGCAGCAGATTCAATTTGAAGTGATTGAAATTCCCCTGAGTGACGATCAGAAACCGATCCGCCAGCTGGAGGAATTACTTTCCGCCCAAGGATCAGATCCGCAGTCTGTGGTACGCAGCGTGGTGTTCAAGGGGGAAAACAGTGGTTTTTGCCTGCTGGCAGTGGCTGGCGGCGGCCGTGCAGACTGGGCGTTATTGCGCGCCCACTTGGGTGAGCGCAAATGCCGCATGGCGGAATATGACGAAGTGCCGGAAGCGACCGGCTATGTGGTCGGTGCTGTACCGCCGATTGCTTTGCCTGAAGGCTTAACGGTATTGGTTGATGACAGTGTCGCTAACTATGAAACCGTGGTGATAGGCAGTGGCGTACTGGGCTACGCACTGGCATTGCGTACCGCAGACTTGCTGCAGTGCCTCCGTGACAAAGCACGCGGTCATTTTGTCAAAGCGTAACTGAGTTTGGGCACACGCTGTTAATATGTGCTGCTGTTCACGTCCGCGATCAGGCGTTCAAACTTGATTTTATCGCTACCGCGAATAATCCACTTCTTTAAACCTTTGTTCCAGCTGGCCCCGGCTTGTTTAATAGCGTCTTTATGCTTATGCGTATTGCCAGTCAGTGCATAGGCCTTGCCGTGTGGCTCCAGTCCTAAGTGTTGATCTGTTGCCGTGTGATCATGTGATATTGCATGCTTTATTTCATGGTTCGTGCTTGAGTCCACCGCCGTTGCGGCGTTCACGGTGGCATCTTGAAACGATTTCAGCTCTATCAGCTTGGCGCGGATTTGCATGCAGACCGGGTTGGTGGCGGCCAGCCAGTTCTGGTCGTGCCGGTTTGCTTCATATTGCCCGGGCAGTATGCCCATCAGGTCAGTCGGTAGCCGTAAATCAGCGACATGGTCAGGGGTGATAAAGAAACAGCGTTCAACGCCCAAGCGGCCGATAAACAGGCCTAACTCAAAAATCACATTGTCACGTACCACCGGGTTTTGCTGTCCGCGCATGATTGTCAGGTCATCCGGGCTAAATACAAATACGCCAAAATCAGAGTTGCGCAGGGCGTTGATCAGGCTGTAGAGGGTAGACCCTGAAATCTGGAACACGCCATTGCTCCACACCGTGCATTCGGCATCGCGGGTTAAATTGGCGTGTATGGGATTGGCAATATCCAGACCCTCGCGTGAAGAGCCTATAAAGATTTTTGGTTTCATCGCATCACTCCTTCAATTGTTGATTTATTATCATTTATTAACAATTGTATATGCGACGTCGCATGGTTGCCACAAAAATAAAAACGCCCGGAAGTCGGGCGTTTTTATGGCGATTGCTGGTACTGTCTAAATACTTATCTGCGGGTGTTTATCCGCCAAAGATCGTATTTAAGGAGTTATTTTTACTGCTTTCCACCATGACCGACGCTTTACCAGGACTTTCGCTGATGGTGCTTACCCAGTCCTGGCTCATGCTTTCCAGGTCACTGCTCGAAGATGTGCCTGGTAAGCTGGTCAAGCCCGTACTATCGTCATTCGACTCATCGCCATTGCCAAAGATTAGCGATGCATTACTCAGCTGATATTGGCGTAACTGCTGCATTAAGCCTTTTGCTGTATAGGTTTCAGGGGCTGTGTCGGTGCTGCCTAGTGTCACTTGCGCACTGGCCGAGGCGTTTGTGCCGCTGTCACTGTTGGTGGTGCTTTCTTTGGCAAGCGTACTGACGGCATCGCCGCCGCTCGCTGCGTTGGTCTCGGTGTTGTAGGCCTTGTTTAACAGGGCTGAGACATTGCTTTGAATATTGGAAACTGACATCGCCATGCCTCGTCAAAAAGAATACAGATACATTACTGCTAATCTTGTTAACGGCATCACCACAATAAACTTTAAAAAATCCTTTATTTCAGCGTTTAGGCCATTGTTCATGGCTGGTTTTTCGTCAGATAGCGCGTCAGTTAGCGTTGATTTATGGTATGGTTTCAGCCTTGTTCGACATCACTCTTTTCTCTGGCATCACATGAGCTCAGTCCGCTATTGCATCAACGGTAAATTGGTATCTGGTATTGCGCCAACCAACCGCGGCTTTGCTTATGGCGATGGCATTTTCCGCACCATGCGCCTGCTGGGCGGCGAATTGCAGGACTGGCCATTACACTATCAGACGCTGGTGGCCGATTGCAGCAAAATCCAGATTGTATGCCCCTCAGCCGAGTTGCTGATGCAGGAATTCAGGCACTTGATGGCCTCTGCTGACGGCGAAGAATTATCAAACGGGATTGTGAAAGTCATGATTACGCGCGGTGACGGTGCGCGTGGCTACGCGCCGCCCGCTATCTGTGAGCCGACACGGGTGTTTATACACAGTGCATTGCCGGTCTATGCGCCTGAAATCTATACAACAGGCGTGGCTTTATATACCTGCCAGACGCGATTGGCCTCGCAGCCCTTGCTGGCTGGTATCAAGCACCTGAATCGCCTGGAAAATGTATTGGCTCGTGCAGAGCTCAAAGATCCACGCTTTTTTGATGGCGTGCTGCGTGATTACCATGACCAAGTGATTGAAGCTGTCAGCGGCAATCTGTTTATCAGCAAAGACGGCCTGGTGATGACCCCGGCACTGGATCAGTGTGGCGTGTCAGGCGTGATGCGGCAAAAAATCCTCGACTGGTATAAAACGCACGGCCAGGTGGTGGTCTCGACCAACTTGTTTATGGAAAACCTGCTGGCAGCCGATGCTGTGGTGGTTGCCAATAGCGTCTATGGCGTATTGCAGGTGACGCAGATTGACGACCAGATGATTGCCAGCAATGATTGGGCCAAAGAATTAAGAGCGCATTTAAACTATGTTGTTCATTAAGCAGTGTGTGAAATACGGCGTTGCCGCCTTGGTGCTCGCGGTTCTGGCACTGGCAGTCTGGATGGTGATTTTCATGATTCGGCCATTGCCCATGGCATCAGAAACCATAGGCTTGCAGATTCCGGCCGGGGCCAGTGTGCGCGGCATTGCCGATCAACTGGTTGCCGCAGGCGTGCTGACTGAACCCTATAGCTTTCTGCTGACGGTGAAAGTGACAGGCAGTGGCGGTCAATTGCAGGCCGGTGATTATGCTTTGAATACGCCATTGCAGGTGATGTCACTCATAGACATCCTCAAGCATGGCACGTTTGATCAATTTAAACTGCAATTAATCGAAGGTAAAACGTTTGCCGACTTCAGGCAAAAACTGGCACAAATGCCAGGCATCCGCCATGACACAGTGATGTTGTCTGATAGCGAGTTGATGCAGCAAATCAGCGGGCAAGCCATGCACCCGGAAGGCTGGTTTTTTCCGGATACTTATTTTCTGGACGCGCAGAGCAGTGATGCCGACCTCTACAAGCGGGCTTACCAGAAAATGGCGCAGCATTTGTCGGCGGCCTGGGAGGCACGAGAGGCGGGCTTGCCTTACCGCTCCATGTATGAGGCACTGGTGATGGCATCCATCGTCGAAAAAGAAACCGGGGTGGAAGAAGAACGCCCGCAAATTGCCGGTGTGTTTATTAACCGCCTGCGTAAAGGCATGCGATTGCAGACTGACCCCACAGTGATTTATGGCATGGGTACGCGTTACCGTGGCAATATCACCAAAAAAGACTTACTGACGGATACGCCTTACAACACGTATACGCGCAGTGGCTTGCCGCCGACGCCGATTGCTTTGCCAGGGCTGGCCTCGATACAAGCGGCCTTGCATCCGGCCAAGACCAATGCTTTGTATTTTGTGGCAAACGGTCAGGGCAGGCATGTGTTTACCAGTTCGCTGGACGCACACAATCAGGCGGTGCGCGCCTACCAATTAAAGAAACACTAACAATATGCACCAAGATATACATACGGGGAATCTTGAATAATGGCGGGCTTGTTTATCACGCTGGAAGGAATGGATGGTGCCGGTAAGAGCACGCATATTCCGACGATTTTACAAATGCTGGCCAGTCGCGGTCGCGAAGTGGTTTCTACACGTGAACCTGGCGGTACCCTATTAGGGGAAGAATTGCGCGAAATCCTGTTGCATAGAGAGATGCATGTGGAAACCGAGTCTTTGTTGATGTTTGCTGCGCGTGCCGAGCATTTGCAGCAAGTCATTCTGCCAGCATTACAGCGCGATGCGATTGTCGTGTCAGACCGTTTCACTGATGCGTCTTATGCCTATCAGTGCGGTGCACGCGGTTTGCCTTTGCAAAAAATGCAGCAATTAGAACAATGGGTGCAGGGTGATTTGCAGCCCGATGCCACCCTGTTGTTTGATGTGCCGGTTGAGGTGAGTTTGCAGCGCCTGGCCGGGGCTCGGACGCCAGACAAGTTTGAAGCGCAAGGCGCTGAATTTTTTGCCAAACTGCGTGCACAATACCTGGCCAGAGCTGCCGAATTTCCGCAGCGTTTTCATGTCATAGATGCGCATCGCTCACTTGAAGAAGTGAAGAAGTCAGTTGAAGAAATTATTTCATCTTTATGATTAATAAGCTTTATCCCTGGCAAGATTCCCTGTTCTCGCATTGGATGCAAGCGGGGGAGACGCGTCACCATGCCTTATTGCTGCATGGTAAAACCGGTATTGGTAAACTGCATTTTGCGCAGACGATGGCGGCGGCTTTGCTGTGTTTACGACCACAACAGGGCTTTGCCTGTGGTGAATGCGAATCCTGTCATTGGCTATCCGAAGGCGCACATCCCGATTTCAGGGAGATCACGCCTGAAGATGACGATGCTGCTGATAGTGGCAAGAAAAAGACCCGCAAACGGCAGCAAATCCTCATAGACCAGATTCGCGCCTTGCATGACTATTTGTCGCTGACCTCCCATCGTGTCGATGGTATTCGTGTGGTGTTGATTCACCCCCTGGAGGCGATGAATGTAGCGGCCTCTAACGCTTTACTTAAACTATTGGAAGAGCCGCCGCAGCGCACGCAGTTTTTACTGGTCTCGCATCAGCGTCAGGCTTTGTTGCCTACTATTTTAAGCCGGTGTATGCAGGTAGAAATGCCGGTGCCCAGCCGCGAGCAGGGCTTGCAGTGGTTACAAGCCCAGTCTGTGCCGAATCCTGAATGGATCTGGCATTACAGCGGTGGTGCACCAACGACGATACAGCAAGATGAGTTTGACTGGCATGCCTGGTACCAGCAATTGCGCCCGCACCTGGTAGGCGGGGCGACCATCGATATTGCCGCAGCTGTGCCGGTGCTGATCAAGCAGGGCATGGAGCAGGCGATCCAGGTGTTACAGAAATGGCTGCTGGATGTCTGGCTCTCTAGCCACCAGCAACCCTTGCGTTATCATCCGAGTGAGGCTGCGCCATTGCAGGCATTGGCGGGTGCGGTCAATATGTCACGCTTACTGGCGTTTCAACAACAGCTAAATCGTTTTAAAATGACAGCACAGCATCCACTCAATCAGGAGTTACAGCTGGAGCAGTTATTATTGCAATACAAAAAAATGTTTGCTTAAGGCCAGTTTGTTTGATGGTGATTAAGGTAAACATTCTGGAGCCTGGGCTATGACAGATACACTACCACCAGCCGCCGCAAAACCCGGGGTTTTGTCGCTGGCGATTCGCGAAAAAGCAGCCTTGTTCGCCGCTTACATGCCTTTTGTCAAAGGCGGCGGTTTGTTTATTCCGACCAGCAAGCCGTTTAAAATGGGCGAAGAGGTTTTTATGCTGCTGACTTTGCTCAATGATCCGAATAAGCTCAAAGTCGTCGGTAAAGTGATCTGGATTACGCCGCAGGCAGCCAATAACAAGCCGCAGGGCATCGGTATCCAGTTTACTGATAAAGATGGTGGTGCCGAGGCGAAGAAACGCATAGAAACGATTCTTGGCGCTGCGCTTAAATCCAGCCGTCCTTCAAATACGATATAGCGCCTATTGAATCGCGCTGAATTTAGTCTTGGTTGAAAAACATGTTAGTTGATTCGCATTGCCATCTTAATTTCCCTGAACTGGTCCAGAATATGGACCAGGTGCTTGATAGCATGCGCAGTCATCAGGTTGGCCATGCCTTGTGTGTGTCAGTGACACTGGACAAGTTTCCCGAAGTGCTGGCGATTGCCGAGCAGTATCCCAATATTTACGCCTCAGTCGGCGTACATCCTGATTACGAGGATATCCAGGAGCCCACAGTAGACGGCCTGGTCCGCTTGGCTGATCATGACCGTGTGGTTGCCATTGGCGAAACCGGCCTGGATTATTTCCGCCTGACTGGTGACCTGGAGTGGCAACGTGAGCGTTTCCGTACCCATATCCGCGCCGCCAAAGCCACCGGTAAACCGCTGATTATCCATACCCGCAATGCTGCCGAAGATACTTTGCGCATCATGCAGGAAGAGGGCGCAGCAGAGGTGGGCGGTGTCATGCATTGTTTTACCGAAAGCTGGGAAGTGGCACAGGCGGCGATCGCCATGGGCTTTTATATCTCGTTTTCGGGTATTGTCACATTTAAAAATGCGCAGGCCCTCAAAGAGGTGGCGCAAAAAGTGCCCTTAGACAGAGTACTGGTCGAGACCGATTCTCCCTACCTCGCGCCTATCCCTTTCCGTGGCAAAACCAACCAGCCGGCGTATGTGCGCCATGTGGCTGAGGAAGTCGCCCGTTTGCGTGATGTGCCATTACAGCAGGTCATTGATACGACGACGGTTAATTTTTTCACCTTATTCAAACACGCGCAGCCATGCAATTAACCATTCTAGGCGTAGGCTCCAGCGCGGGGACGCCTGCCGTCGGCTGTACGTGTGCGACGTGTACCTCAACAGATGCCCGCAATAAACGTACGCGCTGCTCCAGCATGGTCACGCTGGATGATGGCCGCGTTATCCTCATCGACACCTCACCGGATTTACGCCAACAAGCGTTGCGGGAAAACATGCACCGCGTGGATGCGGTGTTATATACCCACACACATGCGGACCACCTGCATGGTATTGATGACCTGCGTGCGTTTTGCCAGATCAACCGCTGCCAGATCCCGCTGTATAGCTATCCGGAGTCGATCGCACATATACAGGAAAAATTTGGCTACACCTTGCGTGATCCTATTCCACAATATTGGGATTTGCCTGTGTTAGCCGCACATGTGGTCGACGCGCCGTTTGAAGCAGCCGGACAAACGATTACGCCTATCCCGGTCATGCATGGCAAGATTCGCATTTACGCCTACCGGATTGCTAATCTGGTGTATATGACCGATGTGTCGGAGATTCCTGAAAGCTCTTATGCATTGTTGCAGGGCGTGGACATATTGCTCATTGATTGCTTGCGCGAAAAACCGCATCCGACCCATGTCAGTGTCGAGCAATCGCTGGCACTGATCGCGCGTATAGGGGCCAGGCGTAATGTATTAATACACATGACGCACGAGCTGGAGTACCAGGCTTTACAGGCGCGTGTGCCAGCCAATGTGCAAGTGGGTTATGATGGCTTGAAGCTTGATTTCTAATGCCTGCGCTCATGGTGTGATATGCCGCCAGCGCACGATAACGGTCAACCGATATTGATGATAAAGCGTTATACTTACACAAAAAATAATTTGCTATTTTGATTTTGGATAACAGGAATTAAACATGAAGTTATACGCAAGAATTTCAGCGGTAATGGTCGCCACCTCATTACTGTTTGCCGCCACGGCCGCCTTTGCTGGCAAAACCTATGATGAAAATGAATTTATCAGCGGCTTTAGCGGCAAATCAAAAAAACTGGTCATAGAAAAGCTGGGGCAGCCGTTTAAAAAGCAGCAATCAGTCAAGCCAAGCAATGCCAATAATATGATAGGCAACATGGGCAAACAACAAGATAACTCCAAGCCAGTGCAGGTTGAAATGTGGTACTACAAAAACCTGGTGAAATATGATGACAAAAACACTTATAAAGAAACTGAAGTGACTTTTGTCAATGACCGCGTAATGAATATCGGTTTTTTCAATAACCGTTAATTTGGTCTTGTGTTGAAAAAGCTGTGTAGTGATACACAGCTTTTTTTGTGCCTTGTTTTCATTTTGATGATTTCTCGTTTCCACAAAAACTGTGGATAACACGGTGGATTGCATCTTGGTAGAAACGATAAGTTTATGATTTAATGCGTTTTTAGCCAAGTGTACGTTTTTTGAACTTCGAGCAGGGACGCGGCTCGCAATGGGTGTTTCTCCCATTTTGTCAACGCAGTACGCATGTTTTTTCTAGGGCTGCCAGGGCACACGCTGAAAGCCGACAATCCTGGCAGTCGCTGCCATTTTACTGTCGGCTATTCAGGTGCTTGGTGCCATGATGCGTGTTGACTGATCACAAAACAGTGCGCTTGAAGCTAGTGTAGATGTTCTCCCGGGTGAAATATCAAAATCAGTGCAGGCAGTAACACCAGGTTAACGACCATCGCCGCCAGCAAGCCGCAAAATACCACCACCGCTAAAGGGTGCTCAATTTCATATCCTGACACCGGGCCTTTTAAAATGATAGGCAATAAGGCCATGGTCGTTGCCAGGGTGGTCATGCTGATGGCACGGAAACGGTCTGACACTGCGTTGAGTAATAAACGCGGCGTGGTGATGCCGTCAGTCAGCCGCAGTTGCTGATAACGTGAAATCAGTAAAATACCATTGCGTGCGGCAATGCCCATGACGGCGACCAGGCCGATCATGGCGCCCAGTGACATGACGCCGCCAATGAACCAAATACCGATCAAGCCGCCAGCGACTGCGACCGGTAACACGGCGAACAATAGCGCGGTGAGGCGCATGGATTTCAGGCTCATCCATATCAGCAAAAAGACCACTAGCAAGGCCAACAAGGTGTAGATCACCAATGTCAGGCTGGCCGTTTTTTGCTCGGTATATTCCCCCATGAATTTGACGTAATTGCCCTCGGGCAGCTTGAGTCGGTTGATGCGGGCCTCCACTGCTTTTGCCACGCTACCGATATCATTGCCTGCGACGTTGGCTGAAATGTCAATTTTTCTGGAAGCCCCTTCGCGTTTAATCTCATTCGGCGTGGCTTGCACATAGACTTCTGCCACATCGGCCAGGGTGATGACGGCACCGGCCGGGCTCTGGATGGCTATTTGCCGGAGCGCCTGCACGCTATCTTGTGCCGGGCTATCACCGATCAGGCGTACATTAAAGCGAGCCTGGCCAACCGTCACTTCGCCCTGTACCTGCCCTTGCGTCATCAAGGCGAGCGCTTGCTTGATATCTGCTTCAGTCACGCCATAATGATCTGCGGCGGTGGTTTTGAGGCGGACATGAATGCGTGGAATCAGGACTTGGGATTCCACCTTGAGGTCGGTCAGTCCATTAATATCGGCGATGGTTTGCCGGATATGCTCAGCCTCTTCACGCAGGCTATCCAGGTCATCACCAAACAGCCGAATGACAATGCTGGCACTGTTGCCCGACATCACCTCCTTGGTGCGTTCTTTCAGGTAAGTCTGTACATCGGTAAAAATGCCACTGTAACCGGCAATCGCCTGGTTAATTTTCTGCATGGTGTCGGCATAGTTGACCGTTGGCGAGATGCTGACCCAAAGCTCGCCAAAGTTAGGGCCAACCACTTCATCGGCAACTTCCGCGCGCCCAATGTGCGCCCCCAGGTTGCGTACGCCATCAATCTGCATCAGTTCATGGCTGGCGCGTAAACTCATGGTTTTCATCTCGGTAATCGAGGTGCCGGGGCGTGCCACAAAGTGCATCAGGAAGTCGGTTTCTTTAAAGGCTGGCAGAAACTCTGTGCCTAAAAAGGGCAGGGTAGCCAGCATGCCAAGCAAAAACAGGCAGGTGCTGGCAAGCACCATTTGGGGTTTCGCTAAACGACTGGCCAGCCACTGCTCCACCCTGTGCGGCAAGCGTAATGCGTGCTCTGTTTGTGGTGGCATTTGCTTTAAAAAACAATAGGCCAGCACCGGTGTCACGATCAGTGCGACCAGTAATGACGCAGAAATAGCCAGTAAATAGCCATAGGCCAGTGGTTTGAAAAATGCACCAGCGACGCCCTGTAAAAAGAACACCGGAATAAAGACTGACATCACAATCAGTGTGGCATAAATCACCGAGCCACGGACTTCATAGGACGCCTGCGCAATCACTTTGATCAGGGGCTTGGGTTGCAGTTGTTGCTGATTTAGCGCCATGGCCCGCAGGATATTTTCCAGATCGATAATTGAGTCATCCACCACCTCGCCTAGAGCAATCACCAGCCCGGCCAGCACCATGGTATTGATGCTGACATTGAGCCAGGTCAGCAGCAGCATAGCGGTGACTAAAGATAAGGGGATGGCCACCAGGCTAATGATGGCGGCCCTTGGTTTGCGCAAGAATAGGAATAAAATGATGGCTACCAGGCCAATGCCAAGCACCAATGCCTGGTTCAGGTGATGCAGTGCCTGTTCAATAAACGTGGCGGGCCTGAAGATGGCGGCATCGATATTGACGCCATGTAGTGCGGGTTTTAACTCAGCCAGCGCTTGATCTATTTGCCGTGTCACGCTCAGTGTATTGGCATCAGGGTGTTTTTCTACAATCAGCAGCAAGCCATCGCCCTGGTTAATCACGGCATCGCCAATCGGTAATGCATGTGCCCAGTCCACGTCGGCAACCTGGCCCAGTTTGACCGGGATGCCATTGCTCAGTCCGACGGTCATTTGCAGGTAATCTTCTTTATCTAGCGTTGGCCTGTCGTATGCCACGGCCAACCGTTGCTGTGCAGTATCCAGGTAGCCGCCACTGTCCGGACGGATGGCTGAGGCCAGGCGCTGGCTGACCTGCGTCGCTGTGAGTTGGTGCTGCGCCAGTTTGACCGGATTAAAACGTACATGCAGTTCCTGGTCACGCAAGCCCCAAATGGCCACATTGGCAACGCCAGGAATGGCCATCAGGCGCGGGCGCACGGTCCATAAGGCTTTGGTGCTGAGTTCGGCGATGTTGTATTGCGTACTGCTCAAGCCAATTTTCAATACGCGTGACATGGAGGATAAAGGGGACAGCATGACCGGCGGTTTGACGATGGCAGGCAAGCGTTGCGCAGCCAGCAGCAGCCTTTCCTGTACCGCCTGCCTGGCTTCGGCCAGCGAAGTACCTTGTTCAAACAGCATGACGACGGAGGATAAGCCGAGCACCGATTTTGAGCGCAAGGTTTTCATATGTGGAATGCCATTCATGGCATGCTCAATCGGGATAGAAACCAGTTGCTCAGTCTCAACACTGGAAAGCCCCGGTGCCTCGGTCTGGATTTCGACTTTGACAGGCGCAAATTCTGGAAACACATCCATAGGCGTATTGGGGATGGTTTTAAAGCCTGCCAGCATCAGCAGCACAGCTAGCACAATAACCAGGTAGCGCGCCTGGATGGCGCGCATGGTGAATCTTTTTAACATAGTGTATCCCGTTGTATTTAGTGGGTATAACCGGTTTCTACGGCAAACAGTTCCTGTGCGCCCTGCGTGACGACCGCCTTGCCGACCAGGCGTTGATCAGCCAATGAACAGCCTTGTTTGCCGGACTGGGTGACAAACACCAGTTGGCGGGCAAAGTGTGTTTCATCCTGCTGCACGTATAACCAGGTGTTGCCATTCATATCGACAATGGTGGACGAGCAAGGCACGCTGAGGCGTGTTTGTGCCTGTCCACGTTGTGGAATCTGCACGGTCAGTCGCTGCATGGGCACAATGTCACCTTGAGATTGCAGCGTATATAGCAGCTTGCGGGTCCCGGTCAGCGGGTCTGCTTCTTGCGGGCTGACCACCGGTTTCAGTGCATAGTCAGCAGAGACCCCGGCAGCACCCGCCAGCCACGCCTCTGCATTGAGGTTTAACTGGCCTGCTTGCGCATAGGGGACATAGGCGGTGACCAACAAACGTCCGGGTTGCACAATGTCGACCAGTTTGGCACCGGCAACCAGCAGCTGGCCGGCGCTGAAGTAAATGTTGCTGATGATGCCATCATTGGCCGCCTTAATATGATAGGTACCCGCCGAGCCTTGCTCTACCGCTTGTTTTAACAGGTCGCGCTTTTGTGTGGCAGTGCGCAGGCTGGTCTCTGCCATCGCGACATTCGCCTGTGCGTCATCTACAGCCCTCTGGCTGCCGACATGCTGTTGCCAGAGTTGCCGGGTACGACCCAGGGTTAACAGATGTGCCGACAATTGTTTATCTGCAGCCTGCAATTGCCCTTCTGCATCTGCCAGGCTGGTCATCAGGCCTAAGCGGATTTCCGGGGTCACTACCGGGTTGATCGTCAACAAAATTTGCCCGGCTTTCACTTGGCTGCCGACCTGTAAATGCTTGCCTGGCGTAAAAGTTACATAGCCATTCATGGGGGTGCTGTAAGCTGCCAGGGCTTCGGGAGCCAAGCTGGCTTGTGCCGGGTAGTTGCGTGTGCCGGTCTGGCGTGACACGGTGGCTTGCGTGGTCGTCAGCCCCAGTTTTTTAATGGCTTCTGCCGACAGGGTGACCTGGTTTAACTGGCTTTCAGCGATCGTGGTCTGTTGAGGCTTGCCTGTGTCAGCGGCCATGACTGGGCTGACTGCGCCAGCATCCAGGAACGCCGTCAGTATGAGCAGGGGAAGGATCTTATGTCTGTGTAATAAGTGTCTGTGAAGCAAGCGCTGAGTAATCTGCATGAAGAATGACTTTCTATAGGGAATCAGGGGCGTGTGGTGGCATGGCTGGTACTGCGCATCAAGTCTGACCAATTGCTGATCAGGTCGGCCTTTAATTGTGTTTCGCGCAATTGCAGGCTGATAAAGCGTTTACTGCTTTCCAGCACATTTAAATAGGCAATCTCGCCATCGCGGTAGGCACTTTCTGCATACTGTATGGTTTGCCGCGCATTAGGTTGTAGTTGCGTATGCAGTTGCTGCCACTCCTGGCAATCGCGCTGGTACTTCAGGTGCGCTGTGTTGATTTCCAGTGACGCTTTGAGTTTGACCGCCTCGGCATCTTGCTGGGCCTTTGTCAGTTCGGCATCGGCGCGCTGGATTTGGCCCTGGTTCTGGTTGAATAACGGCAAATTCATGCGGATGGCCGGGGCAAGCACATGGCCATTGCTTTGGCCGCTGGTTGCATCTGCAATGACTGATGGGCCTAACCAGTTGAATTTGCTCAGGGTGTGTTTTTCTTTGGCCGCGGCCATCGTTGCTTCTGCGGCGAGGATATCAGGGCGGCTACTCAGTGCCACGCTTTTAAGCTGCGCAATATCGACGGCCGAGCAAGCTGGTATCAATTGCTCGCTGAGGGATAATGTCTTGTGTCCATCCATCCAGCCCAGCATATGCATGAGCTGGGTCTGTGCCAGTTGCGCATCCATATCGGCCAGTTGCAAATCCCTGGCTGCAAGCAGGGCTTCGTTTTGCGCCAGCAAGGTTTCTTGTGCGCTGATATCGCCTAATTGTTCACGTGTGTTGGTCAGGCTGGCGATGGTCTGGTTGAGTTGCAGTCCCTGCTTTAAGCGTTCGCGTTTTTCTGCTGCAATGACGGCCTGGGCATAGGCCACGCGGGTATCTCGAATCAGGGTAAAGCCGGATTGCATCAATTGGTACTGCGTGGCTTGTGCCTGCGCCTGGGCTTGCTTGAGACGCATGGGGCGCAACAACAAGGCTTCAATCGGAAACTCGATTGCGTAACGGTAAGGTTTGTTGGCGGCGCTAAAGGCATAAAAAAGTGATGGGTTAGCGATCTGGTTGGCTTGTTGTACATCCGCATTTGACAGTTCCAGATCACTGAGCTGCGACTTGAAGGCCGGATTCTGTTTAAGTGCCAACAGCACGGCATCATACTCAGATAAGGTCGTTGCGTTGCTTGTTTGATCGTTGTTACGGTTGGCTTGCAGCGTTGAGTCTGCAGCGACGATGCTATCGACGACTTGCGCTGGCCGTATCGTCTGTGGCGTTTGGCAGGCAGCCAGTAGCAATGCGATACTCATGCTTGCTGCTTGCTTGAACTGATTGGGCATGGATAAATCCCTGTGAATGATGACAGGGTTGCATCTTGCCTGCGGTTTCTTAAGGCAAACTTAAGCCATTTTTTAAGAATCCCTTAAGCTAGCTTGGTTAGAATGGCAGTATTCAAAGAGAGGATGAGCCGTTGAAGTTATTGCTGGTAGAAGACGACCGCATGATCGCAGAAAGCCTGCAGCAGGCCATGCGGGCGCATGCGATTTACTGGGCGCCAGATGCTTTTCAGGCTGAAGCGGCATTGGCCGGTGAAACGTTTGATGCCATGTTGCTTGATCTTGGCCTGCCTGGAAAGTCTGGTATGGCCTTGTTGTCTGCTTTAAGAAAAGCAGGCAATGCACTGCCCGTGATCATTATTACCGCCAGGGATGCGATTGAACACCGCATTCAAGGCCTGGATGCTGGGGCTGATGATTATGTATTAAAGCCTTTTTCTGTCGAAGAGATTGAGGCCCGGTTACGCGCGATTTTCAGGCGTAAAGAGGAGCGGCACTCCAACCAGATACGGGTTAATGATGTGGTGCTGGATATTGCCAGTTATACCTTAACCATGGGCGATATCAGTCAGCGGCTTTCTAGCAAGACTTTTGCCATCATGCACGCGCTCATGTCACAGCCAGGAATGATTTTTTCAAAAACACAACTGGAAGAAAAACTGTATGGCTGGGGCGGAGAGGTCGACAGCAATGCCGTCGAAGTGCATGTGCATACCATACGCAAAAAATTTGGCGCAGAGATTATTCAAACCGTTCGTGGCATAGGCTACGCATTCCCTGGGCAAAAAGCACCATGATGCGGTCCATTAGGGTCGAGCTGGCCGTCTACCTGTCGATTGCCATCGTGTGCATTATCGGTTTGCTGTCCTTTTTATCTTACCAGTCAACGGCGGACGAACTGGGTGAGCTTTATGATGCTAATTTACAGCATTTGGCCGAGACCATCATAGGCAGTGACCAACTAGCAAGCCTTGCGACGCGTTACGACCCAGCAAAACACAGTATTCCATCCAAAATGCGTGGCGAGCAGGATTATCTGATTCAACTACAGCAACAGGGGAAGGTGATTTACCAGTCGCACCAGCGTGCGTTTGATGTTGATACGGCACGGCTAGGGTTGTCCACGCAATGGGCAAATCAAAAGCGTTGGCAGGTATTTGTTGCCAAGCGTGGCGACACTACCTGTGTGGTCGCACAGGACTTTAAACTGCGGCAACGCACCATCCGCGAAGTGGCTATCCACCTGATTATTCCGCAGTTGCTGATCGTGCCGTTTCTGATTTTGGGTGCGTTGCTGGTGATACGAAAAACCTTTAAACCATTGCTGGCGCTATCGTCTGAAATTGACATTAGACGCGCGGATCAACTGACGCCGCTTACCATCGCCCAGCCGCCTGATGAGCTGAAGCCGATTATTCAGGCGCTGAATGGCTGGATGCAAAGAGTGAGTAATGCCATTGCCATGCAGAAACGCTTCACCGGTGATGCCGCACATGAGCTCAGGACGCCGGTGACTGCGCTCAAGTTGCAAATCAGTGCCATGCAGCATGGCGACAAAGCTGAGTTAGATCATTGCCTGCAGCAAGCGCAGGGTGGGGTTGCACGTATGGAGCGCCTGGTACACCAGTTGCTCACGCTGGCGAAAGTGGATCCTGATGCCAGGCAGCAAGAAATGCAATCTGTGCATTTAAACCCTTTGGTGATCAAAGTATTGAATGATTTAGGTCCGTTATATCGCAAGAAACAACTGGATATTGGCTTCACGCGCGCCGACGAGGTGACCATGATGGGGCTGCCAGATGAGATTGAAGTCCTGCTCAATAATATTATCGTCAATGCGATTCACTACACGCCTGTACATGGCGTGATTAATCTGTCACTCACGGCCTTAGCGGATGGATTGCGATTTGAAGTAGAAGATAGTGGCCCAGGCATTGAGCCGGATGCACTGGAAAAAGTATTTGATCGCTTTTATCGCGTAGAACAATCAGAGACCACGGGCTCTGGCCTGGGCCTGGCAATTGTAAAGGAAATAGCTTTAAAGCATCAGGCTAGCGTTCGCCTCGAGAATAAACCATCCCAGAGCGGATTAATTGTCATCTTTGAATACCAGGTGCATGCATCACAATAAGACATTAAATCTCCTTTAATTGATAAAAAATGTAAACATAATGACAAACAAATGTTAATATTTGTATTGACGTTTGTTTTTATTTTTGTTTAGGAGAGTATTGATGATGAAGCATTCCCTGATTACCACAGCCATTTTATTCGCTTTTAGCCACGCTGCATCTGCTGCGCCAGTCGCTGTCAGCGCAGATGCCGCAGACGGCTATGGCATGTATCTGGATTTAAGCGCCCAGGTGACAGCAAAAGCCAATCTATTTCCAATCGGCTCTATTACCGTAGGCCAGGCAACCGTGGGCATTACAACACCAGTGGCGCTGGGAGATATCAGTGTCGCAAGCGCAGGCACGCCAATCCCAACGCAAACAAATTCAACCCTGAATCTAGGCCTGAGCACGAGTGGCGCTGGCAACGGTGTGTTATCTAGCTTGAACCCGATTTTGGCACTGCTGATGCCAACACAAGCGGGGTCTGCCACTTTCTCAGGTTCTGGGGCCTATCTTGAAAACAATCCTGTGCCTGGGTCAAATAGCGCCATCGGTACTGGGAGCGTAGAGAATCTGGATCTTCATGTGTCTAGCGCGTTGGCGCTGAAAGCGGATTTAATCAGTTCAATATCCACCGTCACGGTGAATGAAAGCACTGGCTTGTTCACGGCAAACGGGGATAGCACTTTTACGGGTGCCAGTCTGAGCATTCTGGGGCATTCGATTGACCTGGCGGCGGCAGCCTCGGGGGGCGTTGATTTGGACCTGGGGCCGCTGGGGCATGCTTCCATCTGGGCCAATGAGAGTAAATACTGGGCAGATGGCGTGCTTGCCAGCAGTTGCAGTGCGGCCACATTTAGTTGCGCGGTGCAAACCAATGCCTTGAGCATTACGCTGGATGATATCGGTATCAACTCATTAGGCCTGTTAGGGACTGCGAGTCTTTCAGCCACCACCGATTTGTGCATTACGGTTGGGCATTCCTATGCGTCGCTGACAGTGACTCCGGTGCCAGAGGCTTCTTCATCTTTAATGATGATGCTCGGTTTAGGGGCGCTCATGGCACTTTCACGTCGCCGCGTGTAATTGACCTGATATAACCTGGTGATATAAAAAGCCCCCTAAATGCAGGGGGCTTTTTGTTTTACCTGATATGTGAAGCACCAGGTGTTGGCTGTCAGCATTCAAACGCTTAAATGACTGTACTAATAAATGATGACACTAAGCGCTTTTAATGACACGATCGTTGATTAGCCGTGGTCGTGGTTGCTTGGCTGGCAGCTGCCGCATGGCGGTGGAGGCGGTGGTGTGCATGGGCTAGGTGCTGGTATGCATCCACCGTGATATCCAGGGTTGTACCATGAGATAGGGCCGTAATTGAGGCCGGGTTGATTGAAGTAACTAAAGACGCTGCCCATGATAAAAGGGCTATAGGCATAGCCTGGAAAAAATTGTGATCCGCCTGAAACCGTTTGTGTTTCAGATTGGGAAAGTTGGTTGATGGCCATATTCTACCTTTCAAAAGTTAATATTCATTCGATCTGGCTTGCCAAATCATGCTTCAAACGTCAGTCTCAGTAACGTTAAAGTGATGGGCTTGGTGTGGGGGTATACCCTGGGTGATACCAGGAAATCGGGCGGTAATCGAGACCGGGTTGGTTGAAGTAACTAAAGACGCTACCCGTAATATAAGGGCCGGATGCATAACCTGGAAAAAACTCGGAGCCGCCAGAAATGCTTTGTGTTTCAGATTGGGAAAGTTGATTAATCGCCATATTAGATCTCTTTAAAAGTTAACATGAATTCAATCTGCTGGCAGTGGTGCTTGTTTCTCACTGACTGCCATTGCTGAGAGAATTACCTTTAAACGTCATTTTTACGCTCAGTTGAAACGCGTGGATGTCTGACGCACTACACTTCGTTACTTAATGGATGAAGTGTTAATTAATGTTAATTATAAACTTAAATTAAAACAAGTTAATTTTTTAAGCGCTATTCACATTTAAGGTGATTACGACATGGCAAAGAGATATCAGTTTGATCAGCGTTGAGTAACGCTGAGACTCGGTGTGATGATTTACGCGCGAAGCAGGGATACAAAAGAAATGTTGCTGAGCATGCTGCAGACAAGTGTTGGACAAGGATGGCTAAGCCATTGGTTGTCACAAAACGACAAGCATTGCTAAGTACTATTTAAAAGCTAAGGAGGGGGCGTAACGTTGTTGCCGAAGAGCCTTAAAGTTTAATCTGACGCAAACATGAAAGATGTTAAACTGTGGCCATGGTGATTCAGAACGAAGCAAAAGCAATTATTCAAAAACGCAAAAAATTGAGTGCTTGGGAATCTGTATTTGGCGCAGCTTGTAAGCTGCTTGATGGTGCCCAGAAGAGGACTCGAACCTCCACGTCGTTAAACACTAGTACCTGAAACTAGCGCGTCTACCAATTTCGCCATCTGGGCTAAAGAAGCTGTGCATTTTAAAGGAAGAATAAATATTGTCAACCAGAAAAACGAAAAAATCCCTGCGTGCAAATGACCCGCAGGCCCAGCGTGAAGCTGAGTTATATCAAACACCATTGCCGAGTCGCGAGTTGGTGTTGCAATTGCTCTCGGACCAGGGAGTCCCCCTGAGTGCCGACCAGATTTATGTATTACTCGACATTAGCCATGATGAACGAGATATTTTTAACCGCAGGCTGGGCGCCATGGAGCGTGATGGCCAGTTAATGCGTAACCGCAAGGGGGCATTTTGCCTGCCGGATAAGATCCACCTGATTGCTGGCACGGTGTTTGGTCATACCGATGGCTATGGCTTTTTAGTGCCGGATGATAAAACCAAGAACCCGGAAGATATCTTTCTGGGGCCAAAAGAGATGACCTTGGTCATGCATGGTGATCGTGCCATGGTGCGCCTGGCGGGCGTGGACCGTAAGGGGCGTCCCGAAGGCAAGCTGGTCGAGGTGCTGGAACGCGCTAACAAAACGTTGGTCGGGCGTGTGATTCGTGCGCAAGGCGTGACGATTGTTGCCGCAGAGGATAAGCGCATCAGCCAGGATGTGCTGATTCCTTATCATCTGGATATGGATGCGCAGGTCGGCCAGATCGTGACGGTTGAGTTGACGGAGTATCCCTCTTCTCACTCCAGCCCCATGGGTAAAATTGTGGAAATCCTGGGTAACTATGCCGACAGTGGCATGGAAATCGAGATTGCCTTGCGTAAACATCATTTGCCTCATCAGTTTAATCCTGCAGCGGTCAAGCAGGCTGAGGACTTTCCCAGAACCGTGCAAGCTAAGGATTACAAAGGCCGCAAAGACCTGCGTGACCTGGCATTGATTACCATTGATGGTGAAACGGCGCGCGACTTTGATGATGCCGTATTTGCTGAGCCGCAAGGCAAAGGCTGGCGTCTGGTGGTGGCGATTGCCGATGTGAGTTTTTATGTGCAACCTGGCGATGCACTGGATAAAGATGCTTACGACCGCGGCAACTCGGTGTATTTTCCTCGCCGCGTGATCCCTATGCTGCCAGAGGCGTTGTCTAATGGCCTGTGTTCACTGAACCCGGATGTTGAACGCTTGTGCATGGTGTGCGATATGCAGATCGATGGCCAGGGCGTGGTCAAGCAATACCAGTTCTATCCTTCTGTCATGCTGTCTAAGGCGCGCATGACCTATACCAAGGTCGCGGCCTTGTTGCAGGGCGAAGATCCTGCGCTGGCAGAAGAATACGCCTGGCTGTTACCGCATGTGCAAAACCTGAACAGCCTGTTCCGGTTAATGCTGACCCAGCGTGAAAAGCGCGGTGCAGTCGAGTTTGAGTCGACTGAAACCATGATGGTGTTCAATGACAATGGCAAAATCGACAAAATCGTGCCCGTGGTGCGTAATGACGCCCACAAGCTGATTGAAGAATGTATGTTGGCGGCCAACGTCTGTGCGGCTGACTTTTTGCTTAAAAATGAACAAACCTGTTTGTTCCGCATCCACGAAGGTCCGACGCCTGAAAAACTGGAAGCCTTACGCTTGTTTATGGGAGAGTTTGGCTTTGGTGTTGGCGGTGGCGAAAATCCAAGTGCCAAAGACTATGCCAAACTCATGCAGCGTATCAAGACACGGCCAGATGCTCAGTTGTTGCAAACCGTGATGTTGCGCTCTATGCAGCAAGCGGTGTATAGCCCGGATAATGTCGGCCACTTTGGCCTGGCTTATGAGGCTTACACCCACTTTACCTCGCCGATTCGGCGTTACCCGGACTTGCTGGTGCATCGTGCCATCAAGGCTGTGGTAGAAGGCAAACGTTATCAAGCCAAAGACTGGCATCAACTGGGTGTGCATTGCTCGATGACCGAACGCCGTGCCGATGATGCCACGCGTGATGTGACCAACTGGCTGAAGTGTTTTTACATGCAGGATAAGGTTGGTGAGGTATTTAGCGGCACAGTGGCTGGTGTGACCAGCTTTGGTTTGTTTGTGGCGCTGGATGAGGTCTACGTTGAAGGCTTGTTGCACGTGACTGACCTCGGCAATGACTATTTCATTCATGATAAAGCCCGTCACGAAATGGTGGGCGAGCGTACGGGTGTACGTTACCGGCTGGGCGATCGTTTAACCGTGAAAGTGGTACGGGTTGATTTGGAGACTTCGCGTATCGACTTTACGCTGGTTGGCGCCGTAGAAGGCTCGGCAGAGCTGGAAGGTGGATTATCCGCTGATGATGAGAAACCGGCCGGTACAAGAGGCCGGTCTGCTAAAACAGCAGGATTGAATACGCCTGTTAAAGCAGCGCCAGCGGCCTGGGCCAAGTCTGCGGCTACAAAAGCCAAACCTGCCAGTGCAGGCGCAAAATTACCGCGTAGCCAGGGCGATAAGCCCACGACAGGCAAAGCGACAGCAGGAAAATCACGTTCAGCCAAGGATAAAGGTCGCCACTCGGCACAAAAAAATAAAGGCAAACCCAAGGCAAAAGCACGATAATAGCGTCTGGAGTTAATTTGTCATTTATTCGCGCAGTGCGCAGCAATATTAAAATGTTGCTGGGCCTGCGCGATTCGTGTTTTATCTTTTGTACAGGTTATCTTGTGCAGATAGCTTGGCAAAAGTCATTAAGAAAAATTAGGAGTCACTATGTCAGAAACCCGCATTCTGTTTGGTTTTCATGCGGTGTTGAGTCGCATGCGTCAGCATGGCAGCAGCATTCAGGAAATTATTATTGATCAAGACCGTGTCGATGCGCGTATGCGCGATTTACTCGACATGGCAAAGTCGCAAAATATTCGTGTCATTCAGGCCGAGCGTCATCGTCTGGATGGCTTTATTGGCGCGCATGGCCGTCATCAGGGTGTGATTGCCCGTGTGGTGGAAACGCCTATGCCGTACAAGGACATCCATGATGTGCTGGAGTCAGACCTCGATGAGCCGCCATTTTTCCTGATTCTGGATGGCGTGCAGGACCCGCATAACCTGGGCGCCTGCTTGCGTGTGGCCGATGCCATGGGCGTACACGCGATTATTGCGCCTAAAGATCGTTCTGTCGGCCTCAATGGCACCGTACGTAAAGTCGCCAGTGGCGCGGCAGAGACTGTGCCGTTTATCTCGGTCACCAATCTTGCCCGCACCATTCGCGAATTGAAAGAGGCTGGGGTGTATATCATTGGCACCACCATGGATGCCCCAGGCTCCTTGCATAACACCAAGCTGGAAGGCCCGATCGCACTCGTCATGGGCGCTGAAGGGGATGGGATGCGCCGTTTGACCCAGGAAACTTGTGATGCACTGATCACCATCCCGATGTTCGGTTCGGTACAAAGCCTGAACGTCAGTGTGGCCAGTGGTATTGCCTTATATGAGATTCGTCGTCAGCGAGTGTTGGCTGGCGGCAAAGCTTAACTTCCGGTCGTTGTGATGTTGACCTTGCGTGATTTGTGGCAGCAGCTGCGTCTGCAATCCCGGCGTTTGTGGCTGGGGCAGTGGTTGGCGTTTCTGGGTGCCGTTGTGGCGGTGCCTATTCCCTTGCTGATGCCCTTGCTGGTAGATGAAGTACTACTTCATCAGCCAGGCAAACTCACGCAACTCATGACCTGGTTGCTTCCCGCTGATTCGCTGGGGCCGATTGCCATCATTCTGCTGGTGACGCTGCTGACCATGAGCTTGCGTCTGGGCAGTGTGCTGCTGGGCGTCGCCACCACGCGTATTTTTGTCGGCCTGTCCAAGCAGGTGACGCTGGGCGTGCGGCAGACACTGTTAGACAAGCTCTCCCGTATCCGCATGCAGGTCTATGAAAGCCTGGGTGCAGGCCAGATCACGGCACGCTTGCTGACGGATATTGAAACACTGGACAAATTTCTGGGGGAAACCATCGCTAAAGTGCTGGTGGCCGTCCTCAGTGTCATCGGTGTGGCCGTTGTTTTACTGTGGATGCACTGGCAACTGGCACTGATTATCCTGTTGTTGAACCCGTTTGTGATCGGGCTGACCATGGTGCTGGGTAAAAAGGTCAAAGTGTGGAAGCAGCGTGAAAACAGTGCCTTTGAAATGCTGTCACAATCTGTCACTGAAACGCTGGAAGTCATGCAGCAATTACGTGCCAGCAACAGCGATAAACGCTTTCTGGATAAAGCCAAGCAGGCTGCCGAAGCGGTGAGGGCTGCGGCGACCGCTTCCGGCTGGAAATCAGATGCTTTATCACGGTTATCGTTTGGCATTTTCCTGTTTGGCTTTGAAATTTTTCGCGCAGTGGCGATGCTGATGGTGGTGTTTTCCAACCTTTCTGTTGGGCAGATGATCGCGGTGTTTGGTTATTTATGGTTCATGATGGGGCCAGTGCAAGAGCTGTTGTCGGTGCAAGTATCTTATTACGCCGCCAAAGCTGCGCTAGGCAGGATTAACCAGGTACTGGCCGCTGACGAAGAGCCGCATTATCCTGCGCAGGTCAATGGGTTTGCTACACAAAGTCCGGCGGCGATTCGTTTGCAGCAGGTGACGTTTGCCTATGGTGAAGGCAGCCCAATTCTGGAGGATGTGACCCTGGATATTGCGCCGGGCGAACAGGTGGCGCTGGTTGGTGTGTCAGGCGCAGGCAAATCCACGCTAGTGCAATTACTGCTCGGTTTATATGCGCCCAGCCGTGGGCAGATTCTGTTCAACGGGCAAGCCATGGAGCAGTTGGGCTATGCACAAATCCGAGAGCATTTAGGGGTGGTGCTACAGCAACCCATGCTGTTTAACGATAGTGTGCGACAAAACCTGAGCCTAGACCAGCCTTATGCGGATGATGCGTTATGGCAAGCGCTGGAGGTTGCGCAGTTGGCACAATTTGTCCGTGACTTACCCGAAGGACTGGACACACAACTTGGGCGCAGTGGCGTACGTCTGTCAGGTGGTCAGCGTCAGCGGCTGGCGATTGCACGCATGATGCTTAAGCAGCCACAAATCGTGATTCTGGATGAAGCGACTTCGATGCTGGATACACACACCGAAGCTTTGCTGCATCAAGCCATGCGCACATTTTTGCGTGGACGCACTACCATTATCATTGCCCATCGCTTATCGGCGGTGAAAGAGGCTGACCGTGTGCTGGTATTTGACGGTGGTCGTATTATCGAAGAAGGGCAGCATGAGACGCTGGTCAAGCAGGCTGGCAGCGTTTATCAACGTTTGTATGGACAGCAAACGGCCTGATTGTCTCGCTCGCCTTATGGCAGCCTAACTACCTCATTGCCAGGTTTAGCCGCGTCTCCTGATTGATTGAGGACATGCGTAATTTCACCTGTGCCGCCAAGGGAAACTGCGGTCATGCGCTGGAACTGGATATGTTCAGACACCGGTGCCTCAATCGCGCTATTGAGTTTCACGCTGGGGTTGTCATTAAAAAAGCAATACACACCCATGCCCACCGCTTTGTGACGGGTCACCTGGTCACCCACTTTGTAAGAAGCAAAGCCATTGACACTACCATTCATCCAGCTTTGCTGATCAGGCACATCATAAGGTGCTTCGCTCTGGTAGAAGTAGACCGCGCCATTGTCGCCGTTCCACACTGTCTGGTAATCATGAAAGTGTTCTACAAACAAGCCATACATGGTTACATCATCACCGTTGACGACGATGCCGTGCTTCGTCTTATTGCTGGCCCAGCCGATACCGTTACCGTGATCACCGCGCCATACCCACAAATTGTCACCAATCACATGATTGCTGTTGATGATGATGCTGTGCGTGGCATTGCCAACGGCCGCCCCGCCTACCCTGAAAAATACATCATGTAAGGTGGTGGGGTTGTTGGCGTGACTGACCGTGCCCTTATGATCGCCGATTTGCAGCAAAACGTCAGAATTCTTTTCACCGGCGTCGAATAACACGCCGCCCAGTTTTACGCCGTCCACATCGGCAATTGACAGAGCAACATTACCCGCCACCGGTTTCAGCGTGGCGATGCCCAAGCCCAGGACGACGGTATTGGGCTGCGTGACTTGCAAAGGCTTGTTCAGGGTGTAAATGCCTGGTGTTAGCAGCAGGTGCTTGCCGCTGCTTAGCGCGGTGTTGATACTGTCTGCAGTATCAACCGCCGCTTTGGCAATATAAAACTGCGACAGCGGCAAAGTTTCACCTGCTATGTGTGCTTGTTGCCAGGAGATGCCTTGCGTGTTGGCATGCAAGGCAGGCACGAATACCTGGTAAGCACCGGTGCCGTCTATGGTGAGAAAGGGTTTTTCACGCACAAGTGGCGTTTTCTCGACCACCGTGTAAGGCGGGGTAGGCCAGTGCTCGCTATCGGGTGCGTTTTTCACGCCCACAAATACCATGTTCCAGTTGGCATTGGTCCAGCTGCCAACGGTTGAATTTCTGGTCAACCACTGTTGCTGCGTGCCTGAGTTGATTTGCTGGTCAATCAGGCTGTCAGCAATAAAACCGCCGCTGGACCAGCCGCCATTATCGTCTAGCAACATATTGCCGCGTACATGAATACGGCGTAACGGGGCCGCTTGTGACACGGCCCATTGCATGGTGCCATTGTCTGGGGTCACCGAAAGGTTTTCTACGCTGCGCCAGAAGTTTTGTGTGGCATCTTCTTCATGCCAGTGTGCTTCTACCTGAATGCCACCTTGCAGCATCACATCATCAGGAAACTGTCCCAAGCCCAGTAATTGCGTATAAAAGCCGAGTTTGACTTTGTTGTGGTAGACGCCAGGCTTGAACAGGACGGCATAGCGTTCTGGGCCAAACTGGTTAGCTTCCTGCTGCTTGAACAAACTGTCCAGTTTGTTTTGGATCGCGTCCGGCGACATGCCTGGATCCAGAATGATGACATTGGCACCAAAGTCAGGTGTCACCGGTTGCGCCTTTTTGGCATCGGTTGCCTGGCAGCCAAGTAACAAGAGGGCGGCAAATCCAGCGCCGAGCGTTTTAAATGTTAAAGAGTCTGGCAAAAAAGAACGCATAAACAGGGAGCTTTCAATCGAAATCATTTCATACATGACCACAACACGGCCTATGAAATTCCATTTTTTTCATTTTCTATACATTGCCGGGTGTGTGTGGCAATACGATGATATGCCATGGTCTAGCCCAAGTTCAGGGTGCTTAATGTGTCGCTGCGCACGCGGGCGAGTAAGCTGGCATCGTCAATCAGTGATTCACCAAAAGAAGGAATCAGCGCTTTCAGTGAGTCTTGCCATTCGCTGCTTTGCATACGGCTGGCAAAGCAGCGTTGCAACACATCCAGCATGGCTTTCACGCTAACCGAGGCACCAGGTGAGGCGCCAAGCAGGGCAGCTAAGCTGCCATCGGCGCTGGCAACAATTTCAGTGCCAAATTCGAGTTTGCCCCAATGCTGATGGCAGCGTTTGATAATTTGTACGCGTTGTCCGGCATGCGCTAACTGCCAGTCATTGCTGTTAGCTTCGGGCAAAAACACGCGTAAGGATTCCATGCGCTGCTCGTGGTTCTGAAAGACTTCTTTAATCAGGTATTTGGTTAAGTCAAGATTGTGGCGGCTAACTCCGAGCAAGCTTTTGATATTTTTCAGTTTGACCGATTTTGCCAGGTCGAAACGCGAGCCTTGTTTGAGAAAGCGCGTGGTGAATCCGGCATAAGGGCCAAACAACAACGCTGGCTGGCCTTGTATCATGCGCGTGTCCAGGTGCGGCACTGACATGGGTGGTGCGCCAACAGCCGCCTGGCTATAGACTTTTGCATGGTGCGCGTTGATCAGTTTCGTGTTGTTGCAAATCAGCCATTGACCGCTGACCGGGAAGCCGCCATAACCGTGTGCTTCCGGGATGCCAGATTGTTGCAGTAAAGGTAAAGCACCACCGCCAGCACCTAAAAAGACAAATTTGGATTGATAGGTTTGCGTGTGTCCTGAAGGTAAATGCTGGATATGCAGTTGCCAGCTGCTTTGTTCACGTTGCTGTTGCTGCTTGAGTTTGGTGACGCGCGATTGCGTCAGCAAGGTGAAGTTTGGGCGTGTTTTTAAATAGGCAACCAGTTGACGTGTCAGGGCGCCAAAGTTCACATCCGAACCATGTGCGACACGGGTAGCAGACATTTTTCCGGCAGGCTGGCGACCGGCCATCATCAGCGGCATCCAGTCGCTTAATTGACTGGCCTGGTCGCTCCATTGCATCTCGGCAAATAGCGGGTGCGCTTGTAATGCCTCAAAGCGTTTGCGTAAGAATGCAGAATCACTTTCGCCCCAAACGGCACTTAAATGTGGCACGCGCTGAATAAAATCAGCCGCATTTAACACGCCTTCTTTGACCAGGCTAGACCAGCATTGCAGTGAGACCTCGAATGCCGCGTTAATCTCAAGTGCACGGCGAATCTGAATGTCGCCATGTTTATCTTTAGGGGTGTAGTTGAGCTCACAATAACCGGCGTGACCGGTCCCGGCATTATTCAATGCATCTGAACTTTCGAGGGCAACATCATCGAGTTGCTCTACCATGCAAATATGCAGGGTTGGGTCGAGTCGATGTAGCAGAACTGCCAGCGTAGCGCTCATAATGCCGCCACCAACCAACAATACATCGAGATCAGTTGTTGCCATGGTTTGTGATTCCCCCGTGTTGAGGCGCCTGGATGTCAAACGCACAATCATAATGCCGCCGCGCATTATAATATAAATCGAAAAACACGCTGCATAGACGACATTGAATCGCCTGTAAAGCCGCTGCAATCGTGATTGCACGAACTTGTCAACAAAAGGCTTTTGCGGTAATCTCTGACATTCACCAGAAATGGTTTAAAACTAGAAAAAAACGAATCCTGACTTGAAGTTAGGGCAAACAGTTCGCAAGCGTCATCGAGTCGTAATGCGGCAAGTTTTCCCTAAACGGACAAGTAGTCAGGCTCACTGTGGAATACATGATTGGGGTGCGTATGAAAAATCCGCTGGAATCAGTTGTCGGGTCCGTCATTTCAGGGTTGCTGTTAACCCTGGCTCTGGTTTTTTTCCTTAAAAATTTCATTGTGGCAGGGGGCTAATCCATGGAACTGGTACCGGCACTCGCGCGGTGGATACATTTTCTGGCAGGCATTACCTGGGTCGGCCTGCTTTATTACTTCAGCCTGGTACAAATGGCAGGCCTGAAGGCTGCCGCTGCGGATGGAACAGCCGCCGGGATTAATAAACATATTGCCCCACGCGCCTTGTTATGGTTTCGCTGGTCGGCTGTCGTGACATGGCTGGCCGGTGCGGCTTTGCTGGGGCCACATTTTGTTGATGCCTTTGCATTGCGTAACGGATTTGAGCTGATAGGCGTAGGGGCCTGGTTGGGTACGATTATGCTGTTTAATGTCTGGGCTCTGATTTGGCCCAACCAGAAAAAAATTCTGGGTATGGTTGCCGCGGATGATGCGGCAAAAAATAAAGCGCGACGTGTGGCCATGCTGGCATCGCGTACCAATTTGATGCTTTCATTGCCAATGTTGTTTTTTATGGCGAATGGATTGAGTCATCGCGCAGTATTAGGTTTTTAGCGGGTTTAAGGCGTTTACGGCGGCTTAAGCCGCCGTTTTTGTTTTTTGAAAAAGGGTTTGAAATGCATTCGGAACACTTAATGAACACCTATGGTAGGCAGCCTGTGACGTTTGTCAAAGGCGAGGGCGTCTGGCTGACAGACACTGCCGGTGATCGCTATCTGGATGCGCTGTCCGGCGTGGCAGTAAATGGCCTGGGCCATGCCCATCCCAAATTTGTGGCTGCACTCAATGCGCAAATTGCCAGATTGATCCATGTCTCCAATATTTACCAGATTGCCGAGCAATCTGCGCTTGCCGATAAACTGGCTGAATTGTCCGGCATGGACCGCGTGTTCTTCTGTAACTCTGGTTGTGAAGCCAACGAGGCGGCCATCAAACTGGCACGACTGTATGGCCATAACAAAGGCATAGACCACCCGGAAATCATTGTCATGGATCAAAGCTTTCACGGCCGGACCATGGCAACCTTGTCTGCCACCGGCAATCGCAAGGTGCAGGCCGGTTTTGAGCCCTTGGTGAGTGGTTTCCTGCGTGTGCCATTTGATGATCTTGAGGCAGTAAAAACCATCGCTTCACACAAAAACAACGTGGTTGCCATCCTGGTCGAGCCCGTGCAAGGGGAAGGTGGCGTGCATATTCCGGCCAGCCTCAAAGCCTATTTGCAAGGCTTGCGCGAGATTTGTGATGCCAATGGCTGGTTGCTCATGCTCGACGAAGTGCAATCCGGCATTGCCAGAACCGGTACCTGGTTTGCGTTCCAGCATACTGGCATCGTGCCTGATGTCATGACCCTGGCCAAGGGCCTGGGCTCAGGTGTGCCGATTGGCGCCTGTGTGGCGCGTGGCATTGCGGCTGAAACCTTCACCCCAGGCAAGCATGGCTCTACTTTTGGCGGCAACCCGTTAGCGACAGCTGCTGGTTTGGCCACACTGGATATTATTGCCGAAGAGAAACTGCGCGAAAATGCAGACACGGTGGGTGATTACATCCGCCAGCAATTTACTGCCGCGCTCAAAGGTGAAGCTGGCGTCATCAACATCCGCAATGCCGGCATGATGATAGGCATCGAGCTGGATAGGCCTTGTGCAGAGTTGGTCAAGCAGGCATTGGCGGCCAAATTGCTGATTAACGTGACTTCTGAAAAAGTGATTCGTTTGCTGCCATCCCTGGTGATGAACAAGCAAGAAGCGGATGAACTGGTTAGCAGGCTGACGCCACTGATATTGAATTTTTTAAAGGCAAGCGCTTGATTGAACAAGTGCCCAACACATTATGAGTATTAAACACTTTTTGCAATTTAATGACCTGACGCGCGACGAGATTGAACATATCTTTGCGCGTGCCAAATGGATTAAATCGCAGTTTAAAGACTACAAACAATACTGGCCGCTGGTCGACCGCACGCTGGTCATGATCTTTGAAAAAGCCAGTACGCGTACGCGCTTGTCATTTGAGGCCGGTATGCAGCAATTGGGTGGCTCAGCGATTTACCTGAATACGCGTGACTCACAACTGGGTCGCGGTGAGCCGGTAGAAGATGCGGCACAAGTCATTTCACGCATGAGTGACATCGTCATGATTCGTACTTTTGAGCAAAGCATCATTGAACGCTTTGCGCAAAACTCGCGCGTGCCCGTCGTCAATGGCCTGACCAATGAATACCACCCGTGCCAGATTCTGGCTGATATTTTCACTTTTATCGAGCATCGTGGGTCGATTCAAGGCAAAACCGTGGCATGGATTGGTGACAGTAATAACGTCTGCAATACCTGGTTGCAAGCGGCAGAAGTACTCGACTTTAATGTACATGTCTCTACGCCGCCGGGCTATGAAGTTGAGCCTGAGCGCGCCAATTTGTATGGCACCTCGCACTTTGAGTCTTTTGCTGATCCGATGGAAGCAGCACGTGATGCAGATTTAGTGACCACTGACGTGTGGACATCGATGGGTTTTGAAGCCGAAAACGAAGAGCGTCGTAAAGATTTTGCTGACTGGCAAGTCGATGAAGATATGATGAAAGTGGCTAAGGCCGATGCGGTGTTTATGCACTGCCTGCCAGCGCACCGCGGCGAGGAAGTGTCTGCCGAAGTGATTGATGGCAAGCAAAGCGTGGTGTGGGATGAGGCGGAGAACCGCTTGCACACGCAAAAAGCATTGATGGAATATTTGTTGTTAGGAAAAGTGGCTTGATTTCACAAGCCAGATGAATTCAGTTTGGGATAATTTAGATGAGCGATATTAAAAAAGCGGTGTTGGCTTATTCCGGTGGTCTGGACACCTCCGTGATTTTGAAGTGGTTACAAGATACCTATCAATGTGAAGTGGTGACGTTTACCGCTGACCTCGGTCAAGGCGAGGAGCTGGAACCGGCGCGTGAAAAAGCCAAAAAATTTGGCGTGAGCGAGATTTATATCGACGACTTGCGTGAAGAGTTTGTGCGTGATTTTGTGTTCCCGATGTTTCGTGCCAATACGGTGTACGAAGGCGAATACCTGCTGGGTACTTCGATTGCACGCCCATTGATTGCCAAGCGTCTGATTGAAATTGCCAATGAAACCAAAGCCGATGCCATTTCGCATGGGGCGACCGGTAAAGGCAACGACCAGGTGCGTTTTGAGTTAGGTGCTTATGCGCTCAATCCGAATATCCAGATTATTGCGCCATGGCGTGAATGGGATTTGTTGTCCCGTGAGAAATTGCTGGCTTATGCCGAAAAACACAGTATCCCGGTGGAAATGAAGCATAAACAAGGCGGCAGTCCATATTCGATGGATGCCAACTTGTTGCATATCTCTTATGAAGGCCGTCACCTGGAAGACCCTTCTGCTGAAGCTGAAGAAGATATGTGGCGCTGGACTGTTTCACCGGAAAAGGCACCTGATGCTGCCGAGTATCTGGATATTGAGTTCAAACATGGCGATATCGTGGCCTTGAATGGCAAAGCCATGAAAGCACACGAGATTCTGGCCGAATTAAACCGTATTGGTGGTCAGCACGGCGTGGGCCGTCTGGATCTGGTGGAAAACCGCTATGTGGGCATGAAGTCTCGTGGTTGCTACGAAACGCCTGGCGGTACCATTATCCTCAAAGCACATCGTGCGATTGAAAGCATCACATTGGACCGCGAAGTGGCGCATTTGAAAGATGACTTGATGCCACGTTACGCCAGCCTGATTTACAACGGTTACTGGTGGAGCCCTGAGCGTGTTGCCTTGCAAACGCTGATCGACCATACACAGGCGACGGTGAATGGCTGGGTGCGCGTCAAGCTTTACAAAGGGAATGTCATTGTTGTCGGTCGTGACAGCAAGACAGACTCCTTGTTTGATTCAACCATTGCCACGTTTGAAGATGACAAAGGCGCTTACGATCAAAAAGACGCTGGTGGCTTTATCAAGCTGAATGCTTTACGTATGCGTATTGCGGCTAATTTGCACAACCGTAAAAAATAATTTTTATGGCCAATCGACGCGTCATTGCTTACGACTCCACGTTGCGTGATGGCGCGCAGGCGCAAGGCGTGTCTTTTTCAGTGGAAGATAAACTCAAGGTCGTGCAACGCCTGGACCAGCTGGGCATTGGGTATATAGAGGCAGGCAACCCTGGTTCGAATCCTAAAGATCTTGAGTTTTTCGCACGCGTCGGTGAGTTGCAATTGCAGCATGCCAAAATTATTGCTTTTGGCAGTACGCGTCGCATCGGCATTGCCGCGGCCGAAGATAAGAATTTGCAATCGCTACTTTCTGCTAACACGCAGGCGGTCGCGATTTTTGGCAAAAGCTGGGATTACCAGGTCACCGATATCCTGCGCACCACGTTGCAGGAAAACCTGGCCATGATAGGTGACACCATTGCCTATTTAAAAGCGCAGGGCAAAGAGGTGGTATTTGACGCTGAACACTTCTACGATGGTTACAAAGCCAATCGCGAATATGCCATGCAAACCCTGCAAGCCGCAGTGGATGCTGGGGCTGATGTACTGGCATTGTGTGATACAAACGGAGGCACTTTCCCGAACGAAGTGTTTGCGATCACCGAGACCGTGGTGAAGCATTTCCCGTCCGTTCAAATCGGTATTCATTGCCATAACGATTGCGAAATGGCCGTAGCGAACTCAGTGGCGGCCGTGCAGGCAGGCGCAGTACAGGTGCAAGGCACCATCAATGGGATTGGTGAGCGTTGTGGCAATGCCAACCTGGTGTCGATTATCCCGAATGTACAACTCAAACTCGGCTTGGAGTGTGTGTCACCGGCGCAATTGTCTGAGTTAACCGCGGCTGCGCGTTTTGTCAGTGAAGTGGCCAATGTGGCATTTAACGATAAAGCGCCGTATGTGGGGCATGATGCCTTTGCACACAAGGGCGGCATGCATATTGATGCGGTGAATAAAAACCCTAAGTCTTATGAGCATATTAACCCCGGAGTGGTCGGCAATCAGCGCCATATCCTGGTGTCCGAGGTGGCGGGGCGCGGCGCTATTTTGCGCAAATTACAGCAAATAGATCCTACTTTGACCAAAGAGTCTGACGCTGCAGTCAATATCCTGGAGCATCTCAAAGCGCTGGAGCACGAAGGCTACCAGTTTGAAAATGCCGAAAGCTCTTTTGATTTGCTGATGCAAAAATTGCTGGGCAAGTTTGAGCCTTTTTTCAGCTTGCAACATTACAAAGTGAATATTTATGAGCCATCGGAAGATGGTTTGAACTCGTCTGTCAGCATCCATTTGAGCGTCAAAGGCAAGGATGCGGCAGCAACTGCGCAAGGCGATGGCCCGGTCAATGCGCTGGATAAAGCCATGCGTAAGGCGCTGGAGCCATTCTATCCGGCTATCAAGGACATTAAGCTGGTGGATTACAAAGTGCGCGTGCTGGACTCTAACCTGGCGACTGCGGCCAAGGTGAGGGTGTTGATTGAGTCTACCGATCAGCAAACCACCTGTGCCACCATGGGTGTTTCTTCTGACATTATTCAGGCCTCATGGCTGGCGCTGAAAGATGCCATTGAGTATAAACTGATCCGCGTTTAATCTGCGCGTTAGTTAAAATGCCACCGTTGACCACATAAACAGCACATTACCATTGCCCTTTGTGCCAGGCACATAGGTGGCGTTGACAATCACTTTATCGTATCCCATGGCTGCAATCGGCAGCAGCACAGGTAGCGGCTTGTAGTTGTAATCACTTCTGGCTGTGAACCCGGCCGTTAATCCCACGCCAGCATTTAAGCCACTGGCTTGACCGACCAGATTTTTGACATGTCCATAACCGACAATGGGTTCCCAGTCGTCATGTGAATCTTTAAATGCCATCACATAGTAACCATCCCAGTTGCTGTCAGCATCGCGGTGCGACTTGCCTATACCCAGCCCCCACGGACGCTCGTTAAACGAATCAACTTTCTCTTTCGAGTACATGCTTCTGTTGTGATAAGTCACCAGCGGTACATATAAATCGGTTTGATCGGATTTTTGCCATACATCCGTCAGGTGGTTTTTAAGCTGCCCCAGCCAGCTGTCTTGCGTTGCAGCATTGGCAGATTCTGGGCTTGCTGTTTCTACACTAACTGGTTCAGCGTTTGCGTGCAGGCTGAGTGTGCTGATGAAGAGGAGTGCATATATTTTCATAACATTTTAAGCGGTCTGATTTTTGGTTAACATTTTCTCATGAATTTGCTGTGCTGGTTGGTTGCAAAAGCACCAGTTTCAGTTGCTCCTGCTCTACAGGCTTCAGCGTGACTTGTTGAAAGTGAATCAATCCATGCACTGGATGTTGAAATTCACGTTGTCCGCCTTGTCGTTCCAGTACATCGTGTTGTTTCCAGAATTGGGTAAATTCTACACTGGCGGTACTTAACTCACTGACCAGTTGCTTAACTTCAGGTTCCTCTAATCTCGAGCGGCAGTCTGCGCGAAATTCAGCCACCAGGCGGCGTGCACGCATCTCCCAATTAACGACAAACTGCCGGGCTTGTGGATTTGCAAAGACAAAGCGCAGCAGGTTTGGGCGCTGGGTCTTCGGCCAGGCGACGTCCAGCAGTCCGGTAAATAATGTCTCTGCTGGCTGGTTCCAGGCCAGGATATCCCAGGTGCGGCCCATCACATAGGCGGGAATCTGCATCTGCTCCAGCATGGCGACCAGTGTTTCCGGGGCGGTATCGACTTCGTTTTGATGTGCTTGTGGATCACGTCTGTCGGCCATATCAAACAAATAACTGCGTTCAGACTTACTGAGTTTCAAGGCTGTTGCCAGCCTGTCCAACGCTTCGGCCGAAACATTGACTTCGCGTGCCTGCTCTATCCAGGTATACCAGGTCGCGCTGATGCTGGCCAGTTGTGCGACTTCTTCGCGGCGTAAACCTTGTGTGCGGCGGCGTGAACCAGAAGGGAATCCGAATTCTTCCGGGGTACCACGCTGACGCATGGCTTGCAGAAATTCTGCCAGTTCCTGCCTTCTCGTATCCATTTGATTTGTTTATCCTATTAGTCTTAATACTAGTATAAACTATCTTCTTGTAAGGGTATTAAAACTTAGGTATTCTGCGCGAGTTTTATCAATATTTGCGTGGTAAGAAAGGAACAGTCATGGCAGGCAAAACGCTGTACGACAAATTGTGGGAATCGCATGTGGTGCATGAGGAATCTGATGGCACCTGTTTGATTTATATCGACCGTCATCTGGTACACGAAGTCACCAGCCCGCAGGCGTTTGAAGGCTTGCGTATGGCTGGCCGAAAGCCATGGCGTAACTCCAGTATTGTGGCGAACCCTGACCACAATACACCGACCAAAGATTGGGACAAAGGTATTGAAGACCCGATCTCGCGTCTGCAGGTAGAAACCCTGGACAACAACATCAAAGAGTTTGGCGCTTTGGTATATTTCCCGTTTAAAAACAAAGACCAGGGCATTATCCACGTCATCGGGCCTGAAAATGGTACAACCTTGCCAGGCATGACCGTGGTCTGTGGCGATAGCCATACCTCTACCCATGGCGCTTTCGGTGCCTTGGCGCATGGTATTGGTACCTCAGAAGTAGAACACGTGTTGGCGACACAAACACTGGTGGCCAAAAAATCCAAAAGCATGCTGGTGCGTGTTGACGGCCAGCTTGGCAAAGGTGTGACCGCGAAAGATGTGGCATTGGCTATTATTGGCAAAATCGGGACTGCTGGCGGTACTGGCTATGCGATTGAATTCGGTGGCGAAGTGATTCGTAGCTTGTCCATGGAAGGCCGTATGACGCTGTGTAATATGGCGATTGAAGCAGGCGCACGCGCCGGCCTGGTCGCGCCAGACGAGAAAACAGCGGCCTACCTCGAAGGTCGTTTGCATGCGCCTAAAGGTGACCACTGGAGCAAAGCGGTGGCTTACTGGACTACACTGAACTCTGAAGCTGACGCAGAATTTGATACCGTGGTGACCTTAAATGGTGCTGAAATTGCGCCGCAAGTGACCTGGGGCACCTCACCCGAGCAAGTACTGCCAATTGGCTCTACGGTACCGGATCCGGCGAAAGAAGTGGATGCGACCAAGCGCACCAGTATCGAAAACGCCTTGAAATACATGGGCTTGTCAGCGAATACGCCGATTGATCAAATTCAGCTGGATAAGATTTTTATTGGTTCATGCACAAATTCCCGCATTGAGGATTTGCGCGCTGCAGCTGGTGTCGCCAAGGGTAAAAAAGTGGCCAGCAATATCAAACTAGCGATGGTCGTGCCGGGTTCTGGCCAAGTGAAGCGCCAGGCAGAGGCTGAAGGCCTGGACAAGATTTTTATTGAGGCTGGTTTTGAATGGCGTGAGCCAGGTTGCTCCATGTGCCTGGCCATGAACGCAGACCGTTTGAGCCCGGGTGAGCGCTGCGCCTCTACCTCTAACCGTAACTTTGAAGGCCGCCAGGGCCCGGGTGGTCGTACGCACCTGGTGAGCCCGGAAATGGCCGCCGCTGCCGCGATTGCCGGTCACTTTGTGGACGTGCGCAGCGCATAAGAGGAGAACATCATGAAAGCATTTACTACTTTAAATGGGCTGGCCTGTCCGCTGGATCGTGCCAACGTTGATACGGATGCCATTATCCCGAAACAGTTTTTGAAATCAATTAAGCGTTCTGGCTTTGGCCCTTACTTGTTTGATGAGTGGCGTTATACCAACTATGGCGAACCCGGCATGGATTGCAGCACACGCCCGCTCAACACCGAGTTTGTCTTGAACCAGCCACGTTACCAGGGCGCACAAGTGCTGCTGGCGCGCGATAACTTTGGTTGTGGCTCTTCGCGCGAACACGCGCCATGGGCGATTGAGGACCAAGGCTTTCGCGTAATTATTGCGCCTAGCTTTGCCGACATTTTCTTTAATAACTGCTATAAGAATGGCATTTTGCCGATTGTGGCCTCAGCTGAGCAAGTCGATAGCCTGTTCAAAGAATGCCTGGCCAATGAAGGCTATACACTAAATGTCGATTTGGCCGCACAAACGGTGACTACGCCTTCAGGCCAGTCATTCAGTTTTGAGATTACGCCTACCCGTAAGCACAACCTGCTGAACGGCCTGGATGAAATCGGCCTGACTTTACAGCATACGGATGAGATCCGTGCTTTTGAAGAAAAGCACAAACAAAGTCAGCCCTGGTTATTTGCTTAATGGAACGTGTCTTCTCTCGCAAAGAGAATGCATCAAAAAATAAAAGGAATTTTTAAATGGCATTAAATATTGCTGTATTGCCAGGTGATGGCATTGGCCCGGAAATTATTGCGCAAGCGTTGCGCATACTGGAAGTATTGAAAAAAGACGGCCTGGACATGACCTTTACGGAAGCGCCTTTGGGCGGCCAGGCTTATGACCAGTTCGGTCATCCATACCCTGAGTTTACGCAAGAGGTCTGTCGTAAAGCTGACGCCGTCTTGCTGGGCGCCGTCGGTGGTCCGCAGTACGACAACCTGGACCGCCCATTGCGTCCTGAGCGCGGCTTGCTAGCTATCCGCAAGGACTTGGGTTTGTTCGCTAACCTGCGTCCTGCCGTACTGTTTCCTGAGCTGGCGAATGCCTCTACCTTGAAACCAGAAGTAGTGGCAGGCCTGGATATCATGATCGTGCGTGAACTGACTGGTGACGTTTATTTCGGCCAGCCACGCGGTATGCGCACTAACGAGCAGGGCGTGCGTGAAGGTTTCAACACGATGATTTACAGCGAGCCTGAAGTGCGTCGCATTGCGCATGTGGCTTTTGACATCGCCATGAAGCGTGGCAAGAAGTTGTGTTCTGTGGACAAGGCCAACGTGCTGGAAACCACTGAGTTCTGGAAAGAGATCGTCATTGATGTGGCTAAAGAGTATCCGGAAGTGGAGTTGAGCCATATGTACGTCGACAATGCCGCCATGCAGCTGATTCGTAATCCTAAGCAGTTTGACGTCATGGTTACCGGCAACATTTTTGGTGACATCTTATCTGATGAAGCTTCGATGCTGACCGGCTCTATCGGCATGCTGGCGTCTGCTTCCTTGAATGAAAGCAAAAAAGGCTTGTATGAGCCTTCACATGGCTCTGCGCCGGATATTGCTGGCAAGAACCTGGCCAACCCGATTGCGACGATTCTGTCAGTGGCGATGATGTTGCGTTACAGCTTTGATAATGAAGCGGCGGCGACCCGCATTGAAAATGCAGTGAAAAAAGTATTGGCAGCAGGCTACCGCACGGGTGATATCTACGAAGAGGGAACCAAGAAGGTTTCTTGCTCTGAAATGGGTGACCAGATCGTCGCTGCCATGTAAAGCAGGCTCTGCGGGCGGCGCTGTTCATGCCGTCCGTTCAGTTTTAAGATATAGTCGTAACTAGTATTGATTAGGAATTTAAAAATGGCACAATTTGATAATGTCAGCGTAAAAAAGAAAGCCAACGTTTATTTCGATGGTAAATGTGTGAGCCACACGGTGTTGTTTCCAAATGGTACACGCTGTACCGTGGGCGTGATTTTCCCTAGCACATTGACCTTTAACACTGGCTCACCAGAGTTGATGGAAATTAATGATGGCGTGTGCAAAGTCCGTCAAAAAGACGAAGATAACTGGACAATCTATAAGGGCGGTGAGAAATTCACAGTGCCGGGTAACTCCAGTTTCGATATTGAAGTGTTGGAGACAGTAGACTACGTCTGCCACTTCGAGTAATTGTGATTGCTCGGCAGGGCCGCGTTGCAAGCGCTTGCCGTACTGAATGTACTGTCTGAGCGCTTGCGCCTTGTCCTGCCCTCGCTTGTGAGGTTTTAAAATATGCCAAGTTTTGATATTACGTCTGAAGTCGATATGGTCAATTTGAAAAATTCGATTGATGCTTCTGTCAAGCAGATCACCAATCGTTATGATTTCAAGGGCACGTCGGCCAAAGTCGATTTTAACGAAAAAGACAAAGTGATTACCTTGTTTGGTGACAATGACTTTCAGCTGGACCAGGTGAAAGACATCTTGTTGCCAGCCATGGAAAAAAAAGAGCCTGAGTCATCCAAACGCCTGGAGCACAAAGATGTGCAAAAAGTGTCAGGCAACAAGGTGAAGCAAGAGCTGCATGTGCGTGATGGCATTGATAGTGACCTGGCCAAGAAAATCACCAAGCTGATTAAAGATAGCGGCATGAAGGTACAGGCGAGCATCCAGGGCGATACGGTACGTGTCAATGGCGCCAAGCGCGATGTGCTGCAAGAGGCGATCGCATTCGTGAAAAAAAGTATTACCGATTTCCCATTGAAATACGGTAACTTCAGGGATTAGTCATTGGGAGAATAATATGGCGAAATGGATGACATTAGTATTGACGGTGTTGGTGTTAGCAGGCTGCAACACCATTAATGGCATGGGTAAAGATATTGAACAAGCAGGTGAAGCTGTTCAGAAATCGTCCAAATAATTTATTGTTAATGCCGGATGATCCGGCTGAAATATCGAGTCACTATGTTAAAAGTAGGGTTTGTAGGCTGGCGCGGCATGGTTGGGTCCGTGCTGATGCAGCGCATGATGCAGGAAAATGATTTTGCGGATATCGAGCCGCAATTTTTCACGACCTCGCAAACAGGTGGTGCTGCACCTAACGTGGGTAAAGATTCTCCTGCATTAAAAGATGCCAGGGATATCAACGCTTTGCGTCAGATGGACGTGGTTGTGACTTGCCAGGGGGGCGATTACACCAGTGAGGTGTTCTCGCAATTACGCGCGACTGGCTGGCGTGGTCACTGGATTGATGCGGCTTCAACCTTGCGCATGGAGCAAGACGCCGTGATCATTTTAGACCCGGTTAATATGCATGTGATTAAAGATGCATTAGCCAATGGCGGCAATAACTGGGTTGGCGGTAACTGTACCGTGTCTTTGATGCTGATGGCATTAAACGGCCTGTTTAAGGCTGATCTGGTGGAGTGGGCGACATCCATGACTTACCAGGCGGCTTCAGGTGCCGGTGCTCAGAATATGCGTGAGCTGATTAGCCAGATGGGCGTGGTGAATGCCTCTGTGGCTGGCTTGCTGGCAGATCCTGCCTCTGCGATCCTGCAAATCGACAAAACCGTGGCGGAGACGATTCGTAGTGAAGCGCTGCCAACCGCTAATTTTGGTGTTCCCCTGGCTGGCAGCCTGATCCCATGGATTGATAAAGATCTGGGTAATGGCCAAAGCAAAGAAGAGTGGAAGGGCGGCGTTGAAACCAACAAGATTTTAGGCCGTGAAGCCAACCCGATTGTGATTGATGGTTTATGTGTACGCATTGGCGCCATGCGCTGCCACTCGCAGGCGTTGACACTCAAGTTGCGCAAAGATGTGCCACTGGATGAAATTAACCAGATGCTGGCCGAAGCCAACGAATGGGCCAAGGTGATTCCTAATGAGCGTGAGATCAGTATGCGCGAGCTGACGCCAGCGGCGATTACCGGCACACTGACAACACCGGTAGGCCGTTTGCGTAAACTGGCGATGGGTGGCGAATACCTGTCCGCTTTCACGGTGGGCGACCAGTTATTGTGGGGGGCAGCAGAGCCTTTGCGCAGAATGTTGAGAATTCTGGTAGAAGCTTAAGTAATTGATTAAATAGCGGCCCGTAAAGCCATGATTTATTAATGAAATCATGGTCTTTTCGGGCTTTTGCTTTTTATATAATGCGGTTTAATGGGGACTATAGCCTCAAATCGGTGTATTTATTGCTCCCAAGCCGCCTGGGCGTGCTTGCGTGGCTGTGTGAATGATGCTATTTTGACAAGCGCCATGAATGAATAAGGGTTAATCGGTGAGTAAATTTCAATTAAAAAAAATAGCCTTTGCCTTGAGTTTGAGTACGGCCCTCTCGGCGCATGCTGCCGGTTTGGGTAGCATGATTTCCAGCTCAAAACTTGGTGAGCCGCTCAATGCGGAAATTGAGCTGTTGGCGGTGACACCAGCCGAGCTCAACAGCATTCAGGCGACACTGGCCAGCGAGCAGGTCTATCAGGACCAGATGCTGGAAAAGCCAGCTTCTTATCCGTTTATTAAAATTGAAGTGGGTAACAACACCAAAGGTCAGCCTATCCTTAAGCTGACAAGCTCGCAGCCGATTACCGAAGCCTTCCTGGATATGTTGATTCAGGTAGACTGGCCGACCGGACGCCTGGTCAAGGAATACACCTTGTTACTGGATCCGCCTGGTTTTAACTCTAATTATGTTTCTGAGTCGGCCGGATTACCTGTAGCAGGCCAGTCAGTGCCACTAGCCACTACCAATAATACGGCGCGAGTGCCAGAGACAAGTCAGCAGCCCGCCCCAGAGCCCAGATCCGAACCCAGTAAACCTCGCCAATCTAAGCCTGCAGCGGTGCCCGCACCGAAACAGGTGGCAGCGGATGAGGCTGCGAACACCGAGCAAGCGTTGACTACTGAGCGCGGTGATACGCTTTATGCCATTGCCAGGCAAATGAAGCCTGATAACGTCAGCGTGGAGCAAATGCTGGCGGCACTTTACCAGTCTAACCAGCAGGCGTTTGACGGTAAAAACATGAATCGCCTTAAGGTGGGCAAGATTATTCGCATGCCAGATCAGGCTACGCTGGATAGTGTTAGTCGCCCGCAGGCAAAAAGCCTGATTGCCGAGCATGCGACCAACTGGCAGGCCTATAAAAATTCACTGGCAAAAGTGGTCAAGGAAAGCGAAGCTAGCCAAACTGGTGGTAATACACAGCAATCTGCAGGCAAGATTGGTGCAGCAGGTGAGAAACCAGCGCCTCAAGCCAAACCAGGCAAAGATGTATTGAAGCTGTCTGCCGGTGATGCTAAGTCAACCACGCAAGCTGACAAGGCCGCAGCTAAAGCCTCGGCGGCGGCAGAGGATGCGACCGCTAAAGCGAATGCCATCAAAGAGGAACAGTCTCGTGCTGCTGCGCTTGAAAAACAAGTCGCAGACATGAAAAAGCTGATGGAAATGAAGAATAGCGCCATGGCGCAGGCTGAGAAAAATGCTGCGCAGGCAGCAACTGAGCCAAAAGCAGAAGTAAAGCCTGACGCAAAAGTAGAGCCAAAACCGACGGAGCAAGCTGCCAAAGCGCCTGCAGAGCAAACCAAAGTGCCACCAGCCGCGGTTGTGCCGGAAAAACCGACACCAACTGCCGAGCCAGCCAAGCCTGAGTTGCCTGTAGAGGAACCCGCAGCAGAGACCATGCAGCAGCCTTCGTTTATGCATGTATTGCTGGAACGCCTGAAAAACATCAGCCCGGTGTTGCCATTGGCATTGATCGCCTTGCCGGTATTGTTGTGTGTTTGGGCATTGATCCGTATTCGCCGTAAAAAACAAATCGATAATTTTGAAGATGTGATTGTCACGTCACCAGCTACGGAAATGCAGAACAATACGGTGTTCGGGGATACGCAAGCTGCCGCTTCTGGCGACACTTCTTTCCTGACGGATTTCTCGCAAAGCGGTGTGGGCGGCATGATAGATTCGCACGATGTGGATCCGATTGCCGAAGCAGAAGTGTACATGGCCTATGGTCGTGATGCACAAGCCGAAGAGATTTTGAAAGACGCGATTCAGAAAGATCCCGAGCGTCAGGAGCTCAAGTTGAAGTTGCTGGAAATTTATCAGACAACGGGTAATAAAGCTGCGTTTGAGTCCCTGGCCAGTGATGTCTATGCCAAAGCTGGTCCGGCAGATGCTGCCTGGTCCAAAGTCAGTGCCATGGGGCAGAAACTGGATCCTGAGAACACGCTATATCAGGCCACGCCAGCAGCAGTCAATGATGTTGCACCTTTAGCTAATGCAACCGTGCTGCCAGTCGCAGAAACACAAAATGAAGAAGATGCATATCACTTTAACTTTGAAGCGCCTGCCTTGGAGTTTGATGGGGCTTCAGAGGCGGTGGCGGCTGCCAGTGCTGAGCCAGTGACTCCCGCTGAAAGCCCTGTACGCCCTGCTGCGGCAGAAGAGGTGACGATTGAATCCGGTGCTGATGCATTATCTGCCACAAGCGATAACGATGCGTTGGCGCTTGATACGTTTACGAGCGAATCAGCCCCTCAGCGTGCAGATGACACAACGCTTGCGTTCTCGGAGGATGCTATCAGCACTGCGGATACGCTACGCTTTGAGGTTGAACCAGCTTCAGTGGCAAGTGTAGAGCCAGCCAGTGATGATGTCAGCAATACTTTAAATGTTGATGATGACCTCGCACTGACACCTAAAGCCCTGGATTTGCCTTCGCTAAACCTGGATGATGTTCCGCAAAGTGCAGAGGCTGCAAGCAGCAAGCCATTGTCAGCAACCACCGGTGAGCAAACGCTGTCTAGTGAGGATGCCGTGTTTGACTCATTGCCTGAGTTGTCACTGGAGCTGGGCGGCCCGAATGATGCGGTTGGCGAGCGTGTGAGTGACGATGCTCTGGAAATTGAGGAAATTAGCCTGGGCTCTGCGGATGCTGCATTAAATGAAACACCTGCCGTAGAGGCCACGGCCGACAGTATTGCCTTCCCTGAGATATCCCTGGATGTCGCCGAGAGCAGTACGGCAAGTGCTGAGGAGATCGCCGATGAACCGGAAGAAGTGAACACCAAACTTGATTTGATCCAAGCCTATATTGACATGGAAGATGTGGTGGGCGCCAAGGAACTGATCGATGAGGTGATCGCAGAAGGTGGCGAGCGCCAGCGGCAACGAGCCAGCGAATTACTGGCAAAATTAGCGTAAATCAAGGCCGGGTTCCCGGCCTTGTTCATTTTCACTGTCACTCACCGGCGATGTGGCCTGATTTGGCGTAATGACAGACAGCCCTTATACTAGGCGCCATGAAAATTGCGATTGGCATTGAATATCACGGCGCCTATTTTCAAGGATGGCAAAGTCAGCCAAATGCCGCAGGCGTGCAAGATGCCATCGAGCGAGCCATTGAACAGGTTGGCGGTGAAAAAGTACGTTTGCATGCGGCTGGACGTACCGATTCAGGCGTGCATGCCTTGATGCAAGTGGCACATTTTGAAACTTCAGTTGTCAGACCATTGAGTGCCTGGGTGCGTGGCACCAATGCGCACTTGCCAGCCTGGGTACGTATATTGTGGGCGGTTGAGGTGGCTGAGGATTTTCATGCCAGGTTTAGTGCACGTGCGCGCAGCTACCAGTATGTGTTGCATAATCATGCTGTGGCGCCAGCCAGCCAGCACGGGCGTGTGGGCTGGTACCACAGGCCGCTGGATATTGCATTGATGCAACAGGCAGTGCCTGGCTTAGTGGGCGAGCATGATTTCAGCGCTTTTCGTGCCAGTGAGTGCCAGGCCAGCACGCCAATACGCACGATGCATCGTGCCGATATTACACAACATGGGCGATACATCATTTTCAGTTTTAAGGCGAATGCCTTTTTACAGCACCAGATTCGTAATATGGTGGGCGCGTTAGTCTATGTCGGGCAGGGCAAGTTGAGCCCGGACGCATTTGCCGATTTGCTGCAACATAAAGACAGGCGTCTTTCACCTCCTACGTTTATGCCCGATGGTTTGTATTTTACCGGCGTAGAATATGATGGCCACTGGCAATTGCCCGTGTGTGAAGCGCACTGGGACTAAAGAAAGTAAATAAACAATATGACAAGAACCAGGGTAAAGATTTGCGGGATTACCCGCCTGGAAGATGCATTGGCGGCGATTGCCGCAGGTGCAGATGCGTTGGGGTTTGTATTTTATGCGCCTAGCCCACGCGCGGTCACGGCGGCACAAGCCCAGGCAATCATGGCGGCACTGCCGCCCTTTGTAAGCAAAGTCGGCTTGTTTGTGAATGCATCGCCTGAAGAGGTGCAGCAGGTGATGACAAGCACAGGCCTGGATTGTTTACAGTTTCATGGCGATGAGTCGGCAGACTATTGTGCACAATTTAATCTACCATATTACAAAGCAATCCGCGTCAAACCAGGGGTAAATTTGGTACAATGCGAGCTTGATTTTGCGTCAGCTTCAGCCTTGCTGCTGGATACTTATTCTGAAAAAGCGGTTGGCGGTACAGGTGAGGCATTTGACTGGTCGCTGATCCCTGCGAGTTTGCAAAAGCCAGTAATATTGGCCGGTGGTTTGAATCCGGAGAATGTTATGCAAGCCACGCGTCAGGTGCAGCCTTATGCATTGGATGTGAGTGGCGGGGTAGAAGCACAAAAGGGGATAAAATCCCCGCAAAAAATAGCTGCATTCATGCAGCAGGTGGTGCAGTGTGATGCTGCACGTAATGGGCGGTTTGAGTAGAAAACGAGATACGGAGTAACGCATGCAAGTCTATGACATGCCAGATGAGCGCGGTCATTTTGGCCCTTTTGGTGGCGTTTTTGTCGCAGAAACCCTGGTGGAAGCCTTGGAAGAACTGCGGGTAATGTATGAAAAATACCGACACGATCCTGAGTTTCTGGCTGAATTTGCTTATGATCTCAAGCACTTCGTTGGCCGTCCCAGCCCGATTTACCATGCTAAACGCCTGTCTGAAAAAGTGGGCGGAGCACAAATCTATCTTAAGCGTGAAGATTTAAACCATACCGGCGCGCACAAAATCAACAATACTATCGGCCAGGCATTGCTGGCCAAACGCATGGGTAAGCCGCGTGTGATTGCGGAAACCGGTGCTGGGCAACATGGCGTGGCGACTGCGACGATTGCTGCTCGCCTGGGCCTGGAGTGCGTGGTCTATATGGGAGCCGAGGATGTCAAACGCCAGGCGCCAAATGTGTTCCGTATGAAGTTGCTGGGTGCCACTGTGGTGCCCGTCGAAAGTGGCTCAAAAACCCTGAAAGACGCATTGAACGAAGCCATGCGTGACTGGGTGACCAATATCTCCAATACTTTCTACATTATCGGTACTGTGGCAGGTCCACATCCTTACCCGATGATGGTGCGCGATTTCCAGGCAGTCATTGGTATCGAAGCGAAAGATCAGATGCAGGAAATGATAGGGCGTCAGCCAGATGCTATCGTCGCCTGTGTCGGCGGCGGCTCCAATGCCATGGGTATTTTCTACCCGTATATTGACGTCGAAGGCGTACGTCTGATTGGCGTTGAAGCGGGCGGACATGGTTTGAGCACTGGCCAGCATGCCGCGCCATTAACGGCGAATAGCCCGATCGGTGTGTTGCACGGTAACCGTACTTACCTGATGCAAGATGAAGATGGCAATATTATTGAAACACATTCTATTTCTGCCGGCCTGGATTATCCTGGCGTTGGCCCTGAGCATGCCTGGTTAAAAGATATCAAGCGCGCTGAATACGTGGCGATTACCGATGAAGAAGCCATGACGGCTTTCCATAACCTGTGCCGTACAGAAGGCATTATCCCCGCGATGGAATCCAGCCACGCCTTGGCGCATGCTGAGAAACTGGCCAGAACCATGTCTCCGGATCAGGTGGTGCTGGTAAATCTTTCTGGCCGTGGTGACAAAGACATTAACACCGTGGCACGTTTGGCTAATATTACCCTGTGACCTTTTGCCTGCATGACTGCGCTTGTTAAACGCATCCGCGCAGCCATGTATTGCAGATCCACTGTCATTATTTGAATTAATTAAAAAAGCATTCTTATGTCCCGCATTCAATCTGTATTTGCCACCCTCAAGGCACAAGGTAAAAAGGCACTGATTCCCTACATTACAGCGGGCGATCCGCACCCTGATCAAACCGTGCCTTTGTTGCACGCGCTGGTAGAAGCGGGTGCCGATATGATTGAGCTGGGCGTGCCGTTTTCTGATCCAATGGCGGATGGTCCGGTGATCCAGCGCGCCAGTGAGCGTGCATTGGTACACAAGATGGGCTTGCGTAAAGTATTGGCCATGGTGAAAGCGTTTCGCGCAACCAACCAAACAACGCCTATCGTACTGATGGGATACGCCAACCCGATTGAAGCGATGGGCAGTACCCAGTTCGTTGCCTTGGCGAAAGAGGCTGGTGTAGATGGCGTGCTCACGGTCGATTATCCGCCTGAAGAGTGTGAAGTCTTTAACCAAGAACTGGCAGGCGCGGATATTGATAGTATTTTCCTGCTGTCACCGACCACCGAGCCATCACGTACCGAGTTGATCGTGAAGCAGGCGACAGGCTTTTTGTATTATGTCTCGCTCAAGGGTGTGACGGGGGCGGCTAACCTGGATATTGTCGAGGTGAAAAAGCGCGTGGCTGAAATTCGTCAGCAGACCAGCTTGCCGATTGGTGTTGGCTTTGGTGTGAAAGACGCGGCGACTGCACGTGAAGTGGCCGCGATTGCCGATGCGGTGGTGGTGGGTAGTCGGATGGTATTGGCGATTGAAAGCGCTAATGCCGATAACCTGATTGCCAATGTGCAGACATTAACGAAAGAATTGCGTACGGCGATTGATTCTGTATAGACCGGTGTATTCAGGTTTTCAGCATATCGCAATATAAAAGCAGGAGAAGCTATGAGTTGGTTAGACAAGATTCCACAAAAAATTAAACGTGCTGTTGGCTCGGTACAAAAACGTAATGTGCCAGAAGGCTTATGGCATAAGTGTGATGCCTGCCAAACAGTACTTTACCGTACTGACCTGGATGCCAACCTGGAAGTATGTCCGCAGTGCGGCCATCACCACCGTCTCGGCGCACGTGCTCGCCTGGATGTATTGCTGGATGCAGAAGGCCGTGTTGAAATTGGAGCTGACGTCACGCCGGTGGATGCCTTAAAGTTTAAAGACAGTAAAACTTACGCCGAGCGCATGAAAACTGCCCAGCGTGATGTGAAAGAAAAAGATGCGCTGATTGTGATGCGTGGCACGGTTGAAGGCGTGCCGGTGGTGGCTGCCGTATTTGAATTCAAGTTTATGGGCGGCTCCATGGGCTCTGTGGTTGGCGAGCGCTTCGTACGCGGTGTACAAGATGCCATTCAGCACAAGTCTGCATTTATCTGTATTTCTGCCAGCGGCGGTGCACGTATGCAAGAAGGCCTGTTGTCGTTGATGCAAATGGCTAAAACCAGTGCCGCGTTGACCAAACTGTCTGAAGCCGGATTGCCATATGTCTCCGTGTTGACGGACCCTACCATGGGCGGTGTGTCGGCCAGTTTTGCCATGCTGGGGGATGTGATTGTGGCCGAACCGAATGCGCTGATTGGTTTTGCCGGCCCGCGCGTGATTGAGCAAACTGTACGGGAGACCTTGCCTGAAGGCTTCCAGCGCGCAGAGTTCCTGCTGACGCATGGCGCCATCGATATGATTGTCGATCGCCGTGAAATGCGTACCAAACTGAGCCAGGTATTGTCCAGTTTCTTGAATATTACCAAAGCTGCCTGATGCCACCTGTGATACCCGAGCTTCCCCAAACAGTTGAGGATTGGCTCGGCTACATCGAATCCCTGCACCCCAAATCCATCGAGATGGGCTTGGGCAGGGTGCAAACAGTCGCTGCACGCCTGCAGCTAGAATTTCCGTTTACCGTGATCACCGTTGGTGGTACCAATGGCAAAGGCTCTACCTGCGCCATGCTGGAACGTATTTATAGCGCTGCCGGTTACCAGGTAGGCTGTTATACCTCACCACATCTGGTGCATTATCAGGAACGTGTTCGTTTCAATACCAATGTCATTGCCGATGCGCTGCTGTGTGACGCCTTTGCCGCCGTAGAGCAGGCACGTGGGGATATCACACTGACCTATTTTGAAATGGGTACGTTGGCGGCATTATGGGCCTTTGAGCAACAGCCATTGGATGTCGTTATCCTTGAGGTTGGTCTGGGCGGGCGCCTGGACGCGGTGAATATTGTCGATGCCGATTGCGCCATTGTCACCAATGTCGATCTCGATCACATGGAGTTTCTGGGTGATACCCGCGAATTAATCGGGCACGAAAAGGCGGGCATTTATCGCCAGCAGCAGATTGTTATTTGCGGCGATGTGGCGCCACCAGCGTCATTATTGGCGCATGCCGAGACGCTGGCAGTAAAGTTAAACCGTTTTGGCGTGGATTACCAGATTGATATCTCGGATACACAATACGCACACTATCGGGATGCACAAGGGCAGCTCGATATAGGCAACTTGCGCTTGTTTGGGCATTACCAGTGGAATAATGCCGCGAGCGTAATATTTGCCGTGCGTGCTTTGCAAGCAACATTGCCAGTCACGGAAGGTCAACTGTTGCAGGCGTTAACCGGCACAGAGGTCACTGGCCGCTTTCAATACTTGCAACATGCGCCGGATGTGATTCTGGATGTAGCACATAATCCACATGCTGCGCGTGCATTATGTGACAACTTGCAGCGCCTGAGTGCCGATGGCGGCCAGGTGATTGCCGTATTCTCCATGTTGTCTGATAAGGATATTGCCAGCGTAGTGGACATCCTGCATCCGGTGATTGATACGTGGCATATTGCCTCCATCCAGCATCCGCGCGCAGCGGCGCTTGACTACTTGCAAGCTTGCTTAAGTCAGAAAGTGTCGCTGACCCATATTCACCTGCATGCTGATTTACCCGCCGCATTGCGAACGGCTTATAAAAATGCGGCAAAAAATGATAAAATTATTGTGTTCGGCTCATTCTTCACTGTAGCTGCAATACTCGAATTAACGCCTGATCAGTGGGTTGCGTAAAAACGCCACGTGTATACATAGAACTGAATGTGAACCTCAAAACAGTATGGCGAGAGATGCTTTGACAGATAACGAACTGTTGCTCAAGAAAACTGCCCGCAGGCGGTTGGTAGGTGCGATCACCCTGGTGGTTTTGATGCTGATTGTATTGCCCTTTGTGCTTAAAGACCGGGTGATCGAATCCAGCCATGATAACGTTGAAATTACGGTGGTGAATCGCCAGGCCAACCGTGAGCCTATCCTTGAGTTACCTGATGATGAAGTTGTATTGGATAACGAAGCTGCACCAGCGGCCAATACATCAGAAAACAATGCTTCCGAAGTGGCTGAGGCTAATATTGAAGAAGCGCCAGTTTCTGCGCCCGCAGTAGTAGCAACGCCACAAAAACAGGTAAAAACAGAGCCTGCCAAGCCTGTTGTCGCGCCTGCACCAGTTAAACCCGTACCAACCGTTGAACCCAAAGTTGAACCCAAAGTTGAACCCAAAGTTGAACCCAAAGTTGAACCCAAAGTTGAACCCAAAGTTGAACCCAAAGTTGAACCCAAAGTTGAACCCAAAGTTGCGGCAATCAAGCCTGAAACTAAAGAAGAGCCTGTTGCATCCGATAAAAAAACTGGTAAGTTCTTTGTGCAGTTTGGCGTGTTCTCTGACCCGAAAAACCTGGAAACCCTGCAAGGCAAGCTGAAGCAGGCAGGATTCGAGTCAGCCACCGAAAAAGTGGATGCAGCTGGTCAGAAACTACGCTTGCGTACGCGTACCTATGCTACCCGTAATGATGCGGCAGCTGCCTTGAAAAAACTGGAAGCGGCTGGGTTTAGCGGTATTGTGGCCAGCAAATCCTGATATAGGCCATGACTGTTTTTGATTATCTGGTATTAGGCATTATCGGCTTCTCCATTTTGGTCGGGCTGATGCGCGGCGCCATCCGTGAGCTGTTTTCTGTAGTGGGGTGGGTGCTGGCTTTTTACCTGGCGAATCGTTTTAACGGTGAGGTCATCACCTATATGCCAGAGCAGATTCCTGGCGAGGCGGTAAAAGCCATGGCGGCTTTTTTAGTGGTGTTTTTACTGGTGCTGTTTGTCAGTGCCTTGCTCGCCTTGTTGCTGACTACCTTGATCAAGGCGGTCGGTTTGGGCGGGCTGAACAGAGTACTCGGCGGTTTGGCTGGTATTGTTAAAGGCGTGTTGGTGGTCTGTATCCTGGTGATGCTGGCTGCCATGACGGATTTGCCCAAGGATCCGCGCTGGACAAATGCAACATTCAGTGCGCCAGTAGAAGCGTTGGTCTTGAAATTACTGCCATGGATGCCATCTAGTATTGCTAGGCACGTACATTTGGATCATCAGCGGGTAGATGAATCTGCCATTTAATTTGTAATCAAGTGTTTGATAGGATGTCGCTATGTGTGGAATTATCGGTATTGTAGGCAAGAACCCGGTGAATCAGTTGTTGTATGACGGATTGCTGGTATTACAGCACCGTGGTCAGGATGCCGCTGGTATCGTCACTTGTGATGGCAACACTTTCCACATGCATAAAAACAATGGTCTGGTGAAAGATGTATTTCACACACGCCATATGCGCAATCTGGTCGGTAATGTGGGTATCGCCCATGTGCGTTATCCGACAGCAGGCTCGTCTAGTGCTGCTGAGGCCCAGCCGTTCTATGTCAACTCACCGTTCGGTATCGTCTTGGGCCATAACGGTAACCTGACCAACTCCGAGCAACTCAAGTCTGAAATGTTCAGGCAAGACTTGCGTCACATCAACACCAACTCTGACTCAGAAGTGTTGTTAAACGTGCTGGCACATGAAATTGAGAGCACATCCAAAAATGCTTTGCTCAATAGCGATATGGTGTTTGATGCCGTTGCTGGCGTGCACAGACGTTGTAAGGGGGCGTATGCCGTAGTGGCGATGATCGCCAACTTTGGTTTGCTGGCCTTCCGTGACCCACATGGTATTCGCCCTCTGGTGATTGGCAAACAAGTGACCGACAAGGGGACTGAATATATTATCGCCTCTGAAAGCGTCGCACTGGATGTACTGGGTTTCACCATGGTGCGTGATGTTGAGCCAGGTGAGGCGGTATTTATCGATATGGACGGCAATTTATTCAGTCGTCAATGCGCAACGAATCCAAAACTGACCTCATGTATTTTTGAATACGTTTACCTGGCACGCCCTGACTCAGTGATCGATGGCGTCTCTGTTTACCAGACCCGCCTGGACATGGGTACCTTGCTGGCCGAAAAGATTAAACGCGAATGGGCGGATAAAAAAATTGATGTGGTGATTCCTATCCCGGATACCAGCCGCCCGAGTGCATTGCAATTAGGGATTGCCTTGGGTCTGGATTACCGTGAAGGCTTTATCAAAAACCGTTATATCGGCCGCACATTTATTATGCCGGGCCAAGCCTTGCGTAAAAAATCCGTGCGCCAGAAACTGAACCCGATCGGCATTGAGTTCAAGGGCAAAAACGTATTGCTGGTAGATGACTCTATTGTGCGTGGCACGACTTCGCAGCAAATCGTGCAAATGGCACGTGATGCAGGTGCTAACAAGGTTTACTTTGCTTCAGCAGCGCCGCCAGTGCGTTATCCAAACGTATATGGCATTGATATGCCTAGCCGTCATGAGTTGTTGGCGACTAATCGTACCGATGAAGAGATTTGTGCCGAAATCGGTGCTGATGCGCTGATTTATCAGGACCTGGATGCCTTGCGTGAAAGCATTGCCAAGTCCAATCCGCACATGACGGAGTTTGACTGTAGTTGTTTTGATGGCAAGTATGTCACTGGCGATATTGATGCGGCTTACTTAAACCGTATTGAGTCTGCGCGCAGTGATATGAATAAAAAGCAATTGCCGCCTAACTCGACCACGCAGCTGGATTTGAATCTGTTATCTACAGACTTGGTCGGTGCCGAGTAAAAGTTGACAGGCGCCAGCAAAAGGCGTTTAATGAAATTGCGCTGATTTGAGTGGCGAACTTTAAACGAAGCCAAACTCAGCTTGCGAGCGCATTATAAATACCGCTAAAGCGAGAGCCCCAAAGACCCGTTTTAGCGCAATGCTGAAACGGGTTTTTTATTGTCCAGAGCGCAAGTCAGGATGCTTGTGCAGGAATGTCCGCACCGGACAGAAGTTTGAGGAATCATGAACGATCAATACCATTTGGAAACGCTGGCTGTGCGTGCTGGCACTTTGACCACCGAGTTTGGCGAAAACTCAGAGGCCCTGTTTTTAAATTCCAGCTTCCGCTTTAAAAATGCAGCGCAAGCGGCAGCGCGATTTGGCGGCACCGAGCCTGGCAATATTTACTCACGCTTTACCAATCCGACAGTCACCATGTTTCAGGACAAACTGGCCGCATTGGAAGGCGCAGAGCAGTGTGTGGCAACCTCGAGTGGTATGTCTGCGATTCTCGCTTGCATCATGGGCATTTGCAGTGCGGGTGATCATATTGTGGCATCGCGAAGTATTTTTGGGACCACGGTGCAATTATTCACCAATATCTTGAAACGCTGGGGTCTGGAAGTGACGCTGGTTTCCCTAACGGATGTGGATGCCTGGCAAGCGGCTGCCAAGCCAAATACCAAGCTGTTTTTTGCTGAAACGCCTTCAAACCCGCTGACTGAAGTCGGTGATATTGCCAAGCTGGCGGAGCTTGCGCATGCGGCTGGTGCCTATCTGGCGGTTGATAATTGCTTTTGTACGCCTGCATTGCAACGACCACTCAAGCTGGGGGCTGATATTGTCATCCATTCTGCCACCAAGTATATCGATGGTCAGGGCAGGGTATTGGGAGGCGCGGTGCTTGGTAGCAAGGCGCTGATTGAGCCGGTGTATGCCTTTTTGCGCACGGCAGGCGTGACCATGAGTGCCTTTAATGCCTGGGTGTTTGTCAAAGGGCTGGAAACCTTGCAAGTGCGCATGGAAGCACATGCCGCACGTGCCCTGGCTTTGGCGCAATGGCTGGAACAGCAGCCTGGGGTAGCGCGCGTCTATTACCCCGGCTTGCCATCGCATCCGCAATACGCACTCGCGCAAAAACAGCAGCGCCTGGGTGGCGGTATTGTGACCTTTGAAGTGAAGCCACGTGCTGGCCAAACAGCACAAGAAGCCGCATGGGCTCTCATTGATGCGACACGCCTGATTTCCATCACCGCCAATTTGGGCGATGCCAAATCGACGATTACGCATCCTGCTACCACCACGCATAGTCGCGTCAGTGCCGAAGCGCGGGTCGAAGCTGGCATCAAGGATAACCTGGTCCGGATTGCCGTGGGCCTGGAGCATGTTGAAGATTTAAAAGCTGATTTGCAACTGCTGACCCAGTTTTAGATTCATCGTGCCGCGCATTCATTTGCGCGGCTTTCCAAAATTCCTTTTTTAACATCATTCACTGGTGCTGACAGAAATAGTTCGTCGGTGCATCCTCAATGTTGTCCGCGTCTCTGGTTTGCATCATCACTCCCTTTCAGTTTTGCCCGATTGGCCTGTCAGCCGCGATTAGGCGCGCCGGATTGCGCTAAATATGCTAAAATCGCGTGATAACTTTTAACTATAAATTGGGTCAAGAATGAGTCAGTCTCCAGATCAATTTGCTAAAGAAACCCTGCCTATCAGCTTAGAAGACGAGATGCGTCGTAGCTATCTCGATTACGCCATGAGCGTGATTGTGGGCCGTGCGCTTCCCGATGTGCGTGATGGTTTAAAACCTGTGCACAGACGCGTGCTGTTTGCCATGCACGAGCTGTCCAATGACTACAATAAGCCTTACAAAAAATCTGCCCGTATTGTTGGTGATGTGATCGGTAAGTACCACCCGCATGGTGACACTGCGGTGTATGACACCATCGTACGTATGGCGCAGGATTTCTCCTTGCGTTACATGCTGGTTGATGGCCAGGGTAACTTCGGTTCGGTTGATGGCGACAATGCGGCGGCGATGCGGTATACCGAAATCCGTATGTCCAAAATTGCCCACGAGTTACTGGCAGATATCGACAAGGAAACCGTCGACTTTGGCCCTAACTACGATGGTAGCGAGCATGAGCCTCTGATTATGCCGGCGCGTATTCCCAATCTGCTGATTAACGGCAGCTCGGGTATTGCGGTGGGTATGGCGACCAATATTCCGCCTCACAACCTGAATGAAGTGCTGAATGCCTGTTTCGCGTTGTTGAAAAATCCTGAAATCACTATTGATGAGTTGATCGAGTTGATTCCGGCGCCTGACTTCCCGACTGCGGGTATTATTTATGGCACGGTAGGGGTGAAAGAAGGTTACCGCACTGGCCGTGGCCGAGTGGTGATGCGTGGCCGCACCCACTTTGAAGATTTGGAAAAAGGCGGGCGCCAATCCATCATTATTGATGAATTGCCCTACCAGGTTAACAAGAAAACGCTGATTGAAAAAATCGCCGAACTGGTTAACGAGAAAAAAATTGAAGGTATCTCTGACCTACGTGACGAATCTGACAAGTCAGGTATGCGCGTCGTCATTGAGCTTAAGCGTGGCGAAGTGCCTGAGGTGATTCTAAACAACCTCTACAAACAAACGCAGCTTCAAGATACATTCGGTATGAACATGGTGGCGCTGATGGACGGCCAGCCACGCTTGCTCAACCTGAAGCAGATGCTGGAAGCATTCTTGCGTCATCGCCGTGAAGTGGTGACACGTCGCACCGTGTTCGAACTGCGCAAGGCGCGTGATCGCGGCCATGTGCTGGAAGGCTTGGCGGTGGCACTGGCCAACGTGGACGAGATGATTGCCATCATCAAAGCCGCGCCAACACCGCCAGAAGCGAAAAAAGAGTTGATGGCGCGCAGCTGGAACTCTCCGGTAGTTGAGGAAATGCTCAAACGTGCAGCCATGGAGGCTTCGCGTCCAGAGGGCTTGTCTGTCGACTTTGGCATGACGCCAAAAGGCTATAGATTGTCTGATGTACAAGCGCAGGAAATTCTGCAAATGCGCTTGCAACGCCTGACAGGTCTGGAACAAGACAAGATTGTCAACGAATACAAAGAAGTGATGGATGTCATCGCCGACTTGCTGGATATCCTGGCCAAGCCAGAGCGCGTGACTGCGATTATTGTCGAAGAACTGAACGAAATCCAGAAACAGTTTGGTGATAAACGTCGTTCCGAGATTGAGCAGAACACGCAAGATTTGTCACTCGAAGACCTGATTACGCCACAAGATGTGGTGGTGACGTTATCACACACCGGCTATGTCAAATCACAGCCGCTGGATGAATACCGCGCACAGCGTCGTGGCGGCCGTGGCAAACAGGCAGCTGCGACTAAAGAAGACGACTTTATCGACAAGATGTTTGTCGCGAATACGCATGACTACATCCTGTGTTTTAGCAGCCGTGGCCGTGTTTACTGGCTAAAAGTTTATGAAGTGCCGCAAGGCAGTCGTGTCAGCCGCGGCAAACCGATTGTGAACTTGTTCCCGTTGGAAGAGGGCGAGAAAATCAATGCCATCCTGCCGGTGAAAGAGTTCGACGAGAATCACTACGTATTTATGGCGACAGCCAAGGGCACTGTGAAGAAAACGGCGCTGACGGAATTCGCTAACCCACGTAAGTCCGGCATTATTGCTATTAACCTGGATGAAGGTGATTACCTGATCGGTGCCGAAGTGACCAATGGCCAGAACGACATTGTGCTGGTTTCCAATGGTGGTAAAGCCGTCTGGTTCACTGAGGATGACGTCCGTCCAATGGGCCGCGCAACACGTGGTGTACGCGGCATGAAACTGGCGGTCAAACAGCAAGTATTGTCCTTGCTGATTGCTGAGAATGACCAACAGTCTGTGTTGGTGGCAACAGAAAATGGTTACGGTAAGCGTACTGTGTTGTCCGAGTTCCGCCATTCTGGTCGCGGCACACAAGGCGTGAAAGCCATTGCCATCAGTGAACGCAATGGTTTGGCTGTTGCGGCCAGACTTGTGACGGCAGAAGATGAAATCATGCTGATTACCACCGGTGGCGTATTAATCCGTACCCGCGTCAAGGAAATCCGCGATATGGGTCGTGCTGCACAAGGTGTCACCCTGATCAACCTGGGTGAAGGTGAGAAATTGTCAGGTCTGGAGAAAATTGTAGAAACTGACGATGATGGTGTCGAGAGCGACGAGAACGAAGAATAAACACACGCATGAAACAGATCTTTAATTTTTCAGCCGGTCCGGCCGTGCTTCCTAAACCAGTGCTGGAGCGCGCGCAAGCCGAAATGCTTGACTGGCATGGCTCTGGCATGAGCGTGATGGAAATGTCGCATCGCGGCAAAGAATTCACCAGTATCCTGGAAAAAACCGAAGCCGATTTGCGCCAATTGCTGTCCATCCCGGCCAATTACAAAGTCTTGTTTTTGCAGGGCGGCGCAATTGGAGAAAATGCCATCATTCCGATGAACTTGCTTAATGGTAAGTCTGCGGATTACGTGGTGACAGGCTCCTGGAGCAAGCGCAGCGTAGAGGATGCCAAAGCCTACGGTCAGATTAATATCGCCGCCAGTGCTGAAGTCGGTGGCTTTACGACGGTGCCCGCTTTTGCTGACTGGACGCTTAATAAAGACGCGGCCTATGTGCATTACTGCACCAATGAAACGATTAACGGTGTCGAGTTTCTGGATGTCCCTGACACGCATGGCGTGCCGATTGTGGCAGACATGTCCTCACATATCCTGTCACGCCCGATTGATGTTTCCAAATATGGCGTGATTTATGGTGGTGCGCAAAAAAATATCGGCCCGGCAGGTTTATGCCTGGTAATTGTGCGTGAAGATTTGCTGGCGCAAGCCTCTGCGTTAACACCAGCGGTATTCCACTGGAAAACGCAGGCGGATAACCAGAGCATGATTAACACACCGCCAACCTACAGCATTTATATTGCTGGTCTGGTCTTTGAGTGGTTGCTGGCGCAGGGTGGCGTAGAGGCGATTGAGAAAATCAATATTGCCAAGGCTGATTTGTTATACAACTACCTGGATCAAACCGAGTTTTATGACAATAACATCGAGCATGCTTACCGCTCACGCATGAATATTCCATTCCGTTTGCGTGACGAGAGCCTCAATGACGCCTTTTTGAAGGCAGCAGATGCACGTGGCTTGCTGCAATTAAAAGGCCATCGCTCAGTAGGCGGCATGCGTGCGAGCATTTACAATGCCATGCCGATTGAAGGTGTGAAAGCCTTGGTCGAATTCATGCAAGAGTTCGAAAAAAGTCATTCATAAAATACATTAAATATTAATTTCAAATGTCTGATTTATTAAAACAATTTAGAGACAAAATTGATGCGATTGATACGCAGATGCTGGCGCTGGTCAATGAGCGCGCAGCGCTTGCACGCGAAATCGGGCACTTGAAAGATGACGGGGTGATTTATCGCCCTGAGCGTGAAGCACAAGTGATTCGACGCCTGCAGTCAGAGAATCAGGGCCCATTGGCGCCTGAGGCGGTGAGTCATATTTTCCGTGCCGTGATGTCCAATTGTCGCGCACTAGAAAAAGAGCTGTCGATTGCTTTTCTGGGCCCCTTGGGCACTTACAGCGAAGAGGCGGCACTCAAGCAGTTTGGTGAAGGCCGCCAGGCTGTGGTGTGCGCGAGCATTGATGAAGTGTTTCGTACCGTAGAAGCGGGTCAGGCCGATTACGGCGTGGTGCCGGTAGAAAACTCTACGGAAGGTGCGGTTGGCATTACACTGGATTTATTGTTGTCTAGTCCGTTACAGGTCATTGGTGAGATCACCTTGCCTGTGCATCACTGCTTGTTGTCTGCACAGCAGGATATCCGCCAGATCAGCCATGTATTCTCTCACGCACAATCATTGTCGCAATGCCATGAGTGGCTAAATAAACACTTGCCAAATGCTGCGCGTGAAGCGGTAACCAGCAATGCACGCGCAGCACAAATGATCCACGAGCTGGTGGCAAGTGAAGGCACGTTTGCGGCGGCGATTGCCAGCAAACGTGCGGCCGATTTATTCGATTTGCATATCCTGGCTGAAAATATCGAAGATGATCCGAAAAATACCACACGCTTCCTGGTGGTGGGTAATCATGCCGTGGCACCTTCCGGCCAGGACAAAACCTCGCTGGTCATGAGTGCACAAAACAAACCTGGCGCGGTATTACAGTTACTGGAGCCATTTTCACGCCATGGCGTGAGCATGACCAAGCTGGAGTCCCGTCCGTCCCGTCAAAATCTATGGAATTACGTGTTTTTCGTCGATATTGAAGGGCACCAGCAGCAACCATCCGTACAGGCAGCGCTCAAAGATCTGGCTGAACGCGCCACATTACTCAAAGTGTTGGGCTCTTACCCAACCGCTATTATTTAATTCAATCTATGTCTTTATCAGAATTAGCGCCTGCCAATATTCGTGCCATTGCGCCATATCAAGGTGGCAAACCTATCAGTGAATTAGCCCGCGAAATGGGGCTCAATGAAGCCGATATCGTCAAGTTAGCCTCTAACGAGAATCCCTTGGGCATGAGTCCAAAGGCACAAATGGCATTAGAAGAAGCCATTTATGAGATTGCCCGTTATCCGGATGGCAACAGCTTTGCCTTGCGCGATGCCGTGAGCCATAAATACGGCGTGCAACCGGCACAAATTGTATTCGGTAACGGTTCAAACGATATTCTGGAACTGGCGGCACGTGCTTTTCTGAGCGCAGGCGATGAAACGATTTATTCACAGCATGCTTTTGCGGTGTATCCGTTGGTGACGCAAGCCGTTGGCGCCACTGGCGTGGTAGTGCCTGCGGTTGAGTTTGGTCATGACCTGAAAGGTTTTTTAAAGGCGATCACGCCTAAAACCAAGCTGATTTTTGTGGCCAACCCAAATAACCCAACAGGCACACTAATCAGCAAAACAGATTTAAAAGCCTTTTTGCAACAAGTGCCCAAGCATATCCTGGTGGTGCTGGATGAAGCCTACGACGAGTACTTGTCTTCTGTAGACAAATCTGAGGCGATTGGCTGGCTGGCAGAATTTGAAAACCTGATTATTTCGCGTACCTTTTCCAAGGCCTATGGCCTGGCTGGCTTGCGCGTGGGTTTTGGCCTGATGCATGCCACACTGGCTGACTTAATGAACCGCGTGCGGCAGCCATTTAACGTCAATAGCCTGGCGCAGGTGGCTGCCACCGTCTCCTTGCAGGATGAAGACTTTGTGGCACGCAGTTATGCTGCCAACCAGGCGGGCATGACACAGATCACACAAGGGCTGGAGCAACTGGGCCTGAGCTATATCCCATCCTACGGCAACTTTGTCAGCTTTAAAGTGACCAATGCCAATGCGGTGAACCAGGCATTGCTCAAACAGGGTGTGATTGTACGCCCGGTGGCTAATTATGAAATGCCTGATTATTTGCGCGTCAGTATCGGTTTGTTTAGCGAAAATGCCCGCTTTTTAGACGTGCTGGAAAAGATTTTAAAGTCATGACTGTATACGAGAAATTAGCTACCGATGATGTACGGGTGCTGGAGATCAAGCCGCTAGTAAAACCGGCAGAACTATTGTCACGCCTGCAGGAAAGCACGGTCAGCACGCAAAATATCCTGAAGACACGCACTGCGATTCATCATATCTTGCACCAGGGCGATGACCGCCTGCTGGTCATTGTGGGCCCATGCTCCATTCATGACACCGAAGCCGGCATGGAATACGCCAAGCGTCTGCTGGACGTGCGTACACGCCTGGCAGGTGAGTTGTTGATCGTCATGCGCGTTTATTTCGAGAAGCCGCGCACCACCGTGGGCTGGAAAGGCCTGATCAACGATCCACACCTGGATGGCACTTACGACATTAATTTGGGCCTGGAAAAAGCACGTCGCTTCTTGCTGGATGTGAACGAGATTGGCATGCCGGCGGCGACTGAGTTCCTGGATGTGGTGTCGCCACAATATACTGCCGACCTGGTGAGCTGGGGCGCGATTGGTGCACGAACCACAGAATCGCAAATCCACCGTGAACTGGCTTCTGGCTTATCCTGCCCGGTAGGCTTTAAAAATGGCACCGATGGTGGCGCCAAAGTCGCCATTGACGCGATTAAAACTGCTGCCAGCCCGCATCACTTTTTATCCATGACCAAAGAAGGCGAGTCAGCCATTTTTGCCACCAGGGGTAACGAAGACTGCCATGTGATTTTGCGTGGCGGCAAAGCGCCTAATTATGATGCACAAAGTGTGGCGGCGGTGTGCGACCAGTTGGCGGACGCTGGTCTGGCGCCTGTGCTGATGGTAGATTGCAGTCATGGCAACAGCCAAAAACAATATAAAAACCAGATCGCGGTGGTAGATGATGTTGCCAGCCAAGTCTCTGCGGGTGATGCGCGCATTATTGGCGTGATGCTGGAATCACATTTGAACGAAGGCCGCCAGGATCATTCGCCAGGTTGCAGCTTGAATTATGGGCAATCGATTACCGATGCCTGCTTGGGCTGGGATGACTCGGTGACTGTATTGGAAACCCTGGCAGCATCTGTCAAAGCGCGTCGCGAAAAACGGGCAGCGGAAGAGTAAGCGATCAGCAGGCAAAACACCGGCCGCGCCAGTGAGCGCGGCTTTTTTATGCCTGCGATGATCCCATTTCCCACCTGCTCATGAAAATCATGAGCAGGGAATCATTGTCTGTTGCAGGCTGTTCATGCAACGCATGCGTATGATGCCAGTCTTACTTAACAGACATTGCAAACGCAGCTTGTACAGGACTTGCAATGAACCCATAGTAGTCACAAACAATTGTTGTATGATGAAGTTTGAAACTGTCTTGCAACTTTCATGAACGAATAGAATTGAATAACGAGCGATTATGCATATACACGTATTAGGGGCGGGTGCTGGCGGTGGCTTTCCGCAGTGGAACTGTAACTGTCAAAACTGTGATGGTTTACGCAAAGGCACGATTAAGGCTAAACGCCGCACCCAATCATCGATTTGTGTCTCCAGTAATGGCGTGGACTGGGTGTTGTTTAATGCTTCGCCTGACGTATTGCAACAAATCCAGGAATTTTCCCCGTTGCAACCTGGCCGTGGCATCCGTGATTCCGGCATTCAGGGCATTGTGTTGATTGATGCGCAAATCGACCATACCACCGGACTGTTCATGCTACGTGAAGGTCAGGTCAAACGTGAAATTTATTGCACTAAAATGGTCTACGAAGACCTGACCACCGGTAACCAGATTTTGAATATTCTTGGCCATTACTGCGGCGTTAACCATCATGAGATTGCCATTGATGCCAATGATGTCAGTAACGCGCACAGTTTTGAAATTCCCGGCGTGCCTAACTTGCGCTTTACTGCGGTGGCCTTGAAGAGTGCGGCCCCGCCATATTCACCACACCGTAACGACCCACATCCTGGCGACACCATCGGCGTGTTGATTGAAGAAATTTCTACCGGCAAAAAATGCTGGTACTCACCTGGCCTGGCTGAGATTGAGCCACATTTACCGCCTTTGATGAACCAGGCCGATTGCATTATGGTCGATGGCACGTTCTGGACCAACACTGAGATGCTGGACATGGGCCTGATGACCAAAACGGCACGCAGTATTGGCCACAATCCGCAATCCGGTCCGGGCGGCATGATAGAAGAGCTGGACAAGTTTGGTACAGATAAACCGGTACGCAAAGTGCTGATTCATATCAACAATACCAACCCGATTTTAAGGGAAGATTCCGCCGAACGTGCGACACTTGATCAACACAAGATTGAGGTAGCGTATGACGGCATGGACATCATTCTATAGGAGAGCAATATGAACGCAGTCAGCAACGACAACTTGCCATGGTCCCGTGAAGAGTTTGAAGCCAAGCTCCGCGAAAAAGGGAAGGGTTACCACATCTACCACCCGATTCATGTGCTGATGTATGAAGGCAAGTTAAGCAAAGAGCAGTTGCAGTGCTGGGTGGCGAATCGCTATTACTACCAGATCATGATCCCGCAAAAGGACGCGGCAGTCATGTCTAATTGCCCGGACAAAGAAGTGCGTAAAGGCTGGATACACCGGATTACCGACCATGATGGTTACGAAGGCTCTGAAGGGGGCATCGAGGCCTGGGTTAAGCTGGGTGAGGCCGTTGGTTTAACACGCGAGCAGATTACCTCACTGGAGCTGGTTTCGCCAGGCGTGCGTTTTGCGGTAGATGCTTATGTCAACTTTGCCCGCCAGCGCCCCTGGCAGGAAAGTGTTTGCTCCAGCCTGACCGAGCTGTTTGCACCGCACATTCACCAGCAACGCATCAGTTCCTGGCCAACTATGTATCCCTGGGTCAAAGAGGAAGGGTTTATTTACTTTAAAAAACGCCTGACAGAAGCCAGACGCGACGTAGAGCAAGGCCTGGACATTACCCTGGATTACTTCAGTGTGAGCCGCGATATGCAGCTGCGTGCGCTGGATATTCTGCAATTCAAGCTGGATGTGTTATGGGTAGTGGCCGATGCCATTATGCTGGCCTGCACGCAGATCAAGGTGGAAGACCGCGACTACACACGTCAACCAGTGATCAAGTTTAGATAAGCGACGAAAGTAATTCTATGGAAAATAACATTCAACATTCAGATATCTACGCCATCGCCTTGCACCATCGCTTTCAATGGGAAGAGGCGCAGCAAAGTTACGTCATCCTGTTTCCTGAGGGCATGGTCAAACTGCATGGGGGCGCCGGTGAAATACTGAAGCGTGTGGATGGTAAAACCACGGTCGGAGAGATTGTTGTTGATTTGAAAACGACCTTTCCCGATGCCGAAGACATTGAGAATGATATTTTAGGCATGTTTGACCTGGCCGTTGGTAAAGCCTGGTTGCGCAAGCTGAATTAATCCGAAACGAGGGCATCATGGCACAGTTAAATAATGGTGTTGCAGCAAGCGTCACACAGAAACAGCCTTTATGGTTGTTGGCTGAGGTCACTTATCGCTGTCCGCTACATTGCGCGTTTTGTTATAACCCGACCGATTATGACAAGCACACCAAAAATGAATTAACGACTGAGCAATGGATCAGCGCCTTGCGTGATGCGCGTAAAATGGGTGCCATCCAGTTGGGGATTTCTGGCGGCGAACCTTTGTTGCGTGATGATATTGAAGAGATTGTCGCTGAGGCGCATAAATTAGGCTATTACAGCAACCTGATCACCTCAGGTGTCGGCCTGACGGAAAAGCGCATCCAGGCGTTTAAAGAAGGCGGCCTGGACCATATCCAGCTCTCCATGCACGATGTCACTGAAGACATCAGCAACTTTATTACCAATACGCGTACTTTCGAGCTGAAGAAAAAGGTCGCAGCCATGATTAAATCGCATGGCTATCCGATGGTGTTAAATGTGGTCATACACCGTTATAACATTGACCAGGTCGGCAAGATTCTCGAAATGGCAGAGGCATTGGGCGCTGATTATGTTGAACTGGCCAATACGCAGTACTACGGCTGGAGCCTGGTTAACCGTGACCAACTGATGCCTACCCGTGAACAGCTAGATCGCGCGGAAGCGGCTACCAATGCGTTCAGGGAGCGTGTGGGCAATAAAATGAAGGTGTTCTTTGTCGTCCCCGACTACTTTGCTGACCGGCCCAAGAAATGTATGAATGGCTGGGGTGAGGTATTCATGATTGTGACCGCCAATGGCGATGTCTTGCCATGCCATTCGGCACGTGTCTTACCCGGTATGACGTTCCCGAATGTGCGCGAAAATGGCCTGGAATGGGCCTGGAAAGAGTCACCAGCATTTACCAAATACCGCGGCATGGAGTGGATGAAAGAGCCTTGCCGCAGTTGTGACGAAAAAGAAAATGATCTGGGTGGTTGCCGTTGCCAGTCCTACTTGCTAAGTGGTGATGCTGAAATGGCGGATCCGGTATGCACTAAATCGCCTAATCGCCATTTGATTGATGAAGCGTTGATCAACTCACAAAATCCGTTGGTACGTGAGCAGCCCATCATTTTCAGAACGGACAAAAACTCCAAAAAATATGTCGAAGGTGACAAGGAAAGAATCGAGCAGTTTCACGCCTTGCCTTAAGGCTGCGCATGGCAGACATTGTGGCTTATAATCTTAAAGGTGCCTGAGGGCACCTTTGCTTTTTTACAAGGTTGTTCATGTTGAAATCCCGTTCTTCTACCCTGGTGCTTGTCTTGGCTGGGTTGGCTGCGTTAGCGCCATTTGCAATAGACACCTATCTGCCTGCGTTTCATGTCATGGCCGCTGAGTTTGGTACGGATGAACTGGCGATCCAGCAGAGCCTGACCTTGTATTTGCTACCCTATGCCGTGATGACGCTGTGTCACGGCGCCATTTCAGATGCTATCGGGCGCATCACCACTATTAAATGGGGACTGGCCATTTTCGCGCTGGCGAGCCTGGGCTGTGCATTTGCCCCCAACGTGCAGACCTTGTGGCTGTTCCGCGCCTTGCAAGGCGTGAGTGGCGGGGCGGGCAATACGGTGGCACGCGCCATGGTGCGCGACCTGTTTTCTGGTGCACAAGCGCAACGGGTGATGGCAACTGTACAGTTATTATTCGGCATCGCCCCGGCGGTTGCCCCCATTTTAGGCGGCGTCTTGCTGGGCATACACTGGCAAGCGATTTTCATTTTCCTATCCGTCTATGCCGCGATTGCGCTATGGATGGCGGTGCGCTATCTGCCGGAGACGATGACACCGGAGAAACGCATCGTATTCTCGGTCAAAGGGATTATTGCCACCTATGGCAAGATGCTGAGGCATAAGGTATTTCTTGGCCTCATCGCTTGCCTGGGCTTGAACTTCTCTGCATTTTTTATTTATGTGCTAGCCAGCCCGGTTTTCCTGGTCAAGCATTTGCATTTAAACAGCCAGCAATTCGGCTACCTGTTTATTCCTACGGTGACTGGCATGATGCTAGGCTCATGGATCTCACGCCATACAGCGGGTAAAGTGGCGCCAGCGCGCATTCTGTACTGGGCATTTGCCTGGATGGTATTCATTGCCAGTTGTAACGTGGGTGTGCAATGGTGGGCGAGCACCACCACGCACAGCGACTGGTGGCTGGCCATTTTACCGATTGCCTTGTTTAACGTGGGTATGGCTGCAGCCATGCCTGTGTTATCCATCGCCGCCCTCGATTGCTATCCGACCCTGCGCGGTACTGCCGCCTCGGCGCAGGCATTTATGCAAATGCTGTGCTCTACCGTGAGTTCGGCATTGATTGTCCCCTTGGTGTGGCACTCGACCTTCACCTTGGCGGCCGCCATGCTGGGGATGACGGTGCTTAGCAGCCTGTTACTGCTGTTGGCACGCAAACCCAAGCCGCCTGTCGCAGCGACCGCCAGTTAAGCGCAAGCCCTGAAATATGGGGCATTTACCGATTTCATTACATGTTTGAACAAGGACTGCCTGTTTTAATATAAAGCTGTCAATGCCTGCGAGCTTGCAGGACATTATTCAGAATCGACAAGGGAGTCAATCATGGAAATGACCAGAGAAGAAGAAGCTCAAAAAGCTTACGTCAAGTTGCTGACCGGGCAGGGTGTGAGTGAGCGTGTGCTGGTACAGCGCGAGTTCATCATTATTCGTGTCAGTGCTTTCCTGAAAGATATTCCTTGTGATGGCAGCCATTATCGACATGCGGTCGACCGTTTTATTGCCAGCATTGATCCTGCTGAAATTCCAAGTATTTTGCCGGTGATTCGCGAATTTTTCTCATTCTGGGTACGCGATATCAAAGCCATTGCGGCCATGAGCCAGGCCAAAGTATTTAATGGCAGCACGCCTGTCGCCATGGTCACGCAGGATGAATTATTCAAGCATTGGTATGATTTGGATAAGACGGCGATGACTCGCCACGAAACACAAGTCATGGATGCTTTTGAACAAGTCACGCTGGTTCGCGGTTTTGAACCCGCGGTATTTAAAGAACGCATGCGCATGGCAAAATGCCTGCTGCTGTCGCTACGCCATATTTCGCACAAACAATCCCATAGTTACCGCCAGATGGTGGACAGAAACCTGCCATTGTTTAATGCGCTGGGTTCACAGCACACTTTCCTCAGTGTTTGTCGTGAGTTTTATTACTTTTGGCGTGGGGATATGTTGAAACCACAAACTGCAAGAGTGCAAGCAGCGCCAATGCGTGAAATGGCGATGGCAGCGTAATGTTTGCATGATAAGTCAGGCGGCGAGAAGCCGCCGTCAGGGTTTAAAAAACGCCAGCCTTAGCGCTGGCGAATTTTTTGCAGGATCAGCGCAGAGAGTTCTTCAATTGAACGACTGGTGGAGTCTGCCCAGGGAATGCCTGCACTGCGCATCATGCCTTCAGCAATTTCAATTTCCTTGCGGCAGTTATCCAGTGAGGCATAAAAACTATCAGGGCGGCGTTCGTTACGCACAGAGTGCAAACGCTCGGGCTTGATGGTCAGGCCAAAAATCTTGTCGATATTTTTTTGCAAAGCCGCAGGTAAGGCGCCACGTTCAAAGTCTTCTGGAATCAATGGGTAGTTGGCCGCTTTAATGCCAAACTGCATGGCCAGGTAAATGCTGGTCGGTGTTTTACCGCAGCGGGACACACCAATCAGAATCACTTCAGCTTCATCCAGACCGGTATTGGTCATGCCGTCATCATGATTGAGCGTGAAATTAATGGCTTCCATGCGCTCAGAGTAGCTGTTGCCCATGGCGCTATACGCAATGCTGGCACCCGTCAGTGGCTCCTGATTAAGCTCCGAGCCTAGCGGGTAAATAAAACGGTGGAATAAATCAATAAAGTAGGCATTGGCCTGCTTGAGGTGATTGCGGTGTTCGCCATTGCCGACAGACATAATCACAATCGGGCGAATACCATCCTGGGCAGCCACCTTCTGGATATGCTCAAAAGCGGCTTGCACTTTCTCGTCATTGTCCGTGAAGGGCAGGCGAGTAGTGGTGAACTTGGTATTCGGAAAGTGTTCCAGCAGTTTGCTCAAGGCGCCAGCTGTAATCCCCGTGCCATCAGAAATAATAAAAACAGAACGGTGATTCATGGTAACGCCTTGAGTTGATTGCTAAAGTTTACTACCTAGGTTTACTTCTTGGTCAAACGCTGCCAAGTGGCAACCACTGTGTCAGGGTTGAGTGACACAGACTGGATGCCCTCAGCCACCAGCCATTCGGCAAAGTCTTCATGGTCAGAAGGGCCCTGACCACAAATGCCGACGTATTTGCCTAAGCGGTTACAGGTGTTGATCGCCATTTTCAGCAATACTTTCACCGCATCGTTACGCTCGTCAAACCCGTCTGCCAAAATGCCGGAGTCACGGTCCATGCCTAATGTCAGCTGGGTCAGGTCGTTAGAGCCGATGGAGAAACCATCGAAGTATTCCAGGAACTGTTCTGCCAGCAAGGCATTGGCCGGGATTTCACACATCATGATCAGGCGCAGGCCGTTTTCACCGCGTTTGAGGCCGTTCTCTGCCATGATTTCAGTCACGGCACGTGCTTCTTCCAACGTACGTACAAATGGGATCATCAACTCAACGTTGGTCAGGCCCAGTTCATCGCGCACTTTTTTCATGGCCTGGCATTCCATGGCAAAGCACTCTTTAAAGTCTTCTGCCATATAACGCGCCGCACCACGGAAACCGATCATCGGGTTTTCTTCATCCGGCTCATAAATGTCACCGCCAACCAGTTTTTTGTACTCGTTAGACTTGAAGTCTGACGTACGTACAATCACTGGTTTTGGATAGAAAGCGGCCGCAATGGTTGCGACACCCTCTGTCACTTTATCAATATAAAACTGTTTTGGGCTGGCATAGCCACGTGCACGGTTTTTGATCGTTGCCTGAATGGCCGCTGGCATGGCATCGACATTCAAGATGGCTTTCGGGTGAATGCCAACCATGTTGTTAATTACGAACTCCAAACGTGCCAGGCCTACACCATCGTTTGGTGTTTGAGCAAAGGTAAACGCCATGTCAGGGTTGCCGACGTTCATCATGATCTTGCAAGGTGGTTTTGCCAGTGCGCTGTTAGATTGCGTAGACACTTCGAAGTCCAGGGCGCCATGGTAAACAAAACCAGTTTCACCTTCAGCACAAGACACTGTCACCATTTCGCCATCACGCAGCAAATCTGTGGCATTCACTGAGCCGACAATCGCCGGGATACCCAGTTCACGCGCAATAATCGCCGCATGGCAGGTACGGCCGCCACGGTTGGTCACCAGTGCGCTGGCACGCTTCATCACGGGTTCCCAGTTAGGGTCGGTCATGTCGGCAACCAGCACGTCGCCTGGTTGAACTTCATGCATATCGGCCGGATCCAGCACGATACGTACCGGGCCCACGCCTACTTTCTGCGTCACGGCACGGCCGGCAACCACAGGCACTGAAGAGTGCTTTTGCAGTTTGAAGGTTTCGGTCACGTTTTTAGCCGCTTCTTGCGATTTTACTGTCTCAGGACGTGCTTGCAGGATGTACAGCTTGTTATCCAGGCCGTTTTTACCCCACTCAATGTCCATTGGGCAGCCATAGTGTTGCTCAATCGTCATCGCGTAGCTAGCCAGTTCCAGAATATCTGCGTCTGTCAGGGAGTAACGATTGCTTTCTGCAGCATCAACGTCCACGGTATGCGTGGATTTACCTGCCTGGGTAGCATCAGAAAAGATCATTTTGATCAGTTTTGAACCCATAGTACGGCGGACGATGGCTGGCTTGCCTTGTGCCAGCAATGGTTTATGCACATAGAACTCATCCGGGTTGACGGCGCCTTGTACCACGGTTTCACCTAAACCATAAGAGGAGGTGATGAACGCGACATCGCGGTGACCAGATTCAGTGTCAATGGTAAACATCACACCGGCACAGCCGATGTCTGAACGCACCATTTGTTGCACGCCTGCGGACAAAGCCACATCTGCATGCACAAAGCCTTTGTGTACGCGGTAGGAGATCGCACGGTCGTTATACAAAGAAGCAAATACTTCTTTAATGGCGTGGTTAATGTTTTCCAGGCCATGGATATTCAGGAAAGACTCTTGCTGACCGGCGAAAGAGGCATCCGGCAAGTCTTCTGCCGTCGCAGATGAACGCACCGCGAAGGTAGTGCCTTGTGCTGATCTTTCAATCAGTTTGGCATAGTTTTCAGCAATCGCTGTTTGCAGCGCTTGTGGAAACTCGGCTTCCATAATCCACTGGCGAATTTGTGAACCAACACGGGCCAATTCCTGGGTGTCGTCTGCATTCAGTTTATCAAGCAAGTCGTTGATCTTGTTGTTTAATCCACCTTGTGCCAAAAACTCACGATAAGCATCCGCGGTGGTCGCAAAGCCGGTAGGTACGCGTACGCCCTTGGCTGTGAGTTGAGAAATCATTTCGCCCAAAGAAGCATTTTTGCCCCCTACGGACGGCACATCAGTGTTTCGTAGATTCTCAAATGGAATAACATGACTTACCATATAAAACCCTTAATTATTTAAAACTGGTGGTAATCTATCGCGGAATGCAACGGATTGAATTCGATAAATAGAGGCTGTTTGCCGGACATCGTCTGATTACAGAATGACTTTTATAGCGGTCATTATGCCAAAATCATGTTTTAATGTCACGTCGCCGTAAGGGTGGCAATTCATTTTTTTTAGCATCAATATAATAAAACGCCATGAATGCAGTAATTCCCGCAGAGCGCACGGTCACTGTGACCACTTATGGTCGCCTACATCTCGGTTTTTTCAACTTGAGTCGAGAGACTCAACGTCAGTTTGGCAGCGTCGGCGTCGCGATTGATGCCTTTCAAACTTCATTAAGCATCAGTGGCGGCCCGCAACAGCTGGCATTGGATCCATGGGCCTCTGTCATATTGCAACGCCATTTAGCTGCCTGCGAAACGCATGCCGAGCTGAACGTGACCATTCAACAGGCGATTCCACGTCATGGCGGCCTGGGCTCAGGCACACAAATGGCCCTGGCGTTAGGCGCAGCAGCCAACAGTTTATTAGATAGACCAGTAGAAGCCGCCGCGATTGCTGCGATTCACCAGCGTGGCGCCCGTTCAGGCATAGGCATCGCCACGTTTGAACATGGTGGTTTGGTGATTGATGGTGGCCGCAATGCGCAGACGATAGTGCCACCTATGCTGGCGCGCCATGCGTTTCCGTCCGACTGGCATTTTTTATTGATTATGGACAACAGTCGCGATGGCCTGCACGGACAAGGCGAGAAAACCGCATTCAAACAGTTGGCACCACAATCATTGGCGGCCACACAAGCGATACAGCAACAGTTATTGAGCCTGGGCCTGCCAGCACTCATCGAGCAAGACTTTGCCGGGTTCAGCCAGTTTATCGGTGCACTGCAAGCCTATAATGCTGAGTACTTTGCGCCTGCACAAGGCGGCGCCTATGCCAGCAAAGCGGTCGCCGGTATCTTGCAAACATTGCAGCAGCAGGGCTATGCCGGTGTCGGGCAAACCTCCTGGGGGCCGACCGGTTTTGTGCTGCTCCCATCGCGTGCCGAGGCGGTCGGCATGCAAATGCAACTCTTTAAAGAATATGCCGAGCAGACCACGCTCGGTTTTCTGGTCAGCGCGGCAGTGAATCAGCCTGCATGTATTAAGATAGAAGATGTGGCAAATTAAAACTTTTTAAGATAATTTTGAAAAGTTATGATTTTCACGGTCTACTCTTTATTTTGAACTGCGCTGGAAGTGTGTATATTGGCTGTAGGTTTGATTAACGAACGGTTCCGGGGGGGAATAATGAAAAAAACCAGTATTATGCATTTGTTTACAGCCGCAAAAAATGCCAGCCCATTTGATGTGAATATGGCGTTTGATGCCGGCTACGAAAAAATTATTTCTTACACCGATGTGACCTTGAATGAAATCGTTGCGCTGACGCAAGATGCGATTTTCTCCCGCAGTCCGAGTGGTTTAAAGCAACAGGCGCTGTTCTTTGGTGGCCGCGATATCCAGGTTGCTCTCGAAATGCAGAAACAGGCACGCAGTGCCATGTTTAAGCCATTTGAATGTCACACATTCTCTGATCCTTCTGGTGCATTTACCACCGCGGCCGCCATGCTGGCCAAGGTTGATTTCTATTTGCAAAAATCTGGCAGCGGCCTGGGCAAAGAAAAAATCGCTATTTTTGGTGCCAGTGGCACTGTTGGCTCCACCGCCGCATTGATTGCTGCCCGCCAGGGATCGACGGTATTTATGGTGGCGCATGCTGGCGTAGAGAGCATGCAAGCCTATGTGGATAAATTGTCCTCCAGCTATGGCGTGACATTACAAGTCGTTGATGGCAGTACTGAAGCCGCCAAAATTGCCGTCTTAAATGAAGCAACCGTTGCGTTGTGCGCAACACCAGCAGGCATTCGTGTGCTGGAAGTGGCCCAGTTTGCCAACTCCAAAACGCTGAAAGTCGTGGCTGATGTTAACGCCGTGCCGCCCTCCGGGATTGAGGGTGTCGATACCTTCTCTAATGGCGGCCTGATTGAGGGTACGCAAGTAGCAGGGTTTGGCGCGTTGGCCATTGGTCAACTGAAGTATGTCACACAGAACAAATTGCTGGAGCAGATGTTGCAAAGCGAAAGCCCGATGCATATTGATTACCATCAGGCCTATGAATATGCCTGTGCGCACGTAGAATAAGGTGATTCTTGCGGCTGGCAATCTTGTCTCAAAGTGCGCGCATCTATAGCCAGATGGCGCAACAAGAGGGATTTAGCGTATTCGCCGTCGATGCGTTTGCAGATGCGGATACGCGGCAGGCCGCACAATCGGTATATCAATGGCCAGGTCTATGCGAACAGCAGCCTGGCGATGAAATGGCAGGTTTGTTTGCAGCATTAGATGCTTTTCAGCCCGATGCAGTCTTGATCGGCTCGGGATTGGAAGCCAATCTGGCAAGCTACCATGTGTTGTCTGCCCGTTATGCTTTACTCGCTAATCTGCCCGCAACGGTTGGTCGTGTGAAAACCCCGCAATGGCTAAAGGCATGTTGCAATGTACATAGTGTGCAGTCGCCGTCAATTACTGACACTCAACCAGCAACAGGGCAGTGGTTATATAAGCAGGCAGGGCAGTGCGGTGGCAGCCATGTACAACATTGGCAATCCGAGATGGATGAAGTTGAGCGTGGCTACTGGCAAGCATTCCAGCCGGGGCAGGCAATAGGTATATTATTTTTAGCGCATGCGCAGTCTGTCACCTTGATAGGTGTGCATGCACTCAGGCAACATGCAGACAGTTACGCTTATGCTGGCGCCACGCGCTTGCATGATGCGTTGCTATATGAAGCCGCAAATCATGTATTGCAGGCACTGGTGCCAGCATTAGGTTTGGTTGGCATCAATAGTATTGATGCGATTTGGCATGAGGGCACTTTACATGTCATTGAAGTCAATCCAAGGCTGAGTGCCAGTATGCGTTTATATATGGCGCTGCCATTAATACAAGCGCATATAGCCAGTTGCCTGCATGAGGCTGTGCCTGCGCTAGCGCAACAAACAAACGCGGCAAGTCATTGCATCATGTATGCGAGAAAAACGATAGATGTCAGCCAGTTAAGCTTTCCAGACTGGCTGGAAGACAGGCCTTGTGGTGGCAATATCACTGCCGGGCAACCCATTTGCAGTGTCTATGCAGAAGGGCAATCAGACCGCGAAGTACAACAGGCTTTGCTGGATAAAAAAACACGTTTAGAAAAATTATGGGGGACTTATGTCTGTGACAACATCGAATTCAACATCCATTAGCGTACAGCAGTATAGTGCACCGCTGGTGGCCGAGCTGATTGCCAACGCACCAGCCCTGGGCTGTGCGGTATCTACGCATGAAAGCGGCGCGACCATCGTTGACGCCGGCATTCAGGCGCCGGGCGGGCTGGAAGCTGGCCGTATTATTGCCGAAATTTGCATGGGTGGCTTGGGTAGCGTCGCTTTGCGCCATGTGCCACAGTTTGCCAACTGGCCACTGAGTGTCGTGGTGACGGCCAAACAGCCGGTGATTGCCTGCCTGGGCAGTCAATATGCCGGCTGGGCATTGTCACACGAAAAGTTTTTCTCACTCGGTAGTGGCCCTGCCCGTGCCATTGCACAGCGCGAAGAGGTGTTTAAGGACATCAACTACAGCGACAAAGGCGAACAAACGGTATTAGTACTGGAAACCGATAAAGTGCCGCCAGTGCAAGTAATTGAAAAAGTGGCCAGGGACACCGGTTTACCCGCCAACAAGCTGACTTTTATTCTGACGCCCACACGCAGCGTTGCCGGTTCACTGCAAGTGACCGCGCGCGTGCTGGAGGTTGCATTGCACAAATGTCATACCTTGCATTTTGACTTGAGTGCCATTGTCGATGGCTATGGCGTTGCACCTATCCCTGCGCCATCGCCAGACTTTATTGTCGGCATGGGCCGTACCAATGACGCCATCCTGTTTGGTGGTTTTGTGCAGCTGTTCGTCAATACTGACGATGCCGCTGCTGAGCAGTTGGCTCAACAATTACCTTCGTCATCCTCTAAAGACTATGGCCGCCCATTTGCCGACGTGTTTAAAGCGGTGAACATGGACTTTTATCAGATTGACCCGATGTTGTTCTCGCCAGCCAAAGTAAGCGTGACCAACCTTAAATCAGGCAAAACATTCTTTGCCGGAAAATTCAACGAAGACCTTTTGAATCAATCATTTGGTAGTTAAATTTAAAGTTTTACTAAAGAAATATACACCCTAAAGAAATACACACACGAGTAATAAAAGCGCGGGATACAATGCATTAGATGCAATGTGCCCGCGTTATTTTTTAGAAACTGCCTTATGCAAGTTATTCCCATTTTCACTGACGAAGTGGCCCAGGCTGGTGGCTGGCATGGCCAAAGCCTGGCACAGGCATTTGCACGCCGCGGCTGGCATGCACATATGGTGTCACTCGATAGTTGCCATATCAGTATTGCTCAACAGCAGGTCACTGTACATATTCCCGGTTTGAGTCAGTGCGCACCATTGGCATTTGTACGTGGTGTCGCTGCCGGTACTACGCAGCAAATTATCACGCGCATGAATCTTTTGCATACCTTGCAACGCCAGGGGATGACCATTTATAACCACGCGCGTGCCATTGAAACCACGGTGGACAAAGGCCTGACCAGCCAATTGCTGGTTGAGCAGGGCGTGGCCACGCCTAATACCTGGGTGTGCGAGCACCGTGACGTGGCGCATAGCATTATGCAGCAAGCGCTGGATACCGGGAAAACTCTGGTGATCAAGCCGCTATTCGGTTCACAAGGCAAGGGCGTACGCTTAATCGAAACACGCGCTCAGTTTGCGCTGCCGCAAGACCAGTTCGTCGATGGCGTTTATTACCTGCAAGAGAAGATTGATTGCGGCCCTTATCAACATGATTACCGCGTATTTGTAGTGCGCGGCGAGCCCATTGCAGTCATGAAACGGCAGGGCGATAGCTGGCTGCATAACGTGGCGCGTGGTGCACGCTGCAGCGCATGTGATGAGGTCGATGTGGCTGACATTGGCGTCAAAGCTGCGCAGGCTGTCGGCATTGATTATGCTGGCGTAGATGTGATGCGCGATAAACATGGCAAGTTATGGGTGATCGAAGTCAACAGTATTCCAGCCTGGCGCGGCCTGCAAAGCATTACCCATTTTGAGATTGCCGATGTATTGGTGAATGATTTACTGCAATTGGCCAACGTGGCAGAAGGCCAGCCATGAGCGCAGCCGTACAGCAAGCCTACCTGAACGCCTGCCTGGCCGAACTGGAAGCCCTCAAGCCTGGCAATGTGCATATCTTTGCCGATGGCCATGGCATGCGGGTGCAGGACTTTATCCATAGCGCCGAAGTTTCTGCGCCAGCATTGTGTGATGATCAGCTATTCGGCAGCAGGACACTGGGCCAGCGTATTTTGCACGCTTTGCAGGCGACCCACGCCAAAGTAGGCTGCAATACCAATTTGGGCATTGTTTTGCTGGCGGCCCCAGTGGTACAAGCTTACCTGCAATATCCACAGTTATCGCTGTCAGCAGGTTTACAGCAAGTGTTACAGCAAACCACCGTGGACGATGCAGCCTCGGTCTATGAGGGCATCCGCCTGGTCAGCCCGGCCGGCATGGGTCAGCGAGACGAACATGATGTATCACAGGCGCCGCAAATCACCTTGCTGGAAGCTATGCAATTAGCGAGCGCGAATGACATGCTGGCACGCCAGTATGCGGATGGCTATGCCAGTATTTTTACGGCTGCGATACCACTTTACACTGATTGTTACCAACGCTGGCAGCGACCTGCCTGGGCATTAACGGCCGTTTATTTATATTGGCTGGCGAGCGTACCAGACAGCCATATCGCCAGAAAATATGGCCAGGCCAGAGCAGTAGAAGTACAGCTGGCCGCCGGTGTGCATTACCAGGCCTTTGTTGCCCTGGAGAACCCGAAACACTACATGCCTGATTTACTAAAATGGGATCAGTCACTCAAGCAGGAAAAGATTAATCCAGGCACCAGTGCCGACCTGACGGTGATCACCGCCATGCTTTCATTACTGAAAGAAAGCCGCGCTTAAGCTCGACGGCGAGCTGAGGTATACTGTAACGCTTTAGTAGCCTATAGTCAGGAGGGCGTTATGACCGATCAGGTACTCACCGAGCAAGAAATCCAGCAACATTTTTCTGAATCATTACCGCATTGGGTGTATGAGGATGGCTGGATCCGCCGTAAATATAAAACCAACAGCTGGAAGGGCACACTGATGGTGGTCAACACCGTTGGTCATCTGGCCGAAGCTGCCTGGCATCATCCAGACTTAACCGTGTCCTATGCCTTCGTCATCGTCAAACTGTGCACACACAGCGCCAAAGGCATTACGATGAAAGACATCGAACTGGCACGCAAAATTGAAGAGGTAGTGCAATGGCAGCCGCAGTTACAAGCAGGCTCTGCACTGGAAGGTACGCCAGAGAGTGACCTGCGCTTCAGCTACGTCAAATACGATTAGTTTCAGTATTCTGCGTCAATAGTTTTCGTTAGCCCAGTTTCAACTGCATGAACACCAATCATCATGCCGGTTTGCCACCGGCAATCTTTTTAATGGGTCCCACCGCTAGCGGTAAAACCGCGGCGACCATTGCTTTAGCACAGCGCTTTCCGGTTGAAATTATCAGTGTTGATTCCGCACTGGTGTATCGCGGCATGGATATCGGCACTGCTAAACCCGACGCCGAGACCTTGCGCCAGGCGCCGCATCACTTGATTGACCTTATTTCACCGCTGGAACAATACTCCGCGGCACAATTTGCCAAAGATGCCCTGGCACTGATGCATACAGCGACTGCTCATGGTCGTATCCCAGTGCTGGTCGGTGGCACTATGTTGTATTTCAATGCCTTGCAACATGGCCTGAGTGATCTGCCTGAAGCGGATTTAACCATCCGCGCCCAGATTGAAGCGGAGGCGAATGCTGTAGGCTGGCCAGCAATGCATGCGCAATTGGCTAGCATCGATCCGGCAGTTGCTGCCAAGATTCACACCACAGACTCGCAGCGCATAGAACGCGCATTAGAGGTTTATCGCATCAGCGGTAAATCCATGAGTGCTTTACGTGCGCAGTCGCAAAAAGTATCGCTACCGTTCAATATCCTTAAACTTGCCTTGATGCCAAGTGATCGCGGTGTCTTGCATCAGCGCATTGCCGAACGCTTTCAGATCATGCTCAAGCATGGCTTTGTGGATGAGGTAAAAAGCTTGTTGCTTGAGTATCCGCAACTCACTGTGGATAGTCCCAGTATGCGCTGCGTTGGTTACCGGCAAGCGTTGCAATATTTGAATGGTGATATTGATTTACCAACTTTGGGTGAGCATGGTGTATACGCCACTCGCCAGCTCGCTAAACGCCAACTCACCTGGCTACGTGGCATGGGCGATGTAAATATATTGGATTGCTTGCGTACGGATTGGGTGGGGGGAATGTTGAATGCAATGGCATCACATATTCTAATTAAATAACATAAATATTTTATATTGTTACTATCTGTGAATTTTTTATTAATGATCTGTGAGCTGTCCTAATGAAAATTGCTATTGCTGGTACTGGTTATGTGGGCTTGTCGCTTGCGGTTTTGTTAGCGCAAAAAAATGAAATTGTTGCGCTGGATATTGTGGCGGAGAAAGTGGCACTACTTAACCAAAAGAAATCTCCTATTGCTGATCATGAAATTGAAGATTTCTTGGTTAACAAATCATTAAACTTCAAAGCAACTACTGATAAAAACGAAGCCTATACAAATGCCGAGTTTGTGGTAATTGCTACCCCCACCGATTACGATGCAGAAACCAATTACTTCAATACAAAATCTGTTGAGGCGGTGATTAAAGATGTGATGGCCATCAACCCTGAGGCAGTCATGGTAATCAAGTCGACGGTTCCTGTTGGCTATACTGAAAAAATCCGTGCCAAGCTCAACTGTGGCAACTTGATTTTCTCGCCGGAGTTTTTACGTGAAGGCAAAGCGCTATACGATAACTTGCATCCATCGCGCATTGTGGTTGGCGAGGTGTCTGAGCGAGCACAGAAGTTTGCCAACTTACTTAAAGATAGCAGCCTCAAGCCAGATACACCTGTCCTGTTAACCAATAGCTCCGAGGCCGAAGCTATCAAGTTGTTTGCCAATACCTTTCTTGCCATGCGTGTCGCTTATTTTAACGAGCTGGACACTTATGCCGAGACACATAATTTGAATACGCGCCAGATTATTGAAGGCGTTTGTATGGATCCACGTATTGGCAATCACTACAACAACCCATCATTTGGCTATGGCGGCTACTGTTTGCCTAAAGATACCAAGCAATTGTTAGCAAATTACTCGCAGGTACCGCAGAACCTCATCAATGCCATTGTGGATGCCAATACGACGCGCAAAGATTTTGTTGCTATGAGTATTATTAAACAAAACCCCAAGGTGGTAGGTATCTATCGACTGGCGATGAAAACAGGCTCAGATAATTTCAGGGCATCGTCTATTCAGGGCATTATGAAGCGCATAAAAGCGCGTGGCATTGAGGTGGTTGTTTATGAACCTGCATTGGAGGCTGAAGAGTTTTATCACTCCAAGGTGATAAGTGACTTAAACCACTTTAAACAAGTGGCTGATGTGATTGTCACTAACCGAAAAACAAATGAGTTAGAGGATGTGATGAGTAAAGTCTACACCCGAGATCTATTTGGACTTGATTAAATAAAAATGCCCGCCATTATGAGGCGGGCATTGTTTAACGCTATGCGCTTATTGCTAATAAGCACCATCCTGGCCGACGATGGTTAACCAGGCTGTTTTAGCCACGATCAGCATGTCCAGACGCGGGCTCCAATTGCGTAAATACTCCAGGTCATAGTGCACGCGCTGCTCCATCTTTTCCAGCGTGTCGGTTTCGCCACGGAAGCCATTGACCTGTGCCCAGCCGGTAATGCCCGGTTTTACCTTATGACGCACCATATAGCCTTTAATCAGCTTGCGGTACTCTTCGTTATGCGCCACGGCATGCGGGCGTGGGCCAACGACACTCATGCGTCCTTGCAACACATTAATAAACTGCGGCAACTCATCTAATGATGATTTACGCAGGAAGGCACCCAGCGGAGTAATTCTCTGGTCATTCCTTGTTGCCTGAGTGACTGTAACGCCATCTTCCGTAACAGTCATTGAACGGAACTTATAGACCAGAATTTCCTCACCATCCAAACCATAGCGCCGTTGCTTGAAAATAATGGGGCCAGGGGAGGTGAGTTTCACCCCTAAGGCGACCCCTAACAAGATAGGTGAAATCAATATCAGTACAAACAGCGAGAACAAAATATCTGCTGTGCGTTTAATTAAACCATCCACGCCGGTAAAAGGTGTTTCACATACCGACACTACCGGAATGCCATTGACGTCAGACACACGGCCTTGAATCAAGTCTGTGACGAAAATATCCGGCACAAAGTAGATGGAAGCGGTGGTGTCTTTTAAATCATCCAACAATTTCAAAATACGCGGGTGACTAGACATTGGCAACGCAATATAGATCGTATGAATCTGGTTGCTTTTGCAATAGGCAGGAATGTCCGTCAGGGCGCCCAGAATTTCAAAGCCATGGTCTTGCGGCGCACGCTCCGGGGCACGATCCTCAAAGAACCCCAATACGGAAACCCGGCTATACTCATCTGCCAGCAAGTTGTTTGCTACGGCCAGGCCTTGTTCATTGAGGCCGATAATGACTGCATTTTTGATAGGGCCCTGCAGGCTGATAAAGAACGGAGAGAGCTCCTTTAGCGCCGTTAACGCAAGAATCTGGGCGATCGGCGTTCCTATTAACCAGGTGTATATAATTTCTGGGGTATACAGCGTGATGTAGCCCGTAATCCGAGCAAATACAAGCACCATGCCCGCAAGCAAAAGCCATTGAAAAATGACATCCCGCACCATTTTCCAAAATCCCAGGCGAATTTTTGCACCGCTAGGAAAAGTCACCGAAAACAGCAATATCGAGGTGAAGAAGATAGAGATAGGAATTCTGTCTTCGAAATAAATAAAAATGCCCCACATAAAAAAGACTAATACGAGGGGCTCTACAATGGATTCGATGAAGTAAAGGGGGCTTCGAGGCCCCGAAGATAATCCGGAGATTGTTCTAATTGGCGGTCTGATAGTTTTTTTCATGGATTACTTATTTCTATATACCGTTTGAGTTTAACCAAATTAATGCTTAACATCAATCGCCGAATGGCAGTGCGAATGCAGCCTAAATGTCATAAAACCGACTTGAAAGCTTGCGTATACTGTAAAGCTGATTTAATAATTCTCATTGCAGCTACCAAAAAGTTAAATTTTGGTAGCAATAAATGCATGTTTACAGGTTAGAATGTAACTCAAATATCATATTTGTTATTGCTTAAAAACTCATGTCACCCTGCAAGCAATCCCATAAAGTAAATCTACATCGACCAATTCAATACTGGGCCGCACTAATCTTTGTTGCAATGCCACTTATAAGTATGGCTGATGAGCTAGATACGCTACAGTTTAAAGCCTCAATGAATAAAACCTATGATAGTAATTTGTTCAGACGCTCTAATAATGAGGTTGCTGAGCAAATCACGACTTCAATTTTTGGGGTGAAATTAGACAAAACATATTCTTTGCAGCGATTCGTTTTGGATATTTCGTATGTGGATAATAAATATAATGAAAACGACTATCTTGACTTTGCAGCCACCAACTACAATGGATCATGGCTTTGGTCTTTAACTCCAAACTTAACTGGCACTTTGTCGTCCCAAAGAACCCAATCTCTCAACAGCTTTGGTGATTTCTTAAATACCACAAGAAATATTAGAACGCTGACAGATAATCAGTTCAGAGCACAATACTCACCTCATAAAGTTTGGAGCTTGATATTAGGCGTTAGCCAAGCAAGCCTTGAGAATACTGAAACATTTACGGCAATCTCTGATTTTGACTCTACCGGTTTAGATTACGGAGCCGCTTACAGCTTTCCTTCTGGAGCAATGATTACCTTCCTTGGTCACTCAAGGAAGGGGGAATATAAAAAACGACCTCTTGACCCTATAATTGCTTTTGATAATGGATACTCTGAAAGGGAATATGAGGTAGATTTATTTTTGCAGGATCCAGGTAGGAGCAAACTAATTGGCAAGATAGGCTATCTTGAAAGAGAATACGATAACTTCACTATTCGAAACTACCAATCTTATGTTGGATATTTGAATTATGATTTAATGATTACAGGCAAAATTAAGTCGAGTTTTGGTTTGACGAGAATTTTAGCCCCATTTGAAACTGAATCTACCGCGTACTCAATTTCAGACACGGTTACTGCACAAATTTCTTATGAAGTCACTTCTAAAATTCAAGCAGGTATCAATCTTAGATACACTGAAAGGGATTTTGGTGGCCGAGGACAATTTGACTCTAGCCGGTTGGATAAAGAGGATGCTTTTGCAGGCTTTATTGGATGGAATCCAACAAAAAACATAGGTTTTTCCTTAAGAAGTACGAAGTCTAGCCGTAATTCAAATGTCTCCAGATTCAACTTTGATGACACGCTGACCAGTGTGAATATTGAGTTGAAAATTTAATCTTTACTAATGGGATTCATTTTGTATAAAAGAATAATAATTAAAATATTACTTAATCCTGCCACATATACTGTGTTTCTGGCGGCTTGCTCATCAGGTGAGTCAACTAAACAAACGTCGCAAATAGTTGCCCAAGTTAACGGAGATGAAATTACAGTTGCTCAGCTCAAGATAGAGTTGCAGAAAATTAAAACCAAAGTAAATGACCCTGTGCAGTTGTCTCAAAAATTGATAACTGGTTTAATTGACAGGCAGCTTTTGGTACAAGAATCTTTAAAATTAAATTTAGATCGTACCCCAGAGGTGCAAGAGGCTATCACCTCCGCCAAAGCTCAGGTTTATGCTCAGGCCTATATTGCTAAAAAACTGGCTAAATTGCCACCTCCTAACGATAAGGAAATACAGCAGTTTATTGGCGAACATCCGCAATACTTTTCTCAGCGTAAAATATTTAATACAGTTGACACTGTATTCGAGAACAACGTTGATCAATTGGACTTACATTGGTTAGAGTCTGAAGTGACGAGCTTGGACTTACTGCGTCAGTTGCTGGATGAAAAAGGGATTAAATATCAGACTGTGAATAATCGATTTTCTACGGATGGCTTACCGCTCCCGTTGTTAGACAAAATAAAAAATCTTAAAACGGGGGATTTGTTATTTGCTCACGATACTAATAAGGTGATCGTAAAGTCTATATCGTCAATTGAGCCATACTCTGTTCAAGCATCACAAGCAGAACAAATTGCGACTCATATGCTCACAGACAAACGTCAGCAGGAGTATGTTGCAAAAGAAATTAATCGGTTAAAGGCGCTTGCCAAAGTTGAGGTATTCGAAACTAGAGCAGGTTCAGTTGCAAGTGATTCAAAAAAAGTAGTCGTCCAATAAAGTAAATAAAAAGTTAATCTTCTCGTGGTTAACTATTCCGAAATTTTAAATTGAAGAGAACAAGAGTATGACGCGATATTTTAAATATTTATTAGTAGCGGTGTTTACGCTGTTTAGTGCGTTAGCCCATGCAGACTATACGCTCGGTGCAGGGGACTCTCTTAGAATAGTTGTATATGGCGATGCTGATTTAACGCGGGAAACGCGAGTAGCTGAAACTGGTGAAATTACACTACCTTTAATTGGTGAGGTTGGTGTAGGTGGTTTAACTACCATTCAAGCGGAAAAAAGAATTGCAGAGCAATTGAAACGTGGCGGCTTTATTGCCAATCCTCAGGTTTCGGTGTTAATTCTCGAGTTTAAAAGCAAAACAGTCTCTGTATTGGGTGGTGTCCTTAAACCTGGCAGATATCCCATCACGCACCCAACTGATGTGAAAGATATTCTCGCGGAAGCTGGTGGTTTAACCTCTGAAGCCTCAGAAATTATCACTGTAGTGCGCGGTGAAAAACGTAGCGAATATGATTTGAATGAAGTGATTGAGCATCGTAATTTGAATGTGCAAGATCTAGGATTGGTTGGTGGAGAGACCGTTTATATTAGTGTGCGCGATGTGGCTGTTGCTGGTCAGGTATTGAGACCAGGTAAATACGGCATTCAAGGAGGTACGCGTAAAATTAGTGATTTCGTCGCATTGGCTGGCGGTGCAAACGAAACAGCTGGCGAAACGTTGTTTTTTACGACCTCTCGATCTGGCACGGCAGTTACTCAGGAGATCAATATCGATGACTTGTTTAGATCTCCTGCCAGTGAATTAAATAAAGAGCTCACGCCTGGTGATGTCGTTTATATTCCCAAAGCGCCGCAAGTTTACATTTATGGTGAAGTACAACGCCCTGGCATGTACAAGATTGATAAGAATATGACGATAATGCAAGCAATTGCAAAAGCAGGCGGTTTAACCGTACGTGGAACACAACGTTCAGTGAAGTTGCATCGTAAAAATGCGGAAGGCGCATTGGTCAAACAATCATCCGATCTCACAAGCACCCTGATGGACGAAGATGTGTTGTTCATCGAAGAAAGTTTGCTTTAATTTAATCAGGCAGCCATATGAATTTTTTACAACTAGCAATAATCTTAAAAGTTCGACGTTACATCATCTTACTGGTAGCGGTGATTACTTTACTGACAGCAGTGACAGTGAGCATGCTGCTGCCGAAAAACTTTTTAGCGACAGCGACAGTACTGCTTAACTACAAAGGGGTAGATCCAGTGACTGGCGTATCCATGCCGGCTCAATTATTACCAGGCTATATGGGTACTCAAATTGACATTATTAAAAGTAAGAATGTAGCAGTTGATGTAGTTAAGCATTTAAATCTGATAGAAATAGACTCTATCAAGCGTGACTACGCCAATGCCACTAAGAGTGGCAATGTTAAATCGGACATTGTCGACTGGTTAGCTGATCGCTTATCTAGCAAATTGGATGTAACACCTTCAAGGGAGAGTAGTGTCATTAACATTTCCTATAAAGGTGTAGAGCCTACATTTGCAGCAACGATGGCAAATGCATTCGCTGAATCCTATATCAATGTAAGCCTGAAGTTAAAGATGGACCCAGCGATTAAAGCCTCACATTATTTGTCTGAGCAAACCAAAGTATTACGTGATAACTTGCAGAAAGCTCAGGAAAAACTTTCAAACTATCAACAGGAGCATGGGTTGACGAGTATATTAGATACTTACGATGTGGAGAGCTCTAAATTAAGGGACTTATCCACTCAGTATAGTTTGATGCAATCGCAATCAATAGACGCCAACTCTAGAAGAAACGATGCCGCAAAAAATATGAGCGACTCACCTGATGTTGCGCTCAACCCCATCATCCAGAATTTGCGAGTAAACCTAGTCACGGCCGAGTCAAAACTGGCCGAAATGGGCCAGCGATATAGCAAAAACCATCCATCCTACATTGCTGCCGAAGCCGAGGCCTCAAAACTCAGAAGCCAGCTGCAAACAGAAATTGACAGGACTGTTGTTGGTTTGAGTAACAGTGCAAATATTAACTCTCAGCGTTTAGGTGATGTTAAAACACAATTGGAACGCCAAAAACAAAAAGTACTGACGTTAAACAGATCCCGCTCAGAACTTTCAATTATGGAGAAAGAGGTTGAAATCGCTCAAAATGCACTCGCCTCTGTCAATAACCGCTTCAGTCAGACCATATTAGAGGGCCAATCAAATCAAGCGGATATTGCCGTATTGGAAACGGCTACACCGCCATCCTCACCTAACAACCCGAGTTTACTGCTGATTATTCCATTCTCACTGATTGTAGGCACAATGCTAGGCTGTTTTTTTGCGTTAGTGGCCGAGTTTTTGGATCGCCGCGTGCGCAGTAAAGATGACATCCTTTCATTGGGTGAAATTCCAGTTTATGAATACAGTATCAAAACCGCCTAAAGGCTCACTTGTCATCAAAACAATTTATCAAGCAAAGTGATCGCGTATGAATATTATTGAAACAGAAAACAAAGCGCCGTTGAAAACGGTGTCTTCCAGTATTGGGCACCTCTTGCTTGATATGGGGAAAATCACGGATAAAGACGCTGAGCGCATATTGAAATTCCAGAAAGAAAAGTCTATGCGCTTTGGAGAGGCGGCACTGGCATTGGGCTTTGTTACGATGGAAGATATCAATCAAGCTTTATCCTATCAGTTCGATTATCCGTATTTAACGCCGGAAAAAACTTCTTTTAGCAACACCCTTGTGGCCGCTTTTGATCCTTTTTCAAAGCAAGTTGAGTCTTTGCGTTCATTACGGACACACTTGATGCTACGCTGGTTTGAGCGTGGATTTAAAACCATCGCCATATCCTCACCCAAAGGTGGCGATGGTGTGAGTAACCTTGCAGGTAATTTGGCAGTGGTATTCTCTCAGCTTGGTGAACGTACCTTACTTATTGATGCCAACCTGAGATCACCACAACAACATAAGTTATTTAAACTCAATAATAATCATGGCTTGTCAGACATCTTGGTTGGTCGCGCTTCTATTGATGTGGTCGTAAGGATTTCATCTTTGCTCAATCTGAGCGTGTTAACTGCGGGAGCTGTACCACCCAATCCGCAAGAGTTGCTAAATAAAAATACACTTGATGAACTGCTCGCTACATTTTCAGAGCAATTCGATGTCATTATTATTGATACATCCCCTATACTCGAATCCTCTGACGCTCAAATTGTTGCCAAAAAAGTGGGGGGCGTGTTAATTTCCACACAACAACATAAAACCACCTTCAAAGATACCCAAGATGCGATTGAAACTTGTCGTGGGTTAGGCATTGAAGTGCAAGTCGCATTGAATGTGGACTAGTTAATATGTCGCTATCGTCACTGCCAATGACTGACAACTATGGCACTCGCCAAAAACTGTTAGGATACTTGGCAATACTGCTGTCAGTCCTTGTGCTGTTTGTACCCGTTTTTTATGACTTGTTCACCACGGTTTGGAATAACGATACGCAATCACACGGCCCGATTGTGTTGGGCATAGGCATCTGGTTTTTTTATTTTAAAACTAAACAAATTTTAGAAAAGCCTCAGTCTTTTAAGCCATCTCCAATATTGGGTTGGTTTTTAATATTGATTGGCGCCAGTATCTACATTGTTGGATATTCGCAAAGCGTTTATATATTCTCTATCCTGTCACTGGTCTTGATATTGTGCGGGGTGATTTGCCTGTTATTTGGCTTGCAAATCGCTTACAAATATTGGTTTGCATTATTCTTTTTTATATTTTTAATGCCATGGCCAGCCTCAGTCATTGATATATTGACGCAGCCCATGAAGATTGCCGTCTCCTATGCTGCCGATCATCTGCTCTATGCGCTTGATTACCCGATCGCGCGTTCAGGGGTAATTCTGCAAATTGGCCAATATAAACTGCTGGTCGCTGATGCCTGTGCCGGGCTTAACTCTTTGTTCACATTAGAGGCTATAGGCTTGCTGTATATTAATGTGATTAACCATCAGGCCTTCTGGCGCAATGTATTACTGGCAGTGTTAATTGTGCCCGTATCTTTTACATCCAATGTGCTGCGTGTTTGCACACTGGCACTGATTACATACCACATGGGCGACGAAGCAGGGCAGGGTTTCTTGCATAACTTCTCTGGCATGGTGCTTTTTCTGACTGCACTCATTTTGATTATCGTGATTGATTCCGTGATTCAAAAGATTGCTGAAAAATTTAACATTAAGAGCTTACTGAGCCAGGATTAGCGATAGCAATGAAAGACCTGTACCTCAAACTACCACATGTAAAGCTGATATCAGCGCTACAGTTATTGCTAATTAGCCTCGTATTTTCAGGGCTAGCAACGTTTCTAAAACCACATGCGCATTTTGCAAAAAATGAGAGCAATTTTGAAGAGAATATTCCACGCGTGATTAACGACTGGATGGAGATTCAACAGTCAGCACCACAAGTCAGTATGGTTAGTGATGAAAAAAGCCTGATTAACCAGTTGTACGATGACACCTTAATGCGTACTTATGTAAACAAGGATGGTCAGCAAGTCATGGTTGCGCTAGCTTATGCCAAAGAGCAGCGCCAGGATGTGAAAATACACCAGCCAGATATCTGTTATCCGGCGCAAGGTTATCAAATGCTCAAGTCGAAAGAGAAAGTGTTTTCCAACCTGAGCAAAAATGCACAAATCATTGGTAAGCAGCAGCTCTATTATGGTCAGAGCCATCTTGAGGCAGTGAGTTACTGGATTCGAGTTGGTGATCGAACCATGACATCTGGATTGCAGATGCGCTCAAAAATTATTGAAGACGGGTTACTTAAAGGACGTCTGGATGATGGTATTCTAGTCAGGGTTTCTTCAGCGATTTCTGATGAAGAGAAGGCTAGCGAGGCTTATGCGCTGCAAGAGCGCTTTATCAAAGAGTTTGTTCTGGCAGTCGAGCAGAAAAGCCCCGGTTTACTCGTTCCATAAAAATAAAATTAGTTGAATATTAAGTATTGGCTTTTAGGGGAGCCCAATACTTAAACTCCTGACAGGTATAAATGAAAGAAAAGCTTTTTATCGGAGTGTTCTGGCTGGGCGCTGCGAAACTAATCATTAATTTTCTGGCCCTAATCAGCACGATAATACTTGCCAGATTATTAACACCTGAAGACTTTGGTTTGGTTGCAATTGTTCTAGCCTTACTTGCAATTATAGAGGCCGTAACAGATTTATCTTTGGCGTCTGCTTTAATTCATATCAAAGAACCATCAGAGGAGCACTTTCACACAGCCTGGAGTCTGAATCTAACAAGGGGAGCTTTTCTTGCATTGTTATTTTGCTTAAGTTCAGGCCTTGTAGCCAACTATTATCACGATCCAAGACTCATTAATATCATGTGGATTATTAGTGGCTCAATTCTGATCTCGGGCTTTACAAACCCTAAGATGGTTGTATTGACTAAAAAGTTAATTTTTTGGCAAGAATTTGTGGTCTCAGTGTCCCAGAAGTTAATGTCAGTTATTGTTTCAGTAATTTTTGCCTTTTCGTTCCGCAGTTATTGGGCATTGATTGCTGGCGTTATTACTTCTCAGCTTGTTGGGGTTTTAGTTTCTTATCTCATCATAAGTTATAAACCTAAGTTTACTTATCTGCACCTTCGTGATATCTGGTCTTTTTCGATTTGGCTTACACTTGGTAAAATTGTAAACACCCTAAATTGGAAATTTGATCAACTGTTAATTGGAAGTCAGCTAGGAAGTAAATCTTTAGGTTTCTATACTGTGGGCGATAACTTGGCTGGGCTTCCAACACGTGAAGCCATCCAGCCACTTGAAAACACTCTCTTTCCGGGTTTCTCTCATATTGCTGAAGATAAAGAGAGATTGCGAAATGCATATGTAAAATCTCAAACACTTATTACAGCCATCGCATTGCCGCTTGGCATTGGTTTTGCTGCGATTTCTTACCCCTTGGTTTTATTACTTATGGGGGCAAAGTGGCTGCCTTCAGTTCAGGTCATTCAAGTTATTTCATGTATATATGTTTTACAGACAATTGGCTCCCAAGTGCACCCAATTGCAATGGCTGTTGGTAAAACAAAAACTCTTTTTTATAGAGATATGCTTAATTTCATTATTAGGCTGCCTATAATTATCGGCGGTTTGTTTTATTTTGGACTAATGGGCGTTATTTTCGGCCGTGCCATCAGTGGGTCAATATCGCTACTGATTAATATGCATTTGATTAGTAAGATGTTAGGGATCAGCATATGGGAGCAAGTGAACTCAAATGCTAGAGCTGTCGCCAGTGTGCTTAGTATGGCGTATTTTCTCTTGGTGATTCAAACAAATGCTTCATTTGAGAGTAGTAGCACATTTGAGTTAGTACTACAGGTCATAGGTATGGTGCTCTCTGCTTTTCTTGTTTATGCCGGTTTGAATTTATTGTTATGGCTACTGATGAATAAGCCATCTGGTCCTGAATCAGAACTCTTGAAAGTTTTAACAACAGTTCTGAAAAAATTTAAACGGTTTGAGTGAATTAATTTAGATGACTTGGAATATTTAACATGCACGCAGATATTGCAAATTTTTTATGGGTGGGGAATTCGCTATCACTGTACGAAGCCAAGTGTATTGAGTCATTCGTAAAGAACGGCTTTAAAGTACATGTTTACTCTTATGGCGAATTAGCCATACCAGATGGTGCAATACTCAAGGATGGGAGGGAGGTTTTGCCACTCTCTGAAGTCTATTCATACACACAAGCAGGGAAGAAGGGAAATCTCGCCGCCTTCTCTGATGCATTTAGATATGAATTATGTAAGTTAAAGGCTGGTTGGTGGTTCGACACTGATGTGTTTTGCTTAAAGAATGTCAACGAATGGATTGCACTTGCTGAGAGCAAACAGGGATCCTTTGTTTTTGGTTGGGAAAGTGATGAGTTGGTTAATGGTGCCGTCATGTTCTCTGACAATGAGCAATTTAATAATCTGGTGTCAAAAAAGCTTAGCGAAATTGGTAAAGAATTTGTTTGGGGGGAAATCGGCCCCAGATTAATTACCAAAACAGTGAGTGAGTTGCAAATGGTCGATCAGGTGGTAGATAAGCATCTGTTTTACCCCATAAACTTTAATGATATGAGTTACTTCTTCGACCCTTCACTAAAGGATGCATCGAATGAAATTATCAAGAATAGTTTTTGTGTTCACCTGTGGAATGAAATTTACTCGATATATAAGATTCCTAAAAATTTACCGCCTCCTTCAGGTAGCTTTCTGAATGAATTATTGTCAATACATTCTAAATTAGATAATTTATATTCAATCCCACAAAATGTTCTCAATATTTTATTTGAATATCCCTTCATCGAAGGCTCGTTACAAGAGCATAAGGCTTATAAAAATAAAATTGAGTCTTTACTAGTTACAAGAGTGTTCAGAAAGCTAAGATCCTTACTTTAATCTGGGCTCAATGGCATTATTTAGATATTTATTTTAGGTCGATGTTGAAATGATAAAAAAACAAATTAAGAAAACTTTATTAAATATTAGAGATTTGATATTGCGCTCACCACTTAATGGATTGATATATGACAAAAAAAGTGTATATGTACTTTCCTATCCCAAGTTAACCAATATTGGTGACGAGGTGCAGTCTATTGCTAGCCATGATCTTTTGAGAGCTCTCGATTTTAATGTTAAATATGTTCCAAGAGAAAGACTTTCAAAGGTTTTCTCAATATTTAAACGCAAGGCTATCTTAAATGGCTGGTTTTCTCATGATGAAAACTCATTTCCACCCACTAAGGCTATTACTCCGATCTTTATAGGCTTTCATCTAGCAAACAAACACATCTTAAATTCAAAGCAAGCAGTTAACTATTTTAAAGAACATACTCCGATAGGTTGTAGAGATTTTGCGACGCAAACGGCATTAAGCTCGGTTGGTATCAATGCCTATTACTCTGGCTGCCCCACGTTAACACTCAATAAGCGTGATGTTGAAAAAACCATTGAATGCCTAGTTGTTGATGCACATTTAAATAATCCTGACGGTCACACTAGTGACGCAAGACATTTGTTGAATAGCATTATTGATAAGTACCAGATAAAGAATATTCAATATGCAACACAAAATTGCGAAGAAAACACAGCTGCACCCAGGAAAGTAGAATTGGCTGAAGCCAGGCTAAATGATTTATGTGCCAGTAAACTCGTTATTACCAACAGAATTCATGTTGCATTACCCTGTCTTGCTATGCAAGTTCCTGTTATTTTCATTCATGCAGAGCCTGAGAATGATGCTCGAATCGCCTCGTTCCTAGATCTTTTTTGGTACAAAACAAACACTGAAGAAGTCCTTCCATCTGAAACAGACTATCTCCAAATTAAAAATAAGGACACCTATTTAAAATTGAGAGAGTCGATTATCAATCAGTATCAAAATCACTTAATCAAATAACTCCACCTAACGGCTAACAAACAATTTAAGCATGCTGTGAATAAGAACCTGTTAAAACCCAATTTTCGATATGATATTAATGCACTTAGAGCATTAGCTGTAGTATCTGTCGTCTTCTATCATTTTAAAGTCAAAGGCTTTGGCGTTGGGTTTATTGGGGTAGACATATTCTTTGTAATTTCCGGGTATTTGATGACTCAAATTATTGTGAATATGCTCGATAAGAATAGCTTTAGCTATATCAAGTTTATTTATTCGCGTGCGACAAGAATATGGCCTGCGCTTATTGGGCTAGTTTTAGCATTGAGCTTGTTTGGGGCTATTTTATTACCTGCCGATGACTATATGAAGTTTGCCGAGAGTGCGATCAAAGCACTCTTGTTTATAAGCAATGCTGAGTTTGCCAAGGGTGTAGGTTACTTCTCCTCAGGGATTGAAGAAAGATGGTTTTTGCACAGTTGGTCATTGTCTGTCGAGTGGCAGTTTTATTGTGCTTATCCGCTGATAGTTTTTGCACTTTACAAAGTAGCCACGGAAGTGAGTTCTGGCTGGAGTAAGCGACTAGACTCCAAGCAACTGTTGAATTTAATATTGCTAACGCTGACACTTTCGTCATTTTTTTATTCACTACATTTAACATTAATTGATCAGCCCAAAGCCTTTTTCTCTTTGCCTTCACGAGCTTGGGAAATGCTTATTGGTGGCCATGTACTTTTGTTGAAGAATACCAAACTCAATTTATGGGTTAAGCAGCATGCGGGCTATTTTAAGTGTTTATCGGTGGCAATGTTTGCTGCATGTGTCTGGTTGGGTCGTGGTGGGGTATGGGAGTCAGTTTGGCCAGGACGCTTCGCACTTATTCCGGTGATTGCTACAGCTATTTATATTTTGGCTGAGGAATCGAATTCGTTTTGGTCCAGGCTTGAGTCTAATAAAGTTACTCAGTCTTTAGGCAACTGGTCCTACTCAATTTACTTGTGGCATTGGCCAGTCGTCATCGCAATCAACTTTTATGGATTAGCTGTTGTCCCCAAGTCTATTGCAGTTGCCGGATTAATACTAAGTATTATCTTTGGCTACATTTCTTATCGATGGATTGAGCAAGTATTCCGCACGAAAAATGTTTCGCTGTATAGTTTGTTAAAAGTAGTGATTCCTTATGGTCTGGTTTGCATATTGGTGACCGCCATTGTATGGACTAATGGCGCTGCAAACAGACCAAATATTATTTCTTATCCAGAAGAATATTCAACAGCTTTAAAACTTCCAGGTAAGTATGAAAACTCTAAACTACTGCCGGCTCAATCACTGCAGACTTTAACGTTAAATGAGAGTGCACAGCAAAAGGTTTTGCTTATGGGAGACTCTCATGCCGAGCATTTGTACCCATGGTTTGTACATAACTTAAAAAACGCATCTGTAACATTTGCTATTACGATTGGCTGTCCGCCTTTGCCAGGATTAAATAGACATGATCAAGGGTGGAGCTGCGATCAAAGCTTTCAGAAAATTGAGCGTTTAATTCAAAAAAGCCAATTTGATGTGATTGTGATTTCAGGTAACTGGTACTCTATTGATTGGGATAGACCTGGGGTTTGTGCCAAGAAATATCCGCATTGTCCTGAACTAAATATTGAGCAAAATAGAGATTATGCAATAAACAGCATGGCTGAGTTTCTGGATACGCTAATTGAAAAGAAAGTCAAAGTGGTGATTGTTAAACCAACACCATACTCGCCTGTAGCAATCGGCCATGTCTGGAAAAGATATCGGATGTGGGGAGTTAAGCCACCCTCAACTTATATTGATAAAGAATGGGCTAGTAATAATGGCGACATGTTCTTAGATGCAGTAGTAAATCGGTTAAAAAGTAAAAACCATTTAATCACAGTTGATTTGAGAAGCACTTTTTGTAAAAGAGGTAGTTGTGATTATTTTGATGCTAATAATGCACCAATTTTTTGGGATGATAATCATTTTAGTCCTGGCTGGATTTTAAAGAATGGTACATCGCTATCTGTAATTAATAGTTTTTTCAATCCGATTTCGAGTTTTTGATAATGAGAACACATAAAGACTATACGGCTGTTATCCGAACATACAATAGCCTACCTTTGCTACTTAAGGTTCTAGATGCCTTAAAAATGCAAACGATCCCTCCATCTGATTATGTGATTGTTGATTCATCAAAAGACTATAGCCAAAAAGAAGCTATCAAAAAGCTAGGTCTTCAAGTTGTTGATTATCCTGATGAGGAGTTCAACTTTTCGAAGGCAATTAATATCGGCGTAGACTATGTAAAAACTGAACTTGTATTAATCATAAGCTCACATGTCCTCTTGAATGATCGCTCTTTAATTGAAAAGGGATTGGCGTTAGAGAGTTTTTCGATTGAGAACTACCTTGGGTTTTGTTTGACTCCCGCTATTAATGAAAGTGAGAATTGGGAGCCAGCAATGGTAACTAAATATAATTTTAGTCTAGATCTGGCAGCGTCTAATTCTTGTACGATGTTAAAAACATTGCATATTCAGCAACGGCCATTTTTAGAGGAGGTTTTTTCAGCTGAAGATCAAGAGTGGGCCGCATATTACTTGCGAGAAAAAGAGGCTTACTTTTATCGAGTGAAAGCTTATGAAGCGAAATATCTTAATGTAAATATGAATGATCAAAAAATTATTAATGAGCAAATTGCTTTAGCTTATTATACGCATCGTGAAATGTTGGGTTATCGTAATATTATTATGAGGCTCTTTAGAGCTGTAGTTGCAAGAGTGAGGGGAAGAACTGGACGAGCGCGTTTGCATTTTACGATTGCGAAAGAGTTGTTTGTTGCCAGATCAAACAAACCTGTCAAAAAATCAAAATACTTTTAGCGAATAAACAGGGCCTCGAACATGGCTAAAATAGATGTATTACTCCCGGTAAAAAATGGTGTCGCTTATCTCGCAGAAGCAATAGATAGCATAATTAATCAAAACTTTTCTGACTGGCGTTTGATTGTACTGGATCATGGCTCTACTGACGGCAGCTATGAGATGGCGCTTGATTACGCAAAGGCTGACCAGCGTATAGTGGTATTCCAGTTTTTAGACGCAGTGGGCTTGTCTGGATTATTAAACAAAGGTCTTGAGCTGTGTCAATGCGATTTTGTCATGCGCCATGATGCAGATGATGTCGCGTTTCCCGATAGGATGGAAAAGTCTTTGGCGGCTTTTGCGCGCCATCCGCATATTGACGTCATTGGTGGTCACGCATTAAAAATTGATGCTGAAGGTAAAGAGACCGGCTTAATTAAAGTCCCTACGGATATTGCAAGGTTACAAGCAGCTTTTTTCTTTAAAAATCCAATCATACATCCGACAGTGATGATGCGGTTTTCGACAATTCAAGCTTTAGCTATGAGGTATGGTATCGATTTTATCAATCTTCTACCTGAGTCTGAGCAACTAGTCGTGAATGGATTGGCCGAGGATTACTATTTATTTGGCCAGCTAGGTGTGCTGGGGAAGTGCCTCAATATTGATGAGGTGTTAATCAAATACAGATGGCATGGCAATAATGTAGGGGCTAAAAAGTTTTTAGACCAAATTTCACTCTCGATTAAAATTTCACGATATCTTGCGGCTTCGTTTTCAGCCAGGCACAGTATTGAAAGGTTTGATCCGGCTCCATTTTGCACATATGGTGGTACAGTGCTAGAAATAGTGCCTAATGTATCCCATCATGATCTGGCAAGCAGATTCAATAAGATGTCAGATAATTTAAGCCGTGTACTCGGCAAGTCAAATGGATTGTCACGAGAATTAGCTTATCGCAAGGTATTATCTACACGCCATACTTTATGTATGCTAATCAAGTATATGTTTTTTACACTCAAAAATAGCAGGGAGCTTGATGAGTGGTATGCCGTAAAAAACTGGGTGACCAGAAAAATCAAGCGTCGCCAGTTTGTAAGTGTTGAGTTGTTAGATCAATAAAACTCAATTGCTTACAATAATAATGATTAAATAATTGAGATGACATACAGGTTGCAGAAATGGCCCAATTAAACATTAACAAATCAAAAGTGATATTTTCACTGTTGGCAGTTTTTGCAGCCTTATTTTTTGGGTTAGTTTCACTTATATTGGTTCAGATTTCAGGAAAGCACTATGCCTATCTTGCCGCATTGCCGGTTGCGATTATATTGGGCTTAGTATTTGTATTTAACAGATATTTTTTCTTCATATTGGTTATTCTAAGTCGAGCCTCTTTAGACTCAATTTTCAATGCAATCAAATTAGGTAGCTTCGGTTTAGGTGCAGTTCTAAACGCTTTAGTTATTCTTATCGCGATACTGATGGTTTTTGAAAAACCACTTAAATACGATATAAAACTTGATTCAATCAAGCTATCTTGGATCATTTTTCTCACGCTTGCTTTTGTTTCAATATTTTATGCGCCAGCATTCGTTGCAAGCTTGAAGGTTTTTTTATTATTTGTTTCTTATTGTTCAATGTTTACACTTGGGCTCTATGTTGTTCAAACACAGGAAGACTTCTCTAAGTGGATGAAGATGATTGTGTACTCATCGTTTATCCCATCAATCTATGCAATACTTAGTATGACATTCGGCCTGAGTGGTTTTTATCACTCTTTGAATGAAGGCCTTCGTCTACAAAGCACCTTTCCCCATCCGAATACTTATGCCCCATATCTGGTCATTGTAATTACCGTTTCCTTTTATTTGTGGAGAGCTAAGCCATCTTTGGTTTCTCCAACATTTAATAAGTTTTTGCCGGTATACATAGTGCTTTTATGCTTTTTCTTGTTGATGACAAAGACCAGGTCTACATGGGTTGCTTGTTATGTATTTTTTCTTTTGTATGCTTCATTTCATGAGAGAAAACTCTTGCTCCCAGTTCTACTCGCGCCATTTTTGGCACTATTAATTCCAGAGATCAGGGACCGTGTGATGGATTTGGCCCAGGGCTCAAACTTTGGTGCCGATGGGTATGGTCGATTGAATTCATATGCATGGCGTAAACAAGTATGGACTGATGCCATAAACTGGATGTCAAAAACGCATTATTTGTTTGGGTACGGGCTAGCGAGCTTTATTCATTACTCTACAAGCATTATCAAGGCTAACGCATATCAAATGCAAACTGTAGAAATTAATGCTCACAGCGTTTATGTGCAGTTGTTCTTTGAACTTGGAATATTTGGACTACTCTCATTTTTGTATCTTTTATATGCACATCTTAAGGCTCTTTTAACTGTATATAAAAGAAACAAATTATTGATCTTCATGGTTATTGTAATGATGATTGAATACTTGTTTATGTCCTACTCAGACAACCTCATCGACTATCTCATTTATGAATGGTATTTATGGTTTACTGTTGGTATATCGCTCAGCAGCGTTAAATTGTCACAAACAAAAATGCAGTCACATGAATTGAAAGTACACAGTACTTGATGATTAGCGTGCTTGCGCTTTAATCATGAGCGACAGCACAAGCAAAAAAAGTTTTTTATTTTATAAGTGGTTGGTTATGTACACCGTTTCAATTATAGGGACTGGATATGTCGCTGATTTTTACATGCGATCCCTGCAAACTTTTCCAGAAGTTAAAGTACTGAAGGCCTATGATATCAATCAGCAACGACTAAAGGTTTTTGCTGACTATTGGCATGTGCCTACTGCAGCGTCTTTGGAAGAGTTGCTTAATCCTTCAGATACCCAAGAGCGGCCAATGCTGATCTTAAATCTGACCAATCCGCACGCCCACTTTACAGTGAGCAAGTCGTGCCTTGAGGCCGGCTACAATGTTTATAGCGAGAAACCGCTTAGCATCAAGATGGAAGATGCTTTTGAATTACATAGAATTGCCGCTGAAAAAGACCTTTATCTCGCCTCAGCGCCCTGTAGCTATTTAAGCCAGGTGGCACAGACAGTTTGGCTGGCTGTACGTGAAAAGCTCATGGGCAAACCACTGCTGGTTTATGCGGAGCTGGATGATGACTTTATATCGCAAGCCCCTTATCAAAAATGGATCAGTGAGTCTGGTGCGCCATGGCCAGCTGAAGATGAGTTCAAAGTAGGCTGCACTCTGGAACACGCTGGATATTATTTATCCTGGCTGATGATGATTTTTGGTCCGATAGAAAAGGTGATTGCGGCCTCGGCAGAGATCATCAAAGATAAGTTACCAAATAATCAACGAACAGCACCTGATTATTCTACAGCGACTTTATTTTTCAAATGTGGGCTGATCGCACGTATCACCTGCGGGATTGTTGCACCGCACAATCACGGGCTGCGTATTATTTGCGAGCAAGGCGTCATCGAAGTAAATGAGTCCTGGAATAACGCAGCGGTTGTAAAAACCAGACGCCGTTATGTCTTACATAGAAAATTGATTAACAGCTTGTTTACAAGAAAGCTAAAACTGTCAGGCCCATCGCACCCCATGGGGCCTAAAAAAGGTAATACGAAAATGAATTTTGCCTTAGGACCAATGGAATTATTAAGCGCGATTAAGGAGCAACGTCCGCCTAGAACCTCTGCGGACTTTGCGTTGCATTTGAATGAAGTCACTTTGGCGATACAGAATGCGCGCGATAATACCGGTGTGCAGATAATGAAAACTTCATGTCCAGAACAGCCGCCTATGCCTTGGGCGCATGCACTCAAGCCATAAACTAACTCTAAAGTCAGCCTAGTGGCTGACTTTTTAAATCACATCATCTCAAGAGTGCATCAAATGCGTATTGCTTATTTCACCAGTATCTATCCAAGAGCCACCGATACTTTTATTCAAAGGGAAGTAGCGGGATTGCGCCAATTGGGGCATCAAGTCTTTACCATTTCGACTAACGAACCGGGCAGTGAGCATTTAATCAGCCCAGAGGTAAAAAAAATCTTTGATGAAACAGATTACCTATTACCATTTAATCCGCTTTTGCTCGCCTGGTTAAATATTCAGGGATTATTATTTAATACCAGACGCTATTTACATGCCTGGAAAATTGCGCTGAAAAGCGCCAGACCTGGTATTAAAGGATTTTTGTATCAGCTTTTTTATTTTCAGGAATCCCTGCTTTTGGTACAGCTATTAAAAAAACATCAAATTGAGCATGTACATAATCATTTTGGTGATAGCAGTGGCACGATTACCATGCTGGCATCTTTGCAATCGGGGGTAGGGTACAGTATCACCATACATGGCCCCCATATTTTCTTTGAACCATTAGTGTGGGCGCTTGACTTAAAACTTAAGTACTCTAAGTTTGTGGCATGCATTAGCCACTATTGCCAAAGCCAGATTATGCTGTTTTCAGACGCCGCTGACTGGCATAAATTAAAAATTGTGCATTGCGGGATTGATTTTAACCATTATCAAACGGTGCAATCTCAATCTGCACCAACTGCTGTTCAAGGCCAGCCTACAAAGCTCATTTATGTGGGCCGATTGGCCCCTGAAAAAGGGGTGGGCGTAATGATTAATAGCCTGATTAAACTGAAGCAAGAAGGTACAACTTTTGAATTAACATTGATTGGCGATGGCCCAGAAAGAGTTCACCTGGAACAGCTGGTGGCTAAGAATGATTTAAAAGAAAATATTTTGTTTCATGGCTACGCGAACCAACATACTGTGAGAGCCAAACTATTGGAAAGTGATATTTTCGTCTTACCCAGTTTTGCAGAAGGCGTTCCTGTGTCATTTATGGAGGCCATGGCTTCTGGTATTCCGGTAGTGGGTACTAATGTTGGCGGAGTGAGTGAGTTGATTGAACACGGTGTCACCGGACTGATTGTCCCGCCCGCAGATGAAGACGCTTTAAAGAATGCCATATCACGCTATATCAAAGATCCAGATTTACGTGTGCGTATAAGTCAGGCAGCCAGAATATATGTTGAAAACGAATTCAATCTGGACAAAGAGCTTTCCAAGCTTTCCAGTTACATTTCTGAGGCTAACTAACAGTATTGGATAATATTATGGTGAAAAGTTTTAAACTAATCTCTGCCACATTAATATCTTTATGTATTGGTTGCAGCAATGAAGTGAGCTACGGTGCTCAAGACCAAACTTATTTAACCCCTTTTGCTAAAAACTCTTTGTGGAACAGTAAACCGTTGAATCCGGTATTTAGTGACTTCGTGATTCCGACTTCTGACTACTTCCCATCCATCCACAATGGCCAATATTCTACGGGTTGTTTCTATGCAACTGCCTCAGATCAGCCTATGAAAATTAAGGGTACAAAGGGACAAAAAGGGGTCTTTGATGCTGATGCAGAAACCTTTCATGAGGAGCTAATACTTCCTCATTGGCCTGCTGACTTAATTCCAGCGAGCGGGGGTGATGGGCACGCGGATATTTTTGATGTAGCAACTGGCATAATCCACTCTTTCTGGCAGTTGAAAAAGGTAGATGGTGAATGGAGAGCCACGCATTATGGATGGATGCCGATGAAAGGCTCAGGTTGGGCAGATGCGGCACATTACCATCAAGGCGCTCGTGCGACAGGCGTTCCTGCCTGTGCAGGCATCATTCGCAAACATGAAATTAGTGATGGCGAGCCACTCTATCATCATGCGCTAGCCATTTCTTTGACACATAACTCACTATCAGCAAATCCGCCTTATATTTTTCCTGCGACAATTTCTGATCGTTTTGTGGATAAAAACAAGGGACCGATTTCTGAAGGATCGCTCATCATGTTGCCTGCAGATTTCGATATTAATGTATTCAAGACGCCAGAAATCAAGAAGATTGCCAAAACATTACAAGTGCACGGAGCCTATGTTGTAGATGAAAACTATGGGACACCTTACGTAATTTATGTAGAACGAGGCGGTTCACTAGATATACACAAGGGGCTTTGGAACAATGCCGCAGCTGAGGAGTTACAATTACTCCGCAAACAATTACGCAAGGTAACATCAGTCTCCGGTTACCTTGATGCTGAAGGAAACAACTTCCAACCCAATGCAAATGTAAATGTTTTATCTATGAGAGGACCATGGTACCTAGAGTCCGGGCAGGCACTAGGAAAATATGACTCTTATAATCAATCCATTGTTTTTTCCGGAAGCGGCCGTAAAACAGTACAATCCAATGAATCTGGTCGCTCAATGCACACGGTTTTGTGGGCTAAGCCTAAAAAAGGTGAGCGCTATAAACTATCCGTCACGGCGACTGGTGGTGCACAGTTAAACTTAAAAGTACTTGATGGTGCTACGCGAAAATTAGTCTATGAAACTGGCAATGTGCCAGATGGACAGTCAGTCACTTTTGAATGGCCAGTAGATAGTTTCGTACCAAAATTAGTATTAACGAGTGGTGTCGATAACCAATCAAGCATTTCTGCTACTTTATTAAAAGATCAGTAATTATTTCGTAAAAGCATAGGGATAAGAAGAGAATGGAAAGTATTTTAAGTGGGCTTTACTGGATAGTTTTTATCATCCTGGCTATTCCTGTCATAGTATTTTCCATTCAAATTCTGTTTGCAGTTTTGCCCGGCTTTAAGTTAAGAAAAATTGAAAACTCCTTGGCGAGCGTTGCGGTACTTATCCCAGCGCACAACGAAGCTAAAGGCATACAGGAAACTTTACGCTCTATTCAAGCACAAGCGACTGAGCATACCCGTATAGTCGTTATTGCAGACAATTGTGTAGATAATACTGCTGAGTTAGCGCGAGCAATGGGGGTGGAGGCGATTGAACGGCAAAATAAAGACCTTCGTGGTAAGGGGTATGCGCTAGATTATGGCATTCAATTTTTAAAGCAAAATCCGCCCGAAATTCTGGTTATTTTTGATGCAGATTGCCAGATTTCCAAAGACTGTATTTCCGCACTTGCTCAGGCAGTCACGTTGCATCAGCGGGCGGTACAAGGGTTATACCTTATTCAATCTCCGGCAGAAGCCAAAGTGCCTACCCGATTGTCCGAATTTGCTTATGTTGTAAAAAGTTGGACGCGCGCGCTTGGATTCTATCGCTTAAGAATGCCGATGCTGCTTATGGGCTCTGGTATGGCTTTTCCTTGGAAACAAATAGCTGATGCCAATTTAGCACATGGCAGTATTGTAGAAGATATGAAACTGGGTATTGACCTGACAAATCAGCAATTGGCGCCAAAGTTTTGCCCCGAGGCTTTTGTAAGTAGCTTGTTTCCAGAGCATAGTGAAGGAGAACAATCTCAACGTAAACGCTGGGAGCACGGGCATCTCGGGATGATTGCCCAAGAAGGGCTACCATTATTGTGGCGCGGACTTAAAACCTTTGACATTCAAATGATCGCTATGGCGCTTGATTTATGCGTCCCACCGCTCGCATTACTATTTTTGCTTGCATTCGTATTTGCAAGTATTTCAGCCTGCATTGCTCTAATCTCTGGGCAGCTTTTCCCATGGGGAGCGGGAGTATTGTTATTTGTGATTTTCAATAGTTTTGTTTTAATCGCCTGGATAAAACACGGCCGCAATATCTTATCGATGAAAGCATTACTAACATTTGCTCCTGTCTATGCTTTCCGTAAAATCAAGCTATATCTTGGTTTTTTTGTGAACAGGCAAGTGGAATGGGTAAAGTCCAGAAAAGACTAACTTGATAACGTATTAATCTGAAAGTAAGCAAAATGAGCTCGATTGCAAATAATAAAAATAAAATTGATGAGTTAGAGAGTATTCGCGGTATAGCTGCTTTAATCGTAGTGATGTACCACATTCCAGGCTGGAATAGTTTTCTGCATCAGATCCCGTTAATTAGAGGTGGCGGGATCATGGTCGACTTGTTTTTTGTTTTGTCGGGCTTTGTAATTTACTCAGCTTATGGCAATAAGCTGAACTCTGCAAAAGAGGTTCTACAGTTTCAATTCCTGCGATTTGGCCGTTTATATCCGGTACATCTAACTTTTCTACTTGTTGCATTAGGGATTGAAACCCTCAAATATATTTTGCAAGCCTACTTTGGTATTGAAAGCCATAGTAAAGCACCGTTTGTACAAAATAATTTAGCTGCTTTTTTAAGAGAGCTTTTTCTAGTAAAAGCTTTCTGGCCTAATGAAACCGCTATGTCCTTTAATAGCCCAGCATGGTCAATTAGCGCGGAGTTCTATACGTATGTTATTTTTGCACTCATCATCCACTGGTTCAGAGAGTTTAAAACGCTAGTTTTTGCGTCGATTGCAATTGTCAGCATTTATGTTTTGTATGCATTTGATCCGGAACATTACAATTTCATGCTGAGATGCTTAGCTGGTTTTTTTGTTGGATGCTTAACTGCCTACGGTATACAAAAAGTAAAAAAATATCCTCATGATGGGGTATATAAGTTAAGTATATGGCTTATTCCTCTCTCAATATTCTGGATCATTATTATTGCGTCCACAGCGCAAGGATATACTGGTACAGCGCTCTTCATATATCCAGTCAGTGCATTATTGATTGCGGCTATCACCCTCAGCCCTGCAAATGTCTTTAAAAGGATTCTTTCACATGCATGGCTTGTATGGCTAGGAACCATTTCTTATTCACTATATATGGCTCATGGCGCGGTACTTTGGTGCTATCAGCAAGTTATCCGAATATTATTTCACCGACCAGAATTGATGATCCATGGGATATCAACACCACAATTCTCTGCCCTGGAAGCAGCAGGGTTAATTACTCTATTTTTGTTGATAGCATTTATAGTTTCGCATATTACTTATTTATTAATAGAGAAACCTTTTAGAGAAAAGTCTCGAGCATTGCTTCGCTCCTCATGATACTTATCAAATGTTTAAAGGCACTTAGGTGCCTTTTTTTATTTCTAATTTAAAAATAATTACTACATCAATAGCAATTAATCTTTTATCATGTAAATATTAGTTAATAAAATATAACAAATAAATAATTTCATGAGATTGCTAAAAGGAGTTCCAAGATGAAGTATCGCAAAGCCAAATTAGCTAGCCAATTAATCATAGTTAATTTTCTGTTCGCTACAAACGCTTTTTCAGTAGATTATGGTACATATGAGCGTCCGTTTGCATTAGACTCATTTTGGAATAGTCGGCCAGTTTCACCAGTTTTTTCAAACTATGTGATTCCCAATTCTCTTTATAACCCAACTGCTTACACGCCAGCATATTCCGCCTCTTGCTTTCTTACAGATGCAAGTCACTCATCCGTAACGCTCAAGGTTGGTCCAGGTTATGGTGGTGTGCATGATAGAGATGCAGAGGTGCTGACATCAGAAATTACAATTCCTCATTGGCCTGAGGATGTTTTACCAGCATCAGGGGCTGATGCCCATGCAGATGTATTTGATGTTGAGAACAAAATCATTCACTCATTTTATCGATTGAAAAAAGTAAATGGTGAATGGACGACATTGCTATATGCTTGGACTCCCCTTGATGGTCGTGGATGGGGTGATCCAGCACATTTCTATCATGGTGGGCGAGCAACGGGTATCGCGGCCTGCGCAGGCATGATTCGAAAGCATGAAGTAGATGATGGTGATAGCATGTTTAGACATGCCTTAGCAATATCGCTCACAGATAATGCTTTATCTAAAGATTACGTTTTCCCCTCTACCTCTACTGATAACAACACAGGTAACTACACAGGCTCAATTCCAGAAGGTACATTATTGATGTTGCCTCCTAGTTTTAATACAGCATCAATTCAAACACCATTGATTAAGAAAATTGCAAATACGCTTAAAACTTATGGCGCATATGTTGTTGATAGAAATTACGGTACACCATTTGTTATTTACTCGGAGATCGGTGCAAATACATGGACGACTACAAATTTATCTTATGCTGAGTTTAGAGGACTGCATTCAGCGTTAAGAGCGGTTACTTCAGTGCAAGGTTGGGTCGATGGTAATGGTGTTAGCTATCAAGCGAACAAGAATCTAAATATATTATCTATGAGGGGGCCATGGGTGAGGGGGTACAATTATTTGCCAGACAGTGAAAAGTGCGAAACCTCATGTAATGTACTTGGTAAATTTAATTCGTATAAGCAAGTATTAGAATTCGACGCTACAGAAGAGCCGATTGTGCAGGCTAACTCCTCAGGACGCTCTGTGAGTACGATTGACTGGGCTAAACCTAAGAAAGGCATTAAGTATCAACTTAAAGCAAAAACCACTGGTGGTGCTAAATTAAGATTTGTTATTCGCAATCCACAAAAAAACGATTATGTGATTTATGACTCCTATAATTTAGAGAATGACCAGGCAGTTACATTTACCTGGCCTCTGGATGATTACGATATTACAGTGGTTGCAACCAGCGGCATAGAAGGGCCATCTAGTGTAACAGGGGACTTAATCAAACTTGAATAAACCTTCTGAGGCTACTTAATACTTAATCTTTTGGCTAAGCTTGATGACTGGTTTTTCAATATACATATACATTAAAAACGCGGAAATCAAGCAAGTCAAAGTACATACTATCGCAACGATCAGATCTGTGACAACTCCTGTATCTAGCGTTTTTCTGATAAGCCGAGCAACAATACCAAGCAGATTATTATGTATTAAATATAAACTGTAAGAAATTAAGCCTAGAGTCTGTAATGGCTTAAAGTTTAACCAGCTATCCATTTTGTTTTTATATAATGCCAGATGTAGAATCAAAGCCGTTAAACCTGCAGTAACTGCGAATGCATCCATTTTGATATATCCAATGGCTATGGTTGCTACATAAAATAGCATCAAATATTTTTCAAAATAAAACCTGTTATAACGGGTTATTGACCAGCCAACGACCGCACCTGCGCTAAACGCATACCAATAGTTGATAAAGACGAGATGGTGACTTGCATAAGTTTGCAGGGGAGTTAGCTCAGATACCAGCCCCAGCCATAATAGGCCTGGCATGGTGAAGAATATCAATACAAGAAAATGATTAAGGCTGTCTTGGCTGAAGCGAGAGGCCAAATAAATCACTAGGCTAAATACCAAATAAAACTGAATTTCATAGCACAGTGTCCAGTACACAACATTGATTTGTTTGATACCTAAAAACCCTTGCATGTAAAACACATGGGCAACAATAGCTTTCATATCTGGAAGTGAAATGGTTGGCTCTACAAAGCGGGTCTTAACGTATAAAAGTATCAGGGTAACTATAATCCCAAAATAGTAGGGTGGGGAAAGTCTTATGAATCTTCTAAGCATGAATTTGACTGATTGCAAAACACCCATAATTTTTTTGTTGGTAGTCACAGCCATGACAAAGCCACTTAATACAAAAAATATGGGAACCCCGAGATTACCGTATTCAAAAATAATGGCAGATAATGAATGTCCAAGAAACAGGCTTAGTTGGGTCACATGATCACCATGAAATAAATGGTAAAAGACTACCCAGAGTGCCGCCAACCCTCGTAGACCATCTGCAAAAGCATACCTGTTATTTGTCTCTGTTTTCATATGATCTATGTTGCTAATACTTAATATCGTTATACCAGGAGATAGACTCCTGAAGGCTTTGTGCATAACTCATGTAAGTAAAATCATATTCGTTGCTAAACTTCTCAGCATTCAGAAAAATATGCTGCTCAAAAAGTCTGGATAGGCTAGGTGGAAGCGGTTCTGGTAACCAAGAAGCATCCCGCCTTGCTTTACGGCACAAAATTTGTGCAATTTTAATCGCTGGGCTCAGTATTTTTGAGTCCAGCTTGAGTTGCAGTCGACTGATACGTTTAATCGGCGTCGCGTCAATACCATTAGCCAGATCAAACAAATATTGATTCCATCGCGGGCTATCAGGGGCTGCCAGGTTGTAAAACAACGCCTCCCCCGCTTTTTTAGATATCTTCAAACCTACATGAATGGCACGCACGACATCATCCACATGCACTAGGTTACTCCAACCATCGCCAGCATCACCTAAATCCCCAAGCCTATATGTTCTTAACAAGTTTGCAGGGCGGCTTACCCATAGGTGGCTACCAGGCCCATGTACGCATCCAGGTCTAAATGAAATAACTTGCCCGCCAGCCGCCGCATATTTTTGCATATAAGTCTCAGCTTCACATTTTGCAGCAGCGTACCAGCCGTAAGTTGGATCAAATGCGTGAGATTCAGTAATATTCCCCTCATGACCGCCATAGACAGACATCGTACTCAAGTGGATGATCTTTGGTTTACCTGCAACGATCGCAGCTTGTACCAAGATATCAGCCCCTTTACCAATTGAGTGTTTATCACCAGCAACACAATTGACCACGGCATCAACGCCTTTGAGGTAATGAGTCAATGCCTCCAGGTTTAAACTATCAAGCGTGATACGCCCTGGAATGTTCGTATTTAAACGCCCTCTGGATGCGGCTATTGTTTCGTAACCTTGCCGATTGAGATGCGTAACTAAGCGACTACCAACGTGACCGGTCGCACCAAGAATCAATACTTTCATTTACATTACCTCAAATAACCACGTGCTTTGATTGACAGGGCGCCTGCATTTTTTGCGCGAGATGATCTGCCAGCCGCAGGCTAAGTGCAGCAATTGTAAGTGTTGGGTTGGCCTGGCCACTGGTCGGGAAAACTGCTGAACTGGCGATATAAAGATTATCTACATGATGCACCTTACAGTTAGCATCCACCACTGAAGTTTCTGGATCTTTGCCCATTCTGGCAGTGCCAATATGATGACCGCCGTAGGCACCGAATCGAGTCAAATCTTCTTCCAATTTTGAGGCATCGAATTCAAAGTTACCGACGCCACTTTTCCTGAATTCCTCAACAAATACATCCAATGAGCGACGTACAGACTCAATATCAGCAGGTAAATATCGCCAATCAACCTTCACGCGCGGCATTCCAAGTGCGTCGCATTCATCAATTAAAGTGATGCGACTATCAGGGTTTGGGTACTGCTCACTATGAATTTCTAAAGTGAACTGGTTACTTTTATTACTTAGAATGACAGAGGGGAATTTGCGCTTTGCTAATGTCCGCTTAGTCAGCCAGTGATACAGAAACCTAAATGTATCAATGGGATCTAAAATGATATTAGAAAAATGCTTTAAGTATGTACTCAAAGATGCCTGGCCATCTTTGAGACGCTTTCCATATTCGTAACTAATAAAATTTTTAGCTAGGAACAGTCCTGATAAAACACCAACCTTATGTGAGGGGTCAACGATTTTGGGGAAGTGCAACCTGGCAACCATGTTGCCTGCTTTTATTTTTTGTTGAGTTTCCTCGGTAAGAGAAAGCCGTCGTCGACAATAAATACCTTCAGCAGAGACCTCATAGCCATGCCTCACATTTGATGTAGGCCCTAAAATAGTTAGTTTGCCTAGATTGCCTGCAATATGGCACTGATAATAGCGCCCCACCAGATCTTGCTGGTTACCTATGCCAGTTTTGCAAATATCATTTGATGCTAATAGCAGTCGAGCAACCTCAATGCCTCCTGTTGCTACTACTATTTGTTTGGCTTTAACTGCCATTTTTTTACCATCCAGACTAGCGACATCCAGATGATCAACGTGGTCGGCAGTAGTATTGAGTCTAATGCCAGTACAGTTTGCCCCCAAGATTACTTGAATATCATCTGCCAGTGACAATCGTTGACGATAGCGACTACCGACGTTGGTTGGACATGAAAATCGCTCCATGTTATTGGTCATTAAGATATCACTGGCGAAGCCTTGAAACATAGGCTTGTTTATGCCAAATACTGTGTCTGCATCGTAAGCATACTCACCGGCCTCAAGTAATCTATTGGCAACAGGAAAGTAGGGCGCCAAATCGGCATGGGTGATAGGCCAGCCACTTTGCGGGATGTAATCACGTTGCTTAAAATCAATAGGGTCAAATGGCATGCAACGCCCGCCCCAAATAGCGGTGGAACCTCCGAAGCGTCGATGTCGGTATTTATCAGGCGGGCTGTGTAGCTTTTCATCAGCCAATTCACCGGCATATAGTTTCTGCGTTTTTTTAGAAAATACTTCTGTACCAGATTCTAGTAAAATAATCTTGAGCCCACGGCCAGCAAGTGAAAGTGCTACAGCTAGCCCAGCAGCACCAGAACCTATAATGCAAACATCAGCTTCAAGCTGTGTATCGGAGGGAATTTCGGAGATGTTTTTTATCATTGCTGTATAACCAATCTAGCTGAACATCTGCAGAGTACAAAGCAGACTAACTAGCACAAGCATACAACATAATGCGGCATTTTTTCCACCCCGCAGTTTTTTAACGAAAAATACATTTTATCGTGCTATTTTAAATGATAGTCTTCTGACGAAACTGAATATTTTCTGGTGTAGAATCGCAAAAATACACTTTAAAACTATTAAATAATGCCAATGGGGTGGTGGCCGAATGCCATCTAACACTGACCAACTGCCCGAAAGTAATTCATGACTCATTCTCATCGTGAGGCAGAAACCTCAACTGATTTAATTAATATCGCTGGCGTTTCAATTCTAAGCACGACCTCAGAGCATTTACTTAAAATATTGCAGCAGCGTCGACAGCAATCAAAAAAAACGATATTACTATTTGCTAATAGCAACTTCATTGTCAACTGTCGTGCGCTATTTCAGGCATCAACCCCTGATATTGAAAATGTATTAATTGCCAATGACGGTATTGCCTTAAATATAGCGTCCAAACTCGTACATGGAAAAACATTTAGCGATAATTTAAATGGTACGGACTTTTCGCCTTTTTTCTTATCACATCATCCTGAACAGTTAAATATTTTCCTGCTTGGCGCCAAACCAGAAGTAGTTTTGAAAGCAAAAGAATATATTGCTTTACGTTTTCCACGGCACCAAGTTGTAGGTGTGAGAGACGGCTATTTTGACCATCAAGACAATGATGAAATTGTGGGCACGATTAATACCGCAGGTACAGATATTCTACTTGTTGCGATGGGTAATCCAATGCAAGAGAAGTGGATTTTGACAAATCAGAGCCAACTCAATGCTTCTTACATTTTCGGCGTTGGCGCACTCTTCGATTTTTGGTCAGGCAATAAGATTCGCGCACCCATCGTAATACAAAAGCTACGCTTGGAGTGGCTATTCAGGTTGTGCCAGGAGCCCAAAAGACTATTGAAAAGATATTCAGTAGATATCATCCAATTTTTATATATTGCATTCAAAGAAAGCAAGTAAAAACACTCTAGGCTAACTTGAGATTTTTTAAACAGTTTATTAAATAGCAGCATCTGAAAGGATTCAACAATGCGAGTTCTAGTAGTAGGTGGGGCAGGTTATATTGGCTCACATATGGTCAAAATGTTGCTGGGCGCCGGCCACGAGGTGATCACACTGGATAATTTGTCCAGTGGTCACCGCGATGCGGTGCTAGGTGGCACCTTTGTTGAGGGTGATTTGGCAGACCCAGCATGCCTGGCCCAAGTATTTAAGCAGCATCAGCCAGAGGCGGTTATGCATTTTGCCTCTTATATCCAGGTAGGTGAGTCCGTGCGCAAGCCAGATATCTACTACCGTAACAATGTGACCAATACGCTGAACCTGCTAGATGCCATGTTACAATTTGAAGTGAAGAAATTCATTTTCTCATCGACTGCGGCAGTATTTGGCGAGCCAGATTACGTGCCTATTGATGAAGCACATCCTAATCGCCCATTGAATCCTTATGGGCGGTCAAAGTGGATGATAGAACAAGTGCTGGCCGACTATGAGAAAGCATTTGATCTGCGCTCGGTATGCTTGCGTTACTTTAATGCGGCTGGGGCCGACCCTGAGGGGCAATTGGGGGAGCGTCATGATCCGGAAACCCACTTGATTCCTTTAATTCTGCAGGCAGCTTCCGGTCGGCGCGAAAATATCCAGGTATTTGGCCGTGATTACGACACCCCCGATGGTACCTGCATTCGCGACTATATCCATATTGTGGATTTATGCGCTGCGCACTTGGCAGCATTGGAATACTTAAATAAAGGCGGTGCTAGCGACCGCTTTAATCTGGGAAATGGTTCAGGTTTTTCGGTGCAAGAAGTAATTGATGCCGTGCAGAAGGTATCAGGCAAACAGGTCACGGTGATTAACGGCCCAAGACGTGAAGGGGATCCAGCCAGACTGGTGGCTGATGCCAAGCGTGCCAGAAGCATATTGGCGTGGCAACCGACCTATACTGCGCTGGACACCATTGTGACGCATGCATGGCAATGGGAGCAAAAACAATAGTCCAGTAACTTTCATTCTTGGATGTTTAAACATCCAAGAATGAATGCCTACCCCTGTAAAGCATTCATGATGCTGTCATATTTCTGACAAATTTCTTTACTACTTTCCCCAAGACGCGAGTAAAATAGACGCATTGAAATGGTGCATTACAAACATTTCGTTCTGAAAAGTGGTGCAATTCATGCATCCATCCTAGTTGGCTTATTGTTACAAGCGTAAAAATACTAATAAAATCAGCCTGTTAAACGATTTCACTTGCGCTGGTCTGCTTTTTGCTTAGAAATAACCAAAAAAAAGATAAACAACAAATAAATAAAAATGAAGTAATTGGCCAATATGGGCTATATAAAATAGCCGTATTAAATAATAAGATGGCTAATAATTAACTGTACTGAGGAGAATTACCATGTTCATGCATTGGCTGAAAAAATTATCAATTGTCACCGCGGCAATGATTGCCTTCACTGGTTATGCGCAAGCGACCAATGTGACTTTGAGTTATGGCACCACAGATCTGCTAGGTGTTGTTAACCGCGATGCAGGTGTGATTGGCGGCTTCACATTTAATGATGTGTTTGATCTTGACCTTCAAGTACCAGCCTCACTTTCTTACTTTATTACTGAAATGCCTGACGCTGCCTACAATATCGTAGATAGCACTTTTACTTATGGCCTGTACGATATTGACAACAACTTGTTAACAACGCCATCGATCCTGACGCCAGGTGCTTACCAATTACGTGTCTCTGGCACGGCTGATGGTTTTAGCGGCGGACAATATTTCTTGAGCTTTAATGTGACTACCCCAGTACCTGAGCCAGATCTGGGCTTGTTAATGCTGGTTGGCCTGACCATGATGGGTCTGGTGTCTTTGCGTAAATCACATTCTGCTTAATTAAAAGTTTTCTTGTTTTTTTAATTGAGGAGTAGGTATGAAAGTATCTAATGTATTGGGATCTATGGCATTAATCTCTGCCATCAGTTTCTCACATCAGGCGTTTGCGACCACAAACGTGACTGATCTGGCTGACTTGAATGCAGGTCCAGTGGTTGATCAGTCTTTGTTACAGGTTGGTGCCTTTTGGTTGCCAGACCTATACACCTTTGACTTGAGCTCCGACTCTACGGTCACTGTAGACTTTAAAGCGTTGCTGGGTATCGGTGTTGGCTCTACTTTCAGCCTGTATAACTCTTCAAATACTTTAATCACATCCTACAATATTCCACTGTTAACCTTCGGTGCGACGACAACGTTTACGTTTATTGATCTTGCCGCTGGCAATGATTATGTGTTCAAGTTTAATCCAGGTGCGTTAAACGTTACCCTGTCAAATAAACTGACGTTTACTGCACACGAAACAGTGCCAGTGCCAGAACCAGAGTCTAATGCACTGATGCTGGTTGGTTTGGGTATCATTGGTTTGATTGCTCGCAGAAAATTTGCTTAATTTTTGCTTGTCATAAAAAAGCCGGTTTGCATTTGCAACCGGCTTTTTTGTTTTAATACATGTTTATTACTTGAGGTAGTCCTTTATTCTTTGGGCGGCGGCAATCGTTTCTTCAGTCGACGCCACCAGCGCCATACGAATAAAGCCTTTGCCGGGGTTGAGGCCATGCGCTTCACGCGCCAGAAAAGAGCCTGGCAACACCGTAATATTCAACTCCTGATACAACTGCCTGGCAACAACGGTGTCGTCTTTTTGTATGTTAATCCATAAATAAAATGCCGCATCTGGCAACTGCGTGTGTGGCCAGACTTGTTGCAGCAGTGGTGTGACCGTGCTGAACTTCTCGCTGTATAAAGCACGGTTATGAATCACATGTGCTTCGTCATTCCAGGCCACTACACTGGCAGCTTGCACTGCCGGGTTCATGGCGCAGCCGTGGTAGGTGCGATACAAGGCAAATTTCTCAACAATATCTGCATCGCCTGCGACAAAGCCAGAACGCATGCCAGGCACATTCGAGCGTTTGGAGAGTGAGCTGAACATGACGACACGGCTAAAGTCGCGACCTAGCTGATGTGCTGCCTGCAATGCGCCAACCGGTGGATTATTCTCATCAAAATAGATCTCTGAATAACACTCATCTGACGCAATCACAAAACCGTATTGGTCGGACAGCTCAAACAGGGTTTTCCAGGCCTGAATATCCATGACCTTGCCCGATGGGTTACCTGGGCTGCATACAAACACCAATTGGGTACGCTTGAGGATATCGACCGGTACTTGTGTCAGGTCCATCACAAAGTCATTGTCTGGCGTGGTGTTGATAAAGTAGGGCTGCGCACCGGCTAAAAAGGCCGCACCTTCATAAATCTGGTAAAACGGGTTGGGTGAAATCACTACTGGCTGTTGTGCAACGCTGGTATCAATGACTGCCTGCGCAAAGGCAAACAAGGCCTCGCGGCTGCCATTCACCGGCAAAATCGCTTTATCGATATTGAGGGCGGGAATGTTGTAGCGACGTTGCAGCCATTGATTAATCGCTTCACGCAAGGCCGGTACACCGATTGTGGTAGGATAGCTGGCCAATCCCCCCAGATTACTGGCGAGTGCGTCACTAATGATACTCGGCGTGGCGTGTTTAGGCTCGCCGATCGACAGGTTGACAGGACTAAACGCCGGGTTAGGCGTCAGGCCTTGAAACAGATCGCGCAAGCGTTGAAACGGATAGGGCTGAAGTAGGTTTAAATTTGGATTCATAGGTGTGTATTATAAGTGAGCCTGCCACATAAACAAAAAGCTTCCGGGCAAAAATATACGGCTTCAGCGGCCTTGATCTATGGCGCGTTATGCTGGGGCATTATCTGGTATCCCTACCGCCTGCTAAACGATATCGGCTTGTCTGGCGTGCAATCCAGTTTATTGAGTTATAGCCTGGCGTTGCTGATAGGTAGCATGCTGTTTTGGCGGCGATTCAACTGCATACTGCAAGTCCCTGCCTCGGCCTATTGGCTAAGCCTGATCGCGGGCTGGACCAACCTGGCTTATGTACTGGCGATTATTGATGGTGAAGTCATGCGCGTGATGCTGCTGTTCTACCTGTCGCCGCTATGGACCTTATTGCTGGCAAGAGTCTGGCTGCATGAGCCCTGGCATAAACCGCAACTACTGGCTATAGGACTATCTTTATTAGGCGCGGTCTTAATGCTTACCGACGGTCAATGGGCATGGCCGTGGCCACAATCCACCTCAGACTGGCTGGCACTCTCTGCCGGCATTGGCTTTTCTTTAACCAATGTCATGACCCGTTTTTCCACACATTTAACGATTGCAGCCAAAGGCATGCTGGTATGGCTGGGTGTCTTTGGCTTGTCATTCGCGGTATTACTTTGGCAATCTGGCATCGCTGGCATGGCGTTTATCACGGCATCAACCTTCACCTCCTATGTGACCATCACTTTCTTGGTGATTGCCTTATTGCTGGTTTCAGCGACTTTGCTGGTGCAATATGGCGTGACCAAAATACCCGCTATCCAGGCGTCAGTGTTGTTTATGTCCGAGTTGATTGTGGCCGCGATTGCCGCTTATTTTCTGGCGCAGGAAACCATGTCGGTGATGGAAATGATAGGCGGCTGTTGCATTATTGCCGCAGGCATCTTGTCGGTCAGCGTTGGCGAGTCTGACTAAGCGCGAGACAGCAATTGCCGATAAGCCTGCTCCAATTGCAGGCAGAATGTGTGCGGCTCAAACAGCACACCGGCCTGGCTTTTCACTTTGGACTTGAGCAATGCCAGTGCGCTTGCATCATGCGCTAAAGTGATAGCGCGCTGTTCAAGCGCCGTCCAATCGGCGCAGATGCATTCATCCAGCCCGATATGCTTGAGTAAACTGGCACTGACCCGTGCCGGGAAGGTATCACCAGCCACCGTGAGCAGGGGAATCCCTTGCCATAAAGCATCACTGGCGGTGGTGTGCGCGTTATAGGGTGCCGTATCCAGCATCAGATCGGCATGCTGTTGCCTGGCAATATGTTGCGCAATGCTGGTGCGTGGCGCAAAAATCAATCGATCGGCGGCAATGCCAGCCACTTTTGCTTGCGCTTGCAGGTGCCGTGTTGCCCACTGGTTACATTGCAATAACCACAATACGCTGCCTGGCACTTGCTGCAAAATGCGCATCCAACTGGCAAACACATCCGGCGTGATTTTAAAACTCTGGTTCAGGCAACAAAACACAAACCCCTGCTCAGGCAGGCCATGCGCTTTGCGCGTGTCAGCCTCAGCCATGGGGCGTTGTGCATTGTTTGCCTGGTAGCATGGCAACACTACAGGCTGTTCGGCCACAACCACTTCATTTAATGTGCCATCCACAATCATGGCGTCAAACAGCGGCTGACCATTGACCATTCCCATACTACCGGGATAACCGAGCCAATTAATGTGGGTGCGGGCAGGGCCGTAGGCGGCAATGCCGCTACGGCTATTTTGCGTATAGCCGGTTAAATCTACCAGCACATCAATCCCCATGCGTTGCATATGTGCGGCGACTGCCACATCAGGCATGCTGGTGATGTCTATCCAGTGATTGCCGGCGGCAAACAAGGCTAGGCGTTCGCTTGAGTGATCGTCTTTGCTGTTGCTATATAAAAACACTTCGAATTGCTGATGGTCGTGCGCGGCAATCACGTCTGTGACCAAATACGCCAGGGGGTGACGACGAAAATCAGAAGAAAGGTAGGCAATTTTAATACGCTGCTGATTTTCTGGCTGGCTAGACTGTTGGGTGGCGGCTAACGGCTGTATATGGCCATAATGCAGTTGTGCCCAGTTGCTTGCACATGCCAGTTGCTCAGCCGCCGTGGTCCCTGGCATCGCCAAAAATGCAAATGGCGGGATCTGCGCCTGTGGGGATTGTGCTAACGCAGCGCGCACTTCGGCAATGGCGGCATCCAGACCTTGCCAGTCGGCCATATGCTGTTTTTGATGAATCCAGTGTACTTTGGCATGCAGTAGCTGCGGATCAAGTTTAATGGCCTGTGCATAGGCAGCCACGGCCAAGTCTAGCTGACCTTGCTCACGGTAAGCATTGCCCAGGTTGTTGTGGCACTCTGCGTCCCTAGGTGCCAGCGCCAGTGACTGCCGGTAATGTTGAATCGCCAGCGTATTCTCACCTAGTTTACGCAGGCTATTGGCCAGGTTGAAATGCACATCAGCCTGCTGTGTATCTTGCGCTAGCGATTGCCTGAAATAGTGGGCAGCGACCGCTTCATCCCCACGCAAACTGGCCGCATTGCCGAGTTGCATCAATATTTGCGGGTGATCGGGTGCCCATTGTAATGCCTGAAGAAAAGCCTGCTCAGCATCTTCAGCTTGCTTGAGTGCCAGGTAATGCCGCCCCAATTCATAATGCAACTCAGGGTCTTGCGGCGTGCGCGTTAACTGCTGTTTTAACTGTTGAATACTCGCACTCATGCTGACGTCTGCTCAGTAAAAGGATTTAGTAACGACTTCCAACCCAGCTGCTTAAACAAATGACGCTGCGGATGCAAACCGTGCCAGAAACTGTCTTCGGTCAATTGTGGCAATCTGGTACCAAAGTCGCTTAACAAGCGTCTGGCCAGCATGGCTGCACAATAAGGCGCGGTCATCAAACCTTTGCTGCCATGCGCAACATGCACATATAGGCCTTGTGGCGCGGGTAGCGCGGCGAAATCGTTGATCGGTGTACGTTGAGCATGAAACGTTGTTGTCGTCAGCACAGGCCCGACATAAGGCAAATAATCCGGGGAACCACACCTGGACGATGCGCGCGCAAAAGTCACTTCCGCGCTGCTTGCATGATCGAATTGCGGGCTCAACCTACTCACCATATCGAGGTTGCTCAGATTATCTTGTTCGCGAACCTCTGTACTACTATCACCTGGTGCAAAAGTAGCCCCCATGGCATGCTGGCCTTGAGAAAGTGGGGTCAGGTAACCGTCCCCGCATAAAATCACCTTGAGCGATTGCATAGACGCCTGCCCGGCAATCATACCCATCTGGCCACGCACCGGATTCAGCCACATGCCGCTTTCTGGCAATAAGCTGGCGGCTTCTGAGGCATTACAGACAATCACGGCATCAAAATAATCATTAATTGTTCCGGTGTGATCTGCTAGCTGCCAGCCTTGCTTTTGGGAGGTCAATTGGCAAATATCTTGCTGAAGATGCAACGTGATATTGGGATGGGCTATCATGCGTGCACATGCTGCGGTCGGATTTACCCAGGCGCCAGCTGCAAAATACAGGCACTCATGCGCCAGGTTAACACAGGCCTGTGCACTGGCCTGTGTTGCATCCAGCTGTTGTAGCATGCCTAAATGCGCATATCGGCTGGCCACTTTCTGTACCCGTTTATGCTCGCGAGGATTGCTGCCCAGTTGTAACAAACCACAGCTTTGAAAGCCATCCTCACCCAAATTCAGGCTGGCATAGTGACGCAGACTAAAACTGTAACTACGCCACGCCAATTGATCGTTTTGCGGTTTTTCAGCATTCAACCGTGGGTAGAGCATGCCCCTGGGATTGCCAGAGGCGCCACTGGCAAGTTGATCTGCACGTTCAAACACATGTACCTCGCAGCCTAAGCTGGCCAGATGCCAGGCGGTACTACAACCCGCAATACCGGCACCAATGATTGCCACTTTAGGCAACGAAGTAGAAGAGGGTAGCTGTTCGGATGCAGGCCATGCGCCGCATAACATTTCACGTTTTTTGCCAAACCCACGTGCTTTTTCAACCTGGAACCCAACCGTCTGCAAACCGCGCTTGACCAGCCCGGCGCTGGTAAACGTGGCAAATGTTGTCCCGGCATGCGCACATCTGGCCATACATTCAAATAGATAAGGCTGCCACATTTGTGGATTTTTGGCTGGCGCGAATCCATCCAGAAACCAGGCATCCGCCTGTAATTGCAGCTGCGGCAAAATCTGCTCGCTGTCCCCAATATACAAGGTCAAACTGGTAGAGAATGACGATAGCTCAAGCTGGTTAATCCCAGGTTGCAATAAATGATATTGTTGGCATAAAGCCTGGCTGATATCGGCCAGTTCAGGGAAATGTGCATGTGCCATCTGCAAGTCTTGCAAGGTAAACGGGGCGATTTCTATGCTGACAAAATGCAAGTGCGCGTTGGCTGGCGCAGTATCACGCCACAATTGCAGAGTAGCCAGAAAATTGAGGCCGCTGCCAAAACCGGTTTCAATAATCACAAAATGGCTGGGACAGTCAGTCGGCAGTTGCTGCCATCTTGCCTCTAACTGGTTGTGCTGCAGAAAGACATGGCGCGTTTCAGCCAGCCCATGCTGTGGATGATCAGGGTTGACTGAAAAATAAACATCATCGAATTGTGTAGAGTAGGGCAAGCCGTCGCGCCACTCTAAAACTGCATGCGTACTCATAGGCTGGCAAGTGTATCACGGCCGTCCCCGGGTGGCACCCGCTGAGCCTGATTGTGACAGGCTATTGTACATGTCGGCTTAGGCCACTTTTTAGCATCATCTTCTGCAAAAAAGATAATGACTGCCCCACCAGGTTTGTCCGTGGTTATAGCCAAACAGTTCGGCACAAACCATAAAGAAAATACGCCAGCGCTGACGCCAGACTTCGGCATCTGCCTCACCGTAGATGGCCTGAAAAAGTGGCGTCAGATCATGGTGGTGCTTATCCATATTTGCCAGCCAGGCATTAGCCGTTTTTTGGTAATGCGTGCCGCTCCAGCGCCATTTGTTAATGACCTTCAGCTCGTCTTGAAAATAAAGCGGCAAATCGTCGCTAGGCATTATTGTGCCTTTGAAGAAATGCTGATTTAACCAGTGATCCCTTGCGTTCAAGTTCAAGTCCGCGTCGTTTATACCCAAGGCATAAGGCGTGTTTCTATGCACAAATATATGTTTGAAAAACAGGCCATCGGGCTTGAGCCAGCGTGCCACCTTGGCATACAGCATCGGATAATGTTGCATGGGCTCGAACATTTCTACAGCCACAACACGGTCGAAGCTTTGCTTGGTGTCAAACAGGTTAATGTCAGCCATGATGACCTGAATATTAGACAGCCCGCGCGCTTTGGCTTGCTGCATGATATGTTCACGCTGCAAACTCGAACTTGAAACCGCCGTCACCTGCGCATTAGGATAATGGCTGGCCATCCACAATGTCAGAGCGCCCCAGCCACAGCCTAATTCCAGTATTTGTAAAGGCCCGCCCAAACGCGCCAGTGAGCAGATTTGCGCCAACGCCAGATGCTCGGCTTCATCCAGGGTTCGTGTATCTGGCAACCAGAAGCTGCTGCTATATTTGCGGTTCATCCCCAAACAATATTGATAAAACGCTGCTGGGATTTGGTCATGTATTGCATGTGCCTCTTCAGTGAGTGGGGCGATTTCTGCTAACTGTATATGCTCAATACATTGAATCAGGCGTGATTGCGCAAGCTCACAATCATCATCGGTAATCAGTTGCAGCCTGGCTTTACAAAGTGACCTGATGCCTTGGCGAATCAATGCATCAGGCAACCAACCCTGCTCAGCGAGTTTGACGGCTAATGAAGATTTTTTGAATCTAATTATCATGATGATAATTATTGTACAAACCAATTAATAATGTCTATGGCCATTACGGGCTACTGGGTGTTTTGTGGTTTAAATTCCCCATGGCAACAGCGCACTGTTAACGTGTATACTAATCTGTATACCTTATGGGATTTTGATATGAACCTGGCATCTCACAAACAGATTACCCGTTGCCTAACCGCAGCAGTTTGCGGCCTCCTGCTGGCCTGTACGCAAGCGACCAAACCGGTGGCACAAAACCACCAACAGGTAGATTGGCCTAGTTATGGCTTAAATATGGCATCGCAGCGTTTTTCCGCGCTGTCACAGATTAATCAGCACAATGTTGCCCAGTTACAAGCGGCATGGTCTGTAGAAACAGGGGTTAAAGCGACGTTTCAAGCCACGCCTATCGTCGTGAATGGCATCATGTATGTCAGCCTGCCGTTTAATCATGTATTAGCCCTGGATGCTGCCAGCGGCAAGCAATTATGGAAATACTCGCACGTGCGCAAAGCAGACTGGCAAATGTGCTGTGGCCCGGCCAATCGCGGTGTCGCAGTGGCAGAAGGCAAGGTGTTTATCGGCACGGTAGATGCCAGGCTGATCGCGCTTGATGCCCAGAGCGGGCAAAAATTGTGGGATATTGATGTGGCAGCCAATCAGGTGAATACCGAACACCAGGATGCCTTAAGCGGCACTGACCCCAATAAAACACGTAAAGTCACCGGCGGCACCGGCGTTGGCATCGCCATGGCGCCAGTGGTTTATCAGCATAAAGTCATTATTGGCATTACCGGCGTCGGTTACGGCCTGCATATCGACAACCCGCGCAGTGATGCGCCCTTGGGCGCGGTGATAGGTGTCACCGGGCGCTATGGCCGCCCAGGTTTTCTGGCGGCGTTTGATGCCAATGACGGTCATCAGGTATGGCAATTCGACACGATTCCCAAGCAAGGCTGGGAAGGGCAGTTTGCAACAAAAACGGCTGATGGCAATCAATTCGATCGTGATATTGCGGCAGAACAAGCCGCCCTGAAAGACTATCCAGATGCTGCGCGCTTTGGCGGTGGCTCAGCCTGGAGCACGCCAGCCATTGATACCGCCAGCCATACCCTGTATTTTGGAACGGGTAACCCTTCACCACAAATGAATGATGTTTCCCGGCCTGGCGATAATCTTTACACCGTTTCGCTGGTTGCACTGGATACAGAAACCGGCAAATACAAATGGCACTACCAGCAAGTGCCACATGACTTATGGGGATATGATTTGGCGAGCCCGCCGGTATTGTTTAACTACAACCACCAGGGAAAAACCATCGCCGCCGTCGGCCAGGCCAGTAAAACGGGCTGGTTCTATATTCATGACCGCACCAATGGGCAGTTCCTGGCCAAATCAGTGCCATTTGTGCCACAACATAATCTATTTAAAAAGCCGAGCCCTGAAGGCACGATTGTCTACCCGGGCATACTGGGTGGTGCGAACTGGTCACCAGTCAGCGTTGATGAGCATCAACAAAAGGTGTATGTCGCGGCCATGCACAGCCCGATCAAATACAGCGTACATGAAACCGAAGTCAACGCGGGTGAAAAGCCTATCCGCTACGCCGCCAGCGAGCCAACAGATGATGCGCGCTGGGGTTTATTAAGTGCCATTGACCTTAAATCCGGGCAGATTGCCTGGCAGCACAAAACCAGCCAGCCATTGGTAGGCGGCGTGCTAGCCACAGCGGGCGGTTTATTATTTTGCGGAGAGGGTGATGGAAAGTTTGCGGCCTATGATAGTCAAACTGGACAATCATTATGGCAATTTGCATCTGAATACGGTGTCAACGCACCACCAATTACCTATCAAATGAATGGCGAACAATACATTGCGGTAGTGAGTGGCGGTAACTCTCTATTTGGGTTTAAACAAGGTGACCGTATTTTGACATTTAAATTACCGTCAAAGCATTAATCCTTTTTTAAAATCCCAATCAATTAGATTGATTACTATGCATTTGCTTAATGGCTAAAAATGCCATTTTTTTCTTGAAAAACATGTTGTTAGGTTTACAGAATATCGCGTAAACAGTTAGAATGGCTACGATTTTTAAATTGCAGTTTTATGATTATAAAAATAAGCCGTGGAGTAGCCCGTTAGTACTATTGTGTATCTAACCGTTGTCACAAATAATGAGTATAGTTTTTTAGATTGTATTAATCCTTGGAGAAGTAGTAATGTTTCAAACCCTGAAAAAAATTGCAGTCGCTGGCGTATTCGGCATTGCATCCGTTTCTGCAGTACAAGCGCAAGATTTTGGTCCATACACCACCAGCCAAAGCCTTGATTTCATTCGTGCAATTGCTGATGCAGACTATGTCAAAAACACCGGTGCCTTGAATGCAAGAGGTTCTTACTTTGAAGATATTTATGAAATCAACCTGACTCAAGTGTCTGATTTTTCATACAGCATCACAGAAATCACCACAGGCAACAATGCACAGTATGACGTGACATTTATGAACTATGGTTTTTACGATGCGAACGGCGAAGCTGTGACCACATTGACTAGCCTGGCAGCTGGTACTTATTTCCTGACTGCTACCGGCAAACTGTCTGGTTCTTTGGGCGGTGACTTCAATGTCAGCTTCAACATCAACCCGCTGACACCAGTACCAGAAGCTGATTCATATGCTTTGATGCTGGCTGGCTTGGGCTTGATGGGCTTGGTAAGCCGTCGTAAAGCTAAATAAGTTTCCACTTATTTGGTAAGCAAAAAAGGGCGCTTAGCGCCCTTTTTTTATTCAATGATAAAACACACCTGACCGCTATTCAGCGCACGTTTATAAACAGCGTGCTCTTTACCATCCTCACACAATTTAATTGATACAAATAAAATACTTACGTGTTTTCTTAATTTAGTATTTAATAGCTCTTGCAGCGCAAGTACCGAAACTGATTGATCCTTGATGTTAAAAACAAGAAGGGAGTCATAATGCTTAGTCGCAAGGTTTCATCAGTATGAGTTCGCAAAAAAAAGAAGTGTGGGCGCTGGAATCCGTCATTATTTATGGATTCATCAGTTTCTTCGCATTACTCGTTTTGCTTGGCATTACCAGCATGGTTTACCTGCAGCGCTTTGCTGAAAATAACCGCTGGGTCAGCCACACCAACGAAGTCATCTCCAAGCTGGATAAAGGCCTGGTGCTATTCAATCAACTGGAAGTTTCACAACGAGGCTTTCTGCTCACGGCTGATGATAGTTCTATTACACGCCGCGACGCTGCGTTAGCCGACTTGCAAAAAGACGTCACAGAACTTGCCGTACTGACCAAAGATAATTACTTCCAACAGCAGCAAATCACCCAATTAAGGCAATTGATTGATAAGCGGATTATTTACTTTAATCACATTATTGAGACTGCACGTACCACTTCGGCCGATAAATTAAAAGAGATTCTACGCAAAGACTATATCCGCCGCGAAGACATGCTTGAAATTCGTGGGGTCTTTAGTGCGATGTCGCTTGAAGAACAGAACCTGCTTACCGACCGCACACTATCTGAACAGAGCCACGCCAAAGACCTGCTGACGCTGTTTGCGGTGATGTCTATCGCCATTTTGATTTTTTTCCCACTGCTGATCTGGCGTATTCAGCGCGACCTCCATATTCGCAAGCAAGCCTCTGCAGAACAAAGGCGACTCACGGATATCCTTGATGCTTCACCGGACCTCATCGCCAATGCGAACCTGCAGGGGGATTACTTTTACCTGAACAGAGGCGGGCGCAAGCTGTTGGGCATTGGTGAGAATGAAGACATCGCATTTCAGGGCATTGCACATATGCGACCAGAGTGGGCGGCAGATTTAATCCAGCACAAGGCGATTCCTGCTGCATTGAGTACTGGCGTCTGGAGCGGGGAATCGGCATACATTACCCGTACTGGCATAGAAATTCCGGTCTCGCAGGTGATTGTGGTGCATAAGGATGCCGATGGCGTGCCGACACATTTATCCATGGTTGCACGCAATGTCAGTGACTTTAAACAGATTGAAGTCGACCTAACCCATGCAGCGACTTATGACCAAACGCATAGTAAGGTCTTAAGGTTATTTAATGCCAACTATGACCGCTCGAAGATTTTGTCAGGCATGCTGGATATCCTGGCCAACAATCATGCGCTGCCGGTCTCGGCCATTTATGGCTATGACGAATGGAGTGGATGCTATCGCCTTGAAAGCACACATGCGGCCCCGGTAGACATTCTCAATGAGTTTAAATTGGGCCATGGCATAATCGGTGAGGCTATTCAAAAGAACCAGACACTGATACTAAGCGATATTGATGTACTGCCATCACTGACTATTGAAACGGGGCTGGTGTCTATCAAGCCGACCGGCATCATCATCTGCCCGGTCACTTATCAGGAGAAGCGCCTGGCCGTGCTGGTGCTTGCCGCCAGCCAGGTCATTACCGAGCGTGACCAAACCTTTATTGAGCGCTTGGCCGCGCAGCTTGGTGTCGCGCTGCATAATATTCAACAATATGGTGACCTCAAGTTACTGGCCGAACAACTGCACCTGCGCAGCGAAGAAATCGGCTCGAAAAACGAGCAGCTACTCGAAGCAGACCGCATGAAATCTGAATTCCTGGCCACGATGTCGCATGAACTACGCACACCACTCAATGCAATTATCGGCTTCTCCGAGATATTGCGGGATGGCTTCGTTGGGCCGTTGGCCGATAAGCAAAAAGAATACGTCAGTGATATTTTTGAAAGCGGGCAACATCTGCTGTCATTGATTAATGATGTACTGGATCTGTCAAAAATTGAAGCAGGCCGCATGGAGCTTGAGCCGGAGATCGCCGATGTTCAAGTGCTGTTGCAAAACAGCCTCTCTATTATTAAGGAAAAAGCAGCGACGCAACATATCAAGCTGCAAGCGGACTTATCCGAAGACTTGGGCAATGCGTGGCTGGATGCACGCAAGGTAAAGCAGATTATTTATAACCTGTTGTCGAATGCCGTAAAATTTACGCCCGAAGGCGGGCAGATTACGTTGCAAGCCAAGCTGCTTGAACGCGCAGCCGTCCTTGAGCAAATCAAAGATATTCCGCAGCACCAGATAGCGTCCATAGGTAACGCGCAACAATTCATCCAGATATCCATTACTGATACCGGGATAGGCATTGAGGCGCAGGACATTGAGCGCCTGTTCCAACCCTTTGTTCAACTGGAAAGCACGCTTTCCAGGCGTTTTGAAGGCACAGGACTGGGGTTAGCGCTCGTGCGCAAACTGGCAGAGCTGCATGGCGGAGCAGTCGCAGTCAGCAGTACGCCAGGGGAGGGCAGTACGTTCACTGTCTGGCTGCAATATAAGGTCAATCTGCTGGCCCCTGCAAACCCCATTAACCAGGCAAAAGAAACCGCCAGTCAGTTATTAAATAAAGAATCACCACATGTGCTGGTCCTGGAGGATGATGACCGTGCCGCCGACTTGATCAGGTTGCAACTGGAGTCAGACCATTGCCGCGTGACGCGTGCGGCCACGGCCGAAATTGCCCTGGCCATTTTGGCAGATGCTGCACCGCCCGATTTAATTACGCTGGATATTTTGCTGCCGGGCATGGATGGCTGGGAATTTTTGGCTAAACTCAAGGCCAATCAGAAACTGGCCCATATTCCGGTGGTTATCCTGTCTATTGTCGCAGACAGTAATCGAGGCTTATCACTTGGTGCCGCACAGGTATTACAAAAACCGGTCTCTGCCGATGATTTGCAAACTGCGCTTGGCAAACTGGGGTTTACATCCCCGACCAATGATCAAGCAAGCGTGAAAGTACTGGTTGTCGACGATGACCCTAAAGCTGTAGAAATCATTTCATCTTATCTTGAGCATGCAAGATACTCGGTGATGCGGGCTTATGGCGGCCATGAGGCCACTCAAATAGCCAAGCAACAGAAGCCTGACCTGATTATCCTCGATTTGATGATGCCTGAAGCCAATGGTTTTGAGGTAGTCGAAGAGCTGAAACAGGACAAACGCACGGCAAAAATTCCTATCATTATTGTCACCTCAAAATTCCTGGCGCCTGAAGAACACCACATTCTCAAGGGCCATGTATTAGCCGTTCTCGAAAAGTCTGAATTTAATCACGGTAACTTTTTAAGTGAAGTGCATCGCGCATTGGCTGGCCAGGCCAAGCAGCCATAATATAAAGAACATAGGGGCGAGCATGGCAAGAATACTTATTGTTGAAGACAATCCTAACAATATGAAACTGGCGCAGCTGTTGCTTGAAAGCGCAGGGCACGAGGTATTGCAGGCCGTTAACGCCCTGGATGGCCTTGGTATTGCACGCAGCTTGTTACCCGAAGTAATCCTCATGGATATTCAGCTCCCAGGCATGGATGGCCTGACTGCGACACGACTGCTTAAAGAAGACAGTCAAACTAGCCATATCAAGATTATCGCGCTCACCGCCTTTGCCATGAAGGGGGATGAAGAGAAAATGCGCCAGGCGGGGTGCGACAGCTATATCGCCAAACCTATCCGCTATAAAGAGTTTCTGCAAACAGTGGATGCCTTACTTTAAAGCAGAATTCACCAGAAAATAAGCTCGCAGGGGACCCGGCACATGGATATGAAAGTCACGCGCAAGACCATTCTGATTGTCGATGATGAAGAAAATAATCGCGCCTATCTGGAAGCGTTGCTCACCGCTGAAGGCTACGCCACACTACAAGCCCACGATGGCAAAATGGCGCTTGAAATGACCTTAAGCCATCAACCAGACCTGATTTTGCTGGATGCCATGATGCCGGTATTGAACGGCTTCGAGCTGGCTGAGCAATTGAAAAATAATGAAGCGACGAAAATCATCCCAATTATTATGCTCACGGCGCTGATAGACCGCACCTCGAGAATGCGTGCCTTGCAATGCGGTGTTGAAGAGTTTGTCACCAAACCAGTAGACAGGGCCGAGCTTTGGATCAGGGTGCGTAACTTGCTGCGCCTGAAAGAATATAACGACTTTCTGACTGACTATAGCCATACACTGGAGATACAAGTAGAAGAGCGGACCGCTCAATTGCTCACCAGTTATTTTGACTCCATGTTCAGCATTATGCGTGCCGCCGAATTTAGGGACAAAGAAACCGGCGACCATATTCACCGCATTGCCTTTTACTGTAAGGAACTGGCCGCCGATTTGGGCATGGACTCAAATTTTATTGACACCATTTATCATGCCAGCCCATTACATGATGTCGGAAAAATTGGTATTCCGGACCATATCTTGCTCAAGCCAGGCCCGCACACTGATGAGGAATGGGAGGTCATGAAAACACATACCGTATTAGGTAACAGCATTTTGGGACACGGCAAAAGCACCTCACCATTTACCATCATGGGTGCAGAAATCGCCTTGAACCATCACGAGCGCTGGGATGGCAGTGGTTACCCCAATGGCTTAAAAGGCGAGGAAATCCCATTATCCGCACGCATCATGATGATGAGTGATGTATATGATGCGCTACGCAGCAAGCGCCCATATAAATCCGCATTTACGCATGAACTCACTTTGCAAATCATCATGCAAGGTGACGGACGAACACAGCCAGCGCATTTTGACCCCGTCATACTCAACGCATTCAAAAAACTCGCCAATCGTTTCAGAGATATCTTCGACGAGCATGCAGACGATGCAGATTAAGCATTTACCAGATTTCAACAACGTGCTTTTTCTGTTCAAGCAACAGGGTAAACATCTTCATCCATTATTTAACATAATATACATTATGCGAATATTAATACAAGTGTATCAATGCCATTGCCGTAAATGCACATTCAAATTATTTAACAATAGTCACACCAGTTTAATTAACATATGGAAAACAAGTGTTAACATCCGGATGTGGTTTGCAAGGTTTTACGGGAGTTGCTATGCAAGACAGAAAACGCTTAAAGAAATTACATACACAATACAGCTTAATTTGGTGCCTCAAGATTGGTGAATATCTGGGAACGCTGTCCATCGCTGAGCTCAGGCAGCTACTGGATGTCAAATCAGATGTGATCGATCGATGGCTATCCGGAAAACAAACTGCGCCTGATATCAAATTGAACATCATTAAGAGGCGGGCATTTGCACCCTATCGTATCGGCCACCGTCAAAGAGTATTAAAAAGCTATGCCGATGAAACCACGCTAGATGCAGAATTAGTTGAAACCAAGTATTTATGGAAAATGATGCTGTTTGATGAGATGAACACGCTCACCAAGCGACGTTACTGCAAGCGTTTAAAAAAGGAACTGTTGCTAGGATAATTAAAATACCATTTTATCGACTGGAAACAGACGTAAAAAAGCCAGTCACATTGGACTGGCTTTTTTATATCACCCTACTCATATCACTTGAAAGATATTTTAAAACAATATCTTAAAAGCACTTCTTCAACTACTTTGTTTGGTGGGCTGGGGTCAACAAAACAAATCTATGAAAGCCTTTAAATAAGGCAATTATTGGATTATTAATTTTGTAGTTACCCCCAAAGTTACCCCAAAATCACATGTCTGAAGCAAAGAAATTTCCTAGTTGCCCTTTTCTATTCTGACTGATTTCGTATCTACACCGTATTCAACATTTTCAATTTCCCTTATTTGAATTGAGTCCGAAATTAACTGAAGTGTATGCAGTTTCCCATCAAACAAATAGCCATTGTTATTTGATGAATCACCATGCTCAAAGTACGAAATTACCGGATCGTATATCACATCACCATTTTCATAAAAAGTGTACAAACTAGAAGTGAATTTGCGACCAGGTTTATTGAAAGTACGCATAACAATACTAGCCTTGTTGAACAGGACTATGTTCATAGGTGGTTTACTATATTTATTCGCAACCTGAATGGAGCGAAAAATCACACCATCGAGATTTAACATTTGATGGCTTGCCAGAAAATCAGCAATAACTTGAGTGACAAGGTAACCAGCATCACTATGTTCAGGCATGACTGGCTTTACCAACTCCTCTTCTAGCTTCGTTAAAAACTTATGGCGCCGGACTTTATTCAAAGATTGTTTGTCAAAAATGCTGTAGTCAAATTCTGAAACTACCTCTTTGAATCTTGTTAAATCAAGCAACCTTACTTCTCGAATCACTTTGAATTTAGCGATGGCAACTTTACTACCTACTGGAGGACGCACTTCTGCTAATGCGACTTCAGGCAAATTTGCTCCATAGAATACAGATATGCCTTTAGCATTCATTCTCCCAGCTGTGGCTTTTGGATTTGGCGGCGGGCCTAACTCTTTTTCCGGGTTGAGCAAAGCCTCTTCAAGATCATTATCATGTTGAAAAAGCCTTGCGCGGTATAAGGTACTCAACTCATGCTCTGGCGTGATTTCTAAAATTAATGACTTACCGTCCGAAGTGGGTACTTTATCAATATCATCAAATACCATTTTCATTAAATCTAGAGCCTCAGAATTTAGAAAACGGCATTCATTTTTTAAGCTGTAACTCATTGAGGCCCAGTATTGTTCGAACCAGGACTCTGCACCAGCTTTTATAAATGAGGTGTCTGAAGTTGGATTTGATTGAAAAATTGAAACGTTTTCCCAGAACGAGTAAATGATTTTGCTTAAATCATCTGCGATTAGCTCGTCAATAGGCTGAATTTCTTTCCAGATTATTGAGTATAAATCTTCGCCCTTTGTTGGATAGCCATGGTCTTCAGCAAGCCTTTCATCGATCTCCGAGTAAGTGTCTGAGAAAGCTTTATCGAATATATGAGCTAAATCAACCAAATCAATACAGTCGTCTTCACTTTGACAATAAGTGCAGAAATTACGATGCCTCGGATGAGCGCTAATTATCTTTTTTAGATGTGCATCACCAATACATTTAATACAAATTGTCTTATGTATAGGGTCAATATTAAACATGGTACTAGGTTGAAGATCCGACCTTTGGTGAAATTTCATTGAGATAAGCTATGAGGGCTTTCAACTGCTCTTTATTAGTTGCCAGAGGATATCCAGCTGCTTCTGATCTCAGAATGTCATGGTGATCTACTGACATTAAACCGAATCTCAAATAGTCTTTGTATTCATCAAGAGACATGTCGCTCATAGTTTGGACGTCTACTGCTGTGACTTCTTGATTTTTTGTGGTGGTCTTGTACGGCATATTTTCTCCAAATTTCATTCAACAATTCATCTGCAAAATTCACTACTCAGGTTAACCCCTAGAGATTAATTATAGAGTCGATTATTTGCTAGTCTTACACTCGGTCATTTATTGGTTTTTCTTAGCTTTCGAACATAAAGGATCTGCACTCCCCTATTTTCGTTCGCATTTGCAACTGCTTCCACTCTGTACGTTTGTTCTTTCAAAACGCTGAAGTACAAACGCCTTCGAAAAAAAAGAACAAACGCTTCTGGAGAGAAAGCACAAACGCTTTTTGCACTCAAAAACGAGAAAACTAACAAACAAACAGGCACTGATTGAATAAATTTTCTCTGCCAACTTGCTCAAAACTCTTGCTGCACAAGGGGTTGAGGGGTGCTCAAATTAGATATCAAAAAAAGAGATTTGCTTCGAAACCTACCATATTTCTCATGGTAACGAAGGTATGCTGACTAAGGCTGAACCCAAATGCAGAAATTCATCCTCTATTACCCTACCTAAATAAGTAATCTCGACTCCGCCAGGCGGTTGAATACGTGGGCGGTAAAGCATATATGGCTTAAAGCCAAATCGATCTGCTACCGCCAATTGAATGTCTCCCCCGACACTAGGGTAGTCACCTGACCCTATGCATTGCCCAATTACTCTCTTAGGTGCCCGTGTGGTCGTTCCCTCTGCATCAATAGCTGCCGTGATCAACTCGGAAATTTCCCTTGAATAATCTCCAAGATATACAAATTGCTCATTAGAGAAGTCCACATAGCTCGATTCGATGCCATACATTCCACCCTGCTGGATCACAGGCCTGATTCTAAAAAGTCCTAATGTTTGCTGAACAGGACACCATCCAAATATTGCTACTTCAAACATAGCATCACGTCCCATAGTTACTCTTAGATCGTCAAAGGTAGCTGAAAGGTAATTGGCAATATACTCACCCACTTCGGTCAGGCTTGGGGAGTAAGGCTCTCTATGTATTAAATTGGTTAATAGTGGAACAAGAGCTAGATAGGTATTTTGACCGACTAGAGTGCTTCCAGCAAAAGCATACCCATATGAATGATTAGAACAAATTTCACTAAAAAACCCTTCGGGGCCGGGTACCCGACAAGTCACTGGCAGCATAAATAGTTTTGCAGCATCTCCAATCAATGGCGCTGGTCCTCTAGAAACTAAGCTGTCAGCGACTGCCCACAAGGTCGGGTGGTCAGGATTTTCTGTATTTCGCCATATAGCGATCGCGGTCATAATTACACCCTAAATTTAGACGTCAGCTTATATTAACTGCAGTGGTAGTCGCGAATGGACTCGAACCAACGATCAATCAAACTCCCTTATACGTTTAACTGCTATGCCGATTTCTTTCGTCAAGCCAATCCCTACAAAACTCAATCACAAGGCCGGTTATATGTGTAATTGCGTTCACTGCTTGAACTCGAAACTCTTCCGGTATGTGGCTTTGTGTTGGCCCAATTATGATCTCAACTTGGTTCTCCTGTTTTTGATTCCCAAACATTCCGAAAATGTGTTTCTCGGATAAATGAATAAAACCAGATCCTGAGTCATAAACGGGCACAATCCATGGTGCAAGCGCAGAATATTTACCCACCAAATATGCGTCTGTCATCTTAAAACCATCACGATCTTTTATCTTTCGGATTGATTCGCCGTTAAGAATCCTCTTTGCCAATTCACTACGGTCATTAACCAGAGTAGTGGCAAATAACCGCAACAAGCTATCAAGTTGCATACGAACAAATGGAATAGCAGCAAAGTAATTATTGAGCTCGATGAGTGTAATGAAACCGTGAATGTTTAACTTAGACCTGTTTAACGCTGCAAAGATTAAAAAGTCCAGGGTGTACATGTTGCCGCCATCGGATTTCATAATCGCCATGGCTAATTTGGTCACCTCCTCGTCTACTAGGTTTAACTCAGCCATGCTGCTGATAAACGTTTTTTCATTTGGTTTAGACATCTTTAGCCTTCCTGCCTCTACCAGTTCTCGGCAGGAAAAATTCTCCGTCCTTTGTCACGACTGGATAGAGAAGATCGAAGTATCTATCAGCCAAAATTTTCACAGCTGCATTATTGTTCTTAACTTTTTCGCCCCACTCTCTTTGAGCCAACCAATATTGATCTTCAAGATGGTCAGCAAATTTTGCATCGTGCCTACTTAAAAGCGAGTAGGTGGACAACATATCGAGATCTTTGTCGGTATACCTTTGAGCATGTACATGTGCCCCCCTGGTTCGGTTAATTCCACTCAGGGGACTAAGAATATGTTCATTTACAATCGGCAGAATTTGGGGCTTTCTGTATAGCCTGCTCATACGCTTAGCATACGTATCTAAGCGTTGACCCAATATATACATCTCTTGAAAATATGCACCAACAAGAAACTTGAAATACTCGTCCGGCAAGATTGCTTTCGACCGTGGAGGTGCTACCCGAATCAATGTTTGGCAAAGCTTTAATGCATCAATCGTGCTCACTATCTCGGTGAATCCATAAAAAACGGTTGAGAACAGTGCATCGGTCGGACTTGCTGGAAGTTCGGTCTTATTCTTCCTCGCTTGCCATGCTGGCTCAAGGTACTCAGTTGAGAAATCCAGTATGGTTTCTTGATATCGTTGGAATCCCTTCGAGTCTTGCTTTGCTTGCTCCTGAGGCTTCGTCATTAGCCATACTCCCCTAGTTATTTATTCACTTTACCTTCAACAAATCAGCCCAGTCACCGGTGTAGTTTGGACTCTTAAAGCTTCGCCGCATCTGCCATGGCTTCTCCCCGCCTTCAGCTGCAGTCGTGATGGTGCCCTTCGCATACTTTTGATTAATTTTATCCATGACGGCCATTAATGCCTGAGACTTAGGGTCATTATCGGAAAAGCCGAACATATCATTTTGAAGCAGGCCGCCAGGGAGGGTATCTAGCAGCATCACGCCGCATTTCTGGTAGTAAATGCCGGGTCTGTAAATCTTCTTCAAAAGCCATAAGGCTGTCTGTGTGATCTTTGGTGTTGAATTAGTGGGCGCCGGAAAGCCTACCGAGATTTGACCAGGATAAAACTCTGCCTGGTCATGCGGACTATTTTGCGCAAATACATAGACGCCATTGGCAAATAGTCCTTTGCTTCTCATTCGTTCAGCTGCAATCCCAGCATGAAAGGCAACAGCCTGAGTAAGATCTTCTATCGTACTGGCACGAACGCCAAACGAACGAGAACTCATAACTTGTTTGGCTTCTGGCAACTCATCTTCCATCTCAATCCAGACTTCACCGTTAAGCTCTCTGACTGTGCGCTCAAGGAGCACGCCAAATTCATCACGAATTCGCTTTGGATCAGCATTCTTGAGCCTTAGCACTGTATGCACGCCAAGTTTATTTAATCGCGCCTCCAGTCTGCGCCCTACCCCCCAAACTTTCGATACTGGCAATTCAGCCATGATTGCATCAAGTTCAGGATCACTCAGGCTAGTCAGGTCACAAACACCATTCCAGTGAGTCTGTTTTTTGGCGCAGTGATTGGCCAGCTTTGCCAAAGTCTTGCTATAACCAAAGCCCACGCAAATAGGCAAGCCGGTGGAGTCTTTAACTGTCTGTTTGATTGTCTGACCGTATTTAGAAAATTTGACTTTGATGCCGGTCATTTCCAGAAAGGTTTCATCAATGGAGTACTTCTCCATACGCGGTGAGAACCTGGAAAGAATCGATGCAAACCGATTGCTCATATTTGCGTATAGCTCGTAGTTTGATGAAAAAACCACTGTCCCAAGCTTGCGTGCAGCGTCCTCTATTTCAAACCAGGGGCGAGCCATGAAAATATCTAAGCTCTCTTTGGCAAGCTTATTTTGTGCGATCACACACCCGTCATTATTGGATAAAACGACAACGGGCTTTCCTGCAATGTCTGGCCGGAATACCTCTTCGCATGATGCATACATGGAGTTGACGTCTGCAAGCGCAAAGCAACGTCTAGGAGAATGAGTTGATGCCATGCTGTACAACGCCCCAAATTACGAGCTCCTGGCCATCAGAAAATTCTATTGGTGGGTATGCCTTCGCTTTATTCTCGGAAAGCAGTCTAACTATGCTCCCGCGCTTGTACAGGCGCTTGATCATGTATTCCCCATTAACTATGGCTAAAACTATGTCTTTTGATTTGGCTTTAGGTGCCAGCGCCTTGTTCACAATGACCCAAGAGCCGGGCAATATCCCTGCATCGATCATAGAATCAGCATCTCGATCTAGCTGGACAATGAATGTTGCCGGTGGATCAGTAACGAGAAACTCATTAAGGTCCAAGTCTTTCATCTCGTAATCTTGGGCAGCAGACGCAAAGCGCGATTGCCCTGCGTTCACCTTTCCCTCAAAGATAGGAATGCGTGTGAGTGATGGATTTAAACTGATTGGAGTTGCAATAAAAGGCTGGGTAGTTGCCTCATTAGTGTCTGACTGGCCGAGGCGCTTTCTGTCTGCATAGGCAGCTATGAAGTCAACAATCAATGGCTTTTGACTGACAGGTACCCTTATGACAGTGGTTTCTTCCGAGTGCTGGCCAAATCCTGACTTTCGGCCTGCGCCAACTCGTTTACCACCATGTTTTTTTGTGACTTCATCATTCATCTTGAAATTGTAACACAATCAAAATAATGAATTTCAACAGCTAATTCTTATTAGAACTTAGGTCACCAACTACCCAATCGTTATAGCGCTCTTTGTTGAAATGAATGCGCCCATCAGGTGCTTTGATATAGTGGTAACCATATGCAAAGTTACCCCTGGCAATCTTCTCACGCAGTGCCTTTTCGGAATAACCGGTTTCATCAGCAAGCTTTTTTAAAGTGATCCAATTGATATCCGTCATAGCTTAAGAAAGCTTAAATTAACTATCTTTATTTTCTAGAAATTTATAAATTTCAGCGGCTGATACAAAGTTAATCGCGTTTAGTTTGATCTTTCCTTCCAAAATGTATTTTTTGAGGGTTGGATAAGATATTCCAAGCTTTTTAGCTGCATCTGTTAGGTTGTAATGCGGTGGTTGAGGTTGTGTATTTTGTACAAGCTTAATAATTTCATCGTAATCCAACCCTTGATCCTCTTGTTCGACTTTCTTCTTTGTCTTGGGTGGTATAAGTTGCGGCCGTGGTTCGGCGACTTTTTCATCCTTGGCAGTCAATACACCATATCTTTTGGCAACGATGGCATTGAAAACATCATGTGTAATGATTACACCAAGTGAGTCATACACTGCATCGACATCAAAATGACTTTTAAACCAGTCAGCCTGTGTTTTAGGCGTTTTCTTACCAGTGATATTTATCAACTCTTCAAGTGATATTCTCATGACCAACTTTCAGACGTTTTTTGCCATTTTAGACCCTTATATATAAAACGCGTGCGCGCGCGTATACACACACGCACAATTGAGCCTTTTTCGACGTTTTGTATTTACGTATTTGTTTAAAATTGTTGATGAGATATATTTACAGAATGAGCTCTAAGAAAATCAAAGCAACAATTGGATTTGCAGTATTTGCAGTGCTGCTGACTTTTGGTCACGTCAGCTTTCTATTGAATCCTTATGTGTTCGCGTCTCTGTATTTCATTTACTTCATAAGCTCGGAATCAGGCTTAAATGAGACAGACACAAAGTTCTATTTGAAAACCATAGTTATCTTTTTGTGCCTGCAGCTCATTTATTCAGCTTATGAATTGAGTCGAACCAAGCAAAGTATTGAAAGCTCTTGTGACCTCTACGAACGCCAGGATTCGAAAGCTGGTACCTTGTGTGCTGAGATTAGAGGCCACATCGGCATTTAAAATCCAATCTTCTCCTTGTAAGCATTTAATGCAGCGTCTTCAATGGAGATAACCTGCTCACCATTACTGAATGCGTCTTTTTGATCGCTCATTAATTCAAGCAACGCATCATGCCTAGCATCACTAAACGCCCTCCGGATGTACAAAGACTTCTCACCATCAGCGCCATCTGAAAGGCTGCTGTAGTCGCGGGAGTTCATCAAGTTACTAACGTATCGTTTTGCCAGTCTGCCTGATCGGACTTTGTAATCGTGATATAGCCAGCCTGTGGGGTCCAATAAATTCAAATCCACGCTTTGAGCCGTGCGTTTATTCAAAGGCACAGACACAATTGCACTAGGCTTGTTGACGTTAACCTGGTTGTTAAACACCTCTTCCGCTTCTTTATCCTCTTTCTGGCTGCTGATTGATACCGGTGAAAATGCGCCTGCCTCAGCAATGACTGGTTCTCCCCAAATATCGGTTTTTGGAGGTATCTCCATTGAAAGACCGGGCGTGCGGTTCTTCATCAGATCGATTGTCATTGCTAATGGATCAGTGCTCTTATTGGGCTGCCTAATCGTTTCATCTTGAGCTTGCCGCAGGAAGTTAAGCCAACCAGGCTCAAAACTAGCAGCCTGCCCTGACAACCATGCAGTAGCTTTCTTTTCGTTATCCGTATCACCAAGGACATCAAGCAGGCTTGCTAATGACTGCATGTAGGTTTTGCTAAGCATGTTATTCGCAAATCCCAATGCCACTGCAGCCGCCACATGCTCTGTCTCACTGTCTCCATCTGAGTATTTCAATATGTCGACAGCATCAGCAGCGCTACCAATCATTGAGCCGACTGGATCTAGCCGGTTATAAGCGTAGTATTTACCGTCAAGTAATATGCTGTAAGGCTGCCAGCCAGTAGCCTTCAGCACCTCTCTTGATTTTGGGTCTGATGGACCGCCGCCAGTAATTCGACCACTAGACGATTCAGCAGCTACAAGCGCGGAAACTGTACCGCCTAGCCCCATCTTAGCGATTGCCAAATCACGCTTTGCTCCACCAACTGCAATATCATCTCTAACGTTTTTCATGGTCAAAGCCAGTGGAGTTCGCTCCAAGGTGTATTCAGCAATCTTGGAAGGGGTGCGAATGAAGGGTAAAACAAACTTGCCTAGAGGGATATTTGATAGCTTTTGGCCTGCTTGGCCAACCGACTGAACCCAGTTTTCCCCGCGTAAGCTATCACTGAAAGTCACATATCTAGCATTGGTCTCCGCAGCATTGTGCATTTCCATGGTGGGCTCATTCACAAGATCGGCCATACGTTGATCGGCAGCCTCTCCCGTTAAGCCTTCTCTTTTAACTTGCCGGTAAGCCTGGGCTTGCAACTCTTGGCGATACCCAATGGCTTTGAATAACTCATCCTCTGCCAGCAGCATTCGCCCTGGTAAGCGTACGTAGTGCTCGCCTAGCAGGTCTAAAGCTTTGCCTGTTGGGCTAGATTCATCAATCCCGAAATTACTTGATGTAAACGCTTTCCTATTGCCTGTCTCAAGCTTTGTCATCATGTCAGTTGGTTCGCCAGTGCGTGCTGTCTGCGCAAAGGCTTTTAGACCGTCTCGCATACCCGCAAGCATTCCATAAACTTGTGCCCCGGCTTCCCCTAGTTCCACTCCTTCCCCACCAACCGCTGAGCGGATTAGACCTGCTGTAAGTCTTTCGGGTACCTGCATGAGACTGGTTAACGCATTGCTGGTGACATTGACAACATGGGTTTTAGGATTGGATAGCAACCCATTGATCCATACTTCGGTGACCGCATCTGTTGTACGTGCAAACAGTCCTTTACGGGTTACTCTTGCAAGTTTGAGTGGATCACCGCCAGCATCTAACACCATCTCTGCAAGCTTACGGGTAGCATCATCACCACCAAGCGAATCAAGTGATTCAAGCATTTGCTGACTGCGCAATCTGCCAGTCGGTGCCGATACGGTTTTCATAATGTTTAATGCGCGCCCCGCTTCTGCAACAGCCCCTTGCAATTGATTCTGAACAGCAGAGTGTTGAGCAAGCATTTGCCTAAACTGCAACATGTCCTCAACACTTGGATTACCATTCTTGATGTTATCGGCGGATTTAGAAATGCGAGAGCCCAGTTCAAGCAATATGTCGCGGCCGGCAGTTAGTTGAGCAGCGTTCCATGCCTCACTTGGTTTTCTGCCGATTAGCTCGTCCACACCGTATTTTTCAGACTCTGTCTTTGTTTGTTCATGGCTAACGACCCCGCGCCTGGACTCAATAAATCCTTTACTCTCATTGGCCACATCGTCAATCAGGCGAGTTACATCGTCAGAAGTTTGCAGCTTATCCATTCTGAAGTTACGCAAAGCCGTTCTACCTGCTTCAATCTCAGTACTCTCATCCGACATGGCCTTGAGGGTTTTGATAGCGGACTCCTGACTGTCAGCGGGTACTGATCGCTCGATAACCCCGTGCTTAATCTCTTGGGTAGTTTTTGCTTTTTTAGGTGCAAGCGTCTGTGTTTCAGGGGTCTCAGGTGGTAATGCATTACTGGCTGCCTTTGCGGGCTTCCTAGCCTTACTGATTGTTTCAGTTAAACCCTTAGCAAAGCCTTTCACCAAATTACCCAGCCCGGCAACCTGGACGGTATCTGCTTGGTTGAAAGTCGTTTGCTCACCAGTTTGTGTGATTTCAGGGTTTACAGTATCCAACTCTTCATTCAGCTTTGGTGGGTCATTGAGCACTTTCATAACATCCAAAAATGGATCAGCTTCTGTTTGGTTTGTGTTTGGGATTTGAGCCATTACTTCTCTCCTGAATTTGTTTGATTTGATTGCATCAGCATTGCTGCTCCGGCAGTCCCCTTAGCGAGCCTGCTTAGCTTGGCGCCGAGCGTTGCAAATGGAAGGATGTTTGCAAGATCGACCGACTCTGGCTTTAATGTGGTTTGGAGTCCTGATCCAGTTGTAGGGCTAAACCCATAACTCATATCCTCCACAACACTGCCGGCATCACCGAATAGGAATTTAAGCAACGGATTGTCCTCAGAGACATTCTGCAAAAGCGCTCCTGCGTCACCCAGCAATGTTTCAAGCTCATTCCTTGGGATATTGCCGATGGTGGGAACGTCTGTCTTTGTGCCTGTATTGAGTTCGGCCAATTTGACATGATCATCGCGGCCAACACTCTCCATCCAGCTTTGAATACTATTTCTCTCCTGCGGGCTCAACTCATCCCAGTCTATTTGTTGAGCATTGGCAAACACGTCCCCATTTTCTGTAGTGGCCTGGTTAGTGATTTTTCGCATGTTTGAGATATCGACACCGCCCAGGGTGACCGCGCCATTCTTGAAATATCGAGGTGGAAGCGGTAACCGTCCCTGACTATCAGCCTTTGGATAGACCCCATCGCGCAGCATTGAGGCGTAGTCGAACGATTTAGGGCTGGGAATGGCATCACCCATCCCGAGTGATTTAATCCAGCCATAGGCCTCATTTTCAAACTTTTCGTCACTTTCGATCTTCTGGCGCTGATCTTCCTGCTCCTGGTACTGCGAAAAGTCAGAACTAGCGTCACGCATTTGTTGGAAAGCTTGCGTAAAATCATTCGTAGAATCATCGTAATCAATTGTCATATTCACGCTCCAATCGCATAATTTCATCAAACTGTTTGTTGTACTTTTCCTTGCTTCCAGGCTTGCTGTCCGCCTTCATGCTCTTTAGGACGTTACGTTTTGCAGCATCAAAGTCTGGCTTTCCAGATGCCCCCATGGGAACGAATGAAGGCATTCTCTTTGTTTGCTTGAAAAGGTCCTGACGGTTCTTTTTGAAGTTGTCCCACCACTTCGTGGGGTCATCCTTGTGGCGTAATAAATCTTCGCGCAGTTGGAGCTCAGTTTTGGAGGCGTCTCTTTGTGCATCAGGGCCGATTCGAGAGTCTTTGTAGTCACTGATTACGCGGGTTAACAACTGCTCGACATCGCGATACTCACTTGCTGAGCGGCGCTTTTCTTCATTGCCGAGCAAGCGGACATCAGCATCGTTTTGCCGGCGTTCCGTACGCAATTCACGCTGATATCTTTCAATATCGTCCTTGAGTCTCATGCCTGTGTCTCTCGACAGCTTCGGCGGGCCATAAACACCAGTCTTAGGGTCATAACCAGTAGTGAGATCCACGACCCTTCCGCGTAATTTTTCCAGCTGCCCGGGGTTTCTGCTATTTATGAGCATGTCCCGTTCCAGCTGCTGCACCCAGTTTTCTTGATCTGATTCATTGATATCGCCTTGCAGGGAGTGGATTTGCGGCAAAGCAAGCAACCGCCGGTATTCAGTTGCTGGAATCTTGTGCTCAAACTGCTTAACCTTTTCAACGGTGAGCGTGCCATCTCTATAGTCAGAATCTAGTTGCTTAATGACGTTTTCTTGCTCAGTGTGCGCAGTTCTATCTGCCTCTTTATCGATGGAATCGATGCGATTTTGGGTTAGGCGCATCAAGGATTCATTGTCAGTTTTTGATAGCTTAGGGTTGTAAACGCCCAGCTTCCCCCTAATTTCAAACAATTGATCCTTGGTTTGAGCAGCATTGATGTTTGTGAACATGTTTCCATATTCAATGCTCGATTCAGCCTGTCCCTTCAATTCATAAGCTTTCTCTGTATTGATGGCACCGATTTGGACCATCACACCCAGTGTGTTTTCAACGCCGGGGAGATTTGCGGCTTGCATCTCTTTTTTGTAGTTATCAAATAGGCTGGTGTAATTCCAGTCTTTCTTCTGCTTGATGAAATGCTCGCCAAGGCTTTCGCGATCACTTTCAATAGTTTTTGCAAGCTGCTTGGCCACCATATTTCTGGCTAGACTCGATTTGGCTTCCCCAGTGTATTTCCTGAGAATCTTTGCTGAATCTGACTCAAACTCAGTCATGCCATTTTCGAATATGGGTTTGCCCTTTGAGTCCACTGCAGTTGTTTTGTATTTAGTGAGCAGGTCAGTCAGTTCGCGCCTGGCTCCGTAAAACGTAGTTGTTGCCTCGGTGAGCGCTGATTGCTCATTCAAATCAGCAGCAATCTGCATCATTTTGTTTCCAAACTGGACTAGCCCCTCGGTGCTATTTGATGGGGTCAACCGTGCAGCAGGCGAGCCCTGCGCAACATTGTTCCCAAAATTACCTACTGGAATCTTTGCCATACTATTTACCTATCCTTTCTAACAAGCTGATGAGGTCAGGGACCTTGCTTAAATCAACAGTTACGCCCTTACGACTACGAACGAAATCGACAGCATTACTAGGGATGAACCAGACCCTGATATCAAGCACTGGTCGAGATTGGAAATTTGTCGTCATGACTCTTACCTCAGCCACATCGTTTTTTGGAATTACTCCGATTAATTTGTCCATTCAGCACACCTTTCATTGGCTAAAATGCGCACTACAAAAACAACTAAAAAAAACAGGTTTGGGTCTCCAGAAAAACAGGTACAGATGGTTAATCTAGATAGGTGACCCGTGGGGGGACAATGAAATTATCAAAACAGCGGGGTTTGTTCCTTGAGGGGACAAAGTAGCCAATTTCAGGAATTTCAAATTTAGAGTTCGTCCCCCAAAGGTACAAAGTGCAGTGGCTTCTACGCATTTCGTCCCTTTATGGGTCATCTGAATTTAATTTTCTTGGCTGTCTCCATTTAGCTGGGCGGTCCGGTGTTGGAGGTGCTGCCAGTTTCACATTCGGCCCCATGAAGTCTGTTTGTTTGTATGTCTCTGAAGACACATCCAGTTTCTTCATATCGCAACTGAGTGGATAAAGAGTTATGGCAAAAAGACTGCAATCTAGGCGACTGCCTTGCCTTGTTTTTTCGATGAGGCCATAAGTCAAAAGCTCGTTCATTGCAGCATTTAGGCTGCTTCTGCTTGACCATCCTCGGATCGCCATTAGCTTTGGAGCTATGGAAATATCCCCATTTCTGTGTGAGTTGGGTCCTAGCGTAGCCAGCATGTCGATCAACAGCTTTAGTGCCAGTGGTGATAGCTCTGCACATGCCCTCGACTTCAGAAAGTCTGTGGGGAAAGGTTGATACGTACCAAGGCAAGCAACCCCATGTTTTTTCTTGGGTTTGGCCATACATGTCAAACCCCTTCTAGTGCTTGACGCTGCAGTACATAACAGCCAACACGGTGTTTATTGCCGTTTTCGTCTTCTATTATTTCCCAGGCGGTATCAATATGGTTACCTTGCCTGCGAAGCTGCATCATTCGAGCCGGGGGATGGTAAATGCTCAATCCCCTACTGGCTTCGTAAGTGTTTAAATTAAAAAGATTCAGCGCGGCTAATAATCGCAGGCATTGTTGTTTGGCTGCATTGCCCTTATACTTTTCACAGATATCTTTGAAAGCCGCCTCTTTATGGGGCGGTATTTTTTTATCTTTCATTTAGCCACCCACTTTCCCGGCCATGAAATCGCGTAGAGCGCCAACGCGAACCGAAGTCGTTCTTGAGGTGAACTTGTGAGTGGGTAGTTTTTTATCTTTTACGAGGCGCCAGAACGTACCCTCCGATACGCCAAGTAATTTGGCGCACTCTTTAGGACGTATGTAAGCATCATCTGATAAACGATCAAATCCTAGAATAGATGGATTTGAAACTAGGTCTGTCTTAATCCGCATGTTAGTTCCTTGCACTTGTTTGAATCAGGTGCAATCATCAGGGACTAACAATTTGAGAGATAGACTGTTTGCGTGTTGACGTTATACGTCTACTTTGCAAACGTATAACACTTGCTTGCAAACATTATATTTTTTTCGGAAGGCCCATTTCTTTCAGCCATTTAGCAATCGTGAGCGGGGCGTTGTCCTTACTAAAATACATATTTAACTCTTTGCTTTTTGCAACTATTGCAGGTGCAATGCTCATTGCAGCATTCCTTCTACTTGGATAGTTTTTTACAGTGACTAACTCTCTTACGAGTTCTTTTAGTGGATCATATGTCTTGGCTTTTCCAGCAGCGCCAGGTTTCCCGACAGGATTTTTTAAAGTAAAAAATAAATTCAATATTGATGCTCTCTCCTGCCATACAGTTGCTTTGAAAACATCATTAGAGTTCAGATATACAATTGCCTCATCAACTGACCACAAGCTGACTAGTGCATAAATGTCCAACCAAGAACTAGGCTTTTTATCTGCCCAATCAGTGCTATCCATCCAATCATCAGGTGCATATTCAAGGGGGAAAATTGGATCCGAATTGTTCATCCATGTTCTAAAAGACTTAGGGCCTTTATTTCCAGCTTGCGATCCAGTGTAAAAATCATCCTCTGTCTCATTTTCTTCTAGATAATAGTTAGTAAACTCCGTCCAATAATCCCATAGATAAGTTCTTATAACCGTTAAGCCATTGCGAATTTGATCTGGCCCCCATTTTTTTTCAGTTAGGTGTCTAAATGCGGATTGGTTTAACTCTTCTAACCTGCCCCGCATTAAATAATCAGGGTTTAACAGTTGTGGATTGGTTATTTCATCCGGGATTAATTCGCCAGCCTGATTAGTAGCGGTCTTTAAAACCTCAGTTATAAAGAGTCCAGTGATCGAAAGATGCTTATCGTCTACTTTATAATCGATTACCAACTTCCGATTAAATGGAAAATAATTCACAGCACGCCCCTTGCGTTTGCCCTATTGGGGAAACCACACCAGCCGGACTAGGGTTGCCCAGTTTTCGCATCAGTTAATTAGGCTGATGCTAGGTGTGGTTAAACGGTTAAATCACATTTAATTAATTAAAAAATAAAAGCAATTCTCACAAACGATTAGAAATAAATCAACGTCGCTAAAGCTGTCACGGACCTGTCACGCACTTGTCACAGCAACGAACGAAACACGATTCGTGCACCATAACGTGTGGCTGATAATGCATTTACCATGCGAACGCATTGCGCTCGCACTGACTTCGTATCATATTGAAGCTGGAAAACAGAGCAATTACGAGGTTTCAACTTCACGCCAGGCTTCCCTAGTTTCGTTGGCAAAGTCTGAGAGAGTTATTAGAAAGTTATGTTGCAACTCCCGGTTCATAGTTTCAAACGAATCAAACCCTTCACCAGTGATGGATATTAACAATGCTTGCATTTTGGCAAGGTTCATCGATATCTTATCTTTCTGATCAATGACATTCATGGTTAGCCCCTCGCCTTATTAGTTTGAGATTGCTTGAAATCATATTCATCAACCGCTGCAGCCATGTTTTCCAGATTACTTTGCACAATCCGCAATACACGGATTACAGGGTTGTTTGCATCTTCATCAATTTCGAAAGCTAAAGCCTTAGCTGCGTTTGCAAGTGCGGCAGTTTGGTATAGTTGATATTGGAGTCCTAATGTGAAGCCAGATAAATCAAGCCCAGGTTCCGAAGTGGTTACTACTGTTGAGTCATTCAAATTCATTATTTGACCTCCATCAACAGAGATTGAGCCTCATCAATTTGGCGCAGTGCCAAATCGAGCGATGAAGATAACGAACCTGCACCCAAACCTAATTCCATGCCTTTTTCAATATCTTGGCAGGCTAACGCATAAAGGCAATCCAATATGGCAGCCACATGCGCAAGCTTCATGTGGACTTTATCTGTGAAACTCTCTGATTGAATATCTAATATCTGATTTGTTTCAGACGTGGTGCTAGAATTGGCAGTAGCCATGATGTAATACTCCTAGTTAGTGTTACGTTTGGTTAGGCTGTTCTGGTGGTCCGCCAAGATAACCAGTTCAGCCGCTTTTCCCATGATCCGCATGAGTGACGGTTTTATACTATATATATGTATATGTTAATTGCCGGTATTATTATCTCTCTAATTGCTTATTATCTCGCTTTAAAATGGGGTGAACGATTGCTGGAAAACCACGACATCCAGCTACCAAGATTTACCCGATGGCTGGTGCTTAATACCTTCGCTTTTATCATTGCCAGTATTGTCGCCCTGCCTTTCCCCTCAATCATTTAACAAACCCCTCCGCTGTTAAGCCTGCTTAAATGGTAGGACTTTGGCCCCAGTTTTCAACTCGTCAAGATAATCAGCCCATGTTTGCATCATTTCTTTACGTTGATCTAAGAACTTCGTGCGGTTGTAGGCTTTCCCTAAAGCATCTGGTACTTTGTGCGCCAGCTGATGTTCAATAATTACAGGATCTATGCCCAGGCGTTCATGTAAAAGGGTTCGTGCCATTGCTCTAAAACCGTGACCGGTAATTTGTGTTTGCGTGTCGTATCCCATGCGCTGTAATGCTGCGTTAATTGCTGCCTCACTCATTGCTTTTTTAGGGTCATGGCCACCCATGAACACAAACTCGCCGTGACCGCTTAATGGATATAGCTGTTTGAGTATTTCAATTGCTTGTGTTGATAACGGTACGATGTGATCGGTCTTCGTTTTTGTTACGCGATAGGACCATTGCCCCGCATCTAGATCGATATCAACCCATTTTGCACGGCGCAGCTCGCTTGGGCGGGTAAATACTAAGGGAGCAAGGCGTAAGGCGCACTCAACGGTGAACGTTCCCTGAAAACCATCAATTGCACGTAATAATTCAGATACTTGCTGTGGCTCAACAAATGACGCCATGTGTTTAACTTCAGGCGTAGGTAGTGCTCCACGTAGATCAGAAGTAACGTCTCGCTCAGCCTTACCATTCTGCACGGCGTAACGCATAACCTGCCCAACTGCTTGCAATGCTCTATGTGCAGTTTCTAATTTGTTTTGATTCTGTGGGCGCTTGATTACCTGCAGAACTTCAGGAGCAGTAATGTCTGCTGTCGGTTTGTTACCTAGCCAAGGGAAAACATAAATCTCAAGGCGTCTGATAGTTTTTTCTTTATGCGAGGCTGACTTATTTTTGAAGTAACTTTCAGCCCATTCACGGGAAACAGCTTCAAAAGTATTCTCATGCTTTGCCTGGATAGCCTGCTTTTGTGACTTCTTCACTTCGCCAGGATCTACTGGTGGCTTTTGTGCCAGCAGCTTTCTAGCATCGTCACGCCTTGCCCGGGCATCTGCAAGGCTAACTTCCGGATATGTTCCCAAAGCTAATAACTTCTCTTTACCAGCAAAACGATATTTGAACCGCCACCATTTACCGCCATTCGCTGAAACTAAAACGAATAAACCTAATTCGTCGTATAGCTTATAAGGTGCAGTGCGCACTTTACCGCTTTCATCTTTGTGCGTTTTCGCCTTCAGAGTAATGTCAGAAAGTGCCATATTTGGGGTATCTCAGGTTTGAGTTTGTGTTGTTACCCCATAAGTTACCCCAGTTTATTGTGGTATGTCAATGAATCACCTGATAGGACCTGATAGGAATAAAAAAGAAGAAACCCGCGTTTAAGCGGGTTTATGAGAGGTTCTGGTATTTCATTGAATTGGTAATTGGTGGAGCTGGGGGGAATCGAACCCCCGTCCGCAAGCCCTCCACAGACAGTTCTACATACTTAGCTGTGTTGTTTAATTTAACCGTACACTCACCAACGAGCAAGCAACTGTAAAGCGAGTCACCTTGGATTTAATGATGTATTAAGTAACCCAATACACCACGATCTTCTCTAAATGACGCTGCTGCCGGTTACCCAGCCCGACCGAGAAGCTCTTCGGTGCAGCGTTCAGCCGGGATTAAGCGGCTAAAGCGTAAGTTTCGTCGTTTGCGACTATACTTGTTCAGATGGATTTACGAGGGAACCTGAATCCTCGGTATGCCCTGCACTGCTTTGCAACCCACGTCGAAACCGGGTCAGCCCCAATGCAATCTTGGGATTATACGCTTGAAAAGCTGGTGAACCAAACTTCGAGCGCATTTATATGACATGGTACAATTCGTTTATGTTCAAAAAAATTGTGATTTTCGGGGTAGGTTTGATCGGGGGCTCAGTGGCACTTGCGCTGAAAAAACAGCCCCACTCACCACAAATCACCGGCGTCGGTCGTTCTGGCCAGAGTTTACAAGAGGCGCTTCAACTTGGCTTGATTGACACGGTAGAAACCGATATCGGCAAGGCGTTACAAGGTGCCGACCTGGTATTGCTTGCAACGCCAGTTGCACAAACACCGCTTATTTTGCGTGCCATTTATCCACATTTAAGTGATACCACTGTCATTACAGATGCAGGCAGTACAAAATCCGACGTCATGGCTTATGCGAAGGCTGAGTTAGGCGATAAAGTCGGCCAGTTTGTCGGCGGCCACCCCATTGCCGGCGCTGAAAAGAGTGGCCCATCAGCCGCAATGGCAGATTTATATATCGGCAAAAACGTCATTCTGACACCCAATGCAGACACAGATGCTGACGCGCTCGCCAAAGTGACCACGCTGTGGCAACAATGTGGCGCCATCGTTTCGAGCATGACTGCGCAGGAACACGATAGTGTGTTTGCCGCAGTCAGCCATTTGCCGCATTTATTGGCGTTCGCCTTGGTAGAGGATCTGGCCAAACGCGATAACGCCGAATTACTGTTTAAATTTGCTGCCAGTGGTTTCCGTGACTTTACACGCATTGCGGGCAGTCATCCTGAAATGTGGCGCGATATTGCACTGGCCAACAAAGACGCATTATTACGCGAACTGAACGCTTACCAGCAAGCACTTAGCGAGATGACCAGCTTGCTGGAGCAAGGTAACGGCAATGCGCTACAAGCCCTGTTTGATCATGCTAGCCGTGCGCGCAACGACTGGGCCAAGTCTAAAACTCAATAATTAGTCTACATTATGGAACAACTGCATTTACCCGCTGCACACCAGGCACAAGGCGCGATTACGCTGCCAGGCTCCAAAAGCATCTCTAACCGCACCTTATTGCTGGCAGCACTTGCTGATGGCGTGACTGTCATTCGCGATTTATTGGCCTCAGACGACACGGCCAGGATGCTGGAAGCCTTAACGGCTTTAGGCGTTAAACTGGAAAACATTGGCGAAAATGCCTGGCAAGTCACCGGTTGTGGCGGCAATTTCCCCAACAAACAGGCAGATCTATTTTTAGGTAATGCTGGCACGGCGTTCAGGCCACTCACGGCTGCGCTGGCTTTTTCTGGCGGCGACTATCACTTGCACGGCATTGCGCGCATGCACGAACGCCCGATCGGCGATCTGGTCGATGCATTAAAGCAAGCCGGTGCCCAAGTGGCCTACTTGGCAAACGAGGGCTACCCTCCCCTGCAGATTTCCCCTGCCAAGCTGGATGTCAGCCAGGCGATCAAAATCCGCGGCGATGTATCCAGCCAATTTCTAACCGCGTTACTGATGGCACTGCCATTAACTGGTCAAGCGGCCAGCATTGAGGTCGTCGGCGAGCTGATTTCAAAACCTTATATTGAAATCACGCTTAACCTGATGCAGCGTTTTGGTGTCACCGTGCAACGTGATGGCTGGGAGCGTTTTCATATTCCGGCAGCGGCGCGTTATCAATCTCCGGGCGAGATTTATGTTGAAGGCGATGCTTCAAGCGCCTCTTACTTTATTGCAGCAGGCATTTTGGCTGGCGATGTCACCGTTAACGGCGTTGGCGAGCAGAGTATCCAGGGCGACATCCGCTTTGCAGAAGCCGCTAACCTGATGGGCGGCCGTATCAGCTACGGCGAAAACCATGTGCGCGCCGAAAAAACACCCTCATTAAAAGCGATTGACCTCGATTGTAACCATATCCCGGATGCTGCCATGACATTGGGTGTAATGGCGATGTTTGCCCAAGGTACAACTACTTTACGCAATATCGCCAGCTGGCGCGTCAAGGAAACAGACCGTATTGCTGCCATGGCCACAGAATTACGCAAAGTAGGCGCCACTGTCGTGGAAGGCGCTGATTACATTCAAGTCACGCCACCGGCACAACTGACGCCGAATGCAGTGATCGATACCTACGATGATCACCGCATGGCTATGTGTTTTTCACTGATCAGTCTGGCTGGTGTGCCGATTACCATTAATGATCCAAAGTGCGTGGGCAAGACGTTTCCAGAATACTTTAAAGTATTTGCCAGTATTGCGCGTTAAGCTGCTCAAGCCGCATACGCCCACTCATGCTCATCCGGCTCTGCCGGTGTAACATCATGGCCATGCTGGTGACGCTGCCAGGCACGCTCGTGAAAATAAAACACGACGGTATTACAAGCTGGCTCCACCAGTGCCATGAGCCCTCCCACTAGCATGCTGCCAGTCAGCAGATAGGCAACGGTAAAGGCAACGCTGAAATGCAGCATGGCGAATGAGGCGGTTTTAATCATGGTAGGCTCCTTGAATACAATGGTTACATGTTACAAAAGCGTAAAATCAAAATCCAATTCATTGTTTAAAAGCATTTGATAAGTAAAATTTATGACGAATATCTCTCTTCCTCCAGTCATCGCTATTGATGGCCCCTCCGCTTCTGGTAAAGGCAGCGTCGCCGAGCGCGTGGCCAAGCATTTTGGCTTCCACTACCTGGATTCCGGGGCCATTTACCGGCTGCTGGCTTATGCGGCCTATCAACACAACGTCGCCTGGTCTGATGCCAGTAAGCTGGCGGCGATTGCTGGCAAGTTGGATATCAGGTTCGAGAACGGTGAAGCCTATTTGAATGGCGAACAAGTCAGCGCCCATATCCGCACCGAGCAAATGGGCAAAGGCGCGTCTGAAGTGGCCGTGCATCCAGACGTACGCACCGCCCTGCTGCAAACACAGCGTAACTTCAGGCAAGCGCCGGGGCTGGTAGGCGATGGCCGCGACATTGGCTCGGTGATTTTCCCGGATGCCGGGTTGAAAATTTTCCTGACCGCGGCCGTCGAAACGCGCGCCAAACGCCGTTATGAGCAATTACTGCAACGCGGTGAAACTGCCGACTACGCACTTATTCTGGAAGATTTGCAACAGCGCGACTTACGCGATAGCCAGCGCGCTGCCGCCCCGTTGAAACAATTGCCAGATGCCATTTTGCTTGATACAACAGACAAGAATATCGAACAAGCCGTGAACATCATTATCGAAGCCTTTAAAAAAGCCAGCCAAACAGCATAAAAAACCGCATAAGTCATTGAACTCAATAATTTTTTTGTGTATAGTTTTGGATTCGGATTGCTCAAGTCATGCTTGGGCAATATTTTTTAACCTTTTCCATTGTTTGCGCACCTGCGTGACAGTGGCTCGCTGAAGGATGTCTGTCGTTCATGCGAGTAAAAATTGGACAATTTTTTAATGGCTTCTATTTCTAATACATCCTCTTCCATGGAATCTTTTGCAGCCCTCTTCGAAGAAAGCCTGGCTCGCCAGGAAATGCGCGCAGGTGAAGTGATCACCGCCGAAGTAGTTTCTGTAGACAATGATTTCGTTATCGTTAACGCTGGCCTGAAATCCGAGAGCGTGATCAACGCTAGCGAATTTAAAAATGCTCAAGGCGAGCTGGAAGTTGCCGTTGGCGACTTCGTTAAAGTAGCGATCGAAAAGCTGGAAGATGGTTTTGGTTCTACACAACTGTCTCGCGAAAAAGCGAAGAAAATGCAAGCATGGCTGGATCTGGAAGAAGCCATGAACGAAGGCCGCGTGGTCAAAGGTTTTGTCAGCAGCCGTGTTAAAGGCGGTCTGCGTGTTTCTGTCAGCGGCATCATGGCATTCTTGCCAGGTTCACTGGTAGACATTCGTCCAGTAAAAGATACTACTCCTTACGAAAACAAAGAGTGGGACTTCAAAGTCATCAAACTGGACCGTAAGCGTAACAACATCGTGGTTTCCCGCCGCGCAGTGATGGAAGACACCCTGGGTGCCGACCGTGAAGCACTGTTGGGCAGCCTGACTGAAGGCGCAGTGATCAAAGGTATCGTTAAAAACATCACCGACTACGGCGCGTTCGTGGATCTGGGTGGTATCGATGGCCTGTTGCACATCACTGACCTGGCATGGCGCCGTGTGAAGCACCCATCTGAAGTGCTGACCGTTGGTGAAGAAGTTGAAGCCAAGATCCTGAAATTCGACCAAGAGAAAAACCGTGTTTCTCTGGGCATCAAACAATTGGGCGACGATCCATGGGTGGCATTGAGCCGCCGTTACCCAGTAGGCACACGCCTGTTCGGTAAAGTATCTAACCTGACCGACTACGGCGCGTTTGTTGAAGTGGAACCAGGCATCGAAGGTTTGGTACACGTGTCTGAGATGGACTGGACTAACAAGAACATCCACCCGGGCAAAATCGCTCAATTGGGCGACGAAGTTGAAGTCATGATCCTGGAAATCGACGAAGACCGTCGTCGTTTGTCACTGGGTATGAAACAGTGCAAACCAAACCCATGGGATGATTTCGCTGCAACGCACGCTAAAGGCGACAAAGTATCTGGCCAAATCAAGTCTATTACTGACTTTGGCGTATTTATCGGTCTGCCAGGCGGCATCGATGGCTTGGTTCACTTGTCTGACCTGTCCTGGACACAGTCCGGTGAAGAAGCGATCCGCAACTTCAAAAAGGGTGACGAGCTGCAAGCAGTTATCCTGGGCATTGACGTTGAGAAAGAGCGTATCTCTCTGGGCGTGAAACAATTGACCGAAGATCCTAGCGGCAACAGCGCTCCGATTGGTGACGACAAATCTGGCAAACCAAAAGCCAAGAAAGCAAAAGCTGACGATGTAATGATCGACGAAGCTTCTGCTGGCACAACCAACTTGGGTGCTTTGTTGAAAGCCAAGCTGGACAGCAAAAAGTAAGAAGGTTTTAGATCATGACAAGATCTGAACTGATAGACTTGCTTGCCCAGCGCTTTCCGCAATTAGTGCTTAAAGATGCCGAGTTATCCGTCAAAACCATCCTCGATGCGATGACGGAAAACCTGGCGACGGGTGAGCGTATCGAAATACGCGGTTTTGGCAGCTTTAGCCTCAACTACCGCCCGCCTCGTCTGGGACGTAACCCGAAAACTGGTACAAAAGTACAAGTTCCGGCCAAGTACGTGCCGCACTTTAAAGCGGGTAAAGAGCTGCGTGACCGCGTAGACGCTATCGAATCTTAATTTTTTGATTAAGTAGTAAGCAAAAAACGGTATCTTCGGATACCGTTTTTTTTACCTGTGATCAACGCTATTCATAGCGCATCGACCACTGCTTGGGTAAAATAAAGCCTGACCTGAAAAGAGACTTCCTATGCTGGTTGAATTTGAATATTGGTGGCTATTGATTCTGCCGCTGTTTTTTACGCTGGGCTGGATTGCCGCCCGTGTCGATATCAAGCAATTGATTGCTGAGTCCACCTCACTGCCAGCCACCTATTTTAAAGGCCTCAATCTGTTGATTGCAGACCAGTATCACAAAGCGGTAGATGCGTTTAGTGAAGCGCTCTATCTCAACAAAGACTCCCTCGAACTGCACTTTGTGCTTGGTAGCCTGTTCCGCCGCACCGGTGAAACCGACCGCGCTATTCACCTGCATATGAATTTGCTCGAAAATTATGAGCTGACCGAGCAGCAATCGACCTCAATCAAGGTCGAGCTCGCACAGGATTACTTTAAAGCCGGTTTGTATGACCGCGCTGAAGAGATTTTCAAAACCTTGCGTCATACTCGCTATGAACAAGCCGCCTTGCGCCATTTGCTTGAAATCTATGTCAAAGAGCGCGAGTGGTCACAAGCCATTGCCATTGCTATAGAGTTGGAACGCTCTTCTGGCATTTCTTACCGCAAAGAGGTCGCACAATATTACTGTGAACTGGCTGCCAATGCCATGATTCGCCAGGATTGGGCACATGCCAAAACACAGCTGGAACAAGCGCTGGACGCTAATAAAAACTGTGTACGCGCCAATGTGTTGCTAGGTGACATCGCCGCGCAGCAAGGCCACCATACAGACGCCATCGCGCTCTGGAAGCGCATTGAAATGCAGGCACCGGAACACTTGGGCCTTGTGGCGCAAAAAATGCTCAAAAGCTACTCACTGCTTTATGGCGAAAGTGACGCTGAATCCAACAAGATAAGCAAAGGTCTCAGCGAAGGCCTGAACCAATTACATCAATACCTGGAAACCTATCAAATCAGCAGCATGATGTCCGTACTCTATGAAGCGACCCTGCAAGCAGAAGGCGCTGACAAAGCCGCCAAACTGGCGCGTAATGAGTTGATTCGCAAACCCAGCCTGAAATCACTGGACCAGCTATTGCAAGCGCGTGCCATGCTGGAGGACGAACAGCACGACTTGCAACTGATGCAACAGACCGTGCGCAATGCTATTGGTGACCGCGCCGCATACTATTGCGACCAGTGCGGTTTCCGCGCCAAGCAATATCACTGGCAATGCCCGGCCTGTAACGCCTGGGAATCACTGCCACCAGAGCCGACTGAGGCGACCATCAGAGATATCAAACTGCTCAAACGCAAGTAGCTTTCATTAACCGGAACACATTCACCACCTATGACTGATAGCAAAATTATTGTCGCCCTGGACTACGCAGATGCTGCGTCTGCCACCGCCCTCGTCGACCGCCTGGACCCAACACTCTGCAAACTCAAAGTCGGCAAAGAGTTATTTACGGCCGCCGGTCCGGCGTTTGTGGAGTCACTGGTCAAACGCGAATACGATGTTTTTCTGGATTTAAAATTCCACGATATTCCCAATACTGTCGCCAAAGCCTGTCAGGCAGCGGCCAACCTTGGCGTCTGGATGTTAAATGTCCATGCCAGTGGCGGCTTACCCATGATGCAAGCGGCACGTGAAGGCATAGACAAAGCCTTTGGCGGCAATGCTCCCCTGTTAATTGCCGTCACTGTATTAACCAGCATGGATGAAGCCACCTTGCATAGCCTGGGCATACAACGTTCTTTAAATGAACATGTGCTAGCACTGGCCACCATGACACAACAAGCGGGTTTGAATGGCGTGGTCTGCTCGGCACAAGAGGCGCAGATGCTTAAAGAGGCTTTAGGTGCTGCTTTCTGCCTCGTGACGCCTGGCATTCGCCCACGCGACGCAAGCCAGGATGATCAAACCAGAATCGTCACACCAGAACACGCATTAACACTAGGCGCACACTACCTGGTGATTGGTCGCCCCATTACACAAGCGCCTGACCCGCTTGTTGCGCTAAACACGATAATTAAAAATATTTAATACAAATTAACAATATTGAGCCGCGCGTGCATTTGTATCTATAGCGAGTCAGTACAATAAAAAACAGGCCATTGAGCCTGTTTTTTATTTTTGACCCTACGGAGGATATATGAAGCAAACCATACTGGCTTATTTAATGTATTTCATTCTGTTACCAGCCGCTTATGCCGTTGTCGATATCAATACCGCCAGCCAGGCCGAATTAGAAAGCCTGAATGGCATCGGCCCCGCAAAAGCACAAGCCATCATTGAATATCGCAAAAAGAGCGGCGGTTTTAAATCTGTAGATGAATTGGATCAGGTCCCAGGCATTGGCCAGGCAACATTAGCTAACCTGAAAAAAGATGTCAGCATTAGCGGCAAAAAGACACTCCCCACGGAAACGCTTAAAAGCGATAAAAAGAAATAGCACTGCGAGATAATACCTCTGAAAACAAAAAAGCACCCCGAGGGGTGCTTTTTATATTTGGCGGAGAGAGAGGGATTCGAACCCTCGATAGAGTTGCCCCTATGCCACCTTTCCAGGGTGGTGACTTAAACCGCTCATCCATCTCTCCGAAAGAAGGCGCGATTATAGCCCATAAAACTCGTCGCCGCCAAACAATTTAATCGATTATTTTCATGTGAATACCCACACAAACTGGCCATGAAACAGTGTGTGATAACCGCACTCTTCTATCTTATAAATCATAAAAAAGTTATCTGAAAAGGCTTGCTTTTGTCACTATGAAGGTTTAATGTTTAGCACACAAACAGACGCCTAAGCCTTGTAAAATAAGGTGTTAACGGATGTTTATCGCGATATCTAGTTGCGATTTGATGTAAGCGGTTTGGAGAGCAGTTCTGCTACGACACTAATACAAAAAGTACAGGAGTAACTATGAGTTTGGACCTTTTAAAAGCGATGGGTGTAAAAGTCCCATACAAAGCCAAGTATGACAACTTTATCGGTGGCAAATGGGTAGCACCGGTTAAAGGTGAGTATTTTGATGCGATTTCACCAATTACCGGCAAGCCATATACCCAAGCTGCACGCTCCAGTGCTGAAGATGTGGAACTGGCGCTGGATGCTGCACACGCAGCGGCGGACAAATGGGGCAAAACCTCAGTGGTTGAACGTTCTAACTTATTGTTGAAAATTGCCGACCGCATTGAGCAGAACCTTGAGCTGATTGCGACTGCAGAAACTGTAGATAACGGCAAACCTATCCGCGAAACACTGAATGCCGACATTCCATTGGCCGCAGACCACTTCCGCTACTTTGCCGGTGCTTTGCGCGCACAAGAAGGCAGCATCAGTGAGCTGGATGAAAATACCGTGGCTTACCACTTCCACGAGCCACTGGGCGTTGTCGGTCAAATTATTCCTTGGAACTTCCCTATCTTGATGGCCGCCTGGAAACTGGCACCAGCCGTTGCAGCGGGTAACGTGGTGGTCATGAAACCGGCAGAGTTCACGCCTATCAGCTTGCTGATCTTGATGGAAGTCATTGCAGATTTGCTGCCACCTGGGGTGATCAACGTCGTCAACGGTTTTGGCCGCGAAGTGGGCGCACCATTGTCTACCAGCAAGCGTATCGCCAAAATCGCCTTTACTGGCTCTACGGCCACTGGCCGCTACATTGCACAAGCCGCGGCGAGCAACCTTATCCCGGCAACCCTGGAATTGGGCGGTAAATCGCCTAACGTATTCTTTGAAGACATCATGGCAGCTGACGATGACTTCCTGGATAAAGCCGTTGAAGGCCTGGTGTTGTTTGCCTTTAACCAGGGCGAAGTCTGTACTTGCCCTTCCCGTGCATTGATTCAAGAATCCATTTACGACAAGTTTATGGAACGTGTATTGCCACGCGTAGCGGCCATCAAGCAAGGTAACCCGCTGGATCCAAACACCATGATCGGCGCACAAGCCTCCCAGGATCAAGTGAACAAGATCTTGTCTTACATGGACATTGGTCGCCAGGAAGGCGCGCAACTACTGTGTGGCGGTGAGCGTAATGTGTTGGGAGGCGATTTGGCAGAAGGCTACTATGTCAAGCCAACACTGTTCAAAGGCCACAATAAAATGCGTATCTTCCAGGAAGAAATTTTTGGGCCGGTATTGGCAGTGACGACATTTAAAGACGAAGCAGAAGCCTTGAGCATTGCTAACGACACCATCTTTGGCCTGGGTTCAGGGGTATGGACGCGTGATGGCAGCCGTGCTTACCGCATGGGTCGTGGTATTAAGGCTGGCCGTGTATGGACCAACTGTTACCATGCGTATCCAGCGCATGCGGCATTTGGTGGCTACAAAGAGTCTGGCATCGGCCGTGAAACGCACAAAATGATGTTGGATCACTACCAGCAAACTAAAAACATGCTGGTCAGCTACAGCCCGAAAAAATTAGGATTCTTCTAATTGCCGGGTGAGTGGCTGACGCATATCAAGGCCTAGAAAAAGGAGCGAATTTTTCGCTCCTTTTTTTATCTATAATCACATCATGTAAACATTAAAGGGGGAAGAGTAATGACAGAGCGTGTTTCTGCAACACCGTCCGCAGTGGCGCTGATTGAGCAACTCACCGCACAACATGGCCCTATCGTGTTTTTTCAGTCTGGTGGCTGCTGTGAAGGTAGCGGGCCTATGTGCCTACCAGCCGCAGAGTTCCGGCCTAGTCCGGCAGACGTCAAGCTGGGTGAGTTACCAGGCGGCGCTATTTTTTACATGAGCGATAGCCATTTCAGCTTCATGCACAGCACGCATACCATTCTGGATGCCATGCCGGGTTCCAGTGGTTCTTTTTCGCTCGATTGTGGTAGCGGTATGGCTTTTATTACGCGCGGCCGCTTGTATTCCGATGACGAATTAGCCGCACTTCAGCCAGAGCAGCGCATTGGATTTCAATAAATAAAAAAGGCATCGTGAGATGCCTTTTTTGTAGTCCATCGTCTGTAGCACTTAAAAGCCAAGGCTGTCCAATAGGTCATCCACCTGCTCCTGGTTAGCCACGACGTCGACGGTATTATGCGGATCGATTTGCGGGCCATTCAGCAATGAATCATCATCTTTTTTGACTGGCGGTGCAAAGTCCACCAGCACTTGCACCAATTGTCTTTCCAGGTCTTGTGCCAGGGTAGTGACCTTTTTAATCACCTGGCCGGTCAGATCCTGGAAGTCCTGCGCCATCATAATATCCATCAACAACGATTTAGTCGTGGTGGTATGCTCGTTAGCCAGTGATAAATAAGCGAATGTTTCTTGCACCACGGCATCATATTCTGATTTCAGCGATGCGCGTTGCATTACCTCTTCCCAGCGCTGTTTTAACGCCGTCGCACGGTCTGCCAATTCAGACTGCAGCGGTGTCGCCTGGTCTGTGGCATTCAACACACGCTCTGCGGCCTGCTCTGTCATTTTTGCGACATAACTCAGGCGGTCACGCGCATCAGGAATTTCCTGAGCCACCTGCTCCAGCACCTTGTCGTAGCCCAATCCGCTCAAATTGTCATGCAATGAGCGTGTCATGTGGCCAATACGGCTGATCATTTCTTCTTGTTGATTTCCGTTCAGCTCTTGCATCATGGTGGAAGCAATGTCCACGACAAGATTGTCCTGATTCGGATTGACAGCTTCGGTCATGGTTACACCTCGCCTTTTTCCAATTTTTCAAAGATTTTGGATAATTTCTCTTCCAGGGTAGCGGCCGTAAATGGTTTCACCACATAACCATTGGCTTTCGCTTGTGCCGCCGCAATAATGTTTTCTTTCTTCGCTTCGGCCGTGACCATCAATACCGGCAGCTTGGATAATTTGTTGTCTGCACGAATATTCTGCAACATGGTTAAACCATCCATGTTCGGCATATTCCAGTCAGAAACCACAAACTCAAAATCACCATTACGCAATTTGTTCAATGCATCCGCGCCATCTTCGGCCTCTTCCACATTGTTATAACCCAACTCCTTGAGCAGGTTACGTACGATTCTACGCATGGTGGAAAAGTCGTCCACTACCAGAAATTTTGTATTAGGGTTGCCCATTTGTTACTCCACTATCATTAGTTACCTATCCCGTAGCATTGATTATCTGATATGTGACGCACAATGCTATTGTCGATAAAACCGGGAATTGTCTGTTTGTTCACCACTACGTTAAACACGCAGGGCACGTTCACTATTAGTAGCTAAATAATGTAGCACCATTCGTGGTAGGTCTTTCAAATGACCCACCTCATGGACGCCACCGTGCGCGACTGCCTCGCGCGGCATGCCATACACTACACAGCTTTCTTCATTTTGCGAGAAATTATAGGCGCCAGCATTTTTCATGCGCAGCATCCCTGCCGCCCCATCCTTGCCCATGCCGGTCAGGATAATCCCCACTGCGTTCTTACCCGCATTGGTCGCTGCAGAATCAAACAATACATCGACCGAAGGCTTATGTCTATTGACGGGCTCACTGTCTGACAGCTTGGTCACATAGTTCGCGCCGCTTCTGCCCAATAACAGATGCTTATCACCTGGTGCAATATAGGCATGGCCGGGCAGCACACGTTCACCATCTACCGCCTCTTTAACCGCAATTTTGCACAAGGTATTTAAGCGCTCGGCAAAAGACTTAGTAAACCCTGCCGGCATATGCTGGGTAATCAAAATACCCGGACAATCAGATGGCATTTGCATCAACACTGACTTAATCGCCTCTGTACCGCCGGTAGATGCGCCAATAATCAATAATTTTTCACTACTGATGAGTGGGTTACGGATCGCATTTTGCTGCACCTGTGTATTAGAGGCTTTGGCAATGCTTTGCAAGGTACTGACCTTCGCTCTGGAGGCCGTACGGATTTTGTCTGTAATTTCATCAGCATACTGTTGCATGCCTTGCGAAATCCCCATTTTAGGCTTGGTCACAAAATCTGTTGCACCCAGTTCCAACGCACGCAATGTGATCTCTGAGCCCTTTTCAGTCAGCGTAGAGACCATCAACACTGGCATCGGGCGCAAACGCATGAGCTTTTCCAGAAAATCCAGGCCGTCCATACGTGGCATTTCCACATCCAGCGTCAGCACGTCCGGATTCAGTTGCTTGATCATTTCTCGCGCAACCAGCGGATCCGGGGCAGTGCCCACCACTTCCAGATCCTTGGTGTCATTGATAATTTCGCTCAGCAGACTGCGTATTAACGCAGAGTCATCAATGACGAGTACTTTTGTTTTCATGGCATGTCCTCTTTTTTAATTATTATTAAAACAAATCGATATCCCCACCCACATCGTTTGTCTGCAACTTGCTTGAGTAAGCTTGTTCGCGTTTGACCAATGTGTAGTTGTTCAGTTGTTTCAGCTTTTTAACCAATACCTTGCCGGTTTTTGGAAAAAAATAGACCTTGCGTGGATAAATATCCAGCAAGTCTTCGCCGGTCACTTTAATGCCCTCTTCCTTGAGATATTTTTTCACGAAGGCCGCATTGCGGTCACCGACGTTATTGGTGGTAAAGCTGCGCAAGACATTGCCGCCGCCAAAAATTTTGGCTTCGAGATTTTCACGCTTGGCGCCATTACGCAATAGCTGGTTAATCAACACCTCCATGGCATAAGTGCCATAACGCATAGATTCTGATACCGGGCTGTCTTTATCCGCACTGCCGCCTTCCGGCAACATGAAGTGGTTCATACCGCCAATGCCGGTCCGGCTGTCACGGATACAGGCAGACACACACGAGCCAAGCACGGTGACGATCAGCATGTCTTTATCGGTGTAGTAATACTCCCCTGGTGATATTTTGGCGGCGTTGGTGTTAAACGTCCTGTCAAAATACAGGGTGTTTGAAATTTCTTCTTGCATGACACTCATGTCGATTTCCGATGCGTAAACAGGCTGGAACGTGCCGCGCCACTGGTTTTTAATTTATAGACGGTTTTTCCTAACAGTTGCAGGTGATCGGAAACATATAAAAAGTTTTCCGAATGTCCGGCCAGCAACAAGCTGTCTTCATGCATGAGGGTGACAAACTTATCAATAATTTTGCCTTGTGTCGGCTTGTCAAAATAAATCATGACATTGCGACAAAAGATGATGTCAAAACCATCGTTAAATGGCCATTGCGTATCCAGCAAATTGAGCTGATGGAAATGAATCAACTCACGCAGGCCCTTCTTCATACGCACCAGGCCATCGTGCTTGCCGGTGCCTCTTTCAAAAAACTTGCGTACTCTGGCATCATCCATTTTCTTGATGCGATCCAGAGGGTAAACCCCAGCCGCGGCAGTTGCCAGCACATTGGTGTCAATGTCAGTGGCAATAATTTCAACCGGTGGCTTGAGTGTATTGAACGCTTCGCATGCAGTGATGGCGATCGAATAGGGTTCCTCCCCGGTCGATGCGGCTGAACACCAGATGCGGATCGGTTTTGCCAGCTTGCGTGCGGCAAGCTTGGTCAAATGTTCTGCTAATATCGGAAAGTGATGCTCTTCCCGAAAAAATGAGGTCAGATTCGTGGTCAGTGCATTGGTAAATGCCTGCCACTCATCTGCATTGTTATGTTTTTCCAACGTGTCGAGATACTGTTTGAAGCTGAGCATATCCAATGCACGCAAACGCCGACCAATACGGCTGTACACCATATCGGTCTTTGCATCGGATAATGAAATGCCTGCATGGCGATAAATCAGGCTTTTAATTCTGACGAAATCATCGCGCGTAAACAAAAACTCGCGCTCTTCCTGTTCTTGTTTTTTCAATGCACTCACTTCGTTATCCTATGCAAATCCGTTGGGTTAACATTGGCCGGAAATTAAGCCTTTGTTGTATCGATACGATCTTTCATTTGTGCAATAGCCAATTCAACCTGCTTTTCTTCTTTGGCTTTTGCTTCAGCGCTAGTGCGTGCATATTTGCTGCGCTCTTGCATTTGAGAGATCGCCAATGCAGCAGACTGGTCATCAGCACGACGGTTTTGTGCTTCTGGTGTTTGCGCTGCAAATGGATGCAAGGCTTCTTTGTATTGTTTCACCACATCAGCGGCTTTAGGCTCACGGGCAACGGCGGCTTTAATCGCGATTTTGGTTGCGCGATAGTTCCAGTCCTGGATACGGTCATCCATGTCAGCTTTGCTGTCAATGAATACGCCAACGCAAATAAACACGTCATCTGCTTCTTCCAGTGGAATCGTGCCATCAGCAACGCAATCCATCACTGCCATCGCTACGCCACGTTGCGCCGGGCCAAACATTTGTGTTGCCTGACGGCCATCTTTGATGGTCACTTTGTTAAACATCACTGTGTTTGGTTTTACCATCATGTTTGGCGCTGCAATCGCCAATAAACCATTTACCCCTTGTTTTTGGTCGGTGAGCGTACGACAAAATGCGTCTTCTGCAGCGCTACCGCGTGGGCCCATAATTAAGTCAATGTGCGCCACATTTTTCAAATCCAGGCCACCCTCTGGGCGATCCTCGATAACCAAACCTTCACCAATTAACACTCGATCAATCACAGCCATTTTTTTAACTCCTGATAAAAAGTACTACTTATTAAAGGACGATAGCAACCGCCCTAACCGTTGCTGACCTGGCGATATGATTCGCCCCAGCCCGCATTTCCAACTTGATGGCCGGACACTTTTGCGTGTCCATCCACAATAAATACACCGACAGCCGTTGCCAGCTCATTCGAATGATCCATGAGCGATTCAGCCGCTGCGGCAGCTTGTTCTACCAACGCAGTATTCTGCTGGGTCACATCATCCATACGGATCACGGCATCGTTTACCAGGGCAATGCCTGCACTTTGCTCGTTAGACGCCGAAGCGATCTCACCGATAATGACGCTGACGCGTTTCACAGAATCCACAATTTCATGCATGGTGTTGCCAGCTTCTTCTACCTGGCGACTACCCTCTGCCGTTTTGTTAACGGAATCGTTAATCAACTCTTTAATTTCACGTGCGGCGACTGATGAAAGCTGGGCCAAATTACCCACCTCGTTGGCTACCACCGCAAAGCCACGTCCTTGCTCACCGGCACGCGCTGCTTCCACGGCCGCATTCAGCGCCAGGATATTGGTCTGGAAAGCAATGCTGTCGATGACAGAAATAATGTCTTCAATCTTGCGTGCGCTTTCGTTGATATCACTCATGGTGCTTACCACCGCATTGACCACTTCGCCACCCTTCACCGCCACTTCTGAGGCTTGTGCAGCCAGATGATTGGCCTGTTTAGCGTTATCAGCATTCTGTTTCACGGTTGAAGCCAGCTCATCCATGCTGGAAGCTGTTTTCTCCAGGTTAGCGGCCTGGTCTTCAGTACGACGGCTGAGATCGGCATTGCCTTGTGCAATTTCTTTGGCAGCAATATTGATAGACTCGGCAGCCGCTTTCACGGTCAGCACCGGCTCAACGATCATATCCAGTGTCTGGTTCATGCCCTCAACAATTTTGCGATAATCGCCAGGGTGTTTCGCGGCATTGGCGCGCACAGTCACACGGCCTTCACGGGCAGCTTCTGCCAGCATTTGCGCATCGGCATTCAATGCTTTCAAATTACTGCGTACTTGTTCAATGGTTTGATTAATTTGGGCTTTTTGGCCAGGAAAGCGCTCTAATGGCGCGTCAAAGTCGCCATCGCCAAACGCCTGCACACAGGCCATGGCTTTTTGGTTCAATTCAATGTGTCCGGCCACAATCTGGTTGATGCTGGCTGCGAGCACTGAGAACTGGCCTTTAAACATATCTGCACGCAAGGTCATGTCAATATTGCCTTTTTCATGCTCGGCATTGACCCAGTTAACAGAGTCGACAATGCCTTTCAGGTTGCCGCGGATGCGGTCTACGCTCTTGTTCATGGCGGCTTTCTGGCCAGGCATGGCTTCCAGTTGTACTGTCAGGTCGCCACGGCCAATATTGTCCATCACCGCAATAAACTTCTCTGTATCGCGGACATAGGCCGTCACCATGTGGTTCACGCCTTCTGCCACTGCTTTAAAGTCGCCATCAAACTGGCTGATATCCAGCAAGGCATCAATCTCACCCTGGGCATGGGCCGCAGAAACCTGCGCCATATCTGAAATCAGTGTTTTAACGTTATTCTTCAAGCTGTCAAAGCTGACATTCAAGGCATTTAAATCGCCTGGTAGCAACTCCAGCTGGGCGCCAAAATTACCTTGCCCCAGCAAGTGCATGGACTGGCTGGTTTTGTGCAGAATATCGGCATGCATAGTCAGCATGCGATTAATATCCTGCGCCATATTGCAATATTCACCGCTAAACTTGTCAACATCAATCACTGCCTTGATGTTGCCTTTGGCATGCTCAGCCACGACATAAGTCATTTGCTGATCCAATGTGCGCAAGGTCGCTTTTGCCTGGTTTAAAGCGTGAATCACATTATCATCGCTGTTCGCGTGCAACTCTGAACTGCTACTAAAGTCGCCATTGGCAATGCCTTTGGCCGCCTCTAACGCTTCGTAGGTTTCACCACCCACATTGCGTCTGATAGACCCTATCAATAACGAACCCACCGCCACAGTGAACAGAATCAGGCCGATATTCAGGCCATAATTAACCCACTCATTGTGGTTAATCAATACCGGCGTTTGTTGCTCTATACGTAACGCACCATCACTTGCCTGTTTGACTACATCGTCAACTGCCAGTCTATGCTTTTGATACGCAGCCTGCAATCTTTCCAGTGCCTGATCAATTTGCTTTTTGTCACCACTGCGGATAGCAGGAATCACTTCGTTATCGCGCACGTTGAAAAATTGATTGCCACTCTCAAATAAAGGGCCAATCACACTGCTTTTCAAAGTGGATTCCGGCAGTTGGGTTTGCCAATAAGTGTGGCGCTCTTCAAAGGATTTTTTCAGTGTGTTGCCTTTATCCACCAGCGCTTGCAAAGGCTGATTGTTTAAAGACACCATTTCAAGCACGGTGAGCCAGGACTCAATCAGATATTCAGGCGGGGGCAATACATCGGCGATCAAGTCTTTATGATTAATGATTTGCTGATAATGCGCGCCATGAATCGCTAATTCGCGATCGCCTAAATTATCCAGGTAACTGGTCGTGACAATGCCTGAACCAAGGACAGCCAGCATCAAGCCCAGCTGTGACTTTAGTTTCATGTGAGAAAATTTTCCCGCCAATGTACTCAACGTCAATCCATTTAACGATGGTGAGGACATGCTTGCCACTCCTTAATTGATTCCAAATCCCGGTTACTGGCCTGTTTGTTTTGTTTCTTGGCCTATGTTGGTGATTATTCAACATTCAAGCCCGAATTGAATTGCCTGTAAAAAGGGGAATCTCGGCTCTTTTGCTGTAATTGCAACCCTAAAGAAATTCAAATGTGCGTAATGGCCAGAGTGGCGTGTTACAAGGGCTGGAAGCAGGATGCCTGGAAGCAGGTGTAAAAAAACCGGCTGAATAAGCAGCCGGTTTTTTATGTTGAAGCTAGTTAAAACTCTTCCCAATCACTATCATCGGTACCGGTTTTGGCAGAGATCTTAGGCGCTGGCGTCGCATGCGGTTTGGGGGCCGCCACGGGTCGCCCGGACGATCCGCCGCCGAAGCTACTGGACACTGGCGGTGGTGCCGCATGGGTATGGGTGCTGGCTTTAAACCCGCCCGATTGACTGCTGTGGCCAAAACCACCGCCGACACGGCCTTCGAGTTTAAACTGGCTAATCGCATCGGCCAATTGGTTGGCCTGATCCACCAGGGATTCAGCTGCCGCAGCTGCTTCCTCCACCAAGGCCGCATTCTGCTGCGTGGTTTCATCCATGCTGGTCACAGCCTGGTTCACTTGATCAATACCTGTCGTTTGCTCGGTAGATGCCGCGGAGATCTCGCTGATGATGTCGGCCACACGTTGTACTGAAGATACTACTTCATCCATGGTGTTACCTGCATTCTCTACCAGCTTGGTCCCTTCTGTGGTTTTATTCACAGAGTCTGTGATCAGCTCTTTAATCTCTTTCGCTGCACTCGCTGAGCGTTGGGCAAGGTTACGTACTTCACCCGCTACTACCGCAAAGCCTCTACCCTGCTCACCCGCTCTTGCTGCTTCTACCGCTGCGTTCAACGCCAGGATGTTGGTCTGGAACGCGATACCGTCAATCACCGAGATGATGTCCTCGATCTTTTTAGCACTTTCGTTGATCGCACTCATGGTGGCGACCACTTCGTTCACTACTTCACCGCCTTTGACAGCAACACCTGAAGCAGTCAGTGCCAGCTGGTTCGCCTGTTTGGCGTTCTCAGCATTTTGTTTCACGGTAGAGGCTAACTCTTCCATGCTCGCCGCCGTTTGCTCCAGGCTGGATGCCTGTTGCTCGGTACGCGCTGACAAGTCAGAGTTACCACTGGAGATTTCATTCGCTGCGGTGGTAATTGTTTCAACCGCTTCTGATACCGCAATAATCGGTTCTACGATCATATCCAGGGTGTTGTTCACACCTTCGATAATCTTGCGGAAATCACCGTTGTGTTTATCAACATCAGCTCGCACCGTAATGCGGCCTTCTTTAGACGCTTCTGCCAGCATGCTGGTGTCGGCCACCAACGCGTTCACCGCTTCAATGCTGGTGTTCAAGTTGGTAATGATCTGGCTGTAATCGCCTGGATAATGTTCAGAAATTGTCGCTGGAATATGGCCTTTAGCGATATTGTCCAGGTACTCTGAAGTCACTGTCAGTGGTTTGACCACTGCATCCAGTGTGCTATTCAGGCCTTCAATCACTTTACGGAAGTCACCATTATGCTGATGGGTATCAGCGCGGGTAGACAGCTGACCGTCTTGCGCGGCTTGTGCCAGTTTATTGGCATCGGCCACCAAGGCGTTCACTGCACCAATACACGTATTGAGGTTGTTAATGATCAGGCTGTAATCACCCTGATATTGCTCTTGAATACGCGCTGGAATCACGCCTTTGGCAATGTTGTCCAGGTAACTTGAAGTCACATTCAACGGTTTCACCACCGCATCTAATGTGCTGTTCATGCCTTCGACAATCGCACGGAAATCACCTTGATGCTTGCTCGCATCAGCGCGGGCAGACAAATTACCTTCAACCGCGGCATGTGCCAGTTCGTCGGCATCGCTCACCAGGCGCTTGATATTGCTACGTACCTGCTCAATCGCCTCATTCACAAAGGCTTTCTTGCCTGGGAACTGCTCCAGCGGCACATCCAGATTACCCTCACCAAATGCTTTTACCACTTCAATGGCACTACGGTTCATCGCAATGTGGCCAGCCACCATTTTATTGATGCCTGCGGCCATTTCAGAATAACCACCTTTAAAGCGTGTTTGATCAACATTGCAATCAATATCGCCTTCATCATGCTGCTGGCTCACGTAATTCAAGGATTGCACCAGGCCATCCAGTGTGCGTTGCAGCACACGGATAGAATAAGCCACGCTGGACTTGTCATCTTCAGGCAGGGTGATTTTCTGGTTCAAATTACCTTCAACAAAGTTGCGGGCAATCACGGTTAACTCAGAGGGTTCCATGCCCAATTGCTTGAACATATTACGCTTGATGTAAATCCCAATGGAAACCACTACGGCTAAGGCAGCGACAGCAATGGCAATCAACATAAAGATTGCACTTTGTTTGACGGCTGCCGCTTGCTTGGCGCTGTCTTTGGCTTGTGTATTATTAAACAGTCTATGTTCGCGAATGGCCTTTTGTACGCCTTCGATCACAGCCTGATTTGCCAGCAAAGCATCTCTCGCCTCAGTTTTCTTGTTAGAAAGAGACAAGGTCAAAGTATTGCTACCTAATACATCGTACGCTTTGATCGCGTCATAGTCTTTTTTCAGAAACTGTTTGTCCTGCTCATCGCTGACAAAATTGTCATAGCGCTTTAATGCTGCCATCAGTTTGCCATGAGTTTCAGCCACTTCTTTTTCGATGACCTGCATTCTGGCATTGTCTGTATTCAGCATGTGCTGCCAAATCAGGCTATTCAATTTTTCAAACTCGCCCAATGTATCGTCTAGTATTTCGATACTCGGTGCAGCCACTTCATTGGCGTAATTAGTGTATTTAAACACCTTGTCTGTTTGGAAATAACTCACTCCCGCCAGCAGGAACAACCCCAAAGCTGCGACGGCAATCAGAATGTACATTCTCTTAGCAACACTCATAATTTAGACTCCTAAATCCATTTTTAAACTTTATAACCTTTTCGGCTTTCTTATATTTTCGGTTATCAATCTGGCAAACTAAACATTAATAAAGAAGCTTTTCATCTCTCTGTTTTCGCTCAAGTTTTCACCTGTTCTGCCGAGTATCCAGTATGAAAAATCATAAAAAATCCCCCTACGTTCAGGGGGATTCGCTGACTGAAAAAAGTCGATTATTTCTTCGCTTTTGAAGCGTCTGCAACTTCTACTTTTTTCTTGGCAGCACCGGCCTCTGCAACTGCGTCGCCTTTCATATGTGAAGAAGTCAGTTCAGCACTGCCCTCTTCATAACAAACGCGACCCATCATCGAAACGGTACATACTTCAGCGGCAAAAATCGGCGCCGAAAAAGCGGATAACGCAACGATAGTCAGGGCTGTGTTCAAAGTTTTTTTCATAAAGTCTCCATACAATTTAACAGGGAATAACAGTGGTTATTGTTTACCACTTAGTTACTTTTACGACGCTTCCAGCCGTTTCTTTAGCGACAAACAGGCGTTTTAACAGTTTAGTTACAATAAAAAAGCCGACTGATTTACAGTCGGCTTTTTTTCATTCAATCCACGCTAAAACTCTTCCCAATCACCATCATCGGTACCCGTTTTCTTAAAGGTACTGGCCATGGTATGCCTGGCCGCTGGCGGGGCGTTACCGCCACCTCCGGAGAGGACTCTGGACAAGCTTTCAATTGCAGTATGTGTGTCTTTCGACCGCCTGGAGAAATCACCGCCTAACAAGAACTTGGCCTTATCCATATTTTTCGCTGCGACCGACGCTACAATGTCACCGACACTCTGGTGAAAGTGCGCGTGCGCGTCTTTCAAATCCCGATATTCCTTGCGGTGGCTGTGTTGCTTGCCTTCGCCATATATCCATTTACCCAGGTCGCATTTATGATCACTGGCCGCATCGGCATGGTTAATAGGCTCTTTTTGTCGCCCATTCATATAGTCTATCAGCCGTGTTTTCCATTGTGCATGCGCCTTATTGGCGTCATCCAAAGAGAACTTTTTTGCGACGGCTCCTCCATGGGCACCGGGAAAACTTGTGACTGATTTTGCTGGTGCATGATAATGCTGGGCTGCACCTCTTGAATGGCTACTTGCACCACGTCCTTCCAGTTTAAACTGGCTAATGGCTGCCGTGAGCTGGTTGGCCTGATCGACCAGGGATTCAGCTGCAGCTGCGGCCTCTTCTACCAAGGCCGCATTCTGCTGCGTGGTTTCATCCATGCTGGTCACAGCCTGGTTCACTTGATCAATACCTGTCGTTTGCTCGGTAGATGCTGCAGAGATCTCGCTGATGATGTCGGCCACACGTTGTACTGAAGATACTACTTCATCCATGGTGTTACCTGCATTCTCTACCAGCTTGGTCCCTTCTGTGGTTTTATTCACAGAGTCTGTGATCAGCTCTTTAATCTCTTTCGCTGCACTCGCTGAGCGTTGGGCAAGGTTACGTACTTCACCCGCTACTACCGCAAAGCCACGGCCCTGCTCACCCGCTCTTGCTGCTTCTACCGCTGCGTTCAGTGCCAGGATGTTGGTCTGGAACGCGATACCGTCAATCACCGAGATGATGTCCTCGATCTTTTTAGCACTTTCGTTGATCGCACTCATGGTGGCGACCACTTCGTTCACTACTTCACCGCCTTTGACAGCAACACCTGAAGCAGTCAGTGCCAGCTGGTTCGCCTGTTTGGCGTTCTCAGCATTTTGTTTCACGGTAGAGGCTAACTCTTCCATGCTCGCCGCCGTTTGCTCCAGGCTGGATGCCTGTTGCTCGGTACGCGCTGACAAGTCAGAGTTACCACTGGAGATTTCATTCGCTGCGGTGGTAATTGTTTCAACCGCTTCTGATACCGCAATAATCGGTTCTACGATCATATCCAGGGTGTTGTTCACACCTTCGATAATCTTGCGGAAATCACCGTTGTGTTTATCAACATCAGCTCGCACCGTAATGCGGCCTTCTTTGGCAGCCTCAGTCAGTTGATCAGCGTCAGCAACCAACATATTGACGGCGTCGATACAAGTGTTGAGGTTGTTTTTAATTTCATTGAAATCACCACTGTAGTGCTGGCTAATGCGCTCTGGAATATCGCCTTTAGAGATACGGTCAACATAATTTGCCGCCACATTCAGAGGACCAATCACAGAGTCCAGGGTGTTATTCACGCCTTCAACAATTTTGCGGAAATCGCCATTGTGTTTGGCGGCATCAGCACGCGTAGACAGCTGGCCATCCACAGCTGCTTTTGACAGCATGTTGGCATCGGTCACCAGTGCATTGACCGCATCAATACAATGATTCAAATTGTCTTTAATCGTATTAAATTCGCCTTTGTATTCATCTGTAATCTTGGCTGGAATACGCCCCTGTGAAATATCTGCCACATATTTAGCGGCAACACTTAAAGGATTAATAACGGCGTCCAGTGTGTCATTCACACCTTGCACAATCTTACGGAAATCACCCTGATGCTGGCCAGCATCCGCACGTGTAGACAAGTGACCTTGAACGGCTGCATGTGCCAGTGCGTCAGTATCACTCACCAGACGCTTGATGTTGCTACGCACTTGCTCAATCGCTTCATTCACAAACGCTTTTTTGCCTGGGAATTTCTGTAGTGGTACGTCCAGATTACCTTCACCAAACGCTTTTACCACTTCAATGGCACTACGGTTCATCGCAATGTGGCCAGCCACCATTTTATTGATGCCTGCGGCCATTTCAGAATAACCACCTTTAAAGCGTGTTTGATCAACATTGCAATCAATATCACCTTCATCATGCTGTTGACTGACGTAATTCAAGGATTGCACCAGGCCGTCCAGTGTGCGTTGCAGACCAACAATAGAATAGGCAACACTGGACTTATCGTTTTCTGCCAGCTTGATTTTCTGGTTCAAGTTCCCTTCGACCAGATTGTGGGCAATCTGACTTAACTCACCCGGCTCTACGCCAAGTTGTGCACGCAGGCGTTTAGTAATCAGCATGCCAAATGCCACAATCGCAGCCAAACATAATAAAGCGATCGCTGAGGATTGCCACACAGCACTCTGCTTGATGCTGGCTGCATGCGCAGCCAGCTCCAAGCTGGTTTTCTGGTTGTAAACCATATGCTCGTCTAGTTTATCGGCGACTTCAATCGCCAATTTATCAGCCTGTTTTAAGGCCTCTGGTGCTTCAGGGGCACTCACTTCTGACAAACGCAATACCGCTGTCATTTGTACAAAGTAGCGGTTCAGCATCTCTTTTTCAGCGGAGAGCAATGCCTGGTCTTGGTCGCTAGACACCAGGTCCTGGTAATGCGTCAGGGATTCCTCGACAATCTTTTTACGGTCCTGAATTTGCGCGGCCAGTTTGTCTTTCTCGGCAGGCGTGGTCACGCTCACGTGGCGCAACACATTCAGGCGCAATCTTTGATAGTAATTCTGCGCTTTGGACAGTTCAAGAATACTGGGGATGGTATTGACGTTGGCCTGATTGGTCGTGTCATACACTTTAACAATTTCATTTAAAGTGACCCCGATAAGAACCACCATCGCTAACGCGCAAGTGGCAATCAAAAGATACATGCGTTTTGCAATTGTCATCATGGATTCCTAGATAAATACAGCTGGATAAATATAGATTTAAAAATTACTTTTTCACGCTCTGATTATGGCAAAAACGGTTCAAATGATATGTGGAAATAAAACAGGGAATTACTGTCTTATTCATGCTTACACCATAAAAAACCGGCTGAATAAGCAGCCGGTTTTTTATGTTGAAGCTAGTTAAAACTCTTCCCAATCACTATCATCGGTACCGGTTTTGGCAGAGATCTTAGGCGCTGGCGTCGCATGCGGTTTGGGGGCCGCCACGGGTCGCCCGGACGATCCGCCGCCGAAGCTACTGGACACTGGCGGTGGTGCCGCATGGGTATGGGTGCTGGCTTTAAACCCGCCCGATTGACTGCTGTGGCCAAAACCACCGCCGACACGGCCTTCGAGTTTAAACTGGCTAATCGCATCGGCCAATTGGTTGGCCTGATCCACCAGGGATTCAGCTGCCGCAGCTGCTTCCTCCACCAAGGCCGCATTCTGCTGCGTGGTTTCATCCATGCTGGTCACAGCCTGGTTCACTTGATCAATACCTGTCGTTTGCTCGGTAGATGCCGCGGAGATCTCGCTGATGATGTCGGCCACACGTTGTACTGAAGATACTACTTCATCCATGGTGTTACCTGCATTCTCTACCAGCTTGGTCCCTTCTGTGGTTTTATTCACAGAGTCTGTGATCAGCTCTTTAATCTCTTTCGCTGCACTCGCTGAGCGTTGGGCAAGGTTACGTACTTCACCCGCTACTACCGCAAAGCCTCTACCCTGCTCACCCGCTCTTGCTGCTTCTACCGCTGCGTTCAACGCCAGGATGTTGGTCTGGAACGCGATACCGTCAATCACCGAGATGATGTCCTCGATCTTTTTAGCACTTTCGTTGATCGCACTCATGGTGGCGACCACTTCGTTCACTACTTCACCGCCTTTGACAGCAACACCTGAAGCAGTCAGTGCCAGCTGGTTCGCCTGTTTGGCGTTCTCAGCATTTTGTTTCACGGTAGAGGCTAACTCTTCCATGCTCGCCGCCGTTTGCTCCAGGCTGGATGCCTGTTGCTCGGTACGCGCTGACAAGTCAGAGTTACCACTGGAGATTTCATTCGCTGCGGTGGTAATTGTTTCAACCGCTTCTGATACCGCAATAATCGGTTCTACGATCATATCCAGGGTGTTGTTCACACCTTCGATAATCTTGCGGAAATCACCGTTGTGTTTATCAACATCAGCTCGCACCGTAATGCGGCCTTGCTTGGCCGAACTGGCCAGCAGATCGGCATCAGCAACCAGCCTGTTCACGGCATCAACACAGGTATTGAGGTTATTCTTTAACTCATTGAAGTCACCTCGGTAATGTTCATTGATACGCGCGGGAATATCGCCTTTGGAGATACGATCAACATAGTTCGCCGCGACACTCAATGGGCCAATCACCGAATCCAGTGTATTGTTCACCCCTTCGACAATCTTGCGGAAGTCACCCTGATGCTTGCTGGTATCAGCACGCGTAGACAACTGGCCATCGACAGCTGCTTTTGACAGCATGTTGGCATCGGTCACCAGTGCATTGACCGCATCGATACACTGGTTGAGGTTATTTTTAATGGTATTGAAATCACCATTGTAATGATCACTTATTTTGGCCGGAATGTGGCCATGCGAAATATCTTCCACATACTTTGCAGCCACGTTCAATGGTCCAATCACCGCATCCAGGGTATCGTTGACCCCCTGCACGATCTTGCGGAAGTCGCCCTGATGCTTGCTGGCATCGGCCCGAGCGGATAAGCGCCCAGCCACCGCAGCCTGAGACAGCATACTGGCATCAGCAACCAAGGCCTGCACCGCATCAATACACTGGTTCAGGTTATTTTTAATCGTATTGAAATCACCTTTATAGGCATCCGTGATTTTGGCTGGTATTCTGCCTTTGGAGATGTCATCCACGTATTGTGCAGCCACATTCAAGGGGATAATGACGCCATCCAGAGTCTGGTTAATACTATCCACCAATACTCTGTATTCGCCATCAAACTTGCTGCTTTCACCGCGCGCACTCAAATTGCCGGCACTGGCTGAACTGGCCAACTGTTTGGATTCATTGACCAGTGTATGTATCGTATGATTTAGTTTACCGGCTGAAATAATAACCTCGTCCAGTTCGTCATGCGGAACGATCTCTTGCTGCACCGCCTGAATATTCCCCTGTACCAGGTCTTCCATCATTTGTTTGGCCAGCCTGGATTTAGCAATAATATCCCTGGAAACGGCATACACAATCCACAACACCAGGCACAGGCCCAACGCAGTCATCGCCAGTGTGGTATACAACTGATATTCTTGTTGAGTGATTCTTTTTTGCAGTGTGTGCTGCAGTTGATCCATCAACGCGTAATAGCTTTTATAGGCGATTTCAATTTGCGCACTCGCCTGATTGAAATATTGCTGCGAATCATAAGACAGAGATTCATTCTTTAAAATCGCAGTAAGCAGTAATTGCTTGAGATGCTGTGTGGCATCGAGCAAAGGCTGTATTTCTTGCGTATTCTTCTGGTCGTAGCGCGACAGCACATGCATATTGTGCATAAAACGGCCATCCGTCTGCTCCATGGCATTGACCAGCCCTTCCAGCTTCAAACGCTCATTTTCTGAAAGCGCCTGTTTAGCGAGCACACCAGCGCCGAGGCCACGCACTTGCGCCATGACTTCAATCAACGGCGGAACTTTTAACACCGCTGTATCCATCATGTAATAGGACTCTTCAAGCGGATCCAGCGTCAACCCACTGATATCTGCCTTAATTACCGTGGCTTCAATCAGAAAGTTAATAATTGCCGTATGTTTGACAAAACTTTCTTCACGACTGGCGGCCAGGCTGGCCAATGTCAGGGTTTTATAATTCGTGATCGCGGTTTGCCACTTATCTGAAAACTCAATCCAGTAAGGATCGTCATGGCTCACTACCTGAGAAGTCTCATGCATGAAACGAATCGTTTCAATGTCCTTGTCCAGCTTGGACTCCAACTCGGCAATTTTCGGTTGCAGTTCGCGCTTACCTGAAAGGTAGTTGGCCATCATCCCACGATGTTTCTGCACATCCTCAATCATGACCATTAACGGGCTGATTAAGGCGATGCCTTGAACTTCAGCATCGGTTGTCCTGATATCTGCTTTATTTTTAAGAATATTGACCGAGGCGAGATAAGTTAAGGGCAGCAAGATAATACATGCCATCAACGTAAGTTTTTTGGTGATAGAGAGCTTGTTAAGCATGACGCATCCTCTGTGTTAATAAATTCAATCGAACAACCATCAATCGATTAAACATCGAGAAAACGTAAAATATAAGCGTTCAGGCGTGAGGGATTATTACCGTGTGTCACGGGCGTCATGCATACGTCGTTGTATACATCTCAATCATGAAACGTCTGCATATTGTTCTCGCCGTTTGGCACCATGTACTGACTGTCCAGCCCAGACTGGAGTCAACACATCGTTTATCAATGGTGACTGCCTCGTTGCAATCAACCACAGCTGATAGATGGTTTTATCATGATAAAAGGACAGCAGCATTTTCAATTGAGGAAAAAAACAGGGGTTTATGTTTCAATCCATCACCAGCGATCTTTTCGAAAACTAGCGTTGTTTTTCTAGAGATAGCCTCTATACAGTTACGAATGAAACAGGCATAAAAAAACCGACTTTCGTCGGTTTTTAAAATTTATTTCATACAGTATGATTATTTATAAGGGATAACCAATCACCGCCGATGCCCACAACAAAAAACCTTCAACCAGGGCACTCACCACTTTCAGAAAGACATTTGTCATGGGCTTTTCCTCTCACAGAAACAAGCAGACTCATTGTTAAATCATTGCGTTAAAACTCTTCCCACTCAGTATCATCCGTACCGGTTTTAGTCGATTTGCCTGGTTGATAACTATTCGTATGTGCAGCCGGTTTAGGCTTGCTCACTGGCGCGGACACAGCGGGACGGCTGGCAACTGCAACACGTGGCGCTGCAGAGCGGGTGGCTTGTGTTGCACCGCCACGCACTTTGAATCTGTTCACGGTATCCATCAGGTTAGAAGCCTGCTCAACCAATGACTCAGCAGCGGCCGCAGCTTCTTCCACCAGGGCGGCGTTTTGCTGGGTCACTTCATCCATATGGTTAACGGCATCATTGACCTGGTTAATGCCTGAGCTCTGTTCAGCAGAGGCCGCTGTAATTTCGCTCATGATATCGGTCACACGCTGCACCGAGGTCACCACTTCATGCATGGTTTCACCAGCAGTTTCCACCAGTTTAGTCCCGTCAGCGGTTTTATTCACAGAATCAGTGATCAGCTCTTTAATTTCTTTCGCGGCACTAGCTGAACGTTGTGCCAGATTGCGCACTTCACCTGCCACCACCGCAAAGCCTCTACCCTGCTCACCTGCACGCGCAGCTTCTACCGCCGCGTTTAGTGCCAGAATATTGGTTTGGAAAGCAATGCCATCAATGACAGAAATAATATCTTCAATCTTACGGGCGCTTTCATTGATTGCACTCATGGTGGTCACCACGTTACCAACGACTTCACCACCACGAATCGCCACTTGTGACGCGGCTTCAGCCATTTGATTGGCCTGGCGTGCGTTTTCGGCGTTTTGTTTCACGGTAGAAGCCAGTTGCTCCATGCTGGAGGCAGTTTCTTCCAGGTTAGACGCCTGTTGCTCGGTACGGCTGGACAAATCGTTGTTGCCGCTGGAGATTTCATGTGCGGCTGTATTAATGGTTTCGCCTGCTTCTCGCACGTTCACCAGAATATCGTTCATGATATCCAGCAACTGGTTGATGGAGTTCATGGTCTCAACTGCAGCGCCTTTGGCAATCGAGCTGTCCAGTCGATAGGTCACGTCACCGTCAACGGCTAATTTCAGGGCCTCTTTGATCTGGTTTTCCACACGCTTGTCTTGCGTTTGGTCTACCCACTCAATCACAGTGCCCAGACGTTCGCCATCATTATCGAAAATCGGGTTCGCTGTCAGGCGGAAGAACATATCGCCGACACCAATTTCGGTTTGATGCTTGCCAGTCAGTCCACCTAGCAGGTTACGCTGATGCGCCGGATTTTTATGGAATACATCATAGCTTTGACCAATCAGTTTCTCTGCATCGAAGTGCGGAAATAACTGTTTGAATGTTTTGCTGGATTCGCGCATCAACTCCAGCGCAGCCGGGTTCATATAGGTAATAACGCCGTCTTTGTCAGCCATCATCAAACTATTCGATGAAGCCTCCAAAGCATTTTTGATCATGGTCGCTTCACGGGTTTTTACCTTCTGCGCCTGGTCAGCCAATACCGCTTTGGTAATATCGGTGGCATATTTAACCACTTTTACCGGCTTGCCATCCAGCCCGATAATCGGGTTGTAAGACGCCTGTAAATAAATGTCCTGGCCTTGTTTGCCATAGCGGTGATACACCCCCACATCGGCCTCGCCACGATTGAGCTTGGCCCAGAAATCTTTGTATTCCTGGCTGGCTTTATAGCGCTCGCTGACAAACATACTGTGGTGCTTGCCAACAATTTCATCCAGTTGATAGCCTGTCAGGCTCAGCACGTTATCATTGGCGGTTAAAATATTGCCACTCATGTCGAACTGAATCACCCCTTGTGAGTGATTCACAGCAAAGATCTGGCCTTCAAAGTCCAGTTGACGCTGTTTTTCCTGGGTAATGCAATAAGAGTAGACTTTGACTTTGAGGACAGTGCCATCTAACCCGACAATCGGCACATAGCTGGTGCTAAACCAGTATTCGTTGCCATTTTTGGCGACGCGACAGATTTCCAGCTTGGCATTTTCGCCTCTATTCAACTTCTCCCAAAGTTGCTTATATTCAGCACTTTGGGCTGTATTTGCTTTCAACAGTATCGAAACATGCTTACCAATCACTTCACTGTGTTGATAACCCAGCGGCTTCAGGAAGACCTCGTTGCATTCAAGAATATTGCCTTTCAGGTCACACTCCATCACCCCAAAAGACTGATTCAGGGCGTTTTCTTCTTCTTGCAGCGCCAGGCTGCGCTTTTTATCCGCAGTCACATCGGTCAGATAAGCCACCACTTTACGTAGTTGTGAGCCTTGCATCACAGGCGCGTAATAGCCCTGGAACCAAACCTCATGGCCCTCTTTGTTATTCAGTTTGAAGCTACCACCTTGAGACTTACCGCCCTGCAAAGCATTCCAGAACTGTTCGTAGTCTGGCTTGCCAGCGTCTTCACGCGTCAGTAAAGCACGGTGATGCTGGCCGACCAGCTCTTTTGCGCTGTAGCCTAGCGATTGGCACAAATTGTCATTGACCTGGCTGATATCCCCCTTGGCATTCAGCTCAACAATCGCTCTTGCTTTATTGATTTCAGACTTCAGCGCGCTGAATTCAGCCACCTGATCCAAAGTATTACGATAATCCCGAGTCCCTGCCGCCAGCTTATTCACGATGGTAGAAAACATAATTTTATCCTTGGAAAATATCTCTGTTTAGAGTAACCGCGCTTATGTTTTTGCTGTTGTGCACGTTTTTATAATGTTAGTTAATGTACAGCCGCTTCCATCAATTGCATCTCATCGCTGGTCATCAGTTTATCGATGTCCACCAGGATCAGCATTTCTTGCTCAATGGTCGCCAGGCCGACGATATATTTGGTGTCAATGCGGGTCACCAATGATGGCACTTCACGCAGGTGCTCTTCACGCAGTTCACGCACATCAGACACGCCATCGACCACAATGCCGACAATACGTCCGTTGAGGTTGAGAATAATCACCACGGTGAATTCGTTATATTCGACCTTGCCCAGGTTGAACTTGATGCGCAAATCGACGATAGGCACGATCTTGCCACGCAGGTTAATCACCCCTTTAATAAAGGATGGCATGTTGGCAATTTGGGTCACCGCGTCATAGCCGCGAATTTCCTGCACCTTAAGAATCTCGATGCCGTATTGCTCGCTGCCCAAGACAAAGGTCAGGTATTCACCCGCCGCTGTTTTCAAGCCATTGCCTGCGTTGCCGCTTAAGGAATTGCTCATTTCTGTGCTTGTACTCATTGCATATGCTCCTTATGCATTGATGGTATTTTGTGAAGTTAAATAATTCTGGTTGGAAAACGCCATGCCACCAGTCACGTAGTTTGTGGTTTGCCCCATTTGGATAATGGCTGGCACATCCAGAATCAATGCCACCGACCCGTCGCCCATAATGGTGGCGCCAGAGACACCAGGAATGCGCTTGAAGTTAGTTTCCAGGCTCTTGATTACCACTTGCTGCTGGCCGACCAAACGGTCGACAAACAAAGCGGATTTCTTACCATCAGCTTCCAGGATCAATAGCACACCGTCAGTCGGGGTGGTGATCTGGGTCGGATGGTTAAACAAGGCATGCAAGGCGATTATCGGTAAATATTCGCCACGCACATGCACCATCAATCCTTCGCCGGTCACTGTTTTCAGGTCTTCGGCACGTGGTTGCAGTGTTTCTACAATCAGGTTCAATGGCACCACATAAACGCTCTTGCCCAACGACACAGACATGCCGTCCAAAATCGCCAGGGTGAGTGGCAGTGAAATAGAAATCGTTGTGCCATAGCCTAATGCAGAGCGAATCTCGATATGACCGCCCATGGAGGTAATATTCCGTTTCACCACGTCCATGCCCACACCACGGCCAGACACATCAGTGACCACTTCAGCCGTAGAGAAGCCTGGTGCAAAGATCAGGCTAAACACTTCGTTATCGGTCATGCTTTCATTCACTGGCAAACCATTTGAGGCCGCTTTGGCCAGAATTCTGTCACGGTTCAAGCCACCGCCATCATCAGTCACTTCAATCACGATGCTGCCGCCTTTATGCGCAGCAGACAAGGTTAAAGTACCGCTTTCAGGCTTGCCCATTTCACGGCGGACTTCAGGCTTTTCAATGCCGTGGTCCACACTATTACGTACCAAATGGGTCAATGGATCGACAATACGCTCAATCAAACTCTTATCAAGCTCAGTGGTGGCACCACTGGTGACAAATTCCACTTTTTTGCCCAACTTGCCAGCCAGGTCACGTACCATACGTGGGAAGCGCGAGAACACAAAGTCCATCGGCATCATACGAATCGACATCACAGACTCTTGCAGGTCGCGGGTGTTACGGGTCAACTGACCAACGCTATTAATTAAGGCTTCGTTATCCACTGGGTCGAGGGCATTCACACGCTGCTCAATCATGGCTTGTGTAATGACCAGCTCGCCAACCAGGTTAATCAACTGGTCAACCTTCTCGATGCCAACACGAATCGAAGTGCTTTCTGCGCTTTGTGCGGCAGCAGGTTTATCAGTCTCACGACGCCCCTGTTGACGACGCTCTTCTTTCGGTGCGGCCTCGGCAGGCGTGGCAACAGCGGTTGCAGCAGCCTCTGCCTTGGCTTTTGCCATTGCAGCGGCTGCATTATCATCACCGATCATTTGTGCTTTAGGCGCATCCGGATGTGGTTTAAACGGTGCAAAGAAACCGTAGCCCTCTTCCTGCTGCTCTTCGCCATTGCTGGCGAACAGGCCATAGCCCATTTCTTCAGCGACTTGCACCCTGCCATCGTCAGCTTTTGTTTCAGTTTTGATAATCGGATCATTATCAAAGAAACCATAACCAGCCTCTGCCGCAGGGGCTGCCTCAACTGGCGCAGCCGCTGTTGCAGCTTCGGCTGGCGTAGCGGCTGGTTCACTGGCAGCATCGCCCGCTACCTGGATCACCAGGGCATCGGCGTCAACAATAAACGAACAGATAGACACAATGTCATCGGCACTGGAGTCCGTTTTAATCAGCACAGCATGTACATTCTCGCTGCGTTGATAAACCTCGACGTCACCCAACAAAGCCAGCTCATCTTTCAGGTTAGCCAGGTCTTTTTCAGTGACGGTTGGCAAACCAACGTCATACAGGGTCATACCCTTGGCTTTTTCTTCAGCAGTAATCGTCAATGCAGTTTTCGCCGTTTCGGCGGCAGCCGTAGCGGCTGGCGTTGCAGCAGGTGCAGCCTCAGCACTGGCAGCGGCCACCACAGGCTCAGCCGCGACGGCGGCTTTACCTTCTGAAAGTGATTTCAGCATCATGGCCACATCGCTCACTTGCTCAGCATTCACATCTGAACCATGACGATGACCATCGACTTGCATCTTGATCACATCCTTCGCAGCCAAAAACGCATCGACGTGTTCGGTGGTCAACGCCATCTCGTTTTTGCGAATTTTATCGAGCAGGTTTTCCAGCACATGCGTAATTTCTGTCATGTCCATAAAACCAAAGGTCGCAGCACCGCCTTTAATAGAGTGTGCCGCCCTGAAAATAGCGTTTAATTGCTCAACATCTGGCGATTCCACATCGATACCAAGCAACAGGTGCTCTGCTTCAGCCAACAACTCCTCGGCTTCGTCAAAGAACACCTCGTAAAACTGGCTCATATCCACTGTCATTGTTTACTCCAGTTCCTTTACCAGCGGCGCTTAGGCACCGATTACTTTTTGGACAACTTCAATCAGGCGCTTTGGATCAAAAGGCTTCACCAACCAGCCATTGGCACCTGCAGCTTTACCTTTTGCTTTCATTTCGTCAGAAGACTCTGTCGTCAACATCAGAATGGGCACTCTTTGATAAGAGGCAAGCGTACGCAAATTGGTAATCAGTGTCAGGCCATCCATCACTGGCATGTTTTGATCAGTCAGTACCAGATCCACCGTTTTCTCTTTGGCTTTATTGAGGCCGTCTTGACCATCTACAGCCTGCACGACATCATAGCCAGCAGCTTTCAGACTAAAAGCCACCATCTGACGCAATGATCCGGAGTCGTCTACTGTTAAAATTGTTTTCGCCATGTTTGATTCGCCTTTTTCACTAATTTCGTTAAACGCCGCTGTATTAAAATAAGTCTATGTCACCGGAAGCCAAGTCTTGCTGATTGACCGACTTGCGTAAATTGCCGGTCAGATGCTGGCTACCCTGATCAAAATTCTGGTTAAGCTGCATGATGAAGCGCCTGATTTCTTCATGCTCGTCATCCGCAGCCATCGGAAACTGATGACTGGACAGCTCATGTAACAAATCTTTTAAGCCATGCACGCGGTTGATGGTGCGCTGCAACAACTGGTTGGTCATGTCCTGAAACTGCATGCCAGTCACTACTTTGTTCACTTCCTGGCCAATATTGTCCTGAAACACCTGTAATTGCTGCATTTCTTCAGGCTGTAACTTACCGGCCTCAACCAGCAACTGCACCGCTGCCTGCTGCTCCATTAACTGGGCATATACTGTCATAAAACTGGCACTCAGCTTTTCAATCGCTTCATTCAGTAAAAAGGCGGTTTGCTGCAAATCGGTTTCGATTTCGAGCAGATGCCAGTCACCGTGACGCGAGACCGCGGCCAGTAATTCTCTTAACTCTTCTATGGGCAATGTTTTCATAGTGGTCCTATCTTGCCTGATTTCCCTGTTTTTCAATCAAGAAATAAACAATGTAAAAATGACTTATTTCTTGTACGCTTTAACCGCCAACCTCTTCACCCATTTTCCCTGTCCTTCTTCAGGGCGCAGGCTTTTCCGCTTTGTTCTGCAATGCTTCTACTTGCGTTTTATCATGCTCACTGACAGAAATCTGTTCGTTATCCTTGAGTAAATCCTCTTCGGTTTCCTTGTTCATCACAATTAAACTGATGCGGCGGTTAATCGGATTAAACGGATTCTCTTTATCCATCATGATGGCAGAGCCCAGGCCAACCACACGCATCAGCTTCGTTTCATCCATACCCCCCGCAATTAGCTCACGCCGTGAGGCATTGGCGCGGTCAGCAGACAACTCCCAGTTACTGTAACCATGATCACCATTGGCGTAACCCGCTGCATCGGTATGCCCGGATAAACTGATTTTGTTATCCACGCCATTCAGCGTTTTGCCAATCTCACGCAAAATCGTTTTGGCATAAGGCTGTAACTCGGCTTTGGCATTTTCAAACATGGGCCGGTTCTGTTCATCAATAATCTGTACCCTCAGGCCTTCACTGGTAATATCCAGCTTCAGCTGAGACTTAAATTGTTGCAGCGTCGGGTTGTCTTCGATGGCCTGCTCAATCTTGGCTTTTAATGCCTCCAGTTTGACTTTTTCGGCCTGTTTCAAGACTTCTTTAACATCTTCCAGTTTGACCGTCTTCAGCTTGCCTGGATCGCCTTCTACCGGCTTGACCTGACCCTGTTTCTTGGTGACATCTTTACCACCGGTATTTTTCAAGGCCGAATCACTCTGGCCGAGTGAAGGCCCCATCAACACCATATGCAAAGGCGTTTGAAAATACTCGGCAATGCCTTCTTTTTGCGCTTTGGAGGTTGAACCCAGCAACCACATCAACAGGAAAAACGCCATCATCGCTGTCACAAAGTCAGCATAGGCAATTTTCCAGGCACCACCGTGATGGCCACCGCCACCCTTTTTGATCTTTTTAACAATAATCGGGGCAATATGTTCTTCTGCCATGACGCTCTCCCGGCGGTCTTAATCTTGCACTTATTTGGATTTGGCCTGTTTGACGTGCTCTTCCAGCTCGGTAAAGCCAGGACGCTCGGTCGAATACAGGACTTTACGGCCGAACTCAACCGCAATCGGAGGTGCATAACCATTCAGGCTGGCCAGCAACACCACTTTGACGGTTTGAAAGCTCTTGCTGGATTCTTCCAGCTTTTGCTCCAGCAAACCTGAGAGCGGGCCAACAAAGCCATACGCCAGCAAAATACCGAGAAAAGTCCCCACCAGCGCGTGAGCAATCAGGATCCCCAGCTCAGCCGGTGGCAAAGCCACGTTTTCCATGGTGTGCACCACGCCCATCACCGCCGCCACAATACCAAACGCCGGCAAGCCGTCGCCCAGTTTGGCAATACAATGTGCAGGCACGTGGCCTTCCATATGGTGGGTTTCCAGCTCGTTATCCATCAGGTTCTCGACCTGGAAGGCATCCATATTGCCGGACACCATCAGGCGCAAGTAATCGCAGATAAATTCGACCAAGTGATGGTCGTGCACAATGGAGGGATACTTAGTGAATAAGGCACTGGACTCAGGGTCTTCAATGTCTTTTTCAATCGACATCAGGCCGTCTTTGCGGATTTTGGTGAGAATTTCAAACAACAAGGCCAGCAAGTCCATATACAACTGCTTGTTGTACTTAGACCCCTTAAACAAGGTGGGCACAGCTTTCATAGTAGCTTTAATGGCCTTGGTATCATTACCCACAATAAAGGCCCCAAATGCGCCGCCAAAAATCATCATGACTTCCAGTGGCTGCCATAAGGCGCCCAAATGGCCGCCAGCGAGTGCATAGCCCCCAAAGACCATGCCACAAACGACTACATACCCAATGATCACAAACATGCTTTGACTCCACTTTTAGCAGTTAACTGTGGAAAGCATAACAATGCACGCCCCGATTCATTTTTTTAAATAAAAGGCATTTAGCCAGTTAAATCACACTGGTGACAATGGAAGCGTCTGTCGTTTCAATGGGGTTAATAGCGAATAAGGCCATCAGCGATGGCCGTCGAGGCGAGGTGACAGCGTGATAACACTATTTTTTGAGGTAAACGTACAAGGCTGGCGAATTGGCACTGGGGAACACAATATGCTCGGCTTGAATGTCAGGCACCGGAAACTCCGAGGTGACAAACAGGCAGCCTGGTCGCATTTCCTGTTGCACTTTTTGCCAGACGTCTTGCATCACAGCTGGAGACAGATAGGCAAATATCACATCTAAACTGGCAAAATCAATGGCGCGGTAATCACCGAGGGTAAATTTGACGCTGGTGCCGGAAAACAAGGCGCGCACGGCGCTCACGGCCCAGGGTAACGGGGCAATCTCAATACCAGACACTTCATCGTGTATGCGCTGTTTGGCTAAAAACATCGCAATATCACCGATACCGCTACCGATATCGAGCACTTTCAAGGATTGGTCACCGGCATGTTGCTCGAGAATGCGTTGCAAGGCACGCCAGGTCGCAGGAAAAGAGGGGTAAAACGGGACGCGCGTATTGTACACAGACCAGTAAAGCGCCAATGTAATCACAAACCCGGCAAAATAAACACTGGCAGGTAACGCAACTTGCTGCATGAAAACAACGGCCACCGGGAAAGCCACATGTATCCAGCGCCACCAGACCGGCATGCGCGCGGCTCTCGCCAATACGCTGACGACGCACAGATGGGGCAATAACCAGAACCAGATGGAATCCAGCTGAATACCCAGACTACGCAATTCAAACGCAAATACACTGTTGATCACGCTAGGCGCGAGACCCGTCATCAACAGCATACTCACACACTGGATCAGCAATGCCTGACACCACAATCGTTTAGGCAAGAGACGCTGAACCCAAGGTTGGGATGGCAACGCCTCTGCCGGCAATTTTATCGAGTGCATGCTAAATCCTTCATTTCACAGGCAATATCAAACACCTGTTTGCAACCAGTTAAGCAGTCATTGAAACCAGTTTGTAGCTGAGTTCTTTGGCTTTTTTGGTTTTACCGGCACGTGAAGGAACGTGGCACAGGTTACATACATAATTCTGGTTCAAATCGTAGCTGTTGACGATGTATTGGCCACCGCAGCAATGACAGACTTTAGTTGTCAGCATTTTGCTTTCGATGAAACGCACCAGTGTCCAGGCACGAGTCAATGACAAGACTGGCTCATCTTGTTGTGCAGCATCCGGATTTTGAACTTGCTGCATGTAGAGCGTATAGGCTTTGATAATCGCCTGGATACCATCTACGCCAGCATAATCCACCATAAAGCGGTAGATATTATAGAAAATGGAAGAATGAATGTTTGGCTGCCAGGTCAAGAACCAGTCGGTAGAGAATGGCAACATGCCTTTAGGAGGAGAAACGCCTTTCATTTCCTTGTACAACTTGATCAAACGCTCGCGTGACAACGTCGTTTGGGATTCCAGCAATTGCAGGCGTGCACCCAATGAAATCATTTGCATTGCCAGTTGAATTTGTTCTGCTTCGTTTACTACACTCTTCTTTTGCATGATAACCCTCTTTTCTATTTCTTATCGACAGATGGAAACGTCTACACTGTTATACAGTGGAGTCCGCAGCTTGGGCAGACATCAGTACTGCAGTATGCAGATGTGCTTGCGCTGGGTCTTTGGAGTAGCTGGTCAACATGCCCAGGATTTCGCTGTCATCAAAACGGAAGCGAGTCAGCAACATATTGGTATTACAGAGTTTCAGCAATTGCAGGTTGGTCAGGTTTTCTAGCAGGTCTGCAATTTCCTTATTAATACCAAGGCGGAAAATCGCAGTGGCTTTGTCAGCGCGGATCAGTTGTTGGGCCAACATCAGATAGTTCAGGTTGGCATCTTTGATTTCAGCGAGTAAATCGTTTTGCATGTTCATGATCTTGTCTCCGTTTTTTTAGCGTTAATTTAAGTCCGCCTGAGCGTTAGGCGTACTTTGCGCGCAATCATGAAGAGCAACAATCAGGGTTTGTCGGTTTCTTTTGTAAGACAGACGAAAACAGCCACGTAGGTGTTTGTCTTACAAACCCCTACATGGCAATCACCACAACTATAAATATCAATAAGTTATGGCGTAATTTTAATGTTACACCGCAACAACTTTACGTCTATGTTCGCAGCATTGTTCTGATTCCAATTCAAAAAATAATTAAAGTTTTCCTGTTGTATTCCGTAAACAACTGTTTTTTGTCTGTTTAGTCTGCTTTTCAAGCTTTCATAAAAACTATTTGTGCTATCCCGGTTAACGACAGCACAAACTAAAACTTTAGGGTTGCACCTCAAAAAAACTCAACAAACCTCATAACATATTGTTTTAAAAAGAATAATAATTTTATTATTTGCACTCCTTAACATCCAGCAAGCCGTAACTGATAGAAAGCGGTCAATAAGCCCTTTTATTCCAGACATAAAAAAGCGTTTTTCTAGCCAATAATCACTCACAGGAAATACAACTTGTGTGTTGTATCTGTGAAACGAAAGAGTCGAGGACATGGCAGCTGAAGACAGCGATATGGAAAAAACCGAAGACGCGTCCCCCAAGCGATTGGAGAAAGCACGCGAAGACGGCGATATTCCCCGCTCTCGCGAACTGGCTGCGTGTGCGGTGCTGTTTACCACTGGCATGGCCATCATGATGTTGAGCCGTCCACTGGGTGAGGCCATGAAGAATGTGTTGAGACAAGGCTTGAGCATTGACCATGCCATGGCCTTTGAGCCGCAACTGTTGATCGTGCACATGATGAAAGTGGTTGAGCAAGCCTTGTGGGCATTTTTGCCACTGGCCGTGATTATTGTCTCAGTGGCCGTGGCTGCACCGATCCTGGTCGGTGGCTGGGTGATGTCACAAAAATCACTGGTGCCTAATTTTGGCAAGCTCAACCCAATTAAAGGCCTGGCTAATCTGTTTTCCAAAAATTCGCTGGTCGAGTTACTGAAATCGATTGCCAAAACAATTCTGGTGGCGTCTGTGGGCTACACCATCGTTAAAAAAGATTTGCAGCCTATGCTGAGCTTGTCACAGATGCCTCTTGCCGCCGGGATCAGCACTGTGAGTGACTATATGGTGACCGGCTTTCTGACCATTGCCTCTGCGCTGGTGTTGATTGCCGTGATTGATGTGCCCTACCAGCTCTATCAATATGCGCAGAAACACAAAATGACCAAACAAGAGCTGAAGGATGAAGCTAAAGAGTCAGAAGGTAGTCCTGAGATTAAAGGCCGTATCCGTCAGCAACAACGTGAGATGGCACGCAGAAGAATGATGAGCAATGTGCCGCAGGCAGATGTGGTGATTACCAACCCAACCCACTATGCCGTGGCGATTCGCTATAAAGAAGGTGAAAACGGCGCACCGATTGTGGTCGCTAAAGGTGCAGATGTGATTGCACAGAAGATCAAGGAAATTGCCGCTGAACATGAAGTCATGACGCTGGAATCGCCAAAACTGGCACGTGCCTTATATGCACATGCCGAGCTGGAGCGTGAGATTCCACAAACACTCTACGCAGCAGTGGCCGAGATTCTGGCCTATGTGTTCCAGCTGCGTGTATTTAAACAGCATGGTGGCGTGCGTCCTGCGATGCCAGCCAACGTGCCAGTACCAGACGCGCTGGATCCACATGCGCTAAATGCCGCGCCAGCAAGTGCGGCAGTGATTGAATAATTGCAGGCTGAGGAGTTTACGATGAACAATTGGCAACAATGGATGGGGAAAATGGACGGACGAGCAATCGCCGCGCCACTCATTATTGTATTGCTGCTGGCCATGATGATCCTGCCGTTACCGGCCATCATGCTCGATGTATTCTTCACCTTTAATATTGCACTGTCTATCCTGGTCTTGATGATAGGCCTGCAAACCACCAAGCCGCTGGACTTTATCGCCTTCCCTACCGTACTGCTGATGACCACCATGCTGCGCCTGGCGCTTAACGTGGCCTCTACCCGCGTCGTGCTGACTGAAGGCCATGCTGGCCCGGATGCGGCCGGTAAAGTGATTGAAGCGTTTGGCCACTTTTTGATTGGTGGTAACTACGCCGTCGGTATTGTGGTGTTTGTGATCCTGACCATTATTAACTTTACCGTGATCACCAAAGGTGCTGGCCGTATTGCTGAAGTCGGCGCCCGTTTCACCTTGGATGCGATGCCTGGTAAGCAAATGGCGATTGACGCTGACCTGAACGCAGGCCTGATTGGCGAAGACGAAGCCCGCCGCCGCCGTAAAGAAGTTGGCCAGGAATCAGAATTCTACGGCGCGATGGACGGTGCCAGTAAATATGTGCGTGGTGATGCCATTGCCGGTATTTTGATCATTATCATCAATATTGTTGGCGGCCTGATTGTCGGCATGGTGCAACATGACCTCGCCTTTGATGAAGCGGTTAAAAACTACACCATGCTGGCGATTGGCGATGGCCTGGTGGCACAGATCCCTTCACTGGTGATCTCAATCGCTGCCGGTGTGGTGGTTTCCCGCGTGGCCAATAATGAAGATATTGGTGGCCAGCTGATTAGCCAGCTGTTTGAAAACCCACGCGTGCTGACCGTGACCGCCGGCATTATCGGCGGTATCGGCCTGATTCCAGGCATGCCACACCTGGCTTTCCTCGGTCTGGGTGGTCTGTTGGGTGGCCTGGCTTATAACGTGAAGCAAAAACAGGAAAAAGCCAAACAACAAGCCGTGCTGGAACCACAGCCAGAAGACAAACTGGCGCCAGCCAGCGAAGCCGAAGAAGCGACATGGAACGATGTGCTGCCAGTTGACACCATCGGCCTGGAAGTCGGTTACAGACTGATTCCTCTGGTGGATAAAGGCCAGGGCGGCGAACTACTCAAGCGTATCAAAGGCATCCGCAAGAAATTTGCCCAGGAAATTGGCTTTTTGGCGCCAACGGTGCATATCCGCGACAACCTGACCCTGAAACCAAACGCCTATCGCATCACCATGAAAGGTGTAGAAATGGCCAGTGGTGAGTCTAACTTCAGCCAGATGCTGGCGATTGACCCAGGTGCTGTCACCGGCGATCTGGATGGTGCTAAAACAACCGACCCGGCATTTGGCCTGCCAGCGGTATGGATTGAGCCAGACCGTAAAGAGTATGCTCAAAGCCTGGGCTATACCGTGGTCGACGCAGGTACTGTGATTGCCACCCACCTCAACCATATTATTTCACTGAATGCAGGCGAACTGCTGGGCCGTCAGGAAGTACAACAGTTGCTGGACCATATGGGCAAAGACTCCAGCAAGCTGATTGAAGAAATCGTGCCAAAAATGATTACGCTGTCCAGCCTGCAAAAAGTATTGCAAAACCTGCTTAACGAAGGCGTGCATATCCGCGATATGCGCTCCATCCTTGAAACACTGGCTGACCATGCACAATACACCCAGGACACGAATGACCTGACTTCCATGGTGCGTATCAAACTCGGCCGCGCCATTGTGCAGGACCTGTTCCCATACAGTAATGAAATTACCGCCATGACGCTGGATGGCCAACTGGAAAGACTGTTGTTGCAAGCCTTGCAAAACAATCAGTCCAACCAGAGCGTGATTGAGCCTGGCATTGCAGAAAGACTGTCGCAACAGACTGAAGTCGCTGCCAGACAACAAGAGCAAATGGGCCTGACACCCGTTTTGCTGGTCGCTGCCCCGCTACGCCAGGCTTTATCCAGATTTTTAAGAAGAACCGTCCCGCATCTCAGAGTGCTGTCGCATGATGAGCTGCCAGATAACAAATCCATTCGTGTCACCAGTTTAATCGGAGCGCAATAATATGAACATCAGAAGATTTTTTGGCAAAAATGCACGTGAAGCATTGGCGCAAGTCAAACAGGCATTAGGGGACGATGCCATTATTGTCGCGAACCGCAGTGTCAATGGCGGCACCGAAATCATGGCCATGCTTGAAACGGATATTGCATCCAACGCCAGCTCAGCGCCGACCGATATGGGCACGGATCAATCTCGCAGCTTGCTGGACTTTGTGAATGCACAAGGCCAGCCGACTCGCCAGGCAGCGCCGCAAGCGGTGATGTCTGCACCTGGCGTGCAAAATAACACGCCCGTGGCTGAAGAGCCCGCCGCCAATGAAGGCGCCATCATGGATATGCTGAAACTGCATAGCGAGCAACAAGAACAGGCTTACCAGGTGGCAACGCAAACACTGGAAGACAAAATGATGGGCATGATGCAGGAAATGCGTCAGATGCGTAGCCATTTTGAAACCCAAATGAGCGCGATGACCTGGCAGCATCACTTGCAACACAGCCCGGCTAAATCGAAAGTGCTGAGCACCCTGCTCTCTGCCAACTTCAGTGCCTCCCTGTCACGCCAGATAGCTGAAAAAATGCCACAGCATATTGATGTCAACAAAGCACCAATGTGGGCCAAAGAAGTGATTAGCCGTAACCTGCATACACTGGACGACGAGGATGCATTGCTGGACCGTGGTGGCATCTATGCGCTGGTTGGCCCGACAGGTGTGGGTAAAACTACCACCACAGCCAAACTGGCCGCGCGTTATGTGATGAAACATGGCACCCAGAACCTGGGCCTGATCACCACCGACAGCTACCGTATCGGCGGTTACGAACAACTGCGTATCTACGGCAAGATCCTGGGCGTGATGGTGCATGCCGTCAAAGACGAAGAAGACCTGAAAATTGCGCTGAATGAACTGAAAAACAAACATATGATCCTGGTAGACACGGTGGGTGTCAGCCAGCGTGATCAAGCCGTGACTGAGCAGCTTTCCATGTTAAGCCGTGCCGATAGCCCAATTCAGAAATTGTTGTGCCTGAATGCCACCTCTACCGGTGACACGCTGACCGATGTGATGCGTAGCTACAAAAAACATGATATCGCCGGTTGTATCGTCACCAAGCTGGACGAAGCCGCAGCGATTGGCAACGTATTGGATGTATTGATCCGCGAACGCATGCGCTTGTTCTACACTACCAGTGGCCAGCGTGTGCCTGAAGATATTGAAGTGGCCGACAAACCAGCCCTGATCGAACGCGTGCTGACACCGCATCAGGCCAGTTTGCCTTACCAGTACCTGGACGAAGAGTTGCCACTGGTGATTTCCAGCATGATGCAAACGGCTGGCCAGGAGCAGCAACATGTTTAATTACCGCGACCAGGCAGATGGTCTGCGCCGCATTATGGCCAAGACGTCGGCACGGATTATCAGTGTGATCGGCGCCAATGGCCAGCCAGCCACGCCATGGATGCGCAATCTGGCATTGGGCATGCTTGCCCCTGAGCAACGCTTGCTGTTGATACACGCGAACCGCCAGCCAGCGCTCGCGCACTCATTACAGTCGATTGTGACGCACAACAGTGCACTCAAACGCGCCATTCTCAAACATCCGCAAGGCTATGACCTGACCTGTTTGGCTGAAAATGACCTGTTAACCTCGCCTTTATCTCAAGATTTAAAAGTGCAGCTGGACGGTATAGTGAAGCAACTTTCGTACGATTACGATACCGTCATGATAGAAGCACAGCTGGATACACAAGACCACAGCTTGATGATGCCATTGATTGCCGAGCATGAACTGGTGATTCAAATGGACAGATCTGAAGCGGCCATTAAAGCCGCCTATACGACGATCAAGCATATCAGCCAGCAACATGGCCAGATTCCTTTGGGTGTGGTTGTCACAGGGGCCAATCATGATCAGGGTCAACAATACTTTATGCGTTTGAACCAGGTATGCAAACAGTTTCTGGGCGTCACCCTGGACTTTATCGGTGCGATGCCGGCAGAAGAGCCAGCGGGTGCCGCGCAGAAAAAAACAGGCAATGCCAAGACAGAGGTCGCCAAGGCTGGACAGACCGCATTGGCGTTTAAATCAGTGGCACATCGTCTCGAAAAACAACGGATCACCACGCCATCGCTGGCTGTTGCCTAAAGTAAAAAGAGGAAAAACATGTATACCGCTAAAGGCAAGACTCAAAATACAGATCAAATGCTGAAACAGCATAGCGGCTTGGTCAAAAAAATGGCTTATCAGTTAAAAGCCAAGCTGCCCTCCTGTGTCGAGCTCGATGACTTGGTGCAAGCTGGCATGATCGGCCTGATGGATGCGATTCAGCGTTACGAAGATAATCACGGCGCACAATTTGAAACCTATGCGTCACAGCGCGTGCGCGGAGCCATGCTGGATGAGTTGCGCGGCGCGGACTGGCTGCCACGCGGCATTCGCAAGAATATGCGTGATATTGAAGTTGCCGTGCAGCAACTGGAACAAAAGTTTGGCCGTCCGCCAACTGAGTCCGAAATTGCCAAGCATATGAACTTCACGCTGGATGACTACTATGATGTCTTGAGCGATTGCCAGGGCCACCAGCTGATTTACTACGAAGATTTTCAGGACGACGATGGCGGCGAGCACTTTCTTGACCGTTATGTCGATGACGATACCAGTGACCCAGTCAAATCATTGCTGGAGAGTGATTTCCGCGAAGCATTGATCGACTCGATCGACCACTTGCCCGAGCGCGAAAAAATGCTCATGGGCTTGTATTACGAGCAAGAGCTCAACCTGAAAGAGATCGGCGCCATTATGAGCGTTTCAGAATCACGCGTCTGCCAGTTGCATAGCCAGGCAGTGGCGCGCTTGCGTGCGTCTATGCGCGATAAATCCTGGACCGGAGTGGCCTAATGGATTGGGGCAGTATCGCCGGGCTGGTCATCGCCCTCGCCGGACTGGTAGTTGGTCAAGTCATCGACGGCGGTCACCTTAACTCGCTGATGCAGCCTGCAGCGTTTGTCGTCGTCATTCTCGGCACGACTGGCGCGGTGTTACTGCAAACCGAATTCAAGCAATTCATCAAAGGCATGCGCATGCTACGCCTGGTGTTTGTGCACCCACAGGACGATAGAAAAAAACTCGCCATTAAAATCAATCAATGGAGCTTGCAGGCGCGCAAGGAAAGCGTGTTGTCGCTGGAAAGTTATATCAAGCGCGAGCAAGATCCTTTCGTACGCAAAGGCTTGCAATTGCTGGTTGACGGTACGCCCGCTGACCGTATTCGCGAAGTGTGTGCCATTGATATGTACTACTATGAATTACAGGAACGCGAAGCCGTCAAAATCTGGTCGGCTGCTGGCGGTTATGCGCCAACAGTTGGTATTCTGGGCGCTGTACTGGGCCTGATTCACGTCATGGAAAACCTGTCTGACCCGGCCAAGATCGGTAGTGGCATTGCGGTTGCCTTTGTGGCCACCATTTATGGTGTGGCATTGGCTAACCTGGTATTTTTGCCGATTTCAAATAAATTAAAAGGCCATGTCCAGCACGAAATGTCCAGGCGTGAGATGTTACTCAATGCCTGGGTGTCGATTGCTCGCGGGGATAACCCTAAACTGGTCACTGAGCGCCTTGAGTCCTACCTGCACCTGCGGGAGTCCTGATGTACAGACGCCAGAAGCTGGATGAGGATGATGAAAGCCACGAACGCTGGCTGATTTCTTACGCCGACTTTATCACCCTGCTATTTGCCTTTTTTGTGGTGATGTACGCGACCTCGACCATCAACCTGAATAAATACCGCGCACTCTCCAGTGCCGTGGTCACTGCGTTTCAAGGCAAGCCTGGTCAAACGGATGCACCTGAAGCCCAGACACAAGCCACGTTGCAAAACCAGAGCTCCGTGCTCAAGCCCTTGCCATTAAGCTATCTATATCAAGAGAAAAAGCTGCGCGACCAGGAGAAGGTACGCGCAATCGGCCAGCAAGTGGCGAATGCACTCACGCCATGGATAGAGCAGAAACTGATCACGGTGTACCAGTCTGAGCTCGGGATTGAGGTTGATATTCAAAGCAGCCTGCTGTTTAACAACAATCAGACGAGCTATAACGCACAAGCACCTGCGATCTTGAATGCACTGAGTGCGCAGCTAAAAAACGAATATCGCACCATACAGGTCGAAGGCCATAGCGATAAACAACTGTTTAGTGGTCAGGCAGATGCAGAAACCAAGCGTTGGGAATTAACGGCAGCACAAGCCGCGCATATCACCGCCAGCCTGGTAGCGCAAGGCATTGCCAGCAAACAACTGACCGCCATCGGCATGGCAGAGACCAAGCCTGTGTCGAGTAGTGACAATGCGCTGGCACAAGCAATGAATACGCGCATGACTATCCGTATTTTAACGGCTGAAAGCAGTGCCCAGCAAACCAGCAATGTGGCTAACAGGCAAGAGATACAGGCTGGTGCAGTGGATGCCACATCGCCGTCAACAGACGCCGCATCTAGTTCAGCACCGGCACCAGAAACAAGCCAAGAGACAACCAGCGCAGCAACACCATCAGTCCGCTAAACCAGCGCTTCCTGCAACCAGTCGTTAAACTGTTCAATCGGCATCGGCTTACCGAATAAAAAACCCTGATAGCGGCGGCAGCCGTTATTCAATAGCAACTCCATCTGCTCTTGTGTTTCCACACCTTCAGCGATCACACTGAGATACATGCTTTGTGCCATGGCAATAATCGTCCGCACAATCGTACGATCATGGCTATCGGTGACAATATCATTCACAAACGAGCGGTCGATTTTGAGTTGATACAGCGGTAACTTCTTCAAATACTGTAGCGACGAATAACCAGTACCAAAGTCATCCAGCGAAAATTGAATCCCCAGTTGGCTCAGTTCGGCCATGATACGCACGGCGTCATCCACGTTTTCCAGCAAGACGCTTTCTGTGAGCTCCAGGCGCAATGCATTGGGGTTAATCTGATGGCGCTGAATACAGGCTTTGACCATCGCCACAAAATTGGCCTGGCAAAATTGGCGCGCGCTGATATTGACCGATAAACTCAGCTCGCGGGTATTTAATGAGCGTTGCCAGAGCGCAACTTGGGCGCAAGCCTGGTCTAGCACCCACATGCCGATTTCGATAATCAGGCCACTGGTTTCAGCCACAGCAATAAATTGCAACGGTGAAATCAAGCCCCGCTGCGGATGCAGCCACCTTAACAAGACTTCTGCACCAAACGGGCGCCCGGTATGATCGACCTGCACCTGGTAATGCAAGCGCAACTGTTGCTGGGCGATGGCTTCACGCAGCTCTGTTTCAAGCATGACCTGCGTCGCAATTTCAGTCTGCATGCCTGGCTGATACACACAGGCATGGTTACGTCCGCCCTGCTTGGCTTTATGCATGGCAATATCAGCGGCTTTCACATAATCGGTGTCGTCCGTGCTGATATCGTTAAAGCTGCATAAGCCCATGCTGGCCGTAATCGGCAATTTTTGGCCACTGACTTTAAACGGGCGTTCAAACACCTTTTGCAGTTTACGCTGCATGGACAATAGCTGCTGCAACGCTTTATCTGCGGATGCCGCCAGGCCTGAAAGCAAGACCAGAAACTCGTCGCCACCCATACAGGCAGTAAAGTGCGGCTCGGCTACTTTTTGCAACCGTTCTGCTACTTGCTGTAACAAGCTATTGCCTGCGGCATGGCCATGCGCCTCATTAATCCATTTAAAGTGATCGAGGTCGATATATACCACGCCCCAATGCGCATCGGTAGCAGGCTGCGCACGTAATTGCTGCAGCACCTCATAAGCCCTTTTGCGGTTGGGCAAGCCAGTGACAGGCTCCAAGTAGGCCAGGCTTTGAATCGATTCTTGTGACAAGTGGCGATCAACCACCAGGCTCATCAGTTTGGTCGCCTGCTCTATCATGGATTGCTCAAGCGCACTTGGCGTTTGTGGCTGGCGATAATAGATGGCAAACGCACCCAGTACCTCACCATCTGCATTTAAAATAGGCTCAGACCACCCTGCCTGCACGCCTGAGGCCAATGCAGCCTCCCGGTGATTGCCCCAATAAGGATGCGTCATCACATTTTCGACAATCACCCGCTGCTTGATTGCGATGGCGGTTGCCAGCGAGCCATTACCGGCTTCAAGCTGCAACTGGCGCAAGGTTTGCAACAATGCTTGTGGTAAGGAGGGAGCAATCACGGTTTGTACCAGTTTGCCCAGATTTTTTGTCAACACCAGCGCGCAATACACATCGGCGTGCATCGCCTCAATATCACGCACCATTTTTTCTAAAATCCTGACCGCATCCTGTTCTTTTAGGATCAACTCCAGAATAGAAAATTGGAAGCGCTCATAGGCAATCGCGCGTAACTTCTCTTGTTGAAACGCCAAAGCAGACTGCTGTTCATTGGTGATCTCCCGCACCAGCAACAGGCTGCGCGGTTCACCAGTCTCCAGGCTAAAGTAATGGGCACTGCATTCCAGCCAGCGGTTTTGGCTGTCATGGCAGGCAATCTGTATCGTACGCTGAGTAATTTCTGGCGCAGGCTGGGCCAGGATGGATTTAATCGGGTCATGTGTGATCAGTGGCAGGCAAGCCCACAAGTCACAACCCGACTCAAGTGTATGGCAGACCAAAACCGAGCGGCAATTGCCGAGAGAATCAGTCTCTGCCGCAATATAAAAACCGGAATAATCGACCAGTGAGCGCCACTGATCAAAGGCGTGACTTACGCCCAAAGAAGCGCCAAGGCCCAAAGAAGCGTTCAAGCGCGCTGAAGCCTCCGAACTGCGTGACGCACTCAAGACCTGACCTGCCAATACCACTGCATTTGGCTCGATATTTACTATAGACATCGCATACTTTCACAACCGCAGTGCAAAATCTAACTGCCGACAACTAGGCACCCTCTGCCCGTCGGTTGTTAAGATGACACACCCCCGAAGAATTTTAGTTGGGAGTCAATCCAGCATTGATTGCTCCCTTTTATATTTACGATGATGTGTCAAAAAGCAAATTGATGTCAAGACAAATTCATGACTAAGGCCAGACATTAACAACTGTCATCTGCGACCGTCACATAGATGTGACAACAGGCGGTCAAAACTCCATTTTCCGGCCCCTTGCGTCACCAGAGGCAACAGCATCAACAAGTAAATCAGGGGCAGTTTGTAGTTACCAAACCCATCCCCCTCCACGTCCTCAAAACGGTAACCGTTGAATAAATCCGCCATACTGCTCCAATGCTCTGGCCAATGCACGCTGGCAATCGCTACCACGGTCAACACCATTAGGCTGAGGCTGAAAAAACGTGTAAACAGTCCCAGCAGTAGCGCAGCAGCACCGACTAATTCAAAGGTCATGGCAATATTCCAATTGACCTCCACGGGCAACAAATCAAACGGGAAAGGAAATTGCAAGTCTGCAAACCAGTTTTGACCGTGCAGTTTGGCCCACCCTGCTTCACCGAACTCCCAGGCCAAGATCAGGCGCAAGAGCAAACCCGGTAGCCAGTCATTCACCGTGTGGAGCGTTAAAATCAGGGATTGATATTTGAGAACGAAAGAGTGACGAACGAAATGTTGAAACATGGGCGGCTGCCTTTCCAGGATTGAAGTAGTATTGCTTAGTCTTCAATCTAGAAAATACCTTACATATTACCGCTAACTTTTTCTATTATTTGAGAAAGGTAGCCAACGAAGTGCTATCAACAGCGCAAATACCAGACTGTAAATCACAGGCTCAGTCACATCTTTTTTCACCAGCCACCAAAAGTGTAGCAACACCAGTACGCCAATCACATACACCAGCTTATGCAAGCTTTTCCAGCGTTGCTTGAGTGCTTTTATCGCGCGCTGGTTAGACGTTGCTGCCAAGGGCAAGGTCAGCAACAAGGCAGTCGCCCCCACCAGCACGTAAGGATGCTTGACGATATCTTTCACAATATCGGCCCAGTCAAACTGGTAATCCAACCAGAGATATGTCGTCACGTGCAGGCAGGCATAAGCAAACATCCACAACCCCAGCAAGCGACGCACCGCAATCAGCCAGGCTTGTTGCGTGAGATGCCTGAGCGGCGTGATGCTGAGCGAGAGCAGTAAAAACACCAATGCCCAGGTGCCGGTAGAGCGCTCAATAAACTCAACGGGGTTTGCGCCAAGACCATCGGTAACGCCCAGGTAAATCAAGCGCGAAACAGGGATGCATGCACCCAGCCAGATCAGGCATTTAAGGTACTTGATTGCAACCTTTGCTGACCATGCAGAGGACCATTGCGGCATAGTCATGCTAGAAATTTTTCTGCAAATCCATACCGGCATATAACTGCCCTACTTCATCATAGCCATTAAACAATCTGGTTTTAATTCGCCCGGCAAATAAGCCTGCGCCGATGCGTTTTTCAGAGGACTGTGTCCAGCGCGGATGATCCACCTGCGGATTCACATTGGCGTAAAAACCATACTCGCGTGCACTCGCTTTCATCCAGGAGGTATTCGGCATCTGCTCAACAAAACGAATCATACTAATGGCCTTGGCCCCTTTAAAACCATACTTCCATGGCACCACCAGGCGCACAGGCGCCCCATTCTGATTAGGCAACACCTTGCCATACAAACCAACCGCCAGAATCGTTAATGGCTGCATGGCTTCATCCATGCGCAAACCCTCGTTATAAGGCCAATCCAGCACCGGAATACGTGCTCCAGGCATATGGCGTGGATCGTTATAAGAAATAAACTCAATATATTTGGCATTGCCGGTTGGCTGCGCCCAGTCGATAAGCGCTTTGAGCGGCAACCCGACCCACGGAATCACCATAGACCAACCTTCCACGCAACGCATACGGTAAATGCGCTCCTCCAGTGGTGCCAGTTTCATCAGTTGCTCAATACTGATGGTCTTCGCCTGCTTCACCGCGCCTTCAATCCTGATCGTCCACGGCGTCGGCTTAAACAACACCGCCTCGCGCGCCGGGTCTTCCTTGCCTGTGCCAAACTCGTAATAATTGTTATAGCTGGTCACATCTTCAACGCTGGTCAGCTTCTCTTCTTTGCCATAAGCTGTTTTATGGAAATCCAGCGTTTGTGCCGCGTGCGCCTGCGTAGGGAGTAAAAGACTGGCTGCCGCCACGCCCGCCGCTTTTAATACAGTACGGCGCTGCTCAAACACGGCTTGTGGCGTGATTTCTGAAGGCAAAATACCGCTAGGATTGCGGCGATTGTTATCCAGTAGCATAAAATTTCCTGTCTGCCTGATTGTGTATGCTTATTTGTCGCATATGACAGGGAAACCTTACAGGGGATTCCAGCAAAAAGGTAAATCTTTTGCAAGTGAGGCGCTAGGACGAGAGAACGGGCTTTCAAAAACAAAAAAGGCGCCTAAAGCGCCTTTTTCACTGCGTAGCTAAGCGAATTAAGCGCGCCTGCGTTGCACTAAAGAAATAACTGCCAGGCCTGCCAGCAAAAAGCCTAAAGTATCTGGTTCAGGCACGACACTGTTGCTCACACTCGCCTCTGTATTCACACCTAATGCAATAGAACCCAGACCGCCCGGCACTTCATTTTTCACAACCAGTGCCAGCGAATTGAATTCGCCAGAGATCGCAGCAAAGGTATAGCTCAAATATGTCAGGCCGGTACCACTGGTGCTCGTCCAGGTCCAATCGCCTACATCCACACCATTGACCAGTACATCCCAATCTACTGACGCGCCTTGTGACAGCACATTCTGAGTGACATTCAACTCCAGTTCCAGGCTGGTCGCGCCGAACAGGCCGGATCCGCTAAATGTTTCACTCACTTGATCACCACGTGAAACAGACCAGAAATAGCCGATATCTATTGCTGACAGAGAACCGACAGAACTCACCACATTGGAAGTGTAGCTTGGAAAATTAAAGTTGTATGTGGCGGCATGTACCATGTTTGTGCCTGCCAGCATAAGTGCAGACAATGCCGCACCTACGATGCTTTTCATAGCGATCGCTTTCATTGAAAATCTCCCCTTATATATATACATTAATTAAATTGATGCCGGCGAAATGCTAGTGCATTTTAATGGCAATGTCGAGTGACACTCAGACTAGGTCATCTTTAGTCATTGCTCATGGATCAAGATGCAGACATTACGGCGTTGATTGTTGCGCGTAACCTATTTGGTTTTCGCCAGCAATTCATCCAATTCAGCATCTTTAAACTTGGCAGCAATCGCCTCAGCTTGTTGTATTAATTGCTGCGCACCAGCCACATCGCCTTGCGCACGTTTGTTTTCTGCCCAATAAATCGCGGTTTTAGCTTCATAAAATTCGCCACCATTGTCGTGGGCATATTCCATCAGGCGCTGGTAGGTTTTGTCTGCACTCACGTAATCTTTTTTTGCTGAAAACAGCTGACCCAAGGTCAGGCTGGCTTCTGCGTATTGATCAGGGGTGCCAGACTTGCGCAGCATCATGACGCCTTTTAATTGGTGCTCGATGGCTTTATCTACTTGTTGCAGTTTCTGGTAGGCCATGGCTTCGTGAATGAAACTGTCAGCGCGCTCGTCGTCGTTCATGGCAAGTTTCTCGCCAACTTCAAATGACTTGAGTGATTCAGCGTATTGGCCAATCTCGAAATAAGCTTCGCCGATCAGGTTATGCGCGACACGCGCATAGCGGCGCATATTTTGCTGCTCGCTGAATTTGAGGGCTTGCTGATAGCTTTCGAGCGCGGCGTCATGCACTTTAGCTTCAAGCTGCGCGTTACCAAGTAACATATGGGCAGAAATCAGATCCAGGCCGGTAGGCTTCAGGCTGATGGCCTGTTTAAAGCTTTGTTGCGCAGCGGCATTTTGGGCCAGCCCGGATTGTGCACGGCCTTTACACAGCCAGAACTCTGCCTGGCTGGCGTGTTGCTCAGCGACCTGGATGGCTTGTGCATACTGCTGGTTTTTTACCGCGCTATCGCAAGTTTCTAACGCAGCATCTTTAGCCATTGATTCATTAATAATCAATAAATTAAACAATACTATTAAAGTTAATTTTGAATTCATATCAAAACAAATCCGATTGTGTGAGTGAGGTTTCTGAGAGTGTTAACGCAGGTGCTTCAATTAAGTCTGTCGGCGTTGCAGAGGGTTGCAACATCGCAAGTAAAGCAGACTCATCCAGCACAGGGATATTCAGCTGCTGCGCCTTTTCCAGCTTACTGCCTGCCTCGGCGCCAGCCACCACATAGCTGGTTTTGGCTGAAACGCTACCGCTAACTTTACCACCAACCGCTTCAATCATCGCCTGCGCCTGATCGCGTTTGAGCGTGGGCAAGGTACCGGTGAGTACAAAGGTTTTTCCGGCAAATGTGGCTGATGTGGTTGTTTTGGCAATATCGGCCCACTGCACGCCAAGTGCACGCATCTCGGCAATGACTTCACGGTTGTGCGGCTCCTGAAAAAACTGGTAAGCGGCTTCAGCCACAATCGGGCCGACATCGTTGACCTGCATCAGCGCGTCCACATCAGCGGCCATCAAGGCATCGAGATTACCGAAATGTTGCGCCAGATCCTTGGCTGTTGCTTCACCGACATTGCGTATGCCTAACGCGTAAATAAAACGTGGCAACGTGGCCTGTTTGCTTTTTTCAATGGCGGCCAGCACATTCTGCGCAGACTTCTCGGCCATGCGCTCCAATTCGCTCAATACGGGCAAGCTCAGGCGATAAACATCGTCCAGATGATGCACCAGGTCGCGCTCAACCAATTGATCCACCAGTTTTTCACCCAGGCCTTCAATATCCATGGCGCGGCGGGAGGCAAAGTGCGTAATCGCCTGCTTGCGCTGCGCCGGGCAAATCAGGCCGCCAGTACAACGTGCCACGGCTTCGTCTTGCGGCCGTACGACGTGTGAGCCGCATTCCGGGCATGTGGATGGCATGACAAACACACGTGCATCTGCCGGTCGTAATTCAGGCTTGGCAGCTACCACTTCAGGAATCACATCGCCTGCCCGCCGCACAATCACGGTGTCGCCGATATGAATATCTTTACGGCGTAACTCGTCCTCATTATGCAAAGTGGCATTAGTCACGGTGACGCCACCGACAAATACAGGCTTCAGACGCGCCACTGGTGTAATCGCACCAGTGCGCCCTACTTGCACGGTAATATCTTCCACCACCGTGACAGCCTCTTCGGCGGGGAATTTATGGGCGATTGCCCAGCGTGGTGCACGTGAAACAAAGCCGAGCGCATCCTGCAGGCGAAAAGCGTTCACCTTGTAGACCACGCCATCAATATCAAATGGCAGGCTACTGCGTTTGGCGCCAATCTCGGCATAATAGTCACGTAGGCCTTGCGCACCAGTTTTAACGCCACGCAGCTCAGAGACCGGGAAGCGTAAATCAGCCAGGTATTGCATGGCCTCAGCATGCGAATGCAACGCCGGGATGCCTTCACTAGCCCCCAGGCCATAAGCAAAGAAATGCAAGGGCCGTTTAGCCGTAATATTTGAGTCTAGCTGACGCAGGCTACCTGCCGCGGCATTGCGCGGATTGGCAAATAGTTTGCCACCGGCAGCCGCTTGTTGCTGGTTAAGCTTTTCGAAGTCTTTTTTCAGCATGAGCACTTCACCACGCACTTCAAGCAATGCGGGTGGATGCGCAATATTCAGGCGACTGGGGATGGCACGGATGGTTTTCAGGTTATGTGTCACATTCTCGCCGGTATACCCGTCACCACGCGTCGCACCTTGTACAAACATGCCATGTTCGTAAGTCAGCGTGATCGCCAGACCATCGAATTTGGGCTCTACGGCGTAGTCTACTTGCGACTGGTCTGCGCCTTCACGTACACGCCGGTCAAATGCCTCTAGCTCTTCGTCACTAAAGGCGTTATTGAGCGACAGCATGGCCTGCCGGTGCTGCACACTGTCGAATGCAGCCAGCGCCAGGCCACCTACACGCTGGCTGGGCGAATCTGCCGTAATCAGTTCGGGATATTGCTGCTCGAGATCAAGCAGCTGTCGGTAAATGCCGTCATACTCATTATCACTGACCAGCGGCGTATCAAGCACATAGTAGTGATAATCGTATTCGGCAATGCGCTGCTTAAGCTGTTGTAAAAGCAGCGCAGCTTCTTGAGCTGGCATATTAAGAGAACAGGCGTTTGGCGTGGCTGCTGCCAGGAGTGATCCCCTGCGCAGCCATGGCATTGGAGATATTTTTCAGTTGCTGGCGGATTTTATCCAGTTGTGCATCGCCGATGGCCTTGCGATTCACATCAATCATGCTGGCACTCAAACTGCTCGCCATGCTTGCAGCAATATCCACCATATGGTCAAACACACGCAAGCTATTTGGCGTGGTCGGGATATCCAGCTGGAAGGTGACACCAGTCATGACGGCCGTTTTCAGCATATCCGCCGAAAACGGTTTACCTTCATAGTTACGCACAGAAAACTCCAGCTGGCCTTCTGTGTTGAATGACTCAAAGCGGCCATCTACACTCAGTTGCATACCACAAGCCTCGGCCAGGCCCCGTAACTTGGTCGCGTGGAACATGCCCTGATTAGCCAGCACATGAAATTCGACTGCTTTATCGACTTCAATACAAAATGCGTCAATAGATTGCGATTGTTGTGACGGCTCGTAACCGCCTTGCCAGTGCACAGTGAGCCCAAGCGCACGCGCCAGGGTTTCCATGGACTTCTGGAATCGTTTAAGGGTTTCTTCATCCACCGGGCCACCGCGGTCGGCCAACTGCAAACTACAGGCAACCTGGCTGGCGGGTGTCTGGTCTTGCATGGCTTTAGCATCCAGTGCCAGCACATCTTGCCAGTCGCCAGTGGTCGAGCTTTGTGCCCACAACGTTGCATGCTGCGGAAAGGTTCTGACTTCAGCTTGCATGTCTTCGAGCTCTGCCAGCATCACGCCCAGCGGTGCATCGATCAGCCCAACCCAATCCATAGAGGTATGTACGGCGGCTGGCAGCACAGATTCTTCAATGTGCGCAGTCAGGACTGAGTCATCTTCGTCGTCTCCTGAAGAGTCTTCAGGAAAATCTAAAATGGGCTGTTCAAAGGCTGGTTGCTGGATGTCATCAAAAGATTGCGCGACGGGGGCGCTTGCCTCAGGCTTGGCTGAAATAACCGGTTCGACCTTCACAGGCTCAATCCTTGCAGGTTCTGTCTTGGCTGGCGTCACTTTTGACGACGCAGCAACTGCTGCTTCACCTGGCTGCTTGTTTAAATTCAAGCCATTTTTATCGAAATTTGCCGTTGTCGCTGCATTAATTCTGGCTTTAGCGGACTCACCTACCGTGAAGTCAGGTTCAACCTTGGCAGACTGGCGCACGCGTGGCTCAGACATCCAGCCTTCGACGTCTTCTGAAACCACATGTTTATCCGTGCTGGCTTTTTTAAGTGGCTCTTTTTTCAAGCCATCGGCTTTAGCAGCATCACTGGTTTTCACAGAAGAAGTGTCGCTATCCAGAACATCACCACGGGTATGGCTAAAACGATATTCAACATCTCTGCGATATTTTTTTTCCTGCCACCAGTTAAAAACTACCACTGCCAGAACGATGCTGACCCCAAGCAACACCAATATCATCCACAAATCAGACATGTGACCTTACAATCCTTAATAACGCTTGCATAATAATACAACAAAACTGGCATTAAGCCGCATGCATGCGTATCGCTTCATCGATATCAACATCGACAATTCGCGATACACCAGACTCCTGCATCGTGACCCCAATCAACTGTTGTGACATCTCCATCGTGATTTTGTTGTGCGACACAAACAGGAATTGCGTTTTTTCTGACATCACACGTACCAACTGGCAAAAACGCTCGGTATTACTGTCATCCAGCGGTGCATCCACTTCATCCATCAGGCAAAATGGGGCCGGATTTAATCTGAATAAGGCAAACACCAGCGCCATCGCCGTCAGCGCTTTTTCGCCGCCGGAAAGTAGTTGTATCGTCGTGTTTTTTTTGCCTGGCGGCTGCGCAAACACCTGTACACCAGTATCCAGTATCTCGTCACCAAGTAATTCAAGTTTGGCATTGCCGCCATTGAACAAGGTCTGGAACAATTCGCCAAAATTGCGGTTGGCTTCATCGAAGGTCGCACGCAGCTTGCCGCGCGTTTCTCTGTCGATTTTCTGAATGGCCTCTTCCAGCGTTTCACTGGCAGTCAGCAAATCTTTTAACTGGCTATCCAGGTAACCTTTGCGCTCTTTCTCCACCGACAACTCTTCAATCGCCGCCATATTCACAGGCCCCAATTGCTGTATCTGTTGCTGTAGCTTCTGGGTATTTTGCGCCAAGGCCTGCGCCTGGCTATCCAAGCCCAGGCCTTGCTGAATCAGCGCCTCATCCAGGCCGGTTTCAGCCAAAGCGGATTGGCATTGCTCCACTTGCAGGCGACACTCCTGCTGCTTAAGGCGGCGTTGCTCTACAGCATCCCGCAGCGGATGCAATTGCTGCTCGATTTGCAAGCGATGCCGCTCTTGTACCTGTAATGCAGTTTCTTGCGCTGCAGACTGGTTTCGCGCTTGCGCAAGTGCCTGTTCACACGTGTGCTGCTGCGTCAACGCGTGGGCCAGATTGGCCTTGAGCGCTTCCATATTGCTAATCGCCAATGCCTGCTCAGTCTCAAGCAGGCGATGCTGCAAGTGCTGGCTTTCCTGTTCGTTCTGCGTCAATCGCTGTTGTAAATCACCCACCGCATTTTTAAGCAGCGTTTGCTCAAACACTTGTGACTGATGCGCTTTTTCCGCCTGCTGTACAGTATCACGCAAATTAAAATAGGTTTGCTCGGCCTGCTGTTTTTGTGCCTGCGTTTCACGCGCGGTTTGCTCTAGCTCGGCAAATTGTGCTTGATGTTTGGCAATCGTTGCCTGCGCCTGTGCAACTTCCGCATTCAGTCCAGCCTGGCGGCTTTCAGCCTGTGCAATATCTTGTTGCAAGGCGGTCTGGCGGCGCAAGGCATTATCATGCGCCTGTTGCAGGCGTGATACCTGCAGTTGCGCTTCATGCATGCTGCTCGTTAGCTGCTTAATACGCTGGTGGCTTTGCTGTTGTTGCTGGCGCGTTGCCTGCAAACTGGTTTCCAGCAATTGCACTTGCTGCTGCGCAGCTGTGACGTCGTCTTGCGACTGGCTCAAACCTGCCTGCAATGTATCCAATTGCTGCTGACGCTCTAGCACGCCTTGCATTTGATTTTGGCGTCCATGAAAAACGGCACTATATCGCTGGTAAACATCGCCATTTTTGGTCAGCAAGCTTACCCCTGCTGGCAATGTGGCTTGATAATGCGAAAGTTGCTGCACGTCATCTAGCACATACACCCCAGCCAGCCAGTGCTGCAAGGCCGCAGAGACTTCTGCTTGCTTGATCGTCAATAAACTATACAGACTAGGCAAACCATGCCATTGCTCTGGCAATATTTCAGTCGCGATCGCCGCTTGGGCAACTGCCAAAGCCGCTTGCGGATGCGGCAATTGCGACCAGTCAGGGTGATTTTCCGGTAATACCGCATTTAATTTATGCCCCAGGAATACCTCCAGGGCGGGCTGCCACTGGCTATCAAGCTGTATCGCCTGCCACAAGCGCGGCGCTGATTGCATGCCTGTTTTTTGCAGCCACGGTCCTAATTGCTGATCCTGCTTCATACTTTGCTGCAATTTTTGCAGCGACTGAATCTCGGCTTCTAATTGATGTAGCGCGCGTTGGGCCTGTTGCCAGTCATGGCGCGCTTGCTGCAACGCCTGTTGCTGCGTATTTTCTTCTGTACGCAAATGCGTCAATTGCAGCTCGTCGTGCTGCAAGGCCGCTTGCTGCTCAGCTAACTGCTGCTGATGCGCGCCCAAGGCCTGCATGTCCGGCAAGGCCCACTGCCCCAGTTCATGCTGCAATTGCTGTAAACGTTGCGCGACTTCAGCCAGGTTACGCTGGATAAAATTCACATTATTTTGTTCCAGCTGCATGTGCTGGCGGCTTTGCTGTACGGCTTGCTGTGCCTGGTTCGCAGCTTGCTGAACCACCTGCAATTGGCTCGCTTGCTCTGGCAACCCTTGCTGCATGCTGTTCAAATCAAGCGCATGCTGCGCTACCGAGTTTTCGGTTGTGGTCAGTGCACTATTTTTTTCTACCAGCTGCATTTGCAGCTGTTTGTGCTGCTGCGCCCTGTGCTCCATCTGCCGCAATAATTGCTGCTGTTCTTGCAACAAGCGATCCCGCGCCTCTTCAGATTGCTTCACCTGTAGCCCGAGGGTGGAAACCTGTGAATTCGCCTCATAAAATGCGGCTTGTGCAGTATGTAACTGATTGGAAGTTTCCTGATGTTGCTGTCGTAACAGCTCAAGCTGCAGCTCGTGATTGCGCAAGCTGGCCATTTGCGCCTCTAGGGCATTCACGGCTTGCTCAACCGCTTGTGAGGCCGTTTCATGTGCCAGCACGGCGTCGCGTTTACGTAGCCACCACCATTGCGCCTCGGCTAATTGATGTGCCTGTTGCAAAGCCTGAAACTTTTGCGTCACTAACGCCTGCGCTTCCAGCTTGATAATTTGCTTGTTCATTTCACGCGAAATATCTTCTACGCGTTCAAGATTTTCACGCGTATCCCGTAAGCGCAGCTCAGTCTCACGCCGGCGCTCTTTATATTTGCTGATGCCGGCGGCCTCTTCCAGAAATACACGCAACTCTTCCGGCCTGGCTTCTACAATCCGTGAAATGGTGTTTTGACCGATAATGGCATAAGCACGCCCGCCCAGGCCAGTGCCTAAAAACAAATCGGCAACATCGCGTCGACGCACCGCAATATTATTGATGTAATAGGTCGAGCCCTTATCGCGCTCAATCACCCGTTTGACGGAGATTTCGGCATATTGGCTCCATTCGCCATTGGCGCCCCCCAGGCTATTATCGAAAATCAGTTCAACACTGGCCCGAGAGATCGGCTTTCGATTGGACGAGCCATTAAAAATAACGGCATCCATGGCGTCGGCACGCATTTCCTTGGCAGACGATTCCCCCAGCACCCAGCGCACGGACTCCATGACATTCGATTTGCCACAGCCATTGGGGCCAACCACACCCACACGTTGCCCATGCAGATGTATGGTGGTCGGATCGACAAAAGACTTGAACCCCGCCAGTTTTAAATGAGTCAGACGCAAAGTAAGAAAACCGCTTATAAGAATTTGAATGGTTGCTTAAGCGGTATAATACCCATTTTTATCAAGAAACAATCAACAAACATGAGTGCAATGAACGAACATTTACTCGGTGGCAAGCCAACAGCCCAAGCGGCAAAGACGCTGGAGACTTTTGATAACCCGAATCCTAACCGCGATTTTCATATTCATATGGAAGTGCCGGAATTTACCTGCCTGTGCCCGAAAACCGGTCAGCCTGACTTCGCGGTGATTTACCTGGACTATATTCCTAACAAATTGTGCGTGGAATTAAAGAGCCTCAAACTGTATATGTGGTCATTCCGTGACGAAGGCTGTTTTCATGAAGCCGTTACCAACCAGATTCTGGATGACCTGGTCAGCGCGATCGATCCGAAATTCATGCGCGTGACTGCCAAGTTTTATGTGCGTGGCGGGATTTTTACCAATGTGGTGGCAGAACACCGCGCAGCGGGCTGGCAGCCTCAGCCATATGTAGAGTTATCGCAATTTTCTGCGCAAAGTAATATTCGCGGATAAAAGCTAAAGCGAAGAAATATCAAGCCCGGCCTGCCGGGCTTTTTATCGCCATGTGATATCACACAAGAATCTCGCATCCCCTTTATACGTTCAGGCGTATCTTCGCAATACGCATAAAAAAGCCCCACATTAAGTGAGGCCCTTTATTTCAGCTGACAACTCAGGACTATTTCTTTCTAGCCACGATCACGCCAATCAGCCCTAAACCCATGGCAATTAAGCTCATGCTTTCGGGTTCTGGTACAGAGAGTGGCTCAGAGGCTGCATAAGCCACCGTTGAAACCAGCAGCCCTGCAAGTAAGGTTATTTTCGATAGCATATTTGTTTCCTTCTATTTTTATGAATGCCGAATCCCATCATGGGTGCACGTTAATAGCATTAACGTTCGATAAGCCTTAAATCTTTAATAGTTAGCGTCAAAGATATGTTGAGTATCAGTTTGAGATATAACTTCACTCCAACAAAACAGGACATGTCATACATGAGCCCATACGGAGAAATCCCGAGGACTTTTTGTATAACATTGCTATTGAGAATAGTATTAAGAAATAAAACAGATTTTTCGCATATGTGCGATACATGAGCACATATGGATTTTCTACATGATTGAATTTACTGCTAGAAATCACTGAGTGATTTTTGGCGTCCCCACGGGGATTCGAACCCCGGTCGCCTCCGTGAAAGGGAGGTGTCCTAGGCCTCTAGACGATGGGGACCTAAGAAATTTAACAACCTGCGCATTATACCAGTTTTTCAAATAATTGAAATATTTATTTTTAAAAAAATTCAATATTTTCAATCACTTGGTGGAGATAAGCGGGATCGAACCGCTGACCTCTTGCATGCCATGCAAGCGCTCTCCCAGCTGAGCTATACCCCCGAATCTCTGGTATTGCAGTTCTTCGTTTTGCAGTGCAATTCAAAGAAGGCGCCATATTAATGATGGCTAGAAGTCTTGTCAACGGCTTTCAACATAAATCTTTAAAAAAACTGCATATCGTTTTGTTTACAGCGCTGACCTGCTGAAAAAATCAGCAAATCAGCCCGCGATGACGGAAACTATTTGAGGTAGGGCTTGATCTTGCTCATGATCTCTTCGCTCTCTGGCCGCGTCATGCTATTAAATGAATACACTTTTTGGCCACCAGGCAGAATGACATATTTATAAAAATTCCATTGCGGTGCCTGCCCGGTTTGCTTGATTAACTGTTGATACAAAGAATTAGCACTACTGCCGGTGACACTGGATTTCTCAACCATGGGGAATTTGACAGAATAAGTCAGCTTGCAAAAGTCACCAATTTGCTTGTTATTGCCTGGCTCTTGCCTGAAGTCATTAGACGGAAAGCCAATGATCACCAGGCCTTTGTCCTTATATTGGTCATATAAAGACTCCAGTGCTTCAAATTGTGGCGTGAAGCCGCACTTGCTGGCCGTGTTCACAATAAGGATAGGTTTATCCTGAAATTGACAAAAATCGACAGTTTGCCCTTGCAGGGTCTTAAATTGGTGTTGATATATTGGCAGACAGTCAGCCTGCGCCAATGAATAGCCTCCCAAGCCCAACAACATGAATATCACACCTCGCATTGCATCTCTCCTGAAACTTTTGTTTATGTTATGCCTTTACAGACAGTCAGTTAGCTTGATTGTTCTGTATGAATGGCGCATATTTTACTTTTTTTAATAGTTGCCGTTAATAAAATTGTAAGGAACAAAAATGATCATTGGCATAGTCTATGCTAATGCATTATTAAGAACAGTAAGGACTGACATGTTTGAGTAAATTAACGATGTACTGGGAGACCACCATGTTACAAAAAGCAACGCCTACCGACAAATTTAAAAAAATTGATCAAATGCTGGAAGATTTTGCCGGCGATGAAGTCGATGATTTCGAGTCTAGCTATGGCAGCTATGAGAAGAGCCACAAGCACTACTCTGCTGACGAAGATGCTTTAATGAATATTGACGATCTGTATTAATCTGCCCGAAGCATGAATGCAGGCGCTAATGCCTGATCAATCATCACGCACAGCGTGCACCATTGCTGACTGATATCACGGTGGTTACTGATTATAGTTGCCTGATATAATGCCGGGATGGAAATTACTACACGCTTGGAATTCGATGCCGGACATCGTATTCCTGATCATAAAAGTCAATGTCGCAATCTGCACGGCCACCGTTACGCCATAGAGATTACCCTCTCGGGCGACATCATCCACGCTGAACACGCTTCAGAAAACGGAATGGTGATGGACTTTGCCGACGTCAAACGCATTGCCCGTGAAACCATCGTTGACCGCTGGGACCATGCCTTCCTCGTCTACCGGGGAGATGCCGCCGTTCTGGACTTTCTCAATAGCCTGCCAAATCACAAAACCATTGTATTCCCGACCATTCCAACGGCCGAGAATATGGCTGCAGAGGCCTTCAGATTGCTCAAAGCGCAATACAGGGACACTTTTGGCAACCATCTGAAACTGATGAAAGTCAGGCTCTACGAAACGCCCAATAGCTGGACCGATGCGTTTGACTAGGCCTAACCAGGTTCAAACGAATTAGTCATTAAAACAGGTTAATCAGTCGCGGCGGCGGCTAATTCAGCCATCACCTGATTTAAGGCGATCGACCACTCCGGCAAGGTCACACCAAACGTTTGTTCAAGCTTGGCGGTTGAGAGCCTTGAGTTTGCCGGGCGTTTGGCTGGCGTGGGATATTCGGCTGCCGCAATAGGCTGCACGTCTTTCACGGCTAAAGCTGGCCAGCCGCGTACGCTCTCTAATGCACGATACTGCGCCACGATTTCACTGGCAAAGCCAAACCAGGATGTTTCTCCGCTATTCACCAGATGATACACACCAGTTTGTGTCACATCTTCCTGATGCCAGCGTGTGACTAATTCTGTCACTGCTTTGGCAATGGCAGCATCTGATGTCGGTGCGCCGTACTGGTCTGCCACAATACGCAAGTTTTCGCGCTCTTTGGCTAAGCGAATAATGGTTTTTAGAAAGTTTTTACCATAGCTGCCATAAACCCAGCTGGTACGTAAAACCAGGTGCGGCAGCCCAACTTGGCGAATCGCCTCTTCACCGGCCAGCTTGCTAGCGCCATAGATGCTGATCGGGTTAACGGTATCGCTTTCTACATAAGCAGAGTGTTGTGTGCCGTCATAGACATAATCGGTTGAAAAATGAATCAGCCCGGCGTTGAGCCTGGCGGCTTCTTCCGCCAATACGCCTGGCGCAACCGCATTAATGGCATAGGCCAATTCACGCTCAGACTCTGCTTTATCCACCGCCGTATACGCCGCCGGATTAACGATCAAATCTGGTGCAATTTCGCGCACCATGCGCCTGATATGATCAGGCTGCGTTAAATCCAGCTGGTGGCGGTCACAGGCCACCACTTGCCACTCATTGGCTAACTCTAAAGCCAATTGTTGCTGTAATGCGTGACCCACTTGACCGCTGACGCCGGTTAACAGAATTTTTTTCATAGCTCAATCAACTGGTCAAATGACATCAAATTTAGGTGCATCTGCCCAGGATAAGCCCTGCTGGTCTTTGGCCGACAGGCTAGGCGCCTGAGTCAAGGGCCAGTCTACGCCCACCGTGGCATCATCCCATTTCAGGCAAGCCTCATGCTGCGGCGCATAATAGTCGGTGGTTTTATACAAAAAGTCTGCCGTCTCAGACAACACGACAAAGCCATGTGCAAATCCCGGCGGAATCCACAGCTGACGGTGATTTTCCGCATTCAAATGTGCACCCGTCCATTGGCCAAAGGTCGGCGAGTCACTGCGCATATCCACCGCGACATCAAATACCTCGCCCTGCACCACCCGCACCAGCTTGCCCTGCGGTTGCTGTATCTGGTAATGCAGGCCGCGTAATACACCTCTGCCAGACCGCGAGTGGTTATCTTGTACAAATTGCACATCCAGCCCGGTGCAATCTTTAAAGGTGTTGGCGTTAAAGCTTTCCAGGAAAAAGCCACGGGCATCGCCAAATACTTTAGGCTCCAGAATCAATACTTCTGGAATGTTTGTTGCCAACACTTGCATTAAAACACCTGCTCTTTGAGAATTTGTTTCAGATACTGCCCATAGCCATTTTTGGCATATTTATCAGCCAATTTATCCAATTGCTCGGCATTGATAAAACCCTGGCGGTAGGCAATTTCTTCCAGGCAGGAGATTTTCAAGCCCTGGCGCTTTTCAATGGTTTGAATAAAGCCACTGGCTTCAAGCAGAGACTCGTGGGTGCCGGTATCCAGCCATGCCATGCCACGGCCCATGACCTCAACGTTGAGCTCACCCCAGGCCAGGTATTGCTTATTGACATCGGTAATTTCAAGCTCACCGCGTGGCGAGGGTTTGAGGTTTTTGGCAATATCGACCACACGTTGATCGTAAAAATACAAACCCGTCACTGCATAGCGGGATTTCGGCTGTGTCGGCTTCTCTTCTAGGCTAATGGCGGTGCCTTGCGCATCAAACTCCACTACGCCATAACGCTCGGGATCATTCACCGGGTAAGCAAACACAGTCGCGCCCTGCTCACGCTGCCCGGCAGCCATGGCCATTTCGCCCAACTCATGCCCATAAAAAATATTGTCGCCCAGTACCAGTGCGCTGGTATCGTTTCCAATGAAGGACTCACCGAGGATAAATGCTTGTGCCAGGCCATCTGGAGACGGCTGCACCTGATATTCAATGCGCATGCCCCACTGGCTGCCATCGCCCAGCAGCTCTTTAAAACGCGGGGTATCCATGGGCGTGGAAATAATCAGCACCTCGCGTATGCCTGCCAGCATCAGGGCCGACAAAGGGTAGTAAATCATGGGTTTGTCATACACGGGCAACAGCTGCTTGGAAACCACTTGGGTCACCGGGTACAAGCGTGTGCCGGAGCCACCGGCCAGTACAATGCCTTTTCTTGCCATTATGCGAGCTCCTCTCCACGTTCGTGGTAATTCTTGTTCAGCCAATGCTGGTATTCACCGCTGGTGACACGCGCCACCCACGCATGATGCTCCAAGTACCAGCGCACGGTTTTACGGATACCGGTTTCAAACGTTTCCTCTGGCTTCCAGCCCAGCTCTTGCTCAATCTTGCTGGCATCAATCGCGTAGCGCGCATCATGGCCCGGCCTATCCTTAACAAAGGTCATCTGGTCACGGTAACTGCCTTGCGCTTTTGGTCGCTCCTGATCGAGGATATCGCACAAGGTATGCACCACATCGAGGTTGGTTTTTTCATTCCAGCCACCGATGTTGTAGGTTTCCCCTACTTTGCCTTTGGCCAATACCTCGCGAATCGCACTGCAATGGTCTTCGACATACAACCAGTCGCGAATATTACTGCCATTACCATAAATAGGTAATGGTTTACCAGACAAGGCATTGTGTATCACCAGCGGAATCAGCTTTTCCGGAAAGTGATACGGACCATAATTGTTGGAACAGTTGGTGGTCAGCGTCGGCAAGCCATAAGTGTGGTGATAGGCACGCACCAGATGGTCAGAGGCCGCTTTTGAAGCTGAGTATGGGCTATTCGGCTGATAAGTATTGGTTTCCTTAAACGCCGGATCATTTGGCCCCAGCGAACCGTAGACTTCGTCAGTGGACACATGCAGGAAGCGGAACTGCTGTTGCTCGTCCACCGGCAACGCTTGCCAATAGGCGCGTACTTCTTCCAGCAAGTTAAAAGTACCCACGACATTGGTTTGAATAAAGGCATCCGGCCCATGGATAGAACGGTCCACGTGGCTCTCGGCCGCGAAATTGAGTATCGCACGCGGCCGATGCGTTTCCAGCAACGCTTTAACCGCCACACGGTCACCGATATCCGCATGCACAAAAATATGGTGAGGATTTTGGCTGATACCGGCCAGGTTTTCCATGTTGCCGGCATAGGTCAACTTATCCAGATTGATCACTGTCCCCAACTTGTGCCTGACCCAGGCATTGACAAAGTTGCTGCCAATAAAACCGGCGCCGCCGGTAACTACGATTGTTTCTGTAAGCATAAAAGACCTAAATCCAGAATAGTTTTACCGATTGATACTTACTGCATATTAGCTTATGGCGTCTGATCTCAAATGCCCGATAAGCAGCCATGACATCATGTTAATGCTGTCGCTACCATGAAGTTGCACCGGCCTTGGCAAGGCCGCTGATGTATTGTTGATGCGCGTCCAACTCTTCTGCATCTGCCGTGACCAGCTTTAATGCAGAAAAATCTACTGCCAGATGCGTATGCGTCGTTTGCTCTACCGGGCTGGATAACTCCATCAGCAAGCTTTCCTGGCCACGCGTCATGGCGATATAGACTTCAGCCAGCAACTCCGCATCCAGCAAAGCGCCGTGTAAGGTACGCTGCGAGTTATCAATGCCAAAGTGGCGGCACAAGGCATCCAGGTTGTTACGCTGCCCTGGCCGCATTTCCTTGGCCATTTTCAAGGTATCGATAATGCCGCTGACATAGGTCTCCAGCTTGTCCTGGCCGAGTTTGGCGAGTTCCATATTAAGAAAGCCAATATCGAACGGCGCATTATGGATAATTAACTCGGCACCCCGGATAAACTCGACAAACTCTGCGGCAATACTTGCGAATAACGGTTTGTCCTGCAAGAACTCCAGAGAAATACCATGCACTTCTTGCGCGCCTGGATCGATCTCACGTTCTGGATTGATGTAGATGTGAAAATGGCGCTGGGTCGGCCTGCGGTTAAAGATTTCTACTGCCGCAATTTCAATAATGCGATGGCCCTGGTCCGGATATAAACCGGTGGTTTCCGTATCGAGAAAAATCTGTCTCATGCAATCCCCCTGTTAACCCGCTGCAACCGTCAGCACGCCCTGATTGGCCAGTGCATCGGCGCGCTCATTGCCTTCATTACCGGCATGTCCTTTGACCCAGATCCATTCGATCTGGTGCGTGACTGCCAGTGCGTCCAGCATTTGCCACAAGTCAGCATTTTTGACCGGTTTTTTATCTGCTGTTCGCCATTGCTTTTTTTTCCAGCCTGCCAGCCACTCTGTCATACCTTTTTGCACATAGCTGGAGTCTGTATACACCTTCACCTGAGAGGGCTTTTTTAATGCTTGCAGCCCTTGAATCACCGCCATCATTTCCATGCGGTTATTCGTGGTCAGCGCTTCGCCCCCAAACAGTGACTTTTCATGCTCACCTGCTTTGAGCCATACACCCCAGCCCCCGACGCCAGGATTGCCTTTGCAGGCACCATCAGCGTACATTTCTATCCATTGTTGTGTCGACATCCGCGCATTCTAACTGTTTTTGTGCCTGTTTTTGTATGCTGGACTGGCCTTTTCGCACTTGCAAAGCATGGTTGAGCGGAGATTTTTTCCATTCAGGTTTCAGCAAGCGCACATTCAATACCCTTTTTTTGGCAATCAGGAAATACACACCACCGGTCATGCCACAAGTGTGCCGCCCCCAACGCTCAAGGCAAGATTGCCGCGCCAGCCACAACGGGTCATTCACCGGCAAGGCATGCACCAGGCTACCGCTATGCACCACTTCAAATCCCAGCACGTTGAGCCAATCGCGTATACGCCAGGCAGTGAACAAGCGCTGAAATCGTCCAGCCTGCTTAAACTGGCCGACCCGGGCGCGCAGCCCTAACCCACTCAGCGGTGTGATGCCCGTCAGTATCAGCGTGCCTTCAGGTACCAACACGCGGAATACTTCACGTAGCGTCTGTTGCGGGTCGGCACACTGTTCCAGCACATGCGGCATGCACACCAGGTCCACCGACTGTTCGGCAAAAGGCAAAAACTCACTTTCACAAAGCAATGAAGCATTTGGCGCAGCGGTGAGTTGCAAGGAATGTTTGTAGGGGATGCGGCATTGCTCAAGCAAGTCATGCGTCGGCCAGCCGATCTGCAAGGCATGAAAGCCAAACACATCAGCGACCGTTTGCGCATAGAGCGGAATCTCGCGCTGCGCGATGTAGCTGCCCAAAGCCATGGCTTCAAAAGCAGTTGTATTCAAAGTAGCAGACTGGCTGGATTGCAAGGTAGACTCCCCAAAATGCCAGAGTTAAAACAAAGCGAACAAATAAGCGCTTAAACACGATTGTGCCTTGACAATCATGACCATTTTTTCAATGATGCGGGATGCACGTCACTTCTGCAAGCATAGAGATCACCGCACTGCCCGCTTTTAGCGATAATTATTTATGGCTGATTCACTGTGGTCAACATGCGCTGGTGGTCGACCCTGGTGATGCCGAGGTCGTAGCACAAGCGCTACAGGATCGCCAGTTGCAACTTGATGGCATATTGCTGACCCACCACCATGCAGATCATGTTGGCGGGGCCGCAGCGCTACAGCAGCGCTGGCAATGCCCGGTCTATGCGCCGGACAGCGACCACCCGGCTTATCAGTCATTGCAGGCCAAGCGCGTCAAACAAGGTGATCACCTCACATTTGCACACTTTGGCACTGGCACATTAACTTGCGATGTGCTGGCTTTGCCAGGGCATACCCTGGATCATGTAGCTTACTACCTCAACCACCAGCACCTGTTTAGTGGCGACGTATTGTTTGGCGCAGGCTGTGGCCGTTTGTTTGAAGGTACGCCCTCACAAATGTATGCCTCGCTGCGACACATCGCTGCACTGCCAGCTGACACGCTGATTTATCCGGCGCATGAATATACGGCCCACAATATCGCTTTTGCACAAACAGTGGACCCCGACAATCCGGACTTGCAGCAGCGTGCGCAAAATACTGCGAATTTACGCGCGCAAAACTTGCCCACATTGCCCACCACCTTGGCCCTGGAATTAGCAACTAACCCTTTTCTGCGCTGCGAAGCCTTGTCAAAACAAATAGCTTTTCAGCACTGGTCGCCGATTGATGTGTTTACCGAACTGCGCGCCCGGCGCAACCACTTCTGATGCAGATCGCCTGTGCAGACATAAAGACTTGTCTCACTGAAAAATTAACGTAGAATGATGTCCTCCTTAAAGCGCTTGTATGCGTTACGTCAATCACGTGCTGGTTGGCATGGCCACCTGGCCGCCCGGTTTCATCAATGCATGCGCAAGTTTTTTCGTGTATCCGCTTGCGCGACAGTCTCAGGATTAAGTATTACCGTCATGCGTTTTAAAAAATTACTGCTATGTGCCGCCCTTTCGGCCTTTCCATTATTGGCATTGGCTGAATACGTAGAGCCAGCCAGCATGTCGGATGACAACGGCAGTTATGATGAAAGTTACGGCGGCCCGGAATCAGAAAACTATAATTCCAGTTACCAGTTTGAAGACTCGTTAACCCTGCAAGATAGCCTGTGGGATCGTGTGCGTGACGGCTTTAACATGCCTGACATAGATTCCACCTATACCAACAAGCACGAGCAGTGGTATGCCTCACGCCCGGACTATGTGTCACGCATGCTGGAGCGCAGCAAGAAGTACCTTTACCATATTGTGGTTGAAGTCGAAAAAAGAGGCATGCCGACTGAAATCGCGCTGCTACCCATGATTGAAAGCGGCTTTAACCCGAAAGCACTGTCTACCAGCAAAGCCTCGGGTATCTGGCAATTCATCCCCTCTACCGGCAAAGACTTTGGCCTCAAGCAAAACTACTGGAAAGACTCACGTAAAGACGTCACCGCTGCCACCCAGGCTGCGCTTAACTACCTGCAAAAACTCTACACCATGTTTGGCGCCTGGGATCTGGCGCTGGCTGCTTACAATGCTGGTGAAGGCACCGTGGCACGTGCGATTGAGCGTAACCGCCAGTTAGGCTTACCGACCGACTACCAGCATTTGTCTTTGCCTGACGAAACGCGTAATTACGTACCAAAATTGCAGGCGATTAAAAACATTATTTTCCGCCCTGAAAACTATGGGTTAACGCTTAATGAAATCCCCAACAAACCATATTTCACTACAGTGCAAGCGCCTAATAAAATCGACGCCAAACTGGCGGCTGAACTGGCAGGGATTTCACTGGAGGAATTTAACGCGTTGAATCCCAGTTTTACGCGCCCGGTGCTGATTACTGAAAATAGCCATCAAAAGCTATTGTTACCTACCTGGGCTGCCAGCAACTTTACCAACAACCTCAGTGGTTACAATCGGCCATTATCTAACTGGCACAGCTACCAGCCCAAGCGCGGTGAGCGCCTGGGTGTGATTGCCAGCCAGTTTGGTATCAGCATTTATGAATTGAGCGCCACCAATAACCTCAAGCCTAACCGTAACCTGATTGTGCGCAGACCACTGCTGGTCCCTGCCAGTGTGCAATCCGGTCTGACGCGCCCGATTGATGTCGCCGCGATGGCACAATTACCGATTGAGATCCCAGTTGAAAGAGAATATTCAAGCAAATCCGTATCCATCTCGCATAAGGTGAAACAAGGTGATACATTGGCAAAACTGGCAAAACGTTATGGCATCACTAGCAAACAAATCATGCAGCAAAACCACCTAAAATCGAAAAATCTGGCCGTTGGCCAGGTATTGCAGTTCGAAAAGCAGGAAGAGAAAGCCAGCAACACTAGCCAAACACGCGGATCAAAAACAAGCGGGAAATCTAGTCACAAAAAAACAACGGCCTCTAGCAAAACACGCACGAGTACATCCTCTGCTGCACATAAAAAAACGACCGCGACCCATAGTAAAAAAACTAAATCGACACACTGACACGGCCCCACACCATGACAAACCAACCATTGTCCGGCATGCATAACATTCGCACCAAGCGGCATGTGTCGACCGGTCAACGATTTGCCGTCGGCGTGTTGTCTAGCTGCTTGATCGCTTGCGGCTCAGATCAACCGGATAAAAATATCCCAGCCCTTAACCAGACCTACCCTGCACAACCTGGCGGCACTATGATCAGCGCCATGCCCTCAGACCCGAGCAGCATGATAGGCATGGTTGCGGGTGAATCTGCCTCTCTGGCGATTGGCGCTTACCTGTTTAACTCAGTGCTCAAGTATGACCAGAATCTGGATTTGACCGGTGAACTGGCTGAGTCATGGCAAGTGGCCGATGACAAGAAAACCATTACCTTTAGATTGAAACCCGGCTTGCAATGGGCGGATGGCAAACCACTTACCAGTGCAGACATCCTATTCACCTGGCAACTGATTACCGATGAAAATACGCATAGCCCCTATGCCTCGGACTACCAGTTAGTCACAAAAGCCGAGGCACCGGATGCCCGCACGTTTATCGTGCATTATTCACAACCGTTTGCGCCAGCACTCGAGAGTTGGGCCAGCTTGCAAGTATTGCCCAAACATAAACTGGCCGGACAGGATATCCGCACCACCAGTTTTGCGCAAAAACCGTTAAGCAGCCATTATTACCAGTTAAAAGAATGGCGACATGGTGAATATATCAAACTGGAAAAGAATCCTAAATCCGTGTTAGGCCCGGCCAACATTGACCATTTGATTGAGCGCATTATCCCCGATCCGGCGGCACAATTTCTGGAGTTAATGGCGGATAACATTGACAGCATGAATATGGACCCGATTACCTATGCGCGCATCATTCCATCACGCCCAGCCCTGCAAGCCAGGCTCAATCAGTATAAAGAGCTGGGCAATAGCTACACCTATCTTGGCTTTAACCTTAAACGCAAACCATTTGATGATGTACGCATCCGTAAAGCAATCAATTACGCCATAGACAAGCAAGAAATTATTGACGGTGTTTACTTAGGTTTGGGCATTACCATTGCCTCCCCTTACAAGCCCGGCACGCGCTGGAGCAATCCACAACTGACGCCCTACCCATTCGACCCAACGAAAGCAAAACAACTGCTGGCAGAAGCAGGCTACCAAGACAGTGACGGTGACGGCATTGTGGAACGCAACGGCAAAAAATTATCGTTTGAAGTGCTGACTAACCTCGGCAATAAACAGCGCGAAAAAACAGCGGTGATTATCCAGCGCCGCTTGAAAGAGGTCGGCATTGAAACGCATATCCGCACCCTGGAATGGGCCAGCCTGCTGACCAACTTTATTAAACCAGGCGACTTTGACGCGGTCGTCATGGGCTGGGGCTTGGGGTTAGATCCAGATCAATACACCATCTGGCATTCCAGCCAGCAAAAGCCTGGGCAATTCAATTTTATTGGCTATAACAATCCAGCCGTGGATAAATTACTCGAGCAAGGTCGCCTGGAATTTGATCCGGAAAAACGTATGCAGATTTATCATGATTTTGCCAAGGTGCTTTATGATGATAGCCCACTGGTGTATTTATCTGCAGGCTACGGCCTGACGGCCATCCATAAGCGCATACAAGGTATTATGAATCCAGTACCGCCTGCAGGTGTCGGCTACGACTCACAAAAGTGGTACGTCCCCGAACCACTCAGGCGCACGCAAATACAGGCAGAATAGGCATGCTTAATTATTTGATCAGGCGCGTATTATGGCTGATTCCGATGTTGATCGGCATCAGTCTGATTTCTTTTTTCATCATGCACCTGGCTCCTGGCGATATCACCAGTAGCGAAGCGGCATTTGATCCCAAATCGTCTGAAGAATCGCGCCAAAAGCTACGCGAACTCTATCATTTAGACAAACCCATCATCGTGCAATATGGCTTGTGGCTGGAGCGCATGGTGCATCTGGACTTTGGCCACTCGTTTGCCAGCCATCAAAAACCAGTGTTTTGGGCAGAAACCGATAAAGAAGGAAACACCACGCCTGGCATGATTCAAGAGGCGTTACCTATCACGCTGCTGATGAATATCGTCGGCTTGTTGTTGACCCTGACACTGGCCGTGCCGCTGGGCGTCATTGCGGCCAAGAAGTATGGGCAGTGGCCAGACCGTAGCATCACGCTATTTAACTTTATTGGTTTCTCTATTCCCGGTTTTTGGCTGTCTTTATTATTGATGTATTGGCTAGGCGTGATTCACCCCTGGTTTCCCATTTCTGGCCTGCATAGCCTCAACTACGCCCAACTCGACGCCTGGCAAAAATGCCAGGACCTGTTTATGCATTTATTTCTGCCCGTGGTGATTCCAGCCATCACAGGCCTCGCCGGTGTCACCATGTTTGTTAAAAACGGCATGCTGGATGTACTGAGCCAGGATTTCGTCACCACCGCGAGAGCAAAAGGCCTCAGTGATCGTACCGTCACTTACCGCCATGCCTTGCGCAACGCGCTATTACCGCTGATTACCCTGATCGGCTTATCCCTGCCCGGCCTGATTGGCGGCTCGGTGATTGCCGAAACCATTTTCGCCATCCCCGGCATGGGTAAATTATTTTACGAAGCCGTCATGATGCGTGATTTTCCCGTTGTCATGGGTATTTTGACCATAGGCTCAGCACTCACCCTGATGGGCAACCTACTGGCCGACCTTGCTTATGCCTGGGCAGATCCGCGCCTGCGCAGAGGCGTCATGCCGCAACGCTAAATAGAGAACGATAAGCAGAGAACATACAATGCAAAGAATCCTGCAAAATCCGTTGGCGCTGACCGGGCTCTGCTTCATCGGCGTCATTCTGCTGCTTGCGCTGCTCGCGCCATTGATCGCGCCCTATGACCCGGATGCGATTCAAGTCAAACAAATCCTGGTTGCGCCTTCAGCCGAACACTGGATGGGCACCGACGGCCTTGGCCGTGATGTCTGGAGCCGGATGCTGTTTGGCGGTCGCGTATCCTTGTTGGTCGGCTTAGTTGCCGTGGGTATTTCGACCGTAATTGGCGTCATTCTCGGCGCCCTGGCTGGTTATTACCGCGGCTGGGTAGACACCGCCATCATGCGCCTGGTCGACATCATGCTCTCCATCCCCAGTTTTTTCCTGATTCTGGCGGTGATCGCCTTTTTAAGCCCTTCGATTACCAACGTCATGATCGTGATTGGCCTCACCTCATGGATGAGCGTCACACGCCTGGTCAGGGCCGAGTTCCTGAGTCTGACCCAGCGTGAATTCGTCACCGCTTCAACCGCCTTGGGCGCACAAGACTGGCGCGTCATTTTTAAACATTGCCTGCCGAATAGCCTCACGCCTGTTTTAGTCAGCGTGGTGTTAGGCATTGCCAGTGCGGTATTGCTCGAATCCGGCCTGAGCTTTCTGGGCCTCGGTGTGCAACCGCCACAAGCCTCTTGGGGCAACATTCTCACCGACGGCAAGGAGTATATCCAGTTTGCCTGGTGGCTCTCGCTCTACCCTGGACTTGCCATATTAATTACCGTGTTAGGGTATAATCTGCTCGGCGAAGGTTTGCGTGATGTGTTTGACCCGCGTTCTCACACCCGCTAGCCCAATTAACTGAACTCATTACCAAACAGGAACAAGCATGGCATTTCTTGCTGGAAAAAAAATTCTGATTGCCGGTTTGCTGAGCAACCGTTCAATCGCTTATGGCATTGCTGCCGCAATGAAGCGTGAAGGCGCTGAACTGGCCTTTACCTATCAAGTCGACAAACACGAAAAGCGTGTGCGCGACCTTGCTGCTGACTTCGAGTCCGACATCGTTTTACCCTGTGACGTTGCTGAAGATGCGCAAATCGACAACCTGTTCGTAGAGTTGGCTAAAGTCTGGGATGGCCTGGACAGCTTGATACACTCTATCGCTTTTGTGCCTAAAGTCGCCCTTGATGGTGACTATCTGGACAATATCAGCCGCGAATACTTTCATATCGCGCACGATATCAGCTCCTACAGCTTCTCTGCCATGGCGAAAGCAGCCTACCCAATGATGCAAGGCCGCAACGGCAGCCTGCTCACACTGAGCTACCTGGGTGCAGAACGCACCATGCCTAACTACAACGTCATGGGCGTGGCTAAAGCCAGTCTGGAAGCCAACGTCCGCTACCTGGCACAAAGCCTTGGCCCCCGTGGCATCCGCGTCAATGCAGTTTCTGCTGGCCCGATCAAAACGCTGGCTGCTTCAGGCATTGCAGACTTCGACAAGATGATCGGCTTCAATGAAAAACACGCCGCCCTGCGCCGCAACGTCACGATTGAAGAGGTGGGTAACGTTGCCGCCTTCTTATCCAGCGACCTGGCCTCTGGTGTCACTGGTGAAATCACCTACGTGGATGGTGGTATGAATATTACCGCAGCGGGTCAAATCGACTAAAACGATTTTTCTAGCAGAATAAAAAACGCCTGAACTCTCAAAGTCAGGCGTTTTTTTACAGCTCAATGCTGAACACTTGCATGATTTAACAATAATGCAGTAAATTACTTAGAACTTATTCGTCGTTATCTAAAACGGTAAATAAAGACAAGGTGCACTAAAATATAAATAGAATTAAAAGTGGTGCACGAAAAAATAGTAACTATATGATTATTAAAAAATAATGAATAATTTTATGTTTATATACACTATCCCCAATAAAATATTAAGTTCGCTTTTGGTGTTTAATTTACGTTGGGCATCAGTATGTTGAACATTGAGTTTGAGCCAGAAAATCAATCCGAGCTATGTAAATGCTGTGGTGGGCTAACTACATCGCTCACCCGCTTTGTTTACAACGATGATGACGCTTATGCTGTTTATTATGCGAAATTTTCTAACAACCACCCTGAGCGTGTTGTCGTTGCAACAGTGAGTTTAGGTGAGTGGGGAGAGGGTTCAACGCCAGCCCAGAGAGTGGCTTTCGCATTCGAACTAAGAAACTCAGAAAATGAGTATCAAGTTGGTTTAATTGATGCTCAGTTTTCACCGTGGCATGAAGCAAAAACGATTGGACGTACTCTAAATCGAGATGAGGCACTGGCTCATCCGCTGCTTAAAGAGGCATTCCATGTTACCGATCACATGGTTACAGATGATGAGCCAATCCGAGAGTATTTAAATGCACAGTAAAGTTATGCCCAACCCATCCATCAAGCGGGACGCCTAACGGCGCCCCTTATGTCAAACGTTAGATTTCATTCGAGTCTGCACACACTATGACCAGTGATCTTTGGAACATTTTTTTAAACGTTGTCGCCGCATTTATCTATGCGGGAATCGTGTGGCTTTGGCAAAACCGAGCTAAGAAGAAACAGTTACCGACACAACCACCACCTACATCTGCGCCAATATCAGGTAATGAGCCAACAGACCGCCGTGCACGCAATCTGCAAGCCCTAGAAGCTGGAACGCAAGCATTTCTCTTTTACTTGGTTACGTTTGCAGCCTTGTATCTATCAATCACAATGCCTGCGCTGTTTAAGGCTCTGTTTGCAAAAGAGCCGGTGTTACTAAGCCAAGCTAGGTACATTGGGGAATTCTTGCCTTCAATCCCGATTGGGAAAGATTACTTACAAATCTCGTTTTTTGTTGTAGCCGCTGTCATCTATTGGCCTTTGCTTATCCTTTCTGAAGCAATCATGTCACTGCTTTACCCATTGGTTGACGCATTCCGCCCTGTGACAAAGAGAATATGGAATGCAATCACAATGCTAGTTTTCCTTGTGTTTTGTATCCCGGTGGCAGCAACATCGATTTGGCTCTTCTATGAAAAGTCATACACTGATTCGTTGTTAACTGTTTTGTTTTTCATTTTTCTTGCCTTTGCTCTTGGGCAGGCGCAAGGCGGACGCAGATGAAACCAACATGGCGCCCAACCTCGCTCCCTTTGGTCGCTGGACGCTGCGCGAGAAGACCGCGCAACGCCGGTTAGCTCTACGTTAGACGACATGTGGCCTTTTTCTAAAACGAAGTTGAAACCCAGCTCAAACGGAGTTGGTCAGCTATTTCTGTTCAAAGAGCGCATGTTTAAGGAGGGTGCCTCGCAACCCATTCTTCAACTGGGTCTTCGTTCTTTTGTTGAGACATACATACCCGAGGCTGAATTTGAAGTCTTGTTTGGTGGTTACGCTGCTCGAAACATCTGTGGTGAAAAATACATTGGGGTGTGGAGCGTTCGAGTTGCAAGCCGTATGCGGCGTATTTTACGAGAGCGAGGTGCCTCGTTCACCTTGATAAATAATCATCCACGTGAAACTAACCTAAGTTTTAGTCTAACCCATCAGTCAAGCGGGACTGGCGAAAACAAGCATCTATGAAGTTAGTTTTAATAACTTCGGCTGTGCCGCCATCATCGCCAGCCCCTTACTTCAAACGTTAGGCATAAGGAGACTTCTGTGACTTACAAAGTCGAGCACGCGGGTCGCACCAATAGTTCATTTGACGACTACAAGTACAAAATATTTGAGGATGGTCGCTTGGTCGCGGAGTATTGGCATGACTACCGAGGAGATGATCACGGCATCAAGTTTGTTAACGGCAAAGAGGAGAATGGACCGCTTGGTCGTATGGTCGATTTCCTTGAAGGGGGGGGCCCGCAACCTTTGGTACTCTCTTTGAAGGCCATTACTTACCTTAACAAGGTGTTACATGAAACTGCCTAACCCATCCATCAAGCGGGACGCGCTAAAGCGCGCCCCTTATCTCAAACGTTAGGCAACATCATGAAAACATTTCTGATCTCTCGACTACTTTTTCTCTTTTTTCTCTTTAGCTGCCTTCCATCGATAGCCGGTACGCTTTGCAAAAAGGATGAAGTGAACTACTTCACATGCAATATAAAGTCTAGTGAGAAAGTTGTTTCTCTTTGTGGAAGTAATTACTGGGATTTAGAAAAACGAATATTAATAACCGATGCATGGCTTCAATACAGGTTTGGGAAACCAAATAATGTTGAGATTGTTTTCCCTACGGAGAAAAAAGATTCTTTGGCCAAGTTTGAAGCTGAGTATTACCACCCATATCACGGCTTTCTGCATTCCATAGGCTTTAAAAATGGGGGCACTAATTACAGCATTGATGTTGTTGAGACTGAAACCACTACCTTTTATGGTGTTACTGTAAAGCGAGGCAATAAAACTATAGAGCTTGCCTGTTCTGGTATGCCATCTACTCCTAGAGTTGTTTCGGGTATAAATTTTTACACGCTTATTGAAGAGCTTGCTGATAAGGACAATGATAGTAAGTGATAAAAAGGCTAACCCATCATTCAAGCGGGACTGGCTCAAGCCAGCCACTTATAGAGCCAATCATGTTCATCCGCCTCATATCTCTAATTACTGGGCTGCTTGCTTTAACAGCGCCAGTCTTGCTGGCCTTACTTGTCTCGGGCGCTCTTGAGCCTTTACGTCCTGTTCGGTTTTCATATTTATCAACATTCATTCTAGCTGGGTTGGTTTTATCAATTGGTTATTTTTGTGTTGCAGTTTTTGCTCGCAAACTTGCGGCCTTCTGTTTAACAATTCGTTGCTTAGTCACGCTTATGTTGGCTTTGCCACTTACCTTCGCTCTGTATCTCGCAATCGCGAGTGATGTGTTACTTGTTACCATTGCTTGGTTAGCTATTTCCACTTTTACAGTCTGGCTTCTTTTCGTTTGCGTGTGGCCTGGCTCTAGCCCATCATTCAACAGGGACGCGCTAATGCGCGTCCCTTATCTCAAACGTTAGGCAATTAGCTCATGAACTCACAACAAATAGAATCGTCAATTAAGCTGGCCCACCCAGGAAAACGGTTTCAAGGGCAATTCATAGATGGGCTGGTTTCTTATTTGCTCGGAATAATAGTGTTCTACGTATCTGATTTCTTTATCAGCAGAGAGCCCGCCGTATATTTTGGCTTTGCTGTTGGTTTTTTGTACTTCCTGTTATCAGACGCTTTACCTAATGGTCAAAGTGTTGGTAAACGGCTTCTAAATATTCGGGTAATTCACAAGGAAACGAAGCTTCCCTGCTCTTTGTTTCAATCATTTCTACGAAACGCTACGTTTCCGCTAGGCATCCTTGATTGGGCTCTAATATTTTTTGGCGCACATCGCAGACTGGGCGACTTCATTGCGTCCACGATAGTTGTTAAAAATGATAGCAAATCGACCTAATCCCTCCATCAAGCGTGACTTGCTAAAGCCAGCCTCTTAATTCAAACGTTATGTATAAAGACACCAACTACACTCCTAATCACATACCTGCAAATGAAAGAATGCAAAATATTGTTTTCTCTCTTTTGCTAGCTGCCTATGGCGCATATGGTGTCTGGGTTAACGATCTGTATATCCCGGGGAAACGCTCTAAAGGCATTCATCTTCACGATGTCCCTGCTTGGATAATGTATGCAGCATTTATTTGTGCCTGTTTAGTGATGCTCTCAGTGGTCGTCGACCATTACGACAAACGTAACAACGAGACCAATTACAAGCTATTCGCAAATGTTTTTAAGTATCTTGGGTGGGGATTTTTTGGGCTTTCCTTAATAATGGCAATCATTCGGTAATGCATAACCCATCCATCAATGGGACGTGCTAAAACGCACTGCACTTCGCAACCAAACCTTACCAATGAGATGCGAACATAAGATCTACTATAGTATTCACAAGCGCTCCACTGTCAAAATAGCCAAAGTTAATTTGACAGACGAGCCATAGATTTAAAAATGTTAGGTAATCGTGTTATGCGCTATCAAGGCAGAGTCACCTCTTGGAAAGACGAACAAGGTTTTGGCTTTATCACACCGCATGGCGGTGGCAACCAGATGTTTGTTCATATTACGGCTTTTACGAATCGTTATCGCCGACCGATGAATAATGACATTGTGACTTACACAGTCAAAAAGGCTGAAAATAGAAAACTGCAGGCTGAACACGTTAAATACATTGATGATGCAGTACGATCCAAAGATGGTACCTTTCTGTTACTTTTTGCCATTGTTTTTCTTGCCTGCATGGCTACCGCGGTCTTTTTGAGAAAACTACAGCCACTTATCTTTTACCTTTATATCGCAGCAAGCATTTTGTCGCTGATCGTCTATCAGCGAGATAAATCAGCAGCCAAGCGAAATCTGAGACGCACACCAGAAATTACATTACATATACTGGCATTGATTGGTGGCTGGCCGGGCGCAATCCTGGCACAAAGGTGGTTTCGCCACAAATCGAAAAAGCTTTCTTTCCAACTCTTATTCTGGATGACGATTACTCTTAACTGTGCCGCGCTTGCCTGGTTGCTTTCATCTGGTATTACAACCGCTTTGAGTTTTTTTGCCAGTTCGCAATAAAAACCTCTCTATACAAAATAAAAAAGGAGGGCAATGCCCTCCTTTCTTTACTTCAGCTCGCTAAATTATTCATTACCTTTTGATAACAATACTTTCGCATTGAACTGAATATCTTTCTTGGCTTTGAGTGAGCCGACATAAGCGTGGGACATTTCATCACCCAATGCTGCCTGATAGGCTTTAAACGCTCTGTCAGCCACGTCCGGCTGGTCTTTGAGCTTCTGGTTAACCGCAATCACTTTAATCACGGTGTAGCCCTTATTAGCTTCATTAAAACCATAGTAGGCTGGCAAGGCATGCGTATTCACCTTAAACACATTTCTCATCACGCCATCGCTTAAACCTTGTGCATTTCTGCGATCAATTGTCACCGGAGTGATCCAGTCAGTGTCCGCCGCTTTACCTGCTTTAAGGTCTGCCAGCAGTGCTTCACCTTTTTGTTGTGCCAGCTTGCCTGCGGCTTCGGCTTTCAACAGTGCCTCAATGCCACCTTTCACTTCATCAAAGCTACGTGGTGCTTCTGGCGCATACTCGACCACGCGTCCGGCGATCAAGTTGTTTGGTGACACTTCAACAGCTTCGGTATTGCGTTTTTCTTTCAGTACTTCATCAGAAAATACCAAGGTTGCAAAACGATCACTCTTAAAGAATTTAGAGATTTCGTCTTTGCTCATCGCCGGAGAGGTTTGTACTTGTACATTAAACTTCTTGGCGACCGGGTCCAGGCTGCCGGATTGCTCGTAGACAGTGTTACCGAAGTCATCTGCCAGTTCTGCATATTTGGCTTGTGCTTTCTGGAACAGCAATTCTGCTTTCAGTTTGAGTTTCACAGAGTCGAAGTCAGAAGACTCACCAGTAATGCCAGTCAGCTTGATAATGTGGTAACCAAACTCGGACTCAACCAGGTCACTCATATCGCCGACCTTCATCGAGAAGGCTGCGTCTTCAAACGGTTTCACCATAGCGCCACGACCAAAGCTACCCAGGTCGCCACCCTTACCAGCAGAACCGGTGTCTTGTGAATTTTCAATTGCCAGCTTTTCAAAGCTCTTGGGGTTGGCTTTGACTTGTTTCAGAATAATCTCGGCTTTCTGTTTGGCGGCTGCTTTTTCAGCTGGCGTTGCTGTGCTGCTGAAGCCAATCAGGATATGACTGGCTTGACGCTGTTCGTCGCCTTGCAATTTAGCCGCATTTTCGTCGTAGAACTGCTTCAACTCTGCATCCGTCACACTTACCTGCCCCATCAAACCAGCGGCCGTCAGCAAAGCAAATTGCAGCTTCACCTTGGCTGGCGCGATGAACTTGGTTTTATGCTGATTGTAATAGGCTTGCACTTGCTCTGGTGTGACGTTGACCTGATTCACGAAATCAGACACTTTAACGTCAACCACAGTGACTTCACGTTGCTCAAACTCTGACATGAGTGATTGCTCAGCCACTTTTTTCGGCATAAACACCAGGTTAGTCAAACCATCACGCACCTGCTGTACAGCCAGGTCCTTACGTACGCTTTGTTCAAACTTGGCTGGGGTCAGTTTATTTTGCGTCAGCAGCTGATTATAAGTCTCTTCAGAAAACTTACCGTTGCTCTGAAATTCTGGCATCCCTAATACGTGTTGGCTCAATTGCTCATCACTGATCTTGAAGCGATAGTCCTGAACTGCGCCTTCTACCAAACGGCGGGTAATAATGCCATCCAGCACGGACTGCTTGAATGCCGGGCTTTCCAGCATGGCTGGATCAACTTTTTGCCCTTGTGACTGCATGTAGTTACGTGCATTTTCAACGGCGTTAGAGAACTCCTGTAAAGAGATCTTTTGGCCATCTACTTTAGCCACAGCGACTTGACCACCGGCCTGATTTAAATAGGAGTCGATCCCAAACAATGCAAATGGCACCACAATCAGCGCCAGAATGATTTTTGCCATCCATCCTTGTGTATGTTTTCTTAGTGCTTCCAACATTTTATAGTTTCCATTACCTGATTTTTTGCAACGGTAAACTATACCATAAACCCGCCAATATAGCCGGATTCCAGCCTAGTGTTCATACTTTGACAGCGGCTTTATTGGCAGGAAACAAGTGGGCGCATCAGTACGGGATGCTTAGAATGAAGCATTATTAAATGTGCATGCCGAAAGCTTGAGATCCATGCATGACGCAATGCAAAAAATATCGATTTAAATATTCAATCTAAATTGAAATGCAAAGCTTAAAGGCGGATATGAATAGCAAAGAGATGACAGAAATGCAGAAAAGAAAAAAGCCCTGAATAATCAGGGCTTTTTATTTGGCGGAGCGGACGGGACTCGAACCCGCGACCCCCGGCGTGACAGGCCGGTATTCTAACCAACTGAACTACCGCTCCCGGTAATCGTTAAGCTGAAATTATAACATCGTTTTTTATAAAATCAACAACTATTTTTTAATTATTAATCAGCACTTAGCTTCACTAATTAAAGTAACTTCTCAAGTACTGCGTCACTCAAAAAATTAAGAGCGCATACTTCGCACTCTTAATTTTAATTGTTTGGTGGGTGCTAACGGGGTCGAACCGCTGACATTCGCCTTGTAAGGGCGACGCTCTACCAACTGAGCTAAGCACCCGTAACAACCACTTGTGTTGCTACTGCTGGCAGAGCAACTAACGCTGCTCAACCAAAGAATGCTAGTTTACAGCATCTTTAAGGCCTTTACCAGCCCTAAATTTAGGAGATTTTGCAGCTTTGATATTAATTGTTGCGCCGGTACGAGGATTACGGCCAGAACGGGCAGAACGCTCACCTACATAGAATGTACCAAAACCAATCAAGGTTACCAGATCACCTTTTTTCAATGCGCCGGAAATAGCCTCAGTTGTTGCATCCAGAGCACGAGCCGCAGCGGCTTTAGAAATACCAGCAGCACTTGCAATATGATCTATCAATTCTGATTTATTCACGTGTTTCCCCTAATAACTAGTTAAAAAGACAGGTACATCCTGTACCGTCTTTATATCAAGCCGCAAAACGAGCTGTCAAGCGCTAATCCGGCCTTTTGACAATAATTCGCATCAATTTTACTAATGCGTGACAGCTTGCTCCGAATTCGCATCCCCAGAAGCGACAATCTCAACAGCTGGCGCATCGACTACCAGAGGTTGCGGCGCACTTTCGAGGGCCAAATCCAGCACCTGATCGATCCATTTTACGCAATGAATCTCCAGATCCTTCTTGATATTGGCCGGAATTTCGACCAGATCTTTTTCGTTGGCAGAAGGAATTAGCACTGTTTTAATCCCACCTCTATGGGCTGCCAACAGTTTCTCTTTCAATCCGCCAATCGGCAAGACTTCACCACGTAACGTAATTTCGCCTGTCATCGCGACATCAGCACGCGCTGGAATGCCAGTGAGTACCGATACAATCGCTGTTGTGAGGCCAATACCAGCACTTGGGCCATCTTTAGGGGTCGCCCCTTCTGGCAAGTGAATATGGATGTCCTTCTTCTCGTAGAAGTCGGTTGGGATGCCCAAGCCTTCTGAACGGCTACGCACAACGCTCATCGCAGCGGTCACAGACTCTTGCATCACATCACCCAGCTTACCAGTGGTAATGGTTTTGCCTTTACCTGGCAAAGTCACGGCTTCAATGGTCAGCAACTCGCCACCGACTGAAGTCCAGGCCAGCCCTGTCACCTGCCCCACCTGGTTTTCTTTGGCAGCAACACCAAAGTCGTAGCGCTTTACGCCCAGATATTGCTCAATGTTTTTGCTAGTAATATTGACCTTCTTAACCGTTTTGCTTTTACCTTTAGCCAGCAATTGCTCTTTAACGGCTTTACGGCAAATTTTGGCGATCTCTTGCTCCAGACGGCGAACACCGGCCTCACGCGTGTAATAACGCACGATATCGCGCAATACACTCTCGGCCACAGAAATATCTGTGGTTTTCAGCGCGTGCGCTTTTAATTGCTTAGGCAGCAAGTAGCGTTGAGCGATATTAATCTTTTCGTCTTCGGTGTAGCCGGACAGGCGAATGATTTCCATACGATCCAGCAATGGCTCAGGAATATTCATACTGTTAGCCGTTGCCACGAACATGACGTCGCTCAGGTCATAGTCCACTTCAACATAGTGATCGGCAAAAGTATGGTTTTGCTCTGGGTCCAACACCTCCAGCAACGCGGAAGATGGATCACCACGCATGTCTTGCCCCATCTTGTCGACTTCGTCGAGCAGGAATAAAGGGTTTTTCACGCCAACCTTGGTCATGCTCTGCAGCACTTTACCCGGCATGGAGCCAATGTAAGTACGACGGTGGCCTCGAATTTCGGCTTCATCACGCACACCGCCCAATGCCATACGCACAAACTTGCGGTTCACGGCTTTAGCGATGCTCTGTCCCAGAGAGGTTTTACCTACCCCTGGAGGGCCCACCAGGCACAAGATGGGGGCCTTGAGCTTGCCTACGCGTTGTTGTACTGCCAGATACTCCACAATCCGCTCTTTGACTTTATCCAGGCCGTAATGGTCTGCATCCAGAATCTCTTCTGCGGTTTGCAGATCTTTGCTGATTTTGGTTTTCTTTTTCCAAGGCAGGTTAAGCAAGGTATCAATATAGTTGCGCACCACGGAAGCTTCAGCTGACATCGGGGACATCAATTTGAGTTTCTTGAACTCGGCAGTGACCTTAGCCAAGGCTTCTTTAGGCATGGCCGCATTTTTGATGCGCTGCTCAAGCTCTTCCATCTCGGCATTTTCGTCTTGCTCGCCCAACTCTTTCTGAATCGCTTTGACTTGCTCATTCAGATAGTACTCACGCTGGCTTTTCTCCATTTGGCGTTTCACACGGCCACGGATGCGTTTTTCTACCTGCAAGATGTCAATTTCAGACTCCATCAGGAACAGCAAGTGCTCCAATCGCTCGATGACACTGAGCATTTCCAGTACTTTCTGCTTTTCCTCAAGCTTGAGGGTCAGATGTGCAGAAATGGTATCCGCCAAGCGACCAGGCTCGTTAATCGTCGCCAATGAGGTCAGGATTTCAGGGGGAATCTTTTTGTTCAGTTTGACGTATTGGTCAAACTGGGTCATGACGGTACGCATCAAGGCTTCAGCCTCTTTGTCGTCCTGGTCGGTTTGCTCAACTTCTACACCCAATGCCATAAAGCAATCGTCGGTTTCCATAAAATCGGAAACACGCACACGATGCAGACCTTCAACCAATACTTTCACGGTGCCATCCGGCAACTTCAGCATTTGTAATACGGTTGCCAGCGTCCCGATTTCGTACAGGTCTTCTGCCGTAGGATCGTCTTTGTTGGCCGATTTCTGGGCCACCAGCAAAATCTTTTTATCGCCTTCTGAGGCGCGTTCCAGCGCTTTAACCGACTTGGTGCGGCCAACAAACAGCGGAATCACTAAATGCGGGTAGACAACGACATCGCGCAATGGCAATAACGGGATTAAAGCGTTTTCTTCGGGTATCTCGGAGTCAAGCAAAGTGTGTTCTGTCATAGCGTCTTTCAAAAAGTGTCAAAGGAGCCAGTCCTTTGCATTTAGATGGGAACATTCTTTGAGAATTCAAGAGAGCAGGCATCTAATGTTGTAGATGCTATCTTGCAATAGCCAGGTGGCTATTGCAAGGGGGATTTAGTTTGCGTTTTCAACGCGTTTTTGCGCATCCTGATAAATCAGAATTGGTTCGGAAGTGTGTTCAATCACGCCAGCATCTACAATCACCTTAGCCAGGCCCTTGAGTGATGGCAATTCATACATGAGGTCAAGTAATGAATGTTCCATGATAGAACGCAAACCACGTGCACCGGTTTTACGCTCAAGCGCTTTTTTAGCGATCAAAAGCAGTGCGGAATCTTCAAACTCCAGCTCCACGCCTTCCATCTTGAACAACTTCATATACTGTTTGGTCAATGCATTTTTCGGCTCAACCAAAATCGTCATCAAAGCCGCTTCATCCAGAGACTCCAGCGTTGCCACCACTGGCAAACGACCAATAAACTCAGGAATCAGGCCAAACTTGATCAGATCTTCTGGCTCAACTTCGCGCAGGACTTCGCCAACAGCACGTACATCCTCTTTGCTCTTCACTTCAGCGCCAAAACCAATGCCGCCTTTTTCCGAGCGATGACGAATGACTTTTTCCAGACCATCAAATGCACCACCGCAAATGAACAGGATGTTAGTCGTGTCCAGTTGCACAAATTCCTGGTTAGGATGTTTGCGGCCACCTTGTGGTGGTACAGAAGCAATCGTGCCTTCGATCAGTTTCAGCAAGGCCTGCTGCACGCCCTCACCTGACACATCACGCGTAATAGATGGGTTGTCAGATTTACGGGAAATCTTGTCAACTTCATCGATATAGACAATACCGCGCTGCGCTTTCTCAACGTCGTAGTCACACTTTTGCAGCAATTTCTGCATGATGTTTTCAACGTCTTCCCCCACATAACCAGCTTCAGTCAACGTGGTGGCATCGGCCATGACGAATGGCACATCCAGCAGGCGTGCCAACGTTTGTGCCAGCAAAGTTTTACCTGAGCCCGTTGGCCCGATTAGCAAAATATTGCTTTTTTGCACTTCGATGTCATCTTTACCGGTCTGATTGGCGTCAGACAACGGGTTGTAACCCAGGCGTTTGTAGTGGTTGTATACCGCTACAGCCAGATTCTTTTTCGCCTGTACCTGGCCAATGACGTATTGATCCAGAATCAGGCAGATTTCCTGTGGTGTCGGCAGTTTTTTATCTGCGGACTTGATTTCGTTCAGGCTCTGGATTTCTTCGCGGATAATGTCGTTGCACAAATCAACGCATTCATCGCAAATGAATACAGAGGGACCAGCAATCAGTTTTTTGACTTCGTGCTGGCTTTTGCCACAAAACGAGCAATATAAAAGCTTTTCGCTATCAGATTTGTTTGCCATGCTATTCCCCTGCTGGTTGCTCGCTGATTAAACAGCGCTACGTGCGGCAATCACCTGGTCTACCAGACCATAAGCCTTGGCAGCGTCAGCACTCATAAAATTGTCACGATCGGTATCGTTGGCAATAGTTTCAATATTTTGACCCGTATGATGAGCCATGATGCCATTCAATTTGTCTTTGAGGTACAAAATCTCTTTGGCGTGAATCGCGATATCAGACGCCTGGCCCTGGAAACCGCCCAGTGGCTGATGAATCATCACGCGAGAGTTAGGCAGGCAAAAACGCTTGCCCTTGGCGCCTGCAGTCAGCAGAAACGCGCCCATGCTGGCCGCCTGGCCAATGCACAATGTGCTCACGTCCGGTTTGATAAACTGCATGGTGTCATAAATTGACATACCGGCAGTCACCGAGCCGCCTGGAGAGTTAATGTACAAGGAAATATCCTTGTCCGGATTTTCTGCCTCAAGGAACAACAGCTGCGCCACTACCAGGTTGGCTGTCATATCATTGACAGGACCCACCAGGAAAATGACGCGCTCTTTGAGTAATCTTGAATAGATGTCATACGAACGCTCACCGCGGCCACTTTGCTCAATGACCATTGGGATATAGCCAAGCCCTTGCGGCTCCATTCTTTGTTGCATCATGCCCTCGTTCGCGTTCATATAATTCATGGTTTAAGCACCTGCCATCATCAATTCATCAAATTTAATTTTTTTGTTAGTGACTTTGGCTTTATCCAGCACCCAAGCCACTACATTCTCTTCTGTTGCCAATGCTGCAGGCTCATCCAGACGTTTAACATCTGCATAATACCAGCTGACCAGCTCATCAGGCTTCTCAAAGCTTTGCGCAAAGCTATCAACCATCGCACGTACTTGATCAGCTGACGCTTGCAAGTTATTGGTATTCACCAACTCAGTCAATACCATACGCAATTTGGCGTTACGTTGCGCCTGTGTTTCAAACACAGAAGGCTCCATCGGCACTTGCGCTGGATCTACACCACGTTGGCGCAGGTTTTGTGCCGCTACTTGCATCAGGCGGTTGGTTTCAGCAGACACAATCGCTTTTGGCAATTCGAAGCTGGTTTCATCCACTAGGGCCTGGAATACAGACTCTTTGACACGCGCTTTGATACGCTTGTCGACTTCTTGCTCCAGACTTTGTTTGATTTCAGATTTCATGGTGTCAAGGTTACCGTCTTCCACGCCCAGGTTTTTAGCAAACTCAGCGTCGATTTCAGGATAAACCGGTTGTGACACAGACACGAATTTCACGTCATAAGTCACTGTTTTACCTGCTAATTGTGCAGGATTGTGATCAGCCGGGTAAGTAATATCGAATGACTTCTCAGTACCCGCTTTACCACCGACCAAGGCATCATCAAACTCCTTGACGCGGCCTGGCTCACCAATCACCAGGTCAATACCACGATCGCCCGTGCTTTCAACCTGTTGACCATCGATAGAAGCCGTCAATGTAATGTTAATACGATCCGCCTTTTTAGACGCACGTTTCACAGGCTCGTAACTGACGCGCTGCTTCACCAACACATCCAGTGTTTTTTCTACGTCAGCATCGGACAACTCCAGTGCCGGGCGCTCGATTTTCACTTTGCTCAGATCACCCACAGCAACTTCCGGGAAAATCTCAAAAGTAGCGATGTATTCAAACTCTTCTGCAGCATCTTTAAATGGCAGGTGTTCAATATTCGGGAAGCCAGCAACACGCAGTTTGTTCTGCTCAACAGCATCGCCAAAGCTGGTCTCAACCGCTTTGGAGTAAACCTCGTCACGCACCTGATCACCATAGTGCTGATTAACCAGGCCAATAGGCGCTTTGCCCGGACGGAAACCAGAAAATTTGGCTGTACGAGAAATTTGCTGTAAACGTTGTCTGATTTGCCCTTCCAGCGGAGCTAAAGGGACTTTGATAGTCATGCGACGTTCCAAGTTGCTGACTGTTTCAACAGATACTGCTGCCATGCTGAACTTCCTGTAAAAATCGTTTTAATAACGATGGGTTATGTAAGTAGACGCCTGCTTGTGCGTCTTAATAAATGTTTAAACACAACCTGACCACACTCTAAAGGCTTTTAATGGCGATCAAATTATGAAAAAAGAGCCTAAAAATATAACACAAGTCTCAATTGAAATAAACTTCAAGCCGATGCCTACGCAATAAGCGTATCACTTCGCTTCATCAAATAGAATAAAGCTAGTCAAAAAGCCTGTGTTTAAGTGTTATATGGCGCCAGAAAAACAGACTTCAAGCGCCATCTGCCAGCATTATTTTAAAGCAACAATAGCTTCAATTTCCACCAATACATCGCGTGGCAACTTGGCCACTTGCACAGTAGAGCGCGCAGGCGTATGTGTCACAAACGCTTCAGCGTAAATCTGGTTCATCGCAGCAAAATCATCCAGGTTTTTAAGAAACACCGTTGTTTTAACCACTTGCTGCAAGCTGCCGCCTGCGGCTTCAATAATTGCTTGCAGATTTGCCAACACCTGGCGGGTTTGTGTCACGATGTCGCCATCATTCAAACTGCCGTCCGGACGCAATGCAATTTGGCCAGAGGTATAAAGAATATTACCGACGACAACCCCTTGCGCATAAGGGCCAATCGCAGCGGGTGCATTTGGTGTTTGTACAATATTCATATGTCATCTCTTTCTGCTCATTATCCAACGCTAAAAACAATAAAGGCCTCCTGCAACGGAAGCCTGTTATTTCGTTTATGCACCACCCGATTATAATAAGGTGGTGCGAAAGGAGAGACTCGAACTCTCACGCCTCGCGGCGCTGGAACCTAAATCCAGTGCGTCTACCAATTCCGCCACTTTCGCATCTTGCCAGCCAACACCGACAATTCGCTATTATAGCCCATTTTTAAGCGATTCCACAAACTTGGAGCGTTCACATTGACAAGCCTGACGTTCAACTGCAAGATGCTGGATTAAAGATCATAAAGAAGTTGTTGATGGGACAGGATATGCATTCAGCCGAAGAAAATATGCTTAGAGCGGAACTTGAGCTTTTAATGCGAGAGCGTGAGATTTTGCTCAAAATTACTGGTGTGGCTGCCGGTTTAATCGCAGAACTCAATACAACCGACTTGCCGATTCGCACAGTCGAAGCAGCGGATTTGCTGGCAACTACCATCAATCAGTTGCCAGAAGAACTGTTGCAAGACGCGCTGGATGCTGTCCACGCGACCATCGTCGAATAAATTCTCGCCGGGTGCTGGTGTGTGTGCACCAGCCCTGCAAACGCCATGCGTCTGCTCGCCTACCTTTCCCCGCTGCTGTTAACGGCGTGCGGCATTGCCTTTCAGGCCAAGCCTATTCCACAGCAACAGAATATTGATGTCATTCAACAGGCAACGCCTGCTGCAGATGGTTTTAAAACCTTTATTGAATCTAAATCGCCACCCATGCCGTGGCCGATTAATGCGTGGGATCTGGATAGCCTGACGCTGGCAGCGCTCTACTTTCACCCTGCTCTCAAAGTCGCCAAGTCTGACTACGCCGTGGCCTTGGCAGGGATTACCAGCGCCGGTTTGCGCCCGCAAGTTGGCCTGAATGGCCAGTTATCGCACAGCAACCGTGCCAATGGTGATATTAATCCTTGGTCTTACGGTTTGCAGGTGGATCTCCCGCTGATTACCGCCAACAAGCGGCAGATCAATATCGACATTGCACAATACCAGGCCGACATTGCAAAAATAATGATTTCGGAAACTGCCTGGACTTTACGGCAGCAACTGAGCCTGGACTTGATTCTGCTGGCTGAGCAACAAGCCATGCAAGGCAACCTGAGCAGATTGCAGAAAGCCCAGCAGACACTGCTTGCCGCCTACCAGAAGCGGCTGGACTATGGTGTAGCGGGCAAATCAGATGTACTGCCAATCCGCCTGCAACATGACCAATCCGCCTGGCAATTGCAGCAACTGACCTTGCAAATCAGGCAAACCGAGCAAAAGATTCTGCATGATGCCGGCCTGACCGAGCAACATAATCTGCCACTTAATATCGCCCCACTTCAGTTGTCGCAGATATTGAAAGCACGCTTTGCACAGTCGCAGGCCTATGCAGATGCGTCCACCATCCAGAATACCGCTTTAACCAACCGCATGGATATCCAGCGCGGGCTGGCACAATATGCAAAAGCTGAATCACAACTCCGATTGGAAATGGCCAAGCGTTACCCGGACCTGTCACTCAACCCGGGCATGATTTATGAGTATGGCGACAAAATCTGGTCTTTGGGCATAGGCACTATGCTTAACCTGCTCAATAAATCTTCTGACCTGTGGGCACATGCCGAGCAGGTGCGGCAGAATGAAGCGGTTCGCTTTTATGCCTTACAACACCAGGTCATCCAGCTTTCAGAGCAGTCTTTTATCAAGTACCGCGACGCTGCCAAGCTGTTGGTAACATTAACCCATGAATATGAACAGCAATCCGGTCGCAAACTGCAACTGGAAAAGCAGTGGCATCAAGGGCTGATCGATAAAACAGAATACCTGCAAATAGAAATCCAATTCTATAGTGCACAGCAGCGCCTGATCACGCAACAGGCCAATGTCATGCGTGCATTGCAGGAGATTGAAAATGTGATGCAAAAACCGATTGCGCTATCACAACGTGCAACGGCTTTTGCCAACCAGCAACAAGAGGCGCCAGCAAAATGAATAAAAAAGCACTCTGGATTATCGGGGCCCAGATTATTTTAATTGTCATTCTGATTTGGGCCATCGTGTTTGTTGGCCGCGATGAATATGAGTCGATTCAGGATGATAGCGAAGAAGAAATTGAAGGGCCGGTGCGCGTCACTGAGCAAAACGGCCTGCAAGTGGTGCAACTCAATCTGGCGACGCAACAAAACAGCGGCATCAGTGTACAACCATTACAGCCCTATGATTACCACGGCAATATCAAAGTGCTGGGTTCTGTGATGTCAATTCAAACTCTGGTCGACTACAACAGCCAATATCAACTACTTAAATCACAACTGGCGCTGGCTGAAAGTGTGCTTCCCAACCACCAGTTACAATATCAACGCTATAAACATCTGAATGAAGACGACAAGAACGTCTCTGATAAAGCCGTGCAGGAAGCGCAGGCATTGGTGATTAACGACCAAACCCAGATCAAAACCGCACAGGCACAGCTGAAAGCACTCACCGACACCATTATTGCGCAATGGGGCCAACCACTGGCCATGCTGGTGACGCAGCACCCGTCACCCGGCCCACTGCATGAGTTGCTGATGCAAAAGAAAGTCTTGGTGCAGGTCAGCTTCCCGCTCAATTTCAAGGCGCCGGAGGGCAACTCCAGCCTGTATATTTCGCCTATCCAAGACGAAATTGCACCGATTAAAGCCGACTATGTGTCGCAATCCATCCAGACCGATATCAGCAATATTGGTAAAACCTATTTCTATAGTGCGCCAGCAGACTATTTGCGCGTCGGTATGCGTGTCAATGTCGTGCCGGCACAATCTTCTTCTGCCACCATGAAAGGGGTCATTGTGCCTAACCAGGCCATTGCCTGGCATGGCGGCATGGCCTGGATTTACGTTAAAACCAAGCCGGATACCTTTTTGCGCAAACCAATCGCCTCTGATATTGAGCTGGACAATGGCTGGTTTGATAACAGTATCGCGCCAGGCACTGAAGTGGTGACCCGCGGCGCGCAGCTATTATTGTCAGAAGAATTCAAGTTTCAGATCAAAAATGAAAATGAAGACTAAGCTGAGAATGCTGACAAACCATAGAGGCCTGCAAACATGATGGCGGCACTGGTCAGGTTTGCCATCCGCTTTTACGGCGTGATGATCGGACTCGCCCTGCTGGTCATTGTTTATGGCGCCTACAGCCTGACACAGAGTGACCTCAACGTATTCCCGGAGTTTGCCCCAACGCAGGTGGTGATTCAAACCGAGTCGCCAGGACTCTCGGCTAGCCTGGTCGAGAAACTGGTCACGCAGCCGATTGAAAATGTCATTTCGGGAGCGATCGGCATTAAAAGCCTGCGCTCGCAGTCGATCCCTGGTCTGTCTATTATTACGGTGATTTTTCAGGATAAATCAGACATTTACCGTAACCGGCAAATCGTCGCCGAACACCTGAATATGCTGGGCAGCCAGTTGCCGCCCGGGATTGTGCCCAATATCACCCCGCTCACCTCCTCGGCCAGCACGGTGATGGGCATCGGCGTGACCTCAGACAAACTGTCACTGATGCAACTACGCACCCTGGTCGACTGGCACCTCACACCGCATTTGATGGCGATTCCTGGCGTCGCTGATATCAACGTCTACGGCGGCGAAGTGCGCCAGTTTCAAATCAAGATTGATCCACGCAAACTGATGCTGTATCAATTGAATGTGCAAGACGTCGTCAATGCGGCCAGCCGTGCCACCGGCGTACGTGGCGCAGGCTATATTCAAAACGACAACCAGCGCATTATCCTCAATAGCCAGGGCCAGACCACTACGCCGCAACAATTAGCCAATATCACCCTATTACGCAAACTGGGCCGTACCATCCGCATCAGTGATGTGGCAGAGGTCGCCGAAGGGGCTGCCCCTTCTATCAGCGCAGCGGCCATCAATGGCCATCCCGCGGTCTATTTATCAGTACAAGGCCAACTGGGCGCCAATGTCTATGCGTTGACCAAGCTGCTGGAACGCAAACTGGCAGATATCAAGCCCAGCCTGACCGCACAAAAAGTGACCCTGCATGAAGGCTTGTTCCGTCCGGCCAACTTTATTGAAACCGCCATACACAGTTTGCGTACGGATATTTTAATCGGCTCATTCCTGGTGGTGCTGGTGCTGTTTGCATTCCTGTTTAACGTGCGTACTGCAGTCATTTCAGCAACAGCGATTCCATTGTCGTTGCTGACCGCGATTGTGGTGCTGTATCAATACGGCGTTGGGCTGAACATTATGGTGCTGGGCGGCTTGGCTATTGCCTTAGGCGAAGTAGTTGACGATGCCATTATTGATACGGAAAATATTTTCCGCCGCTTGCGTGAAAACCGTTTACTGTCGCAACCGCTGCCCGCGGCACAAGTGGTATTTCGTGCCTCCATGGAAGTCCGCAGCTCCGTGGTCTATGCCACCATTATCGTGGCACTGGTCTTTTTACCGCTGCTAACCTTGTCTGGCGTGGCTGGTAAATTATTTGCCCCTTTGGGCTACGCGTATATTTCAGCCATCCTGGCCTCACTGCTGGTTGCCCTCACCCTCACGCCCGCGCTTTGCTACGCCTTGCTGGCCAACGCACCATTGCAAAACGAAGACTCACCGGTGTTGCGCTGGCTGAAGCAGCGCTACGTGAAACTGCTGCACCAAATTGAGCATCGTTACCAGTTGATCCTGATGACCAGCTTTGTCTGCATTGCGCTGGGCCTGGCTATTCTGCCTTTATTCAGAAGCCAGTTTATCCCGGCGTTGCGCGAAGGCCACTATATCCTGCATATGACAACGGTGCCTGGCACCTCGGAAATACAATCACTCAAGCTGGGCAACCAGGTCACCAAAGTACTGCTGGAGATTCCTGGCGTGAAAAGTGTCGCACAATGGGTAGGCCGCGCGCCCAATGCCGCCGATACATTTGGCACGCATTACAGTGAATTTGAAGTCGAAATCGGCACTGTATCCGGCAAAGAGCAAGAACGTATTTTTCACGATATTCGCGAAGAGCTTGCCGGCGAAACAGAAGATGACGATGGTGATGGCAAAGTCGAACTGGGCTTTGTCGGTGCCAACTTTGCCATTAATACCTTTTTAACCGAGCGCATTGAAGAAACCATCTCAGGCTATGCGGCAGGCCTGGTGATTAATATTTTTGGCCAGGACCTGGATGCGCTGGACAGGGATGCCCAGAAGGTTGCCAACCTGCTTGGCAGCATCCGTGGCGTGCGCGATGTGATGGTGCAATCGCCACCAGAAACGCCGGAAATTGTGATTCGCCTAAAACAGGAAAAACTGGCGCTATGGGGCCTGCAACCCGTAGACGTGCTGGATACAGTGAAAGCCTGTTACGAAGGTGTCCCGGTCAATCATGTGTTTATGGGCAACCGCTCCATCGGCGTCAGCGTACTGCTCAATGATGCCTCGCGCGACGATATTGCAGACATGCGCAATATCCCGATCTTCAACCCTGAAGGCCAAATGCTCAAATTGTCCGATGTCGCCTATGTGGCGCAAGAAGGTGGCCGCTCCAAGATTCTGCACTCGGGTGCCAAACGTATTCAAACTATCACGGCCAATATTGTTGGTCGCGACCAGGGCTTATTGCTCGAAGACATACGCAGTACTTTGCATAAAAAACTGCAATTAAACAGCGGCAACTACCTCGAGTTTTCTGGTGAAGCAGAAGCCAATGCGCAATCGCGGCAAGACTTGATTATTCACTCGCTGGTGGCTGGCGTGGCGATTTTTCTTATGCTGTATATCGCGTTTGGCCGCTTGCGTAACCTGATGCTCACGTTCGCCAACCTGCCGTTTGCGCTGATTGGCGGCGTTGTCGCTACCTTCTTTACCGGCGGCTGGATTTCGGTCGGCACACTGGTGGGCTTTGTGACCTTATTCGGTATCACGCTGCGCAACTCCATTATGATGGTGTCGCACTTTCAGCACCTGGTGGATGTAGAAGGCTATGAGTGGAATCTGGAAACATGTATCCGTGGCGCCTCTGAACGTTTGCCTTCAGTCTTAATGACAGCGTTGGTCACGGCACTTGGACTGTTACCGTTAGCGATTGGTAGCGGCGAGCCGGGACGGGAAATTGAGGGGCCGATGGCAACGATTATTGTCGGTGGCCTGATTTCTTCCACCATCCTCAACTTGCTGATTTTACCGACCATCATGTTGCATTTTGGCCGTTTCGAGAAAAGTGATGCAACAGTCTCCTAAGTGATTAAATAACCACTCAAAGCGAGCTTATTACTCGCTTTGCAAGAGGCGGTCTTTTAACAGCTTGGCCATTAAGGCTCCCCCGGCAAACCCCTGCTCAAACAGCGCATACTCGCTTTGGTGCACCACATAAGTCTGGAATTTAGCCTCTGCGAGCAAGCCAGATAAGCCCTGATCAACCATATCCATGGACTGCAACGCTTGCAGCCCTAGAGGCATCTGCCCATCTAGCAATCTGTCGTCTGATTTGACCAGCAATACATATTGCGCCTCCAGTTGCCAGGCGAGCCATGCAGCCAGGCTATCAGAGGTCACATCCCAACTTTCGGCCAGCACATGTTCATTGGCAAACGTGGTATTGAGCGCCATCTCGCTAGGCAGCCAGACCAGTCCGCGATGCTGCCAGCCGCTTTCTGCAATTTCAAGTGGATTTCGTACCAGGGCAAGCTCAGGCACCATGGCAACCAGGCTGCGCGCCATTTGATCCATGGCATAGATGGCCAGTGCATGCGCTTGCTGATCATCAATATGGCCGTCCGGGTGTACTGCCCGCATACGCTGAAAATCACGCACGGCATCAGCATACAAGCCGCCGCCAGGCACAATAATGACTTTGCCATCGCCCCAACGGACAACCAGTCGCAGCCACTGTACCAGGCTGTCGTAGTGTGTCACGCTACCCCCTAGCTTGATCACCCACATAGGCACGTTCCCGAATATTATTTTGTCATTTTAAAGTGTGCTACCAACTTGAAAAATTGCGAGGCTTTATCAAATGTTTCCTGATATTCCCTGGCGCAATCCGAATCAGCCACCACACCACCACCGGCAAAAAAAGTCATTTTATCATTACCTATCACGGCAGTTCTTATTGCGATATTCGTATCCATACTACCATCAAAACCAATATAGCCAATGCTGCCACAGTAAATACCACGTCGGTGCGGTTCCAGCTCTTCGATAATCTCCATGGCACGCAACTTGGGTGCGCCGGTAATGGAACCGCCAGGAAAGCATCCGCGCAATAAATCCAGCGCATGAAACTTTGGTGCCAGCAAGCCGCGCACAATACTCACCAAATGATGCACATTGGTAAACCGCTGCAATTTAAATAAGGCATCAACTTTAACCGACCCTACTTCGCACACCTTGCCGATATCATTGCGCAATAAATCCACAATCATCAGATTCTCGGCGCGATCTTTGACGCTATGCGCTAACTCCTCTGCGGCTTGCGCATCCGCAATGGCGTTCTGGTGCCGTGGGCGTGTGCCTTTAATCGGCCGCGTTTCAACTTTGCGATCAATGACCTGCAAGAACCGCTCCGGCGACATCGATAACACCGCCAGGGGCTTACCTGCGCCATCTTCTACTTGCAAATAAGCCATAAATGGCGCGCGGCTCAATTGCCGGAAATGGTCATAAGCCTCACAAGCATCTCCTGCCACATCCACTTCAAAGCGCTGTGCGAGATTAATCTGATAGCAATCGCCCGCGCGGATATAGTCTTTCACTTTTTGGAAGGCGCTGGCATAGGCTGCTTGATCCATATTCGGCCGAATCTCGCCAGTGACCTTAAACGCTGCTTCATGCTGCTCAATGGATGGTTGTAATAACTGTTGATGCAATGCCTGCAGGGCCTGCTCCTCGGTGAAACGAGCGTGCGATACCAGCTTGCTGATACCCAAATGGTGATCGACGATCACCGCCCAATCATAGATACCCACCAGTAATTCAGGCAGCGGCATATCCTCAGCAGCCAATGTTGGCAAGGTTTCGATACTGCGCCCCAGATCATAGGCAAAGTAACCCAGCGCACCGCCTGCAAATGGAATATCGGCTATGCGCTCAACCGCATGCGGCAACAACCATTGCTGGATAACCTGGAAAGGATCCAGCTGGGATTTCTCTATGATGGTCTGGTTCGTTTGGGCCTGCTGCGTATGCACTTCAGTATCAGGGTGGCGATGTATGATTTTGGCCACGGGCGCAGCCACCACAATATCAAAACGGGCACCCAGGCTGATTTCCTCATCTACACTTGTTTGCAGCTGGGACTGGCTGGCTTCCACCCGGCCGCTTTCCAGCAGCATCGGCCATGGCAGATGCCTGACTTGCCGCAGCCAGTGCATGCCCTCTGCATAAGGTAAATCCAATTGAATTAATGCCATGCTTGCCATAACCTCGCCACCGCATAGGCTGGAAAACAGACCTCTGCATCTTGTTTTAATTGTAAATTACCTGCGGACATCCATGCCGTGGCTGGCTGATAAACCAGGCCCAGACGCTGCGCCAGCGCTGCCACCAGAAAACTGCCCGCCCCCAGCCCCACCATGATCTGAGGTGACCTTGGCACCTGCACCATGATTGATTGTATGGCCTGTTGCAAGTGATGCAATTGCGCGGCTTTAAACGCAAGCGCCAGCGACTGCCAGACATCGTCCGTTTGATCTTCAACATCATGCCCCACCATCCGCGCCAGACGACGCATACTGTCAACCATAGCGCGCCCTTGACCGTCCGCAGTCTCGGCCAGGTCATAATCAGGGGGTAACTCGCCCAGCACGCGATAGACATCCGCAGTCGTGGCAAAATATTCTGCGGCGATATGGCGTGACTCAGGCTGCGCCTGCCCGGGTGCTAACCAAGTGATTAACGGTCCCAGTGCCATCAGCGGCGTGCGCACGACGCCGGTATAAAATAAACCCAGCTTCGCCATACGCTCCGCGTCAGACCAGCCCACGGGCACTACCTGCCGCTGCTCACACAGCGTGATATCACAAGTCGTGCTACCAATATCCACCACCAACATAGCGGCATCTGTCATGCTGGTCGCCAGGCATTGTGCCGAGGCATGCCAGTTCATGGAGGCAATATGCGCCTCCTGCCCTGCTACGCTGGCCGTAAAGCCTGCGCCTTGGGCCGCTGAGGCCAGGTAGAACTCGGCGTGTGGCAAATAGTCCTGCACCGTCTCGGCAATCGCTCGCACCCCCTGCAAGCGATTATCAAACAAATCGACCAGTTCACCGGTCATGGTGACCGCATGGTCACAAGCCTCTGCCTCCATTTGCCATTGATGCAACACATATTTGATGGCATCTTCCAGTAACGGCAGGCCTTTCCATAAGGCACAGGCTTGCTGTAATACGCGCACAATATCACCTTGCCCATCCAGCATCACCGCTTTCACATGCGCACCACCGATATCCCACCCTATGACAGCGCGTTTCATGCTGACAATACCTCAGTACGGCTTTTTGTAGCCAAGGACAAAGTACACGATGCCTGTGCTTGAGCAGTACTCAGTTTATTTTCTAAAATAGCATCCAGGATCATGGCGGCAGGATTTTCTGTGAGTAATGGCGATAAGGCGATATAAGGCGTGGTGAGGCGCGGATTCACTTCAACCAGCATCAATTGATCGTCTGGGGTCAAAATCATGTCTGCGCCCCAGTAGCCTAGCAGGCCAGGAATCGCACGGTGAACCTGCTCGGCTAACGCTTGCATCGCGGGCAGATGGGTGGCAGCTTCGTTCACGCCAGCGCCATCAAAATGGAAACATCCCTGCTGGATATCTATCCGTTGCCGATGCCCGGCAATCACCTGTACACGCTCTTGTGTCGATAACACCGACATGCTCAGCGCCAAGCCTGGCACATAAGGCTGCAGCAAAAGCTTAGCGAACAACAAAGGATTTTCAATTGATATTTTTAATTTAAAATCAATAAGTTCATTGATATTTTTAAAGTAATAAGTGAATTCACAACCTGCGCCATCATCGGGTTTCACTACCCAGCCAGTCGTCGTAGCATCGTAATACCAGTTCAGGCTTTCCAAGGCATCGGCTTGCGCTAAAAACACATGCGGCAACACGGTAATCCCCGCCTGCTGGCAAATCTCAGCCATGATCGATTTGGCACTGGTCTGCGCGATTGCGTCGGCACTACAGCCTATCCAGACTTTGCCAGCGGTTTGTACCAATTGCTGCATATGCTGCAAAATGCCTCCTGTTTCAGGCGCAATTATCCAGCAAGCATCAATGTCATCAGATGCTAATTGCTGGCGCCAAAGCACATAAGGATCATCACTGGCGTGTAATGGCAGGCTATGGGCATGGATGGGAGCTGCAACGCGGCTATCGTGGCTAGTGATACAATCAACGCCCAGCGCTGACAAGTCTGCCAGCAAGGCATCGCGCATCAGTAAGCCTTCCTGCAACAAGCTGGCAGGCAATGCTTCAGAGGCCAGGCCACCAGCGCTGACATATTCACAGACCCAGATTTTCAAGCGAGATTTATTGTGCATATTATTCCCGTCATCGATTTGATGCATGGCCAGGTAGTGCAAGCCATACAAGGGCAACGCCAGCACTACCGTGCGATCCAATCGCAGTTAACCGATAGCCACGCCCTGCTCGATGTCATCACTGCTATTTTACAAGTTTATGCCTTCGACTGCGTGTATATTGCCGATTTAAATGCAATCACGGGCCATCGTGACATGCCCAATCACCTGCCATTGATTAAACAGGTCATGACTGCCTTCCCGAACCTGCAATGGTGGGTGGATGCCGGACTCAATAGCACCGAAGCACTCAAGCCCTGGCTGGACGCTGGTATCCGCCCGATCATTGCCAGTGAAACCTTAACGGATATCCAAACCTATCAAGCCATGCGTGAAATAACGGCGCACAGTATTTTATCGCTGGACTTCTTTCAGGATGGCTTTCATGGCCCTGCTCGCCTACTGGCTGAGGCCAGCCTGTGGAGCCAGCCGACCATATTGATGAGCTTACCCAAGGTAGGCGCCAATCAAGGCCCAGAGGTCGAGAAAATCAGCTCCCTGAAGCAACAGCATCCACAGCAGGCGATCTATGCCGCAGGCGGTGTCAGACACATCGCAGATATACAGGCTTTGGCACACGCGGGGGCTGATGGCGTATTGATTGCCAGCGCACTGCACCAGAAACAGCTCACCGCCATCGACCTGGCAATATTCGCGCAATAAAAAACCGGCCATCAGGCCGGTTTTTTGACAGCGAAGCTTCGTGAGAAACTTATGCCGCTGACACTTACTCCAGGTTTGCGTGCAATGCGCGCATGCCTTCTTCTGTCAGGCCTTTAGCGTGGATCAATTCAGAAATGGCGCCTTCCAGGAATACCAGGGTAGACAATTCAAATTGACCGCCCATAGGCATGCCTTTAACCAATGGGAAGCTGTCATCTTGACCGACTTGAACAACCAGGTCAGCCACATCAGCCATGGCTGAAGTTTTCTTCATAGAGATAACCACCAGTTTGGCACCCACTTCTTTGGCTTTTTTCACAAATGGCAACAAGGTTGCTGTACCGCCAGAACCTGAAACCAGGATCAGCAGATCACCTTTTTTGATCGCTGGTGTCACCACTTCGCCGATCATGTAAACGCTGTAACCAGAGTGTACCAAACGCATAGCAAAGAAGCGTGATACCAACAGTGAGCGACCTGCGCCACCGATAAATGTTGAACCAGCCTCTTCAACCAGTTTCAGCAATTCAGCCGCTTTTGACTTGTCAGTCACGTCCAGAATACGCTTTAAGTTGTCCAGAATAAATTGTTGATGATCCATGTTTTGTCCTGTATTCAAAAAGTTTAATAAAAAACCCGACACATTGCTGGGTCGGGTTTTTTGTCTCGCTGATCAATAATTACTTATTGATACTTAACTGAATTAAGCGTGAGCGATAGCAGTGATTTCTGCAGCTGCAGCAGCTGGGTCAGCAGCGCCGTAGATAGCAGCACCAGCAACAATGATAGTCGCGCCAGCGTCACGTACTTGACCTGCAGTAGCGGCTTTAACACCACCAGCAACAGAGATCTCAACGCCCAGGTTCAAACCAGCAACAGCAGCCAGGTCAGCAAAAGGAGTTTGACCAGCAGCTTGTTGGTCCAAACCAGTGTGGATACCGATGATGTGAGCACCAGCAGCAGCAACTTCTTTAGTTTTAGCAACTTTGTCTTCAACGCTGATCAGGTCAACTTGAGCTTTTTTGCCGTATTTGTTAGCAGCTTTGATTACGCCTTTGATTGTACCGATGTCGGATACGCCCAAAACTACGCAGATGTCAGCACCGGCTTTGTAGAATGGCTCAGACTCGTACTCGCCTGCATCCATAGTTTTCAGGTCAACCAGGATCTTGTTGTTTGGGAACTTAGCGCGCAAAGTTTCCAGCAATTTGATACCGTTGTGCTTGATGCATGGTGTACCGATTTCCAGAATGTCAACGTGTGGAGCAACTTTTTCTGCCAAAGCGATAGTTGCGTCGAAATCCAATGAGTCTAATGCCATTTGTGTTAATGCCATGTTTTTCTCCAAAAATTAAAATTTAAATGCTATTACTAGCGTACTACCAATTCAAGCTGGTCGCTCATAGTAAGCTGGCAGCCAAAATAAGTCAATGTTGCAGGCCGATTTATGCCTGACTTAAAAGCCAAACGGGCAGGTCCCTGCCCGTTTGCATTATCGCATGGCGATATTACAGTTTTGCGGCTAATGCAGCTTCCAGTTTATTCTGGTCAGCCACGAAACCACGGATACCTTCAGCCAGCTTCTCAGTGGCCATTGGATCTTGATTTAGTTCAAAACGGAATTCTTCTTCTGTCAATTTAGCTGGCAATTCTTTAGTTTTGCCGCCATCTTTCAACACTTGAACCAAAGTACCTTCAGTTGCAGCCAGGTCTTGCAGCAAGTTTGGAGATACGGTCAAACGGTCACAACCAGCCAAAGCAATCAGCTCGCCAGTGTTACGGAAAGAAGCACCCATCACAACAGTTTTGTAACCGTGCTCTTTGTAGTATTGGTAGATCGCGCGTACAGAAACCACACCTGGGTCTGTTTCTTGTGTGTACTCAGTACCTGGGTTTTTCGCTTTGTACCAGTCAAGGATACGGCCAACGAATGGAGAAATCAGGAATACGCCAGCTTCAGCACAAGCACGTGCCTGGCCAAAACCGAACAACAATGTCAGGTTACACTGAACGCCTTCTTTTTCCAGGATCTCGCCTGCTTTAATACCTTCCCAGGTAGAAGCCAGTTTGATCAACACGCGGTCTTTGCTGATGCCAGACTCTTGGTACAGGCTGATCAGTTTACGGCCTTTAGCGACCATCGCGTCGATATTGAAAGACAGACGTGCATCTACTTCTGTAGAAATACGGCCTGGAACCACTTTAGTGATTTCAGCGCCAATCAACACAGCCAGTTTGTCAGCTGCGTTTTCAATTTGTTGCTCTTTAGAACCACCTTGTGCTTTTGCGTAAGCAATGGCAGTGTCAATCAATGGTGCGTATTCTGGGATTTGGCTAGCCTTCAATACCAGAGATGGGTTTGTGGTTGCGTCCACAGGTTTAACACTTTTGATTGCTTCAACGTCACCAGTGTCAGCCACGATGGTTGTGATTGCTTTCAACTGATCTAATAAATTTGCCATGCGATTGCTCCTATAAATTGCAATAATCGTTTACGTATAGTTATACATAGAAACCTTCAACATTATAACTGAATTTATTCGAGTTAGTTAAGCGTCCTTTGCACATTCCAGCGTGTCCACTGCTTGCATCCGGCCGTCAGCCGATGCAGTTTTATTGATTAGAATCAAACAATTGCTGCTGCTTCACCAGGCACTTTTGCCTGTTTCGTCTTTTCAATATGCCCCTTTTCGGGCACAATTCACCTTTTTTGCAAGTGATTAATCAGTTAGGCATATGGGTTCTGTCACCTCTTTAAATAAAGAACAAAACCAGACTCGCTTCGCACAACTCCCTGTTGACTGGTATCTGCATCCGGATGTGTATGCGCTGGAGCAAACGCATTTGTTCTCTCTGCTGCCACAATATCTGGGGCATGAGCGCATGGTTCCCAACCCGGGCGACTATCGCGCCCTGGACTGGATGCACAATGCTACCGCCTTGGTGAATCAACATGGTCAGCCACAACTGATCAGCAATATCTGCCGCCACCGCCAAGCGGTGATGCTCAATGGCCAAGGCAACACGCAACACATCGTCTGCCCGTTGCACCGCTGGACCTATGATTTAAACGGCCAGTTACTGGGCGCCCCGCATTTTGAACAAAACCCATGCCTGCACCTGGAGAAGCAAGCCCTGACTGCATGGCAAGGCCTGCTGTTTAAAGGCAGTGACACGGCATCCAAACAAAAAGGCCTGGACATCGCCCAGGTGCTCAAGCAACTGGGCTGCAAGCAGGACTTTGACTTTACCGGCTATCATTTTGAGTCAGCCATTGTTGACCACTACGATTTCAACTGGAAAACGTTTATCGAAGTCTATCTGGAAGACTACCATGTTGGCCCGTTCCACCCAGGCCTCAACCAGTTTGTTGACTGCGGCGAATTGAATTGGGAATTTGCTGAGCATTACAGCGTGCAAACCGTCGGTTACAAACCGCTACCGGACTACAGCCTGTCATCCGTGTACAAGCAATGGCAACAAGCCGTTACCGATTACCAGCAAGGCACACCACCCAAGTATGGCGCTATCTGGTTTGTACTCTACCCATTCCTCATGATCGAATGGTACCCCAACGTATTGGTGGTTTCGCACATTATCCCGACCGGCACAGAGTCTTGCCAGAATGTGGTCGAATTTTACTACCCGGAAGACATTGCCCTGTTTGAGCGTGAATATATCCAGGCACAGCAAGCGGCTTATTTTGAAACTGCGGTTGAAGACAAAGAAATTTGTCAGCGCATGCAAGACGGCCGCAAAGGTTTATTTATGCTAGGTAAAGATGAGCGCGGCCCTTACCAGCACCCGATGGAAACCGGCCTGGAACACTTCCACCGCTGGTATCGCAGACAGATGGAAGCACATCTGCCTGAACACTTGCAGCGCTAGGCAAGTTTCTTTTGTTCAAACATCGCTATGCTGCCTTCCGGCATCCCAAACACTGGCAGCTAGGCAGCTACTGGATGCTGCTGGCAGGTTTGGGCTTTGCCGTGATGGGCGCGTGCGTCAAAGCCGGGGCAGCGCGGTTTACCGCAAGTGAACTGGTATTCTATCGCTCAGCCTTTGGCTTGCTCATGATTGCAGCCATTGTCTGCTGGCATGGCAAACCGTTAAAAACACCATTATTAGCCATGCAAATGCGTCGTGCCCTGGTTGGTTTTACGGCCCTATTGCTGTTTTTCTATGCCATCGCGCACTTACCGCTGGCTACCGCGATCACGCTCAACTACACCTCACCCATGTTTTTAGCACTGCTGTCGCCATGGCTGCTTAAAGCAGAACGGCCACTCAACCGCCAGCAACGCTGGAGACTGAACCTGTGCGTCATCGGTGGCTTCGCCGGGGTATGCCTGTTGTTGCAGCCCGCATTCAATAGCAACCAATTACTGGCGGGGGGCGTAGGTTTGCTGTCCGGCATAGGTGCCGCTTTCGCTTATGTGCACGTCAAACAACTAGGCATTGAAGGCGAACCCGACTGGCGCACCGTGTTTTACTTTACCCTGGTATGCACCATCGCCAGTGGTGGCTGGATGCTGATTGACCATATGACAGTACTGCGCTGGCAGGATTTACCGCTACTATGCGGATTAGGATTATCGGCCACCTTTAGCCAACTGGCCCTGACGCGCGCCTACCGTACAGGCAACACCTTAACCGTTGCCAGCCTGGCATATAGCACCGTAGTGTTTGCAACCTTGATAGGCGTCATCATTTGGGGTGAGACCCTAAGCACACACGAGATTGCTGGCATGTTGCTGATTGTGGCGTTTGGCATATTAAGCTCACGCAGTACAAGATAAACGATTGATCCCAATAAAAAAGCCATTCTTGCAAGAATGGCTTTTTTATTTCATCCGCCTAACTTACGGCTCAAGCAGCCCGCAACGCATGGCAATCAGGGCAATCTCTGCCGAATTTTGCGCATTGAGTTTTTGTTTAATATTGTACAAATGCGTGCCTACCGTGCGTGGGCTCAGGAACAAGGTTTCAGCAATCTCATTGGTAGACTTACCGCGTGCCAATGACATAAACACCTCGAATTCACGCTCACTGAGCACATCCACCGGATTTTGCTCACCGGACAATTGCTGAATCGCCATTTGCTGTGCCACGCTGGCCTCGATGTATTTTTTACCCTGCGCTACACTGCGAATGGCTTTAATCAGCTCCTCAGCCGCGCTGCGCTTGGTGACATAGCCCATGGCACCGGCATTGAGCACGCGTTTGGGATGCACGGAATCTTCATGGGCAGACAACACCAGGATGCGGGCATGATTGTCTTTGGCCAGAATGCGTTCTATGGCCTCCATGCCACCAATCCCTGGCATGGTGATATCCATGACCACGACTTGCGGATGGTGCTCGACATAGGCCTTAATCGCGGCTTCACCACTTTCAGCCTCCGCAATGACCTTAATGTCCTGGTCTGACTCGAGCAGCATTTTAAAGCCCATCCTGACCACTGCATGGTCATCTACCAGCATTACACTTATCACGCTTATTCTCCCTTGTTTATGCTGATTGTATAGGCAATCGAATTTCCAATGTGGTTCCACGCCCAGCCTCTGGTTGCGAAACCACTTTAAACTGTCCATGCAAGGCCTGTACCCGCTCGCGCATGCCGAGCAACCCAAAATGCTTGCTCTGATCCACCGCATCCAGTTGCATGCCTACGCCGTCGTCACAAATCATCAGGCGCAAGCCTTGCGCATCAGTCAGCATGTGCACATTGATACATTGCGCATGCGCATGTTTGATGGCGTTATTGACGGCCTCTTGCACCATGCGATAGATATTGATATTGACGTTTTCACCCATGGGCTGGAATTCGCCTGATAAGTGCAACTGAATATTCAATTCAGGATGTTGCACCTGGTAACCTGACACCATATCACGCAAGGTTTCCACCAAGCCCATATTATCCATGGCTGCCGGACGCAACTGGCGAATAATATTATGCATGCCGTCGTAAATATGGTTGGCGGCAGCCACGATGGTTTGCGCATTGGCCGCAATATCTGGCGTGCTTTCTTTGGTTTTATTCACAATGGCCACGGCAAAGGTCTTAATCGCTGTCACATATTGCCCCAGTTCATCGTGCAACTCACGTGCCAGACTGCGTCGTTCGTCTTCAATGTGCTGCTGAATCAGCTGCGTCAACTGGCGGTTTTGCTCCAATTGACGCTCGGCATCCAGCGACAAGGCCATCTGGTTTAAGCTGAGGCCGATTTTGTCAAACTCAGGCACTGAAAAACGCTCCAGTCGCGTGGTCAAATCGCCCTGCTCTATGCGGTTAATGGCATGCAAAATATGTCGGACCGGGCGCAAAGCGTGGCTGAGCAAGCCATACACCAACAAGTTGAGCAAGACAAAAAAACCAACGCCCATCACTATTAACTGCAGAAAGCCTGACCAAGCCTCGCGGATAGAGCCTTCGGCATTAGAGCTAATGGTCAACACACCATAGCGCACACGCCGTGTCACGGTTTCCACCTTAGGCGCGACCAGTTTGGTAAACCACTCCGGCGGGTTGATTTCAGACTTGAAAGTTGAAGTCGGCGAAATATATAAAGGATTATTGGCGTAATCGTAGAGCTCAATGCGGCTACTGCGCACATAGCCCAGCGAACGCAGGAAATCTTGCAGCACGTAATGAGTGGGACCCAGACTGGGATTCATCGCCGAACTGACAATCACCGTATCCAGCAATTGCACCGTCACCCGCGTGGCGGCCTCTACCCGTTCACGGATGCTGTCTTTGGTATCGCGCACCAACACCACCGCGGCGGCCACCAGAAAGGCCAGCGACAGCATGGTGACTAACAAGTTGAGTCGAAAGCGTAAGCTCATGTTTTAATCGAGAATGAAAACCCAGCGTTATTAAACTGTAATACGGCCATCTATACACAGCGTAAAATCATTAAATTCACGTGTCTATGACTAATCTCTACGATTAATCTTTAATGGTGAGCTGATCCCACTCTTTGGGCTTGGCTGGATACGCCAGCGGCAATTGATTCAAACTCTCCAGCAAAATCTGGGAAACCAATAAATTACGGTTGGTTTTAGAATCAGCCGGAATCACATACCAGGGCGCATATTTAGTGGATGTCTCTTTCAGCGCCAGTTCATAAGCGTCCATATAGCGGTCCCATAAGGCACGCTCATCAAGATCCTTCGGGTTAAATTTCCAATGCTTGGTTGGATCATCCAGACGCTCTTGCAAACGCTGCTTTTGCTCGTCTTTGGAGATATGCAGAAAGCATTTAATGATAGTGGTGCCGGTTTCACTAAGCATGCGCTCGAAGTTATTGATTTGCTGGTAACGACGTTTGCATTCTGCGTCGTCTATCCAGTCATGCACTTTCACAATTAATACATCTTCATAATGACTGCGATTAAAAATAGTCAATTCACCTTTGGTCGGCACTTGGTTGTGCACGCGCCACAAATAATCATGCGCCAGTTCATCTGCGCTGGGCGCCTTAAAGCTGGCCAGGCGAATACCTAAAGGATCACAGGCGCTAAACACATGCTTGACTGTGCCATCTTTACCGCTGGTATCCATGCCCTGCAAAATCAGCAAAACCTTATGCTTTGCCTCTGCATGCAAAATATCCTGCCTGAGGTTAATTTGATGGGTTAATTCGGCCAACAAACTGGCATCACTTGCTTTATCACCAGTGCGGGCAGACCGATCGTCCGCCTTGAATTGCTTTAAGGAAAATTTTTTCGGATTAACACGGTACTGCTCTAGTGTAGCGGTCATAGACATGATCTGGTAATGGCTTGTTGGCAAGTGTATCGCAGTTAAATTGCAAACACCAAGGTAGCCTAACAAACCGATAAACCGCCGCCCGGAACACCGATATAAAAAAACAGCCTCTGACGAGGCTGTTATTAGGGGAGATTCCTTAACTTAAGGATTAATTGCGGCCAAACAGCAACCCAAACACACCACCAGACAATACACCGGAGAGCGCAGAAACAACTGCCGGACCTGACGGGCCATTTAACACCTGGCCCAGCGTTGTTGCGACACCGCCAATACCGCCGACTGCGGCAATCAACACATTACCAGCAGCCACGGTTTCTTCAGGCATGCCAAAAAAACCAATGCCAGCACCAAAACCACCAGACACAACATCCACCTCAACTACATTTAATTCACACATTGCCATTACATTTCTCCTTAATTGATATTAAAAATAAATTTTTCACGGCGTTAACTCAGATCGGCTAGCCAGCCACCAATGTGTTAACTTTAGTTATTTTATATGTTAATTATATCAATTATTAACATGTGTGAGAATTAAATAATATTAAAAAACTAACAGGATGTTACAGGCAATAAAAAAGCCAGCTTCTGCTGGCTTTTTTACCGATCAATCCTAATTACTTGCTGGAACGTTTACGCTCATGCTCCAACAGGAAGCGTTTACGCAGGCGAATTGTTTTTGGTGTGATCTCGACCAATTCGTCATCATCAATAAATTCCACAGCACTTTCCAGGCTGATAGAGATAGGCGGCACCAAACGCACCGCTTCATCAGTACCGGAGGCGCGCACGTTGGTTAACTGTTTACCCTTGATCGGGTTAACCACCAGGTCATTGTCACGGCTATGGATACCGATAATCATGCCTTCATACAAACGGTCACCCGGGCTGGAGAACATTTTGCCGCGGTCTTGCAGTTTCCATAAAGCATAAGCCACCGCTTCACCCTGCTCGGCTGAAATCAGCACGCCATTACGGCGGCCTGGCATATCGGCTTTCAATGGTGCGTATTCGTCAAAAATATGCGCCATCAAACCAGTACCACGGGTCAGTGTCAAAAACTCGCCCTGGAAACCGATCAGGCCACGCGCTGGAATACGGTATTCCAAACGTGTACGGCCATTACCGTCAGACTCCATATTTGACATTTCACCACGGCGACGACCCAACTCCTCCATCACCGCACCCTGGTTTTCGTCTTCCAGGTCCACAGTCAGGATTTCATATGGCTCACATTTTTCACCATTGATTTCTCTGAATACTACACGTGGTTTACCCACGGCGATTTCAAAACCTTCGCGGCGCATATTTTCCAGCAAAATAGTCAGGTGCAATTCACCACGACCTGAAACACGGAATACATCGGTGTCTTCAGTATCTTCAACGCGCAAAGCCACGTTAACCAGTAATTCTTTAGTCAATCGGTCACGGATCTGACGTGAGGTAATAAATTTACCTTCTGTACCAGCCAATGGTGAAGTGTTCACCATAAAGTCCATGGTCAGGGTTGGCTCATCCACGCCCAAATGCGGCAGGCCGACTGGTTTGTCACGATCACAGATCGTAAAACCGATACCGATTTCTTCAATACCTGAAATGATGACGATGTCACCTGCTTCAGCTTCGTCTACCGGCACGCGCTCCAGGCCTTTAAAGCCCAGCACCTGGTTGATACGGCCTTGTGCTACTTGTTCATCTTCGCGCATCACGGCGACGACCTGGCCTGGCTTGATACGGCCATTGGTCACACGGCCAACGCCCAGGCGACCAGTATAAGTAGAATAATCCAAGGCAGAAATTTGTAGTTGCAATGGCGCCTCGCTATCACCTTTAGGCGGCTCAACATGGCTTAAAATGGTGTCAAACAAAGCACGCATGTTGTCTGAAGGTTTGCTCATGTCTAAGGTGGCAAAGCCATTTAAGGCTGAGGCATAAACCACCGGAAAATCCAGTTGCTCATCAGTGGCACCCAGGTTAGCGAACAAATCAAACGTATGGTTGATCACCCAATCAGGACGGGCACTTGGACGGTCCACTTTGTTAATCACCACAATTGGCTTCAAACCCAGGGCCAGTGCTTTTTTGGTCACAAAACGCGTTTGTGGCATTGGGCCATCCACGGCATCCACCAACAACAATACGCCATCCACCATGCCTAATACGCGCTCTACCTCGCCACCGAAGTCGGCGTGGCCCGGTGTGTCGACGATATTAATATGTGTGCCTTCGTAGGTTAAAGCAGTGTTTTTGGCCAGAATCGTAATGCCGCGTTCTTTTTCCAGATCGTTGCTATCCATCACACGCTCAGTCACCGCTTGGTGTGAGGCAAAAGTACCTGACTGTTGAAGTAGCTTGTCAACCATGGTTGTTTTACCGTGGTCAACGTGGGCGATAATTGCGATATTTCTAAGGTTGCGTGCCATGTGAACTGCCATCTGTTTGGAAAGGGCGCGATTTTATCACAAATCAACTTAAATATTTGACTTTTAAAATAAAGTGGCTATACTGCGAGCAACTTTAAAACACGGCTGGTACTAGACCCGCCACATTTGTTTTAAATTCATTGCCCTGACCTGTCGATAACTCGCGAAATTTTGAGGTTATCATCTTTAGATGAAGTCTTAATGACACCATCTTCTTTTATCGGTTAGTGGCCATGCCCAAGCGCCGGTAAAAGCATCCAATCTTAAATGTTGCTTTGGCTTAGTTGATATTGCACCACTCGCATTCTTGAGTGCCATGCTGCTTCATTGGCTTTGCTTTATTGCTTTACTTGCGCCCTTTTTAATTGTTGATGAAAGGGACATTCCTTGTCTTTTGCAGATTTAAATCTCGACCCCTCCATTTTGCGCGCATTGACCGACGCAGGCTATGAAAACCCAACACCAATTCAGGCGCAATCCATTCCTGAAGCTTTGCAAGGCCGTGACATCATGGCCTCTGCCCAAACCGGCACTGGTAAAACGGCTGCCTTTACCTTACCAGCATTAAACCTGCTGGCGACACAACACCCTGTTCGCAGCCGTGGCCCACGTATTCTGGTACTGACACCGACACGCGAACTGGCAGCCCAAGTAAATGATGCTGCACGTAAATACGGCAAATTCTTGCGCGCACGTTGCATCAGCATCGTTGGTGGCATGCCTTACCCATTGCAAAACAAATTGCTGTCACAGCCACTGGACATTCTGGTTGCAACACCAGGCCGCTTTATTGACCACCTGGAACGCGGCCGTATTGATTTGAGCCGTTTGCAAATGCTGGTACTGGATGAAGCTGACCGTATGCTGGACATGGGCTTTATGCCTGATGTTGAGCGCATTTGTGAAGCATTGCCTGCCGAGCGCCAAACCTTGCTGTTCTCAGCGACACTGGATGGCATTATGGATATCGGCAAACGCTTCTTGCGCGACCCACTGACAATTCAGGTGGCAGGCCAGAAAGAAAGACACGCCAACATTGAGCAACGTTTGCACTTTGTGGATGACATGAACCACAAAAACAAACTGCTGGAACATTTGCTGATTGCACCAGATGTCAACCAAACCATTATTTTCACCAGCACCAAGCGTCACGCTGACTTGCTGGCTGAAGACTTGTATGCCGCTGGTCACAGCACAGCAGCCCTGCATGGTGACATGACGCAAGGTGCGCGTAACCGCACTTTGACCAAACTGCGCCATGGTGACGTGAAAGTACTGGTTGCAACCGATGTTGCTGCACGCGGTATCGACGTTCAAGGGATCTCACACGTCATTAACTACGATCTGCCGAAATTTGCAGAAGACTATGTACACCGTATTGGCCGTACCGGCCGCGCCAACAACACTGGCGTAGCGATTTCATTTGCCTCTAACGCTGACCGTCACCTGTTGCGCAAAATTGAGCAATACACTGGCCAAAAGCTGCAAGCTGAAGTGATTGCAGGTTTTGAACCAAAACGTGCTGCGCGTATGGATGATGGTGGTGATGGCAAACGTGGCGGCAGACGCAACGGCAAACCACAGGGCAAAGGCGGTTTCCGTCGTGACGACAGACCAGGCCAGAACAAATCATTTGGTGAACGCGTCGCCCGTGAAGGTAACCGCGAGAACAATCGCGATGCACAGGCCAACAAGCCACGTGCACCACGCACAACCGAGCCAAAACAGGACAAAGAAGTCAACGGTAACAGCAAGCACTATAATAAAGATACCGACTTCCAGTTTGCACGCGCATTGGCTGACGAATTTGGTCAACGCCGTCCACGTCCGGCAGGCAACAACCAGGAGCGTTTTGGCAACCCTAACGGTAGCCGTGGCAATAACAAACCACGTCCGGCAGGCAAGTCATTTGGCGACAATGGTGGTGCCAAACGCCCACGTTCATTTGCCTAAGACTCGCCTATGTCTGAGCAAACCACAGTAGATTTTCGTGCGCTCGGCCTGGCCGAGCCGCTGTTAAAAGCGATTGATGAGTCTGGCTATACCACACCAACGCCGATTCAAGCGCAAGCCATACCGCTGGCTTTACAGCGTATGGACTTGATGGCAGGTGCGCAAACGGGTACCGGCAAAACGGCTGCGTTTTCTTTGCCGATTTTGCATACCCTGCTGCCGCTTTCCAGCAGCAGTACTTCGCCTGCCAAGCACCCTATCCGGGCACTGGTATTGGCCCCTACGCGTGAATTAGCGATACAGGTCTATGACAACATCAAAACCTATGCCAAACACACGCATTTGCGTAGCCTGGTGGTGTATGGCGGCGTGGATATCAAAACACAAACGCCTATCCTCAAAACAGGCGTGGAAATTTTGGTGGCCACACCTGGCCGCTTGCTGGACCATGTTGAGCAAAAAACCTTGTCTTTGAGTCAGGTGCAGTTTCTGGTGCTGGACGAAGCAGATCGCATGCTGGACATGGGCTTTATGCCTGACTTGAAACGCATTCTGGCATTGCTACCTAAACAGCGTCAGAACCTGATGTTCTCAGCGACTTTTTCTGATGAAATCAAAAAACTGGCTGATGCCTTTTTGAACAACCCGACCTTGATCGAAGTGGCGCGCAGCAATGCGACCAATGACAATGTCGAGCAAAAAGCGTATCTAGTGAATAGCGACCAGAAACAGCGCTTCCTGGTGCAGCTACTTAAGCAATACGCCAACCAGCAAGTGATTGTGTTCACGAAAACCAAGCTCTCGGCCAGCAAGCTGGCGCGTGCGCTGGAACGTGACCAGATTCCATGCAGTGCGATTCATGGGGATAAGTCCCAAAAAGAACGTATTGAAGCCCTGGACGCGTTTAAAGCAGGCACTATTCACGCGCTGGTTGCCACCGATGTGGCGGCACGCGGACTGGATATCAGTGACTTGCCACTGGTGATTAACTATGAAATCTCGACTGCACCGGAAGACTATGTGCACCGAATTGGTCGTACCGGCCGCGCAGGCGCCAAAGGCATTGCCATCTCGCTGATCGACGAAGATGAAACCAAATACTTCGACGACATCGAGAAGTTGATTAAAAAGCAGATTCCAAAAGAAAAAGCCACGATCAACACCGCTAGCCGACCACGCACGTCAAAAGCCACAAGCGCAGACGAAGGCTGGTTCCAGCAACCTTATCAACCTGCGGCAGCGGCAGCACCAAAAGAAGTGCCAGCCAAGCCCTCTACTGCCAAGCGTAAAGTCGTTGCAGCCCTGCTAGGAGGCTTTGGTTTTAAGGCCACACCGCAGACACGCAATCAGGCCAAGCGCGGCGCAGGGAATAAACCGCGGCAGAAAGCCCAGGCTAGCGACATTGCCCAGGCTGAAGTCGTAGAAGCGATCAGCGCACAGTCGTAAAAAAAGCCCCGTTCGCGGGGCTTTTTTTATTGTGCAACGAAATGCGCAAGCAATATAACGATGAGGCGACAAAGGCCGCTAGCCTTCGCGATTACGCATAAAGTCTGCCACGCCGTAGAGCTGATTGGCAATATGCTTCATGAGCGACTCTTCGAACTGCAGCGTATGCATTGCTTTAATCATACAGTACATCCATTGATCGCGCGCCGACTCGTCAATCGGGAATGGCATATGCCGCGCCCGCAAGCGCGGATGGCCATAGCGCTCAATATATAACTGCGGGCCGCCGGTCCAGCCCATTAAAAACATAAACAGCTTCTCTCTGGCCTCGGTTAAATCCGGCTGATGAATGGCGCGTAAACCAGCCGCTTTAGGGTCTGTATCCATGGTGTCGTAAAAGGTCTCGACCAGGTTGCGTATGGTTTCAGCGCCCTTTTCAGCCCCGCCCAGCCATTCAAACAAAGATTGTTTGGCCGCATTAGGCTCTTGTATCTCTAATGCCATGCTATTAGCCTGCGACTTTTGGCGTCACCAGAGCAGCCGCTTGCTTGGCCAATTCACGCGCCGCTTCGGTATTGTCTGCTGTTGCCAGCGCAACCCCCATGCGGCGGCGCACAAATGACTCCGGTTTGCCAAACAGGCGAACTTCACTATTGGGCACAGACATCGCAGCTTCCAGGCCATGATACTCAAGTGCCTGTGCATCTGCACCGCCATAAATCACGGCGCTGGCCCCAGCTTCGCGCTGCGCCACATCTACCGGCAAGCCTAAAATCGCACGTGCATGCAATTCAAATTCATTCAGGCGTTGCGTACACATGGTCACCATTCCTGTGTCATGCGGGCGCGGGCTAACCTCGGAGAACCAGACCTGCTCCCCTTTGACAAACAACTCGACGCCAAACAGGCCTTGTCCGCCCAAAGCATCAGTCACTTTTTTGGCAACGTCTTGTGCATTTTTTAACGCTTGCGGATGCATGGCTTGTGGCTGCCAGCTTTCTACATAATCGCCCTGCTTCTGCACATGACCAATCGGCGCACAGAAGTGTGTTTCAATCTGGCCGGATACATTTTTAGCACGCACCGTTAACAAGGTGATTTCATAATCAAAGTCAATCTGGCCTTCTACAATCACCACGCCCTGATTCACGCGGCCGCCACTGGCGGCATATTCCCAGGCAGTGTTCACCTCAGACGCTTGCGTAATACGAGACTGGCCTTTGCCTGATGAAGACATGGTGGGTTTGATAAAACATGGATAGCCAATACCGCCGTCAATCGCGGCCTGTAGCTCGGCTTCTGAGCGTGCAAAAGCATACGGCGACGTTGGTAAACCTAATTCTTCAGCCGCCAGTCGACGGATACCTTCACGGTTCATGGTCAATTGCACCGCACGCACCGTAGGCACCACGGTGACACCCGTCGCTTCGATTTCGGCCAATGCTTGCGTATTCAATGCCTCGATTTCAGGCACAATATAATGTGGCTTTACCTGATTCACCAGGGCTTTTAAAGCCGTGGCATCCGTCATGTCAATGGCGTAAGCATGATGCGCAACCTGGTGTCCCGGTGCATGCGCATAACGATCCACCGCAATGACTTCCACCCCCAAACGCTGCAAGGCAATAATCACCTCTTTACCAAGCTCACCACTGCCTAACAACATGACTTTGGTCGCATTTGCGCTCAACGGGGTACCAATCATTTTCAGCTCCACTGTAAAAGTGCAATGATACCATGGGCGATTTCGCTGGCGCCTGATCAGGATTGATTTATGTCACAAGACAACCACGCGGCAAAGCCCAGGCCAATAACAAAAAACCTCGCTAAAGCGAGGTTTTTAAATACAGTAACATACCATTAACGCGACTTACGTTTTGCCAATAGGCTGATCGCCGCCAAACCGGCAAACAACATGGCGGCATTTTCAGGCTCAGGCACGGTCGTCACATTGACCGCAATCTTGCCAGCATTGTCGCCGAAATTTGAATCCCAGTAATACAACTTTAGTACACCACTCTCAGCCGCAACGCCACTATAACTGGTGCCTAGCGCGATATAAGTACTGCCGATGCGGCCAACCAGCTGGCCGAAATTGGCTGTAAAGCCATCCATCGTCACTGGGCCATAGTTAATTCCGATCAACGTACCCACCGCCTCACCGGAATCATCTGTTGCTGTCGCATACAAATTACCATTCAAGCCATCGGCAGTAGAAAATCTTGGCAATGCGCCAGCACTCCACAAATCGTCTACACTCACAGAAATATTAAATACATCGCCTGCGTTCAGCGTAATCGTATCCAGGCCACTGCCTACACCTTGAGCAATACTGTTGTCATAAGCATCCACATTGTAAGTGGCTGCATACGCCTGATGACTAACTGTTAATGCGAGCAACAATGCACTACATAATCGACTGACTGACATACCCCGCTCCTCATCCAATATTATAGAAATGTTTAATGACGTTATGCTCAATCCTGAGCGTTGTCAATAGCCCATCAAAACCGGGCCATGACAACTAAGTCATTGAGCAAAAAAGGATTCTGCGATGGAGGCGGATGCTTATTTATACTGAGATACCATGCTTGTCCATGCGATAGCGCATGGTCATTCTGGTAATGCCCAACAACCTGGCTGCTTTGGAAACATTGTGGCGTGACTGTTCCAGCGCATTCAACAGCATGGCTTTTTCTGCATCATCCAGCGTGACTTGTGCCTCGCCTTGCGTTGACGAGTTTGTATTGACGGCCGCCATCTGCGGCAGGCCCAAGTCATGCTCTGAAATCATCGCCTGCGTGCACATCAGCACGGCACGGCTGATCTGATGACGCATTTCACGTACATTACCAGGCCAGTGATAGCCTTGTATCGCCATCAGAGCCATTGCACTGAATTCATGATGTGGCAATGCATAGCGCTTCTCGGTCATCTGCCTGAAGTAATTTGCCAGCAGCAACACATCCTGGCCACGGTCACGCAGCGGCGGCATCTGCATGGTGATGACGTTTAAACGGTAATAGAGGTCAGAGCGGAAACGTCCTTCACTGGACATCTGGTACAAATCACGATTGGTGGCCGCAATAATACGCGCCTGCACCGGGCGCTCTTTGGTTGAGCCCAGGCGTCGCACCATTCTGCGCTCCAGCACATTCAGCAACTTAGCCTGCAAACCCAGCGGCAATTCACCAATTTCATCCAGGAACAAGGTGCCATCTTCAGCAGACTCAATCAAGCCCGGACGTGAAGCTACAGCATTGGTAAACGCGCCCTTCTCATGGCCAAACAACTCGCTTTCAATCAGCTCGGCTGGCAATGAAGCACAATCGACATGCACAAACGGTTTGTCATGATTGGCACAACTGGCGTGCAAGTAGCGCGCGACCACATCTTTTCCGGTACCAGTTTCGCCGGTAATCAACACCGTAGGCTGTACAGCATCACTAAGCGCGCTTAATTGCGCAATACGGGTAATCTGCTGTCGCACGCTTTGCATGGCAGCACTCTCACCGATCAGCTGCACTGACTCATTGACGATAGTATCGCGTTGCCTGGAGTAGTCCAGGCTAGTTTGCAAATCGGTGGTTTTCTCATTCTTTTGAATAATGAGCAGTAATTCTTCAAGGTCGATAGGCTTTTTCAAGTAGTCTATCGCACCCATTTTGATCGCATTGACCGCATCAGTCACATCGCCAAAAGCGGTCATAACGATGGTGTTGATATTCTTGGCAACAAAGTCTGATAACAAATCCAGGCCATTGCCATCGGGCAGGCGCATATCCAGCAGCGCCATATCCGGTTCAAACTGTTTCACCAGCAATCTGGCATCATGCAAAGACTCTGCGTGCTCACACTCAAATCCGGCTTTTTGCAGGCGTTTAACCACCGCCTTGGCAAACAGCACTTCGTCTTCTACCAACAGAATTTTTTTCTTGAATGGTAAAAAAACCGATTTATCCGTGGATGATGAAATTTGTGAAAGCACGCGTCGTCCTTAATTATTGTTATTTAGTCACGGTCGTAACTAGCTAATGATGGCTTGGCACCAAATTCATAACGGAAGCCCAGCCAGCCAGCGCGAGGTGCACCGACCATCAGCAATTTAGAAGGTTCTTCGTTGCCTGAGAACTGACCGCCCTCAATCCAGTTTTCACCCAACAAGCCACCTGTCGCATATTCTTTGTCAAAAATATTGATGGCTTTAGCAAAGAACTGCCAACCACTGTTGCCAAAGCGATAGCGCGTATCGATGTTGACGATAGTGAAACCACCCACTTTGCCAGAATCCTGTACGTGTTCATCATCCCCATCATTGGCACGATGCTTGTTGTTCTCGTTACCACGCACATATACGTCTGAATAGGTATTGATGTTGCTGCCTACCGTCCATTGTGACGTCACTTGATATTGCAAACGCAATTTCAAGGCATGCTCAGGCAAGTTAGGCAGTCGATCACCTTTGCCCACCTGGATAGCGGTGCCATCAGAAGACGAGTTCACTTCATTGGTGATTTCAAAAGGTGTTTGGTAAGTCGCGCGCACAAAGCTGTAGCCGACATTCCATGACAAATCACCTGTCACGCCATTTAAACCGGCATCGAGGCCAACGCGGCGGGTTTTACCAACGTTGTCAAAATAGCCCATGCCATTGGTGGCATTGGTGGCAATAAACTGAATATCGTCGTGGTTCTCAGTGCGATAGACCGCGGTAGACCAGCGAATATTGTCGCTTAACTGGCCACGGGCGCCGACTTCAAAGGTTTTAGCCACCACTTTTTTCAGCGGCGGGTCACCTGCCATCGCATTCGGCAGCTTGCATGGTACAGCCGGGTTTGCGCAACCCAATTCCATAGAGGTTGGCGCGCGCATACCTTCGTTATAGCTACCGTACATGGTCAACGCTTGTGTAGGCGTAAAGTTCAGGCCAACTGCCGGGTTGAGTCGGTTAAAGCTATGATCGCCAGACAATGTTTCCGGGTCAGTCACATCTGGAATCAGGCGGTCACGGTTTTCAACCTTGATATGGTTGTAGCGGCCAGACATGGTTAAATGCCATTGATCGGTCAAGGACAAAGTATCCGTGACAAATGCACCCCAACTGGTGGTTCTGCCATTCAGTTTCACTGCCGCTTCGTCACTCAACTCACCCAATGCATCCACACCACGCGAGGCATTAATCAGCCCATATTCGGTAGATTGCGAGAACTTGATTTTGGAAAAGTCATAGCCCGCACCAACAATAAACTGGTTTTTCTTTTCAAACAGCGGCTGGTTGAAGGTCAACTGGGTATTAAAACCATGGCCTCTTTGACGCGTATTACTACGATTCAAAGCCCCTGAACAGTTTTCTTCAGAGTTGTTGCCTGCCTGACAATCAGCAAGCGCTGTGGCCAGTTCTGCACTATCGATTTCACCATCCGCATTCAGATCCAAAGCTCCTGAGCCGTTAAAATCATCATTGACATCCCCGTTCAGGGTTTTACGGTTGGATTGACGGAAATAAACATTACCAGTCAATTGCACGTCATCATTAAACCAATGACTACCGTTCAAATTCAAGAAATTCATGCTGTTTTTGGTTTGATCTGGACGCGTATTGATGGCGCTGCGGCCAAAATCCTGAATCAGCTCTTTTTGAACCAATCCATTACCAATCATATTGTTATCAGCACCGGTGTAGCTCAACTCCAGGCGCGTGGTCTCATTTTGCCAGCCCACCTTGCCAAATAGTTGCTTCACCGTGCTTGGCGAGTAATCACGCCAGCCATCTTCGTCAAAATAATTGCCGGAGATAAAGTAATCAACAGAGTTATCTTCTGACACTCCACCAAATTCGGCAGAGGTATTCTTGCGTCCCCATGAGCCAAAGCTTGACTCAATGGCGCCACCTTTATGTGTACGGCCATTCTTGGTCGTCACAGACAAAGCACCACCGAGCGTATTCAGGCCGTAAACAGGGTTAGACCCTGGAATCAGATTCATGTTTGCAATCGCATTGACGGGAATCAAATCCCAGTTCACCACATCACCGAAAGGCTCGTTGACGCGTACGCCATCAACAAACACAGACAAGCCTTGTGGCGTGCCCAACAATGGCGATGCCGTAAAACCACGGAATAACACATCAGGTTGAAACGGGTTATTCTGTGACTCATTCACGCTCACCCCCACCATGTTGTTATTCATAAAATCAGCGATCGTATTGCTGTGCTGATTCACAATTTCCTTACCCTTGGCTGACTGCACGTTCGCAGGTACTTTTTCCAGTGGCAAACCCACGCCAGGCAGCGGTGTAGTCCCGACAATTTCCACCTTCTCCAACTTCACGTCTTCAGCATGCACTGTCATCGCCTGCGCTGCATAGGCAGACACAATTGCAAGCAGCAATGGCTTGATAGTATTTTTATTCATAACGAATGATCCTTTTTCCCGAGAATACTTTTATTGAATAACTTTTGATTTAAAAGTACTTCTTAAGAGCAATAACTGTTCCGTTTATGCCATCAAAAAAAAAGATCATTGAAATCAATTAAGTACCATTTCGATGGTGGATATCAACCATAAAAATGGCTCATTGCAACCAATTTTATGGTTTAAACTGGTTTATTACAACCAATTTTAATTTAGCGAGGCTGAAGGAAGATTTCGAGACCGTAAGCATTACGGCCAGGGCGCCAGGCTTCATCGACTGCAATGGCAGCGAGAGCAACCAGCGTTTGTGATGTGCTAGGCTGAGTAGTGGTGACTTGAACCACGGGGTAAAAAGCACGTTGCCAGGGTGGAATCCCCAGCATTTGAAAAATCACTTTTAATTCACGTCTTGGACGTTTAGCATCGGGCTGCAATGCTTCACCGCCTGTTCTGGGTGAAACCAACAGCGCCAGCCCCTCTGGCAATGGAATCGGCTGGCCATAACGCTTGTTCAGCGTGATGGCGGCGGGAGAAATCCCCAGCCTGGCCAATGCGATCCCGCGCCCTTTACTGACTTTGAATTGTACTTGCCAGTCACCCCAGGTTTGCGTTTGATGGCCCTGCCACACAAGGGGCGTTTGCGGCAATGCGGCCGGTTTGGCGACACAATACAGGCGCTGCTGATAATGATGCAGATAAGCGCGATGATCCGCAGCCTGGCCTTGTAAGGGCAGGTGTAAATAACGGTGCGACTTCACTGAGGAAAGCTGCTTCCAGTAATCCTGCAATTGTTCTGTATTCGGCATACGCAGTTGGCGTTGCTGAAACCAGAAGCGCAACAGGTTTTTTGCACGCACGTCGCCCAGCGTGTGCAGATGCGGGATAGCGATCGACTGTCCCAGCCACTCCTCCCGCACATCGCATTGCAGCAAGTCTTGCTGTGCGAGCGTGTCTAGTAAAATTTGGGCATCTGCAAGATGACTGGCACTACGCAGCAAGGCGCTATCCAATTGCGGGTAGCGCTCACGCAATACAGGCATGGCTTTTTGACGCATGAAGTTGCGGTCATAGCTAATGTCGGCATTGCTTTCGTCTTCTACCCATTTTAGCTGTTGGGCCGTCGCATATTGCAGTAGCTCAGCCTTGGGCACTGTTAACAGCGGCCTGAGCAAATAACGCTCAGCATCCCAATGGCTCATGGCGCTGAGGCCTTTTACCCCGGCACCACGCATCAGCTGCAACAATAAGGTTTCTGCCTGGTCTTGCATGTGATGGGCCGTGACAATCGCATCCGCGGCCAATTGCTGGCGTACTCGCTCTAATGCCTGGTAACGCGCGTCGCGTGCAGCGGCCTCAACGCCCAAGCCACTTTGCAAATCAACATGCACTTTTTCACTATAAAAAGGGATATTGTTATCAGCACACAGTTGTTCACACATCTGTAGCCAGTTGCCAGCATGCGGGCTGAGGCCATGGTGCACATGCATGGCAGATAAGGTAAACGATAACGGGGTCGTCAGTTGTGACAAGGTGTGCAGCAACACAATAGAATCTACACCACCACTAAGCGCAAGCAATAAATGGGGTGGCTGAGAATGCGGGGTAGACTCCCCAGCCAGAAAGGTCTTAATGACATTTTCTAACTGAGATAGTAAAGACATGCTATTTTTCACTGCTGGTTTTAAATTTACCGTAACTCATCAAACGCTGGTAGCGCGACTCGAGCAGCTGCGGTACTTTTTTAGCTTGTAACGTTTTGAGTTGCTGACCAATGGCCTGGCCAATACGCTCCATCACTTCTTCGTAGTTACGATGGGCGCCGCCCAATGGTTCACTGATAATATTATCGACCAGGCCCAGGGATTTCAGTCGGTCTGCAGTGATGCCCAAGGTTTCCGCAGCGTCAGGTGCCCTGCTCGCGCTTTTCCACAAAATAGAAGCACAGCCTTCAGGCGAGATGACTGAATAAGTCGAATATTGCAGCATGTTCAAATGATCAACGACGCCCAACGCCAGCGCGCCACCTGAACCGCCCTCGCCGATGACTACGCCGATAATCGGTGTTTTGAGCTCAGCCATCACATACAGGTTACGTGCAATCGCTTCTGATTGGCCACGCTCTTCGGCACCGATACCAGGATAAGCGCCCGGGGTATCGATAAAGGTAATAATTGGCAGATGGAATTTTTCGGCCAGGCGGAATAAGCGCAAGGCTTTACGATAGCCCTCAGGACGCGGCATGCCAAAGTTGCGGTATTGACGCTCTTTGATATCACGGCCTTTTTGGTGGCCCATGACCATGACAGGAATGCCTTTGAAACGGGCAATGCCACCGACAATCGCCGGGTCATCGGCAAAGGCACGGTCACCGTGCAACTCTTGAAAGTCAGTAAACAAGGCATTGATGTAATCGATGGTGTAAGGGCGTTGCGGATGACGCGCGACCTGGGAAATTTGCCAGGCAGTCAGGTTTTGGTAAGTATCTTGCAGCAGCTTGGTATTTTTCTTTTGCAGCAAGTCCAACTCTTTGGAAATATCCAGCGAGTCATGTTCATCGTGTGAAACTTGCAAAGCTTCAATACGCTTTTCGAGGGCAGCAATTGGCTGCTCGAAATCGAGATAAGTCAGTTTACTAGGCGTGAGACGTTTTGCACTCATAATGAATTCCAGTGTGAATTCTTAGAAAAAAAGTTTAGGCATTATAAAGGATTTTGACGTTTTCTTTTGACAACCAGCCCTGCAAATTCTGCAACAGGTCGTCATGCAGCACGACTTGCCAGTCATCGCTCAGCATCAGGCTCACTTGCGCCGACTGGTTATGGTAGTCCACCTTGATCGGGCAGCGCTTTTGCTCTTCGCCCGCGTAACGGTAAGGCGTCAGCACATTCATCAACCTTTGCACATCAGAAGTGCCATTGCAATTCAGGGTGAGCATTTGCGCAAAGCGGTTGCGCACGGCCGCCAGGTCATAGAGTTTTCTGGCGCTGACACGAATACCGCCTGAGAACTCATCATTGCTGATGCGGCCTTCCACCACCAGCAATTGGTCATCTTTAATCCATTGTGCGTGTTGCATGAGCAGCTCTGAGCCAACCACCACATCCACCCTACCCACAGCATCATCCAGCGTGACGATCGCCATCTTGCCGCGCTGGGTCATACGCACGCGCACGCCCATCACCACACCCGCCAGTAATTTGGGCTGATCCTGCGGTGCCAGTTCGCTGAGATTGCCTTTAATAAACGGCCCTAATTGTGGTTTATAGCTCAAATACGGGTGGCCACTCAGGTAAAAACCAAGCGCCGTTTTCTCTTCTATCAATGCCTGTTCTGGGCTCCAGGGTGCGATACCAGGCAAAGCGTGACGGGTTTCAACCACGCCGCCAAACAAGCAATCCTGCCCGGCATGCGCCGCACTTTGTTCGGCGACACTAATCGCCGTATCCAGCCCGGCCAGTAACGCAGCCCGATTCTGCTCCAGCTTGTCGAAAGCCCCGGCGCGAATCAGTGATTCAATTACCCGGCGATTGACTTTGCGCAGATCCAAACGCTGGCAAAAATCAAAGATATCCTTGAATGGCCCTTGTGCCTGACGTGAGGCCATGATCAGCTCGATCGCCGCCAAACCAGTGCCTTTAATGGCACCCAGCCCATACAATACTTGCTGCGCACTCAGCGGCTTAAACTGGTAAATACTGGCGTTCACATCCGGCGGCAGCACATCGACATGGTTAGCCCCGCAGTCATCGAAAAACGTATGCACGTTATCGGTGTTGTTCATATCGGCCGACATGGTTGCCGCCAAGAATGCAGCCGGATAATGCGCTTTAAGGTAAGCGGTATGATAAGCAACCAGCGCATAGGCCGCCGCGTGTGACTTGTTAAAGCCATAGCCGGCAAATTTTTCCAGCAAGTCGAACAGATCGTTAGACTGCTGCAGGGTTAAGCCATTTTTCTGCGCGCCTTCGTTGAAAATTTCGCGCTGTTGCACCATTTCTTCAGGTTTTTTCTTACCCATGGCGCGCCGCAGCAAGTCAGCGCCACCCAGGCTATAACCAGCCACCACCTGCGCGATCTGCATCACTTGCTCCTGATACACGGCAATGCCGTAGGTTTCTTTCAGGATAGACTCGGTGGACGCATGCGGATACTCCACACGCTGCGTACCATGTTTACGGCGGCAGAAGTCAGGAATCAGGTCCATAGGACCCGGTCGATACAAAGCTACCAGGGCAATAATATCCTCAAACAAGTCCGGCTTGGCCTGCTTGAGCATGTCTTTCATGCCGCGCGATTCCAGCTGGAATACCGCGGTGGTATTGGCCGTTTTCAGCAAATGGTAACTGCGTTTATCGTCTAGCGGGATGGTCTCGAAACTCAGCGGTGGCAACTCTTCTTGCGCGCGCTGGGCATTGGCATTTTCCAGTGCCATATTGAGAATGGTCAGCGTACGTAAGCCCAAAAAGTCGAACTTAACCAGGCCAACGGCCTCCACATCGTCTTTATCGTATTGACTGACCAGGCTATCACCATTCGGCTGACAATACACCGGTGAAAAATCAGAAATCTTGCCTGGGGCAATCAACACGCCACCGGCGTGCATGCCGATATTACGCACTAAGCCCTCAAGGCGGAGCGCCAAGGAAAGTAATTCTGCGACTTCTTCCTCTTTTTCGCGGCGCTCTTGTAACTGCGGCTCTTTTTCCAGCGCTGATTCCAGCGTGATGCCCAACTCCAGCGGGATCAGCTTGGCGATGCCATCGACGAAGTTAAACGGTAAATCCAGCACGCGGCCCACGTCGCGGATCACCGCTTTAGCCGCCATGGTACCGAAGGTGGCGATCTGCGACACCGATGCCAAGCCATACTTATGCTTGACGTAATCGATGACGCGATCTCGTCCTTCCATACAGAAGTCAATATCGAAGTCGGGCATGGAGACCCGCTCAGGGTTGAGAAAACGCTCAAACAGCAAGTTGTATTTGAGTGGATCCAGATCGGTAATCCCCAGGCTGTAAGCTACAAGTGAGCCCGCACCTGAGCCCCGGCCTGGCCCGACTGGCACGCCATTATTTTTGGCCCAGTTAATAAAGTCAGCAACGATGAGGAAGTAGCCAGGGAAGCCCATCTGCACAATGATGTTGCACTCGAACTGCAAGCGGTCTTCATATTCCTGGCGCTTGGCTTCGCGCTGCTGCTCATCCGGATATAAATAGGCCAGACGGTGCTCCAGCCCCAGTTTTGACTGGTCCACCAGGTACACATCCAGGCTTTCGCCATTCGGCGTCGGAAAGTCTGGCAAATAGTTTTTACCCAGTGTCAGCGTCAGGTTGCAACGCTTGGCAATCTCCACCGAGTTCTGTAACGCCAATGGCATATCGGCAAACAGGGCCTGCATCTCGGCCTGCGTTTTCACATATTGGGTCGCGACAAACTTGCGTGGACGCCGTTTATCGGCCAGCACATAGCCTTCAGCAATACAGGTACGCGCCTCATGCGCCATATAGTCATCTGCTGTTTGGAATTGCACCGGGTGCGTCGCTACTACTGGCAGATCCAGTTGCTGCGCCACCAGCACGGTTTGCTGTATCAGTTGCTCTTGCGCGTAAGCTTCAGGCGTGCCAGCTTCATGCACGCGCTGCACTTCAAGATAATAGCGGCCAGCAAATACCTGCGCCCATTGCTGCGCATATTGCAAAGCCGCCGCTTGATTGCCTGATTGCAAGGCGAGTCCAACATCGCCTGCCGCGAAACCTGAAAGCACTAACAAGCCGGCATTTTTCTCTACCAACCACTCGGCCTTGATTTCTGCGCGTTCGCGATACTGGTTTTCGAGATAAGCACGGGATAGTAATTCGCATAAATGGCGATAGCCTTGCTGGTTTTGCACCAGCAATAGCAAGCGCTGCGGTTGATCGCGCTGTACCGTATTTTCAATCCAGACATCGCAGCCAAGCACAGGCTTCAAGCCTTTGCCACGGGCGGCTTTATAGAATTTGACTGCGCCAAACAGATTAGAGAGATCAGTCAGTGCGATAGCAGGCATCGCATCGTTTTTGGCGGCTTTGACATAGTCGTCAATGCGCACCGTGCCGTCCACAATGGAATACTCACTGTGACAGCGCAGATGAATAAATACTGGTTGAATGGTGGGAATTTCAGACGCTTCCATGGCTTTATTTTAACCGCCAACACGCTTTTTTGTACCTATGACGGGTGCAAATAATCTGGTTGACAGCGTTAAAATTCCAACGAAGGAAAGGATAAGACTGTGGCAGCGCAAACAATAAAAAATTTAATCCGCCAGGCATAATGCTCTATGATGTCAGGCGTTTTCGTGAATAGATGACTGATCATGCCTAATGCCACCGCTTTACTGGATGACCCGATACTGGTTGAAGATGACTTGCCCAGGCTTGGCCAAACCCTGCCGTTCTTTCAATTGGTGAACCATGCGCTGGAAGATGTTTCATTAGACACCTTTCGTGGCCAGCGTAAAATCCTGCATTTTTTCCCAGGCATAGACACCTCTACCAGCGCCAATAGCGTACGCAGGCTGGACGGCATCGGAGCAAGCCTGGAGAATACCGTCATTCTCCACATCTCGCCTGATTTACCCTTCACCATGACACGCTTCTGCAGCGCAGAAAATCTGTCTGCAGGCATTCATTTATCCACCATGCGTGGCCGTGACATGCTTAAGAACTATGGTGTGCTGATGATGACCAGCAAACTGGCAGGACTACCTGCGCGCGTGCTGATGGTCGCTGACGAACATGACCGCGTATTGCATGTGGAACTGGTCAAAGAATTAACCAGTGAGCCCGACTACGATGCTGCCCTGGCTGCACTACAAAAATGATTCCCTTACTTTTTATGTGGTTGATTGACATTGGCTGACAAGTTAAAGTGCTCGTTTAACACTCATTCATCATGTTTTGGAGAAGATTATGGCAAGCGTAACGCTTAAAGGTAACCCGGTCGCCGTTGGCGGTAAATTTTTGGCTGCAGGCGACGCTGCCCCGGCTTTTCAACTGGCAGATGCCAAACGCAATCTGGTTGGCCTGGATGCCTACGCCGGCAAGCGTAAAGTACTGAACATTTTCCCTAGCATTGATACACCAACTTGCGCGACTTCAGTACGCACGTTCAACAAAGAAGCCAGCAGCGTGAACAATACCGTTGTATTGTGTGTATCTGCTGACTTGCCGTTTGCCCAAAGCCGCTTCTGCGGCGCAGAAGGCCTGGAAAACGTAGTCACCCTGTCCACTTTCCGTGACACTGCAAAATTTGCCACTGACTACGGCGTATTCATCACTGACAGCAGCCTGGCGGGCTTAACTGCACGTGCTGTTGTAGTGCTGGATGAAAACAATCAAGTATTGCATAGCGAACTGGTGGGCGAAATCGCTGACGAGCCAAACTATGCTGCTGCGCTGGCTGTATTGAAATAAGCAATTAGCACGCAATAAAAAAGCCAGCAGATGCTGGCTTTTTTATTTGGCTAAGACGACGCCTAAACGCGCTTGAACAACAGGCTGCCGTTAGTGCCGCCAAAGCCGAAGTTGTTTTTCAGGGCATATTCGATCTGTAGATCACGTGCGGTGTTGGCACAGTAATCCAGATCGCATTCCGGATCCTGATTAAACAAGTTAATGGTAGGCGGTGAAATCTGATTGTAAATAGACAATACAGTAAATACAGACTCCAAGCCACCGGCGCCACCCAGTAAGTGACCGGTCATAGACTTGGTGGAGTTCACCACCAGTTTATAAGCGTGGTCACCAAACGTCGCTTTAATCGCGTTGGTTTCGTTGGCATCACCCAACGGCGTGGATGTCCCATGTGCATTCATAAACTGCACCTGATCAGGGTTAACGCCTGCATTTTTCAGAGCGTTTACCATGGATCGACGTGGGCCATCCATATTTGGCGCGGTCATGTGATAGGCATCGGCACTTAAACCATAGCCAGCCAGTTCAGCATAAATTCTGGCACCACGGGCTTTGGCGTGCTCATACTCTTCAAGCACCATCACCCCGGCCCCTTCACCAATGACAAAGCCATCACGGTCTTTATCCCAGGGACGACTGGCCGTTGCCGGATCATCATTGCGACTAGACAAGGCGCGCGCAGAGGCAAAGCCACCAACGCTCAGCTCGGTAATCGCTGCTTCAGCGCCACCAGCCACCATCACATCGGCATCGCCGTACTCAATCATGCGTGCTGCTTCACCAATGCTGTGCGTGCCTGTGGTACAGGCCGTCACCACGGCGATATTCGGGCCTTTTAAGCCCAGCATGATCGACAGGTTGCCAGAAATCATATTGATAATGGTGCCAGGAATAAAGAATGGCGAGATCTTGCGTGGGCCACCTTCGTCATAACTGTCGTTAGTGGACTCAATCAAGCCCAAACCACCAATCCCGGAACCGATGGTGACACCGATGCGCTCGGCATTGGCGTCAGTCACCTCCAGGCCAGAATCACGGAAGGCTTCCAGGCCTGCTGCCAGGCCATACTGGATAAACGTATCCATACGGCGGGCATCTTTAGCCGGAATAAAGTCTTCAGCGTTAAAGCCTTTGACTTCGCCTGCAATTTGCGAAGCGAATGGTGTGGGATCAAATTTGGTGATGCGGGTAATGCCTGATTGACCAGCAACCAGATTGTCCCAAGCGGTTTGGGTACCAATCCCTACTGGAGACACCACGCCCAAGCCAGTTACTACTACTCTGCGTTTCGTCATAATAGAAAATCAGCCCTCTTGCGAGGGCTGATTGAAGAATGAAGTCAATGAATTACTTGAGGTTTGCGTTGACGTAGTCAATCGCTTGCTGCACGGTTGTGATTTTTTCTGCTTCGTCGTCAGGAATTTCGCAATCGAATTCTTCTTCCAAAGCCATCACCAATTCTACGGTGTCCAGAGAATCTGCACCCAGATCATCTACGAAAGATGATGTGTTTTTAACGTCAGCTTCGTTTGCACCCAGTTGTTCACAAACGATTTTCTTTACGCGTTGTTCGATGTCGGACATCTAAAATACCCCTTTGTTGATAAGTGTCGTGTTCAATAAACCGGTATTCTAGCAAAACTTGCCCAGAATACCAAAGAAACTATATATTAAGCGCAGTACATACCACCATTGACATGGATGGTTTCACCAGTAATGTAAGCAGCCGCAGGCGACGCCAGGAAAGCAACCGTGGCGGCGATTTCATCGACCTGCCCCAAACGGCCGACCGCAATGCGCTCCAGCATTTTGGCTTTAATCTCTTCTGGCAGTTCGGCCGTCATGTCGGTTTCAATGAAACCAGGCGCGACACAGTTCACCGTAATGCCACGACTACCAACCTCTTGCGCCATGGACTTGGTAAAGCCGGTCATGCCTGCTTTCGCGGCAGCATAATTCACTTGCCCGGCATTGCCCATATGACCTACCACGCTGGAAATATTGATAATGCGACCCTGGCGCGCCTTCATCATCGGACGCAACACCGCCTGGCTCATACGGAACACGGACTTCAGGTTGGTGTTCAATACAGCATCCCAGTCTTCATCCTTCATGCGCATCAGCAAGGTATCTTTGGTGATGCCAGCATTGTTGACCAGAATAGAAACTTCACCGTATTGTTCAGCAATCTGCTTTAGAACCGCTTCGATCTGTTCTGGCTGGGTCACATCCAGCGCCAAGCCAACGCCATTCACACCGGCGGCCTGCAGGTGGGCAGTAATCGCTTCTGCCCCGCTGGCCGAAGTGGCCGTACCAATCACGGTTGCGCCCTGCTTACCCAAGGTCTGCGCAATCGCTGCGCCAATGCCACGGCTTGCGCCAGTCACCAATGCTACTTGTTGATTCAACATATTCACTCCTTATTGCGCAACAAATGCTTGCACAGATTCATCATTGACCAGTGCGACACAAGTCATGTCAGCCACAATGCGCTTGGCTAAACCAGCCAGTACCTTGCCCGGGCCACATTCGGCAGCACTCAACACCTCTTGCGAGGCTAATTGTTGCACGGTCTCTACCCAGCGGACCGGGCTATGCAACTGGCGCACCAGTGCGTCTTTAATTTGCGCGGCATCGCTATATGCCACCACGTCCGCATTGTGCAATACCGGCACCACAGGCGCTTGCACATCCACGTTTTGTAAATACTCACGCAGCTTATCCGCCGCAGGCTTCATCAGCTCACAGTGCGATGGCACGCTGACAGGTAACGGCAAAGCACGTTTAGCACCTTTAGCTTTGGCCAACTCCATGCCGCGCTCAACCGCGGCTTTGTCACCAGCAATCACCACCTGGCCGGGTGAATTAAAATTCACGGCCTGCACCACCTGGCCTTGGGCCGCTTCGGTGCACACGGCACGCACGGTGTCATCATCCAGGCCTAAAATAGCGGCCATGGCGCCCTGACCTTCCGGCACTGCCTGCTGCATTACCTGGGCGCGAAACTTGACCAATGGCAAGGCATCTGCGAATGAAATAGCACCTGCAGCCACCAACGCAGTATATTCACCCAGGCTGTGACCAGCCATGGCTGTTGGCAGCTTGCCACCAAGTGCCTGATACACGCGCCAGGTAGCAACCCCTGCAGTGAGCATGATAGGCTGTGTATTTTCAGTCAGGTTAATTTCGTCATTGGCTTCTGTCGCCATTTTCCAGAAATCGACACCCAGTACGGAGGAAGCCTCATCAAAGGTTTGCTTGACGATGGCATGTGCCTCCAAGCCCTGCATCATGCCGACGGACTGTGAGCCCTGGCCTGGAAAGAAAAAAGCAAATTTAGACATAATGTTTGATCGCGTATTGACTAAAAAATAGGCAGGTCATCACATACATGACGCCTGCACACAGAAATTGCACTGGTTTAATACTTGACCAGCGCAGAACCCCAGGTAAATCCACCACCAAACGCCTCCATGAGCAGAATCTGCCCGCGTTGGATGCGGCCATCACGCACGGCAGTGTCCAGCGCCAAGGGTATAGACGCTGCAGAAGTATTACCGTGTCTATCTACCGTGATCACCACTTTTTCCATAGGCAGATCCAGTTTTTTGGCGGTTGCTTGCAGAATGCGAATATTGGCCTGGTGCGGCACCAGCCAGTCGATGTCAGACTTTTGCATATTATTCGCTGCCAGCGTCTCATCCACAATCTGGTCAAGCGTATTCACCGCCATTTTAAACACAGCATTGCCTTCCATCACCACGGTATCCGGACCACCATCCGTATTACGTGGCACATGCAGGTACGTTTCGTAATTACCATCGGCATGAATATGGGTAGAAAGCACCCCAGGTTGCTCGCTGGCTTGCAGAATCACCGCACCAGCGCCATCGCCCCATAAGATACAGTTGCTACGGTCGGTGTAATCAGTGATGCGGGTAAACGTATCTGCGCCGATGACCAGCACGTTGCGGTACTGGCCTGACTTGATAAATTGATGGGCAGTGGTCAGCGCATAGACGAAGCCGCTACAGACGGCCTGCACGTCAAATGCCGGACAGCCGCTGATGCCTAATTTGCGTTGCACCATCGTCGCTACGCTGGGGAAGATTTTGTCTGGTGTGGTCGTCGCCACAATAATCAGGTCAATATCCTGCGCCTGAATGCCTGCAGCCTCAATAGCATTGCGTGCTGCATGGGTAGCCAAGTCACTGGTGCGCTCATCCGTGACACGATGGCGTTGCTTGATACCGGTCCGGGCAAAAATCCACTCATCGGTGGTATCGACCATCTTTTCAAGATCGGCGTTGGTTAAAATAGTGGGTGGCAGATAGCTGCCAGTGCCTGCGATGCGTGCGTTAATCATCCGTACGATTATGCCTTAATTGGGTCAAATTACCTAGCCGAATGCAGCTCAGGACTGCTCGGAAGTCGTCAGGTGCTCAATCTCAAGCTGAGCCTGAATACGCTTCAAAATACCGCTCTGCGCCTCTTCCATGGCGACATGAATCGCATGGTAAAAACCGACGCTGTCCGCTCCACCATGGCTTTTCACCACAATACCGCGCAAGCCTAAAAAGCTGGCGCCATTATAGCGACGCGGATCCAGGCGTTTTTTGAACGCTTTTAATACCGGGAAAGCGCCGAGCGCCATCAACTTGGTCAACCAGTTACGCTTGAATTCCTGCGTCAGGAACTTGCCCATCATGTGTGCCAGGCCCTCAGTGGTTTTTAATGCCACATTACCGACAAAGCCATCGCAGACCACGACATCGGTTGTGCCTTTGAAAATATCATCGCCTTCCACGTTGCCGTAAAAGTTCAAATGGCTGCCACGCAGCAACTCCGCCGCCTGCTTGGCCACTTCATTGCCCTTAATATCTTCTGAGCCAATATTAAGCAGGCCGACAGTAGGATTGGGTTTATTGCTGATACAGCTCACCACCATCGCCCCCATAATGGCAAACTGGTACAGGTGCTCTGGGGTACAGTCAGCATTGGCACCGAGGTCGAGCATAAACGTACTGCCATTTTCAGAAGGCAACGTCGAGGCAATGGCCGGACGGTCAATACCAGGCAAGGTTTTAAGCACAAAACGTGCTGTCGCCATGAGGGCGCCGGTATTGCCTGCGCTGACACAGGCTTGCGCCTCGCCGGTTTTGACCATATTGATGGCCACGCGCATGGAAGAATCTTTTTTATTTTTCATCGCGCTTTGTGGCGATTCATCCATCAACACCACTTCGCTGGCATGATGCACACGCAAACGCGGATTAGGCGATACATGCAATGCTTTTAATTCGGCCTCAACCGCATCTTGCAAGCCAACCAGAATAATATTGAGATTAGGATTTTCGTTTAAAATACGCACTGCCGCAGGCACAGTCACATGTGGACCGTGATCTCCTCCCATGGCATCAATGGCAATCACTACTTCTTGTGAATGCACGTGTTGACCAGTTGTCATGTCATTTCCCAAATTTACTTTCCATGCACGGCACCTGTTATTAAAACACAGTGCTCAATTACTCAGATGCAGGCAAGTGCAGGCTTACGCCAGATACACAAACGCCGCGCATTTTACTGCGCGGCGTGTTTTAAAGCTTGACGCTTTAATGCAGCGATTATTCGCCTTTAGCTGGCATCACTTTACGGCCACGGTAAAAACCGTTAGGGCTCACGTGATGACGCAAATGTACTTCACCAGTCGTTGGCTCAATCGCCAAAGGTGGGTTTGTCAAAAAGTCGTGTGAACGGTGCATACCACGCTTGGACGGTGTCTTTTTGTTTTGCTGAACTGCCATTTATATACTCCAAAATCAAACCGCCACACCTCAGAGAATGAAGTTAAAGGGCAGTTATAAATAAACTTAAAATGCTACCTAATCCGCAATTATAAAATATTCCAGAGACAACTGCAAATAAATCCTGCAAATATCGCTTTTGATTTGCTTTTTTGCGTTTTCAGCGTGCACAAACAAAACGCTCAGCGATCATTTATCCAGCTTTAACTGCTTGAGTGCCGCAAACGGATTAGGTTTTTCACCGGCAGATTGCTGCAAACTGACGCACGCTTCTTCATGCATCACCGCAATTGGCAAGGCCATCAACAACTCATCTTCAACCAATGACTCAATGGTCGTTTCATCCCCCTCTTCCAGCCAGTCTACGTGCTCATCTTCAAGCAGCGCTTCCGGCGGCTCATCGCACAATGCAAATTCAAACTGCAAGTCAAGCACTTGCGGCAACGGGGCAAAACAACGCTGGCAAACCAACGGTAACGCCGCCTGCACCGCTAAGGACAGCATAGGCAAGGCAGTCTCACTAAAAAAGCGCGACGGCAACCCTTGTAATTGATAATGCACGCGCAACGCACCTAATTCAGCGGCATCAGTGACGCCCAATGCTTGCAAGGCTTCTTGCAAGCGCGGCAAAGATGACAGCGCCAACTCACCCTCACTGTTTTTTTGCTGCCGGGCCAGCTCCTGAAATCGCGTCATAAGCTAAGAAAACTCTAAATATAAACAAGCATGACACTATAGCAAACTCGGCCGATCTTGACGACCAGCCACGCAGCAGACACGGCCAAAAATGACGTTCTACTTTTTAAGACCTCGGTTTGTTGTTATAATGACGTCGCATCACGCGGCGCTCTTTATCAAGGGCGCACTCATGGTGCCGGTTTGCATAATCGGCCATCCGTTCAGGCGGCCTTGTTAGTGCAAAACCACAACCAAACCAACTCAAAGCGCTTTAAATACAAGCAGTTGCTAACTAAATAAACGGTTGAGTTACTAAAAGACTCTGTCCTTTTTTCTTGCTTTAAGGGTAATGTGTGTTTAAGAAAATTTTAGTCGCGAATCGCGGTGAAATTGCGGTACGTATTGTGCGCGCCTGTTCAGAAATGGGCATCAAGTCGGTGGCCATTTACGCGGATGCCGACCGTCATGCCTTGCATGTCAAGAAAGCTGACGAAGCCTATAATATTGGCTCTGACCCGGTGGCAGGCTACCTGAACGCACACAACATCGTGAACATTGCTGTGGCTGCAGGCTGTGACGCCTTGCATCCTGGCTATGGCTTCCTGTCTGAAAATCCTGAGCTGGCTGAGGTCTGTGCCCGCCGCGGTATTAAGTTTATCGGTCCTGAAGCTGACGTGATTCGCCAGATGGGTGACAAGATTCAGGCGCGTAACGCCATGATCAATGCGGGTATCCCCTGCGTGCCGGGCAGCGATGGCAACCTGGAATCTCTAGATGCCGCTGTGCAACTGGCTAAAAAGATTGGCTATCCGGTGATGTTAAAAGCCACCAACGGTGGTGGTGGCCGCGGCATTCGTCGTTGCGATAGCGAAAAAGAATTATTAAGTAACTATGACCGCGTGATTTCCGAAGCCAGCAAAGCCTTTGGTAAACCTGAGGTCTTCCTGGAAAAATGCGTTGTCCATCCTCGCCATATTGAAGTACAGATTTTGGCCGATGCACATGGCAATGTCATCCACTTGTTTGAACGCGACTGTTCTATCCAGCGCCGTAACCAGAAACTCATTGAAATTGCACCCTCGCCACAGCTGTCGCAAGCCCAGCGCGATTACATTGGCGGCCTGGGCGTCAAGGCCGCGAAAGCCGTCGGTTATGAAAATGCCGGGACGGTCGAGTTCCTGCTCGATTCAGACAACAATTTCTACTTCATGGAAATGAACACCCGCTTGCAGGTGGAACATACCGTGACTGAAACCATTACCGGTGTCGATATCGTACAACAACAGATTCGTGTCGCTGCCGGCTTGCCACTGCAGTACAAGCAAAGCGAAATTGCTTTCCGTGGTTTTGCCATGGAATACCGTATCAATGCCGAAGATCCACAAAAAGATTTTCTGCCCAGCTTTGGCAAGATCACGCGCTATTATGCACCCGGCGGCCCCGGTGTGCGTATGGATGCGGCGATTTACAGCGGCTATGTCATTCCGCCCTACTACGACTCCATGTGCGCCAAACTGACGGTTTGGGCTTTGGATTGGGAAGGTGTGATTGAGCGCGGTCGCCGTGCGCTGAACGACATGGTGGTGTATGGGGTCAAAACGACGATTCCTTACTACCAGCAAATCATGCTACACCCGGATTTCCGGGCTGCCGATTTCAACACCAGCTTTGTGGAACAACATCCCGAGCTGACTGAATATGATGTCGGATTACCGAAAGAGTTGATGGCCGCAGCGATTGCTGCCGCGATTGCTGCCCACGAAGGCATTTGATTAACCGTATTGCAGATATTAATTTAGATCGACAAGATTATGAGCAAAATACATGTCACCGAACTCGTTTTAAGAGATGGACACCAATCCCTGATCGCGACGCGCATGCGTACCGAAGATATGCTGCCGATTGCCAGCAAACTGGATGAGATTGGTTTCTGGTCCTTGGAAGCCTGGGGCGGTGCCACCTTTGACGCCTGCGTGCGCTTTCTGAAAGAAGATCCATGGGAGCGCTTGCGCAGTCTGCGTAAAGCATTGCCTAATACACCTATCAACATGCTGTTGCGTGGCCAGAACTTGCTGGGCTACCGTCACTACTCTGACGATGTCGTGCACGCTTTCGTCAAACAGGCGGCTGACACTGGTGTCGATGTGTTCCGCATTTTTGATGCGATGAACGACATCCGTAACCTGAAAACAGCGATTGAAGCCGTTAAAAACGTTAAGAAACACGCGATTGGCACCCTGTCATTCACTACCAGCCCGGTGCATGACATCGATTATTTCGTGAATATGGCCAAAGAGCTTGAGGGCCTGGGTTGTGACAGTATTGGTGTCAAAGACATGGCAGGTTTGCTGACGCCAACCCTGGCGGGCGATCTGGTCAAAGCATTGAAAGCCGCTGTCAGCGTACCGGTTCACATGCATAGCCACGCCACCTCTGGTTTGGCCAGCATGGTGATGCTGAAGAGCGTTGAAAACGGCGTGGATATTATTGATACCTGTAACTCATCCTTCTCTGAAGGTGCCAGCCATCCGACCACTGAGAGCCTGGTGGCCGCATTAAAAGGTACGGAGTACGACACCGGCCTCGATTTGGGTAAACTGCAGGAAATCACCGCTTACTTTAAAGAAGTACGCAAAAAATACTGGCAGTTCGAAAGCGAATTTACTGGCGTGGATACCCGCGTCTTGGTCAACCAGGTACCAGGTGGCATGATCTCCAACCTGTCTAACCAGTTGAAAGAACAAGGCGCGCTCAACCGTATGGATGAAGTGCTGGCTGAGATTCCACGTGTACGCCAGGACCTGGGCTACCCTCCATTAGTCACTCCTACCTCACAAATCGTGGGTACACAGGCTGTGTTGAACGTATTGACCGGTGGCCGTTACAAGTCCATCACCAACGAAGTGAAAAACTACCTGTTGGGCCAATATGGTAAAGCACCTGCTGCTGTGAATGCAGAGGTACGCAAACAAGCGGTAGGCGATGCAGAAGTCATCACTTGCCGTCCGGCAGACTTGCTGCAACCAGAACTGGCAAGACTGCAATCTGAAGCTGAGCGTTTCGCCAACAATGAGCAAGATGTACTGACCTACGCCATGTTCCCGGATATTGGCCAGACCTTCTTGCAAGAACGCAATGCCGGTTCATTGACACCAGAACCGCTACTGAGCAAAGACGCCGTGACTCAGCAAACCGCTGCTGCACGCTACGCGCCTAACGAATTTAACATCACACTGCACGGTGAAACCTACCATATCAAACTGACCGGTAGTGGCCACGCTGGTGAAGAGCGCAAGCCTTACTACGTTAAAGTCGATGGCATTTCGGAAGAGGTGTTTGTAGAAACGCTGAGCGAAATGGAAGTCAGTGGTGGTGCGAATAATGGCTCTGCTGGCGGCAAGAAAAAAGCGTCTGTGGCGGCCAGCGGTCGTCCACGCCCTAGCCACCCAGGTTGCGTCACCACCGCCATGCCAGGCACCATTGTTACGGTCAAAGTCAATGTCGGCGACAAGGTCAACGCAGGTGATGGCGTGCTGGTGATTGAGGCGATGAAAATGGAAAACGAAATCCAGGCCAGCAAATCAGGCACTGTGGTTGCGATCCATGTCGCCAAAGGTGACAGCGTCACCCCGGATGAAACACTGATTGAAATTCAACCGGAATAATCCAGTGCACAAAAATCCCTGAAGCAATTCAGGGATTTTTGCTTTTAGCCATGACAAAATCTATCATTCTCGCCTCTTCTTCTCGTTACCGCCGCGAAGTGCTGCAAAAGCTGCATATCCCGTTTGAGTGCATCTCGCCCGAAATTGATGAAACCCCGCTTGATGGCGAAAGCCCTGAGCACACCTCGTTACGCCTGGCCGAGAGCAAGGCACGCAAAGTAGCCGAGAGCCAGCCTCATGCGCTGATTATTGGCTGCGACCAGGTGGCGACAGTCGATGGCTTGCAGATAGGCAAGCCTGGCAATCACGAGATTGCGGTCAAACAACTGACCATGCTTAGCGGCAAAGAAGTGATTTTTCATAGTGCGCTGTGTTTATACGATAGCGGCAGCCAGTACATGCAATCGACTAGTGTGCCCTACTTTGTTAAATTCAAAGCATTAACGGCCCTGCAAATTGAAACCTACTTGCGGCTGGAGCAACCCTACGACTGCGCAGGCAGCGCGAAGTCTGAGGGCATGGGCATCGCGCTGCTAGACTATATGCGCGGTGACGACCCCAATGCGCTGATTGGCCTGCCAGTGATCGCACTGGTCAATATGCTGCAACAAGCTGGCGTTGATGTCTTATCCACCTCCAGGATTTAACCCCGTTACCTCTGGCGCCGAATAAAATCGTGTGTTAACTTTTGAACGGCTGTTGCGTTAAGGCAGTCTCAAGCGTATACGCTTACATACAAAAAACGAGAGGATATTCATGCGATTCAGCTCCCTGCTGTTATTTTCCCTGGGTAGTGTTTCATTGTGCAGTAGTTCATTAGCACAAGCAGAAATGACGACGACCAGTCCGCAATCAGACCAGACCAGCGTCGCGGTGACCATCTACAACGAAGACCTGGCGCTAGTGAAAGATAACCGTAAACTCAGTTTGAATAATGGCTTATCTGCCTTGTCATTCCGTGATGTCAGTGCGCAAATCAAACCCGAAACGGCCTTGTTGCGTAGCCTGTTACCCAATACCAGCCTGCAAGTGCTGGAGCAGAACTTTGACTTTGACCTGCTCACCCCACAAAAACTGCTGGAGAAACACGTAGGCCAGCAAGTCACGATTATCCGCACTAATCCAAGCACAGGTGCCGAGACCCAAGAAACCGCAACCGTGTTATCCGCACAAGATGGTGTCGTGCTCAAAATCGGCAACCGCATTGAAACTGGCATCCCTGGCCGCATCGTTTACCCTAACGTGCCAGGCCTACTCAAAGACCGGCCAACCCTGACCACGCAGGTGCAATACAAGGGCGCAGAACAAAGCAACCTCGAATTAAGCTACCTCACCGGCGGCCTGCAATGGAAGGCCGACTACGTCGCCGAGCTGAGCAGCAAAGAAGATGCCATTGACCTCTCCGGCTGGGTCACACTCACCAATACCAGCGGCACAGCTTACCCTAATGCCAAAGTGCAACTGGTGGCAGGTGACGTTAACCGTGTGCGCGAAACCATCCGCCCCAAAACCATGATGATGCGTTCTGAAGCCATGGTGGCTGATGCAGCCATGCCCAGCGAGCAAGGGCTGCTTGAATATCACCTGTATACGCTACCTCGCACGACGACCATAGGCGAGAACCAGACCAAACAAGTCGCCCTGCTTTCTGCCCAGCGTATTCCTGCACGTAAAGAGCTGGTATTAACGGGCGCCGATTATTACTATCAAGGCCAGTACCGCGACGTTGAGAAAAAACAAAAAGTGCAAGTGTTTGTCGAGTTTGAAAATAAGGAAAGCAGCAAGCTAGGCCTGCCTTTACCCAAAGGCACCATGCGCGTGTATAAAAAAGATAATGATGGCACCGCACAATTTGTCGGTGAAGACCAGATCGACCATACGCCGAAAAACGATACCGTACGCCTTAAACTCGGCAACGCGTTTGATGTCACCGCCGACCGCGTGCAAACCGACTTTAAAAACCTGAGCAAACCAAACCAGACGCAACTTTATGAAAGCGCTTATGCCATCACCCTGCATAACGCTAAAAAAGAAGCCGTGACAGTGACGGTGCAAGAGCCGATCAATGGCGACTGGAAAATCCTCAATGAATCACAAGCACATAAGAAAACCAGCGCGCATCAAGCCACCTGGCAAGTCAATGTGCCTGCTGAAGGTGATGTGACGCTTAAATATCGTGTACAAGTGAAGTATTAATCTCTCGCCATCCAAGCAGTCTCAGAAAAAGCATTCTTGCAAAAGAATGCTTTTTTTATGCCCTGCATGGGATAATCCGGCTTTTAAAAATCTATCGATCATATTATGGCTGCCGGCACTTTATACTTTATCCCCGTCCCTCTCGCTGAAGGCACCACCCCGCAACAAGTGCTCCCGCCAGAAGTCGTGCAACGCATGCACAGCCTGCGCCACTTTATTGTCGAAAATGAAAAAACTGCGCGCCAGTTTCTAGCCGCCAGCGGCCATCCGGTGCCTATCCGCGAATTAAACCTGTCAGTGCTCACTAAAGATACGCCTAGCAAAGACCTGGCTAAATTATTGCAACCCATACAGCAAGGCACTGACGTAGGGTTAATGAGCGAAGCTGGCTGCCCGGGCATTGCTGACCCTGGCGCCGCATTAGCTGCGGTTGCACATCACAAAGGCATACGTGTAGTGCCTTTAATCGGCCCTAGCAGTTTGTTACTGAGCTTGATGGCCAGCGGCCTCAATGGCCAGCGATTTACGTTTTTAGGCTATTTGCCCAGCGATAAAAACGAGCGTATCAAAACCATCAAAGGCATTGAGTTTGACTCCAGAAAACAACAGGCCACACAGCTGTTTATCGAAACGCCTTACCGCAACCAGCATGTGCTGGAAGACCTGGTTGCCAACCTGCAACCGCTCACGCTGCTATGCGTGGCATGCAATATCACTGCACAAGATGAATTGATTGTGACCAAAACCATCGCCGACTGGAAAAAATCAGCGTTGCCGGATGTGCATAAAAAACCTACCGTATTTTTGCTACTTGCATAATGAATAATTAAGTGCATAAAAAAGCCCCGCATCAAGCGGGGCTTTTCATAGCCAGCGATCAATCAGACTGAGCGACGTCTAACAACAGAGGCCATCAGGCCAAACCCTGCCAGCAACATGCTAAAAGTGTCAGCTTCGGGGACTGGTATCGTTGGCGTCATGGTTACCCAATAAACGCCCAAACCATTGTTTTGATAAGCCTGAAAAAATGGAAAAGTCACTAATACCTTGCCATAGTTACCTGCATCCGTTTTAACCGCAAATACTGAGTTAGCCGTGAGCAAATTCCCGACATCGCCACCGCTAATCCCTGTAGAAGAATACGTCAACGCCTCAAGATCACTCACCGTCAATGCATTAAAACTCAAACCACCAACACCTACTTGGCCGACATAAGCGAGTTGAGCCGTTGAATAAGACATCAATACGCGGCTCGTTGACGTAATTTGCTCCCACCACACATCTGCACCAGGACCAGTTGTTAATGACCCGGTATCAAAATCGAATAAATAAGTACCCGGAATCACCGTGACGCCTTCTGAAACAGACGCGGCCTGTGCACTGGTGGCGACACCGCTCGCCATCGCCAAAGCTAATAATCCAGTGGCTATGCCACGCTTATATGCATGTTTAAACAATCTCATCTCAGCTCTCCAAATTAATATAAAAGTCCACCATTATTAACTTAATTTAACTAAATTTGCAACAGGTTAAATTGAAACATCACCCGCACATCCATATGATTTTCAGGCACGGCCTGATAAAAGCGGGTGATAAATTCACAAATAATGTGGCATCCTTACACGCAATCAATATTAAAGGCCAGCGATGCATCCTCGCATAACTCAGCACGCGCTCGTATGGGCGGCCCTTTTCTGTCTCCAGAACGGACATGCGGCTGCAGGGTTGATCGAAATAGAAGGTCATGGCTGGCATATTGCCATCACGCCTGAACAGCTGGCCCTGGTTGGCAACAAACAAGACTCAAATTAATCCAGGCCATCATCGCGGGCGAAGAGCAGTCTACTTTTCTGGCAAAAACGCTGCAAGCCACCTACCCGGAACGTCAGCTATTTTATGATTACGTAACCAACCGGCGCGGGAACCCCGCCAACAACCCTCATATCCTATTTACCCAAAAGCCGTCTTTGCTGGCGCTGGAGATACAAGACTCCCCCGCATACATGCTGATAGGCACGCATGAGGCTGATTATCTGGCAGGAGATGAACGCGATAACTGGCTCGCTGGACTCGCGGGCATTGATAGCTATGACGCAGGCACAGGAGACGACATACTGTTGGTGGAAAATCCTGAGTCGCATATTAAAGGCGGTGAAGGTATAGATAGCGTGGTCTTTACCTCACCACAAAGCAATGTCTTGAATCTGGCACAGTCAGACATTGAAATTGCATTTGGCCATCGTGGTAATGATATTTTAATTGGCGGCGGTAGAAGCTCCGTCTACATCAACGCAGGTGCAGGCGATGATATCGTGATCGGCGGAGCCGCCAATGATGTACTGGTCGGAGACCTGGGCAGTGACCTGGTGGATGGTGGCGCCGGCAATGACCTGATATATGGCGGGGAAGGCCAGGACCAGCTACTCGGCGGGACTGGAGATGATATTCTGCTTGGGCAGCAAGGTGACGATAAGCTCAACGGTAGTACAGGCAACGATGTACTGGAAGGTGGCGCTGGCGACGATACGCTGGAGGGCAGCGAAGGAGTGGACATGGCCGCTTTTACCGGCAACCTGGAAGAATACCGATTACAAAAACTCAACGACGCCAGTTGGCGCATCAGCGACCGGATAAATGCGCGTGACGGGAGCGATATACTGGTCAATATCGAAACGCTGTACTTCAAGAACACCGGCTGGGTGGATCTGACCATCCCTGAGCCTATCCCAGTCGCGGATGCGATCACTTTGCATGACGGTGACTTTCAGATCATGAAACCGTTTGGCAATCCAACCAAGGTCATGGTCATAGATGCGAATCGCCTGACGGCTAATGACATCAGCATGCAACCTGGCCCACTCAAAATACAAGCCATTGCAGACAAATACGGTAAAGAAATCCGCTTAGACAATCTGGGAGATATTGACGCAGGCAGCATTATGCTCACATCTGACAACAAGATTGTGTTTTCGCCTACCATCGCTAACAACTTTTCCTTTAGCTTCAATTACATACTTAAGGCTGTGAACCCAGAAAAACCAAGAACCATTTACCATCTGCTGTACAAACAATCCCACCGCATGGCTGCAAAAGTCACGCTTTCAATGGACGGCCCTTCCCGCACAGCAGAAACGTCTACGAGCTTTACATGCGAACAACATTGCGTACTGTCTGAGGCGTTTAAAAAGCTTCAATTATTAGGAAACCACCACATCAACGGCAATGGCAATTCACTAGATAATCTCCTGATCGGCAACCCGGCAAATAACATACTGGATGGCGCTGAGGGGGAAGACATCATGATAGGTGGTGCTGGTAACGATACCTACTATGTCGACCATGCACATGATATGGTTAAAGAAAATGCAAACGATGGCAATGATACGGTCTACAGCAATACAGACCAATATCAGCTACCTGAACACGTTGAAAATCTGATATTGCTGCCAGATGCCACAGATGGCAACGGCAATCAACTGGATAATATTATCTTTGGCAATGCCAGAGATAATACACTCACAGGCGCAGAGGGAAACGATATCCTCGACGGCCAAGAAGGCAACAATACGCTGGTTGGCGGAAGAGGCAACGACCATCTCATCGCCCTCAAAGGCAAAACGCACATCATTTTCACCCGTGGTGATGGACAAGACAGCGTACAGCAAAATAACCAGTCACAACTCACGCTAGTGCTCGGGCAAGATATTCCAGCCAGTGAAGTGTCTCTCGCGCGCAACAACCAAAATCTACACATCAGGCTTGCGCACAGCAACGACGAAATCACCCTACTCAACTGGTTTGTCAGCCAGGGAACTCTCACTATTCAGAGCGGGGATGCTAAACAATTACACAACGCACAGGTCGATGACTTTTTTCATACATTCCCAGATGTGGAAAAACAGCAGGCATCTGCTGAAGAGTCACCCGCAGCATTAGAACGTCAAAAAGAAAAGCTACATGCTTTATGGCAAAAATCTGCGTTACAAGCTGAATAACCACACGGCCAATACATGACCTCTACCCATAAGGACTATTCCACATCGAATTAAATCCATGTTAAATTTAGCAACCTTTTTAAAGGTTAATTAAACAAAAACATAGGGAGACTAAAATGAAGAAGTTAATAATGGGGATGGCACTGATCGGTGCTATGGTGAGTTATGATGCATCAGCCGTAGAAGTAAACGCAGCCATCACAGGCCAGGATATTGAGTGGAGTCAATTCGGTATCGGTGGCGTTACCAGCGGCACCGCATTTACCTACACAGGCGGCACTGGTAGCGTATATTCAACCGCAGGCACACTGCAAGCTATACAACAGGGCACAGGCTGGAATGGCAACATGCCTGCCAATGAGCCTCTGCTGTGGACAGGGTCCGGCGCAGGCCCAGAAATCTCACTCAACTTCGATAGCGGTATTTTTGGCGCAGGCGCATATATCCAGTCAAATTATTATGGTAGCTTTACCGCCCTGATCCAGGCTTATGACTTCTCCGGCAACATTCTGGAGTCATACACTGAAGATGGCCTCTCAGACAGCAATACCGGCACGGCTATTTACTTAGGCGTTGCGCGTAACAATGCAGATATTTTCAAAATCACTTACACACTGACATCAGCCCCTTTCAACGCGTTGAATGACTTCGCCATTTCCGGCGTCAATGTTGCTCAAACTGGCATCAGCACAGTACCAGAAGCAGACACCTATGCATTAATGATGTTTGGTCTGGCCTTGGTCTCCTTGATCAGCCGTCGTAAACAACACTAATCATTCGCACCCCGCAAAAGGCCAGACACCTGGCCTTTTGCTTTTGCAGTAGCCTGATCGCTACTGCCCGCGCATAAACATCTTGTCCAAATCATTCAGACTCACCTGAAACCAGGTCGGTCTGCCATGATTACACTGCCCGCTGCGCTCTGTCGCTTCCATATCCCGAAGTAAGGCATTCATTTCAGTAATCGTCAGTTGTCTATTTGCACGCACCGCTGCGTGGCAGGCCATCGTACCTAGCACCTCGTTCTGACGTTCCAACAACACACGACTGACACCGTATTCGTTCAGGTCGCGCAATACCGCGCGCGCCAATGCCACGGCATCTGCACCTTGCAGCATGGTTGGTATGGCGCGGATCGCAATCGTGGTTGGTGATAATGTAGCTAGATCAAAACCCAGCTGCTGCAAAGTATCGCTACCTTGCAGGCTTTGCAGCGTGGCGACTTCGACTTTCTCAGCGTAAAAGCTGATCGGAAGTAGCAAGGGTTGCGTAGCGATCGCCTGTTCACTAAGCGCATTTTTCAGGCGCTCATACATAATGCGCTCGTGTGCGGCGTGCATATCAACCACCACCATGCCTTGCGTGTTTTGAGCAAGGATATAAATGCCATGCAACTGTCCCAACGCAAAGCCCAGCGGATATTGTTGTGGCGCTTCGCTTGTTGCTTGAATTAACTCGACTATGGGCATTTCCTGCAAACCGACAGAAGAATGACTTTCTTCCAGATTCCCAGCCGTTGTTGCAGGTTTTAAATCACCATAGAGCTGACCGTAAAACTGCTGTGCCAGCGCAGCGCCATTGCTCACACTTGGCTGGTAATTTCCTCCAAACGCCGGGCGACTTTGCAAAGGCATTTCAACCTGCTCACGTGGCATGTTAAAAGCGGGCGCATTGCCAGGTCGGAACGGGTTAAACGGCGCTTGCACGGGCTGGCTGGCCTGAATTTCGGCCGAGGTTTTACCCAAGGCTTTATGCAGGCTATGGAAAATAAAACGATGCACGGCTTGCGACTCGCGGAAGCGGACTTCGGTTTTGGCCGGGTGTACGTTGACATCCACCAGCGATGGATCGAGCTCTAAAAACAGCACGAACGCGGGATGTTTGTCCCCATGCAGCACATCCTGATAGGCTTGTTTAATGGCGTGAGCAATCAGTTTGTCGCGCACAAAACGGCCATTCACAAACACATATTGGCTATCGCGGCTGTGACGCTGGTAAGTCGGCGACGCCGTCATGCCCCACAGGCGCAAGCCACCGCTCTCTTCTTCCAGCCAGACGCTTTGCGAGGCAAACTCACTACCCAGTACGTCAGTGATGCGTTGTTGCGGCGTATTCGCCGCCAGACGCGTCATCGCCTTACCATTATGCTGCAATAAGAAGCCGACATTGGGCCGTGACAAAGCGACACGGGTAAACGCATCTTCGCAATGGCCAAACTCGGTGTTTTCAGTTTTAAGGAATTTGCGCCGGGCCGGGGTGTTAAAGTACAAATCATGCACTTCGACGATCGTGCCTGCATCCAATGCGGCTGGGCTCACGGTTTGTCCTTGCGTGCCCTCGGCGGCAATTTGCCAGGCATGGCTAGCCGCTTGCTGGCGGCTAGTCAACACGGTACGTGAGATTGAGGCGATACTTGCCAGCGCTTCACCCCTAAAACCCAAACTACCCACTTGTTCCAGGTCTTCCAGGCTTTGAATTTTGCTGGTGGCGTGCCGCGTAAGCGCAAGCTCTAGCTCGTCTTTGGCAATACCATGGCCGTTGTCAGTCACTTTGAGTAACTTCATGCCGCCTTGCTGTAAGGCCACCTGCACTTGCGTGCTGCCTGCGTCAACGCTGTTTTCCAGCAATTCTTTGAGCGCCGAGGCTGGGCGCTCGACCACTTCTCCAGCAGCAATTTGTGAAATGAGTTGGTCAGGCAGTAGTTGGATTTTCATCCTGCCATTTTAAACCGTTTGGTAGAATGACTGCATGTTCGCCAACGAATTTCAGCAATATTTATCGCGCTTTACGCTCGCCCGACAGTTGGGTCGCCAGCATCATTTTTACGTGGGCCCGACCAATTCTGGTAAAACCTACCAAGCGCTTGAGACCTTACGCCAGGCCGCGTCTGGCGTTTACCTGGCGCCATTACGCTTACTGGCGATGGAAGTGCGCGACCGCCTGATGCAGGCTGGCGTACCGTGTAACCTGGTCACTGGCGAAGAACGCGTGATGGTGCCTGGCGCCAAACATACGGCCTCGACCATTGAAATGTTACGGCCAGATATGGCGGTAGAGGTCGCTGTGATTGATGAAATCCAGATGCTGATGGATCCGGATCGTGGCAGCGCCTGGACCGCCGCACTGGTGGGTGTTCCAGCTAAACAGGTGTTTATTTGTGGTGCCAATAGCGTGACAGAAAGCTGTACGCGTGTGCTGGACGCCTTAAATGAGCCTTATACCCTCACCCACTTGCAACGCATGACACCGTTGTTAATTGAAGACCACAGCATTTGCGGTGCACGCTACCACGCGGCCAAATTACACAAGGCCTTACAGCCTGGCGATGCAATTGTCGCCTTTAGCCGCAAAGATGTGCTGACACTGGCTGCACGTATCCGCCAATGGGGCTTAAGCGTCGCCACCATTTACGGCGCGCTATCGCCAGAAGTCCGCCGTGGCGAATCTGCCCGCTTTGCCAATGGAGAAGCGCAAATACTGGTGGCAACAGATGCCATTGGCATGGGACTTAACCTGCCTATTCGCAGAGTGATTTTTGCCAACATCCATAAATTTGACGGCATCGCACCGCGCCCGCTCAATGCCACCGAAATGCGCCAGATTGCGGGTCGTGCAGGCCGTCACGGTCTCTATGACACCGGCTATGTGACAGTACTGGAAGATGACGAGCAATGGCATTTGCAAGCCATGCTGCAAGTCGATGATACGGTGCCGTTATTTGCCCTGCCAATCGCGATGGGTGGTGGCGATATTGAAGCCCTCAGCCAGCAGATCCCAACCTGGCGCCTGGCAGAATGCGTGGAGTATTTGCATAATCAATACGCTAGGCAACACGACCAACAGCACTTGCAATGGCAAGTCACCGCATTGCAATATCAACAAGCCTTGCTCATAGACGAAGTAGCGCCCACACTCAGCATGCGCGACAAATACCGCCTCATGTGCGCGCCGCTGGCAATACAAGTGCCGATTGCAAGGGATTATTTTATGCAATGTGTCACCGCTGTCGCCACGCAACAAACCCGCTCATTACCCAATATGCCGGATTGGCTGAATGGACAACAGGCACAATACCTGGAGCAGGCCGAGTTGATTTGCCAGCATTTGAGTTTGTATAGCTGGCTGTCGTATCAGTATCCGCAGATTTTCCCGGATAGCGGGTTGATTGATGATGCGAGGAAAAAGCTGAATGCTTATATCAGCAGAGCGTTGCGGGTACAGGCGGGATATGGGAAGACGCAGCGGGAAGCGGAGTTGGCGCAGTATCGCTAAATGTGAGCTTCATTAATAATTTGAAGTATTTATTTCGCCTCTCGGCGAGTCACTTTCTGGTGCTTGTCCCCCAGAAAGTAACCAAAGAGGAAGACACCCAGCCATCACGGCCTGACGGCTCCCTTGCGTTGCTCAACGAAGGACTTTCGTCCGTTCCGGACTCCAGGTGGGCGTCCATCGAAACTCGCCCTAGCGGCTTGCACACCCCGCAAGCCACCGCGGAACTCGGACAGCCGATAGCCGACTACCCCCACTTCGTCTCCGCTACTCAGCGTGATGGGATGGGATTTGTCTCATTTAAGAAGCAGCGTAGAAGTTTGAACAGTTAAAAACAGATTCTTTTTTAAATTCACTAGGGGTTGCAGTCGCATGATGTTCGGGGTCCCCATCTGCCGCGCCGAGTAGCGCAGGCAAAATAAGGAGAAAGGGAGCGACTGTTCGAATCCCGCAGTAGCTCACGTTGTGTGTGAGCTACCAGGTTGAGTTTCGTGACCGCTTATTTTGACGAGCAACGCAGGAAACAAGCGGAAGCTGGGGTGCATTTCTTTTGGTTACTTATTCTTTGGGCAAGCAAAGAAAAGTAACTCGCCATAAAGGCGAAAAGAAACCTCACCTAAACGAAAAAACCTAAAAATTACCTTTTCAAACAACCCCAAAACTTACTTCTTAGCAAACGAAGGATTCGTCGCCACGTACGACTTCACACCCGATAAAATCGCATTCACCAATTTATCCTGGTAACCATCATCATTCAACCTCGACTCTTCATCTGGGTTACTGATAAACGCCGTTTCTACCAGAATGGACGGAATATCCGGTGATTTCAACACCGCAAACGCAGCCTGTTCCACGTATTTGGAATGCAGGGTATTAATTTTGGCAATACGCCCCAACACTGCCTTACCCATGCGAATACTGTCATGAATGGTCGCAGTTTGTGATAAATCGAGCAGCGTACGCGCTAGGTCCATGTCGCGTGTATCCAGCGAGACACCACCGATCAAGTCCACGGCGTTTTCCTTTTTCGCCAGGTAGCGCGCGCCAGCACTGGTGGCGCCGCGTTCGGATAATGCAAACACAGATGAGCCTTTGGCGGTGCTGTTCACAAACGAGTCGGCGTGGATGGAAATAAACAGGTCAGCTTTGGCGGCACGGGCTTTTTTCACACGGTCCCCCAAGGGCACAAAATAATCGCCATCACGGATTAAAATCGCCTGCATATTATCTTCGGCATCTATCTGCTGCTTGAGTTTGCGCGCAATCGCCAACGTGATGTTTTTTTCATGGCTGCCATTAGCGCCCCTTGCACCAGGATCTTCACCACCATGGCCGGCATCAACAGCAATGGTAATCAGCTTTTGGCCGGGCTTGGCTTGTTTCGGTTTATCAGCAACGACAGGTTTTTCTACTGGCTTTTCACTATTCGCCGTAGCGGCTGGCGCTTCACTCGCAGGCTCTTTGACGGCAGATGGTGGTGGTGTAGATTCAACCGATTTTTCATCACTATTGACTGGCGGAACGTCTTGTAACTGTTTTGAGGGCGTCAACACGGGTGTCGCGACCGCAGGCTCTGCATTACCAGTTGCTGGCGCAATACTAATGGCCAGGCGTTGTTGCGAACTGCCTGCATTCATATCAGTCACCAATGGTTTGATGTCGGACTTGATATCGAATACCAGGCGGGTAGTATGCTCAGTAAATGGTGCAATACGGATTTTGGATAAATAAGGATGCTGCGCATCCAGTTGAAATGGCAAGGCTTTGAGTGTGGGGCTGATCGCCACGGCATCCATATCAATGACCACGCGGAACGGATTATCCAGTGTGAATACGCGGTATTTGACTTGCTGATCTAACAGCAACTCAACCTGCACCTGGCTGCCATGTTGTTGCAGGTTAGCCAGAATCACTTCGGCGGCGTGCGCCACGCCAATAAGAGAACACACGGCTGTGAGCAGCCATAAGGTTAAAATCTTGCGCATTACTGGCATAGTCCTTCCAACGCCAGCGCGTGCTGACTGGTGATATGCAGCACGCGGCCGTGCGGCAAAATATCAAATCGAATCTCTATATCGGCTTGTGGCAATACCTGCTCGGCACGCTCAGGCCACTCAACCAGGCAAATACTGTCGGCATTGAAATAATCGCGGAATCCGGCAGCTTCCCACTCCTCGGGGTCCTGAAAGCGGTACAGGTCAAAATGGTAACATGAAGCGATGGCCAGATTGTATGGCTCGACGATGGTATAAGTCGGACTCTTGACCTTGCCGATATGACCCAGCGCGTGCAAAATGCCGCGCACCAGCGTCGTCTTGCCCGCACCAAGGTCGCCATGCAGGTAAATCACCTGCCCCGGTCTCAATTGCGTTGCCAGCACTTCTGCGGCATGCACAGTCGCTGCTTCGTCTTTTAAAATCTGTGTAGAATACGTTTCTGTCATGTCACATCAATCACATCCCGTCCCCATTCAATTGCCTGATGAGCAAGCCGCCGCACAGATGGCAGCGACCATCAAAGGCTGGGCGCGAGAATTGGGGTTTGGCAGCATCGGCATCACCGATACTGACTTATCTGCCGCTGAGCCGGAGTTTTTAAACTGGCTGGACAAACAATACCACGGCGACATGGATTATATGGCAAAACATGGCACCAAGCGAAGCCGTCCGGCAGAATTGGTGCCGGGCACACTGCGCGTGATCTCGGTCAATCTGAATTATTTGCCTGAAAACGCAGCTGACGGCTGGCAGGTGCTGGAGAATCCAGACAAAGCTTATGTTGCCCGCTACGCCATGGGCCGTGATTACCATAAGGTGATGCGGCAAAAGTTGCAGCAACTGTGTACGCGCATCACCGAGACTTATGGCAGTTTTGAATACCGTGTGTTTGCTGACAGCGCGCCGGTACTCGAAGTGGCATTGGCCACCAAGGCTGGCGTTGGCTGGCGTGGAAAACATACTTTGTTACTCAACCGACAACAGGGTTCATGGTTCTTTCTGGGCGAAATTTATACCAACCTGCCCTTGCCCATCGACCCGCCAACGAGCGCGCATTGTGGCAGTTGCTCAGCCTGTATAGACATCTGCCCTACTCGCGCCATTGTGGCGCCTTATGAGCTGGACGCCAGGCGCTGTATTTCTTACCTGACCATTGAATACCAGGGCAGCATTCCACTGGAACTACGGCCACTGATCGGCAACCGCGTTTATGGCTGTGATGACTGCCAGCTGATTTGCCCATGGAACAAATTTGCCGTGAAGAGCCAGGAAAGTGATTTTGCCGTCAGACACGGGTTGGACAGTAGTGATTTGGTCGATTGCTTTGCCTGGACAGAGGCCGAATTTCAAGCGCGCATGGCGGGGAGTGCGATTTACCGTATTGGCTACGTGCAATGGTTGCGCAATATTGCCGTTGGCTTGGGCAACGCGCCCAGCTCACCGGCTGTGCTTGCGGCACTGCAGGCGCGGCAAGACGATAGCCATGCCCTGGTTAGGGAACATGTGGCCTGGGCATTGGCGCAACATCAGTAAAACGTGGCCTAAACAGCTAATAGCGCAGCACCCAGCATGCCTGCCACATCACCAGAGCGGGTGATATGCACCTGGATTTTACCGCGCAACACTGGAATCAAGTCGTGTTCCAAGCGTTGCTGAAATGCGGCTGACATCAATGACCAGGCAGCCACCACACCACCACCGATCAGTACATTTTCCACATCGACCACTTTCAGCACACTGGCCAGCATTTGCGCCAGTTTACTGCCAGCATCAGCATAGACTGCCTGGGCATGACTATCGCCTTGGTCAGCAGCCACAGCAATCGCCTGGGCAGTCAGTGTGTGGCCAGTGAGGTCAGCATAGGCCTGGCTGATGCCTGTGGCAGAAGCATATTGTTCGACGCAGCCCTGATTACCGCAACCACATAAACGCCCTTCTGGCACGACAATAATATGGCCCGCCTCTAGCGCATAGCCATGATGCCCGGCCCACACTTTGCCATTCACCACCAATCCGGCGCCCACACCTGTGCCCAGGCCGATGTAAAGCAGGCCACCCGCTGGTTGGCCTAATTGGCAATATTCTCCATAGGCAGCCGCATTGGCGTCGTTTTCAACGCGGACCTTGATCCCCAGCAAGTCCGTCAGGTCATGGCCAAGATTGACATCCCGCAACCCTGGCAAATTGGGCGATTGCGCCAGTATGCCGGTTTGCGGGTTAATAAACCCGGGAAAACCGATGCCTATGGACTGAATGGCTGGATATTTGCTTAGCAAAGGGCGAATAGCATCTGCCGTCACCTGCAAAATGGTTTGCCAGGCTTGCGCTGGCGGATATTGTTTGCAAATGGCAGAGTAATTGGCCTGGAAGCGTGTTTCTTCAACCAGCGCCAGGTCAGAAAACACGCCCAGGCGTAAATTCGTCCCGCCTACATCCAAGCCCAAACGATACACAGCATTTGCTTCAGGCATGCACGCGGTCACTTTCTTCTACTAATTGTCTGAAAGAGTGCAGTTTATCATCGCTTAACTGCGCCCATTGCATGCGCCAGGCCCAATTGCCCTCTATGGTGCCCGGCGTATTCATACGTGACTGGCTGTCTAGTGCCAGAATATCCTGCATGGGCACAATAGCCAGGTTAGCCACACTATTAAACGTAAGTTGTATCAGCGCTGTTGGCATGTCAGGCTGTTCTTGATTTAAATGCTGGCTTAAATAGTGATGCAAGTGGTTGCGTACATGCTCTGGCGCAGCCTGATACCAGCCTAACGTGGTGTCGTTATCGTGAGTGCCGGTATAGGCAACACTATTTTCTTCGATATTCTCTGGCAAATAGGGATTATCCTCATCGCCACCAAAAGCAAATTGCAAAATTTTCATACCAGGCAACTCAAACGCATGTCGTAAAGCATCGACTTCGTCAGTAATGATGCCCAGGTCTTCAGCCACCAGGCTGAGTTGTGGAAAGGTCTCGGTAATGGCTTGCAACAACGCATGCCCTGGTGCATCCTGCCAGGTGCCGTTGATTGCGGTAGGCTCCAGTGCAGGAATTTCCCAGGCGGCTTGCAAGCCACGGAAATGGTCAATACGCAGTACATCAAACAATTGCGCCTGGGTATCAATGCGGCCCAGCCACCAGGCAAACCCATCGGCTTGCATCACTTGCCAGTCATAGTGTGGGTTACCCCAGCGCTGGCCGGTTTCAGAAAAGTAATCAGGCGGCACGCCGGCCACCACCGTCATATTGAGTTCAGCATCCAATTTGAACCACTCAGGATGCGCCCAGACATCTACGCTATCGTAGGCAACAAAAATCGGGATATCGCCAAATAACTTGATGCCGCGCTGGTTGGCATACAGTTTAAGTTGCGCCCATTGCTGAAAAAACACGTATTGCGTGAATTTAATCAGCGTCAGTTGCTCCTGGTGTGCGGCGGTAAAGGCCTGCAAGGCCAGCACATCATGCAATCTGTAAGCCTCCGGCCATTGCTGCCAGCTTTGCTGCGCATGCTGCTCACGCAAGCTCAAAAATAAGGCAAAATCTTCCAGCCAGTAATGTTGTGTCTGGCAAAAACGTGCAAAACCCGACCAGGTAAGGCCGCGACCGTCCGCTTTAGACGGCGCGCTGCCAGACTGCACACGTAACATGATTTTAGCGATTAACGCAGGTAATGGCAGCTCAGCCTCTTCAGGCTGGCACCAGCCCTCTTGCAACAACTGCCTGGGACTGATCATGCCAGTATGCCCGGCATGCGCCGACACGCTTTGGTAAGGCGACTGGTCACCGTGTGGCTGGTTGACTGGCAAGGTTTGCCAGATGGCCACCCCCATTTCCACCAGTTTATCGACGAAACGATAGGCATCCGGCCCAAGATTGCCTTCAGGTAATGAAGTGATGTGCAGCAACACACCTGCTTGTCTAGCTTGTGTCATGAGATTGGCATTCAGAAAAAAATAAAATCGGTCAGGATTGCCCGCGACGCATGGTGCCTGCATTTTCAGCGTCACCGCCGCCCAGGCTAATGGGCTGAGACAAATGCGCTGGCGGCACTAGGCCCAGCAACTGATAGAGGTTGCTCAAATTGCGGCGGTATAGCTGGTCAAAACTTTGCACGCTTTGCGCATTATTGTAGTCGCCAAACCACCAAAACCAGTCAGAGCCTTCACAAAGCGCCAGTTGTTGCTGGCATTTCTGTTTGGCAGTCGCAGATAACTCATGCACATGCTGGTCATATTGCCGTTTGGCTTCACACAGCAAATCCCAGGCACGGTTTTTCGCCGGTTCGCCGATCCAGGTGCTAAAGGTGCCATAGACCCAGCTACCGGCACAAATATCATTCAGCAACTTGGGCTCCGGCAGTTGCTTGGTTTGCTGCATAGCCAGCACATCACTAAACGTGGTCATCTGGATATCAGCATGCGTCGCCAGGGCGTGATAGAGCTCCTGCAAAAAGTAAAAACCGTTGTATGGGTAATATTCCCAGGCATTTTCGCCATCCAGAATCACACTCACCACCGGCGTTTCATCTTCGCTGTGGGCAAGAATGTGCTCCAGCGACTGCACAAAATCATGTACCGCTTCGCTGGCATATTGCTTGGAGTACTCAAAACCGATTTTGTCAGAAAGGTGATCGTCGCGGAAAAAGCAGACGATATCTTGCTGGCCATTGGTGATTTTGTATGGCTGATAGAGGTAATCTCGCGGCTGCTCATGCGGCAGGCCCAATTTGCGCAAACTATTGGCCAGCACACCCTGCCCGGTCGCGGCCCAAGCGACACCTTGTTCGGCTAATAACGACAATGCCGCATGCGAAACAGCGCCTTCGGCTGGCCACATGCCAAGCGCCTTTTGGTGAAAGATTTTTTCATGATAGTGCTGGGCGGCCTCTACATGGGCAATGGCCCGTGTATACCCATCAGGATAATTCGCCGAATGTGGCAAAGGCGCTTCCGGCATGGCATCGCGTGTGCTTTTCAAATCGATGAGCAAGGGCAAAATCGGATGGTAGTAAGGCGTGGTAGACATCTCGATCTGGCCTTTTGCCAACAAGGCCTGGTAGCGAGGCAAAATGCCCTGCAAGGTTTCGCTGATCACACCCAGCAATGCCTGGCGGTCTTTGAGCGTAAACAGCAAGCCTTTTTGCATCAGTGCCTGCACCGTTTTGTTTTTGCGCCGCAACCCCTCGCCCGTCCACGCCAGGTGGTACCAAACCAGCAAGTCCGCTTTATATTGGGCTGAGAGATAATGAAACTGGCCGTTTTGCATGATGGGCTCGACCAGTTCGTACAATTTCAGCAGGCGCTGGTAATGCGGAAACGGGCTCAGCATTTTTTCATGATGCGCCTTGAAGCAACTGTCTACAATGAGCTGGCATTCGGCATCGGTAATATTGTCCAGATCCGGGTTCGCCAGCAAGCGCAACAAGGGGTCACGCCATTCACCTGTGCGCGACTGGTCAGCGTAATCCTGTAACTGCTCAACCAGAATCGGCACAAAATTGAAACTCACCCTAGCCGCCGCATTCTGCTCCAGGTGATAGGCCATATCGCTATAGTCTTTGAGTGCGTGCAGGTAGGTCCACGGCAGTACATACTCGCCGGTGACCAGGTCGCGATAGTCAGGTTGATGCATGTGCCAATACAGATTCAACAGCAATTTTTTATCGGACATCCCTCAACCTCTTTTCCATCGTTACCTCATCTCAATTGATATTACTTCACACGGTACAAATCCTGTCCCAGCATATCTGGCGTCACCAGAACAATGCCTTTTTCAGACACATAAAAACGCTTTCTGTCACGTTCAAGATCGACGCCAATATGCATACCGGCCGGAATCTCGCAACCACGGTCGATCACGGCATTACGCATGACCACGCCTTCATTGATCTTGACTTTTGGTAGTACGACCGCACCATCCAGATCGGAATAATCAGCGACATGCACGCCTGAAAATAATACCGAGTTAGAGACACATGAGCCGCTGATCAGGCAACCGCCAGACACCAGTGAATCCGTTGCCTTACCGGTACGTCCCTCGTCTTTAAACACAAACTTGGCCGGCGGCAATTGCTCCTGATAAGTCCAGATCGGCCAGTCGCTGTCATACAGGTTCAGCTCTGGAATCACTTTGGTCAGCTCCATATTGGCTTCCCAGTAAGCATCAATCGTACCGACATCGCGCCAGTAATAATTATCGCTTTGCGCACCGACACAACTATCGACAAAGCGGTGTGCCTGCACTTTATATTTCTTGATGATATAGGGAATAATATCCTGGCCGAAATCGTGGTTGGACTTACGGTCGTAAGCATCCCGGATCAACTGTTCATAAAGGAATTTGGCGTTAAACACATAAATACCCATGCTCGCAAACGCCACCTCTGGGTTATTGGGCGTTGGCTTGGGATGCGCCGGTTTTTCATCAAACGCCACCACCCTGTCGGTACTATCTACCTCCAGCACGCCAAAGCCTTTGGCGTCCTCCAGTGGCACATTAATGCAGGCAATCGTCATATCCGCATTGCTGCGCGCATGTGTGGCCAGCATTTTGCCGTAGTCCATTTTATAAATATGGTCGCCAGCCAGCACCAGAATGTATTCGCCACCATTCTCGCGCAACAAGTCGATATTTTGGTATACGGCATCTGCCGTACCTTTGTACCACTCTTCGCCTAAGCGCTGCTGTGCCGGGATGATGTTGACGTACTCGTTAAACTCGCCACGCAAGAAGCCCCAGCCACGCTGCACGTGCTGAATCAGGCTCTGCGCCTTGTATTGTGTGGCGACATTAATGCGGCGGATGCCAGAGTTAATGCAATTAGATAGCGGGAAATCGATAATACGGAACTTGCCGCCAAACTGCACTGCCGGCTTCGCTCGCCAATCAGTCAGGTTTTTCAATCGGCTACCACGGCCACCGGCCAGGATAATCGCGACGGTATTTTTTGTCAGGTTACTGATAAAGCGGTCAGAAGGACGTTCTTGCCGCCGGTTGCTTTTACGACGTTCGATAAACTCTGCTGCTTGAGACATGATGCTGTTCCTGTTTTTCTGATCCTGAAAATCAGCCCGAAGTCATGCGCAGCGATGTGCGTTCCGGTAGAGACGACACAACGCTTGGTAACCGCAGGTCCGACACCCACAGTCTGCATGATAATTCGGGTAAAGACAACGATATTTTCAGCGATAAATGACGTAAATCTTAACTTTTTTTGATAGGATTGAGGCTAGTCAAATGGACATTGCTAGCATGACAGTCAAACCTTCAGCCACTCCCCATCCCGACACCTTGCATCTGCAACGTATTTTAGACGCGACACATCACAACCCTTTTGAATACTTGGGTGTACATGCAGATAGCCAGCAAGGCCCGTGGCATGTACGTGTTTTTCTGCCGAATGCCGACAAGGTTTGGGTGAAGGTCGATGATGCCTGGCAAGCCATGACACTCAACCATCCGCAAGGCCTGTTTCTTTACAAGTCAAGCACAGCTGTCAATACGCCGGTTGCACTCAAAATACAATTGCATAAGCAGGCATCCAGCTATGAAACGTTCGACACCTATAGCTTAGGCAGCACCTTGTCGGCAGACGACTTGCATCTGTTTGCCGAAGGCAAATTATTTGAGGCCTACAACACACTTGGCGCCATCCCCATGACAGTCAATGCTGTGCCTGGCGTCAGGTTCGCCGTATGGGCCCCGAATGCTGAGCGTGTCAGCGTCGTTGGCAGCTTTAACCAGTGGGATGGCCGCGTACATGCCATGCGCGTACTCGGCAGCAGTGGCGTATGGGAATTATTTATTCCACACTTGACCGAGCACGATTTATATAAATTTGAAATCCGCAATCGCGAACATGGCCATGTCATGGTCAAGGCCGACCCGTATGGCAAGGCCTTTGAAGCCAGGCCAGGCACCGCCAACCGTATCTGTGAGAGCCACTACACCTGGCAAGATGACAGTTGGCAGCAACAACGCCAGCAACGTGACTGGTTACATGCGCCTTTTAACTGCTATGAGGTGCATCTCGGCAGCTGGCAGCGCGACCACAATGGCCACTTTTTAAGCTATCGCGCCATGGCAGATGCACTGATTCCGCATTTAACTGACATGGGTTACACCCACATTGAATTATTGCCCATTGCCGAGCATCCGCTCAATGAATCGTGGGGCTATCAAGTCACGGGATACTTTGCCCCCACCCAACGCTATGGCAACCCGGATGATTTGAAGTATTTTATTGATCGCTGTCACGCGGCTAATATCGGCGTCATCCTTGATTGGGTGCCAGGGCACTTCCCCAAGGATGACTGGGCACTGGCGCGTTTTGATGGCACGGCCCTGTATGAGCATGCCGACCCCAGGCTGGGCGAGCATATGGACTGGGGCACCTATATCTTCAATTATGGCCGCAATGAAGTGCGCTGCTTTTTGCTCAGCAACGCCTACTACTGGCTAAAAGAGTTCCATGTTGACGGCTTTCGCGTGGACGCAGTCGCCTCCATGCTCTATCTCGACTACTCACGCAAAGATGGCGAGTGGTTGCCAAATGCTTATGGCGGCCGCGAAAACCTTGATGTGATTGAATTCCTGAAGCAACTCAACATGATGGTTGGCGAGCGCTTTCCTGGTGTGCTTACCATTGCTGAAGAGTCGACTGCCTGGCCTGCAGTCTCGCGCCCGGTCTATGCCGGCGGCCTAGGATTCAGCATGAAATGGAATATGGGCTGGATGAACGACATCTTGACCTATATGCAACTGGATCCGGTATACCGCCAATATCATCACAATCGGCTGACTTTTGGGCAGATGTATGCTTACTCCGAGAACTTTGTGCTGCCGTTCTCGCATGATGAAGTGGTGCATGGCAAAAAGTCCTTGCTGGAGAAAATGCCCGGGGATGCCTGGCAAAAATTCTCTAATTTGCGGCTGTTACAAACCATGCAAATGACCATGCCAGGCAAGAAATTGAACTTTATGGGTAACGAATTTGGTCAAAGCCGCGAGTGGAGCGTCAACCAGAGCCTGGATTGGCATTTGCTCGAAGCATCAACTCCTGACCATGCCTTGCATAGAGGCATACAGGCATTAAACCGCGACCTGAACGCACTTTATCGCCAGCATCCTGCCCTGCATGCGCATGATTTTGACGCGCAAGGCTTTCAGTGGATAGATTGCGAGGATGCTACCCAGTCAATATTGAGCTACATCAGACGCGGCAATGACCATAGTTTTGTTATAATAGTGTTAAATTTCACACCAGTACCGCGCCATCAATATCGTTTGGGCGTACCACAATCTGGTTACTATCAGGAAGTGTTAAACAGTGATGCCGCTTGTTATGGTGGCAGCAATTTCGGTAATGGTCATGGCTGTCAAAGCGATTCCGTCCCATGGATGGAACATCCGGCCTCTATCAGCCTTAACTTGCCGCCGCTGGCTGGTGTCATACTTCAGTTACAATAGCTGGTTAAACTGGCTAAAAATGCAAGCTTGCAGTACAGATTTTGGCAGCGCAGACTGAATGTTTGCGCGCCCTATAAAATTAATTGACTTGAAAACGATAGCAACAACATAACATGGCAAAACTAACCACACACCCGAGCTGGCACGCGCTGAACCAGCATCAAATTGAAATGCGCGATATTCAAATGCGCGACCTGTTCAAACAAAATCCAAAACGCTTTGAAGAGTTCAGCTTAACCGTCGAAGATATCCTGCTCGACTACTCGAAACACCGCATCACCAAAGAAACGCTGGCACAACTGTTCCAGCTGGCGCGTGACTCCAATATCGAGCAATGGCGCAGCCGCATGTTCAGCGGTGAAAAAATCAACATCACTGAAAACCGTGCCGTCTTGCACACTGCCCTGCGCAACCGCAGCAACACGCCTGTATTGGTCGACGGCAAAGATGTAATGCCCGACGTCAATGCCGTGCTGGCACAAATGCGCAGCTTTACCGAGCAAGTGCGCGGCGGTCAATGGACGGGTTATACCGGCAAACGTATCACTGACGTGGTGAATATCGGTATTGGCGGCTCAGATCTCGGCCCGGTCATGGCCTGCGATGCATTGAAGCCTTATGCCAGCCCAGACTTGAAAGCACATTTTGTCTCCAACATTGATGGCGCGCACCTGATGCGTGTGCTGGAGAACTGCAATCCTGAGACCACGCTATTTATTGTGGCGTCTAAAACCTTCACCACCCAGGAAACCATGACGAATGCACACTCTGCACGTCGCTGGTTCCTCAATGCCGCCAAACAAGACCAACACGTGGCCAAGCACTTTGTGGCGCTGTCTACCAACGCGACCGCGGTGCAAGCCTTCGGCATCGATACCAACAACATGTTCGCTTTCTGGGACTGGGTTGGCGGTCGCTATTCCCTGTGGTCTGCGATTGGCTTATCCATTGCGCTGTATGTCGGCATGGACAACTTTGAACAGTTACTGGCTGGTGGCCACGCCATGGACCAGCACTTCCAGACTGCACCGCTGGAACAAAACATGCCAGTCATCATGGCCTTGCTAGGGGTCTGGTATAACAACTTTTTCCACGTCGATACACACGCTATCCTGCCTTACGACCAGGGTATGTCACGCTTTGCAGCTTACCTGCAACAGGCAGACATGGAAAGTAATGGCAAATTCATTTGCCGCGATGGCAGCCGTGTCAGCTACAAAACCGGCCCGGTCATCTGGGGCGAAGCAGGTACCAATGGCCAGCATGCGTTTTACCAGTTGATCCACCAGGGTACGCAAATGGTGCCAGCGGACTTTTTAATGCCAGCTAACAGCCATTACAAAATTGGCAGCCCGGATGACCAGCACCACAAGATTTTGCTGGCTAACTTCCTGGCACAAACCCAGGCACTGATGTTGGGCAAAACGCGTGAAGAAGCGCGCGCCGAGTTGGAAAAACAAGGCCTGAGTGGTGAAGCGCTGGAAGATCTGCTGCCTCACAAAGTATTCGAAGGTAACCGCCCAACGACGTCTATCGTGTTCAAGCAATTAACGCCTTACACTTTGGGTAAACTGATTGCGCTGTATGAACACAAAATCTTCGTACAAGGCATCATCTGGGACATTAACAGCTATGATCAGTGGGGCGTGGAATACGGCAAACAAATTGCCAGCCAGATCCTGCCACAGTTGACCACACCAGATGCGGTGACCAGCTTTGACAGCTCAACCAATGGCTTAATCAATTACGCGAAGAAAATATCTTAGTAATTTGATTAATAAACAAAAAAGGCCTCTTAATGAGGCCTTTTTTATTGTGTTTTAACCATGCTTTAAACGACTAGACCAGCTGATTTTTAATTGCATAATGCGTGATATCCGCATTGTGCTTCAGGTGCATTTTCTCCAGCAAACGCGTGCGATACATACTCACCGTTTTTACCGACAAAGCAAGTTTATCGGCAATCTCACTCACCGAGTTACCGGAAGCAATCAGACGCATGACCTGGAACTCGCGGTCAGACAAGGCTTCATGCGGCGCCACGGCATGGTCATTCCCCACCTGCTCCGCCAGGATTTCTGCCACGTTGGGCGTAATGTATTTTTTGCCTTTAGCCAGCGTGTGAATCGCGGTCAGCAACTCCTCAGAAGCCGTATGCTTGCACAAATACCCCGAAGCACCGGAGCGTATCGAACGCACGGCATATTGTTCTTCCATGTACATGGACAACATAAGGATATTCAGCGCGGCATTTTCACGTTTAATCAGCTTCAGCGCCTCAATGCCTGTTTTGTCCGGCAAAGAGATATCGAGCAGCATGACATCGGCCGCGAGCTCACGGACACATTTAATGGCCTGCGCCACATTTTCTGCCTCACCAACGACCTCTATATCGCCACTGGCGATCAATATCTGCTTGATCCCAGAACGTAAAATAGCATGGTCATCCACAATAATGACTTTAATTTTTTGTATATCCACCCTGATCCCTCTAATTCGCTCGCGCGGCTGTCATGTCATGCATGATCTAATTGATTGTAAATCGGATACGCACTTCTGTCACGAAGCAACCGCGACCAATGGCGCGCGCACATGAATGCAGGTACCTGGCCCAGTGGCAGAAGCGTCGATATGGCATTCTCCACCCAATGCCGCCGCCCGCTCTTGCATACCGCGCAGGCCGAACGAATTGGGTTTGATTTTATCCGCAGGTGCAATGCCAATGCCGTTATCAACAATACGCATCAACAGCACATCCTCTTCCAGTGACAACTCGACGGACACCTGGTCTGCCTGCGCGTATTTGGCGATATTGGAAAGGGCCTCCTGGCAAATGCGGAACAAGGCCATGGACTGATCGGCATCACATTCCAGGTCATGACAGTTAGTGACAAACTTCGCTGTCACGCCCAGCTGTTTTTTAAACTGGCTGACTTGCCATTCCAGCGCATCTACCAGGCCCAGGTCCAGAATATTCGGACGCAAGTTGCCAGAGATTCTATGCACGGCATCAAAGGTCTGATTGATAATGGCCTGTAACATGGTGGCCTGCTCGAGGTTCACGGGCAAGCCGCCTTCAATCTGCTGGATAATGGTAGACAGCCCCAGCTTCATCGCCGTCAGGTTGCCGCCCAGATCATCATGAATCTCGCGCGCAATACTGACGCGCTCTTGCTCCTTCACCTGGTGAATGTGCGCCGTAAGCGCCTGCAAATCACGCCTGGCCTGTTCAATTTCGTGTTTTTCATGTTTGCTCTGGCTGATATTCAGCATAATGCCGTCCCACTGCACGGCACCATGGCCTAAATCCTGCACGGTGGCACGAATATTGACCCACTTCATATCTTGCCAGTCAGCGATCCAGATTTTGCCTTCCCAATCCAGCCGTTTATGCTGCCTGGCCGACTTTTGCAGGTTATGCCTGAATTGACTGGCTGAATGCTCTTCCATCGCATTAAACAGCGTTTGCGCGTCTTTTAACAACGCCGCTGCCGGGATGCCCAGCAAGGCCTCACAGCCCTCACTCAAGTAAGTAAAGACCACTTGCGCATCGGCAGTCATATGCATTTGGAACACCAAGCCAGGGATGCTGGACACAATCGCAGAAAATCTGCGCTCGCTTTCATGCAAAGCGTCTTTGACACTATCGGCAGGTGAATTGGCGCCAGCAGGGCTGACGGCAGCAGAATGGATGGCAGGAGTGGACACTTGGCACCTCGCTTAAGATGCCGATTAGCATATCATGCCCACGCCAGGCTGGGTATGTCTGTCATGACTGGTGTATCCCGCCAGTCATGAGGTTCATTAAGGATTTGCTTGCAGGTCGATTTCCGTCATGACGCGATTTTTACCGCGTTTTTTAGCCAGGTACATGGCCTGGTCGGCGCGCGCAAGAATCGAATTAACGTCATCTTCGGTTTTAAACAAGGCCACACCGGCACTAAAGGTAATCAGCAACTTCTGATTATTACCAAGGAAATATTCTTTGGTGAGCGCACGCTGTAAGCGGCTCATCGTCACGACGGCCTCCTCCAGGTTGGTATTCGGCAAGATCACGACAAACTCTTCCCCGCCCATCCTGGTCACGATATCGGTCGGCCTGACGGCGCGTTTGACTACACCCGCCAGATGTTTGAGTGCAGAGTCCCCTGCCGCATGCCCATGTTGGTCATTCAGCATTTTAAAGTTATCAATATCCAGCAAAGCAATGCTCAGCAATTCGCCACTGCGGCGATAGCGGGCAATTTCAGTACTAAACGCCTCATCCATACCGCGGCGGTTGAGCACACCTGTCAGCTGGTCGATACGGACAACCTCGCTCAATTGCTGTAATTCTTCCTGCAGCTTCTCCATGCGTTGCTGGGTATCGGTCGCCACCCGTTGCTGGTTCAGCAAATCATCACGCGAACGCATGATATCCGTCTGCATCACAGAAGTATCTCGCATCAAGTGATTAACCAGCTCATTGATTTTAATCAGGTCATCGGTCTGCGAGAGCTCCTGGGCATAATTTTCAATTTTGCCGCTATAGAGTTCACTCGCTTCGCCCATGTATTTCAGCTTGTCAATAAAAGTACTGATCAAAGTTTTAAACGAGTTTCTGGCTTCCACCAAGCTATGTTTTACCAGGCCTTGCTTGTAGACCACCTCTTTCAGGCTTTTTTCTGCCTGCTTGAGCTTGGCGCGATCCAGCGGGCCGCTGATAATTGATTGCACGGCATAGACCTGGCCGCTCAGCCAGCTATCCTCCGCCACCAGTTCACCAATATTGGATAACAGCAAATGCAGCAAATCAATAATGTCACCACGCACATCATCCTCTTTGGCACCAATCACTTCCACACGCATCAACAAGGCTTTGAGTGACTTGGCCAGCGCCTCCCACTCTTTAACCTTTTTAGCGCGTTCGGTGCTTTCCTGCAACGCGACCGCCTCTGTTTGTAAGTCAGGATAACCTTCCAGGCGCGGAATCAATCCGAGCTGCAAGGTTTGTTTGAGCAAGGTTTGCAAGATGGTAAATGCACCATGAAACTGCTGCACATCACTCGGCAAACCTTCAGTGCTGGCAGGCTCAACCGCAGCTGAAGGTGCCGCAGTCTCTGTGCCATCCGTTAAAGGAATGCCATCACCGCCGGCATCAGACGGCAGCCAGTGATTCGCCATACCAATCAGTTTGTCAGACAATGACTCATCGTTACCAAAGTTGATCAGCACGCGCTCCAGTGTTTCGCGCTTTCTGGCGATATCAACCCCGCTGCGCTTGTCGTCCCAGGCTTGCAGCAGTGTGCGTATGGCTTTGGGCCATTTGGTCGAATGACTTAATTGTTGCTGCATGGACTCAGTAAGCAACTCACCCAACCCTTGCCAGTTATCCTGCTTGAGCAGTTTTTCCCAACGGTTGATCCAATTGGTCTGCTCCAGGGAATCATGCGGCAGTTGTTTAAGTGCTTTGCGCAATGCGCCAACGGCATCTTCTTTCACCGGCTTGCCGGCAACCTCAAAATAAATTTGAGTGTAATTGTCCGGGGTCGGCTCTACGCGGCGAACGGCCATTTGTTTAATGGTTTCGCGGGCAATTTCCGACGCGGTCATGGAGGGTCCGTTGGCTGCCATAGTCTTAAGTCACATCCTTGAATCACATCATAAATGAATGAAAAATATGCCTCATTATGCAGTGAAAAATCGGGGCGTTATGCCACTATAAGAAGGTAGATTATTGGTCATTTCCACTGCTTGAAAAAGCAGCGCATGTCATGGTCAATTTAAAAAGAAGCTTATGCCAAATAGTTTTTGCGTTACAATAGCAGCCGCGGGCCTCCCCGCATTGTAAGGTAGCCAACCTGGTCAGGTGCGGAAGCAAGCAGCCACAACTATCAAGCAAGTGCCGGGGGTTGGGCTCGCCCCTTCCCATATTGCCCTTTGATTGACCTACACCAGACACGCATTCATTTAGCGCGCATTAATTTAGTTGGTATCGAGTCAAGCATGAGCAGGCAATTTAAGCTAAAGTACGGGTTTGCCTTATAGCATTTAATCAGTAGAGTGCGCGATGTCTTACCAAGTATTGGCGCGTAAATGGCGCCCAAAATCCTTTAGTAGTCTGGTCGGACAAGACCATGTGGTTCAGGCCTTAAGCAACGCCCTGAGCCAGCAACGTCTGCACCATGCCTATTTATTTACCGGCACGCGAGGTGTCGGTAAAACCACGCTGTCACGTATCCTGGCCAAATCCCTCAACTGTGTGACTGGTATCACGGCCACCCCCTGTGGTGAGTGCGAAGCCTGCCGTGCCATTGATATTGGCCGCTATGTCGACTACGTGGAGATGGATGCGGCGTCTAACCGCGGTATTGCCGACATGGTCAGCCTGCTCGAACAGGCGATTTATGCGCCCTCTTCCGGCCGCTTCAAAGTCTATATGATTGATGAAGTGCATATGCTGACCAAGGAAGCGTTTAATGCCATGCTGAAAACGCTGGAAGAGCCACCTGCGCACGTCAAATTTATCCTGGCGACCACTGATCCGCAAAAAGTACCGGTCACTATTCTGTCACGCTGTTTGCAGTTTAACTTGCGCCAAATGGCTAGTAGCACGATCACTGCACATTTGCAGGATATTCTCGGCCAGGAGCAACTGCCGTTTGAACCGCCAGCATTACAACTGATTGCACGTGCCGCCAATGGCAGTATGCGTGATGCCTTGTCGCTCACCGACCAGGCGATTGCTTACGGTAATCAATCTGTGCGCGAAAGTGATGTACGCAGCATGCTGGGCGCAATTGACCAGAGCTATTTATACGAACTGCTACGCGCGCTGATTGCCAATGATGCGGTAAGTTTGCTTGGCATTGCCCAGCAGATGGAGTCACGTAGCATTGGCTTTGAAAGTGCCTTGAATGACCTGGCGGCCTTGCTGCATTTACTCGCTGTGGCGCAATACAGCCCGCAAGCCATTGCCGATGACCACCCGGAACGCCAGACACTGCTAGACCTGGCCTCACAGCTCACGGCGGAAATGCTGCAACTGTATTACCAGATTTGTATTCTAGGCCACCGCGACATTGGCCTGGCACCTGACGCTTACGCAGGCTTTACCATGACCTTGCTGCGGCTGCTAGCGTTTAAAGCAGACGCCATGACACCATCAGCCGCACCGGCCACTGGCGGCAGCGCACCCACAGAAGGCACGCCTCGTGGCAATGCAGGCGGTGGCGCCCGCGCAGCACTGGCACAAAGCCGCCAGATGAGTGCTGCAAGTGAGCCTACTCAGGCAGTTGCACCGCCAGTCACACCCGCTACACCGAATATGGCAGCGCCTGCGTTGAAAGCAGAAACGTTTACGGCTCCGGTACCCGCTGCAGCGCCAGAAGCTATGACGACGCATGTAGCAGACATGCCTGAGCAAGCGATACCTGATATCGAACAGATTCCACAACAAGCCTTTTCACAACCGGTAGTCACTCAGAGTGACTCAGCCTCACTCGCATGGGATGGCAACTGGCGTGCGCTGGTTGAAAACCACCTGAGCAAGTTGGGGCTGGTGCGTGCACTGGCGCAGAACTGCGAACTGGTGAGCTACGATGCAGACAATATGACCTTGCGTATCGGTGAAGCCCATAAACATCTGGCCAGTGCCAATTACCTGGAAAAACTTAACAGCGCGTTAAGCAGCCATTTTGGCCGCCGCCTGAAGTTGAATATTGTCACTGGGCAAGAAGCGAATACGCCTGCCAGGCAATTAGCCGTTGAGCGTGCCGAATTGCAGGATCAAGCCACAGAAGCCATTATGGCTGACCGCTTTGTGCAAGGCCTGATGCAGGAAATGGGCGCGACTATCGTGCCAAACTCAATAAAACCCTTACATTAACCACAACACTTTAGGAGCAGACAATGATGAAAGGTGGCATGGGCAACATGATGAAGCAGGCCCAGATGATGCAGGCCAATATGCAGAAAGCACAAGCCGAACTCGCAAACACTGAAGTCGAAGGTATCGCCAGTAACGGCATGGTCAAAATCACCATGACCTGTAGCAATGATGTCAAACGCGTGCAAATTGATGACGCCGCGATGGATGACAAAGAAACACTGGAAGACCTGATTCTCATCGCACTCAAAGATGCCAGAACCAAGGCCGAAGCAACCAGCACAGCCAAAATGGGCAACGTGATGCCCGCTGGCTTCAAACTGCCGTTCTAAACGCAGGAAACCCCGCTTGAACAATCCCGCCGTACTTGAACAGCTGATTGGTGCCTTGCGCTGCTTGCCGGGCGTCGGCCCCAAGTCGTCTACGCGTATGGCCTATCACCTGTTGCAGCGGGATAGAGAAGGCGCACAAAAACTGGCGGCCAGTTTGCAGCAAGCCTTGGACAAACTGGCCCATTGCGATTACTGCAACAACTTTAGCGAACATAGTGTATGTAGCCTGTGCCAGGATAGCAGCCGCGACAAATCCATTTTGTGCGTGGTGGAAATGCCTACCGATCTCATGATGCTGGAAAATACTCGCAGCTACCAGGGCCAATATTTTGTATTAATGGGCAAACTCTCGCCCATGGATGGCATAGGCCCTAAAGATATTCACCTCGACACCCTGCTCAAGCGCGCACAGGACAGCGCGATTCACGAAGTGATCGTCGCCACCAACTTCACCTCCGAGGGTGAGGCCACTGCCCACTACATTGGCCAGATGCTCAAATCGCGCGGCATCCGCGTTAGCCGTATCGCGCGCGGCTTGCCGATGGGTGGTGAAATTGAGTATGTTGACAGCGGCACCTTATCCACGGCTTTGCTGGAACGTAAGTCAGTCACTTAAGCAGCTTACCCAGCTGTTTGCATGCCAAGCAACAGCGTTTCATCTGCACACGGCCTAATACGCGTGCGCTTTCCGCACCAATTTGATGCAGACAATTAGATTGTTTCGTGGCTTTTATGCCCGCTCTTCACGCAAATAAACTCCATCCCCTGTCGTTATAGTAGTGATGCGACCTGTCATAGAACCAGCGCAGTATTTGTCTGGCTCTGTGAGGTCTAGCCATAAGCAAGCCTGCACTCAACCTCTCACAAGCAAAGTGATTTTTCATGGAACTATTTCTGCATATTTTCGATGCCAACAGTCATGCCAACATGGAAAGCCCGCGCTTTTCAGGGCAGAATCAAACATCGTTGCGTTATCACACTGAAGCTGAACTATTGCAGATATTAGATCAGATGATCGCCGAGGAATCCGCGCATACGCTTAAGGACACCTGGGTGCTGGTTTCTGAGGACAATCAGCCTATCGGCCCGATGCAAGCACTACAGGCCACCATGCCGTTTAATACCTTTTACGCACGGCACAAATATCCGTGGTTATTGTCTGAGCTTGAGCCGCATGTGCAAATGCATTACCAGCCGATTGTCGACTTTGGCCAAGGCGGCAAAGTATTCGGCTTTGAAGCGTTGTGCCGCCTTAAAACACCAGAAGGCAAGTGGCTCAACGGCATGGAAGCATTTGCATTGGCCGCCGAGGTCAAGCGCACACACGAGTTAGACCTGGCTTGCCAGCGTCTGGCCTTGATTGGTAAGTCACAATCCATTTCTGCGGAAAAACCCATTTTTATTAATGTGTTGCCACAAACCATTATGAGTCCTGGCTGGCTCGATTTCATCTTACAAATTCTGCTACAGCAAAACATTGATAAACGTGATGTCGTCATAGAAATTGTCGAAAGCGAGAAAACAAACCCTGAGGTACTGGCACGCTACTGCGATGAAATTCGCATGCATGGCCTGCGCATTGCCTTGGACGATATGGGATCAGGCTTTAACGGGCTGCGTATCCTGGCAGAAGTCCGCGCTGATTTCATTAAAATAGACCGTGCAATTGTGCATGAAGCACAAGGTAGCCGCGTGAGAACCGTGCTGCTGGAAGCGATTATTTCCATGGCTCAACGTTTGGGCTGCACCATTATTGCAGAAGGCCTGGAGCGCGTAGAAGATATTACCTACTGTCAGGACTTAGGCTTACATTACGCACAAGGCCATTATTTTGCCCATCCGCAAAGCATCCCCAGCGACCAGGTAGCCGCACTACCTGCACGTGACGAATCGCATCGCTCGCACGTGCCGGATGACTTTCACATTGGAGAGTTCATTAGTCACGGCCTGACCATTGATGTCAGCAACTCGATCGCTGAAGCCAGAAGCTTATTTAATATCCATATTGATGTCGCTATCGCCGTCGTTCTCGATGGGAAAACACCACTTGGCGTATTACGACGTGGCAAGGTATTTTCCAAAAAAGTCACCGGACTAGGCGCATGCTGCGACCCTCTACCCAAGGTGATTAATCACCTCATCCCCTCTTCCGTACTTGCGCGACTGTTTTATCTCGATCGCGCCAATACTGATATATGGATTACGGTGAACGAAGAAGGTGCCTATGTCGGCATCCTGCAACCCATGGAAATCATGGCCCAGTTGATCAGCCGTAAAGCCTCCACCGGCAATTTACACCCGCTGAGTCATCTCACTACCGGGCCGACCTTAAGACAGACCCTGGACAATAGCTTGCGTAACAACCCCAATACGCAGTTAGTGTATATCGACCTGGATCACTTTAAGGCGTACAACGATCGCTACGGCTTCATCCGTGGCGATGCCATGATCCGATTATTGTCTGAAATCATCCGTCAGGAATTTCAAGACAAAACCGGCGTCATGGTCGGTCATATTGGCGGCGATGATTTTGTGCTGATTTACGATCACAATGCCCCGACACTCACCGATATCCTGCTACACATTATTAGCCAGTTCCAAGCCTTAGCGGTTCACCTGTACGATGCCAGTGATCTTGAGCGTGGATTTTTCACGACCGAAGATGGCAAAGACCACCCTGTCGCCAGCGTGTCTATCGCGGTGGTGAATGGCAAACAAGGCTTGCTGGAGAATAGCGTTATGGCTGCCGAGCGAGCGGCCGTGCTGAAGAAAATCGGCAAAGCCAATCTTGGCAGTATCGTGGTGGTAGAAGATACGCCGCCACAAACCATTTTGCCTAAAAAAGAGTTTTACTCTGACTGGCAACAGAGAGCCTTATCCGCCCTGCAATCGTTATTGAAAATCCAGCGCTCAACAGGGTCACATGATCTGGATAGCTGCTTTGCCGAATTCCCTTATTTTGAAGTGATCTTTGAGCTCGAACCGAATGGCGTGCAACGTTACGCCAACTGGATCAACCCGAATATGTATGGAAAAATCAAGGCAGGTGGTGCTGGCATAGACCGCAGCCAGCAAGCCTACTACCAGAGAGTGGCTGAGTCACATGCGCCTTATATTTCCACCATTTACCTGTCTACGGCGACTGAAGACTTCTGCCTCACGGTATCATTACCAATTATCAATGAACAAGGCATGCTGGAAAGCATCCTGGTCGCGGATATTAATATTGCGGCCATGGCTGTGCTGAGCAGCGCACGCAAGTAAGGTGCAGATCAGCGATTATAAATACGCGAGCAAATCCTGAGGCTGCTGGATGCAGCCATCGGCACCCCACGCCTGTGGGTTGTCAGTGCTTGCCAAATAGCCAAACAAGGCCACCAGCGTCTTCATGCCAGCCGCCTGGCCAGCTTGTATATCACGCTCGGCATCACCAATATACAACACGGTTTGCGGATCTATATTCATACGCTCGCAGGCCAGCAGCAGGGTTTGTGGTGAGGGTTTGGGTTGTGGCGCATCATCGCCACTGATCACGGCCCCGGCACGGACATCCAGCCCCATGTGGGCCACCATCGGCATGGTAAAGCGGCGTGGTTTATTGGTGACTATACCCCAACGCAAGCCGCGTTGCTCAATCGCCTGCAAGGCCTCGGCCATGCCGTCAAACAATACAGGCTGACGCGTCATCACTTGCGTATACAAGTCCAGATATTCCGTACGCATGGCTTCAAAATGAGCATCGGTAGGCAATAAGCCAAAGCCGACTTCAAGCAAGCCACGTGAACCATGTGAGGCATAAGGGCGTATGGTGGCATCCGCTAAAAAATCCAGGCCATGACGTTCACGTTGCAAATTCAGGGCGTAACCCAAATCCGGAGCGGTATCAACCAGCGTCCCGTCCAAATCAAACAAAACAGCTTGCATTTAACTTCCTGTCAGGCTTCTTTAATCGCGTGCAACATGTAATTCACGCTGGTATCCAGCGTCAGCGCATATTGTTTGCTGAACGGGTGGTAAGTCACACCGGTTTGGTGTTGTAACTCCAGCCCGGATTGACGCATCCATGCCGCTAATTCGGAAGGTTTGATAAACTTGCTGTAATCATGTGTGCCTTTTGGCAGCAAATTCAGCACATATTCTGCACCAACCACCGCCATCAAATAGGCCTTGGCATTACGGTTTAAGGTCGAGAAGAAAACATGACCACCTGGTTTCACCAAGGCGGCACAGGCACGCACAACACTGGCAGGGTCCGGTACATGTTCCAGCATTTCCATGCAGGTCACTACATCAAAAGCCTGCGGCTTTTCTTGCGCCAGAATTTCAACGGCGACATTACGATACTCAAGCACCACACTGGCTTCCAAGGCATGTAATTGCGCCACCTGCAGAGACTTCTCTGCCAGGTCGATACCGGAGACCTGGGCGCCGCGCTGCGCCATAGATTCGCTTAAAATACCACCGCCACAGCCCACATCCAGTACTTGTTTACCTGCAAGGTGCGCGCGACTATCGATATAATCCAGACGCAATGGATTCAGTTGATGCAATGGTTTGAATACCCCTTGCATATCCCACCACTGATGCGCCAACTCTGCAAACTTGTTTACCTCTGCAGCTTCTACATTCGCCATGCTCACTCCTTTTGCTTGATCTTTATTTGCTGCGATTAGCTATGCGCGGATTGCAGCTTGAGTTGCCACTGCAATGCAATAGACCGTAATTCTTCAGTTTCCATGCCTGCAAACTGGCTTTGACCCTCCACGGTGCGCTGATAACGTAATTCACCATCTACCCAGGTGTGGGTAACCTGCTCGCGCCCCGCGACGTAAACCAAATGCGAAATGGGATCAAAGCAAGGCAAACTGTTTAAATCGTCCAGCCTTACTGCCACCAGGTCGGCCTGTTTACCGACTGCAATACTACCAACCCTGTCTTGTAAGCCCAAAGCACGCGCACCATGCAGGGTAGCCATTTCCAATGCCTGATAAGCAGGCAAGGCTTCTGCATTCTGATCTGCGACTTTGGCAAGTAATGCCGCCGTACGCATTTCTTGCCACATATCGACGCGGTTATTACTGGCGGCACCATCCGTGCCCAAACCGACATTGATACCAGCCCTTAATGCAGCGGCGACCGGCGCAATGCCGCTGGCCAATTTAAGATTTGAACTCGGGCAATGGGCGATATGTGCACCTAATGTCGATAATGATTCGAGCTCTTGTGTTTCAAGATGCACACCATGCGCTAATACAGTGGCCGGGCCAATCACACCCAGTGCTCGCAAACGTTGCAATGGCCTCACGCCATATTGTTCCAGACTGTGCGCGATCTCGGCCTGTGTTTCGTGCAAGTGGGTATGAATACCGAGGTTTAGCTGTTCAGACAGGGTTGAGATTTGCTCAAAGGTCTGGTCACTCACGGTATAAGGGGCATGTGGCGCAAACGAGAAGCTGATATGCGGATCGGCTTTATATTGGTCCCGCACCTCGGTGCCTAGCCGGATGTAATCATTAGCTGTTGCTGCATAATTGGTCGGAAAATCTAATACAGTCAGACCAATATGGGCACGCATGCCTGCACGCTTCACCGCCTCAATCGTAGCTTGCGGGAAGAAATACATGTCATTGAAGGTGGTCACACCGCCACTCAACATTTCTGCACAGGCCAGCAAGCTACCATCATGCACAAACGATTTAGATACCCACTGCTTTTCTGCCGGCCAGATATGCTCATTGAGCCAGGGCATCAGTGCATAATCGTCAGCATATCCCTTTAACAGGTTCATGCTGCTGTGTGCGTGTAGATTAATCAACCCTGGAATCAATACATGCTGGGAGCAGTCAACCACTGGCCAATCAGCAGCCCATGCCGGGATATCAGTCTTGGGCACAATGGCTTTAATTTGCCCGGCCTCCACCAACACTGCATGCTGCTCTAAGAGGGTATGGTTCGCGTCTACGTTCGCATCTATGGGAATCACCCAGCGTGCTTTAATAATAAAGTGTGTATCAACCATTGCAGAATTATAACTGAGCCAGTCATGCAAAAGGCTGACTCAAAACAACAGGCATAAAAAAAGCCACGCTGACGCGTGGCTTTTTACTCAGAAGCTAGTTCTGATTATTGGCAACCAACTTGTTTGGTGCCTTCAGCGCGGATGTCAACGCGGCGGTTTGGTTGCAAGCAAGAAATCAATTTTTTGCTTACTTTTTTGCCATCGCATTGAACTACTGGCTCAGTTTTACCTTTACCTTCAGAAGTGATGATATTGCTATCAACACCTTGAGCGATCAGGTAATCAGCTACTTGCTTAGCACGACGCTCAGACAACTTTTGGTTGTAAGCGTCAGAACCGATACGGTCTGTGTGGCCTGTAACGATCACAGCAGTAATTTCTGGGTTAGCCTTGATCTTAGCAGCTGTTTCTTCCAGAACTTTACGGCCTTCTTCACGCAGGTTAGCCTTATCGAAACCAAACAGTTTTTCAGCACTTACTGTCACTGTTTCGTTTTGTGGCTTACATACTGGTGCTGGTACCGGAGCTGGTGCTGGTGCCGGCGCTGGTTCAGCGGCTGCCAATGGTGCTGGTGTTGGCTCTGGTGTTGGCTCTGCAACCACTGGTGCTGGTGCGCCAAAACGGAAGATACCACCCAGGTTAACCAAAGTATTACCAATCGTTTCGGTATCGCTACCTACGCCAGCAATATCAATTTTTGCACGGCTCCATTGATGACGCACATCAGCTTGAATACCAAACTTATCGTTAAACAAGTATTGAGCACCCAAACCTACATTGGCCATCCAGGAATTTTTCTTACCATCAATATCGGCACCAGGAGCAGAGTAATCAACATCATTACGTGCTGCGCCAAGACCTGCCAACAGGAATGGACGGAATTTTTCGCGGCTGAATACATACAATGCATCCAGACCTAAGGCTGTTTGTTTGTATTTACCACTTACACCGGCAAGATCATTATCAGCACGGTTGTAGCCCAAACGACCTTGAATGTCCCAGTGCTCGCTCAGCTCTTTACCGATAGACAGAAAACCGCCACGGCCATTGTCAGCTTCGAGATCATTGTCAGTGTTCATGTAGGTTGCACCTGGAACAACATACCAAGCGCCACGGTACATGTCTTCAGCTTGTGCAACTTGCGATGCAAACACAAATGCAGAAGCAATTGCCAAGCCTAAAAAACTTTTTTTCATTCATCGACTCCTTCGTTATTGGGCTTTTTTGCCACATCTTTGAAAAAACTTACAAATTGAACTATACGCAAAGGTCGCTACAGACGCAACCCTAAGCGCCATCTCAAAGGCGTATTTATTAGGTTTGAGACCAATTATTCAACAAATTTCTGACACTCTTGCAATCAGCGCGTGCACGCGTTCTGCCAATAAGCCTTGCGCTCTTTGTGCGCCTTCGCACAAACCACTGCGAAATCCCAGATAATCTGGCGCCAATATAGACAGCGGTTCGATATGCGCCAGCAATAATCCGCCAGCTATGCCGACGAATAAGCGTGCTGATTTTGCCGCCCGCACAAAATCAGCGAGCGCAGCGATAGGTACGATCTCTAGCAATGCGCGTGATTTTTGTGTCGTATCCACCATCACGCCCCAGTACCCTTGTTGCGCCAAAGCCTGTAGTCGCTGTTGCATATTGGCAGCCATCAGGCTGTCAGGATGCATCACAGCAATCAATTTAAGGCCCTGCGCAAGCAAGGCAACAATTGTTGGCTGGTAGAGAGATTCGGCCCAGATAGTTTCCGGCAACTTGATCACTTCAACCCCAATTTGCAGGCGGCTTGTAATCATCTGCCTGAGGTCATCGACCGTGCCACCGTGATCGCCCACCGTTGCGCTGATGACAATATCTGTCGCCGCGGTTTGTTGCCTATGCTGGAGAATCGCTTCAATAATCGCGGTTGAACGATCTATATCCAATGCCGCCAATGCACCATGACTGGTCTCTTTGAGATCGATTAATGGTACTCCGGCAGACAGCACGAGTTGTGCCTCGACAACGGAATTCACACTCACAAGTACTTGCATAGACTGACTCACGCTTGTTGCATGCCGCTTTGTTGCGCCAAGTGGTTGTTAACGCAATCGACCAGCCATTGCCAGGCTTCTTGCTCGCGTGGCCCGGCCGTTTTATCAATGGCGATTTGCAGATACTGCATTTCCTGGCTGATTTTTTCAACCGGCAACATATGCAAACGGCTGACCAGCACGGCTAATTCAATCACCGCTGCCTGCGCGCGGTTAAATCCCATAAATGGTGCGTGCGATGCACTTTCGACTACTTGCATCCACAATTTTGGACGTACATCATCCTCTTCAATCTGCTGCAAACTGAGTACATGATGCGCCAAACAATCTTTGAGCCTGACGCCTTGACCGCTAGCGATCGCCTCGGTAGCAAAGGCGGTTTTCCTGGCAATTGCCGCAGCAAACACGCGTACGTCGTCAGTTAGATTCAGGACAGCAAAGCCGGTCTGCAAGATATTCTGCAAAGTAGTAGACGGTTTAAAAGGCATGATGAGTACTCTGCCCTCATGCCATTGAATACCAAATGGTGCGACATGCACATCACCATCCACCGAACAGCTAGTCACTATCGTTTCATAAATCATGAAAATTATTCCGTGCCCGATGTAGGGCTATCAGGCGTTGTATTGTCATTAGATTTGGTGCGCGCGTTCTCCAAACGTTCCTGGATAGAGGCCTCGCGGTGGGCTACTTTGGCTTTCTTGTTTTGTTGCACCGAGGCCACGCCCCACTCCAGCAACTCGTCTTGTACATAGCGCTTTTTCAACTGCCAGGCGATTTGCGCGCGTGCCAGTTCAACGCCCAGGTAAAACGCGTGCGATGCGTCATCCTGCACGTTTAATGTCGGGTAAAAACGGTATGGGTCCGTGTCGTGCTGAATGCCATCCCGATTATAAACATGCACCCCCTGCTCGCTCACCATAATGCGAAAACTGGGGTCTTTGATCTGGCTCGCCATTGCCATGATTTCTTCAGCACTATAAGGGAACGGCTTGCGGTCATGTAAGCCAAGCAAACCATTCGAATAGCCGCGCGGCAGGCGCTTATCCTGGCTGGCACGATACATAACGCGGCGCGCCACATCTGCCTCAGCCACGGCTTCGCTGGCATGTGGACTCACTGACGTTGCCAGTACGGCGTTGATATTCAACTCACTGATCATGCCAAACAACAAGGCATTGACGCCGGTAGTATCGGCATCGGTCAGCTCGGTCAGGTTGCCTACGCCCATCATGATGGCAATATCCGGGTATTTTTTGCGCAATTTGTGATAGCGCACAATGGAGTCAGTCAGGCCAAAATGAATAGGATCCAGAATCGGGTCAGCAATAAAACGTCGGCCGCGCTTTAAGCAATGCTCAATCGCACGCTGCAAGCTGGCAAAACTGCCAGGTACTGCCGGAATTAAGATCGGCGTGGCCGCGACTTCATCAGCAATCCACAAATTCTTTTCATGCAAACTCAGCAGGTAATCGGCACCCGCCTTCCCCGCCGCCAGTAAGTCCTCATCGCGCATGGAATCTACACTGACCTGAAAACCTTGCGTTTTCAGTGCCTGTACTGCGTCTGTCATATGGGCAAAGGCTTTACCCGGCAGACAGCCCAGGTCGATAACGTCCGCACCCTGTTGCTGAAAATGGCTGGCCTTAGCCACAATTTGCGCAACAGTGAGGTCTGGTGCATCGACAATTTCAGCAAAAATAGTGACGCTATGTTGCGTCAGGTCTGGCGCTTTACCTTGCTGGCCAAAGTATTGTGGCAAATCTTTCAAGTCTTTTGGTCCTCGTTCCACCGGCACGCCCCATTGCGCCTCAAGCAGTGCCAAATCGCCCTGGCATAAGCCAGGCAAAATGACCTTGTCTATATTCTCCACTTTTGCCAGACGTCGTGCAATTAAAGGCGGCGTCATCAAAGCAGCAACAGACACGCCAATTTGTTTGACTTCATACTCGAAAGGAGACTGTTTACTGTCAGCCTGAATGGACTGCAATATTTGGCGCAGACTGTGTTCTGCCAGTTTTCCGGTGAGGAACAGCAGCCGTGTCATGGGTTTACTCTGTGAGCGTATCTAGCACCTGTATGCCATCGTGCAAATGCAGATCATGGCATGCAGCCAATCGCTGCATAATGGCATTTTGCAAAGCAGCCATATCCTCGACCACCGTGGTATCAGCAAACTGCTTTAACTTAGCCACGTTGTCGAGGTCAATCTGGCGCGGGAATACTTTTACGACATGATCGCGCGGCGCTTCAGATTCCAGCTCTGGGGCAGTATCACAAGCAAACAAAATGCTGTGTACACGTGTTTTACCCGCTTGCGCGAACAGGTTGGTCACCAGGCTGTCAGAAAATCCGTAGGCCATTTTGGCGATGGTATTAGAGGTCGCTGGCGAAACCACCAGTGTGTGATACACACCTTCATAAAAGCGCTCGACTGGCACACTGCTGGCCGTTTTGTCCTGATAGACCTTGTGACCCGTGGCTTCCAACGCGGATTGGAACCCGTATTGCTGGATGATTTCAGACGCAGCGCGACTGAGATAGATATCCACATCCTGCAAGGTTTGCAGAATGGCCAATGATTCACGCAAGTAGTGGCCAGAACCCGTAATTGCCCAGGCCAGTCGTTGTGCACTCATATCAACGGACTCTTATGCTTAAGCAAAAGGATGTTGCAGGACAATGGTTTCGTCACGCTCTGGGCCGGTAGACACAATCGCAATCGGCACACCGCACACGGCTTCCAAACGCTTGAGGTAATGCTGTGCATTTTTAGGCAGTGCATCCCACGTTTTTGCGCCAAAAGTCGTTTCAGTCCAGCCCGGTACAGTTTCGTAGATAGGCTCACAACGCGCGACATCATCAGCGCCGACTGGCAGCATGTCAACGATTTTGCCATCCAGTTTGTACCCGGTACAAATATCCAGTGACTCAATGCCATCAAGCACATCCAGCTTGGTAATGCACAGGCCTGTCAAACCATTGATACGGGCTGAGCGACGCAAAGCGGCGGCATCAAACCAGCCACAACGACGCTTGCGACGGGTCACGGTACCGATTTCCTGGCCTTTGTTAGACATCTGGTGACCAGGTGCGCCTTCGGTATCGATATCCAGCTCGCTCGGGAACGGACCGCCACCCACACGGGTGGTGTAGGCTTTGGTGATACCCAACACGTAATGCAACATATTGGCGCCGACACCGGTACCCGCTGAGGCTTGGCCAGCGATACAGTTGCTGGAGGTCACATAAGGATACGTACCATGGTCAACGTCGAGCAAGGTGCCCTGCGCACCTTCAAACAACAGGTGTTCGCCGCGCGCATTGGCGTCGTACAGAGCTGCTGAAATATCGGCCACCATAGGTTTCAACGCGACTGCGTGTTGCATGCTGGCGTCATATTGCTGTTGAAAGTCGACAGCCGCTGCGCCCAAGTAATTAGTCAATACGAAGTTATGGTAGTCCATGACTTCACGTAATTTTTCGGCAAAGCGTTCCGGATGGAACAAGTCGTACACACGCAAAGCACGTCTAGCGACTTTGTCTTCATAAGCGGGGCCGATGCCTTTACCGGTGGTGCCGATCTTTTTCTCGGCGCTACGCTTGGCTTCACGTGCCAAGTCAACAGCAACGTGATGTGACAGAATCAATGGGCAGCCAGGGCTGACTTTCAGGCGGTTTTTAACATCCAGGCCGCCTTGCTCCAAGGTAGAAATCTCATGCAGCAAATGCGTAGTATCGAGCACCACACCGTTACCGATATAGCAATTGACGCCATCACGCACAATGCCAGAAGGCACCAGATTGAGCTTGTACACTTTTTGTGCAGCCCCCTGACCAACGACCAAGGTATGACCAGCGTTATGACCGCCCTGAAAGCGCACGACGCCTTGGGCGTGATCCGTCAACCAGTCTACGATTTTACCTTTACCTTCGTCGCCCCATTGGGTACCAATCACAACGACGTTTTTTGCTTGCTTAAATTGTGTCATGTTCAATCAATATCTTGTAAAAACAAAAAAGGGTACGCTGTGTTACACAGCCACCACTTGCCAGTGGCCATCTACTTTTTGCAAAGTGCGGTCACAAGCCAATTCAGAATAGTTCACAGGCATATCGGGCAATGCTTCCACCACAATCTGCCCCTGAGAACGTAAGGTATCTATCAGTGACAATAATTCGGGTTCTGTAACCACTGGCGCCAGAATCCCTTTATGCAATGTTGCCGGGCCCAATGCTTGTAATGCGCCACGCAAATCCAGGCTAAATCCGGTTGCCGGACGCGCACGCCCAAATGCCGCGCCGACTTCGTCATAACGTCCGCCCAATGCGATCGGTCCTGCATAGCCTTTGGCGTATGCCGCAAACACCATGCCGCTGTGATAGTGATAACCACGCAGCTCGCTCAAATCAATGGTGACGGTGACATCATCCGTGGTCAGCGTTTTGGCCACGGCTTCCAACTCACGTAAAGCCTGTTCAATCTCTTCAGATTCTGGCAACACATCACGCGCTTGATCCAGCACCTCAATACCACCGTTCAACTGCGTCAGCGCAACAAAAGCCTGGCGGGATTTTTCAGGCAAATTAATGACTAACTGCTCTACCAATGTGATGTCTTTTGCCTGTAAAGCCGCCTGCAACGCCTGCTCCTGCTGTACACCCAACTGTGCCATATGCGAGAGGCTGGCAAAAACCGCTGCGTGACTCAGGTCTACGAACAAAGTGCGCATGCCTAACAACTGCAAGGCTTTCACCATCAGTCGCTGCACTTCAATATCGCTCTCAATCCCGGCGTGACCATACAGCTCAGCGCCCAATTGCAGTGGCTCACGTGTGCGTGCCAAACCATCAGGCTTGGTGCGCAGCACCGTACCGGCATAGCACAGGCGCGAAACGCCTTGATGGTTCAACATATGCGCATCGATGCGCGCGGCTTGCGGTGTCGTATCCGCGCGCAAACCCATCAGGCGACCGGTTAACTGGTCAACCACTTTAAAGGTCGCAATGTCCAGATCATGGCCAGTGCCGGTCAACAAAGACTCCACGTATTCCATCATCGGCGGCACCACATATTGGTAACCATGGACGCGGAACAAGTCCAGCAATTGTCGGCGATAAGACTCAAGACGCGCCGCTTCAGCAGGCAATACGTCTTCAATATATTCAGGAAGTAACCAATTATGCATCCCGTCATTATACCCGCAAACCCCTATCTAAAGCACGGCTTTAGCAATGGCGATCTTCAGGTCTTGCGTAGAAAACCAATAAAAAAGCACGCCATCATGCGTGCTTTTTTACTTCAAGCTGGTATTTAACGGTTCAGCCACAAAATAAGTATCCCGATCGCCGCAGAGGCAAAGCCAACAAAGCGTATCTGACCATCTTGCAACTGCAATAGCTTTTCAAATGTTTGACGCCATGCGCGCGTAAACAGCAATGGCATCAAACCTTCAATCAGCAACACTCCACCAATCAGCCACCACCAGTTCATCGACAAGTCAGCTAAGCAGCCACAGACAACAAGTTACTTCTTGCCACTGCTACGCATATATTTAAAGAAGTCAGAGCTTTGATCAATGACCATCACGTCAGACTTGCTCTTGAAGCTGTTTTTATAAGCTTCCTGGCTGCGGTAAAAAGCATAAAACTCGGGGTTTTTACCAAATGCCTGTGCGTAGACTTCAGACGCCTTGGCATCGCCCTCGCCCTTGACTTTTTGCGCATCACGGTAAGCTTCGGCAATAATCACTTCACGCTGCCTGTCGGCATCCGCACGGATTTTTTCAGCCGCTGCTGCACCTTGTGAACGCAACTCGTTGGCCACCGACTTACGCTCGGCCTCCATACGCTGATACACAGACTCACTCACCTCTTTTGGCAAGTCGACACGGCGCAAACGTACATCCAGAATCTGGATGCCCATCTGGCGACTTTCTTTGTCGGCACGCTGACGCAGAATCTCCATGATTTCGGAACGCTCACCAGATACCACATCATGAATAGTGCGCTTACCAAACTCGGCTCGCAAACCATCATTCACCATCTGCGACAGGCGACGCTCAGCTTGCACTTCATCCCCACGCACAGACACATAGTATTTGGACGGATCAACAATGCGCCACTTCACAAACGAATCCACCAAGACGTTTTTCTTCTCGCTGGTAATAAAGCGGTCTGGCTCTTCCCAGTTCAGGGTCAGAATGCGTTTGTCGTAATAGCGGATATTTTCCACCATAGGCATCTTGAAGTAGAGGCCGGGCTCGCTCTTTACGGACACGATCTCACCCAGACGGAACACCAGTGCATATTCACGCTGATCAACGGTATAGGCCGAAGAGGTAATGATCACCAGTAGAACAAACACCCCGATTAACAGACTTCCAATATTTCTCATATGTATATTCCTTCAGGGCAATCTAGCGATATTCACGATCGCGGCTTCTCATCGCATCACGCGAGCGATCCGAGGTGCTTGCGTCGGCTTGTGGTTCCTGCACCGGCTTGTCAGCCGTTGTCGCAGGTGCAGATGCCGCATTATTGCCTGCACCACTCATGGTCATGAGTTTATCCAGCGGCAAATACAGCAGGCTATTGCCACCCTTCTGGTCTACCAGCACTTTGCTGGTATTGGCTAAGATATGCTCTTGCGCATCCAGATACAGGCGCTGGCGTGTCACTTCAGGCGCTTTGTTATATTGCGACAGCACCTGCTCGAATCGGTCAGCATTACCCTTGGCTTCGTTTTCTACACGCAACTTGTAACCTGCCGCCTCTTCGGTCAAACGAGAGGCAGTGCCTCGCGCCTTAGGAATTACATCATTCGCATAGGCCTGGCCTTCATTCTTCTGGCGCTCCAAATCCTGCTTGGCTTTCACTGCATCATCAAACGCGGCTTGCACCTGCTCTGGTGGTTGCGCATTCTGCATGGTCACGTTAACCACATTGATGCCAGATTTATACCTGTCCAGCATGTCCTGCATCAGCTTTTTGGCTTTGGCCGCCACATCATCACGGCCTTCATACAGTACAAAGTCCATTTTGCTTTTACCAACGATTTCACGAATCGCGGTTTCTGCTACGCCACGTACGCTTTCTTCAGTCGAACGGTTGCTAAACTGGTAATCCTCAACAGACTTCAGGTTATATTGCACCGCAACTTGCAAGTCGATGATGTTTTCATCATCGGTCAGCATCAAAGACTCTCGGAGCTCTTTGCTGCGGCCAGACTCGCCTTCAAATGAGCGATAGCCCATTTCAATGGTACGCACCTGCTCCAGGTTAACGTTTTCGATGGTTTCAATCGGGAACGGCAAATGCCAGCGCGGACCAGGCATGGTGGTCTCAACATGCTGGCCGAAACGCAATACCACACCACGCGAACCCTGATCAACAATATAAAAGCCTGAGCCCAGCCAAATAAGCGCGACCAGGCCTAAAATAGGCGCCACTGGCAATGGTTGCGGTGCAGGTGAACTGCCACGTGGGCCACCCTGTCCGCCTTTGTTGCCAAACAAACGATTCAGCTTTTGATTCAAATCCTTGAATACCTCATCCAGGTCAGGCGGGCCTTCGTTATTCTTATTCCAAAAGCCGGGGAATTTTCTCATGCTAGTACTCCGTGTTTTTTTGATCTTTTAAACATAAGCACGCTCTTCAGTGCTCAGTTTTTTCAAATATTGCTGATGCTCCAACAACGCCTGGCGTAAATCATCAATACCAGTGCCTTCTCTAGCCGAGACGCGCACTGTACGGATGTTACCATACTCGTCTCTATCAATTCCTGGCGCCATGCCCATGCGGTCTATCTGGTTCAATACCAGAACCTGTGGGACATTGGCGGCGCCAATCTCGTTCAGCACAATGTTGACCTGCTCAATTTGATTATCGCGGTTAGGGCTGGCGACATCGACAATGTGCAGCAATAAATCTGCTTGTGCCGCTTCTTCCAGCGTCGCACCAAAGGCTTCAATCAGTGTAGTGGGCAAATGCTTGATAAAACCAACCGTGTCTGAAAGCACCACGGGATAGCCATCAGGCAGATGCATTTTGCGTGAAGTGGTATCAAGCGTGGCAAATAGCTGATCTGCCGCATAGACGCCAGAATGCGTTAAACGGTTAAACAAGGTCGATTTACCAGCGTTGGTATAGCCGACCAGAGACACGGTCATCAGGTTGGAGCGTTTGCGTGCACGCCGCTGCATCCCGCGCTGCTGCTTGAGTTTGTCCAGTTTTTCACGCAGTTGCTTGACGCGTACGCGCAGCATGCGTCTATCCAGCTCCAACTGTGTTTCACCTGGGCCGCCACGCACACCGATACCACCTTTTTGGCGTTCAAGGTGGGTCCAGCCACGCACCAGCCGTGTAGACAGATGCTCCAGCTGCGCTAGCTCTACCTGCAACTTACCCTCGTGCGACTGCGCACGCTGGGCAAAAATATCCAGGATGAGACCGGTGCGATCAACAACGCGTGCTTCGAGCAGTTTTTCGAGGTTACGCTGCTGCGACGGACTCAAATCATGGTTAAAGGCAGCCACCTTGCTATCGTGCGCTGCCAACAATGCCTTGAGCTCATCTGCCTTACCAGAGCCGATAAAATATTTGGGATCGGGTGCCTGACGCTTGCCTTCCAGCGTCGCTGAGATATTCAATCCGGCAGTGCCGGCGAGGTGGCGGAGTTCTTGCAAACTTTCTTCGTAGTCAGCATCACCAAAATTGACGCTGACCAGAACGACGGCATCTCCGCCGCTTGGCCTATCAAACATGCATTAAGATTCTTGTGCTGTTTCGTGTGGCGCCAAACTGACCGGACGCGCTGGAACGATGGTTGAAATCGCGTGCTTGTACACCATTTGGGTCACTGTATTTTTTAACAAAATCACATATTGGTCAAAAGAGTCAACCTGACCTTGCAGTTTGATACCATTAACCAGATAAATAGACACTTGCACGTGTTCTTTTCTTAAGGCGTTCAGAAAAGGGTCTTGTAACATTTGGCCTTTATTATTCATAGAATTGCTCCTTGTTTGTTTTAATCGTATTGGAGTTTTATTATCTTGAACACCAATCCCTCATAATGACTATGATTGTACTAATTTGTTCCAATTTCAATCCCCGCACCTTATTTTTTTGGAAATAATGCGCGAATACGCTGCAAACAAGCCTCTTTACCCAATATCGACATCACCTGATCAATGCTGGGTGACTGTGCAATCCCGATTAAAGCCACCCGTAATGGCATGGCCAATTTGGGAAATTTAATCTGTTGCTCAGCCACGACCTGATTTAGCGCATCGTGTAAGTTATCGGCAGTCCAGGCAGAATCTTGAGTCTTTTGCAAAAAGCTTTCGATATACGCAGATGTTTCTTCCTGAATGTGTTTGGTCGCATCTGCTTCATTGATCGCAGGCATCTGGTAGAAGAACGCAATTTCTTTTGCCAGTTGATTCAGGTTGTTAGCCCGCTCACGGTATAAATTCAGCACCGCCAGCAAGTCTGGCGACTGCGTTTCCGTGATACCCAGCGCAGCCAGGCGCGGCTTCACTTCGTCCGCAATTTGCGCTAGTGGCAAGCTTTTAATGTAATGTGCATTGAGCCAGTTGAGTTTCTCGGTATTAAACTGCGCCGCAGAAGGCGTGATATGATCAAGATCAAACCACGCACAGAACTGCTCCATACTGAATACTTCATCATCACCATGTGACCAGCCCAAGCGTGCCAGGTAGTTAAGCACCGCTTCACGCAGATAACCGTCTTCGTGATACTGCATCACACTCACGGCGCCATGGCGCTTGGATAATTTCTGGCCGTCATCGCCGAGGATCATGGACAAATGCGCATATTGAGGCACTTGCGCGCCCAAAGCCTGCAACATATTGATCTGGCGCGGCGTGTTATTGACGTGGTCATCACCACGGATCACCTGCGTCACGCCCATTTCCCAGTCATCGACAACCACACAAAAATTATAAGTGGGCGTGCCGTCAGCACGCGCAATAATCAGGTCATCCAGCTCGGCATTGGCAATCTCGATACGGCCTTTGACCATATCGTCCCATGCAACCACGCCAGTAGTCGGGTTTTTAAAGCGCACAACAGGCGGTACATCTTTGGGCGCCTCCGGCAAGACCTTGCCTGTTTCCGGGCGCCAGCGGCCATCATAGCGCGGCTTTACGCCCTGCTGCATTTGCGTTTCACGCAAGGCATCCAGCTCTTCTTTGCTGCAATAGCAATAATAAGCATGGCCTTCATCCAGCATTTTCTGGATGATTTTCTTGTAAGTATCCATGCGCTGCATCTGGTAAAACGGACCTTCGTCATGGTCCAGCTGCAACCAGGCCATGCCATCCAGAATCGCCTGCACCGCCTCTGGTGTCGAACGTGCGACATCAGTATCTTCAATACGCAGGATAAATTGCCCGCCATGGCGCTTGGCATATGCCCATGAAAACAAGGCAGTACGTGCGCCGCCAATATGAAGATATCCGGTAGGGCTAGGTGCAAAACGGGTTTTAACAGCTGATGACATGATGACTCTCTGAACGCTCAAGCCTGCCATTTTAACATGGCAGCCGCACTCCTGCCTGACTCCTAAGCTTGGTGCAAAATGGCCGCAACCAGATTGAAGCCAGCAGGCAAACGCGATATGATGCAGCCATGACGCAATCCCCTACTTTCAGCAACGATATTCATGTTGGCGAGCTTTATGGCAAACCTGCCGCACCTGGCCAAACCAGTGCGATTTATCATGTGGTCGCCGTGCACAAGCTAGGCATTACCTTGCAAAATATGGATAACCCGTTGAGCCAGTTTGAGACCACGGCCAGCAAATTACTGCAATCCGGCTATGTGCGTTTAAGCCAAACGCCTTATGTCAACCTGCAACAGGCTGGCAAACGCAAAACAGCGCAACAAAAGCTCAAGCGCTGCCCGTTTACGCTAGATGTATTTGCTGAGCGCGCCGATTGTGAACGACCGGCAGTGATCGCCTAAGCGACACCTACAATAAGAAAATGCCGCAATAGCGGCATTTTTTACGACTTGACCCAGCGGATAACATCCTGGCTGATTAACCCTCTGGCGGCGCACCAATCAAGTCGTGACCTTGCGAGTCCACAATCTGCACATCGACAAAGTCGCCCGGATTCAGACCATCAGCATCCTGCAGATAAACAATACCATCAATTTCTGGCGCGTCGCTTTTCGTGCGCGCGATAGCAATGACATTGCCTTCGTCGTCTTCAGTCAGCTCATCCACCAGCACGGTTTGCAGGCTACCAATCTTGGCAGCTACTTTAGCGGCACTAATACGCTCTTGCACTTCCATAAAGCGGCTTAAACGCTCCTGCTTGATTTCTTCAGCCACCTGGTCCGGCAAGGCATTCGCCACTGCACCATCGACGGCAGAATAGGCAAAGCAACCCACACGATCCAGCTGTGCCTCTTCCATAAAGTCGAGCAGCATTTTAAAGTCGTCTTCGGTTTCACCCGGGAAGCCGACGATAAAAGTACTACGGATGGCGATTTCAGGGCAGATATCGCGCCAGGCCTTGATACGCGCCAGGTTGTTCTCGCTACTGGCCGGGCGTTTCATGGATTTGAGAATGCGTGGACTGGCGTGTTGCAGCGGCACATCCAGATACGGCAAAATCGCGCCCTCCGCCATCAGCGGAATCACATCATCCACATGCGGGTATGGGTAGACATAATGCAAGCGCACCCACACACCCAGCTCGCCCAGTGATTTACTGAGTTCTGTCATATGGGTCCTGACCGGACGGCCGTTCCAGAAGCCTTTACGGAACTTCATATCTACGCCATATGCTGACGTATCTTGTGAAATCACCAGAATTTCTGACACACCGGCGTTGACCAGGCTTTCGGCTTCGTTGAGTACATCACCAATCGGACGGCTGACCAGGTCACCACGCATACTCGGGATAATGCAGAAGCTGCAACGGTGGTTACAGCCTTCTGAAATCTTGAGGTAAGCATAATGCTTGGGCGTCAGGCGGATGCCTTGTGGCGGCACCAGGTCAATATAAGGATCATGTGGCTTGGGCAGATGTGTGTGGACGTGGCCCATGACTTCTTCCAGCGCATGCGGGCCAGTCACCGCCAGTACGCTGGGGTGCGCACCGGTAACGACGTCTTTTTTGGCGCCCAGACAGCCAGTCACAATCACTTTACCGTTCTTGTTGAGCGCCTCACCAATTGCATCCAGCGATTCCTGCACGGCAGAATCAATAAAGCCACAAGTATTGACCACCACCAGGTCAGACTGCTCGTAGCTGTTGCTGATTTCATAGCCCTCGGCCCGCAACTGGGTCAAAATACGCTCGGAGTCAGACCCGGCTTTTGGGCAACCCAGCGAGACAAAACCGACTTTAGGCGAACTTTGCATAATGATTCTCTCTTAACCTTCTACCAACCATTTGGTCAGGGCGACCGATGCCACACCCAACACAATTAACAATAACTGACTCAGGGTATCGCGCAACGCCGTGCGTTTATGCAAGCCCGGAATCAAATCGGCCACGGCCACATACAGCATGCTGGCGGCAGCCAAACTGAGGATATATGGCACCCATTGCTGCACCAGGTTTAAGGCCAGATAGGCCAGTAAACCACCTGCCAGGGTTGCCAGGCTGGACCCTATATTAAACAAGAATGCTTTTTTCTTGCTGTAGCCGGAGTGCAGCAAAATCAGGAAATCGCCTACCTCTTGTGGAATCTCATGCGCAATAATCGCCAATGCCGTCACCAACCCGACTTGCATATCAACCATAAAGGCCGCACAAATCAGGATGCCATCGACAAAATTATGAAAGGTATCGCCAACCATAATCATCAAGCCACTGCGGCCGCCATCGTGGGCATGGCCATGATGATGCCCAACCACCTGCGCTGGCTGAGCCTGTGGCAATTTAAACTTGATCGCACCTTGCGGCTTCTTGCCTGCCTGCTGTTCCGGGTGCAACTCGGGACAATGTGCCTCATCATGCATGGCATGCATTTCACAGTGCTCACCGTGACAATGGCGCCATAACACCAGTTTTTCCAGGGTAAAGAACAGTAACACGCCAAACAGCATGGTGGCAGTCATCGCCTCTATATTGGGGCTGGTTTCAATCGCATGCGGCAAGATTTCGAGAAACACCGCAGCCAGCAAGGCACCAATGGCGTAACTTACCAACAAAGGCACCCAATGTTTTTTGGCATTGAGCGCAAAGATCGCTGCGACACAGACGCTTAAGACTCCACCCAGCAAACAAGCCAGCACCATGCCGGTAAAGGGTGAAATGTCAGAAAGTAATGTGGTCAAGGCAATCATGCAGTGTTTATCGCTGGAAGGCGCGCATTATACGTGAGTTATCAAAAAAACAAAGCATAAACAAATAGTTAACCTTTACCAGAAGCAAGGTTTTAGCAGGCGATCAAGCGCTAAATAAACTGCGCCACGATATAGCCAATGACAATACCGATCAATAAGGCCATGGTCAGTCCGCGATAAGTCAGCACATCACGTGAATAACCACGGCGAATCGCGACATAAGAAACCAGATAACCCATCGCATTCAGCAACCAGATAAAACCGAAACTCAACACTTTCACGATAATGGGACCAATCAGTGGTACCAGGCCGATCAGGCCTACCAGCCATACAAACAGCCCGGATACCAAACCGACCAGCACGGCCACGCCGGCTAACACGCGGGCATCCCAATCCAGATACATGCCCGCAGCGATTAATGTCGTCAGACTAACCACCAGCAAGATATTCGGCCAGACCCGTTGACCACTCAACAAAGGGTCGACACCCGTACTAAAGCTTGCCGGATGGCGCCGAACACGTAATCGTTTGAGCATAATGAAAAAGTCTATAAAGTTGAGATTAAACCAGCAAGGTCCTGCACCTTGGCGCAGCTATGCCAATGTGGTTTGCGCATGCCGACATCGCCCGCATAGCCCCAGCTCACCAGCGCAAAATCCATCTGGTTGGCATCGGCTGACATGCCGTCTTCCAGACGGTCGCCAATATACAAACAATCGTCTACCGCCAAACCGTTGTCTGCCACCACGCGCCCTATCATCTCGGCTTTGGATTTAAGTGCAGGGTTAAAATAATCCAATGCATACACGCCGTTGAAAAACGCCTGCCAGCCAAGATGCGCCATAATTCTTTCGGTCGGGTAAAAGCGCTTATTGGTCGCAATATATAACTGGTAGCCCTGTGCTTGCAGTTTCTGCAACATGGCTGGCACACCGTCAAACACTACGGACTGCAAACAGCCCGTGCTGTCGTAATGCTGCTTGAAAGCCGCCGCCAGTGTGTTTAATAAGGTAGCATCCTCGCTACCTGAAAGCCGCTTCAGCGTTTCCATCAGCGGCGGGCCGATCACATCATGCGTCAACGGTGCTGCCAAAGGCGTATTGGTGGTGCTAAACGCCAGACCAAAACAATGCAGGATGCTTGGCGCAGAATCAATCAATGTGCCGTCTAAATCAAAAATTAAATGCTGTTTCATAAAATACTGTGAGTGAATCGTTAGAATGACTTTTTTAGTTGTTTAGCCACAGAGGTCACAGAGTACACAGAGTACACAGAGGAAAACTAAAAACAATTTTTTGACTGATTTAGCTGAAAAACAGGTATTCAATGACGTCTTAATATTGCAAGACAGGCTCACTCAAAAATTTTTTCTATGTGTACTCTGTGTACTCTGTGTACTCTGTGTACTCTGTGTACTCTGTGTACTCTGTGTACTCTGTGTACTCTGTGTACTCTGTGTACTCTGTGTACTCTGTGGCAAAAGCATTTATTCCAGCCAGATAAAACTACCCATGCGGCCAGTATCCCCATCGCGCCTGAAGCTGAAGAAAGTCTCCGGCTCGCTATAGGTGCAGCGTCCACCACCATATACCTGCGTCACGCCTAATGTTTGCAAACGCTGCCCGGCAATGGTGTATAAATCGCCCAGCCACTTATCGCCTTTGGCTTTAAACGCAGACTCGGCTTGTGTATCTTGCGCCATAAATTGCGCCCTTACCTCACCGCCCACTTCAAATGCTTCCGGGCCAATGGCGGGCCCCAGCCAGGCCATGAGTTGATTAGCAGGCACCGGCATGGCAGCGATGGTCGCTTCAATCACGCCATCGCACAAACTGCGCCAGCCAGCATGAATGGCCGCCACGGCCGTTCCGGCCTGGTCACAGAGCAACACTGGCAGGCAATCTGCGGTCATGGTCACACACACCACCTGTTTACGGCTGCTGAAGCTGGCATCTGCACTTTCCAGGCAAGAGGACAAAGCGGCGTCAATCACCCGCACACCGTGCACCTGGTTCAACCATACCGGTTCGCTGGGCATATAAGCGCTCAATAATTGCCGATTGGCTGCCACATGCTGTGGCTGGTCTTTGACATGATCGCCTAAATTCAAACTGGCATACACGCCCATGCTCACCCCACCATTGCGTGTAGTTTGCAAGGCTTTCACATTGGCAGGTGCGGGCCAGTCAGGCGTGATGAATGCTAAGCCAGTCATTATTCGTCCTCGTCAGCCCAATCTTCATCATCCAATTCGGCGTCATCATCAAAGTCGTCGTCGCCCCAATCTTCGTCATCGTCCCCGACAAACAGACCGTTTTCATCGACATTAAAATCCGGGGGCGGCAGTTCTTCCACCGGCTTGACCACACGCATGGCTTCCAGCAACTCACGCATATCGTCGGCCAACTCAATCTGCCATTCCATCGGCTCATTGGTGACCGGGTGTATCAAACCCAATTTAATAGCGTGTAACGCCTGGCGTTTAAAGTTGCCAATCACCTCGCGCAGTTCTGGCGTCATCATTTTGTGCGGAATAATATTGCCGATGCCATACATCGGATCCCCCACCATGGGCGCTTTTAGATGCTGCAAATGCACGCGGATCTGGTGCGTACGGCCGGTTTCGAGGTTACAGCGCAGATAAGTGTTGGTGCCAAAGCGCTCGAGGATTTCGTAATGCGTGATGGCCGGACGGCCGCGACGGATCACCGCCATTTTGGTACGGTGGTGCGGATGGCGGCCAACCGGCTGGTCGACTTTGCCGTTACGCCATAACTGCCCCCACACAATCGCGCGGTATTCGCGCTTGACCGTACGTGCCTGCAACTGGCGCACCAGGCTGGTTTGTGCTTCCAGCGTTTTAGCCACCACCAGCAAGCCGCTGGTATCTTTATCCAGCCGGTGCACAATACCTGCCCGCGGCACTTCTTTGAGTGACGGCCAGTGAAACAGCAAAGCGTTGAGCAGCGTGCCGCTCCAGTTACCGGCAGCCGGATGCACCACCAGCCCGGCTGGCTTGTTAATAATGATCAGGGCATCGTCTTCATAGACAACATCCAAGTCAATATCTTCAGGCTCAAATGCGTTTTCCTGTGCATTTTTAGGTGGCGTGACGACCAGCGTCTCACCGCCCCAGACTTTGGTTTTAGCTGTTGGTGCTTTGCCATCCAGCAAGACCAGCCCTTCTTTGATCCAAGCCTGTAATCGGCTGCGAGAATGATCCGGCAACATTTGCTGCAAAGCCAGATCGAGACGCTGCCCGCCAAGATTGCCAGGAACGACCAGATGTAAGGAGGCGCTTTCTTTCATATTTTCAAACAGCATCAGTTATAATGCCCTGAGTTTCCTTTGATAAAACAACATTAAACAACATGCTTCGCATTTTACCGCTTAACACCCTGTTCACGCGTGCTTTTATTTTGATCACCGCGCTGGCTTTGAGTGCTTGTGCCATTTTCGGCAATCCGAATCCGCCAGATGAGACCAAGGGCTGGGCAGAACAACGCCTCTACGCTGCGGGTCAGGAGAAAATGGCCGACAAAAACTACGACAAAGCCATTGAGTATTTCCAGAAACTGGAAGCACGCTATCCGCATGGCGCCTATGCCACGCAAGCGCAGCTGGAAGTGGCTTATGCCTACTATAAAAAATCTGAGCCAGTGCTGTGCTTATCCGCCGTTGACCGTTTTATCAAGCTGCATCCTAACCACCCTAACCTCGATTACGCCTTTTACCTCAAAGGTCTGGCGACATTTAACGAGCGCGGCATTATGGAGAAATACACCAAGCAGGAAATCAACGACCGCGACCCGAAAACCTTGCGCGTCTCATTTAACGCATTCAAGGAACTGGTTGAGCGCTTTCCGACCAGCCGTTATGCCAAAGACTCAACGCAGCGCATGGTATATCTGGTCAATACACTGGCCATGCATGAAATGCACGTGGCACGTTACTACATGCAACGCAAAGCCTATGTCGCAGCACTCAACCGCTCCAGATATGTCTTGGAAACCTACCCGAACTCCAGCTCAGTGGAGGATGCCCTGGTGACCATGATTAGCGCCTACGATGCGATGGATATGGCGGACCTGAAAGGTGATACATTGCGTATTTTGAAAACCAATTACCCTGAAAATCCGATGATCACCGGCAAAATTAATGAAGATGAAAAAGTCTGGTGGAAATTCTGGGAGAGTTTGTACTAAAGCTGTTTATTTAGTTGCTTATTTAGCACCCAAAAAAACGCCAGTCAAGCTGGCGTTTTTTATTGCGTCAAACAACACTATTTAAGCCCTTGATCACAAGCAAAACCTTCCGCGCGCTCTGCCGCAAAAGCTTCTCTCTCAAACGGATGATCATAGTAAGCATGTCGGCCACACAATAGCTGCCACAACCCTGCCAGCAAATAAGCTGGAATAAAAAATATCCCCCAGCGCTCAGCTTGCTTGACATGCACATGTTCGTGCGTGCGCAGTTGATCCAATACACCAGGCGAACAGCCGATAATCACATGCCCCAAGGCCATGGCAGCGAATCCACCCAGCTGTAACATACACGTTGCCATCCGGCCACCATATACCTCAACCACGCCATGGCTGATGCGTACCTTCGCCCCTAATAATATCCACAGCAGACCAGCAACCAGGCCTATCAAGGTCGTTGGTAATGCCCACAAAAAAACAAGCATGCGTATCATCATAGATGCCAATCATACAGAATGCCTGTCACCCGTGCTTGGTTGACAGTCGTATGCTCCATGCATATCATATGAGAATAGTTATCATTACATAAACAATCCCCCATGCCCGCAGCGGATGCTACTCCTCAACAAGCGCTACGCACTTTTTATCATACGCACCACGCTTGGCTGGTCAATTGGTTAAAACGACGTCTTGGCTGCGTTCATCATGCGAATGATCTTGCACATGATACGTTCCTGAAGCTGGTTGCCAAACCATCCACATTGACGCACATTCAGGAGCCACGGGCTTTTTTGAGCACCGTGGCGCATGGGCTGATGGTGGATCAATTTCGCAAAAGCGCATTAGAACAAGCCTATCTGGACGCGATCAGGCATTTACCAGTATCCTTGGCGCCCTCCCCAGAAGAGCATCTTGCCATGCTTGAAATCCTGCTACAGATAGATCTCTTATTCCGTGGACTAAAACCGAATGTGCGCAATGCTTTTCTGCTGTCGAAACTGGAAGGACTGACCTATCCTGAAATTGCAATGCGACTCGGTATTTCCTTGCGTACGGTTGAAACTTACATGGCCGAGGCACTACGCCACCTATTAACCGTGCCGCGCGCTTAATACATCCAAAGCAAACTCGCCCTATGTCTACACTCAACGCTCGCCCAATCAGTACATCTGCTAGCATCCCCCCTGACATTATGGATGAATTGATCGCCTGGTCAGTCAAGTTAAATTCAGGCACCGCAAGCGATGTTGACCAGCAGCGCTTTCAGGAATGGCGGGCTTTTGATCCCATGCATGAACACGCCTGGCAAACACTGCATGCCATGGAGCAAAATTTCACAGCTATTCCAGCACACGCCAGGCAGCTTGTCGCGAACACCATTACGCGTGCTGATGCACAAACTATCACGGCAAAGCCGCGCAAACCTAAACTCAAAGCGTTGGCGATGACGACGGTCACACTGCTTACAGCCGCCTTACTGATCAATCAAGTTTCGCCATGGCAACAGCCAATACACTATGCTACCCACATTGGTCAGCGCGCGACGTTCCAACTGGCAGATGGCACGCAACTCATGCTGAATACCAACTCCAGTGTAGATGTGCGCTATACCCTGTTGAAACGTGAAATTGTGCTCAACCACGGTGAAGTCTATCTCATCACCGGCCACGATACTGACGCGTTGTTTGGACGTCGCCACTTCTGGGTCAATACGGCGCAGGCAAAATTTGAAGCCATAGGCACCCGCTTTTCGGTATACCAGCAAGCAAGCACCACTCAACTGCATGTGGCCGAGGGGATTGTGGCCATGCATGTCGCGCAGCAGCCAGAAATCCGTGCATATGCTAATGACACCTACCGCATGCAAGGGGCAAGCGCTTTACCAATTAAAACTGAGTCATCGCATTCTGACCCAATGGCTTGGGTAGATGGCGTCATTATCGCCAAACAAATGCGCTTAGAGCACTTGATGACCGAGCTCTCACGTTATCAGACACTACCACTCAGCTATGAAGACAATACCGGCAACCTGGTTGTATCTGGCGTATTTCAGCTCAATCGTAATGACCCGGCCGAACATGCTTTACAAACATTGGGCCACACCTTGCCTATCCGCATCACCCGGCAGCACGGGCAATTGCTTATCAGAAAAAAATAATTCCAATAAATCTGCGGGTTTTTGCCCAGTTATTCGGCATAGGGTTATTTCTCTCATTTTCACAGAGGTTTAACGCAATGCCTGGGCAATCACATCAACAAACACCATTTTTCCGCAAACATATTTCAACCGCCTTGCATGCGGCATTGATTGCAAGTGTGAGTGCTGGTTTCACGGCCACCTACTCCAACGCGGCCTATGCCGAAGAGAACCAGGTATTTGACTTCAAATTACCGGCAGGCAAGCTTGAAGATGCTCTCAATGCCTTAGCAAAACAATCAGCAATTACCCTGACCTTTGATGCAAACCAGGTCAAAGGCAAAACGGTGCCTGCCATCAAAAAGTTGTTAACGCGCGAGCAAGCCCTGCAACAATTGCTGAAAGATACCGCTTTAGAAGCCAAAGCCACGAATGGCGCCATCATTATTGTGCCAAGGCCAGTCGCTGCACACACCGACACCTTACCCGAAGTCAATGTCAGCGCAAGCCGTTCACGCGCCACTAACACCCTGTCTCAGCCCTTTGCAGGTGGCCAAGTGGCAAAAGCCAGCCGTATGGGTATTCTTGGCAATGTCGATATTTTTGATACCCCATTTAGCACACAAAGCTACACCGAAGAATTCGTGCTTGACCAACAAGCAAGACGCCTGGCTGATATTATTGCTGCAGATCCTTCTACCCGCAGCGCCATGGCGGAATATGGCGACAGTGAAACCTACCATATTCGCGGATTTCCTTTATTCACCAACCAGGTGGGTATTAATGGTTTATATGGCATGACCGACTTGCGCCGCATTGCGCCTGACTTCTATGAACGGGTCGATGTATTAAAAGGCCCTGCTTCCATGCTCAATGGCAGCAGCCCATTTGGCGTCACGGGTGGCAATATTAACTTGGTCTCAAAACGCGCTGGCGACACGCCGCTTAATCGTTTCACCGCCAGTTATATTTCAGACAGCCAGTTTGGCGGACACCTTGATCTGGGTCGCCGATTTGGTGAAGACAACGCCTGGGGCGTGCGCCTGAATGTGCTGGCACGTGATGGCGACACGCCGATCAGCCGCCAATCAGACCGCATGCATATTGGCTCTTTGGCGGTGGATTATCGCGGTGAAAAACTCACCGCCAGCTTTGACCTGGCAAGCCAGGATCGCTTAACCCGAGGCTATTCAGCTAACATTACTTATGGCTCAGGTTTTGCGTTACCGCGTGCCCCGCAAAATGATAAAAACTTTGTCAACGACTGGGAGTTCTTTAAAGGCGACTCACATTATTGGATGACAAAATTCGAATACGAATTCACGCCCGCCCTGACTGCTTACATTAACTACGGGCAAGCCAAAGGCAATGAAGAATATTTTTATGCGGGCTCACAAGGACGCCGCATCATCAACAGCGCAGGCGATTTCACCGCACGTGTCGGTGGTTATCGAGGCTGGTATGAGGTTGACACCTACGAGGTAGGTTTGCGTGGTTTTAAGCAACTGGGCAGTGTCAGCAACAATTATGCGCTTGTCTACAACGACTTTAACCGTACCGCTGGGGGTGCCGTCGCACATGCCACGGCGCCATACACCGGCAATATCTATCAAAGCCCTAATCTGCCTAAACCCACGGTCAATTTTGGCGTGATTCCACAAAACGGCGACTTGCAATTAAACAGCATTGGCCTCATCAACACCTTCGGTTTTGTGCAAGACAATGTGTTACTCACCTTGGGTGCACGTCAGCAAACACTTTACAGCGGGATTTTTAACAACGGCTCTAAAGTAAATGCTTATGATGAGAGCAAAGTCACACCAACGACTGCGCTGCTGGTTAAACTCGGCAATTACTCTTTGTATGGCAATTACAGTGAAGGCTTATCTCAAGGCGCTATTGCACCCAGCACAGCGTCCAACCCTAACGAACAGTTGCCGCCATTTGTCGCCAAGCAACATGAGGTTGGAGTGAAATATAATGCCGGAACCTTTGGTGTCACTGCCGCCGTTTTCCAGATTACGCAACCCAATGTCTTTACCACTACCGCCGGCCGTCTGGTCGATGACGGCGAACAACGCAACCGTGGCCTGGAACTGTCAACCTTTGGTCAACCCTTGAGTGGACTACGCCTACTTGGCGGCGTCACTTTTATTGATGCAGAACAAACAAAAACACTCAACGGCATCAACAATGGCAAAGATGCGATTGGCGTACCTAAAGTCAATGTGGTGATCAATGGCGAATATGATATTTATGCGCTCCCCGGTTTAACGCTGACTGGCCGAATTTCCAGCTTTAGCGAAGCACAAGCGGATAATGCCAATACACAAAGCATTCCCGGATGGACTACCTTTGATGCAGGTGCACGTTATGTCACACACTTCTCGGGCAACAAAGTGACGTTACGCGCCAATGTAATGAACCTGGCGGATAAAAATTACTGGAACTCAGTATCGCGCAGCTTTATTACCATGGGTGCCCCACGCACGGCCCTGCTTTCAGCAACAATAGACTTTTAATGTCACACAAAGGCCTGCCGAGCAGGCCTTTGATTATCTGGCCTGGCACTGGATGGGCAGCATGCGGCCAATCTCTACCGTCAAGGCATTGCCTTTACCGCGGATGGTATTCGGCCCGTTGCTGTAGATAAATCCTGAACCGCTGGGCTGCTGTGGCAGGCTGATTTCACTTTGCTCACGCATCAGCACCGCACTGGCAGGCTCAGCCACAAAGCGTACACGCAATACTTCGCCATTCTGGCAATCAAACACCACTGCCTCGGAGCTCACTACCGGCACCTTGACAGCACATCCCGCAAGTACCGAGGCAACACATGCACTGCGCAGAAAAACCATCGCCAAACTCATACTGGCCTCGGCGCAAACATGATAATAGCCATACCCAACATAGCGACGGCCACCCCCAGCATATCCCAGCCGGAAGGTTTAATGCCATCCACCAGCCACAACCAGATAATCGCGACGCCGATATACACACCGCCGTAAGCGGCATAGACACGCCCAGCCGCCGTTGGGTGCAGCGTCAGCAACCAGGCGAACAATGCCAGGCTGAGTGCCGCAGGCACTAATAGCCAGGCACTTTTACCGGCCCTTAACCACAAATAAGGCAAATAACAGCCAACAATTTCAGCGACGGCGGTCAGTGCAAATAGAAATAGTGTTTTCAGCAAAAGAATTCAATTCCAGAGGATAGGCGAGCTATTTACTCGCCTGAATGGGGGAGTCTAAGCAGCAACGCTGTTTTTATGCACATTCTGCCGCATCGGGTACGCTCTTCGCAACGCGCCTGTATTGCAGCCAGTAAAGTAATACCCCAGCCGCAAGATTAAACATCGCCTGTAATAAGGGCAAAAACAGAAAAATAAGCCCTTCCTGTGCATCAGGATACATGAGCAAGGTCTGGCCATATACCCATACAACGACCAGCACTTCGAACACGGCAAACCTCAACCATTGTTTCTGGATATCACAGCGGTGAAAGAAATACCTGCCAGCAAACAGAATGACATAAGGCATCACCGTCCACAAAGTGATGAGCAACCCTGCGCGCTGGCTTAAAAAACGTAAACTGCTGGCGGCAATAATCTCAAAGCAAACCGCCAATATGGCGCCAGCCAAGGCCACCAGCGATAGTTTTTGCGTAGGTTTCATCACACGTTCAAGAAATTTGCAGCCATCGGTAGTTACTAATTTTGCCTGGTGGCAAATCAAATGAGCGCGCACCGGACAGGGTAAATGACGCACCAAAAGAAACAGATGCAGGCGCATCCAGCACTGCAGTTGGCCGGGTTTTATCCACCACGAGCACCTCCACCTCGCTCGGCGAGGACTGGTTGCCTGCGTCGTCTTCAACCACCAGACGGAAGCGATGCCGCCCCGGTGGCAGAGGGTTCGTCGCATCTACCGTGACTTCAATGCTGGCCGTGTTGGTTTTGATTTCCTGCCCTGGGATAAACTTTGCCATACCACCCTCCCTTTGTCGCAAAAGACGTGTGAACTTACCTGCCTCACAATGTATGACAGATTGCATGCACGGGCAAGGGACAGTTTTGAAAGCAGCGGCGCAAGCCGAATTATTCCTGCTCTGAAATCAGCAATTGGTTATGGTCTGTTTTGAGGTAAAAAGTACCGTTCTGGTCAATCTGGATCGCACGTATACGATAGCCGCTCAATACCGGCTCGGCATAGACCAGAGACGTGCCCTCTTTGCGCACGCGGTACAAGGTGGTATTGCCCATGCCAGCAACAAACAGATCGTTATCCCAGAAGTCATTGCGGCCGGTGGATGGATATTTTACCAAGGGACCGATACCGATCGAAGGCACAAACGTCATCGCTGGTTTTTCGTAGCCTTCATGGCTATTAAACTTGTTACCATAATAGCCGCTCATGCCATCGCGCTCATAGATCGTGCCATAACTGACAATCGGCCAGCCATAGTTTTTGCCGCGTTTGATCAGGTTAATTTCATCACCGCCACGGGGGCCATGATCGGTGAGCCATAGCTCATTGCTTTCACGGTCAAAATACAAGCCGCCTGAAGGCGAGCGGAAACCGGAAGCATAGACTTCAGCATTCAGGCGCTGCAAATCAATACGCACGACTTTGCCTAAGGAGGTCGTTTTGTCCTGAACACGGTCTGGCTTGGAAAAATCGCCGAGGCTAAGGTATAAAGTACGCTCATTCTCACCCAGCGCCAACTTGCCGCCTACCTGATGGCCTAAAATTGGTTCTTTAATGGCTGGGCGGCTGATATAAATCTCACGGTCAAAGCTGACTTCACTATTCTCGACGTCGACCTCAAACTCACTTACGGCCAGCCGCACACCATTACTTGCCTCATCCCAGGCGGTATAAGCCACATAGAGGGTTTTGCCCACCAGCAAAGAGTCTTTCACACCAGACAATTCCCGGCAATACACCAACTGCTTACTGCTGCTTTCGTCAGCCGAGGTTTCGCCGCCAGGGATAAACTTAGCCAAGGGTTTGCCTGGCTTCACCAACTCCATGCTGTCGTTCTGGCGCACGAAAAACACTTCGCCACACTTGCTGATAAACAGGAATAGTTTTTTATCCAGCCGTTCAAAAGGACCGGACGGATACTGATCTTCAAAGGGTAATTTGTATTCCTTGAGGGTTTGCGTGCCAAACACAGAACTGATCCTGGGTGGCTCGGGGGCTTTGTTGGCTTCTTTATCAGCCTCAGCCGCCTCGCTTCCAGACAGCAACAACCTGGGCACCACATCTTCACCGGCCAACGCCGTGACTGGCAATACACAACTTAGACACAAAGCAATAATGACACTGAATGCCCCAAGGGCAGCGTTCGCGATTGAACATCGCTGATTAGAATAATGCAAAACAAGACTCTCCGTTAGCTAGCTTCTTTTCGAGTCCCCCATCCAAAAAAAGTTTACAAAACCTTATTATTTAGGATTTAATACTAATATAAATCAATAATTTATTTATTTTTGTTAATGTAATTTGTAACTATTATTTTCAACAGCAAGGCCAAAATCATCACGCCCCAGGCAGCCAATGTCAGCTTGATAAACGCCGCAAATGCATCCTGCTGACAAACCGCTTGCAAGAAAGAAAATGTATCCTCACAGCCAAAGGCAACCACCGCAAAAGCGAAGCCAGGCCCCAGATGCAAAATACTCAAACCATAAATCAAACCACGTAACAACTCAGACTCCAACCATAAAAATTTAAAACGCTTTATCCTTAAGACAATATGCCTCTAATATGCCTCTGGGCAACAGTGACTTACTGCATGCCTTTAAATATCTGGTAAGTGCCACCCGTGTAATTACCTTGAAATGAACTGGCCCTCACGCCGGCAGCGACTTCCATTTCGAACGGCACGCGCTCATAAGCATAAAAATAGCGCCCTTTTTGCACGCAACGATCACAAGGGCTATTGTCGTAACTATACACGTCAACTTGTGCATCGCCGACCCCTTGAATGCGCTGTTGGTGATACCCGGCAAGAATCACTTTCTCAATCACCACGCCAGGCGTGGTTTTAATCTGCCAGGTGACCCCCTCATAGGCCATCAGGCCTAAAATAATCGGCGTCGTCTCATCACTGACATTCACGGTAATCGTGCGCTGATCTCGTCCAGGATTTAACAATGCCTGGCACGTATTCATAATGGAAGGTTCTGATTTAACTGCGGCCTCGTTCATCGCCTGGCACTGCGCCCACCATGGTCGTTTATCCGCGGTTTCCGGCAGCTGCCCCTGGTAAACGCCGATCACATGCAAAGCCGCTTGTGAGGCGGATTTGGGCTTCACAACAGGCGCCTGGGTGATCGTGCTAGGCACTGTGCTGCAACAACTAGCTGCCAGCAGTGGCAGGCAGGCAACAAACAGATAGGCCATTAATCGACGCTGATTCGTCATTCTTACTCTTTCTGGTCTGCGAAAACAGATCACTCATTCAAAGTGATTGATATCATAAAAAAAGCCCCTGCCGGGGCCACATGGTTTGCAATAGCCAACCCTGTTTATAAATGAATCTCCCAGCTTTGCAATAGCCAGTTTGAGCTATGCCTGTGTGAATGTGTCGCTAACGTTTGATTGCCAGCACCAGCACACCGACAGCCACCAGCGCTAAGCCCAGCCACTCACGTGCATTTAAGCGCTCGCCCAAAAACAGGCAGGCAAACACCGCAACCAGCACCAGGCTCAGCTTATCCACCGGCGCGACCTTGGAGGCTTCGCCCAACTGCAGCGCACGAAAATAGCAAATCCACGAGCCTCCAGTGGCCAAAGCGGATAAGCTGAGAAAAACCAGTGAACGGCCGGGTAGCGTGAATGGATTACTCCATTTACCCGCCAGCCAGACGAACGGGGCCAGCACCAGCGTAATCAGCACCGTACGAATCAAAGTCGCAAAATCAGAGTCTATGCCCTGAATACCGATCTTGGCAAAAATGGCCGTCAGTGCAGCAAAGCAGGCCGACAGCAGCGCCCAGAACAACCATTGACTCACCATAAATGCAACTCCCAAATTTTGTAAGAGACCAGTATAGCAAGTGCGCTCATGGCTGTTAAAGAGATGACGTTTGCATAGAAATTAAAAAGACCGGCCGTAGCCAGTCTTTTTTAACTAAAACATGATTAAGCTTTCTCGCTACCGATAAAACGGTAAATGACTGCACCTAACACTGCGCCTATAATCGGCGCCAGCCAGAATAACCAAAGCTGTGAAATCGCCCAGCCATCAACAAACACGGCCACGCCAGTGCTGCGCGCAGGATTCACCGAGGTATTGGTGACCGGGATAGAGATCAAATGTATCAAGGTTAAACACAAACCAATCGCGATCGGTGCGAAGCCTTGTGGTGCACGTTTGTCGGTGGCACCCATAATCACAATCAGGAACATCATGGTCATGACCACTTCGCTCACAAACGCTGCCTGCAGGCTATAGCCGCCAGGGGAATGCGCATCATAGCCATTAGAGGCAAAGCCTGCGGTCACATCGAAGCCCGCTTTGCCGCTGGCGATCACATACAATATGCCACCGGCCACAATTGCGCCCAATACCTGCGAAACAATATACGGCAGCAATTCTTTGGCCTGAAAACGGCCACCAGCCCACAACCCGATAGACACGGCCGGATTCAAGTGACAGCCAGAAATATGCCCAATGGCAAATGCCATGGTCAGCACGGTCAAACCAAACGCCAGTGATACCCCCAGCAAGCCGATCCCTACATCAGGAAAAGCCGCTGCCAATACGGCACTACCACAGCCCCCTATCACCAACCAGAATGTGCCAAAAAACTCTGCGACATATTTTTTCATTGCGCCCTCTCCTTTTTTAAATAGCCGATGATTTACTCAACATGCCCGTGTACTGACTCGACATCTGGTACCCACTCATAGCACGTTGTGCGCTCAATATAGCAAACTATCGCCCCTGCAGATGCGATCTGTTAAAAAATATTAAATAGCACTATCCCAATATCACATGCCAGGCATCACACCCGCCCAAAATAAAAAAGGCCGGCAACTGCCGACCCTTCAAAATCCCCTTAACCATCATATGGTTAATGATCAATCCACATTTTGCCCAATGCGCCACAACACACCGGATGGATCGGCAATACAAAAATCACGCATGCCCCAGCTTTGCAACTGAATCGGCCATACTTTTACACCATAGGTCTGAATAATGCCGCTCTCTTGTATTTTGTCCCACCAGGCGTCGACATCATGCACCAGCAAATGCATCATGAAATTCTCGGCCAGGTTATCCGCACAAAAATCCTGCAACAGAAAGCTCACATGCGCATAATGAAAATAAGCCACGCCGCCACCTTCTGACGCCATGGTAAAGCCCATGTCTTTATAAAACTGCTTGGAAAGCTCGAAGTTCTTGGAGGGAACAAAGGCTTTGATTTCTGTGACGGTGAGATTAGACATGATGAGATTTCCCGGATTTTTTGCTGATTAGCCCGCTAGTTTGAACAAATTCTATTTTAAAAAAATTATGCCACCTCAACAACCCAGGCCGGGTTCCAGACCACTTCCCAGACATGCCCATCCGGGTCCTGAAAGTAGCCCGCATAGCCGCCCCAGAACGTCTCGTGTGCGGGTTTGATCACTCTGGCACCAGCCGATAGTGCTTGCGCCATGACATGATCGACCTCTTGTGCCGAAGACACATTATGCCCCAGCGTAAACTCAGTCGCGCTGGAAGGCGTCAAAGCCAGTCCGGTATCATGGCTAATGCTCTTGCGTGGCCACAGCGCCAGTTTTAAACCAGAAGCAAGCTGAATAAACACCACGGCACCATATTCATACTCCTCGCCAATAATGCCTTCGGTTTTAAAGCCAAGTCCCTCTCGATAAAACCGTAATGACCGCTCAAGGTCCTCTACGCCCAACGTAATCACGCTAATATGCGGCTTCATTGCCATGGCCTAGTGCTTGCGCGCATGCTGGCGACTCACCTGTTGGCAAAACGCAGCGGTTTTCGATGTATCTTCAGGCTCGATATCAGCCTCAAACGCATCCAATTTATTCAGAATCTCTTTTCTGCCACGGTATTTGCGCTTGAGTTTGGCGAGCTTGTCATCCGTCCCTACACAAGACTGGCACACCGCCTGATCAATATCGGCTTGCCGTTCTTCATCGTAGCCATATTCTCCGCGCCAATGGTCACAAGCCTCGCGCTGTTCCACAAACAGCGTCACGTCTTTGGGTAATGCACTACCTGCACTTGCTGCACCGCAAAAACAAAACAAAGCGAGTGAATAAACGCTCAAAGTCTTAGCCATCAACAGGGTGCTCCGGTGTGTCGAGGATATATTGATAAAACCCCAAATCCAGCCAGCGGCCAAACTTGAAGCCAGCTTGCCTGATGGTACCGGCATGGGTGAAACCAAGCCGCTTGTGGAGCGCAATACTACCTGCATTTTCTACATCTATGCCACCCACCATCACATGTACCTGTTGATCCCTGGCCGCGGCCATCAACTGCTGCATCAGGGCTAGCCCCACGCCTTTGCCGCGATGTGCCGGATGTACATAGACTGAATGTTCTACCGTATATTTATACGCAGGCCAGGCACGGAAGGTGCCGTAGCTGGCAAATCCCAGCAGCACACCCTCATGATTCACCGCGCCAATCACCGGAAAACCATGCAAGGCTTTAGCCTCAAACCACGGCACCATGGCATCCAACACACGAGGTTTGTAATCATACAGCGCTGTCGAATGCAGAATCGCATCATTGAAAATATCAAGGATTTGCTGCGCATGCGCCTCATGCTTACAAGCAACAAACTGCAAGTGGCTCTCCCAAACGACACCAGCGGCATTTGCGCTGGTTATTTTTGAATCACAGGGAGCGTATCACGCCCCCTTCAATAAAAATTATGCAGGCGTTGCAAACTTCAAGCCGATAATGCCGACCACAATGAAGGCCAGGCTGATCAGCCGTAAAGGATGTGCCGACTCTCCCAGCAGCACAATGCCGAGGATCACCGTGCCGACTGCGCCTACGCCTACCCAAATCGCGTAGGCAGTGCCCATGGGCAAAGACTTCATCGCCACCCCCAGCAAACCCAGGCTAATCACCATAGAAAGCACGGTGCCAACCGTAGGCCAAAGTCGTGTAAACCCTTCTGTGTACTTTAAGCCGACCGCCCAACCAATTTCAAATAACCCAGCAACCACAAGAATGACCCAGTTCATAAACACCTCACAATGACATAGGGCCGTCCCCAATTGAAGAAAGCAGTGAGGTCGTCCCCACGCCATACGAAGCATATCACCTCAAACGGCATAGGCGAAGTGCACTTATGCGAGCTTGCTCAGCACGCGCGTCAATCTATCCAGATTTTGTTCGTTGGCTGGCTCGACAATATGCCTAACAGCTTGGGCAGTCTCAACATCCGCAAACGCTTGCGCCCAACTCAGCTCAGTGCCATTGGCTACTGCAGTCAGCTTCACTGTCAGTGTAAATAACGGTGCACAAACATGCTCAATCACAATTTGGCTATTCGGCTCAAGCGCAGCAAACACGCTTTCATTCGGATAACGCTGACCATCCGGGCCATGCATCACAAACGTCCACTGCCCGCCTGCCTTAAACTCGAATACCTCAAATACATTATTGAACCCTTCCGGTCCCCACCATTGAGCAAGCAACTCTGGAGATGAAAAAGCAGCGTAAATAGCTGCTGGGGAGAATGGCAAAACCCTGGAAGTAAAAATGACGCTTTCTTCAACTGACATACGATCACTCCGAAGTTATCAAAACTCGTGAAGCTTAACGTTTAAAGTAAGGGGCTGGCTTTAGCCAGTCCCACTTGATGGATGCCTTAAGAAATGCACGCACTAGACATCAAAGCTACCATCCCAAGGCTTGAAGAATGCAAAGTCGTTTGGTAGCAGATGCACACTTTCATAATTTTCTTCAGGCTTAGATGCATCTACGAGCCCAAAAGTAAAACCGTCAATCTGAACTGAAAACTGCTCTACCTCGACATCACAAAATTGATGATTTTTAAGGCCAGTTACCATCTCATCGCGAATTTTTCTTGCACAAGGCATGAAAACATTCTCACCGTCAGACTCTGTACCAGCGAATATAGCCTCAGTTTTTAGATGTCTGCCTTCTGCTGTGAAGGTATGTAACACGGCATACCAGCGCTTTTGCTTTTCCCAATTTTTAGGTATTGGAATAGGTAACGTTGCTGTAATTAAAGCCATGAACTGGCCTTGATCATATTTGCCAATTGTTTTCGTGTAGTAATCTGGAATTCTTTTAATTTTTATTTTAGACGGAACAGCCAAAATACTCTCTCCAATTTGCCTAACGTTTGAATTCACCGGACTGGCGCGGCTTGCCGCGACAGGTCCGGTGGAATGATGGGTTGGGCTACAGTGCCCTCCAATTCACAGAACCAGAACTGGCCGAACTTTTCCCAGTTAAAGGTGTACGAGCGAGTGAGTTCGATGCTTACAGGCTTGCCACCAATCGGTACGGTGAAGCGCCCACCCTTGAACGTGTGGCCCTGAGATGTATCGTAGGTCCAGCACTTGCCAGACTTCACGGTTGGATTCACAAAGCGTTCAAGGTCGTTCATTACCAACGCGACGCCACGAGAGGCGATGCCTTGGGCGACATACTGTTCCAATATCTGTAGATCTTCGTAGACATCTTTCATGAAAATGTCGTGGGCGCCACGAGTTCCCCCCGAAGCGGCCAGCTTGCGATAACACTTCATCTCAACGGCAATCTTGGTTTTGCCAGCGGAGGACGTTCCATGGACGAGGATGTCGATATTGTTTGAGCCCGTGGCCGTCCTGACGCCTGGCTCCAGTTCAAGCTCTGCGCTCTCGTCAGGATATTGAACCGCAAGAGGCAAGAGCTGCTTCAGGACATAGGCGTACTGAAGCTGCATTGAGGCTTCCTTGTTGATTGGGATGAGTGTACTGCCAACCTTCCGGGCAAAGACTGCCCACGCAGCGGAAATGGCTGATCGGAGGCGGCTGTCAAATGATGTGTCGGTGATGAAGGATGTCATTGTGTGCCTGCGGCCCAACGTTGGAGGTAAGGGGCTGTCTGGAGGCGGTACGCCGGAAGACGGTCCCTCTTGACCGAGAAGTTAGAGAGTTTCATCTGCAGGACCGGATGGGTCTAAACCCGCAACTGCAAGCCACCCATGTTTGTCCCGGAGGTAAAGCTGGCCTAACCCCCAAGCAATACCGCGCCCTTTACGCAAATAGCAGCTAGAGCACATGCACGCCCAATAGCTAGCCCCACGTACGCCGCCATCAATCATGAACTTTTCACCCAAAAGAGATTTACGGCAAAGGTCGCATTCATCAGGTGGCGGAGAAAAGTAAATGCTATGGCGAGCAGCCTCTCGCATATCAACCAGGGCGTCTAGATTTTGTTCCGGAGAAAGTGCTACGGGATTTTCGGTTTGTGATTCCGGGCTTTTGGATAGAGTATCAAATGGGCCAGGGGGTAAGCCAATTACCCATGCAGTTGCCGTTACTACCTTTGCCTCATAGTCAACGTTGGTAATCCTCCCCAATCCGGAAAACACGCTTTGACCTGACGACGGCTTGAATAAAGTAAATGCCGTAGAGGTAGTTATCCAGTTGGGGTCAATGAAAATAACGAGTTTAAATTCCCCTAACTTTGAATAAATATGAGGGTCTTTTGTTAGGTCGCCAGTAAAGCTCTGATTCCATCGGCTTGTTGCATTAATCGCTTCAAATGCAATGTTTTTTGTTCTAAAGCGCGTACGGTCAAAAGAAATCGGGTGGCCGATATGCCCTTCATGGAGGGCCAACTCTTGCAAGGGAAGTGCCGAGAACTCCAGCTCCCTTAGTACTTGTTGAAATGCGGACATCACATGATTCAGCTCCCATCGGAGGCTGTGCAATGTCTTGTCTTCCCGATACTTGCTTAAATCGACTTGGTAACCTTTGAGTTCGGCTTGTTCACATAGTCTTGGAACATTGATATAGCAAAGTTGCGATAGGGTTGATCGCCAAGGTTTTGTTGGGCTGAGTGTGCTCTTGAGCCATTCTAGGTACGAAAGCTTTATGCCCTCTAGTTGCTCAACGGTATAAGTTTTCTCGTCGTCGTCGACAATTTTATGATGCTCTCTGCATAGCAACATTAGATTGTCTGGGTCATTTCTGTCATCCAAGGAAAGAGATGACCTCCCCCGTGCCGCATTTTCCTGTTCGCCAACAATGTGGGCAACCTCTCCGGTGAGAGATGTGACTCCACTTTCTGTGAGATGGATAACCTCCTTGCGGCATAGAGCACATCGACCGGCGAATTGGCCCCAAATAATTTTGTAGGATTTATCGGATATCGGCATATAGAATCAGGTCTCTAACGTTTGAGATAAGGGGCTGGCGACAATGGTGGCACAGCCGATGTTATTAAAATTATTTTCATAGATGCTTGTTCTCGCCAGTCCCGCTTAATGGATGGGTTAGGGACCTGACTACTCAAAAGCAAGCCCCTGCGTGATTACACCCGACAAAAATGGCTAGTGCAAGCCCAACTAGGCTAAATGCAGCAGCTGCAACAGCCACAGAGATGGACATGGCTGGGTGGAAGCGAAACGCTTGCGAGCCAGAAGAGCTAACGCCAAGAGTGAACCAAAGTGGGATAAGAAATGCCGTGACACCGCTTACTGGAATGATGCTGTGGCGGAGATAAAAAGCCAAAGACATTTCTGAATAGCGGCTCACTGGACCTGGAAATTGTGCCGAAGCAATGGCACCAAGCAAAGTGACCACGGTGGCAAAAACGCTAGTAGCACGAAGGATATAGCGAACACGCGGTGATGCTCGCGAACAAGCTCGACTTAACAGCCACATCAGTGCGCCAACAACTACCAATAAACTGAGGGAAGCGATTAAGTACATATCGAATTTAAGGGCCCTAACGTTTGAATTAAGGGGCGCGCTTTAGCGCGTCCTGCTTGAATGACGGGTTAGGCTGGAGAAACAACCACCGCGCTTGAAACTGAACAAATGGTGACATAACAAGCGACCCCAAAACCGTGAATAACTAAAACAGTAACGGAAAAGCACCGAGCTGCCAACAATAGCAAGCGCACAAACTAAGTGGAAATTAACGTGCGTAGCCCAACAAAACCTAGCGTTAAAAAAGCCACCAACTTAACTAAACCAAACGCCAACCAAGACCACAAAAACAGACCATTTAAACGCAAGCAACGCAGGCTAAAACGAGAAGGTTTTAAGAATAGCCTAACGTTAATTAGACCCCAAAAACGACAATAATAATTTATTTAGTCTAGGGGCTATAAAATTTATAGATTTATTTATCATAATAAAATCAATGAGGTGTATCTTTATATTACACCTAAGTTTAGGAGTTACGCGATGGAGAACACACCTGAGGTAAAGCCAGTGCCAAAGTTATTTCCATCTATTGTAGAGCGCTTGCGAGTGAAGCACTACAGCAAGCGTACTGAAGAGGCTTACATACAATGGATTAAACGATATATCTTGCACCATGGCAAGCGACATCCGCGTGATATGGGGGTGACTGAGGTGGAGGACTTTTTAACCCATTTGGCGGTGGCACGAAATGTGTCTGCCAGCACGCAAAATCAGGCGAAAAGCGCTCTGCTGTTTTTATATAAAGAGGTGCTGGAGATTGAGCTGCCCTGGCTGGACAATGTGACACAAGCAAAAGCACCTAAGCGCATGCCGGTGGTGCTTAACAAGCCTGAGGTGCAGGCCCTGCTCAATCGGCTGGATGGCACGATGTGGCTGATTGGTAGTTTGCTATACGGTAGTGGCTTACGCGTGATGGAGTGTCTGCGTTTGCGAGTGAAAGACATAGACTTTGTTAAACGGGAGATTTTAGTGCGTGAAGGTAAGGGGTTTAAAGACCGGGTGACTATGCTGCCCGCGGCCTTAATTGAGTCTTTGAAACAACATCTGCTGAAAGTAAAACAGCTGCATGATGAGGATCTGGCGGCAGGGTTTGGCGAGGTGTTTATGCCAATGGCGCTCGATAAAAAATATCCGGGGGCTGGGCGCGAATGGTCTTGGCAATATGTGTTTCCTTCTATCAAGCGCTCAATAGACCCGGCAAACAACCAGATTCGTCGCCATCATGCTGATGAAAAAACAGTGCAACGCGCAGTAAAAAAGGCTGCCAAGGCCGGCAATATCGCTAAACTGGCCACACCGCACACGCTGCGGCACAGCTTTGCGACACATCTGCTGGAAGGTGGTTATGATATTCGTACGGTGCAGGAGTTATTGGGGCACAGTGATGTATCCACCACCATGATTTATACGCATGTGCTCAATAAGGGCGGGCGTGGCGTAGCCAGCCCGCTGGACGTGATTTAAAACCAGATGTGATTTAAAACCAGTATTTGGGGTAGCTTCCCTCACGCGTGAGGTTGTTATATACCAGCGCGACAACGGTAATCACAACGGCACCAAACAGGGTGGGAAACCACAGAAACTGCCAGCTTATGGCACCCTGGCTGGCAATCAACCAGACGATGACTGGATTAGAACCTGCAGGAGGATGCACGGTCCGGGTGAACATCATGGCCGCAATCGCAAGGCCTACCGCAATCCCTAGCGCCCACCAACCAACGCCCAGTTGAGACACGACCAGCAGACCGATCAACGAACTTAAAAAATGGCCACCAATCACATTGCGTGGCTGGGCAAACGGTGCATCCGGGTAAGCAAACAAAATGACGCATGACGCGCCAAATGACCCCAGCACCAGCAACTGATCTAGGCGCGCACTCATCAGCGCGGCAATACTGATGGCAATCATGCCACCTAACCCAGCCATGAGGATGGCTTTGCCTGTGAACTTTGGCGGCAATGCCGCGTGCTCACCGGCAAGTTTATCTAACAATTTCATGTCTCTCTCCCTGAGATGTTGTAGTGGACCATTCGTCCGCAATGTTGCCAGAAAGAGAGCCTGCCCGGCAAGGATAGGTTAAGCCGCCGATGAATACTGGTTAAGTCCGATCAGTTGCGCAAACTGATTTGCGGGCATAGGCTTGCCAAACAACTCGCCCTGCCCCTCTTCACAGCATTTGGCGCGTAGATACTCGTATTGCTGCTGGGTCTCTATGCCTTCTGCAATGGCTTGCAAATCGAAAGCATGCGCGATATCCAGCGTCGCGCTGACTACAGAATCGTCTTTCTTTTGCTCCAGCATACCTTGCACAAAGCTGCGGTCAATTTTAATACGCGTGAGTGGATAGGTTTTAAGCTGACTTAGCGATGCGTATCCGGTGCCAAAATCATCAAACGCAATGCCAACGCCATAGGCTTTCAGCCTGTGCAAAATATTCAGTACCACTTCATCGCCATCGAGGGCAATATTTTCTGTGACTTCCAACTCCAGCGCAGAAGGCGGCAGACCATGCCTCGCCAGCGTGGAGACCACCTCTGCATATAAATCCCCCGCCTGGAACTGCGCGCCAAACAGGTTGACGCCGATACGCAAATCAGCGCCTGTATGCCTGCGCCAATAAGCCACTTGCGCACAGGCCTCATCCAGCACCCAGGCACCGACGGTGGCAGCCAGCGTGCCATTTTCGAGGGCAGGTAAAAAAGAAATCGGGGCCAGAATGCCGCGTTTGGGATGGCGCCAGCGTATCAACGCCTCCGCCCCGGTCACGGTGCCGGTGGTCAGGTTAACCTGTGGCTGGTAATAGAGCAAAAACTCGCCTTCATTGACTGCGCGGTACAGCTCCATGGCATACAGGCGCCTGGCGACAGCCTCCAGGCGCAATACCGGGCTGAACACACAGGCGCGCCCACGCCCCATGGCTTTGGCTTTAAACAGGGCCAAATCAGCATCGCTGACCAGTTCCAGCGTCTCGTGGGCATGAATAGGCGCCAGCGCCACACCGCAGCTTGCAATGACGCGCACTTCATCTTCACGTATCACCATCGGCTGGGCAATTAAATTAATGGCCTGCTCCGCGAGCGCCAACGCGTACTCCGGGCTGGCTACATCAAGCAGCACAATCGCAAACTCGTCGCCACCTATACGTGCCACCACGCCTGCTGCCCCCACCATCTGGCTCAGGCGATGAGCCATTTCCTTAAGAATACTATCCCCACAGGCGTGCCCCAGGGTGTCATTGATATCTTTAAAGCTATCAAAATCAATCATGAGTACCGCAATCGGGATATTGGCAATAATCGCGTCTTCGACGACTCGGTAATATCTGGCGCGGTTAGCCAAACCAGTGAGCGGATCCAGCGTATTTTGCTGGTCAGTCACAGGCGCTGTCAGTCGCTGGGCCGTAATGTCTTTCAGGATGACCTCAAAACGCATTTCATCTTCGGCTTTCCAGCCAAACAGCGAGAAGCCAAGTTGAAACTCGCTGCCGCCTTTACGTAAACCGCGCGCTTCAAAAGACATATCGAGGTCATCAAGAGATCCGGCAGCCACGGCGCGCGCGACCATGTCACGGAAAGTCGCGCGGTCACGCTCGACCAGAAGCATTTCAACCGGCTGGCCGATACCTTCTGCCAGACTGTAGCCATGAGATTGCGCGGCAGCCGTGTTCCAGGCGGTGATTTGGCCGTGGTCATTAAACCAGACCACGGGTGTAGAAGAATGCCCGGCATAAGAGGCAAAGTCGGGTCGGGAGCGATTGGTATGGGTTTCGATGCGCTTAAGCTCCAGACGGTCAGAAACCATCTGTGCCAGCTCTTGTAAGCGGCATTGATCATCAGGAGAAAAATCGAAATGCGGCTGGTTATCCACCACACACAAGGCACCCAAAGCCAAGCCATCGGGCGAAAGCAAGCGGACACCGGCATAAAAGCGTAATTGCGCCTCGCCAGTGACCAGCGGATTATCATGGAAGCGCTCATCCTGCGTGGCATCGGGCACCACCATTACTTCCATCTGATTGATAGCATGCGCGCAAAAAGACACGTCGCGACGCATATCGACTTCACCGACGCCGGTGACCGCGGCAAAAAAGACATGGTCACTGCCTATCATATTGACAGCAGCCACTGGCATGTCAAACATACGGGCAGCAATTTGAACCACAGGGTCCAGGCTTTTCACTAAACCTTCATTATTCAAACCATGGTCATACAAGGCTTGCAACCTTGATTGCTCATTGGCCAGTATTGCAGGGCACTTCATCACAATCTCCTTATTTGAGAGCTTTTGACTGATGTCTTGGCGGTTTAATTTAGCATAAATATAATTATTTTAAATGATGCCCTACAAAAAAAGCCGCAGCGGATGCCTCAGCGTGATGTTAGTCGTGATGCTTTTGCACATCCCCAATGTGGCTCTGGCCGCGCAATCTGGCCAGTTTGACTTGCTTCTGGCGTTCACGCAGCGACTCTTTTTTGTCTGCGGATAATTTATCAAAACAATAAGGGCAAGAGATACCTGCTTCATATTGCTCGCTCTGCATTTCCTCCTGGGTGAGCGGCATGCGACAGGCATAGCATTGGTCATGGTCGCCCACTTCCAGGCCATGTTTGACGGCCACGCGCTGGTCAAACACAAAACAATCCCCTTCCCACAGGCTTTGCTCTTGAGGAATGGTTTCCAGGTATTTGAGGATGCCACCTTGCAGGTGATACACCTCTTCAAAGCCCTGCTGCTTCATGAAAGAAGACGCTTTCTCACAACGGATACCGCCGGTGCAGAACATGGCCACTTTTTTGTGTTTGTTTTTATCCAGGTTATCGGCCACATATTGTGGAAACTCGCGGAAGGTCGTTGTCTTCGGATCGATGGCGCCCTTGAAGGTACCGATATGCACTTCGTAATCATTGCGCGTATCCAGCACAATCACGTCCGGGTCGGAAATAATGGCGTTCCAGTCTTCAGGCTTCACATACGTGCCCACCACGTCATTCGGATCTACGCCCTGCACACCCATGGTGACGATTTCTTTCTTCAGTTTGACCTTCATGCGGTAAAACGGATGACTGTCCGCCCAGGACTCTTTATGCTCCAAATCCACCAACCGTGGATCCTGGCGCAAGTGTGCCAGAATGGCGCGGATATCCTCCGGCGCGCCGGCAATAGTGCCATTAATGCCTTCATTTGCCAGCAGCAAGGTGCCTTTAATATGCAGCTTCTGGCAAGCCTCTAAAATCGGTTGTTGTAGGTCTTTGTAGTCATCCAGGGTGACGAATTTGTAGAGGGCGGCAGTGAGAAATTGGCTCATGTGAGAATGTGGTTCATTGCAAAAACGCGATTTTACCACTGTAACTCTATGATGCAAAAAGAAAAACGGGCGCAAGGCCCGTTCATCAAACATCGAAAAAACAGCTTATCAGGGCTGGATCACCAGGATTTCAGCTTTGCCCAGGCCACCCATATCGCCCATCCAGCGCTGCACGCGTTGGCTGCTGACCTGTGCAAAGCGGCTATCCAGTCGCTTGAAAGACTTATACAAGATATTGAGGAAAGGCAGTGTGTGAAAACCACAGTCTATCCAGGTCGCTTGCGCGGCTGGTGTGTTCGCCAATAACAAGGTACCACGCTTCATGCCATAGCCCAGGTATGCGCCCGTTGTACCCAGTACACCCAGCGTGCCAGCCATCATGTCAGAAGCACAATAATCACCGGCGTTACCTTCAATCAGCAACATGCCACGACGCATACGGTCGCCTGCGCGGGCGCCGGCGTTACCTTTGCAAATCAACACGCCGTTTTGCAGTTGCGCACCTAAAAAATCTCCGGCATCCCCTGTCACGTTAATTTGTCCGCTGGTCATGCCAAAGCCGATATATTGATGGGCAGAAGTGGTGTTTTTGAATGTCACGGCCGGGGCTTCTGAAGTCGTGTCGACACTGACTTCAAACACATCCGCCACGCTTAAGTTTGCAGCCAGTTTCATGGCTGTAATCTCGGCCACGGTTTTGCCTTGTAAGGCTTGTGGCAATAAAGTGCGGCAATCGACACTGCGCGCAACCGCTTTCGCCGTTAAAGTGATGTGACTCATGCGGTAACCTCCCCGCTTAAAATTGGGCGCAGTTTAAAGTGATGTTGACCTAACTTGCCGCCGTAATTACCGGCAGAAACACGAAAAATGCCGTTTTCCTTGCCCAGGCGGCAGGCCGCTTCAATACCCGCTTTCATGGAAATCGCAATATCTTCAAACGTCAGGCCGTTGACCACAATTTCCATCACGCTTTCGACGCGCGGATCGAGCTCGCTTTTCACGACGCCTTTGAGCGTCGGGCAGAATGCATCATTGGTACTGGCGAACATTTTCGGGTATTTACTACCCACCTTGGAGCCAGAGCGCACCACGCCGCCTGGGAACGGCATAATCACGTTAGGCAGTTTACGCATGGCATCGATCGCTGCCTCGCAGGCAGTGAGCACTTGTGCCTGGCTGGCGCCCAACACCAGGAAGTTGCCGCCGCCAATGGCACGTACCATGCCGGTGGTTTCTTCAGTTAAAAATTCACCATCCATGACCGGGATACGCCAATAGCGCTTGAGTTTGCCCGAGGCATCCGGAATTTGTTTGGACACCTGGTGGCCATCGCCAAAAAAGCGTAAATGCTTGCCCAGGCTGATCATATCTTCAGACTCAATGCCAGCAAACGCAGCCGCTGTCGGGCAAGTCAAAATACATTGTCCCATGCGCGTTTCCAGTTGCTGCATCAGCACCTTGCTGCCCATGGCGAACATCAGCACGCTAAGGCCTGGACGGCCATCCGGCGTTTCGTCTGCAGTCAATTCACGCTCGATGCCCGCCTCTACGCCGCAGCCAATCACGCTGGTGGCAAAACCAGTCATGGCATTGGCGGCGTTATACGCCCAGCGCAGGTTTTGCGCGGTAATCAGGATACGCGTACCGCGCATATTGAATGCTTCGGCAAAGGTATCGTCAATCTCTACTCCGTTAATAACCATCATGACCCCTGCGTATGGTTAATGACATGGTTGCGGCCATCTTCCGCAATCTGGTCATTGGAAATTTTAAAGTTGTTCATTTGCATGGTGTGGTAGCGGTCAAAATACTGCTTGATATCTTTTTCTACACCCACATCAAACGAAGGCTTGGCGGTATGCGTTGCGCCCCATACTACTTTCACCACTTTGCCCTCTTTTACCACCAGTTCGCCGTCTTTAAACACCAGGTCAGGTTTGGCAAACATGGCTTCTTTATCGGCCTGATCGGTATACACCGTAATATCTGCCGCTGCGCCTATGCCCAGATGACCGCGGTCTTGCAGGCCAATCAATTTGGCTGGTGCTGAACGTGTCATGGTGGCGATTTCATACAAACTGTACTCACGATCCAATGACTTTAGGTTGCTCATGGCTTGCGCATCCAGGTTGAGCTTATCAAAAGCATCATTACGGAAGGTTTTATCCATCAGCAAGCGGATCAGGTGTGGATAGCTGGTAAACGGTGCGCCATTCGGGTGATCGGTAGTCAGGAACACGCGCCAAGGATCATCGACACTCAAGAACACTTCGAGGCCAATAGCCCATTGCAAGGCATTGACGTAGTTTTCATCGCGGTATTTAAATGGCACGACACCACAGCCAGCATCGCACTCAATGTCCATAATCACCGATTTTTTCGGATTGGCAACTTTGGCGTTTAAATGCTGCATCATATTGTCACCAGAGGCGGTGACTGTTTGCCCAAACAGGATCTGGCCGACATCGGCAGTAATGTGTTTGTTACTGTTGATCGCTTCCGCAATATTGGCCGCAGCAGAAGAAAACTTTTTGTCACCCTCTGTGCCATAGCTGTGAAACTGGATATGCGTCAAATGCATGGGCAAGCCGTCGCTGGCCCCCATGGTATCCAGCGTGGTCTGGAAGTTACCGGCTACGCCCAGGTTGTTACAGTGCACATGCAAGGGCTTGGCAATACCAATCTCGTTCACGGCGCGGCTCAAGGCCTGCAGAATACGGCGCGGCGTAATGTGGTAATAGCTATGTTGCTGGTCTAAATCCTGGCGACGCTCATTAAACTTGAAAGCAGAAATACCGCCCGGGTTGACCACTTTAATACCGATGGTTTGCGTCGCGTGCAAGGTCCACGCCACGTAGTCATTAATGGTTTTCTGGTCGGCGTTCTGGCTCAGCAGGCGCAACAAATAATCATCGTTGCCCAGCATGGCGTAACCGCCTTTATCGATCATGGGCGTATCACCCATCTCCATATGCGCCTGACGTGCATTCACCGCCAGAATTGCCGGTTCAAACGCCGCAGTGTAGCCCATCTCGATATAGCGCATGCCGGTATCGGTGGTATTCGGCGTCGCGTGATGGCTACAGTTGGCACCACAAATATGTGCTTCAGGTTCGTCCAGTTTGCGCATGGCCTGATATTCCGGCAGCAGCATACGTGCAATATTGACCTTACCGCCGCCAATATGGCTATGCATATCAATGGCACCGGCCATGACAATCTTGCCATTGAGGTCGTGCACCTGGCCGATTTTTTCACTGTCGGCCGGTTTGGCGATAATACGGCCATCGCGGATATAAATATCCTGTACCACGCCATCTTTGTGGTGGGCAGGATCAATCACTTTGGCATTTTTGAGTAGCGTAATCATGCCAAATCTCCTTTTAATTGGGCTTCTATCAGGGCCACTACTTGCGACAAAGTTGGCAAGTCAGAAGGCTTGGCTGCAGTCAGTGGCAAAGTCACCGAACCGTCGACACGAAATTGTTGGCCGTTACAATCCAGGCCTGGCGTCGCCACCGGGATAAACACGGCAGGTGCCGTGTCAAATGTGCTGTCAGGCGCGCCCAGTACAATCACTGGGGCTATGCCTGCAGGCGGCATGGCATTAGGGCTGTAGCTATTCACCCAAACGACCGCATCATGACTTTCCCATTCCGGCGCATCAATAATGACGCCGTTGAGCCAGGTATGCGCATAATTCACACTGGTGTCACCATCACTACCACCCATGGATAAGCCCATGGCACGGCTCTTCTGATTTAGCGCAACCACAGTTTCAGTCATATTTTCGATCGTGAGTTCAGCGTGCGCGTAATGCAGGTCTTTGGATACCCACACCAGCGTCGCATATTTGGCGGTTTTCAACGTGTCCGCCAGTGATTTCAAACTGCCCACCGCCACACCGGCGACGGTTTCAGCCGTCACTGGCTTGCCCATCACCAGCGCGCGCAAGGTGGCGACGACTTCTGGCAAAGACTCAGAAGCACAGGCAATCACCTCAGGGGCACGACCATCCGGCGCAACGCCAGGCTTGGTATTCAGCTTATCGCCGCCCAGGTAAATAATCTTGCGCGCAGCTGGTTCGGTAAACATGGCTTCATCCACCCACACCACGCGTTCAAAGAAACGGGTGTTATGGCTGACGACATCCGTGCCTATCATCAGAATCACATCAGCGCGGTTGCGTACTTCTGTCAGCGTCGTCGTCTGCCAGCCGCGATGTTGCAACACCTTCATATTGCGCAAAGTGCTGCTGGCGTTGATATGCGTCATGGCCGCACCGGTCGCATGAGACAGGCTGACCAGTGCGCGTGCACCATGTACATCAGTACTGCTGCCCGCCACCAGAGGTGCGCTTGCCTGCTTGAGCAAAGCCGCTGCCGCTTTCACCGCTTCCGTCAGTGACGCAGCACGGCCACCCACCGCTGGCGCTGCACCTGCGCTCACCCGCGCATAGAATTTTGCTGCCTTGCCACACGAAAACTGCTGTCTGGCAATGGCATCCCCCGAAATATCATCACATAGCAAGCCACAGGCCGGGCATGCATGCATGATGTCTTGTTGATTTGTCATGGCTTATAGGTCTCTCGTTTTGATCGTCCATCTCAATGGCGAATATGCACGTGATCGTTAGAAACCATCACATCATAAAACAACTCGCTTAGCACATCATAAAACAACTCACTGGGATAGATAAAAAAAATAAAGCAATGAATGCCTGCTATTTAAAGCAATAAACGGATACAAGTCATCACTTAGGTGTGTGAATACGACTTAGGTGCATGAATGCGGTTTATCAATCACGTTAAAAATAGTAGAATAGTCGTTTGTTTTTCTTGTTAATTAATTATTTGGAGTTCTCATGGCTTTAGAGCGCACACTCAGCATTATCAAACCAGACGCAGTTGCAAAAAACGTGATTGGTCAAATCTACACCCGTTTTGAAAACGCCGGTTTGAAAATCGTGGCTGCTAAATTCGCACAATTGACACAAGCAGAAGCTGAAGGCTTTTACGCTGTGCACAAAGAGCGTCCTTTCTTCAACGATCTGGTGAAGTTCATGATTTCCGGCCCAGTGATGATTCAGGCCTTGGAAGGCGAAAACGCTGTGTTGAAACACCGCGAACTGATGGGTGCAACTAACCCTAAAGATGCAGCGCCAGGCACTATCCGTGCTGACTTCGCTGAAAGCATTGATGCTAACGCTGTGCACGGTTCCGATTCATTGGAAAATGCAGCGATCGAAATCAAATACTTCTTCGGCTAATCACAATTTTCGTCAGTGATTGACGTTTAAATGAATACCGAACTAGGAAATACACTTGGTTAACTTACTCAACTTTAACCAACCGCAACTCGCCGAGTACTTTGCAAGCCTCGGCGAGAAGCCTTTTCGCGCCAAGCAATTGATGCGCTGGATGCATCATTTCGGGATTCTTGATCTCGAACAGATGACCGATATTGCCAAAACCCTGCGCGAAAAACTGCGCCAGGAAACCGAATTCAAACTGCCGGATATCCAGCTGGAGCAAGTGTCTGATGATGGCACACGCAAATGGCTGGTCGGCACCAACAACCTTAAAGACGGCACCAGCAATAGTGTAGAAACCGTTTTTATCCCAGAAGATGACCGTGGCACGCTGTGTATTTCCAGCCAGGTGGGCTGTGCGTTGGAATGCACATTCTGCAGCACCGGTCGTCAGGGCTTTAACCGCAACCTCAATGTGTCCGAAATCATCGGCCAGTTGTGGATTGCCAACCATGCCTTGCGCCAGGCGCCAGGCTACGACTTATTGCCTCCAGGCGAACGCATTATCTCTAACGTGGTGATGATGGGCATGGGTGAGCCGTTGGCCAACTATGACAACGTGGTCACCGCCATGCAGATCATGCTGGATGACAGCGCCTATGGCCTTAGCCGCCGTCGCGTGACACTCTCGACCAGCGGCATGGTGCCAGCGATGGACCGTTTGAAAGAAGACTGCCCGGTCGCTTTGGCTGTTTCACTGCATGCGCCTAACGACGCCTTGCGCGACGAGATTGTGCCCATCAATAAGAAATACCCGATCAAAGACCTGATGGCGGCCTGTGAGCGTTACCTGGTCAAAGCACCACGTGACTTTGTGACGTTTGAATATGTGATGCTGGATGGCGTGAATGACACGCTGGAACATGCAAAGCAACTGATTAATATTGTGCGCAATGTGCCGTGCAAATTTAACCTGATTCCTTTTAACCCGTTCCCTAACAGCGGTTACGGCACGTCCAAACCGATGCAGGTGCGCGCGTTTCGTGATATGTTAATGCAGGCTGGGTTTGTCGTGACTGTGCGCAAGACACGCGGCGATGATATTGATGCTGCCTGCGGACAACTGGCTGGCAAGGTGCTGGACAAAACCCGACGTACAGAAAAAACCATTGCGATTCATCCGGAACAGTAAGCCATGAAAACAACCTTCTTCACGCCATCCGCGGTCATGCTTACCCTGGCCTCTGCGCTGTGGCTGACAGGTTGTGCGCAAAACCCATCGTCGAATAGCAACAATTCACCGTATGAACAGCAACCCATAGGCCGCGAAACCGGCGATGTGGAATCTGCACGCGTGCACACGGAATTAGGCGCAGAATATTTTCGCCTCAGACGTTATGAAGTCGCCCTGGAAGAGTTCAACACGGCCGTTGAGCGTAGCCCCAACTATGCACTTGCTTACAATGGCCTGGGCCTGGTATACGCCACCCTTGGCGAACAAGGCCGCGCTGAAGAAGCGTTTAAACGCGCTATCCAGCTACAACCGGCAAACTCTGAATCGCATAATAACTATGGTCGTTTTTTGTGCGACCAGGGCAAATATGACGCCTCACAAAAAGAATTTATGCAGGCGGTGAAAAACCCGCTGTATAAAACACCACAAATTGCGCTTTACAATGCGGGCGTCTGTGCCTTGCGTGCACAACAGAAAACCCAGGCAGAGAACTATTTCTTTCACGCCTTGCAAGTCGATCCATTGGCGCATGCCAGTGCTTATCAACTGGCCAATCTGCAATTTTCACGTGGCGAACCAGCACTGGCGTTGAATACCTTACAAAATAGTGTGAACGTTGCCCCCACACCAGAGTCATTATTTTTGGCAGTACGCATTTGCCGGGCATTGCAAATGCCGGATGATGCCAGCTACTACAGCGTTCAATTGCATAAATTGTTCCCCAATGCCAACGAAACCAAACAATTGCTGAAAATGGAGTAAATGCACGTGACGTCAGAAGACAAAACCAACGTCAATCCTGTACCGGCAGAGGCAACAGACAAGCCTAAACGCGGTCGCAAACGCAAGGCAGAGACCGACCAGGTGTCTGGCCAGGCCTACCAGGTGGCTATGGAGAGTCAGCAGGGACAAGCCAGTGATGAATTTATCCAGACGACAACCCCTGCCGAACACGCGCCGGCATCTGATGCCCCTGAAGAATATGGTGCTTCGATGGCATTAGAGAGCGCCCCACAACCAGCAAGTGCCACCCTGGCCTATGGTTCAGGTTGCGGCAACGTACTGAAAGCGGCGCGTGAAGCACAAGGCCTGAGCATACATGAGGTATGCAGCCAACTGAGACTGGGCATCAAACAGATTCAGGCGATTGAACAGGATGACTTTGAGAAATTGCCACAGCCAAGCATTGTGCGTGGCTTTATTCGCAATTATGCGCGCTTGCTCAATATTGACGTCAATCCGATTCTTGAAGCCTATCAGCGCATCGTGCCCAACAAAGCACCGTTACCACTCAGCGTGCGCTCTAATGCCAGCCGATCAGTGATCGATAAGCCGGTGCCTGTGTTTCGCCCGCAACGGCTGTTAACATTCCTGATCTTCCTCATTCTGGCAGGCATTGCGGCCTATTTTTATATCAACCATATCAAGCCACAAGCTTTGAAAGATGCTGCTTTGGCACTTGATGTGGATGAAATCGGCGAAACCACCGGACAGGAAATTGCCATCCCGGCACCTGAAGCTGTGCCCGCGCCAGCCACAACAACACCAGTTACTCCCGTCACAGAAAATGTAGATGCCAGCACGACAACGACTGCCGACAATGCAGTGCCGGCAGCAACAGTGACTGGCAATGACGCAACAAGCAATGCAGCCAATACACTGTCTGCGAATAATGCCATTGCCAATAACACCATTGTGAGCACGCCTACGCCAGCCACCACGCAGGCCGCAGAAAGTACCACCCTGCAAGCCACTGAGCCGCAAAAAGCAAGCCTGGTGTTTAAAGTCAATGAAGATTCCTGGGTTCGTATTGAGGATATGCAAGGCAAGAAAGTATTTAGCGAAGTGATGCCTGCGGGTTCTGAACGTCAGGTCACAACCGAAAAACCGGTCAATATCACAGTTGGTCATGCCAGTGGCACCCAGCTGACGATTGATAACCAGCCTTATGATTTAACGCAGGCTACCCGTGGCCGCGTTGCACGCATTCAATTGAAATAACCATGATATCCCGTAGAAACAGCCTTCAGGTCATGGTTGGACACGTTGCGGTTGGCGGTGGCCTGCAAGGCTCGTCCACCGCATCCGTGGTGGTGCAAAGCATGACCAACACTGACACGGCAGATGCCGCAGGCACGATCGCCCAGGTTTATGAACTATGGCAAGCCGGGTCAGAAGTAGTCCGTATTACCGTCAACAGCGCCGAAGCGGCGGCACAAGTGGCAACCATTCGTAAGGGCCTGGATGCACTTGGCTGCAATGTGCCGCTGGTAGGTGACTTTCACTTTAACGGCCACAAACTGTTGCAAGCCTATCCGGACTGCGCCGAAGCACTGGCAAAATACCGCATCAATCCAGGCAATGTCGGCAAAGGCAGCAAGCGTGACGAACAGTTTGCCGCCATGATTGAAGCCGCCATCCACTATAAAAAAGCAGTGCGTATTGGTGTGAACTGGGGCAGTCTGGACCAGGCCAAAATGGCGCAGATGATGGATGATAATGGCAAAGCCGCCAATCCCTTATCTGCCGACGCATTGATGCGTGAAGCACTGATTCAATCTGCACTGGAAAGCGCGCAACAAGCGGTCGATCTAGGCTTAAGCCCGAATCAAATCATTATTTCTTGCAAAGTGAGCAATGTACAAGACCTGGTGCTGGTATACCAGGAACTGGGCAAACGTTGTGATTACCCTTTGCATTTAGGCCTGACTGAAGCCGGCATGGGCTCTAAAGGGATTGTTGCATCTACCGCAGCGTTAGCCATTTTGTTACAGCAAGGCATAGGCGACACCATACGTGTGTCATTAACGCCTGAGCCGACCGAATCCCGTACCAAAGAGGTGGTGGTTGCGCAGGAAATTCTGCAAACCATGGGCATACGCTCATTTACACCATTGGTCACGGCCTGCCCTGGCTGCGGCCGCACCACCAGTACTTATTTCCAGGAGCTGGCATTGCAAATCCAGACCTGGTTACGTAATCAGATGCCGGTCTGGCGTGCCCAATACCCCGGGGTGGAAACCCTGAATGTGGCCGTCATGGGCTGCGTCGTCAACGGCCCTGGTGAATCCAAACTGGCCAATATTGGCATCAGCTTACCTGGCACGGGCGAAGTCCCTGTCGCGCCAGTGTTTGTCGATGGTGAAAAAACCGTCACCCTAAAAGGCGACCATATCGCCGAAGAATTTCAACAAATTGTGGACGAATACGTCCGTACACATTACGCCGATGGCGGCAAGCTGCGCGCTGCCAAATCCAGCATCATTCCCATCGTCGCACTCTAGAATAATCGCACTTTAGTATCTCATGACACAAAAATTTCAATCGATTAAAGGCTTTTACGACATTCTGCCGGAGGCCACACCGCTCTGGTTCAAACTGGAAGATACCGCACGCCGTATCCTGGGCCAGTATGGTTACAACAACATCCGCATGCCGCTGGTCGAACCCACCGAGTTGTTTGTGCGCAGCGTTGGTGAGCACACCGATATTGTTGAAAAAGAAATGTATGCCTGGGAAGACAAACTCAACGGCGACAAACTGACCCTGCGTCCGGAAGGCACTGCTGGCTGTGTACGCGCGGTGGTAGAACACAACCTCACCTACAATGGCCCACAGCGCCTGTGGTATATGGGCCCGATGTTCCGCCATGAAAACGTGCAAAAAGGCCGCCAGCGCCAATTTCACCAGATTGGTGTTGAAGCATTTGGCTTTGAAGGCCCGGATGTCGATGCCGAGCAAATTGTATTGTTAGCACGGCTATGGCAAGCACTAGGGATTGCCGACGTTGAATTACAGTTAAATAGTATCGGTGATGCGGATGAGCGCGCGCAATATCGCCAGACCCTGATTGCTTATTTTGAGCAGCACGCAGACCTGCTGGATGAAGATGCCAAGCGCCGCCTGCAAAGCAACCCTTTGCGTATCCTGGATACCAAGAATCCACGCATGCAAGCCATGTGCGAAGCAGCTCCTAAATTGATGGATTGCCTGGGTGACACCTCCAAACTGCACTTTGCACGTCTGTGCGCCCTGCTCGACCAGGCAGGCATTGCTTATACCATTAATCATAGACTGGTGCGCGGGCTCGATTACTACAACCGCACCGTGTTCGAATGGGTCACCACCAAACTGGGCGCCCAGGGCACCATTGCCGGTGGTGGCCGCTACGATACTCTGGTAGAACGCATCGGCGGCGGTAGCGCAACGCCTGCCTGTGGTTTTGGCATCGGCCTGGAGCGTGTTTTCCTGCTCATGCAAGAATACGGCGTCACTGCAAGTAACCAGGCAGATATCTATCTGGTCAATGTCGGTGCACTGGCCGAGCAGAAAGCCTTTACCGTCGCCGAAAGTCTGCGTAGCATGGGCTTGAATGTCGTGCTGCATGCCGGTGGTGGCAGCTTCAAATCGCAGATGAAAAAAGCGGATCGCAGTGGTGCCAGATTTGCGGCCATTTTAGGCGATGACGAAGCGGCAGCCAATGAGCTCAGCCTGAAACCCATGCTGGGACAAGGCGAACAAGCACGTGTGAGTCTTGATCAGGTATTGAACATCGTACAATCCAGTTAATTGTTTCATGCCATAGGAGGCCGGATGTCAGAGCAAAAACACTTTTTTAATGCCATGACGGCATTAGGCCTGCTTCTGGCAGTGGGCATGGCGTCCGCAGCATTTATTCTTGGCGTGCAGGCAAAACATGCCGTCTCCAGCCAGCAATCCATCACCGTCAAAGGCCTGGCAGAAAAACCAGTCAAAGCCGACCGCGCACAATGGACCATCAATATCGGCGTGGTAGCGCCTACCCAGGCAGAAACCCTGCAGGCGATTGATCGTGAGCGTGCCGTACTGGCAAACTTTTTAGATTTGCAAGGCCTGGATTCCAGCATGCGTACCGTGGATGTACAAACACTGGGGCCGCATTACGAAGAAGAATATGTACATGACAGCCCGCGCCAGGTACAACGTGGCTTTGAGGGCTACCAAAGTGTGCATATCAGTAGCAAAGACCTCAAAAAAATCGCGGCCGCCAACCAGGCTATTTTAAGTTTGCGTGCAGACAATCACCCAGTGACTTCACAACCGCCAGAATTCCTGGTCAGCAATCTGGAAACCGTCAAAATGTCACTGATTGCCGACGCCACGAAAAATGCGCGCACGCGGGCGACTGAGTTTGTCAAACAGGATGGTGTCAAGGTAGGCGTCATGAAGTCTGCCAGCCAGGGCGCGTTTTATATTTTGCCTGCCACCGGCGGTGAAGACAGCGACAACAGCTATGGTGGCATTTACGATAAATCCACTGTAGATAAAATTGCGCGTGTGGTCGTGACTGTGGTCTATAACATCGAATGACAGAAATCCTGCGCATCCATCAACTCAGTATTAGCCCAGCGCAATCACCTGAGCGCAAGCTGGTCAACCAGGTATCACTGACCCTGGCACGTGGCAAAACCACCTGCATCGTCGGTGAATCTGGTAGCGGTAAAAGCCTGACTGCACTGAGTGTCATGAAATTACTTTCACCGCAATTGCGCATGCAAGGACAAGTGTTTTTTCAGGGTCAGGATATCGGCCAGCTCAATGAAACCGCCATGCAGCACCTGCGTGGCAGACAAATGGGCATGATTTTCCAGGAGCCGATGACTTCGCTGAACCCGGTGCTGACCATTGGCTTTCAAATCGGCGAACCGTTGCAAACACACTTGGGCCTCAAAGGTCAGGCGCTCAAACAAAAAGTAGCCGCATTGCTGGAGCAAGTGGGTATAGATCCCACGCGGGCAGACAGCTATCCGGATGAGCTTTCCGGCGGCCAGCGCCAACGCGTGATGATTGCCATGAGCATTGCCTGCGAACCTGTTTTACTGATTGCGGATGAGCCCACCACGGCCCTGGATGTCACCGTGCAGGCGCAAGTATTACGCTTGCTGGACGATTTGAAAAACCGCTTGCAGATGGCCATGTTGTTCATCACGCATGATTTTGGTGTGGTTGCCGATATTGCCGACGAAGTCATCGTCATGTTCAGGGGTGAGATTGTCGAATCCGGCAGCGTGATGCAAGTGCTGCAATCGCCACAACACCCTTATACACGCGCCCTGCTTGCCTGCGTACCAGATGCCGAAGGCAAAAAAGTGTTGCAGCCCATGACCTATGACTGGCTGACGCCAGCCTGATGGAACCACCATGACTGATATTTTGCTGCAAGTACGCCATCTGCATAAAACTTATCGCCAGCGCACCGGCACCTTGGGCCTTCACGCGCACACCATACACGCATTGGACGATGTCAGCCTGCAACTCAAACAAGGCTCGACCCTGGCAGTGGTTGGTGAATCCGGCAGTGGCAAATCTACTCTGGCACGCGGCATCTTGCGTTTATTACCGTTGGATAGCGGTGAAGTCATTTTCGACGGCCAGGACTTCCTGGCCCTGGATAAATCGGCATTACGCACCGCGCGCCGCCATATTCAAATGGTGTTTCAGGACCCGTTTGCTTCACTCAACCCCAGAATGCGGGTCGGCGAAATTATTGCAGAAGGCCTGGTCATCCATGGCATCGGCAATACACAGCAACAGCATGACAGCGTCGTGCAGATGCTGGAAAAAGTCGGCTTGCAAGCTGACGATGCAAGCAAGTATCCGCATCAGTTCTCCGGCGGCCAACGTCAGCGTATCGGCATTGCCCGTGCCCTGATACTGCAACCAAAATTATTGATTTGTGACGAGCCAGTATCCGCACTGGATGTGTCGGTACAGGCGCAGATATTGCTGCTACTCAAGCAATTACAGCAGGAAATGGGGCTCAGTTATTTGTTTATCACCCATGATTTACGCGTGGTCAGGCATATTGCAGACGAGGTACTGGTGATGCAAAAAGGCAAAGTAATTGAGCAAGGAAGCGTAGAAACCATTTATAATGCTCCCCAGCAAAAATATACACAACAGTTACTTAGCGCGATTCCCGGCCATGGGTTACGTGCAATAACCGCTTAATCTCACCTTCATTCAATAAGAACACGCAGGAACATTGCAATGGCATACGATTTGGAAGAACAGGAACAACTGGACGAGTTTAGAGCCTGGTGGAATAAACATGGAAAACTGGCCACTCGCCTGGTAATTGCCGCCGCAGTGGCATATGGTGGCTGGCAAGGCTACCAATCCTGGATGAACAGCAAGGCTACCACTGCATCCACCGCTTACCAAACCCTGGTCAGCACATCGCTGCTGGATGTTGACAGCAAAAAAGCCGAGCAAATCAGTAAAGATGCGCAAGCCATTGAAGCAGACTATAGCATGACGCCATACGCTGGCCGTGCTGCGCTGTTTGCTGCCCGTGCACTGCATGAAGCCAAACAATCAGACGCTGCAGAAAAGCAACTGCGCTGGGCCTTGGCTGAAGCTAAAGAGCCAGCCATCAAACAGATGGCCGCGGTTGAAATTGCCGGTTTGCAAATTGAACGTAACGCGTTGGATGACGCCAAAAAAACCTTGTCCGCCATTGACGACAAAGGCTTTGATGGCATCAAAAACGCCTTGCTTGGTGATATTTACATTGCTAACAAGCAAGAGAAAGAAGCCAAAGAGGCCTACAACAAAGCACTGCAAGGCCTGGACCCAGAAGGCAAACTGTTTTACCTGACCCAGCAAAAGCTGGATGCCTTGGGGTAATTGCCAATGAGGTCTCTCTTACCTGCTCTGCGCAACCAGCCGCACTCACTTAAACATGCCACGCTCGCCGCCTTGCTTTTACTCGGTAGCGGGCTGTCTGCATGCACGGCATTCAATGATGTTAAAACCAATATCAGTGAAAGCATTTTTGGCGCAGAACCGGCCAACCCGCCCGTCGAGCTGGAAGAGATCAAGTCCTCTTATGAAACACGCATTCAGTGGTCAGTGGATGTAGGTTCACCCGGGCGCTTCACTTATACGCCAGTGCTGGCAGACAACCTGATTTACACCGTCAACGCTGAAGGCAGCGTAATGCAATTGTCGGCTGAAACCGGCAAAACAATCTGGGAAACCGAACTCGGCGAGCCCATCAGCAGCGGTGCAGGCCTGGGGGGCGGACTGGTATTGGTCGGCACCAGCAAGGGACACTTATTTGCTTTAAACGTCAATGGTAAAAAGCTTTGGAGTGCCGTACTCAGTAGCGAAGTACAAGGACAACCCCGTTATTACGATGGTACGGTCATTGTGCGCACCAGCGACCACCATATTTACGGCATTGACGCCGCAGATGGCCGTCGCAAGTGGTCTTATGAGCGCGCCACCCCTTCCCTCTCACTCAAAACACAAGCGGGTATTGTGGTTGATAGCGGCGCAGTCTATGCAGGGTTCCCTGGCGGGAAACTGGTCGCGATTCGTGCTGACAATGGCAAACTGGTATGGGAAGCGACTGTTGCCCAACCTAAAGGCGTGACAGAAATCGAGCGTATTGCCGACATCACCAGCCTGCCGTTTGTCGATGGACCATTGGTCTATGTGGTCGCCTATCAGGGCAAAGTGGCCGCCGTTGACCGCCAGCGTGGACAGGTGGTGTGGAACCGTGATATTTCCAGCTACGTCGGCCTGATCGCAGAAAATAACAAAATCTACCTAAGCCATACCATGGGTTCAGTCTATTCACTGGACAGCACCAATGGTAAAACCTTCTGGCGCCAGGGCAACCTGGGCTATCGCCATTTGACAGTGCCGCTGCCTTTGAGCAATGTGGTGGCTGTCGGCGATCTCGAAGGTTATATCCACTTACTCAGCCAGGATGATGGCAGTTTCGTTGGTCGACTACAATTGGGTTCCAAACCCCTGATGTCGCTGATTGCAGGCAGCAATGCCAATCAGTTCTTTGCGCAGTCGCGTGACGGCCACCTTTACGCAGTCACATACAAATAATGCTACCTACCATCGTACTTGTTGGCCGGCCTAACGTCGGCAAATCCACCTTATTTAATCGTTTAACCAGATCGCGTGATGCGCTGGTTGCCGATTTACCTGGCCTGACACGTGATCGCCACTATGGCCGCGGCCTGGGTGCCAGCCAACCTTACCTGGTGATTGATACCGGCGGCTTTGAGCCGACCGCAGACACCGGAATTCTGAAGGAAATGGCCAAGCAAACCCTGCTGGCGATCGACGAAGCCGATGTCATTATCTTTTTGGTGGATGCGCGTGCTGGCCTGACGCCACAGGAATTCACCATTGCGCAAACCTTGCGCAAAGCGCAGCGCCCTATCCTACTTGCCGTCAACAAAACCGAAGGCATGCGCAAAGCCATCGTCAGTGCAGACTTTCATGAACTGGGCATGGGCGATCCTTTATCCATTTCATCTGCCCACGGCGAGGGTGTGCGCGACCTGATCGAACTGGCACTGGAAACCATCAGCGAAAAAGAACCCGAAGCTGCTGAGCCAGTCAATCATGACACGCCAAGAATTGCGATTGTTGGCCGCCCTAACGTCGGCAAATCCACACTGGTCAATGCCCTGTTAGGTGAGGATCGCGTGATTGCGTTTGACCAACCCGGCACCACACGCGATTCCATCGAAATTGCGCTCGAGAAAAATGGCAAGCAATACACCATTATTGATACTGCCGGTGTACGCAAACGTGGCAAAGTGTTTGAGGCCGTTGAAAAATTCTCTGTCATTAAAACCATGCAGGCAATTGAAGACGCCAATGTGGCTATTCTGGTGGTCGATGCCAAGGATGGCATTACCGAACAAGATGCGCACGTGGCCGCTTATATTGTTGATGCCGGACGCGCACTAGTAGTTGCCATTAACAAATGGGATGGCCTGCAAGATGATGAGCGCGAGTGGATCAAGCGCGAAATTGACCGTAAATTGCAGTTCCTCGACTTTGCCAAGTTTCACTATATTTCAGCGCTACGCAAAAAAGGCCTCAATGAGTTACTGGCTTCAGTAGACGTGGCCTTTAAGGCCGCTATGATCGATCTGGCGACGCCGCAGTTAACGCGTGTATTAGGCGAAGCAACAACGCAACATCAACCGCCAATTAGCCGCGGCATTCGCCCCAAGTTACGTTATGCGCACCAAGGTGGCTCAAACCCACCTATCGTGGTGATACATGGTAACCATATTGATGGCATTAAAGCCAGTTATACGCGCTATCTTGAAGGTATTTTCCGCAAGGCTTTCCAATTAGTGGGTACGCCTTTACGCGTGCAATACAACCAGGGTGAAAACCCGTTTGACAAAGAAGAAGAGCGCAAAAAAGGTGAAGGCCTGGTGACCATGCGTCGTCGCAAAAACGAGATGCGCGCCAAGCTGAAACAGCGTAACGAGCAAAATAAAACTAAAAAATAATACTGATGTGGTGAGCAGTCGCCCTGCTCACTCATCTTGGCCTCAGTTTAATATCGGCAATTTAATTTCATAAGTCTGCCAATGCGTGTGTTCAGCCAGCTTGTCATAACAGGCTCTTGCACGCAGATTATTTTCTGCAGTCATCCAGCGAATCACTGACCATTTATTTTCCCGTCCAATCTGGGCAACTGCCTGAATCAATTGCTGCGCAACACCTTGCCCTCTGGCTTCCGGCACAACAAACAAATCATCCACATAAGCGCCCAGTGACGCCGCTAATGGCCGCGCAAATACGCGGTAATGCAAAAAACCTAATACCTGCCCCTCTACATTCTCTGCGACCAAGGCATAGATCACAGGTGGAGATTGCTGCAGCCATTGCCAGACCTGGTCGCGCATGGCGGAGGTTTGCCTGACGGCATAAAACTCCGCATAAGCGGCATATAACAGGCACCAGCTTTCATAGTCTTCTAACGCGATCAGCCTAACTGTCACGGGTGGTTGTTTAAGCATCTCTATTTTCGCCTGGTAATATGTTAAAGATATGGGCAATAAAAAAGGGACCACGAGGTCCCTTTTAAATATATTGCTCAGGTTATCGCAGTGTCGGTAACAGGTTCTTGGCACTCACGCCCAGCTCCTGCGCCATGCTGGCACCCAGCTTCTTGGCAAAACGGTCCACCACGGTTTCCTGATAAGTGAAATCAACAATATCAGACTCTTTAATCACCTCACGCGCGACATATTCAGCGCTACCCTGCGCATCCGCCAGGCCCAATTTGATACTTTCTTCGCCGTTCCAGAACAAACCACTAAAGGTTTCTTCATTTTCTTTCAGGCGGCTGCCACGACCTTCACGCACCACCGTAATAAACTGTTGGTGAATCTGATCCAGCATGCTTTGTGCAAAAGCCTGTTGCTTAGGATTCACGGGGGAAAACGGATCCAGCATGCCTTTATTAGCACCAGCCGTCATCAGGCGGCGCTCCACACCGACTTTTTTCATGACTTCGGTAAACCCATACCCATCCATCAGCACGCCGATAGATCCGACGATACTGGCTTTATCGACAAAAATTTTGTCAGCGGCGACGGCAATGTAGTAACCACCAGATGCACAAATGTCTTCCACCACCGCATACACCGGAATTTCCGGGTGTAATTTACGCTGACGGTGAATTTCGTCATTAATAATGCCGGCCTGTACTGGGCTGCCGCCCGGACTATTGATACGCAAAATAATGCCTTTGGTGCCTTTGTTATCATAGGCATCATTCAGGCTGCTGATCACCGCATCAGCATTGACCTGACCACCTGCCTCGATCACGCCGGAAAGGTCAATCAAGGCTGTATGCGCAGTAGAGGCATTTTTGTTTTGGCCCACCCAGCCCAGAAACGTCATGAGCAGGAAAAACAGGTAGATAAAGGTCAGTGACTTGAACAATACCGACCAGCGTCTGGCAGATTTTTGCTCTTGCAGCCCGGCCAGCGCAATTTTTTCCACCGTACGAATGGCCCAGTCCGGCGATTGATTCGCTTGTTTCGGGTCAGATGACTGCTGATTTTCTTCTTGCATAACTCAACTTTCGTCAATAAATTTTAGCTATTCTAACAACTTTTAGCGGTTTGCCAGGATTCTATTTTTAATCCCCAAACAACCCACTAGAATTGATCCCACACATTAGAATTCATCCCACACCCTAGAATTGATCCAGGTGCACCTTAATCACACCCGCTTCCTCTGTCACCGGAATGGCAGATAAACGCTTGCCCTGGCAAGGACCGACCACACAGTGCCCGGTTTGTGGCGCATACATCGCGCCATGCGTGGCACAAATAATCCACTCCTGCGTCATATTAAAAAACTTGCCATGTTCCCAGTCCAGTTCGACCGGCACATGGGCACAGCGATTGACATAGGCATAGGCCTTGCCTTCAAAACGCACCAGAAAACCAGTCGCATGGGGCCCTAACATGGGCATGGCAAACCGCAGGCCATCGCCTTTTTCCTGCAAGGCATCGCTGTTAAACGTTAACGCAGTCTCACTCATGCTTGTTCCAGCAACCAGGCGCTTAATGTTGCCACATCGTGAAACAGGTGATCTGGCGAATACTGCTGTAAATGGCTGGCTGTTTGCGAACCATAACTGACTGCCGCTGTGATGACGCCAGCATTTTTACCCATTTGCATATCATATTGCGAGTCGCCTATCATCAACGTACGCTCAGGCATCACCACCAGATCGTCCATGAGTTCATCCAGCATTTGCGGATGTGGCTTTGAAAAGCATTCATCGACGGTTTTGGTCGCATTAAAAAATTTGGATAGCCCTGACTGCTGCAACGCGGTGTTTAATCCACGCCGCCCTTTACCGGTCGCCACCGCTTGCTTGCAACCTTTACGGTCCAAGGTGGCAATCGTGTCTGCAATACCAGCAAACAATAAAATATTGTTTTCGTTGGCGTAATAAAGACGCTGGTAGTTGTTTGCTAACGCCTGCGCCTGGAGCTCGGGGATATCGCCATACAGCACCTCGATCGACTCTCGTAAACCGAGGCCAATGATGCTACGGGCGCGCTCTTCGCTCAGTGCGGGCAACCCGGCCTCATCAGCCGCTTTGATCAATGCCTGCGTAATCATGCCAGTCGAGTCGGCAATGGTGCCGTCCCAATCCCAAACCACTAAATCAAACTGTTTCACTGCGTTATTTTCCTAATATACTTTATAGGCAACACTGGCCACTTTGTCGCCTATCACGAACGATTACTTTACTGACTTAAGTTGACGTTGTTGTTGCAGAAAGTGTTCTAGTTCTGCTGGCAATGGTGCGACCAGGTGCAGAGGCTCGCCGGTTAACGGATGGGCAATACGTGTTTCACTGGAATGCAAAAACATCCTTTTTAAGCCCTGCTTGCTTAACAACTTGTTCAAGGCAAAATCACCATATTTGTCATCACCCAAAATCGGAAATCCCAAATGTGATAATTGCACACGCAGCTGATGGGTGCGGCCAGTGATTAACTTGGCTTGCAAAAAACTGCATTGCCCCAGCACTTCCTGCAGGTAAAACCAGGTTTCAGAGGTCTGCGTTTCCACTTCAAACTTACCTTTGGCAGCATGCCGCTTGGCAACCAGACCACTTGCTTTGAGTGATTTTCTGCCGCCGGGTTCTGCATTGAGCAAGGGCTCATCGACCACCTGCACGCGACGCTCGCCACTTTCTGTCACGTATTTTTGCAAATCCAGCGTGACTTTCTTTTTGGCCTCTTGCCATTGTCCCTGCACCAAGATCAGGTAACGTTTATCCATGTGGTGATGACGCATGGCCTCATGCAGTGCAGTCAACGCCGAACGTTTTTTTGCAATCATCAATACGCCTGAGGTTTCACGGTCCAGCCTGTGCACCAGTTCCAGGAACTTGGCTTGTGGCCGCTCCAAACGCAATTGCTCAATCACGCCCAGGCTGATGCCGCTACCGCCATGTACGGCCATGCCAGACGGTTTATTCAACGCCAGCATGGCATCATCTTCATAAATCACTTGCTCAGCCAGTTTAGCTTTAATCGCAGGCGCATCCGGTTTTGCAGCGGCTTCGGCCGTGCGGATAGGCGGCACCCTGACTTCATCACCCAGTTGCAAACGATGTTCGGCATCAACACGCTTTTTATTCACGCGTACTTCACCACTACGCAAAATACGGTAGATATGACTCTTGGGCACACCTTTGAGCACTTTGGCTAAAAAGTTATCTACGCGCTGTGTTTCCGAAGCTTCATCCACCAGCAAGTAAGTGACACGATCACTGGCGGGTCCAGCCTCAGAACCAAGGCTGGAAGCCGTTTCCGCAGACGGTAATGACGAGGGTCGAAATTGTGAGCTCATAGTTGCAGGTCGTGCTTTGCTTTATCAGGACTTATAGATATACTGTCGAGATTCTGAATCATCGCTCTTTCAGGCGATAGCGGTCATATATATATGCAGGCTATCGTCATCACTGACATCCAATCCCAGCGTTTTCAGGGCCCAGATTTTAAAAGCCAGGTTTTCCTGGCTAGTCAGCGCATTCAGAATCAAAAAAATTTTGGTGAATACCGCTCGCCATCAAGTAGCGATAATTAATTAGAAATGATTTAACGCGAAGCTCACGCAGAATAAACAAAGAAATGAGCTCGGCGTTTGCCAAACCCGAATTTTAACGAAATTACCCTCTGTTTAGGGTTTTATTTTTGCAGTCAATCGCGGTGGATAATACAGGTGACAACCTACCTGCCACGCACTCACTGCACCCTTGCAGAAACCGAGTATCCAGCGGGCAGTCACACACTGCGCTTTGACACTCAAACGTGTGCATATTGATGCCTGTCATGCTGTGCTGAGACCCAGACACTAGCATCGCAAAAGCCATTGCACACACCTCCTCGTTAAATTCTGGTGGTTAATTCATAACCACGGCCCGCCCTGCGCTCATGTCTATTCTGTGGCTTCGATTAGGAGCCTTACATGAAAAGAATGTTGTTTAACGCAACGCAATCAGAAGAATTGCGCGTTGCGATTGTTGATGGACAAAAACTCATCGACCTCGATATTGAACACGCTGGCAAAGAACAGCGCAAAAGCAATATCTACAAAGGCGTAATCACACGCATTGAACCCTCACTGGAAGCCGCATTTGTCGACTATGGTACCGACAGACACGGCTTTTTGCCTTTTAAGGAAATCGCCCGTAGTTACTTTCAGGACAAGCCTGAAGGTCGCGCCCGCATTCAGGATGTGATCAAGGAAGGCCAGGAAGTCATTGTCCAGGTAGACAAAGACGAACGCGGCAGCAAAGGCGCGGCACTGACCACCTTTATCTCACTGGCTGGCCGTTACCTGGTGCTGATGCCAAACAATCCACGCGGAGGCGGTGTTTCCCGTCGCGTGGAAGGTGAAGAGCGTAACGAATTGCGCGACACCATGGCACAACTGGACGTGCCTAACGGCATGAGCATTATTGCGCGTACCGCTGGCATTGGCCGTAACGCCGAAGAGCTGCAATGGGACTTGAACTACTTGTCACAATTATGGCAAGCGATTGAAGATGCTTCTAATTTCCAGCCTGGCGCCTACCTGATTTACCAGGAAAGCAGCCTAGTGATTCGTGCCATTCGCGATTACTTCAGCGCGGATATTGGCGAGATCCTGATCGACACTGCTGACGTGCATGAGCAAGCCTTGCAGTTTATGAATCACGTCATGCCGGGCAACGTCACCCGTGTCAAACTGTACCAGGACGAAATTCCGCTGTTCTCCCGCTTCCAGATCGAACATCAGATCGAATCTGCATTTGCGCGTGAAGTACGTTTGCCTTCCGGTGGCGCCATTGTGATTGACCATACCGAAGCCCTGGTGTCTATCGACGTCAACTCCGGTCGCTCCATTAAAGGGGCTGATATTGAACAAACGGCGTTCAACACCAACCTGGAAGCTGCTGAAGAAGTCGCGCGTCAAATGCGCTTGCGCGACCTGGGTGGCCTGGTGGTGATCGACTTTATCGATATGGAAAACCAGCGCAACCAGCGTGACGTGGAGAACGCCTTGCGTGATGCCCTGCATCATGACCGTGCACGTGTCCAAATGGGCAAAATCTCTCGCTTTGGCTTGCTAGAAATGTCTCGCCAGCGCTTGCGCCCAAGCCTGGGTGAAACCAACCACATGACCTGCCCACGCTGTAATGGCACAGGTCATATCCGTGGCATTGAATCTACTGCATTGCATATTCTGCGCATCACGCAAGAAGAAGCCATGAAAGACAACAGCGCCATTATCCAGGTGCAGTTGCCAGTCGAAGCCGCGACTTTCCTGTTGAATGAAAAACGCGCCGACATCCACAAAATCGAGCAACGTACCGGCGTTGAAGTGGTGCTGATTCCAAACATTCACCTGGAAACCCCAAATTACAACATCTTGCGCATTCGCCTGGATGACGTGAATGAAGACACCATGCAGGCCAGCTACAAAATGGTAGACCTGCCTAGCGAGTCCGATTACCAGCACAGCCTGCAACAAGCCGCTGCGCCAGCTAAGGCCGAGGCCGTCGTAAAAGGCATTACGCCCGCCACTGCCGCACCGATTGTTGAAGAGAAACCTGCTGCGGCCCCTGTGACCGAGCAGAAAAAATCATTCTTTGGCGTGATTAAATCCTGGTTGGGCCTGGAAGAAAAAGAAGCGGTGCAAGAAGTTGCAAAACCAGCACGCGAAACCAAAGAGCCTGGTCGTGATCGTAACAAGAATCGCAACCGCCAGCGTGATCGTCAGCGCGAACGCCAGCAAGACCGTACCGATCGCCCAACAGGTGAGCGTCAACCTAAAGAACAGCAGGAAAACACGTCTAACAAGCCTCGCCAGGAACGTCAGCAACAGGAAAGACCAGCGCAGAAAGAAAGACAGGACCGTCAACAGCAACAGTCACAGGAAGTGAAAGCAGATGCCAATCAACCGGCATTAACTTCACCAACTGGCGAAAACAAACAGGAGCGTGGTGAACGCGGCAATCGTCGTAACCGTCATGGCCGCCGTGATCGCCGTCAACGTGAAGATGCGCCAAACCAGGCAAATGCTGAAGCGGCAGTCAACACCACAGCCACTGAGGCAGTTGCACCAAGCAATGCAGCCCCGGTGGTGGTCGCGGAAACTGCAGCGCCAGTAGCTAAAACAGAAGCCAAACAGGCCGCCGCTGAACCAGTGGTAAAAGACGTTGCAACAGCCAGCACTGAAGCTGTTGATACACCAAACACGGCTAAAACGGATGCGCCTCAAGCAGATGAAGCTGCCGCAGAAAAAACACCACGCAGCCGTTCACGTGGTGGGAAAACCAGCAAAGCACGCGGTAAACGCGCGCCAGAAGGCAGTGATGCGCCAGCGATCGAACTGGTTGAAACTGCGGCAGCAGCCGTTGTAGAGACTGAAGCAACGGCAGAGACTGCACAGAAAAAACCTGCGCGCAAACGCAAAGCCACCACCAAGGCAACTGCTGCAAGCACCAATGAAGGTGCCACAGATGCAGGCATTCAATTGGTAGAAACCAAGTCTGAGCCTGTCGCAGCTTCAGCAGAAACCGCAGCCAAAGCGAAAAAACCACGTAACGCTGCCAAGTGGAAGAAAGACGAAAAAGCGTCCGAAGAACCAAGCCTGGTGATGGTTGAAACCCAGAAGTAACCAGTCCCTGGACTAGTCGCCATAAAAAAGAGGGCCTGATGGCCCTCTTTTTTTACACCATCGATGGGCTTATGCTGCTTGCCAGCGCATGACGCACCAATAGCCGATAATCGTCAGCAATACAGACACCACAACATGCGTGAAGATATGCAACCCAACCCACACATAAGCTTGTTTTTGCAGTAACACAAATGCTTGTGCCGAGAATGTAGAAAAAGTAGTTAAGCCACCTAAAAAACCCATTGCAATAAACAAGCGCCACTCATGGCTTAATTGTGGCATGGTCTGAAAAAGCGCTAACGCAATGCCCATTAAAAAACCACCGATGGCATTTGCCATCAAGGTACCCAAGGGAATCATCCCTATCGAATTGAGCCAGATAGAGAGCCCCCAACGTGCCCATGCACCCAATGCCGAACCTAATCCGACCATCAACCAAGATTTCATTTTATTGCCCTTCTAAAACGTTAGCAGGCAATGTATCATAAGTTTTAAAGCATTCAGCTCCCACCGCCTGTTGATTTAAAGAGATTCCCTTGCGTTTACTATTTGTTACCTCAGAAATTTTCCCATTAATCAAAACAGGCGGTTTGGCAGATGTCAGTGGTGCACTCCCAGCAGCCTTGGCCACTACGGGCCTGGATGTTCAAATTTTGCTGCCCGCCTACCGCGGTATCCTGGCACAGTGTGATGCGCCGCGCTTACTTGGTTCACTACAGGCCTTTCACGATATACGCTGTGAGCTCTACCAAACCACCCTGCCCGGTACTGACATCCCGCTGCTATTAATTGACTACCCGGCGCTGTATGACCGTGAAGGCGGCCCTTACCACCACCCGCAACATGGCGAGTGGCAAGACAACCCCTTGCGTTTTGGTTTGTTATCAAAGGTGGCCGCCATGCTGTCCGTCCCCAATATGCTACAGCCATGGCTACCAGACCTGGTGCATTGCAACGACTGGCAAAGCGGACTGACGCCCTACTACTTGCAGCAACTGGCCAGCCCGGCCAAATCGTTGTTTAGCATTCATAATCTGGCGTTTCAAGGTAATTTTCATGCTGACTGGCGGCATAGACTCATGCTCAGCGAGCAGGATTTTCAGCCAGCAGGTTATGAGTTTTATGGACATCTGTCATTTATGAAAGCCGGACTATATTACGCAGATGCGCTTGCCACCGTGAGCCCAACCTACGCCAAAGAAATCCAAACCGAGCAGTTTGGCTTTGGTTTCCAGGGTTTGTTACAGCACAGAACCGACGATTTAACCGGCATACTGAACGGGATAGATACCCAAGTGTGGGATCCGGCAAGCGACCCTTATTTGCCGGCGCATTACACCAGCAGCGCCTTAGCCAATAAAAAACTGGTTAAACAGGCCTTGCAAGCAGAGCTAGGATTACACCAGGACGCCACTGGTCCATTGCTTGGTGTCGTCAGCCGACTCACGCACCAGAAGGGTCTGGATATGCTGGCCGACATCGCGCACGCGCTGCTGGCCAGCGGCTGTCAGCTAGCAGTGCTTGGTAGCGGCGAGCCCGCGCTGGAGCAGCAATATCTGGCATTGATGCGACAATATCCCGGGCAAGTGGTAGTCACCATCGGCTACAACGAACCACTGTCACATCGCATCATGGCCGGGACAGATATTTTTGTCATGCCTTCGCGCTTTGAACCTTGTGGATTGAACCAGATGTATGGCTTGCGTTACGGCACGATTCCGCTGGTCGCCAATACTGGCGGCCTGGCAGACTCTGTGCACGGCGGCGCCCTCATGGCTGATGGCATATTGCCTGAAACGATGACAGGATTGGTAATGCCGGAAAATAATCCATCGACACTTTTGGTCACATTAAGGCAAGCCATACATATTTATGCCAATTCTGGTCAGTGGCAACAGCTACAAAAACAGGCAATGCGACAGGATGTCAGTTGGGAAACGAGTGCAAAACACTACTTTGAGCTATACCAGGACTTGTTAGATATTTAAAAACAATTACTTACAGATATTGACGAAAAGGTGAAGAAAAGTTGGCACAGAAGCTGCTAATTACTAATCAAGCTTCTCCAAAGCTAACTTCTCCTCCCTCAAGACGCCAAATAGGCGTCTTTTTTTTCGCTGTGTTTTTTGCTGAATGCAGATTTTTTGAATCGTTACTCAGCCTTGGCTGGCGGTGTCATATTCAAAAAGTGTTCACGGTAATACTTCAGCTCATCAATCGACTCATAAATATCGGCCAATGCTTCATGACGGCTGGCTTTTTTAAACCCGGCATAGATATCCGGGCGCCAGCGGCGGGATAACTCTTTGAAAACACTCACATCCAGGTTGCGATAGTGAAAAAATGCTTCCAGACGCGGCATATAACGCGCCATAAAACGCCTGTCCTGACAGATGGAATTACCACACATCGGCGATTTGCCTGCAGGCACATGCTCTTTTAAAAATGCCAGCATGGCATCGGTTGCAGCCTCTTCATCCAAAGTGGACGCCTTGACTTTATCGATCAAGCCACTGCGGCCGTGTGTGCCTTTGTTCCAGGCGTCCATGCCATCCAGTACGGCATCCGATTGATGGACGACCAGCACCGGAGATTCTGCAATCACATTCAGTTGCGCATCGGTGACGACGGCGGCCAGTTCGAGAATGCGGTCTGTGTCAGGCAGCAAACCACTCATTTCCATATCCAGCCAGATTAAATTGTCCTGATTACTTGCCAATTGTGTGCCTCTCGTCATGATTTCCATTAAAATGAAACATTATATTCAGTTCAGTGAACAAGGTGGATATAAATCCATCAAAATAGCTAACCGTCACCACTCACAAATCACCCATTGCCATGTCCGCACTCTTTACTCAAATTTTTGTCGCTGTGATTGTCGTTAGCCTTGCTATCCGTGTCTGGCTGGGGCTACGCCATATCCGCCATATTCAGCAACATCGCCAACAAGTGCCCGCAGCATTCGATCAAACCATCAGCCTGGAGGCCCATCAGCGCGCAGCTGATTACACCACAGCCAAGGTCAAATTACGTTTGAATGAAACAGTGGTGGAATCTGTTATTTTACTGGCCCTGACACTGGGCGGCGTATTGCAGATGCTCGACCAGGCCTGGCAACAATGGTTACCAGCGCACGAGATCATTCGCGGCGCATTGGTCATTTGCTCCGCCATGTTAATTTCTGGCGCAGCGACTCTGCCATTCGACTACATCCAGACCTTTAACGTGGATGAAAAATTCGGCTTTAATAAAATGTCACGCGGCATGTTTTTTGGTGACTTGGTAAAACATACCATTGTTGGCCTGCTGCTTGGTGGCCCTATCCTCTTTATCGCGCTATGGCTGATGCAAGGGGCTGGCGACTGGTGGTGGCTCTACCTGTGGCTGATCTGGAGCGCATTTAATCTGTTTATGCTGGCGGTGTACCCGATCTGGATTGCGCCTTTGTTTAACAAGTTTACACCCATGCAAGATCAATCCCTGAAAGCACGCATTGAAGCTTTGCTGCAAAAGTGTGGTTTTGCCAGCCAGGGCTTGTTTGTGATGGACGGCTCTACACGTTCAGGTCACGGCAATGCTTACTTCACGGGCTTTGGCAAAAACAAGCGCGTGGTGTTTTTTGATACCTTGCTGGAAAAACTCAGTGCCGACGAAATCGAAGCCGTACTTGCACATGAGTTGGGCCACTTCAAGCATCAGCATGTGATTAAACGCATCATCATGATGTTTGGCCTCAGCCTGCTCGGCCTGGCGCTGCTGGGTTACCTGATTAAGCAAGAATGGTTCTTTACCGGCCTGGGCGTGGCAGAAGCCAGTAACCATATGGCACTGCTGCTGTTTGTACTGGTTTCACCTGTGTTTATGTTCATTTTGCGCCCGGTGTTAGCCGCTTATTCGCGCACCAACGAGTTTGAGGCGGACCACTATGCGGCACAACAATCCAGGCCACAATTTTTGATTGATGCACTGGTTAAACTGTATCGCGACAATGCTTCTACGCTGACACCTGATCCATTACACTCAGCGTTCTACGACTCGCATCCACCTGCCAGCCTGCGCATTGCCAAACTGCAAACTTACGCATGAAACACATCCTGCTGATCAGCCTGCTCCCGGCGCTTGCCAGTTTCAACGCAAGCGCTGCGGATAGCCCGCTGCAAGCAGGTAAAAAACTGGTAGACGCACATTGTATCAGTTGCCACGCCAGCAGTTATGGCGGAGATGGCAGTGGTATTTATACACGCGATTACCGTAAAGTGCGCTCCCTGAATGGCCTAAAAGCCCAAGTCACCAACTGTAATACCATGCTTAACCTGAAATGGTTTGATGATGAAGAGCAGCAAGTGGTACAGTACTTAAATCACTCCTACTATCATTTCTAGCATGTCTCAAGAAGGTCTCATTGTCGCTGCCTATGGCAAGCGCTATAACGTTGAATTGCCAGATGGCCGCATTCTCAGTTGCGTCACCCGCGGCAAAAAAGTCGATAACGCGGCAGGCGACAGGGTCACAGTGACCTTAACGGCTGATAAGGAAGGCGTGATCGAAAAAACCGCAGAACGCAATACCCTGCTCTATCGCAGCAATGCATTCAAAAGCAAAATCCTGGCGGCTAACGTCACGCAAATCCTGATTGTATTGGCCACCCAGCCCAGCTTCTATGAAGACCTGCTGAATCGTTGCCTGGTCGCGGCTGAGGCCGCGGGCATACGCGCAGTGATTATCCTCAACAAATGTGATTTACCTAACCCGCAAGCCATGCAAAAGCTGGCGCAATATGCAGCGCTGGGTTATCACACCCTGCAACTCAATGCCAAAGAGTCTGTAGACAGCCTAAAACCTTTACTGAGTGGTCACACCAGTGTGCTGGTCGGCCAGTCTGGCATGGGCAAGTCGACCATCATTAACAGCCTGTTACCTGAGGCACGTAGTAAAACCCAAGAAATCAGTGCCACCCTCGATAGCGGCAAACATACCACCACGGCGACGCATTTGTATCATCTGGACAGTGAAAGTGCCATTATTGACTCACCCGGATTACAGGAGTTTGGCCTCTACCATATTGATGAAGCTGACCTGGAGTATGCATTTGTCGAATTCCGGCCGTTGATTGGCCATTGTAAATTCAATAATTGTACGCACACCCATGAGCCGGAGTGCGTCATTTTACAAGCACTGGCGTCTGGCAACATCGCGCCTGAACGTTTGCAGATTTTCCAGCAAATCCGCGCTGAAAACACCGTACAAATCTACGGCTAAACGCCACACCGCTATTTTCTATCATCCTGAGCACAAATAAAAAAACACCCTGCCGAAGCAGGGTGTTTTTTCACCACACGTATTGCTACGTGTGAACTTACTGTAGCATTACAGTGAGAAAACGTTCAGTGCACCGCCGCCAGGCGCAGCGTTGTACTTAGTCAACTCTTTGTAACCACCAGCAGCACCCAGTGCATCGGTGTCAGTGGTCATACCCAAGTTCATCGCAACGCCAGCCCAACCACCGATACCAGACAAGATACCGACGTATTGCTTACCTTTGTTGCCATAGGTGAAGGCGTTACCAATCGCACCAGAACCAACCTGGAATTTCCACAGCTCTTTACCTGTTTGTGCGTCAACCGCTTTGAACCAGCGATCCAAGGTACCGTAGAACACAATGTTAGAAGCTGTCGTCAAGGCACCACTCCAGGCAGAGAACTTCTCTTTGTTGTACCAGACTTTTTTGTTGGTCATTGGGTCATAAGCAGCAAAACCGCCCATCACACCGTCTGGACCTGCAAACATGGTCAATGTCGCACCAACCCATGGTTGACCAGCAACGTATTTGGACTCAACTGGCTCGTATGTCATACATACGTGGTTCAGTGGAGAATACATCAAACCTGTTTTTGGAGAATAAGCAGCAGGCTGTTGGTCTTTAGTACCCAAAGCAGCTGGGCAAATGCCTTTAGCGTTGTAGTCCTGGTGCGTAGAAGCTGCAGCCAGTTTGTCAGGCACACCTGTTTTCAGGTCAACGTTATTGGCCCAGTTAACAAATGGGTGTACTTTTTCAGCAGCGATCAATGAACCAGTGTTTGCGTTCCATGTGTATGCAAAACCGTTACGGTCATGGTGCCATGCGTAGGTTTTACCAGCCTTATCGAACAGGATCACTTCGTTTACGCCATCATAGTCCCACTCATCGTGTGGCGTCATTTGCATCGCCCATTTAGCGACACCTGTATCCAGATCACGTGCAGTCACGGTCATAGACCATTTGTTGTCACCTGGACGTACGTCTGGGTTCCAAACAGATGGGTTACCTGCACCGTAGTAAACCAGGTTTGTACGTGCATCATATGGCCACCAGCCCCATACGGAACCGCCACCATGTTGCCAGCCGTCTTTGATTGCTTGTGGCTTCAACCAGGTACGTGTACCCAACTCTTTTTCACCACCTTTGATTTGATCAGCAGACAGGCGTTTGAAAGAACCACCCTCTTTGTTACCACCGTTCACGTCTTGGTAAACGGACAGTGCGTTGTACAAAGGATTGTCTTTGTTGGTATTTGCGTCATGCAATGTTTCAGCATCCGGGCCTGTTGAGTAGGCTTTCCATGCCAAAGAACCATCTTTTGCATTGTATGCAGCGATAAAGCAACGTACGCCGAACTCAGCACCTGAGCAACCGGTCAATACTTTGTCTTTGATTACGTGTGGAGCGTTAGTGTTAGTTGCACCAACTTTAGGATCAGTGTTTTTCACTTCCCATACTTTTTTACCATCTTTGGCATCCAAAGCAACCAGCAAGCCATCGTTCTGTTGCAGGTAGATTTTGCCATCGCCGAAACCCAGACCACGTGTCACGTTATCACAGCACAGCACTGCTTGAACACTTGGGTCTTGTTTCGGGAAATAGGACCAAACAATTTTTTGATTGTCGTTCAGATCCAAAGCATAGACGTTGTTAGGGAAAGCTGTCACGATATACATCATGTTGCCCACAACCACTGGTGAACCTTCGTGACCACGGTTTACACCGGTCGCAAATGTCCAGGCCATTTTCAGGTTTTTGATGTTGCCTTTGTTGATTTGTGCCAGTGCGCTATAACCCTGGTTATTGTGCTGACCACGTGGATGTGCCCAGTTGTTTGAGTCTTTCATTGCAGCTTCCTGATCAGCAGCAGCATAAGCCATTGCTGGCAAGGCAAGCGCGACGCTGGCTGCAATACCAAAAGCAGTTTTAATTTTCATCATAGTTATATCTCCGGAAGAAAAATCCCAAAAGGATCCATCACAAATTGCAATTAAAAATTGCGCTGTGCTTAAGTTTGCCACTGGCACTAGGATTTCCAGAGCTGTAAATTATCCCGTCAGGGATAGATGTCACTTGATTAAGCGCTTGTAACTGTAATATAAATAGCCCCCCGAAACAGCCAGCCAGTTTTGGGTTTTATTCATGGGCCAGATAAGGAATTTTTCCGAAAACTTTATAGAATTGCTTTTTTTTTGTATCATTTTGCAATCGAAGGCCATGTCCTAGTGTGCCCTTCAGGTAATGGTGTCGCCCAATGTGAATGGCGGCCCCTGCTTACTTGATTATGAAGGTAGACACTGACTGTGCTGAGACCCTGGCATTACTCGCTGGTATTGGACAAAGCTTCCCCGCATTCCATCCACCAGCAACTCATAGAACATTTCCGCGCCATGATAGAAGGCGGTGCCTGGCTAGGCGGCAGCGCCCTGCCCAGCTCGCGCGATATCGCGCAACGTTTGGGCATCAACCGGAAAACGGTTTCGCGGGTGTATGAAGAGCTTTCTGCACAAGGGCTGATTTATACCCAGCCCAAGCGCGGCACCTTTGTCTCGCAGACGCCACGTTCAGAAACACCTGGCCCACCGCGTCCGCGCACATTGATACATGCGCGACCAGAACTCGACAGTGCCTCCAGCAGTATTTATCAATTAATCCAGAAAACCACGGTGCACCATATTCGCCGGGTGGCCTTGCACATGCACAAATTACGGCCGCACGACTATGACGTGACTGGCCTATTCAATCTCAAACATATGTTGGCCAACCTGCTCGCACACGAAAGACGCTACCTGGTTTCACCTGACCATATCACCTGTGGCACCTGGCCTGTATTGCAGGCAGCACTAATGCATCACCTGAGCCTGGCAGACGGATGCCTGTTATTAGACCATCGCGCAAGCATAGAACTGGAAAGAAGCCTGGTAAAACATGGCATACATGTACTGCGCCTGCCTGACATCGCAGACGGCCAGGCACACGGTTTTATAGAGCAAGTTGAGAAATATTGCATCAACTACCCAGTGTCCGCATTATGGTGCGACACATCGACATTGTTCGAGGCGCAGACAATAGAAGGTGAACAGGCACTGGTTGCACAAAAACTGGCCGATTATCGCTTGCTGCTGATTGATGATCAGCGTTCACATTTGCCGTTTGTGCAACAAAACCAACCACTATCCAGCAGATACGCCAAAAGCATATTGCTTGGCAGCTTGTATGGTGAGTGTTGTGACATGTTTAACTTATGCTACCTGGCCAGTAACCTTGGTTTTTCAAGCGATTTTATTAACGAACTCAATGTGCAGCAACAGCAATCATCCCTCCTCAATATGCTGGCGCAAAGCGAGCTCATCAAACGCGGAGAATATAAAAAGCTGCTGACGACCATTCATCGATTTTTGCAGCAAACTTAAGCTCCCGGCAAAGAGATTGCCGGCTCACAACACCCAAATAACAACCAATATGGCTGATATAAACCACCAAAAACTCAGGAAAAACTCCTATTTACACAAAAAATAAGCTTTCCAATCATTTGGTTAAATTTTGTTCGCGGCGTGGCATGCTAAATGCTAAACAGTAACTGGGAGTGAGCTATCACTAGGACCGATACCAGCGGACTGCATATCAGCTGGTATCGGGGTAGACACTCCCTCACTTGCATATTGATCTCATGCAAAAAAGGCACCGCAATTGCGGTGCCTTTTCATTGGCAACAAACAGAGGAATCAGAGATTACTCTTGGCCGATTTGGTACACTTCGTAGCTGGTTTCCACGATTTTGCCGGTGGTTGCATCCACTTCTACTTTAACTTCTTCGTTGTCAGCTTCCAGGATGTCAAATTCGTAAGAAGCTTTGCCGTCTGGCTCTAACTCATACTCAACTTCAACCACTTTGCCTGGATGTGCAGCCAATGCCGTCGCTTTGGCATCTGCTTCAGACACTTTGGCCAAAGCCTTGAATCTTTCGTCATCTGCAGTGACTTCTTCTTCTACTTCAGTGATTTTGCCTGTTTTCGCATCGCATTCGATGTCCCAAGCTTTACCATCGTTGGATTGCACGTCGAACTCGTACACCAAGTGCTTGCGCTCAGACTTGGCTTCAAGCTTAACGATTTTGCCGTCGTGCTTGGATAATGCCGCTTTCACGCATTTACCCAGGCTGTCGTAAGCTTTTGGTTTGATGGTTTCGTGGTCGGCGAATGCTTGACCGGATAATACACCGCATAACGCGGCCGCTAATAATGACGCTTTCATTTGCATAATGATCTCCTTGTTTAAAGTCATGAATGAAAAACGCGAAACACGCGCTAGGGACGCATGCTTCGTGAATTCATAACGCGAAAAGGATATCAAAAACGCAGTAAGCTTTTTAAAATATTACACCTTGTTAACAAAATGGCTACAAACAGCCGTTTAATAAGCAAGCAGCCCACTGGCCTACACCGCGACTGGCGCCTTAATGGCCGGATACGGGTCGTAATTTTCCAAGCTGAAATCTTCAAACTTGAAGGCGAAAAGATCTTTCACCTCAGGGTTAATGCGCATGTTTGGCAAGGCGCGCGGCGTACGCGACAATTGCTCTTTAACCTGCTCCATATGGTTGCTGTAAATATGCGCATCGCCCAGGGTATGCACAAAATCGCCGAGTTGCAAGTTACACACCTGCGCCACCATCATGGTCAACAAGGCATAAGACGCGATATTGAATGGCACGCCCAAAAAGATATCCGCACTGCGTTGATACAACTGGCAGCTCAGTTTGCCATCAGCGACATAGAACTGGAAAAACGCATGGCACGGTGGCAACTTCATGCGCTCTACGTCCGCCACGTTCCAGGCAGAAACAATTAAACGGCGCGAATCGGGTGTGTTCTTAATCTGGTTAACCACTTGTGTGATCTGGTCAATGTGCGTGCCGTCCGGCTTGGGCCAGTTGCGCCATTGATAGCCATAAACGGGACCCAGGTTGCCTTGTTCATCTGCCCATTCATCCCAGATTTTAACGCCATGCTCTTTGAGGTAGGCAATATTGGTACTACCCTGCAAGAACCATAACAGCTCGTGAATAATCGACTTTAAATGGACTTTTTTCGTCGTCAGCAGCGGGAAGCCTTCAGCCAGGTTAAAGCGCATCTGGTAGCCAAAAACCGAAGTGGTGCCAGTGCCCGTACGATCCGTTTTCACATGACCATGCGCAAGTACGTGGTTCAATAAATCATGATACTGCTGCATAGACCGGCTCCCGCTAAGCGTTAAGTATTGGCGATGATAAAGGCTTTAATGGCATCGACACTGACATCCATTACCGTTGAGGTTTGTGGCAAGTCTTCCAGGCCCGCCAGGCTGGCAGGACGCTCAGGCACTTCGCCCAAAGCCTCGACAATGGCATCTTCAAACTTGGCCGGCAACGCGGTTTCCAGTACCAGCATAGGCACATCTGTTTTGCGATGCTCCAGCGCTACTTTCAGGCCATCTGCAGTGTGCGTATCAATCGTCACGCCATACTTTTCCTTGGTCGCGCGTATGGTTTGCATGCGACTGGCGTGATTGCTATGGCCAGACACGAAACCAAAACCAGCCACCTTGGCAAAATAACCTTGCGCATTTAAATCAAACTTGCCGCCAGCATCCACCGCAGACCATAACTCGCGCACTTTATCGCCATCCTGGCCGACCAAATCATAGACAAAACGCTCGAAGTTAGAGGCTTTGCTGATATCCATGGACGGGCTGGAAGTATGGTAAGTATTGGCTGAGCCACGCGGTGCATAGACACCGGTATTAAAGAACTCGTCTAGCACATCATTTTCGTTGGTGGCCACCACTAACTGGTCAATTGGCAACCCCATCATGCGCGCAATATGTCCGGCGCAAATATTGCCGAAGTTGCCGCTAGGCACGGTAAAGCTGACCTTTTGGCTGTTGCTAGTGGTCACAGCCAGATAGCCTTTGAAGTAGTACACAATCTGCGCCGCAATACGGCCCCAGTTGATAGAGTTCACGGCACCGATTTTATATTGCGCCTTGAACGCGTGGTCATTGGACACGGCTTTCACCATATCCTGCGCATCATCGAACACGCCCTTCACAGCAATATTGAAAATATTATCGTCTTGCAGGCTGAACATCTGCGCGGTCTGAAAACGGCTCATTTTCTGGTATGGCGACAACATAAAGACGCGCACGCCTTGTTTGCCACGCATGGCGTATTCAGCGGCGGAACCAGTATCACCTGAAGTCGCGCCCAGGATATTGGTGGTCTGGCCGGTTTTAGCCAACACGTATTCAAACAGGTTACCCAGCAACTGCATGGCCATGTCTTTAAACGCCAATGTTGGGCCGTTGGACAGGCTTAACAGGTAGAGATTATCATCCAGCTTGAGCGTTGGCGTGATGTCTGCAGCGTTTTGGCCGGCACGTGCGTATTGATAGACTTCGGCACGATAGGTTTTATCAATGATCGCCTTCAGGTCTGTATGCGGAATATCACTGTTATCCACCAGGCGTGACAGGATGGCAAAGGCCAGTTCACGGTAATTCATACCGCGCATGGCGTTCAGATCGGCATCACTGAACTGCGGATATTGCTCGGGCAGGTACAAACCGCCGTCTGGTGCCAGGCCACCCAGCAAAATTTCACTAAATGTTAAAGCAGGCGACTGCCCGCGGGTACTGATATATTTCATTGCATTAACCTATGCTCAAAACCTTAATTAGCGTGACAGTGCTTCCATGCGGATTTTCGTCACACCGGCTGCGATGGCAGGCAGCGCCTCAATATTGGCAATCGCTGCATCCATGATTTTCTCTTGCGTGGTGTGCGTCAGAATCACGATATCAGCCTCTGACTCGCCCTCGGCAGGTTCTTTTTGCAGCATGGCATCAATCGAGATCTGCAAATCCGCCAGCACCTTGGTGATATCTGCCATCACGCCTGGTTTGTCAGAAGCACGCAAGCGCAGGTAGTAGGCAGAATGCACTTCGGCAATCGGCAAAATCGGTAACACTTGCTGCTGGTCTAACTGATAGCCCAAATAAGCCACGCGCTGTTCAGCCTTGGTGCCTTGCAAACGCGCAATATCCACCAGGTCGGCCACCACTGCGCTGGCAGTCGGCTCAGCGCCTGCACCGGCACCGTAATACAAGGTTGGGCCAACCGCATCGCCTTTAACCACAACAGCGTTCATGGCACCATCCACGTTAGCAATCAGGCGTTTTTCAGGAATCAGCGTCGGATGCACGCGTAACTCAACACCGGCTTCTGCTTTTTTGCTGATGCCCAGTAATTTCACGCGATAACCCAACTCCTGCGCATATTGAATATCTTTAATGGTGAGCTTGGTAATACCTTCGGTATACGCATGCTCAAACTGCATCGGCATGCCAAAGGCAATGCTGGCCATGATCGTCAGCTTGTGCGCGGCATCAATGCCTTCCACGTCAAAGGTCGGGTCGGCTTCGGCATAACCCAAACGTTGCGCTTCTTTCAGCACATCGGCAAAGGCCAGGCCTTTGTCACGCATTTCAGTCAGGATAAAGTTGGTCGTGCCATTGATAATACCCGCCACCCACTCTACCCTGTTGGCGCTCAGGCCTTCACGCAAGGCTTTGATGATAGGAATACCACCAGCCACCGCCGCTTCAAAGGCGACGATCACGCCTTTGTCAGCCGCGGCTTTAAAAATCTCATTACCGTGCACAGCCAGCAAGGCCTTGTTAGCGGTCACCACGTGCTTGCCATTGGCAATCGCGGTTAACACCAGTTCTTTAGCCACGGTGTAGCCGCCGATCAACTCCACGACGACATCGATTTCCGGGTTATTCACCACCGCGAAGGCGTCGTCAGTCACGGCCACCTGGCCGCCAGTCACTTGCTTTGCCAGCTCAATATTGCGGTCAGCCACTTGCACAATACGGATATTGCCACCAAGACGGCGTGCGATATCTGCCTGGTTACGCGTGATCACGGTATACGTACCGCCACCCACTGTGCCTATGCCCAACAACCCTACTTTTAATTCTTTCATACTCATACTCACCATTAATGGCTTGCGCGCACGCTTACCTTATTTTGAATGTTTCTTTATTTTGCATGCTTCTTGCGATAGCTATCCAGATAGCGGCCTATGCGCGTCATGGCTTCAGTCAAGTCGTCTACATTGGGTAAGAAAACCACCCTGAAATGGTCAGGTGTTTTCCAGTTAAAGCCGGTGCCCTGCACCAGCAACACTTTTTCTTCCAGCAACAGATCGAGAATAAACTGCTGGTCGTCTTCAATCGGATACATCTCCGGATCCAGCTTGGGGAACAGATACATGGCCGCCGCCGGTTTGACACAGGTCACACCCGGCATGGCTGTCAACATCTCATAGGCCAAATCACGCTGCTTGCACAAGCGGCCGCTAGGTGCCACCAGGTCGTTAATACTCTGGTAACCACCAAGCGCAGTTTGAATGGCTAACTGCCCCGGCACATTGGCACACAAGCGCATGGAGGCCAACATATTGAGGCCTTCGATATAATCTTTGGCATCTTTTTTATCGCCGGAGATAATCATCCAGCCTGAGCGGTAGCCACAGGCACGATAGTTTTTAGACAAGCCGTTAAAGGTCACAAACAGCACATCATCGGCCAGTGAGGCGATAGAAGTATGTGTATTGCCGTCGTACAGCACTTTGTCGTAAATCTCGTCAGCAAAAATCACCAGACCATGATGACGCGCGATCTCGATAATGCCTTCCAGTGTTTCCTTGGGGTATAAGGCACCGGTCGGGTTATTCGGGTTGATAATCACGATGCCTTTGGTGTTGGCCGTGATCTTGTTTTCAATATCAGCCAAGTCAGGCAACCAGCCGGATTGCTCGTCACAGACATAATGCCGCGCCGTGCCGCCCGCCAGGTTCACCGCTGCCGTCCATAAAGGGTAATCCGGCATAGGCACCAGAATCTGGTCGCCATTATTGAGCAGGCCCTGCATGGCCATCACAATCAGCTCGGATACACCGTTACCGATGATGATGTCGTCTATGGTCACGCCCGCAATATTCTTTTGCTGGGTGTAATGCATGATGGCTTTGCGCGCCGCGAACAAACCTTTGGAATCCGTATAGCCTGAGGCGTGATCCATATTGTGGATCACGTCCTGAACGATTTCTTCTGGCGCATTAAAGCCGAATGGCATCGGGTTACCGATGTTCAGCTTGATAATGCGCTGTCCGTCCTCTTCCATCTGGCGTGCGCGTTGCAATACCGGGCCGCGGATGTCGTAACAGACATTACTGAGTTTGCTGGATTTATTGACTGGCTTCATCGCTGGTTAACAAACACATCTGGCGTGTGTTAAGCTCTTAAAGTAAAACTTTCATTCTACCTGCAAACCCTTGCTACATCAATGAACCTTAGGCCTTTGCCAGACTCTGAATCGGTAGATTTAAACGGAATTTTCATCATGGGCAATTTGCAGGCGCGTCACGATTACAGCTTATGAAACTACACCTACATACCAGCGAACAGCAATATCAAATTAATGGCGTCGATAGCGACGCGGTGATCATTAATCGCCAGCGCTATGCGCAGCCGGTGATTGTCAGCGAACAGGCCTTAAGTACAGACTGGTTTCAGGGAGCGTGGGAAACATTGGATGCGCAGCAATTAGCTGCGATACTGGATTTTAGTCCGGAAGTGGTATTGCTTGGTACGGGCGATAAACAGCGTTTTATTCACCCTCGGCACACACAAGCATTCCTGTCAGCGCACATCGCCGTAGAATGCATGACCACGGCTGCGGCCTGCCGCACCTTCAACATCCTGACCGCTGAAGGCCGCAAGGTGGTTGCGGCGCTGCTACTGGAATCCCACCTGGCAGAATCCGTATAAACGCCTGACTACTGTGGCTTGAGCGTCACCTGTAAACCATCAGCCGTCACTTGCAAATCCGTTGGCTGATATTGACGCCCCGCGTAGCTTAAATCCTCGGGCTTGACTTCATATAACACTAGCTGGTTCAGCCATTTGCCACTCAGACTTTGAGCCAATTGCTGCACCAGGCCATTCCACTCGCTATTGGCGCCATCCAGCTTGAAGGAATCCACGGCAGGCTGGTCAAGCACAACCGCATTGCGTGCCTGGTCAAACTTGACCAAACCCGACACACCCAGTTTGCCAGTCGTGACGCTGGATAACAAATCACTTTGCACACTGGCATCCATCAAAGTATGAATTCTGCCCGATGCCGGATCCAGTGAAACCAGCGCATTAGACAGCTGGACATGAAACACCTTCATCACGGTGAGTGGCTTTGCCAGCTTGTGATTGAGTTTTTGCTGTAACTGGGCGGTGTTCATTTTCACTGTACGACCGCCCATACTCACACAGTGAGTCAGCAACAACCCTAGCAAAACTATACGACAGAAGCCTTTTAAAAGACGCATTTGTAAGCCTTATTTAACACTTGCAACATTCGACAAAAATTGACAATCACGCAGACTGCATACGATAAGATCGCGTGCAATGAAAAAAATTTCACGCATCCAATCTGGTTTTACGCTGATCGAAATGATCGTCGTCATGCTGATTCTATCAGCGCTGGCGGTGACTGCCTATGCGCGCATCTCGCAGATTGATACACAAGCCAGGCTGGCAGCCTTGCAATCGTTCAAAGCCAATGTGCTATCGGTCGCGACGATGGCCAAGGGTGTATGCATGTCAGACCCGCAATGTGACGGCAATCAGACTACACCGTCGGCCGTCATCGAAGGCAATACGATCTATTTTAGTCACGGCTACCCGGTCGGCTGGCTGGGCAATGAAGATGGCGCTGGCAGCTTGTCTCAACTAGTGGATGCTGGCAAATTCTCAGTGCAGCCAGCGCTGTCTGATACCAATCGCGCCACCTATACCCTGCAAGGCGCCAGGGATAGCAATCACTGCAAACTGGAATACATTATTTCCACAGGGTCAGCCAATACCGCCGGTCTAAGTGTCTCCATAGACAGCACTGGCTGTTAATAAGCAAAGCTCAAAAAGAAAGGCAGCGTGTTTTATCAACACACTGCCTGTTCAATGCTTGCAGAGACTTTACAGACTCTTGGTCGATAAAGTCAGTGTGGCATTGGTGCCGCCAAAACCAAAACTGTTGGACAATGCAGTTTGAATCCGCGCAGAAGCAATCGGGCTCCGCACGATATTCAAGCCTTCTGCTGCCGGATCCAGCGTTTCAATATTGGCAGATGCCGCAATAAAACCGTGTTGCATCATTAGCAAGGTATAAATGGCCTCATTCACGCCAGCTGCGCCTAAAGCGTGGCCGGATAAGGATTTTGTTGAGGCAATCGCTGTCTTGCTGTTATCACCAAACACCGCACGAATCGCTTCCAGCTCCTTGGTATCGCCCACCGGCGTGCTGGTGCCATGCGTATTGATATAGTCAATCTCTTCCGGATTAATGCCCTGCAATGCCTGTTGCATGCAGCGCACAGCGCCTTCACCACTTGGTGCCACCATATCGTAACCGTCTGAGGTTGCACCATAACCAATCACTTCGGCATAGATCTGTGCGCCACGTGCTTTGGCGTGCTCATACTCTTCCAGTATAACGATACCGCCGCCGCCAGAAATCACAAATCCATCACGATCGGCATCGTAGGTACGCGACGCTTTTTCAGGCGTTTCGTTATATTTGCTCGACAATGCACCCATGGCATCAAACAGATAGCTCATGGTCCAGTGTTCTTCTTCACCACCGCCAGCAAACACGATATCCTGCTTGCCCAGTTGAATTTGCTCAACACCCGCGCCAATACAGTGCGCACTGGTTGAACAGGCAGAACTGATGCCGTAATTCACACCCTTGATTTTAGCGCCCGTCGCCAGGCAAGCGGCAATTCCGCTGCTCATGGTTTTAGTCACCATATAAGGGCCAACACGACGAATGCCTTTTTCTGCCAGTGTATTGGTGCCGTCCAGCATACTTTCAGTAGACGTGCCACCTGCACCGACGATCAGGCCGGTACGTACATTTGAAACCAGCTCTTCCGGCAGATTTGCATCAGCAATCGCTTCCTGCATCGCCAGCCAGGCGTAAGCATGACCCTTGGCCATAAAACGCAACAGCTTGCGATCAATCAAGGCTTCAACATCCAGATTTTTGATCGAGCCTGCCACATGCGAACGCAAACCGCGCTCGGCATATTCAGGTTGATAAGTAATACCGGAGCGGCCTGCTTTGAGGCTATCCAGTACTTCCTGTTTGTTATTACCAAGACTTGATACGATACCAAATCCTGTAATCACTACGCGACGCATTGCGCCTCCCATTCACTTCAAAAACTGTAAAGACGACTAGAAATTGTCCGTGCTGGTAAATAAACCGACACGCAAATCACTGGCATTATAAATCTCGCGGCCATCCACTTCCATACGTGCATCGGCAATCCCCATCACCAGCTTGCGCATGATCACACGTTTTAAATCAATGTGGTAGCGCACCAGCTTGGCTGATGGCAATACCTGGCCGGTAAACTTCACTTCACCAGAACCCAGGGCACGGCCGCGGCCAGGACCACCTTTCCAACCCAGGAAGAAGCCAACCAGTTGCCACATGGCATCCAGGCCCAAACAGCCAGGCATCACCGGGTCACCAGTAAAGTGGCATTCAAAAAACCACAAATCAGGACGAATATCGAGCTCTGCAATAATTTCGCCCTGGCCGTATTTCCCACCCTCGTCAGAAATCTTTACGATACGGTCAAACATCAGCATTGGTGGTAATGGCAATTGTGCGTTACCTTCGCCGAACATTTCGCCGCGACCGCACGCCAACAAATCCTCTTTGCTGAAACTACTTTTTCTAGTCATGTATTTTTAGATTTTTAGTATAAAACAATATTTTCGCCGGAAATTGCGTTTAGTGAAAGCTTTTTGTCATCCAATAACTATACCGACCTGTATACTTTTTAGAAGAATATAGGTAGTATTCACTAAATTGTTACTGAATTTTACAACTTGATAATGACCAGCCTATCAGGCTTTAAAGGATAATTTCGCATCATCAAGCGGTTTTCAATTACAAATTAGTTACAATTCAGCGCAATCTATACATTCAACCTTATCAGGAAATCAGGCATGCAAGATCAACAACTAAACGATTGGCGTACTCATGCGCTCACATTAGAGTCGGAAGTTAACAAAGTCGTCGTCGGTCAGGAAAATCCAGTACGCCTGATCACCACTGCCGTATTTGCACGCGGCCATGTGTTGCTTGAAGGCGATGTCGGCGTGGGTAAAACCACTTTGCTGCGCGCCTTTACGCGCGGCATTGGCGGCGGTTACCAGCGAATTGAAGGTACGATTGACCTGATGCCGAATGACCTGGTGTATCACACCTATCTGGGTGAAGATGGCAAACCACATGTGAGCCCTGGCCCGTTGCTGATGTCTGGCCAGGATTTATCGATTTTCTTTTTTAACGAAATCAACCGTGCCCGGCCGCAGGTGCACTCACTGATGCTGCGCGTGATGGCAGAGCGCACGTTGACTGCCTTTAATAAAGAGCACTACTTCCCGCACATGCTGGTATTTGCTGACCGCAATCAGGTGGAGCGTGAAGAAACCTTTGATATCCCGTCTGCAGCGCGTGACCGTTTCATGATGGAAATTCCGATTGTGGTGCCGCCTGCACATGACATTATGGAATCATTGATTTTTGATACGCGCTTTCATGATGTGGACCAGTTGATTTCCAACGTGCCCGCCGATGTCCTCAAATTTGACCAGTTGAACAGTTTTGCCAAGGTCATCCAGGAAAATATCCAGGCCAGCCCTGCCCTGCGTAAATATGCGCTGGACTTGTGGCTGGCGACAAAAGACCCGGTGGCTTACGGCGTCAAAGTATCCAATGTCGATATGAAACGCCTGGTACTAAGTGGCGCCAGCCCGCGTGGCATGGGCATGTTGCTGCGCGCCGCCCGTGTCAACGCCTGGCTCAATAATCGCCAGGCCGTGGTGCCAGAAGACATTCACGCCGTGTTCCACGAAACAATCGCACACCGCCTGGTATTTAGCCCGGTCTACGAAATGCGTCGTACCGAAATCGCACGCGAACTGCTGACTGGCATTACCAATGCCGTCGCAGCGCCTTAAGTTTTTGTTGCTGGAACGTTATGGAAACCATTAAGGAATTCAGCTACCACATTGGCTGGCGTTCCCGCTCGCGTCGTCCAGGCCGCCATAAAAGCAATCAGCGCGGCATGGGCATGGAGTTTCGTGGTCACACCACGTTGCTGTCATACCCGGACCCGCGCCGGATCGATATTCGCCAGACCATCCGTGACCCGATGGAACAGGTCTATGTGCGTATTTTCAACCAGAAAAGTGCCACGCCGGTGTTTGTGATGTGCGATATGTCAGGCTCTATGCAATATGGTACACCGCACACAAAGTTGGTCACCGCCGCCCATATCACGCGTTCGGTGGCACAATCCGCCAGCCGCAATACGGATCCGGTTGGATTTATCGGCTTTGATGATGATGTACATGACGAATGGCTGAGCACGCTCTCGTTGCGTCCTCACACCATGTTCGACCTGGCGGACCGCCTGGAAAACCATCTGCCGAATGAAGTCGGTGCCGGCGCCTTGCTTGAAAGCGTGCGCCTGCTGCCACGCGAACGAGCGTTGATCTTCCTGGTATCCGACTTTCATATGCCACTGGAGCAACTGGAAGAGGCGCTATTACTGATGCTGCGCCACCATATTGTGCCTGTCATTCTGTGGAATAGCACTGAATACAAACAGTTGCCGGAATTTGGCATTACCAGTATCAACGACCCGGAAACCGGCGAGCGACGCACCTTGTTTCTGCGTGCTTCCTATCGTGAACGCATCCTGGAAGCATTTGCTGCGAGACGCCGGGCGATTGAAGATATTTTTATGAGATTTGATATGCAGCCATTTTTTGTGGAAGACACGTTTGATGCAGACCTGCTCACCGATTACTTTCACCAATATGTGCCTGCCTAAGGAAAGCGACCGATGAAAGCGCGCAACCATTTATTGTCATTATTTCTCGCATCGACCTTGCTCTGCACTAGCTTGAGCACCTCCGCCGATGTAGTTCTGCCTTCGGTAGACAGCAAGTTTGTCAGCGTTAAAGAAATCAACCCCAGCCGCGATGCCGGTTATGTGGTGGGCGACAAGCTGCAACGCACCATGATACTGACCGTCAAACAGCCTTATGACCTGATCAAGGAATCGTTGCCTATCGTTGGTTATGAGCACAGATACCGCGGCCAGGTATCGGGCATTGAGTTAACCGCGATTGACGTCAAAGAGCAGCATGAAAGCAAGCAATCCGTGTATACCATCCACCTTGAATACCAGGTGTTTAAAAGCGGCCGCGTCGCCAAACCCGCCATTTTAAGAGGCGAGATTGTCAAACTGCGCCAGCAAGGCAGCAAAGACATCAAACAATTCCGCATGCCGTCGTTTAACTTCCGCACCTCACCGCTTTCGGTGTATGGCGAAGTGAACCTCAAAAATGAAATGAGCCCTTATGTCGCACCGCTCAAACTGCACGCAGACAAAGAGCAATTAGCCCTGAACATCGCCGCAGGCGTGTTGGCGGCCAGCCTATTGGCTTTGCTATATATATTGGGTGCACGCACCTGGTTGCCGTATATGGGAGGTGCTTTTGCCAAGGCTTACCGCAAAATCGGCAAGCTGCCTGAAGATGCGCAAGGCCTACAGCAGGCCATTTCAACCGTGCATGAAGCCTTGCATCAAGTGGCAGGCCATAGCGTGTTCGGTAATGGCGTTGAGCGACTGCTGCAAGAAAAACCTGCTTTCGCCGTCGCTAAACCAGAGATCGAACGCTTTTTTGCTTTGTCGCGCCAGGTGTTTTTCGATGCCAAAACGCCGCTGGACTTAGGCATGCCACCCAAACAATGGCTGAAAAAATTCTGTCGTCACATGCGTGACTGCGAGCGCGGCTTACGCCCAGAGGTGCAAACATAATGGCATTCACACATCCCTGGCTATTATGGGCGCTGCCATTGGCGCTGCTGCCGCTATTGCTGGAGCGTGCGCACAGCAAGCATTATTCATGGATAGGTTTGCTGCCACCGGATCCGCTGTCCAGCATGATCGGTTTTTTGCTCAAAGTGCTTGCTGTGCTCAGCATCGTCTTTATCATTTTGGGCCTGGCCGGACCACATAGCCTGGAACAGCAAATCGAGCGTACCGGTATCGGTGCGCAGATCGGCCTGGTACTGGACCGTAGCGCCAGTATGGACGACCCGTTTGCGGGCGACAAAGATGGCCATGTCGGCGAAACCAAGTCTGTGGCCGCGGCGCGCATCATGACCCAGTTTTTACAACACCGTAACAACGACATGATGGGGCTGATTACATTCAGCAACTCAGCCATGTACGTGTTGCCATTGACCGAAAACAAAGAAGCCATGCTATCCGCCATTCAGGCCACAGCGGGCAACTCCCTGTTTCAAACCAATATTGGTGGCGGCCTAACCAGCGCGGTTGAATTATTTAAAGATGTGCCGGATTCCGGCTCACGTGTGATTATCCTGATTTCGGATGGTGCCGGCCGTGTCAGCGATATGGTGCAGCAAAAACTGCGTGACTGGCTGCAACGCTACAACATCGGCCTGTACTGGATTGTGTTGCGCCAGCCTGGCGGCGTCACCATCTTTGACCCCAAATACGCCGAAAGTAGCTACGCCGGCCCTATGCCGAGTGAAGTGTTGCTGTATCAGTTTTTTCAGACGTTGCGCACCCCGTTTAGTGCTTATGAAGCGGCGGATCCAAAATCACTCGAAGCCGCCATTGCCGACATTAACAGCAAAGAGAAAAAACCGATTCAATACCTGGAAAAGATCCCTGGCCATGATTACACCAATGTGTGTTACTGGATTGCATTTGTCATGATTGCCTTCCTGCTGGCTGTTAAATATCTGGAGATACACACATGGCGCTCAGCGTAAATAAACTGGTAACCGGCCTGCTGGTCGTGGCAGTCGCATCTCTCGCCACTATGGCTTATAGCTGGCAACGCATACAGCAAGTAGAAGCCTTCAACGAAGCCGTGATGGCCGCCAAAAGCCCGCAAACCGACCAGCAAAGCTTTGAGGCAAAGTTTGCTGTCGCCTATTGGCTAGGCAAAAACGAGCGCTATAAAGAGTCTACCTTGCTGTTTACCAAGCTTATAGACCAGGCCAATCCGACCCAACGAGCGGCCATTTTGCACAATGTAGGCAATATGTTCTTTTTGCGCGCGATCCAACTGACGGGCGGTAACGACAACAGCACGCGTGACGAACTCGAATACCTGCTGTCGCAAGCGGCTACCTCTTACAAAACGGCCCTCAAGGCAGATAACAGCAATTGGGGGACGCGCCGTAACTTTGATCGCGTACTGGGCCTGCTACCTGAAAAACCAACACCGGGCGTCGGCGAATCAGACAACCCGGGGCTGATCATGGGCAATATCCCTAACGGCTTGCCATAACAAGTTGTGTAACGCGTGAATCATTTGACTCAATATTATTGACTGGCACTCCATGAAGATCTGGCTAAGACACTTTATCAAGCACCGTGACACCGCCCTGCTCGGACTGGCCCTGCTATGCTTGCTGGGCGCCATTCTGCGGCCCAGTATCCCGTTCAAGCATAATATCTACGCTTACTTTTTGATCGCAGATATTTCGCAAAGTATGAACGCCGAAGACATGACACTCAACGGTAAAAAGGTCACGCGCATGGCCTATATGCAGAATATGATGCATGAAGTCGTCGCCTCCCTGCCCTGCGGCACCAAGGTCAGTATCGGCATGTTCGCCGGCAACTCGGTAGCCGCCATGTATTCACCGATTGAGGTATGCAGTAACTTTGCCGCCATTCAGGATACGATTGCACACCTGGACTGGCGTATGGCCTGGTCAGGCAATAGCCGCGTACGCGAGAGCCTGTTTGTGACGGCCAAAGTGGTACGCGCCATGCCTGAGCCCGCGCAAGTGCTGTATTTTACTGACGGCGAAGAAGCGCCCAAATTGCACGCGTTTAACACCAAAAACCTGGAAGAGTTTCAGGGCGGTGATGAGTGGTTGTTTGTCGGCATTGGCTCAGAAGAAGGCGTGGCCATCCCCAAACTCAGCCCTGAGAATCAGGTGATTGGTTACTGGTCTAACGAGAGCTTTGCCATGCAGCCCGGCATTGCCCAGATTTCAGAAAGCACCTTGGGTGTGCGCGATGACAATATTGCCTATGGGGATAACGACAGATTCATTTCGAAATTGTCGACAGAATATCTGGAAAGCCTGACCAAAGAGATTGGGGCAAAATATATCAAAGGCGACAGCACATACAACGTGCTACAAGCCATGAAGGCGCAGAAACCTGCCCGCCACGATATTGCCCCGCTACCGCTCAGCTGGCTGTTTGCCATCTTGGCGGGCCTGTGTGTATTGGGCACCTATGCCAGTCGCCACCCATGGCGTCAAATCAAACAGAACCTGCATCTATACCACAACCAGATCCGCTCAAAATTCTCGGTACGCGCAGAATCTGTGGCGCACGACAATCACTTTCAATAATTCGCTCAATTAACCCAGCGATTATTCGCGTAACCCCCACTTTAACCAGACACGCAAGGCCTGCAAAGCTTGCGTGTCTGCCTGATCGGGCAGGATTAACAAACGTTTAGGCCTAAGCAAGCGCGTCATCGGCGCTGAAGGTGTTTTAACCAAGACACGCTCGTTTTCTTGCGGCACTAAGGCCGTGAGATGTAAAACGATACAAGCCGGATGTACTACCGAGTCAGGCAACACGGCAAACGACCAGGTCTGGCCACGCTTATCCGTCAAAGCCATCTGCCCAAACACATCGACTCTTAATGACTGCACACTCCATGGCCAGCGCGTCGCGGGTAACTGCCTCCATTGCCAAACACAGACCAACATATAGACCAATACAGCCAACGCAGCCCATCGCAATGGCAGGCTATAGACAAGGCTAAACACCACCAGCATTGAAAAAAGCCATCCCCACCCCCATAAAAATTTAGAGGGTCTGAGGCGCAGACCGATTTCACTTGATAGAATAGCTTTTTTCATCGCAATCATACGGGCAGCCCATACAAGCATGTCCTGCCCCGGAAGGAACCCCTTTTTATGTCCAGCCCAGCAAACGCCTGGCAATCTTTTTTGACCTCACAAGGCGCGCAATTCAATGCCCTGGGCGAAGCCGCATTCACAGACACCGGCGCCAGTGCACAATTGTTTGACCTCTCAAGCCAGGGGCTGATTGCCATCAGTGGCGCAGACAACCAGACCTTTTTGCAAGGGCAAGTGACTAACGATATTAAACTGCTAGCCCAAGGCGCGCAATTCAATGGTTACTGCACGCCTAAAGGCCGTTTACTGGCACTGTTCTTCAGTTTCACGATAGATGACGTCATTTACCTGCAATGCCCGCGTGACTTGATCCCTGATTTGGTCAAACGCTTGCGCATGTACGTGCTGCGTAGCAAAGTGCTGGTGGAAGATGCCAGTGAGCGACGCGTGTCTTTAGGACTGGCCAGTGACACACTGGCGGCAACCATTGAAGCGTTACCTGTCACGCCATACCAACAAGCGCAGACGCTTCACGGCACGCTGATACGTCTGACCGATGCAGGCGCGCAACAACGTGCTTTATTAGTCGTTGCTGGCGAGCAGGCACCAACCAGTTGGCAATCACTGTCTGCCACCTTCACACCAAGCAGCACCTCGCAGTGGGAAGCGCTGGAAATCCAGGCAGGTATTCCACAAGTGTATGCAGCAACCAAAGAGCAATTTGTACCGCAAATGGTGAATCTGGATGCGCTCAATGGCATCAACTTTAAAAAAGGCTGCTATACCGGCCAGGAAATCGTAGCGCGCACGCACTATCTGGGCAAGGTCAAACGTCGCACACTACTGGCACAACTCACAGGCGGGCAAGCGCCACACGCTGGTGATGTATTACATGATGCCCAGCAGCAGGAAGCCGGGCAACTGGTACGCGTAGCACCAACTGCCAACAATGGCTGGTGGGTATTGGCCGAATGCCGACTGGAAGCCAAAGAAGCTGGTGCCATCAATTGGCAAGGCCAGACGCTAGACTTTAAAGAATTACCTTATGTCCTGCCGTAACAAGTTTCAGCAATAAAAAAGGCGCTTTAGGCGCCTTTTTTATTTGGATCAGTAAGTTATTTATATAAATCCATCTTACTATTTGTCTTTTTAAGTTAAGATTTTATGGCGAACCAATTCGCCATAAAATCCAACATTAAGCGAGATAATAATGAAAAAACAAAAATTCCTTTTCCTTGCCATGTTAATGGCCCTACTTCCTGGCTGCGCGAGCTTACAAGCGCCCAATTACAGTCCGGATTATGAAACACTGGATCATTTAAAGAAGCTGAATTTAGAAAAACTATCGGTTGGCAATTTCCAGCCTAATGACCCCAATGCAACAGTCAATAAAATCAGTTTAAGAGGCAGCTCAATGAAAGCGCCCGAAGGCGTATTTTCGACTTATCTGGAAAATGCGATTCGCTCAGACCTGAAGGAAATCGGGATTCTTGAGTCCAGTTCGAACACAAAATTAAATGCCACAGTACTTAAAAACGATATCGATATCTCAGGCATCAGCAAAGGCTCTGGGATATTAAGCGTTAACCTGACCATTGTAAAAAATGGGGCAGTTACACTAGACAAGGTGTACTCCACAACCACGCAATTTGAATCCTCATTTGCAGGCGCTGTTGCGATAGGTATTGGGCAAAGAGAATATCCTAACTTGGTCAGAACATTTCTTAAAAACGTCTATAACGATTCTGAATTTATAAACGCCATTAAAAAATAGGGAAATCCAATGCGAAAATCTTCTTCTTTAAAGCTGGGACTCATCTCTATCTGCTTGATGTTATTAGCGGGATGCGCTCATCCCATTTCGATCAATCCTACTCATACACCCGACAGGCCTCAAAGCAATCTTAAGCCTAAGAAAGTCGCTTATGTTTTGTCAGATACTGAAAGAAATACGCAGGTGACCACTCCTGGCGGCGGTGGCGATAAAGTATCTTATTACGCTTACAAAGACTCTGAAAAAGCCATACGCGATGCATTAAGGGCAGTGTATCAAGATGTAGTCGTGATCAAGTCAGCGACTGATTCAGAGGCCATTCGAGATAATGCGGTCGAATTGATTTATACCCCGGTGATTACTACGGCCTCCAGTTCAGATTCTGCCTTTACATGGCCGCCGACTTTTTTCAGAGTCGAGCTGTCCTGCAATGTCACAGACACCAAGGGAAATCTAATCAAAACCTTGAAAGTTGATGGAAATGGCTATGCTGAATTCTCAGAGTTCAAAACGAACCTTGGCTTAGCTGGCAGTCGTGCAACCAGTGACTTATCGGAAAAACTGAAAAAAGAGATATTAAATAACCCAGCACTATTTTAAATAACAAAAAAGGCGCCTCAGGCGCCTTTTTTATGAAGTAACTGTATTAGTCCGCTTTCACGTCAGCATCTACTGGCTTCACATCAAGCGGTTTAGCCTCTAGCTGCTTTTCCGCAGTTGGCTTCGCCTCCAGCGGTGAGCGTGGTTTGCTCGTCACAGACTGCTTATTCTGGATCACCTGGAAAAATACCTCATCCTGCTTCACCAGCCCCAGCTCGCTACGCGCACGCTCTTCAATCGCCGATTGACCTTGCTTCAGGTCGCGCACCTCTTCACGCAAAGTGTCGTTACGCTGACGGTAATATTCATTACGCTTTTCATGCGCCTCAATCTGCTGCGAATACTGCCAGACACGCAACCAGCTGCCTTTACCCAGCCACAATGGATATTGCAGCAGGGCAATCAGGACCACCAATACGACTGTCAGTTTACGCACGTTGACCTATCAGTGACCTGACTTCACCCAGCTTACTTGAACAACTGGTAGAACGCAGACAAACCTGCGTAGCTAGTGGCATCGCCCAACTCTTCTTCAATACGCAGCAACTGGTTGTACTTGGCCACGCGCTCTGAGCGGCACAGGGAGCCAGTTTTGATCTGCAACGCATTGGTCGCCACAGAGATATCCGCAATAGTGGTATCTTCAGTTTCACCTGAACGGTGTGAAACCACTGCCGTGTAGTTGGCACGTTTAGCCATCTCGATAGTCTGGAAAGTCTCGGTCAAAGTACCAATCTGGTTCACTTTGATCAGCACAGAGTTGGCCACGCCTTTCTGGATGCCTTCACGCAAGATTTTCGGGTTGGTGACGAACAGATCGTCGCCCACCAGCTGCGTGGTTTTACCCAGGCGCTGCGTCAGCAGATCCCAGCCATCCCAGTCAAATTCGTCCATACCATCTTCAATGGTGATGATAGGATATTTGCCTGCCAAGGTCGCCAGGTAGTCGCAGAATTGCGCAGAAGTCAGTGCAGCACCTTCTGACTCCAGATGATATTTACCATCTTTGTAAAACTCGGTACTGGCGCAATCCAGGCCCAGGTAGATGTCTTTACCTGGCTCGTAACCTGCTGCCTCGATTGATTCCATGATCAATTGTAAGGCAGATTCGTTGGATGGCAGGTTAGGTGCAAAACCACCTTCGTCGCCTACGGTGGTTGCCAGACCTTTGGCATGCAATGTTTTCTTCAGGGCATGGAACACTTCCGCACCCGCGCGCAACGCCTCGCGGAAGGTTGGCAAACCGGCTGGCACAATCATAAACTCTTGAATATCCACGGAGTTATCTGCATGCGCACCACCATTAATGATGTTCATCATTGGGGTTGGCAATTGCATGAATGCTGAGCCGCCCAGGTAGCGATACAAAGGCAAACCGCTTTCTTCAGCCGCCGCACGTGCACAGGCCATAGACACGCCCAAAATAGCATTCGCGCCCAAACGGTCTTTGTTATCAGTGCCATCCAGCTCGATCAGGGTTTTGTCGATAAAGCTTTGCTCTTCAGCGTCCAGGCCGATAATCGCTTCAGTGATTTCGGTGTTAACGTTTTCAATCGCATTCAACACGCCTTTGCCCAGGTAACGGCTCTTGTCACCATCACGCAGCTCCATGGCTTCCTTGGCCCCAGTAGAAGCACCTGAAGGTACTGCAGCACGGCCAATGACACCACTTTCCAGCAAGACATCGACTTCAACGGTCGGGTTGCCACGTGAATCCATAATTTCGCGGGCGATAATATCTACAATAGCGCTCATGATTTATCCTTATCTTAAGATGTCAAAAAATTATAGGGTTTGTTCTGCGAAACCGGCTTTTTTCACCAGTCTGTCGAGATCGACCAGCAGATGCAATAAATCTTCCATTTTGCCCAAAGGCCAGGCGTTCGGTCCGTCTGACAAGGCTTTGCTTGGGTCCGGATGCGTTTCCATAAACACACCGGCGATTCCGCTGGCCACCGCTGCGCGTGCCAGCACCGGCACAAACTCACGTTGACCGCCGCTCTTATCGCCTTGCCCTCCAGGTTGTTGTACCGAGTGTGTGGCATCAAACACCACCGGGCAATGGGTTTCACGCATAATGGCCAGGCCACGCATGTCTGACACCAGCGTGTTATAGCCAAAAGAAGCGCCGCGCTCGCAGACCATAATGTTGTCGATACCGCCGTTGGCTTCTTTCGCCTTGTTAACCACCTGTTTCATATCACCAGGCGCCAAAAACTGGCCTTTTTTGATATTCACCGGCTTGCCGGACTGGGCACAAGCCACGATAAAGTCGGTCTGGCGGCACAGAAAAGCCGGTGTTTGTAACACATCGACCACTGCTGCCACATGCGGCACCTGTTCTTCAGTATGCACATCAGTCAAAATCGGCACGCCGATCTGGGCACGCACTTCGTCCAGAATCTTCAGGCCCTCTTCCAAGCCAAACCCTCTAAAGGTTTTGGTGGAACTACGGTTGGCTTTATCGTAAGACGATTTGTAAATAAACGGCACGCCAATACGCGCGGCCATTTCTTTTAACTGGCCAGCGGTATCAATCGCCATTTGTTTGGATTCAATGACGCAAGGACCCGCGATCAAAAACAGCGGATGTTCAATGCCAACGTCAAAACCACATAACTTCATGAGAATTCCTTACTTTTTAGTCGCTTTTTGCGCCAGGGCTGCCTGCACATAGGCTTTAAATAATGGATGGCCGCTACGTGGGTTAGAGGTGAACTCAGGGTGGAACTGGCAAGCCACAAACCATGGATGTTCTGTTTGCGGCAGCTCAATCATTTCACACAGTTCTTCACGTGGCGTACGTGCAGAAATCACCAAACCTGCAGCTTTCAACTGGTCCACGTAATGGTTGTTGACTTCATAACGGTGACGATGACGCTCATTCACTTCATTGCCATAAATGCTGGCTGCCAGGGTATTTGGCACGATAGGACAGCTTTGAGCGCCTAAACGCATGGTGCCGCCGAGGTCAGAATGCTCGTCACGTTTCTCGATCTTGCCAGAAGCGTCTTGCCACTCATCAATCAGGCCAATAAGCTTGTGCTCAGTTTTCGGGTTGAACTCGGTACTGTTAGCATCTTTCAGCCCGGCCACATTGCGCGCATATTCAATCACAGCCAGTTGCATGCCCAGGCAAATCCCCAGATAAGGCACTTTGCTTTCACGTGCATAGCGAATGGCCGCAATTTTGCCCTCAGTACCGCGTACACCAAAGCCACCAGGAATCAGAATCGCATCCATACCATTCAGGCCATTGGTACCATTCTTTTCAATATCTTCACTATCAATATAATGAATTTTGACTTTAGACTCGGTATGGATACCGGCATGGATCAGGGCTTCAGTCAGTGACTTGTAAGACTCGGTCAGGTCAACATATTTACCAACAAAGGCAATATCAACGATTTCTTTTGGATTGGCCTGCGCGTGGGTAATTTTTTGCCAGGCAGACAAATCGGCCGCTTTGGCCAAAATATTCAATTTATGGCAGACGATTTCATCCATCATTTGCTCATGCAGCAAGCCTGGAATCTTGTAAATAGAATCGCTATCAATCGCGCTAATCACGGCCTCAAAAGGCACGTTGGTGAACAAGGCAATCTTGCGCTTTTCATCTTCCGGGATTTCACGCTCGGCACGGCACAACAGGATGTCTGGCTGGATACCAATCTCGCGCAACTCTTTAACCGAGTGCTGCGTCGGCTTGGTTTTCAACTCGCCAGCGGTCGGAATCCAGGGCAACAGGGTGAGATGCACATAGCAGGCGTTATTTCGGCCTTCTTCAAAGCCCATCTGGCGGATGGCTTCCAGAAACGGTAATGACTCAATATCACCTACCGTGCCGCCGACTTCAACAATCGCTACATCTGCGCCTTCGGCACCACGTTTGACGTGTGCCTTGATTTCATCGGTAATATGCGGAATCACCTGCACGGTTTTACCCAGATATTCACCGCGACGCTCTTTTTTGATCACGGTTTCGTAAATCTGGCCCGTCGTAAAGTTATTGCGCTTGGACATCTTGCTGCTGATAAAGCGCTCGTAATGGCCAAGGTCAAGGTCGGTTTCGGCGCCATCGTCGGTGACAAACACTTCACCATGCTGGAACGGTGACATGGTGCCGGGGTCGACGTTAATATAGGGGTCGAGTTTCAACATGGTGACTTTAATGCCACGGGACTCGAGAATCGCGCCAAGACTGGCAGCTGCGATACCTTTTCCAAGAGAAGAAACAACACCGCCGGTTACGAATACATATTTGGTCATGGATAAGGTACTTAGAGATTGTTACAGACGGGAGAACATTTTACCGTAAAGCCCCTTCGCCGACAATGAACACGAGGGATAAAATCTTGCGTGGACTCGCCAATCTGACATCACAAGCATACAATTCATCCATGCCCGACCCTCTACTCAACACGCCAGCACATTGGCAACACTTACTCCCCCAGCCGGATGCCCGTAGCCACAAATACAATCGCGGCTATGTCCTGATTCAAGGCGGTTATCCAGTCACGGGTGCAGCCAGGCTGGCCGCACTGGCTGCAGCACGCGCAGGCGCAGGTATGACCGCCATTGCCGTGCCCGACAGCGCCTTGCCTATATATGCCAGCCAATGCCTTAGCATTATGGTCAAACCCTACACCCAGCCAGATGAACTCTACGCGCTGATTGCAGACCAGCGCGTCAGCGCCTGCCTGATTGGCCCCGGTGCTGGCGTAAGCGAACAAACACTGGCAACAACCCTCAACATGCTGGCCAGTGGCAAACCGGTAGTGATAGATGCAGATGCTATTAGCGGCCTCAATGGCCAGCTTGATCTACTCAAAAATAACATCCAATCTACTTGCGTGCTGACTCCGCATGATGGTGAATTCTCGCGGCTATTTGGCCAACGGCCAGATGAATCACTACCCACCCGCCTCAAACAAGCACAGGAAGCCGCCCGACTCAGCCAGGCCATCGTGCTCCTCAAAGGCGCCCACACGATTATTGCCAACCCGGATGGCAGACTAATCGTCAATGACAACGCCCCAGCCACCCTGGCCACCGCTGGCGCAGGGGATGTGCTGGCAGGCATGATCACGAGCCTGCTGGCGCAAAGCATGCCCGCCTTTGAAGCCTGTGCCGCTGCCACCTGGCTACATGGCGCAGCGGCCAGCCTGTTTGGTGTAGGCTTAATTGCTGATGATCTGCCGGATCTCATTCCGGCCGCACTACGCAGTGCCATGGCCACGCCTGCAGCCAATTAGTCTTTAATGTTGCCAACAAAAAACCTCACCGCGGTGAGGTTTTTTAGATTGCCGTCACGCTGGGTGATTAAACCAGCTGGCGACGGCGCAGCACGGCACCCATCAAGCCCAGGCCCACCAGTATCAGGCCACTACTTTCAGGCTCGGACACGGTACTCACATGATATTTCATCGCAGATGCAAAATTTGCAGCAACTACCGTATCTATGTCGGTACCATCCCTAATAGTCGCCTGCCCGACCAGGCTGTTGTCCCGCCCCGCGTTTGTCGCAAAGCCAAAAGAACCAATCTGCCAGCGCTGAGGTGCTGCACGGGTATTGGTCAACTGTTGATTGACGGTATCAAAGTTAAAAATGAAGTCGACCCGCGATTGCAAATCAGACAGCACATAACCGAAAAGCGGCGTCGCAGGATCCGCTTTGGCAAACACATCATACTTAAAACTGAGTAACTCAGTCTTATCCACCATGGTACCGGCGGTAGCCGCATCGTAGCTAAAGTTACCTGCCAGGTTAAACAAGGTCGAACCAGTGTAGTTAAAGTTGACGGTCATCACTGCGGCCTGCGTACCGAGGCTGGCCAGGCTGAGGCTCAAGCCTAGAAAAAGCGTTTTGATTGTTTTATTGATAGCCACGTGAGCGTTCCTCTCATGCAAGTTTTTTATTTGAATTAATCGTTACCGTGATAACGATTTGCGAATTATAGTGGAGGATATTTAAAGGGCAATGGCCCTAAAGCACTATCGCAAAAACCCTACCGCAGCGCACAAACGCAACGCATTTACCAGCAATTCTGAAGCACACTCACAGCAATAAAAAAAGCGCCATTACATCAGATGCAATGGCGCTCTCTTTTACAGCTTAAATTTAGAATGGACGTGGTGTCGCAATGCCCAATGCTTCGTTCAAGCCCAGTGCCAGGTTAGTACCGGCAACGGCAATGATGTAACCAGCGCCAGTCAGGATAGTAGCGATACCGCCTACCAGACCCAAGGATGTTGGATACTCAGGAATAATGGAAAAACCACCAGAAACCACTTCAACTTCAGTCATTGTTAATTCACGCATAACTTCTTCCTTATTTAAATTGTTAATGAAAATAGTTGGGCCTTAAAACAAGTGAATCTCCTCCACTCAAAGCGGCACCAACCAATTTAGATTAACACAATTTAATTACATTAAAACAACTTTTATTAATAAAAATTAACATTTAAGTTTGCAAGTGAAAAATTCCATTCATTGAAAATGGATGGAGAGCAAATACAAAAAAGTTGAAAACGCACGCATCAGCACGAACGGACAAGTGCAGGGAAAAGTCCGTAGAGAATAAAATGAAAACGCACCATGAATGATGGTGCGAATAACAGGGACTGACCTGGGTTTAACGACTGCGTTGCTTGTTTTTTAACAGCTGATTCTGCTCACGCTTCCAGTCACGTTCTTTTTCAGTATCGCGCTTGTCGTGCTGTTTTTTACCCTTGGCCAGGCCAATCTGGATCTTGATGCGGCCACGTGTAAAGTGCATGTCCAGCGGCACAATGGTGTAACCGGCGCGCTCAACCTTGCCAATCAGCTTGTCAATTTCTTCGCGGTGCAACAACAATTTACGTGTACGGATAGCATCAGGACGGATATGGGTGGAGGCAGCACCCAGCGGCGTCACATGGCAGCCAATCAGGTACAACTCGCCGCGCATGACCACCACGTAAGCCTCTTTGAGGTTGGTACGGTTATCGCGTATGGCTTTGACTTCCCAGCCTTCAAGCACAAGGCCGGCTTCGTATTTTTCTTCGATAAAGTAGTCAAAAAACGCTTTTTTGTTTTGCGCGATGCTCATAACGCTGGTGTGCAGACTTAAATCACTTAAAATAGCATTTTAACTCAAAACCCAATTCCGTTCTGGAACCATCGCTGAAATGGCTTAACTCAATGGCGCAAGTAGAAAAAACCGTTTTAGTCATGCACTCTTGTGCCGCCATGTTTCAATTGGTGGATGCAGTGGAGGATTATCCGCAATTTTTGCCCTGGTGTGGCGGCAGTGAACTCATAGAGCGCACAGAGCTGGTGACGCAAGCGACGATTCATATTCGCTACCATGGCATTCAGCAACACTTCACTACGCGCAACCACAAACAAGCGCCTCACCATATGGATATCACCCTGGTCGATGGCCCGTTCAAGCACCTCACCGGCCACTGGCACTTTATCGCCCTGCGGGAAGATGCCTGCAAAATTGAATTCAAACTGGAATATGTGTTTGCCAACAGCCTGGTCGAACGCATTATCGCGCCTGTATTTAGCCACATTGCCAATACCTTTGTGGATAGCTTTGTCAAACAGGCCGACAAACTGCATTTGAAATAGCACGAATGCCAAACACGCAAGCCGAGATGATGACTGTGGAAGTTGCCTACGCCTTACCGCAGACGCAAACGATTATTGCATTGACAGTGAGCCCGGGCACGACTGCACTGGAAGCCGTTATCCAATCAGGCATTGCACAGCAATACCCTGATATTTCGCTGGATCACTTAGTGCTGGGCATTTTTGGCAAGAAGACAGAACACGGGACGATACTGAAAGCCATGGACCGGGTAGAGATTTACCGACCATTGCTGGCGAATCCTAAAGAAGCGCGCAGGCTACGCGCAGCTGCCAAAAATGGGAAGTAAAAACGCCAGCTTTGAATAAAAGCGAACGCTTTTGGTTACTCAACTGGACAATTTTCGTCAATTTCCTGCTGCGCCCTGGCCTGGCCTTCCCTGATTTGATCATCCGTCAGATACTCTTTCTGGCCATTTTCATTGACATTTTGCATGCGGCCGCCAACGGCATAGTTACGGTAGTTAGACCTTGCGGCAGCACAGTTCTGTGCCTTCAAGCGCTCTTGCATGGCTTTAAGCGCCTCAGCTTCGGCTGACTGCCCATTACCGGCAGCCTCACGGTTATCAAGTGATCTTTTGCTGCTGGACGCGCCTTCTTCGCGCTGATAAGCATCCGAGCGCGTCAGCGGAATATCATTAGGCACCGTGGCGGCCTTGATTTTTTGCGTACTATTGGCCCCTGCCTGTGGTGGCACGTCAGAATAATTCATCACGCCTTTTTCATCGCGCCATTTATAGATTTCAGCGCTGGCCTGCCAGCTGCACAGCAGACATCCTGCCAAAATCAGTTTCAACATCATCTTCATCACTCACGCCCTGCTCTTAATTAAAAAACATCCATGCACAAACCATGCCAAACACTACCAGCATCCCGGCAAAAAATGCAAAACGCTTTGTCAAGGCAAAACGAAATCGGTATAATTATATTTTGGAGATAAGGAATTCACATGCGTTTGTTGCAACAAGCCCTGACCTTTGATGACGTTTTACTCGTTCCAGCCCATTCGAATGTCATGCCTCGCGAGGTCAACCTAAGTACCAAGCTGACCAAAAGCATCACTTTAAATATCCCGCTGTTATCTGCTGCGATGGATACTGTTACCGAAGCACGCATGGCAATTGCGCTGGCGCAACTGGGCGGCATGGGCATCATTCACAAAAACATGACGATTGAGATGCAGGCTTCCCGTGTCTCCCGCGTAAAACGTTTCGAATCTGGGGTCGTGATTGACCCGGTGACCATCCACCCCGCCATGAGCGTGCGTGAAGTGATGGACATCACCAAACAACAAAAAATCTCCGGCCTGCCAGTCTTGCAAGATGGCAAAGTCGTCGGCATTGTCACCAACCGTGACCTGCGCTTTGAAACCAACCTGGATCAAGCCGTCAGCAATGTCATGACACCGCAAGACCGTTTGGTCACGGTGCCAGAAGGTGCCAGCCGTGAAGAAATCATGGGCCTGCTGCACAAGCACCGCCTGGAGCGCCTGTTGGTCGTCGGTCAAAACTACGAACTCAAAGGCCTGATCACCGTCAAGGATATTCAAAAATCGCACGATCACCCCTTGGCCTGTAAAGATGAAAAAGGCCGTTTGCGCGTCGCCGCAGCGGTGGGCGTGGGCGAAGGCACTGACGAGCGTATTGATGCGTTGGTTGAAGCTGGCGTAGACGCCATTGTCGTCGACACCGCACATGGCCACTCGCAAGGCGTGCTGGACCGCGTGCAATGGGCGAAGACCAAATATCCAAAACTACAAGTCATTGGTGGCAACATTGCCACTGCTGAAGCTGCGCTAGCCTTGGTAGACCACGGTGCCGACTGCGTGAAAGTCGGCATTGGCCCAGGTTCTATCTGTACTACCCGTATTGTCGCTGGTGTCGGTGTGCCACAAATTACGGCCATCAGCAACGTGGCTAAAGCACTGGAAAAATCCGGCGTGCCATTTATCGCTGACGGCGGCATTCGTTTCTCCGGTGATATTTCAAAAGCCATTGCAGCTGGCGCATACAGCGTCATGCTGGGCGGCATGTTCGCCGGTACCGAAGAAGCGCCAGGGGAAGTCGAACTGTTCCAGGGCCGCTCTTACAAGTCTTACCGCGGTATGGGTTCTATCGGCGCCATGCAAAAAGGCTCTTCTGACCGCTACTTCCAGGACAACACCGCGAACGCTGACAAACTGGTACCAGAAGGTATTGAAGGCCGTGTGCCTTATAAAGGTAGCGTCTTTGCCGTGGTACATCAGTTAATGGGCGGCTTGCGTGCCTCCATGGGCTATGTCGGTTGTGCCACCATTGAAGATATGCGCAATAAAGCCGAGTTTGTACAAATCACCAGTGCCGGTATGCGTGAATCGCACGTGCATGATGTACAGATTACTAAAGAAGCACCTAACTATCGCGTAGATTAAGTCTCACTGACCATTATTAAACCAGCCACAGAGGACACAGAGGACACAGAGATTTTTTCTCTCAACCCTCTGTGTCCTCTGTGCACTCTGTGGCTAAAAAAATGTCTCACTCAAAAATCCTCATTCTAGACTTCGGTTCACAAGTTACCCAGCTCATCGCCCGCCGCGTGCGCGAAGCACATGTGTATTGCGAAATCCACCCTTGCGATGTGTCTGACGAGTTTGTCAGAAACTTCGATGCCGACGGCATTATCCTCAGCGGCAGCCATGCCAGCGTGTATGAAGAAGAAACCGACAAGGCACCGCAAGCGGTATTTGAACTGGGCGTGCCGGTGATGGGCATTTGCTACGGCATGCAAACCATGGCACAACAACTGGGTGGCAAGGTAGAAGCAGGCACCAAGCGTGAGTTTGGCTATGCGCAGGTGCGCGCACGCGGCCACTCTGCCCTGTTCCGCGATATTCAGGATGCCACCAACGCAGAAGGCCATGGCCTGATTGACGTCTGGATGAGTCACGGTGACAAAGTCACCGAGCTGCCAGCAGGCTTTAAAGTCATCGCCAGCAACGACACGACGCCGATTGCTGCCATGGCCGATGAAGACCGCCGTTTCTACGCCGTGCAATTCCACCCTGAAGTCACACACACCAAACAAGGCCAGGCCATGCTGGAGCGCTTTGTACTGGATATCTGTGCAGCGAAACCAGACTGGATTATGGGTGACTACATCAGCGAAGCGGTGGCAAAAATCAAGGCCCAGGTCGGTGACGAAGAAGTCATTTTAGGCTTGTCCGGCGGCGTTGACTCCTCCGTCGCGGCCGCCTTGATTCATCGCGCGATTGGCGACCAGCTGACCTGCGTGTTTGTTGACCACGGCCTGTTACGCCTGAATGAAGGCGATATGGTGATGGAAATGTTCGCTGGCCGCCTGCATGCCAATGTGATCCGCGTTGACGCTACTGAGCAATTTATGGGTAAACTGGCTGGTGTCAGTGACCCGGAAGCCAAACGTAAAATCATCGGTGCCGAGTTTGTGGAAGTATTTAAAGCCGAAGCAGCCAAACTCAAAGCCAGCGGCGCTGGCCACAAAGGCGCGACTTTCCTGGCGCAAGGCACGATTTACCCGGATGTGATTGAATCCGGTGGCGCCAAATCGAAAAAAGCAGTCACCATCAAGAGCCACCACAACGTCGGCGGCTTGCCTGAACAATTGGGCCTGAAACTGCTGGAGCCATTGCGCGACCTATTTAAGGACGAAGTACGCGAACTCGGCGTCGCACTCGGCTTACCGCGCGACATGGTCTATCGCCACCCGTTCCCAGGCCCAGGCCTGGGTGTACGTATTCTAGGTGAAGTGAAAAGCGAATTTGCCTTATTGCTGCAACGCGCAGATGCTATCTTTATTGAAGAGCTGCGCAACACTGTAGACGCTGCCACAGGTAAAACCTGGTACGACCTCACCAGCCAGGCATTTACCGTGTTCTTGCCGGTGAAGTCAGTCGGCGTGATGGGCGATGGCCGCACCTATGACTATGTGGTCGCGTTGCGCGCCGTCGTCACCAGCGACTTTATGACCGCGCACTGGGCAGAGTTGCCGTATAGCTTGCTGGGCAAAGTCTCCAACCGCATCATTAACGAAGTGCGCGGCATTAACCGCGTGGTGTACGACATTTCCGGCAAACCGCCTGCCACCATCGAGTGGGAATAGCCTTCATTCACTAACCAATCTCAGACCGATTAGAGCACAATACGATGAGCAAACAATCCATTATCCTGACTGGCGATCGCCCGACTGGCCCATTGCACCTGGGGCATTTTGTTGGCAGCTTGCGCAACCGCGTCAAATACCAGCATGAATACAAGCAATATGTGATGCTGGCCGACGCACAGGCGCTGACCGACAATATGGATGACATCGATAAAGTGCATCGCAATGTGGTGGAAGTGGCGCTGGATTACCTGGCCGTCGGCATAGATCCTAAGCTGTCGACCATTTTTATCCAGTCACAAGTGCCTGAACTGACTGAGCTGGCGTTTTATTACCTGAACTTAGTCACAGTGGCGCGACTGGAGCGTAACCCGACGGTGAAAGAAGAAATTCGCCTGCGTGATTTTGAACGTGATATTCCGGCGGGTTTCCTCACTTACCCTGTCAGCCAGGCCGCGGACATTACCGCCTTTAAAGCCACGCTGGTGCCAGTGGGTGAAGACCAGATCCCGATGATTGAGCAAACCAACGAGATCGTGCGCCGCTTTAACCGTACCTATAAAAACGCCAGCACCAAGCAGGAAATCCTGGTTGAAACCAAAGCGCTGGTGCCAGAGCTTGGCCGCTTGCCTGGCATTGATGGCAAGGCCAAAATGAGCAAATCACTGGGTAACGTGATTAACCTGGGCGCGACGGCTGACGAAGTGACTAAGGCAGTGAAGCGCGTTTACACTGATCCGCTGCATTTGAAGATTGAAGACCCAGGCCATGTTGAAGGCAATATCGCTTTCACCTACCTGGATGCGTTTGATACTGACAAAGCCGCCGTCGCTGAGCTCAAAGCACACTATACACGTGGCGGCCTGGCAGACAGCATCGTTAAAAAACGCCTCGAAGCCGTGTTGCAGGAAATGCTGGAACCGATTCGCAGCCGTCGCGCCGAACTGGCAAATGACAAGGGCTACATTTTGCAATTGCTGCGTGAAGGCACCGAACAGGCACGCGAAGTCGCGGCAAACACCATGAGTGAAGTGCGGGCTGCGCTGGGGCTGACGTACTTCTAAGCGTTGTAACTTTTAGGTGATACAACAGACAGCATGAGTCGCGGTTTTGTCAAAGAAGATGATCTGGAACTGGCGGGGACGAATTTACCGGAGCGCCCGCTGAGCCCGCATGCTAACTATGTCACGCCAGAAGGTTTGCAAACATTACAGCACACGGTCAAAACACTGGAAACAGCACGCAACCAATATGTTGCCCGCAAAGAAGACCCAAGCGCCCAGCAAAAGCTGGCTGAAATTGACCGCGATCTGCGCTACTTTTTAGCCAGACTGGAATCTGCGCAATTGGTAGATCCCGCGCAGCAACCACGGCACACCGTATTATTTGGTGCCAAAGTGCTGGTAGAAGATGAAACCGGCGAACAATCCGTTTTCCAGATCGTCGGCGAAGATGAGGCAGATATTGCGCGGCAAAAAGTCAGTTACGTGTCGCCAGTAGCCAAAGCGCTACTGGGTCGCAAAGCTGGTGACAGCACCGTTTGGCAACGTCCGGCCGGCCCTTTGCAGCTGGATATTTTAACTATTGAGTATGAATAAACACACATCATGAACGTATCACAAGCCATCCAGGAACGTCGCTCGATCAAAGCTTACGATCCTACCCACCGGATGACAGAAGCGGAAATCCAGCAACTGTTCTCGCTGGCCATGCTGTCGCCGACTGCTTTCAACATTCAGCACTGGCGGTTTGTGGTGGTGACTGATCCGGTGTTACGTCATCAAATCCGCGCAGTGAGCTGGAACCAGGCACAAGTGACTGATGCCTCGTTGCTGGTTGTCCTGACGGCAGACCTCAAAGCCTGGGCGAAAGACCCGGCGCGCTATTGGGTCAATGCGCCGCAACAAGTAAGCGACTACCTGGTGAAGGCAATTCACGACTATTACACTGATCACACGCAGGCAGAACGCGATGAAGGCATGCGCTCAGGCGGTATGGCCGCCATGACGCTGATGCTGGCAGCCAAGGAAATGGGCTATGACACCTGCCCGATGGATGGCTTTGATTTTGACGCTGTGGCTAAGCTGATCAACCTGCCTGCTGACCATGTGCCAGTGATGTTTGTCGTCGTCGGCAAAGCGATGGAAGAAGCCAAAGCACGTGGTGGCCAGTTGCCTATGGATGAAGTCGTCATCTACAACACATTTTAAAACACCGGCACGCCGCAGTTTGCGTGCCCTGTATTTTTGAAGCATTTATTTATCCGCATTCAACCGCGGCAAAACTTTTTGAAAGTTGTTCATGTTAATTGCAAACAATATCACCATGCAGTTTGGCTCCAAGCCGCTGTTTGAAAATGTCTCTGTCAAATTTGGCGACGGCAATCGTTATGGCCTGATTGGCGCCAACGGCTGCGGTAAATCCACCTTCATGAAAATTCTGGCCGGCGTGCTGGAGCCAACCAGCGGCAACGTCAGCCTGGACCCCAATGAGCGCATGGCGTTCTTGAAACAGGATCAATTCGCCTACGAAGACCAGCGCGTGCTGGACGTAGTGATGATGGGCCACGAACAAATGTGGAAGGCCATGCAGGAGCGTGACGCCATTTATGCCAACCTCGAAGCCACGGAAGACGACTATATGCGTGCGGCTGAGCTGGAAGGTGTGTTTGCCGAGTACGACGGCTATACCGCCGAAGCGCGTGCGGGCGAATTGCTGCTGGGCGTAGGCATTCCGCTGGAACAACATACCGGCCCGATGAGTGCAGTTGCACCAGGCTGGAAGCTACGTGTATTGCTGGTACAAGCGCTGTTTGCTAATCCAGACGTATTACTGCTGGATGAACCGACCAACAACCTGGATATCAACACCATCCGCTGGCTGGAAGACGTGGTCAATAATCGTGACTGCACCATGGTCATCATTTCGCATGACCGCCATTTCTTAAACCAGGTATGTACGCATACCTGCGATATGGATTACGGCAAAATCACCTCTTACCCTGGCAACTACGATGATTACATGGAAGCCAGCATTGCCGCACGTAACCAGCAAGCCAAAGACAACGCCAAAGCCAAACAGCAAATTGCCGACTTGCAGGACTTTGTGCGCCGCTTCTCGGCTAACGCTTCTAAAGCCAAACAAGCGACCAGCCGTGCCAAGCAGATTGATAAAATCAAGGTGGAAGAATTCAAGCCTTCCAGTCGCCAATATCCGTTTATCCGCTTTGAATTTGACGACAGGGAAAAATTGCACCGCAATGCCGTGGAACTCAAAAAACTCAGCCATGGCTTTGACAAGACCTTATTCAACGATATAGAACTGATGTTTGAAGCCGGTGAAAAAGTCGCCATCATTGGTGAAAACGGTATCGGTAAAACCACGTTCCTGCGTTGTCTGGCCGGTGATCTCGCACCTAAACACGGTGAAGTCAAATGGGCAGAAAAAGCCAAGCTGGGCTACTTTGCGCAAGACCATGAATACGAATTCGAAAAAGGCGAAGACCTGTTTGAATGGATGACCGCGCAGCGTCAACAAGGCGATGACGACAACACCGTACGTAGTATGCTCGGCCGTTTGCTGTTCCCGACCGAAGCGACCAGAAAGTCAGTTAAAGTGCTTTCTGGTGGTGAAAAAGGCCGCATGCTGTATGGCAAACTGATGCTGGCAAAAACCAATGTGTTACTCATGGATGAGCCAACAAACCACATGGACATGGAATCGATCGAAGCGCTGAACACTGCGCTGGATAAATACAAAGGTACCTTATTCTTTGTCAGCCATGACCGTGAATTCGTCAGCTCGATTGCCACCCGTATTATCGAAATCAAAGCTAACGGCATTGTCGACTTTACTGGCAACTATGAGGATTACCTCGCCAGCCAGGGCATCGAATAAGCAGATACACTCTGTTACATAGCCAGTTTCATCAGACAAACACCCGATACATTCGGGTGTTTTAATGTCAACATTGCAATTTCGCAATAATGATTAAAGGATACATCATGAAACTGAAAAAACTGGCATTCGCAGGTCTTCTGGTTTTGGTGTGCGGCACTGCCTTTGCCGAACCCGGCCATGGTTGCGACAAAGGTAAATTTGACAAAACCAACTGGCAGGAACACCGCCTGGAGCATTTTGAAAAGCACCAGGAAAAATTGCACACCATTTTGCAACTGACCAGTGTCCAGGAAAACGCCTGGAAAAACTATCAGGCGCAAATCAAGCCACAAGACAAAGCTGAGCATCCGGATGTAGCCGAGTTAAGCAAACTCAATACACTGCAACGTCTGGATAAAATGGAAGCCTGGGACAAAGAGCGTGATACGCGTCAGGCTGAACGTGCTAAAGCAGTGCGTACTTTTTATGCGCAATTGAACGATGCCCAGAAGAAAGCATTTGATGAAAATGCCTTTCCTCAACATGAAGGACCACATCACGGTGGTCCACGTCATGAAAAATAAAACCATCCTGATTTAATGTGCAAAACCGGCCACAATGGCCGGTTTTTGTGCTCCAATATTCAATCTTGTAAGCCCGAGACTTTGTTTATGACTGACGGCCATCCCGACACACATGTACTGGTAGTAGATGACGATGATGCGATTCGTGATTTGCTGTGTGATTTTCTGCAAGACAATCAACTGATCACCCATCAGGCAGCCAATCACGCACAAATGTGGCAAGCGCTAGAGCGGCAACTACCAGACGTCATTATCCTCGATATCAATATGCCGCAACGCAGCGGGATCGAGCTGTGTCGTGAGTTGCGTGAATCGCCCAAATACCGCTTGCTACCTATTATTATGCTGACGGCGCGCACCAGTTCGCTGGATACGATTATGGGCCTGGAAACCGGTGCTGACGATTACGTGGCAAAACCGTTTGAGCCGCTGGAGCTGTTATCGCGTATCCGCAGTGTCATCCGCCGTTCGCGCATGCATGCAGAAAACCCTGGCAAGGCGCATCATGAAGAACCTGCTGACAGCGGTATTTTGCGCTTTATTGGCTTTAACGAATGGACTCTGGATATCCAGAACCGGACCTTGATCGACCAAAGCAACACCAGTATTCCGCTGTCCAATGCCGAGTTCAAGTTCTTGCGTTTTATGCTGCTGCACGCCAACCGCACCTTGAGTCGCGATCAGTTGATGGAAGAAATGCATGGCCGAGAAGCAGGCCCATTTGATAGATCAATAGACTTACAAATCAGTAGATTAAGACAGAAACTTGAAGTGGATACTAAGAGTCCATCCATGATCAAAACGCTACGTAATGAAGGCTATCTGCTCACCGCAGACGTCCGCTATCTTAAATAAAAAAGCACCTGACTATAAAGAGCACTAGAGTGATGATAAAGAAACTGCTGGGCACCATGTCGGTCCGTATCTTCCTGATTACCGTCATTGGGATTCTGCTCACCGCGACGGTAGTGAGCATGCTGGGGCAACGCGACTCACGCGAAAATGAAACGCGCCTGCGCGACCAGTTCGCCTTCGACCGCATTGAAAGCATGATCCGCATCCTCGAGGCGACCGTGCCCGAAAAACGCTCCGAGATTCAGGACGTGTTTAAACGTATGGGCAGCCATGTCACATTGGGCGTAGAACCGCCGCAAAATGCGCCGCTGTTGCCTGCAGAATTAGCCAACCTCAACAACTTGCTGGTGCCAGAAGTGGCTGACTTTATCAGCCTGTCCAAGCCCAGCCATTGCGCCCCGCGCCGCCCACCGCCACCACCGCCCGGCTTTGGTGCACCACCGCCGCATCCTCATGGTCAATGCCTGGCGGTTTACACCCACCTTGAAGACAATACATCTGTGTTGATCGAACTGCACTACGGCGGTCATCGCCCACCGGCCGGGCCACCACATGAACGCAACCCGCTCACCATTGTGCTGGCATTCTTTGGCTTGATCAGCATTATCTGGGCCGTGGCTTCTGTTGCCACTCAGCCATTGCGCAAACTGGCAAACGCCGCCTTACAACTGGCACACAATATTGAGCACGCACCTTTGCCTGAAAATGAAGGCTCCACCGAGGTGCGCCATGCTGCCAAAGCCTTTAACGAAATGCAGCGCAGCATCCTCAAGCATATTCAGGAGCGTGGCTTTATTCTGGGTGCGATTGCACACGATCTGCAAACCCCTCTCACGCGCTTGCGTTTGCGCCTGGAAAAAGTCAAAGACCAGGAGTTAAAACAAGGCTTGATCAAAGACCTCACCGCCACCCAGGCCATGGTGCGCGAAGGCCTGGACTTTGCCCGCCTGTGCGGTGAAAACATCCATAAAAGCAAAGTCGATCTGACCGCGCTGGCAACCGCCGTATGCGATGACTTTGAAGATGCTGGCCATGCCATCGCCAGCAGCCTGCCCACACAGTCCATTACCATCCTCGGCTCGGCACATTTGTTAACGCGTTGCCTGACCAACTTGCTGAATAACGCAATTGCCTATGCGCAAACTCCTGCCCTGTCACTGCACGCAGAAGACAAACAGGTCATTTTCGTGATTTCTGACGACGGTCCCGGCATCCCGCCACAAGAACTGAGCAATGTACTGGAACCATTCCGCAGATTGGAAGATTCCCGCTCACGCCAAACAGGCGGCACCGGCCTCGGCCTCGCCATCGCCCGCATGATTGTTGAAAAACATGGTGGAAAACTATCCATCAGCAACAAACCAGTACCCGCTTCTGGCCTGCTGATCCAAATCGTGCTGCCACTGCAATAATCGCCCAATAAAAGCCATTATATTTTTGTTGAACAGCACGCGCGCCACAGTGTAGACTAATCGCCCAGCCACCTTTTGGAGTGTCAAAAGGTTGCAAAACATCCCGGAGAAGTGGCAGAGCTGGTTGAATGTACCTGACTCGAAATCAGGCATACGTGAAAGCGTATCGAGGGTTCGAATCCCTCCTTCTCCGCCAAGATTTATTAAGCCACTACTCGCCTAAGCGTGAGATCACCCTCAGTTTAAACACTAAAGACCACACCGGTGAGTATCTGTAAATCAGTTGCTAAGGATTCAAGATAAGCCGCGCTAGTGTGATTAGCATTAGAGAGTCTCGCTCGACTCGATTGATACTATACAATTTAGATTATTACAAAATGAGAAAATAGTTGATGTATGAAAACTAATAGAATAGGCAGCCAGGAAGCTAGGGGAAACTCAAAATCATATGTAGCTGTATTTTTCTTCGTGGCCTTATTTATTATTGCTGGATACTCTCTAAGAGAATCCAACAAAGCTAGGCAAGCCCAAGTAGTAGACTCTGTTAACGCCGGGCATTTAGTTAAGGCAGTCTTCATACCTAGCACTTTTAGCTCAGACAATACTAAGATTGAAACGGATAAAGACACTTACCTCGTTTATGGCAAACTTCAAGTCGAGAACGGAACCAGCTTCAGATTAGAGAAAAGGCTGAATAAGCAAAAATTCCTCTGTGAGACCTTAAAAAACGAATGCTGGAAGTTGGTATTTTAATTATTAAAAAATGAAGAGATACCTAATCAACATCGCTTTCTTTGCTTGTGTCGCAGTTGCTATCTACATAATACGAATCTCTGTAGTAGAGCGATTTACGGACAACCAACTTAAAAGGGTTGAGAAAATGCAGGTGAGGCTTGAGGACTGATTAGTCTACTGTTGTCTTTTTGTTGCGTCTAACAGGCATACCGACACCAACTGCCACAGCCTGGGGATGCTTAACTGGTTCTGAAGGCGGCTTACGCAACTCGTCGAGTGCTTCCTTAAGGACAGACGCAGAGGAATGCAGGAACAGACCAGCAATAAGTGTCCCTACCGCAATATCAGGCCAGCGTGAGGTTAACCAGTAGCTGGCACCCGCTGCAATCAACACGCCTACATTGGCAATCAGGTCATTTCGAGAGCATAACCAGGTCGAACTCATGTTTAAGTTATCGCTTCGATGTCTATAAAGCATGCCAAAGCAAACGAGGTTAGCAAACAGAGCAAGCGCACCTATCGTCCCCATAAGTTCAGCATTAGGCACAACTGGATTGAAGACCTTGTAGACAGCCTCTAACAATACGCCAATACCAAACACCAGCATGAACACGCCTTTAATCACAGCAGCTAAAGCTTGCCAGCGTAGAGACTTAGCCAAGACAAACAGACTGAAGCCGTAAACAATCGCATCACCTAGCATGTCCAGAGAGTCAGCCAGCAGTGACGTAGAGTGAGCAACTATGCCAGAGTAAGCTTCAACTACAAACATCACAGCATTGATGACTAGGACAGCCCAAAGCACACGGCCATGAGATTCCCTTAAAGCCGTTACTTCACATCCTTTGTCTTCGCAGCAGCTTGCCATTAGTAAACCTGGAACATGGTTGGTATGAGTTGATTATACGCCTAGCAACTCCACCAGCGTAAGAACCGCCGAATTGCCCAGGAACGACCTACAGCCCCTTATCTAGCTCGAGCTGAGGATTAAAACCTTTAGCTAGTGCCAAGCGTTGACACAGCGTGTACTATGCGCACTGAGAATAATAACTGCGATTCGGATAGTGTGATAAGTCATGACATTACAAGTGATTCAAAACATCAACCTGGTATCTCTGTTAGATAGCTCCATTAGCCTGACCATGGCCTTTATATGCGGCTCGGTGATTGGCTTTGAGCGTCAATTCAGACAGCGTACAGCGGGACTGAGAACTAACGTACTGGTAGCCGTTGGAGCTGCCATCTTTGTCGATATGGGAAACCGCCTCACAGGCAATGAAGGAGCAGTCCATATTGTTGCATATGTGGTATCTGGTATTGGCTTCTTAGGTGCTGGTGTCATTATGCGTGAAGAAGGCAATGTGCGTGGACTCAATACTGCTGCAACCCTTTGGGGGTCTGCTGCTGTCGGAGCTTGTGCAGGAGCTGACTTAATCCTTGAGGCTGTGCTGGGGACTATCTTCGTCTTAGCAACCAATACAGTGCTTAGACCCATTGTGAATGGGATTAATAGGAAGCCGATTGACACCATGCGTGTTGAAGCGACCAACACATTCTATGTCATTGCACTCAAAGCAAACCAAAAGGACGCCCTGGCATTGCTAGAAAGCACCCTAGAAGCTGGCAACTTTCCTGTACAGCAATTACAAATGCATGTGTTTGGTGCTGACAGCATCGAGATTGAGGCAACACTCTTAGCCAACTCCGTTGAGACCGACTCGCTCAATCAAGTTGTAGACACACTTCTAGCCTCCCCTTTTATCTCCCAGGCATTTTGGAGTCCGAATATAAAAGAGTAGCGGCCAAAAGGGCGGACAAGAAAAGGGTTATATGCTCGGCTTATAAGTACTGCCTACAACTAAACCTCTCCTCCAGTGCACCTTTTGACACACTGGAGCCTTGCGCCTTTTCCTTACCTCGTACAACAATTAGCCCACCGGTTCCCCCACAGCGATTCGCACCCCATTATCAAGGGTTGCGCTATCGACTGACTTCATGAATAATTGCTCGCTTGCGTTACACACGGCTACACTTAAAAAATATAATTCATTGATTATTAATGGTAATAAAGAACTTTCCAACGCCCTCCTTCTCCGCCAACAAGCCTTAACCCTATGAAATTATCAGCATCGATCACCGCTTTATTCGCCCTGTTACTCATCGCTCTATGCGCTCAAAGTGCTGAAGAGTTTGGTGCTGAGCAAAGAGTGAAGAGTCCGGCTAAGATTCCCTCCTCCATCATTGCTCAGCTAAGCAAAAAAATTGCTCCAGACGGCATAAACGCTTGCCAAGATACTAAGCCCAATGACTTATTTGAAGCACAGTTAGTGGGTTTGAGCAAATCCACAAAGGCGTATTTGGTGAAACCTGCGCATGCCTGTTTATGTAGTGCGCATGACTGCCCTATGTGGCTATTTAAAGTGAACAAAACGACGGCAAAGCTGATATGGGATACGCCAGCAACCAGTTTGTTAGAGATCATGGATAAGAAATTGAATGGCTATAGCAAGCTAAGAGAAGTGAGTGCGCTTGATGGCCAAGGGCATGAAACCATCTGGGCATGGAATATCTCTAGTTATACAGAAATCTATCACAATGTATGGGTGTTGGATGCCGACAAGAAGTGTCGCTTGGGAGAAGAAACAACACAACTCATGGATGGAAAAATGGTACAACATACAAAAACCTGTATTCAAGATTAACCTATTCCAGCTCCCCCTCTGCCACCAGCGTTCTGGCTTTAGTTTTCACAAGCAGGCCTAAACATGATAGATTTTTAAAAAATATAAAAATCTATCATGTCCATGCAAGCAGTCTCTCCTGTTCCACGCGGTCTCAATCAACGCATTCTTTTTCTATTAGCCATCACCATTAGCAAAACGGCAATTGCAGAAGAGGATGTGTACGAGATCGAATTACCCGATGTTGAAGTCACTGCCGTCAAAAGAAATGCCGCGGCGCATCTCACGCCATTAATGGCGGAGGTAATTGCAGACGACAGCTTGCAAAACGCACATGTGAGCCAGCTATCTCAGCTGAACACCTTGCTGCCCAACTTTTCCATACAGCAATATGGCGTCTATAAAAGTGCGTATATTCGCGGCGTGGGTGGTGGTGGCAGAAATGCCGGTTTTGATGCACGTACTGCGATATATGTGGATGGCGTGAATGTTGGCCCCACGATGTCGCTGGAAAACCTGTTGTTTGATATTGATGCAGTGGAGATTGCCAAAGGCCCCCAGGGGTATACACATGGCAATCAATCCGATACCGGGGCGATCCGCGTTACAACACAAGAAGCCACAGCCACACCCCAGGCGCAGATTAAGTTTGGGGTTGGTCATCTGGATTATCGCGAAACCACAGCGGTCATGAATATGCCTCTCGCAGAGCATATCAACAGCCGTATCGCGATCAGAAAAGAAACGCGTGACTGCTATGTCGAGAATGACCATACCAGTCAATCGCTGAAAGATCAGGACAATACATCCGCCCGTGCTCAGTTGCAGATACAAACCAGTGAGCAGCATCGCTTGAAGTTGTATGCAGACTATGCAGACCTCAACAACCAGAACTTTCTGGCCCAGCCACTCACCGGTATGTTTGGTCAACCAGCGCAAAGTGGCAATTCATTCTCACGCGTGTTTGTAAATACGCAGCCCGTTTCACACACCTTGGCGCAAGGATTCAGCATCCAGAGTGAGCGGCAGTTGGCCAATCTAGCGCAACTGGAGGTGATCGTGGCGGCCAGGGACCACAGACATGACCGGCAAACGGATAATGACTATAGCGGCAATGATGTATTGGCAACCTACTATAAAGACCGCCAGCAGTTGACCAGCCAGGAGTTTCGTTACAGCTCGGATGCGCAGGCGGCGCTACGCTACGTAGCTGGCCTGTATTTCTCGCAGGAAGAGCAATCAAATGACAGACGTGCGGTTTTTGGTAACGATATGGCAACACTGGTGAAACGGCCATCAGCCACTGTTTTCACCCCATTTGGTGCCACTTTTGGCGTGATGGCAGGTGCAGTGGTGCCGCTGCAGGCCAAGGTAAATACACAGACCCAGGCCTTGTATGCCAATGCCAGTTACGATCTGGATCCTTTCACGCTGCACATAGGTGGCCGCTACCAGTGGGAGCAAAAGCAGCTGGATTTCAGCCTGGATGGTTCACAAAGTGGCGCTTTTCGTATCGGTACCTTGAACCAGCAAAAGCAGGCCATGGCTAACCACTTTTTCTCCCCACTGCTAGCGGTGAGCTATCACCCCAACCAAAGAAATACCTTGTTAGCCAAATTTGCACGGACCTATAAAAATGGGGGCTGGAATGTGGATTTTCTGAATCGGGCACAAGTGCAGGATGGTTATGCGTTCGCGCCTGAGTCTGTAAATAGTCTGGAGCTGGGCTGGCATTACCAGCACAGGGCGTTTGATTTCAACACGGTACTGTTTGTGAATCATTACGACAACTACCAGGTGTTCCAGTTTTCCCGGCTAGGCGCAAATACGCAAGTATTGCAGTTGCGCAATGCCGCCAGCGTGAGAACGCAAGGGCTGGAGTTCAGCGCGCTAGTCCCGATTGGCCAGGCATGGCATATCAACTCAACACTGGCTTATCTGGATGCCAGCTACCTGCGCTTTCCCAGTGGTGGTGCCAATGGCACCGATGCCTCTAGTCAGGCGCTGCCTGACGCGCCACGCTGGAGTATGGCCAACACGCTAAGTTATGGTTTTCACTCAGGCATGCTAAAAGGCAAACTCGAAGCCAGCCTGCAGCACTATTATCAATCAGCCACTTATAGCGGTATCAGTAATGAGCCAGAAACCAGCCAGCTTGCCAGGAGAAATTTGCTCAACAGTTGCCTCAACTACACCACGGACAACCAGCACTGGCTATGGAGCGTGTGGGTAAGAAACCTGACCAACCAGCAATTTGCCGTGGCCAAGGGAAAAGACTTTTTAGGTAATCAGATCGCGATTTATAACGAACCCCGGCTATGGGGTGTCAGTGGCGAATATCGATTTTGAAGTTGAAGTGCCTGAATAACGCCAGCACTGGCATGTCAACACTAGGCTTGCAACGCGCGGATTTCTGGTAGATTACGCCACCAGCTATACACATCCATGCCACAGCCAAACACATAGCGGTTAGGCACGGTGAGTCCGACAATATCGGCCTGCAGTGGTTTTTGCAGGCCGTTATCTTTTTCGGTGAGTACTGCAGTCAGCACGCGGCTGGCGCCCGCTTGTTGGCAATACGCCACCACCGCAGCCAGCGTAATACCTTCATCCAGAATATCATCCAATACCACCACGGTTTGCCCGGCCAGATCCAGTTCTGGCTGCTTGCTCCAGACGATTTCTTGCCCGGCAGTGCCGTGATAGCGATTGGCTTGCAGGTAGTCCAGCCGGGCTGGCAATGGCAAACGACTCATTAACTGGCCTGCCAGATACAAGCCGCCACGCATCACACACAGCAAGATCACAGGCTGGCCAGATAACTGATCACGCAACTGCTCAGCCATGCGGTCAATGGCAAGGCTGACTTCTGCCGCTGTAAATACGACATCCGAATGGGCGATCCAGAAATCTGGCGACTGTGCTTGTGCCGCGAGCATGCCTGATTAGATTGCCAGTGATTTCAAATAGCTTCTGAAGCTATCGGCGATTTCAGGATGCTTTAACCCCAGCTCGACGTTAGCCTGCATAAAGCCCAGTTTGCTACCGCAATCATAGCGCTTGCCTTTGTAGCGATAAGCCATCACTTTTTCGTATTCCATCAATGCAGAAATACCGTCCGTGAGTTGAATTTCGCCGCCTTTGCCAGGTTTAACATGCTCCAGGCAATCAAAAATACGTGGGCTCAACACATAACGGCCAACCACTGCCAGGTTAGAAGGCGCTTCTTCTGGTTTAGGTTTCTCCACCATGCCTTTTACTTCGAGCAAATCATCTGTTTTAGCAATCGCATCGACCACGCCATAGCTGCTGGTTTCTTCCGGCGCCACGGTTTCAATGCCCAGTACTGAGCATTGTTGCTCGGCATAGACATCTACCATTTGCTTGGTGATAGAGACATCACCCACCAGCAAATCATCTGCCAGCAATACGGCAAATGGCTCGTTACCCACTACCGGCTTAGCACACAATACCGCATGGCCAAGACCCAGTGCTTGTGATTGACGGATAAACACGCAGCTCACGCCTTTTGGCAAAATGCTGTGCACGATATCGAGTAGTTTTTGTTTGCCCGCAGCTTCCAGCTCGGCTTCCAGTTCATAGGCCTTGTCAAAATGGTCGGCAATCGAACGCTTGTTACGGCCCGTGATAAAAATCAGCTCAGTCGCACCAGCAGCGATGGCTTCTTCAGCCGCATACTGAATCAGCGGTTTATCAACAACAGGCAGCATTTCTTTTGGGCTGGCTTTAGTCGCCGGCAAGAAGCGGGTGCCTAGCCCGGCCACCGGAAACACTGCTTTTGTAATTTTTTTCATGGTCGTATCCTAAACAAAATAATTATAAAAATAATCAACAATCAATCTTAATTTAACGGCTTAATACAGATTTTAATTTTAACCAAAGAACGACGCCAGCCAGTATCGCGGTGATCGCATTGGCAATGATCACAGGCCAATCCTGTCTCAATATGCCGTAGATCATCCATAACAATACGCCTGTCGTAAATATCGTATACATTGGCAGTGATATCCCGCTTAAATCCCTGGTACGCCATGATTTAATCACCTGCGGCACAAATGCTATCGTAGTGCACACAGCGGCAATCGAACCAATACACAGATTTAACGTGGTCATTTCAAATCTTCTACTTCGGCACCAAACGCCTGTAACTTAAGCTTCTTCAACTGGTCACGATATTGGGCCGCTTTTTCAAATTGCAGGTTCTTGGCCGCATCATGCATGGCTTTTTCAACCCGCTTGAGCTCTTTGGTCAAGGTTTTCTCGCTCATGTTTTCATAGCTGGCCTGCTCTTGGGCGGCTTTGCGTTCACGTTGTGCTTCGTCTTTATCATAAACGCCGTCAATAATATCTTTAATGCGCTTGGTCACACCCCTAGGCGTGATGCCATGTTCGGCGTTAAACGCCAGTTGGATTTTGCGTCTGCGATCGGCTTCGTCCATCGCCAGTTTCATGCTGCGGGTAATTTTGTTGCCGTAAAAAATCACCGTACCATTGAGGTTGCGCGCTGCACGACCCGCGGTTTGAATCAATGAGCGTTCAGAACGCAAGAAGCCTTCTTTATCAGCATCCAGTACGGCGACCAATGACACTTCAGGAATATCCAGGCCTTCGCGCAGCAGGTTAATGCCCACCAGCACATCAAACTCGCCCAGGCGCAAATCACGGATGATTTCGACGCGTTCTACCGTATCAATATCACTGTGCAAGTAGCGTACTTTGACGCCATGCTCGCTGAGGTAATCGGTCAAATCCTCAGACATGCGCTTGGTCAACGTCGTCGCCAGCACGCGCTCGCCCACGGCCACGCGTAGTTTAATCTCACCCAGTAAATCATCGACCTGCGTATCGGCCGGTTTCACCGTAATTTCAGGGTCAACCAGACCTGTCGGGCGCGCAATCATTTCTACCACTTGCTGCTGGTGATTTTTTTCGTAATCCGCCGGGGTCGCCGACACAAATACGCACTGGCGCATAATGCGCTCAAACTCTTCAAACTTGAGCGGCCGGTTATCCATGGCTGACGGCAGGCGCCAGCCGTAATCCACCAGGTTAGATTTGCGCGAACGGTCGCCCAGATACATGCCGCCTACCTGCGGTACGGTGACGTGGCTTTCATCAATAATCATCAATGCCTGCTCAGGCAGATAATCAATCAATGTTGGCGGTGGATCGCCCGGATTGCGCCGTGTTAAATGGCGGCTATAGTTTTCAATGCCTTTGCAAAAGCCAATTTCATTCAGCATTTCGAGGTCAAACCGCGTACGCTGTTCAATACGTTGCGCTTCAACCAATTTGTTTTCGCTGAGAAAAAAGCTCACGCGCTGGCGTAACTCTTCTTTAATCGTATCCATCGCCCGCACCGTGGCTTCACGCGCGGTCACATAATGGCTGGATGGAAAAATACGGAAGTTATGGATTTTGTTAAATACCTGCCCGGTGAGCGGGTCAAATAACTGGATACTATCGATCTCATCATCAAACAGACTGATGCGTACCGCTGTTTCACTGTTTTCTGCCGGGAACACATCGATAATATCGCCGCGCACGCGAAAACAGCCGCGGCTAAAATCAAAGTCATTACGGTCATACTGCATATTGATCAGTTGCGTCACGATGTCTTTTTGCGCAACCTTTTTACCCTGATGGATATGCAGCACCATACCATGGTACTCACCGGGGTCACCAATACCGTAAATGGCCGACACAGTCGCCACAATGATCGTATCTTCACGCTCCAGAATGGCTTTGGTCGCCGACAAGCGCATTTGCTCAATATGCTCGTTAATGCTGGAATCTTTTTCGATAAATAAGTCACGCGAAGGCACGTAGGCTTCTGGCTGGTAATAGTCGTAATAGCTGACGAAATACTCCACGGCATTATTCGGAAAAAATTCCCTGAATTCGCTATAGAGTTGCGCAGCCAGTGTCTTGTTCGGAGCCATGACAATGGCCGGTTTGCCAGTGCGGGCAATCACATTGGCCATGGTGTAGGTTTTGCCAGAGCCAGTCACACCGAGCAAGGTCTGAAATTTCAGGCCATCATCAATGCCTTGCGTCAGCTTTTCAATCGCCTGTGGCTGATCGCCAGCAGGTGGAAACGGCTGGTGCAATTCGTATTTACTGCCAGGGAAAGTGACGATCACAAGAACAATCTGGAGACAAGAATGGTATAAATCATATTTTAACTGTTTTTGCGGCCACAGGCGCAGGATTTACAATTTTCAGAGATGCCTTTCGCCCGAACTTTTATCGCAAGAATCAGTCACTTCAAACACACCAAAACAGGCACCAGGGGGATTCCGTGAAACACTTGTTTTTAGCATGCCTATTACTCGGCACATCCGTTGCCAATGCTTATAACCAGCAAGCATTGATGGAGGCCTATTTTGGTGTCGTCATGATCCGCGGCTACAACCTGGATGGTGGCATGGCCTATGGTTCCGGCGTAGTGGTTGCTGATAACAGCGTCGTCACCAATTGTCATGTATTACGCGCCACCAAACAGCCTTGGGTGTCACGCGGTGAGGACAGTTACCCGATCACCAGCGTACGCGCCGATGCCTGGCACGACCTCTGCCTGGTCACCACCCACAATATGCCCTTTAAACCCGTCCTTCGCGGCAATAGCCACGATCTGGTACGCGGCCAGGAAATCACCGCCATCGGCCACTCCAATGGCGTGCCGGCACCCATCACCTCTGTGGGTGAAATTCAGGGCCTCTACCCCACGCAACCTGGCAATATGATACGCAGCAGTGCCAAGTTTTTAATGGGCGCCAGCGGTAGCGGCCTGTTTGACATGGAAGGCAGGCTGGTCGGCATTAACACCTTCAAAACCGCAGGCAATGGCGGCAGCATTCACTTTGCGCTGCCGGTCGAATGGCTGGATACACTGGAGAAAATGCCCGCCACCACCGAATTCCCGGTGCATGGCAAAGCCCTGTGGGAAGAAGACGAAGACAAAAAGCCTTTTTATATGCGCGCAGCAGTGCCTGAGTCCCGGCAAGACTGGGCAGCCCTGCAAAAAGTGAGCAGCTTATGGACGCAGCAAGAGCCCACCAGCGCCGATGCCTGGTTTAGCCTGGGCCTGGCGAACCTCTCGTTAAAGCAATTCGCATTGGCCGCCAGCGCATTTGATCAAGCCGTCAGTCTGGATAAACAATTTGTCGAAGCCTGGTTCAGACGTGGAGAAGTCGCGCAACAACTCGGCGACCAGCAAACCGTACACCAGATCGAGGCCCAATTGCAGCAAATTGATCCGTTATTGGTTTCCGTCTACCAGGCTTATCTCGGCTGCGAACAACATTGCCAGAAATAACGGCTTGATTTTTTTAGAAAAACTGCTTGCGCCAGCTTCCACAGCCGTGGTTTTTTGCGTAAAATATTGCGTTTTTCAATTTTTTGCAGGTCGCACCCGGCGGCCTGTTTGAGCATAGTCGACCCAACAAGGAAGCAATCTTGAGCCAAGCTGCCGCCAACGTGCTGTCTGCACGCGTGTTATCCATTAAAGAATCTCCAACTTTGGCCATTACTGCCAAAGCTGCCAAATATAAATCCGAAGGTCGCCCGATTATTGGCCTGGCCGCCGGTGAACCAGACTTTGATACGCCGCAGCATATTAAAGATGCAGCCAAGGCAGCGATTGATGCCGGTTACACCAAATACACGCCGGTCAGCGGCATTCCAGCGCTGAAAAAAGCCATCGTGAATAAATTCAAAAATGAAAACGGTTTTGACTACGCCTTAAACGAAGTCATCGTCGGTGTTGGCGGCAAGCAAACCATTTTCAACCTGTGCCTGGCCGTATTAAACCCGCACGATGAAGTGATTATTCCAGCGCCTTACTGGGTCAGCTACGCCGACATCGCCATGGTGGCCGAGGCCAAGCCAGTGATTCTCGAATGCGGTATCGAACAAGGCTTTAAGCTGCTGCCAGCACAACTGGAAGCAGCCATTAACGCCAAAACCAAACTGGTGATGTTCAACTCCCCTTCCAACCCAACCGGCGCGGTCTACACGCTGGATGAGTTAAAAGCATTGGGTGAAGTGTTGCTGAAGCATCCACATGTATTAATCGCCACCGATGATATGTATGAACACGTCAACCTGACGGGTGACAAATTCCATAACATCCTCAATGCAGCGCCAGGCCTTAAAGACCGCTGCATCGTATTGAATGGCGTATCCAAAGCCTACTCCATGACCGGCTGGCGTATTGGTTACGCCGCAGGCCCGGCTTATATCATCAAAGCCATGGAAATCCTGCAAAGCCAATCCACCAGCAACCCAACCTCGATTTCACAATATGCTGCCGAAGCAGCCTTGAGTGGTTCACAAGACTGTATCAAGCCGATGGTGGCCGCGTTCCGCGAGCGTCACAAATATGTGGTTGACCGTTTCAACGCCATGCCAGGCCTGAGCTGTTTAATGGCAGGTGGCGCGTTCTACGCTTTCCCGGATGCACGCCAGGCCATCGCAAGCCTGCACCAGGCTGGCAAAATCAAAGACGCGTCAGATATGGCGTTGGCTGAATACTTGCTGGAAGAGCACAATGTGGCTGTGGTACCAGGCTCTGCTTTTGGTGCCGAAGGCTATTTCCGCATCTCGTTCGCCACCAGTATGGAAAACCTGCAAGAAGCACTGAATCGTATTGAAAAAGCGCTCAACTGAATAGCATTCGCCTGAAAAGAAAAAAGCGCCTAAGGGCGCTTTTTTTATTTTCTGCATTCAAGGTTAATCCTTGATGAAGTCCTTGAGCAAGCTCTGTTGCAAAGCCACCTCACTCGGCAAACTGGTGCTTGCCATCAAATCCACCGCACCAGCACCTAAAGCAGACGACTGGCTGGCTGCATGATCCTGAATCAGGTCATCAATATGAAGAGCGGCGGTCAATTCATCAGGCAATACTGTCGCTGCAAATGCAGAAAATGTGTTTTCTACAGGCAACTCCGCCAATAAACCAGCGATATCCAACACGTCCTCGCCAGACTGCACTGAAGCCAGCACATGCTGCAACAACCACGGGTGTATCGCGTCATCACTCGCATCTGCAACGTATTGAGCGGTAAGTTGCGTTGTCATGGTAATGGTTTGCTGCCCATTAAACTGAATCAGCTCACCCGTCATTGCCTCCAGTGCCAATGTTGCACCTGAAGCCGTCACTACCTGATCGCCTTCACGCAACAAATCACCCGCGACCAGCGCGCGGTGCTGCCCACGGGCATCAATCACTTCTGCCACGCCATCCACACTCGCAATTTTACCAACCATGGTTCGCATCGTATTCTCCTGACACATATTATAAGTCAGCACCCTGACAAACCCGCCGCTGTCAAGGATCAGTGGCGCGAATATTACAAAAATTTGCGTAAAAATAGCCACGGATCACGCATTTTGTTTAGGTCATTCACCCGCCACAAAAAATATAAAATATTTCGCAAAAAGTAGTTGACCAAGGGGCGAGGCCTCAGTAATATAGCGCCTTCAAACGACGTACCGATTCCTCAATAGCTCAGTCGGTAGAGCGCCGGACTGTTAATCCGTAGGTCCCTGGTTCGAGCCCAGGTTGAGGAGCCAAATAAAAAAGGCCTTGCAGAAATGCAAGGCCTTTTGCTTTATTCGCCGTACTGAATAATGGTTTTCTAAAAAGACCACCTTTATCCCAGCTTCACGCAACCTACTCCGCGTGAATAAAAGCCATCTGCCGATCCAAACACTGCTGCACTCTTTTCATCAGCACATCACTGCCGCCTAACCTTTCAACAATAGGCAATAACTGTTGACGCGCTTTCTCTTCAATATCGTCAATGATTGCTTTGGCAATATTTTCGTTAATACCGAAATGTGAAGCCGCACGTATGGCCAAGCTGAGCTTGGAAAGATTGTTGCCGGGGAAAATAGCCAGCGCCTGGTAATGCACGTTCGTCAGTTGCATGACGACGTCAAACGCGGGAGAAAGCTGATATTGATTGCCTTTGACATGCAACATGCCATGGTTTTTGACATGGTCATCGGTATTGTCGATGATGAGGTTAAATACCATTCTGCGGTATAACTGCTTTAAATCGTGCTCGGGTTGGGCTGAAATCTTTCTGATCACCTGCGCGAATTCAATATAACTGCCGCCATTTGAGTTGTAGGGCACATTAAGTAACGCAGATGCCGAGAGGTAATGTATGCGCGTTTCGTCATCCACAGTGCCAGCCCGGTCAAAACGCTGCACTAACAAGGCATGCCCGCGATGTATGGGCGCCAGTGTGTGCGGGGAGACGTCTATGCCACACAGTCCGGCTAACGCTAGCACGGCGGCCTCAAGCAACTCTACATCGTGGTCATCGCTACTTGCCGGGAATTTCGCAATCCACCTTTTATTATCGTGGATGAAATCCGCTTTGGGCCTGGCCCCACCTAGGCTGCCACCTTTATTGAGCAGTCGACGCAGGTGCAACGGTATCTCCATGGCGACCTCTAGTCGCTTGACCGCCTCAGCCATTTCATCAAGTGAAAACAGTTCACTGTCGGCTGCTTGCAGTTGAATCGGCAAGGTCTCGGCGAAAGTCATTGCGCCAACGCGATTGGCGTTGGTGAGTAGCAATACATCAATATCATCCAGGGTACGGCCCTGCTGGGACTCCAGCACTTTGCGCCCCCAGGCATCCGGCAACGCGTCACACAAAGTCAAAGGTAACGCGCCGCCGTCACGCACGCGACGCTCGGCCACGCTGACGACTTCATTTTTAAGCGGTAGATGTAGCGGATTTAGTGCAAAGGCATCAGGCGCCGCCAAAAATCCGGTGCCATAAGCCAATTGGCTGGACTCAATCACGCCTCTGCGCGCAAGTTTCAAAATCGCCGCGGGCCTGACATCGGTATCGAACCTGGCAGCCAGGCCTATATAAATGGTGCGATTAGAAATCACGCTCGTCCTCTGAAATGAATGCGGCATCGGTTACGCCAGGTTTTTTTCTGGCGCGAATAGACGCACTAGCACTCACGGAGACAGGCGCAACAGTCTCCAGATTATCCAATTGGCCAAACAGCCACAGTGCATTGGCAATAATGCCCACACTCGCGCTAGGCTTGCCAGCCTCAATCGCCCGGTAAGTATTCTGTGAACAGAGCAAGCGGGTTGACATCTCCTTCACTGTCCAGCCCAAAGCCACGCGGTTGGCACGCAGGCGCAAGCCTAGCGTTTCTAATGCCTTTAGCACATCCGGGTTAGCACTCGCTAGTGAGTTTGTTTTTTTAGACATCAATAAATTAATATTTAATAGACTTAAAGTTCATTATATTGCGTTTTCATACGAAATCAATTCATTTTTAAGCAGCGTGATTAGGCCGCATTTTGCATCATTCACAGGAATAGCCAGCTCGCCCGTAAAACTTATTGCCAGCAATACGAGTCAACGCTGATAATATTCCTCGGCGAGTTAATATTTCCTGGCGAGTAATTTCCACGCAAGTGAGCGCAAGCACGTGACGTCACGCCTATGCGAATATTGCCAGTGATGTAAAAGGATAAGCATGTCTGATTTGGCATTGACCTTGGCAAGAATCCAGTTCGGGTTCACCATTTCTTTTCATATCGTGTTTCCGGCGATTACCATCGGCCTGGCCAGTTACCTGGCCGTGCTGGAGGCGAGCTGGTTAAAAACCAGAAATACCGTCTACCTCGACTTATATCATTTTTGGGTCAAGTTATTTTCACTCTGTTTTGGCATGGGCGTGGTGTCTGGCCTGGTCATGGCCTATCAATTCGGCACCAATTGGTCTGGTTTCTCCAGCGTTGCGGGCAGCGTCACCGGGCCACTGCTGGCTTATGAGGTGCTGACGGCCTTTTTTCTTGAGGCGGGTTTTTTGGGCGTAATGTTGTTTGGCTGGAATAAGGTCGGGCCCACGCTACACTTTGCGGCCACCGTCATGGTGGCCATCGGCACACTGGTGTCGGCAACCTGGATATTGGCATCGAATAGCTGGATGCACACGCCGCAGGGCTTTGAACTGATTGACGGCAAAGTGATTCCGGTAGACTGGTTCAAGATCATCTTTAACCCATCGTTCCCATACCGCTTAGTCCATATGGTGATAGGCGCCTATCTGGCGACTGCGCTATTTGTGGTCGCATCGGGTGCCTGGCAGTTGCTACAAGGAAAAGAGAATGCCGGCGTACGCAAAATGCTGTCTATGGGACTGTGGTTGATATTGTTGCTGGCGCCTTTGCAAGTGGTGGTGGGCGATATGCATGGATTGAATACCTTGAAACACCAGCCGGCAAAAATCGCCGCGATTGAGGCCCACTGGGAGAATAAAGGCGACGAAGCGACCCCATTGGTACTGATCGCCTGGCCGGACATGGCGCAAGAAAAGAATCACTTTGCTTTAGAGATCCCCGTGCTGGGCAGTTTGATTTTGCGCCACTCCTTCACTGAGCAGATTCCAGCACTGAAAGACTTCCCGCCACAAGACCGCCCCAATGCCACTATTATTTTCTGGACCTTCCGCATCATGGTTGGTTTGGGCATGCTGATGATGTTGCTAGCCGCCACCTCATTGTGGTTACGTTACAAAAAACAGTTATACCAACATAAGCCTTTCCTCACATTTGCCACCGCCATGGGCCCTGCCGGGGTGATTGCCATTCTGGCGGGCTGGTTTACCACAGAAATCGGGCGCCAGCCGTGGGTGGTGTATGGTGTGTTACGCACCGCGGATGCGGTGACACCGCATACCGCCAGCGAAGTTGGTCTCACGTTGGCATTGTTTGTCATTATCTACCTGGCTGTATTTGGCATGGGCACGCTGTATGTCTTGCGGCTGGTGAATATCGGGCCAAAAACGGATGAAGCGCTGCAAGGGGATGCCATCTCGGTGAACCCGGGCGACGTGGATGCATTTGCACTGGCACCCGAGTTTCATCCGGATGCCAAGTCACCGGCTAACACCAAAGATCAATAAAGGGGCGACGCAATGGACTTATCACTGGTGTGGGCCATCATTATCCTGTTCGGCATCATGATGTACATCATCATGGATGGCTTTGATCTGGGCATAGGTATCCTCTACCTGTTCTTTAAAGAAAAAGAGGACCGAGACCTGATGATGAATACAGTCGCCCCGGTATGGGACGGTAATGAAACCTGGCTGGTATTAGGTGGTGCTGGCTTGCTGGCGGCATTCCCTCTCGCTTATTCGGTGATTTTAAGCGCCCTCTCCCTGCCCTTGCTGTTTATGCTGATGGCCTTAATTTTTCGCGGTGTGGCGTTTGAATTCCGCTTCAGGGCACATGATGCAGAGCGCCATTTTTGGGACAAAGCCTTTTTATGCGGCTCTATCGCCGCCACCTTTTTTCAGGGCGTGACGCTGGGCGCCTATTTGCAAGGCATTAAAATGGTGAACCAAGCCTACGCAGGTGGGCCGCTGGACTGGATTTCACCGTTCTCGCTCTTTACCGGGCTAGGTTTATTAGTCACCTATGCCTTACTAGGCAGCACCTGGCTGATTTTTAAAACCACAAGCGAACTGCAAACCACCTGTTACAAGCTGTCACAAGGTATTTCTATGGCATTGCTAGTGATTATTGCAGTGATCAGCCTGTGGACGCCATGGATGGACAGCCGCATCGCCGAGCGCTGGTTTAGCTTGCCCAACCTGCTGTGGTTATCGCCTGTGCCCTTGCTGGTGATATTTTTCTTTTACAAATTGCAACGCGCACTCAAGGCCAAGGCCGAAACCAGCCCGTTTCTTTATACGCTGGGCCTGGTATTACTCGGCTATGCAGGCCTGGGCATCAGCATCTGGCCTAACATTATCCCGCCGGAAATGAGCATACATGCTGCCGCGGCCCCACCACAAAGCCAACAATTTGCCCTGATCGGCGCCGTGATTATTATTCCGATTATCCTGATCTATACCGCCTGGGGCTATTACGTGTTTCGCGGCAAAGTGAACAAGGGCGAGGCTTACCATTAATGACACACACGCCCAAAAACACCCTGAAACGTCTGGGCTGGTTTTTCCTGATTTGGCTAGCCAGTATTGCAGCCCTGGCGATCGTCAGCATGTTACTCAAGGGGTTGATGATGGCGGCAGGCTTTCATCACTAAACCATGATGGATCTGGCATAGCGCAACACCTCCGCTGGAATTTTTCTTGCGCGTTCAAATCCAACCCGTTTACCATGCTTATGAAAAACCCACCCAAACAGTCAGGTCAATCCATTCTTTATCCATCCGTATGACGACCCAGCAAAATACAAAATGGCGAAGATTGCGTGCCTGTCGTGCTTGCGACATGGTCAGTGCGATCCCGGTGCTGCGCCCAGGTGAACACGCCAGTTGCCCGCGCTGCGGGCATGTATTGGCCAGACGCCATTTGCATCCGGTTCAACGCAGCATTGCGCTGGCCATCAGTGCATTACTGACCTTGCTAATTGCGGTCGCTTTCCCGTTTATCAGTATGGATACCAATGGCCTGGATACGCAGATTGAATTGCCGCAGACGGCGGTGACCCTAGTCGATGTGCATCAACCCGTGGTAGCGTTGATTGTCAGTTGCACAGCGTTCGTATTGCCCGCTTTATACCTGGTCGGTGTGATCCTGATGCAGGCCAATGTGTTACGCCGGGTGCCGCGTGCCTATAGCGATGTGATTGCACGCCTGTTTTCACGCCTGCACCCCTGGATGATGGCCGATGTGTTCATGGTTGCAGCGCTGGTGAGCCTGGTGAAACTCACCGAAATTGGCGAGGTGCAGTTGGGCGCTTCGTTCTGGGCCTACTGCGTGTTTGCCGTCCTGCTGCTCATGACCACGCGCTCGGTGGATATCGACTGGTTATGGTACAGGTTAGCCGGTGAGCCGCCACCAGATACCAGCATCCGTTGCGGCATCAATGCAGCAGATCAACATGCCACTGGCTGCGCCACCTGCGGCCTGGTCAACACCATTTCGGCCGCTGCGGCCAGCCATGAATGTGGCCGTTGCGGTAGCACCTTGCATATGCGTAAACCCAACAGCCTGGAATTTACCTGGGCGTTGTTAATCACCGCAGCAGTGCTTTATATTCCGGCCAATGCTTACCCGATGATGATTACCACCTCATTGGGGCAAACACACGCTTCTACCATTATTGGTGGCATGCTCGAGTTATGGCAGCATGGCTCAGAGCCCATTGCCGTGGTCATTTTTGTCGCCAGCGTACTGGTGCCTATTATCAAGATGCTGATACTGGTGGTGCTTTCATTGCTGGCAAAATACCCTGGCCCGTTAACGGCACAGCAAAAAACCAGGCTGTATCGGCTCACAGAGTTGATTGGCCGCTGGTCCATGGTCGACGTGTTTGTCGTCGCCATCATGGTCGCGCTGATACAATCGGGCAACCTGATGTCAGTATTGCCCGGCCCGGCAGCGCTGGCATTCTGTGCGGTGGTGATTACCACCATGCTGGCCGCCATGGCCTTTGACCCGCGCCTGCTATGGGATACCCAAGGAAACACGCATGACAGAGAATAACCAAGACAACAACCAATTGCTGGCCAAAGTCAGCAAGCAAGCCCGGCTGTCGCCGATCTGGATCGTGCCTATTGTCGCCCTGCTGATTGGACTATGGCTGATTTACGACAACTACACCAAAGCGGGAAAGCAAATCACCCTCTCCCTCACCAATGCCGAAGGCATAGAAGCCGGTAAAACCAAAATCAAGGTGCATAGCGTAGATATCGGCCTGGTGGAACAAGTCACCCTGTCTGAAGACCTGACGCATATTGAAGTGCTGGCGCGCATCACCCCAAAAGCGCAACCCATGCTGGTGCAGGATACGCAATTATGGGTGGTCAAACCACGCATTGGACTGGAAGGCATCAGCGGCCTGAATACGGTGATTTCCGGCGCCTATATTCAATTACAACCAGGCAAAAGCCTAGAAGAATCGGACCAGTTCACCGTGCTGGATCAAGCGCCCATCTCACTTAATGGCGCCCAGGGTGTGCATGTGAACCTCATCGGTAAAGTCGGTAATTCTTTGCGTGTGGGGGATCCGGTCAGCTACCAGGGCCTACGCGTGGGCAGGGTCGTCAGCGCAGTATTCGACCCCAAGCAACGCCAGATGCAGCATGAATTATTTGTTGAACACCCTTATGACGTACTGGTCACTGAGAACACGCGTTTTTGGACGACCGTAGGCATTGATGTCAAACTGGACTCAGAAGGATTCAAGGCAAATATTCCCACCGTCGAATCCCTGATCGCAGGCGGCGTCAGCTTTGGCCATGTCGATGACAGGCCGATGGGGCAACCGGTACGCTCCGAAGCCACCTTTGAACTGTTTGCCAATGAAGATGCCGCACGCCAGCAAACCTACGACCAATACCTGCAATATGTGCTACTGGTGGACGACACCGTGCGTGGCTTGTCCAAAGGCGCGCCAGTAGAGTTCCGTGGTTTGCGCGTGGGTACGGTGATCAATGTGCCATGGAAATTCAACTCGCCGGAACGCAAAAAAGATTTCCGTTACGCCATCCCGGTATTGATTCATTTGGAACCCGGCCGCCTGGCCGATAATGGCAAGGCTGACCTGGAAGAGTGGAAAAGCCGCATTGCGCAGATGTTGCAACGCGGCCTGCACGCGACGCTTAAATCCGGCAACCTGATCACAGGCTCTGTGTTTGTCGACCTGAATATGGACCAGCATGCGCACAAAACCTACAAACGCGAGCGTTTTGAAGGTTTACCAGTGATGCCGACCACCGCGACTAACCTGGCGCAGATTGAACAGAAACTGTCTGACCTGCTGGATAAACTCAATGGTTTGAAAGTGGAGCCTGTGTTGTCCGGCCTGGATAAAAACCTGCAGCAGTCAGAAAAAACCATGCAGGAAATCCGCGCCTTGAGCCAGCAAGTGAATCAGTTACTCAGCCAGCCTGACCTGCAACAGATGCCTGCCAATATCAACCAGACCATGCAGGAGTTGCGTACGACATTAAAAGGTCTATCACCCGAGTCGCCAGCGTATCAGGAGCTGACAACGACCTTGCAACGCCTGGATAAAGCCTTGCGCGATATCCAGCCATTGGCGCGCACCTTGAATGAGCAACCCAATGCCATCCTGTTTGACCGCAAGCCTGGCAATGACCCGATACCGATGGCACCGGCCAACCCGTAAGGAACCTGACGCATGATGATCGAGAAAAAACAATTAAGAGTTAGTCTGGCTTTATTGCTGGGGCTCAGCCTAACCGGCTGCTTCAAATCGAATCCGCCAGTCAAAACTGAGCGTTACAGCCTGCCGGAAGTGACGGCATCATCGCTTTCAACGGCGCAGACACGTACACTGGTCTTAAACCGTATCCAGTTGGCGGATTACCTGGATACAGACCGCATCGTCATCCAGACCGACGACATCACCATGCAGCCAGCGCGTGACCATCTTTGGGTAGACAATCTGGCGCAGGAGTTGCGGCGCGGCCTGCGCGTACGCCTGGCCAGTCGGCTCAACAATACAATCGTGGTCGACCCGCAGCCTGGATTACCTGCTGCCAACACCCTGCAGCTGACCATAGAACAGTTTCACGGCCAGATGCGTGGTTATGCCGTGCTGAGTGGTCAATGGCAACTGATTGGCGCAAACCATGTGGCAGGCGCCAGCCAGTCATTCAAGTTCAGCACGCCTTTGGCTGAAAATGGCTACCCCGCGCTGGTGCGAGCCTTGGGCCAGAATCTTGACTTGCTCAGTGACCAAATTGCCAGCCAATTACAAACTTTGCCATAGCAGCCACATTTTTAATGCCAATAGGTAGTGACCGCGCCGCCAATTTGCTATGATGAAATTTCTTTTCATAAAATAACAAGTCAGGAGCAAGCGATGGGATTATTTTCTTTTATTAAAGAAGCAGGTGAAAAACTGTTTGGTGCCGGAGAAGCAAAAGCCGCACAAGAAACAGCAAGCAAAGCCCCGACCCCGGTCAATGTGGACGCTGCAAACGCGGCGGCAGCTAAGGCCATTCAAACCTATATCGCCAAAAACAACTTACCGACGACCGGTTATGACGTGAAGTTTGATGGCGCCAGCGGCACCGTTATCGTGCAAGGCAATATCGACACGCAAGAGAATAAGGAAAAAATTCTGCTGTGCTGTGGCAATGTGGCCGGCGTTGAAGCGGTGCAAGACCAGTTGCACGTCCCTAGCCCTGAGCCTGAAGCAAAGTTTTATACCGTAGTCAAAGGCGACACCTTGTCTAAAGTAGCCAAAGAAATGTACGGTAATGCCAATAGCTATATGAAGATTTTTGAGGCAAACCGTCCCATGCTGAACCATCCTGACAAAATCTACCCAGGCCAGGTACTGCGCATTCCGGAATAAGCGTTACACACAATAATAGCCAACCACTCATCTTACAAAGGACACGACTATGTCATCATTCATTCGTTTATTACTGATCGCTACCTTGAGCAGCACCTTGCTGGTCGCTTGTGGTGAAAAAGAGCCACAGATTGAACAAGCGGTCGAATCTGCACAAGAGCATGCCGAAGCCGCTGCCAGCGAAGCCAAAGATGCTGCCGCTGATGCAGTGCAAGCCGCAAAAGAGGCCGCAGCAACCGCTGAGCAACAGGCAGCAGAAACCGCCGACGCCGCTAAAGCCGCGGTTGAAAACAAATAATTGTTTTCTTAGCACAAAAACCCGCATTTATGCGGGTTTTTTATCGGCTATTTTCTACACTTTATTAGTAATTCTTTGCCTTCTTTAATGCGTTATCCTAAGCGTTCCACGGAATGTTTCATGTAAACTGCGTCGAGATTCGACATTTTCACTGGATAATTAGGCTTGCAACGTTTCTTCTTCTGGATGCTGATCTCGTTATGGGTTGCACTGATGCCGCAGGCCTCAGCGACCCCGACTTTGCTCGGCACCACCTGCATGAACAGCAAGGGTGTGGTGATTGCCAGCATCCCGTTGCAAGGCGGCAAATTCGTCTGCCAGAGCGTACTCAAAATCTCGCATGCAGATCAGTATGTGATCGACTTCAAAAACACATCAACCATTGCGCATTTTCAGCACGAAATCACAGATAACAAGCAGCAAACCAGCATTATCAAAGGTGGCTTAAGCAGCCAGGAGAATGATCCATTGCTACTGAGGCACGGCCGTATTATCCACCTGGAGCCTGGCACTTATCGATTGGCCACCTGGTTGCAATCGCCCTACTACCTGGCGCAACCTGAGATTTTCGTCTCCGAGCTAAGCACCTACCAGCAGCAAACCAACCGCACCACGGCTGCCAGCTTGCTGTTACTGGGTGTCTTGTTCGGCATCTTCACCTATTACGCTGCCATTGGCATGACGCCTGGACACACCACCGAGCGTATGTATGCATTGTTTATTTTGGGCAACCTGATTTTCCAGAGCGCTGCGCTAGGGGTATTTAAACAACTCTTTGCATGGCACTGGTTTTACCTGACCAGCTTGCCCATTCTGCTCTCCAACCTGGCCTATATTAGCTTTGTCTGCCACTTGCTGGGCATCAACCCGTTACATCATGCCAAGCTCTATTACTTGTCTATGGTGGCACGCACGGTCCTGGTGGCATTGCTGGTGTTTGCCATGATCTTCCCCAACTGGATGCTGGAAATGGACAGATTTGGCGTCGCCGTTTTCCTGATGTTCGGCCTGGCCTGCGGCATCCGCCTCAGCCTGCAAAAGAATCGTATCGCCCAGCTTTACCTGTTTGCGATCTCGGTATTTGGTATCCTGGGCGGCTTATCTATCACGGCTGAGCGCTTGACCTCTAATGCCTGGACCATCGAGCAATTCGGTTTGATCGCGGTGGCGGTAGAGGCCATCTTGCTTTCGCTGCTGGTCGCCTATCAAATGAACCGCCTGCATAAAGAAAAAGAGCATATGCTGGTCGAGCTGCAAAGCACGCGTTCCATTGCCATGACAGACCGGCTGACCGGCGTGCCTAACCGCCATGCGCTCGAAAATCAAATGGTGCAGTTCCCCGAGCATGGTTGCATGATGTTTCTTGATATGGACAACCTGAAATACGTCAACGACCACTTTGGTCATGACGCAGGCGATCACCTGTTAAAAAGCTTCAGTCAGATTCTGTCCAAAAAACTGGATACCAGTGGCCAGCTTTACAGGCTGGGTGGCGATGAATTTGCCATTCTGTGTCATGAAGATGATGTAGAGTGGTGCCAGCACCAGCTGGAATATACGCATTTGCAGATGGAAAAAGAAGGCTCCGTCAGCACGGGTGCCAGTGTAGGCATCGTCTTTGCGCATGAGGCCAGTGAGACAGAAGAACTCATGCGCATTGCCGATAAACGCATGTATGCCAACAAACGCAGCCGTAAAAATCGCAAAGAAATGATGCAAGTGCTTGCCAATTAATGGCGGGCAGACGGCTCCCCCTGCTCACCACAACAGTACCAAGCTAATTTGCAAGCAAGCATGTCACTATTGGCACAAATGCATTACACTGCAAATAATCATACATACAAGAATGTATTTTTACTGTATGTTAAGTTTGACCGATAGATCCATCTGACGCAGGCAGCTGTCATGTGAAAAAAACCAAGAGAACATCATGCCGTTACTGACTACCTTGCTTATCCTCATCGTCACCGCCCGCCTGCTAGGCCAAGTATTCAGCCGTTTTAACCAACCCGCTATTATTGGTGAAATGCTGGCAGGGGTGATTTTAGGCCCCAGTATTTTCAACCTGATTTCACCGACGCCTGCGCTGTCGGGCATTTCAGAGTTCGCCGTATTTCTGATCGTATTGTCTGCCGGTCTGGAGATGAACTTCAAAGAGGTGATCGACTCCATGCGTGGCAAGGGCGTCGTCATCGCATTGCTGGGCTTTTTGTTACCGCTCACCGGCGGCATTCTGGTCGGCGTCGGTTTTGGCCTCGATGTCAGCCGGACGATTTTCCTTGGCCTGTGCGTCTCGATTACCGCATTGCCCGTCACCGTCAGCATCCTGCAAAGCTTTAAGCTGCTGGACTCTAACATTGCACGCTATTCAGTCGCGACTGCCATTTTTAACGATATCGCGGCCCTGCTGGTCTTGGGCGTGATTCTTAACCTGCCAGAACAAAAATCCTACCAGGCCGTCGGTAGCGCTATTTTTCATGCCAGCTGGAAACTGATTTTGCTGATTGTATTGATCGTCAGCGTTAGCCTGATCATTAAAAAAGTGATTGAAAAAGGCATCAGCATAGACCAGTGGTCAGAGAAACTGGTTGATTTGATTGGCAATGAAGCCCTGTTCGGCCTGCTACTGCTGCTGGTACTCATCTTTGGCTCAGTCAGCGCAGCACTTGGTTTTCATTTTGTCATCGGCGCATTTTTTGGCGCCTTGCTCATAGACCGCAAGTTTTTCCTGCCCTCACGCTACAAAGAACTCGAGCTCACCTTGAGTTCGATTACCGGCGGCTTTCTGGCACCGGTATTTTTTGCCTACCTCGGCTTGGAATTCAAAGTTCAAGTCATCGACTCCTTCTGGTTTGTTGCCGTGGTGCTGGTGGTGTCTATCCTGACCAAGATCCTCGCCGGGTGGGTGGGCGGACGGCTTATCGGTCTCTCCAAAAGTGATTCACTGGGCATAGGCTTTATTCTTAATGGTCGTGGCGTGATGGAGCTGGTGATTGCCAGCATTGCCTATGACCGCGGCTTTATTGGCCAGGACTTGTTCTCGGTACTGGTGCTGATGGGGGTAGTGACCACCATGATTACGCCACTGATGTTCCGCAAATGGGTGATGCCGCAGCTGGAAAAGCAGGCCAGCTAGTTTAAGGACTATTGACATCAATTGACAAAAGAGGAACACTGATTAGCAAACGAACCATTCTCTAAAAGACTGGACACCCCTTGAGCGCACACCCTACTGTTTCAGCGTCATCGGTTCTAACTCCCCCCCGCATAGACAGCGGGCCGCTGTCTATTGAAGAACAAAACCAGTTGCTCACCCTGCAACGTGCCATTCTGGAGTCAGTGGCGCGTGGTGCCGATCACATGGAAGTGATCAACCAGATCTGCCGCCTGGCAGAAAACCTGCTCACCAACGCCTTCAGTTCCGTCATGCTGATGGACGATAACAACGAATTGCTCAATGTCTATGCAGCGCCCAGCCTGACACCCGTACAAATCCAGAAAATCAATGGTTTGCGGCCCAGCCCGGGGGGCGGTTCCTGCGGCAATGTCATCTACCAGCAAAAAGTGCAATATGTCAGCAATACCTTTACTGACGAGCGCTGGCATGACATTCGCCATCTGGCCTATGAATTCAACGTCAAATCCTGCTGGTCTATCCCGATTTTTTCTGCCGAAAACAGGGTGATCGGCACCTTTGCCCTCTCCAGCTTTGAGCACCGCGAGTCCAGCCAGTTTCACCGCATGCTGCTTGAAATCGGCTCAGCCATTATCGGCATTGCGCTCAACCGCAATAAATACCAGGAAAGCCTGCGCCAGTTTGAAAAAGTGTTCGAAGGCAGCGAGCAAGGCATTATGGTGACCGATGTGCACCATGTGATTTTGTCTGTGAATCCGGCATTCACCAGGATGCAAGGCTTTACCATCGACGACATTAAAGGCAAAACGCCTAAAGTCCTCTCCTCTGGCCTGCACGATGCAGGCTTTTATCGCAACCTGTGGGAAAGTGTCACCAACTTTGGTCATTGGCGCGGCGAAATCTGGAACCGGCGCAAAAACGGCGAAGTGTTCCCCGAATGGCTATCTATCACTGAAGTCAAAAATACAGTCGGTGAAGTCACACACTATGTTGGCACCTTCAGTGATCTCAGTGACCTCAAGTCGGCGCAAAAAGAGATCCAGTACCTCTCCTCGCACGACGCCCTCACCGGACTGCCGGATATTACATTGTTTAGAGACCGGCTGGAAAACGCAGTCTCTATTGCCGCGGCGGCTAACAGCAAAATCGGCCTGCTTGCGCTCAACCTGGATAACTTCAAGTTCCTCAATGACTCATTGGGCTATGCCTCGGGCGACAAACTGCTGCGGCTATTTGCCGAGCGTCTCAAAGCCTGTTTGCGTGAAACAGACAGCATCTGCCGCCATGGCGGGGATGAGTTCATTATCCTGCTCAACAATATGCACGATGATGAATCCATCAGCTATATCGTCGATACCCTACTCAACGAAATCTCGTCGCCGTTCGCGTTTGCCGGTAACAATATTTCCACCTCCTGCTCAGTCGGCGTCGCCGTTTACCCCACCGATGGCAACGACTTTGAAAAACTGTTTGGCCGCGCCCGCAAAGCTATGTCGCAAGCCAAAGAAGAAGGCCGTAACACGGCCCGTTTCTTTACCGAAAAGCTCAACAACGATAGCCTGCACTATTTGAATATCGCCTATGGCCTGCGCGAAGCCCTGGCGCATCGCCAGTTTGAATTACATTACCAGCCGCAAATCAACCTTAGCAGCGCGCAAGTGATCGGCGCCGAAGCACTTATACGCTGGCATCATCCGCAAAATGGCCTGCAACCCCCGGCGCAATTTATCGCCATTGCCGAGCAAACCGGCCTTATTGTCGATATCGGCGAATGGGTGATAGAAGAAGCCTGCCGCCAGGCCATGGAATGGCAAAAAAATGACCTGCCGCCACTCAGGATTGCCGTCAACGTCTCTGCCGTGCAATTCCGTCGCGGCAATTTGGACAAGGTGATTATTAAAGCGCTCGAAAAAACCGGCCTTGAGCCGCGCCTGCTGGAGCTAGAGCTTACTGAATCCATCCTGCTCGAAGACATAGACCACCTGCTCGCCCAGCTCGACACCCTCAAACAACTAGGCGTCAAACTCGCCATCGATGACTTCGGCACCGGCTACTCCAGCCTCGCCTACCTCAAAAAGTTTAATATCGATCGCCTCAAAATTGACCAATCCTTTGTGCGCGATATCAACACTGATCCCAACGACGCTGCCATCGTCCGTGCCATTGTACAAATGGCGCATACTTTGAATCTGGATGTGATTGCCGAAGGCGTGGAAGACGAAGCCATGCTCAAGCATTTACGTGAATCCGGCTGCGATGAAGTGCAAGGGTATTTATTCTCGAAGCCGCTGCCTGCACAGGCATTTCAAGCATTTATACACAGCCTTCGGCAAGATATCAGAGCAACTCAAGCATAAGCACGATCAGCCAGAAAATGCCTTGCGATAACTTGCCGGTGAGAATCGTGCGGCAAGCAAGGTGATGAAAAAGACTGCCACCAAAACGCCTATCCATGCCCATGACAAGTGGGCAAACTCGCTCTTCACCCAACCCGCCAGGAACGGCATTAAACTGGCGATCATATAACCGCCACCTTGCACAAACGCCGCCAGGTCGCCAGAGAATCTGGGATCATCCAAATGGTCCATCGCCAAAATAAGTGACAATGGGAATAACGCCCCAACCCCCAGCCCTAGCAACACCATGGCCGCGAATGCAAGGCTGATGGGTGCCATAATCATCACTGCCAGCCCGGCCAGCGTGCAACCCAACGCGGTAAAGAGCAATGGGCGGCGATCATGAGATTTACTCACCATGGCTGAAACAATCACTCCTGCAATCACCTCGGTTAATGTCAAACCCGCCAATATATCTCCGGCTAACTGGCGGCTCTGGCCGAGCTCGACATAAAACGGCGGCAACCAGGCAAGAATCAGTGTATAGACGCCGGTGCCAATGCCGAAAAACAGCATTAGTGTCCAGGCTCTGCTATAGCGCCAAAACTGCATGGGCGCATGCTGCGTTTGAATGACTGCTGGCCGTTTACGCGGTGCCGTAGCGGTGATCCAGACAATCAATGCCAGCAATGCGGGCAAGGCCCACCAAGCCAATGTGTGCTGCCAACCCAGTGTTTCATTCAGCCGGGCGGCACTCGCCGCGGCCACAGCAGCGCCGCCCATAATGCCGGTGGTATACAAACCCATCATACGGCCCGTGGCTGCCCCAAAGTGTTCTTTGATCAAGCCGGGCAATAATGCCTGCACCAGCGCAACCCCCACCCCAACCACCGCAGCACTGGTTAACATCGCCAACGCAGAATCCCAATAACCGCGGGCAGCACAAGCCAGCATAATCAATATTACCCCCAAGGTAACACCGTTCACCTCACCCAGTTTTCGGCGCAAAGACTGCGACAACAATGCCCCCAAGCCCATCAAAAATACAGGCAATGTGGTCAGCAAACCCGCCCCTGTCGCATCCAGGCCAGTGCCTTGCTGAATTAAATCCAGCAACGGGCCAAGTGCCGCCATCGCCGGGCGTAAATTGACAGCGACTAACAGAATTGCAACCATCAACCACAAGCGCCCTGCTTTCATCACACGCGTCCCCCACAGTAGGTTAATATCACATATATCTTGAGTTCAAGATATATTCAGACTACGGTTAATTTATCTTGAAGTCAAGATAAATGCAGGAGCAAATATGAGCAAAAAAGAAGACGCTGTCGACCACATCATGAACCAATGGCGACGCGAACGCCCCGACCTCGACCCAAGCCCCATGGGCTTGATTGGCCGCCTCGCGCGCTGCGAAATGTTGCTCAGGCGCAAGCTAGACCAAACCTTTGAACACTTTGGCATGACTAGTTGGGAATTTGATGTACTCGCAACTTTAAGGCGCGCGGGCCACCCTTACAGCCTGGCCCCAACGGCCCTCTACTCATCCCTCATGGTTACCTCAGGCACGATGACGCATAGGTTACAACGGTTGGAAAAGGTGGGGCTGGTAGAGCGCGTCAAAAGCAGTGAAGACCTGCGCAGTATGCTCGTGCAACTCACAGAAGCTGGACTAAACTTGATCAATCAAGCCGTGGAAGCCCATATCGCCAATGAGCAAGCCATACTCGACTTATTGCCCACTGAATCGCGCAAACAGTTGGATAAGCATCTTGTGACGATGCTATCGGTACTCGAAACTTCAACTAATGAGCCCACAGCTTAAGCGCTATCGATTACAAATTGAGATCACTTTACAATACTATCGCCATACGATAGTATTTAATGATGATCGAATCCTTTAAAGATAACGACGTAGCCCTGTTATTTAATGGCACCCGTATTGCTAGATTTGTGAATATTGAAACAGTCGCCATGCGTAAACTGGCCATGCTCAATCGGGTATTACGTGTTGAAGAATTGCGAATACCCTCCAACAACCGTCTCGAAGCTTTAAAAGGTGACCGTAAAGGCCAATTCAGCATCAGAATCAATGACCAGTGGCGTATTTGTTTCAGATTCGAGAATGGGCAGGCGTTTGATGTTGAAATTGTGGATTACCACTAACCACCCCAACAAGGAGTAAACCTATGCGTGAAGTTGCATACCCTACCGCAGGTGAAATATTACTTGAGGAGTTTTTAAAGCCTCATGGCATTACCCAATACCGCCTGGCAAAAGAGATTGGCGTCTCGCAAGCACGCATCGCCGAAATTATTGCCGGTAAACGAGCAATTACCGTTGATACCGGCTTACGTTTATCCAAGTACTTTGGATTAAATGATGCATTTTGGACTGGCTTACAAATGGATTATGAAACTGCTACACAAAAGCAGCGGATGGCCGAGACGCTGACTAAAATAAAACCGTTAGAGCAGAAGGCAGCTTAGAAGGTTTTAATTTTTACTCTGACCCCAAAACATCTGTATTAATATTATTAAAGTATTTATAGCCACCCGTGTTACATCAATGGGCATTTGGCGCGATCAACTTTACCTAGGGTGAAAGGCTTATAAAAATGGAGTTTACAGAAGAAAATATAGCAACGGTCTTTGGCCACGAAGCTGCAGAAGATGAAGATATTGAAAGACTTAGAGGTTATTATTTAAAAGGAAATGTTTTTGAACAAGTAGCCAATGATCTTCCATTAAGAGTACTCGTTGGTCACAAGGGTATCGGTAAATCCGCTTTATTTCATGTTGCAATGTCTGAAGAGGCATTACGAGGAAAATTATCGATACTAATCAAACCTGACGATATTGTCGGAATAGGCGACTCAGAAACCGACATTCTCAAACTAATTAGAGAGTGGAAGTCAGGCATTACTGAAATCATCTCACGTAAAGCACTAATATCTTTTGGTTTAGGCTTTGATGGTATTCGCGGAAAGGTAAATGAATATGGTGGGAAAGTAATCGATTTCTTGCAGGCGACATTTAAAGCAAGCGATTACATAAACCTTCAAGAGTCCAAGCGTAAAATTATCGAAGACTTCCTCAAAACAGGAAAGATATATGTATATCTTGATGACTTAGATCGTGGCTGGCAAGGAAGGCCAAACGATATACGTAAAATTTCAGCCCTACTAAATGCTGTACGAGACATATCGGCAGAAAGTAAAGGAATCTCCTTTAGGGTTAGCTTAAGATCAGACGTTTATTATTTGGCACGAACATCTGATGAGTCAACAGATAAAATTGAAGGCTCCGTGATTTGGTTTTCATGGACAAACCATGAAATCCTCGCATTGCTAGTTAAAAGGGTTGATCAGTATTTCGGTAGAAAATTTGATACTGACGTTTTAATCAAACTTGACCAAGCTAAACTTGCTACACATCTCAATGATATTTTGGAGCCTTTTTTTAATGGCCGAGGTAATTGGGAGAATATTCCAACACATAGAATGTTGATGTCTCTAATAAGAAAAAGACCACGTGACCTTGTCAAGCTTTGCACCTTAGCTGCTCGCAATGCAAGATCATTTAAAACGGATAAAATTGGGACGAAATCTTTTGAAAGTGTTTTTGAAGAGTACTCCCAAGGTAGACTTCAAGATACGGTAAATGAATACCGATCAGAACTACCTGACATAGAAAGATTGTTGTTTGGTATGAAACCATCCAAAGAAGAAAGAAAAACTAAACTTGGATACGTCTACACTACTGAATCACTATTAAAGAAAATCAAAAACATTCAACAAGGTGGCACCTTTAAATTTGCAAATGGAAAAGCCGCTGATGAAAAAGATATTGCAGCATTTATGTACAAAATAAACTTTTTAACTGCAAGAAAGGATCAAGGTGAGGTAATTGATAGAAGATACTTTGAAGAAAGCAGATACCTCTCCCATAAGTTTGTGGACTTTGGGTTTGATTGGGAAATCCATCCCGCTTACAGATGGGCATTACAGCCAGACAATATAAGTGACATATTTTCGCAATTAAAACCTAGTGGAAATTAATGACTTAATTCTTACACCAGTTTATTGAGGTAGTTACTACCATACAACTTGTATGCTCCAGTTACTAGTTTGATCAATAGTGGTGAGCCAATCTGGGCTCGAAAAGCCTCAACTAATTGAGGCTTTTTATTTGCCTATCACTTGTGATTCAACACCGAATCGCCATATAAGTAGAAACACTTAGCATCCCTAACAATCATCCGCGTTAAAATACCGCCACACTCGTTTTATTAGAATTTATATGGATAAACGTATCCCCGTCACGCTGCTCACAGGTTTTTTGGGCAGTGGCAAAACCACCCTGCTTAATAAACTGCTGTATAACCCCGCGATGAAAGACACCGCCGTGATCATTAATGAGCTCGGCGAAGCAGGTTTGGACCAGATCTTTGCCAATAGCCAGATTTCGCAAACCATTGAGAGCGAGCATATTGCCGATAACACGGTATTGTTGAGTTCTGGCTGTTTGTGCTGCTCGCTCAAAAACGAGTTGGCCGATACCATGCGCGATTTGTTTTTTAAGCGCAGTTTGCAGGCGGTGCCGGAATTTAACCGTCTGGTGATTGAAACCACAGGCATGGCCGACCCTGGCCCGATTTTAGCTAACCTGATGAATGAGCCGGTGATTGAATCGGTGTATCGCCTAGATGCGGTGGTAGTGACGATTGATGCGGCTTACGGCTTGCATCAGATTGCAGAGCAGAAAGAAGCACTCAAGCAAGCTGCCGTCGCAGATGTATTGCTGATTACCAAGTCTGACACGGCGACGCCTGAGCAGATTAGCGCGTTGCAGGCCAAGCTGAGCGAGATTAACCCAAATGCAACGCAGCAGTTTGTGTTGCATGGTGAAATCGACCCGATGCAGATTATTGATGTCGGGTTGTTTGACTTCGCCAGCAAGCAGGCGAATCCGCAGCGCTGGTTGCGAGCGCCTGCCAGCGGCTTTAGTGCAGGCAAGAAAGGCACCTTACCCAAAGCGCCTGTGCATGATGATGTGAACACATTTACCGTCTACTTGCCCAAGCCGATGACGTGGTCTGACTTTAAAGGCGTGATTCTGAAACTGTGCCAGACGCACGGTGAAAAATTGCTGCGTTTAAAAGGCATTTTGCACGTGGAAGACGCTCCTGCGCCATTGGCAATACACGCCGTGCATTTCACGCCCTATCCGCCCACGCTGCTTGAAGGTTGGGATGAAGAAGAACCGATTAGCCGGATTGTGATTATTGGTAAGGGGATTGATGAAGAAGCCGTGCGCGAGATGCTGACACAATTCTAGTAAACATGAATCATCGTTGCGCTTGAAATGAACGCTGCAATCATGGCGGCGTCATAGTAGGTCAGCATACTGATGCTGGAAAATAGTGATATGTGCATTAGCGCAGTGTTTTAATTTGGAGTTTGTATGGGACGTTATTTAGAAAAGATTTTAGAAGGCTGGATTTTCCAGAGTCGCTGGTTGATGGCGCCTATGTATCTGGGCCTGGTGGGTGGCTTGTTTATTTTGCTGGTGAAATTTGGCCAGGAGTTCTTTCATATCGCCGTACACTTGGCTAGCTTCTCCGAACAGGAAACCGTGCTTTCCCTGCTGGCATTAGTAGATATCACCCTAGTGGGCAACTTGCTGATTATGGTGATTTTCAGCGGTTACGAAAACTTTGTCTCGCGCATTGATACTGCGGATAGCGAAGACCGCCCGGAGTGGATGGGTAAAGTGGATTACTCTGGCCTGAAACTGAAGTTGATCGGCTCTATCGTTGCGATTTCCGCCATCGACCTGCTGAAAGCCTTTGTGCACCAGAGCTCAGGCACCGCTTCGTTCAGCACCGAGCAAATGGCATGGCTGGTCGGCATCCACCTGACCTTTATCATCACCGGCGTGTTGTTTGCCTGGATGGATAGAATTGCCGGACATGGCAGTAGCGACCACTAATGCTATTTTTTATCGCAGAACCCGCCACTGGCGGGTTTTTTATTGCCTATTGCATTGGTTGATTACAACCAACTTCGCAATAAAAGGTAAATCTCGGCTGCTTATTCAAGAAATGGCCCTAAAACACTGTTTTCTTTCATCAATTATATTGCCGACAATCTTGATTTAATGCAGGAAGATAATTGTCACGATACCTATTTAATTGTTGCAGTACCCGGAGAAAAAACCATGCGCCTGGCCATACTGAATAAACTGAAGAGCACCTCATCGACCGAGCAACGACAGCCAACGAGTGACCTATGTGGGCAAATTGAAGCCATTAGCAAAGTCATGGGCGTGATTGAGTTTGACCTCAAAGGCAACATCACTGCCGTTAACGATAATTTTGCTGCCGCCACTGGCTACAGTAAACAAGAGATCATTGGCCAGCATCACAGTATGTTTGTCACCGCGGCGGATAAAAGTAGCCAGGAATACAAACAGTTCTGGGACAATTTAGGCCGTGGCGAACCGCATGAAGGCCAATATAAGCGCCTGGGTAAAGGCGGCAAAGAAGTCTGGTTACAAGCCAGCTATAACCCGATTTTTGATGCCGAAGGCAAGCCATTTAAAGTGGTCAAATATGCGACTGACATCACAGCTGACAAACGCAGAAATGCCAACTTTTCCGGGCAAATTGATGCCATTAGCAAAGTCATGGGCGTGATTGAATTTGACCTCACAGGCAAGATCACTGACGTGAATGACAACTTTGCCGCTGTGACTGGTTATAGCAAGCAGGAAATCATTGGTCAGCACCATAGTATGTTTATCGAAGCCGCTGACAAAAACAGCCAGTCATACAAACTGTTTTGGGAAAAGCTGGGCAGCGGTAAAGCCGACGAAGGCCAATATAAACGCATAGGCAAAGGCGGCAAGGAAATCTGGCTGCAAGCCAGCTATAACCCTATTTTTGATGCCGAAGGCAAGCCATTTAAAGTGGTGAAATATGCGACGGATATCACCGCCGAAAAACTGAGGAACGCAGATTTCGCCGGCCAGATCAGTGCTATCAGTAAAGTCATGGGCGTGATTGAGTTTGACCTCACAGGCAAGATCACTGCCGTGAACGATAACTTTGCTGCTGTCACCGGCTACAGTAAGCAGGAAATCATTGGCCAGCATCACCAGATGTTTGTTGAAGCGGCCTATAGAAATAGCCCTGAATACACGAAATTTTGGGACAAGCTCGGCCGCGGTGAAGCGGATGAAGGCCAATATAAACGTGTAGGCAAAGGCAGCAAGGAAATCTGGCTGCAAGCCAGTTATAACCCGATTTTTGATGCCGAAGGCAAGCCATTTAAAGTGGTGAAATATGCGACGGATATCACCGCCGAAAAACTGAGGAACGCAGATTTCGCCGGCCAGATCAGTGCTATCAGTAAAGTCATGGGCGTGATTGAGTTTGACCTCACAGGCAAGATCACTGCCGTGAACGATAACTTTGCTGCTGTCACCGGCTACAGTAAGCAGGAAATCATTGGCCAGCATCACCAGATGTTCGTTGAATCCGCTTATAAAAGCAGCCCGGAATATAAACAGTTTTGGGATCAACTGGGCCGCGGCGAAGCCGACGATGGCCAATATAAACGCGTAGGTAAAGGCGGCAGGGAAATCTGGCTGCAAGCCAGTTATAACCCGATTTTTAATGACGAAGGCAAACCATTCAAAGTGGTGAAATATGCCACCGACATTAGTGCCAAAGTGGCTGAAGCCCAGGCCATGTCACAAGCGGTACACGAAACCGCCGAAGTAGTCGCAGCGACCAAGGCACATGACCTGACCCAACGCATTGCGACCGAGAATAAGCAAGGCGAAATCAAGCTGCTGTGTGAAGGCGTCAACGAGATTGTCGACACCATGAGCAACATCTTGTCGACCATCAAGGCCGCTGGCGAAACCATTAACTCGGCTGCATCAGAAATCTCGCTTGGTAATAATGATTTGTCACAGCGCACCGAAGAGCAAGCCAGCTCGCTGGAAGAAACCGCCTCCAGCATGGAGGAAATTGCCACCAATGTGAAAAATAATGCCGAGAACGCCAAACTGGCGCATGGCATGACAGACCAGGCCAACGACATTGCCACCAAAGGCGGCGAAGTGTTTGGCAAAGTGGTGGCCACCATGACCGAAATCACTGAAAGCTCCTCGCGCATTGAAGAGATTATTTCGGTGATTGACGGCATTGCCTTCCAGACCAATATTCTGGCGTTGAATGCCGCCGTAGAAGCTGCCCGCGCGGGTGAGCAAGGCCGTGGCTTTGCGGTGGTGGCCAGCGAGGTGCGCAACCTGGCACAGCGCTCTGCCAGCGCCGCCAAGGAAATCAAGGTATTGATTAATGACTCGGCCGAAAAAGTCGCCAACGGTTCACAGTACGTAGAACAGGCAAGTGGCACGATGGAAGAACTTGTCAGCGTTATCAGCAAGTTTTCACAGCTGATCGGAGAAATTACCGTCGCATCCGTTGAACAAAGCAGTGGTATCGAGCAGATCAACCTGGCGGTGTCGCAAATGGATGAAGTCACCCAGCAAAATGCGGCACTGGTGGAAGAAGCGGCTGCCGCGGCCATGTCTCTAGTGACACAGGCTGAGAAGCTGCAAGACACCGTCAACCAATACCAGTTACTGGAGACTGAGACTATCAGCCGGGCACCGCAACAGCGCGTCAGCCTGGGTAGAACCGGCACGGATAATTACTAAACGCAGCCTGTTAATAAAAAACCCGCCAACTGGCGGGTTTTCTTTTGATGCTTAAACGCACGCCATTGATATGTGTATTTATATCTGTACGCGGCTACCCAATTCAATGACACTATTGGCCGGGATATTAAAATACTCGACTGCGCTGCTGGCATTGCGTGACATTACGGAAAACAGTTGGTCACGCCAGCGTGGCATGGCACCACCCACGTCTGGCACGATGATATCGCGGCTCAGGAAGTAGGAGTTGGTAAACGGATCCAGTGTTTGCCCATCCAAATCCAGTTGCAATAAGGCTTGCGGAATATCGGCATGCTGCATAAAACCGTAGCGCAATTGCACTTGCCAGAAGCCATCGGCCAGGCGCTTGGTGGTGATGCGCTCAGCGGTATTCATAAATGGCACGTCTTCAAATGACACATTCACAAACAAATTACGCTGATGCAGCACCTGGTTATGCTTGAGGTTATGCATTAAAGCCTGTGGCACTGTGTCGAGGTTAGACACCATATATACCGCCGTTCTCTGTACCTGCGGCAGTGTGCTGCTGGCGAGCGTAGCGAGCAACGGCTCCAGTTTGGGATCTGTCTCAGCCATGCTATTCAGCAGTGTATAGCGGCCTTTTTTCCAGGTGGTCATCAGCACAATCAACAGTATGCTCAACGCAATCGGGAACCAGCCACCCTGCAAAAACTTCATGGAGGCTGAGCTAAACAATACGGCATCCACCACGCCCAAGGCACCGGTCAATAGCCAAGCCAACCAGGCCGGAAACTGCCAGCGATGACGCATGACAACAAACAGTAAAATAGTAGTAATGAACATGGTGCCGGTAACAGCGATACCATAGGCAGACGCCAGCGCCGACGAGCTTTGGAACGCCAGACAGACGATGATGACGGCCAGCAACAATGCCCAGTTCACTGCGGGAATATAAATCTGCCCGGATTCACTGGCAGAGGTATGGATAATGCGCATCCGTGGTAAAAAGCCTAATTGAATCGCCTGACGTGTCATGGAGAATGCGCCGGAAATTACCGCTTGCGAAGCAATAATGGTCGCCAGTGTGGCCAGAATCACGGCTGGAATCAGCAATGGTTGTGGAAACGATAAATAGAACGGATTGCTGACCGCATCAGGATGTTGCAACAATAATGCGCCCTGCCCCAGGTAATTTAACGCCAAACAGGGGAACACCAGCCCCAGCCAGGCCAGTTGTATCGCGCGGCGGCCAAAGTGGCCCATATCGGCATACAGCGCCTCCGCGCCGGTCACCGCCAGCAATATTGCACCGATGGCGATAAATACACCGGCACCACGCGCTTGCAAGAACTGCCAGGCATACTGCGGATGCAGTGCCTGCAACACTTGTGGTGCTTGTGCGATTTGCCACACGCCTATCGCCGCCAGCGCCAGAAACCAGACGATCACAATCGGGCCAAAAAACCGGCCAACAGCATGTGTGCCATGCCGCTGAAACCAGAACAGGCCGATAAGTATGCCTATCGTAATCGGCAGAATCTGCGCAGCCAGTGTGGGAGACGCGACTTGCAGGCCTTCGACCGCAGACAGTACGGAAATGGCCGGCGTGAGCACGCTGTCACCATAAAACAAGGCGGCGCCGAGCACGCCCAGTAATAGCAAACCACCGGTGCGCTTATCTTGCGGCCGCAAACTGGACACCGCCAGTGACAGCAAGGCCATCACACCACCCTCGCCTTTGTTGTGCGCGCGTAACACCAGCAGCACATATTTAAAGGTCACCACGAACATCAGCAACCAGAAAATAGACGAGATCGCGCCCAGAATATTGGCCTGGGTGAGCGGCACGCCAGTGCTCTCGCTAAAAATGACTTGTACGGTATAGAGCGGGCTGGTGCCGATATCGCCGTAGACGACGCCTATCGCCCCCAGCGCCAGCGCAGCCAAACTGCTTTTTTGTATGGAAAGATTGTCCATCACATCCCCTTGTGGTTGATTGATGGAGGCAGTGTGAGGCTAACGGTATATCAATCGCATAAACAAGAGCGGCTGATTCAGGCGAGTCGATAGCCGATGCCGAGCTCAGTCAGAACGGTTTGCGGTGCAGAGGGATGGTCTTCGAGTTTGGCGCGTAAACGGCCAATATGGATACGCAGGTAATGCGTGTCATCGATATAATCCGGCCCCCACACCTGCGCCAATAGCTGGCTATGCGTAAAAATGGTGCCGGGTTTGCTGGCCAGCAACATCAGCAAGGCATGCTCAATCGGGCTCAAATGCAACTGCTCGCCATGTTTGGTCACCAGGCCGCTGGCACGGTTAATCACTAATGACTGATGTTGATAAACGTGATCACGCATCTGCATGATGGCTGTGCGCCGCAGCGCCACCTGTATCCTCGCCAGCAACTCCTGTAAACCAAATGGCTTCATCAGGTAATCATCTGCACCCAGGTTCAGGCAATGTACTTTATCCAGTTCATCCTGGCGGGCAGACAGTACCAGGATCGGCACATCCGAATAAGCACGCAGCTGCGGAATAAACTGCTCGCCCTGCCCGTCTGGCAAACCCAGGTCGAGAATGACCATGGCAAAGCCGCTGGCCTCACGCGCCTGTGCCAGGTCACGCACATGTTGCACGCGATAGCCGTGCGCAGACAATGCAGGTAGCAGAAACTGGTACACGCCCGGGTCGTCTTCCACCAATAATAACGTTGCCTGCTGGCTCATGTGTCGGCCTTGATTAAGTCTGCCGCGTATACAAACGGGAACAACAGGCGCACCTCCGTGCGATGGTCAGCACTGGTGCCCAGCTGCACTTGCCCGCCATGTAGTTGCATCACGGTATCCACAATCGATAAACCCAGCCCAAAGCCACGCACACCTGCCATCGCCGGTGTGTGTGTGTCAAAAGCGGAGATCACAAAACCTGGTGGAAAACCCGGCCCCTGATTGAGTACTGACAAAATCAGCGACGAGGATTCTATGTGCATGGCGACTTCAATGGCGCTATCCGCCTCTCGCCACTGCAAGGCGTTATCGATCAGGTTGGCCAGCGCATGCGCCACCAATACCGCATCTGCTTTAAACAGTATTTCTTGCTGCGAATCGGCCTCAGGCAATGTCACTTGCAACAACACCGCAGGCGTACGTTGCAAATAGCGCTGCACGACGTGCTGAATAATTTCCTGAGGCGATGCCCAGTCCAGATGCAAGCTGCTGCTACCTGCATCCAGTTTCACCAGTGTCAGGATGTTCTCGGTAGCCTGCGTTAAATAGCTGGCTTCAGCCTGTATGCTATGTAATAACTGCGCAGACTGCGCTGGCGCCAATACAATCTGGTGATCGGCCAACACATTGACGGCACCGAGGATGGCGGTCAGCGGTGTACGCATATCATGCGACAAGGCGGTTAGCAGCGTCTTTTTGAAATTGGCCTCACTGGCATCGCGCGCGGCTTGCGCCAGGGCCATTTGTTGGCGTAACTTCATCGTCGCTTGTGCACATTGGTGGGTCAGCAAGCGTAAAAAATGCAGGTCAGGTGATGCATGGCTTGCCACCACCAGCACTTCGCGTTGCGGAACGCCGAACGGCAACAGGCAGACGCCCAGATTTGGCCAGTCTGCGGTGCCCACACCAATCGCGCGCTGGTAATCCAAGGCCCATTGCACACTTGAGGCTTCAAGGGTCACCGGTGCACCCGCCAAATATGTTAATGCATTGGCATCCGACAACTGCACCACGCTAACCTGCCAGGCAAACACGTCTTGGACATGCTGGCAGGCGGCTTGCAACAAGCCCTCAACACTGGACTGCATGGCCAGCAACTCGGCCAATGACTGGAAAAACCGCGACTGCAAGGCCGCCTGTTGCGCCTGTTGCCTTTGCTGCTTGAGTTGCTGCATGGCGCGACTCACCATCAGCGCCAGCGCCGCAAATACCGACAACATCAGCCAGGATTGCAGGCTGGCGATACCAAAGGTGTAACGCGGCTCGATAAAAAGGTAATTGATCAGCAGTACGGCGATGACCGCCGTCAGCAAAGCATGAAAAAAGTGTAGAAAATAAGCCGCCCACAACACGCACAACAGATACAGCAGCGTGATCACTGCCACTCCTAATGCGGAGAAATAATACAAGCCTATGCCTGAGACCAGCGCCAACCCTGTAACCAAGGCGGCATAGCTTTGCCAGTATGTCGATTTCGATAAAACAGGATGATCGAAGTTGCCTGGCATGATCACTGAGAATGACTAGCGCCCGTAAATATCCAGGTTTTTATAATTGGGCCCGAAGAATTCCTTCATCATAAAATCTTCGAGGAAAGCATTATCCGCTGGCCTTGCCGACAGTGAGATCGTGCGCCCCAAGCGGTTGGATATCCAGTCAAAATCACCATTGTAGTGCTCACGGATAATCGCAATCATGCGCCGCATCATGACCAGCCGGATATCTTCACCATTGCGCGCCTCGACTTCGTAATACTGTGTATTGGCCGAGGTGTAATCGTTGACCCAGCCTTTAAAGCTGAAGGTCGCGTTATACGGATCCATACGCCGGATCTGGAATAAACCATTGGTGCCGAACTTAAGGTTATTCATGATGTTTTTGGTACGGCGCTCATCTTCTGAGGGCCCACGCTCGGCAGCCGCAGCGGCATCATTGATCTGTTTGGCGGCCATTTCATCTGAATTACGGTCCGACTGCCTGCGTTTGATCATACTCGAGAAGTCCTCCACCGGCGGCGGTGGCACAGGCGGTGTTGGCTCAGGCCGGTTCTGCGGCCTGGGCTCAGGCAATTTGAACGGGCTATCTGGCCGTTGTGATTGAATGACCTTTTTCGGTAATTTTGGCTCAGCCTTGGGCTGTGGTTTCGGTTTGGGCTGCGGCGGCGGCTCCGGCGGCATTTCTGGCGGCGGCGACACTTTAGGTGTTTTAGGCGCAGGCACTCCAAGATCCAGCACAATATTCAAAGGCTCTTGCGCAGGCTCTTCAAGTGGGTTGAGCAAGTCGAGTAAAAATCCCCAGAACAAAATCGCGTGAAATACCAGCGACAACAAGAACGCCCACATCAGGCGTGCCGGGATACGCAACACGCGATCGCGTTGTTTCGGCTTTAGCCAGTTTGGCGTACTAAAGGGTTCAAAAGGAGAAGGCTGCATCAACTGAATGAATTAAAAATAGCGGACGTCACGCATCACGATTGTATTTCGAGCCAGAGTTTTTCAAGACGTTTGATTGAGACAGGATAAGGTGTCCTTAATTCCTGCGCAAATAATGATACACGCAACTCTTGCAACTGCCACGTAAAGTCTTGTAACTGGCTTGTTACAGGCAAATGCGCCTTGCGTAACTGCTCAACTTTCTGCTGCCAGCGCTGCTCCAGTTGGAGCAATGCCTGCGCATGCCGCCCATCACGTTCGATACTGGTTGGGTATTTATCCACACGCATTTTAATCGCCTTGAGGTAACGCGGCAGATGCGGCAATTGCTCCCACGGCGTCTGGCTGAAAAAGCCATGGTAAAGCATGCCTTGCAACTGCTGCTCGCACTCACGTTTGATTTTTTGCGTGACCGGCGTCATTTTCTGCAGCAGCACCGCCAATACCTGGTATTCATTAGCGATCAGTTGTGCCTGCCGGGTGAGCGCCTCTGTCACGGCTGGCAGGCGCGTGCGTGCACGCGCTTTCAACTGCATAAACGCGGCATTGGTACGCGGCAACTCATCCTCGGCAATAAAGGCACGGTCGGCAATCGCTTGCAGCATATCTTCGCGCAGTTGATCCGGGTTCATCACCGCGCGCAACAACAAGGCATAGTGGTTAAAGCCCGGCAGGCCTTTTTCCAATTGCTTGATTTGCTCTTTCAGCTCAAAACGCATCAGGCGACACACGCCTTTGCGGTGCGAAACCGCTGCCGCTTCCGGTGTATCAAATAGCTTGATGGCGACGCTATCGCTATTGTCTTCAAGACCCGGATAACCCGTCAATTGGCGGCCATCTTTGCTAAAGGTAAGCGTTTGCGGCAAATCGCCAAAATCCCATTGCTTGAGGCCGGACTTTTCAATCCCCGGTGAACCGGTTCTGAATGTCAGCTGCGCTGCCGAACCCAGTTGCTTTTTAAGCAGATGCCAGTCACGGCCCATGCCCAGTTCGCGGCCTTTTTCATCCACCACGCTGAAATTCATCAGGTGATGTGCGTCCAGGCCAGCCAGGTCAAACTCCTCTGGCTTCAATTTGAGCCCAACCTTGTGCTGGATAAACTCCGCCAGGGCTGGCAACAAAGGCGCAGTAGCAGTTTTGGCTTCGAGAAAACCGGTCACAAAATCCGGCACTGGCACACAGACGCGACGCAGGGTCTTGGGCAAGGCTTTAATCAGCGCGGTGACCTTGTCGCGCACCATGCCTGGCACCAGCCATTCGGTCACTGTGGCGTCCAGCTGGTTTAGCAAGGCCAGGGGGATCGTCGCTGTCACGCCATCCAGTACATGCCCGGGTTCAAAACGGTATTTAAGCGGCACCGTTTCACCGTCTATCACCATCTGCTCCGGGAACTGCACCTCGGTAATCGCGCTGGCACCATGGCGCATAAGTGACTCACGCGTCAGGTGCAGCACTTTGGGATTCACTTTCTCCGCATCCTGGCGCCATTTTTCAAACGCGGCACCGTTATAAATGCGATAAGGCTCTTGATGACCAGGCTCCGTAATCTGTGGCACAACCTTGTCGTAGAACACAAATAACTGGTATTCATCCACCAACACATCCTGGCGGCGCGCCTTGTGCTCCAGTGCTTCAACTTCAGCGATTAAGCGGCGATTAGCCTCAAAAAATGGCGCTCGCGTGTCGAATTCCATATTTGCCAGGGCTTCACGGATAAAAATCTCACGCGACTCCGTCGGGTTAATTGGCCCGTAATGCACACGCCGCTTGGGCACTATGGTCAGGCCGTACAAGCTCACGCGCTCCCAGGCCACCACTTGCGCGGTTTTTCTATCCCAGCGCGGGTCGGTATAGTCACTTTGCGTCAGGTCACGGCTGCCACCTTCATTGGCAATCGGTTCTATCCAGTCCGGATCAATTTTTGCGACAACGCGCGCATATAGCTTGGTCGTGTCTACCAGTTCAGCAGCAATCACCCATTTCGGCCGATTTTTCTTCAGTGCCGAGCCCGGTGCAATGGTAAAGCGGATACCACGCGCGCCGGCATAGGTCTCGCTGTCACCATCCTTAAAGCCAATATTCCCCAGCAAACCGGATAGCAATGCGCGATGTACCTGCTCATAACTGGCTTCCTTATCGCTGCGCTTGAAGTCCATCTCCTCCACCATCTCCAGCAGTTGCTGATGCAACTCACGCCACTCTTTCAAGCGCAAGAAAGACAGGAAGTTTTGGTGACACTGGTTAAGCAAGTCGCGATTGGACTTTTTAGTCTTTAATGCCTGCTCATACCAGTCCCACAACTTGAGATAGCTCATAAAATCGGAATCATCCGCTTTGAACTTGGCATGTGCGCTATCTGCCGCTTCGCGCTTGTCCATGGGGCGCTCGCGTGGATCCTGCATGCTCAAGACACTGGCAATAATCAGGATTTCGCGCAAACAGCTTTCTTTTTTCGCGGCCAGAATCATACGTGCCACACGCGGGTCCAGTGGCAAGCGCGCCATCTGGCGGCCTAGCTCAGTGATTTCTCGTCGCTCGGTGACCGCGCCCAGCTCTTGCAACAACTGATAACCATCGCTGATCAGCCGTGACGAAGGCGCTTCAATAAACGGGAACTCGCCAACATCACCCAGGCGTAAATCGGCCATACGCAAAATCACGCTGGCCAGTGAACTACGCAGGATTTCAGGGTCAGTAAAGGCCGGACGCTGGTTAAAATCTTCTTCGGAATACAAGCGTACACAGATACCGTTAGACACGCGGCCACAACGCCCTGCCCGCTGCTTGGCGGCCGCTTGCGAGATTTTCTCTATCTGTAATTGCTCCACCTTGGCACGTGGGCTGTAGCGGTTAACCCGCGCCAAGCCGGCATCAATCACATATTTAATGCCAGGCACCGTCAATGAAGTCTCTGCGACGTTGGTCGCCAGCACAATGCGGCGTTGGCCGCCCGGGCGGAAGATTTTTTGCTGGTCTTCAATGCTCAGTCGCGCAAACAGCGGCAGTATCTCTATCGATTTGAGTTTGGGCGAGCGGCCCTGGTATTTACGCAAATGATCTGCCGTATCGCGAATTTCGCGCTCACCCGGCAAAAACACCAGAATATCGCCATCGCCTAAACGCAGCAAATCCTCAGCCGTATCGAGGATGGCATCCTCCATCACCTCTTCTTCGTCATCCTCTTCCAGCCAACGCGTCTCGGTACGCGGTGGCTTGCGCTTAATGCCCATGAGGTCCTGCGCAAAACGGTCAATATCATCCAGACCATCATCCACCGGCACCTCAACCGCCACCATGGTGGTTTTATTACCCAGCGGGCGGTAACGAATCTCAACCGGATAAGTACGGCCACTGACCTCAATCACGGGTGCGCCGTTAAAGTGATTGGAGAAGCGATTAGCATCAATCGTCGCTGACGTGACAATGATTTTTAAATCTGGCCGTTTAGGCAACAACTGTTTGAGGTAGCCCAACAGGAAATCAATATTCAGGCTGCGCTCGTGCGCCTCATCGATAATGATGGTGTCATAACCGTTAAGGAATTTATCGCTCTGCGTCTCCGCCAGCAAAATCCCGTCGGTCATTAATTTGACATAACTGCGCTCCGACAATTTGTCATTAAAACGCACCTTGTAACCCACCACCTCACCCAGCGGGCTCTGCAGCTCCTGCGCAATCCGTGAAGCCACCGAACGCGCCGCAATTCGGCGCGGCTGGGTGTGGCCAATCAGGCCTGCAACCCCGCGCCCCAGCTCCAGGCAAATTTTGGGCAACTGCGTGGTTTTACCAGAACCCGTTTCACCGCAAACAATCACCACCTGATGCTTGGCAATTGCTGCTGCAATCTCGTCTTTTTTGCCACTAACGGGCAACTCTTCGGGATATTCCGGCTTGGGTAATGCGGCTAATCTGGCTTGCAAACGCTGCTGGGATGCTTGGACTTTATGGGCAATATCAACCAGCGCTTTATCAACCGGTTTATTTTGTTTCAAAGCATCGCGTAACTGCTGCAAACGGCGTTTAAGCGGAAAGCGATCTGCCAGCATGCACTGGGCAAGTTGTTTTTCGAGCTGGGCGATGAGTTGTACAAGAGAGGCGGCAGTCATAGGGAGGAGATTTTAACATGGCAGGCGAAATGACATGCATTCTCGCAGCTTACATATAGCTTAAGTTTGTCTTGCTTGATACGTTGTTTTTCGCCTTGTTGGCGAGTCACTTTCTGGTGCTTGTCCCCCAGAAAGTAACCAAAGAGGAAGACACCCAGCCATCACGGCCTGCGGCTTCCTTGCGTTGCTCAAATTAGGACTTTCGTCCGTTGCTTTGCCGGACTTAAGCATAAGCCGGTCACGAAACTCATCCTAGCGGGCTGCACACGACGCAGCCCACCGCGGGATTCGGACAGTCGCTCCCTCTACTCTTATTTTGTCTCCGCTACTCAGCGTGATGGGATGGGGATTTATCTCGCCAAACAACCATTAGTGAAGATTTAACGGAAGCATAATTCTTCTGGTTTATTGATAACAACTACTAACGTTGGCGCTCGCTTGGTTTTCGGGGTCCCCATCTGCCGCGCCGAGCAACGCAGGATTGGCGGGAGTAGTCGGCAAGCAACTGTTTGAGCTCCAAAGGAGCGAGTTTTTGATTGCCGCCCGACAATTCGAGTAGCACAGGAAACAAGCGGAAGTTGGGGTGTCTTGTTCTTTGCCTTCTTTCTTATGGAGAAGCATAAGAAAGAATGGTCGCCGGAAAGGCGAAATAGATCGATCATAGAATAGTCTTCTCTTTGGGCAAGCAAAGAAAAGTAACTCGCTGAAAAAGCGAAAAGCAATCCCTCACATCCTAGTCAACGCTGAGAAAACAAAAGAATTACTTTCTTACACACTCCTCTACCCCTGTATTTCCTCCCTTGAACCCAGGCTCAAAATAAAACTTCCTGAAGCTCAGCTGTCCTTTGGCATTTCTCTTGAACTCGGCAATGCCAGTGCCATAATCATGCGTCTTGCCACCATATTCGCCATTCTCTGTTGGTAAGGCAAAATGCATTGCAGCGTGCATACCATGCGCCGCTGCGTGGCCTTTATAAACGCCATAATCCGGCACTTCAAGCTGGAAGTCATAACTGGCATCTGCGCCTTTGCTATGTTCCGGACGTAATTTCATGGTCACTGTGCCGGTATATTTTCCTTCATGCGCATCATCACCCGTGCAGGCATAAACGCCGCTTAAATCAAGCGCATAGGCACTTGCTGCTATCCAGCAGCTTAATAATCCTGCGAACCACTTCATATGATTTCCTTTCACTATTCAGGCGAACGTATGCGTAAAAAACTGGCAAACTTGGGTTTACCTGTTTTGGTCACATCACGGTAAGTATAAGTGACCTGGCAGCCTATCGGCGGTGGATGCGCACGCTCCGCGTCGCTGAATCCGGTGCCCAGTTTAAATTGGATACCTGCCGGGGTTTCCACTAACAGCGCGCCCATTTTACCTTGGTATTTGCCTTTGCCGGGCACATGGGCGATCACTTTGGCTTCTGCATCAAGTTGTGGCTTGAGCTTGAGCAATACATGGCTACGGCCTGTGAGATATGGCGCGTCAGCGCGGTGCAGCATCAGGCCTTCGCCACGCTGAGCCACAATGTGATTCAGCGTTCTTTTAAGCACTTGCCTGTTTTTAACACGGAATTGCGGCAGACTTTTGAGATAAGGGCTATGCGCTTGCCGGGCGATGTGCACGATTTGCTGCGCTCTCTGGGCGAAATCACCGTTGGCGTTTGGCAACTCAAACACATAATAGGCGACTTGCCGCCAGGCAGCATCACTCGGTTGCGTTTGTCTGACAGTGGATGAAAGCGTCTCGAATTGGCCGCGGCCTATCCATAACTCCCCATCCAGTGGCCGTGGCGGAAAGTCTTTAGTAAACCAGGCTGGCGCATGAATAGGATGACCCTGGCGGCTGGTGAATTGCTGGCCATCCCAGATGGCACGGATACCATCCAGTTTTTCGCTGACCAGATACTCTTGCACCAGGATATCGTCATGGTAAATCTGCGCCAGCAAAATGGCAGGTGCTTGGGCGTAGCTATGCGCAATCAGCAACGACAAGAAAACAAACAGTAGATACCGCGTTGGCCCAAGCATGACGCCTCCAATTGTTAAATTAAATTAACAATTGAAAGTTACAGAATGCAGGGGATAAAAGCAATGTTTAGAGGAGTTGGCACCACAGTTTGTCGTGATGCATGACGTCCATCCATAAAGCGACCACGCTGAGGGCGATGAGCAATACGCCACTCAGGCGCATCCCCGTCGATTCTTTAAACCAGCCGGGCATGGATTGCTGGCTGGCGCGCCATAGGACAGGTGCCAGTGCCAGCACGGTAGCTGAGCCACAGGCAAAGGCCATCATCACCAACGCCCCTTGTAACCATTGCGATTGCAATGAGGCCAGCATCACCGCGGAATAGAGCAAGCCACACGGCAACAGGGCCCAGACCATACCCGTGAGCAAATAGCCGAATTTGACATGTTCGGTGCGCTGCTTAATCCAGGCCCAGACTTGTTGTGCCCGCTGCACGGCCCATTGTGGTTGTTGGCCGGTGACCACTAATAGCACGCCCCAGGCAAAGATCAGCGTATGAGAGAACGTCCACAATGGCTGGAACACATGACTCTGGTTGGACAACCAGGCCAGGCCACGCAGGGTTTCTGCCGCAATTGCGCCCAATATGCCGTAACCCAGCATGCGCCCGAGGTAAAAACTCCAGGGAATGGTTTTGATGACACGTAGCGGAATCGAACGAAATTGGCTGGTGGTGTGAGGGGGAGACTGCATGGCGCCGCAAGCTGCACCACACATGGCAATGCAATGCGGGCCGCCTGCCAGCCCCATGACAAAAGCGGTCAGGAGTAAGCTGGCTAACATGCCGAGAGTTTAAAGGATTTTGGAAAACCTTGCACGATTGGCATCGTGCTGCAAATAACGGTCAAACACCATGGCAATAGCACGCACAAAGTACCAACCCATTTCAGTCACTTTCAAGCCATCGTCCTCCAGCACCACCAACCCCTGCTTTTCTTTATCTGCAAGTTGTTGAATCTCTGATTTAAAGTAATCCCTGAAATTCACCATGTAAGAGAGCTCTATTGACTCATAGCTGAGCTCACCGTGGCACATGATGGCCATAATCACTGCGCGCCGGATCAGGTCATCACGGCTAAGTGCCAAGCCGCGCACAATCGGCAACTGACCCTGGTCCAGAAAGTCGTAATACTCTTCCAGCGTTTTGGCATTCTGGCTATAAGTCGCGCCCATTTTGCCAATGGCAGAGACGCCCAGCGCGAGAATATCCTGGTCAGCCATGGTACTGTAACCCTGAAAGTTGCGATGCAACCTGCCCTGTTGCTTGGCAATCGCCAGTGCATCCTCAGGCAAAGCAAAATGGTCCATGCCGATATACACATACCCCGCCTGCATCAATTGCTGAATCGCCTCTGACAGCATCTGGATTTTGTCTACGGCGTTGGGCAACTCATCTTGCAGGATACGGCGCTGCGGCTTGAAGCGTGACGGCAAATGCGCATAGCCATACAGGGCAATACGGTCTGGGCGCAATGTGGTAATTTTAGCGATCGTTTCGCGGAAGGTTGCCGGGGTTTGCTTGGGCAAGCCATAAATCAGGTCGGCATTGATAGACTGGTAACCCATCTCCCGCGCTTGTTGCATCAGGATTTCCACTTGCGGATAAGACTGCACTCGATGCACCGCTTGCTGCACATCGGCATCAAAATCTTGTACACCAAAACTCAGGCGGTTAAAGCCCAGGTCGCGCAAATGCTGCAAGCGTTGCTGGTTCACCGTACGCGGATCAATCTCAATCGAGTATTCACCCTCCTGGTTAAACACAAAGGCTTTTTTCAGCATCTCCACCAGGCGGGTTAACTCTTCATCATTGAGAAAGGTTGGTGTGCCGCCGCCTAAATGCAGCTGGTTCACGGCCTGCGCTTGCGAAAACTTGTCCAGATGCAGATTGAGTTCGCGTTGCAGATAATTGAGGTAAATGGCGCTCTGCTCATAACGCTTGGTGACGATTTTGTTGCAGGCACAATAAAAACACAGCGACGCGCAAAACGGGATATGTACATACACCGACAACGGTTGTGTCCAGTTGCTGATATTGCGCTGCTCTGCGGCCTTGACATAGGCCGCCGCATCAAACGCCTCGACAAAGCGGTCAGCCGTGGGGTAAGAGGTATACCGCGGCCCCGAAACATCATAGCGCTCGATGTGCTCTTGAGTAATCGTCAACGGTTGTTTCATGGTATCTAGCAAATGCTTTCCTGTCTGCACAAGTGAGACATCTCGTCCCGGGAGTCATTGACGGCTACTTTGCCATAAAGCAAACCATGACTTCTTGATGCATATCAAATAGTCCGGTCAGCTACGCGTGCATAATGCAACTCACTATAATAGGGAAGAGTAAAAGCATCATGTTAAATGCCATTGCAGCACATGAAGTCGCCACGGATGAAATCGCCACCCATGAAATCAAGGCGCAGGAGGCGTATAATCAGTCGCAAGATCAACGACTGCCAAGGACATCTCCCATGCAAGCCGAATCCAGTTTCAAGGTGGCCTGCTCTAACTGCAACCTGCGTGAGCTGTGTCTGCCCATAGGTTTAAGCACGGACGAGATGAGCCAGCTGGATGGCATGGTCGCCACCAGAAAGAAAGTCAAACAAGGGGGGCACCTGTTTAGCAGCGGCGACCCGTTCACCACCTTGTATGCGATTCGTACCGGTTTTTTTAAAACCTGTGTGGTATCTGAAGACGGCCGCGAACAAGTCACCGGTTTTCAAATGGCGGGTGAAATCATGGGCCTGGATGGCATCGTCAGTGACAAGCACAATTGCAATGCCATCGCTCTGGAAGATGCCGAAGTCTGCGTGATGCCATTTAACCACGTCGAAGACCTGTCACGTCAAATCCCCATGCTGCAACGACATGTGCACAAAATCATGAGCCGGGAGATTGTGCGCGAAAATGGCGTCATGATGTTGCTGGCCAATATGCGCGCCGAAGAACGCCTGGCGGCTTTCCTGCTCAATTTGCTGCAACGTTTGCACGCACGTGGTTATTCAAAAAGTGAATTAATTTTACGCATGACCCGCGAAGAAATCGGCAGCTATCTGGGCATGAAACTGGAAACCGTGAGCCGTACCTTCTCTAAATTTAGCGACGAAGGCATTATTGAAGTGAAACAAAAGAATATCCGCATTCTTGATCACGACAAACTGAAGACCATCTTTAACGCCAGCACTTGCTAGTCCAAGCCCACCGTTAACGCTTATCACGGCGGCGTACAAATGCAGACCACTGCCCTCTTTGAGGCCTTAAGCGAATTTGCGGCCACTCGCGCATGGCGCTATATTTACCCGGTGTGGTCACGTCGCGCGCAAGGCATTTCCATCGGCATTAACCTGCAACCGAACCATTGCTGTAACTGGCACTGTGTGTACTGCCAGGTGCCCGGTTTACAACGCGGCCCTTCGCCCGTCATTGATAGCCAGCTTCTGCAACAAGAGCTGGCAGACTGCCTGGGCTGGCTCACGCACCATATCCACGACAGCATTTACAGCCTGCATGACTGCGTACAGGATATTGCCTTTGCGGGTGATGGCGAACCCACCACATCTCCGCAGTTTGCAGACATCCTCGATATGGTTGCCAACCTGATGCAGCAACGCAAACCACATGACCGCCCGGCTTGTCTGCGGCTCATCACCAATGGCAGCCAGTTGCAGCATGCGCATATACAGCATGCACTCAAACGCTTACACGAGATGGGCGGAGAGGTATGGTTCAAACTGGATGCAGGTAATGATGGCGAGATGCTGGCTGTCAACGATACGCATTTGCCGCTGGCGTTGCATTTGCAACGCCTGCAAACCTGCTGCACGCTTTGCCCAACCTGGGTGCAAACTGCCATTTTCAGTAGAACACTGTACGGGGAGACCGTGACCACGCCAACGCTGCCAGGCTATATGGAAGCTCTATTGCCATTGAAACAGCGCATCAACGGCATCTTGCTATACGGCATTGCCAGACCCAGCCAGCAAGACCTACGCGGCTGCATTCAGGCCACTTCAGAGAAAATATTAGAGAAATATGCCAGTACATTGCGCACGCATGGATTTCGCGTGCGCATGTTTGTTTAGACTGTAACGTTTAAGCGCTACTCTTCGGCCGGCTTGAGGCCGGTTTGTGCATGGTTACGCGCCTGAATGGCAGGCGCCATGGCTTCGTCCTGCACATCATGGCCTTGCGCATCCAGCGTTTTATTGATTTCTATGCCCTTGCGGTAATAGTCATCAATGGCCGGATCCGGATGCGTAATGGCCAGGTACAAGGTGATAAAAGACGCCACAACGACCAGAGACGGACCGCCAATAATCAGCCAGACATACGCATTCTGGTACCATTTTTGTGTTTCAACCATCGGTATTCCTTTATCTATGCTGCTTTACGCCACCCTGCGCTAGGCCATGCCTTAACCGCTAATTACTGGGGACAATAAAGACAGATTTTTCCTTAATTGTTTCTTTGGCCTCAATGTCAGTCAACTCAAAGAAAATCTTGTGCGATCCGGCACGCGTTTCAGCTTCAGGCACCTGTATCTCGACTATGACATTGCGCTTTTCAAAAGGTTTGAGTGCTTTGAGCTGCTGACTGTTATTGTCTGAAAAGTGGATGGCGAGCGCGGGTAAACCAGTGACTTGCAAATCATAATCGCGCACAGATTCGGTCTCATTTTCCAGCTTGAGATTGTACACATTCTCAATATTGCCATCGTTGGTGTAACGCGCCATCACCGAGCGATCACGCAACACATCCAGCCGGAAATCGGGTTTAAAGTAGATACCGACCCCCATACCGACCACCATGATCACCAAAATGGTCGAATAAATCAGCACGCGTGGCCGGAGCAAACGCGCAAGCATCTGCTGACGGGTCCAGCGATTTTCCATGCCATTTTGCGTCGTATATTTAATCAGGCCTTTGGCATAGCCCATCTTATCCATCACATCGTCACAGGCATCAATACAGGCACCACAGCCGATGCACTCGTATTGCAAGCCATCACGGATATCGATACCGGTCGGGCATACTTGTACGCAAATGCTGCAATCAATGCAACTGCCCAATCCATTGGCATTCTCACCCGCTTTTTTAGAGCGTGAACCACGTGGCTCACCACGTGCTTCATCGTAAGTCACCGTCATGGTGTCGCCGTCAAACATGGCGCTCTGGAAGCGTGCATACGGGCACATGTATTTACAGACCTGCTCACGCATGTAACCTGCGTTACCATAGGTCGCAAAGCCATAAAAACATACCCAGAATGTTTCCCAGCCACCGGCTTGAAATTGCAACAAGCTAGGGACCAGTTCACGCATGGGCGTAAAGTAGCCGACAAACGTCACACCGGTCCACAAACCAAATCCGATCCAGGCAAACTGTTTCAGGGATTTACGTGTAACTTTGTTCAGGTTCCACTTGCTGTCATCAAGACGCATGCGAGCGATACGGTCACCTTCTATTTTCTGCTCCATCCACATATAGATTTCGGTATAGACCGTCTGCGGACAGGTGTAACCACACCACAAGCGTCCGGCAATCGCCGTAAACAGGAACAGGGAAAGTGCAGAGACAATCAACAGGAATGCCAGGTAAATCAGGTCCTGCGGATGGAAGATCAGGCCAAACACATAAAACCGCATGCCTTCCAGGTCAAACAGCATGGCCTGTCGACCATCCCATTGCAACCACGGCACACCGTAGAAGAACAGCTGCGTTGCCCACACCATGACCCATCGCCAGTTATTAAATAAACCGGAGACATGGCGGGCATAAATCTTATCTTCGGACTTATAAAGTGACAAAACCACCTCCTGTTCACGGATGGTGGTTTTGTTCACAGCGCTTTGTTTAGTATCGCTCATGTATTTATCTGCATTCGCTTACTTGTTGGAGAGGCCCCAAACATAAGCGGTCAGCAAATGAATTTGCTCCGGGCTGAATTTCTCTTGCCAGGCTGGCATCTGGTTGGTTTTACCTTCGTGAATACGCTTGATAATCGCCGCTTCACCCTGGCCATGCAACCAGGTGTTGTCTGACAGGTTAGGTGCACCAATCATCTGGTTACCTTTGCCTTCAGGACCGTGGCAAGCTGCACACACGACAAATTTGTCTTTACCGGCATTGGCACGACCAGAGTCATGAATACTGCCAGACAGACTTAATACGTAGTTAGCCACGTTTTTCACGTCTTCTTCATTACCGACAGCGGCTGCCATCGGCGGCATCATGCCGATACGGCCACCCGTAATGGTTTCTTTAATACGCTCTGGGCTACCGCCATACAACCAGTCGGTATCCGTCAGGTTAGGGAAACCACGGCTACCCTTGGCATCTGAACCATGGCAAGCAGCACAGTTGTTGAGGAAAATACGCTTGCCAATATCACGGGCTTCCGGGATTTTGGCCACGTCTTCAACCGGCATTGCAGCATATTTGGCATACAGCGGTGCAATTTTTTCGTTGTTTTTGGCTACTTCAACTTCGTACTGCTTGACGCCCGTCCAGCCAAATTTACCATTGTAAGTACCCAAGCCTGGGAACAGGTACAAATAAGTCAGGCCAAAAATAACGGTAATGATAAACAAACCTACCCACCACATTGGCAGCGGATTGTTCATTTCTTTAATGCCGTCCCACTCGTGACCATTGGTGTTGTCACTATCCAGAGGCACTTTGACGCGGCTTGCGAAAATCAGCAAACCGACACAAAAAGCGATCCCACCCAAGGTAATGGTCGAAATCCAAATCGGCCAAAATCCATTTACAAAATCATTCATGATGTTTTCCTTAACATGTCCGCACAAATATTAGTCTTGATCGAACGGCAGGTTCTGCGCGTCCTTGAATTGTGCGGAGTGACGATTGCGCCATGCCCAAACCAGGATTGCGATAAACAGGACAAAACTCAGTACTGTAAACAATATGCGTAACAGGTTGATGATATCCATGGCGCGTCTCCTTATTTCAGGTGTGTACCCAGTACTTGCAGGTATGAAACCAGTGCATCCATCTCGGTTTTACCCTTGATATCTGCGCCAGCAGCCTTGATCTGCTCATCGGTGTAAGGCACGCCCACTTTACGCAGCGCAACCATATGGTCACCAATCGTTTCATCGTTCACCAGGTTTTCATTCAACCATGGGTAGGCTGGCATGATGGACTCCGGTACAACGTCACGCGGCTGATTCAAGTGCACACGATGCCAGTCGTCACTGTATTTGCCACCGACACGGTGCAAGTCAGGACCGGTACGCTTACTGCCCCACTGGAACGGGTGGTCATACACGTATTCACCCGCTACAGAGTAGTGGCCATAACGCAATGTTTCAGCATGGAACGGACGAATCATCTGTGAGTGGCAGTTGTAGCAACCTTCACGCAGATAAATGTCACGACCAGCCAATTGCAGTGCAGTGTATGGCTCCAACCCACGGATAGGTTCAGTCAGGGATTTTTGGAAAAACAAAGGCACGATTTCAACCAGGCCACCAAAGGAGATCGTAATAAAGGTCAGTACGATCAACAGGAAGTTATTGGTTTCAATCTTTTCGTGCAGATTGCCACTATTATTTTGATGCGTTGCCATAGTGAGCTCCTTAAGCGTGTGCAACAACAGCTGGTACTTCTACCGTTGCTGGTTTGCCATTAGTTGCTGTTTTATATGTGTTCCACAACATGATCACCAAACCGCTCATATACAGGAAACCACCCAATGCACGTGTGAAATAGTATGGGAACTTGGCTTTCACACTCTCAACGAAGGTATAAGCCAATGTACCGTCAGCGTTCATTGCACGCCACATCAAGCCTTCCATCACGCCAGAGATCCACAACGCAGCGATGTACAACACCACGCCAATGGTTGCCATCCAGAAGTGCACTTCAATCGCTTTCACGCTGTACATGGTCTTCTGACCGAACAAACGTGGAATCAGGAAGTACAGGGAACCGATAGAAATAAAACCAACCCAGCCCAGAGCACCAGAGTGCACGTGACCTACGGTCCAGTCAGTGTAGTGAGACAAAGCGTTCACAGTCTTGATCGCCATCATCGGGCCTTCAAAGGTACTCATACCGTAGAAAGACAGGGAAACGATCAGGAAGCGCAAGATAGGGTCAGTGCGCAGTTTGTGCCATGCGCCGGACAAGGTCATGATACCGTTGATCATACCGCCCCAGCTTGGTGCAAACAGGATTAAAGACAACACCATACCCAAGGACTGTGTCCAGTCAGGCAAAGCGGTGTAATGCAGATGGTGAGGACCCGCCCACATGTAAGTGAAAATCAGTGCCCAGAAGTGCACGATAGACAGACTGTAAGAGTACACAGGACGCTCAGCTTGTTTAGGCACAAAGTAGTACATCATGCCGAGGAAACCCGCTGTCAGGAAGAAACCTACCGCGTTGTGACCATACCACCACTGCACCATCGCATCTTGCACCCCTGCGTAAGCAGAGTAAGACTTGAACCAGCCAGCAGGGATCGCCGCACTCTCAACGATGTGCAACAAGGCCACTGCCAAGATAAAGGCACCGTAGAACCAGTTAGCCACGTAGATATGCTTGACCTTGCGGATACCGATAGTACCGAAGAACACAACCGCGTAAGAAATCCATACGATCGCAATCAGGATATCAATTGGCCACTCCAGTTCGCCGTACTCTTTACCCTGGGTATAACCCAATGGCAACGAGATCGCTGCGGCGACAATCACGGCTTGCCAGCCCCAGAAAGTAAAACTGGCCAGTTTGTCGCTAAACAAACGGGTCTGGCAGGTACGTTGCACGACATAGTATGAGGTAGCAAATAAAGCACAGCCACCAAATGCGAAAATCACTGCATTGGTATGCAGTGGTCGTAAACGGCCAAAAGAGGTATACGGCAAGCCCAGGTTAAGCTCTGGCCACACCAGCTGAGACGCGATAATCACGCCCATCAATGTACCAACAACACCCCAGACCACTGCCATGATGGCAAACTGGCGGACCACGGTATCGTTATAGGTCGCAGCCTTCACGGTTGCATTTTGCATGGATTTCTCCCAATGATTAAAACAAACACCCAACACTAAAAAAATTCTAAAAAATTTAGTTGTTCAACCTGATCATCTCAGACTCGTCACACATCTGATTTGACACATATCAATCCTGTTCAAAAATTCTTAATCCTGCTCAAGAATTCGGGAACCTTCTTCTTCCAGGTCTTCAAACTGCCCGGTCTGGATTGCCCACCAGAGGCCACCCAGAATCACAAACACCAGCAACACTGCCAGCGGGATCAACAAAAATGCAATTTCCATAACGCTATGCCTGACCTTTCTGCCAGTCCGACTTATTCCAGTCGGTCAAACGTAATGCATTCAGCAATACCAAAAGCGAACTGGCCGCCATGCCCAACCCGGCTAACCAGGCAGGCAACAAGCCCATAATCGCCAATGGCACACCAGCTGCGTTATACAACGCAGCCCACAACAAATTCTGTTTTACGATGAGAATGGTTTTTTGACAATGCGAAATGAGCGAAACCAGCACACCGATATCATTACCCAACACCACCATATCGGCCTGTGCCTGCGTCAAAGGGACGCCGGAACCCATTGCAATAGAAGTATGCGCTGCTGCAATGACAGGGCCGTCATTCAAACCATCACCAACCATTAATACTTTCCGCCCCTGTTGTTGCAACAACTTTACATGCTGCAGCTTATCTGCTGCTTTTTGTAACCCGAATGCGCGCTGGATTCCCAGTTGCGCTGCGAGGTTTTTAACGGGCGCTATTCTATCACCAGATAACAGTTGAATATCAAGCCCATTTGCAATTAATTGTGAAATCGCTGCCTTGGCATGTGGTTTTACCTGCTCAGACAAAGTCAGTCGCACCAGCGTGATTTCGCCTGTGGTGACATAAACCTGACGCAGCGCTTCGCCCTCCACCTCATCCCTTACACCACAAAATTCTGCATTGCCTAGTTTCACCGGCAGTAATGCGCCGTTTGGTGCATGAAATATAGCAGACATGCCGCCACCGACAATCTCTTGCCAATCCTGCATAGGCAGTTGATCTTGCGCATCATGCTGCAAGGCAAAGCCATGCAAGGCCTGCGCCACCGGATGCAAGGAATCCCGGCTCATGCTGGCAATCACATCGAGCAGCCATTGCGAATCCCAATCGGGGTGACTGTCTGCCAATGTCACTTGCTGCACATTCTCAGTCAGGGTGCCGGTTTTATCGAACACAACGGTGTCAACTTCACTGATTGCCTGTATCGCTTGCAAACGGCGGATCAGCACACCGCCTTTGGCAAAAGTACCAGCACTAGCCAGCATGGCCGCGGGCGTTGCCAGGGATAATGCACATGGACAAGTCACGACAAGTACGGCCACGGCCGACATAATGGCCTTGGCAGGATCGGTGTTCCACCAGTAAAAAACGGCATAAATGGCCGCTAACAATACGGCCCACAAGAATGGTTGCGCGACTTTATCTGCCAGCAAGGCGATGCCGGGTTTTTCAGTGGAGGCCGAAGCCATGAGGTTGACCAGCGCATGATATTGCGTGCCCTCACCTACCTGCTCCACCTGCATTTCAATGGCAGACGTTAAATTGCCGGAGCCAGCAATGACCTTTGCGCCTGCGGGTTTCATCACTGGCTCGGATTCACCAGTCAACATGGACTCATCAGCACTTGTGCTGCCACCCAAGATCAGGCCATCGGCCGCAAACACTTCGCCGGGACGCACATAAAGCACATCGCCGACATTGATATTAGTCGCGGCGATTTGCACCCACTCACCGGCGGCATTTTTCTTAAGCACCGCATGTGGCAAGCGGCGCATCATGTTTTCCAAGGCACCAGCCGTGCGGTTGCGCAATTTAACATCCAGCCAGCGACCAATCAGCAGAAAGCTGACAAACATGGTCAGCGAGTCATAATAAACCACGTCACCCCACCAGCCGCCTGGCGCAAACGTGGCCAGTGTGCTCATCACAAACGCGGCCAGAATACCCAGCGACACCGGCACATCCATGCCTAACTGGCGCTGCTTGATACTTGCCCAGGCCTGGGACAAAAACGGTGTGGCTGAAAATAGCATGACCGGCAGGGTCAGCACCCAGGAGGCCCATTTCATGAGCTGCACCATATCTGGCGCCATATCATTGCTATCAGACCAATAAGTAGGATAGGCATACATCATGACCTGCATCATGCAGAACACGGCCACGACCAGGCGCCATAACATCTTGCGTTGCTGTACAGTACGATCCGAAATCGCGCTGTATTCGTTAAGGGGTAATGCCGGGTAACCAATCTCGTTTAAATTGGCAAACCAGTGAGAAGGGGAAGTTTGTTTCGCATCCCAGACCACGCGGACGCGTTTTGAAGCAGCGCTGGCTTGTACGGCAAGCACGCCGCGCTGTTGTTTGATAGTTTGCTCAATACGCCCACTGCAAGCGGCGCAGTGCATATTATCGACCCATACATGAGAGGTCCATACCTCAGCAGAGGATGCATCGCGCTGACTAAATCGCTCCCACTCAGACTGGATATCCAGCCCTTGCCAGGGATTCGCACTGCTTGCTGCTAAAGGTTTTGCCATTGGGTGATGGACCGTCCGTCAACAATATATAACTTTATATTATATGATTGAATATAATATAAATCAATGTGTTAGCCGTTTTGTGAAAAGCGCCACGCTCTTTCAAGGTGCCACACTTTGCTCAAATATGATTAGAACAGCCAACTGCCGGTGAAGCTTTGATATAGCACAATAAACCACACGCAAACAGGACGCGCAAAAAGAAGAGAAGTGCCAGCACAAACTCGCGCCAGCACCACTCATTTTATATTCGCCTTACTTCACGCGCATGCCTGCTTGCGCCCCACTGTCTGGCGACAGAATATAAGGACCGCCACGCTCATCGCTGGCCGCCAGTACCATGCCTTCGCTCATGCCAAACTTCATCTTGCGCGGCGCCAGGTTAGCCACCATGACAGTTAAACGTCCTACCAGCGTGGCCGGGTCATAGGCAGACTTGATCCCGGCAAATACCTGACGCGGTTTTTCTTCGCCGATATCTAGCAGCAATTTAAGTAATTTTTCAGCCCCTTCCACATGTTCGGCGCTGACAATGTGCGCAATACGCAGATCGACCTTGGTAAAATCATCAATCGAAATATACGCGCCCTCTTCTACCGCTGGCGTATCCGCTTTCGCCTCACTCTTGGCCGATGTTTTCGCAGCCGATTCCGTTTTAGCCGGTGTAGACGCCGCTTGCAAGCTATCTTTATTGGCTTCCACCATGGCTTCGATCTGCTTGCCTTCCAGGCGCGTCACCATATGATTATAAGGTTGTATCGTTTGCGCGCCCAAGCCCTGGCCAACATCGGACCACTGCAATGGCTGCACATTCAGGAACGCTTCCACGGCCACGGCAATATTTGGCAACACTGGTTTCAGGTAAATCGTCAGCAAACGGAACATCTCCAATGCATTGCTGCAAATAGTATGCAACTCAGCCGCTTTACTGTCATCTTTGGCAACTACCCAGGGCGCAGCTTCGGCTACATAAGCATTGGCAGCATCCGTCAGCTTCATGATCTCACGCAACGCGCGCGCGAAGTCACGGGCAGCATATGCCTCGGCAATTGCAGGGACTGCAGCGCGCATCTCATCAATCACCGCATGCTGGGCATCAATCAGCTTGTTATCAAACTTTTTAGCCACGAAACCGGCCGTACGACTGGCAATATTGATGTACTTCCCGACCAGATCACTGTTGACGCGGGCGACAAAATCTTCGAGGTTGAGATCAATGTCTTCCATACTGCCATTCAATTTGGCCGCATAGTAATAACGCAGGTACTCCGGATTCTTCACATGTTCCAGATAGCTACGCGCGGTGATAAACGTGCCACGCGACTTGGACATTTTCTCGCCATTCACGGTCAAAAAGCCATGTGCAAACACTTGCGTGGGCGTACGGTGACCTGAATATTCCAACGTTGCGGGCCAGAACAAAGCGTGGAAATACAGGATATCCTTGCCGATGAAATGATACAACTCTGTCGTCGAATCCTTTTTCCAGTATTCATCAAAGTCTATGTCCGCTTTGGCACACAGGTTCTTAAAGCTGGCCATATAACCAATCGGCGCATCCAGCCAGACGTAGAAGTACTTACCTGGCGCATCCGGAATTTCGAAACCGAAATAAGGCGCATCGCGCGAAATATCCCAGTCTGAAAGTTTATTCTCGCCAGCCTCGCCCACCCACTCACTCATTTTATTGGCAGCTTCGGCCTGCAAGGTGCCTGAACGGGTCCAGTCACGCAAGAAGTCTGCACACTCACTGAGTTTAAAGAAGTAGTGCTCGGTTTCCTTACGCACCGGCGTCGCGCCAGACACGGCCGAGAACGGGTTAATCAACTCCGTCGGGCTATAAGTCGTGCCGCATACTTCGCAGTTATCGCCGTACTGGTCTTTGGCATGGCATTTCGGGCATTCGCCCTTGATAAAACGATCCGGCAAGAACATGTTTTTGACCGGGTCAAAATATTGCTCTATGGTTTTGGTCGCGATTTTGCCGTTGGCCTTGAGCGCACGGTAAATATTGCCGGACAACTGGCGATTCTCTTCCGAGTTGGTCGAGTAATAGTTATCGAACTGCACTAAAAATTCGGCAAAATCCTGACTGTGCTCGGCATGCACTTTCTCAATCAGCGCTTCCGGCGTGATACCTTCTTTTTCTGCACGCAGCATGATAGGTGTACCGTGGGTATCGTCCGCGCAGACATAATGCACAGTATGGCCCTGCATTTTCTGAAAACGCACCCAGATATCGGTTTGAATATACTCAACCAGATGCCCCAAATGAATGCTGCCGTTGGCATATGGCAAAGCGGACGTCACCAGAAGTTTGCGTGTCATGAAAACAAGACCAAGATAAAAACGATCATTTTAGCAAACCATCCACAGTTGAGCGATGGCAAAGGCAGATATTCTTGATCAAGCCAAATTTCTTCCACATGGTTTGGCTAATTCAGATTTGGCTAGTTTAAGCCAATCTGGCTGATTACAACCAACCGGATTATTTCCATTTACCCAAATCAGTTATTAAAAAAGCTGACTAAACAAACAGTTATCAATCACCATATAAAGCACAGGCGTGGGAACAATCCTTGCGTATGGTTTGCCATTTAACATTACCTCACAACGCACACGGCATGTTTTGGCATGGTATCAACCTACATTGGGCGTATACGACGCTGCTACCAGGCATACGTCGCAAAACCGTTTGTCCACATCAAGCAAAAGATATTTTGCACGATGGCTTTTTACGCTTTGCGCTGACCACCAGCCCGCATCGCAACGAAGAGCCACATGCCTACCTGCGAACCATTGTGCAAAACCTGCTACTGGAGCAATACCGCAAAGACAGCTACTTTGCCGACTACCAGCAACAGGCAGACCTTGAAGAACCTGCCTCAGTGTCAACTGAGCACCTGGCAGACATCAAACAAAGGCTGGCACTAATCACACAAATCATCCAGGACTTACCGCCGCGCTGCCGCCAGGTGTTTATCATGTACCGCATTGAGGGGCATGCACAAAAAGACATCGCTGAGCAGATGCAGATCAGCTTGAATATGGTTGAGCGTCACCTGATCCGCGCCTTGCTGGATCTCCGCGCCGCACGCGAAAAGTTTCTCAAATAAGCGCATGAGCACGCACAACAAAATTTCAGAAACGGCCGCACGCTGGTTTATCCGCATGCAAGAGGCCTCGCCTGACGCCCCCGAGCGCAGCCAGTTTGAAGCCTGGCTCATGCAAAGCCCATTACATCAGCAGGAATACCTGAGCATCAGCCATGCCTGGCAAGGCATAGACTCAGTGAGTGAATTGCAAAGTTTGGCACAAGCTAAACAAACAGATGTATTTCTCAAACAAAACGAGCGCAAGAAAACCAGGCAAAAACTGGCGGGGACCGTGGCTGGCGTGGTGGCTGCCATCTGCATTGGCTGGGCAGGCTTTCATCAATATCAGGTTTGGCAAAACACCCCCATGCTGCAATTAGCATCAACAACCGCGCGCGCGCAACTTATGACGCAAACATTAGATGACGGCAGCCGCGTGACGCTCAATGCTAATTCGCATATTGAAATCAAGTTTTACCGCCATCAGCGTCATATTGACCTGCTGCAGGGAGAAGCCGTATTTGAAGTGCAACAAGACCCTGACAGGCCTTTTGTGGTTGAAACCAATCGCCTCAAGGTCACCGTACTGGGCACTCGCTTTGCTATCAACAAACTCCAACAGCTTGAACGCATTAGCGTTGATCACGGCAAAGTAGAAGTCATCAGCAAAACCGGTGGTACAAAGATCATCCTGCACAACAACCAAGTCGCAGAACTAACCGCGGCAGGCTTACAACCACGCACCAACGTCACGGCACAAGACTACTTCAAGTTCATCAGCAGCACCTTGGTCTTCAACCAGGCTGAGCTCGCAGAAATCGCCGAAACCCTCTCGCGCTATCGGCCGACACCTGTCACAACGGACGGCTTATCCAAAGAAAAGATCAGCGCAGTCGTCGCCATTAAAGACAGTAACAACTTTATCTCTACCCTACCGCGTATCGCCAATATCCATATCAAGCAAACAACAACAGGCACCTTGCTTGAAACCGACCAACCCTCAAAATAACGCCTACCCTAATTCATTACATTTTTTTGCAAACAACACATCAGGGTTTCAACTCCCCATGCATTAAGGCAATAACAAGCCATAAAAATAACGGGGAAGTCAGATGCATGCACCAAAAAAGTTGATCCTAAGCGCAGCGATTGCAGCCTGCTTTGCCAACCAAGCAGGATTGATGCCTCTTGTACAGGCCGCTGAGTTAAACACAACACTACCTCAGCCAGAGGAAGAGATCCTCTTCACACGTACGATCTCCATTGAGCTACCCAGCCAACCACTCGCTACTTCTTTAAAATCAATTAGTTCAAAACTAGGGATTAACATCACCTTTAACGATGCTCTCGTCAGTGGTAAAAATGCCCCTGCAATTCGCGGCACCATGCTCACCAGAGAGCTTTTCAAAAAGCTACTCGCCAGCGCGGGTCTTGAGGCCAAGCTCAACCAGTCTACGCTTTATATTCAACCCGCAACCAAAACATCCAAAGAATTAAGAGATGAAAAAACCAGCCTTGAGCTGGATAAAGTTGAGGTGCGTGCCAAGAAGTTTTATGAAGTAGGGCCGATGCCTGGCTTGGCACTGACTAAAGAGGAAATTCCTGGCAACGTGCAATCACTCTCTGCCAAAGATATTAAAGAGGCACACACCCTGACGATTACTGACTTAATGAATCAGAAACTGCAGTCAGTCACTGTCAATGATTATCAAAGCAACCCATTTCAGATGGACTTGCAGTATCGTGGCTTTACAGCTTCGCCCCAACTGGGTACGGCACAAGGTATCTCAGTATTTCTTGATGGCATCCGTGTGAACGAGCCTTTTGGTGATGTAGTGAACTGGGACATGATTCCGATGAATGCGCTCTCCAGTCTCGAAATCATTCCGGGCTCCAACCCTATTTATGGATTGGGCACATTGGGTGGCTCATTAACGATGCGCACCAAAAGTGGTTTTGATGGCAAAACACTAGATGCTGAAGTGCTGACTGGTTCGTTTGGCCGCAAACAGTTGCAAATATCGGCAGGCGATAACAACGGTGTAGTGGCTGGCTTCTTATCGGGGAACTTCTTTCTGGAAGATGGCTGGCGGGATAACTCACCGAGTAAGGTCAATCAAATCTTTGGTAAAGCTGAATGGCAAAGTGAACGAGCCAGGGTGAGTTTTTCAGGTTTGTATGCAGGTAACAAGTTAACCGGTAACGGTTTGTTGCCACAGCAAATGGTCGATCAAAACCCCAAGCAGGTTTACACCTCACCTGATGAGAGCAAAAACAACCTATTTCAATTCCAGCTATCAGGTATCTGGGATGTGACAGATACCTTCAACATCACTGCGCAGGTATATAACCGTAACAGCAAGCGCAAGTCACACATGTCAGATGTGAATGAGAACTTTGGGGGGACGAGTGGGAGACCGAATAGTGCAACAGAAAATGATCCTAGTCGCCAGTTACTTTATGGCTTGCCAGATATCAACCGTGACGGACTGCCCGATTATAACAACTATGCCTATAACGTCGCGGCAGATGCATCAGGAAGAGCGTTGGATGTAAATGGGATTGCCGATGGCGACCCTGGTTTTGATGTAAATAACTTAGCTTATGGGGCGAATTTTAATACGCAAGCTAACGCCAATCAGGCACAAGTGACTGCTGCAGATGGTTCTGGTAATACAGTCTGGAACTGGACATTTGATCCAAGAAGAAATAATGACGATATAAATCAACCTTCAACGATCCCGAACGCATTCAATGCTCCAGTTACTTCAGATTATGAGGGTAGGGTTCGCTTTGGTTTTGAGAATTATGGAAAAATTCTGGCGGGTATTAATAACAATTACGGACTGTCGACAGATACTCTTCATCCTGGTACAGGAAACAAACTTTATTTTTATGACATTCCAACTGGGCAAGGCCTTACAGGCACATTAAGCGGTTATACAGACACTAGTGGTTTCTATCATGACTATTGGGAGTTGGTTACCCCAATTAATGAAGCGACTATTTCCAACTCTTCTGGCAGTGTTGGCGGGTTATCTCAACAGTCAACTCGAGGGCCGTTGGTACTAGACGCTAATGGCAATGCGATTTTTAGAGACGGTAGGTATGCAAGTGGTCCTTTTGCTACAACTGGTTATATAAATGGTACTCCAACTGCAATATTCACTGATACGGAGGTCGATCAATTAGGAAAAGGAGCGTCATTACAATTTAACTGGAACCTTGATAAACATAAGTTCATGATTGGTAGCTCTATTGATAAAGCTGATACCACCTATGAAAGTAAGCAATATCTGGGAATGCTTGATGCGAATCGACGAGCCTATGTTGCGCCTGAGCTTTTAGGTTGGGAGTATTACGCAAATAGTCCTGAGCGTGGATATGGTTTAAATGACTTTAAAGGAAATAGTCTAACAAAAAGCATTTACTTTAGTGAAACATGGTCGCCTACAAAGGCGCTAAATTTTACGTTTTCTGCTCGCTATAACCGTAGTTATGTCGATAATCAGCTCGCAGTAGCGAGATTGTCTTCATTCACTGATGTGAACTCAATACTGAATTATATAAACCTAATCACATTATGTACCGACAACAATAATGACGGCACGATAGAGGCGTCAGAATGCCCCAATGGCCTTGGTGCCATTATTCCCTTTGACCCTAGCACTTTTCCACTTGACGCTAATGGGCAAAATATTGCCACCTTGCGTCCTCCCGAAAAAGAAAAATTTAAATACCGTTCGTTCAATCCCTCGCTTGGTGTGACTTGGCAAGCTACAGAAGATTTGAACCTCTATGCCAATGTGGGACGTGGGGCCAGGACTCCGACAGTCATTGAATTAGGTTGTGCCTATGACCCAACACCGGTTTTCCAAGGTAATGATGCCAATGGAAATCCGTTGTATCGACCAAGATCTACAAGTGAGCAGCGTGTATGTAATTTGCCAGGTGCACTATCAGGAGACCCTTATTTAAAACAAGTACGCTCGACCAGCTATGAAATCGGTGGGCGTGGTCAACTGACGGACAGTATTCAATGGAACGCAGCGTTGTATCAAACCGATCTGACCGATGATATCTATTTTGTAGCAATTAATGCTACCAGTAGTTATTTTCAGAATGTGGGAGACACTCGCAGACGAGGTCTTGAAATGGGACTTAAAGGGACATGGGGCAAAGCAGGCTGGGGTGTTAACTATGCACTAACAGACGCTACCTTCCAGTCCAAGTTCAAGCTTGCTAGTCCTAGTAACAGTAGTGCAGGGAATGTCTACGATATTGTGACCCAGACAGGCGAGGGTAACTATCAGCAGATTACAGTAACCCCAGGAGATCGTATGCCTGGGGTTGCGTTGCATAACCTCAACGCAAATTTTACCTATGATATTACCAATGCCTGGCGTGTTGGCTTAAATGTAGTCGCACATTCCGATGCATTTATTCGCGGTAATGAAAACAATAAACATAGAGCGGGTCCCGCTTCTCCTATTACAGGTCCGTTTTGTAATGGTGGTACCACCACTTGTACCGTACAGCGTGCCGAATTTGGTGAAGGTAAAACTGATGGCTATGCCGTCGTTAATTTCAATACAACCTACAGGCTTAGTCCCGAATGGACATTGGGTTTACGTATTAACAATCTGTTAGACAAACAATATGCCAGTGCTGGGCGACTAGGTCTAAACGCATTTTCACCTTCTATTCGTGGTGTGATTGGAGAGAGCGGATTCAACTACAACAGTGCTGATTGGCAAGGAACGAGCTTTCTTGGAACGGGGGCGCCAAGGTCGGCTTTTGTGACTTTGAGTTATGAGTTTCAGCCTAAAAAGCTGGATGGGTTGATAGAGTAGCCCTTCTCTAAACAACTGAAGCAATTCAAGCACCTAGATTGTAATAAAAGCTGATTGCAACCAAATTTTTAATGTAATCAGACACTTTTCCAATACCACCTCTCACCCATTACAACAAAATCAAACACTTATCAGACCAAGGGGTCAGACTCCTTTGAAAGTACCAATTTTGTTGCCCCTGGCGCCCCGCGCGGTGCCTGGCTCAGCCTGAACAGTCACTTCGTCCCCGACTAGAAAAATGCCTCGCTAAGCGAGGCATTTTGACGCAATCCTTTGCTAAACAGTTAACTTTTAGGCATCAGCACGGCACTCACCGTATGAATCACACCGTTATCGGCATTAATTTCATCGCCAACCACTTTCACATTATTCACTTTAACGCCATCGGTGACGGATAGCTGCAAATCAGCGCCCTCCAATGACTTCACCTTACCCGCGCTCACGTCCGCCTGGGTAATTTTGCCAGGATAAACATGATAGGAAAGTACTTTCTTGAGTGCCTCGCTATTGGCCATGAGTGCATTCAGCTTGGCTTTGGGCAACTTGGCAAACGCAGCATCATTGGGCGCGAACAAGGTAATCGGGCCGCTGCCATTGAGTGCGCCTTCAAGGCCAGCCACTTTGACCGCTTTGGCAAAGGTCTGAAAGCTACCATCTTGCTGCACTGTTTGCAGCAAGGTATCTGCACTAGCCGCGCCAGAAAAACTGATGGCTAACAGCGTGAATGCGAGAATTCTCTTCATATGATGTCTCCTGATAAATGTAAAAACTAAATGTCCGGTTTAAAACCACGACTACCGACCTGCTTACACTATCTGCTCAGGCTTACGCCTAGCTTACCCAAGCGTGCCCGCAGCTTACAGCCAACTTACCAATCGCATAATGGATACCGCCCAGCGACAAATCCCCCGTAGATAACATGACGAAGAGGGTCTGTTGGAGTAGAATTCCTGATTCATTTAGTCAGGCATTTCTGCAGGAACCTCAAGCATGGCCATTAGCGAATTAATCATTCAAAGCACCTTAAAACTGTGCATAGACCCCAATACCGGCAAAGACTTCGTCAGCACGAAGTCGATCAAGAACATTCAGATCAATGGCAACGATGTCAGCCTTGATGTGGTGCTGGGCTATCCGGCAAAGAGCCAGCTGGAGCCGATTCGCCAGCAAGTGACTGACGCACTGAAAAGCATTGATGGCATCGGAAAAGTCGCTATCAATGTTGGCAGCCGCATCGTGGCGCATGGCGTACAACGTGGCGTCAATTTATTACCGAACGTGAAAAATGTGATTGCCGTGGCCTCGGGCAAAGGTGGCGTCGGCAAATCCACTACCTCAGTGAACCTGGCGCTGGCGCTAGCCGCCGAAGGAGCGACGGTGGGCTTGCTGGATGCGGATATTTACGGCCCTAGCCAGCCACAGATGCTGGGTATTTCCGGCCGCCCGGATAGTGCCGACGGCAAAAGCATAGATCCTATGCGTGCGCATGGCATACAGGCCATGAGCATAGGCTTTCTGGTCGACACTGATACCCCTATGGTATGGCGCGGGCCGATGGTTACTGGTGCATTGGAACAATTATTACGCGACACGCGCTGGCAAGATCTGGACTACCTGGTGATTGACCTGCCACCGGGCACTGGCGATATCCAGCTGACTCTGGCACAAAAAATCCCGGTAACCGGCGCCATTATCGTCACCACCCCGCAAGACATTGCCCTGCTCGATGCGCGCAAAGGCCTGAAAATGTTTGAGAAAGTCGGCATCCCGATTTTAGGCATCGTCGAAAACATGAGCACACATATCTGCTCAAATTGCGGCCACGAAGAACATATCTTTGGCACGGGTGGCGGCGCTCTGATGGCCAGCGATTACAACATAGACTTATTGGGCAGCCTGCCGCTAGATATTAATATCCGCATGCAAGCCGATGGTGGCCAGCCCACTGTCGTCGCCTCACCTGATAGCGCCGTTGCGCAAAGCTATAAAGAGATCGCGCGTAAAGCTGCGAGTAAAATCGCCATCGCCAGCCTCGACCACAGCGCAAAATTCCCTAATATCGTCATTCAAAAAACCTGATCACCTAATTAAGCCTAACCACCGAAGGACGTTGCGTATGACAACCCGCAAGCACCATATTGCAGAAGGCCTGATGGGCGCGCAGTACGAGGCCATGGATGAACATATGCAACGTGTCGCCCGGCATATGACCGAGCGCCATCCGGTTTCGCGCAACCTGGCCGTGCATCACACCCACGAAACGCCCAGTCGTGGCCAACGTGCGGCTGATGCCATGGCGCGCTTTGGCGGCTCCTGGTCATTTATTTTCATTTTTATGCTGATTCTGGTGAGCTGGGTGATTCTGAATTCGGTCATTCTGCTGCACTACGACCGCGCATTCGACCCCTATCCCTATATTCTGCTCAACCTGTTTTTATCCATGCTGGCGTCCATTCAGGCACCCATTATCCTAATGTCGCAAAACCGGCAGTCAGAAGTTGACAGACGCCAGGCCGAGCACGACTACGAAGTGAATTTAAAAGCAGAATTAGAGATTTTGCTGCTCCATGAAAAACTGGACGGTTTGCGTGAGCAACAGTGGCAGGAACTGATTCAGTTGCAACAACAGCAAATCAGCTTGCTTGAAAAGTTACTGGTCGAGAAGAACGAAAAGTAATCTTGGCCACGAAAAATATAGCGTACATAAAAAAGACCACAAAGATTTGTCTCTGTGGCCTTTGTTTTCTGTGGTGATCAGGCTTTAATTAAGCGTCACACCAAAGCAATAGACATCGACACCGTTCGGCGATTGAATCAAGGTCGCCGGAATAGCCACACCATTACGCCAGTTGTCGACAGCTTCCTGTTTACCAGCCCCCGTCACCAGGAACATGACTTCATGCGTATTATTCAGGCGGTCCTGGCTAATCGTAATGCGGTCTGCCGGTGGCTTGGGAGAGTTGAATACCGGCACGGCATCGGCGGTGTTGTTCACCACTTGTCCCGGGAACAGGCTGGCAGTATGGCCATCTTCACCCAGGCCTAAAATCACCAGGTCAAACGTACGCACACCTTTAAGCGTTTCCGCATACGCCTTGGCGCCTTCAACATTGCCCAATTCAGCTGGGATATCGTGAATCTGGCTTTCAGGAATCGCCACATGACTTAACCAGGCATCGCGCGCCATCTTGCTGTTACGCTCAACATGATCGACTGGCAGGCAGCGGTCATCATTATGATACACATGCCAGTTGGCCCAGTCGGCATCTGCCTTGGCTAATAATTGATAAACGGCTTTGGGGGTGCTGCCACCCGCCAGTACAACCAGAAAACTACCGTGTTTGGCGATGGCAGCATCCGCTGCTGCCAGGACTCTATTGAGTGCTGCCTGGTTAATTTCTTCCTGAGATTGAAACGAGTGCCAACGAGTTTGAGAATTCAAAGACATAGAAAACCTGTAAAAAACAATACAAAAAAGCGTGCGCAGCCTTTTAGTGCGTGACTGCATTTGCTATAATTATATCTGACTCGACATGATAATTCTGCAAAATTATCCGAAGCACTGATCGAGTTCATGCCATCCAAAAGATGGGTGTCTCTTAAAACTATCCTCACACCATAGGAAAATCCGAATGAAATTAGCAATGATTGGCTTGGGCAAAATGGGCGGCAACATGGCTGCACGCTTGCTGCGTCACAAAATTAACGTGGTTGGTTTTGACTTCAATACCGAATTCGTTAACAGACTCGTAAAAGAAGAAGGTCTGGAAGCAGCAACCTCAGTCGCTGATGCAGTCAGCAAACTCGAAGGCCAAAAAATTGTCTGGTTGATGTTACCAGCTGGTGAAATCACCGAAAATCAAATCAAAGATCTGATCCCTCTGCTGAACAAAGGCGACATCATCGTCGACGGCGGCAACTCAAACTACAAACACAGTCAGCGCCGTGGCGCAATGTTAGCTGAACATGGTATCGGCTTTATTGACTGTGGTACTTCCGGTGGCGTTTGGGGCCTGGACAACGGTTACTGCCTGATGTACGGCGGCGACAAGCAATACGCAGACGTATTGGCACCTTATGCACAAGCACTGACACACGCTGACCGCGGTTGGGCGCACGTGGGTCCAGTAGGTTCCGGTCACTTCACCAAAATGATCCATAACGGTATCGAATACGGCATGATGCAAGCATTTGCCGAAGGTTTGGACCTGATCAAAGGTAAAGAAGACTTCAACCTGGATCTGGCACAAATCACTGAATTGTGGCGCCATGGTTCCGTGGTACGTAGCTGGTTACTGGACCTGACAGCAGAAGCATTGAAAGGTGATCAGACACTGGAAGGCATCGCACCTTATGTTGCTGACTCCGGCGAAGGTCGTTGGACAGTGGTTGAAGCCGTTGAGCAAGGCGTTGCAGCACCAGTGCTGACAGTGGCATTGCAAGCCCGCTTCCGCAGCCAGGATGCAGATGGTTATAGCTACAAGCTGTTGTCCCTGATGCGTAATGCATTTGGCGGTCACGCAGTAAAATCATCTAAGTAATCGATATGAGCCTCTCGTGACGAGAGGCTTTTTGCTTATTATTTAGAGCGACTGTGAGTACTCATAGAGTGGGAACTTATGGTAGCAAATATATGGGAAAGGCTTGCCCTTTCCCGTTTACATTTTTATCTTAAGGTTAGAAATGACGAATAAAATTGATCCATGCACACTGGTGCTGTTTGGCGCTAGTGGCAATCTGGCCCGCGTAAAACTTTATCCTGGTCTGTTCAGACTGGACTCACTGGGCCGCTTGCCAGCAGACCTGAAAATTGTAGGCGTTGGCCGTCAAGTGGTTGACCTGGAAGCCTGGCGTGCAGACATCAAAAGCATGCTGGATGCCAAATTTAAAAAAGGGTATGACCAGGCTGTGTTTGAGCGCTTTATCGCGCGTAACTTCTACCACGCCAACCCACCGACAGATCCAGATGCATTTAGCAAACTGAAAGCCACCCTCAGCGACGAAAGCGTTTTCCCGCAAAACCTGGCTTACTTCCTGTCCGTGCGTCCAGTTGACTTCGCCCCAGTGGTGGAATCATTGGCCAATGTTGGCCTGACGCAAGAAGACAAATACTGGCGCCGTGTGGTGATCGAGAAACCATTTGGTACCGATCTGCCATCTGCGAAAGAGCTGCAAGCCGCAATCACCAAGCATCTCAAAGAAAGCCAGATCTATCGTATCGACCACTACCTGGGTAAATCAGCACTGCAAAACATTTTGCTGCAACGCTTTACCAACACCGTGTTAGAGCCAATCTGGAACAACCAGTACATTGATCACGTACAAATCACCAACACCGAAATGCTGGGTGTAGGCGACCGTACGCAGTTCTACGACAGCACTGGCGCATTACGCGACATGTTGCAAAGCCACATTCTGCAAACATTGGCACTGACCGCCATGGAACAGCCGAAAGACCTGTCCCCTGAAGGCGTACGCGATGCAAAAATCAAACTGCTGGAAGAAATTCGCCCGATCCCGGTGAGCGAGCTGGAAAAACATGCTTTCCGTGCGCAATATGCTGCCGGTGAAATCAATGGCGAAAAAGTGCCTGGTTACCTGGAAGAATTGGGCAACAATGACAGCGTGGTTGAAACCTATGCCGCGCTGAAATTGTTTATCGACAATCCACGCTGGAAAGGTGTGCCGTTCTACATCCGCACCGCCAAGCGCCTGCACGAAGCCGATACGCGTATTTCTATCCGCTTCAAAAAGGCACCGCTGCAGATCAATGACCAGGATCAAAACTGGCTCATCATTGGTATCCAGCCGCGCGAGTGTATTAAGCTGGAAGTGCAATCCAAGATTCCAGGCCTGGATGTACAAACCCGTACCATTCAGTTGGATGCGGCCAACCGTTGGGATAGCGACGACTCCGTAGATGCATACGAAGCCCTGCTGCTGAACCTGATGCAAGGTGACAATTCCAACTACCTGCACATTTCTGAAGCTGAAGCGCAATGGCGCCTGGTAGATCCAGTGGTCAAAGCCTGGGCTGAAGACAAGAAGCCAGTACATCAATACCCTGCTGGTAGCCGTGATCCTGAAGCCTCAAAAGTTATTTTTGAAGCCGAAGACCAGTTCTGGCGTTACAGCATTGAATTAGGCGGCGACAAATAATAGCTGGCGGCTGCAAATGCCGCTGGTGAAATAAATCGCCAAAAATTCATAAAAAGTTTGCGAAACTGACGACATTTGTTGTTATTATTTGCACTCATTAAAAGCGGAGTTTAAACTCCGCTTTTTTCTCTTTATTGCAAGCAATCTTGCACAGATAAGCAACGCTAAGACTGGATAAGGCAATGAGCATTAAGTCGGACAAATGGATACGCAGAATGGCTGAACAACACGGCATGATTGAGCCGTTTTCACCGACGTTGGTGCGTGAAACCAATGGCGAAAAAATCGTGTCTTATGGTACCTCCTCTTACGGTTACGATATCCGCTGTGCTGACGAATTCCGCGTGTTTACCAATATCAACAGCACCATTGTTGACCCTAAACAGTTCGACCCGCAATCTTTCGTTGAAGTCTCAGGCAAAGGCTATTGCGTGATTCCACCCAACTCGTTTGCATTGGCCCGTACGGTCGAATATTTCCGCATTCCGCGCTCAGTGCTGACCATCTGTTTAGGTAAGTCCACCTACGCACGCTGCGGCATCATCGTCAACGTCACGCCGTTTGAACCAGAGTGGGAAGGTTATGTCACACTGGAGTTCAGTAACACAACGCCCTTGCCTGCCAAGATTTACGCCGGCGAAGGCTGTGCCCAAGTACTGTTTTTTGAATCTGATGAAGTTTGCGAAACCAGCTATAAAGACCGCGGTGGCAAATATCAGGGCCAGGTTGGCGTGACTTTGCCAAAAATATAGCCTCACCCAGAATTGAAAAACGACCCATTTCACCACAAAGGCACCGAGTAAAAGCATGGCTTTCTCAGTGCCTTTGCACTTTGAGTTACACGTTTCAGTGACAAGTTAAGGATTCATTGAATGAAATTTAGATTTCCCGTCGTCATTATTGACGAAGACTTCCGCTCCGAGAACTCTTCTGGCCTCGGCATCCGAGTATTAGCCAAAGCCATCGAAGATGAAGGCGTTGAAGTGCTGGGCGTGACCAGTTATGGTGACCTGACGTCGTTCGCACAACAGCAAAGCCGCGCCTCTGCATTTATCTTATCCATTGATGATGAAGAAATCGTCGAGGAAAAACCGGAAGCCATCGAACAATTGCGCAACTTTGTGGCCGAAATACGCTACCGCAATGAGGAAATCCCGATTTTCCTGCATGGTGAAACACGTACCAGCCGCCATATCCCGAATGATGTGCTGCGCGAATTGCACGGCTTTATTCACATGAACGAAGACACGCCAGAATTTGTCGCGCGCCTGATTATCCGTGAGGCCAAAGCCTATTTGGACAGCCTGCCACCACCATTCTTCAAGGCACTGACACATTATGCAGCGGACGGCTCCTACTCCTGGCACTGCCCTGGCCATTCCGGCGGCGTCGCCTTCCTGAAATCGCCAGTGGGCCAAATGTTCCACCAGTTTTTTGGCGAAAACATGCTGCGTGCAGACGTCTGTAACGCTGTTGACGAATTAGGCCAGTTGCTGGACCATACCGGCCCGGTCGCCGCATCCGAGCGCAACGCCGCCCGCATTTACAACTGCGACCACTTGTACTTTGTCACCAACGGCACCTCAACTTCCAACAAAATTGTCTGGAACTCCACAGTGGCGCCCGGTGACATCGTCGTCGTCGACCGTAACTGCCATAAATCCGTGTTGCACTCGATCATCATGACCGGTGCGATTCCTGTTTTCCTAATGCCGACACGTAACCACTTCGGCATTATCGGACCAATCCCGAAGAGCGAATTTGCCTGGGAAAACATCCAGAAGAAAATTGAACGCAACCCGTTTGCCAGCGACAAAAACGCCAAACCACGCGTATTGACCATCACGCAATCCACTTACGATGGCGTGCTGTACAACGTAGAAGAAATCAAGGAAATGCTGGATGGCAAAATTGACACCCTGCACTTTGACGAAGCCTGGTTGCCACATGCCACCTTCCATGACTTCTACGGCGACTATCACGCCATTGGCGCGGATCGTCCGCGTTGTAAAGAATCCATGGTGTTCTCTACCCAGTCCACGCATAAACTGCTGGCCGGTTTGAGCCAGGCCTCACAGATTCTGGTGCAGGACGCGCAGGACAACCACCTGGATAGAGACCTGTTTAACGAAGCCTACCTGATGCATACTTCCACCAGCCCGCAATACTCGATTATTGCCAGCTGCGATGTGGCAGCCGCCATGATGGAAGCCCCGGGCGGCACCGCCTTGGTGGAAGAGTCACTCAAGGAAGCGCTCGACTTCCGCCGCGCCATGCGCAAGGTGGACGAAGAATGGGGCACCGACTGGTGGTTTAAAGTCTGGGGGCCTACTGACTTGTCCGAAGATGGCCTGGAAGAGCGCGATGCGTGGATGCTCAAAGCTAACGAACGCTGGCACGGTTTCGGCAACCTGGCCGAAGGCTTTAACATGCTGGACCCGATCAAAGCCACCATCATCACCCCAGGGCTGGATGTAGATGGTGAGTTTTCTGAGGAATTCGGCATCCCCGCCGCCATTGTGACCAAGTATTTGGCTGAACACGGCGTGATTGTTGAAAAAACCGGCCTCTATTCGTTCTTTATCATGTTCACCATCGGCATTACCAAAGGCCGCTGGAACACCATGGTCGCGGCTTTGCAGCAGTTTAAAGATGACTACGACAAGAACCAGCCCTTATGGAAAGTACTGCCGGAGTTCGTACAGAAACACCCACGCTATGAACGCATTGGCCTGAAAGACTTGTCTACACAAATCCATGAAGTGTATAAAGCCAATGACGTGGCGCGCCTGACCACTGAAATGTACCTGTCAGACATGGTGCCTGCCATGAAGCCAACTGATGCCTTCTCAAAAATGGCGCACCGCAAGATTGAACGTGTTGCGATTGATGAGTTGGAAGGTCGCGTGACTGCGGTATTGTTAACGCCCTACCCGCCGGGCATCCCATTGCTGATTCCTGGCGAACGCTTTAACAAGGTGATTGTGAATTACCTCAAGTTTGCGCGTGAGTTTAACGAGAAATTCCCGGGCTTTGAAACCGATAACCATGGTTTGGTGAAACAAATTGTGGATGGTAAAGCGGTGTATTACGTGGATTGTGTGAAGCAAGAAGATTAGTTTCTGTAATCTTGTACAAGGGAAACGCATGGCTGTATAGCAAAGCGTTTCCCTTTTTTGTTTTTAAGGCCATTGCTGACATTACTGGCTTAACGCAACTCGTTGTCATCGGTGTAACTTCTACAAAGAATCTTATCGCCACATATTCATTCCGACGTAAAGTGGGCATTGTGGTTGCATGCATTCTTGCTTTTCGCCTCTCGGCGAGTCACTTTCTGATGCTTGCCCCTCAGAAAGTAACCAAAGAGGAGGGCACCCAGCCATCACGGCCTTCGGCTCCCTTGCGTTGCTCAACAAAATAAGCCGGTCACGAAACTCAACCTGGCAGCTCACACAAAACGTGAGCCGCTGCGGGATTCGGACAGTCGCTCCCTCTACTCTTATTTTGTCTCCGCTACTCAGCGTGATGGAATGGGATTTATCTCGCCAAACTAACATTGTAGAAATCTGAACGGTTCAAAAAAACAGATTAGTTTATTAAGGACACAAATGGTGGCATTCGCCTGGTGTTCGGGGTCCCCATCTGCCGCGCCGAGCAACGCAGGCTTGGCGGGAGTCTTCGGCCATCGGCTGTTCGAGTTCCGCAACAAGCCACGTCTTTTGTGGCTTGTCAGGGCGAGTTTCGATGGACGCCCGGCAAGCCGAGTAGCGCAAGGAAAAAGCGGAAGTTGGGGTGTCTTGTTCTTTGCCTTCTTTCTTATGGACAAGCATAAGAAAGAATGGTCGCCGAAAAGGCGAAATAGAATCGTTCACAAAACAACCAGGTGTTTTTTTATAAAATAGCCCTCGCTTTGTGCAAACAAAGAAAAGTAACTCGCCAAAAAGGCGAAAAGCAATGCATCAACACTCCCATTAAAGAATGACTTTCCTAAGACTATCTCTATCTGGTCAAATCATCTCAATCAGCGGCGCTGATAAACCATATCACTATAATGCAAGCCATTCACCGAGGTATGCCCCTCCTCGCTCACCAACGCCCAATCATGCATCTCCATCTCAGGGAAAAACGCATCGCCGCCGACATGCGCATACACGCGCGTAATGTATAGCCGCGTGACATAAGGCAAACCTTGGACGTACATCTCTGCCCCACCAATCAAAAACGGCTCATCATCGCCTGCGCACGCCGCCAGCGCTTCCGGCAATGAGTGAACCACTTTCGCGCCTTCAACCGCATATTCAGTATCGCGCGTCACAATCACGGTGGTGCGCCCGGGCAGCAACCGTCCCAACGATTCATAGGTTTTACGGCCCATGATGATATGGTGGCCCATGGTGAGTTGCTTGAAGCGTTTGAGGTCTTCGGGCAAATGCCAGGGCAATTGGTTATTGTGGCCAATTACCCGATTGTCGGCATGGGCGACGATGAGGGAGAGTGCTTGCATAAAAACCTCTTAAAATGCGGATAACCGTTTGAGGTCATCAATAATGGCTTGGCTGTGTCCATCTGGATTGACGTTGCTATAGGTCTGCGCAACCATGCCTTGCGGATCGATAATAAAGGTCATGCGTTTGGCGGCCTGCAATATGCCCAGGTTAAACAACGCGCCATAGGCATCTGCCACCTGGCCATTGGTGTCAGCCAGCAAGGGAAACGATAAACGGTGTTTTTGTGCAAACTTGGCATGGCTGGCAACAGTGTCTACGCTCACGCCAACGACTTCCGCCCCCATGGCATGGATTTGCTGGATATCATCACGAAAATGGCAGGCTTCGCGCGTGCAGCCTGGCGTATCATCTCTGGGATAAAAGTACAGAATCAACCACTTGCCTTGCCAGTCAGCCAGCCGGCGCGTATTACCTTGCGCATCTGGCAACTTGAAATCTGGCGCTTTCATGCCGACACTGACGCGGTTTGAGGGCTGCTGATACTGGCGATAACCCCAGATGGCCAACCATAATATCAGTCCGTACATGATCAGTTTGATGAGCATTGCTTAATTTCCCCTTTAGACGTAAATGACTTAAAAGTGAGCCTGATGACCGTTTGGCCGTTGACGCTTTAAGCCGCTTATTGTACCTTAATCCGCCATCTGTCATTTTAAGGTCATACGCAAACGTTTGAAGTGTTGCAGTCTCTCCCATGAATAATGAAGCCATTGCAAAACTGCTCAAACTAATTGCTGACGACCCGCTGCGCTGGGACGCATACCAGAAACTGGCTGGCCTGATGTTAAAGAATCAGGAGTTTCATGCCGCTGAGCAGTATTTACTGCAAGCGATTAGCCTGCAGCCCAAAACACTCGAGCTGCATGTGCAACTGGCCAATCTGCATATGCGCACGCAGCAATTTAAAGCGGCGCATGAATGTTATAAACAAGCGATTGCCCTGGATGCAAAACAGGCACAACTATATTCCCTGGACGCCCGTGCACTGAAAAATATGGGGCGCACGCAAGAAGCGATTTTACGCCTGCGTACTGCAACCAAGTTAGATCCGCAACAATCACAGGCATTCAGCGAATGTGTCGACTTGATGCTGCAAGCGCAACAGCTGGAACCAGCAGCCAATATGCTCAGGCAAGCGGTAGCCGCGCATCCTGAACACGCACACTTTCACTATCGCCTGGGTGTGTTATGCCAGCAGTTGCATGCAACCGATGAGGCCCTGCAATGCATGCAGCAGGCGATCAATATCCAGCCGGACTTTGCTGAGGCCTATCATCAGCGCGCCCTGATGCTGCAACTCCAGGGTAAAACACAAGCCGCCCTGAACAGTTTTAACGATGCGATTACCTACCAGCCGAATTTGCCGGTGCCGTATAACAATCGTGGGGTGGTGCTTTGCCAGCTTGGCCAATATCCAGCGGCCATTGCCGATTTCAGGCAAGCACTGCAATTGAACCCAGGCTATGCCTCGGCTTACTGCAACCTGGGGCTGGCCTTATATGAAAATGGCGATGCGGACGAAGCCTATACCTGCCTCGAAACGGCTTTGCAGCATGCGCCTCACCACGCACAGGCGCGCTATTACCTGAGTATGCTCAAACTAGCCAGGGGCGAATATGAGACTGGCTGGCCCATGCATGCCTCGCGCTTTGAGGTACTCCCCGACAAGCAGCGACCAAACACAGACTTGTTGTGGCGCGAAACCGGCTCGCTGGTGGGCAAAACCATCCTTATCCTGGCTGAAATGACGCTGAGCGACACCTTGCAATACTGTCGCTATATCCCGCTGATCAAGGTCTTCAAAGCTAACCAGATGATTATCGCGGTGCCCGAGGCCTTGTTTGATCTGTTAAATGAGTTTTGGGCGCAGGATGCCGGTATTCTGGTGATTCGCCAGGATGGCCGTCCTTTACCGCATTTTGATGTGTATTGCCCGATGCTCAGCCTGCCAGCGGTCTTTAAAACTCTGATCGACACGGTGCCTGCCAACCTGCCATACCTCACCATTCACGAGCGGCATAGCCAACCCTGGCAACAATTGCTGGGGCCGACCAGACGTTTGCGTATCGGCCTCAACTGGTGTGGCGATGCGGATAATAAATATGACAAGCTACGCAGCATTCCGCTGTATCTGATGGCGCCATTACTGCAAATGGAAGTCGAATGGCACAGCATGCAAAAAGAGTTCCGGCGTGAAGACCACATCATGCTCAAGCGTTTTCCGATGCTGGAATGCCATCACCCGGCACTGACTGATTTTACACAGACGGCCGGGCTGATCATGCAGATGGATCTAGTCATTACGGTGGATACAGCGGTCGCGCATCTGGCAGCGGCACTGGGTAAACCGGTCTGGTTATTGTTGCCACACCAGGCGCATTTCCGCTGGCTGCAACAGCGTGAAGATAGCCCTTGGTATCCAGGCATGCGACTATTCAGGCAAAATGCTGAAGAGCCGTGGGAACATGTCATTGACCATGTACACCAGGCGATTACCGACCTGCTGGCAAAACGCGCCGCAGATGCCTGATCAAGCGCGGGGGATGCTAGTAGTGCAACAGCGCTGGAAATATTAGTGCGGCACGCCCACAATATGCATCACCCGTTCCACATCCACGTGCAGCAACTGGGCAATATCCTTGTAGTCATCTGGCAGGGCCGCATTGGCCCAACCATCGGCAGAATGCCTGGCCAGGTTGACGGCCAGTTGCACATTGCGCACCCTGGGCAGATGCGCGCGCTGCTCATCCATTAAATCGTTTAACAACGATGGCAGGTTAAATGCCTGCACCAGTTCCGCCTGCAACTCCAGGATACGGAAACCAAGTACGTCTTGCTGCACGACACGACTGCGCAAGGCTTTATCAGCGGCCTGGCGCTTGCTGATTTCACCCATCGCTTCTGGATTAAAACACCACATCAGCATTTCGGCAAAATCGTACAATGAGGCCGCCACACGCAACTCTTCTGCGTGCAAATCCATCAAATGTGAGGCAAATTCGGCCGCAAAATAACCGGCACGGTGTGCACGTATCATGAGTTTAAGCAAATCCACCAAGGCAGGCACATGCTGGTTCAACACATCCTCGACATGCGGCACGGCAGGAATTTCGGCAAAAAAGGTGCTGGTGCCCATCATGATAATTGCCTGCTCCACCTGCACCAGGTCTTGCAACTGGTGGCGGCTGCGGTGATTGTTGGCATAGGTCAGCACTTTAAACATCATCAGCGGGTCATTAATCACCACGCGTGTAATGTCACGTGCTCCCGTGTCGTCCCCTCGCTCTTGCAGCGCAGTCAGTTCCCTGGCGGTTTGCCGCAATACCGGAATATCCGCCTGCTTTAAAAAAGCGACCCAGCCATTCACGGTCCGGTGTTGCCTTGCTTCGGTGAGTGTCACCATGTGTTCGCTCCAGCTTGATTCATGCGCCCGAGTATAAAACATTGCCACCGCATGCGATGTTGCAATCAATCGCACAAATCAGCGCCTGTTTGTTTTTAGGGCATATCCGTTTGAATGCAATCATTAAGTTTAACGCCACAAAAGGCATGTTTCTTTAGTCGTGACTGATAAATGCCTATGTTAGAATGACATTTTAGTTATTGATTCCCAAGCCGGATCCTGAAAAATCCGGTTTTGTAAGGTCATCAGCATATGGCAATCATTCTGCACACCCCCGAAGAAATCGAAAAAATGCGCATCGCCGGTCGACTGGCCTCCGAGGTGCTTGACTACATTACGCCCTTTGTTGTGGCTGGCGTGACGACCAATAAGCTGGACCAGTTGTGTCACGATTACATCGTCAACGTGCAACAGGCGATTCCTGCCCCGCTCAACTATGCGCCGGATGGTCATACGCCCTATCCCAAATCAATCTGCACCTCCATTAACCAGCAAATTTGCCATGGTGTGCCCAGCGAAAAAGAGCTAAAACAAGGTGATATCGTCAACCTCGACATTACCGTTATCAAAAACGGTTACCACGGCGACACCTCACGCATGTTTATGGTAGGTGGCGTAACACCGCAAGCCAAACGCTTGTGCGAACTGACCTATCAGGCCATGTGGCGCGGCATTGAGAAAGTAAAACCCGGCAACACGCTGGGTGATATCGGCTACGCCATTCAATCGTTTGCCGAGAAAAATGGTTACAGCATCGTGCGCGAATTCTGCGGCCACGGTATTGGTAAAAAATTCCATTGTGAGCCACAAGTGCTGCACTACGGCAAACCTGGGGCTGGCCTGACACTCAAACCTGGCATGATTTTCACCATAGAACCCATGATTAATGCCGGTCGTCGTGACATCAAATTCATGTCAGATGGCTGGACGGTGGTCACCAAAGACCGCAGCCTGTCAGCACAATGGGAGCACACCGTACTGGTCACCGAAGATGGCTTTGAAATCATGACCGTGTCTGCCGGTACGCCACCGCGCCCAGCCCTGTAAACACCTGACGATGGTGACCATTGCTACATGACAGTGATTAGCAAGGAACAGCTCAAACACTGGCGCGAGTCACTCCAACTGGCGCGCCAGCAGATTGCCGATGCCTACCAGGCCAATCCGCAAGCAAAAACCTTACTGCAACAACATAGCCGTGTGCTGGACCAACTGCTGCGAGATCTCTGGCGCAGTTATGCCTTACCGGCCAGTGTCAGCCTGATTGCCGTTGGCGGTTATGGCCGTGGCGACATGTTTCCCCAATCCGATATTGACCTGCTGATCCTGATGCCGGAAAACAGCGACAGCCAGCTACAAACCGCTGTCGAATCACTCATCGGCACCTTATGGGATATTGGCCTGAATATAGGCCACAGTGTGCGTACCTTGCAAGAATGCCTGGACGAAGCCAAGCTGGACGTGACCATCATGACCAACCTGCTGGAAGCACGCTGGCTGACCGGTCACCGCCAAACCTTCAGCGGCCTGATGCAGTCATTGCACACGCAATTGGACCAAGCGCGTTTCTTTGCCGAAAAACTGCGTGAACAACAAATTCGCCACGCCAAGTTTCACGATACAGCTTACAACCTCGAACCCAATATCAAGGAAAGTCCGGGCGGACTGCGTGACCTGCATATGATTTTGTGGGTCGCACAAAGCCAGGGGCTGGGCAATGACTGGAACGATCTGGTGCATGCTGGCCTGCTCAACCGCAGCCAGGCCAGCCAACTCAAGCGACACGAGCGCTTGCTGCAAAACCTGCGCATCCGCTTGCATCTACTGGCCAAACGCCGCGAAGACCGCCTGGTATTTGATTTTCAAAATACCCTGGCCGAGCAAATGGGCTATAAGACCACGGCACAAAAACGCGCCAGTGAACAACTGATGCAAGGCTTTTACCGCAGCGCCAGGGCGATCATGATTGAGAATGAAGTGCTGCTCAAACGCATGCACGCGCGTGTGAGCCCGCCCACTGAAGCGCCCAGCGTGATAGACCAGGACTTCACATTGTCACAAGGCCTGTTGAACGCACAAATGCCAGACTTGTTCCAGCGCAAGCCTGAAGCCATCTTGCGCTGTTTTCAGCTATTACAGCAACACCCGGCCATCACCGGTTTTAGCGCCACATTGGTAAGAGCCTTGCAGGATGCACAACCGCTAATCGACCGCAGCTTCCGGCAAAATGCTGCACACAAAGCCTTATTCCTGCAGATACTGCAAAGCCGTGAAGGCGTACACCGCAGCCTGCGCCGCATGAACCGTTACGGCATTCTTGGCCGCTATATCCCGGTGTTTGGCCGCGTCATTGCGCAAATGCAGCACGACCTGTTTCATGTCTACACCGTTGATGAACACACACTCAATGTGTTGCGTAATTTGCGCCGCTTTGCCAAGCCAGACCTGCGCCATGAGTTTCCGCTATGCAGTCAGCTGTTTAATGAATTTAGCCAGCGGCATTTGCTGTATTTAGCCGCGATTTTTCATGATATTGCCAAAGGCCGTGGCGGCGATCACTCACAATTGGGCACCATTGATGCCAGACGCTTCTGCCAAAAGCTGGGGCTACCCAAAGCCGATACCGAATTGGTGGCCTGGCTGGTCGAAGCGCATTTAAAACTATCGAGTACGGCGCAAAAAAGTGATTTGTCCGACCCGGATGTAATTGAAGCGTTTGCGCAGATGGTCGGCTCAGAATATCGACTAACTGCCTTGTATTTACTCACGGTGGCCGATATCCGCGGCACCAGTCCGAACGTGTGGAATGCCTGGAAAGCTAAACTATTGGAAAGCCTGTTTTTGCAAACACGCCGCGTATTGCAGCAATCACTCAATACCGAAGCGCAACTGAGTTTGCGCAAGCAAGAAGTGCTACAAAAACTCAGCAGTTTTAACCTGAAAGAAGCTTCAGTACAACCGTTGTGGCAAGCCTTTGGCAGCGGCTATTTCAGCCGCTTTGAGAGTGACGAGATCGCCTGGCAAAGCCGTTTGCTGATCCCGCACCTGCGTGCTGAAAAACCGATTGTGCGGGCCCGGCTCAGCCCTAAAGGTGACGGTATACAAGTCATGATTTACAGTCGCGACCAGAAAGAGATTTTTGCCCGTATCTGCCACTTTTTTGACAGCATGCAATACAACATTGTGCAGGCCAAGATTTACACCACGGCGCATGGCTACGCGCTGGATAACTTTATCGTGCTGGAACCAGACACACGCCAGATCAGTTATAACGGACTGCTCAAGCACATTGAACAAGGCCTCAACGACCAACTGCTCAGTGATCAAGCCATGCCCGACCCGATACGCGGACGTGTCAGCCGCCAGGTCAAACACATGCCCATCCCGACACAAGTCAATCTGCGCCCGGTAGATGCGCATCCTGCGCCAGGCCAAGTGGCATTTCAGCAACTGGATGTTATTGCCAACGACCGGCCAGGCTTGCTGGCGAGCATGGCGCTGGTGTTTCTCAACCATGGCATCGAATTACACAATGCAAAAATCAACACCTTGGGCAACCGTGTAGAAGATAGTTTCCTGATTTCGGCCTGCCATGGCCAAACCATAGACGACGCACAAACTGCCGCCCTGACACAGGCGCTGAGTGAGCTCTAAGCAAACAAGCTACTCAAAATGATAATGTTTGCGTAGCGGTTTTTTTACTTCCCACACGCAATCCAGGCCACTGGCAAACGTCACCAGATCCCCTGCCACAAAACTCACCGGCGCACCATTGGCTGGCGTCACCGTCACTTCGCCTTCGAGAATATAGGCAATTTCAGTGCTGCTGTATTGCCAGGTAAAGGTCGACACTTCTTTCGACCAGGTTGGCCATTGCTTCACCCCCAAAGCAGCCAGGGTCATGGCACTCGGTTTTTCTACTTTGATCTGGCTCATAGCGGCTCCTTTGTCATGGGGTAAACATGCAGACGATGCTTGGGAAAAATACATGGCACTGACAACATCATGCCAGCGCTTATTTTTGCGGATTATGCGTCACAGTTCAATCTTTTTAACACATGTCTGGCCTCTGATTTAAATCAGTGAAAGCGACTATTTCTTAGCAAATCTTTTCACTTCTCCCATCTTAATCCACATTGATTATGCGATTTCTAAAGCACATAATGTAATTAACATACGTAAAGAAATTCCTGTTTCTTGCCGAAAAAGAATAAAGACGTGTGTCATGCCATACAAAAATGACTACGAACAGTATTGGGGGTAGTTATGATCAATCAGGTATCCGGGGCCTTGCCCCAATATTCCATCCTGGACGATATTGATGTGCCCGAAAAGGTACTGCAGAGCTGGCAAATCACCACAGACTTGCTCGCTTATATTGCCCATATTCCTGCAGCGCTGATCATGCGCGCGCATGCTCACGAAATAGAAGTATTTGTGTCCAGCCATAGCGAAGGTAATGTTTATCATCAGGGTGAACATGCCAGTTTGAATACAGGCCTCTATTGTGAAAATGTGATCAGCAACCACCAGGCACTGCTGATCCCGAATGCCCAGAGCAGCCCGGGCTGGGAGCAAAATCCAGATGTCGCCCTGGGCATGATTTCCTATTATGGGTTACCGCTTAACTGGCCGAATGGCGAGGTGTTTGGCACCATTTGTATTCTGGATACAAAGGAAAACCATTATAACCAGGTGATCAAAGAGCTGATTGGCCAGTTCCGCGACAGCATCCAGCTTAGCCTCTACCATATTTACCACTCCAGCCTAGCCACCGAGCAAAGAGACCAGGCTAGGGAAGCCCTGCGGGATAGCGAGGCCTTATTCCGCGCGGTGTTTGAGCATGCTGCGATTGGCATTGCGCAAGTGGATTTATCTGGCCGTTTTTTGCAAATCAACCGCGAATTTTGCCGCATCATTGGTTACAGCCAGGACGACATCCTGTCGCAACACATGACTTATCAGCAAATTACGCTGCCCGATGACCTGGGTAAGGAAGCGGAAACCATTGCGCACTTATTAAGCGGCGACATTGATCAATATATTGTAGAGAAACGCTATCTGCATAAAATGGGGCAAGTGGTGTGGGTGAGTCTGTCAGTCCATTTATTACGCGATGATCAACAACAGCCTCTCTATTACATCAGCGCGGTACAAGACATCAGCGAAAGAAAACTGGCAGAAGAAGAGCTGAAGCTGGCAGGCTTAGTCTATAACAACAGCAGTGAGGCGATGGCCATCACAGATGCCTATGGCGCGGTTTTGGCGATCAACCCCGCATTTACTAAAATGACAGGCTATGCGCTGGAAGAAATCAAGGGGCAATCCATCACCCTCTTGCGCTCCGATCAGCACGATGCCCCTTTTTATGCCGCGCAAAGCCAGGCTATTCAGGCCTGCGGGCAATGGCAAGGTGAAGTCTGGAGCAAACGCAAGAATGGCGCTATTTTCCCCACTTGGCTGACGATCAACACCTCTTATCAGGCTGACGGCGCGGTACATAGACGCGTCGGCTTGTTTTCTGATATCTCGGCCATTAAAGATGCCGAAGCGTTAATACTCAAACAGGCCAATTTTGACCAGCTGACCAAGCTGCCTAATCGGCAACTATTCCAGGACCGCCTGGAACAGACCCTTAAAATGACGCAACGGGAAAACCAGAAATGTGCCCTGCTCTTCATTGATCTCGACCGCTTTAAAGAAATTAATGATACGCACGGCCACAATGTCGGCGACACCTTGCTGATTGAAGCGGCTGACCGCATCGTTGCCTGTGTACGCCAATCTGACACCGTTGCCCGCCTGGGTGGGGATGAGTTCACCGTGATTCTGAGTGATACCCACGACAATATGATGATTGCGCATATTGCACAAAACATTATCGACCGCTTGTCAGAACCGTTTATCACCGCAAAAAAAGAGGCTTTTATCTCGGCGAGTGTCGGCATTGCTATTTACCCCGAAGATGCGACGGATACCCAACAACTTCTGAAAGTGGCAGACCAAGCCATGTACGTGGCCAAAAATGCCGGACGTGGCTGCTATCGCTTTTTCACCAAGCTTATGCAGCAGGAGTCAGATTTCCGCATTCGCCTGTCTACCGACTTGCGCCAGGCATTGTCACGCAAGCAGTTTTCTGTCCATTACCAGCCCATTATTGAGCTATCCAGCGGCCGCATTAATAAAGCAGAAGCTTTACTGCGCTGGAAGCATCCGGAACTGGGGTATATCAGTCCTGATATTTTCATCCCCATTTGCGAACACTACGGCACTATCCATGAAATTGGTAACTGGGTATTTATAGAAGCCGTTAAGCAAGGCGCCAGATTTAAACAATTGCTGGGGCGCGACTTTGAAATTGCCGTCAATAAATCGCCGGTACAATTCAAAGCGAATGAAGAAATGATGCATAACTGGATTAGTCTGCTGGATCATATTCATTTCCCGACCAAATGCGTCGTGATTGAAATTACCGAAGGGGTGCTGATGGACCTGGTCGGCAACATTGAAGAGAAGCTGATGGGATTTCACAATGCCGGCATTCATATCGCCATTGATGACTTTGGCACCGGTTACTCCTCTTTGTCCTACCTGAAAAAATTCAACGTCGACTATTTGAAGATTGATCGTTCATTCACGGCCAACCTGGCGCCAGATTCCAGCGAACTGGCGATTTGTGAAGCCATTATTGAGATGGCGCATAGACTGAAGATTAAAGTCATTGCGGAAGGCATAGAAACTGAAGCGCAATTGCATTTGCTCGAAGAGATACATTGCGATTTTGGCCAGGGCTATTTATTTGCCAAACCAATGCCAGCAGATGCATTCGAGAAGTTACTGATCGATTTAGGCTAAGGGTCTCATCTGCCTGACTTGTCACGGCGTCTACCTACAAAAGGTAGACGCATCGCGATGATCAGATGATTTAAACCGTCTGATGATTTAAAATGACTCGCTTAAATGTTTACCTATCCCCTACTCACGCCCGCCGAACAAGCCAGTTTGCCTACACTGGTTGCCGAGCCTAATCCCATCCAAGCCAAGTTTGAGGATAGCACGCATCAGCTGTTTTATTGCCAAACGACGGATGGCGAAATGGTACTGAAAGTGTGTAATGAAGCGACCATTAGAAGCTCTCACTTCTGGCTAGGTGCAAACCATTTATTTGCAGCCAACTTCCCTGACAGCCTGGGCGATATCCATCTAACGCATCATTTTTTGCAGAAAAACGGTGCACTGACAGTACCTGGTTTTGTCGCGGCCAATGCTCAACGATTTGTGCTGACCCGTTTTTTAGCCGGCAAGGACTTAGATGCTGAACTTATTGCTGATGATTGGGTAATACAGTTAGCCGAGCATATTATAAAACTGCATCAATGCACTTACACCAGTTGGGGCGAGCTGCATGCGCCAAAGCTGCCTGCCATTGAATGGTCCGGCCGTTTGCACCAAACAATTACTTTTCTGGCCAAGCAAAAAGGCACGTTGATTGATAAAACGTTATTGGCTGAAGTATTAGCGAACGCAGAAAATATCCGCGAAACCCAATTCGTGCCGATGATGCTGGATTTACGTTGGGATCAATTCCGTTCAGGCACCAATGATTTGGCTTTGATTGATCTGGATGCATTTTTCATCGCACCACGCACGCTGGATCTAGTGCTGCTTGAATATGTATTAACACCCACGCAATTGGCTTTATTCAAACAGCACTATATTCAAACACACAACTGGCCCGAGCATGGAGCATACAAATCCTGCTATCAGTTGCTGTTGTTTTTGATGAATATATTAGGTGAGACTGATTTGGAAAAATGGATGCAGCAAATATAAACGCTGCATTCCGTTCACCATCATGTTGAGTTGTTTAAGCTTTTTGTTGCCGATAAAGCTTCACCCAGCTGATAAAACCGACAATCGCCAGAATCGTATTCAGCACAAATAAAACCGCCGTAGCGTAATAGCCTGTTTGCACATACAAGAGCGTGGCAGCACCATCAATCACCGCCCAATATAGCCAGTTTTCCAATACCTTCCTGGCAATCAGCCATGTGTTCATGACAGAAAAAACCGTCGTATAAGCATCTAACATCGGACTTTGCGATTGCCCTGTCTGTTGCAAATAATTACTGACCAAAGCGCTCACTATAATTCCGACTGCAATAAAACCAACATGCCAAAGCCAAGGCCAACGGCTGATCTGTAATGTATCAGTTTTAGCACCGTGTTTATGCCATGCCCAAAAGCCATAAATCGCCATGCCAATATAGTAAAAATTCAGCAGTGCTTGCATGGGAAGCTGACCTTCCCAAAACAGCATGGTGTATACCAGAGTGCTGAAGAAGGCAAACAGCCAACACCATTGAGACTCTTTGGCCGCCAGCAAAATATAAGCCACGCCCATCAGAGCAGCGGCGATTTCCCAATTGGACATTTGTTGAAATGCAGTCAGGATGGGCTGGAAATTATCTTGGTTCATGATCGATAAACACGCAAGAGATTAATGAGAAGGTCTTATACATCAACCACATCGGCCCTGTCTGTACCAATAAACTTCATCACAAATACACTGTGCGGCAGCGCATTGAACACCGCTTCCATCTCTGCATCGAGACAATCCATCACTTCGCGATATTCTCCAAATACTTGGGTCGCCAGGCTATTGCGCTTGACCACAAGATTTTTATTCGCTTCGAGCTTATTAATAAACTCCAAAATAGGTTCTACATAACCTTCGGTTAAGGGATATAAACTAATATCGACTGAAATACGCATTTAGCGCTCCTTTCATCAGGCGAGCTCTTGCTCTGGCAACATTTTAGTAATCATAACTGACGGTAATACCGGCTACGCGTGGTTGACCGTATTGAATATATTTTTCATTAATCGTGTAGTTATCCGCTGGATTGTTAGCAAAATAAAATCCACGAGTGGCATACTCTTTGTCAAATAAATTCCTTACCCAACCGCGGACCTTCCAATGTTTGTCATGCTTATAATCGAGACTTGCATTCACAAGTGCATAAGCATCAGATTTTGCATTATGACTGTCTGAAAAATAAAACTCGTCTTTACCTTCTACATTCGCACGTAGCGTCAAGTTTTCATTCGCATAGAACTCTGAACCCAAGTTAAATGTGTATCTTGGAGCATTTGCTACTTGGCGGCCATCGAAACTCACTCCGTTTGCGACATGACTTCTAAACTTGGCATCTAGCAGACCCAATGACCCTAGGATGCGCAATTTGTCAGTTGCAAACCAATCGAAACTCGCTTCCAAACCTTGATTAGTCGCATTTGAAGCGTTGTTAATATAATCTAAAAATGTGCCGTTACTGAGTGCTTTGGAAGCCTTGATTTGGGCATCATTACGCTCTGTGTGAAATACAGATAATGTTGTGATTAATGTTTTGTTTAGCCAACTGGATTTAATACCCGTCTCGATATTGACGTTATATTCCTGCTTGATATTGCGTTGTTCACTGTTCAGTCGACCATCATTATTAACACCACCAGCTTTAAAGCCACGCGACAATGTTGTGTAAAGCAAATGGTCTTGATTGGCTTGATAGTTCAATCCAATTTTCCCACCGAATAGATTTTCAGCAACAGAAGTGTTATCAATATTCACCAGATTAAAAGCATCATCGTATCCTGTTGCATCAGATAAAGTAGCCTTGAAATGCTCAAGACGTAGACCATTGGTTAAAGTTAATTTTTCAGTCAAATAAGTATCTAGTTGACCATACAGAGCAGTATTGTTGGTTTCATAATGACCGCCGGAGTTAGGGTCATTGTAATAATTGGAGTTGATTTGAAAGTTTTCTTTTTGGTTGTAGTGAAATAAACCAACTGTCCAATCTGTGGTCCCGCCAAAGATTCGACCTGGTTTATCAGACAGCGCACGAACATCAAAAGAGTAGTTCTCACGTTTTCGGTTAAAACGCTCAAAATAATCCGGCGGTACAGCGGTCCAATCTGCATCGTAGCTGTATAGTACGTCTGAATGCAGGTAATTGACTTGTGATTGAATAATCACTGCATCAGACGCTTGCCAATTAGCTTTTAACGCTAGCGCATTCGTTTCTTGGTTATCAGAACCTGGCTGATTCGATCTTGTTTTGCCGCTATTATCCAATGTAAAAGCATCATAGCCATTGTGAATGTTCAAATGTAGATAGGTCAAATCTACAGTTAAGTTTTCGGTAGCTAGCCATTTTAACTTGCCACGTAAAGTCAGCTCGTTTTGGTCTTGGGTATCATTCCGGCCTAAATATGCATTTTTAACATACCCATCTGATTTGTGGTTGTAAACAGCAAGTCGTCCCAGCAAGGTATCATCTTTTATAGTGCCGCCAACAGCAAAACCAACATTTTGCGTATCATAGTTACCTGCGGCAGACTCAAAGTGCATCTTAAAGTCTTTGGTAGGCTCTTTACTACGCAAATTAATGGTGCCTGCTAAGCCATTGTTACCAAATTTGGTGCCCTGTGGACCACGTAAAATCTCTACCGAGTCAATATCAAACAGCGTTGCGGCACCGCCAATACGACTAAAGTCTATTCCATCGATAATCAGACCAACTGAAGGGTTTATTGGAGATGAATACTGACTGTCTTCACCCATGCCGCGTATTTGAAAAAACTGCCCCCGAGAAGCACCACTGGCAAAACCAACGTTGGGTGCCAAGTTAAGCACTTCTTCCAAGTGTTGCGCGCCACGTGACTCTATGGTTTCTTTGTCAATTTCGGTCAGGCTGACGGCCGTTTTTTGTGCGGTACTGGGGCGAAAGTCTGCGCTGACCACAACTTCCGAGAGTTCAACGGCTTTGTTGTCATCTTCTGCGCCCAACGCAGGCATGGCCAGTAACAGCCCAATGAGGGGCAATGGTTTTATAATCGGTTTCAAGGTAATCCTTTCTATCAAGATACATAAAAAGGACAGGGGGAGAGTGACAAGGACGTGAGTAGGTGTGTTGATTAAACAACAAACCAAAAACATTTGCGTTGTAGAGGCTCTGCCTGTCCCTACGCCAGCATTATCTGGGTCAGGTTCATTGGGTTTCTCACTTGCGCGAGATCTCAGGCGTTAGCCACCCCAAGGCGTTTTGATTTTTCAATCAGGGTGAGATTGTATTTTAATATCAACAACTTGGCTAGAGAGCGATGTTGAATGACGTTTGAATTTAAAGCACAATTTGCAAAGTTTAATGATTCCGGCCTTAAATCGCAGTGTTCTAAAAACAAAAAACCCTGCATTGCAGGGTTTTTTATTGAATACTGGCTACAACAAATCAATTAGAAATGTTTGTAGTGTTTTTTCAATTGCTTAACTACTTCCCACTGTGATTTCAGGCCTTTTGGAAACTCAACATAGTCACCAGCCTTGATCGTTACAGTGTCGCCACCTTGTGGAGTCACTTTGAATTCGCCTTCTAACACGTAGGCTTTTTCAGTCGCTGTGAAGTCCAAAGGGAATTTTGAAGGTGCGCAATCCCATGTGTTCCAGCTTTTTACGCCCAGTTCTTTCAGCTTCTCTTCTGATGGGTTATGGTCGATGATGATTTGAGTCATGACGATTCCTTAAATTGAGTAATTAAAACCTGCAAATAGAAATGCCGCAAAAACTGCGGCATGACATGTCTGGCGGAAGAGGTGAGATTCGAACTCACGGAGGGCGTGAACCCTCGACAGTTTTCAAGACTGTAGCATTAAACCGCTCTGCCACTCTTCCGGAAAGTCGGCATTATAGCAAACAATCAGTCATCTGGAAGCGTTATTCCAGGAAAAAGTACATCATTAAAGCCAAATTTTGTCAGATCACGGATACGCATGGGGTAAAGTATGCCAAACAAGTGGTCACACTCATGCTGCACGACACGCGCATGAAAGCCGCTCACGGTACGGTCAATCACGTTGCCTTGCGGATCAAAACCGCGATAATGCAAGTGCTGGTAACGTGGTACCACACCGCGCATGCCGGGGACAGACAGGCAGCCTTCCCAGCCCTCTTCTTCAGTTTGGTCGACCGGGGTCAATTCAGGATTAATCAGAATAGTGAACGGCACCTCTTCCGCATCCGGATAACGCGGATTCGCGCCGACGCCAAACATCACCACCTGCAAGCTGACGCCAATTTGTGGTGCGGCGATGCCTGCCCCATTCATCTGCGCCATGGTGTCGTGCATGTCCTGAATCAGCGCATGCAACTCAGGCGTATCAAACTGGGTGACTTTATCTGCGACGCGATATAACAGTGGCTCGCCCATACGCAATACCGGTTTCACCGCCATCGTTGTCTCCTCCCCTACGCTATCGAACAGTCGTTATCAGCCAAATAATGCGCAATCACTGTGCGTACTTTATCCATGGTTTGCTGCAACAACGGCATCACTTGCTCAAACTGGATAGATTGTGCGCTATCACCACGACCAGCAGCGAAATTAGCCACCGGGCAAATAGCAGCATAAGCCAAACCAAGTTCGCGCGCCAATACTGCCTCCGGCATACCGGTCATGCCAACAACAGTGGCACCATCGTGCTCGTAGCGGTTGATCTCAGCTGCAGTTTCCAGGCGTGGCCCCTGTACGCACGCATAGACACCGCCATCCACCACGCTATAGCCAACGTCCGCCGCCGCTTGCAGGCAGCGCTCACGCATGGCCTGTGAATATGGCTGGGTAAAGTCGATATGGCGCACAGGCAGCTCAATGCCATCGTGATAAGTGTTACTGCGGCCGTAGGTATAATCCAGAATCTGGTTCGGCAACACGATATCACCCGGGATCAGGTTGCGGGCGATGCCACCGACGGTAGCGACCGCCAGCAAGTTGCGTACACCGACAGAATGCAGCGCCCAGATATTCGCCCGGTAATTCACCGCATGCGGTGGAATGGTATGACCGCCACCATGACGCGCCAGAAACACGACTTCTTTGCCATTTATCTCGCCAAACACCAATGGCTGCGACGGTTCACCATACGGGGTACGTACGATCAAGCGTTTCGAAATATTTAAATTATCCAGCGCGGTCAATCCGGTACCGCCAATAATGCCTAACATCCTGTCATCCCCAACTTTGATTTCTCTTTAGACTTGTTCATCTGCAAGGTGTAAGCGTATCACGGATTTATGGCATACTTAAGCCATGCAAGCCTTTTCCAAGCCAGCCGAGCCATCTCCCAGCCTGACGCTGGCGCAAACGCACTACGAAAACTTCCCGGTTGCCTCCCTGCTGTTACCCGCCCATTTGCGTCATGCGGTCACGGTGATTTACCAGTTCGCGCGTGAAGCGGATGATATTGCTGATGAAGGCAATGCGACTGAAGCGTCACGGCTGCAAGCATTGCAAGCGTATGAAGACGAGTTATTGCTGATCCAGGCCTATATCAAGCCAGCTAAGCCCTTATTTATCGCCTTGCAGCAAGTGGTTAACACCCACAAACTGGACGTGCAATGTTTGCTAGACCTGATAGATGCTTTTAAACAGGACGTGGTTAAAACCCGCTATGCCAATGTTGATGAGGTGCTGGACTACTGCCGCCGCTCGGCCAACCCAGTAGGCCGCTTGATGTTGCAACTATATGGCAGCGATACGCCGCAACACCGGCTGTGGTCTGACCAGATTTGCAGCGCCTTACAACTGATTAACTTTTATCAGGACATCGAACCAGACCTGCAAAAACACGGTGCGGTTGGACGTATTTACCTGAGTCAGGACGAGATGCAGGCGGCAGGCATCAGTGAGCAGGACTTACGTCAACAGCGTGTGGATGCGCCCTGGCAAGCGTTTTTCATGCAAAATGTGATACGCGCAGAAGACATGCTGCTGGCCGGAAAACCACTAGGTCGCGCCTTGCCAGGCCGCATCGGTTTTGAATTACGCATGATGATTGCAGGTGGCGAACGTATCCTACATAAATTAAAATCCTGCGGTGGCGATATCTATCATCATCGCCCGACCCTGAAAGCCTATGACTGGCTGCTGATTTTGCTGAAAGCCCTGTTTAAACAATGACACCGCAACAATATTGCCAACAAAAAACCCGTGAAAGTGGCTCCAGTTTCACGCTGAGTTTTATGTTTTTACCGAAAGACCGGCGCGATGCCATGACCGCGCTGTATGCGTTCTGTCGCGAAGTGGATGATGTGGTGGATGAATGCACCGATTACCAGATCGCGCAAACAAAACTCGCCTGGTGGAAGCAGGAAATCCATAGACTATTTCATGAAACCCCGCAGCACCCGGTCACCCAGGCCTTAAAACCGGTGGTCAATACTTTTCATTTGCAAGAAGCGCATTTCGTTGAAATCATCGATGGCATGCAAATGGACACGCAATACAACCGTTATGCCGACTTTGAACAACTGGCCTTGTATTGCTACCGGGTTGCCAGCGTGGTCGGGCTACTTTCTGCACAAATTTTTGGCTACAAAGACCAGGCGACGCTGGAATATGCGCATGACCTGGGCATGGCGTTTCAACTGACCAATATCATTCGCGATGTTGGTGAAGACGCCCGACGCGGCCGTGTTTATATTCCCCTCGATGAGCTGGAACGTGCCGGTGTGACTGAAGAGCAGTTGCTCAACAGCCAAGCTTCGCCACAAACACAGGCGCTGCTACTCAAACAAATTGAACGCGCTGAAATGTTCTATGACAAAGCACTGAGCCAACTCCCCAAGACTGATACCAAACCGCAATTGCCGGGACTCATGATGGCCGCTATTTACCGCGCGCTGTTACAAGAAATTAAACCTGAGCCCAACCTGGTGCTGACACATAAAGTGGTGCTGCCCCCCTTCAGAAAGCTCAAACTGGCGCTGGGCGCATGGTTTAACTATCGCAAAGCATGATCGCTACCGCGTCTACTCACCGTAAAATTGCGATCATCGGTGCCGGGCTGGCTGGCGTGTCTGCTGCGCTCAGGCTGTTGCAACATGGCCACCAGGTGTGCGTGTTTGAAGCCGCCCCACAAGCAGGCGGCCGGGCACGTAGCGTCGCTCATGACGCCACCACCTTGGATAACGGCCAACACCTGTGTATAGGCGCTTATCGCGCTACACTGACTTTGCTGCAAGAGGCCCACATAGAGGCAGAACAAGTGTTTATGCGCCTGCCACTGGCCCTGCATATGCACAATGGTGCCCAACGCATGTCATTGGTGACACCCACGTGGCTCCCTGCCCCGCTACATTTACTATGGGGCTTACTCAGTGCGCGAGGATTGGATTGGCAGAGCAAATGGCGCGCAATCTGCTGGATGCAACAACTCAAACAACAAGCGTTTACACTCACCCATGATTGCACCGTTGCTACTTTACTGGCCGATGGCAAACAAACGCCCTTCGCCATTCGCACCTTGTGGGAGCCTCTCTGTTTGGCGGCGCTGAATACGCCAATTACCCTGGCCAGCGCCCAAACTTTTCTCAATGTACTACGCGATAGCTTCCAACACCACCGCCAGGACAGCGACTTGCTGGTGGTGAAAAGCGATTTATCCACTGCATTGATACAACCATTGCTACAGCGGATTAAAACATTAGGTGGTGATGTCAGGCTACGCACCCCTGTCACCGCGATACAATCCAAGGAAGACAGCTGTGAAGTATCGACAGCGACAGGCACAGAAACATTCGACAATGTGATTATTGCAGCAGGCCCACATCAACTCAAAACCATGGCCGGTGCACAAGTACACAGCCCGACATTCGACTATCAGCCGATTACCACGGTTTACCTGCAATACGGCGCCGAGACGTGCTTACCTCACCCCATCATGGGTTTATGCCATGGCCTGGCACAATGGGTATTTGACCGCGGACAATGTTGCGATCAGCCAGGATTACTCGCTGTAGTCATCAGTGCGCATCCCCCACTCATCGCCGATAAAGCCGCCTTGGTGAAGCAATGTATTGATGAAATCAACCAGGCGCTATCTGCTTATCAGATGTCACTGCCTACGCAACCTCAGTGGTCGCAAATCATCACCGAAAAGCGCGCCACTTTTAGCTGTACACCAGACTTGCCGCGCCCGGCGACACGCACCTCTAATCCGCAAGTATTTCTGGCCGGTGACTATATCGCCGGGCCCTACCCGGCCACCATTGAGGGTGCGGTCACCAGCGGCTTTGCGGCCGCGCAGGCGATCATAAGCGGCGTATAACCTTTAACCTGCCGAATCTTTGCACACGACCGCGAGGTGATTATTCGCAGGCCGGTAAATACCATCCCCGCTATCAGGAAAACTCTCTTTAAAAGACAACTGTTTGTCCACCTCATAACCCTGTGAACATAACGCACCCGCCTTTGACTGGCACTGCTCCCATGTCGTATTGAACTCGCTGCACGTCAGTGTATAGCCCATCTTGCCTTGTTGCGTCGTATATTGGTGAGGAGTCACGCTGGCACATGCAGACACGATCAGTGGTAAAAGAAAAATGATTTTTTTCATTATTTTTGCTCCTGATGTATTTTTTATTCAGTGTCATCTTATTGTCACACCCATGTGATAATCGACACCCAGTTTGGGCAAGCACTTGTTGCGAATAGTTGCATGAAGTTTTTGTGACTAAATGGCCGCGCAGTGGCGCAAAACATGGGTAACTTTCCCCTGTATCGAAGTCGCTACAAATTGCTACAAAACCCCACCCGTTTGTAACTGACAATCCCGCCCCCGTTTTTTATACTGCATGCATCGTTCATCGCAGAAAGGCAATCACCGTGAAATACGCCACCGTGATGACCACAGGTTTGCTCGTCAATATATCGATATTTGCATCAGCTATGCCGTCTACAGAAAGCTATGCTGAATTGATGGATAACAAACAACGCATTATTAAACAACTGGCTAAGCAGGTGGAATGTGTCAGATTAGCCAGTGATGACCAGGCGCTACGCGCATGCCAGGCGACATTAACGCGTGTAGAAGTAAGTGTGATGGATAAAACGGCGAAGAATGCCCAAAAGTTAAAAACTGACAATCCGAAACAAACCGAAACAAACCGAATTTTTCTAATGATTTAGCCTAAATACAGGCTCACAACCGCTTCCCTGTGGCTGTCCTCCCTCTTCTGGGCAGCCTCACTCTCTGGCAACGATTGCATTCCCGGCAGTCGTTGCCATTTTTTTATGCGCGCAGCACGTCTATCGCTTGCTCTAACCGGTCCACCGCATCAATATGCAAACCAGCCACACCGCCTTTGGGGGCATTGGCTTTGGGGATAATCGCATGCGTAAATCCCAGCTTAGCCGCTTCTTTCAGGCGCTCTTGCCCACGTTGCACCGGGCGCACCTCCCCTGCCAGGCCGACCTCACCAAACACAATCAGCTTATTGGCCAAGGGCTTGTTTTTAAGTGAAGAGACAATGGCCAGCAATACCGCCAAATCAACAGCAGGTTCACTGATTTTCACCCCGCCGACCGCGTTGATAAATACATCCTGGTCGAAACAGGCCACACCTGCGTGCCTATGTAATACCGCCAGCAGCATAGCCAGGCGGTTTTGCTCCAGGCCGACGCACAGGCGTTTGGGATTAGGTGCATGCGCGGTGTCTACCAGCGCCTGAATTTCAACCAGCAAAGGACGCGTGCCCTCTTGGGTGACAGTAATACAAGAGCCAGGCACCGGCGACTCATGATGCGATAAAAACAGGGCCGAAGGATTGCTGACCTCGCGCAAGCCTTTTTCGGTCATGGCAAATACGCCCAACTCATTCACCGCCCCAAAGCGGTTTTTAAAAGCACGAATCAGCCGGAAACTCGAATTCTGGTCACCTTCGAAATAGAGCACGCTATCGACGATATGCTCCAGCACGCGCGGCCCGGCCAGCGAACCCTCTTTGGTCACATGGCCGACCAATATCATGCTGATGCCCAGTTGCTTGGCAATGCGCGTCAGTTGCGCACTGCATTCACGCACCTGCGCCACCGAACCAGGCGCCGACTGCAACGCCTCAGAATACACGGTTTGAATCGAATCGATCACCACCACATCTGGTTTATGCTGTTGCAGCACCTGGCTGATTTTTTCCAGGTTGATCTCGGCCAGCACATCTACCTGGCTGGCATCCAGCCCCAGGCGATGCGCACGCATGGCAATCTGCTGCGCAGACTCTTCACCACTGATATAAAAAGATTTCAGGCTCTGCGACACTTTGCATACGGTTTGCAGCAACAGCGTCGATTTACCGATTCCGGGATCACCGCCAATCAACACCACGCCGCCTGCCACCAAACCGCCACCCAATACACGATCAAATTCGGCGATACCTGTCGCCTGCCGCGATACATCCTGCGCTTCGACCTCAGCCAGCTTTTGCAGTTGTGCCGTCGGTGCCAGGCTGGCAAAGCGGCTTTGCGTCACTGCCTCAGGCACGGTTTCTACCAGCGTATTCCAGGCATTGCAGCTCGGGCACTGGCCTTGCCATTTAGGCTCAGAGGCACCACATTCAGTACAGGTATATTGTGTTTTTGCTTTAGCCATGAATTTTAAAAGGCACCCTGGCCGTGACTGCACATAACAATTCGTAGCCGATGGTACCGCTGGCATGCGCAACCTCATCTACCGGTACTTGCTCGCCCCACAACTCCACTGTACTGCCGATGGCAGCCTGTGGAATATCGGTAATATCTGCTGCCAGCATATCCATCGAGACCCGCCCCAATGTCCGGGTTACGTGGCCAGCAACGGCAATTGGCGTCCCTGTAGCGGCATGCCGTGGATAACCGTCCGCATAACCGCAAGCTACGATCCCCACGCGTGTGGGTTTGTCTGCGGTAAACAGGCTGCCATAACCGACACTCTCACCCACGGCAATTTCCTGTACCGCAATCAAGCCTGACTGCAATGTCATCACCGGCCTCAAACCAAGGCTACTAGCTGATTTTTCAGCTACAGGCGTCGCGCCATATAGCATAATGCCAGGGCGTACCCAGTCTGCATGTGTGTGTGACTGCTGCACAATGGCCGCAGAATTGGCCAGCGAGCGTGCATAGGAGGCTGGCATCATCTGCGCCACGACTTGCATGGCAGCACGCGTGCCATCGGCCACATCCGCGTTGGCGAAATGGGTCATCAATATCAGTTCACGCACATTCGCTGAACTGGCCAACTGCTGTAATGCGTGACCGTACTCATGCGGCTGAAAGCCCAAACGATGCATACCGCTATCCAGCTTCAGGTAAACCCGCAGCGGAATATTGGGGACACTTTCCAGCACCCACGCCAACTGGGCTTGATGAGAGACCACCGTATCCAGATGATAGCGGTCAACCAGTGCCATTTCGTCAGCCGAGAATACGCCTTCCAGCAATAGAATCGGGTGCTGGTAACCAGCGTCGCGCAGCACAATCGCCTCACTGATATTGAGTACGGCAAAGGCATCTGTTTCCTTTAGTCCACGCGCTGCATTGAGCAGGCCGTGGCCATAGGCATTGGCCTTGACGACGGAAATCACTTTGGATTGCGGCGCATAGCGCCTGACTTGCGCCAGGTTATGCGCCAGCGCAGCTTCTGAAATATGGGCAATAATAGGACGCATATGCAATGCCAGCCAGATTAATACTCGTCAGGCATATACGCGGCGTTGGCGTAATCCATAAAGCGTGTATGCGCACCCATAAAGGTCAGGCGCACACGACCAATCGGGCCGTTACGTTGCTTGGCGATAATGATTTCGGCCGTGCCTTTTTCAGCACTGTCCGGGTTGTAGTACTCATCCCGGTACACGAACATGATCAAGTCGGCATCCTGTTCAATCGCGCCAGATTCGCGCAAGTCACTCATGACCGGACGCTTGTCCGGACGCTGGTCCACACTGCGGTTTAACTGCGAAATCGCAATTAATGGCACGTTTAATTCTTTAGCCAAGGCTTTAAGCGAGCGCGAGATTTCTGAAATTTCTGTCGCCCGGTTTTCACCCTGGCGGCCAGCTGGTGAACTCATCAACTGCAAATAGTCGATCACGATCAGGCCTAACTCGCCCGTCTGCCTATGCAAACGACGCGCACGAGCGCGCACGTCAAAGCTGCTTAAACCAGCACCTTCATCGATATAAATCGGCGCTTCGTTGAGTTTGCCCAGCGCCGTGGTCAGTTTTTCCCAGTCCTCGTCTTCGAGGTTACCGTTACGCATCTTATGCTGGTCCAGGCGGCCAATCGAACCGATCATACGCGTGGTCAGTTGTGTGGCGCCCATCTCCATCGAGAAAATGGCCACGGCTTTATTGGTCTCCAGCGCCACGTTTTCGGCAATGTTAATCGCAAACGCGGTTTTACCCATGGACGGACGACCGGCAATAATCACCATATCCCCGCCCTGCAGGCCAGAAGTCATGGAATCAAGGTCGCTAAAGCCGGTCGGGATACCCGTCACATCAGAATGATTTTCACGTGAATACAGGTAATCAATACGGTCTGCCACTTGCGGCAGCAACACTTGCATGCCCAAAAAGCCCTGGCTCTTGCGGTTACCGCCTTCGGCAATCTGGAAAATCTTGGCTTCTGCTTCATCCAGCAATTGCTGTGCATTACGGCCATTCGGCAGATAAGCGCTTTCGGCAATATCGGTGCCGACAGTGACCAGTTGGCGCATGACAAAACGTTCATGCACGATTTCCGCATAGCGGCGAATATTGGCCGCGGTCGGCGTATTCTGTGCCAGCGCGCCCAGATAAGCGACACCACCCACGGTAGTCAATTCATTGCTGTTTTCCAGCGACTCAGCCACCGTTACAATATCAGCAGGCTGGTTGCGCTCAATCAAGCGCGCAATATGTTCATAAATCAGCTTGTGGTCGTGCTGATAGAAGTCCTGCGGGGCCAGGATATCGGCGATCTTGTCCAGCGCTTCATTGTCGAGCAACAGTCCGCCCAAGACCGATTGCTCAGCTTCGATGGAATGTGGAGGGAGTTTTAAGAATTCGAGTTGTTCATCAGCCATCTGGTGATTATACCGAAAAGCAGTCTGGCTTTTTGAGCTTTCAGGACAGATGAAAGATTAAAATACTTTAGCCACAGAGATCTCAGAGGACGCAGAGAAAAATCTCATACACTATACTTGCAAGTTATTGAGTAACTTTATACAGCACGAGCCACAAACGCTGTGAGCTCTGTGGCTAAAAAGAAAAAAGGCTACCGAAGTAGCCTTTTCTTGTACTGCATGCAGAGGCTTGATTAAGCTTCTGGCGTCACTGTCACAGTGATGTCTACAACCACGTCGTGGTGCAGCGCAACGCTCACAGCGAAGTCACCGATGTTCTTCAGTGGGCCGTTTGGCAGGCGCACGTCAGATTTTTTCACTTCGTGACCTTGTGCTTGCAAGCCTTCAGCGATGTCCATGTTAGTCACGGAACCGAACAGACGACCATCAACACCCGCTTTTTGAGTCACGGTCAGGCTGAAACCAGCCAGTTTTTCGCCACGTGCTTGCGCAACGGCCAACAAGTCGGCTTGTTGTTTTTCCAACTCAGCGCGCTGTGCTGCAAAAACAGCTTTGTTTGCTTCTGTTGCACGTTTAGCTTTACCCTGTGGAATCAGGAAGTTACGGCCATAACCGTCTTTCACTTTAACCACGTCACCCAATGAGCCCAGGTTTGCTACTTTTTCCAATAAAATTACTTGCATGTTGTTCTCCTAAGCCGCCAATTAACCTGGGTGTTTGTCTGTGTAAGGCATCAGCGCCAGGAAACGTGCGCGTTTAACCGCGGTTGTCAGTTGACGTTGGTATTTAGCCTTGGTACCAGTCATACGGGCTGGGATGATTTTGAAGTTTTCAGAAACGAAATCTTTCAACAGATCTACGTCTTTGTAATCAACTTCTTTGATGCCTTCTGCGCTAAAACGGCAGTAACGGCGACGTTTGTACATATCTCTTGCCATTTGAAACTCCTTAAATTCTTTAATACTGTATTCGCTGTAATTCTTGTATATGCAGTACCACTTGTGTGCTTTTTGCACTGCGCTGCGCTAGAAACCCTTTGACTTTGATGTGATCGCCGCTTTGCAATGGCAGATTGGCTTTTTCACCAATCAGCACCGCAGGTAATAGACACTGCACTTTCCGATTCAGGCCAGCTTCGCTTTGCTCTGAATCATGTTGCAATTGCAATCGCAACAAGGGTAAGCCTGCCGGTGTGTAACGCAACGCTTCAATAGATTGAATGGTTGCCGCAATCACCAGCGTATTCACAACACTTAAGCAGCAGCCTCGGTGGTAGCAGCAGGTGCGTCACCAACGATGGTTTTGGATTTTTCCTCTTTCATCATTGGGCTTGGTGCTGTGACTGCTGTTTTCGTCGCGATTGTCAGGTGACGTAATACAGCATCGTTAAATTTGAAGCCGTGTTCCATTTCTTCCAGCACTTCCTGGCTCACTTCGATGTTCATCAACACGTAGTGGGCTTTGTGTACTTTTTGAATTGGATAGGCAAGTTGACGACGGCCCCAGTCTTCCAAACGGTGGATGTTGCCGCCATTGCCAGTGATTTGAGCGCGGTAACGCTCGATCATTGCTGGCACTTGCTCACTCTGGTCAGGGTGAACAATAAACACGATTTCATAGTGTCGCATGAGATTTCCTTGTGGTTATTAGCCACCTTCAGAACCAATCAACGTTTGCTGGGAGCATACATTGCTTGCGATCAAAGTGTGGCAAGGTTGCAAAGCACGCGATTATAAACCGGATTTCATGCTGCAATCAAGGACTTATTACTTTTTGGGCGGATTCTCTAACGTCTTGTCTTCTTTTGGCAGGTAATAAGGGTCAGACACATAGCCCGGCCCTTTCATAATAATGATCACGATCAGGCCGATGGCCATGGCACCAATAAAAAACCAGAAGGTAAACAGCAAACCGAGAAACATGGCCGTACGTTCGACGTCCCGTGTCAGCAAGTCGCCATGCTGCCACCAGGCATGCACTAACGGTGTCGCAAACACCAGAGTGCCCAGCAGCCACCATTTAGGCAGCTTTTTCAACAACTGCCATTCTTTATGACTGGGATAACGCACACCATTTGGAAGTTTATTTAATCTACCCATGTGTTTCCGCTCCAACCCACGCATCCATACGATTATTTACCTTTGCATTTTAACGCAAGTATGACCCTGTTTTAAAAGGAAAAATTCAAGATCTGACAGCAATTGATTTATATCAAGCATATTTTCTGTCATCCACAGAGACTATCATATTAAAGAAGCTGCAAATTACGCCGTAAAACCCTTGAGACCATAAAGACACAGCGGGCAAAGTTCGCCCTGCGCAAGAATAACTTGAGGTAACTGCATGCTGGTACAAAAAAAACAAACCCATTGGGAAGGCATCCTGCAGGCCATACAGAACTCGTATGCGATCAAACGCCATATTGAATTCTTTAACTGGCTGAAACAAGACATTCATCCGCTGATGCGGCACGATGTATTGTTGGCGGCATGGGGTGACTTTAGCAGTGGCGAACTACATTTTGATGTGTCGTCTTCCTTGCCCGAAGCGTCCACACAGCGTTTGCTTGAAGACTCTGCCATTGTGAATTACCTGATGTGCAATCTCTATAAGCGCTGGGTAGAAAATGACGACAAGTGGTATGTCATTAATCGCTTTGATGCCAGTGGCATTCATGCGCAATCCCCTAACCCGTTTACACAGCAACTGCTTAAGATGCACTCTTTAATGGTATATGGCGTGCGTGATACGCGGGGTAAAGCCGATTGCATCTATGTCTTTTTCGATCGCACCAAAGAGTTTACTGTCCCAGACCAGATGCTGGGCATGATCATGCCACATCTGGATGCTGCTATCCGCCGCGTTGGCCATCTGGCACCGGTAGTTAAAGATGAAGACTTGCTCGATAACATGGCGCAAGGCGGACTGTCTGACCGCGAGCAGGAAATCTTGCATTGGGTACGCAGTGGTAAAACCAATTTCGAAATCGGCATGATCCTGAATATCAGCGCCAATACGGTCAAAAACCACCTCAAACGTATTTTCCAGAAACTGGATGTGTCTTGCCGGGCACAGGCTGTGGCGAAAACAGGTATGCCTGCTGGCGCACGCCGCCCAAGCTAGGCCTAATCTTAAAGTTAAGCCGCCACTTAACCTCGCCCGGTAAAGCGCTGGATATCCCGCATCTGCCGTTTAGTAGGACGTCCCAGACCACGGTCACGCTCGGCAAATTGATCAGCGCCCGTTTCCTGCGCCTGCTGACGCACACGCTGGCTTTCATCTGTTTCACGATAGAGCAGCGCGGCCTCTGGCGCACCACGGCGCACATTGCTTAACGCCAGCACCTCGACTTCGATCTGCATATCTTTATTTTTGATGCTGACGCGCATGCCTGGCTTCATTTCCCGTGCATTCTTGGCGCGGTCACCATCAATACGCACCTTGCCGCCATCGACCGCTTCTGCGGCCAGACTGCGGGTTTTAAAAAAACGGGCAGCCCACAACCATTTATCCAAACGACAACCATCGTCCTTTTCTGGTGGCGCTTCCTGTTTACGGTGATGCGTACGTGGCATAAAACTTAGAGATTAAGATGATTGTCTTGATGTTGCTGGAAATAAGCCATGCGCGCCTGATTACGTTCCAGGGTATGACGGTAACTGGCCAATGCGCTTTGCGCGCGTGCCATCAGGCTGTCACCAGCATAGGTGCCATCCGCCTCTTGCGTGCCTGCCTCACACTCGGTGAGGTGCGCAATCCCTTCCAGCACATGGTCGATGGCAATAATTTTAAACATGCCATTATTGACCGCGGTCACCACGCTTTCATCCAGTATCAGATGGCGCTGGTTGCGTTTGGGGATAATCACTCCCTGCTCGCCATTTAAACCCAGCGCTTCACAGACGCGGAAATAGCCTTCAATCTTCTCGTTGATGCCTCCAATCGGCATGACTTCACCAAACTGATTCAGCGCGCCAGTGACAGCCATGCCTTGCTTGATTGGCAAGCCAGTCAACGCAGACAGCAAGGCAAACAGCTCAGCACAGGACGCTGAATCGCCTTCGACACCGTTATACTCCTGCTCAAATACCAGCGAAGCACTCAAGCTTAACGGCGCCAGCGCCCAAAAACTGGCACTGAGCCAGTTTTGCAGAATATAAATGCCTTTGTCATGCGTGGGGCCACTCATATTCACTTCGCGGTCAATGTTAATCACCCCACTGCGGCCTGGGTAACAACGGGCAGTAATACGGATAGGCGAACCAAAACTGGCATCCCCCAGCTCGATATGGGTCAAACCATTGACCTGGCCAACCACGTTGCCATGGACCTGAATCAACAACTCGTTATCAATAATCGAGTCACGAATCTGCGCCTCAAAGAACTGCTGGCGTAGCAAGCGTGCGGACAGCGCTTGTTTCACATGCGCATCGGTAATCAGGCGTGCATCGTCGGCAACCGCCGCACTTTCGTGCATCAGCTGGTCCAGATGCGCAAAGTGCGTACTGATACGGCCCTGGTCTTCTTCCAGCCTATGCATAAACTGCAGCAACACATTCACTGCGGCACCGCTAAAATGAGACAGCGCTTGCTGCTGGCATTTGCGTGCAATGTAACCGGCGATCCAGGCATAGTTATCCAGCGTCGCCGTGACGCGATCTTCGAACTCAACTTTAATGGGGAAAAAATCAAAGAAATCCGGTTGCGCTTCCAGGCAATCGTAATAATCTTCGCGGCTGGCAATCATGACAATTTTCACATGTACAGGCAGCGCAGCGTGGCGGTTACCACCGGCGCCTTGCTGGGCGTGATTGGCCCAGTCTTCAATCTGCACTTCACGATTACGCATCAGGCGATACAGCTTCTCCAGCAAGGCGCTGCCGTTACCTTCATCCTGCATCAAATCACGCAAATGCAGCAGCAACATCCCGCCATCGGCCTGATGCAAGCTACCGGCGCGCAAGCGTAAAAATTCCGGCCATTGCGCCGCCTCGCCCACGGCGGTTTCCAGCATGCCAAACAAGGCTGCAAAACCAGGGTCTTTTTCCTCAACCACAGGCTGTTTGACACCTGATGTCAGGTTAGCGCGCTGGTCCACCAGCAAATTGACGCGAAAGCGTGACAAGAAACTATCGTTGATAATACTGTCCGAGCCATTGTCGCCATCACTCCCTACTTGCTGCCAGGCCTGCAAATAGGCCAGCACTTCCGGTTTGATGATATTAAAGAATGACGACAATTTGGCACTGCTTAACTGTGAGCGCAGGCCATCCACACGCTCTTCCAGCCAGGTTTCGGCTTTAGACAGATTGACCTGGCCGCTGGCATCAAGCCATTGCTGCATTTCAGCAATCAGCCCTTTGATAAAAGACTCCATGACCGTGCGCAACTGTGCACCCAGCCCAGCGGGCAATTTGAGATAGTTCACGCAAGCCTGCTGGCTAAAGTCATACAGCGCCACCAGGTCCGTCAGCGAACTATCAATGCCAGTGACTGCGGATGCCTTCATCGCCGCCATGGTTAACCCGGCCCGGCCAGAGCCTGGGGTGCCCAGCACCAGCACATTGCTGCCAGCCTGCTGCAATGACAAACCCATCATCAATGTTTTTTGTGCTTCGGGCTGCAGTTTCCAGCCGTAATCGTTGAGACCCAAATCCGCAGCGTCCAGTAGCTCTTCGGTAGATTCAAACGACATGGGTGACAGTTTGTAAGAAACCGTCATTTCATTGGGACTCAGTACTTGCATCATTTAGGCAGTTTCCACTGTTGTTTTGCTTGTTCATCAGATGCACGGGCTTCTACCCAGTGCTGACCAAAATCACCAACTTCTTTTTTCCAGAAAGGCGCTTCGGTCTTTAAATAATCCATCATAAAAGCGCAGGCCTCAAACGCCGCTTGCCGATGCAAGCTGGTCGCCGCCACTAGCACAATCTGCGCCTGCGCCGTGAGCGAGCCGACGCGATGTATCAAGCGGATGCCGAGCAATGGCCAGCGCTGCATGGCCTGTTGCGCAATCTGCTGCAAGGCTTTTTCGGTCATGCCCGGATAATGCTCAATCACCATTTCGCTGACTTGACCGTCAGTGGACACATCGCGCACCAAGCCGACAAAATTAACCAGCGCCCCCGCTTGCGGCGTGGCCGCTCTCAATTGTTGCAACTCGGCGCCCACATCGAAATCGCCAGGCTGCACAGACACTTTGAGATACATGGCTTCGCTCAAACTATCCTCCGGTCACCGGCGGGAAAAACGCCACCTCATCGCCCTCATCAAACGTCGCCATGTCATCAACCAGTTCATGGTTAATCGCAGCGCGTACCACACCGCTGCCATCAAACAGTTTCTGCCAGGTCGCGCCACGACCGGATAACCATGACTTAAGCGCGATGATGGTCTCCACCTCTTCTGGCAATACGACATCCTCAGATGAGTAATTCACAACCTCTTTGATGCGGGCGAAATATAAAATGGTGATCTTCATGGGTTGCTCTTTCCGGCCTCGTCTAATTCATCCAGCATGTCCAGCGGCTCCACGCCCGCGGTCTGCGCCAATTCTACTTTTTCAATCTGGGCAAAACGCCTGGATATTTTCTGGCTGCTGATATGTACGTCCTGCGCGTTTTCATGCGCCTGACGGATATTATCGGCCAGTTTCTTCATGCGGGTATCGAAACGGTCAAAATCTTTACTCAGTTTGCCCAGTTCATCTTTAATAATATGCACTTGCTTGCGCATCTCAACGTCTTTGAGCACGGCGCGAGCCGTATTGAGCACGGCCATCAAAGTCGTCGGCGACACCAGCCATACGCGCTTTTGCATGGCGTAATCCACCACATCGCCATGGTAGGCATGAATCTCGGCAAACACCGCTTCGGCCGGGATAAACATCACGGCACCATCTGACGTTTCATTGGCAATAATGTATTTGCTACTGATATCGTCGATGTGTTTCCTGATATCGGCCTTAAACAATTTGGAAGCCTGCGCCTGCACCAGTTCGCCAAGACTGCTATCGATCATGCGGTGGTAATTTTCAAGCGGAAACTTGCTATCCACGGCGACGGTGCCGGTGGGTTCAGGCAAGAACAAGGCACAATCGACGCGCGCGCCATTGCTCAAAGTATGTTGCATGGCAAAACTGTTTACTGGTAACACATTGCGCACCAGGCCTTCCAGTTGCACCTCACCATAGGCACCACGACTGCGTTTGTCGCCTAGCAACTCCTGCAAGCTCACCATATTGACACTGAGGCCATCGATTTTCTTTTGCGCCTCATCAATGGTGGCCAGGCGCTCCATCACACTGACGAAAGTCTCGTTGGTCTTTTTAAAGCCCTCTTCCAGGCGGATAGACACCTTGCCACTCATTTCTTCCAGGCGGCCATCGACCACTTTGGTCAGCGCTTCAATGCTTTGGGTCAGGCTTTGAGTGGTGGTTTGCAAAGCAGTTTTCAGCAGGTTTTGCTGCAACATGCCCTGTTCGGACAAGCCGTTACGCAAGCTCAAGCTGAGTTGCTCACTGCTCTGGCTTAAATGGTCGCGCTGCGCCACTTGCAAGGCTTGCATGGCTTCACGCGTCGCCGTCAGTTCTTGCGACAATTGTGCGCGCAAACGGTCTTGCTGATCCGCATTCAGGCTTTGCAAACGGTCGGCCAATTGATTCAGTGACTGATGCATCTCGCTCATCATCAAGCGATGTTTTTCTTCAAGCTGTTGGGAAAGTAATTGCGCCAGTGCCTGTTGTGCAGTGTGTTGCTGTGTACGCCACTGCCAGACCAGCATGGCAATCACCAGCAGCAAGAGGAATAACTGAATAATTTGTAGCGTCATGGCGGCATTATAGCCGATGACCGTGTACGCCACATCGGCTCGCAGCAAATTCGGCTGCGAGGATGCGGGTGTATTGAAACAACGATTAAGCTAAAACATTAATGTTCATGCGCATGTAAACCAGGCGCGCCGTGCGCTTTGGCCAGCCATTGCATTTCCGAAGGATTGTGCTCCATATCGCCCAGGTCGGCATAATCCACATGCTGGTAATTGCTGAGTGCCGTCAGTGACGTACCTGGCGCGATTTCTACGGCCTGCTCAGACTTGGCAGTTGGTTGCAGCGATTGCAACTGGATGCTCACCGTGTGCTGCGGGTAGGTATAAGCGACTTTATAAGGTAATTTTAATGCCGGAATCCACCATACTTCGCTGCGGATGCCATCGCCTAAAGTACCCACATACTTCTCTACCGGGTAGCCATATTGCGTGGCAGACGCTGCGTCCACTTTCTGCAAGCTGGCCAGTTCGCTATCTGTCACCAACTGTGATTTCAGTTGCCAGAACTGTTCATCGGTTTTGATGGACAACAGTTTCAAATCCACATCGGCATAATCAATGGCGCGACGCTCATCGTGCATCAAATACACATAATTCATCTGCCCGGCCGGTTTTTTCAGCCACAAACTGCTGTGATGCGCCGGTTCACCGTTTTGATACAGATTGCGTATCTCCACCTGATTCGTTTCACGCATCAGCCACCATTGCACATGTTTGGCCTCTTCTGCCTTGCACGGCGAGGCGCACTGCACCGTTTCATAACGCGCATTCACCACGTCATCTGCCATTGCGCCAGCACTTATCAACATCAATGCGAGGCATCCAGCTGATTGTTTAAATATCATTTTATTCCATTCCGACTAAAGGGATCAGGGCAGCCTGAAGCTGCCCTGCAATCACTCGCTATGCACCAGCATACCGCAACTTAGAAGCCAAACGCATCTTTCATCACTTGGTAGATATAGCTTTGCTCTTGTACACCATGTACCAGGTAGGCTTTAGGGCCAATGGCGTAAATTGCCACCTCTTCACCGGCATGGGTTTCTGAGCTCAGTGGTACCAGTGCTTCCTGATGGAAATCAGGATCTTCAGTGTCCACACCAGACATATCTACGACACGGCCTGCAGCGATAGACTCGTTATACACGGCATCGCCTGGGGAGTTAACGTGGTAGCCTGGGCCGTTGGCAAAACTCACAGTAGTGTAAGGCTTGCCATCTGCTGCCAGCGTTGGCGTGGTTTTGCCTGGCTCAACCACTTTACCCAAAATCGGGTTGCCGCGTTTTGGATAACCGCCAATGGTCAAAGTGTGGCTGTGGTCAGCCGTCACAATGATCAGGGTGTCATTCAGGTTCACCTTGGACGCTGCTTCACGCACAGCATCAGACAGTGCCACCGCATCCTTGAACGTACGGTAAGCGTTACCGGCATGCGACGCATGGTCGATACGACCGCCTTCTACCATCAGGAAATAACCGTTCTGGTTTTTCTTCAGGATATCGATCGCTTTACCCGTCATGTCAGCCAGTGATGGTTCGCCAGCGATGTCATTCGGGCGGTCTTGCTCATATTCCATATGGGATGGATTGAACAGGCCCAGCACTTTGTTCGTGGTCACTGGATTCAAAGCATTAAATGCAGTCTGGTTTTCGATATACACACCACCAAACTTGCTCACGTATTCTTGTGTCAGGTTACGGCCATCAGTACGGCGGCCTTTGGTGCCTTCGATATCGGTAATGCTGTTAGGCAGGAAGTAGCTACGGCCACCACCAAATACTACGTCAATGCCATCACCAATTTTGCCGTTGCCAAAGTTATCAATCAGTTGCGCAGCGATGTCTTTCACACCATTGCTGGCAGCGGCGGCAGACAGGTTCGCATTCGCTTCCCAGTCACGGTTAGAGATATGCGCGTAAGTAGCTGCTGGTGTGGCGTGTGTGATGCGTGCAGTTGAAACCACACCAGTGGATTTGCCTGCCTGCTCTGCTTGCTCCAGCAATGTCGTCACTTTGTTAGCGTTCAATACTGTTGGGCTAGGCTCATTACGCGCTACAGACTGGTTAAGTGACAAAATACCATCGTTGGTTTTTACACCAGAAATCATGGCAGTCATGGTTGGTGCAGAGTCAGCCGTTTGCTGGTTGGTAGAATATGTTTTAGACAAGGCAACATATGGGAACTCTTCAAAAGACAATTTATGGCGCTCGCCATCAATGCCTTTCAGTTGACCTTCAAAAATACGTGCGCCAGTCACGGTAGAGATACCCATACCGTCACCGACAAACAAAATCACGTTTTTGGCTTTTTTAGCGTTTGGTACCAGCTTTTTGCTGTCATTCAGGCTGGCAGCGCCATCGTTCAGCCAGAACTGGGCATCTTCAGCCATCGCCGCGTTAGAAAGAAGTTGTGAGCCCAGCAGCATGGCGACCATGGCCGTGCGTTTCAAGTTAAACAGTTGCATGTTGATTCCTTTATCAGCTTTTAATATTGTATGTTATGAATAACGACGACGCATCACCGCCGCAATGATGCCCAGGCCAGCCAGCATCAAGGCATTGGTATCCGCCTCAGGCACAGATGAAACGGCTTGCAGACTGACGTTATCAACGCCCAGTTGCAATGCACTCTGGTTGGCTACGGTGGCAAAGCGCAACACATAGCTGCCACCAGCAGCCAGGCTGGAAGACAAGTCAAACTGGTAGTTGATATAGTGATTGACTGCCAGGCTGCCGTTAGCACCGCCCACATACAGGGTTTGCAAGATATCTGCGCTATCGGTCGAGAACGGGTCACTGCCAGCCTTTAGCAAGTCCACACGCACATGCTGGTTAGGATGATCGGTCGCATCCACGCTGTAATCCAGGCCAGCGGCATCAATCTCAGTCGTCGCATTCTGGTTATTGACAAACATCTGGAACGACAAGGTCGCCTGACTCACGGCAGCCGTAGTGAAAGATTGGTACAACACATTGCCAGCCAGGCCGTAGTTATCCAGCAAGCCATAATAGCTGCCCTGATAAGCCCCTGCAGTGGCATTGCCTGTCACTTCTGACACATTGCCTGATTGTGACAATACGCTGCCGAAAAAGCCTTGCTCGGCCACTTGCCAGCCAGAAATGTCGTAGCTATCTACGCCCTGCACTTCGAAACCACCGTTTTGAATCAATTCGGCAGCTTGTGCCTGAGTCAGCATCGCTGTGCCCAGCAAACCTGCCATTAGCCAAGGTTTAAGTTTCATTCTGAATATCCTCTCTTAAGTACACTTACGATGTCGCTCACTGTTTTTAAACACAGGGCCTGCGCACTGTGTCGCTTTGAGCATTCTTGAGAAACTGTATGTCAGAAAGTTTTCACTGGCATGAAGCTTATATGACGGGCCTGACTACGCCGATTGAGAGTGACCGGGAATAAAAAAGAAAAAACCCCGCATTGGCGGGGCTATAAAGAGACTTTAAACTTGAAAAACACAACACAATGACATAAAGGCATCCTGGATGCTGACAATCAAACAAACATCTAAAACAAATTCAGATTTAAGTAGATGATGATCGCTGCGTCTTTGTGATGTTGCTAGAATACTGACGACGACTCATGGTCACAATGACCCGTTCGGGTCATCCGGCACGCAGCGCAGACAAAGCTAAGAACGAATTAAAGAATAACAAGGGAGCGATATGTTAAAACTCAAATTGATGCTGGGCTTCTGGCTGGCCAGCCTGACCCGCAAGCTAAAGAATAACTTTTACCTGTATCTGGCATTGTTATTCAGTGTGATGATACTGCTAGATGCGGCTGTATTTCACGTCGGCCAGAATATGCGCGACAAAGCGTTTGACCTCATGGTGAAAAACCGTATCCTCAAACCGGCAGCTGATCAGAGTATTGTCATTATTGATATCAATGAAGCCAGCCTGGATGCCATGGCCAAAGAATATGGCCGCTGGCCGTGGCCACGCCAGGTGATCGGCGAACTGGTGGAAAATATCCAGCAACAACAACCGAAAGCCATCGTCTTTGATATTGTGTTTTCGGATGCCGACGTCTACAACCCGGACAGTGACAGCTACTTTAATGATGTGATTAGCGAATGCCAGCACTGCTTCTTTCCATTGCTGCGCCTGGACGCCAGCCAGGATAGCCAGAGCCAGCTCAAATATGCGCAAATTCCCGGGCTGGTCGCCGCCACCGATGCAGACAAACAGGCCACGTTTGCCGCAATTCCACCTTATTTCAAAGGTGCCTGGAAGCCAGGTCGCCTGGGCACGCATAATGTGTACCCGGATAACGATGGCGTGGTGCGCCAATACCGCATGCGCCACCAGGATAGAGGCTGGACCTTACCCGCGCTGCCACTGGTGGTTGCCAATGCCCAAGGGGAGATCAGCCACAATACGCCGGACGAAATGCTGCTTAACTGGCGTGGCAAACCGTTCACTTATGCCTACGTAAGCTTTAGCGACGTTTACCGTGACCTCACCAGTGCACAACCCAAGCGGGGCAAGGATGAGTTCAAGGACAAGATTGTCATCATTGGCTCCACCGCCCCGGCCCTGTTTGATATCAAACCCACCGCCATGGACAAGCAGTTTCCAGGTGTTGAAATCCTCGCCACGGCGCTGGATAACAGCCTGCACCAGGATTACCTCAAGGTCTGGCGCGGCAAGCTGCCTTATATCCTGCTGAGCTTTTTACTGGTGTGGCTGACGACGCTGGCGTTTTACTTCAAGATTGACCGCGACCGCTTTAACGGCGTGTTTACCGGTAGCCAGATTGGTTTGCTGGTGTTGTCTTACCTGGCGATCAACCTGTTTCATACCTATTTGGACTTGGCCGCGCCTATCTTCTGGGCCGTGGCTTATTTCGGTGTCGCCAAAATCTATGCGCTGGCCACCGACCGTGCACTGCAACGCTGGCTAGCATTTGGCCTGACCTCCAGCAGCAATGAACTGGAAGTACTGCTGATACCGATTGCCATCGAAAGCCAGGAAACACTGGGCGATGCGGCCATGAAACGCATTCGTCGCGAAATTGAGCAAGCCTGCCGTGCGCCGACGCAGATCGATATCCTCACCGGCACGCAAAGCGGTATCTGGGGCCTGTTTGGCGATATGGTGATGGTCAGCTGGCAATATGCGCCGGAAGCAACTTACCGCGAGGCGGCACAACAAGATGCGCAGCAACTATCGGCACAATTACAAACATTAATTAATCAACTGAGTCTACCTGGCCAGCCCGTCGTGCGTTATGGGTCGCATCAGGGCAAGATTGCCAACAACGCATCACAACTAGCCGCACAGTGGCGCATCTTGTTTGCACAAGCCATGATACAGCTGGAGATGGCCGCTTTAAGTCATTCGGACTTGTCTAGCGATCAAAGCAGCACACATAACAACAATCAGGAGAACAAGGCATGATCAAAAAAAGCTTATTCTGGCTGCTGACGGCATTCGCATGCAGTCAGGCAGTCGCAGCGGAGACCGGGGTCGCCCTCAAAGCAGACCAGTTACGGGCAGATACCTTTAGCGACGCCAAGGTCGTCGGCAGCGTCAACAAAAACGACGCCGTCGAAATCCTCAATAAAAAAGGCGCCTGGCTACAAATTAAAGCCGCCGGCAAAACCGGCTGGGTACGCTTACTCACGGTTAAACGTAACAGCGCGGGTGGCAACAATGTCGCAGGCGTGGTCGGCGTGGCTACCGGCCGCAGTGGCACCGGAAAAGTGGTATCGACCACCGGTATTCGCGGCCTGAGTGCCGAAGATCTGAAAACGGCATCATTCAACGAAGTAGAAACCAAGAAGCTGGAAAGCTACACGGTGAACGCAGAAGACGCCAAGCAATTTGCCAGCAACGGCGGCCTCAGCAGCCATCAATATCCATACTTTACGGGAGGCGCACAATGAACAAGACCTTAACACAAGCGATGGCGCTTGCATTATGTAGTAGCCTGGCATGGGGCACCGCTTCTGCGCTTGACCTTAAAGGCGTACTCAAAGACGCCGTGAATGAGCAACTAGGCACCACCAACAAAACTGAAGCAGCCGCCACGACCACGCCACAAAGCACTCCGTCAGCACAAGACAAACTGGCCAATATCAACTGGAAAAACCCTAGCCGCGAAGACGAAATTGCGGTGGGACGCAATGTCACCGGCACCATTCTCGGCGCTGCGCCCCTGGTCAATGACGCACAGTTACAGCAATATGTGAACAAAGTGGGGCGCTGGGTAGCCAGCCAGTCCGAGCGCGCAGACTTGCCCTGGCATTTTGGTGTCATTGAAAGCACAGATGTCAACGCGTTTGCCGCGCCAGGCGGCTATGTGCTGATTACCAAAGGCTTGTATCAACGCTTAAGCAGTGAAGCGCAACTGGCCGGTGTCCTGGGGCATGAGATCGCCCATGTGGTGCAAAAACACCACCTGAAAGTGATGCAGAAACAGGCCTTGCTGGATGCGGGCACCTCATTCTTAAAAGAGAAAATCAGCAAAAACAAACTGACCCAGCGCGCAGTCTCCACCGGCGCAGAAATCAGCGCGCGCAACCTGGATAAAAGCGCCGAATTTGAAGCCGATAGTATGGGCACGGTGCTGGCGGCGCGCGCCGGTTACGAAGCCTATGGCCTGGCAGAGGTGCTGCAGGACATGGAAACCATCAATAACAATGATGGCAGTGTCGCCCTGCTGTTCCAGACCCACCCACACCCGGACGACCGGCTGGCGCAACTAAGCCAGGTCAGCGGCGACCAGATGGACAACATCAGCGGTGGCAAGACGCTTGAAAACCGCTTGTATAAGCTGAAATAAACACGGCTACAAATGAATAAGGCTCGCCATGGCGAGCCTTATTTTTGATCAATCACAGCTGATTTTTATACCCAGTCGCGCGCCCTGCACTCACTCTTGATATAGGCATAATACACCGGTGCCGCCACAATGCCGGGCAAACCAAAGGTCGCCTCCATGAGCAACATGGCCAGCAGCAACTCCCAGGCATAAGCGCGAATCTGGCCGCCGACAATACGCGCATTGAGGAAGTATTCCAGCTTGTGGATCACAATCAAAAACGCCAGCGAGCCCATGGCCACCATAAATGAATGACTGGTGCTGACAATCACAATCACGGTATTGGAAATCAGGTTACCGATCACGGGCAACAAACCGACCAGGAAAGTGATGGCAATCATGGTTTTGGTAAACGGCAAATGGACACCACACAACGGCAAAATCACTGCGAGGTAAATCCCGGTTAGTGTCGCATTCACGGCAGAAATTTTCACCTGTGCAAATACAATATTCTTGAATGCCTGCGCAAACAAGGTGATGCGCTGCAACAGGCTTTGCGCAAACGGTTTATGGTTGACCTTGGTTTGTACGTCATGCAAGGCGATCATCGCACCGATAACCATGCCGATCAGGATATGTGCCAAATGATGCCCGGCTTCCTTGCCGAGCAGTTGCCAGTCGGCTGAATGCGCGCGTAACCAATCAATGACCGTTTGTTGCAGTGTAATGGCATCATCAGGCAGCCGTTCATTCAACCATGGCGGCAACACCTTGCGTGAGTCTTCAATAATTTTGGCTAGTTGGTCAAACAGTACCGCCAGGCCACCAGCATCACTGCGAATCAAGGTGACGATGCCCATGCCCAATGCGACCAGCAAGCCAATCACCAGCGTAGCAATCAGCACAACAGCCAGCCATTTAGCGTATTTTCCCGGCAATTTACGTGCAATTAACGGCGAAATGACGTGAATTAACTCAAACACCAACAGACCAACGAGTAATGCTGGCAGCAACTGCACTTGCAACACCAGCCACATCAACACCGCCATCAAGATGTAGGTCGCAATATCAAATCGTTGGTTTTGGGTCACTACAGGCTCCGGTCGATGAGGTTCTGGTAGAAATAAGATTGGTTAAAATTTGGCTTGTATTTGCCTGGCAGCATCCAGCGGTAATTTAAGCAAAAAATGGACGGCTTCATCAAACTGCTTGTCCAGAATCTCGCCATGGCACTTTTGCACTTCACGCGTCAACTCATCCACACGCTTGTAGCTGGTCGATATCTTGAGGTGCACCATTTCCACAAAAGGCATGCTGCCTGCCTGGTCCATCGCCTGTTTGGCAGTGCCGCCATAAGCACGCACCAGACCACCAGTGCCCAGGTTAATACCGCCATAATAGCGCACGACCGCCACACAGCAATTGACATAATTCTGGCCATCCAGCATTTGCATGATGGGCTTACCCGCAGTGCCAGCAGGCTCACCTGCATCAGAAAAGCGCGCCACGATGCCTTCTGCTGTTTTCATCCTGAACGCATACGCCAGGTGCCCGGCCGTTTGATGGTCACTGGCAAACTGGCGCAAAAACAAAGCAAGCTCGCGCTCATCTTCACAACGCTTGGCGCGGGCAATAAAACGGGATTTATTAATGGTGTGATCGGCCTGGCCGAGCTGGCTAAAGGTTTGCATGACAAGTACTTCAGGAAAGTCCCACTATTCTACCATTGGCATCCACGCTGATGCGCGCACTGGCGGGCTGTTTAGGCAAGCCCGGCATGGTCATGATGTCACCGCAAATCGCCACCACAAAACCAGCACCGCGCGACAAACGTAACTCGCGCACATGCAGAACATGATGTTGCGGCACATTGCGCAGCTTGGCATCACAGGACAAGGAATACTGTGTTTTAGCGATACACACAGGCAGCCCCTGGCTGGCAGCCTTGATCTGTTCCAATTGCTGCTGGGCCAACTCACTGTAAGTGACACCGCTGGCACCATACATTTTCTGCGCAACAGTGGTCAGTTTTTCCGCTAGCGAGAGATCATCTGCATACAGTAAATGTGGCGTGGCAAGCTGTTGCACCTGCGCAGCCACCGCATGCGCCAGATCCAGCGCGCCTGCGCCGCCTTGCGCCCAATGCCGACACACATGCAGACTGGCACCCAGTGCCTCAACGGCAGTTTGTACCAAAGCGACCTCTGCTGCGGTATCGGCCGTAAAATGATTCAACGCCACCAGCACCGGCAACCCAAAGTGCTGGCGCAAATTGCTAATATGCTTTTCCAGATTGGCAACACCAATAGCCAACGCTGACAAGTTTTCGGCATTCAAATCAGCGACTTCTACGCCGCCGTTATATTTCAAGGCACGCACGGTAGCCACAATCACCGCCACATCTGGCCGCAAGCCAGATTGACGACATTTGATATCCATGAATTTTTCTGCGCCCAGGTCAGCGCCAAAGCCGGCCTCGGTCACCACGTAATCGGCCAGGCGTAAAGCGGTTTGCGTCGCTACCAGTGAGTTACAACCATGCGCAATATTGGCAAACGGGCCGCCATGCAACAACGCTGGCGAACCTTCCAGCGTTTGCACCAGATTAGGCTGAAAAGCATCTTTAAGTAAGGCCGTCATCGCCCCTTCAGCCTGCAAATCACTGGCCAGAATTGGGGCTCCTTGCGCATTCGACCCCACTTGAACCTTACCCAGTCTGCGCGTTAAATCCGCCAAGTCCGTCGCCAGGCAGAAAATAGCCATCACTTCACTGGCGACCGTAATATCAAAGCCGGTATGCACGGTATTTTCCAGCGTGATTCGGCGCAAGGCGCGGTCGTTCATGTCCATGCAACGGCGCCAAGTCACCTGATCGAAACCCAATGCATTGCCATGGTAAATATGATTATCAATCAGCGCTGCCAGCAGATTATTGGCGGCACTAATGGCGTGAAAGTCGCCGGTAAAATGCAGGTTGATATTCTCCATCGGCACCACCTGCGCATACCCACCGCCGGTCGCCCCACCCTTCATGCCAAACACCGGCCCTAGCGAAGGCTCACGCAAACAGGCCAGCGCGTGATAACCGGCCTGATTCAAGGCATCGGTGAGGCCAACGGTCGTGGTGGTTTTACCCTCTCCGGCAGGCGTCGGATTGATCGCCGTCACTAGAATCAGCTTGGCTTTGGCTGGCTCTGCATACAGCCGATTCACCGTGGCTTGCGTCAATTTGGCCATATGCTGGCCGTATGCATGCAAGTCATCTGCCGACAATCCCAACTTGCCAGCCACCGTCACAATCGGTTCCAGCGTCGCGGCCTGGGCGATGTCGATATCACTTAACATGCAGTGTTCCTAACTTCATTCACTTATCAAAGCTGATAATCAACACCATGGTTAACGCTTGGTCTTACTGCCCCCGAGAATCGAGCCCAGTACGCCGCGGATAATGGCGCGGCCCAATTGAGAGCCGATCGCGCGCGCAGCAGATTTAGCAGCAGATTCCAGCACAGAATCCGAGCGACTGGTTTTGCCACCTAAAATGCCACCAAGGTCAAAACCAGAGCCCTCTTCTTCTTTTTGCGTTTGCGCCTGCGTGGCTGATGCTGCCTGATCTGCACGTTGTTTGAGAATTTCGTAGGCCGATTCGCGGTCGACCAGCTTATCGTATACGCCAGCGACTAGCGATTGCGCCATCACCTGCTTGCGCTCCGCGTCCGTGGCCGGGCCGACACGGCTTTCTGGTGGACAGACAAACACACGTTCAACCGGGGTCGGCGCGCCTTTTTCATCAAGGAAAGAAACCAGCGCTTCGCCCACCCCCAACTCGGTAATCGCAGTCGCCACGTTTAATTTGGGATTAGCGCGGAAGGTTTGCGCCGCTACTTGCACGGCTTTCTGGTCGCGCGGCGTAAACGCACGCAGCGCGTGCTGCACGCGGTTACCTAATTGGCCCAACACGACATCTGGAATATCCAACGGATTTTGCGACACAAAATACACCCCAACACCTTTGGAACGCACCAGACGCACCACTTGTTCAATCTTTTGCATCAGAATGGCGGGCGCGTCGTTAAATAACAGGTGCGCCTCATCAAAGAAAAATACCAGTTTTGGTTTTTCCATATCGCCGACTTCAGGCAATTTTTCAAATAACTCCGACAATATCCACAGCAACAATGTCGCATAGACGCGTGGCGAATTCAGCAATTTATCCGCTGCCAGGATATTGATAAAGCCTAATCCTTTGGCATCGGTTTGCATCATGTCTTCCAGGTTCAAGGCCGGTTCACCAAACAGGATATCACCGCCCTCGGTTTCCAGTTGCAGCAACGCACGCTGGATGGCGCCGACGCTGGCCGTGGAAATATTGCCGTATTGCGTCTGGTAAGTGGCCGAATTTTCAGCACAATGCTGCGCCATTGCACGCAGGTCTTTCATATCAAGCAACAGCATGCCATTGTCATCGGCGATCTTGAAAATCGCATTCAATACACCGCCCTGCACATCATTCAGGTTGAGCATGCGCGCTAATAGCAACGGCCCCATTTCACTTAAGGTAGTGCGTACCGGATGGCCTTTTTCACCGAACATATCCCAGAACATTGCCGGATAGGCTTTATTGGTATAGTCAGTCAGCCCTAATTGCTGCACCCTGGCCTCGACTTTGGCATTGCCACCGCCCACCTGGCTCATGCCTGACAAGTCGCCTTTGACGTCTGCCATGAATACCGGCACACCGATGCGTGAAAACTGCTCAGCCAGGCTTTGCAAGGTCACCGTTTTACCAGTACCGGTTGCACCGGCAATCAGGCCATGACGGTTAGCCATTTTTGGCAGCATGACGCTGTCGACGTCATTATTTTTTGCGATGAGCATAGGTTGCACCATGGAATGTACTCTTAACAATGAAAGTTAAGTTGAGTATAGGGGATGGCTCTAAAAAGGGGAAGATTGTTGTTTTGCCGGAAGCGCGAAATCGTTTAAAAAAACCTTTAGCCACAGAGGACACAGAGTGCACAGAGAAAAGCTATTGGTGCGCTACAGCGGTAGACATTTTCTCCGTGTCCTCTGTGGCTAAAAAATGTCTTTATAATAAATACTAAAAATCCCCTCGACGGGCTTTTTCCATCAGTTCGATCAAGGCATCTTCAAGCTGTTGCGCCGAGGCCTGTGCCCTGGCAGTCGGCTGTTTGATATTTTTTAAATCATGCGTGGGCCGGTCCAGGCCAAGATATAGTTGGCGTTTGCCACTGGCGTCGGATTTTTCGTAAATAGCCAGGCGGCACGGTGCAAACACCAGAAACTCAGGATGGTCGAGAATAATCTCTGTGCCCATACTTAAATTACAAAAAGTGCGTACTTCTTTCACACCTTGCGGATCCTGGCCGCGCAGCTTCATATGCTCACCAATCGGGAAATTGGCCGGATTGACGAAATTCATGCCTTCCGAAATGGATTTCAGGCTATCGATTAAATCCTGATAAGTCACACCGGCCTTGACCGGCACTTCATAAATCGCGTTATCCAGGTCTATATCTGGCATGCCATGGCCAATGACACGCATATGCGCCGGTGCGGCACAGACTGGCAAGCTCATGATCAAACCCAGGCAACACAATACCTTCAATATGGATAAACGCATGACCAACCTCTTAATGTCTCACACAGATAAAGGCATTACAGCATGTCACCATGCACATCCGTGTGACTGCTATCACAGGTCTTGATGAAATGCACGTTGCACGGTGCGCTTGTCATATTGCGGCGACAACATGGTAATGAAATTCAGCATGTAATCACGCAGAAAAGCATCACGGCGCACCCCCAGATAAGTCGTGCTATTCGGGAACAGATGGCTGCAATCCAGGCTCTTGAGTGGCGCGTCACGCGTTTCTTCATACGCCATATTGGCGATCAGGCCAATGCCCAGGCCCAGATTGACGTACGTTTTAATCACGTCGGCATCAATCGCAGTAAACACGACATTCGGCTGCAAGCCAGCGTCGTGAAACACCTTAGACACCAGCGTGCCGCCCGTGAAGGCAAAGTCATAGGTAATTAAAGGATAATCGGCCAGGTCTTTTAGCGTCAGCACCGCTTTAGCCAGCAGCGGATGCTGTGGCGGCACGACCAGGCAACGGTTCCACTCATAGCAGGACAAGCAGGACAAACGCTCATCGTTACTAATATTTTCTGTCGCAATGCCGACATCAGCCTCACCGGAAGCAACCAGTTCGGTCACTTGCGCCGGGTTACCCTGGTGGATGGTCAATTTCACATTGGGATACTGCGCAATAAACTGCTTGACCGCAGAAGGCAAGCGGTAGCGCGCTTGCGTGTGGGTGGTGGCAATCGTCAGTTCACCGCTATCTTCACGACTATATTCATCGCCGACCCGCTTGATATTTTGCATATCCAGCATGACACGCGCTGACAACTCAACGATTTTACGGCCTGGCTCGGTGACACCGATCAGACGTTTGCCATTGCGCTGAAAAATCTGCAAGCCCAGCTCTTCTTCTAACAGCTGAATCTGCTTGCTGACACCAGGCTGTGAGGTGTGCAATACTTCAGATGCCGCAGAAATATTTAATTGCTGCCGCACAACTTCATGCACATAGCGCAACTGGTGGAATTTCATCACCCGACCTCATATAACCAAATGCTATATCATAGAACATCTGATTATTAAATCAATCATTAAAAACTTGATACTATTCCGCGGTTTATAGTTTTACAAGATACTCCTCATGGAATTCGGATACATACTGGCAGGTTTTGTGGTTGGCTTTTTGGTTGGACTCACCGGTGTAGGTGGCGGCTCGTTAATGACGCCTATCCTGCTATTGATTTACAACATCAAACCGGCTGTGGCCGTAGGCACAGATTTACTTTACGCCTCCATCACCAAGTCCGTTGGCATTTTTGCCCATGGCAAACTTGGCAACATTGACTGGGTAATCGTAAAACGTCTGGCCACGGGCAGCGTCCCCGCCTCCATGCTGACCTTATGGGCGCTGCATAGTATGGATCTGCAATCAGGCAATGTCGTGTCTACCATCAAATTCTGGCTAGGCGTGGCCCTGATTGTGACGTCAGTCGCCGTGCTATTGCGCAACAAGCTGATGTCTCTGGTCGCAAAAGAGGAGTGGATTCCAGCACGCTACGTGCCAGGTGCGACCGTCGTACTGGGCACAGTGCTAGGCGCACTGGTCACGCTGACTTCGGTTGGTGCTGGCGCGCTGGGCGTCACCGCGCTGATTCTGCTTTATCCTAAAGAAAAAATCACCACCATTGTCGGGAGTGATATTGCACATGCCGTGCCGCTGACCCTGGTCGCAGGCCTCGGTCATGCCTCTTTGGGCACCATAGACTATCACTTGCTGGGCACTTTGCTGATAGGCTCCATTCCTGGCATCTATCTCGGCAGCCACTTGAGTTCACGCGTGGCAGAGCACTGGGTACGCATTGCGCTGGCTATGATATTGATTTTTGTAGGCTTTAAGCTGATTTTCCATTAAAATATTGCCTCTTCGCTTTTTGCGAACAAAGTGACTCAAGCATGTACAAATACGACCCTATAGATCAACAAATTGTCAACGAACGCGTCGCCCAATACCGCGACCAAACACGCCGCTATCTGGCTGGCGAGTTAACGGATGAAGAATATCGCCCGCTGCGCTTGCAAAACGGCCTGTATATTCAGCGCCATGCGCCCATGTTGCGTATTGCCGTGCCTTACGGCCTGATATCGAGCAAGCAATTGCGCAAACTTGGTGATATTACCAAGCAGTATGACCGTGGCTACGGCCACTTCAGTACGCGTCAGAACCTGCAATTAAACTGGCCTAAACTGGAAGACACGCCAGACATTCTGGCCGAGCTGGCGACGGTTGAAATGCACGCCATTCAAACCTCTGGCAACTGCATCCGCAACATCACCACTGACCAGTTTGCGGGTATTGCGCCGGACGAAATTATTGATCCACGTGCCGTGGCCGAGATCATGCGCCAATGGAGCACCTTCCACCCTGAATTCGCATTGCTGCCACGCAAATTTAAAATTGCGGTGTCAGGCACAGAAAAAGACCGCGCAATTGTGCAAGCGCACGATATCGGCCTGGAGTTCTACAAAGACGATCAAGGCCAGATGGCGATTAAAGTCTGGGTAGGCGGCGGCTTGGGTCGTACACCGATTCTGGGCACCGTGATTCGCGAGCATCTGGAATGGCAACACGTGCTGTCCTACTGCGAAGCCGTGATTCGCGTCTATAACATTCATGGCCGTCGTGACAATGCGTACAAAGCGCGTATCAAGATTTTGGTCAAAGCACTGGGCATTGAAGAGTTCAAGCGCCAGGTAGAAGAAGAATGGGCGCACTTTAAAGATGGCCCATTGACCATCACGCAAAACGAACTGGATCGCGTTGCCAAGTATTTTGAACCGATGCCATACAAGGACTTGCCTGCGCACGATGCTTCTTTCGACGCGGCAGTGGCCAGCAACCCGGCCTTTGCAGCATGGGTAAAACGTTGCGTACAACCGCACCGCGTGCCTGGTTACCGTGCTGTCACGCTGTCGCTTAAACCACACGGCAAAGCGCCTGGTGATATCACCAGCGAGCAAATGCATGTGGTCGCAGACCTGGCAGACGCCTACAGCTTTGGCGAATTGCGTTCCTCGCACGAGCAAAATCTGATTCTGGCCGACGTGCAATTGTCTGACCTGTTTACTGTATGGCAAAAAGCCCATGCAGCCGGTTTGGCAACACCTAACATTGGTTTGTTGACAGATATTATCTGCTGCCCGGGCGGCGACTTCTGCAGCCTGGCCAACGCCAAGTCGATCCCGATTGCCGAAGCGATTCAAATGCAATTCGACAACCTGGATTACCTGCATGAAATCGGTGACCTTGAACTTAATATTTCAGGCTGCATGAACGCTTGTGGCCATCATCACGTCGGCCATATCGGTATTCTGGGCGTCGATAAGGATGGTTCCGAGTGGTATCAGGTCACCGTCGGTGGCAAACAAGGCAATGACGCCAGCATCGGCAGCGTGATTGGCCCTTCATTCTCGGCAGAAGAAATGCCGGGCGTGGTACAGCGCCTGATTGAGGTCTATGTACGCGAGCGCCAGGACGAAGAGCGTTTTATTGATACCGTACGTCGTCTGGGCGTCGCGCCATTCAAAGCCCATGTCTACGCTGAAAAGGAAACTGCATAATGAGTCAACTGATTCAATTAGCCGCTAATGGCCAAGCCAGCATCGTAGCCGATACATGGACCCGCGTGGTGCCGCCTGCAGCCGGTGAAGAGTCTGTGCGTAAACAGGCCGGTAAAGTGGTGCTGTTCAAACTGACAGGCGAGCAAACCTACACTGCCGAGCAAATTGCCAACACCGAAATCCCTGCCACAGGCAAGATTCTGGTGCCACTGACCATCTGGCAGGCACGCAAAGCAGAGTTGCAATCGCGCCTGCCAACTGGCGAACTGGGCATTATCCTGGCGACCAATGAAACCGCCGAAGCTTTGCAGGCAGAATTTGCCGACCTCAACAGCCTGCCCCTGATTGCAGTGTTTGTAGAGCGTTTTGCAGATGGCCGTATTTTTACCCTGGGCAACTGGCTGCGTACCCGCTTCGGCTTTAAAAACGAACTGCGCGCGATTGGTGACGTATTGCGTGACCAATTGTTTTTCCACAAACGCGCCGGTTTCGACAGCTTTTTGATTCGTGCCGACCGCTCAGCGGAAGATGCGCTGGCCAGCCTGAACGACTTTAGCCAGCCTTATCAAGGCGGTGTGGCAGATGTGCCGGTATGGCGCAGGATCAGCCGCGCATGAGTTTCGGCGTCAGCATGCTCAAACCGGCCGCCAACAACCCGGCCATCCGTCCACAGCTGACAGATGCGCTGATTGCCAGCGTCCACACCAAGCGTGCGCAAGCATTGGCTTTGCTGCAATCTGCAGCAGCCGAATTTCCTGCGATCACCTTTGCCAACAGCTATGGTGCTGAAGACATGGTCTTGACTGATCTGATCAGCAAGGAAAACCTGCCCATAGAGATATTCTCACTGGACACCGGCCGCCTGCCTGCTGAAACCTATACGCTGATGGGCGAGGTTGAGCAAACCTACGTGATCAAACCGCTGGTGTTTTTTCCCAAACACGAAGCCGTGGAAAGTTACGTGCGTACGCAAGGCATCAATGCCTTCTACGAAAGCATAGACCTGCGCAAGGCCTGCTGCCATATGCGCAAAGTGGAGCCATTGCAACGTGCGCTGGCGAATAAGCAGGCCTGGATTACCGGCATGCGTGCCGAACAGGCGGCGACCCGTGCCAGTTTGCCTGTACGCGAGTTTGACGCAGGCAACAAACTGGAAAAATTCAATCCGCTGAGTGACTGGACAGAAAAAGAAGTCTGGGCCTACATTCGCCTGTTCGAAGTCCCTTATAACGCCCTGCATGAGCAATTTTACCCAAGCATTGGTTGTGCGCCGTGTACGCGCGCCGTCGCCATGGGTGAAGATATCCGTGCTGGTCGCTGGTGGTGGGAAAATCCCGACAGCAAAGAGTGCGGATTGCACGTAAAGAAATAGTGATCCGTCGATAAACGCGGATGAACGCCGATCAAAAGAAAAATATTTCTTCTGTGCCTCAGGCCATTTAGTGCTGTAAAAATGACCAAGGCCTCATCGGCATCAATCTGTGTTTATCGGCGGTTTAAAAATTTGATTGGTTTTTTAAAGATGACAATGAAACAACCTTTATCTCATCTCGACTGGCTGGAAGCAGAAGCCATTCATATTCTGCGTGAAGTCGCAGGTCAGTGCGCCAACCCGGTATTGCTGTTTTCCGGCGGTAAAGATTCGCTGTGCATTTTGCGCCTGGCTGAAAAAGCATTCCGTCCTGGCCGCTTTCCGTTCCCGTTGTTGCATATCGACACCGGGCACAACTACCAGGAGGTGGTTAACTTCCGTGACCAGCGCGCGGCAGAATTAGGCGAGCGCCTGATTGTGCGTTCAGTGGAAGACTCCATGAAACGTGGTACCGTGGTACTGAAATCAGCAGATGAGCCACGTAATAAACACCAGTCTGTGACCTTGCTCGAAGCGATTGAAGAGTTCGGTTTTGACTGCTGCATTGGCGGCGCCCGCAGGGATGAGGAAAAAGCCCGTGCCAAAGAACGTATCATGAGTTTCCGTGATGAATTCGGCCAATGGGATCCGAAAAACCAGCGTCCGGAACTGTGGAACCTGTATAACGCTCGCGTGCACAAGGGTGAAAACATCCGCGCCTTCCCGATCTCTAACTGGACCGAGATGGACGTTTGGCAATATATCGAACGTGAAAAGCTGGAATTACCTAGTATTTACTTTGCACACCAACGCGATATCGTCATGCGTCATGGCGCCATTTTCCCAATTAATGTGCCACTGTCTAATGGCGATTTCATTAATCAGCCTAAAGCCGGTGAAGAAGTGATCAATATGCAGGTGCGCTTCCGCACGGTGGGTGATATCACCTGCACGGCGCCAGTGATTTCAGATGCTGATGACGTCAGCAAAATTGTACTGGAAACAGCGACCACCACCATTACCGAGCGCGGCGCAACCCGTCTGGATGACCAGACGTCGGATGCATCGATGGAACAGCGCAAAAAAGAAGGTTACTTTTAATTTCTGCCACAGAGTGACCTGCGTGTTCTCTGTGGCTTAATAAAGACATGACAATCATGACGACACACAACGATTCATTACTCCGTTTTATGACCTGCGGCTCTGTCGATGATGGCAAAAGCACGCTGATCGGCCGTCTGCTATACGACACCAAAACCATTCTGGCAGACACGCTGAACAATATTGAACGCACTTCACAAAAGCGCGGCATGGAAGCGGTCGACCTGTCCCTGCTGACAGATGGCCTGCAAGCCGAGCGTGAGCAAGGCATCACCATCGACGTTGCTTATCGCTATTTCAGTACCGGCACACGTAAATACATCATTGCCGATGCGCCTGGCCATGAACAATATACACGCAACATGGTGACTGCGGCGTCTACAGCCAACCTGGCGATTATCCTGATTGATGCGCGTAAAGGCGTGCTGACGCAAACGCGTCGCCACAGCTACCTGGCACACCTGGTGGGTATTCCACATATCGTCGTTGCCGTGAACAAAATGGACCTGGTAAATTACGACCAGGCCGTCTATGAAAAAATCAAGGCAGACTACATTGCTTTTGCCACCGAAATTGGCCTGGCACAGGCGCGCGATATCAAGTTCATGCCTATGTCTGCCCTCAATGGCGACATGCTGGTAGACCGTTTGGACAATATGAACTGGTACCAGGGTGAGACTTTGATCGACATTCTGGAAGCGGCGCCAGCGGCACATAGCGAACAGAACGAAGCCTTCCGTTTTCCGGTGCAGTTTGTCTGCCGTCCGCATGATTCTGCCAATCCGGAATTGCATGACTTCCGTGGCTTTATGGGCCGCGTCGAATCTGGCGCGATTACCGTCGGTGATGCCGTGACTGTGTTGCCAAACGGTTACCAATCAAAAGTAAAAGCCATTCAACTGGGTAATGAGCAACTGCAAAGTGCACAAACTGAGCAAAGCATCACCCTGTTGCTGGAAGACGAAATTGACACCTCACGCGGCGACATGATCGTTAAAACCAGCGAAACCACAGAAGCCGTCAAACAAATTGAAGCGCATGTATGCTGGCTGTCTGAGACACCGCTGTCTCCTGCCCGTACTTACATCGTGCGTCATACCACACGTGAATCTAAAGCCAAAATTGGCAGTATTCAATACAAGGTAGATGTGAACACTTTGGAGCAACAAACCGCGACAGATCTCAAAATGAATGATATCGCCCGTGTCAGCTTTAAACTGGCACAGCCACTGATGGTCGACAGCTACGACAAAAACCGCGCCACAGGTGCCTTTATTATTATTGACGAAAGCAGCAACAACACCGTTGGCGCTGGCATGATTGTCTAATCCACCACTGTCTAATCACCACCAGGGTGAGGAAAGACAAGCCAACACATCGTCAAGTTGGCTAAATTGCAATAAAATATCGTTTTGGCTGAAATAGCCGGCAAAGGATTTAAAACATGACTTATGTAGTAACCGAAAATTGTATTCAGTGCAAATATACCGACTGCGTAGATGTTTGCCCGGTAGATTGCTTTGTTGAAGGCCCGAACTTCCTGGCGATTAACCCGGATGAGTGCATTGACTGCACCCTGTGCGTCGCTGAGTGCCCGGCAGAAGCCATTTTCTCTGAAGATGACGTGCCAGCAGACCAGCAGCACTTTATTGAACTCAATGCGCGCCTCTCTACCGTTTGGCCAACAATTACGGCACGTAAAGAGCCGCTGCCAGATGCAGATGCCATGAATGGTAAAGCAGGCAAAACAGCACAGTTGATTGAATAAGCCGTTAGCATTCAAGCCAAACACGTAAAAGCCGCTCATTGAGCGGCTTTTTGTTTGATTGCCTGGCCCCAAAAAAAGAGATGGCCAGACAATTATCGTCAATGAGGGAGGGTTACCTTAAGCAGAAACCAATGGCCGTTGGCTGGAATTGATGCCCGCCCCCCGTGTAATACGCGGTACCACTGGCGTAGCCAATCAGGGCGCGATCTGAACTGGTCAACTGCACGACGTAACCACACTTGGTCATGCCGGTGGTTTCTAAACGCCAGGTGCCAGACTCATTGCTTGATGTGAGCACAACGGGTATTTTAGTTAACACGCCACCCGGATTACCAAGAATCGCAATCGAAACGCTCCCCAGAAAATCGTCTGCCGCGCTATAACTGCCGGTAATGGCATCACCGACTTTAATATCAGAACAAGGCCCTTGATCCATGGTAATGCTGGCGGTCGGGGCGGCGTTATCCACCCGAACCTTAATCGTATTCGATAAATAAGTGGTCGCCGGATTTAAAGGATCCACGACTTCCATCTGCAGCCAGCGGTAAGGGCTGGCATCGCCTGCCGTGTGCAAAACGCCTAGAATATCCAGATTGACAAAGGTTTGTAGCGGCGCAATCAAATCTTCCTGATATTCAATATAGCCATCTGCCAGCGGTGCTTGCGTGACGGGTGCGGGGAAGGTCCAGGTACCGCCACTTAACTGCTCCAACGCCAGTTTGAATGCGTTAGCAACCGGTTTAAAGGTGATACCATCCGTGCTGTAGTTCAAGCGGTACTTGAGCTTGGCTACCCCACTACTCGCATCTGGGGCATTGCCAATATGGCCGCTAATCCAGAGACTGTTGCCAAACGGTGCATCGCTGAATGCGGCGTTGGTCAATGTCCCCGTCGTCGGATGAATGTCGGCAATACTTTGCCCACAAACCGCCGTAATCATCGGGGCCGGCTTCCAGCTTTGGTCAATCATGCCTGGTGTTAACATGACGGTGGTGTTTTCAGTATTGCCCCACACAGGCTTATAGTCTGGCGTATTGGCGGGTGGCGGTGAGCTCCAGGAAAGGATCGCGCGCATTTTGGCGTAAACGGGCCCCTGCTTGCAGGGTTTTTTATACTGACTCAAATCAACAGGTAGAAACACCGCATAGTTAAAACCATCTTTGGGCAAGCTATTGATATCATGCACCTGCACCGAAGTGAGGCCCATGTCTTGCCAGCCCGCGCCAAAATCGAGGTAAAAACGCACATACTCCTGACTGCCCTTGGTACACAAGTTGCCTGAATAGCCCTGTGATTTCTTGATTTTTAACACGCCAACCAAATGGTCCAGCGTTGCTCTGGGTTGCAGGCCAATACAATTAAGCTCTTCAAAATCGATATTGCCATCGGTATTGGCAATGCTCTCTACGACTTTAGACCAGTCAAACTTCAGCGGACCAAACGAGTGTTTTACCTGCGCCTGCAAAGCACTGAGTTGGGCAGGCTGCGCCATCAATGTTTGCACTAAAGGATAAGCCAACCGATGTGGGGCTAACTGCGCTTCTTGATAGCTTTGCTCCAGAGCAACATAATTGACAGGCAATACGGCGGTGGGAATTTTCAGATCCAGATCGATCAATTCACTCACGTCTTTCAAGATTGCACTATCAATCACATCTTTAAGCAGCAGGCTTTGTACCGGCTGGGCCAGGATATGTGCATTCACCACATTGCCCCACACTGGTGTGTAATGTGGGGTATTGGCAGGCGGCGCAACCCCCCAGGACAAAATGGCGCGTGCCAAGAGCTGATTTGCTTTCTTGCATGAATAGCGCTTAATATCCACCAGCATCTCTACCGCATACTCCAAACGACCTTCATGCTTCACATCATGGACATTTAAGCTGGTCAGCCCCTGATCAACCCAGGTGGCCCCATCGTCAAATGATAAATAAAACCTGATATATTCTTGTGAGCCTGCCGAACACAAACTGCCTGAGTAACCACTGTCCTGGTTGATATAAACAATGGCTTTGAGTAGGTTAAATTGCGGCTGCAATCCCAGACAACCCAGATTCTCATAGTGGGTATTGCCTTGTATTTTTTGCACCGCTTTGGGAAAGCCAGCGCCCGGCAAATGACCAAAGTAATTAGCATTGCCTACAATCAGGGTTTGAAAATGACTCCGCAATTTGCTTAGTTCAGCGGAAACGACTTGGCGTTTAAATGGTTGATTTTGCATGGTGCTTCATCCTCAGTCAGGTTATGATTGAATACATTTGAAGCATTCAAATTACGCAACTGAACGAAAGAAGACCATACTGCAATTGCATACATTTTCTAAGAAAATAGATGCAATTGATATGATTTAATGCTTTTTTGACGATACTTCCAGCCAACCATTTTCCTCAGCAGTTTTAAGTGCTGCATAGCGTGAGTTGACGTTCATCAGTGCCATGGCGCGCTGAAACTCGGTGCGCACGGTGGCCGGTGACTTGTTTAAATGGACGGCCAACACCTTGGATTCTGTGGTTTTAAATTTCTGGCAGGCTTTCATTAAATCAGATAGCGCCGGTGTCAATGGATTGTCATACATAATCAGGCTCTCTCAATCAGGTTAAAGTAATATATCCACACTCAAAATATGATGCTGATAAATACAATAACATAATATTATTAACTTTTATTAACATTTAAAAGTCAATCGGCATAAAGAGCGTGCTCGCACAACGCGCGCGATCATCGCCAGAGAAATTTAAACACTGGATTACCGACGAGAATACGCCAGAACAAGCGCGTGAATCAGTTGATGCAGGAACCTGGGCAAAACCGCCCAAGTTACGCTAGGAGTTTTTTAACCGGACCGTAGCTACGCCTATGTTCCGGCGTGATGCCATATTGCGCCAAACGCGCCAAATGCAAGGCCGTGGGATAGCCCTTATGCTGTGCAAAACCGTATTGTGGATATTGGGCATCAAGCACCAGCAAGGAAGCATCCCTGGCCGTTTTAGCGAGGATAGAGGCGGCAGAAATTTCAGCGACTTTACTATCGCCTTTGACAATTGCTTCACAAGGTAACTCAAATTTCGGGCTGCGATTACCGTCGACCTGGATGAGTGTTGCATGCACCCCGTACTGTGCCACCATCGCCTGGTAGGCGCGCTGCATGGCCAGCAGGCTGGCTTGCAGGATATTGATCTCATCGATCTCCTGCGCACTGACGCTGGCAATGCCCCATGCCAGTGCATGCGCCTTAATCTCAACGGCCAACGCATCACGCTTGGCTTCAGACAGTTTTTTTGAGTCTGCCAGGCCAGCAATCGGCCGTTCCGGGTCGAGAATCACCGCCGCCGCGTACACCGCACCGGCCAACGGCCCCCTACCAGCTTCATCAATGCCACAAAGTCCTTGCATCAACATCAAGCCTGTAAAAACTGTTTGACGACAGCGGCGGCTTTCTGCGCACTGTTTTGTTTGAGTTGTGCATGAATATGGCGGTATTTTTCCTGCAACACAGCGAGACCGGTTTTATCTGCCAGTAAATTGTAGAGTGTCTGTGCGACACCTTCTGGCGTCGCTTCTTTTTGCAACAACTCAGGTACGATAAATTCGCCAGCTAAAATATTGGGCAGGCCAACATAAGGCTGCAAGCGCATGCGTTTAAGCAACTGCCAGCTCATATTAGACATTTTGTAAGTGATCACCATGGGCTTTTTCAACAAAGCCGCCTCCAGCGTGGCCGTGCCTGAGGCAACTAACACGGCATCTGCCGCGGTCATCGCATCATGCGCATGGCCAAACATAATTTGCAGGTCTATGGCAGTATCAGGTTTTTGCGTTAATAGCTGGTGCCAGGCACTGGTAAAAATGTCACGCGTTTCGCGCGTCACCAGCGGCACCAGAAACTGAACCTGCTGTCCGTTCTCACGCATCAAGCGATCAAACACAATGGCAGTTTCCAGCAATAACTCAGCATGAAAATTCACCTCAGACTGGCGACTGCCTGGCAACATGGCAATCACCACATGGTTTTTCTTCAATTTGAGCTTTTCCCTGGCCTGGCCAACATCCGGCTCCATGGGCAAAGCATCCGCCAAAGGGTGGCCGATATACGTCACAGGCACACCAACCTGCTGATACAGCGCAGGCTCAAACGGGAACAGCGCCAGCATGTGTGAAACAGCGCGTTTGATTTTATGGATGCGGTTTTGCCGCCAGGCCCAGATCGAAGGGCTGACGTAATGGATGGTCGCGATGCCTTTGGCTTTGAGCTTACGCTCTAACCAGAAATTGAAGTCCGGCGCATCAATGCCAATAAACACATCCGGCCGCTCTTTCAGGATATGCTTGTACAACTGCTTGCGCAGCTTTAACAAGCCCCACAGATGCCTGAGCACCTCGAGATAACCACGTACTGACAGGCGTTCTATCGGAAATAATGATTTGGCGCCCAGGCCCATCATTTTAGGACCAGCAATGCCAAAAATCTCAACGTCAGGATGCAGTGATTTCAGCTCCTGAATGAGGTGATAGCCCAGCAAGTCTCCGGAGGCCTCTCCCGCCACCATTGCAATCTTAGCCATAGTTTCTTTGAATTAACGTACAATGCCGCGCGTTGTTTGCGCGAGAAATCGAGTCATGAGGCCGATTTCAGGGCAGGATTTTTCCATCTCAGCCAATGCAATCTTGGCCTCTTCAAATGACAGCCCCTGACGGTATAGCACCTTATAGGCGCGTTTGATTTGCTGAATGCTCTCAGCACTGAAGCCACGACGTTTGAGGCCTTCTGCATTGATACCATGCGGTGCTGCATCATAACCAGCGGCAGTCACGTAAGGCGGAATGTCTTTAAACACCACAGAACCGACCGCAGTAATAATATGTTCGCCGATCTGGCAGAACTGGTGAATCAGCGTGAAGCCACCCAATATCGCGTGATCGTAAATGGTCACGTGCCCGGCCAGCGATGAGTTATTAGCCAAAATAGTATGGTTACCGACGATACAATCATGGGCGATGTGCACATAGGCCATAATCCAGTTATGGCTGCCAACTTTGGTGGTGCCTTTGTCCTGCACCGTGCCACGGTTAAAGGTACAAAACTCACGGATGGTGTTATGGTCACCAATTTCCAGCAAGGTTGGCTCGTCTTTGAATTTCTTATCCTGAGGCTTCGCGCCCAGTGAAGAAAACTGGAAAATTTCATTATGTTTGCCGATGGTGGTGGGCCCTTCAATCACCACATGCCCGGCAATCTTGGTGCCTGCATCAATGCGGACACCCGCACCAATCGTGGTATAGGGACCCACCTCTACTGAGCTATCCAGCTCAGCTTTAGGGTCAATCAATGCGGTAGGATGAATCAGGCTTTGCATGTTTACGTGTATGGCCCGCCTTTAAGGGCAGGCGCATCTATGGTTATTTTTCAATGGCTTTCAGGATACACATCATATTGGCTTCAGCGACCACTTCGTCACCAACCTTGGCAACGGCGCTATATTTCCAAATACCTTTTAAGATACGATCAATTTTGACGTTCAAAATAATCTGATCTCCAGGGGAAACCGGTTTTTTAAAGCGAGCACTATCAATACCAGCAAAATAGTACACAGAATCACTGGTAGGCTTGGTGCCCATTGTTTTAAAAGAGAGTAAAGCAGCGGCTTGTGCCATGGCTTCAACAATCAACACGCCTGGCATCACTGGGTGATATGGGAAATGGCCAGGGAAATATGGTTCGTTGACCGAAACGTTTTTAACGGCAGTAATCTCTTTACCGAGTTCCATTGACAATACACGGTCAACCAGCACAAATGGATAGCGGTGCGGCAGGTGTTCCAAAATCTCATGAATATCCATGCTATTCATTGTGTTTTCAGCCATAAATTCTCTCAATCTTCCGAATGTTTTTGTATGTTGCTTATTGCTTGCTCAAGCTGCTTGAGCTTGAGGTTGTGTTGTTCCAAATGGCGGATGTTTGCAGCCGTCCGCAGCCAGTCTTCGTGTTTCTGAAATGGCATCAGCGCCGTATACGTGCCGGCCTGCTGTATCGAGCGCATAATCATGGAGCCAGGTGAGATAGTCACACCATCAACGATGTGCAAGTGACCCAGTATCATGGCCGCCCCGCCAATCTTGCAATGTGCGCCGATCACGGCACTACCCGCAATACCAACGCAGCCCGCAATCACAGTATGCGCGCCAATACGAACATTATGGGCGACCTGTATCAAATTGTCCAACTTCACACCGTCTTCGATCACCGTATCATCCAGTGCACCACGATCCACCGTCGTATTAGCACCGATATCGACATGATCGCCGATCACCACGCGGCCAATTTGCGGTATTTTAACCCATTGGCCCTGCTCTTCCGCATAGCCAAAACCATCATTACCAATGACGCAGCCGGAAAATAAATGGCAATGGCTGCCAATAACCGTGCCATGCTTGACGACAACACGCGGCTCGAGCACGGTATGTGCACCAATGGTGACATCATCTTCAATCACACACCCGGCGCCAATACGCACATCACGCCCCAACTTCACGCGATCACCGATGCTCGCCATGGCATCTACCGTCAACTCTGACGGCAAATGGGTATCAAAACCAATCGCGGCGCTGGCATGCACGTGATTCACATACTGCCGCGGCGGATTCATCAATGCAGACAGCTTGGCAAAGTATGCATATGGATTATCAGTGAGGATACATGGCAACATCGTTAAGTGACGATGTTCTGGCCGCAGGATCACCGCCGCTGCTTGCGTGACCTGCAATGATTGCGTGTATTTGGTGTCATTAAAAAATGCAATGGCACCAGACTGCGCTTGCGCCAGAGAGGCTAAGCGAGACAGCTTTACCGTTGCTGTATCGGTATGCGTGCCAGCGTCGACCTGTCCACCCAGAGACGCAACAATCTCTTGTAATGTAAAGTGTTGCGCCATAGTGAAGTACTACCCTTGAGAATAACTTGAGAACGATGATCGCTGGTTATTTCTTACCCAGCAATTTAAGGACTTTATCTGTAATATCGATACGTTTGCTGGCATACGCCACGCCGCTGTAAGCGACCAGGTCATAGCCTTCGCTTTCGGAAACCGTTTGCACCGCCTTGTTAATACGCTCCTGCAATAAAGCCAGTTCTTCGTTCTTGCGCAGGTTGATATCTTCACGCAATTCACGCTGCTTGCTCTGAAATTCAAGACGCAGGTTATTTAACTGTCGCTCTTTTTGACGACGGTCAGACTCAACGATGTTGGCCCGGTCATGATCCAACTGGGATTCCAGGTCGCGAATTTGCTTTTGCAACTTGTCCAGCTCCAGTGAGCGCGGGCTAAACTCTTTTTCCAGCTTTTTGCCAGTTTCAGCTGTTTGCGGCGCTTCCTGCAACAGTTTATCTACCTGCACATAGCCAACCTTGAAATCAGCAGCTATCGCCTGGCCGCAGCACAGCAAGAGGCCCAGCAACCCTACCAGAATCCTTCTCATGCGATCACTCCCTTCCGAGCCTGCCTTGTCACAACCTGATGCTGTTCAAACATTAGAATTGCTGACCGAACTGGAATTGCAACATTTGTGTGTCATCACCACTCTTATCGTTCAACGGTTTGGCCAGTACCAGCTTCAATGGTCCGAATGGAGACACCCAGGTCACGCCCACACCGGTCGAGAATCTCAAGTATTCAGAGTTAATTGAATCATCTTTACCATAGACACCACCGCCATCGACAAATGCACTCAGCCTGAACTGGTTGGATTGCGATACAAATGGCACCGGCATAAACAACTCAACGTTACCAACGAAACGCTTGGTACCACCCACGGCAAAGTCTGAACCTGTGCTTGGGTTGATTTGGCGCGGCCCCAAGGAGGAGTTCAGGAAGCCGCGTACGCTGTTCACACCGCCGGCATAGAAGTTCTTGAAGAACGGATAGTTCTTGCCGCCATAACTGTCAGCATAACCAGCTTCACCGTTCAGCATCAGCGTGAAGTCTTTACCTAAGTCTTTGTACCAACTATGTTGATAGCTGACTTTGTAATATTGCAAATCCAACCCTGGAATAGACACATCTCCGGACAGACGTTGCAAAACACCACGACGCGGGAACAGGATATTGTCACGCGAGTCATACGTCCAGCCTGCGTTAAACACGATGGAGTTACTGCTACAACCATTGTTATTACCGCAGAAGTTCAGGTATTGAATTGGGCTGCTGGCAGACAGCTCAACATCGGTAAAGTCCAGCGTTAAGCCCGCACTGATAAAGTCCATTTCGGACATTGGCATACCAAAACGTACACCGACCCCGTAAGACTGGCTATTATAAGTACCAACGTTCAATGTACTGGAGTTTCTGCGGCTGGTATCGACGTCACGGCGATAAATATCGAAGCCACGGCTGATACCATCTGGCGTGTAATAAGGGTCAGTATAAGACAGTGAATAAACCGTATTGTAACTGCTGGTATTCACTTGCAAGGCCACGCGATTACCCGTGCCCAGGAAGTTAGGCTGGTTAATGTTAAAACCAAGCACCACACCATCACTACTCGATAAACCAGCACCAAACTGCACGCTACCGGTGGCTTTTTCGGCCACGGTCACATTCATGTCCACCTGATCATTGATGCCTGGAACGCCCGGCGTTTCCAGCTCAACCGTATCAAAGAAGTTCAAGCGCTGAATACGCTCTTTAGAACGTTTGATCTTGTCGCCAGCATACCAGGCCGACTCCAATTGACGCATTTCGCGGCGAACCACGGCATCTCGTGTACGCGTATTACCTTGCACGTTAATCCGTCTGACATAGACTTTACGGCCAGGGTCAACGAAGAAAGTAAACGCAACCGTATGCTCCAGCTTGTTGATTTCAGGCACAGCATTCACGTTAGCAAACGCATAGCCCTCTTCACCCAGCTTGTCATTCATGTTTTTGCTGGCATCTGTCACCTTCTGGCGACTAAACACTTCGCCATCCTGGATATTGATCAGCTTGCGCAAGTCCTCTTCCGGCAGCAACATATCGCCAGCCAGTTTGGTCTTGCTAATATTGTATTTTTCACCTTCTGTGAGGTTGATATTGATATACACATCGCGCTTATCAGGCGAGATTGACACTTGTGTCGAATCAATCGAAAACTCCAGATAGCCCTGATTCATATAAAACGAGCGTAAAGCTTCCAGGTCAGCCGTCAGTTTTTGCTTGGAATACTGGTCATCTTTATTCCACCAGCTCATCCAGTTTGGCGTGGTCAGCAAAAAGTTGGCACGCAGATCTTCGGTCTTGAATAAATGGTTACCGACAATATTGATGTCGCGGATCTTGGCGGCCGGGCCTTCGGTAATTTCAAAACGAATAGCCACACGATTACGTTCCAGCGGACTGGCCGTCGCTTTCACCTCGGCGCTATACTTACCTTGTGACAGGTATTGGCGCTTGATTTCCTGCTCGGCTCTGTCAAGTTGGGATTTATCGAAAATCTGGCCTTCTGCGATACCAATTTGCTTCAGGCCGTCCTTGATTTTGTCTGTCTGGAAAGATTTATTACCACTAAAGTCAATTTGCGTGACAGAAGGACGCTCCTGCACGGTTACGACCAGTACATCGCCTTCATTTTCGATACGCACATCTTTAAAAAAACCAGTCGCATACAGGGATTTAATCGCCTGCGCGGCTTTTTCGTCACTCATGACATCCCCTACCTGCATGGGTAGGTAATTAAATACGGTCCCGGGTTCGGTGCGCTGCAGGCCTTCGACACGGATATCGGTAATCACAAAAGGCTCTGCGGCATACGCGCTGACGTGCATCACCCCCGCCAATAAACACAACCACAATTTGGAACTGGATTTTATTCTCATTAACTATGCTTTCAACCTATCAGGTAACGATTGATGTCATTAAAAAATGCAATCACCATCAATGCCCCTAAAATACCTAAACCCAGACGCTGCCCAATCGCCAACACCTTGTCAGGTAATGGTTCTCCTCGTATCAATTCCGCCATATGATACAACAAATGACCGCCATCCAATACTGGAATCGGTAGCAGATTCATGACGGCAATACTGATACTCAGTAAAGCAATAAATCCTATATAGGGCTTGAGCCCCATCCCGGCCGACTCGCCCGCGGCATCGGCGATGCTCACCGGCCCGCTAATGGCTTTGAGTGACGCCTGGCCGGTGACCATTTTGCCCAGCATTTTCAAAGTAAATGCGATGGTTTCCTGCATTTTATCCAGTGCGCGTATGGCTGCTTGTGAGGCACTGTACTGGCGAATCACCTGATAAGGCGTCAAATCAACGGCATCCATATTGACGGCAGCCCCCAGACGGCCGATTTTTTGCCCGCCTTGCTGTATAGCCTCGGGTAATAACTTCACCTGCAACAGGCTATCCCCACGCTGATACTCGACCTTCAACGGCTGCGCCGGGCTGGCGCGTACCAGTTTTACAAATTTTTGCCAGTCTGCAATTGGTTTCTGATTGACTTTGAGGATACGATCGCCAGCTTGCAAGCCACTTTGCTCGGCAACTGAGTCTGCCATAATGTCGCCAATCACCGCTGGCACCACTGGCATTAATACTGCTAGCCCGGCTTTTTGCATCACGTCACCATCCGGCTCGCCAGCGAGCTGGTTCAGCGGCAATACCTGCTGATGCACTTCACCTTGTGGCGTTCTGGTGACTACCGCCACCGGTTTATGCACCATCCAGCTTTCCAGCAACTGCCATTGTGCCTCCTGCCAGGTGGCGACTGGCTTACCATCCAGCGCGACGATGAGGTCGCCTTGGCGCAATTTGGCAACTGCCGCTAATGAGCCCTGCTCTACCGGGCCAATATAGGGTTTGAGTCCAATTTCCCCCTGGGCAATCAAGCCCCAATAGCAGACAAATGCCAGCAAAAGGTTGGCTAACGGGCCAGCAAATACGATCCACATTTTCGCAGCGATCAACTGCTTGTCAAACGCTTGCGACCAGTCAGTGCCAGGCACATGTTCCACATCCGTCTCGCGACTATCCAGCATTTTGACGTAGCCGCCCAGTGGAATCCACGACAAAACCCACTCGGTGGCTTGCGCATGTGCCTGATATTTGAAGATAGGCTTGCCAAAGCCAATAGAGAATTTAAGCACTCGCACGCCACAGCTGCGTGCTGCCAGGTAATGGCCAAATTCATGAATGGTGACCAACACACCAATGGCAACGATAAACGCCCAGATGGAGGTCATACGCTGACGGCCTTGCGCACTGGGGCAGTAGTCATATTGGCAATCGCTTGCGTCACAAACGCTCTGGCTTCTGCATCAATGGCCAGCAATTGCTCAATCGATTGCACCTGCTCAGCAGGCAATTGCTGCAAAGTCATTTCCAGCAAACGTGGAATGTCCAGATATTGAATCTGCTCACGCAAGAAGGCAGCCACCGCCACTTCGTTGGCCGCGTTGAGGATAGCGGGCGCCGTGCCGCCTGCGGCCAATGCGTCATAGGCTAATCGCAGACATGGAAAACGCTGGGTATCAGGCGCCTCAAACTCCAGCTTGGCCACTTCAATCAAACTCAGTGGTTTCACACCGGAGGCAATGCGCTCAGGGTATGCCAGACCATAGGCAATCGGCGTGCGCATATCAGGATTGCCCAATTGCGCCAGAATGCTGCCATCGACATAAGACACCATGGAATGGATCACACTCTGCGGATGCACCACGACTTCGATCTGCTCGGGACGCGCATCAAACAGCCAGTGCGCCTCAATCACCTCCAGCCCTTTGTTCATCAGCGTAGATGAATCTACGGTGATTTTTGCCCCCATCACCCAATTCGGATGTTTAAGCGCCAGTGCCGGGGTCACGTCCTGCAGTTGCGCCTGCGTATAGCCACGGAAAGGGCCACCGGATGCCGTAAGGATAATCTGGTTAACGCCAACATCACGCAAGTCGCTGTAAGCTTGCCTTGGCATGACCTGAAAGATGGCATTATGCTCGCTATCAATCGGCAACAAGGTGGCTTGCCCTTGTTTGACCGCATCCATAAACAATTGGCCTGCCATCACCAGGGTTTCTTTATTCGCCAGCAAAATCTTTTTGCCCGCTTTCGCCGCGGCCAGTGCAGGCAACAAGCCTGCGGCACCAACAATCGCCGCCATCACAATGCCCACCTCGGCATGTGCAGCCACTGCTGTCAGGCCTTCTACTCCGGCCAACACTTCTACGTTGAGCTGCTCGGCCTGCACTCGTTGCTGTAACAAACGGGCGGCTTCGGCATCCTGCATCACGGCATAACGCGGCTGATATTGCGCACATTGCTGCAACATGGCCTCCACATTGCTGTGGGCCGTAAGCGCAAACACGCCATAGCGGCCAGGATGTTGTGAAATCACATCCAGTGTCTGCTGACCGATGGTGCCGGTGCTGCCGAGTATGGTGACGTATTGCAAAATAACCTCTTAAAACGAATAAGACTGTTGCCAGTAATGAAACCAGAACAGCAGGCACATGCCAATAGGCAACGCCGGAATCACGCCATCGACGCGATCAAGCAAGCCACCATGTCCAGGCAAGAATTGGCCACTATCCTTAAGATTGGCGCGACGTTTAAAAAAGGATTCAAACAGGTCGCCATAAATACCGGCGATGGTCACTACCCACAATCCTGGCAACACCCACCAGGTCGCAACGGCACCGGTGATTTTCAAGCCTGCAGCATAGACAGCCACAGCCAGCAATGCGCCAGCCACGCCCTCCCAGGTCTTGCCGGGGCTGATGGCAGGGGCCAGTTTATGTCGCCCAAACTGCTTACCTGCAAAATAAGCCGCACTGTCTGCCAGCCAGATGGTGGAAATAATCACCAGCAACACATAGGGATTCACTTCCTTAGCAGTGACCAAGGCCATCCACAATGACATCATCAAACCCCAGCCCAGCAACAGATTGAGCGCTTTGTGTTTGAAAAAGTCATTAAAAAACAGCGCAACAGGCACGACCAATAGCCAAAACACACTGGCCGCAACAAACACTTGCAACGCGCGATAAAAAAACCAGTGAAAACCAAATTGGTGTAATAAATACAGTAACCCTACGCCAGTCATCGCAGAAACAGCCAGGAAAACACGCGTTTGTGCCACACTGAGTTGCAAGAAGCCCGCCCATTCACGCAGGCAGACCAGCGTCAGCGCCAGCATCACCGCTGCCCATCCCATGAGTGGCAAGCAAAACAGCGCTGGCAAAAACAAGCCCAGCAATACAATTGCGGTAATGATTCTGGTTTTTAACATAGTTTACTTAGAGGTACCGCTATCGGAAGTCAGCTGTTCACTGGTGCGGCCAAAACGTCTTTCGCGTTGATGATACGAAGTCAATGCAGCCTCAAATGCCGCATCGTCAAAGTCCGGCCACAAGGTAGGGGTAAAATACAGCTCGGTATAAGCCAGTTGCCATAGCAAAAAGTTGCTGATGCGAGTTTCGCCCCCGGTACGGATAAACAAATCAGGTTCAGGGGCATAAGGCATGGATAAATAAGGCGCCAGGTCTGCTTCGCTGATGGCAGTCACGTTACCCTTGTCAGCCAGCAACTGATTCACCGCATGCACCACATCCCAACGGCCGCCGTAGTTGACGGCAATCGTCAGTGTCAGACCGGTATTGCTAGCCGTTTGCTGCTCAGCCTCCAGCATTTTTTGCTGCAAGGCCTGGTTAAACGGGCTGCGGTCGCCAATCAGCTTTAAAATCACATTGGCCTCATGCAATTTCCTGACTTCTCTATCCAGCGCCTCCAGAAACAGGCTCATCAAAAAAGTCACTTCATCCGGCGGTCGGCGCCAGTTTTCACTGCTGAAAGCAAACAGGGTCAGGTATTTGATATCAAGACGGACACAGGCTTTCACCAGCGCACGTACAGATTCCAGGCCACGCTGATGACCAGCCACGCGGGGTAAAAAACGCTTTTTTGCCCAACGTCCGTTGCCATCCATAATCACCGCAACATGTTGCGGCACTTCCTGAATAGGCGGAACTTGCTTGGTAGAACTGGAAAATAAACCCAAATCGATCCCTGATTCCCTGATAGCGGTTAAACCGCCATCAAATCTGTTTCTTTTTGCTGCAAAATTTTGTCGACTTCGGCCACGGCCTTGTCGGTCATTTTCTGAACTTCGTCTTGTGCACGACGCTCATCATCTTCAGAAATCGCTTTATCCTTGATCAATTTTTTCAAGGCATCGTTAGCATCGCGACGCACGTTACGGATCGCCACCTTGGCGCCCTCACCTTCGGAGCGCACAATTTTGGTCAAATCACGGCGGCGCTCTTCAGTCAGCATTGGCATAGGCACGCGGATCAAATCGCCATTGGTGGCTGGGTTCAAACCCAGGTCACAGTCACGGATTGCTTTCTCAACTTTGGCAATCATGTTTTTTTCGTAAGGCTGCACGTTCAGTGTACGCGCATCGCCCAGATTGATGTTGGCCACCTGGCTAACGGTCACCATAGAGCCGTAATATTCCACCATCACGTGATCCAGCAAACCGGTATGGGCACGGCCTGTACGGATTTTCGCCAGATCGGTTTTCAACGCTTCCAGCGATCTATGCATTTTCTGCTCAGCAGATTTTTTAATTTCTTCAACCATCGTTACTCTCCAATCTTCATGCCAGACTTAAGCCATGACACGCGTTCCTTCATTTTCGCCCAGAATCACGCGTTTCAATGCACCTTCTTTAAAGATGCTGAACACCGCAATCGGCATTTTCTGGTCACGGCACAGCGTAAATGCCGTGGCATCCATGACTTTTAAGTTCTTGTTGATCGCCTCATCATAAGAGACGATATCATAGCGTGTCGCCGTCGGGTCTTTTTTCGGGTCCGCCGTGTAAATACCGTCTACCTTGGTCGCTTTCAATACGATTTCCGCATCAATTTCTACGCCGCGCAAGGCTGCCGCAGTATCGGTAGTAAAAAACGGGTTACCGGTGCCGGCACCAAAAATCACCACTTTACCCTCTTCCAGGTAACGAATCGCTTTGCCGCGGATATAAGGCTCAGCCACGGCTTCAATATTCAGCGCACTTTGTACGCGCGCAGCCACACCCGCGTGCTTCATGGCATCTTGCAAAGCCATGGCGTTCATCACCGTGGCCAGCATGCCCATGTAATCGGCAGTTGCCCTGTCCATACCTTCAGCTGCCGGGGCCACACCACGGAAAATATTGCCGCCACCGATGACGATGCCTACTTGCACGCCCATGCTGACGACTTCTTTGACTTGCGCCACGATGGCCGTCACTGTTTCGCGATTAATGCCATAGGCATCATCACCCATCAGCGCCTCACCAGACAACTTGAGCAATATGCGCTTGAAAGCAGGTTGTGCCATGATAATTTTCCCAAACTCAAAATGTGCTTATTTAATCACAAAACGCGCTTTCTTTGGCGTCTTGCGCCCGTTTTGGGCATAAAAAAAGTGGAATCCTGGGATTCCACTTTTTGGGATACCGCTTTAAAAAGTCAATTAGACTTTAGCAGCAGCAGCCACTTCAGCAGCGTAATCAACCACTGCTTTTTCAATGCCTTCACCTACCACGTACATGCTGAACGAAGCCACGCTTGCACCTTTGGATTTCAGCAATTGCTCGATGCTCAGTTTGTCATCTTTAACAAAAGCCTGGCTCAACAAAGTCACTTCTTTCAGGAACTTCTGCACAGTACCTTCAGCGATTTTTTCCAGCATAGCTTCCGGCTTGCCTGCTTCTTTGGCTTTTTCAATCGCAACACGGCGCTCAGCGTCGATCAGCGCAGCATCCACACCAGTGGCATCCAGTGATTTTGGTTTAGCTGCAGCAATGTGCATAGCGATATCTTTACCCAATGCTTCATCGCCACCAACCAAGTCCAGCAACACACCGATTTTGCTGCCGTGTACATAGCTAAACAATTGGCCTTTTGCTGGCGTGCGAACAAAACGGCGTGGCGTGATGTTTTCGCCGATTTTACCAACCAGTTGAGCGCGAACAGCTTCAGCGGTCTCGCCACGCAGTGGCAGTGTACCTACGGCTTCAATATCAGCCGGGTTATTTTCGTTCACAGTTTGTGCCAGATCGCCTACAAACTTCAGGAATTCTTCGTTCTTGGCACAGAAGTCAGTTTCAGAGTTGACTTCAATCAATGTACCCAGTTTGCCATCAGCAGAAATGCTGATGCCTACAGTACCTTCAGCTGCAACGCGACCAGCAGCTTTGCTGGCTTTGTTACCAAAACGCACACGCAGAATTTCTTCTGCACGGGTCATGTCGCCTTCAGCTTCGGTCAACGCTTTTTTACAGTCCATCATTGGGGCATCGGTGCGCTCACGTAAGTCTTTCACCATGCTTGCGGTAATTTCAGCCATTTATTGCTCCTTTTATTCAACGACTCTGTTATTCAACGACGCGCTTGTTTACGCACAAGGCCGTCGCAGTCAATATTCTTTTCAGTGTATCAAGGCTGTGTGACAGACAGATTGCGACATCACACACTCAACACCAATAAACTCAGCACAATAGAAAAAGGGGCGATGCGCCCCCTTTTCAAGCCATCCGAAATTACTCGGCAACAGCCTCAGCTGCTGGTGCAGTTTCTTCCTGAGCAGCTTTTACGATTTCAGAAATCGCGTTTGCGCGACCTTCCAATACCGCATCTGCCATGCCACGAGCATACAAACGAATCGCACGTGAGGAGTCATCGTTACCAGGGATCACGTAAGTGATGCCGTCTGGAGAGTTGTTAGTATCCACGATACCGATCACTGGAATACCCAGTTTGCGTGCTTCAGTAATCGCGCCGCTTTCATGACCAACGTCGATCACGAAAATCGCATCTGGCAAGCCACCCATTTCCTGGATACCGCCGATAGAACGCTCCAGTTTTTCGATTTCGCGCTTGATACCCAAAGCTTCTTTTTTACCGAACTTGTCGATGCTGCCGTCTTGGATCATGGCTTCAAAGTCGTTCAGACGCTTGATAGACTGTTTTACAGTTTTGAAGTTAGTCAGCATACCGCCCAACCAGCGGTGGTTGACGTAAGCACAACCAGCGCGTTGCGCTTCTTCTTTGACGATGTCACGAGCTTGACGCTTGGTGCCCACGAACAGAATACGACCCTTGTTTGCTGCCAGTGTGCGCACGTATTTTTGTGCTTCTTCAAACAGTGGCAGTGTTTTTTCCAGGTTTACGATATGAATTTTGTTACGATCACCGAAGATGAACTCAGCCATTTTCGGGTTCCAGTAACGAGTTTGGTGGCCAAAGTGAACACCGGCCTCCAGCATTTGACGCATAGTCACAGACATGATTTTAGTCTTTCCATTCAAAGGGTTATTCATTAACATGCAATCAAAAACACCCGATTAAAGGCACCCAATGTGATTACATGCAAGTTAATTGACATGAAAGTCAATCCAAAATTATAGCGCTTAAATCAATTGCTTTCAAGCACTTAACTGTTTTATCAGCATCGCTGGCGTCCCCGTCAGGACTCGAACCTGAAACTAGCCCTTAGGAGGGGCTGGTGATATCCTGTTTCACCACGAGGACCGCGGCGCTATTTTAAACGCAAGCGACCAAAACGCCTACCCTGAAAACAACAAAATCAGACTTGCCGACGCAGCAGGCTTGTGAGTAACATGCGGTTTTCAGTCTCTTTAAGCTACCGACAATGCACAGTTCAGTCATCAACCGTTATGCCGCCGCCATCCGTGATGCCATTCTGGCCCACGAAGCCGATATTGAATGCCTGGACCGCGAGATCGGCGATGGCGACCATTACATCAATATGAAGCGTGGCTGTGAAGCGATTGCCGGCCTGGCAGATGAACTCAACACCCTACCCGCCGCTGATGCGCTGAACAAGATCGGCATGAAGTTACTCAGCACCATTGGTGGTGCCTCCGGCCCCTTATTTGCCAGCTTTTTTATGAGCATGAGTAAAACGCTTAAAACCAGCGACACCATTACCACATTACAAATCGCACTTGCGTTTGAAGCAGGCGTGCAGGCAATTATACAGCGCGGCAAGGCACAAGCCGGTGAAAAAACCATGCTGGATGTCTTGATCCCGGTGGCCACCACATTCCAGCAACTGGCAGAACAAGGCCAGTCTGACAAAGACATCGCCGCAGCATTGAAGCCTATCGCCAGCGACGGCCTGGAATCTACCCGCAACATGCTGGCGACCAAAGGCCGCGCCTCAGGCTTGGGCGAGCGAGTGATCGGTCATCTGGATGCTGGTGCAAAAAGTTGCCAGGTCATGATAGATACCATCTGTGACCTCATAGTATCTGGACAATAAAACAAGGCAGTCACAAGCAAACCATTACCAGCCGGGCGTTACGCCATCCGCTTACAAAAGAACAGGGGCATCGATATGAAAAAATTCGCCAACAACGTTGATCACATGCTGATTGAAAGCCTGACTGGCTTTGCCACTGCGCATAACGATCTGGTCGAAGTGCAATTCGACCCCACTTTCGTCAGCCGCAAACACAAATCACATAACAAAGTCGCCATCATTTCTGGCGGTGGCGCTGGCCACGAGCCACTACATGCGGGCTATGTGGGCAAAGGCATGCTGGATGCGGCTTGCCCCGGCCAGGTATTCACCTCCCCGACACCTGACCAGATGCTGGCAGCCGCAGAAGCGGTGCATGCCGACAAAGGCGTGCTGTTTATAGTTAAAAACTATGCCGGTGATGTGATGAATTTTGAAATGGCGACTGAAATGCTGCCGTTTGAACATGCAACGGTGCTCACTTCAGATGATTGCGCCGTCGTCAACAGCACGTATACGACTGGCCGCCGCGGTGTGGCAGGCACAGTGATTATCGAAAAATGTGTCGGCAGCCTGGCAGAAACCGGCGCTGACCTCGCCAGTTGCAAGGCGCTGGGCGATAAAATCAACCTGCATACCTCCAGCATAGGCGCAGCGCTCACCAGTTGTACTGTGCCTGCCGCCGGTCGACCAACATTCGACATCAGCGACAGCGAAATCGAAATGGGTGTCGGCATCCATGGCGAACCCGGCCGTCGCCGCGAAGCGATGCGTACAGCGGATGCCATTGTCGCCGACATGGTAAATGCCATCGTGCACGACTTCGAAGCCAAACAATTACCGACCCAAGGCGAGATTTTACTGCTGGTCAATGGCCTGGGCGCCACGCCACTCATGGAGTTATACCTGATTTACAACACGGCGGCGAAATTGCTCACAGAGAAAGGATTCGGCATTGCCCGCAGCCTGGTCGGTAACTATATTACCGCCATCGACATGGCAGGCGCTTCACTCACCGTTTGCTTGCTGGATAACGAGATCAAACAACACTGGGATAGCCCGGTACACACGGCCGGTTTACGCTGGGGCTGCTAAAAGCATCTACCCTCTCTCTCCGAACCGGCCTGCCAGGGCCGGTCTGCCAAACTCGGCTTATTGCAAACTCAGCGCTACCGCAAATGAAGTATTTTCATTTCCAGACCGCCACTGTCAACCATCCACGCTTCTGCCCGTTTTCAACAAAATCAGCATAATTGCAGCAATCTGCAACACGCGACGTCATTAGGCCTATTTAGTCATTGCGTCTCCGTGAACGCAGGAGTATGTTGATTCTCAGGGCTGCGAAACAATCCTTGCCACAGGCGGATTGATATAAAACAAAACAACATAAATATAAGATTTGAGCGTGTATGTCTGCAACAACCATCTGCTATTCCTCCTGAATTCACATTCAGCACGATTTCCACTGTCTCCAGAAATATAGCTTTCCCGGAATGATTATGCGTTTCCCGAACTACAAACAATCGTTAACCATGGATGTGATGTTGCAGATGGCCGTCAGGGTCAGCATCGTCATTATTGTCGTCAGCGCACTCACCTACTGGCACATTTATAAAACCCTGGTCAGTTCGACCATAGACGGCCTGGAGCATTACATTCAGGAGCGCGGGCAACGCGAAAGCGGGATTTTCAAGCTGGCGGAGTCAAACCACCAGATTTTCAGGGCCAGCTATCTGGCGCACTGGCAGCAGGACTTTTTCTATAACGACGCGTTCTTTTGGCACGTGTTTGAAAGAAGGTCAGACCAGACCATACGCTTACAGAAAAAAGCCTACGACGGTTATTTCAACCATTCCGGCCTGATCAGCAAAGATGTCACCGCCTATATTGGCGCCAACGCCCCGATTGAAAACAATGCCTTCAGAAAGAAACTGCTGCTTGCCTACACCATGGTCGATCACTTTGGCGTGGCCTGGACACGGCAGTTTGCTAACCTCTATGTCTCCATGCCGGAGAACGTCAACATTGTGTATTGGCCAGGCGTGAGATGGGCGGATAACGCCACCAGTAAATTGAATGTGCTAAGTGAGGAATGGGTCTATATCACCACGCGGCAAAACAACCCCGAGCGCAAAAGCGTGTGGACCGGCCTTTACTACGACCCCACCGCGCTGGAGTGGATGGTGTCACTGGAAACGCCAATTGATATCACACCAACCAACACACTGAATATCGGCCATGACATTTTGCTGAATGCCTTGTTTGAACGCGTGTTTAATGACCATTTATCAGGCACTTATAATTTTATTTTCAGGGAAGACGGCCGACTGATTGCGCATCCGGCCAAAATCAAGGAAATGAACCGTACGCGCGGCATGCTGATGATTTCACAGCTGAAAGACACACAACTGCATCACTACTTTCAAACGCTGCAATCCAATATCAAGAACAAGCAAAAGGATTACTTTATTGTCGAGTCGGATGACGAATTTCTCGCCGTATCAAAAATTGATGGCCCCGGCTGGTGGTTTGTCACCGTGTATCCAAAATCTCTGCTCTCCTCCCCCTCTCTCAAGGCAGCCAAATTCATCCTGATTGTCAGCCTGTTTGCGCTGGTAATTGAACTCATCATGCTGTATCTGGTGATGATGAAAAAAGTGGTTGGCCCGCTGGAAACATTTATGGACGCGTCTAGCGCCATTGAAGGACAACGTTATGAAAAAATCACCGGCAATGTGCTGCCACTGCCTGACCATCTGGATAATGAAATTGGCAAACTGGCCAAACTGTTTAAAAGCATGTCTGGCAGTTTGCAGCACTTCCGCAGCGACATGCAGCGCCTGACCCACTCCTTGGAGGATCAGGTCAAGGTGAGGACGCGTGAGTTGCAACGGGCAAAAGACAAAGCCGAAAAAGAAGCCACCATCGATAGCCTGACGCAAATCCCCAACCGGCACTCCTTTTACAATCGGGCCAAAGCGATGGTGCAGCAGGCAGATCATGCTGGCGAGCCGCTGTGTTTCCTGATGCTGGATATCGATTTCTTCAAAATCATCAATGATACTTACGGCCACCCACAAGGCGATCAGGTGCTGGTCGCTTGCGCGCGCACCATAGAAAATACCATCCGTGAAAAAGACCTGCTGGGCAGATTGGGCGGCGAAGAATTCGCCGTGGTATTACCCAACACCAGCCTGGAAGAAGCGCGCGTGATTGCCGAGCGCATACGTGTCAGGATTGCCGAATTGTCATTTTATACCACACAACGTACGCAAAGCTTCCACACCACAATCAGCATTGGTATTTCGTGCGCAGCAGAGACGATTTATGCCTACGAATTGCTGTATAAACATGCCGATCTGGCGCTTTATGAAGCCAAGCAGTCCGGCCGTAACCTGGTGATTACTTATAGCGGAAATGCAACGCCACAAGAGGATGTGGCGGACAGTTAGCGTATCAGCCGACGCCACGCTCAATCATCAGCGAACAGCGCCTGCCACAATTGCACCACAGCCGCCCGCTCGGACTGCAACTGGTCATCGGCCACCAGCGCATCCAGGCCTTGCAATTTGGCATGGTGTATCAAGGTGCGATATTCACGGTAAGCATCAGCGACTTTTTCAGCCAGCGCGCTTGATTCAATCAAACCCAGCTTGGCACAACGCTGCAACAAGGCAATATTGCCAATATTGTCAGTCAGCTCAGGATAATGCACTGCCTGTGCCAGCACCAGATATTGCACCACAAACTCAACATCAATAATACCGCCCACCCCTTGCTTGACGTCAAAGCGATCGGCTTTGGGTTTATACGCCTCGCGCATTTTTTCGCGCATTTGGGCAATCTCTTGTTTGAGTGCAGCAGTATCGCGCGGCTGACACATAATCTGACGACGAACCTGCTCAAATGTTTCACCAATCGCCGTTTCACCTGCCACAAAACGTGCGCGGGTAATGGCCTGATGCTCCCACACCCAGGCTTTATGTTGCTGGTATTCAGCAAAGGCCTGCACCGTACTCACCAGCAAGCCGCTATTGCCATCTGGCCGTAACTGCAAATCGGTTTCATATAACAGGCCGGCATTGGTCAAGGTGTTAAACCAGGTATTCAGTCGCTGTGCAAAACGCGCATAAATTTCCTGCGCCCTGTCGGCCTCATCTTCAAACAGGAAAATAATATCCAGGTCAGACAAATAACCCAGCTCTTTGCCGCCCAGCTTGCCGTAGCCAATCACGGCAAACTTCGGTATCTCAAGATGCTTAAACGGCAAATTTTGCCAAACCGTTTGCACACTGACCTGCAGAATCACATCGGCCAGCGCGCTCAAATCGTCTGAAATCGCCTCCAGCGGCAAGGCGGTCATCAAATCCTGGGCGGCAATTTTAAGCACATTGGCATGCTTAAAATGCCGCACGGCATCCATTTGCGCTTCCACATCACCTGCCAGTTGCTGCATATGGCGCGTCAGCTCAATTTTCAACTGTGCTGCATCCAGCCGCTTAAACAGTGTTTGCTTATTGAGCAATTCGTCCAGCAAAATCGGGTGGGCGGAGACATACTGCGCAATCCACGGGCTGGCGGCGCAGAGTTTAACAATCAAAGCCAACGCATCCGGAAACTCAGCCAGCAAGGCCAGATAACTGGCGCGGCGGCAGATGCTCTCCAGTAAATCCAGTGTCCGTATCAAGGCGGTATCTGGCGTGGTGCTTTGCTGTTGGCTCGCTTCGCGTAACAACAAAGGCATGAGTTGATCCAGGCGGCGGCGGCTCTGCTCCGGCAGTTGCTGGATACGCTGGCTGTTACGCGTTTGGTGCAGTAAATGCACAATATCACTGGCACGTGTGTAGCCGTGCTGCGCCAGCCATTGTCCGGCTTCGCTGCCGCTCACGGTGCCTTGCCACAGTGCGGTTTCCTGCTGCAAGTCATTGCTTTGCTCGTCTTTAAATGTATCGTCGAAAAAACGTTGTACGCGGTCGCGGTGAATATTCAGCTCAGCGATAAAACTGGCCCAATCCGGCTGCTTGAGCATGTGTAATAAATAGCCGCGGTAAGTCTCCGAATCTGGTAAGTCCTGTGTTTGCTGGTCATCGATATACATGAGCCGATGTTCCAGGTTGCGCAGATAAATATAACTTTCCTTTAACGCAGAGACGTCGTCAGCAGGCAGCATGCCACGCGTTGCCAGGCAATCCAGCACCGCCAATGTCGGCTTGATTTGCAAATCAGGTAGTTGCCCGCCGCGGATCAGCTGGAACACCTGCGCAATAAACTCGACTTCGCGAATACCGCCACGCCCCAGCTTGATATTGTCAGACAAGCGGCGTTGCACCACATCGCGCTGAATCTGCACTTTCAGGTCACGCATGGAGGCATAGGCGTTAAAATCCAGGTATTTGCGGAACACGAAAGGCTTCATCACCTTAGTCAGCGCTGCCTCAGGCCCACACACGGCGCGGCCTTTAATCCAGGCATAGCGCTCCCACTCGCGGCCATAATTCTGGTAATAATCTTCCAGCGCATCCAGGTTGCACACCAGTGCGCCCTCTGAGCCAAATGGCCGCAAACGCATATCGACGCGAAACACAAAACCATCTGCCGTGACATCATCCAGCGCAGCAATGACCTTTTTACCTAATCTGGTAAAAAAGTCCTGGTTGCTGATCGACTTTGCCCCATCCGTATCACCTTCCTGCTCGTAGGCAAAAATCAGGTCAATGTCAGACGACACATTCAGTTCGCGACCACCCAGCTTGCCCATGCCGACCACAATCATGCGTTGTGCCTGCCCCTGGGCATCGCGCGGGTTGCCATAGGTTTCTGCCAAACGGGCGTGATAAAAATCCACCGCGGCAGTAATGGCTGATTCAGCCAGGGCACTGGTGATTTCTGCCACTTCGGCAAAGTCTGCCAGGCCATTCAGGTCACGCACGATCATATGCGCCATTAAACGCTGCCGGTTCAGCCTGATTTGTTGCAAAAAAACAGATTCTTCAATATCTTTTTCATATAAAAACAAAGTGTTAACATCTTCAGTCTTATATGTCTTATATAAGTTATCTAACAAATCAGTTATAAAATCTGTATGTTTCGTAACGAATCTGGCAAAAAATGGGCTGCAGGCTGCTGCATGTAGCAAATAGGCGGCCTCTGTAGACGCGACCTGCTTTTCTGTTAGAATTTGGGCAAGCTGTTGCATGAGTTTTTGCTCTTGTAATGAGTTGTGTGCTCGGAGAGTTTGTCAATCAGAACCAGAATAATAATACCTGAGGTTCGCTCACACTTTCATTTTTTGACATTGATTTTTGGGGGTCGCTATGTCTATCGAATCAGTACTTCATGAACACCGCGTATTTGCGCCAGGCAAGGCGTTTGCCAGCCAGGCAGCGGTGGGCAGCATGGAGGAATACCAGCGCCTGCATGCAGAAGCATTGCAGGATTACGAAGGATTTTGGGCCAAACTGGCACGCGAGTTATTGATTTGGCACAAGCCATTCAACAAAACGCTGAACCAGGACAATGCGCCATTTTATAAATGGTTTGAAGATGGCGAGCTGAACGTCTCCGCCAACTGCCTGGACAAGCACCTGCAAACCATCCCGAATAAAACCGCCATTATTTTTGAAGCAGATAACGGCGACGTTAAAAATATCACTTATAAAGAGTTGTATCACCAGGTTTGCCAGTTCGCCAATGGCCTGAAATCATTAAGCCTGGTTAAAGGCGACCGCGTGATCATTTACCTGCCGATGGGCATTGAAGCCATCGTAGCCATGCAGGCCTGTGCACGCTTAGGGCTTATCCACTCCGTCGTGTTTGGCGGCTTCTCGGCCAAGAGCCTGAACGAGCGTATTATCGACGCCGGCGCAGTCGCCGTCATCACCTCTGACGGCCAATACCGTGGCGGCAAAACCTTGCCACTGAAACAAGCGGTAGATGAAGGCATTGCCATGGGTGGCTGTGACAGCATTCGCCACATGGTGGTATTCAAGAAAACCGGCCAGGACGTGGCCTGGGATAATAAATGTACCTGGTGGCATGACCTGATTGCCGACAAGGCCGATACCTGTGAACCCGTAATGGTCGATGCCGAACATCCATTATTCCTGCTCTATACCTCAGGCTCTACCGGCAAACCCAAAGGCGTACAACATAGTTCAGCAGGTTATTTGCTGCATGCCATGAACACCATGCGTTGGACGTTCGATATCAAGCCGGATGATATTTACTGGTGTACGGCCGATGTGGGCTGGATTACCGGCCACAGCTATGTGACCTACGGCCCACTGGCCATGGGCGCAACACAAATCGTGTTTGAAGGTATCCCTACTTTCCCTAACGCTGGCCGTTTCTGGGAAATGATCCAGCGCCACAAAGTCAGCGTGTTTTACACCGCGCCGACAGCGATCCGTTCATTGATTAAAGCCGGTGAAACTGACTTCACTACCCACCCCAACCATTTCGACTTATCCAGCCTGCGCCTGCTGGGCACCGTGGGTGAACCGATCAACCCGGAAGCCTGGATGTGGTACTACGAACAGGTCGGCGGCAACCGTTGCCCGATTGTCGACACTTTCTGGCAAACCGAAACCGGCGGTCATGTGATCACACCATTACCTGGCGCCACACCACTGGTACCAGGTTCCTGTACCCTGCCCTTCCCCGGCATTGATATTGATGTCGTGGATGAAACGGGCAAAGACCTTCCCTGGGGCAGCGGCGGCCTGTTGGTAATTAAGAAACCCTGGCCGTCCATGATACGCACCATTTATAACGACCCTGAGCGTTATAAAACCAGCTACTTCCCGGCTGAGCTGGGTGGTAATCTTTACCTGGCGGGCGACGGTGCGGTACGTGATGTCAACACCGGCAACTTCACCATCATGGGCCGTATTGATGATGTGTTGAACGTGTCTGGTCATCGATTAGGCACCATGGAAATTGAATCAGCCCTGGTTGCCAATCATTTAGTGGCTGAATCTGCAGTGGTGGGTAAACCGCACCCGATCAAAGGTGAGTCTGTGGTGGCCTATGTCGTGCTCAAAGGCAAGCGCCCGGAAGGTGAAGAAGCGAAAAAAATCGTTGCTGAACTGCGCGAATGGGTAGGTAAGGAAATTGGCCCGATTGCCAAACCCGACGAAATCCGCTTTGGCGACAATCTGCCCAAAACCCGCTCAGGCAAAATCATGCGCCGCTTGCTACGTAGCCTGGCCAAGGGTGAAGAAATCACTTCGGACATTTCCACCTTGGACAATCCCGCCATTCTGGAACAATTGAAGCAGCCAATCAACTAAGACTGGACTAGATGTGGAAGGCCTGATTATCCTGATTGTGTTCGCGGCAGTAGCCATTTTCCTGATGCGAAAATAATCCGGCCTGGTGCATGATGCGGCCCAATGTAAAATCTGGGTTAAAATAGCGCTTTTTCCCAAAGCGCTATTTTTTCATGTCCAGTTTGCAGCAAGAAGTTGAACGCCGCCGTACCTTCGCCATCATTTCGCACCCGGATGCGGGTAAAACCACGCTCACCGAGAAATTGCTGTGGTTTGGTGGTGCGATCCAGGTGGCCGGTGAAGTGCGTGGCCGTAAAGCGGCGCGTCATGCCACCTCAGACTGGATGGAACTGGAAAAGCAACGCGGCATTTCTGTCACCTCCTCCGTGATGCAGTTCCCATACCGTGAACATATGGTCAACTTGCTCGACACGCCCGGCCATGATGACTTTTCTGAAGATACCTATCGCACCCTGACCGCCGTGGACTCGGCCGTGATGGTGATCGACTCTGTAAACGGCGTCGAAGCGCAAACCATTAAATTGCTTAATGTCTGCCGCATGCGCGACACGCCAATTATTACTTTCATCAACAAGCTGGACCGCGAAAGCCGCGCGCCTATTGAGTTGCTGGATGAAATCGAAACGACATTGGGGATGGAATGCGCGCCGATGACCTGGCCAATCGGTATGGGTAAAACCTTCCGTGGCGTGTATAGCCTGGTCAATGACTCCATTTTATTCTTTGATCCGCGCGCTGAAAAAGGCACTTCAGAGACCATTCAAGGTCTGGATAATCCAAGACTGGATGAATTGATTGGCTACCAGGCGCAAGAGCTGCGCGTAGATATTGAGCTGGTACGTGGCGCTTCTAACGAATTTAATAAAGAACGTTATTTAAGCGGTAAACAAACGCCGGTATTTTTTGGCTCAGCCGTGAATAACTTCGGCGTGCAATCGCTGCTGGATGCGGTAGTCGACTTATCACCTCCGCCACAAGCCCGCAAAACAGCCACCCGTGCTGTGACGGCTAACGAAGAAAAATTCGCTGGCTTTGTATTTAAAATCCAGGCCAATATGGACCCCAAACACCGTGACCGCATTGCGTTTTTGCGCGTATGCTCCGGCCGTTTTGAGCGCGGCATGAAGATCAAGCAGGTCGCCTCCGGCAAGATGCTCAACGTCAATAACGCCATCACTTTCATGGCGCAAGACCGCACCATTATGGATGAAGCCTACTCCGGCGACATTATCGGCATCCCCAACCACGGGACGATTAAATTGGGCGACACGTTTACCGAAAACGAAGCACTCAAATTCATTGGCATCCCGTCGTTTGCGCCAGAGTTTTTCCGTCGCGCGCGCATTAAAAACCCGATGAAAATGAAGCAGCTGCAAATCGGCCTCAAACAGTTATCCGAAGAAGGCGCGGCGCAGCTATTCCGCCCCTTATTGTCGAACGACCTGATTTTGGGCGCCGTGGGTATGTTGCAATTTGACGTAGTCGCGCACCGCCTGGAACATGAGTATGGCGTCGACATGGTGTTTGAGCCCTACGACTGTTACACCGCACGCTGGCTCAAAGGCTCTGATGCCGACCTGAAAGCGATTGCGGATAAATACGGCTTTAACGTCGGCCTCGATAGTGCCGATGATTACGTTTACTTGGCCCCTAACCGCGTTAACCTGCAAATGGCACAAGAACGTTATCCTGATATCCAGTTTATGGAAACACGGGAAATCGCCTAAGCGCGGGCAATTAATATCAGGTAGTCAGACCATGTCCACTTTAGTGCCGTCCGGCGTGCTCAAGGCATTGTCTCTCAAGCAACCATTTGCATGGCTGATTGCCAACGGCTATTTACTGGTGGACGACCGCAGCTGGGGCACGCAATATCGCGGCCCCATCCTCATTCATGCCAGCAAAGGCCTGTATGAGGAATATTATCAGTACATTAAACGCCACACTGACGTTCCCATCCCTGACCGAGACAAACTGGAATATGGCGGCGTCGTTGGCATAGCCAAACTGGTTTTGTGCAGCAAGCCTGGTGAGTTACCTGCTGGCATTAGTCGCGAACAGCGCGCGCATTTTGGCGGCGTACATCAAGAATATTATGGTTTTTTATTTGAGCAGGCCACGCCATTACCGTTGATGCCCTGCGCTGGAAAGCTGGGTATTTTTGAGCTTGATATAGATAAGCTGTTGGCAGCACCGCCTGCGGCCCAGTCCGAATTATTTTAATCTGTGACCAGAGCTTATCACTCAGGTAACAACCTAGTGATAAATAGCGTGTTTTTGAGAGTTGGAGTCATATGAAAAACCCTTGCCCATGCTATAGCGGCCAGCCTTATAGCGCTTGTTGCCAGCCTTTACATGAAGGGCAAGCAGCGCCGGATGCAGAGCGCTTAATGCGTTCGCGCTACAGTGCTTATGTGATGAAACTGCCGGACTATATTCTAGCGACCTGGCATCCGGACACCAGGCCAGAAACATTGACCCTGGATGACCTGAATGGCATTAAATGGATGAAGTTACAGGTGAAAACACATCACCAGTCAGATGCCACACATGCCGAAGTTGAATTTAGCGCAACCTATCAGAGTGGCAACCAGAAAAAATCGCAACTTACCGAGCATAGCCGGTTTGTAAAAGAGAATGATCGCTGGTTATATGTCGGCGAGAACCAGAAGTCGCCTGTAGATTAACCTCGTCATCCAGTCCATAAAGGACAATCAGGCTGGCAAATGAAGTCGAAATCGGGAGAGTGCTCGGCTCACTGAGCCAATCCAGGATGGCAAGATGAAGCGCATGCGGATAGATGCGCTGATGGCCATCCTGATCCAGCGCTAGCAAAAGTTGCTTGATCTCATATTGACTAAGGCCGACTAAGGCTTGTTCCAGTGTATTCTGATCCAGGTAACCATATTGATGCTTATCTAAGCGTAAAAAGATATTCTGGGTAAACTGTGCGCTCACCTTGCAAATAATACTCGCCATAAATTTCGTTCTCCTGCACTCATCATGTGATGTCAGGTTTATTCTAGGCGTATCAATATCTCAACGGTGTATCGCTGTGTAACGCTTTGTATCACAACAAGTAATAAAAAACCCGCCTGCCGATCAACAAACAGACGGGGTTAATATTCACACAAAAATTACATGCCCTGCTTCAGGCTCTCCATAATAAATGGATCCAGATCACCATCCAGCACCCCTTGCGTATTGCCGATCTCGACATTGGTACGCAAATCCTTAATTCGGCCCTGGTCCAATACGTAGCTGCGAATCTGGTGACCCCAGCCAATATCGGTTTTGGCATCTTCCAGCGCCTGCTTCTCTTCGTTACGTTTGTTCAGCTCCAGGTTATACAATGCACCTTTCAACATATTCATCGCTTCCTCGCGGTTGCGATGTTGCGAGCGGTCATTCTGGCATTGCACCACCACGTTGGTCGGCAAGTGAGTAATCCGTACTGCGGAATCGGTTTTGTTAATATGTTGACCACCGGCACCACTGGCGCGGTAGGTATCAATGCGTAAATCGGCCGGGTTGATTTCAATTTCAATTGAATCATCGACTTCGGGGAAAATCTGCACACTGGCAAAACTGGTATGGCGTTTGGAGTTGGCATCGAACGGTGACTTGCGTACCAGTCTATGCACACCACTTTCCGTGCGTAGCGTGCCAAATGCATAATCGCCACTGACTTTGATAGAAGCGCCTTTAATCCCGGCGATATCACCTTCAGACTCTTCCAGCACTTCTACCGTAAAGCCCTTGCGCTCCACATAGCGCAAATACATACGCAACAGCATGCCCGCCCAGTCTTGTGCCTCAGTGCCGCCACTGCCAGACTGAAACTCAATAAAGCAGTTATTGGCGTCCATGGGGTGCGAGAACATGCGCTTAAACTCCATCTCGGCGATGGTTTTTTCGACTTTTTTTACGTCATCATTGACGCTGAGCAGCGTATCGTCATCGCTTTCTTCGCGCGCCATGTCGAACAGCTCCTGGCTATCCGTTAGCGATTGTGCGACGGCATCCAGCGTGGTAACCACGGTTTCCAGCATGCGTTTTTCCTTGCCGAGCTTTTGCGCTTTTTCGGCATCGTCCCAGACTTTGGGATCCTCCAGCAGGCCGTTCACTTCGGCTAAACGTTGCTCTTTGTTTTCGTAGTCAAAGATACCCCCGAAGGGCATGGTGACGTTGGGTCAAATCGCTCAACGCATTGGCGATGGCATTTAGTTGTTCTGCTTCCATGTGATTGATTTTAAATTGTGTAAAAACCACTATTATACCGCAGCTAAAACGTTGATTCAGCGCCAAAACATGCCTTGTATTCCATTTCAGATACAGATTTTTGTCACAAACATTGTCACAAAATAGTAAAATCCCTGTCACAAAACTTTGAAACCACCAGGGAGTACCCAATGGCGAATGCCACTTTTGGCCGCATCATGGCTGCAATCAGCCCCAGAAACGATAACTATTTTGTACTGTTTAACCGTCTGGCCGATTGTGCGGTGCGTGGTTCCAAAGTGCTGGCCCTGATGGCTGCGGAAGTCGATCAGGCAAGTTTTCAGAAACATTTCTCTGATATTCGCGATATTGAATCCGAGGCAGACGAGTACACCAAGGAAATCCTGCTGTCCTTGCACAAAACCTTTATCACCCCGTTTGACCGCCGCGAAATTCGTGAGCTGGCGATGGCACTTGATGACATCATCGACTATATGGAAGCCATTCCGCAAAGCGTGGAAATTTACGGCCATAGCAAATTCACGCCTGAGATGGTCGCCCTGGCGCAAATCCTGTTGCGTGCCGCTGAAAAAGTCCAGGATGCTGTACACATGTTGTCTGACATGAAAAATGCCGAGCGCATTTTGCGCACCTGTGAAGAGATCAGCAAGATTGAAGGCGAAGCCGACCATATCATGCGCTCCGGCATGCACAGACTGTTTGAAGAAGACCATGACGCACGCACCTTAATCCGCTCAAAACAATTATATGACCTGTTTGAAGAGGCCGTAGACAGCTGTGAAGACGTGGCTGACGTCATCCATGGCGTTGTGCTTGAACGCATCTAACACCGTCACCAGGAACTCAACATGGATCATGTGATTTTAGTCATGGCGGTGCTAGTCTTCGTCGCCCTGATTTTTGACTTTATGAACGGTTTTCACGATGCGGCCAACTCGATTGCGCTCATGGTGTCCACCCGTTTATTGACTCCGCAGGCGGCAGTGATCTGGGCCGCTTTTTTCAACTTTGTCGCGTTTATGTTTTTTGGCCTGCACGTGGCCGATACGGTGGGCAAAGGCATTATTGACCCGAACATTGTCAATAACACCGTCATTTTTGGCGCGCTGTTTGGCGCCATTGCCTGGAATGTGATCACCTGGTGGTTTGGCATTCCCTCTTCTTCATCTCACGCACTGATTGGCGGCCTGATTGGCGCAGGCATGGCACATTCTGGCACCAAAGGCGTGATTATCGGCAGCAAGCTGATCAGCACCGGCATTGCCATTATCCTGTCGCCACTGTTTGGCATGATACTCGCGCTGCTGTTATCAATTGGCATTATGTGGGTGTTTCAAAAATCGTCACCTTACAAAATAGAAAGCCGGTTTAACAAACTGCAATTTATTTCATCTTCATTGTTCAGCCTGGGCCACGGCGCTAATGACGCGCAGAAAACCATGGGCATCATCACCGTATTACTGTTTGCCAATGGCTATTTGCACGGTGACTTTCACGTCCCCTTCTGGGTCGTCATTGCCTGTCAGCTGGCGATGGGTCTGGGCACGCTGTTTGGTGGCTGGCGCATTGTGCGTACGATGGGTATGGGCATCACCAAGATCCGCCCGACCGGTGGCTTCGCTGCGCAAACCTCAGGCTCGATTGCCTTATTCCTGGCGACCAGTTTAGGCATTCCAGTCTCTACCACCCATACCATTACCGGTGCGATCGTCGGCGTCGGCTTATCACGCCGCATGACGGCCGTACGCTGGGGCCTGGCGTCACGCATTGTCTGGGCGTGGGTGCTCACCATTCCTTGTGCCGCGATCATGGCGGCGATTGCCTATCATATTGGTGAAAGCTTGCTGTAAGGAAAATCAATGATAAAAAGGGGCGCAGACTGCGCCTTTTTTATTTTTTGTCACATTTCTGTCATATTAAGTTTTTATGATTTCGTGCATCACAACAGACAACACCAAACACAGGAGTGTATAGATGAAAACCCGTTTGTTCCGCAATACTTTAATGGCCGGTCTGATCGTTCAGGCATTTAGCTTCACGCACTCAGCAACGGCTGCGGACAAAATCATCAAGATTGATGGTTCCAGTACGGTTTACCCGATTACCGAAGCCGTCGCTGAAGAATTCCAACGCGCCAAAGGCGTTAAGGTCACTGTCGGCGAATCTGGCACTGGCGGCGGCTTTAAGAAGTTCTGCCGTGGCGAAACTGATATTTCAGATGCGTCCCGCCCTATTTCACAAAAAGAAATTGATGCGTGTAAAGAAGGCGGCGTGCAATTTATTGAATTGCCTATCGCTTACGATGCATTGACCGTGGTCGTGAATGGTAAAAACGACTGGGTGAAACAAATCACCGTTGCAGAGCTGAAAAAAATCTGGGAGCCAGGCTCCAAAGTGAAAAGCTGGAAAGAAGTGAACGCCACTTACCCAGACAAAGCCATTAACCTGTATGGCCCAGGCACCGCCTCTGGTACCTTTGATTACTTTACAGAAGCAATCAATGGCAAAGCCAAAGCCAGCCGCACAGACTACACACCGTCTGAAGATGACAACGTATTAGTGCAAGGCGTTGCTGGTAATGCAGGCGGCATGGCCTACTTCGGCCTGGCTTACTACCTGGAAAACACGGACAAGCTAAAAGCTGTACCTGTGGTGGCTAAAGAAGGTGGTAAACCAGTGTTGCCATCCGAAGCAACTGTGATGGATGGTACATACCAGCCATTATCCCGCCCGCTGTTCATTTATGTGAATGCCACTTCAGCGGCCTTCAGACCAGAAGTGAAAGCCTTCGTTAACTATTACCTGGAAAACGCACCAGAGCTGGTAAAAGAAGTGAAATATGTGCCATTGCCAAAAGCAGATTACACTGCCGTGAAAGAACACTTCAAGGCAATGAAACCAGGCACTGGCTTCAACGGCACCTCTGAAGTTGGCATCAAGATTACTGACTTGTTATCCCGCATCAAGTAATCATAAAAAAGGGGCTGCAACGCCCCTTTTTTAGTGATGACTCGGCCTGAACCGCGGATTATCCGCTAAAATTCTTCCCTGGCAGATCAATACTCTTGATCATTAGCAAAAGATCAACACACTATGGCGACCCAAGCAATGCAAGCTCCCGTGCAACTGACCATCAGCCCCAGACTGGCGAAAAATATCCGCCGCAATGTCAAAGAGCGGATTATTGAACTGATCCTGATGATGGCAGCCCTGGTCGCTGTCGCCACCACATTTGCGATTGTCGGCGTGTTGCTGTACGAATCTCTGAGTTTTTTCAAAACAGTGTCCGTTATTGAGTTTTTTACCGATACGCAATGGACGCCCTTATTTGAAGATGCGCACTACGGCATTATGCCGCTGGTATCCGGCACCTTGACCACCTCGGCCATTGCACTGGCTGTTGCCGTGCCGATTGGTACCATTTCAGCGATTTTCCTGTCTGAATTTGCTTCACACAAAACGCGCGAAATCATCAAGCCTATCCTGGAATTATTAGTCGGCGTGCCTACCGTCGTATTCGGCTATTTCGCGTTGTTTTTTGTGACCCCTTTACTGCAAAGCATTTATCCTGACCTGCCGAGCTTCAACATGCTGGGTGCCGGTATTGTGATGGGCATCATGATTATTCCGTACATTGCCTCCATGTCTGAAGATGCCATGCGCGCCGTACCTATGAGCATGCGTGAAGGCTCTTACGCCATGGGTGCGACACGTTTCCAGACAGCAATTAAAGTAGTCACACCGGCAGCAATTTCCGGCATTGTGGCAGCGTATATTCTGGCGATTTCACGCGCGGTGGGCGAAACCATGGTAGTCGCGATTGCCGCTGGTCAACAACCTAACCTGACCTTTAACCCGCTGGATAGTGCAGCGACCATTACCGCTTATATCGTACAGGTTGCCATGGGTGACTTGCCACATGGCAGTATCGGTTATCAAAGTATTTTTGCAGCAGGCCTGGTATTGATGGCAATGACTTTGTCATTCAACATTTTTGGCCACTGGGTACGTAAAAAATACCGCGAAAGCTACTAATAAACTGTCTCATTGCTGACATATAACCACCATACACTGCCAGTAGCCAGACTACTGGCCAATGCGGAAATAAAAAATCATGGAACATAAAGCTTCTGTCCTCGAAAATCTGGCCGACGTCCGCGCCATGATTAAACGCCACAAGCGCAATGACACACTGTTTGCCACCCTGGGCCTGATTTGCCTGATGCTGGGTTTAATGACACTGATGTTGCTGTTCTGGCAACTGATTGCCGATGGGCATCCAAAATTTAACCTGGATTTTTTAACTGAATTCCCTTCGCGCCGTGCTGGCCGCGCCGGTCTACTTTCAGCTTGGGTTGGCTCGTTACTGGTGATGTCTGTCACGTTTCTGACCGCCGTACCCATTGGTGTCGCTGCTGGCTTATACCTGGAAGAATACGCACCAAAAAACTGGTTTACCGACCTGATTGAAATCAACGTGTCTAACTTGGCAGGCGTGCCGTCCATCATTTACGGCTTGCTGGCACTGGGCCTGTTTGTCTACATGCTGGACTTCGGCCAAAGCATTCTGACCGCCGGCCTGACCTTGGGCCTGCTCATTCTGCCGATTGTCATTGTCTCGACCCGTGAGGCCATCCGCGCTATTCCGGTGTCTATCCGCGAAGCTGCTTATGGCGTCGGCGCGACCAAATGGCAAGTCGTTTACGATCACGTATTCAAGTACTCTTACGGCGGTATCCTGACCGGCATCATTATCGGCATGGCGCGCGCCCTGGGTGAAACTGCGCCGATTATTACCATTGGTGCACTGACGTTTATCGCCTTCTTGCCACCAAGCCCGATCACGACTGAACCACCATTCCTTAATTTTGAATGGTTGTCTTCAGGCTTTACTGTGATGCCGATTCAAATGTTTAACTGGCTGTCGCGCCCTGACCATGCATTTCATGTCAATGCGGCTGCCACCGGTGCACTGATTATCGTTGTCACGCTGTTAATGAACGGTGCAGCCATCTGGTTGCGCTACAAAATTCGTAAAAATATTAAATGGTAATGCCACATAAGATTTAGGAAACTCCATGGCCACTGTCACAACTGCAATAAAAGCCGAAGCACGCGATTTAAACTTTTTTTATAGCAACGGCGCACGCGCACTCAAAGGCATCTCCATGCCTTTGTATGAAAATAAAATCACGGCGCTGATTGGCCCATCCGGTTGCGGAAAATCTACCTTCCTGCGCTGTTTTAACCGTATGCACGATTTATATCCTGGTAATAAATACCAGGGCGAGATTGTGATGCACCCGGACAACACGAATGTGCTGGATTCAGGCGTAGACCCGATTGAAGTGCGCATGCGTATCAGCATGGTGTTCCAGAAACCTAATCCGTTTCCGAAATCCATCTACGAAAACGTGGCTTACGGCCTGCGCGTGCGTGGTGAAAACAACAAACGCATCATGGACGACAAAGTAGAAGAAGCGCTCAAAGGCGCGGCTTTATGGAACGAGGTCAAAGACCGTTTGCACGACCTGGCATTCAACCTGTCCGGCGGCCAGCAACAACGTTTGTGTATCGCCCGTGCATTGGCCACCGACCCGGAAATCATGCTGTTTGACGAGCCCACTTCAGCACTGGATCCAATTGCAACCGCTAACATTGAAGAGCTGATGGTCGAGTTGCGCAGCAAGCTGACCATCTTGGTGGTGACGCACAATATGCAACAGGCAGCGCGCGTATCCGACTACACCGCGTATATGTACCTGGGTGAGTTGATCGAGTATGACGATACCGACAAAATCTTCACCAATCCGGGCCGTAAAGAAACCGAAGACTACATTACCGGCAAGTTTGGCTAATTTAAACGTTTGGTTAATTTAAAAGCTCGAATAAAAAACGCCACACTATGTGGCGTTTTTTATTGTCCACTGGCATCAATCTTACTGTCGGCGGATGCCTGCTTCCAATACAAAGAACTGTGGGCTCAATGCGGCTAAAGGCGCTTTGAGCTTTTCCACTTCTGCCGCCGGTGCGTGTACTTCCAGGCGAATCAATTTGGCGAGTTTAAGTGCTTCCCCCAGTGGCTCAGCCACGTTTTCCAGATGCGCAAGAATGCCAGCTGCACTGGCATAACCTTCACGGCAATGCGCAATATTGCCGCTGAATGAGAATGCATAGTGCATACAGTCGGTTTCGTTGCGGGTCTTGTCTAAAAACTGGGCACCTAGCGCCTTAAATGCAGCCAGGTTCTCGGCAGGCACTTCAAAATAAGGAACCAGCGTGCAGCAGGTGTCTGGGGTAAACATGGTTGATTTCTCCTGATAGGTTACGCTTGCATCAATACAAGTCTGCCCATATCTTGGCGGGCAGCCGGTTGACCGTCAAGCCTCCCGGCACAAAATCAGGATTTTAATGAGGCCGCTACACTTAGGCCGCGGCAGACGCTGCCATGGGCATATGCGTCAGCATCAGGCGCTCATAGCACTCAAGCAGTTTGTTTGCTTGTGCGTCGCTGGACCATACTTGCTCCACATAACGTTTGCCTTGCTTACCAACGCGCTCACGCAATTGATGGTCTATGAGCAAGGTTTGTACTTGCTCTGCAAAGTGCAACTCATCATCTTTCGCAATTAAGGCACCCTGCTCCTGGCGTAAAATGGACGCAGTGCCCAATTCGGCAATCGCCACCACCGGCGTCGACTGCGCCATGGCTTCCAATAAGACCAGGCCTTGCGTTTCGCTCTTGGAGGCAAACACAAAAATATCTGCCGCCTGATAAGCTGCGTTTAATCCAACCGCCCTGTCAAGGTAACCGAGGAACATCACGTGCGACTGCAGCCCATTATCACGCGCCATTTTCTTCAACATCGCCTCGGCCGGGCCTTCACCGGTAATCACCAGCAACACCTCGGGGTGATCCTGAATCACCAGTGACAACATCTCAAGCAAAAACTGTATGTTCTTTTCATAAGCCACACGGCCAACAAACATCAATAAAGGGCGTTGTGCCGGAATGCCGTATTTTTCCCTGAACGCGGCCCCATCACCGGGAATAAAACGCGAAGCATCCAAACCAGTCGGAATGACCGTGATAGGCGTGGTAACACCATATTGCTGCAAGACCTCCCGCATCTGCGCTGAAGGAGATACCACGGTATCCACCTGCTGGCATTGTTTGCGTGACACCGATTGTGCGATACGCACTGCCCATTGGCGTGGCACCCAAGGCAAATAATGATGCATATAGTCTTCAAAAAAGGTGTGATAGGTTTCCACTACCGGCACTTGCAGTCTTTTGCCAATCTTGAGCCCGGCATAATGCGCAATAAAAGGCGTATGGATATGCACCAGGTCATAATCGCCTGGATGCAGGCTGTTGATGTAAGTCACCAAGGCTGACCATTTCATTAAATAGTCTTCCGGATCGAAGACGATTTTACGGGCGTCTATGCGGGTAATCCAGGCCTCGTCTGCCGACAGTGGCTGGCCCGGCTGGACAGGATACTGCGGTGCAATCAGATGGACGACATGACCCTGCTCGCGCAAGCTCTCGGCAAAGGTACGGATGCTGGTAGACACCCCATTCACGCGCGGGAAGTACACATCTGAAATCATCAATATTTTCATGCAGGATTCCGAGTTAACAAATCTCACATAGCTTAACAAGAGCTCATGATGCTTTTGTGACAAAAACTGCTTTCATATCAACGTCATACAGATTTCATCTAACTGTCATTTAGCAGGCGCAAAGTGCGCGCATGTCACTCCGCACCCTGACCATTATTTTGCTACTGTTACTGGCCCTGCCAAGTGAAGCGCATGCCTGGGGCCTGTATTCGCATGTTGCCTATACACACCAGTGGTTGCAGGCCTTGCCGCTGTTGCCACTGCCCTGGCTGGGCGTCATGCGGCGCTACCCGACACTGGTGATGGCTGGCGCCTGCCTGCCCGACCTGGCCGTGGTATCTCGCACGTTTAACCATAGCCATGGCTGGGGCATCGGCCAACAACTACTGCATACCAAAAACGATAGGCAACTGGCACTGGGCATCGGCTACAACCTGCACCTGCTGACAGACGTGGTTGCCCACCAGCACTTTGTGCCGACCTTTGAGGCCAAATGGCAGCACCACAGCCTGCTCACCCATGCCGCTGCCGAGTGGGCCATGGATGCCTACCTGCATGTGCCAGACCTGCCTACCCCTGGCAAACTGTTGCGTATACACCGCAAGACCATTGTAGAGACGCTGACACAATCATTGCAATGCGAAGCCGACACGGTGAATAAAGCAGTCTCTCGCCTGGCCAGTGCAGACCAGGCCTTGCGCCTGTCACGTATTCCACAATATCTGCTGCGCCGTTACTGCAGGCTGGATAACGAGTTTGAACACAAACTGGGCTACTACCGTGACCAGGTCACGCTGGCGCTGCAGGACCTGCCGCAACTGCTTAACGGACACTTTCCATCACTGCATGCCGAGCATATCAACCTGGGCATGGAGCAACTCGATGACTGGCGCCGTAAATGCCTGCAAGATGCCCGCCTGCGCCCTACGCGCGCCATTAGTGCCTTTGAGCACTATCAGCATCAATGGTCTAACCAGCCAGATTGTTAGCGAAATAGCCCCTGGACTTGAATCTATTGGCATTGGCGCCATCTAAAGACTAGCTCGCCTTCGACGCTCCTCTGGATTCATACGCATGCCACCACTCCGCTTTCTGATCGTCACCACCACCCTGGTGGGTCTTTTACACTATTACATTGGTTCGCGCCTGTTAGGGCAACTCCCGTGGCCGACACTCGTCGTGTGGCTGGGCTGGGCGGGATTAGCCGCCTCTGCGTTATTACAACCCGTGGCATTTCTGGCACGTGGCTTCAGCAACCAGTCCTTGCGTGATGGCGTAAGCTGGGTGGCGATGACCGTCATGGGGCTGTTTTCATCCTTACTGGTATTCACGGTCTTGCGCGACGTCTTATTACTGGCGATGGCAGGCTTGCATGCATTACATGTGGTACAAATTGATTTCATTGCCCTGGAAAAACAGTCAGCCTTACTGGCAGTCACGGCAGCCTTTGCCATTAGCATTATTGGCTTCTTTAATGCGCGCAAACTGGCGCGTGTGGTCAATGTCACCGTGCCACTACGCGATCTGCCAGCGAGCTTGCAGGGATTCCGTATTGTGCAGATCAGCGATATTCATGTTGGCCCAACCATCAAGCAAGGCTATCTTTCCCGCATCGTGCAACAGGTGAACTCGCTAGAAGCAGACCTGATTGCGATTACCGGCGATCTGGTCGATGGCCGCGTGCATGAGCTGGCTGAACATACACGGCCATTGGCGACGCTAGAAGCACGCCATGGCAGTTTTTTTGTCACAGGCAACCATGAGTATTACTCAGGCGCGCTGGCCTGGATTAACGAACTGGAACGCCTCGGTGTGCGTGTGTTACTCAATGAACACGTAAAACTGTCGCATGAAGGCGCCACCTTAGTATTGGCTGGCGTGACTGACTATACGGCAGGCAGTTTCTATGACGACCATCATAGTGATCCGCAAGCTGCCATTGCCGGCGCGCCCGCAGATGCGCCCAAGATATTATTGGCGCACCAGCCACGCAGTGCAGAGGCTGCCGAGGCGGCGGGCTTTGATTTGCAACTCTCTGGCCATACCCACGGCGGACAATTCTGGCCATGGAAATACTTTGTACCGCTACAACAACCTTATGTGGCAGGCCTGCACCGCCTGCAAGACCTGTGGATTTACGTCAGCCGTGGTACCGGCTATTGGGGCCCGCCTAACCGCTTTGGCTCACCGTCGGAAATCACCTGCTTAACGCTGGTAGCCGCTGGCGATTAAGCCCAATATTTAAATGGCCGCTGCCTGGCGCCGGAAGCGCAAGTCAGGCAGATAAGTGGCCAATATCAACAATAAGGCCAGTAGCAGATAAATAGCGCGCAATGGGTAGTCCGTCACAAAGCTGGCGGTGGCTGGCTTACCTGTCAATGCACGGTAAAAAGCCTCGTTATCGGTACCTTTCAGATAACTGCCCTTAAACTCATCGGCCAGCGACTTCAGATAATCCTCTTCCAGTTGCGATAGCATGCGGTCATACTCGGCATAGGCCACTGGCGGATCCGGTTCATCCTGGCTGGGGTCAGCATACGTCACACCCACCGCCCCGGCGTTGTTATTGTCACTCACTGGCCAATCCCCTACCCGTTTATTGGCCGAGTTATAGCGTGGAATCGCCACCTTTTGCGGGCCGCCAACGCCAATAAAGGTAAAAAACTCACCAATCTGCACGCCACTCAAGTCCTGCTTAATCGTCACATTCACGCGCGGCGCTTCATCGCCATCAGTAAAAAATAACATTTGAGCTGGCTGATTGAGCGCATCATACACATGCGTCGCCGCATGCACGGCAAAACTGAGACGACTATTGCCCTTCCAGGCCATGCGCCATTCCAGGTGGTCTATGCCGTCACTGATCACATCCAGGTTTTTGCACACCTCGAGCGGCGTTTGCAGCATGGCAATATTGTCCGAGGCAAAAATGCCCAGACTGAAATAAGTGCCACAGGGTGACTTATGTACCAGTTGCTTCATCAAGTGCTGGCTATAGGCCAGGCGGCTCACGGCCTGTTGCTTCAGCGTTTCATCCTCGGCATTCATGCTTTGCGAAATATCGGCAATCAGCAAATAGTGCTGTACCTGTTGCCGCAGCTGAATTTCAGGTTTAACCAGCGCCAACAGCACTAACACCAGAGCCAACCCATACAATACCGGCTCATAATGTTGTTTTAACCAGGCAAAGTACTTCATTATGGCAATCCTATCGGCAGGTTACTCAGTTCCATATGCGATTGCTCTTTGCTCGCGCCCTGCATACCGCGCGCCATGACAGAGTGCAACAAGGCCAGGTTGAACTTGGCCGCTTTGTCATCTGGCTGCAAGCGTAATGATTGCTCATAAGCAATTTTGGCCTGGGTGAAGGCGTAACGTGCTTCATCCTGAAACGTGCCATCTTCATTCACCGTGCGCACCAGGCCGGACAAAAACAGGTTATTGCCGATATTAAAGTGGATATGCGGCAACTCACTTGCAGGCGGAGACAACTCCAGCGCCTGGCCATAGGTTTGTACCGCGTGTTTGTAGTCACCATGCAAACCTTGATCATACGCAGCAGTAAATTTCTGCAAGGCAGGTGAACCGCCCTGCTTGATCACAACACCGCTTTGAATCTGCTGGTTAAGCGCGCGCAATTGATGCAATTGCCAGCCAAAATACAACACGCTTAACAGGCCAAGTGTGGTCAGGCCAGCCCAAAGCCAATTGGCATTTTTTCGATAGATTGTCATTAATACACCTTTATCTGTTTAATCAACACCAGGCCCAGGCCCAGAATGAACGCGATAATCATCAAGTCTTTGGCATAATCATGGCCAGGAATAATGACTTCGTACTGAATCACATTTTTTTCTTTGGCATCAATTTCGCGCAATGCAGATTCCAGTGCCGTCGCGTTATCCGCCTCAAATGCTTTGTATTTCACATTCAATGACTGGAAAAAACGGTCCAGTGCAATCGCTTCCGGCAGATGGTCATCATCGTAAGTATTTTGGGTAAAAATACTGATGTCATCCGGTTCGCGCAGCACAATCCAGTACAAATTGAGTTTTTTACCGACCAATTGCTTGCGGATCTGGTATTTCACACGTGGACTCAATTTACCTGCGCCATCCGACAACAGCACAATCGCGCGTGAACCGGTGCTGGCAATATTTTCAAACAGGGTCACGGCGTTGGTAATGCCTGCACCAATATTGGTCTGGTTAAGCGCAGGCCCGGTCGCGGCCTGAATCGCGGCATGAATACCTTCGCGGTTGGTGGTGATTTTCATGCCATACAACGCGGAGTTGGTAAAACCGACCACGCCCATCATATCGTCCGGTCGTGAATCAATAAACGCCGTAATCAGGCGCCTGGCCGCAGCCGACTTGATTTCTGCCGCATGGCCGCCGGTGGCCTGCCCGGCAAACGGGTGATCCATACTTACGCTGCGGTCAATCACAAACACACTTTGCGCGCCCTTACCGATTTTTTGCTCCTGATGGCTATCGCCTTGCGGCCCGGCCAAGGCCAGTACCAGGCATAGCAATAACAGGCTGGTGGCCGCCTTTACCAACAGATTGATGCGGTCAGAAAACGCATCTGCTGGCACCATCTCCAGCCAGGAATAAGTTTGCGCATGACGACTTTTGAGCAAAAAAGGCACGGCCGCTACTGGCAACAGCAGCAAAAACCACGGGTGTAAACAATGCATCACACCCTCCGTTCACAATCGCGTAACTGACGCGTCAGCGTTTTGCATTGCTGCAGGTATTCGGCCGCAGCAGGCAGTTGCCCGCCATACAGCACCGCATTCGCCTGTGTAAAAAACGTCTGTATCTGCGCTTCCAGCGATTGGAACACCGGTTGCTGCTGTACAAATGCACTCACCTGGCTGCCCAGCATCTGCTGGCCATAATGCTGGTTAAACGCATGCTGCACAATCAATGCTGCCTGCTTTTGTCCTTCTGCCGTTGCAGGCAAACGTTTCAAACGGTGATACGCCTTGGCAAAGTGTCCATTCATCATTGGCAACCAGGTCCAATCGGCATTACGGTAAAGCAATACCAAGCCGCCAACCACTACCAGCAAGACACTGACACGCAACCAGCACTGTATGGCTTGTGTATCCAGCACACTGGCGCGATATTGGGCAATCACGGTTGGTTTGGCCGGTTGCAAACGGTCAGGCAATTGTGCCATCAGCCAAAAACGCCAGGCGGGTAACTCTGCCGCGGCACCGCTGTTAAAGCTAATGCGTTCAGCCGGTAGCTGTAACTGAGTAGGTTTACCGCTACTGGCAAATACCTGGTAATCAAATACCAGCGTGTATATCTTTTTGTCCGCCTGTGACTCACTGCTGACTTGCAACTGGCGCAACTCGATGCCATTGCGCTGCAAGCCTTTCAGCGGCAAGCTGCTGTCATTGAGCTGGTCCTGCGCAGCGACTGCGAGTTGTATGCGACGTTGCAACACATCGCCCAGCTGTATGCCCGCATATTGTGCAGGGTTATGCACACTGACGACTTTCACTGCTGGCAATGATTTAGCGGGTGCTTCTGTGTCGGCCCAAGCTGGTGTTGCCATCAGGCAAGTCGCCAGCCATCCTAAAAAAATCTGTTTCATCACGATACTTTCTGTTTCAGCATGGTTTTTTCTCACTTCGGTTTTGCTTCACGCCGGTACCTTCTGTTTCACTCTGGTACCTTCTCTTTAACCATGGCACGCTAATGAATAAGTTGTTCAAAATAATCCGACAACAAGCTGGCCTCAAATTGTCCGGCGACATAGAGCGGACGAATATCAAAACGTGCGAACAGTTGATCCAGCGCCTGTTTGCGCTGCTCAAACTGCTCGGCAAACTGGGCACGAATCGCCTGGCGGAAAAAAATGGTTTTTTGCAGCCCGGTTTCCGGGTCTTGTAAATTGCCAAAGCCAAAGCGTGGCAAGCGCTCATATTCTTGCGGGTCCCATAACACCACGGGAATCACCTGGTGGCTGGACATGCCATTGAGGCCACGCTCAATCAGGGCCAAAGGTAAGTGAAAGTCTGAAATCCAGAAGACCAATCCCTTTTGCTGACCCAGCCAGCCGGTCGCCTCAACAATGCCCTGGCCATCCTTGCGTGAATTATGAAAGCCTGCCAGTTGGTCTATGGTGGCAAATGACTGGTGCGCATGATGACCGGGGGCCAGGCTTAGTTGCGGAATCACCGTCTGGTCATAGCTCACCATGCCAAACAAATCACTGTTTTCATGGGCTGAGCAGGCGATCGAAGCGGCAACGGCTTGCACAGTCGCCAGCTTGCTTACCTGCCCCTGAAACTGCATCGAGCTAGACATATCGCAGATCGCATACAAGGGCGTCGACGCTTCCTGCTTGAATACCCGCACCTGCACCTGCTCGTAGGGGTCGCGTAAAGTTTGCCGTAAATCCAGCCGCCTGGCATCCGGGTAATCAACCAGGGAGACGTGTTTGCTGAACTCGTCACCAGGCCCACGCTGTATGCCTAAATGCTCACCAGCATGCACACTGGCAGAGCGCCATGGCACCTGGTAAAAAAACGGCTGCGCGTTGGCCGGAATCATGCTGCTTTGGCCCGTGCTGGCATGCTGACATTGGCCAGAATCTGGTTGGTGAGTTCACGTGAAAGCTGGGTACGGCGGCTCTCAAACATCGGGTTCAATACCAGGCGATGCGCGATAATCTCGTGGAATACCGCATGAATATCTTCCGGGTACAGGCTGTCGCGTTGCATCAGCCAGGCGTGTACACGCGCGGCTTTCAGCAACATGCCCATACCGCGCGGGCTGGCACCGGTATGAATCAAACGATTCACATCCACGCTATCGAGCTGAATGCCAAATGCCGCCGGAGACTGCGTCGCTTGCCACAAGTCCAGTGCATAATCTTCCAGCACATCACTGGCGCGAATATGGCTTTGCAGCACATCAGAAAACGCATTCAGCTGGTCATAGGCCAACACCCCGCCTTGCACTTGCTGGGTCAGGCGTTCGGCATGCTGGAACTTGACGTCAAACATCAGCGCCTTGCGCAAGTCGCGGTCCTCCGGAATCTCAATCGGGATTTCCATCATAAAACGGTCACGCGCCGCAGAAGGAATTTCAAAGGTTTCGTTCTTTTCAACCTGGTTGCGGTCAGCAAACACCAGCATGTGCGGCAAGCGGTATTCTTTTTTGAACGCATGTACATGGCGCTCGGCCATCACACGCAACATCAAGGCATGCACTTGTGGTCGTGCGCGGTTGATTTCGTTAAAGAAAAATACCGATAACTGTTCACCGGCACGCAACAAAGGGCCTTCCTCTACTTTTGGGCGGCCATCTTCCCCTAAAAAGGTGTGGTAAATCAGGTCATTCGGCATTAAATCCACCGTGCCCTCAATACGCTCATAGGCACCACCCAAACCGCGTGCAATGGATTGCAGCAAGGTGGTTTTACCCACGCCCACACCGCCTTCCAGCAGCACATGGCCACGGGCAAAGATGGCAATATTAATGGCGCGGATGGCTTTATCCTGGCCAACAACGACTTTTTTCACTTCATTTTCAAGCGTGAGCGCATGATCGCGCCATTCCGCCAATTGTGTTGCAATAGAGACAGATGTCATGATGATCCCTTGTTTACAAATTCAGCCAGCGCTATGATGGCAAAGTAGCCTCTGGAATAGAGTGTGTTGACAACCAGTTGCATTTTGCGTGTGACCGCGATAATATGCAGACAGGTCTGTTCACTTCTTTTCTAGTCTACTGCAGCCATCGAAAAAAAAGCAAGCGGATTTTTAGGGGTTATGGTGAATTTACTAACAATAGGGAATCAGACCAGGCAGCGATACGGGCGCACTTGCAAAGCCTATGCAACGCATGGGTTATGGGCACTCGGATTAAAGCAATGGGGCAGGCATGCGCCGTTTTACAAGCTACGTGATGAACTGACGAGCTGGAACAGGCAACGCCTGGCAGAAGGTGGTGCAACCAATATACTGAATGTGCAGGATATTGCCACTATCCGCCAGATGGTAGACCAGGCACAGCAGCAATCGGTGGCGAGCTTGTCACCTACCCTGCTCGACCAATGGTTTTTCCTGGCGGTGGGGGCGATACAGGTGCAATCACAGACAGGCAGCCCGCAGGCCTGGCATTTATTTGACCAGTCTGTGCATAGCCAGTTAGCACAGCCAGCGTTTCAGCGCTCGCTGTCGTTTGGCTTATTAGTGAGTGCATGTGTGGTTTGGATGGCGTTCGCGCCACTCAAGCAAAAACAGCTAGAACCAGCGATGTCACCGTTGGAAACGGCCGCCGATCAATCACATGGCGGCACGGTAGATCCGGTGACACTGAGCTTGCTTAACCTGGCTTATCAGAAAATGCAAAATGGCAGTTGCCAACTGCCGCAGGCAGCGATGCTGCCAGACGCACAACGTCAGGCCTTCATCTTGTTTGTGACTGAGGGCAAAGTGGATGTTGATCAGGTAGAACACTTGCGGCAGGCGCTTGGATATGTCAGTTGCCTGTATCCGCAAGAATTGATGCGGCCACAGGGGCGCGATCGTTTACCAAGAGAATAAGCGTAAAAGCACAAGCGAAAGATCGGGAACCCTGAAAATCGGGATAAAAGGATAAGTGATGAACATGCGAGAGAAAATACTGAATATAGCCAGCAGCCTGTTTGACAGCAGAGGGATACAAGCTTCTGGCGTCGATACCATCATACTGGAAGCAGGCGTGGCCAAAGCCACGTTGTATAAACACTTCCCCAGCAAGAACCAGCTGATTACCGCCTACTTGCGTGACAAGTCCGACAGGTTTTATAGCTGGCTGAATACGCAACTGTCCTCTAAAAAGGCTGAGTCCTTAGAGTTGCTGTTATTGCTGTGCGAACTGATGGAGCAATGGATCAGCCAGCCGGAATTCCGTGGCCTGCCCTTTCATATTGCCGCGGTTGAATTTCCGGAAGCAGAGCACCCAATTAACCAGTACTCAGTCGTACTGTCTGCCGAATTACAAGGTTATTTGTGCAAAATTGCCCGCCATGCCGGTGCCAAAGACCCTGAGGCACTTGGCCAGCAACTGACCATCCTGTTTGAAGGTGCAGCGCTGGTTGAGCGCCTGGCGCCTAATAGTGGTGCAGCATCGCGTGCCAAACTCGCCGCCATGACACTGGTTCGTAACGCGGTTTAATCTCCACGGCTGCTATCTGCAAACAGATGGCAGCCAACTCACTTTACTTGCCCCGTCGTGTACCCCTGCGCGACTAACTGCGTGGCCATGGCAGCCACGTTAAACAGCTCTGCCTGTGTTGCACCACCCACAGCCTGTACCACCATCCCTTGATGCACCGTCATCACCAGCTTGGCCAATATCACCGGGTCTGTCGTCGCCAATAAGTCCTGTTCGCTAACCGCGCGCGTGAAACGCTGCGCCAGTTGTTGCTCAAGTGTCTGGCGATACCCGCCTAATAATGCCTTGATTTCAGCCGATTCCGCACTGCACGCCAACGCGCCTTGCGTGACCAGGCAGCCAACAGGATGCGATTGATCGGCGAGCATTTGTGCCGCCTGCGATAGCATTAACTGCACCACGGCTAACGCTGTCGGCTGCGCCAACGACGCAGCCAGAAAACTTGCCGGCCCTTGCACATAACGCTCAAGTGCTTTTTTAAATAAAGCCTCTTTGCTGCCATAGGCGGCGTAGATACTGGCCTTATTCATGCCCATCACCGCCATCAATGTGCTCATAGAAGTCCCTTCATAGCCATGTTGCCAAAAGGCATGCATGGCATTCTGCAAGGCGGTCTCGTAATCAAAGGCCACTGGCCTACCGCGTTTTTTCGCAAGTGTTTCTACAGTCATGATCATTTACCTGTGTGTATTTTTAATTATTATACCACTTGGTAAAAAATATATTGACAACTTTATCATCCGTGATTACTATTTATTTACCGATTGGTATTTAATATTTAACGCATCACTGACAAGGAGTTAGAAAAATGAGCACTTCACAACAACGTATTGCATTGATTACAGGTGGCAACCGCGGTATCGGCTTTGAAACTGCCAAAAAACTGGGAGAACAAGGGATTAAAGTCATCATCGGCGCCAGAGATCCTCACAAAGGTGAACAAGCCGTGGCTGAACTGAACGCGCTGGGCGTAGATGCTGAATATGTGCACTATGACGCAACGCAGGCTAACGCATCACAAGCAGTCGCCACCGCGCTGGAGTCACGTTTCGGCAAACTGGATATCCTGGTCAATAACGCAGGCATTCTTAAAGAGGAGCTCATCGGCCAAAACAATACCCTGAGCGTGGATCAAGACACCTTGAAAACAACATTCGAAGCCAACTTCTTTGCTGTCGTGGCGTTAACCCAGGCATTACTGCCTTTGCTGCAACGCTCCCCTGCCGCGCGCATTGTTAACTTATCCAGCATTTTGGGCTCACAAACCTTGCACAGCACGCCCAATTCACCGATCGAAGTCGCCAAAGGCTTAGCTTATAACGCCTCTAAATCTGCATTGAATATGTTTACCATCCATCTGGCACACGCGTTAAAAGACAGTCATATCAAGGTGAACTCTGCGCATCCTGGCTGGGTGAAAACTGATCTGGGCGGCCCTAATGCACCGATGGAAATCAGCGATAGCTGGAAAACCTCGGTCAGACTGGCTACGCTTGATGAACAAGGCCCGACTGGCGGTTATTTCCACGAAGATCAGCCTTTGCCATGGTAAACAGCAGCAACAAGCGCGTGGCGTTGAAACGCAAACTGCTGTTTGCACTATTGATGTCACTGGTGACAGTGAATATTGTCAGCTTATCTATCTTGCTGATTAATCATGTGCCGACGGCAGTGTTTTTTGAGAAATGGCTCACTAGTATTAGCGTCGCCTGGCCGATTGTGTTTATCAGCATCCTGCTCATTGCACCGTGGTTATTGCGGCTGACGGAATGGATAGTGCAAGAGACCCCGTCACAGACATGATACCGGGCATGGGCAATAGTGCCCTGCCCTTTAAGGCGTTTCAATGTAACAGGTATTGATGACCGTTAGGCCTTGCAAAGCGAGTTGCAAGCCATTGGTCAGAGTGAGTCTAGAGGGCTCAGAGATTAGAACGGCTTGCGTGGTTCTAAGTGACGGAAAATAATACGGCCTTTATCCATGTCATAAGGCGACATTTCGATGGTGATTTTATCACCGGCCAGAATGCGAATTTTGTGCTTACGCATTTTACCGCCTGTATAAGCGATCAACTCATGTCCATTGTCCAGCTTGACGCGGTAACGCGCGTCCGGCAGGATCTCAGTCACTGCACCTTGCATTTCGATTAACTCTTCTTTTGCCATTAAGCATCCTTTTAACAATAAAAAAGCCCGGGGACTCCGGGCTTTTTCCGGTGAGTCACTTGAGTAACTCAGCGGACAGGCTTTGAATTATTCAATGATTTGAATATTTGCAGCTTGTTTGCCTTTAGGGCCAGTTGCCACTTCAAAGCTTACGCGTTGGTTTTCTTTCAAAGTTTTGAAACCAGCAGATTGAATTGCAGAGAAATGTGCAAACAAATCTTCGCCGCCGTTGTCCGGAGTGATGAAGCCAAAACCTTTTGAATCGTTAAACCACTTAACAGAACCTGTTACCATAATAAATCCTTGGATAAAAAATAAAAAAACGGGTAAATACCCATAAAAACGAGGATCAAGATGGCGAGAAGTAACGATAGAACCAAAAGATAGAACCGGAGAACAACAACACTACTTGAACTTCGTGAGGGTGTACTATGCACGCAATATTGAATATTAGCAACAAGTATTTTACAAAAAATAAGCAATCCAAGTGATCCGTTGCTGATAAACGACAAAAACTGCGCCAAACAGCCATAGAACACTGTATTTACCATGCATCCGGCATCTCTTTGACCAGATAATCCATAAAGGCCCGCACTTTATTGGTCATGGCGTGCTGATCACGGTAACAGGCATAAAATGACAAAGGCATGCTGGCAGATTGCACAGCTTCATGCGGTGCAGCAGCAGATTGAAACAATGCGACTAAAGTGCCTCGCCGAATGTCCTCATTTGCCACAAAAGCCGCCAAGCGCGCGATACCAGCGCCTTCAACAGCCAGGCGATGTAGAGAGTCGATATCGTTACAAATAATGCTAGGATTGATTTCAGGTTCGTAGTGCATGCCATTGCGATCAAATACCCAGCTCAGCAGCCGCCCATCAACCGGCACTCGGAACATCAGGCAATCGTGCTGGAATAGCGACTCTGGAGTGCTCGGTGTGCCTTTTCTTTGCAGATAGTCTGGCGAGGCACAAAATAATACAGGCACACTGGCAATCTTGCGTGCAACCAGGCCTGGCTCCAGCTGCTGGTTGAAGCGTATGCTGATATCAATATCCTCTGTGACATGATCCAGGCTATGGTCAGACAGCACTAACTCAATCGAGACTTTAGGAAAATGCCGGGTAAAGGCCGGAATGAGCGGCATTAGTACATGCCGGCCAAAGGCCACAGATGAACCTATCTTTAAGCGGCCTTGTGGTTGGCCATGAAACTCGGTGATCACAGCTTGCGCCCTGCTGAGGGCAGCGATGATAGGCTGTACTTCTGCATAGTAAAGTTCACCACTTTCCGTCATCGACAGCTTGCGTGTAGTGCGTGTCAGCAAGCGCGCGCCCAATGATTTTTCCAGCCGCTGGATATTCTGGCTGGCTGCCGCAGCCGTGATGCCTTGTAAGCGCGCGCCAGCGGCAATACTGCCTGCCTGTACGGCTTTCACAAAACTCTCGATGCTTCTTAAAGTATCCATTTACTATCGACTCAATGAATTTATTCGATAGTTTATCTTTATATTGATTCAATATCCAAGCGTCTACACAATCGTGAACAGTGTCGATATAGTGCAAAAACACCTATGGAGCACATAATGAACCTAAGCAACAACACTTTCCGCAAGATTCCCAAAAAATTTACGCCTTATGTGTTTGCATTCTTCATGGCGGGCATCATGGCCTTTTTAATGTGCATGGTGATCGTTGCCGCGAATAGTGGCATACAGACCGGTTATCTATGGCGTGTGGTGCACGCCTATGCGCTGGCGATGCCGACAGCATTCTTTTGCGTATTAATTGTCAGGCCTGTTGTGATGCACCTGGTTGCCCGATTAGTAGAGCCACATTAATCCGCAAGCCAGTTAAACAAAGGAATCCATCCAGAAAACAAAAACGGATGCCATGGCATCCGTTTTTCATTCATGCAGAACTTCAAAACACTAGCGAATACAAGGCTACCAGCAAATACCCTATGCCAGCCCCGGCAAGCACATCACTCGGATAATGCAGGCCTAACACCACACGCGAGATACCGACCAACACGACAAACGGATAAACAATCGGGAACAATTGCGGATAATGCTGTACCGCCACCATGCCAAAAGCCACTGCATGTAAGGTATGCCCGGACGGAAAACTGAAATAATCCAGCGGCGTGCCGCTTAACAACACATCTTGACGCACCTGAAATGGCCTTGGGCGGCTAGTGCGATGTTTGAGCCATTTATAGACCAAGGTGCCGGTGAGACCTGCGGTAAGCATATGCAAGCAGGCATAATAACCGTCCTGACCTTGCGTGATAGCAATCACCAGCATGAGCAAATACCAGAACATACCATCGCCCATACGTGAAATGGCACGGAACGAGTTGCGGATAAGACGGTACTGTCCGGTATGGCTGACTTTGACACACAACCGGCTGTCTACCGACTGCACCCATCCCAGGGTTTGTTGTAGTTTCAGCATCTCAAGTCCTTTCCGGGGCTCACCCCGACTATGCTTCTTGGGTAAGCATAGTCTGACTATGATGCTTGAAACTATCGTGAAGAATTAATGAAATTAATGTGACGTGCGATTACTTCCACAGCACGCGGTAGATAAATCCCGGGAAGGACAGCACCAGGAAGACGCACAAGGTAATGCTGTAAAACTCCCAGCCTTGTGGCCACACCTGGCCCATGACAAAGCGCTCGACCAGATAGGCAATGACGAGGGTGATGAAGTAGGCAGGCAGCAACACGGCAAAGCGCTGCCACAATTGGCTAATCGTCCCGACCAGGCCCAGCCATTTATCTGAGACCCAGCCCAGGTTGGCCATAAACAGCATCAGTAATAAAAAAATAAGTTTTGCGGCCATGATTATTGCAGACTGATTAACAAGCTATGACCACAGACACCCAGCAGGACTTCCGGGAACAAACCCAAGCCTAATAAAGCCAGTGAATGCACACTGAGGATAAAACGCATATCAAGCGGTGCGCTCAGTGGCGTGTGGTCTTCAGGCGCATCAAAGTACATTTTGCGCACAATATTGAGGTAATAGAACGCGCCGATAGTGGCCATCAACACGGCCAGCACCACTTGCCAGGTAAACCCAGCCTGCCAGGCCGCTTGCAGCACGGTAAACTTGGCGTAGAAACCGATGGTTGGTGGAATCCCCGCCATGCTGAACATAATGATCAGCATGAGGAAAGCAAACCAGGGATGACGCTGGTTCAAGCCTTTGAGGTCATTGATTTCTTCTGCTTCAAAGCCTTGGCGGCTCAACAGCAAGATAATGCCAAAGCCCGCGATAGACATCAGCACATAAGCGCTGATGTAGAAAAAGCTGGAAGCAAAGCCATTGGCATTCGCACTCATCATGCCGAACATGATGAAACCCACATGCGAGATGGTGGAATACGCCAGCATGCGTTTGAGGTTGGTTTGCACAATGGCGCTGAAGTTACCAATGATGATAGACAACACCGCCATCAATACCAGCATGTCCTGCCAGTCTAAGGCCAGCGGGTGCAAGCCTTGTACCAGCAAACGCACCGTCATGGCATAGGCCGCCAGTTTAGGCACCGAGCCAATCAACAAGGTCATCGGCGTTGGTGAGCCTTGATACACATCTGGCACCCACATCTGGAATGGCACCGCACCAAATTTAAAGGCTAGCCCTGCCACCACAAACACCAGCCCCAGGATCAGCACCGGGCTTTTTGGTTGCTGCGCAATACTATTCGCGATGTCACTGACGTCTAGACTGCCAGTCATGCCATATAGCATGCTCATCCCATACAGCAGCATGCCGGAAGCCAGCGCACCCAATACAAAATACTTCATGGCTGCTTCTGACGCTCTAGGATTATCGCGGTCAAACGCCACTAGTGAATACAGGCACAGTGACAGTAGCTCCAGGCCAATGTAAATGGTCAGCATATTATGGCCTGAAACCATGATCATCATGCCTAGCAAGCCAAACAGGACCATGGCATAAAACTCGCCACGATACAGGTTGCGGTCTTGCAGGTATTTACGCGTATACACCAGGATCAACGAAGTGCCGAGATACATCATCAACTTGATCACGTCGGACAAAGTATCGTCGATAAACATGTGCGAAAAGGCAAAGCCAACCGCAGGCGTATGGGTTTTAAAAGTAAAAAACGCTGCAGCTAACAAGGTGAACTGGCTCAGGCCATAAATCATGAAACGATTTTGTGGCAGGATGAATAAATCCAGCAACAAAATAAACATGGCCATGCCCATGACAACCAGTTCCGGCAACAGGGCGAGCAAATCGAATTGCATATTATCCATTTTCTAAAATCCTGCCTTAATAGCCTGTGACGGGCAATTTGGAAATCGCCATGTGTTTCAGGAACTCTGTACTGGTGGCCTGCATCACCTCGGTGATTGGCTGCGGATAGACACCAAAACCAATCACCAGCAACGCCAAAGTACCTAAAATCAGGAATTCTCGCTTATTCAAGTCACTCAGTTCAGCAACATGATGATTTGTCACGTTGCCAAAGAACACGCGCTTGGTCATCCACAAGGTATAAGCCGCGCCAAAGATCAGCGTGGTCGCCGCCAAAAAGCCAACCCAGAAGTTAAACTTGACCGCTGCCAGAATCACCATAAATTCGCCGACGAAGCCCGAAGTGCCTGGCAGGCCACTATTGGCCATGGCAAACAGCACGGCAAATGCAGCAAATACCGGCATTTTATTCACCACACCACCATAGGCCGAAATTTCGCGGCTATGCACGCGGTCATACAACACACCTACGCTGAGGAACATGGCGGAGGAAATAAAACCATGCGAGATCATCTGCACCACTGCGCCCTCAAGTCCTAACTGGCTGAACATAAAAAAGCCCAGTGTGACAAAGCCCATGTGTGAGATCGATGAATAGGCAATCAGCTTCTTCATGTCTTTTTGTACCAGGGCGACCAGCGCAATATAGACCACTGCGATCAGTGACAGCACAATCATGGCGGTACTGAAATAATGCGCAGCATCCGGTGCAATCGGCATGGCAAACCGCAGGAAACTATAGCCACCAAGCTTGAGCGCAATCGCCGCCAGTACCACAGAACCACCGGTCGGTGCCTCAACGTGCGCATCCGGCAACCAGGTATGCACTGGCCACATGGGGATTTTGACGGCAAATGCCATAAAGAAGGCAATAAAGATATAAATCTGCGCTTGCATGCTCAACGGCAACAGATAGTAATCCGCCAGCTCAAAGCTACCGGTTTGATGATAGAGGTAGATAAAAGCCACCAGCATCAGCAATGAGCCCAGCAAGGTATACAGGAAAAACTTAATGGTTGCGTAGACGCGATTCGGCCCGCCCCAGATACCAATCACCAAGAACATCGGGATCAACATCGCTTCCCAAAACACGTAGTACAAAATAGCATCGAGTGATGTAAACACGCCTATCATGATGCCGCTCATGATGAGGAAAGCCGCCATATACTGGGCAATATGCTTGGTAATCACCTCCCAGCCAGCCAGCACCACAATCACCGTCGTAAAACTGGTCAGCAACACCAGTGGCATGGAGAAGCCATCAATACCCAGGTGGTAATGCATATTAAATGCAGGCACCCAGGGTAATAACTCTTCAAACTGGAAGAAGCCATCCTGCACATCAAACAAGGTGTACAGTGGCAGCGTCACCAGAAAGCTGACCAGGCTACCAGCCAATGCCAGCCATCGTGTCAGGGTAGCCTTATGGTCACCCCCCAGCAGCAATACCAGCACGCCGGAGAGCACCGGTAGCCAGATGGCCAGACTTAACCAGGAAATACTTGTGAGGTCGGCTTGCATCATTAGTTTATTTTGATAAAGAAAGTCATGAGAAGGAATACGCCGATAATCATGGCAAAGGCGTAGTGATAGATTAAACCGGACTGCAGGTTGCGCATTTTGGCTGCAATCTTGCCCATGGTATTGGCGGTACCATTGACCATCGCGCCATCAATCAGCGTGATGTCGCCATATTTCCACAATAGGCTACCCAGGTAGCGCGAACCACCGGCAAAGAACTTCTCGTTAAAGCTGTCAAAGCCGTATTTGTTTTCCAGGATATTGTAGATCACGATAAAACGCGCTTTGATGGCTGCCGGGATATCCGGGCGCTTCATATAGAAGAACCATGACAACAATACGCCAGAGGCCGCCAGGAAAAATGGCAAACTGGTAAAACCGTGAATTGCCATGCCCGCCGGGCTATGCATCAACTCATGGTAGTGATGCGCCAGATGCGTCATGGCCGGATGTGCTTCAGGATTGACAAAAATGACGTTTTTGAAGAAATCACCATACAACATAGGTTCTAAGGCGATATAACCAATCACCAACGATGGAATCGCCAGCAAGACCAATGGCAGAGTCACCACCCAGCCTGGTTCATGCGGGTTGTCATTCGGGCCCAGGCCATGATGATGCTCTTCTTCATCGTGTGCGTGGTCATCATCGTGATGCGCGTCGTCATGGTGCGCACCTGCATGTCCATCGCTATGGGCTGCATGTGCATGGTCATCATGCTTGGCATGGCGCCATTTTTCTTCACCGTGAAATACCAGGAAATACAGACGGAAGGAATAAAAAGCCGTCACAAACACGCCGACAATCACGGCAAAGTAAGCAAAGCCACTGCCTGGGATATGCGACAGCTCCACCGCTTCGATAATGCTGTCCTTGGAGTAGAAACCAGCGAAGAATGGCGTGCCGATCAAGGCCAGTGAGCCGATCAATGAGGTAATCCAGGTAATCGGCAGGTATTTTTTCAGGTTACCCATATTGCGGATATCCTGATCGTGGTGCATGCCCATAATCACTGAACCGGCACCGAGGAATAACAGCGCTTTAAAAAAGGCATGTGTCATCAGGTGGAAAATGGCAACAGAATAAGCAGACGCGCCCAATGCAACCGTCATATATCCCAGCTGCGACAAGGTGGAATAAGCCACCACACGTTTGATATCGTTCTGGATAATGCCAAGGAAGCCCATAAACAAGGCGGTAATCGCACCGATCACCATCACCGTCGACAAGGCTGTCGTCGACAACTCATACAGTGGTGACATACGAGCCACCATAAAAATACCGGCAGTCACCATGGTCGCTGCATGAATCAATGCAGAAATCGGCGTTGGACCTTCCATCGAATCTGGCAACCACACGTGCAGCGGCACTTGTGCTGATTTACCCATCGCGCCAACAAACAGTAACAGGCAAGTGACTGTCATTAACGACCAGTTGCAGCTACCCAGCAAATTCACCTGGGTATTCGCCAGTTCTGGTGCGTGCTGGAACACCGTGGCGTAATCCAGGCTGCCAAAGTAGTACAACACCATGCCGATACCCAGCAAAAAGCCAAAGTCCCCTACTCGGTTGACCAGGAACGCCTTCAGGTTGGCGTAAATCGCCGTTGGGCGCGTAAACCAGAAACCAATCAGCAAGTAAGATACCAGGCCTACCGCCTCCCAGCCAAAGAACAACTGCATAAAGTTGTTGCTCATGACCAGCATCAGCATGGAGAAAGTAAAGAGTGAGATATAGCTGAAGAAGCGGCTATAGCCTGGATCTTCCGCCATATAACCAATGGTATAGATATGCACCATGAGTGAGACAAATGTCACAACTACCATCATCATGGCGCTCAGGTTGTCGATGAGGAAGCCGACTTCAAAATGCACGTCACCAGAATCGAGCCAGGTATAAATCGCTTCATTCAAGGTAAAGCCATTTAAGGTCTGGTTAAAAATATAGGCAGACAGAACGAACGCAGCACCTACACCAGCAATGGTCAGTACATGACCGGCCCAGCGCGGCAGGAAGTTGCGGAAAATGCCGACGACAGCGGCTGCCAATAATGGCAACACTGGGATCAACATCAGGATTTGTTTGATAGTCATTATGCTTAACCTTTTAACTGATCCAGATCGTCGACGTTGATGGTGCGCAAGTTACGGAACAACACCACCAGAATCGCCAGGCCAATGGCAGACTCTGCGGCGGCCACGGTCAGGATAAAGAACACAAATACCTGGCCAGCGATATCGTTCAGGTAGTGTGAAAAGGCGATAAAGTTCAGGTTGACGGCCAACAGCATCAACTCGATGGCCATCAGCAGAATAATCACGTTTTTGCGGTTGAGGAAAATACCAATCACACTGATCGCAAACATCAGCGCCCCCAGAATCAGGTAATGAGACAAACCGACCATGATTACTTTTTCTCCTCTGCCGCCACTGCTGGCGCTTCTTCTACTTCGGCGGGCATAGATACAATGCGAATACGATCGCTGCGCTTCACTTTTACCTGGTCTGCCGGGTTCATGGATTTATTGTCTTTACGTTCACGCAAGGTCAGTACAATGGCCGCGATCATCGCTACCAGTAAGACCACGGCAGCCAACTCAAACGGCAACAGATAGTCGGTATACAGCACTTTACCCAAGGCCGCGGTATTACTGTAATTGGCTGGCAGTTCAACGGCCTCGCTAGGATGCAGGTTTTTCTCGGCCAGCACCATCGTCATCTCGACCACCATGAGTACACCGATCAGACCCGCCATGGGCAGGTACTCCCAGAAACCCTCACGCAATTTGTCGAGGTTGATATCCAGCATCATCACCACAAACAGGAACAGCACCATCACCGCCCCGACGTAGACCAGAATCAGCGCGATCGCCAGAAACTCAGCTTCAAGCAACAGCCAGATACCCGCGGCAGTAAAAAAGGCCAATACCAGGAACAGCGCTGCATGTACTGGGTTACGCGTGGTGATCACGCGGATGCCGGAAAACAGCAGAATGGCTGACAGTACGTAAAAAACAATATCGGTAAATAACATGATTATCCTGTCTCGCCTATCGATAGACCTTGTCCTGGGCGCGGTCTTCTGCAATTTGCGCCTCATACTTGTCGCCGACTTCCAGCAACATTTGTTTGGTATAGATCAGGTCACCACGCTGTTCGCCGTGGTAATCAAAAATACGGGTTTCTACAATGCTATCTACCGGGCAGGATTCTTCACAAAAGCCGCAGAAAATACACTTGGTCAGGTCGATATCGTAACGCGTGGTACGGCGGGTGCCGTCGTCACGCTGGTCCGATTCAATCGTGATAGCCATCGCCGGGCAAACGGCTTCACACAATTTGCAGGCAATGCATCGCTCTTCGCCGTTCGGGTAGCGGCGTAAGGCATGCAAGCCACGGAAACGGTTAGATTGTGGCGTCCGTTCTTCCGGATACTGAATCGTAATCTTCTTGGCAAAGAAATAGCGTCCGGTCAGGGCCATGCCTTTCAGCATTTCCACCAACATCAAACTGCCCAATGTATTTTTAATCGAATTCAACATGGTAAGGTTTCCAAAATCCCTGTTTGTGCATCGCCCGGTTTAGTGGAACAAATAAGCCCATTGTGTTTGCATCATCGCCCCAACCACAACAATCCAGACCAGCGTGATGGGAATAAATACTTTCCAGCCCAAACGCATGATCTGGTCATAGCGATAGCGCGGGAAGGTGGCGCGGAACCATAGAAACAGGAAGAGCAGGAAAGCAACTTTTGCCAGCAACCACAAAATGCTGTCTGGCAGGAAAGGGACCGGCGACAACCAGCCACCAAGGAACATCAGCGCAGCCAGCATGGAAACCAGCATCATGTTGGCGTATTCAGCCAGGAAGAAGACGGCAAACGCCATGCCGGAATACTCGACATGGAAACCAGCCACAATCTCGGATTCACCTTCGGCCACGTCAAATGGTGCGCGGTTGGTTTCGGCCACGGCACTAATGAAATACACGACAAACAGTGGGAACAACGGCAGGAAATACCAGTGCCAGAAACCGCCCTCCTGGCCCATCACAATATTACCCAGGTTCAAAGAGTTGGCACACATGAGTACGCCCACCAGGGTAAAGCCCATGGCGATTTCGTAAGACACGATCTGTGCTGCTGAACGCAACGCACCCAAGAAAGCATACTTGGAGTTGGATGCCCAACCGGCAATAATCACGCCATACACCGCGACCGAGGTCATGGCCAGGATATACAGCAAACCAGCATCCACATTCGCCAGCACCAGGGTCGCATCAAACGGGATCACCGCCCAGGCAGCAAACGCTGGCGCAATCGCCAACACCGGCCCGATAAAGAACAATGCCTTGTTAGAAGCCGTAGGCAGGATGATTTCTTTAAACAGCAGTTTCAGGCCATCCGCCAACGGTTGCAGCAGGCCCCAATAACCAACGCGGTTAGGGCCAATGCGCACTTGCATATAGCCAATCACCTTACGCTCAGCCAAGGTCAGGTAAGCCACACCGATCATCAGCGGCAGCACAATGGCCACGATTTTAATCAGCGTCCACACCACCAGTTGCACGTCTGCCCAGTAGGAGCCAAATAATTCAGCAAAGAATTGCATGTTATGCCATCTCGGTCAGTTGTTTTTCGTAAATCGCCACTTGATCGGCCGACGCTTTTTCAATGGTGATATCGCCCATCAGGTCACCCAGGCCAGCCGTCAACGGATGCGCCGCAGCAACACGCACGCAACCCTTGGCCACATGGTTATCCACACGTACTTTAAGTACGGCACTGCCTTTATCCTGACGCGCAACCACAATATCGCCATCCTGCAAGCCCAAGTCGGCCAATTGCTCGGCACGCATGCGCGCCATGGGACGAATGTTGTATTTGGTTTTTTGCAAAGGGGCTGAACGACGCACAATCGGGTCAAACTCGTATTGCGGCACTTCGCCAATGCGTTGTAAACCTTCTTTTTTGATATTGACCTGAATTTCTACCAACTCTTTCAAGTTGTTGTTCAGACTACGCCATACCACTGCAGACGGTTTTTCACCATTAAAGATGGCGTTTTTCACGTCTTCTGAACTGTTGAAATCAAAGCCCGGCAGCCCTAATGTATTGGCCAGTACACGCAGTACTTTCCAGCCTGGACGCGCTTCGCCTAGTGGCCGGGTCACCGCCTGGAAGCTTTGTACACGGCCTTCCATACTCATAAATGTGCCTGAGGTTTCGGTAAATGGCGCAATCGGCAACAGGATATCTGCGTTATCAAGTGCCGCAGACTTATACGCCGTCAATGCAATCACACACTCCGCTTTAGCCATGGCATCGCTGGCCAGGGCCGCATGCTGGCAATCCAGCTCAGGTTCGATATTTAACAGCAGATAAGCCTTGCGTGGCACCTCAATCATGGCACGCGCATGCATGCCCGTGGCTGAAGGCATCACGCCCATCAGGTGCATACCGGTACTGTTGGCAGCTGGCGGCAAAATACCACCTTTAGCGCCTGTGATACCACCGATAGCTTCGGCCATACTATACATTTCGGTAAAACGGGGATCACTCAAGGCCATATTGCCGAGGAAAATACCGACTTTAGGCGCGATCAGGATCAGCTCTTCACTGATACCAGCCAGGCATTCGGCAATTTTCTGTGTGTTTGGACGAACCTGGATTTCTTCCAGCAATGTATTCAGAGTCGGTGGCAAGCACAGTGACAGCTTTTGCAAGCCGGACATGGCTTTCAGAATCTGGCCCAACACGTTCACCATATCGTTAGGACGCACAATGACCTTATGCGCGATATCCATCAATGGGTCGTTATCCAGCGGGCTGACAATGCACAGCTCAGCACCATTCGCCACCGCCTTGCGGATACGCTGTGCCAGTAATGGATGCTCGTTGCGCAGATTAGAACCAATCAGCAGGATACGATCCAGCTCTTCGATTTCCTGGATATTGCAGCCCATCCATGGCGTACCTGTCCGTTTACCATCCAGGCGGAAATCGGTCTGACGCAGGCGGTAATCGATGTTGCCACTGCCCAATCCCTCAGCCAGTTGCTTGATCAGGTAGCCCTCTTCCATAGTGCTATTAGGTGAAACCAGCACACCCAAGGCATCGCCGCCATATTCTTTGGTGATGTCTTTCAACTGACCTGCGGCAAACTCCAGCGCGGTTTTCCAGTCGGTTTCCTGCCATTGACCGTTGTGCTTGATCATCGGCACTTTGAGGCGGTCCGGGCTATTGAGGCCTTCGTAAGAAAAACGGTCGCGGTCAGATAACCAGCATTCGTTAATCGACTCTTTTTCACGCGGCAATACACGCATGACTTTATTGTCTTTGACATGCACTTCAATATGCGAACCCAGGCCATCATGCGGCGCAATAGAAGGTCTGCGTACCAGCTCCCAGCTACGGGCAGAGTAGCGGAACGGCTTGCTGGTCAACGCACCAACCGGGCACAGATCAATAATATTGCCGCTCAGTTCGGAGTTGACGGATTGATCGACATAGGCAGTAATTTCAGCATGCTCGCCCCGGTTGACCAGCCCCAGCTCCTGCATGCCGCCAACTTCCTTGAGGAAGCGCACGCAGCGCGTACACTGGATACAACGCGTCATATCGGTACTGACTAGAGGGCCGATATTTTTATTGAACACCACACGCTTTTCTTCGGTATAACGAGAGCCGGAGGCGCCGTAAGCCACGGCAATATCCTGTAAATCACACTCACCGCCCTGATCGCAAATCGGGCAATCCAGCGGGTGGTTAATCAACAAAAATTCCATCACGCTTTGCTGGGCTTCTACCGCAGATTTACTACGGGTATAGATCTTCATGCCATCAGCCACTGGCGTCGCACAGGCAGGCAAAGGCTTGTTGAATTTCTCTACCTGCACCAGGCACATACGACAGTTGGCGGCCACCGACAGCTTTTTGTGGTAACAAAAACGCGGGATCGCGATACCTACCGCGTCCGCAGCATCAATAATGGTGCTGCCGTGTTCGACTTCTAGTGGTTTGCCGTCAATTTCGATGTTTAGCATGTGATTACCGTTAAGCTTGATAGCGTTTATTTACCATCGACCATGGACTTGCCATGCTGGATGTAATATTCAAATTCAGGGCGGAAATGTTTGATAAAGCTCAACACGGGTGTCGCCGCAGCATCGCCCAACGCACAAATGGTACGGCCGGAAATGTTGTTGCTTAAATCCGTCAGCAGATCGAGATCTTCCATTTTGCCTTTGCCGTCGACGATGCGCTCAATAATACGATAGACCCAGCCGGTGCCTTCGCGGCACGGCGTACATTGACCGCAGCTTTCTTCATAAAAGAAGTAGCTGAGGCGTTTAAGCGTTTTAACCATACAAGTGGTTTCGTCCATGACGATCATGGAACCCGCACCCAGGCTGGACCCCGCCTTGCTCAGACCGTCATAATCCATAGTGGCATTTTCAATAGCACTCGCTGGCATGACGGCGGTAGATGGGCCACCTGGAATCACAGCCTTTAACTGACGGCCTTTCCAGATACCACCCGCCATATCGAGCAAGTCTTTAAAAGGCGTGCCCATTTTGATTTCATAGTTGCCAGGTTTTTCAACATGGCCAGATACCGAAAATAATTTGCTACCACCAGAGTTAGGCACACCCAGATCAGAAAATGCCTGGCCACCATGCTGCATAATCCAGGGGATAGACGCGTAGCTTTCGGTGTTATTGACGTTGGTTGGTTTGCCAAACACGCCATAACTGGCCGGGAATGGCGGTTTAAAACGTGGCTGGCCTTTTTTGCCTTCAATCGACTCAATCAGTGCCGTTTCTTCACCGCAGATATAAGCGCCATAGCCATGCACCGCATATAGATCAAAGCTGAACTCGGAGCCAAACAGGTTTTCACCCAGATAACCAGCCTCACGCGCTTCTGCCAGCGCCGCTTCAAAAATCTCGTAGTCTTGCCAGATTTCACCGTGAATGTAGTTATAACCAACGCGTGCACCCAGGGTATAGGCGGCAATGGCCATGCCTTCAATCAGTTGGTGCGGGTTATAGCGGATAATATCGCGGTCTTTAAACGTGCCTGGCTCGCCTTCATCGGTGTTACACACCAGATACTTAGTGCCATCGTAATAACGTGGCATAAAGCTCCACTTGAGGCCGGTTGGGAAACCAGCACCACCGCGGCCACGTAAGTTAGACACTTTGACCTGGCTGATAATATCAGGCGCTTTTACTTTCTCTGCCACCAGGCGTTTGAGCTGCGCATAGCCGCCCAATTTTTCATAGGTCGCCAGTGAAGAAGGATTATCTTCTGCCAGCGTCCGCAAGGTGACCAGGGTCTGCCCGGCAAGATCCGTCTTGACCACAGGTTTACTATTCAATGTCGCGTTTGAAGTTTTTGCCATGTTCAGCGCCCTAGCCCTTATTTAACTCGTTAATGAGGGCATCCACTTTTTCAGTGGTCAAAAATTCGTGCATATCGCTGTTATTCACATGCAATAACGGCGCACCACCACAACAGCCCATGCACTCGCCCTCTTTCAGGCAGAACTTGCCATCAGGCGTCACTTCGTTAAACCCAACACCGAGCTTGTGTTGCAAATGCTCCACAATCTCGTCCGAGCCTCGCAGCATGCAAGAGATATTGGTACAGATCGTAATCTTGTGCTGACCCACCGGCGTCAGATCGTACATATTGTAGAAAGTCGCGACTTCCAGCGCAGCGATTTCCGGGATACGCAAATACTTGGCAACCTCGGAAATACTTTCCTTGGATAACCAGCCACGTTCCATTTGGACAATCCTCAAGGCCGACATCACTGCCGCCTGACGCCTGTCTTTTGGATATTTCGACAGTTCGTATTCAATCTTTTCAATTGATTCTGCACTGAGCATGCTTGACCCTTACTATCTTTCCGATCCGTGCTATCACGTCGTTCCGGTTATCTGTCAATTTCACCGAACACAATATCTTGTGTACCAATAATTGCGACCAAGTCAGCAATCATATGACCTCGCGTCATCTCATCCAGCGCGGCCAGATGTGGAAAGCCCGGCGCCCGAATTTTCAAACGATAAGGCTTATTGGCGCCATCAGACACCATATAAATCCCAAACTCACCTTTAGGATGCTCTACCGCTGCATATGCTTCACCGGCAGGCACATGGAAGCCTTCGGTAAACAACTTGAAGTGGTGAATCAAATCTTCCATATTGGTTTTCATGCCTTCGCGGTTAGGCGGTGCAATCTTGTTGTCATCCGTGATGACCGCGCCCGGATTTTTGCGCAACCAGTCGATACACTGTTTGATGATGCGGTTGGACTGGCGCATCTCTTCCACGCGCACCAGGTAACGGTCATAACAGTCACCGTTCACACCAATCGGGATATCGAAATCCATTTTGTCGTAGACTTCATACGGCTGTTTTTTGCGCAAATCCCAGGCAATGCCAGAGCCGCGCAACATGGCGCCCGTCAAGCCCAATGCCAGTGCACGTTCAGGCGTTACCACGCCGATGCCCACGGTACGCTGCTTCCAGATACGATTATCAGTCAACAGTGTTTCATACTCATCGACATAAGTAGGAAAGCGCTTGGTAAAGTCTTCGATGAAGTCCAGCATGGAACCCTGGCGGTTCTCATTGAGTTTTTTGATTTCGTCGGCACTGCGGAATTTGGTGGTTTCGTGCTGCGGCATTTTTTCCGGCAGGTCACGATAAACACCGCCTGGACGGTAATACGCCGCATGCATACGCGCGCCAGATACAGCCTCATAGACGTCGAACAAGTCTTCACGCTCGCGGAATGCATACAAAAACACCGTCATGGCGCCGACGTCCAGCGCATGCGCGCCCAACCACAGCAAATGGTTGAGGATACGCGTGATCTCATCAAACATAACACGGATATATTGCGCACGTACCGGCACATCAATACCCAGCATTTTTTCAATCGCCATCACATAAGCATGCTCGTTGGCCATCATGGACACATAGTCCAAACGATCCATATAAGGCACACTTTGCAGATAAGTACGGTTTTCAGCCAATTTTTCCGTGCCGCGATGCAACAAACCAATATGCGGATCGGCGCGTTGAATGACCTCACCGTCGAGCTCCAGCACCAGACGCAATACCCCGTGTGCCGCAGGGTGCTGCGGACCGAAGTTCATCGTATAGTTTTTAATCTCAGCCATGGTGCGCACCTTCGTCACGAATCACGCGCGGCACATTGTTACGCTGCTCTATAGACACTGGCTGATAAATCACGCGCTGCTGCACTGGGTCATAACGCATTTCAACATTACCAATCATAGGGAAATCTTTGCGGAAAGGATGGCCGACAAACCCGTAATCCGTCAGCAAGCGACGTAAATCAGGGTGGTTCTCAAACATAATGCCGTAGAGGTCAAACGCTTCGCGCTCAAACCAGTTAGCTACCGGCCAGATATCCACCAAGGTCGGAAATACCGGAAAATCATCATCGGCAGCAAAGGCACGGATACGCACACGCTGATTCAAGCTCACAGAAAGCAAATGCAATACCACGGCGTAGCGCTGACCTTCCCAACGGCCATCACCGTAATCAGAATAATCCACGCCACATAAGTCAATCAGCTGTTCAAATTTAAGCTCAGCATGTGTTTTCAATCGTTCAGTCACAGCCAACAGGTGCTTCACATGGACTTCTACTGTGATTTCACCCAGCTTTTGCTCCAGCCTGACCACACCATCACCCAAGGCCAACTTGAGCTGCGCGGACAAATGTTCGAGTTTTGCGGACATAGTTTAATTTCTTGGGCTTAAGTATTCTGGATAATCGGTCAACATCAGGTTCTGGCGATGGTGTTGGTACGTCTGATTTTCTTTTGCAACTGGATAATGCCGTATAACAAGGCTTCAGCTGTAGGCGGGCAACCAGGCACATAAACATCCACGGGCACGATGCGGTCACAGCCACGCACCACAGCATAAGAATAATGATAATAGCCACCACCGTTGGCACAGCTGCCCATGGAGATTACCCAGCGTGGCTCAGCCATCTGATCGTAAACCTTGCGCAAGGCAGGTGCCATTTTGTTCACCAGCGTACCGGCGACAATCATCACGTCAGACTGGCGCGGACTCGGGCGGAACACAATGCCAAAGCGGTCCAGATCGTAACGCGAAGCACCAGCATGCATCATTTCCACGGCACAACAGGCCAGACCAAACGTCATCGGCCATAAAGAGCCCGTGCGAGTGTAGTTAATCACCGTGTCTAGCGTGGTAGTGACAAACCCTTTTTCCAATACGCCTTCAATGCTCATTTTGCATTAATCCCATTCAAGGGCGCCCTTCATCCATTCAAAGATGAAGCCGACCACCAATACAAACAAAAAGACCATCATTGCCCAGAAGCCGGCAGACCCAATTTCCTGAATCACCACCGCCCACGGGAAAAGAAATGCAATTTCGAGATCAAACAGAATAAACAGAATGGCGACCAGATAATAACGTACATCGAACTTCATACGCGCATCTTCAAACGCTTCAAAGCCGCACTCATAAGGGGAGTTTTTTTCCGCATCAGGTTTGTGCGGAGAGAGAATTTTACCTGCAATCAGCGGCCCCAAGCCTACGCCCAGGCCGACCAGGATAAACATCAGAATTGGGAAATAGTTTTCTAACACTGATTTGCCTTAATCGATCATGTTAACAAGTGATTTCAATGCATCATGCCCAACAGCACATTGAAATACTCCCAAATAACCAATTCCCATCCAGCCACGTCGCAAAACAACATGGGACTGGTGCCGTCGGCGAGACTCGAACTCGCACGACTTTCGTCACTACCCCCTCAAGATAGCGTGTCTACCAATTCCACCACGACGGCTAAGTATTAATTAGGAATATCTTTGGGTGTATTTTCAACTGGCTTAACCGCTTCCGCAGCTTCACCTTTGGCCGGAGCCTGTTGTGTCAACGCAGATTTAACCACGCTGCCAGAACTTGCTTTATGACTGGACATAAATGCCAGCGTCAAGCTAGTTGCAAAAAACACTGTAATAAAAATCGATGTCAGCTTGCTGAGCAAGTTAGAAGAGCCGGACACCCCGAACAAACTGCCGGAGGCACCACTTCCAAAGGCGGCACCCATATCGGCGCCCTTGCCATGCTGTAATAAGACCAAGCCAATCACGGCAGCGGCTGCCAGCACATGAATGACGAGAATGACATTTTCCATATTTCTTTAATCCATAATTAAATAACGATTAAGCTTTTGGCATCTTCGCTATCTAGATGACGCTGTTTTCAGGAACGGCCTGACATATTTTTATAAATTGCTCAACATCTAGAGAGCAACGGCCGACCAGCGCGCCATCTATTTCCTTCTGATTTAATAATTGTACCGCATTTTGCGGGTTTACGCTGCCCCCGTAGAGGATTTTTAAGCTATCCGCCGCGGTTTTATCTGCGGCAGCAACGGTGTCACGAATAAACTGGTGCATGGCCACAGCTTGCTCAGCGGAGGCCGCCAGGCCGGTGCCGATAGCCCAGATCGGTTCGTAAGACACAATAGTGTGCGCAAACGCCTCACCACCAAACAACCGGATAATGGTTTCAAGCTGCTTGCCAACCACACGCTCCATCACGCCAGCTTCACGCTCCAGCAAAGTTTCACCAACACACAAGATCGGGATTAAGCCATGACGTTTGGCCATCATGAATTTTTCGGCAATATTTTCATCCGACTCGCAATAGGCAGTACTACGCTCGGAGTGGCCGATAATGACATGGTGTGCACCAAAGTCACGCAGCATTTCCGCGCTCACTTCGCCGGTATAAGCGCCCTCTTCATACTTGGCAATATTTTGCGCCCCCCAGGCAACGGCGGTGCCGGCCAGCGCAGATTGCACTTGCGCCAGATAAGGGTAAGGCACACACACCACCACATCGGTTTGCGGTAAGGATTGCAAGCCTTGCAGATAGCCATCAAGCAGCGCCTGGTTGCGGACCAGGCTGCCATGCATTTTCCAATTGGCAACAACAAGTTTGCGTGGGGATAAGGGAGTGATATCAGAGCGGGACATGCAGAAATTAACTCACAATGTACAGAGCGTTAGTTCGGTTGAATTCGCGTTGCGCGAATTTTACGCCCGCATACAGTGAGCGGCAAGCACAACAGGGCATATTGCAACGAATCGGCAGCATTCGTGCAACACACCCGTTGCGAATCCATTAAGCCGTTAAAAACGGATAGTCAGTATAGCCATGCTCGGTACCACCATAAAAAGTCGCTGAGTCTGCTGCATTGAGGGACGCATTGCTAGCAAAACGCGCCACCAGATCGGGGTTGGCAATAAACGGCACCCCGTAAGCCACCGCATCGGCATGACCGCTGGCAATCGCCGCATCACCGCGCGCCTTGTCATAACTCAGGTTAGCGATATAGCCATTATTAAACAGCTGACGGAATGTCGCAAAGTCAAACGGCTCAGACTCACCCCCGCCATGAATGCCACCTTCCACAGCATGCAGGTAAGCCAGGTTGAATGGATTCAATGCCTGCGCAACATAATTGAACGTCTGTTGCGGCTGACTATCTCGCATGTCATTGAATGGATTCACCGGAGATAAACGTACACCGACTTTATCGGCGCCTATGGTATTGACCACAGTCTGCACCACCTCCAGCAAAAGGCGCGTACGGTTTTCAAGGGAGCCGCCATATTGATCCTGGCGCTGATTGCTACCATCACGCAAAAACTGGTCTAGCAGATAGCCATTCGCCGCATGCACTTCCACGCCATCAAACCCCGCTGCAATGGCACAACGTGTGGCGTGCACATAATCCTGCACAATGCCAGCCAACTCAGCAACATCCAACGCCCGCGGCGTCACGTAATCTTGCAAACCCTGATAAGTAAACGCCTGACCGGCAGGCTTCAAGGCCGAAGGCGCGACAGGTGTAGCCTGGTTAGGCAGTAAGCTAGGGTGTGAAATACGCCCCACATGCCACAACTGAATCACAATTTTGCCGCCCTTGGCATGCACGGCATCAGTGACTTTTTTCCAGCCCGCGACTTGTGCGTCCGTATAAATGCCTGGCAACGCCGGATAACCATGCGCCATTGGCGAGATCGGCGTGGCCTCAGTAATAATCAGGCCTGCCGTTGCGCGCTGCTCGTAATAGGTGACGTTCATTGCCTGCGGCACACCGCCCTCGCCCGCACGGTTGCGCGTCAGTGGCGCCATGACCACACGGTTTTGCAAGGCAATGTTGCCTAACTTGACTGGGGAAAACAAATCCAATGCCATTTACCTGCTCCCTTAAAGGTCAGTAGTCGCGCAGGCACTTCGCCCGCGCAGCCACTTGCTTAATTACGCTTATTTAGCTTTCACGCCTTCAATCAGCAAGGTGATTTCAATATCATCCCCCACAGGCGCGTTCGCACCTGCTGCCCAGCCAAAACCATAATCTGAAGCCTTGATAGTCAAATGACCTTCAAAACCCGCACGTTGGCCGCCCCATGGGTCTGAACCATAACCCAATACTTTGACCGGAATATCCACCACTTTGGTCACACCATGGATGGTCAATTTGCCTTGCATCACCGCCTGCGTCTGGCTGCTGGCAGTAAACTTTGTGCTTTCAAACAGAATTTGCGTGTACTTGCCCACATCTAGGTATTTATCCGCCTTGATATGCTCGTCACGCTTGCCGAAACCGGTATTCACACTGCTGACATTAATCGCCGCACGTACAGTTGCCGTATTCAGGTTGGCAGGATCCAGCGTCACCACACCGGTCACATCGTTAAAAGTACCCGTAGTTTTTGACACCACATGGCGAATGCTGAAGTTAGCAAAGCTATGGGTAGCATCGATGTTGTAGGTATCGGTCGCCGCCCACACCTGTGAAGCTGTCAACAACCCCAGCGCAAGAATGATTTTTTTCACTTATAGTCTCCTTTGTTTTTAGTTAATCGCTACGTTATGCAGATTTTGAAAATCGCTTGGTCGTCGTTGCCACACGCTCACCCAAGTGCTCAGCTGTCAGCAAATCACTCTGAATCGGCGCCAAATCCGGGCCTTGATCGGAGTTGGCCTGCGCCATGGCGCCCAAAAAGCTACCCAAACGATTTAAGTCGTTGACCGAACCATTGCTGTGATTGTTCCCCGGCAGCAAACCCAAACTGACCCAAATCATGCCATGCTGGGCTGCGAACACTGACAATTGCGCCAAGGTATTCAATTTATCGCCACTCTGGCTGGCTGAAGTGGTGAAACCTGCGGCAATTTTGTCTTGCCAGTCACGCGTGTACCAGGCTTTAGAACTGGCATCCATAAAGGCTTTAAATTGCGCAGAAGCAGAGCCCATATAGGTTGGGCTACCAAAAATAATCGCATCACTGGCCTTGAGCAAATCCCATTGCCGCTGCGCTTCATCCACCGTCAGCAGATTCACCGTCACGCCCGCCACTTTTTGTGCGCCACGTGCCACTGCTTTGGCCTGCTCAGCCGTGTGCCCATAACCACTATGATAAACAATTGAAACCTGAGTCATTTTTTAGCTCCTTATCAATAATTCAAAATCAATAATTCAAACGATTATTCGCCAACTTGTGGCAAATCAAACCACAACACTTCACTCTCATTGACAGCGCGCATACTCAACTCACTCGCCGCATCCACCATGAGCGCATCCCCCGCTTGCAGGCGCTGGCCATCAATCTCTACTTCGCCGCGGGCAATATGCAGATAAGCGGAGCGACCGGCCATGACATGAACAGGCAAAGCCGCATCGGCCGTCAGCACAGTGGCATACAGTGACACATCCTGATGCACTTTTAATGACCCTGCCTGCGCACCAGGCGAAGCAATCAGCGCCCAGCGGTTTTGCTTATCTTTGAGCGAAATGGTTTTGTCTTCATAACCGGGTGGCAGCCCCAAAGTGTCAGGCGTAATCCATATCTGCAACAAATGTGCGGTCGTTTCTGCGGAGGCATTCATCTCGCTATGGCGCACACCCGTGCCCGCCGTCATGCGCTGTACATCCCCGGCACGTATCACTTCACTATGGCCCATGCTGTCGGTATGCCGCAGTTCACCTGCCAGCATATAGGTAATAATCTCCATGTCCTGATGGCCATGCATACCAAAACCGGTCGTTGGCGCAACTTTGTCATCATTGATCACGCGCAACACCGAATATCCCATATGCTCAGGGTCGTAATAACTGGCGAATGAAAAGCTGTGAAAGCTTTCCAGCCAGCCATGGTTAGCGTAACCACGTGTATTGGAAGGGCGAACATGTAACATTTATTCACTCCATTTGAAAGATTAACTGTATGATAAAAAAACACTTAATCTTTTGATAGCAAAACATTTTGCATCTCTTGTTCAGTTTTTTTGATTAACCTCACATGACAATCAAACTCAGTCTCGAAGCCCTCGAAGTCATTGATGCCATTGACCGCAAAGGCAGCTTTGCCGCCGCAGCCGAATCCCTTTATCGCGTGCCCTCTGCGCTAACCTATACCATTCGCAGGCTGGAAGAAGATCTGGGGCTGGAATTATTTGACCGCAGCGGTCATCGCGCCACGCTCACACAAGCAGGCCTCGAACTGCTGAAAGAAGGCCGCTACTTGCTGGATGCGGCACACACACTGGAACGACGCGTGCAGCGTATTGCTACGGGCGTAGAAACCGACATTACGATTGCTGTCAGCGACCTGTTCGACTTCAAACCCATCCTGCATATCCTGCAAGACTTTTACCAGCAAGAATTCGGCACCCGCGTCAAATTGCTGCGTGAAGTCTATGGTGGCAGCTGGGACGCATTACAATCCGGCCGGGCTGATATTTCAATCGGCGCGCCCGGTGATGCGCCACCCGGTGGGGTATTCTCCACCCATTTGCTCGGCCAACTGGAATTTGTATTTGCAGTTGCCCCGCATCATCCACTGGCCGCCCTGCCGGAACCCTTGAGTGCCAGCGATATCGTGCAACATCGCGTGGTAGCCGCGGCCGACAGCTCACGTAACCTGCCACCACGCACCTCAGGCATTCTCTCCGGCCAGGATATTTTGACCGTCCCGGACATGCAAACCAAATTGCAGGCACAAATTTCCGGCATTGCCATTGGCTACCTGCCAAAATCCCTGGCCCAGGCCGCCGCAGAAAACGAGCAACTCATAATTAAACAGGTATCTGAACCCAAGCCGGTTGGCCCCACATTTATTGCCTGGCGCCAGCAACGTCCATCTGAGATGGGCAAAGCCATGCAGTGGCTGCTAAAACAATGTTCGCAACTACCATTGGAGCAATTGCTGAGCAAATGATTTATCATCATCGATGTATGATGAAATGGACGCAATATGTCACAAGAACAACTGCCTGAAGAATTCGAACCGCTTAACCGTATTGCCATTAAAGCCATGCTTTGGCTAAATGGACTGGCGCATATCATTATTGGATTGGCGCTGGCGACTTCAGTCATCATGTTCACCTGGCTGTTTTTTCTCGACGTCAAAGAAGCTGCCTACGCCCACAACCTGGTACATGGCTTTTTGCGTGCACTAGGCACGCTGATGTTGCTCTGGTCGATCTCGGCCCTGATTTCTGCTGAAATCCGCTATCTGCGCGGCCACAAACTGCTGGTAGAAACCTTTATTGAAGTCGTACTGGTCATGTTTTTGCGCAAACTGATCGTGCTACCGGTACAAGATGCCACACCTACCTATGAAGAAATCGGCATCTGGCTGGCAGGTGCTTTTATTATGGGGCTGGTGTATATCCTGATTCGTCTGGCCGATAAAAGCAGCAGCAGGTAACCAGCACATGCAAGATGAAGACTTTATGCGCCAGGCCATGATGCTGGCAGCCGAAGCTGCTGCTCTGGGAGAGGTCCCGGTCGGTGCTATCGTCGTCAAAGATGGCATCATCATTGGCAAAGGCCGTAACACCCCGATCAGCCTCAACGACCCGACTGCACATGCCGAAATCCAGGCCATGCGCGAGGCCGCCCAACACCTGGGCAATTACCGCCTAGTAGACTGCACACTCTACGTCACACTAGAGCCATGTGCCATGTGCAGTGGCGCCATTCAGCATGCCCGCATCGCACGGCTAGTGTATGGTGCCAGCGACCCCAAAACCGGCTGCTGTGGCAGTGTGGTGAACCTCATGGCTGAACAGAAACTGAATCACCATTGCCAAGTCAATAATGACATACTGGCCGCAGAATGTGGCGCGCTGCTGAGTGACTTTTTCAGGCAACGCAGACTGGAAAAATCAAAAGTTTAATCCATTACCGAACACAGCACCTTTCAAAACAACAACCCCGCCATTGGCGGGTTTGTTTTCACTACTTAATTAAACGCAATTAAGCAGATTTACGACGGCGAACAACCGCGCCCATCAAACCCAAACCGGCCATGAACATAGCATAGGTTTCAGCTTCTGGCACTTGAGTCACAGCAAAACCACTCAACCACATATCTTGGCGAATACGACCTCCTTCATTTGTAGAGGCACCTTGCACGATATGCACTGCGTTGCTTACCCACTCATAAGAATAGTTATTGGCACTAAAGCTGATTAAATACAAACCACTGTTAGGGTTGTCTTCACCAATACTTACGTCTGTACGAATAGCCACTTTGTCAGCGTCATAATATGCGCCTGTCGCGGCAGTTGTTGCATTGTATGATGCAATATAGTCAGAACGTGAAGGATCACGCAAACGATAACCATCAGCAGGTGCAGAGCCATAAACATCTGAAGCATATACCCAAGCTGCAGACAATGTACCTGTATAGTCAGCAAAACCGCTACGTACGATAGAGTTGATCTCTGTAATACCGTTTGTGTTGTTATCTAACTGGAAATAGCTACCAATGATGTAGGAGTTAGTAGCACTATCAAGCCATACAGAATCAATGAAAGAGCCAACAACTGCACTATTCACTGGTGAGTAAACAGTAGAAGTTTGTGTTGCTTGCAATGTCCAGGTTGATGGCAGATCAACACCCAGGTAAAACGCATCAGTACCTGTATTATTAGTGCTGCCAGGTGTACGTGCACCGGTATTCACAAGATCAACAAAACCACCAGCATAGGCGCTAGAGGTTGCTGCCAGCGTAAATGCTGCAATAGCAAAAGATTGTTTCAACATAGTTGCTTTCATAGTATTATTTCCTCACAAATTGTCATTAATTAGATGGCGGGGTAGCTTGTGCTCCCCGCTCTTTTTTTCATGGCATATTGTTTTAATAAGCCAATTATTTTGATTTACGGCGACGGGCCGCAACGCCAACTACACCAAGTCCGGCCATCATCAAGGCATAGGCGTCGGCTTCTGGCACTGGAGTAGCAATAAAGCCAGTAAGGAAGCCACCAACAACAGCTTGCCCCTCTTCACCTGCCTGATAGTATCCAATTGCATTTGCGCCAAGACCATAATTAACTGCATCTGTTTTCACCAGATACAAACCAGACCAAGGATTACCTTCGGAAACACTGATATCAGCCTTTTGACGCACGATGCCATCAACATAGCTCACTGATGAGTTATAAGTAATATCGCTTGTTTGGCCGGCTTGATACATACGCAAATCATAGTCACTTAAAAAAGTCCATGATGTAGAAACATTACCGCCTGCACCTTGGCGATACAGGTAGTTCACCTCTTGATCGTTGTCTACCAAGTTCAAATAGCGAGTACCAAATACCAGCTTGCCATCCAGACTATCGCGATAAACATAATCAAACACAGTCGCTTGAGGAATACCGGGCAACAGCGTGACATTTTCAGTGATTTTATAATCCACCAGCGTCAATGTACCAAAGGTTGAATTCGCACCAGTAAATGCTCTGTAATTCAACGTACTCGCGATGGTGCCGTTATCTGAGCCATATTCATATCCAGCCAGATAAGTGGTTGAAGCCAGGTTTTCAATATAAAATTTGTCAGCATTCAGGCTATTGGCACCGTTGATCAAGCCACCATTAGCCAATGTCAAATTAGTGCCATTACCACTGGTCAACGTCACAAACTGACCCGCATTTGCAGCATTGACGCCAAGAGCCATTAAGGTGGCAAGCATTGCTATTTTTAACTTCATCCATCTTCTCCTAAAAATTAAGCTTTCGAATTGTTGTCACGAGCAACCTTCATGACGGAGCGCTCGCGCTTAACTGCTCCCAAACTCTGGATATTTTTCTACACCAAAAACGGCTTATAACAGTTCATTCACTATCTGCAAAAGATATGCCACCTCGTCCCACGCACAGAAAAAATCATAGGTAAACTCTTGTCAACACACTAAAAACCACCATAACCAACTGTTTTTTATTGGGAAATTTCAATTCCCACCCGAAGAAGCACCATTAAGGACGACATAAATATGCGAATAATTACAAGTAAGACCTATCAACTTAGAACTGACATGGCTTAAATGAACCACCCTTGGCTGTTCTTAACCACCAAAAGAAAAAAGCCGACATCATTCGATATCGGCTTTTACAATACATTTGACGACACTAATCTTTTAGAGCCTTGTTTTTCCAGTCCCAATCAAGAGAGACGCCAATCCATATGGCTCTAGGAGCGCCTGGACCAATAAAGGTTGTATTGTTCCATGAGCTTGAATTGGTTTGAAAGTTGCCACTGGCGCTAAATGGATTTCGACCAAGTGCACCCGCAGTAGAATATTCACGATCGAATATATTATCGAACTTTAAATAGGCATTGACGCCGGGTCTGAATTTATAATTTGCTCTCAGATTAAATACGGCATACCCGGCAGTGGAGCCATCGCCTATGTAATCATAACGCTCCCCAGGTAAAGCGTCGCGTGGCTGATGCCTATTGTTTTCATTACCGCGCACATAAGCTGAGGAATGCATCACCATAGATAACGTAGCATCAAACTTATCAGTAAAACGATGATTCCAGTTCGCTTGAATAATGTGATTGGGCATGCCGGGTATCTCATCTCCCGAGCGCACATCAACAAATGCCTGTGCGGCATTTCCTGCGGAAGTTTGGCCGTTAGTACTATTGGCATCGTTAATGATGCGCGCTGAAGACTCAAATGTTGCGGCCATCAAGGTGTAATTGAGACTAAACTTATCCTGGTCAAAATTCCCTTTAAACCCCATTTCCAAGCCTTCGCGCAGGGTTCGCCCAAAGTTGTTAAAAACACCGCGGTTTTTTCGTCCCAAAGGTACAAATAAAATATCGTCGGTGATTTCTGTTCTGAAATACCCGATATTCCAGTCCCACCCCCCATTTTCACCGCGCAAGCCGGTCTCATAAGCCGTTGAGCGAATTTGCTTTAAATACGGATCAGATGATAAAGAAGTTGGAATTGAGCAGCCGAATTGATAGTTAGTACTCCCCGGCGCATTACTTTTAGTCGGATCGTTTGCACACCCGAGTTCGATTACTGTTGGGGTTCGCGCTCCCCGGCTCACGTTTGCATAGGTAGAAAGATTATCTTTAACCTCCCAGGTAACGCCCAGTGAAGGATTAAAGCTGCGGTAATCATAATCACCTTCACTACATATAAAACGGCCCCTACTCGGACTAACATCGCCAGGAACCAAGCACTTTTGCCTGACTGGCCTAAGATCATTCGTCGTAAAGTTATAAAACTCTTTCCCAGAGTCTGACACCAAGGTATTTTTAACATTTGCCCAATTCATACGAGCCCCCATACTGATATGTACATTATCAGTCGGTGACCAAGTATCGAAAATAAATGCACTCTCAGTCTTGCTAGTCCCCTTGAGCTTATTTCTGACAATCGTCATGTACGCGGGAAAATATCCAAAGTCACCAAAAATAGGGTCAGTCACAACTGACACTGAATGGTCGGCATCATTTATTTCGCCAAGCTGCTGTGACTGCAAGAAATCCACCTTGTTGGTATCAAGGGATACGCCTGCAACAATTTGATGTTTTTCAAGGTCAAAAGCAGCCTGAAGTGTAAAACCATCACTAGCCTGATTAAGATTTGAATAGTTAAAAAGCCCATTAATCTTACCGGCATCAACAACGCCGTCACCATCAACATCATCCCCCCAAGCTGAAACCAACTGTCTGTACGCGTCATAAACATCAGCACTGACCGCCGTCTGATTCATTTTCCTTTTATAAGCCATGCCAGATAAAGTTAATGTGTCATTCACATACCAGCTACCACTAAAGTTGTAATGCTCTAGCGAGTTTTTCACCGCATCGGGCGATGTAAATACCTGCTCCCGATCCTGCGCAGCCATCTCAAATGGCAACATGCCATTTCCAACTAATGCGGTATCAACATTCAATGCAGTTAGATTAAACTCAGCCTTATCAAACCTCAAAGTCGCCTTGTTAAACAATTGGCGCACATTACTAGGTGAGTTATCCCTCCAACCATCCTCTTTAAAATGGTTGTAAGCAGTAAAAAAGCCAAACTGCCCGTTGTTCACCCCGTTTGACAACTGGAATTGATCTCTCCCCCAAGCGCCGGTTAGATATTGAGAGCGGAAATAATTGTCTGAGAATCCATCTTTTGTTCGAATCGCGAGCGCCCCCCCAATAGTATTCAAGCCAAATAATGGATTAGAGCCAGGAATTAAATTCAGACTTGAAATGGCATTCATGGGAATAAGATCCCAGTTCACAACCTCACCGAATGCCTCGTTAATCCGTACTCCATCCAGATAGACAGAAATACCCTGTGGTGTTCCTATGGCAGGTGACGCCGTAAACCCACGGAAATTCAAATCTTGCTGAAACGGATTACCCGCATAATCATTCGTTGTCACAGACTGGAGATTACCATTCATAAACTCCGTTATATTGAGGGCTTTAGTCTCTTCAATTTCTTTGGATGTAGCGCTTTGAATATTTGTGGTTGCTGTAGCCTTATCAATTGGCACGCCTGGCAACGGTGTAATAATTTTCAAGCGCTTGGCCTTAACCTCAATTTCGTCTAACTGAATTGTCTTATTCGAATCCGTTGTGTTTTTATTGTTATTAGATGGTTTCTCACCACTGTCATCAGCTGCCATTGAGACACAAGAATACGCGGCAAGAAACAGCACCGACTTTATTTTTTTATTTAACATACTTCCCCTCCGCAGGGGAAGATTGCAAAAATCAAACCATCTCAATCAGAATAATTAGATCAATATAATCATACAGTTACGATTTAATTAATCTTTACAACCACTTTTAACGGTTGCTGGCAGCCGCTTTGGCTGCAATAAACCATACAGAGCAAACCATTTGCTACGCAATAAACATCGCGCAAATAAAAAAAGCCCGCATTAAGCGGGCTTTTGTTTCATAACAACCAGTTTATTGCTTAAGTAGATTTTCTGCGGCGCACAATAGAACCCATAATGCCTAAACCAGCGAGCATCATGGCAGCCGTTTCGGCTTCAGGCACTGAGGCGACTGAGACATTCAATAGCAATGCCCCCATGTTGTCGCCACCACCATTTTTAAATACGACCGAGGCTAATGAGTTAGAAGCAAAATTTACAGTACGTGTATAAATAGTGACTGGCGCATCAGAAGTCAGGTTAAAGGTTTCGTTATAGCTACCAAAACTGACGTCTACTGTATTTGACTCACCACGTGTACTGCCGGACAAGACGAACTCCAGTGTATACGTCCCGGCAGCCACATTCAGGGCTTTGGAGCTAAAGTCACCGGCGTCACTTGTACTGCCATCCAAATCGATATATAAGCCGTTACCAGGGTAGAAATCAAAATAGCCATTACCAATTACATCGACTGTGCCGTTGGTCACGGTCCAGTTACCAGCAAAATCAGTCACATTTAAACCAGCGGTATAACTATCAAAATTATCTGAAAAAATCACTGCGGACTGAGCAGGTGCTGATAATGCGCCACACACAGCAACCGCACACAAAGTTTTTGTTACTACTGACATACATCCCCCTTCTCAACCGTTGTAAAAATTAGAACGACAACTGTATGCCTGATATGTATTTAATGCAATACCCCAAATGGGCTAATAAAAAACCCGCCAATTGGCGGGTTTTTTATTTGAATCTTAATCTATGCTTAATCGCGGTTGCCCAGTAAAGCAAGCAGGATGTTCAACAAGTTAACAAACAAGTTGTAGATATCCAGATACAGATTCAGGGTTGCCATCACATAGTTGGTTTGACCACCACGTACGATCTGGTTGACGTCATACAAAATGTAGCCTGAGAAAATGAGTACGGATACACCAGAAATGGCCAGTGACAAAGCAGGAATCTGGAAGAACATATTAGCCAAACCAGCCACAATCGCCAGGATCAGGCCGATCATCAGGAACTTGCCCATGCCGCTGAAATCACGCGCAGGTGAAGAACCGATGGCAGCCAGACTCAGGAAAGTAATCCCTGTACCGGCAGCAGCCAGACCAACGATCTCGGCACCGTTACGCAGATGCAGTGCAAATTGCAGAATCGGGCCTAACATCACGCCGAAAACAAAGGTCATGGCCAACAACAACCAGACGCCTACACCACTATTCTGGTTCACAGCGATCAGCTTGAACATGCCGAACATCACGGCCATAAAGCCAATGGCAAACATGAACGGATGTGCGGCCATCCAGCCAAAATTCATTTGCATGCCGACATAAGCACCAATCACCGTCGGCACCATGCTCAAGCCGAGCAAAGCATATGTATTACGCAGCACGCGATTTTGCGCCGCGGATACATTACTCTCACGACCTAAAACTTGCATATCTGACATAGTGTTTTTTCCTCTCAATAAAACTTTTTTAAAACTTACTTAGGATTAAGATAATGGCAAACGCACAAAGTTTCAAGTTTTAATCATGACATTTGTGTGAAGCTATCTGTTAACTACAGCTTCCAGATCGCATAACAAACCAATGCAATCAAAATGATACGTGTGATTTGATACACATTTTTATTCCACTTTTTAAAACGACGGCGATATTGCCCAACGACCCAGGCATAGTGGAACAAGCGGTTAATCACGCCAGTTTGGTCTCCTGCTTCGTTCGGTGAACTAGCGGCAGTGACAATGGTATTCGCCAGGAAACGATTGATTGCCTGTGCCCAGCCATAGCGCATGGGACGCTCAATATCGCAGAACAGAATCACACGCGTTTCGTCGGTCTTGTTATACGCTTCATGGATATAGGTTTCGTCAAACATCACCGCCTGGCCATCGCGCCAGCTATAGTCTTCACCATCGACACGGATAAAACACTGATCATTATTAGGCGTCGCCAAGCCCAAATGAAAACGCAAGGAGCCCGCGTACGGGTCACGGTGCGGGCGCAAGTGAGCACCTGGCGGCAACTCAGCAAACATGGCCGCTTTCACACTGGGAATACTTTGCAACAAAGCCACTGTTTTCGGGCAATAAATGCTGGCAGAAGGATGATGTGCGTCATACCATTTAAGGTAGAAACGCTTCCAGCCGGTTTTAAAAAATGAGTTAAAACCCGCGTCGTTATTGGTTTGTGCCGCCGCAATGCGCTCTTGTTCGCGTACGTGTAAAGCCTCTTCACGAATTTCCTGCCAACGGTCGGTGATTAACTTCAACTCAGGGAATTCATTCACCGACAAATAAGGCGTGGTCGGTGCTTTTGAGAACATGTATAAAAATACATTAAACGGTGACACGATGCCTGAGTGGTCAAACACCTGGCGGTAAAAACGATGCCGCACTTTACCGCGAAAGTGAACATAACTGACTGAGGATAAGAATATCCCGAGAATAATCCATTTCATAATCGATACCGTTGCTTACACAGTTATTAGATTGCTATCAATAATAGACTAGCTTAGCGCATCACCGTTGATTCAGGCAAACAAATCAGACTCTTTTTGACCAACCATAGCCACCCTTTTTATCGCATCCACATAATAAGCAGATTCACGCAAGCCAACCATGTCCTGCGGATGGTGCCCGCCATGCATGCGCGCCAGGCGCGCAATACTTTGTGCCGAGATTTTCCAGTCCAGGTTTGCCAGTAATTCATCTGCCAAATCAGGGCGGTTACATAGCAAGACCATATCGCAACCCGCATTCAACGCCGCCAAAGTGCGCGCTGTCACATTCCCTGCGACGGTCGCACCTTCCATGCTCAAATCATCACTAAAAATCACGCCATTAAAGCCCAGGCGCTCGCGCAATACCTTCTGTAACCAGCGTGGCGAGAACCCGGCAGGTTTTTCGTCTACTTTAGGGTAAATCACATGCGCAGGCATCACTGCGTGCATGCCTTCGTCTATCATGCGTACAAAGGGCTGCATGTCGTTTTGCGCAATCTGGTCAAACTCGCGCTCATCGACCGGGATACTCACATGCGAATCAGCCACCACAAAGCCATGACCCGGGAAATGCTTGCCCACCGCAGCCATGCCCGCTTTTTTCAGGCCTTGCATCAAACTGAACGCCAACTCGTTGATCGCTTGCGGGTCGCGGTGAAACGCACGGTCACCGATGACCAGGCTGTCACCATAATCCATGTCCAGCACCGGCGTAAAACTAAAATCCACACCATGCGCACGCAACTCGGCGCCCAGCACATAGCCTGCCTCCACCGCCAGCTCTTTAGCCTTGCGTGGATTTTTGTCCCAGATATGGCCAAATTCACGCATGGGCGGAATCTTGCTAAAGCCTTCCCTGAAACGCTGTACCCGGCCGCCTTCATGATCAACTGCAATTAACAACGGCGGCTGACGCACGGCATGGATGCTTGCCGTCAGCGCCCTGAGTTGCTCGCAACTCTCAAAGTTACGCGCAAACAAAATCACCCCGCCTACCAGCGGATGTTGCAAACGGCGGATGTCATCAGCAGTGAGCTCTTTGCCAACCACATCCAGCATGACGGGACCTAAAGACATAACATATTCCTATTGTTCAAATTTCAAGCACATTTTAATCGATAAAGACTGGTAATTTCTTTGGCACGCGCCTCATACAAAGGGTCGGACTGATCACTGGCTTTGGCATGTTTAGGCGCAATATCCAGTTTTTCAACAACCTGCAAACCCGCCTCATTGATCCACGCGGCCAATGCCTCAGACTGACGCAAGCCAATATGCTCGGCTAAATCCGACATCACCAGCCATGCTTCACCATTGGCGGTTAAATGCGTTTTCAAGCCACTTAAAAACCCTTTCAGCATACGGCTATCCGGGTCATACACCGCATGCTCAATCGGCGCATTGGCTTTCGCAGGGAGCCAGGGTGGGTTACAGACAATCAGGTCGGCTTGCCCTTCCGGGAACAAGTCTGCTGGCAGGACCTGAATATTGGTTTGCATATTCAAGCGTTGCACATTCTCTGCAGCACACGCTAATGCGCGTGGGTTGTTATCTGTGGCAAGCACCTGCTTCACGCCGCGTGCCACCAAAATGGCCGCAATCACCCCGGTACCAGTACCGATATCCCAGGCCACTTGCGGGCTGTTAAGAGGGGCCTGATCTATGAGATCAAGATACTCACCACGCACAGGGGAATACACCCCGTAATAAGCGTGGATACTGGCATTGAGCGCATGAATCTGCACGCCTTTTTTACGCCATTCATGCGCGCCCACCATGCCCAGCAGCTCACGCAATGAAAGCACCAGCCTTGCGGGCAGTTTGTCGGCTTTTTCGTCCACAATCAACGCGCCTTGCACCGCAGCTTTCACATCAGGGGCGCGAGGTAAATCGCAACCACCGTGCTTGAGTTCAATCAATACTTTGTTTGTGATATTGGCACGGCCAATCTGGCGCGCGCGATGCTGGTGAAAGGCTTCGAGCATGGTCGCTGCCGGTTTAACCGGTTTGCGGTCTACGCGGCGCGTAATGGCCTGCAACAATTGTTTGGCATTTTGAAAGTCACCGCGATAGAGCAATGCAGTGCCCTCACAAGCCAGGCGGTACGCCTCATCCGCCTTAGTGGTATCGTCCGCGATCACCACCGCTTTCGGCGGCGGGTTACCTGCTTCAGATTGCCAGTCGGCGGCTTGCGTCTTTTTTTGTTCGTACCAGTTAATCAGGTTCAATGGGGTTCCGATAATGAGAAGTTATTAAATGTGGCCAGTTTAAAGCTTAAACGGGCTAAAGTCGGTGTGGGTATCGTAATAATCTTCATTTTCTGCACGTTTGAGAAATGCGACTATTTTGTAGGTGACTGGCGTAAAAGCAACTTCTACCAATACTTTGGCCGTGAATTGCGCCAGCACGATTTGCGGCATCATGGCATCGGGGAATTCGCCAGAACCATAAAACGCCAGCGGAAAAAACAGGATAGTGTCGACCGCTTCACCGAAGATGGTCGAGCCTATGGTGCGGCTCCATAACCAGCGGCCCTGGGTCAGGATTTTCATTTTGGCCAGCACAAACGAATTGACGAATTCGCCAGCCACAAACGATACCAGCGAGGCAATAGCAATGCGCACCGTGGAGCCGAACACCGATTGATAGGCCGCCTGGTCGTGCCAGTCTGGCGCCGGTGGCAGCGCTACGATCACCCAAGCCATGAGGCTAGCAAAGGCCAGGCAGATAAACCCGGTCCAGATTACGCGGCGCGAGGCAGCATAACCGTATACTTCGGTCAGGATGTCACCAAAAATAAAGCTGATTGGGAAAAACATAATGCCAGCACCAAACGTCAGCGCCCCCAGTAAGGGCACATGAACCTCGGTAATTTTGCCAGGGCCGATGAGATTGGAGCAAACCAGCACCACGGCAAACGCCGCCATGATCAGGTCATAGTAACGATACTGTTTTCTCATGAATGACCTTTTCCAATCATCTAGCCCTCGCTGCGCACATCCAGTTTGTCACGCAATACATCGCCGCCCAGGTTAATGGCCAGGATCAGGCTCATCATGCACACGCCGACAGTGAGCACATAGTGTGGTGCCACCAGCATAAAGCGCACAGCATCGCGCAACATGGCACCCCAGGAGGCATTGGGCGCCTGTATTCCCAAGCCAAGAAACGACAATGACGCCTCAGCAATCATGACACTGGCCATGCTATACGCCGCTTCCACCAGCAAGATCGATATCAGTAGCGGAAAAATATGCAATGACATCACCCGCAAGCTGCTGGCGCCTAAGGACTCCGCCGCCAACACATGCAAGCGCTGACGCAATGCCAGTGACTGGCCGCGCGACAATCTGGCGTAGGTCACCCAGCCGGTCAGGCACAGCGCAAGAATCAGGTTGTTAATCCCCGCGCCCAGCACCGCCGCAAACGCAATCGCCAGTAACATTCCCGGGAACGCCAGAAAAATATTGGTCAATTGCATCAATACGGCATCCATCCTGCCGCCTTTATACCCGGCCACCAGACCGATGCTCAGGCCAACCGTCATCGTCACGGCAGTAACAACCACAGTAACCAGAAAAGAAACCTCTACCCCGCGAATGACGCGCGCCAGAATATCGCGCCCCAAATCATCTGTGCCTAGCCAATGTTGCAGACTCGGCCATTGCAGAATGGCGTTAAGGTCAATCTGGTTGGGATTCAAACCAATCGCATGCCCCAGCAGCACGGCAAGTAGCCAAAAGCTCAAAGTCAGCAACGAAAAGGCTTTCATGCTGCGCCTCGCGTACGCGGATCCAGCCAGCGATAAACCACATCCGTCACCTGATTGATCAGCACATAACTAAACGCCACCACCAGCACACAGGCCTGCGTCACCGGGTAATCGCGTTTTTCTATGCTATCTACCAGCAAGCGGCCAATGCCGTTCCAGCTAAAAATGGTTTCGGTAATCACGGCGCCGGCCAATAAGCTACCCATTTGCAGACCGACAATAGTGACCAATGGCAACAAGGCTGCACGCAAAGCGTGTTTCAATAATACTTGCCGTTCACTCAAGCCTTTGGCACGGGCAGTACGGATGTAGTCCTCATTCAATACTTCGAGCAGGCTGGTACGCGTCATGCGCGTCAAAATGGCGCTTAAGCCCAGTCCCAGTGTCATTGCTGGCAACACAATGCTGGCTGCGTTCGCCATGCCGCTCACAGGCAACCAGCCTAGCCAAACCGCAAATACCAGCATCAACACCGGCCCCAGCCAAAACGCAGGCATCGCCGCCAGGCGGATACTCAACATGGTGATCATCACATCTTGCCAGTGTCCGGCCTTGAGCGCAGACCAGATGCCCAATGGAATACCGATAGACAGCCCTATTGCTAATGCAACCACAGCCAGTAATAACGTGGCCGGGTAGGCCTGCCATAACAGTTGCGAGATCGGGGTTTGTGTGTGGATAGAGGTACCAAAATCCCCTTGCAGCAGATGCATCACATACTGGCCGAACTGCACCAGCACAGGCTGGTCCAACCCCAGTTGCGCTTTGAGTGCGGTGCGGTCAGCAGCACTGGCAGATTCACCCAGCATGACATCCACCGGGTCGCCCGGCACCAGATGCAGCAAGGCGAAGGTCAGGCATAGCACCCCGAAAACCACGGGCAATAATGTAGCAAAGCGCTTAATCATCCGCCTCGCAAATGTTAACGGTGGTACCGACGGGCACCAGCTCGAACAATTCGATCAGGTCCGCGTTGCGCATGCGCACGCAGCCATGTGAGCCTGGCACACCCAGCACAGTCGCCTCCGGCGTGCCGTGGATATAGATATAACGCTGCATGGTATCGACATTACCCAGGCGGTTTTTGCCCGGCTCAGTGCCACTCAACCAAAGAATGCGGGTTAAAATCCAGTCGCGGTCAGGAAATTGCGCTTTGAGTACTGGCGTAAATATTTCCCCGGTCGGGCGGCGCCCAACAAACACGGTATTTTCAGCTGCCCCGCCACCGATTTTGGCGCGAATAATGTGCGCTCCCAGCGGTGTACAACCACTGTTTTTGACGCAACCTACGCCATTGGCCGCCGTAGACACGGCATAACGCGTGACTTGGCCGCCATTGTCGTCAAACACCGTCAGCGTTTGCGCCGGGATAGAAATTTCAATATGCATAACCATTATTCTAAGCGATTTGCCCGTGATAGACGGAGATTTGATGCAACACGGTCTCTGGCAATAAAAATTCCATTAAAATCCGATTCACTCGCTTAGTTATTTTATTCATCGCTAGACTCAGGGCAATCGCATGGCACATCACGAATTACACTTTTTACAACGCAGCGGCTGGCTGCGCGCGGCTGTGCTGGGCGCCAACGATGGCATTATTTCTACCGCCAGCCTGCTGATGGGCGTGGCCGCCGCTGGCGCCTCTCACCAGGCATTGCTCATGACCGGTGTCGCCGGGCTGGTGGCAGGTGCGCTTTCCATGGCTGCAGGCGAATATGTATCAGTGAGCTCACAAACGGATATCGAACAGGCAGACCTCGCCCGTGAAGCCGAAGAGCTCAAGGAAAACCCGGAAAGCGAATTACGTGAGCTGACTGGTATTTATATCCAGCGCGGCCTATCTCCTGAGTTGGCCCAGCAAGTGGCGCAGGCGCTATCAACACATGACTCACTAGCCGCACATGCACGCGATGAACTGGGCTTGCATGACATCAACCAGGCGCAGCCATTACAGGCCGCGCTGGCCTCGGCGCTGGCCTTTGCCAGTGGCGCCATCTTGCCACTGATCACCGCTTGGCTGGCACCGCATACGCAAGCACAAACCTGGTTGACGGTGAGCACCTTGCCATTTTTAGCCTTGCTGGGGATTGTCGCTGCGCGCACTGGCGGTGCGAGCATCGTGAAAAGTGTCAGTCGTGTCGTCGTTTGGGGTGCACTTGCCATGGCGGCCACGGCGCTGATCGGTCACTGGTTTGGCGTCAATCCGTGATCCGTCACCCCAATAAGCACTAGTCTTTAGCCGCTTTAAAAACCACGTGTGCCAGACCGTCCAGATTGCCGTCTGGCATGGGCTGGTAAGCCGCAATGGTATTGCGGTAGGCGACAAACTGTCCTTCATACCATAGCGGGATCACTGGCAATTGACTATGAATGCGCTGCGTCACCGCTGGCCAATCCTCTTTTTCCAACAATTGATCCAGCACGCCATCCTGATAGCGGCCACGGTTGAATCCCTGTGGCGGCAAGCTATTAGAAGCAAATACCTGGCTGTAAATCTCCGGTGTTTTAATACCAACCCAGGTCAGGCCATACAGCTGAAAATTACCTTTTTGCACATCGGCAAAAAAGGTGCCCCAATCCAGGCTCTTGATTTGCAGGTCTATGCCCGCCTCCTGCATTTGCGCCTGCAAAATCGTCGCTAGCCGCACACGCTGAGGATCGGTGCTGGTTTTATAAGTCAGCGTCAGTGGCAACTTAATGCCTGCAGACTGCAATAATTGCCTGGCCAGTGCCGGTTGATAAGGGTACGGCTGCAAAGCCGCATTGCCAGCATAATGCTCAGGCGGCAAGATCGCACTGGCCTGGCGGCTATGGCTGACCATGACTTTATCAATAATCGCCTGGGTATCAATCGCGTAGGCAATCGCGCGCCTGACGCGTGCATCGCGCAGAAAATCGGCCTGTACATTCAACCCTAGATAAGAATAATTAGCACCTACCCCGGTTTTCACCGTGATATTAGGCTGTTTTTGCAGATACTTAACCAGTTCAGGCGGCAAGTCTCCCTGGATCAAATCAGCTTCACCGCGTTTGAGTTTAAGTACCCGCACATTGGGGTCTTTCACTTCGTCAAAACGCACGTTGAGGCCATCACTTAAGCGCTGCAACTGCAATGCTGACTGCCACTGATCCAGTTTAAACGGCCCGCTCCCCACAGGCGCATGGCCAAAGTCATGCCCGGTCGCAATCAGGCGCGCTGGCAAAATGCCAACCATCAAGCGCGCAGCAAAGTGAGGGTCCGGGCGGCTGAGTTCAAAATCGATGGTGTTGGTATCCAGCGTTGTAATCTGCTGGATATGCTTGAATTCAGCGGTGTGCGGCGAATCCTTGAGTTGTAGCAGGCTGTCGTAGGTCGCTTTCACATCCGCGGCCGTCAAGGGCTGGCCATCGTGGAAGGTGGCAGATTGAGATAACTGGAAGCGGTAATGCGTCGCATCGCGCATCTGCCAGGTCGCCAGCCCTGGCACTTCGCGCGAGCGGCTGTCGAACTCCACCAGACGCTGGTAAATCAGGCGATTAATGCGTTCAGAAGCCGCATCCGTCGCATAACGTGGATCCAGATTCGCTGGTGCCTGCGCCACAGCAAACACCAGCGAACGCGGCTCGTTTGACGGCTGGCAACCAGTCAACGCCCACGCTAACAACACCCCCGGCAATAACCGGCCTAACATCCTGCCCATCGCCTTAAATCTTCTCAAAAATCGCGATAGATTCAACATGCGCCGTATGCGGAAACATATTCATCACGCCAGCAGCTTCCAGGCGATAGCCTTTAGACTGCGTCAGGATTGCCGCATCGCGCGCCAGCGTCGCCGGGTTGCAAGACACGTAGACAATACGCGATGGCGCATGGCCAGCGTTGGTGTCCTCCGCATCGGGCAGTGACTTGATCAACTCAATCGCACCATCCCGCGGCGGATCCACCAGCCACTTATCAAACGCGCCCAGCGACTGCAATGACTCCGGCGTCATATCGAACAAATCAGATTCAGCAAATTCAACATTGCTGACACCATTGAGCTGTGCATTTTCCACCGCGCGTTTTACCAACGCTTGCGATCCTTCCACGCCATAGACACTGGCGCCGCTGCGTGCAATCGGTAGGGTAAAGTTGCCCAGACCACAGAAAAAGTCAGCAATGCGTTCACCGGCTTGTGGCTGCAATAATTGCAGCGCACGACGAATCATGACGCGGTTAATCGCCGGGTTGACCTGTGTAAACTCAATCGGGCTAAACGGATATTGCAGGTTAAACTCAGGCAAACTGTAATGCAGCATATCGCCATGCGTGAACAAGGGCTTGACGGTGTCCGGACCCTTGGTTTGCGTCCACACCTGGGCACTGTGCGTGTCTTCAAAGGTTTGCAGCAAGGCGATATCGGCCTCGGTCAGGGCTTCCATAATGCGGAACACCAGTACAGTCGCATCTTCACCAACCGCCAACTCAATTTGCGGCACTGCCTGCTTGATAGACAGCTGGCCGATCAAGGCTTTCAACGGCACGATCAGGTCAGACACTGGTTGCGTCAGCACTTCACAGCTATCCATAGAAGTCACATAGCTGGTGCCTTTTTCATTAAAGCCGACCAGCACGCCGCCCTTTTTCTCGACATAGCGCACGCGCAAGCGAGCCTTGTGGCGGTAATGCCATGGCGTGCCCTGAATCGGCGGCAGGACTTTCTCAGCGCGCACGCGGCCGATATGCCATAAATCAGCCTCCAGCATGCGCTGCTTGGCTGCCACCTGCGCGGAAAACTCCAGATGCTGCATGGCGCAGCCACCGCAAGTGCCAAAATAGGCACAGCCGGGCGTCACACGCTGGCTGGACTGTTTCAACACCTCGACCGTCGTCGCCAACTCATAGGTCGCCTTGACATGATGCGAGACAAACTTCACCTCTTCAAATGGCAATGCGCCTTCAATAAAAATGACCTTGCCATCGACATGGGTGACACCGCGACCTTCCTGGTCGAGGGATTCAATGGTGGCAATGCGGGGAGTCTGCGCTGCCCTGGCGGCAGACGACAGGTTGGAGGATCTTTGACGGTTGTTTCTCATAACCTGTTATTTTACCTGAATTGGGCATACAATCATCCAGCAAACCAATCAAAATAAGGAGTCTGTGATGCTTAAACAATGGCGCTTAACCACGACACTGGTGGTAGCACTTTTTTCATCGTCTTTCTGCTTCGCTGACGAAGTGGCTATTCAGCAAGAGGTCCACGGCGTGGACTATGTCACCGGTGGCATAGGCTCAGAAGAAGTCGACGCCATGGAGTCCTTTAAAAAGCAATTCAATCTGTATTTCCTGTTTTCCGAAGGCAAAGTCGGCCGCGTGATTGATGATATCAACATCAGCATCGTCGACAGCAAAAATCAGACCGTATTTGCGCTGGAGCACGCTGCACCCAGGTTGTTGTTAAACCTGCCCAGCGGCAAATATCAGGCTATTGCCAGTTACCTTGGCAGTGAACAGCGTTACCGCTTTACGCATGACGCCAAAAAGCACCAACGCGTGATCCTGAACTGGAAAAACAAGATTGATGAAGATACTGTAGAACCAACAGTAGAAGATACTGCAGCACCAGAAGTGCCTGCCACTGAGACGCCTTAAAAACCTTAACCGCCGCTAAACGCCGTCAAGGGTTTATCGGCGGTAATATTAAGATGTTAGATATCGCCAAACCAGACGTTTAACCTCAAGCCCAGGCAGCCATAAACTGTTGCCAGTGCTCACCGCCGTAACCGGATAAGGTTTCGCGCACCAGCTGGATTTCAGCCGCATAATTGGCCTCATTCAAGTGACCGCGCATTTTGAGAAAGCGTAAATAGACCAGATGCGTGTTGGCGACATCGGTTTCGCAATAATCACGTATCGCTTTCACCTCTCCGTTCAAATAAGCCTGCCACACCTTGCTGCCATCCATACCAAGCTTGCCAGGAAAACCGCATAACTGCGCCATCTGGTCCAGCGGTGCGTTAGCGCGCCCACTATACATAGCCAGCACATCCATTAAGTCCAGATGACGCATGTGATAGCGACTGATGTAGTTATTCCACTTAAAGTCTTTGTCGTCTTCACCCAGATCCCAATAGCGCGGCGCGGCAATGCCATGCACCATGGCGCGATAATGCAGCACGGGCAAGTCAAAACCACCGCCATTCCAGCTCACCAGGTTAGGTGTGTATTTTTCAATGCCGTCGAAAAAGCGCTGGATAATTTCGGCTTCAGTCGACTGCTCATCGCCCAGGGTCCATACGCGAAACTGGCTGCCCTCGCGCAAAGCGCAAGATATTGCACAAACGCGCTGCAAATGGTGCGGCAAAAAGTCGGTGCCATTCTGCTGGCGGCGCTGGTGAAAAGCGATATTAGCCACGTCAGCATCACTTAAACTGGCAGGCAAGTCATGTAACTGACGAATCCCGTCCACATCCGGGATGGTTTCAATATCAAACACCAAACTTAGCATGACTATACTCGTGAAAAAATTGCTTTTTAAAATAACACAGCGCCCAGGCTTAGACCAGAAAACCTTATCTTCACGCGTCGTTTGTACAAAAAATGGGGCAATTGTATCAATTGATACAATCCACGGCCATTTGTATCAATTGATACATTTAAATAACTGATTTATAAATACTTTTTGTGTTTTTTCAAGCAATCAAAAAACCACGTTCCGCTTTAATCTGGCCATGTTCAGTTAACACGATGTATTGCCAGGGAGCAATCACATCAGCCCTGAACCTTTGACACTTACGGATTAAAATTTACGGAGCTCTCATCATGACATCAATCAGTTCACTAGGCAGTAACAGCAGTATTCAATCTTTGTCGCAGGTCAGTCAGCGTAGCGGCATGCAACCTCCACCACCGCCACCCGATGGCGAAGGTCAAGGCAAGGATGGTGGCGGTTTGCTGGGTGCCATTGATTCTGCACTGAAAAGCGCAGGCATTGAAGGTGGCCTGGAATCCATTTTTGGTCAGTCCGGCACCAGCAGCACAAGTACGAGCACCAGCGCAGACAGTACAGACACCTCTACCAGCAGCGACAGCACCACCGATGCCGCCAGTGCGCTGAATAGCTTTTTACAAAACCTGATCAGTGCCTTGCAGTCCCAGGGCACAACGAACACCAGCAGCACAGACAGTAGTGACAGCGACACTGAGGCCAGTGCAACTCAAGGCATGCCACCGCCGCCACCTTATGGTGGCCATGGCATGGAGGCCAAATTGCAAAGCCTGATTTCTGCTTTGGGGAATAGTGATTCAACGGATAGCACAACATCTGATACCAGTGCTGATAGCAGCACTAGCAGCGACCTGCAAAGCAGCTTTCAATCACTCGTGAGTGCGCTAGGTGGCAGCAGCGATAGTGCCAGCCTGAGCGGGTTCTTGCAGGCATTGTCTACCGGCATGCAACACCGCGGCCCGACTGGCAATGTGGTCAGTACCACTGCTTAAGGCACATTGACGCCTCGACTAGCAGCTGCCACATGCTTGTGGTCGCTGCTAGCGCCATTCATATGGGTCAGGCAAACTCCAGTTGCAGGATATCGGTTTCAGAGTCCTCGTCCAACCACTCGGCAGGTGCTTTATGCAAGCGAACCGGGGCTTTCATCTCTTCACCATCAAACGTCAGAATGGCGTAGCTGACTTCATGCGGCGCTTCGATCGGCGTGAACTTGGCAAAACCAAAATCAGCATTACGCATCACTTGCCAGGCGCCTGATGGTTCAGCATATTCTGCTTTGGAAAAGTAATGTGCAATTTGCCTGTCAGTCGCGGCTTTGAGGGCGCAGTCATTTTCGCGCGACATCACAGACCAGCGATAATCCAGACCATCGGCAATCGGCTGCAATTGCATCAGATACCAATGCACGTTTTCACGTGCCAGCTGTATCAAGGATCGCACACGGCCAGTATGGTGATTCAGGATGTAGTAAATCCCCAAATCCTGCTGGTGAATACTTTCACCCAAGCGAGGGAGAACGAAAAGATTAGCTGCCACAACGGACTCCTTTCATCGGAACATGCACTTAGATTGTATGCAATGACCATGCCTGAAACTGAAAGCCGATACTTTTACTGCGTTGTTTATCGAATTGCCATGACCGACAATCGCAGTGCGTCGCACAGGTCATTTCAGTATCCGACGCACCCCACATCAGCCAAGCTGTTGTTTTGCCAGTCTATTTACGCACCCACTGCCCATCACGTTGCACAAACCAGCCAGCTTGCGCTTTATCAATCCAGCGCTGGGCAAATGTACGTTGTATCTCGCCTTCCCATTCAGGGTGACCATTTGCGGCAGCCATGCCCTGATATAACCTGGCGCGGTCAGTGTTTTCATCTTTGACCAGCGCAGCTAACGCACTACGTTGGGACAATGGCACCAAACCGGCCTCTTTTACCGCGACAAAGCCGTCTGCGGTTAAACCCACAGTCCCAGACTGGTAGTGCGGCAGCAACTGCAAATGGCGGCTTTGCATGCTGGCTTTGACCGCAGCAACCGCCGGGGTATTCACATCAAGATCCGCCGCGGCATATACCGGCAACGCCTCAAAAAGCATCGCCAGGCAGCCCAAAAACACACCAACCTTCAAAGTGTGATAACCCTGGCGCAGGAATAGTTGCAACAAACGTGAACAATTATGTAGCAATCTCATCATGGGGCGGACTCCGGATTCACGGTCGGCGTTACCGGTGTTGCAGACGGGGTCACCGGGGTGGCAGTCGGCGCAGAATGCTGGCTCGATGCCGGGGATTGTCCGGCAGGCACCTGCCAGATTTCGTCTATGACTTTGTCCGCTGCTTTTTCTGCAGCGGCGGCCGGAAAGTAGATATTAATGGTGACACAAGCGCTCAAGCCCGTGGCCGATAGTACCAATAGCCACGTACGCATCCAGCCCTGTTTTATTAAAGTCAGGTTCAATCTGCTTCCTTTCTGACAACCGTTTTGTGCTTCATCATATAGTCAAGTTTAATCGATAATGATTTTACTATTGCTATCCGTCACGCGCTGCATGCGCCCCAACACGTCTTTCCAGCTGACATATTGCGTATAGCCATTGACGTTGACCGACGGCGCCCCTTTGCCTTTGACGATCACAAAGCCATCTGGCAGTGGTTCGACACCGCCCATTTTGCAAATATCGCCGCGCAACTGGCAACTCAGGCCAATTTTTTCATAACCGAACTCTTTAAAAAAGCGCAAGAAAGTGCGTTGCAAGGCCGCCGCCGTGCCCTCACCGCCCAAGGCCGTAATATTCTCTACCGCACGCTGCGAGATTTTCTTCTCGAACGGGCCGTCGGCAGTGCGCACAAAAGCATCCATAGATACCGGTTTCCAGTTTTGCAAGCGCAAATCCTTAATATCGCCTTCCAGCTTACCGCTGATGGAGCCAAAGTTAAATGTGCGCGTGATTTCACCTAGGTCAATCTCACGCATGGTGAAATTGGCGTGTAACTTGGGCACGGCGCCCAAAGGGTCATCAATATCTAGGTCAGACATGCCCACCATGCCATTAAACAGTTTGAATTGCATATCGCCCACCATACGCAATTCGTGGTTAGCGTACGTCACCAGGGGAATCGTGCCTGCAATCTGGCCGCGCATCACCGGCCAACCCAGCGCCTGGCTGAAGCTAGACATGCTGATCGGTTGCAAGTCCATCTTGACATGCCAGACCATGCTTTGGTTAATCCAGGCAGCGGAAATATCCTGAAAATCCAGTCCGCCATCCAGAATCGGCAACTGCAAACGCGGCGCCGTAATCGAAAAACGGTCCACCTCAGCCTGCCAGCGGGTTTCACCCAAGGGGATTTTTAGAATATGGCCGGACTGGTAACCCATGGCAATCTGCCTGGGACGATCATAATCCCAGGGAATATCGGCATTAAAGTGGCTAAAGCCAAACTTACCTGCCTGGTCTTCCACATTCGCGTCTGTGATATTGAGGTGAAACTTGAGCGGCTGCAAGCCTTTGGCCTCAAACGACCAGTCTGCCTTGCCAGATACATTCAAGTGGCCAAACGCTGAATGCGGAATCAGTGGCTGGATAAACGCCTGGTAAACACCGTTAAAATCCACCTCTTTGGCATCGACCTTTAAAAACTCAAATTCTTTGCTGATGAGGTTGATGCGGCTTTGGCTATGCAAGGTGCCCACGCCCTGCAATTCCAGAGTCGCCTGCTTGATATCAGCATAAGGTTGACGGTAAAAGCCACGAATCTCAAACCGCTTGCTGCCCTCGGCGAAATAAAACGGTTGCCAGAACAACTCGCCCTGCTGCCATTGAAACACGCCCTGCCAGCGCCAGCCACCGGCTTGTTCGTGCGCAGACAGATTGACCTTGCCGGTGAGTTTATCCCCTGCATGCAAACCCGATGCATCACTAAACCTGGCCTCGCGCACTGCCAATTCCAGGTCGACACCTCTGGCCGCTGGGCCAGTTTTGTCCTGTTCTTTCCAGGTTGGCGTCACCAGCACATTGAACGGCACATGCGAACGCACATCATGGTATAAGCCGTCTTCGCAGCGCCAGGGTTGTGTCGCTGCCTGCGCGGGGACCTGGCAATTCAGGTGAAACGTACCCCATACTTCATCCTGCAAGGCCTTAACCTCTGCATAAAAAGACAATACAGGCTGGCGAGTTTGTGGCCGCAAATCAAGAAATATCTTAGGCTGGCGTACCTGGTAAGGTTGCATTTGCAACTGGTCAGAGGTCACCAGCAAGGTCGGCCGCGTGCCCATATCCAGCCGAATATTGGGATTATCCAGGCGGGCATCGCCGAGTTGCAAACGATCAGCATGCACTTGTACCTGCTGCTGGGCCTGCAGATTGAGGACGGCATGCGGTTTATCGAGCTGAAACAGATCGCTGGAAATACTGTCTGCGCTTAGACTGATCTCGGTCATGGCACAGAGTGGCAGAGACCACGCCAGTAGCATCAGCCCCCAGATGCGCATCAGTCTGGAAACACCCCGGTAGACAAATAACGGTCACCGCGGTCACAAACGATACTCACAATCACGGCATTGTTGACTTCTTTCGACAATTGCAGCGCACTGTATAAAGCGCCACCACTGGAAATACCGGCAAAAATACCTTCTTTATTGGCCAGTTTACGCGTGGTGTCTTCCGCATGTTTCTGGCTGACATAACGTAGTTCATCAATGCGCTTGGCATCAAAAATGGATGGCATGTACTCTTCTGGCCATTTGCGGATACCAGGAATTTGCGCGCCGTCTTCAGGTTGCACGCCAATGATCTGGATGTCCGGGTTTTGCTCCTTGAGATAGCGCGAAGTGCCCATGATGGTGCCCGTGGTGCCCATGCTGGACACAAAATGCGTCACTTTGCCTGCCGTATCGCGCCAGATTTCCGGTCCGGTGCCTTCGTAGTGAGCCAAAGGATTATCCGTGTTGCCAAACTGGTCGAGCACGATGCCTTCACCTTCGGCTTGCAGCTTCAATGCGACATCGCGCGCCAGTTCCATACTGCCGTCCTTAGGCGTCAGCACCAGCTCTGCGCCATAAGCTTTCATGCTTTGACGGCGTTCAATCGACTGATTCTCGGGCATCACCAATACCATTTTATAGCCACGCATGGCAGCGACCATCGCCAGCGCAATACCGGTATTGCCGCTCGTCGCCTCGATCAGGGTATCGCCAGGCTTGATCTGGCCGCGTGCTTCTGCACGCAGAATCATGCTGTAAGCCGGCCTGTCCTTGACCGAACCGGCCGGGTTATTCCCTTCCAGCTTGAGCAAAATGGTGTTGCTCGGATTAGGGTTCATGCGTTGCAAAGCGACCAGCGGCGTATTGCCGACAAAGTCATCCAAAGTTTTGTATGGTTTCATAACAGACCGATGTTTGTTGTTTTCCAGACGGAACGGGGCCTGGCGCCCAAAATATTCTGAATTGAATCGATTAAAAGTAATACACGCAGATGCTTAATATATGTAAAATTCCAGTGTCGTTCCTGATTTAGCTGGTGAAGTACTAATTTTACATAAACTGCCTGCATCACAAAAACAATAATTACCAAGGAAACTGGATGTTAAAGAAGTGGATTAGCCAAGCGCTTGCCGTCATGTTGCGTCCGATCAAGTTTTTTCCAGAACTGAGCGAAGCCGATAACGTCCGCTACAAAGTCGTTTTCTTGAATAATGTGTTTGCATTCTCCGGCATTGTATCGCTGTCCATGGGGATTATCCGCTGGAACCTGCAACCCTTCATCGGCCGTGTCGATCTGGTCTCCGCCTTTCTTGCCTTTGGTTTGTTGTGGGTGCTCTATCGCTACCAGAAAAATATTGAGTTAATTGCCAGCACGGCCTTATGGCTTTGCTTTATGCAGTTTTTAACCGTCTTTTTCATGGGCATGGGCACCACCACCCGCAGTGCACTGCTGTTACTCATATTGGCCGCGGCGTTTTACCTCAAAGGCCGCGTGGCTGGTTACTATATGCTGGCATTATTGCTGATATTGGTGATCAGTAACCATGTCATGGGTATTTTCCCCTCGGAATACAGCAATCTCGACATCCTCAGCCTGTGCCTTTACCTGCTGGCCCAGTTCTTTATCATTCGCAACTACGAGTGCCTGCGTGAATCGCAAACCAGCCATTTAAAAGCACTCAATACCGATCTCGAAGCCTTGGTCAAACAACGCACCGAGCAATTAGCTGCAGCGAATACGGCGTTGGAAATTGAAAAAGAAAACCTGAAAACGCTTTCCAGCACCGACCATTTAACCGGCCTCAGCAACCGTCATCACTTTGAAACTGTCTTTGCTGAACATACGCCAGCGGTCACACGCAGGAAAATTTCTGATGCGCTGATTTTGATAGACATCGACCATTTCAAAAAGATCAATGATAGCCACGGTCATGTATTGGGTGATGTGGTCCTCAAATCTGTGGCCAGTTGCATTAAAAAACATAGCCGCATCTCAGACATCACCGTGCGCTGGGGCGGTGACGAACTAATTATTTATGCGCCGCGCACAACGCTTAAACAAGCCACACAACTGGCAGAAAAAGTACGCCATCAAATCAATGCCATGCACCTGGCGGGCGTAGGCAACATTACCATCAGCGCCGGGGTTGCTGTGCTGCATCCCGGCGATAACCTGTCACAACTATTACAGCGCGCAGACCAGGCATTGTATGAAGCCAAACAAGCTGGTCGTAACAGTGTCTATGCCGCCGCGCTAGACTAAGCCCCCACATTTAGGTACCTTGCCACCACTTTTGTCGTTTTCGTATTACTAAATCATGCTGAGATGTTCTGCTGTTGTATTTGCCCTTGCTTGCCTGCAATGCCTGTTATTCGCCTCAATGGCCCATGCCGAACAGTGGCAAACCGTGCCAGGCCGAGAAAAATTCCTCACCGTGGCAGTCGATCTCGACTCGCTACAAATTGGCCAGCATGAAGACATGGTTTTTTTCAAACTCCGCGCCGACGATCATGACGACACGATTGCGACCAGATATGTGCAAGCCTCTTGCAGTGAGTTCTCGCTGGAAGTAGAGCGCGAAACCGTGTTTCATAAATCCAGCCAAGGCTCAGAAAGTATGGACTGGAAAAATAATAATGCCCTCAAAAGCAGCCCGGCATTTGCCCAGGCACGTTTGTCTTTCTGGGGCGTGACGCAGGCCTATGGACAAGCCATCTCGCTGGCCTGTCGCCGCGTGGGCAACCGGGCGCCTGAACGGTTGCACATTCTGCAAGCAGAGAACTGCGCGCCCAGCAATCCTTTACGCAAAGTCGCCTGTGCCAATCACGCCAGTTGGCGCGCCAATTACAAACTCTATTTCTCGCGCTCGCATGACGTGATTCATAACTGCGGCATTTCAGAAGAACGCATGACCAAACAAGCTGCCTGGCTGCTGAAGAGCGTGATGCGTTGCCAAAGCGAGAGCTGCGGTAACGAGATTCTCGAAGACTGGATCCATAAACGCGGACAAGACATTGCCAATGTGATTCATATGCAAAAAGCAGACAGTGCCTGGCACGCTACCTCACAACCTGCCCCACTCTGCCAGTCACTCAACCAGGCAGACCAGGCGATTGCCAGCATGCAAACCGAAGAGATTTACGCTAAAGCCAAGTATCTTGGCTGTTTAAAACGCGAAACGGCCAAGCTACGCGCGGCCAACACGCCACCTGAAACGCTATCACAACAAGCCGAGCAATTATGTGACGCGCCATTTAAAGAATGGCATGAGGCGATTTCCAAGCAGTCAGCCATGTCAGACGTCACCAATAGACAACCCCTTTAACGCTCAACCATCATGGCATACACCCTAGAAAACAGATTAGTGATAGGCGTCGCATCGAGTGCGATGTTTGATTTGTCAGACTCTGACGAAATCTTTAAACGAGACGGTGAAGCGCTTTACCGTAAGTTTCAAGAGAACAACCTTCACAACCCGCTGCCCAAAGGCATTGCATTTTCATTCATCAAACGGCTGCTCTCCCTCAATGATCTAAGCCCCCACCCGGATGACCCGTTGGTTGAAGTGATATTGCTATCAAAAAACGACCCTGATACAGGCCTTCGGGTCATGAAGTCTATAGAGCATTACAATATCGGTATGACGAGAGCCATCTTCATGCAAGGCCAAGCGCCCTACAAATTCATTCCTGCGCTCAACATATCGCTCTTTCTCTCGGGGAACAAAGAGGATGTTGATTCTGCCATTCGCCTGAACATGCCTGCTGGCCATGTCATGAACTCAGCAATGATTGATGACGAAGAGGATGCTGCATTACGCATTGCCTTCGACTTTGATGGTGTATTGGTAGACGATGAGTCTGAAACCGTTTTTCAGGCCAGAAAAGACGTGAACGAATTCAAAGCGCACGAAGCAATGAATGTCATGCAGCCTCATAACCCCGGCCCATTACAGCAATTGCTTGTGCGTGTTTCCGCCATTCAATCCGCCGAGGAAGAAAAGAAAAAACTGGATCCTTCTTACAAAAACCGCTTGAGAGTTTCGATTGTGACAGCGCGGGATGCGCCAGCACATGAACGCGCCATGAACACACTAAAAAGTTGGGGTGTGATGGCGAATGACGCGTTCTTTCTGGGTGGCATTGAAAAAAGCAAAGTCCTGGCGGTATTAAGACCGCACATTTTCTTCGATGATCAGTCCGGGCATTTAAAAACAGCCTCTGAAGTGGTGCCTTCAGTACACATTCCTTTTGGCGTGACTAATCAAAAAGCAACCTAAACAGGCTGCTTAAATATTAAGCTCGCGCGCGGAACAGAAATACCGCATAGGCACCAAACAACACAAAGCTGATCAAGCCCAGTTGCGGCAAGGTCAGGCCGAGAAATGTCCAGTCGATTGCGGCACAATCGCCTGTGCCACGGAACACCAGCGTCAGGGCTTTTTTGAGCGGAAAATTTTCAAACATATAATCAAAGCCGACACCGCAGTCAGCGATAATTTCGTCTTTATGCGCTTGCAGCCACCAGTGACGAATGGCAACGCCGACACCGCCAAGCGCAGTGAGTACTTCTACCAGCGTCAGCCCGGCATGGGCCCAGGACTTGGGAGAAATAAAGGCATGTAGCAGAAACAATATCCCCAGGCTCATGAAGATAATGCGCTGGGAGATACATAGCGGACAAGGCTCCAACTGGTTTTGCACCTGTATAAACAAGGCCAGTGCCACAATGCCGAAACCAGCCAGAAAACCGAGCACATAGCCACCACGACCTTTAAACCACTGACACATTGCAAACTCCTGCGCGTTGAATAAAACTGAAATTGTAATAGATAACGCGCTTATGATGCTGGCAGTGTGCACATCGTTCCCTCTTTTTAACAGTGGAACGTGTTTTATCAGAAATCAGGAGGCCGCCTGTGCACTTTCAAGCTGATGCATAGCCGATTTCTGTTTGACTTCGTGATGTTTCTTTTTGTAATAGCGGGCAATGCGTTTCACATAATCCCGCGTTTCGGGATACGGCGGGATACCCTGATGTCGCTGCACTGCGTTTTCACCGGCGTTGTAAGCGGCTGCGACCAGCTCGACATCGCCTTTAAAATAAGTGATCAGCCAGCGCAAATAAGATAATCCACCCTTGATGTTTTGCTCGGGATCATAGGCATCCTTCACATGAAACCTGGCTTGCGTATCTGGCAATAACTGCATCAGGCCCTGCGCCTTTTTGCGCGAAGTGGCTTTCGGGTTAAAACCCGACTCTACTGCGATCACCGCCATGGCAAAGTCGATATCCACGCCATAGCTTGGCGCATGCTTTTTCACCAGCTGATAAATCGGGCCACGCTTGCGGAACAACACTTCCGCCGCAGAATTACCTTGTTTCAGCATACAGGCAGGCAATACAGCCAATTCAGCATTACCGGCCTCGTTATCCAGCCACTCCCTGGCATCACGGTGCCCTTGTATCGCCGCCAGACTGAAAAAGCGCGCAGCAACATCATGATTCGCTGTCACGCCTTTACCCGTGCTATAAAACCAGCCCATGGCAAATAGCGCATCGGGGTCACGCGACTCCGCTGCCAGCGCACAATAATGCGCATGTGCTTGCTCATAACTGCTCAGGCCAAGGGCATTTTTAGTCCCCGCCGCCAGGCTCACCTGCAACTTAATAAATTGTTTATAGGCTTCATTTTTGATGGCAGACTGCTCACGGCTATAGCCAGGGGCTGGCGCGCCACTCTCAGGGAGACTCGTCGTTTCTGGCGATGATCGCATTTCACTCGACGGCTGGGTTTCACCTGAAGATGGCTCAAGCAGCTCATCAGCCTCAGCGGCACGAGGTAACAGTGCCGCGCACACAAACGCTACACACATGGTCATCCATAAGCTTGCGCGGTGCATAGCAGTGTGAGGGATGTTCAATTGCATTCGGATAAAAATATCTCCAGGCCTTATTTATTTAATGACTCGTTTATTGGCATAAAGTGCCAAGCCTTGCGTTAAAACGGCGCAAAAACCGTGCGAAAGACATAGCCAAACAACAATCTGCTGTTGGATAATGCGGGGCTATGACCAACTTGTTATCGACGCCTTTTAAACAAATCTTGAATGTCAGCGACTTGACGCGGCTGACGAAAGAGCTGCTGGAAACCAGCTTTCCGCTATTCTGGATCAGTGGCGAAATCTCCAATTTCACGCGCGCGGCCAGTGGCCACTGGTATTTCTCGCTGAAGGATGATCGCGCCCAGGTACGCTGCGTGATGTTTAAAGGCCGTAATAGCCTGGTGGGCAGCATGCCCCGCGAAGGTGACCTGATAGAGGCGCGCGCAACAGTCACCCTGTATGAAGCGCGCGGCGACTTTCAACTGACAATTGAGTTTATGCAGCCAGCAGGCATGGGCAGGCTGTATGAAGCGTTTGAGCAATTGAAACAACGCTTGCAAGCCGAAGGCTTGTTTGACCTGTCGCGCAAAAAAGCCATTCCGTCTAACCCGCAACGCATAGGCGTGGTGACTTCACCCGACGCAGCAGCCTTGCGTGATGTGCTCACGGCCATCCGCAGGCGTTACCCAGGCATGGGGGTAATCATTTACCCGACACCGGTACAGGGCAAAGGCTCGGCAGAGCTGATTGCACAAGCGATTCAACTGGCCGACCAGCGCCAGGAAGTCGATACTTTATTGGTTTGCCGCGGTGGCGGCAGCATTGAAGATTTATGGTCATTTAACGAAGAGATCGTGGCGCGGGCGCTGGCGGCCTGCCGCTTGCCCACCATCAGCGGCGTAGGCCATGAAACTGACTTTACCATTGCCGACTTTGTGGCAGACCTGCGCGCAGCCACACCGACAGCCGCCGCCGAACTGGCTTGCCCGGATCAATCACAATTACGCCAGCAAGTAGCGCAATCACAACAACGCCTGATGCGTGCCATGCAATCATTGTTGCGCCAGCAATCACAAACACTGGACTATTTGTCGCGCCGCCTGATTTCGCCTGCACAGCAACTGCAGCAGCAGAAACAATCATTGCAACAATGGCAACATCGCTTAAAACTGGGCATGCAACAATATTTGCAAGCACGTCAGCGCAGGCTGGAATATTTGGCCACCAGTTTGCAACAGCTGAATCCGCACCAGGTGCTGGCACGTGGCTACGCCATTGTGCAAAAACAAGATGGCATCGCCGTGACAGACACCAGCCAGCTCACGATAGGCGAACGCCTGCAATTAACGTTGCATCATGGTCGGGCGCAAGTCATGGTTGAAAAAAGTGGTGACTGAAAAAACAAGGCTTCTGACCAGCAGGCTTTTCATGCAATCGTCCACAAAAGCACCCACTGACAAATTAAAGGCACTTAACTGACAGATTATTTGTGTCAAAGTCATTGGTGAAGTTTTAGAATTAACCGATAATCATTGCTTGTCTTCAGCTGTTCACACAATGGACCATACAAAAAATCAGCAAACGGCGCTCCACACCATGGCACTCGCCGCGCTAGGCGTCGTTTTCGGGGATATTGGCACCAGCCCCCTTTACACCATGAAAGAAGTCTTTGCAGTTGGCCATCACCCACTGTTACTGACACAAGATAATGTATACGGCATCTTGTCATTGATCACTTGGGCACTCTTGCTGATCGTTTCGTTCAAGTATGTGGCGTTTATTATGCGGGCAGACAACCGCGGCGAAGGCGGCATCATGGCCTTGCTGTCACTGGCTAGCCGTTATGCCGGCGGCGAGCCTGACCAGCGCAAGCGCATCATGATGCTGGGCATTGTCGGTGCCTGCATGTTTTACGCCGATGGCATGATTACCCCCGCCATCTCGGTGCTGTCTGCCGTTGAAGGACTGGAAGTCGCCGCACCTCAGCTCGATAGCTGGATTGTGCCAATTACACTATGCGTGCTGTTTGTATTGTTCTGGGCACAAAGCAAAGGCACCGCCGTCGTCGGTGCTTTTTTCGGCCCGGTGATGCTGACCTGGTTTGCAGTACTCGGCATCCTTGGCGTCATCAATATCAACCACCACCCGGAAATCCTCAAAGCCCTGAGCCCCGCTTACGCTTTCCTGTTTTTTTATACCCAACCGAAAATTGCCTTTATTGCGCTAGGCGCAGTGGTGCTGGCCGTGACTGGTGCCGAAGCACTCTACGCCGACATGGGCCACTTCGGCCGCAAGCCGATTCGACTGGCCTGGTTTTTGTTTGTGCTACCGGCGCTGATCTGTAACTACTTTGGGCAAGGTGCACTGATCCTGACAGAACCGGAGTCGATCCAGAACCCGTTTTATCACCTGGCGCCCGACTGGGCCTTGTTCCCGCTGATTATCCTGGCCACATTGGCGACTGTGATTGCGTCGCAGGCCGTGATTACCGGCGCATTTTCCGTGTCACGCCAGGCGCTGCAACTCGGCTTTATTCCGCGTATGCACGTCGCGCATACCTCAGAAAAAACCGAAGGCCAAATCTATATGCCGCGTGTTAACTGGGGCCTGATGGTTGCCGTGATGGGCCTGGTGATTATTTTTGGCAGTTCTGGCGATTTAGCCGCCGCTTACGGCATTGCAGTGACAGGCGACATGGTGATCACCACCCTGCTGGCGGCCGTGGTTTTTCACCACCTGTGGGGGTGGAGCAAACTGAAAACAGCCTGCCTGATTATGCTGTTCCTGGTCATTGACTTGTCCTTCTTTGCCGCCAACATCCTCAAAATTCCGGATGGTGGCTGGGTGCCACTACTGATCGGCCTGATTATTTTCACCCTGATGCGCACCTGGAAAACTGGCCGCAGATTGTTGTATGGCATCCTCAAATCAGAGTCTATGGAACTGATTCCCTTTATTCAGGCCATTGGTGCGCACCCACCAGCACGCGTTAATGGCGCGGGGGTATTCATGACGCCTAACCCGGACGGCGTACCACATGCCTTGCTGCATAACCTCAAGCATAACAAGGTGCTGCATGAAACCATGGTCATCCTGACGGTGCGTTTTGAAGATTACCCTTATACCAGTCAGGAAGAACGCGTTGCCGTCGAAGCGTTACCGTACGGCTTTTATCGTGTCACGCTACGCTACGGCTATATGGACGAACCTGACTTGCCTAGAGACCTGGTACTCACCGAGCCATTAGGATTGACGCTGGATACCATGGACACCTCGTTCTTTGTCGGCAAAGAAAGTCTGATTGCCTCAGACAAACCGGGTATGGCGTTCTGGCGCAAAAAGATTTTTATTGGTTTGTTCCGTACCGCGGAAACCATCACCAACCAATTTAAATTACCGCCTAACCGCGTGGTTGAACTGGGCTCACAAGTTAAAATCTAAATTCAAAAAATTGCAAACTAAAGTTAATCATCCGGGCGTAAAATACACTTTTTAGCTTGCTAGGCGATGTTGCGACCGATTGGTGTCAACGGATCATGCAAGCCATACGATAAAGCATGATTGCAACGAGTGAGGGAACATATGTTTAACTTAAAAACCATTTCAGTCGCCGTGATGTGTGCATTGCTCACCGCGTGCGCCAGCACCACCAACAACAGCGTCTCTGGCGTGCAACGCAGTCAGTTATTGCTATTACCTTCTGCCACCGTAGACAAAATGTCTGCGCAGTCCTATACCCAAACGCTGCAAGAGGCACAAAAGAAAAGTACGCTGAATGCAGATAAACCATTATTGAATCGCGTGACGACAATTTCTCACCGCCTGATTGCCCAGGTCGGCGTATTCAGGCCCGATGCTGCCAAGTGGAAATGGGAAGTCAATGTCGAAAAGAATGACCAGCTCAATGCCTATTGCATGCCAGGTGGCAAAATCATGGTGTTTTCCGGCCTGGCCGAGAAGCTGAATGCCACTGACGATGAACTGGCCGCAGTGATTGGCCACGAAATTGCCCATGCGTTGCGCGAGCATGGCCGTGAACGCATGTCACAAGCGTATGTACAACAATTTGGCCTGCAGGCCCTCGCCTCCTTTGTCGGTGGTACGGCGGGCAGCATGGCCGCGCAGGGCGCAGGCATGGGTAGCCAGTTGCTATTCTCATTGCCTAACGGCCGCGAACAGGAACGTGAAGCTGACCGCATGGGGCTGGAGCTGGCTGCACGCGCAGGTTACAACCCGGAAGCAGCCGTGAGCTTATGGAAAAAAATGATGGCAGCCAACAAAGAGGCACCGCCTGAATTCCTCAGCACCCACCCTTCCAGCGAAAACCGTATCAAAGACCTGCAAGCGTTAGCGCCCAAAGTCATGCCGCTCTATCTCGCAGCCAAAAATAAATAAATTCTTGCTGGCAGGGGCTGCCTGACATCTGCGGCCCCTGACCCGTCAAAATTAGGTTAAAATTTCGGGTTTACTGTTATTCAACCGAACTATTTCATCGAACAAGAGAACATCATGGATCCACGTCAAAGCATTATTGAAGCGGCTTTTGAAGACCGCGCCAACATCAACCCGGCCAATGCACCAGCCGATATCAAAGCCACCGTGGCTTCTGTGCTGGATGACCTGGATGCAGGTAAATTGCGTGTAGCGACCCGCATTGGCGATACCCAGCAATGGGAAACCCATCAGTGGATTAAAAAAGCCGTTTTATTGTCTTTCCGCCTGAAAGACAACTATCTGATGGATGACGGCGTGACACGCTACTTTGACAAAGTGGATCCAAAGTTTGCCAATTACACTGAAGAAGACTTTAAGGCAGGCGGTTTCCGCGTGGTGCCTAATGCCATCGTCCGTAAAGGCTCATTCATCGCCAAGAATGCAGTATTGATGCCTTCTTACGTCAACATCGGTGCTTATGTCGGTGAAGGCACCATGGTCGACACCTGGGCGACTGTCGGTTCCTGCGCGCAAATTGGTAAAAACGTACACTTGTCCGGCGGCGTTGGCATTGGTGGCGTACTGGAACCAGTACAAGCGGGCCCAACCATTATTGGTGATAACTGCTTTGTGGGCGCGCGCTCAGAAGTGGTTGAAGGTGTGGTGGTTGAAGATAACTGCGTGATCTCCATGGGCGTATATATTGGTCAATCCACCAAAATTTATGACCGCGAAACCGGTGAAATCCACTTTGGCCGCGTACCAGCAGGTTCTGTGGTCGTGTCTGGCAACCTGCCATCCAGCGATGGCAAATATAGCTTGTACTGCGCAGTCATCGTGAAAAAAGTCGATGCCAAAACCTTGGGTAAAGTAGGCATCAACGAATTATTACGCGGCGTTTAAGGCTTAAACGCCAAGCGTATTGGGAATCACGCCTTAAAACGACTCCGTCCCTCAAGTTATGCAGAGGACGGGTCGATATTAAGAGTGATTCTCACCTGACGATATTCGATATAGGGTTGTCGATCATCGTTTTATGTTATTCGGAGTGTTAAAGGACGGAGAGTCAGCAGGCAAGAAACAAAACGCAGTAGAGTCACACCACTAACAATCACAATGACCGTGCAACTTTTATGATCACAACTCACATGCTTATTTTGCTGCTCTTCACATCCAGTGTCATTGGATGTTTTTTTGCATTTAAGCTCGTGGACAAGCTGCGTATCGCCGCGGCAAAAGATCATGATGCCTTGCTCAAAAAATACGCTGCACTCACCGCTGCTGGCATTTTCCTGCTGCATGCCGGTTACCAGCTTGCAGCAGATAACTTTCCCAAAATCACTCAACATCCGGTCGATTTTATCGGCAGCCTGCTGTGCGCTTACCTGCTGTCACTGTCTTTACTCAAAACCGTTAATAAAAAGAAATTGCCGCTGCGCGATTTGCTGTATGCCTCCTTGGCGGCGGGCGTCAGCGGCTATTTACTATCTTACTTCTTTCAGATCAGTGCTGGTGCCATCAATATCCGCATTGACACCTGGACCGCATTATTCGCGCTATTTCTCGCTTGCCTGACCTCGGCACTGGCGATTGTGACCATCCTTTGGCTGAAAGGCTACGAAGGCAAAGCGCTGCATCGCCTGAAATGGATGTTTTCGGTCGAAATTGCACTGGGTTTCCTCGCCTCGCACACCGCCATTAACCTGAGCATTGTGCATAACAATATGCTGCTCAGCCAGCCAACTGACCAGACAGGCAACTACCTCATGCTGTTGCTGGTGCTGGTACCGGTGCTGCTATTTATCACCTCGTTTATCCTGGTGATTTTCTATGAGCGCAATGTCGATATTACGCAAAGCAAACTGACATTCCGCAATACGCAGACAGTGAACAAAAAGTTTCTGGCCTACGACCCGCTCACACACCTGCCTAACCGTGATGCCTTGAACCAGCATCTGATCATCAGCGCCAAACGCTGTGACCGCAATGGTGAGTCGCTGGCATTAGCCTATATCGACCTCGACCATTTCAAACCGGTCAACGACCAGTTTGGCCATCACATCGGCGACCTGTTGCTAATTGAAGTTTCCAAACGCATCAGCAATGCCATCCGCAATTGCGACTATGTGGCGCGTGCCGGCGGCGATGAATTTATTGCTGTGCTCAGCGAAATCGAAAATCATCAAAGCGTGGTCACCGTGACACAACGGATCGTTGATGCCTTGCGTGAGATTTTCATTATCGAAGACCACGTCATCGAAATCTCCTGCTCCATTGGCGTCTCCATGTACCCGCAGGATGGCAACCTGCAAAAACTCAAATTAAATGCTGACGCAGCGATGTATAAAGCCAAGGAAAACGGCAAAAACCAGTATCGTTTCTTTGATGCTGAAATTGAGCAAGCATCAGATGAAATGCAACAAACGCGCGTGGAGCTCAAACAAGCCATTACGCACCAAGAGTTCAGGTTGCTATTTCAACCAAAAGTCGATGCTCTGACGCGTATCGTGCATGGTGCAGAAGCCCTCTTGCGCTGGCAACATCCCACACGCGGCCTGCTCTCGCCCAATAATTTCATTGAGGCGGCCGAGCGCTTTGGCATGATTGAAGAAATCAATGCCTGGGTGATTTCGCAAGCCTGCAGCACCATCAAACAGGCACGTGAACGCAGCATAGACTTGAGTATTTCGGTCAATATGTCCAACCAGCAATTCCGCAATAAACAGCTCAGTTCACTCATACAGTCGATTCTTGAGCAACATGAAGTCGAAGCACGAAACCTGATCCTGGAAGTCTCAGAAACCAATGCCATCCATCACCAGGCGCAATTCCAGGAAACCTTGCGCCACTTTAAGCAGCAAGGCCTCAAAATCTCGCTGGATGACTTCGGCCTGCACCCTTTCAGCCTCACGCATCTGCAAGACCTCGAAATCAGCGAAGTCAAACTCGACCGCACCCTGACCAAAGGGGTAGCAGCCTCCAATACGGCACTGCTGATTGTAGAAGCCATTGTCAAACTGGCGCACGCGCTGGACTTGAATGTGGTGGCAGAAGGTGTGGAAGACGAAGACCAGCGCAAAGCCCTGGTCAGCATCGGTTGCGACCAAATGCAAGGTTTTCTGTTCTCCAAGCCAGTTGAGCAAAAATTCCTGTTTGACGTTTTCAGTGAACTACAGTTGAAGTCGACCACGCAAAGCCTGTTTTAAAGCCAGTGCTGTTGCAACAATAAATTGCAACGCCCGCACTTCTGGCTGGTAAAATAAGCTTTTTACCTGATTATCCGCCATGAAACTGTACGGCATCCCTAATTGCAATACCGTCAAAAAAGCCCGCGACTGGCTTGAGCAACATGCCGTTGCTTATGAATTCCATGACTTTAAAAAACTCGGGCTGGACAATGCCACCGCGCAATCCTGGCTGCAACAGCAACCATGGGAAAAACTGGTCAACCGTAGCGGCATGACCTGGCGCAACCTGACTGAAGCCGAGAAAAATGCGGTTGTGGATGCTGCTTCTGCGCAGGTTTTAATGCAAGAAAAAACCTCGGTGATCAAGCGCCCTATCGTCGTTAACAACGACAAAATCGTCGCCCTCGGCTTTAATGAAGCCGACTATGCCCAACTGTTTGCCAAAGAATAAGCCTATGTCAAAAACACTGGATCTTGCCATTGACCTCCTGAAACGCCGTTCGCTGACACCGGAAGATGCGGACTGCCAGGAAACCATGATTGCCCGTCTGGAACCGCTGGGATTCAAGATTGAGCGTATGCGTTTTGGCCAGGTAGATAACTTTTATGCGCGCCGCGGCACGACCGGCCCATTGATCGTATTCGCCGGACATACCGACGTCGTACCAACCGGCCCGCTGGATCAATGGCACACGCCACCGTTCGAACCAACCATTAAAGACGGCATGCTGTATGCCCGTGGCGCAGCGGATATGAAAACATCTTTGGCAGCCTTTATTACCAGTATTGAAGAATTTGTGGCAGCACACCCAAACCACCCAGGCTCGATTGGCCTGCTGATTACGTCAGATGAAGAAGGCATTGCCATTGAAGGTACGGTAAAGGTGGTTGAAGCGCTACAAGCGCGTGGTGAAACCTTTGACTACTGCATCGTTGGCGAGCCGACCAGCAACAAAGTGGTTGGTGACATGATCAAGAATGGCCGCCGTGGCTCATTGTCTGGCAAACTTACAGTCAAAGGTATCCAGGGCCATATTGCCTACCCGCACCTGGTCAAAAACCCGATTCATTTGGCCGCTCCAGCAATCAAAGACATGGTGGAAACCGTGTGGGATAATGGTAACGAATACTTTCCGCCAACCTCGTGGCAAATCTCCAATATGAATGGCGGCACCGGTGCGACCAACGTCGTGCCAGGCGAGGTCGAAATCCTGTTTAACTTCCGCTATTGCCCCGAGGTCGATGGCCAGGGCAGCTCTGAACAAAGTCTGCGTTCGCGTGTACATGCCATTTTGGATAGCCACGGCTTTGATTACGCGCTGGAATGGGAGCACAACCAATCCTACATCACACCACGCGGCCAGCTGGTAGCCGCCATCAGCCAGGCCATTACGCAAAGCTATGGTGTGACACCTGAACTATCCACCACAGGCGGCACCTCTGATGGCCGCTTTATTGCCGACATTTGCAAAGAAGTGATCGAATTCGGCCCGCTCAACGCGACCATTCATAAACTGAATGAATGTGTCGCGGTGGCAGATATTGAACCGCTGAAAGAAACCTATAAGCGCACCATGGAACTGTTACTACTAAAATAATATGACAAGCAATTTACACACTATCCGCGACTGGCTGCGTTATGCCGTCAGCCGTTTTGAAAACTCTGATATTTTTTATGGCCATGGCACCGACAACAGCTACGATGAAGCTGTCTGGCTGGTCATGAGTGCGCTGCATTTGCCGCATGATACGCTGGATAATTTTCTCGATGCGCGTTTAACCACAGAAGAGAGCCAGCACTTGGCAAGCTTGATCGAAAAACGCGTCACCGAGCATACGCCAACGGCCTACCTGGTGAATGAAGCCTGGTTGCGCGGCTATAAATTCTACGTCGACGAGCGCGTGATTGTGCCACGCTCATTTATTGCAGAACTGCTGGAAGATGGCCTGCAACCTTGGGTAGAGTTTCCGGAAATGGTGGAATCGGCAGCTGACATTTGCACGGGCTCCGGCTGTCTGGGTGTATTGCTGGCAGAGACCTTCCCTAACGCGCATATTGACGTGGTAGATATTTCGCCAGATGCGATAGATGTCAGCAATATCAATATCAAGCGCTACGGATTGGAGCACCAGGTGCAAGCCGTGCAATCTGATATGTTTACCGCGCTCAAAGGCCGTAAATACGATGTGATTATCAGCAATCCGCCTTATGTTGACGCGCCCAGCATGGCAGAATTACCTGCGGAATACCGTCAGGAACCGCAGCTGGCTCTGGGCAGCGGCATTGCCGGGCTGGATCATACGCACACCTTATTAACGCAAGCGGCTGACTATTTAAATGATGGCGGCGTACTCGTGGTCGAGATTGGTCACAATCGCGACGCTTTGCACGACGCTTATCCGGACTTGCCATTCACCTGGCTGGATACCAGCGCAGGCGACCAGTTTGTGTTTATGCTGACGAAAGAAGACCTGGTCGAAGCAGGCTTGCACATCGAATAAACAGAGTAGCCTCTGTTAACCACAAAAAAAGCACTTCAAAAGAAGTGCTTTTTTTATAACTCGAAACAGCTTAACCACGTCCGCGATCACTGCGTTTCTTAGCGCCCGTATTCAGGCGCGCATTCTGGCGTGATGCCTGTAGCAGATCTGATTCCTGACGAATACGGCGGTTAGCCGTTGGTGCGCGTGCCGGGCGCTGCTCAGGCGTGGCGGGGGCGTTCGCAGTTTCCAGCAAGCTGCGGCGCTGTTTACGCACTTTAGGCACAAACACGCGTGTGGCACGGTCTTTTTCGTGTGGACTCAATTGCTTGAGCGGTTTACGTGGCACAGGTAACCCTGCCCACTCCAGCAAAGCGACTACCTGTTTTTGCTCCAGTTTAAGCATGGTGCCACGTTTGAGGCGTGGCGGCAGTGCCACCGGGCCAAAACGTACACGCATCAAGCGGCTGACCGGCAAGTGATAGGCCTCGAATAAACGACGCACCTCGCGGTTACGGCCTTCTTTAATCACCACCTGATACCACTTATTGGCGCCTTCGCCACCACTGGCATAAATGCTCTCAAAGTTGGCTGGGCCATCTTCAAGCTCAATGCCTTGAGTCAGTTGAGCCATCTGATCCTGGTTAAGTTCGCCCAGAATACGCACCGCATACTCCCGCTCCACTTCGTAGCGTGGATGCATGAAACGGTTGGCCAGCTCGCCAGAGTTGGTAAATATCAGCAAACCACTGGTGTTCATATCCAGGCGGCCAATGGCAATCCATTTACCTTGTTTGATGCGCGGCAACTTATCGAATACGGTGGCACGGCCTTCCGGGTCATCCTGGCTCACCAGTTCGCCTTCCGGCTTGTGGTAAAGCAATACCTGCGGCAGTTCAGCCTCAAACGGTAAATGCAGAATGCGGCTATCCAGACGGACGATGTCATGCTCATCCACCACCGCACCGACTTGCGCCACCTGGCCATTAATCGTGATACGGCCACTTTCAATCAATGTTTCCATATCGCGGCGTGAGCCAAAGCCCGCCAGTGCCAGCAATTTGTGTAAACGCTGGCCTGAACGCGATGCGGATGGCACCTCATCGCCAACCGTCTCTACCGGAGCGGCTGGGGGCGCTTTAGGGGGACGTGTCGCAGAAGTGGCTTTAGGGGATTTAAATGGGCGAGCCATGCTTAACCTCTTGAATGAAGGCTGTATTTTACCGTATTTAGGGCATTCACTCTAAGGCTAAATGCAATTAGCAGCCAGAGGCCGCACAGAGGCCCACTTTAGGCGGTCACGGCATGTACGACTTGCAACTGCAAATTGCGCGCACCATTAAACTCATTCACTTGTAAGGCATAGGCAATCTCTACCTGCTCAGGCAAAAACTCGGCATGCTGAAAATAAATCGCATCGAACTGCTGATGCTGTTTTTGCAGGCGTAATTTCAAGTGTTTTTCGCCCAGCACCTTTTGCTGCAGCACCTGAAAAGTGTCGTAGAACACGGGTTGCGGAAAGCCCTGGCCCCACACTTGATCTGCGATCGCTTCTGCGGTTTGCATGGTCATCTCTTGCGCAACCAATGCACCGTCTGTTTCCAGTACTTCCTGCAAGATTTCAGCATCGATCAGGCTTTGCACCACGTGCTCAAATGTTTGCTGAAACCGGGCAAAATCATCGGCGCGTATGCTGAGGCCTGCTGCCATCGCATGACCACCAAACTTGATAATCAGGTCAGGCTGCTGCTTGGTGACCAGATCCAGTGCATCACGCAGATGCAGACCAGCGATGGAGCGGCCAGAACCCTTGATCAAGCCATCACCCGCATCAGCAAACGCAATCACCGGCCGATGAAAACGCTCTTTAATGCGCGAGGCAAGAATGCCGATGACCCCCTGGTGCCAATCCGGCTGGAACACGCTAATCGTATATTGATCATCACGAAAATCCTGCGTCAAATCCGTCATCGCATCCCATTGCATCTCGGCTTCAATCTGCTTGCGCTCGGCATTCAACACGTGCAATTGCTGCGCATATTGCATCGCCTCCTGCGGTGTTTCTGCCAGCAGACAACGAATGCCGATAGTCATGTCATCCAGCCTGCCTGCGGCATTGAGGCGTGGCCCGACATAAAAACCCAGATCCTGTGCATTCACTTGCGAAGCATCACGGCCTGCCAATTTTAAAATAGCTAGGATGCCGGGGCTAGCCTGGCCTTGCCGGATACGTTTGAGCCCTTGCCTGACCAGAATGCGGTTATTGGCATCAAGTTTCACCAAATCGGCCACTGTGCCTAAAGCCACCAGGTCGAGCAGACTGCCCAGATGAACGCCCTCATCGCTTAATTGGCCACGTTGCTTGAGCTCGGCACGCAAGGCAATCAGCACATAAAACATCACCCCTACGCCAGCCAGGTGTTTACTCGGGAAATCACAGCCGCGCTGGTTAGGGTTAACGATACAATCTGCGGCCGGCGTTTGCTCGGCGGGCAAATGGTGATCGGTAATCAGCACCTGTAAACCGAGCGCTTTCGCCGCAGCCACGCCATCAATGCTGGCAATGCCGTTATCCACCGTGAGAATCACATCTGGCTGCTGTTTAACCGCCAAGGCAACAATTTCAGGTGTGAGGCCATATCCATATTCAAAGCGGTTAGGCACCAGAAAGTCGACCTCAGCACCCATCATCCGCAAACCACGCATGGCGACACTGGTGGCTGTGGCGCCATCGGCATCATAATCGCCAATGATCAAAATCCGTTTTTTCTGCGCAATTGCATCTGCCAGTTGCTTCGCCATGTCAGCCGCGCCTGTCAAAGCGTCCGGCTTGAGCAAATGCGGCATTTCCTGCAACGACCAATCCTCAGCAGTGACCGACCTTGCGGCCAGGAGCCTGGCTAACAAGGGGGACAAGCCTTGCGTTTGCAGGGCTGCAAAGGTGGTGTCGGAATAAACGCGTTGCTGAATTTTCATCTTGTGTTCATCATGGGTCATTAACAACTATCCGCTAGTGGGTTCTCATCAGCGTTGCTTCAAGTTGTTGCAATAAAGTTTCGAGGTCAGGTGATTTTCGCCAGAACTGCCAGCGTAATTGTTTTTTATAATGCACTTCAACGCTGCGCTCGGCAAACGGCAACACCAGTTTCAATGCTGAAATACGACCAGCCTGTAAGGCGTTTGATAAAGCGGGCCAATCACACGTTTGCCATGTGTCTGCAACCCATAGCGCTTGCTGCATGTGTTCATCAGCCAGCATCGCAAATGGTCGAATGGCTGGTAATGCGCTGGCTTGCAGCCCGTCGAATACTTCGCCCTGTCCCGCAACCGCATCCCACTCATGTTGCCAGGCGGGGATATCGCCGACGCTGGCAAACCATAAACTGTTTAATTCAGTTGGCCAGTCAGCAGCCTCCGCAGAATGCGCTGCCTGATGCAGCAGCATTTGTATTTCATTGGTCCATTGCCTGATCACCGCCGCATCCGGCCCTTGTGGTTGCCATTGAAAAGCCTGCTGATACAAACAATCCTGCGGCCATTTGCACTGTGCCTGCATGTCGCGCACAGGCTGCACCCACCAGAATCTGCGACTGCTATCCTGCTGCATCACAAAATCATCAGCAAAATGTGTTTGCAAACGCTCAGTCAATGCGGCGTAGACGGCTTCTGCCAAAGGCACCACCGCCTGCAAGCTAAATGTATCCCGCCGCATCCCTAGATGCACCGGTAACAAGCAAAATGCCGGTCGAGTTGGCCACATCTGCCGGGCTGACAGCACGGCTGACACAGGCATATCAGACGGACTATCTTCAGGCACGGCGAGTACATCGAACAATGCGCGCAGTGGCGGCAGCGGGCTGACTTTCCATTGTGCTTTTAGCAACATCGGGCATTGCGCAATCACGGATTGAATCATCTCAACCGGCTGGGCAGCGGCATCAGACAGGTAATCTGTGATATAAATTTGCTGTATCATGCGAAAACAAATACACTAGGTTGATGATAAAAAAACTTAACAATTTGACGCATTTAAGCTACAAGCCAAGAAAATTGTTACTGCTATAATCATTGCGACTTATACACGAAATCTGGGGGGATGTCATGAATCGAAATCTATGGCAATGCTGCCAGCCTGTGTATATGCCTGCTGATTCAATTTAAACAGACTCCCTGGAATCCATGCCTTTCTTCCAAAACTTAAGTATCCAGTCCAGATTACTGTTATTCGTCATCGGACCGGTATTCGCGTTATCCTGTATTTTATTGTTGTTTGATTTCAAGGAACAACTGCAACGGGAAGAAGACAAGCTTAGCCAGCATGCCCTGACCACTGCAAAATTTCTGTCTGCGGTGATACATAATCAAACTGAATTGCATAGCAAAGACTATATCGGCCGGTTGCTCAAAGCCAGCCAACTTAACCGGGAACCCTATTTATCCCTGATTATTTCCGATGCGGATAATCACGCCATCGCCACTCTTGGCACCTCTTTCAACATTAGCGAAACCTTGCCGCAACAAGACACCATCGTCATGCAACAAAACACGCATGACATCACCATGGTGAAAGTATTTTCAACCGAATCCACACACCGCTTGCTGGGATATGTGTTTGTCGCCATCGACAAAGGCTCGCTGATTGAAGATCACCGCCAGGCGTTTATCAAAAATGTCGGCTACATCACCTTGGCACTTATATTATGCTCCATCCTCGTCAGCTGGGTGAGCCGCTCAATCAGCCAGCCGATTCGAGACATGACCTCGGCCCTCAAACGCTTTGTCATCGGTAGCCAGCAAGTCAGCCAGGGCAAAAATACCCTGCCAGAAATCCAGTCGCTGCAAAGTACGATCAATCAAATCTCAAGAGATATGCAGCATGTCGAAGCTGATATGCGTCACCGCATTCAAGACGCGCAAGCGCAGCTGCGCTACCAGGCGCGCCACGATGCCTTAACCGGCCTGGTCAATCGACAAGAGCTGGAAAGACGGTTGCAACAAGCGTTGCAGGACGTCAAACAACACCGCGCCAATCATGTATTCTGTTACATGGATCTTGACCAGTTCCGCGTCATTAACGACACTTGCGGCCACTTGGCCGGGGATGAAATGCTGCGCCAGATCAGCATGATTCTCAGCCAGCGCATACGTGCAGAAGACACGTTTGCACGCCTGGGCGGCGACGAATTCGGCCTGTTACTCAGTTACTGCCAAGTCGAAAAAGCCATCGAAATTGCGGCACAACTGCGGCAAATGGTTGAGACTTTCCGCTTCATGCATGAAGGCCGTTTGTTCCAGACCGGCATCAGTATCGGCATTGTCGAAATCACCACTGCTTTAAAAGATGTGGGTGAAATCACCCGCCATGCCGACGCAGCCTGCTACGTGGCCAAAGATAATGGCCGCAACCAGATCCACCTGTTCCATCCTGAAGACGACGTTTTACTCAAACGCCACGTTGAAATGGAATGGGTATTACGCATTAACGAAGCCATTGAGCACAATGATTTTGTGCTTTACTGCCAGGGCATTTTCCCGCTGCAACAAAAAGAATTGCCGCCTTTTTATGAGATTTTGATCCGTAAACGCGACGAGCATGGCGGCATTATCCCTCCGGCTGAATTCCTGCCATCGGCAGAGCGCTACCACCTGATGACCAAGATTGACCGCTGGGTCATTCAGCATGCTTTTATGGCGCTACAACCGTTGTTTAAAATGCAATCCAGCGTCAACCCTTTCATTGTCAGCATCAACCTGTCCGGCATGTCCTTAGGGGATGCTCAACTGCTGCCTTACATCCAGAGTTGTTTCGAAACCTACGATATATCGCCTGGCCATGTCTGCTTTGAAGTCACTGAAACCTCAGCCATCATCAACATCGACAATACGATCAAGCTGATTAAAGAACTGCAAAAGATGGGCACACGTTTTATGCTGGATGACTTCGGAAGCGGCATGTCGTCATTCAGCTACTTGAAACACCTGCCAGTCGACTTTCTTAAAATGGATGGCGCTTACGTCAAAGACATCACCAGCAACCAGGTGGATCTTGCCATGGCCAAAGCCATCCAAAGTGTGGCGCAATCGATGGAAATCCAGACCATTGCCGAATACGTCGAAGACGAAGCCACGCTGGACTGCCTGAAAGACATGGGCGTCGCTTATGCCCAGGGTTTCTATTTAAACCGCCCGATGCCCCTCAGCGAAGCATTGGCACGCCATATTGGCACCATCAGCACTCAGCAACAGATCGCTGCCGCAATCGCACCAGATATGACTATTTAAGCAGAATTGTAGCGACCAGTGACCGTGATGTTGCTGGTCATAGGCTGACGTCAGTTTTATTTAGTAATTCAAGATCAATGTAGATATGGGCCAAGAGTACAAGAGCGCCCTGAAACAGATTTTTCTGCGGATACGTATTAACTACAGAAATGTTTGATTGGTCGGAACGGTGTGATTCGAACACACGACCCCTTGCACCCCATGCAAGTGCGCTACCAGGCTGCGCTACGCCCCGACGTTGGACTCGAACAGGAACCTGCTCGAAAAAGAAGGCTGCATTATAAAACAAAACCGCATATTCGCTAAGCAGAATATGCGGTTTTATCAGCGCGCGAGCCAGTTCAGGCTGGGGCTTTTAACAGTTGAAGTACTTGTTGAATTTGATCCCTGAGGGCGGCAACATCGACCACCGGCAGTTTGGTATCCTCGGCAATTAATGACGACGTATTCGTGGTTGCTGCACTGGACACCTCAGCCGCAGATCGAGATTTGTCCATTTTTTCATCTACGCCATCCAGTCGATTGCGTGCGCCGCTGATGGTAAAGCCTTGCTCGTAGAGCAGCTCACGGATTTTACGGATCAGCAATACTTCATGATGCTGGTAGTAACGACGGTTACCGCGGCGTTTAACCGGTTTGAGCTGGGTAAACTCCTGCTCCCAGTAACGCAAGACATGCGGCTTGACCCCACACAACTCGCTGACTTCACCGATAGTGAAATAGCGTTTGGCAGGGATAGGCGGCAAGGTGACTTTTTGCGTTTCTACCATGTTTGGGAGTCAGATCAGGCTTGTGCTTGTAATGGTTGTTCTGCGTAGTGTTCTTCTACGCGTAATTTTAATTTCTGACTGGCGTGAAAAGTCACCACACGACGTGCAGAAATTGGAATTTCTTCACCAGTTTTCGGGTTACGGCCAGGACGCTCGGATTTGGTACGCAACTCGAAGTTACCAAAACCAGACAGCTTAACGCTATCGCCTTGCTCCAGCGCATTGCGAACTTCTTCAAAAAACGCTTCCACCATGTCTTTGGCTTCACGCTTGTTCAGCCCGACTTGTTCAAACAACAAATCGGCCAAGTCAGCTTTTGTGAGTGTCATTAACGATCCCCTGAACCTTCTTATTATGCGAGATGCTTGTGTTGTATCAACTGTTATCCTTGGTACTATCTAACGATGATCCCAATGATATTATCTTAGTGACGCAGCAAATTTGGATGACCAGTTGTTGAGGATTTTTGCCACGATGGTATCCACTTCCTCATCGACCATTGTCTTGCAAGTATCTTGCATAAGTACAAGAAATGCAAGGCTTTTTTTGTTTTCGGGCACACCTTTACCATGATAAACGTCGAACAATTTCACCTGTTTTAGCTGAGAAATGTTCTCATTCATCACCGCATCAATCATCGCTTGAGCTGATACAGATTGCTCAACGACCATCGCTAAATCTCGACGAACCGGCAGGAATTTGCTGACCTCACTATAGGCAGGCACCTGGGTTGCCAATGCAGCATCGGCATCCAACTCAAACAGGTAACAGGCACTGGTTAATCCATATTGCTGCTGCCATTGCGGATGCAATTTACCCAGCCAGCCCACTGCTTTATCGCCCAGGTAAATACGGGCAGACTGGCCCGGGTGCAGAGCAGGATGCTGTTCGACCACAAAGCGCACAGGCTGTGCAAACAATGCCTCGACATGGGCTTTGGCATCATAAAAATCAAACGTTCTGGCTTCGGCCGCCCACTGCTCTGGTTGCTGGCTGCCATAGACCAGGCCGGATAAAGTCAGCGTTTCAGCAAACCCTTGCGCACCCTTTTCATAACGTGCACCGAGCTCAAACAACATGGCACGTGTTTGCTGGCGTTTGAGGTTGTAATCCAGCGCATCCAATAATCCACCCCACAAGCCGGAGCGCATGACGCTCAGGTTGCTGGCAATCGGATTTTTAAGCGCGATGGGCTGGGCATTACCGTACAAATCACGCTCCCAGTTGGCATCGACAAAGCTATAAGTCACCACTTCTTGATAACCTTGATTCACCATCACGTCGCGCAGCCAGTGTTTGCTGCGTGTCGCTTCTGGTGCCACCAGCATGCTTTGCGGGGCAACCGGAGTCAGTGCAGGAATATGCTCGTAACCATGCAGGCGGGCGACCTCTTCAATCAAGTCTTCTTCACGCGCAATATCAAAACGGAAGCTAGGTGCGCTCACCTGAAATACGCCATTAGCCTCAGTGTAGGCAAAGCCTAATTGCGTTAACAATTGGCCTACTTGCACCAGGCTCACATCAATGCCCAGCACGGATAACAAATAAGCATGGCGTAAAGTCACCTGCTTGCGTGCTGGCAATTGTGCGGTGACCGCAGTCACGGCACCAGCCTGACCGCCACAAATCTCCAGCACCAATGCTGTCGCACGCTCCAGCGCATTCAAGGTATTACCGAAATCTACACCGCGCTCAAAACGGTAAGACGAATCTGTGCTTAAACCCAAACGGCGTGCTTTGCCCGCCATGACATCAGGTGTAAAGAAAGCGCTTTCGAGGAAAATCGCTTGTGTGGCATCAGTCACCGAGCTTGGTTTGCCGCCCATGACGCCTGCCAGCGCGACCGGGCCATTGCCATCGGCAATCACCAGATCATCTGCCTTCAAAGTCACTTCTGTGTCATTTAGCAAGACCAGTTTTTCACCGGCCTTGGCAAAACGGACTTCGACCTCGCCCTGCAATAGCGCATGGTCAAACGCATGCATAGGCTGGCCGAGTTCAAGTAATACATAATTGGTGATATCCACTAAGGCACTGATACTGCGGATGCCGCTGCGCTCCAAACGGCGCACCATCCAATCGGGCGTCTTGGCTTGGGCATTCACACCGTCAATCACGCGGCCATAATAAGCCGGGCAAGCATCTGGTGCATTCAGCGTAACAGTTTTGGCAAGATGGCTGCTGACAGCTGCCGCGTCAATCACAGGCACGGTTATTGGTGCGCCAGTCATGGCAACCACATCGCGGGCAATGCCCAAAATGCTTAAACAATCAGCGCGGTTAGGCGTCAGTTTCAGCGTATACGTACTGTCATTCAATGCCAGATATTCACGGATATCCTGGCCAACAGGCGCATCGGCTGGCAGCTCCAAAATACCATTGGCTTCTGTCGCAATACCCAGCTCTTTGGCAGAGCACATCATGCCGAAAGACTCTACGCCACGCACTTTGGCTTGTTTGATCTGAATCCCTGGCAACTCGGCGCCCACCAACGCACAAGGCGCTTTCAGGCCTGCGCGTGCATTCGCTGCACCACAGACAATCTGCAGAATTTCTTCGCCGACTTTCACTTTACACACTTGCAAGCGGTCTGCATCCGGGTGTTTGGCAGCTTCCAGAATCTCCGCCACCACCACATGGCTAAACGCAGGGGCGACCGGGGTTAACTCTTCAACTTCCAGACCAGCCATGGTCAATGCGTGACCAAGTTGCGCGGTATCCAGTGATGGATTCACCATGGAACGTAACCATTGTTCGGAGAACTGCATATGTGTCTAACCCTGTATTAATTCGGTGTTTAAAGTGCGTGGAGGCTGGATTATTTAATAAACTGCTGCAAAAAGCGCAAATCATTATTAAAGAAATGGCGCAAATCATTGACGCCGTAGCGCAACATGGCCAAGCGCTCTACGCCCAGGCCAAAAGCAAAGCCACGATATTTATCGCTATCGATATTCACGTGTTTGAGCACCTCAGGGTGCACCATGCCGCAACCACCAATTTCCAGCCAGCCGCCATTCCAGCTCATATCCATTTCGGCTGAAGGCTCGGTAAACGGGAAGAAGGATGGGCGGAAACGCACGGTCAAATCATCGCGTTCAAAGAATTTTTGCAGAAAATCCTGCACCACGCCCTTGAGGTTGGCAAAGCTGATTTGCTCATCCACCCACAACCCTTCCACCTGGTGGAACATCGGTGAATGCGTCGCATCGGAGTCGACGCGGTAAACACGACCTGGTGCAATAATTTTCAATGGTGGCGTATTGTTTTCCATGTAATGCACTTGCACCGGTGACGTATGCGTACGCAAGACGTGCTCCATGCTGTCATTACCGCTATCAATGTAAAAAGTATCATGCATGGCACGTGCCGGATGGTTATCCGGAATATTCAGCGCCGTGAAATTATAAAAATCGGTTTCGATTTCAGGGCCATCCGCCACACTGAAACCAATCGAATGAAACAGCTCTTCTACACGGCGTAAGGTCAATGTCACCGGATGCAAACCACCGGTCGATTGCGCGCGCGCAGGCAAAGTCACATCGATGGTTTCACTCGCCAGCTGTTTGGCCTGTGCAGCGGCCAGGATACTGTCACGGCGGTCATTCAAGGCTTGCTCAACGGCTTGTTTAACCACATTAATCGCTGCACCAGCTGCTGGACGCTCTTCAGCAGTCAATTTACCCAGCCCTTTCAAGGCTTCGGTCAGCGCGCCAGATTTTCCCAGGTATTTGGCCTTGGCGTTTTCCAGTGCAGGAACATCATGACAAGCCGCAAAGTCTTGTGCGGCTTCTGCGATTAAGTGATTGAGATCAGCCATCGTGCGTATTCTTTAAGTTTTGAGTCACATTAAAATAAAAAAAGAGGCCGCAGCCTCTTTTTTTGGTAGGTCTGATTAGGCGCTTAAACCTGTTTTAGCCAATTCTACGAATTTAGCAAAAGCAGCTTTATCGAACACGGCCAGATCAGCCAGTACTTTACGGTCAACTTCAACCGCAGATTTTTTCAGACCGTTCATGAAACGGCTGTATGTCAAACCAGCTTCACGGGCTGCCGCGTTGATACGGGCAATCCACAATGCTCGGAATTGACGTTTTTTCTGACGACGGTCACGGTATGCGTATTGACCGGCTTTCATTACCGCCTGTTTGGCAACACGGTAGACGTTCTTACGACGACCACGGTAACCTTTAGCAGCATTTAAAACTTTTTTATGTCTTGCGCGTGCGACGACACCACGTTTTACTCTAGGCATGTCGGTCTCCTTATTGTGTTGGCATCATTGCGCGGACGCGTTTCACGTCAGTCGCAGAAATAATGGAAGTACCGCGCAGCTTACGCTTTTGCTTGGTGGTTTTCTTGGTCAGAATATGGCGCAAGTGAGAGTGTGTACGCTTCACTTTACCGTTACCCAAGAACTTGAAGCGCTTTTTGGCGCTGCTCTTTGTTTTCATCTTTGGCATTTTTTTCTCCTTAGAGGTTGAATAGAGAGTAACTGGGCAGCCAATTTAGCCGTATTACTCCAAAAAACTGTTGTACTACTTAAAACCTTATTCTTCGCTTGGTGCTGCTTTTTCAGCTTTTTTGGCCACAGGCACAGCTTTCTTCGCTGGCGCCAACACCATCACCATCTGGCGGCCTTCCATTTTAGGATACTGCTCCACCAATGCGTGCTCTGTCAGATCAGCTTCCAAGCGTTTCAATAACGCCAGACCGAATTCCTGGTGCGTAATTTCGCGACCACGGAAGCGCAAGGTAATTTTTGCTTTATCGCCATCACCCAAAAAGCGGATGATATTGCGTAATTTAATATTGTAATCGCCGTCATCAGTGCCAGGTCTAAACTTGACCTCTTTAATCTGCACCTGTTTTTGTTTCAGTTTTTGCTCGTGCATACGCTTGCTCTCAGCGTATTTGAATTTGCCGTAATCCATCAAACGGCACACTGGTGGTGCGGCATTTGGTGCAATTTCAACAATATCAATATCAGCTTCTTCCGCTTTGGCAAAAGCCTCTTTGAGACTCATCACACCTAACGGTTCGCCATCCACACCAACCAAACGCACTTGTGGCGCAGTGATGTCGCCATTGATGCGTGTATCTTTATCTTGAGCTATAACAATCCCCTAACAATAAACAAAGCCGCACGAATACCCGAAATTAGACCCGGTTTTGGATGTCTTCTTGCAGGAGCGCTACAAACGCCTCTACCGACATCACACCCAGATCTTCACCTTTTCTGGTACGTACGGCCACATGACCATTTTGCATTTCTTTGTCGCCTACCACAATGAGGTATGGCAACTTTTGCAAGCTGTGTTCGCGTATTTTATAGGTAATCTTCTCATTTCTCAAGTCAAAATCGCATCGAATGCCATTTTTCTTCAATTTTTCAACCACTTGGCGGACATAATCAGCCTGGTTATCTGAAATATTAAGCACCATGACTTGCACTGGCGACAACCAGACTGGCATCGCACCGGCAAAGTTCTCGATCAAAATACCTAAAAAGCGCTCCATAGAACCGACAATGGCGCGGTGCAACATGATAGGCCGCTGACGCGTATTGTCTTCAGCCACATACTCCGCGCCCAGGCGTTCAGGCAGGTTAGGGTCAAGCTGGATAGTACCGCATTGCCACATACGGCCCAGAGAGTCTTTGAGGGTAAACTCAATTTTCGGGCCGTAAAATGCGCCCTCACCCGGCTGATATTCAAACTCAAGACCATTAGCTTTAATCGCGTTGGCCAGGGCAGTTTCTGCCATATCCCAGGCTTCTTCCGTGCCCACGCGCTTTTCCGGGCGGGTAGACAATTTGACGATCACATCATCAAAACCAAAGTCTTTGTACACTTCATACAACATCTTGATAAAGTCTGCTACTTCAGCCTCGACTTGTGACTCCATACAGAAAATATGGGCATCATCCTGGGTAAAGCCACGCACGCGCATCAAGCCATGCAAGGAGCCAGATGGCTCATTACGATGACAGGAACCGAACTCTGCCAGACGCAACGGCAAATCACGATAGCTGTGCAAACTGCGGTTGAAAATCTGAATATGGCCAGGGCAGTTCATCGGTTTCACCGCATAATCGCGGCTTTCCGACTGCGTGACAAACATATTGTCGCGGTAGTTTTGCCAGTGGCCGGATTTTTCCCACAGGGTTTTATCCAGCACCGTCGGCGTACGCACTTCCTGGTAATCGTACTCTTTAAATTTGGCGCGCATGTACTGCTCGACCTCTTGCCAGATCACCCAGCCACGAGGATGCCAGAACACCATACCTGGTGCATCATCCTGCATATGGTAGAAGTCGAGTTGCTTGCCCAGTTTGCGGTGGTCGCGCTTTTCAGCCTCTTCCAGCATATGCAGATAAGCTTCCAGCTCATCCTTGTTGCGCCAGGCGGTGCCGTATACGCGTTGCAACATTTCGTTGTTGCTGTCGCCGCGCCAGTAAGCACCGGCCAGCTTCATTAATTTAAACGCCTTGAGTTTGCCGGTATTCGGCACGTGCGGGCCACGGCACAAGTCAGTGAAGTTGCCTTCAGAATACAAAGACACGTCCTCATTGCTTGGAATGCTGGCAATGATCTCGGCCTTATAATGCTCGTTAATGCTTTTGAAGTAAGCCACAGCTTCATCACGTGGCAATACCTTGCGCTCGACTTTTTCGTCTTTCTTCGCCAGCTCAGCCATTTTCTTTTCAATGGCTGCCAGATCGTCCGGCGTAAACGGGCGCTTGTAGCTAAAGTCATAGTAAAAGCCATTATCGATGACCGGACCGATGGTCACCTGCGCATCCGGGAACAGCTCTTTGACCGCATAAGCCAGCAAGTGGGCGGTCGAGTGACGAATCACTTCCAGGCCTTCATCGTTCTTATCGGTAATGATGGCGAGGTCTACATCCTGCTCAATCAGATGACTGGTATCGACCAGTTTAGCTTCCTGACCTGTGTACGTGACCTTACCCGCCAGTGCGGCTTTCGCCAGACCAGCGCCAATATTCATCGCAACATCGGCCACGGTCACCGGCTGTTCAAAACTTCTGGATGACCCATCAGGCAAGCGGATTACAGGCATGACTCCCTCTCTTTAAACATTAAACAACCAAACAAAACAAGCACATGGCACCTGTTTTTGGTCAAACCTCGATTATCTCACAGCGCACGAAAATTCCGCAATCAGAAACCGAGTGCAGTCACATTTAAAGCATTGATACAAAGCGATACACACCGATACAAAACCTGCATTCAGGCGCGGCATACCCAGTCGTTAAAACAGTTGACAGGCAGACGCGCCTGCCGAAACCAATGTAAAGGCGAACCACCAAGGGAGAACCACTATGACCAGCATCAGTTTAAGCAGTGTGAGCAGTCAAATCACCAACAACATCTTTAGCAAACTAGATACCTCTAACCAGGGCACGATTGATGCCACCTCTTTAAGCAAAGCACTGAGCGAATCGGCTGATGACCAAGCCAGCGATGAGGTCAGCGATCTCGTCAGCAGCATAGATACGGACGGCGACAGTAAAATCAGCAAAAGCGAGCTGACAAAAGGAATCGAAAACCTGTTCAGCCAGTTGCAGAGCGCCAGCAACCAGGCTGGCGGCGCCCCAGGCGGGCCACCCCCACCGGGCGGCGCAGGTGGCCCACCGCCGCATCGCGGCGGAGACGAGGAAGATAGCGGCCTCACACAGGACCAGATGCAGGAAATGGCTTCCTCTACTGACGACAGCAAACTGTCAGAGTTGCTGAACAATGTCGCCAGTAATTTTGAGGCCGCTGATACGAATGGTGATGGCAAGGTAACCCAGCAAGAAGCCATGGAGTATCAACAAAGCCAGAACAGCGATAGCAGCAATCCATCCAGCACCAGCACACAACAAAGCAATGCCCTGGAGCAAGTGGCCAAGTTGATTAAAACCTACGGACTGGATCAGGACACATCCAGCAGCTACTTGACCACCTCCGCTTAAGTCCACACCAGCCTAACAGATGAGAAAAACAAAAAGCCACCAGAGATTCTGGTGGCTTTTTTAAATTTTTCCATGTTTTATTTGGTAGTCGCGAATGGACTCGAACCATCGACCCCCACCATGTCAAGGTGGTGCTCTAACCAGCTGAGCTACGCGACTATTGTATTGCGCAGCAGTTGCTGCGAATCAATAAGGTTGCGCATTCTATCCGAAAGCCATCGGTTAGGCAATGGTATCGCGCTTATAATATGCGCATGACAAGCACTGCAGCCCTACCGCCTTTACTCTCAGATCGCATAGTAGACCTTATCATCGACACACTGTCCGAACAGCAATATTGCGTGATTGATCAGTTTCTACCTATCAATCTGGTTGAAGCACTGCGTACCATCGCACTTGATCAACAACAGCAAGGACTAATGCACCAGGCCGGCACCAGCCAGTCAGCGGTTAGCAACCCCAAGTTGCGCGGCGACCAGATTGCCTGGCTGGAGCCCGGTGATCCGCATCCAGCGATCCAGAACTATCTGGCATTTCTGGCTGAAGTGCAACAAGCCGTCAACCGGCAATTGATGATGGGGCTGGACAGTTTTGAAACGCACTTTGCCATTTACCCGGCAGGCTCCTCCGGTTATGCCACTCATATAGACCAGTTTCACCAACACCGTGAGCAGGCAAGGCCTGGCGCAAGAACGCTGACCTCGATTATTTATTTAAATGATGACTGGCCAGAACAAGCTGGCGGCGCGTTGCGATTGTATTTGGACGAGCACGCACAAACACCCGCACAAGATGCAAGACACATTGATATAGTGCCAACAGCGGGCAGGCTGGTGTTGTTTCTATCCGCCAGGTTCTGGCATGAAGTGTTACCCGCCACCTTGCCACGCGTCAGCGTCACCGGCTGGTTTAAAACACGCTAGTTTTTACGTCGCTACTGTGCCGACTGCACTTGCGCCGTCAATCGGCTAAACATATCTGCCCCGGCATAACCATCTTGTGGCAACCCTTTACTGGCCTGGTAACGCCGGATAGCCGCTTGCGTTTTCGCCCCCGGGAAGCCATCCGGCGACCCGCAATCAAAGCCTCTGGCATTTAGCGCCTCCTGCAAAGACCACATCTGCTGATAACTGAGTGCAGGCGGCTCTGGCGGCATCATCAGCGTGTACGTGTCCTGGCGCAGTTGCTGACTCAGTAAACTGACACTGAGCGCATAATTAATAGAACGGTTCCACTGCATGATCACATCAAAATTCGGGAACACCATATACGCCGGGCCCTCATAGCCTTGCGGCAACAAAATAGCGGCCTGCGGCAAGCCCAGCGCGCTGTCAGGCACACCAGCAACCCCCGCTTTTATCCAATCACTGACTGGCTTGTTCAACTGCCATTGCGCCTGGCTGTAGTCAAATCCGGCAGGCAAGGCCACCTGAATGCTAATCGGCTTGCCTGGCTGCCAACCTGCTTGTGACAGATAGTTGGCCGCCGAACTGAACACGTCAGGATAAGAATTCCAGATATCTATTTTGCCGTCAGCATCGGCATCCACACCATACTTGAGCAAGGTAGATGGCATAAACTGCATATGCCCGGTTGCGCCTGCCCAGGAGCCCACCACCGGGCTGTCATAGCGCTGCTCGCGCTCGACCACGCGCATCAGGTTCAATAATTCCCGTTTAAAAAACTCGGCCCGGCGCCCTTCATAAGAAAGTGTGGCCAAGGCAGAAGCCAATGGGATATCGCCCATAAAACCACCAAAATTGGTTTCCAGCCCCCAAAAAGCCACCAGCACCTCGCGCGGCACTTGATACAACTCTTCGACCACATAAAGCACGCCCTGGTAGTCCTGCGCCATCTGCTTGCCTTTGGCCACCACCCGTGGGTTAATGCGGCGGTTTACATAGGCTGAAAAACTGGTGACAAACTCTGGCTGCTTGCGGTCCAGCTCAATCAAACGTGGCAAGAAAGTCACCTGGTTGAGTGTCGCATCCACCGCGGCTGGTGCCACATGTAATGCCAGCGCCTCCTGGCGCATGGCTGTCACCCACAACTTAAAGCCATCGTCATCCTCAGCACTGCTCAAATCGCTGGTGATAGCGAGCCCCGCCACCAATAACCCGCTCCATACAGCTTGCCACTTCCCGGTTCTTTTTACGTTCTTCATAGACACTAATTCAGGCTGGATAAAATGGATGCATAGCCTGCCTGATAATCGGCAAATTGCGGCTTGAATCCTGTGTGTTGTAAGAAGCGGTTACGGATACGTTTACCAGACTGCGGCTGCAATGGCGGCGTTGACGGTGCAGGCACTTGCTGCTGCGCGGCCAGCCACTGCAACACCTCATGCTGCATGGCGGGGACACCGTCAGTCAAAATACAATGTTCTGGTAATACCACACCATCCATGACTTGCTGATACAAATGCACCACCGCCGCGGCCACATCCAGCTCATGCATACGATTGGTCCAATGCACCTGCGTGGGCCAGCTTGCGCTGTTTTGCAGCAACCGTAACAAATAAAGCCGTTGTGGGCCATAAATCCCCGACACCCGCAGCGCCGTATGGCCACAAGGCAACTGTGCCAGTAGCTGCTCGGCTTCCAGCATGACGCGCCCACCTTCATCCGCGGGCAAGGCTGGCGTCTCGTCATCAATCCACCCTCCCTGATCCTCGCCATAAATGCCGGTGCTGGAAATAAAAAAGACGTGTTTTAATGCAGTCACTGCCACGCTTGCCAGCACCTGACGCAGACCTTGCACATAGGTTTGCTGATAACTTTGCCCTTCTACGGGCGCCAGACAATACAGCAGGATTTCCGGCTGCAAAGTAGAAAGTACTGACAGATATTCTTCGGCAATCACATCCAGGTATATCGCCTGCGCCCCGGCAGGGACCGGCAGCTGGGAGCGCCTGACGATGGTCAGTGCATGCCCCTGGGCCAGGCTTGCCTCTGCTATCAAGGTTCCCAAACCACCACAACCAATTTGCAATATGCGCATACTTTACTAACCCTTGATCTCTGGAAGCGGGTGTTTACGCAAATAGCGCTCAGCCAGCAACATGGCAGACAAGGTCTTGCTATCCGTGATGTCGCCCGCCTCAATGGCCTGCATCACCTGCTCAAATGGCCAGGTAAATACATCCATGGCTTCGTCGATATCGCGCGCATGCTCACCAAGTGACAAACCCGTTGCCAAGTAGATATGAATGACTTCGTTGGAATAACCGATACAAGGATGTTGCACGCCCAATTTAACCCAGCTTTGCGCCGTGTAACCGGTTTCTTCCAGCAACTCACGCTGGCCGGTAGTTAGCACGGGCTCGCCGGAGTCGATTTTGCCTGCTGGCAATTCAATAAACACCTGCTTGAGCGGATAGCGGAACTGGCGTTCCAGCACCACGTCACCTGAGGGCGTCAGCGCAACCACCACCACAGCGCCGGGGTGTATCACATACTCACGGCCACTAACCACACCATTCGGCAAACGCGCCTCGTCATAACGTACTGTCAGCATTTTGCCCTGCGCCATGATCTCGCTGGACACCGTGGTTTCAATCAAATGGGTGTCAATTAACTGTTGATCCTGCTTGAATCCTGTTTCTTCTGCCATCACTCACTTCTACCGCTTAAACTGCATCTTTAAATGTATTGCAATCGTTCACCTGGCCAGACTGCAAGCCTTGCTTAAACCAATGCACACGCTGCTCCGAACTACCATGGGTAAAGCTGTCCGGTACCACATAGCCTTGCGCCTGTTTTTGCAGGGCATCATCACCAATCGCGGTGGCGGCACGCAAGGCCTCTTCAATATCACCGGTTTCCAGAATACGGAACTGCTGGTCAGCATGATGCGCCCAGACGCCTGCGTAACAGTCCGCCTGCAATTCCAGCCGCACTGAATAGGCATTGGAGGCAGCTTCAGAACGTGCCTGTTGCCTGGCTTGCTGTACCTTTTCCGAAGTGCCCAGCAAGTTTTGCACATGATGCCCAACCTCATGCGCAATCACATAGGCCTGGGCAAAATCCCCTGGCGCCTTAAAGCGTTCCTGCAGTTCCTGGTAAAAACTTAAATCGATATACACCTTCTGGTCTGCCGGGCAATAAAACGGCCCCATCGCTGCCTGCCCTTGTCCGCAAGCCGTTTGTGTCGCACCACTGAAGATTTCCAGATTGGGTGCAGTGTATTGCTGGCCGACCGCTGAAAACGTGCTTTGCCACACTTGCTCGGTACTCCAAAGCACGCGGGAGACAAACTTGACCTTGGGGTCATTGCTATCCGCAGGCACCGTTTGCGACTCGGCCGCAGGTTGCGCTTGCTGCGCGATATTCAACACCAGGCTGGGGTCCACGCCAAAATACATGGCCACCAGCGCAATCGCAATGGTACCGATGCCGATACTGCGGCCACCGACCATTCCACGGCCACGACTGTCTTCGACATGCTGGCTTTCTTCTAAATCATCCAGGCGCACAAGAATCCCCCGACCATTACTATTGAAAAATGTTGATGGAATGTGATTACTTTAGCATGCAGCACTGATAAAATCACACCATGTTTACTGGGATTATTCAAACCGTCGGCCGGATTGCCGAAGTGGTTCCGCATGGTGAAGATTGCGCATTACGCATTGAAGCCGCGGAACTGGGAATGCAAGATGTGCAACTGGGAGATAGCATCGCCGTTAATGGCGTATGTCTCACCGTGACTGAATTCGATATGCACGCTTTTCAGGTCATGGTGTCAAAAGTCACGCTGGACGTGACCACGGGGCTGGGTCAACCAGGCCCGGTCAACCTGGAAAAAGCCTTGCGCCTGGCGGACCGCCTGGGCGGCCACCTGGTCACCGGCCATGTCGATGGCATAGGCACCATTACCGCCTTGCAAGAGGTTGGTGAATGCTGGCTGCTGAAGATACGCGCCCCGCATGCCATCAGCAAATACGTCGCGAAGAAAGGCTCTTTGTGTGTAAACGGCATCAGCCTGACCGTGAACGAAATCAGCCAGGACGAGGTCAGTATTAACCTGATCCCGCACACCATGCAACACACCATCATGCAATACGCCAAGGCCGGAGACCCGGTCAACCTCGAAATCGATTTAATTGCACGCTATGTTGAGCGTATGCAAGCCTGGGAGCAAGAATAATGTCGGCGCAGATTAGCCCTATTGAAGCCATCATTGCCGATATCCGTGCCGGAAAAATGGTCATCCTGGTCGATGACGAACACCGTGAAAATGAAGGTGATTTTGTCATTGCCGCTGAGTTTGTCACCGCAGAGCATATCAATTTCATGGCCAAATTTGGCCGCGGCCTGATTTGCCTGACCCTGACCGAGCAACGCTGCCGTCAGCTGGATTTACCGCCCATGGTGCAAAAAAATGGCACCCGCCTCGGCACCAATTTCACGGTATCCATTGAAGCAGCCGAAGGCGTGACTACCGGCATTTCTGCGGCTGATCGCGCCACAACGATACGCGCAGCGATTGCCAAACAAGCCAACGCCAGCAGCCTGGTTAGCCCTGGCCATATTTTCCCGCTCTCAGCGATGAATGGCGGCGTGCTGGTCCGTGCCGGACACACGGAAGCAGGCTGCGATCTGGCACAACTGGCCGGCTGCGAACCTGCCAGCGTCATTTGCGAAATATTGAAAGATGACGGCGAAATGGCACGCTTGCCAGACTTGATGCAGGTCGCAGCTGAGCATGATATTAAAATTGGCACCATTGCCGACCTGATCCATTACCGCGCCTCACACGAGACCCTGATTGAGCGTAGCGCCGAGCGCAATATCGAGACCGTGTTTGGCCCGATGCGCCTGATCGCCTACCGCGACAATATCGCACAGGAAACACATCTGGCGCTGGTCAAAGGCGATCCGCAAACCAGCGAAGAAGCGCTGGTAAGGGTGCACGAACCCTTGTCCATGATAGACCTGCTGGATAGCAGCCACCAGGCGCATAGCTGGAACCTGTTACACGCCATGCGTATTATCAGCACCGCGCCTTGCGGCGTGATTGTGCTGATCAACCGCGATGAAGACGGGCTGGGACTGACCGACCGCATTTTGCGCGCGGACCAAAAGCTGGTGGTGAACCAGGAATTACGCAATTACGGCACCGGCTCACAAATCCTGCTCGACCTTGGGGTGAAGAAAATGCGCCTGATGGCCGCCCCGCGCAAAATGCCAAGCATGGATGGCTTTGGCCTGGAGATTACCGGCTATTTGAGCGCGGAAGAAGCTAGCCCTGTATGAGTGAACAGTTATCGTTAGACAGCAATGACATGCGCCTGAACCTCACCGGCCAGATTTTGATTGCCATGCCGGCCATGGAAGACCCCTACTTCAGCAAAAGCGTGATTCTGGTGTGTAACCACGACCAGGATGGCGCCATGGGCATGATACTCAACCACCCTTTGCAGCTAAATGTAGGCGACCTGTTTGAGCAACTGGATATGGAATGCCATGCCAACTACCAGCAGGAACGGCAAGTGCATTTTGGCGGCCCGGTGCAAGTAGAACGCGGCTTTGTGCTGCATACGCCAGCCACTGAATTCAACACCACCATGGAGTTGTCAGAAGGCCTGGCCATGACCTCCTCCAAAGATATCCTGGAAGCGGCGGCGCGTGATGAAGCACCGCCAGACATGTTTATCGCCCTCGGTTATACCGGCTGGTCCGCAGGTCAGCTGGAGGAAGAAATTCAGGCCAATGCCTGGCTGACGTTGCCGCTCGAGGACAACCAGCAGCTCCATAAGCTGATTTTCAAACTGCCCAATGATGACAAGCTCTCCTGGGCCATGCAGCAATTAGGCGTAGACTTTGCCACCCTGTCCGAGGTCGCTGGCCATGCCTGATGCGGTCAAGCACGGCAAACAGCCTCTCAATCAAAGCCATTTACCGATTACCCAACGCCGTTACCCGGATGTCAGTGGCACGGTGCTTGCCTTTGATTTTGGTGAAAAACGCATAGGCGTGGCCGTTGGCGACACCCTGCTCAAGCTGGCACACGCACTGCTCACCATAGAAGCAGAAGAAAATGCCGCCAAATTTGCGCACATTGATGCGCTGCTGCAAGAATGGCGTCCTGTCTTGCTGGTCGTTGGTTTGCCGATGTCTATGGATGGCGAAGCCCATGCCATGACTGCGCTGGCGCAAAAATTTGCCCAGCGCCTCGAAGGCCGCTTCAACCTGCCGGTCGTGATGGTGGACGAGCGCCTGTCTTCTGCTGAAGCAGCACAGTCGCTGTATGAAGCGGGTGTGAGAGGCCGTGCACAAAAGCCGCTGCTGGACCAGGTTGCCGCACAAACTATATTACAATCCTATTTTGATGCTTATCATGGACGTGCATAGCACAATCCCCTCATGACATTACCTGATCCCGAACAACTACTAGAGCATTTATACCAGCAACTCAAGCCACGCATACAGGAAAATACTGCTCTGGTCGGTATTTACACCGGCGGCGTCTGGCTCATGGAGAGGCTGCTCAAGCGCCTGCAAACTGAGCTAGGGCATGACATCCTGTTTGGCAAGCTGGATGCAGCCATGTACAGGGACGATTATGCACAACGCGGTTTGAAAACATCCGCGCACCCGGCTTATATCCCGTTCGATATCAATGGCAAGCATATCATCCTGATCGACGATATTTTTTATACCGGTCGTACCACGCGTGCGGTCATGAATGAACTGTTTGACTATGGCCGTCCGGCCTCGGTACAACTGGCTGCCCTGATCAACCGTGGTGGCGCACAGTTACCAATCCGGCCAGACATGGTCGGTGCCGACCTGCCGTTACAGGCGCATCAATCGTTTGACCTGGCCATGAACACGCTGGGGCGCTTAAGCCTCAGCATTTCTGAATCGGCCTCGCCTGCCAAGAGTGGAGCTGACGACCATGCATAACCCGCAACTCAACGCGCAAGGACAACTACAGCATCTGCTGAGTATCGAAGGATTACCCAAACGCATTTTGACCGACATTCTGGATACGGCCGAAAACTTTGTCGGCGTGGCCGAGCGTGAAGTCAAAAAAGTGCCGCTGCTGCGTGGCAAAACCGTTTGCAATATTTTCTTTGAGAACAGTACGCGCACGCGCACCACGTTTGAAATTGCCGCCAAGCGCCTATCGGCCGATGTGCTTAACCTCAACGTCAGCACCTCGTCGCAATCCAAAGGCGAGACGATTTTAGACACGGTAAACAACCTGATTGCCATGCACGCCGATATGTTTGTTGTGCGTCACCAGCAAAGCGGCGCCGCGCACTTTATTGCGCAGCACGTGCCACCGCATATCAGCGTCATTAATGCGGGCGATGGCCGTCATGCGCACCCGACACAAGGCTTGCTGGATGTATTTACCATCCGCAAATACAAACCTGAAATGCACAACCTGCGCGTGGCGATTGTCGGCGATGTACTGCACTCCCGCGTCGCCCGCAGCGAAATTCATGCCTTGACGACACTGGGCGTACCCGAAATACGTGTCATCGCACCACGCACCTTGCTGCCAACAGACGTGGAAAAACTCGGCGTGCAGGTATTCCACAATATGGAACAAGGCCTGAAAGACGTTGATGTGGTCATGATGCTACGCCTGCAAAACGAGCGTATGTCTGGCGCCTTGCTACCCAGTTCGCAAGAGTTTTTCCAGACCTTTGGCCTGACGCCAGAGCGGCTGGCGCTGGCCAGGCCGGATGCCATTGTGATGCACCCTGGCCCGATGAACCGTGGCGTAGAAATTGATTCGGCAGTTGCAGATGGCAAACAATCAGTGATTCTGCCGCAAGTGACTTATGGTATCGCAGTCCGCATGGCGGTGATGGCAATTCTGGGAGGGGGCAACGCCGCATGAACATCGTAATTAAACAAGGCCGCCTGATGGATGCCAGCCAGCAACTAGACCAGGTCAAAGACCTGTATATCAGTGCTGGCAAAATTGTCGCCATCGGTGAGGCACCGGCAAACTTCAAGGCAGACCAAACGCTGGATGCCAGCGGCAAATGGGTGTTACCTGGCCTGGTCGATTTGTGCGCCCGCCTGCGCGAGCCCGGCAGTGAATATAAAGCCACGCTACTGAGCGAATTACGCGCGGCCATGGCTGGCGGCGTCACCAGCCTGGCTTGCCCACCAGACACTGACCCGGTGCTTGATGAGCCAGGCCTGGTCGAAATGCTCAAACACAGGGCCAAATCACAGGCACTAGCGCATGTCTATCCGCTAGGCGCAGTCACGCGCCAGTTGCAAGGCCAGTTGCTCACAGAAATGTACGCCTTGACTGCCGCCGGTTGCGTAGGCTTTTCGCAGGCAGATACCACCATTGTCGATACGCAAGTACTGTGGCGCGCCTTTGAATATGCGGCTTCTTTTGGCTACACCCTGTTTATGCGTGCCGAAGACCCTTACCTGGCCAAAAATGGTGTCGCGCATGATGGCGAGGTCGCTTCGAGATTAGGCCTGAAAGGCATTCCTTCTGCGGCAGAAAGCATCGCTTTGCAAACCATGCTGCGCATTGCGCAAGCCACCGGCGTCAGGCTGCATATCGCCCGCGTCTCTACCGCAGAGTCCGTGGAACTGATTCGCCAGGCCAAACAATCCGGCATGCAGGTGACGGCAGATGTGAGTATTCAGCATCTGCACCTGACAGATATGGATATCGGCTTTTTTGACAGCATGGTGCATTTAAAACCACCCGTGCGTACCCAGCGCGACCGCGACGCGCTGCGTGCAGGCTTGCTGGATGGCACGCTGGATGCCATTTGTTCCGACCACACGCCGGTGGACGATGACGCCAAGGCGCTACCGTTTGCCGAATCACATCCGGGCGCCTCTGCGCTCGAACTGTTACTACCACTGACCTTAAAATGGGCGGCACAAGCCAAGCTATCTCCCACACAAGCGCTGGCCAAAATCACGCAAGCACCAGCTAATATCCTTGGCGTTAATGCAGGTGATTTGCAGGTAGGGGCAACGGCAGATGTCGTGATTTATGACCCGGAAATGGAGTGGCGTGTTGACGGCCGTGCCCTGCTGAGCCAAGGCAAGAATACGCCGTTTGTGCATCATGCAGTCACCGGCAAAGTGACCACCACCTTCACGCAGGGCAACCTGGTGTTCCAGCAAGAAACCTTGCAAACTACTGTGTAAACCAGCGTGTAAGCCTCAACAAAAACGCCTGCGATGTATGACCACATCGCAGGCGTTTTTATGTACAGCGTTTTGAAACCGGGCGTGGGCTGACTACAAGATATCCAGGTCAGAAATCTTGCCGCGCTCCTGATTCTCAGGGTTCGCCATCTTGCTGTTAAGCTTAAACTTGAGGCGTAAATCATTGACCGAATCGGCATTGCGCAAGGCATCGTCATAACTGATCTGGCCCGACTCAAATAAATCAAACAAGGCCTGGTCAAAGGTTTGCATGCCCAGTTCGCGTGATTTGGCCATGATCTCTTTAATCGCGTGCACATCACCTTTGTAGATCAAGTCAGAAATCAACGGTGAATGTAACAACACTTCCACCGCAGCCACGCGCCCACTGCCATCAATTTTTGGAATCAATCGCTGCGAAGCGACACAGCGCAGGTTAAGCGACAAGTCCATCAATAACTGTTGCCGGCGCTCTTCAGGGAAAAAGTTAATAATCCGGTCCAGCGCCTGGTTGGTACTGTTGGCGTGCAAAGTGGCCAGGCACAAATGGCCAGTCTCAGAGAAGGCAATCGCGTAATCCATGGTTTCACGGTCACGGATCTCGCCGATCATAATCACATCCGGCGCCTGGCGTAGCGTGTTCTTAAGCGCCGCATGCCAGCTTTCAGTATCCACACCAACTTCACGCTGAGTCACAATACAATTGCGGTGGCCGTGAATAAACTCAACCGGGTCTTCAATGGTAATAATATGGCCGTAGCTACTTTCGTTTCTATGCCCCAGCATGGCTGCCATTGAGGTTGACTTACCAGAGCCGGTGCCGCCGACAAAAATGATCAGGCCACGCTTGGCCATCACCACGTCTTTAAGAATCGGCGGTAACTTTAATTCATCAAATTTGGGGATGTTGGTATTGATCACCCGGAACACCAGGCCGACCGCACTGCGCTGAATAAAGGCATTGACGCGGAAACGGCCGACGGACGGCATACTGATGGCAAAGTTACATTCCAGCGTCTGCTGAAACTCCAGCGCCTGCTTATCGTTCATCACCGCCCGACCGATCTCGGCGGTTTGCTGGGTATTCAGGGTTTGTGAGGACACCGGCGTCAGCTTGCCGTCTATCTTCATCGCTGGTGGAAAGCCCGCCGTGATAAACAAGTCTGAAGCCTTGCGCGTGACCATCAGTTTCAGCAGGTCAGTGACGAACTTCTCCGTCTGGGCGTGATCGCCCGTCGTTTGCGTGCTGTCCATATTGTTAGCCGATGATAGCGTCACGGTTCGCCGCCTTGGTGCGCGCTTCAGCAGCACTGATGACATTGCGTTTTACCAGGTCTTGCAGGTTCTGGTCCAGGGTTTGCATGCCCAGGCTCTGGCCGGTCTGGATCGCAGAATACATTTGGGCAATCTTGTTTTCACGAATCAGGTTACGAATGGCCGGGGTGCCCATCATGATTTCATGCGCGGCGACGCGGCCTTGCTCATCCTTGGTTTTACACAGGGTTTGTGAAATCACGGCACGCAACGATTCAGACAACATGGAACGCACCATTTCCTTCTCCGCCGCCGGGAACACATCGACCACCCGGTCTATGGTTTTTGCCGCAGAACTGGTGTGCAAGGTACCAAATACCAGGTGACCGGTTTCGGCCGCAGTCAACGCCAGGCGGATGGTTTCCAGGTCGCGCATCTCACCCACCAGGATCACATCCGGGTCTTCACGCAACGCAGAGCGCAGCGCATTCTCAAACGATTGCGTATGCGGGCCGACTTCACGCTGGTTGATCAACGACTTTTTCGAGGTGTGCACAAATTCAATCGGGTCTTCCACCGTCAGCACATGCGACATCTGTGATTCGTTGATGTAATCAATCATCGCAGCCAGTGTGGTGGACTTACCGGAACCGGTTGGCCCGGTCACCAGCACAATGCCACGTGGTGTATCGGCAATGTCCTTGAATACTTTGGGGGCATTCAGTTCATCCAGCGTCAGCACCTTGCTCGGAATGGTACGGAACACCGCGCCGGCACCACGTTGCTGGTTAAAGGCGTTAACCCGGAAACGCGCCAGATCAGGAATCTCAAACGAGAAATCACATTCCAGGGTTTCCTCATAAATCTTGCGCTGGCTGTCGTTCATGATGTCATACAGCATGCGGTGTACTTCGGCATGATCCATGGCTGGCAAATTGATCTTGCGCACATCGCCATGCACACGAATCATCGGTGGCAGGCCGGAGGACAAATGTAAGTCCGACGCTTTATTTTTAACTGAAAATGCCAATAAATCTGAAATATCCACAATCGACTCCAGTGATTATTTATATAATGTTGCTTTAGTTTTGTATTCTTAGTTCTTCAACACTTGTTTAGCTGCCATGACTGCCCTCTCTGACAATCTTGCCTGTATCCGCCAACAGATCGCAGACGCACAGACACGTTTTCAGGCTACGCAACCTGTCACGCTATGCGCGGTGAGCAAAGCGCAACCGGCAGCGGCGATTCGCGCCGCCTATGACGCTGGTCAAACCGTGTTTGGCGAAAACTACCTGCAAGAAGCCCTGCAAAAGCAGGCTGAGCTTGAAGACTGTGCTATAGCATGGCACTTTATCGGGCCAATTCAAAGCAATAAAACACAGCCAATTGCCCGTCATTTCGACTGGGTACACTCGGTAGATCGCCTTAAAATTGCACAACGCCTGTCTGATGCACGCCCGTCAACGCTGGCGCCACTCAATATTTGCCTGCAAGTGAACATTAGCGAAGAGGCAAGCAAAAGTGGTGCCAGTGGCCAGGAGTTATTGGAACTCGCCTTAAATATCAAACAGTTGCCACGCTTGCAGCTACGCGGTTTGATGGCAATTCCGGCACCTTGCAGTGACATTGAGCAACAGCGTGACCAATTTCGGCAGGTGCGCGCCTTGTTTGAACACCTGAACAGCCATGGCCTGCAACTGGACACATTATCCATCGGCATGAGTGGCGACTTTGCGGCGGCCATTGCCGAAGGCGCCACATTGGTACGCATAGGCACCGCCATTTTTGGCGCACGCATCCCCTCTTTACCCACAGATTCAGTGATAAAAGGAACCTGATCACCATGCAATCACTTTCAGCCACACGCATTGCCTTTATTGGCGGCGGCAATATGGCACAAGCCTTGATGATAGGCCTGCAACAACGTGCATTTAATATGCAAAATATCACCGTGATTGACCCGGACACGGCCAAACACCCGCATTTGCAAACCAGCTTGGGCATCAACACCAGCGCCAGCCTCACGGCAGAATCACTGGCGGCAGATATCATTGTGCTAGCCGTCAAACCGCAACAATTACAAAGCGTGGCGCTGGCGCTGGCGCCCTTGCTGCAATCACAGTTAGTGGTGTCAGTCGCTGCGGGCATACGCACGGCGGATCTGAGTCGCTGGTTAAATGGCTATCAAATCATCGTGCGCACCATGCCGAATACCCCGGCGCAGATTCAGGCCGGCATTACTGGTGCTTATGCCTTGCCTGCGGTCTCGGCCGCGCAACGCGCATTGGCCGATGCGGTGTTACAAGCCGCAGGAGAAGTGGTATGGCTGGACGATGAAGTGCAACTGGATGCCGTGACTGCCATTTCTGGCAGCGGCCCGGCCTATGTGTTTCTGATGATAGAAGCATTGACTGCGGCGGGCGTTGCATTAGGCCTCAGTGAAGCACAATCGCTCAAACTGAGCCTGGCGACGTTTAAAGGCGCCAGCCTGCTGGCCGCTGGCAGCAGCACGCCGATCTCGACCTTGCGTGAGCAGGTCACCTCCAAGGGCGGCACGACCGAGCAAGGGCTGCTCAGCATGCGCCAGCATGATATTCATGGCATGATGCAAGATGCCGCTGCGCAAGCCGCACGCCGCGCCAAAGAACTGGGTGATCAACTGGGAGCACAAGCATGATGTTGCAAAACATGACGACTTTTTTACTCAATGCCGCCTTCGGCATGCTGACGTTTTTATTGGTACTGCGTTTTTTAATGCAATGGACACGCACTTCGTTCCAAAATCCGTTGGGTCAAATGACCATGGCACTGACCGACTTTATGGTCAAACCCGCACGTAAATTGATTCGGCCGATCAAGCAGTGGGATTTATCGACATTGCTGCTGGCCTTATTGATGCAGATTATTTTGTTTGCCCTGCTGGCCTTGCTGACTGGCGCACCTGCCTCACCGTTGTTCTGGGTATGGCAAGCAGTGTTTGGGGTGCTGGGGCAAATGGTTGATGTGTTTTTCTATGCGATCTTGCTAATGGCAATTTTAAGCTGGGTCAACCCTTACAGCCCGATTTACGGTGTCTTGAACCAACTGTCAGCCCCTATTCTGGAACCATTACGCCGTATTTTGCCACCGATTCAGGGCTTTGACTTTTCTGCACTGGTCGCGCTGATTTTATTGCAAATGATCAGCCATATTGTGCTGCCAGGCCTGGCCGTGAGTATTCTTTAAGGCAAGCAATCAAATAAAAAAGGACGACAGCTTGTCGTCCTTTTTTATTTATATCCACACAATATCAAACTCTTCCCGTCCGTACTGCGTATCCGGATGCAGCGACAACGGTTTTTTAATAAAGTCAGACAAACTGGCCAGGCTCTGCGACTCTTCGTCACCTAGCATATTAATCACTTCAGGTGACGCCAGAATCTTGAATTCTTTGGCGCTTTTAAACTGCTTGGACTCACGCAATACTTCGCGCATGATTTCATAGCAAATGGTTTGCGCAGTTTTGAGTTCGCCACGACCCTGACAGACCTGGCAAGATTCACACAACAAATGCGCCAGGCTCTCGCGTGTGCGCTTGCGCGTCAACTCAACCAGGCCCAGTGCAGAGAAGCCGTTGACATTGATACGCGCCCTATCCAGCGTCACCGCCTTGCGTAACTCCTCCAGCACCGATTCACGCTGCGCATCTTCATCCATATCAATAAAGTCGATAATGATAATGCCGCCCAGGTTGCGCAAACGCAGTTGCCGCGCAATGGTTTGCGCCGCTTCAAGGTTGGTTTTAAAAATGGTATCAGACAGGTTTTTGCCACTGACAAAACTGCCGGTATTGACGTCTACCGTGGTCAGTGCCTCGGTCTGGTCAAAAATCAGGTAGCCGCCGGATTTAAGTTCCACCTTGCGCGACAAAGCCTTTTCAATTTCGCTTTCAATGTCATAAAACTCAAACAGAGAACGCTCGCCCTTGTAGTGCATCAGCGGCTTGACGGCGTGTGAGACATACAACTCGGCAAACTCTTTCAAGCGCTCAAACATCTCGCGCGAGTCAACGCGGATACTGGTCGTTTCAGTACACACCACATCGCGCAAAATACGGCGCGGCAAACTCAGGTCATAAAAAATCAGCGAACGCTCACCGACTTTTTTGCTTTCGGCCTGGATTTTTTGCCAGACTTTGCGCAGGTACTCAATATCCGCAAGCAACTCTTCATCAGTCGCATTCTCAGACATGGTGCGGATAATGTAGCCGCCTTCACGATCTTCCGGCAACAAGCCCAGCAGGCGATTGCGCAAAAACTCGCGTTCTTCTTCAATATCAATGCGCTGGGAGACACCAATGTGCTTCTGGTATGGCAAATAGACCAGAAAGCGGCCCGCAATACTGATTTCAGTGGTCAAACGTGCGCCTTTAGTGCCGATCGCCTCTTTAATCACCTGCACGATAATCGACTGGCCTTCATGCAAGACCTCCTGAATCGGCCTGGCGGTTTTAACCGCGCCATCCTCTGAATGGCACTCCATGATATCCGCCGCATGCAGAAAGGCCGCACGCTGCAAGCCAATTTCGACAAACGCCGACTGCATGCCTGGCAATACGCGCACCACGGTGCCGCGATAGATATTGCCGACAATACCCAGTGATGAAGCCCGCTCAATATGCAACTCCTGCACAATGCCCTGCTCCAGAATCGCCACGCGCGTCTCTTGCGGCGTGACGTTAATCAGTACTTCTTGCGCCAATGACATATTGCTTTACCCGATCCCGATTCATTATCTTTTATACAAAGTTTACCATGCGTGCAGCAACTGCGCCGTTTCATGCAGCGGTAAACCCATCACGCCGCTATAACTGCCATCAATGCGCTTGATCCACGCCCCGGCGCGCCCCTGTATGCCATAGGCACCCGCCTTATCCATTGGCTCGCCCGAGGCGATATAGTCCTGCAACACCGCTTGTGGCACCTGCATCATCTCAACCTCGGTCGTGTTCAGCAAACAGCGCACCGCCCCTGCGCGATACACGGCTACCGCCGTATGTACCAGATGCACGCTGCCACTCAGGCGCGACAACATATCCAATGCCTCGCTGGCATCGGCAGGTTTGCCTAGAATATCCAGCCCTAACGCCACGGTCGTATCAGCGGCCAAAATCGGCACGCCCTGTTCGCCATGCGTGGCAGCAATGGCCAATGCCTTGGCGCTGGCTAAACGCTGCACATATAACGCGGGATCCTCACCCGGCAAACTGGATTCGTCGATATCCGCAGGCACAATTTCGCATTGCACGCCCAACTGTGCCAGCAATTCCACACGACGCGGACTGCGTGACGCCAGGATGATCTTTTGTTGATGCATGAACATTCCACCAGCTTAACAAACAAGCCGCACAAGGTAACACAAACACAGTCTATTTTGCGCTAAAGGCAGTCCCAATTGCGACCCAACTTGTACTAACAGGGGCCTGTCGCATTGTGTACAATAACCGCTCGTTTGTCTTTTCTCATCAAGCTATCCGCATGAACTCACTTGAACACTTGCTGCAGCGTGCCGAACAACTCATCACGCGCCTGGAAACCCTGCTACCCGCACCGCCCGCCGACATCAACTGGCAGGCCATCGCCTGGCGTTGGGTCAAACACGGCGCACAAGGCCAGCTACAAGCCGTGGACCACCCACATGCAGTATTGCTGCAAGACATACAATTTATTGACCGGCAAAAAACCGAAGTTGTGCGTAACACCCGGCAGTTTTTGCAAGGCTTGCCAGCCAACCACGTGTTGCTCACAGGCGCACGCGGCACCGGCAAATCATCATTAGTCAAAGCTCTGCTCAATAGCTATGCCGCCGAAGGCCTGCGCCTGATCGAAGTTGAAAAGCAGGATCTCAATGACCTGCCACAAATTGCGCAACTGATACGCCAGCGGCCGGAAAAATTTATTATTTTTTGTGACGACCTCACGTTTGAAGCCAACGACACCGGCTACAAAGCGCTCAAAGTGATCCTCGATGGCTCGATTGAAGATGCATCGCCTAACCTGCTGGTATATGCCACCTCCAACCGAAAAAACCTGATGCCGGAATACATGGCCGACAACCAGCCAATTGTGGACAAAGGTGAAATCCGCCAAAACGACACCATAGACGAGAAAACCTCGCTGGCCGAGCGCTTTGGCCTGTGGCTCTCGTTCTACAGCTTTGACCAAGACGAATACCTGAGCATTGCCGAGCACTGGCTGCAAACCTTTGGCATCACTATGGATGACGCCGCCCGCCACGCCGCCCTGCAGTTTTACCACACGCGTGGCGCCCGTAGTGGCCGTGTCGCCTACCAGTTTGCCAAAGACTACGCAGGCAAGCTGCAACTAGGCGCATAAAACACTGCGCATAGAGGCATTCATCTTTAAACCATTTGCGCTTATCCGCATTGAAACGCATCTAAAAACAATATGACCAAACTCGTACAAGTCGCCGTTGCCATCCTGATCAAACCCAATGGCGAATATCTACTCGCCAGCCGCCCCAATGGCAAAGGTTGGGCGGGCTGGTGGGAGTTTCCCGGCGGCAAAATCGAAGCTGGCGAAACGTCAGAACACGCATTGATCCGCGAATCCCAGGAAGAACTCGGCATCACCCCCACGCAAATACAGCCGTGGATCAAACGCCGCTACGACTACCCGGCCACCCATGATGCCGAAGCCAAAACCGTGCTCCTGCACTTCTTTTTTGTGCATGCATGGCAAGGTGAGTTACAAGCACGCGAAGGCCAGCAATTCGCCTGGCAACATCCGCAAAAGCTCAACGTCACCCCTGTGCTACCCGCCAATGCGCCAATTATGCAAGCCCTGAGCCTGCCACCGGTTTACGCCATCAGCAATGTGCAAGAAATGGGCGAACCCGCCTTCTTGCAAGCGCTAAAACAACAATTAGACCAAGGCCTGCAACTGCTGCAAATTCGTGAACCTCAACTTGATAACGAAGCCCTCGCTCAACTAAGCGAAAAAGTACTGACACTGTGTGCCCCTTACAATTGCCGATGCTTGCTAAATAGCAGCCCAGAACAAGCCCAACAACTTGGCTACCAGGGGGTGCATTTAAACAGCCAGCGCCTGCTTGCACTCACGAAAAAACCGGATCATTTATTAGTCGGCGCCTCTTGCCACGATGTAGAGCAATTGCAACAAGCACAAGCTCTGCAACTAGACTTCGCCCTGCTCTCGCCCGTGCTATCAACAAAAAGCCACCCTGAAGCCACTGGATTAGGCTGGGAGAAGTTTGGTGAAATGCTGAATGGTTTAGAAATCCCAGTCTATGGGTTGGGCGGTATGCACTCAGAACATCTGTCACAAGCACAAGCCTGTGGTGCGCGTGGTATCGCGATGCAGCGGGCACTGTGGTAAACATCAACAGAAGATAAGCACTACTGAATTCGAATTTTTCCACTTAGCTGCTAAAGTAATTTAAGCAGCTGAGTTGACGCATCGATATTTGTATTTTAGGATGCACTAAAACTTAATAAATACCTACAAGTGTTTATTGTGATTAATCAAGCCTCAATCCCAACTGCATCGTTGACGGAAAATAAACCGACAAATTAGGCTCTCTACCTCTAATGAGATACTACAGACAAATTGGAATTACTAATGAAAAAAATTTCAATCTTGCTACTCATAATCTCCTTCTCAAATCCTGTACTTTCCGGTAACTTCAAAACAGGCTCTTACTATGTAAAAGAAACAGTACTTGAAGAGCGATTGGCGCCAAACTCAAAAGGAAAAGTTACAAACAAAATATATCGCCAGCAGAAAGTTGATGTGCTGGAGGTTAAGGGAGGCTGGGGAAGAGTTTCCAGATACTATGATGGTGAAGTCGCAGGTGAAAAAGGACAAGTTGCTCGTTGGGTTCTAATTAGTGGACTTTCACCCAAGCTGCCATCCGACCTTGCTCAACCGACAATTAAATCAGACCCTCGCATATTAAAAGACGCCATACCTAAAGTTGGCGAAAACGGCCTCAACGAAAACGATATTAAAATACTTAATAAAGGCGCTACGAAAATCCTAAATTCAGGACAGTGCGCAATTATTCAATATGCTGATAAAAGTGCCAGCAAACCAAATACTTATTTTGTCAATTGCGGTGGTCCCAATATATTCTTCACTCCCAGTGATTTATAGCCACCACCTCATCCATCAAGCGTACTCACTATGTTAGATGCTAGATCTTCTAAAAGACCTTAAATTTAAACGGCCAGAACGTCGACATCTGACCGATTATTGTTAGTCGACACTATCCAGATAGGAGGAAGGCATGTTGAACAGCAAAGGCATTACAGAAATTCTTTCCGTTGGGCGTTCCATAAAGGCAGCTACCTCTGGTGATCCAGCTCTCGGACCATTATCACTATTACCGGGAGTATGGAAAAATCTTCCAAGCCTACCTGGACGTGGATGGAATCTGATTGCCTTGCCTTTTGCGACACCTCGTGACTCTCAGTTCCCCTTCAACTATCGTTTACTTATGAATCAGTATAACGAGGAGCTAAGATTCTCGCTGATTGACAAAGGCATTCCGAACCGGGGGATTAACAGAACAAATTCTGGCACTGTTGAATCTGACCAACTCTTAGTAGCGCTTGATTATGAACAGTCCATCGTACAAATAGCTGCAGATGATGCGCCCAATAGTAGCTTAGCTGGAAACCCTGGAGCAGCAATTCACCATGAACCTGGTCTCTGGTTACATATACTAAACGAGACAGAAAGTGGTTTAGATATTGCACGTCTAGCAACGATCCCTCATGGAGACTCTGTCCTTGCAATGGGGCGCGCATCCACCATAGATGGCCCCCCCAATATACCCGACATTTCCGGGCTACCAACAGGCGTCCGAGCAGACATTAACAACAACCCATATCTTGGCCCATACAAAGCATTTCATGGTACCAACAAATTCAGAGGTCTTTTCGACCCTGCGACGCCTAACGACTTACTAAGAGAAGCAAACACTGGAGTTAAAATCACTAGAACCACGATTCTTGATGTCGATACAGATATTCCAACAGGCGGAATTTCTAACATACCGTTTATTGTTAAACAGGCTAATGCAACATCAATGCGATCTACGTTCTGGATTCAAGAGTTGTCAGACCTTGATGAGAGCGGGAAACCAAAACTTAGACTGCAATACTCACAAACCGTAATGCTTGATTTCTTCCCCCGCACAGATGGTACTTCTGGATTAATCCGTTGGCCGCACATTAGTATTAACACACTTGAAAAGGTTAGCGATTAAAACAATCTCACTGAACATTTAGGGAGGGAGGCGCCAAAAATACGCCTCTTACTTTAATAGGTTGAGCTTAAGATAAAGAATCTAAAATTCCGCACAAAAATGATCCAAGATCTCGCTAGTACACCAGCAATGAGGAGTCCAAGCCACAATAATGAATACACAACAACCAAATAACCCTTTGCATGGCCTCACGCTTGAGCATGTCGTTGAGCAACTAGTCGAGCATTACGGCTGGGACAAACTCGCACAGAGAGTGAATATCAACTGCTTTAAGAGTGATCCTTCTGTGAAGTCTAGCTTGAAATTTTTGCGGCGGACGCCATGGGCGCGGGCCGAAGTAGAAAGCTTATATCTCGCGACTTTTGCTAAAAGTCACGGCTGATATTGATCGGGGTTTAACCCCTCATGGATTGCCTTTAAATCAGGGCGCGGCTTTTACCGGCATGATGACAAACTGGTCGGTGATCTTGCCTTGTTTGTCTTTGAAGCACAGTCTGAATTTGACTTGCTCGCCTGCTTTAAACGGCGTGGGCAATTCAAACAGCATTAAATGCAAGCCACCTGGCGCTAATTTAACTGGTTTGCCAGCAGGTACTGGCAACTCTTCCATGCTACGCATCTTCATGACACCGTTTTGCATGGTCATGCTGTGCATTTCTACCGTGCCAGCACGCTCTGTTTCTGCATAGACCAGGGTGACATCCTGCGCGCTGGATAATGTAACGTAGGCGGCGCCGACAGATTGGCCTGGATTGGAGGCACGCACCCAGGCATCGCTTAGTTTGACCTCTGCATGTGCAACACCCAGCCAGCCGATCAGGCAAACGCTGGTGACGAGGCGGAATAAGAAGGCTGTTTTTTGCATATTCAGAATCCTGGCAGCCAGTTATTCTGGCTCGTATAAATCTGGCGGGGTGCTATCAGGAATACGAAACTTCTCCGTGGCCCAATCGCCGAGGTCAACCAGTTTGCAACGCTCACTGCAGAATGGGCGGTATGGATTAGCGGTAGAGTACTCTGAAGTTTCGCCACAAGACGGGCAAGCCACCTTGCGGGGTTTAACGGCGGGCTGTGTCAATTGTGTCCAGCCCCGGTAAAGTTACAGACGATCATCTTAAACGGGATGTCCTGCTCGCAACCTTTGGGGCGTTGCACGAAATCCAACTTTTGAAAGCGGATATTGATCGCGTATTTATTGGCACTGACTTCAGGGAAGCATTCGTCGTGGTCGATTTCGATGCGTAACAATTGTGCCGGCTTATGACCGGACAATTGCTGCTGGTAAGCGCCATGATGCGCCACCAGTGACAATACCTGGCCGCTACCGCGCAACAATTGCAGAATCAGTCGAATCGACTCATACATAGGCATCAATTTGGTCAGCCAGTTGTCAAAATCGTCCTTACGACGCTCTACGCCCAGGTACAGCCAATGACGGTAAGAGGGCAAATCAAACTCGCACACGCCACCAGGAATACTGGTGCGCTGTTTGACGCTCATTAACCAGTCATTTTCACGCAACGACTGGCCGAGTTTCTGATGGTCAGAACGCAAAGCGGTGGCACAGCGATCCAGGCTGGACAATGTGCTCGCCAGTGCATTGCGGTCAATATTAGGATTGGTTTGCAGAAAGGATAACTGGACTTTGTGTCTGTCCAGCTCTTGTAGCAGATCGACCTTCAAATCCCCGCGATCAATCAAATCCAGGATTTGCAACATGGAAATCAGCGCGACATGATGACTGATCTCATGCCCAATCTCAATATGGTGCAACATCTTGACGAACAGATCTTCTAGGCGGAGATAAGTTCTGATGCGCTCGTTAAATGGAAACTCGTAGCTCGACACGGCAGCCTTTTCTGTCAGCTGATACTTGAAAAGTATGCAATAAAAGCCTGATTATGAAACCCTTTTCACTCACTGGCAAGTCTTAGAGAAATTTTTATGAAACTCTAGCACTTTTTCCTGCAATTTAGCCAGTGTTTGATCGTTTTCGATCACCGAATCTGCAATGGCTAAACGCTCCTCGCGGCTGCTTTGCGCAGCGATCATGGCCTGTGCCATGCCTTCTGATAGCTGGCTGCGCTGTATCACACGCGCGAGTTGCGTCTGCTCATCGCAATCGACGACCAGCACGTGATCAATCATGCGCCAGTCATCACGGCTTTCTACCAGCAACGGAATCGCCAGCACCACGTAAGCATCGGCATATTGTGCTATCTGCCGGATAGCTTCCAAACGAATGGCCGGATGCATAATTTGATTGAGTTGATCCAGCGCATCTGGCTCAGCAAAGACCAATTCGCGTAATTTTGCCCTATCCAGCTGGCCATCAGCATTAAACATGGCATCACCAAACTGCGCGCGTACCGCCTGCATGGCCGGGCTGCCAGGCGCGCTCATATCACGGGCGATATGGTCTAAATCGACGACGGGCACGCCTAATGCCATAAACGCGTTGCATACTTCGGTTTTACCACTGCCTATGCCGCCAGTCACGGCCACGACTTTGCTCATGATGGTGCTCGTTACGGTATCAGGTAATAGGAAGCCAGCGCTTGCCCGTAAAACAAGGCAGCAATACCCCCCAGCGCTAAAAATGGGCCAAACGGGATCGCGGTTTGGCGTGTTTTGCCTTTAAGCAAGATCAGGCCGATGCCAATCACACTACCCACCACCGAGCTCAGTAAAATGACGGCAGGCAATAACTGCCAGCCAAACCAGGCACCAATGGCGGCCAGGAGTTTAAAGTCACCATAGCCCATGCCTTCTTTGCCGGTAACAAGCTTAAATAGCCAGTAGACTGACCATAACACCAAATATCCTGCCATCGCGCCGACGACGGCTGAAGTCAGGTCGGTAAAGCCGTATTTGATATTCAGCAACAAGCCCAGCCACAACAAAGGCAGCGTAATATCATCGGGGAGCAACTGGGTGTCAAAATCGATAAACGTCAACGCCACCAACGCGAATACAAACACCAGGGCAAATACCGTCAGCATGCTGTAGCCATACTGTACGGCCACCCCCAGCGACAGCAAACCAGTTAATAACTCGACCAATGGATAACGCACAGAAATCGAGGCTTGACAGCCGCGGCAGCGTCCACGCAGAAACAGGTAACTGATGACAGGAATATTTTCAATGGCGGTAATCCGGTGTCCGCAATGCGGGCAAGCCGAGCGCGGGGTCACAAGGTTATATTTGGGCTGCTCCGGTGCAGTTTGCCCTTGCAAATCCAGGCAACTGGCATGCCACTCACGCTCCATCATTCTCGGTAAACGATGGATCACCACATTGAGGAAACTCCCCACCAGCAAGCCAATCAGCAGGCACACGGCTTGTAAAAAATGGGGTTGCGTCTGCATTAAACTTAAAACGGGTTCAAGGATTTCTGACATGATACCGATAACATAGTTAAGGTTGCTGCATGATCGCATCGTTAATGCAAGTAAGCAAGGCTAAAAGACGGCAAAACCTGTTTAAAAGCCGCTTTCCCTGCCTTGAAAACCACTTGCCTGGCACCATTTATGTGTAAGATGGATACTACAGCGCAACCGATCAGGTCTGCAGCTGTGTTTAAGTGACATCCGTTATCAAGTGAAGGAAGTTGCCTATGTCTGATCAAATCAAATTTACGCCACCGACCGAAGCAGGCCTCAATCAGGTCGAGTTAAATCAAGTCGAGCATCCTGCCTGGGATGAGCCCGTCATTTGCCGGGTAGAAGTTGACTTGCCAGGCTGGCTGACAAAACTGACCGGACAATCACACTGGGAAGTCTACAGTGAAGAGGAAGAGGAAAACTGCATCAGCTTTGGCATGCGCTCACTACAAACACGCGGCTTGCACAAAGCGGCCGAGCTGATTGCTGAAAAGGATATGCAGGCAGAAGTGACGTTGTACCACAACGGCTACGCAGTGGTCGACGTCAATGGACAGTCATTGTTTGATGGCGCGCTCACCAACGCCACCAATGATTGTGCACGGCTGAGCTACTACCATATCAGTGGCGAGCCGATCGCATTGAATTAATAAGCTAAACAGTCAGCCTGCTCACAGGCTGGCTGTAAGATTATTGCTGGCGACTGACAGAGAAGTTAGCCAAATCCAGCAAGGCCTGCTTGGCTGCTGTTGGCGCGAATACGGATAAGGCCTCACAGGCCAGCCTGGCTTCTTTTTGCGCGACGGCGCGCACGTAATCAAATGCTTTCACCGCATGCAAAATTTCCAGCACAGCCCCTAACTGAGACACCTGCCCTTCCAGCAGGGCCTGCTTCACCAGATCGGCTTGCGCTGCTGGCGCTTGTTGAATCGCATATAACATCGGCAGCGTCACTTTACCTTCTGCCAGATCATTGCCTAAGGTTTTGCCTATTTTTTCGCTGTCGCCGGTTAAGTCCAGCACATCATCAATCAGCTGAAACGCGGTGCCCAAATGCATGCCATAGGTGGCCAAACCCTCTTCCTGCTCAGCGTTGGCCTGGCACTGCACAGCGCCCAAACGTGTCGCTGCTTCAAACAGCTTGGCGGTCTTAAAATGGATCACCTGTAAATAATCCTGCTCACTGACGCCAATATTGCGCACATTAAGCAGTTGCAATACTTCACCTTCAGAAATCACATTGGTCGCATCGGCCAAGATCTCCATCACGCGCATGTTTTGCAACTTCACCATCATCTGGAAGGCGCGTGAATACAAGAAATCACCCACCAACACACTGGCCGGGTTGCCATAGACATGATTAGCAGTCGACTTACCGCGACGCAGCTCAGACGCATCTACCACGTCATCATGCAGCAAGGTCGCGGTATGAATAAATTCGATAATGGCGGCCAGCGAATGGTGCGCTGGAGTCACCGCGCCAGCCAAATCGCCGGACATTAATACCAGTGCCGGACGCAAGCGCTTGCCACCACTGTGGATGATGTATTCCGAAATTTGATTAATCAGCGGAACTTGAGATGACAAAGACTGGCGAATAACGGCATCCACCTGCTGCATATCGCCTGCAATCCGCGCCAAACAAGCATTTAGAGACACTGAAACACCAATGAAAAAACAAAGTTAAAGCATACCATACCTGCCCCGCCTCTCGCTACGCTCAACGCGGCAGAATATACATACAGACAGCCTTGATCATGCAGCAAGTCCGGCGAATAAGCGGCAAATACATGATGGATGACAGAAAAGAAAAAAGCCTTGCTTCCGAAGAAACAAGGCTTTTTATTTTTGGCGCGCCCGGAGCGATTCGAACGCCCGACCCTTTGGTTCGTAGCCAAATACTCTATCCAACTGAGCTACGGGCGCCAAGGTTTGCTGCTATGCAACAAAAACAGCATTATAACACTATTTTAAGCTTTGTGGCGGTGCAGATTCACATCCAACAACCAATCTACCAAAAACAATACCCGCACGGAGCAAGGTTTTTGGCGGTGAGCGAGGGATTCGAACCCTCGATACAGGTTTAAGCCCATATGCTTCCTTAGCAGGGAAGTGCCTTCGACCTCTCGGCCAGCTCACCTTATTAAAACAATCAAGTCCTAATAAAACCAACACAGCTTATGCTGCTCTCTTTGCAGTATTGCTACTGCATCGAAGGGCGCCATACTACGTGAAAACCCTTCAGAAATCAACGTCAAAAACAAGAATGTTTTATTTCTTTACATAAAGGAAACGTGAAATCAGCGAGCGAGCGGGATGAAGTGCAAGGCGCACGGAACGCAGAAACCGGAATGTACTGTAGTACATGAGGATTTTGAGTACCGCGTAACGCAGCAATTCGCCCGCGCAGCCGCTGATTCGGCGTTTCTATTAAGCGTTTTCTAAACCGAACGCTTTATGCAGCACGCGTACCGCCAGCTCCATATATTTCTCTTCGATCACCACGGCGATTTTAATTTCGCTGGTAGAAATCATCTGAATATTAATACCCTCTTCGGCCAGTGTGCGGAACATCTGGCTGGCAATGCCTACGTGTGAGCGCATGCCGACGCCGACCACAGACACTTTGGCGATTTTATCGTCGCCACTGATTTCACGTGCCTGGATATGCCCTTGCACCTTGTCGCGTAACAAGGCCAGCGTCTTATTCATTTCATTCTTATGCACGGTAAAGGTAAAGTCAGTGGTGCCATCAGCGCCGACGTTCTGGATAATCATATCGACATCGATATTGGCATCTGCCACCGGGCCCAGGATTTGATAGGCGATGCCTGGTTTATCAGGCACGCCAGTCACAGTAATTTTCGCCTCATCGCGGTTAAAAGCGATGCCGGAGATAATTGGTTCTTCCATGTTTTCCTCATTTTCTTCGAATGTGATCAGTGTGCCGTCGCCTTCTTCTTCAAAGCTGGACAACACACGCAATTTGACTTTGTATTTACCGGCGAACTCCACAGAACGAATCTGCAGCACTTTAGAGCCTTGAGATGCCAGTTCCAGCATCTCTTCAAAAGTGATTTTTTCCAGGCGGCGCGCTTCAGGCACTACGCGAGGATCGGTGGTATACACGCCATCCACATCGGTATAAATCTGGCATTCATCGGCTTTTAAAGCAGCAGCCAAGGCCACACCAGTGGTATCAGATCCACCGCGACCCAGCGTGGTGATATTGCCATTGGCATCTACGCCCTGAAAACCTGCCACGACACAGACATAGCCATCATCGAGGTCTTTTTTCAGGTTGTGCTGATCGATGTCCAGAATGCGCGCTTTGTTATAGGCATCATCCGTCAGAATCTTGACCTGTGTGCCGGTATAGCTTTTTGCCTTAATACCAAGCTCCATCAGCGCCAGGGCAGTCATGCCTATGGTCACTTGCTCACCGGTGGACACCATCACGTCCAACTCACGTGGATCCGGATCCGGCATGATTTCCTTGGCCAAGGAAATCAAACGGTTGGTTTCACCGGACATGGCAGACACCACGACCACCACTTGATGCCCCATGGCTTTATAGCGCGCAACACGACGCGCCACATGACGGATACGCTCGGGATTGGCGACTGAGGTGCCACCATATTTTTGTACGATTAATGCCATTATTTCGCTCTGTTAATCAATTGAATTAATTTAGTTTTGCTTCTACCCAGGCCTTCACGCTTGCCAGTGCCTGCGGCAAATTGGCAGGCTCGGTACCACCAGCCATCGCCATATCAGGCTTGCCACCGCCCTTGCCACCGACCTGGCCTGCCACATGATTCACCAGCTCACCTGCTTTCACCTTGGCCGTTAAATCAGCAGTTACGCCTGCTGCCAGGCTGACTTTACCGTCAGCCACACTGGACAAAACAATGACGGCAGATTTGAGTTTATCCTTGAGCTTGTCCATGGTTTCGCGCAAAGCATTGGCATCAGCACCTTCCAGCGTTGCCGCCAGCAGTTTGACGCCATTGATATCCAGGGCTTGTGCCGCCAGGTCATCGCCCTGCGAAGATGCCAGTTTGGATTTCAAGCGTGCAAGTTCTTTTTCCAGCGACTTTACGTTATCCATCACTTGGGTGATCTTGGCAGGCAGCTCATGCGCTGGCGCTTTCAACTCACCAGCCACCTGATTAATCAGGGCTTGTTGCGTCTGCACCAGCTTCAATGCACCCTCGCCTGTGGTCGCCTCCACGCGACGCACGCCAGCAGCCACACCGCTCTCAGCGGTGATTTTAAACAAACCGATATCGCCGGTACGACTGACATGGGTACCACCACATAATTCACGGGAAGTACCGATATCCAGCACGCGCACCTCGTCACCGTATTTTTCACCAAACAGCATCATAGCACCGGTTTGCTGCGCAGACTCAATGTCCATCACACGTGCTTGCGTGGCTGCGTTGGCAAGAATCTCCGCATTCACCAAGGCTTCCACTTTGGCAATCTCTGCATCCGTCATCGGCGCATTATGCACAAAGTCAAATCGGGTTTTTTCCGTATCCACCAGGCTGCCTTTTTGCTGCACGTGTTCACCCAGCACTTCACGCAAGGCTTTGTGCATCAAATGCGTAGCAGAGTGGTTACGCATGGTGTTGGCACGCGCTTGCAAATTGACCTTGGCAGCTAACGTATCACCGACTGACAAGCTGCCGGTTTTTAGTACGCCATGGTGACCAAATACCGCCGCCTGGATTTTTTGCGTATCTTCGACGGCAAAAATACCGTTGGCAGACTTAAGCTCACCGCTGTCGCCAATCTGGCCGCCAGATTCAGCATAGAAAGGCGTATGGTCCAGCACCACCACGCCCAGATCCCCTTCATTCAAGATATGGACTGCGCTACCATCCTTATACAGCGCCAGTACTTTGGCCGGAGTTTCCAGTTTATCGTAACCATGGAATGTCGTCGCCGCGCCATCATATTCAAGATTCAGCGCCATTTTAAATTTACCGGCCGCGCGTGCCTGTTCCTTTTGACGCGCCATGGCAGCATCAAAACCAGCCGTATCCACGGTCACACCACGCTCACGGCAGATATCTGCGGTCAAATCCAGCGGAAAGCCGAAGGTATCATGCAACTTAAACGCCAGGTCGCCATTAAAAATAGCAGGTTTGGTCGCCAGTTCGGCTTCCAGAATCTGCATGCCGTTTTCAATAGTTTCAAAGAAGCGGTCTTCTTCCTGCTTGAGGATATCGGTGATGCGTGCCTGGTTACTCACAAGCTCAGGATACGCCTCACCCATTTCAGCCACCAGATCCGCGACCAGCTTGTGGAAAAACGCGGCTCGACAGCCTAATTTGTAACCATGACGAATCGCGCGGCGGATAATCCGGCGCAGCACGTAACCACGGCCTTCATTGCCGGCAATCACGCCATCGGCAATCAGGAAGGAACAGGCACGGATATGGTCAGCCAGCACTTTGAGTGAGGGGCTATCCAGATCAGCGGTATGGGTTTCGCGGGCTGCTGCTTTAATCAGTGCCTGGAACAGGTCGATTTCGTAGTTGGCATGCACACCCTGCAACACGGCAGAAATACGTTCCAGGCCCATACCGGTATCAACGGAAGGTTTAGGCAGAGGATGCATCACGCCCGCTTCATCGCGGTTAAACTGCATGAAGACGTTGTTCCAGATTTCGATGAAGCGGTCGCCATCTTCATCAGGCGAACCCGGAGGACCACCTGGAATATGCGCACCGTGGTCATAGAAAATCTCGGTACAGGGGCCGCAAGGCCCAGTATCGCCCATCATCCAGAAATTGTCAGACGCATAACGGGCGCCCTTATTGTCGCCAATGCGTACAATTTTATCCGCAGGCACGCCGACTTCTTTATTCCAGATATCGTAAGCTTCGTCATCTTCCGCATAGACGGTGACCATCAAGCGCTCTTTGGGCAAGGCATACACCTCGGTCAACAACTCCCAGGCAAACTTGATCGCATCTCGCTTGAAGTAGTCGCCAAAGCTGAAGTTACCCAGCATCTCAAAAAAGGTGTGGTGGCGGGCGGTATAACCGACGTTTTCGAGGTCGTTATGTTTACCGCCTGCGCGCACGCATTTCTGGGCTGACGCCGCACGTGTATAAGCGCGCTTGTCAAAGCCGAGGAACACATCCTTAAACTGGTTCATACCCGCATTGGTGAACAGCAGGGTCGGGTCACCATGTGGCACCAGCGAACTGGAAGTCACCACCTGGTGGCCTTTGGAAGCAAAGAAATCCAGGAAAGCCTGGCGGATTTGCTTGCTGGAAGGGTTACTTCCGTAACTAACTGTAGTCTTCTGGACTGTCATCTTCTGCGTGTCTATTCAAAATATGTTTAATCACTTGAAACGTAAAACCGCGGCTTTGTAAAAAACGGGCTTGTTTCGCCCATTCTTCACGCGTCGTCGCGGCCGCTTTAAACTTTTTGCGCCAGACTTCTCTGGCGCGTGCTACTTCATTCTCTTGCAAACCGGCAACGGCTTCGGCAATCAGAGCGTCATCCACCCCTTTTTCGCGTAACTCGTTAGCCACCCGTGCCGCACCAAATTTGGTCTGGCGCGCATGCACCATTTGTTCGGTGTAGCGTGCATCACTCAACCAGCCGCGCGCTTGAAAATCTGCGATCAAGGCCGGTATATCATCGGCTTCATCGGCGTAAGCCTTAAGCTTTTGCGCCAGCTCAGCCGCAGAATACTCCCGCTTACTTAATAGCTCCAGCGCACGCTGGCGTAAGGATTTTTCTAACGGCTTTTTTGCTGGGGGTGGTGGCAACGGAATTAATCGTCCTCGCCTCTGGCTGAAGGCATGCTATCGGCCAGCACATTCGAGTTGTCGCGAATCTTGGCTTCGATCTCTGCCGCAATCGCTGGATTTTCACGCAGGAACTCTTTGGCGTTTTCTTTACCCTGGCCGATTTTTTCACCGTTGTAGCTATACCAGGCACCGGCTTTTTCCACCAGCTTGAGGTTGGTGCCAAGTTCAATCACTTCGCCCAGGCGTGAAATGCCTTCGCCGTACATGATGTCAAATTCGGCCTGCTTAAATGGCGGCGCGACTTTGTTTTTAATCACTTTGACGCGGGTTTCAGAGCCAATGACTTCATCGCCCTTTTTAATCGCGCCGGTACGCCGGATATCCAAACGTACAGAAGAGTAGAACTTCAGTGCGTTACCGCCTGTGGTGGTTTCCGGGTTGCCAAACATGACGCCAATTTTCATACGGATCTGGTTAATGAAAATCACCAGCGTATTGGTACGCTTGATATTGCCGGTCAACTTGCGCAGTGCTTGCGACATCAAGCGTGCTTGCAAGCCCATATGGCTATCGCCCATTTCGCCTTCAATTTCAGCACGAGGTGTCAGCGCCGCAACCGAGTCCACCACCACGATATCGACAGAACCAGAACGCACCAGCATGTCTGCAATTTCCAGCGCTTGCTCGCCGGTATCCGGCTGGGAAATCAGCAACTCAGGCACATTCACGCCCAGCTTGGCCGCGTATTGCGGATCCAACGCATGCTCGGCATCGATAAACGCGGCCACGCCACCCAGCTTTTGCATTTCTGCAATGGCGGACAAGGTCAGTGTAGTTTTACCCGAGGATTCCGGGCCATAAATCTCCACAATCCGGCCACGCGGCAAACCGCCTACGCCCAGCGCGATGTCCAGGCCCAGCGAACCGGTGGAGACGACTTGCAAGTCCTCACCGATATCGCCGTCGCCCATGCGCATAATGGAGCCTTTGCCGAACTGTTTTTCAATTTGAGAGAGTGCGGCGGCGAGCGCTTTGCTTTTGTTGTCATCCATGCTGATTGCTTTCTTTGACCAATAAAAATGCGTTGTTTACACAAACGCTATATACTTCAAACAATAACTTCTAATTATTTCATAAATCGACCATCAGTGAAATGGCGAAGCCATGAATTAGGCGAGTGAATGCCAACTGCGAACGCTCACCGGCGACTGTCAGTGAATAACGACAAGATCGCCGATTTGAACGCAGTGGCTGTCAACCGTTAGATGACAGGTGCGTTAAAGCTTCAGGGAGCATTAATTTGTTTTCCGTGTGAGGAGAATTTATGAAAATCGTAAAATATATTTTGACATTCACGCTGGGCAGCCTGGCTGCCTTTGGCGCACAAGCACAGGACAACTGGTCTGTTGGCGTGGTGGTCGGCAATCCGTACCCTCCTGCTTACTACGCACCACCTCCGGTATATTATGCGCCACCACCAGTGGTCGTTTACCGCCATCCGCAAAGTAACTTCTATGGCGTGCCAGCAGTGGCTTATCCGCAACCAGCGCCTGGCTTTATCCAGTTTTCGTATGGAAACGGCGGCTATGGCGGTTACAACTACGGCCCGAGAAACTTTTACGGTGGTGGCTGGAATGGCGGCGGCGGACATGGCCATGGTCACGGCCACCATCATCACCGCTAGTTCTGATTACAAAGCATTAGCTATCTTAAGCAAGCCAGCCAGCAAATAGCTGGCGGCCTGCTCACGCACTTGCGTTCTATCGCCTTCAAAATGACGGGTTTCTATCACCGTAGTATTGCCTCTGTCATCATCACCGCGAGATACCCAGGCAAAGCACACAGTGCCGACCGGCTTGTGCGGTGACCCGCCACCTGGACCGGCAATGCCGGTGATAGCAGCACTGAGGTGTGCTTGACTGTGTTGCAATGCCCCCAGCGCCATGGCTTCGGCCACTGGCTCGCTGACTGCACCAAACTCGGCAATCAATGCAGCAGGAACACCCAGCATTTCAGTTTTTGCCGCATTGCTGTAGGTGACGAAACCACGGTCAAACCAGCCTGAACTACCGGCGATGGCAGTTACCGCTTGCGCCACCATCCCGCCAGTGCAGGACTCGGCGAGCGCCAGTTGCCAGTGTTTTTCTTGCAGCGCCTGCCCCAGGCTAGTGCTTAACTCAAGCAGCATGCTCATGACAAAAACCCTTGCGCGACTTGCAATACCAGCATGGCCATGATTGCGGCCAAGACATCATCCAGCATCACCCCAAAGCCACCTTTTACGCGCTGATCCACCCAGCCGATCGGAAAAGGCTTCCAGATATCAAACAAGCGAAAGCTGGCAAACGCAGCTAGGCCCCAGCCCAAGGTGAAGGGCACCGTGATCAACACCGCGGCCATCGCCACCACTTCATCCCACACAATGGCACCATGGTCACTGACACCTAGTGCGCGCCCTGTCACTTCACAACACCAGACGCCGAGCAAGAACAACACGCCTAAACTTAAGCACTGCTGTGCGAGTGGCAAATTCATCAATAGCCAATACAGTGGAAAGCCCAATAATGTGCCGACGGTACCGGGCGCTTTGGGCGACAAGCCGGTGCCCAGGCCAAAACTCAGGCAATGTAAAGGATGTGAAAACAGCAAGCGCCAACTTGGCGGCTGCGGTGGCTGACGGTCATTAGCCAAAATGCGCATATCCTTTCTGCGATAAGTCGATGCGAGCCTCACCGTTTAACACCTGCAAACCTGCATGCGCAGTCACTTTCCCGATACGGCTCAAGTGCAACCCCAGTTGCGTTGAAAGTGCCTGCAAAGCATCCCTGTGCTGCGGCGCAGCAGTAAAACATAATTCATAATCATCGCCACCGGCCAACACTGCCTGTTGCAACACAGCGTCAGTCACTGACGACAGCGGCAACAATGGCTTGGGCATTGCCGCCCAATCCAGTTCAGCGCCAACGGCAGACGCCTCTAGTATGTGCGCCAGATCTGCCAGCAAGCCATCTGAAATATCCAGTGCGGCACTAGCTATGCCACGCAACGCCAGCCCTAACGCCACGCACGGTTGCGGGTGGTGCATGGCCGTGGCCAGCGCAGCGAGTTCTTCGGCATGCACATCCAGCTTGCCTAAACGATGCTGCAACCATAAGGTAGCTTGCCCCAATACGCCACTGACCCAGATATCATCGCCCGCTTGCGCGCCATTGCGCTGCAATGCCTGGCCTTGCGGCACTTCACCCATGATATTAATCGCGATATTCAATGGTCCGCGCGTGGTGTCACCGCCAATCAGTGACACGCCAAAAGCATCAGCACAGGCAAACAGCCCGTCACTAAACCTTTGCAACCAGGACCCATCAACCTCTGGCAAGGCAATCGACAAGGTGGCCCATTTTGGCTCGGCGCCCATGGCGGCCATATCACTGACATTCACCGCCATCGATTTCCAGCCGATGGCAAATGGGTCAATATCGGCAAAAAAATGTGTGCCTGCCACTGACATATCTGCCGACACCGCTAACTGATAGCCAGGTCGCACGCGAATCAGAGCCGCATCATCGCCCACGCCCAGATCAGCTTGTACCGGCCGGGTAAAATATTTGGCAATCAGCGCAAATTCAGCCACGACGACCCTGCCACCAGCGCAACCACACCGTGGCTATGCCCCAAGCCAGCAAAATACCAACGACATCCGCCAGCCAGTCATAGACGCTGGGCTGCCTGGTGGTAGTGAGTATGCCTTGCAATACTTCCATCAGCGCACCAAATGCGGTCAGCCCGAACAAAGTCGTTTTAGGAAAACGTTGAAATGCCAACAAGCCCCAGAAAGTGACACCACCAAAGGCAATCACATGCTGAATTTTGTCTTTGTAAATCGAGCCATCGTTTGTTGGCGCCATTTCCATCAGCAACAAATAGGTCAGCAAAGCAAAACAACTTATAAAAATCAGCCGGGAAATGGTGTGGTAACGCATGCAATGTCTTTAATTACTGAAGAATTGAGTTTATTTACGAATGGCAGATTTAGGACGAAAAGATTTGACGATGGTTTCGTCAGTTTCCAGATAAGGCATCGGTTTGTCGCTGGTCGCCAGCAAATCCAGGCAATACGGCACTGCCGCAAAAATACCCGGCACCAGCGTATTGCCTTCGTTATCTTTAAGGCCTTCCAGCGTTTCCTGTATCGATTTGGGCTGTCCCGGCAAGTTAATCACCAGGCATTGCTTGCGGATCACCGCCACTTGGCGCGACAAAATCGCCGTCGGCACAAAACGCAGGCTGATTTGCCGCATTTGCTCACCGAAGCCTGGCATGTCACGGTCGGCAATCGCCAATGTCGCCTCCGGCGTTACATCCCTGAGCGCAGGGCCGGTGCCGCCCGTGGTCAGCACCAGGTGGCAACCTTCTTCGTCCACCAGTTGTTTGAGAGCCTGGGAAATAGTCGCTTGATCATCGGCAATCAGGCGGCTGGAGACGGTATATGGAGAAACCAGGGCTTGTGCCAGCCAGGCGGTAAGCGCCGGGATGCCCTTGTCTTCATATACGCCCTGCGAGGCACGATCACTGATAGAAACTAATCCAATGCGCGCGAATTGTTCTTGCATAACCTGGTCTATGTCAATGGTGACTGTGTTAATGTACCAATACATCATAACATTACAACCTGTCATTCGATCATGGAGAATTCGATGAACCCCCTGTGCAAGCCTGGACAGTCCGTTATGCCCGCCCCTTCCTTATCAAGCAAGTGGTCCTTATATGTTAAGCATGCTGCCATGCTGGCAGCCCTCGCCTTCAGCCCTGCCACCTGGGCAGAAGATAACCCTTACAGCAACCATTACCAGGCACAAAATCAGGGTGATTTACACTCGTTGCAAGCGAACCCAGAACCGCAGCTGTTCAGTGGTACGCGCCGCGATGAAGACAATATCAGGATGCTGGAAAACGGCTATGACCTGATGGGGTTCAGTAGCTTTGAAGCGGGCGAAGTCGATGCCGAGCAAGCCCGCAACCATGGCCGTGCTATCCAGGCCGACAGCATCCTGGTTTATATGAAAAAGGCAGGTGGTGCTTCGCCATCATCCAGAATGGAAGTCATCAAAGAAGCGGTTAAAAAAGGGCAATCGTTGACCGAAAAAGATGTGGCGGCAACCGCCGGCAGCTATCGCTATTACGCCACCTACTGGGCAAAACTGCCACCTCCGCTGCTGGGTATCCATGTGATTAAACTGGTGCCTAAACAGGCGACGCAGGGTGAGAATGTGCCAACTAGCACTGCCAGCAGTGAGGGCGTACGCGTGATCGCAGTGATCCATGGCTCTGCAGCTGAAAAAGGCGGTGTGGTGCGTGGCGATCAATTGCTGAGCCTCAACAACGAAAAAGTGGATGATGCGGCCCAACTCTCCAACCTGGTGAGAAAATACCGCGGCAAAGCCGTCAAATTGCAATTGGAGCGTCAGGGAGAGCCACTGGCGACTGATGTACAGTTATAACGGCCACGACTTTAGTAGCCCCCGAGCGATTGCCACCCTACTCCCCATGTAAGCGGCAATCCCTTTGTTAAAAATAGAATTACAGAAAGTGTTGTGCATGTTTCAACCTACCTTCGAGCATCAGGCAGCCCGTGAAGCTGCCGGTGACCTGGACGATATCCAATTCTTGCGGACGCTGTTCGACGATATCCGCCCCAAGGTGTCCACCGACATCGAGAGCGCCAGCAAGGCGTTACAGGCTTTGTGCTTTCTGCTGCAGCAACATCCACAGTATGCCTTGTCATTGCGTAACAGCCTGCTCAGGTTACTGGACGAAAAAAGTGTGATTTCGCTCTATTCCGACCATGGCATCCAGTCTGACCTTGGTTTTTTCACCGAAATCTACCGTCGCCTCTGGCACAAGCTACTGCCCGATGTGCCAGACCCCAAATACCTGAAAGATGTGTTTGGGCAGATATTTCACAAAAACAGTGATGTCGACTGGGTCATTGGCATGCCGGACACCGTCTGGCGCGACTTCATGCAGACGCTAGACATCAGCCAGGGTGACGCGCAGCAACAGCAAAACTGTATCCAGGAAGTCAAAGATGCACTACAGGTGCTGTCATATCGTTTATCTGCTTCTGGACTGGATCCCGAGCTGATTTTACAGCATGAAGACCTGGAGTCGAATGGCTCGCCGTTTATTACGCAGAACATCGAGATTCAACAGTTTCTGGCACTGCCGGCGATTCAGGCAGAAGACATCCAGCATTTGTACAGCGTGCTTAAACGCTGCGAGCAACTGACGTATGAAATCCGCAAATCGAATGCCAAAACCGGGACCAGCATTTCGCTCACGGCACTGATGCAACGGATATTGCAGCAAATTCAACGCATGCAGTTATTGCTGGATATTTTGCATGGCCTGATCCTGAAGCATGATGTTAGCCACGCCATCACACGTTTGCTCAAACAATTGGTGGATGCCGAATGCAAGAAAAACAACCTGTCTGAATACTGGCGCCAAAATACAGAATTACTGGCCCTGCGCGTGACTGAAAACGCCAGCCACACCGGCGAGCATTACATCGCGCAACACCGCAATGAATACTTCAAACTGATGGGCTCAGCCATGGGCGCGGGCATTATTATCGCCATCATGGGCATGATTAAAATCATGATTGCCAGCTACCACCTGCCGCCGCTGACAGAAGCAATATTGTTTAGCCTCAATTACGGCCTGGGCTTTGTCATTATCCATTTGCTGCACTTTACCGTCGCCACCAAACAACCGGCGATGACGGCGGCAACCATCGCTTCCACCATAGATGACCATGGCCACGATAGCAAAAACATCCATAACCTGGTGAATATCGTCGCGCAAACCACCAGCAGCCAGACCATTGCCATTCTGGGTAATGTGGTGGTGGTAATTCCGATGGCGATCCTGATTGACTGGCTGATCATGCAAGCCACCGGCCATCATTTTATTGGCGCCGAAAAAGCGCATGCCTTACTGGATAGTAATAACCCGCTGATCAGCCTGACAGTCATGTATGCCGCGGTAGCGGGTGTCTGCCTGTTTTTATCCGGGCTGATCGCTGGCTACCACGACAATTTAGCCGCTTACAACCGGATTCCGGAGCGTTTAGGCCATTTGCACTGGCTGCAAAATCTTCTAGGCAAAGATCGCCTGTGGCGCATTACCGAATATATCCGCCACAACCTGGGCGCACTGGCGGGTAACTTCTACTTTGGCTGCTTGCTGGGTTTTGCGTCCGGCTTGGGCGTTATGTTGGGCTTGCCGCTGGATATCCGCCACGTCACTTTTGTGGCGGCATTTGCCGGCTACGCTTTGCCAGCCCTGGACTTTCAGGTCAGCCACTACATTATTGCAACCACCATACTCGGCATCGCATTAGTCGGTACCACCAACCTGATCACCAGCTTCGGCCTGGCGATTTATGTGGCGATGAAATCGAGAAAAGTACGTTACCGTCACTGGAAAGCTTTTTGGCTGGAACTGTTGACGGCGTTGTATCGTCAACCTGGCAAGTTTTTACTACCGCCAAAAAAACCGGAATAAACTTGAAACAGCAGGCTGTTTTTTACAGCCTGCTTATAAAACATGATGCGCAGTCTCTTATTCACCCGCCAATACAGCTTCTTTTGCGATCAAAAAATGAAATACGCCATTATCCTTGTTTAAGGACAATAATTTGACCGGGTGATTATTGATCAAATTACGAATATTCTGCTCACTGCCAGCGGCGGTGGTTTTTACCAGCATGACCTGCCCTGGCAACAAGTGATCCAGCGCATCCTTTGTTTTCAACATGGGCAGCGGACTTTCCAGACCCGTTAAATCAAGTTCCAGATCAATATGGCTGTGCATGTTGCCTCCCCTCTTTCATGTCATTAGCAAGTCGTTGACCCAGAGTCGCCACTCGCTAATTCAATCTTGTTTTATGATTAATCGTCCAAAGACTCGTCTTCTGGCATCTCTGCATCAAACGCATCATCTTCGGCACCACTTTTACCCTCCATCACTTCGCGAATCACTTTAAACAGTTCGCGGCTACTTTTGGGTGGCTTGCCTGCGGCATGCTCTTTTTGTGCATTGCGAATCAGGGTACGCATTTGCTGCACATTGGTTTGCGGAAACTCAGCAATAAACAACTCGATCACTTTAACATCCTCAAGCAAGCGCATACGCCAGCGCTCCATGTGATGAAAGCGGGCATTTTCTTCCTTGTGTTTGCCGTCCCATTTTTGCAGTTGCTCGACGATAGGCGCCAAATCAGTGTCACGCATCAAACGGCCAATATATTGCATCTGGCGACGAATGGCGCCATTCGCAGTAATGCGCTTGGCTTCGGCAATGGCATCCAGCAAGGATTCCTCTAATTGAAGTTTCTTCAATCTATCCTTAGGTAGCGCAACCAATTGACGGCCTATTTCCTGCGCAGCATCCGCCTCTGCTTTCAATCTGGTTTTACTGGGTTGGGAATCATCAAAGGTTTCAGATGTCATGGTAAAAGCAATCTCTGCCAAATCGGGTATGATAACAGTTTTAACTGCCAAGCAAGAAACAAGCGCGTACAGCATGCAATCGGATCAACTTCAACAAATCGCCCAAGACATTATTCAACTGACACGTAAAGCAGGTGCCAGCAGTGCCGAAGCAGAGGTCAGTTTTGGCACCGGCCAGAATGTGTCCGTCAGGCAAGGCGAGACTGAAAATATTGAATACAACCGGGACAAAGGCTGTTCAGTCACGGTATATTTTGGCCAGAGAAAAGGCTATGCCAGCACCTCTGACTTGAGTCCTCAAGCCTTGAAAGACACGGTTGAGGCCGCCTGTAATATTGCAAAATATACCGCGCAGGACCCGTTCTGCGGCTTGGCCGATGCCGATTTGATGGCGACAGAATTTCCAGATTTATCCTTGCACCACCCCTGGCAGATTGACGTCGACGCCGCACTGGCATTGGCCAAGCGTTGTGAAGCCGCCGCCCTCGCCGTAGATACACGTATTAGCAACAGCGAAGGTGCCAGCATTTATAGCCAGAGCGGTGCATTTGCTTATGCCAATAGCCATGGTTTTATTGGCGGTTACCCAAGTTCGCGCCATAGCATTAGCTGCTCGGTGATTGCCGAAGCAGATGGCCTGATGCAACGTGATTACTGGTATAGCAGCGCGCGCGATGCGCACGACCTAGCCACACCGGAGCAAGTCGGCCAGACGGCGGGCTCGCGCACCGTCAAGCGCCTGGGTGCTCGCCCGATCAAAACCGGGCAATACCCGGTCTTATTTGAGGCGCCATTGGCAAGCGGCCTGATCGGCACCTTGATTAGTGCGATCTCTGGCGGCAACTTATACCGAAAATCCTCTTTCTTGCTCGACAGCCTGGGGCAGCCCATTGCCAGCGCATTGCTGCAGATTGATGAAAACCCGTTTGTACTCAAAGGTGCTGCCAGCAGTGCCTTTGATAGTGAAGGCGTGGCTTGCCGCCCACGCACACTGGTTGAAAACGGTGTGCTGCAAGGATATTTACTGGGGAGCTATTCTGCCCGCAAGCTGGGCATGCAGTCGACAGGCAATGCCGGTGGTGCGCACAACATCATAGTGCGTTCAACAGGCCATAGCCTTGAGCAACTGTTGCATACCATGGGCACCGGCTTGCTGGTGACAGAGCTATTGGGGCACGGTATGAATATGGTGACAGGTGACTATTCCCGAGGGGCTGCTGGCTATTGGATAGAGAACGGGCAGATTGTGCACCCGGTAGAAGAAATCACCATTGCGGGCAATATGAAAGACATGTTGAAAAGCATTGTTGCGATTGGTAACGATACCATTCCGAACAGCTCAAGACTGACTGGATCGATACTGATTGAGCGTATGACCATCGCGTCTGCGGAATAAATACCGCGGTCACAGTGACAGCAAATAAAAAAGGCTTTGCACAACGCAAAGCCTTTTTTGTATCACCGAAGATGTCGGCTACTATTGCGCGGGCGCCGCAGCATCCAGGGTCAACAATGTTTCATCAACACCCGCAACCATGGCTGCAGTTGCAGCTTCGTTTTCAACCACGGGTTCTTGATCTGCTTGAGACTGATCCAGCATCGGCGGCAATGCCTCAGGCTCGATTTCCGCAGATTCGCTTAACTCGATGACCATTTCAGCAGCGGTCGCCTCAGAAACGACAGACTCAGAGGCATCCACCGCTTGCGCTGGCTGCGCTACCGGTGTACCTTCAGTGACTGCATTCTCAGTCGCAGTGCCTTCGATTGGCGCGGCAGATTGCAACAATACGGCATCCGTGGTGGCTGGCGTTTGTTCTGAATGGTTAGGCGTATCTTCATCTGCAGGCTCAAACTCATCTTCCAGCAACTCTTTAGGTACCAGGCCATCCTGGATCAGGCTGGCACGGCGTTGCAGGTAAGCATCACGCATAAATGCATAGGGATCAATCGACGCGTTATCCACCAAATCGGTCGCATCCAGCAATTGCGTGCGTTTATCCAGCAACTGTACCGCACGTACCTGGTTGTGGGCACGGATCTGGCCAGTATTATGCAAATAGGTAATCGGGTCGGAAGTCACGGTATCAATGAACAAACCGCTGGCATCACGCACGGTGCTCGGCCCAACAATAGGCAGCACCAGATACGCGCCGGAACCTACGCCCCAGTAACCCAGTGTTTGACCAAAGTCTTCCTGGTGTTTTGGCACATTATCCATGCTGGCCACATCAATAAAACCGGCAATACCAAAGGTAGAGTTGATGACAAAGCGGCCAGCATCGGTAAAGGCCTGGGCAAACTTCAGTTGCAACAGGTCATTCACGACGGTGGTCAAGGTGCCGAGGTTGCTAAAGAAGTTGCTGATGCCAGTACGCACAGGCGTAGGCGCAACGGCTTTGTAGGCTTTGGCAACGGGTTTCATGGCATAACGGTCAGCCACATCGTTAAATTTATAAATTCCCCGGTTGATGCCTTCCAGTGGGTCTTTATTGGTTGTGGCGCAACCAGAGACACTCACCAAAACTGCAGTCAGTACGATCGCTCTTAATGTTTTCATATTTGTCATTATGTTTAGAAGCTTTTCAAGCGCATTTAAATTGTTGTATCCCCAACACAGCTTGCAGTGCGTACTTCGCAAATGTGTGTCATCTCAGTTAACGGAAATCTCTTCTAAAAGTTGAAGGGATCATTGTTAAAAAGTCGGTTAAATTAACCAGCAGGCGTGATGCAGACCTCACCTTAGCACGAAGTAAAACGATCTTATTCTACATCAAATGTCATCTTTGCTTCACATTATTTTTGTATAAGCGCAAGGCCTCTTCGCGCTGTTGCGCATGATCCACCACAGCCACCGGGTAGTCGAGCACTAAGCCTTTATCAAACAAGCATTTTTTACGAAATTTCTCTGCCCATGGCGCATGAATTTGCTGATCATCAAGACCAGCAAGCTCCGGCACATATTTACGGATAAATTTGCCTTGCGGATCAAATTTTTCTGACTGCGATTGCGGGTTAAAAATCCTGAAATAAGGTTGCGCGTCACAACCGGTCGAGGCTGCCCATTGCCAGCCACCATTATTGGCTGCAAAGTCAAAATCGATTAACTTTTGCTCAAAATAACGCTCACCCCAACGCCAGTCTATGAGCAGATCCTTGACCAGGAAACTGGCGACTACCATGCGCAAACGGTTATGCATATAACCGGTCTGATTTAACTGCCGCATGGCCGCATCCACAATCGGGAAGCCGGTGCGCCCTTCGCACCACGCAGCAAACCAGTCAGCGTCATTGGTAAAAGGCAGCGCCTCATACTCCGGCTTATAAGAACGACCTTGTTGCAGATCTGGCCGGTGAAACAGAATCTGGAAATAAAAATCACGCCAGATCAACTCACTCAACCAGATCGCCGCCCCCTTATTACCCGCCAGGGATAATTGCCACGCTGCATGCGCCAGTTGGCGGATGGAAATTGTGCCGAAACGCAAATGCACCGACAGATAAGACACGCCTTTGACCGCCGGGTAATTACGCGCGTCATGATACTGGTCGATACGGTGCAGAAAATCCTCGAATAACTGCTGCGCACCAGCCATACCGGTTGGCAAGCGCAATGCGGCAAGATTGGTGCGCTCAAACCCCAGCGATGCCAGCGTCGGCATGGGCGCTGGCGCCACGGGCGCAAGATGACTGATATATTTTTTGACCGGGTAAGCTTTTAAATAAAAGGCATTCAACTTGGCCAGATGGGCATTTTTATACGGGGTGAACACCCCATACGGCTTGCCGGTTTGTGTCATCACCTCATCTTGCTCAAACAGCACCTGATCTTTGAATAAATGCAGGGTTTGACCAGCCTCAAGCAGCGCCTGCGCTACTATTTCATCGCGGGCAATCGCGACCGGCTCGTAATCTTTGTTGGCATAGACTGCGCTGACATTGAGTGCGCGCGCCAGCGCCGGGATTTCTACTTGTGCGCGGCCATGACATACGATCAGGTCACTGCCGTGCGCTTGTAAGGACTGCTTGAGTTCGCGTACGCTTTCCCAGATAAATTCAACCCGGCGATCTTGTTTATCCGTTAATGCATGCAGAATATCCGTATCAAAAACAAAAGCGACAATCACTTGCGTATGCCGCTTCAAGGCGTGATACAGCGCGGCATGATCATCATCGCGCAGGTCGCGACGCAACCAGACCAGGGCTTTAGACATCGTTACTCTCGGTGATAGGGATGACCACTTAGAACCGTGTGGGCGCGATAAAGTTGCTCGGCCAGCATCACACGCACCATGCCATGCGGCATGGTCAATTTAGACAAGCTGAACAGCCATTGCGCTTGCGTTTTGAGTTGTGCATGCAAACCATCGGCCCCACCAACCACCAGTGAAACATCACGCCCCATTTCCTGCCAGCTTTTGAGTTTTTCTGCCAGTTGCAAGGTAGTCACGGTCTGGCCACGCTCATCCAGCGCCACCAGGTAATCTTTACCGGCCACTTCCAGGATACGCTTGGCTTCGGCTTCCTGCACCACTTCACTATTCTTACCGGCCGCACGCTTATCAGGTTTGATTTCGATGATGCGTGTTTCAAGCTCACGCGGCATGCGTTTCAAGTATTCCGCGCAGGCGGTTTCAACCCAGTCGGGCATTTTATGGCCGACCGAGATGATATTGAGTTTCATACCTGGAGGAGTGTCGTGCTTTTAGGCAGCAGACGCTGTACGGCGCGTCTGTGACTCGGTCCACAGTTGTTCAATGTTGTAATAAGCGCGGGTGGTTGGCACCATGACATGCACCACGATATCGCCTAAATCGACCAATACCCACTCGCCTTCTTTTTCGCCCTCTACGCCGCGCGCTTCCAGGCCTTTTTCTTTCAGCTTTTCACGCACATTATCGGCGATGGCCTTGCATTGGCGGGTAGAGTTACCACTGGCGACAATCATGTAGCTGGTCACCGCCGTCATACGGCGCACGTCCATCACAGTGATGTCAAAGGCTTTAATATCTTCCAGCGCGTCGACGACGGCCAGTTTCATCTCTTCAAGAGACAGGGTATCAATGTTTGGTTGCATAGGTGTATTCAAAATCAGGCGGCTTGCGCAGGAATATGGTTTTTTTGCTCGACAATGCGGTTTTGCGCATCGACGTAAACCAGTTGCGGATGGTAGTGAGTCAATTCGGCTTCGGTATACTGGGAATAGCTGGCAATAATAATCAAATCGTCAGGATCCGCTTTGTGCGCCGCAGCACCATTCACCGAAATCACGCCAGAGTGACGCTCGGCACGAATGGCATAAGTTGTGAAACGCTCACCATTGTTGATGTTGTAAATCTGGATTTGCTCATATTCATGAATATTGGCGGCCTCCAGCAAGGCTTCATCAATCGCACAGCTGCCTTCATAGTGCAGCTCGCTATGCGTCACACGCACTCGATGCAGCTTTGATTTCAACATGGTTCTTTGCATTGCGTCCCTTAGCTCGAACTTCCACTCGCGCGGAAAAGGTCGTAATTATAAAGTTATCAATGGCTTAGCGCAAAATAAATTTATCAAAAAACGCATGCAATTGCATCAGGCGCTGACTTCGCAGTTATCGATGAGCCGCGTCTTGCCCAACCTGGCTGCAGCCAGTATCACCCATTCACGGGTCTGCGCATCCGGCAAGGTCAGTGACTGTTGACGCCGAACCTCTACATAATCTACCTGCCAGCCCTGCTGGCTTAACGCTAAACGGGCTTGCGTTTGCAAAGCCGCATAGTCACGCTGGCCAGTCAGCAAGGCTTGTTTCATGACTTGCAACTGCTGATTTAACTGCGCGGCCTGTGTTTTTTCTGCTGCGGTCAAATAGCCATTTCTTGAGCTCATGGCCAGGCCGGAAGCCTCACGTGCAGTTTCCCCGGCGATGATTTCAATCTCAAAATTGAGTTGCCGCACCAATGCGCGGATCACCATTAGCTGCTGGTAGTCTTTTTTGCCAAACACCGCCACTTGCGGTTGCACCATATGAAACAGTTTGGCGACTACAGTCGCCACACCAGCAAAATGGCCAGGACGGCTGGCGCCACACAAATCATCGGCCAACGGCGGTGGTTGAATCACCATCTGCTGGTGCAAATCCTGACCATCAAAGTCGGGGTACATCTCCTCCACTGCTGGTGCAAACACCACATCAGCGCCCACGGATTGCAGTTTGTCACAGTCAGACTGCAAGGTACGCGGATAACTGCCGAAATCCTCATTGGCACCAAATTGCAGCGGGTTTACAAAAATACTGACCACCACCAGGTCCGCATGCTTCTTCGCCAGCGTCACCAGCTGGCAATGCCCCGCATGTAAATTACCCATGGTTGGCACAAACCCCACGCGTTGGTCGCGGCGACTGGCCAGAAATGCGCGCAACTCGCGCAAGCTGTGAAACAACTGCATGTAGACTCTTTTTAATCCATCAAAAACCAGAATGATTCAATATATCACACAGCACCCTATTCAACCGTGACAGGTAAAAGATCAGCGCCCCGGCAATTGACAAGCTGGCAAGTCCGCGCCTATAGTCATCATTTGCAACTATCTACAATTATTAACATCAGGAGTAAGTGAATGAGTGTGATGACCGAGTTTAAACAATTTGCGCTGAAGGGCAATGTCATGGACCTGGCGGTCGGTGTCATCATTGGCGGTGCCTTCGGCAAGATCGTTGATTCCATGGTGAACGACATTATCATGCCGGTCATCGGCCGAATTTTTGGCGGTTTTGATTTTAGCAACCTGTATGTGCCACTCAACGGCCAATCGGCTGACCTGGCCCTGGCAGAAGCCAAAAAACTGGGCGCGGTACTGGCTTACGGTAATTTCATCACCATTGTGCTCAACTTCGTTATTCTGGCATTTATCATTTTCCAGATGGTTAAATTCATGAACAGCCTGAAACAGGCCGAACCAGCGCCTGCGCCAGCAGCGACACCGGAAGATATCGTCTTGTTACGTGAAATTCGTGACAGCCTGAAAAAATAATTTTCTGGCGATAGTGATATGACAAAGGGCGCTGTGGCGCCCTTTGCTTTTTAACTACCCACAAAAATCAAAGATTACAAATCGGCGGGATTCGGTTGTACTTCATACGTCTGACCAGCATTGGCATCAGACCCATCATTATTCAGAAACACCACCACACTGACCTGGTCATCAATCAGATCCAGCTCTGTGGTTGGGTAATAAGCCCCCGCGGCATCTTTATTGATATTGTGATAATGCCAGATAGAAGCCACCACGCGCCCACTGTCTTTTAACTTCACATCTTCCGCGCGCGCTGGCTCGCCCAATAATGCAATTAACTGCGCGCGATTCAACTTGCCCACCGCATCCACAAAGCCCTGCTCGTCCTCAGGCAACTTACCAGCCGCCGCACCTGCCAACACCGCCCCGCTTAAAGACAATAATGCAACAGCCAATACCCCGTTTAACCAAGTTTGTGCTCTCATCATGACTCTCCTTTATATTCAGAAACTCAGGCAATTAAAACAGCAATAGGTTCATACAAGAGGCACTACACAGACTCGATAGGATACGCCTCTTCCGGCAACTGTTCGACCAGTAACACATGTACACGGCGACTGTCGGCATGTACCACGGTGACACTTAGATTATCAATACGGATATGCTCGCCTCGCTTGGGCAAATGACCGAAGTGATTCACCACCAGGCCACCCACGGTAGAAAACTCTTCGTCGCTAAACTCTGTGCCTATGGCTTCATTAAATTCAGGAATCTCGGTCAAGGCTTTGACGCGATAAATACCTGGCTCCTGCTGAATGATATTACCTTCGCCTTCGTCATCATCGTATTCGTCCTCGATGTCGCCGACAATTTGCTCCAGCACATCTTCAATCGTCACCATCCCGGCTACGCCACCATACTCATCGACCACAATGGCAATGTGGTTACGGTTACTGCGGAACTCTTTTAACAACACATTCAGGCGCTTGGACTCGGGAATAAACACCGCCGGACGCAGCATATCGCGCAGCTCGAATGTCTCGTTGGCGTAATAGCGCAACAAGTCCTTGGCCAGCAAAATGCCGATCACATCGTTTTTATTATCTTCAATGACAGGGAAGCGGGAGTGCGCCGTTTCAATGACAAACGGCAGAAAGCTTTCTGGCGGCTGGGCAATATCAATGACGTCCATTTGCGAACGCGGGATCATGATATCCCTGACCTGCATTTCACTGACTTGCAGGACACCTTCAATCATGGCCAGCGAATCGCTGTCCATCAGGTGATTTTCATAAGCCCCATGCAGCAACTCGACCAGTTGCTCGCGGTCTTCTGGCTCGCGCAGAAGAAAATGGCTTAATCGTTCTAAAAGTGAGGGTTTGTGAGACAACTTATCCGGCTCTGAAGCCATAGTTACTGCTGAAAACAGCATCCTGTATAACGCGTTAACTTAAGCATACATGAAAACGGATGGCAATGTCACCTTCATGACATGGGTTGCCTGACTTATTCGTGGCTATCCCTGGCCGTGTGTGGCACGCAAAGATTTGTCACTTTCCGGTGTCAACAAACGATATAAAAGATTTAATTTCTGCTAAATTAACACTTATGTTGAATCGCCTGCCCCCTTCCTTACGTCCCCTGGTGCAATCACTGACTTTCAAGGTGCTTACCGGGCTTACTGTCTTCTACTTTGCATTTGCCTGGCTGGCTATCAATCCGCTGGCAAAATGGCTGTTACCATGGGTAGCCGAACACCAATTGGCCAGTAAAGCCAGTGTAGAAAAAGTCACGTTTGACCCGTTGCGCCTCACCGCAACCATCGAGAAGCTGGCGCTGACCGAAACAAACGGTGCGCCACTGGCGTCGTTTGACAAACTGGTGGTCGATCTTGAAGCCAGCGGCCTGTTCAACTGGGCCTGGAAACTCAAGCAAATTACGCTGACAGCGCCGCGCGTCGATGTGCATATCTCCAAACAGGGCCGCCTCAACTGGGCTGACCTCATTGCAAAACTCAACGAGGACCCAACGCCGCCAAATAAAGACTTGCCGCGTGTCATCATTGAAAATATCGCGATCAGCCAGGGCAATATCGATTACCAGGATGCGCAACACGCCACGCCGCTACAAGCCTCACTCAAGCCACTGGATTTTGAACTCGAAGGCTTTTCCACGCTACCTAAAGACCGTGGCGACTACCTGATTGCCGCCAAACTGCCGTACCAGGGCGCGACCATCAAGTGGAAAGGCAATTTTGGCGTCAATCCACTGGCATCACAAGGCTCACTGGCGATCGAAGGTTTGCAAATCGCCAAAGTCATGCAATGGATAAACACGGCCAAGTTGCCGCTGCAAGTCACGGCAGGTACGTTTACCAGCCAGTTTAACTATGACTTTTCTTTGCCGAATCAACAACCGAAACTGTTGGTCAGCGATGCACAGCTGCGCGTGAACGATTTGGCAGGCACATTGGCGCAAGGCGATCAACTCGCTTTTTCGCAGTTGGAAGTCAAAGCCAAACATCTGACGCTAGATCAACAAAAACAGTTATTGGTCACGACACAAGACATCAACATTCAACTTGATCAACTCAAACTGCATAAACCACAGGCAGACGTTTCAATTGCCAAAAGCAGCCTGGCTTTGCCCAAGCTGGTCTTCGAGCAGGACAAGCAGGCACAACTCACATTTGACAACCTGAACCTGCATATTGAGCAAACTCAGTTACAACAAGCACAAAAAACATTATTTATATTGCCAGAACTGGCGATCGAAAATGTCAGCCTCAATTTGGCCGAACGCCGGGCCAATGTGGCACACATTTTATTAAACAAAGGGCAATTATCGGCGACACAAACGGCTGCCGGGCTTGATTGGCAACATGCGTTTGCCGAACCTGCAGCAGCCACGCCCCCGCCTGCTGAGGCACCTGGGGTGCCAGATGAAAAGGTCGATGAAAAGGCCAGCGCCCCCTTCCAATTTGCGATAGACGACATCGCCCTGACGCACTGGCAGCTCGCTTATACCGACCAGCAATTTGCCAAGCCCTTGCAAGCCACGGTTGGCGACCTCAATCTACAGCTGGCGGTAGATAATACGTCAGGCTTGGCGCTAAAAAATGTGCAACTGGAAGCAACACAACTCAGCGTCCAATCAGATAAAAAACCCGCCGCACAATTAGCCAGATTTGCGCTGAATAATGCGCAACTGGCGCTGGACCAGCAAAAAGTTGATATTGCCGCGATTCAATTACAAGGACTTAAAACAACGGTCATCAGGCAAGCGGATCAACGCCTGAACTGGCAAGCCATGCTGGCACCTGCCCCAGGCAGCCACACGGCGACTGCCAAGACAAGCACACAGGCAGCGGCGCCCGCGAAGCCATGGTCTTACGCCGTGAAGCGGCTGGCCTTGCAACAAGCAGATATTCATATTGAAGATCAATCGACACCGACACCTGTGGTGCTGGACGTGGTGGATGCCAGCGTGGAAGCTAGCAACCTGAGCCAGAATATGGCAAGCTTGCTGCCGGTGAAAGCTGGATTCAAGGTCAAACAAGGCGGTCAGTTCAACCTGCAAGGCAAACTGGCTGCAACCCCTTTTAAAACCGAGTTGCAATGCACACTTACTGACCTGTCACTGAAGCCCTTTGCCCCTTATATCCAGCAAGCTGCCTTACTGCAACTGGAAAACGGTTCTGCCAGCCTGCAGGGTAAACTGCAACAAACCAGCAGCGGGGCAACCAAGTTTGACGGCGGCTTTAGTGTCAACCAGCTGTCCATCCTGGAGGAGGCGAGCCAGCAACCGTTTTTACGCTGGGAGAAACTGCAAGGAGACGGCTTGGCGCTATCACTGGCGCCCAACAAGCTGCAATTAAGCACGCTGACACTGAGCAAGCCGCAAAGTAAATTTATCATTTATCCTGACCGCAGCCTGAATATCACCAAGGTCATGCGCACGGCTACGCCAGACCAGACAGCGGCAACCGCATCGACCACAACGAAGGCGGCGCCAGCCCCCGTGAGTCAAACCACCGCAACGTCAACGCCTGCCAGCACTAGCAGCGACTTCCCGGTTGCAATTGATACGGTACGTATCAATAACGCCGAACTGGAATTTGCTGACTTATCACTGCCACAACCGTTTGGCACGCACATCCACACCCTGGGCGGCGTCATCAACGGCATTTCCAGCGATCCGTCATCGACTGCGCAAGTCGAACTGGACGGCAAGGTAGATGATTACGGTGCAGCGCGCATCCGTGGCTCGTTGCAACCGTTTAAAACCACAGAGTTTACCGATATCAAACTGGCATTCACCAACCTGGAGATGAATCGCCTCACGCCCTATTCCGGTAAGTTTGCCGGGCGCAAAATTGAATCCGGCAAACTCTCTGTAGACTTGGGCTATAAAATCAAACAGCGTGTACTGGCGGGTGAAAACAAGTTTGTCATCAACAAACTCACCCTGGGTGAAAGAGTTGATAGCAAAGACGCGCCCAACCTGCCCCTGGACCTGGCGATTGCTATCCTCGAAGACAGTGACGGGGTAATTGACCTGGACTTGCCGGTCAGTGGCAGCCTGGACGACCCCAAGTTCAGCATAGGCGGTATTGTCTGGAAAGCCTTCACCAATGTGCTGACCAAAATCGTGACCGCGCCTTTCAGTGCGCTGGGCAAACTGTTTGGCGGCGGTGAAAAGCTGGAGGCAATTGTGTTTGACCCTGGCAATGCCACGGTTGCACCACCAGAACTGGAGAAATTACACACGGTAAGCAACGCGCTCGCCAAACGCCAGCAATTAGCGCTGGGCATTGTACCTGGCTACGATGTAGCCGCAGATACACGCGCCATTCAGGAAGCCAGCTTGCGCAAACAAGTGGCAGCAGAAGCAGGTGTACGCCTGGAGCCTGGGCAGGCAGCGGGACCAATTGATTTAAATAATCCCAAAGTGCAATCGGCCATACAAACATTGCATGACCGCCTGAACAATAAAGGCTTGCTCAAACGACTGGCAGCCAAACTGGAAAAAGCGCCCGAAGGTTTTTACGCGCAAGCACAGGAAGCACTGACCACCAGCATCCAGGTCACCGACGCTGACTTGCAAACCTTGGCCAAGGCACGCGCCGACGCCATCCAGAAAGCGTTACTGGCTGCGGGCGTTGGTGCCGAACGGGTTACGGTCACTACCCCAACAACCGTGAAGGCAGACCGCGATCACGTGCCAAGCAAACTGACGCTGGATGCTATCAAGCACTAACTGCAAATAGCATGAAGCCGCTGATTCAGCGGCTTCATCAATACCTCACCAGCGCAGCTACATGACCAGCATGGTCAATACCTGCTGAAAAAACTTGAGCACCGGCGACAATAAAACACCCAGAATGCCGGTGAATAATAAGGCAATAAGAATCAGCATGCCATAACGCTCTATTTGTGCAAACTTGATCGCGGCTTGCATGGGTAACAGGCTGACAGCAATGCGGCCGCCATCCAAGGGTGGCAGCGGAAACAAGTTCAGCACTAGCAAGACCAGGTTAATCTGGATGCCTGCCAGGCTCATCTGTGCTAAAAAAGCCTGGGCGGACTCCGGGAATAATGCAATCCGCGCCAGTATCAATCCCCACACAATGGCCATGGCAAAGTTAGACGCCGGACCCGCCAGTGCCACCCACAACATATCCTGCTTGGGGCGACGCAATTGACCAAAGTTGACAGGCACCGGTTTGGCCCAGCCGAACAGCACGCCCCCTAGGATAATGCTGAGCGCAGGCAGTAAAATCGTGCCAATCGGGTCTATGTGCTTGAAAGGGTTGAGGGTAATCCTGCCCATGCGCTCGGCGGTCAGGTCACCAAAGAACTTGGCGGCATAGCCGTGCGCCGCCTCATGTACCGTGATCGCAAACAGGATGGGCAAGGCGTAAGCGGCAATTTTCTGTACAACAGTGAGTTCCATGTAACACTTCCAGCTAAAGTCAACACTCTGTCACAGCGTCTAAGAATAAATGTCCGGCCAAATCAAGCACCTATCAAGGCCAAGGCGCAACGCCCGCGCGCACTAGCTCGGGCGGGTCTTGCGTCAAATCGACCACCGTAGTGGCGCCCACATGCACAATATCACTGTCGATCACCGCGTCAATCTGATGTTCCAGCGCTTCGCGGATTTCCCAGCCAACAGACATAGGCGCTTCATCGCCAGGCAACTGCAAGGTCATGCTGAGCAAGGGCGAATCCAGCGACTCCAGCAAGGCTTGCGTGACGACATGCTTAGGCACGCGCAAGCCAATGGTGCTGCGCTTGGGATGCTGCAATCGGCGCGGCACTTCGCGGCTGGCCTCTAGCAAAAAGGTATAAGCGCCCGGTGTCATTGCCTTAAGCAAGCGGAACTGGCTGTTATTCACTTTGGCATAAGTGCCAATCTCAGCCAGGTCACGGCAAATCAGGGTAAATGGATGCTCATCATCAACGCCACGCAAGCGGCGGATACGGGTTTGTGCCTCTTTAAACTCCATCAGGCAGACCAGGGCATAACTGGAGTCAGTAGGACAGGCCAGCACTCCACCCTGCTTTAACCACTGCGCAGCTTGCTGGATTAATCGGGTTTGCGGGTTCTCCGCATGAATCACAAAATACTGTGCCATGATTAGAGGATGCGCTAACTCGCTACTGCTTGCAGTTGACTGGCTTCGGGCCAGTCCTGCCACACAGGCACGCAACCGGCGGGCAATGCGGGCAAACGCCCCATATCCATATAAGACATACCCGGGCCGTGGTAATCAGAGCCTTGCGAAGCTTTTAAATCGAAACGATGCGCCAGCTTGGCAAATTGCTCATACTGCGGCGGTTGGTGGCTACCAGTGACCACTTCAATCGCTGCACCGCCCAGATTTCTGAATTCATTTAATAGCAGATGCATATTCACAAACCCCAAGTCATAACGACCCGGGTGAGCCAGCACCGCCACCCCGCCGCTGTCACGAATCAGCTGCATGGCTTCTTCCAGGCTCATCCATTCATGGTTGACATAGCCTGGCTTGCCTTTGACCATATATTTTTTAAACACTGATTTGATGTTTTTGGCATGGCCACGTTTCACCATAAACTGTGCAAAATGGCTGCGCGTCATCACGCTGTTGCCCGAGAGTTCGCGCGCGCCTTCATAAGCATCTGCGATACCTGCCTTGGCCAACCCTGCGGCAATTTGCCTGGCGCGGGCATCACGTCCCTCGCGCACTTTAGCAAAGGCAGCTAACAATTCTGGATGTTGCGGATCGACACGCAGACCGACAATATGCAAGGTACGATTTTTCCAGGTGACGGAAATCTCAACGCCATCAATAAAAGAGACACCCAGTTGCTCGGCCGCAGCGCGTGCCCGTGCCAACCCGCCCACTTCATCGTGATCGGTCAGCGCGAGCACCCGCACCCCCCTGCTCGCCGCATGCGCAACCAGGTCTTCAGGCGACAGCAGCCCGTCTGACAGGGTGGAGTGGCAATGTAAATCAATGGGAACAGACATGATGGATATGGGGCGCCGTTTGAATAAAAAGGATGACAACAAAGCGACTAACTTTACATTTTGACAGAAATCATAGCAAAATAGTGCCCTCACAGATAGCAGGAATTCAGTCACCTGAAGCCAGTCATGCAAGTCATTACCGATTTACTCCCCGTTATTCTCTTTTTTATTGCCTATAAAAAAGCAGGTATCTTTACTGCAACCGCTGTCGCCATGATCAGCACCCTGGTCCTGATGCTGATACTCTGGATCAAACGCGGCAAGATAGACAAGATGCTGGTGATTAACGGCGCGGTGATTACCGTGCTCGGCGGCATCACCTTATTGCTGCATGACAAAACCTATATTATGTGGAAACCCACTGCAATTTACTGGATCGGTGCACTGGTATTGCTCTTCAGCCGCTACGCGCTCAAACGCAACCTGATCGAAAATATGCTGGGCAAAATGATGGCACCGCCGCTGACCATCTGGGACCGACTCAACCTGTGCTGGATTGCTTTTTTGGTAGGCATGGGCATACTTAACCTCTATGTGGCTTTTCATTTCAGCGAAGATGACTGGGTCAATTTCAAACTGTTTGGTGCCACCAGCCTGATGTTTATCTTTATTATTGTGCAAGTGTTTGCGTTAAAAGAACATTGGATTGAACAAAACACCCCGTCTGCCTGACTAAGAGAAAACCACCATGCTTTACATGATTTACGCCCAAGACACTGCGAACAGTTTGCCGCTGCGGCTGGAACATCGCCCGCCACATCTGGCACGCTTGCAACAGCTACAGAATGAAGGACGCTTGCTACTCGCCGGGCCATTGCCCGCCATTGATAGCGTAGACCCTGGCGCAGCCGGGTTTAGCGGTAGCCTGATTGTGGCAGAATTCGATTCTTTACAGGCAGCCACCAACTGGGCCAATGACGACCCTTTCGTGCATGCAGGCGTCTATGGCAAGGTAGAAGTCAAACCATTCAGAAAGACGCTGCCATAACATGTTAAAAGCAGAAATCGAGCAACGTTTGCAGCCGCTGGCACCCACACTTCTTGAGATACAGGATGACAGTGAACTGCATCGCGGACATGCAGGGAACACGGGCGGCGGGCATTTCACGCTCACGGTAAAAAGCTCGCTATTTTCAGGAAAATCACAGATAATGCGGCATCGCATGGTCTATCAATGCTTACAAGATTTAATGCCTCATCGCATACACGCGCTCAGTATTCAGGCCCTATCGACTGATGAGTCATTTAGTTGAAACATTTCTGTTTTTTAATATCGCACCAACTCAAATCGTTATATAAGGATATTGCATGAAATTTTTGAAAGTAATGTTGGCGATTGCTTGCTTAAGCGCACTGCCACATGTATACGCGGCCGATGCCGATGCGGTTGCCACAGTCAATGGCAAACCAATTAAAAAAACCTGGGTAGACTTTATTTTACGTGATGCTGAAGCACGTACCGGCCAGAAAGCCAATGACGGCATGAAAGCCGCCGTGGTCAACGAGTTGGTGGGTTCAGAACTGGCTTACCAGGAAGCGCAAAAAGCTGGCATCGACAAACTGCCTGACTTTATCGCAAGCGAAGAACTGGCACGCCGTAAATTGCTGGTCAACGCATTCCTGGCTGATTTCATCAAGAAAAATCCAGTGACCGATGCCGAGAAAAAAGAAGGCTACGAACAGTATAAAAAAGAGCTGGGCGACAAAGAATATAATGCGCGCCATATTCTGGTAAAAACTGAAGCAGAAGCCAAAGCCATTATTGCCGACCTGAAAAAAGGCACTGACTTTGCGAAAATTGCTAAAGAGAAATCACAAGACCCAGGCTCTAAAGACAAAGGTGGCGATCTGGGCTGGTTTTCACCGGCTGGCATGGTAAGACCATTTGCCGAAGCGCTGGTTGGTTTGAAAAAGGGCGAAACAACGCCTGAGCCAGTACAGTCACAATTCGGCTGGCATGTGATCAAGCTGGTGGATACACGCGCACTGCAAGCACCGCCTTATGAAAAAGTGCAAGAAGGTATTGAGCGTACTTTGCAGCAGCGTAAACTGGAAAAATACATGCTGGGCCTGAAAGACAAAGCAAAAATTGATGTCAGCGGCATTGAGAAGAAGTAATCAAAACCGCTTGTAACAAATCAATAAAAAAGCCAGTTTAGACTGGCTTTTTTATTTGCCGCGCATCGCCTCTGCATGAGGCGATCACCCGCCAGACCCGCACAGAAACATTCCTTTGCCCGTCAATCTGAGATAAAATCAAGAATTATTCTCATTTGTAATATGCACATGCATCTTGACGCCCTCAAACCCGGCCAGTCAGCCATGATTGATCGCATCCATGCTGAACAGGCCTTGTCACAACGCCTGAGCGCTTTGGGTTTCCGGTCTGGCAAACAGCTGGAAGTCATCCGCCAGGCAGCGTTCAATGGCCCATTGCATGTACGCATCGGCTCGACAGACGTCATTATCCGTCTGCAGGATGCCAAAGCCATCCATGTGCACCTTCTCTCCAACCAGACAGAATCCATCACTGCATGAAACGTGTTGCCCTGCTCGGAATGCCCAACACGGGCAAATCCACCCTGTTCAATCGCTTAAGCGGCGCGTCCGCCCGGGTCGGCAACTGGCCAGGGATTACTGTGGATTTAATGAGTGCCAAAATACTGCTGGGCGGCCATATTGCTGAACTGGTAGATTTGCCCGGCCTGTATGATTTGCATGGTTTCTCAGATGATGAGCACGTCGTGCGTCATTTTCTCAGCCACCACCCGGTCGACCTGGTGCTGATTATTTTAAACAGCGCCCAGATTGACCGCCAATTATCGCTCGCTTTGCAAATTCGCGCCCTCGGCTTACCTGCAGTATTGCTGCTGAATATGGAAGATGAAGCCAAACGCGCAGGGATTACGATTGATGCGCAGGCGATGAGTAAGCAACTGGGCATACCAGTACGCACCATTAGCGCCAAATATGGCCAGGGCTGCCCTGAGGCATTGCAACTGGCGGCACAAACCATCCTGCAGCAACCTAATCTGGTCGCGCCAGAAACCATCGCGGGCAAGTTGGAAATGGACAATGTCATAGAGCAGGAAATGCACCAGATTATTGACCGCACCGTGCATTTTCCGCTGCAACTCAACCACTCACTGACCGACCGCCTGGACAAGGTACTGTTACACCCATGGCTGGGCTTGCCACTCTTCCTGCTTTCAGTGTTCCTGCTGTTTCAGTTTATTTTTACCGTTGGCGCCCCACTACAAGAGGGCATGGCATGGCTGTTTGACAGCTTGCGCAGCACGGCGTTAGAACCACTGCTGGCCAGTTTGCCCACCTGGTTAAATGGCTTGCTACTGGACGGCCTGTATACAGGCTTTAGCACCGTAGCCGCATTTGTGCCGATTATTGTTCTGTTCTTTTTAGTCATGAGCATGGTCGAAGATAGCGGTTATTTATCACGCGCAGCTTTTCTCATGGACACCCTGATGGCAAAAATGGGCCTCGATGGCCGTGGCTTTGTCATGATGCTGATGGGCTTTGGTTGTAACGTGCCCGCCTTGATGGGCACGCGCGTCATGCGTAGCCGCCCCATGCGCTTGCTGACCATGCTGACTATCCCACTGTCCCTGTGCTCGGCCAGATTACAGGTATTCCTGTTTATCATTGCCATCCTTTTCCCGCCCTCACAAGCCGCACTGGTACTGTTCTCGCTCTACATGGTCAGTTTCGCCACGATTTTCATTACCGCCGTCCTGTTCAAAGCCAAATTTGCCAGCCGCGAACCGTTTGTACTCGAACTGCCGCCGTATCGCTTTCCTACCCCGCAACAAATCTGGATGCGTGGCTGGCAAGAGGTGAAACACTTTCTGTCACGTGCAACCAAATTTATCGTCATTGGCGTGGTCATGGTTTGGCTGCTCACACACCTGCCAACCACTGCCGTGCCGGCCAGTGCCGAGACTTGGGCGGGCAGCATAGGCCGTTTCTTTGCGCCAGTGCTGGACCCGATTGGCATTGACACCCATCTGGCAATTGCTTTGATCTTTGGCTTTGTCGCCAAGGAAATCGTCGTCGGTTCGCTAGCCGTCATTTACGGCTTGCAAGGCGATGCGCTCAGCCAGCAGATCGCAGCCAATATCGACTGGGTACAAGGCATGAGCTTTATGCTGTTCACGCTGATTTATACGCCCTGCCTATCCACCATTGCTACCCTTAAATCCGAAAGTAAAAGCAGCGGCTTTATGTGGCTATCACTCACCTGGTCATTAGCACTGGCGTGGGTTGTGAGCTTTGCGTTCTACCAAAGTGCCCGCGCGCTGGGTTACTAGTGCCTACCATTCTCAATCGGCCACCTGTGCGTGGCCGATTTTATTTGGGATTCGATTAGCCCTGCGAGACGACGCGCTTTCTGTTAAAATGACGGTTTGAATTTTCATTGAAAAATCCAACCGTCACATGTCCAGTCAAGCGCATTTTTTTAGTCTGCGCGGCAGCGCCGCCCTCTCGCAATTCCGTCTCGATAAACTGTATAGCGCCCTCAACATCAGCGCACCGAATATCGCCCATATTTATACCGAATTTGTGCATTTCGCCTTTAGCGAAACGGCATTGAGTGCCACTGAACAAGACACCTTGCGCCAGATTCTGACTTACGGCCCGCATACGGATATCGAATCACCGACTGGCGAATTGCTGTTGGTGACACCACGCATAGGCACCATTTCACCATGGGCCTCACGTGCCACTGATATTGCCCATAACTGCGGCCTCAGCAGCTTGCTGCGCCTGGAGCGCGGCATTGCCTACTATGTGACAACAAAAAATGGTCAGCCACTCACAGAGACCGAAAAACAGGCCTTGCGCACAGCAATTCAGGACCGCATGACTGAAACAGTGATCTACCGCCTGGCCGATGCCGAAAAACTGTATCACCACGCAGATCCTAAACCGTTATCCAGCGTGGACATCCTGGCCGGTGGCAAAGCCGCGCTCGAAGCTGCCAACAGTGACATGGGGCTGGCTTTGTCGCCAGACGAAGTCGACTACCTGCTGGAAAATTACACAAAAATGGGGCGTAATCCGACCGATGTCGAGCTGATGATGTTTGCCCAAGCCAACTCTGAACACTGTCGCCACAAGATTTTCAATGCCGACTGGGTGATTGATGGCGTACAGCAGGAATTGTCGCTGTTCAACATGATCCGCAATACGCACAAACTGCACCCTGGCCACACCGTTGTAGCCTATTCGGATAACTCGTCGATTGTGCAAGGCCAGAAAACCAAGCGTTTCTACCCTTCTGCCGACCAGAGCTACCAGTTTGTAGAAGACAATATGCACTACCTGATGAAGGTAGAGACGCATAACCATCCGACCGCGATTTCACCGTTTGCAGGTGCTGCGACAGGTGCAGGCGGCGAGATCCGTGACGAAGGCGCCACCGGTATTGGCTCGAAACCCAAGGCAGGCCTGGCGGGTTTCTCGGTGTCTAACCTGAATCTGCCTGACTTCAACCAACCCTGGGAAACCAACTACGGCAAACCAGGCCGTATCGCCAGCCCGCTGCAAATCATGATAGACGGCCCCTTAGGTGGTGCCGCTTATAACAACGAATTTGGCCGTCCCAACATTGCCGGTTATTTCCGTACCTTTGAGCTGGAAACAAGCACCACAGACGGACAATCAGAAGTGCGCGGTTATCACAAGCCCATCATGCTGGCCGGTGGTGTCGGTAATATTTCTGACAGTCATAGCTTTAAAAATAGCATCCCTCCTGGCTCAGCCCTGATTCAACTCGGTGGCCCGGCCATGCTGATTGGCCTGGGTGGCGGCGCAGCCTCCAGCATGGACACCGGTGCCAACACCGAAAATCTGGACTTTGACTCGGTGCAACGTGGCAACCCTGAGTTGCAACGCCGTGCACAAGAGGTGATCGACCGTTGCTGGCAAATGGGCGACAAAAACCCGATTTTGAGCATTCACGACGTCGGCGCTGGTGGTATTTCTAACGCTTTCCCAGAGCTGGTGAACGACGCCAAAGTCGGTGCAGTGTTCCAGCTGCGTGACGTACACAACGAAGAGCCTGGCATGAGCCCGCGCGAATTGTGGAGCAACGAAGCGCAGGAGCGCTACGTACTTGCCGTCACACAAGACCAACTGCCATTATTTGAAGCGATTTGTGAACGCGAGCGCTGTCCTTTCGCGGTGGTGGGTGTGACCACGGAAGAACGCCACTTAACCGTTGAAGACACGCACTTTGCCAACAAGCCTGTCGATATGGAATTGTCCGTGTTGTTGGGCAAACCACCAAAAATGTTACGCGACGTCAAGTCCGTGCAGAAGTCACTGCCTGCCTTTGATACCAGCAATATAGACTTGAACGATGCCGTGGCACGCGTACTGCGTTTGCCGGGGGTGGCCGATAAAACCTTCCTGATTACCATCGGTGACCGCAGTGTGACTGGCCTGATTGTACGCGACCAGATGGTCGGCCCATGGCAAGTGCCGGTCAGCAACGTGGCGGTGACTTGCGCCGGGTTTGAAACCAATATTGGCGAAGCCTTTGCCATCGGCGAAAAAGCGCCACTGGCGCTGATTGACGCCCCGGCCTCCGGCCGCATGGCGATTGGTGAGGCCATTACCAACATTGCTGCCGCCTCGATTAGCGAGATCGGCAACCTCAAACTGTCTGCCAACTGGATGGCCCCTGCTGGCCATGTTGGTGAAGATGCCGCACTGTACGCCACCGTGAAAACGGTAGGGATGGAATTGTGCCCGGCACTGGGCATCAGCATCCCGGTCGGTAAAGACTCCATGAGTATGAAAACCGTGTGGCAAGACAATGGCGAAAATAAAGCCGTTACCGCCCCCATCTCGCTGGTGATTTCTGCATTTGCCAATACGCCAGACGTACGCAAAACACTGACGCCACAACTGCGTACCGACTTAGGCGACAGCGAACTGATCCTGATCGACCTCGGTAACGGCCGTAACCGCATGGGTGGTTCGGCCCTGGCGCAAGTCTACAAGCAACTGGGCAATACCGTGCCGGATGTCGATCAACCAGCGCAATTGAAAGCGTTTTTTGCCGCTATCCAGCAATTGAACAGTGACGGCAAGTTACTGGCCTACCATGACCGCTCTGACGGCGGCCTGTATGTCACCCTGGCAGAAATGGCCTTTGCTGGCCATTGTGGCCTCAATATCGATTTGTCCAGCCTCGGTGGTGACACAATCAGCACCCTGTTTAACGAAGAGCTGGGCGCCGTGGTACAAGTGCGTGCAGCGGATGCTGCCGCGATTGCAGCGCAACTGCAACAAGCGCTGGGCGCCTGTGTACACCGTATTGGCCAGGTCAACGCGGGGCATGACATTGCCATCAGCCAAGGCAACACACAATACAAAGCTTCGCGTATTGAATTGCACCGTATGTGGTCTGAAACCACTTACCGTATGCAAAGCCTGCGTGATAACCCGACCTGTGCGCAGCAGGAGTACGACCGCATCCTCAATGCTGACGACGCCGGTTTGCATGCCAAGCTGACGTTTGACCTCAACGACAATATCGCTGCGCCGTATATCAACACCGGTAAACGCCCGAATATGGCCATCTTGCGTGAGCAAGGCGTCAACGGCCAGACCGAAATGGCCGCGGCGTTTGACCGCGCCGGCTTTAACAGTGTTGACGTGCATATGAGCGACGTCATTAGCGGCCGTGTGTCCCTTAAAGACTTTGCTGGCCTGGTCGCCTGTGGTGGCTTCTCTTACGGTGACGTGCTGGGCGCCGGTGAAGGCTGGGCCAAGTCCATCTTGTTCAACAGCCGCGCCCGTGATGAATTCAGCGCCTTCTTTAACCGTGCCGATACCTTTGCACTGGGCGTGTGTAACGGTTGCCAGATGATGAGCAACCTGCACAGCATTATTCCTGGTGCAGAGCACTGGCCGCATTTCGTGCGCAACAAGTCCGAACAATTTGAAGCACGCGTGGCGCTGGTCGAGATTCTATCCTCGCCATCCATCTTTTTTGATGGCATGGTCGGTAGCCGTATGCCGATTGCCGTGGCACATGGCGAAGGTTTTACGGAATTTACTGATGCCAGCGCTGTCACAAGTGTGCTACAACAGCAACTGGCAACTGTGCGCTATGTTGACCATGCTGCGCAAGCGACCGAGGTCTACCCGTTTAACCCGAATGGTTCGCCACAGGGCTTGACCGGTTTCACTACGCAAGACGGCCGTTTCAGCATCATGATGCCGCATCCTGAACGTGTATTCAGGGCTGTACAACACTCCTGGCGCCCTGATGGATGGCAAGAGGACGGCCCTTGGATGCGCATGTTCAGGAATGCACGCAAGTTTGTGGGTTAAGCGAAACCGACTCACGTGGTTTCGCCATTAAAACAAAGTGGTTATTTTTAAAAATGAAAATCAGGTGTTTGGAGAGATTATGAAATCAGTTAAGTTTTTAGTGGCCTTGTTCTCACTGTCATTTGCCTTACAGGCATTTGCCCTGTCAGATGAGGAGTATATGGAGTTTACCGAGGCACTCACCGGTGGTAACGTGAAAGTGGTCAAAAAGTTTGTTGAAGCTGACCCGACCTTGGTAAAACAGAAATTCTTTGCCTGGGAACCACTGCAAATGGCGGCATCAAAAGGCAAGCTGGACGTGGTGAAATACCTAGTGTCCAAAGGCGCTGACCTGAACTATGTACACCCGGCCAGCCATAATACGGCTTTCCATATGTCTGCATTTATTGGCGATACCGCTACCATGAAATACCTGGCCTCTGCCGGCGCTGATGTGAATATCAAACTCAAAGGCGATGTCTCTCTGGTGCGTTATTTCAAAGAAGAACACGACCAGAAAATGGTCGACCTGCTGACTGAACTTGGCACCAAAAACGATGGCTGTCAGGAAGAAAAATGCTTTTAATCGCTGGCAACTCGCTACGATATTAAACAAAAACGGTCATGAGATTCATGGCCGTTTTTGTTTTAAGGCAATTGTTTTGAGGCTGTGTAACCATAGTCACTCACGCCTCGGCATCCATTTAGAATAATGTGATACATCAATATCACTCACAATCAATCCTGGGGGAAGCATGAAGCAGATATACGCGCGTATTCTATGGGCTTGCATTGCAATATGGTCGCTATCGACGCATGCAGAAGACTCTTCGGCGACTCATACCCTGGCGGCCTCTTGCGCTGCCTGCCATGGGCCCAATGGCAATAGCCTGGGCGGCACACCTACGCTTGCAGCCCTCAATCAAGCCTATTTTGTGCAGCGCATGCAAGGCTTTAAAGATGGCTCGGTGACTTCTACCGTCATGCATCATCACGCCAAAGGGTTAACTACAGAAGAAATAACCGCACTGGCCAGCTATTTCGCACAACAGCCCAGACAAACAGCGCATGCCTTGCCACATCAATCATTCCTGGGGGCACAATAATGCAGCCGGATTCTATCTTGACCACCCATCCCGTCAGCGCAACACGCAGGCAATTTGTGCGCTCAGTGATTTATGGCGGACTCGCCTTTTATGGCCTGCCCGCTTTTGCGCGTGCCAGCAAACCACCCCTAGGCCATGTAGTGATAGTCGGCGCAGGATTTGCAGGCCTCACCGCCGCCAAATACTTACGCGCCTGGAGCATGGGCAACCTCAAAGTCACCATCATTGAGCCCAACCCGCAATTTATCTCCTGCCCGCAAAGCAACCTGGTGCTAGGTGGTAGCCGCACGCTGGATCAATTAAGTTTTGCTTATGATTTATCACGCAAACAACATGGGCTGCACTGGATACAAGACAGTGTGACGTCAGTTGACCTTGTGAATAAACAAGTGCAACTCGCGCGTGGCAATCTCAGCTACGACCGCCTGATACTCGCACCTGGTGTTGATTTCAATTACAGCAAGATTCCAGGCATGTCTGCCCCGGTCGCCGATATTCCACATGCATGGAAAGCGGGCAAACAAACGCTGCAACTGCGGCAGCAACTGGAGAGCATGCCTGATGGAGGCGTGTTTGTGATGACCATTCCAACCGGCGCTTACCGCTGCCCACCCGGCCCATATGAACGGGCCTGCCAGGTTGCGCATTATTTCAAACAGCACAAACCGCGCAGCAAAGTGATTATCCTGGATGCCAATGCCGACATCACCTCCAAAAAAGGCTTGTTTTTGCAAAGCTTCAATGGTGCCTACCAGGGCATCATTGAATACCATAACAATAGCGAAATCCTGCGACTGGATGCTGCCAGCAAAACCATTAAAACTGATTTTGAAACGGTGAAAGCAGACGTGCTGAATGTGATTCCGCCGCAATTGGCCGGCAAAGTCGCGCAAGTGGCGGGCCTGAATAATGTCGATGGTCGCTGGTGCGAAGTCGACTTTGTGACGTATGCATCGAGCCTGCAAGCTGATGTACATATCATCGGCGACAGTATTTCGGCAGGCTTGCCAAAATCGGCGCATATGGCCACCTCGCAAGCCAAAGTGTGCGCTGCCGCCATCATAGACCTGCAAACTGGCAATGCCCCTAACCCGCTGCCTGTGTTCGCAAACACTTGCTACAGTTTTGTCGACAACCAGCAAGCCATGCACGTGGCCAATGTGTATCGTTATGACCCAGCCAAGAAATCCATGGTATCAGCCGAAGGTGGTGGCGTTTCGGCCAAAGCCAGCGTGCAGGAAGGCGAATACGCACAAGCCTGGGCAGAAAACATCTGGGCAGACACATTGACATGACGGCAGCACACGCCCAAACCTCTTCCCCCAATAAAGTTTCGCGCTTACTGTTGATCGCATTGACAGGTTTGTGCATGGCAATTGGTTTGCACTATGCCATGGCACAAACGCCAGAGGTGGATGCTGCTTTATCGACGCTGGAAGTCCCCGCCGGGCTCAAGATAGAGCGATTTAGTGATGTCAGTACTTTAGGCGCTCCACGCATGCTGGCGCTGGACACACAGGGACGGCTATTGGTCAGCTTGTCTGATACCGGCCGTATCGTGCGTTTAAACGCACAAGGGGAAGCAGAAGTCATTGCCCAAGGCCTCAATGCGCCACACGGCCTCACCTTGCTAGGAGAGGACTTGCTGGTGGCTGAACAGACCGGCGTGGTCAAACTGCCCAAACAAGGTGATGGCTGGGGCGCCCCGCAACCGTTTATCCGCAACCTGCCTAGCGGTGGCCATAGCCTGAAAACACTCAAAATCTCGCCGGACGGTTATCTGTTTATCAATGTCGGCTCCAGTTGCAATGTCTGTGTCGAAGATAATCCGATGCGCGCAACAATACTAAGATATACGGCAGATGGCCGCCCTGCTGGCGCGCTGCTGACGGTCGGCCGTCATGCGCAAAGTGCAATCTGGGCCCGTGGGCTGCGTAACAGCCAAAGTTTTGCCTGGCAACCACAAAGCGCAGAGATGTTTGCCACCAACAATGGCGCTGATAATCGCAGTGGGCAGAAAAATGGCCATGTCGATGATGACTTGCCACCAGAGCACCTGAACAAGATTGAAGCAGGCCAGCACTATGGCTGGCCGTATTGCTGGAGCGACCCCGCGCAGCCCGGGCAACTGATGCAAGACCCCAATTTTGTTGGCGAAACAGGTGCTTGCCAACAGGCGCAAGCGCCCGTACTAACACTCCCCGCACACAGTACGCCCATAGGCATCACTTTTTTGCATCAAAGCCGGTTAGCAGGCGACATCCAACAGGATGCGATTGTGGCCTTGCATGGTTCGTGGAACCGCAAACAACCCAGCGGCTACGCCTTGCTGCGTGTACAATTCAGGAACCAACAGCCCGTGGCAAGCGTCCCATTCATTAGTGGCTGGCTGCAAGGCAAACGCGCCTGGGGACGACCGATAGATGTGATCGTCGGTGCCGATGGCTGGCTATATGTGTCAGATGACCTGACCGGCTGGATTTACCGTATTCGCAACCTGTAGCCACCGCTGCAAGGATATTTTCAGGAGTAATATATGAAACGCATTTTGTTGTCTATCAGTAGCGCACTCTGCCTGGGCTGGATCAGCCTTAGCCAGGCGGGTACGCAACCGGCTTTGGTCATTCAGGTGCCAGAGTCTTTTTACCAGCATCCGGTACGCCTGTTGAATCCCTACCTCAACTATTGGCATAACCGTGCCGAAGCAGCTGAAGCTGTCGGCTTGAGCAGCTTTCAGGCGCAAAACTTTACCACCTCCAGTTGTGAGGCCGAAGCCAAAGGCCAGGCGCTGGTAGTGATTGAACCCAATATGTTCTATAACCCGCAAACGGGTGTGTTTTACAGCGAAATCACTGCCAAGGTGTATAACCAGCCTGCCGCAGACAGTGCTCTGGGAAAACCGCTGCTGACAGTCAAGGGCGAAGGCCAATCACGTGGCTGGCTGACTTACAATGTGGAGCACTCGACACATAAGTCTTACCAGCAAGCATTTGACCAGGTGATTCAGCAATTGCAGCAAAATCCTGCTTTCCAGCAATCCCTGGCACAAGCACCGGTACAAACCTACGAGGCTTTGTGCAATAGTATTAATACCTTATCCCAACCTAAAGCCTTTTTCTAGGAGTGTTTATGTTGTTTTTCCAGCCTCGCCGTGTCTTGACCTCTAGCGCAATCTCAAGCTTAGTCGCTGCCTGCTTACTGACGATCACCAGCCACAGCCACGCGCATGGCTTAGCGCCTGTAAGTGGCTTGCTGACGCCGGAATCTGTTGTGCAAGCCGCCGACGGCAAAATCTACGTGTCTGAAATCAATGGCTTTGGCCAGGATGGTGACGGCCAAATTCGCGTCATCGACCATGGTAAAACCTCGGTCTTGGTACAAGGCCTGGATGACCCTAAAGGGCTGGTGCTGATCGGCAATGATTTATATATTGCCGACAAAACGCGTGTATTGCGTGTCGCACTGAACCAATCCCCTGCCAGCGCGGAGGTGTTTTTAGCAGCGACTGATTTTCCCAAAGTGCCACAATTTCTCAACGACCTGAGCGCAGATGCCAATGGCAACCTGTATATCAGTGACAGTGGTGATATTCTGGGCAGCGGCAAAGGCGGCATTATTTATAAAGTCACACCTCAACGTCAGCTGAGTTTGCTGCTAGACGGCACGATCGATGCACGTATTTTAGCCCCAAATGGTTTGCTGGCCGATGCCAAAGGTGAGCATTTGCTGCTGGTCGACTTCACTTCTGGCGTGCTTTACAACTACAACCTGTTGAGCAAAAAACTGGATGAAGTGGCCAGCGGCCTGGGTGGTGGCGATGGCATTGTCAAACAGGCAAATGGCACGATTTATGTCAGTGACTGGAAGTCAGGCAAAGTATTCCGCATTGACCAGCAACATAAAGTCACCCTGATCAAAGAAGGTTACCAATCTGCCGCAGATATTGCGCTGACACAAGATGACCACCATTTGCTGGTGCCGGACATGAAGGCAGGCAAGCTGGATATTATAGATTTACGTTAGACGTTGACTTGGTGGGCTTGCACCAGGACCTGGCGCAAGCCCAAATCCACATATTCCAAATCACACATAAAAAAAACCACGCTTGCGCGTGGTTAAAGTGAGAGGATACACACGAAACCGCTGATTGCTTCAACGCACTGCAGGGAATTCAGTACGCTTAGGCAACTTCGCAGTTACTTGGTTTGCGCAGTTTTTTTGTCAACCTCCTTTTGGGAGTTGACCGCTGGCTGCGCAACAGCGTGTCTGGCTACTTTCAAATGTTTCTGCATTTCAACCTGATCATGTGGCGAGGGGTTGGTCCCGGCCAGGGCATAGGCTGAAAGAATGAATCCCGACATGACTAACAGGGTCTTGATCATGATCGCTCCTTAATCGCTGCTGCTCATTTAATATTCTGTGTTTAATGGCATCGTGGCTTGTATTGCGCTGTCCACCCTTGCACAATACGCTGCTCTCCTTACAGCTAACTTACGTCTGGCTTGCAGCAAACTTACAAACGAAAAACCCGCCAGCATTGAGGTACACTGGGCATATTCAGACCAGCGGATATCAGCGATGCGTTTATTAATTGTGGAAGATGATTTAGTGATTGCGAATGGACTGGTGCGTGCCCTCAGCCAGTCACAATACGCGGTTGATCACGTCACCGATGGCAAACAAGCCTTACGCGCCATTCAGGATGACGTATACGATATGGTGATTCTGGACCTTGGATTACCCACGATGGATGGCATGCAGTTGTTATCGCACCTGCGCCAGCAGGCTAACGCGATTGCGGTGCTGATTTTGACCGCACGTGAGGATGTAGCCACGCGTGTGCAGGCGCTGGATCTGGGCGCTGATGACTTCCTGACCAAACCATTTCACCTCGAAGAACTTGAAGCACGCGTACGTGCACTGATACGCCGTAGTAAACTGGGCAACAACCTGCCATTACAGTGTGGCAACCTAAAACTCGATGTCGCTAATAAACTAGCCAGTATTAATGACCAACTGATTACCCTATCGGCACGCGAACTCAACCTGCTGGAAACACTGATGATGCGTATGGGTAAAATCATTGCCAAAGAGCAAATCATGGAGTCTTTATGCAATTGGGACGAAACCCTGGGTGACAATGCCATTGAGGTGTATATTCACCGCCTGCGCAAGAAAATTGAACCCAGCGGCGCCCACATCCGCACTGTGCGTGGTTTGGGCTATATGCTGGAAGCCGAACATTTAAGCCTTTAATGACTCATTGAATACATGGGACCACGTTCACTCAAAAACCAGCTGCGTTTGTGGCTACTGTTGCCCATGCTGCTGGTACTCGGGGTGTCTGCCGCCCTCTCTTACTCACGCGCCTTGCACTATGCGACACAAGCTTATGACCAGTCGTTGTTGCGTACCGTGCTTGCCTTGGCTGATGAAGTCATTATCGACGCCAACAACGAAGTCAAAATTGAAATTCCCGAAGTCGCCAGCCACCTACTCAGTTACAACGAAGGTGACCGCATTTATATCCGCATTATCGGGCCGCGCGGCAAACTGGTGTTCGGTGAAGCCAATCTGCCACTCCCCACCAAACCGCCCGCGGGCAACCAGCAGATTTATTACAACAGCCTCTACAAAGGTGAAGCCATTCGCGCCGTGACCTTTGGCCTGCCCGAAAGCAAAGCGATCAATGCGCGCAATATCCTGATCACTATGGCAGAAACTACTGGCAAACGCGATGCCATGGTGGCAGAAATGGTGGAAGAAATGCTGCTACCGCAAGTGCTGATGATGCTGTTGGCAGCGATTGTGATTGAACTGGGCATCCACTTTGCGCTAAAACCCATGCAAGACCTCAGGGAATCTTTACATCAGCGCTCCCACCGCGACCTCAGTCCGCTAGACACCAGTTACTCGCCATTGGAGCTGCACCCCCTGTTGCATGCCATGAATGCCCTGCTGTCGCGGGTAAAAGCGGGTTTGCAGCAACAACAGCAATTTATTGCCGACGCCTCGCATCAATTACGCACACCGATTGCAGGCTTGCAAACACAAGCGGAACTCGCTCTCAGAAGCCATCCACCAGAGGCGGTGCAGGAACCATTGAATTACATGCTACGCAGCACAACACGTTTATCACACCTGATTCAACGCTTGTTGAGCATGGCCAGAACCGATGCCGCCAGTAGCCAGCTGATCGTTCAGCCCGTGTCGCTGACCAGTATTATTTATGAAGAGTGCGCGCGCTGGATAGGCCCGGCTTCAGATAAACAACTGGAACTGGAAGTGCTGATTGAAACGCAGCAGGACAAGGTGTTGGGGGATGCCTTGATGCTGTCGGAAATGCTCAATAATTTGCTCGAGAACGCCATCCAGTACACGCCAGAACAAGGCCTGCTTGCCATCCGCTTATGGCAAAGTGAGCAGTCTCTGCTGTTACAAGTGTCTGACAGCGGCGTCGGCATCCCTGCCGACCAGACAGCGCTGATCTTTGAGCGTTTTCACCGCCTAGACCCCAATCAGGGCAACGGTTGTGGGCTGGGATTGGCCATCGTCGCCGAAATTGCAGAACACCACAATGCCAGCATCACCGTCTCGGCCGGGCTGCCTCACCCAATCACGCATCACATCGGCAGCCAATTCACGGTAAAATTCCAACGCTATGACATCCTGCCTGAGAACCCTCGCCCTGCAAGCACTGACCCTCAGTGATCCGCAACAAAAATGCCAGCAAGTGACTTTGCTTTGGGAAACTAATCTCGACTACAACGCCCATCTCACGCTGACCGCGCCAGTACAATCCATTCCAGGCCGGCCGGAAAAGCCTCATCTGGTGCCGCCCAAGCAAGTACAGCGTCGCGCCATGAATACGGCCGAAGGCCGTGCGGCGCTGATACATGCATTAGCGCATATTGAATTCAATGCCATTAACCTGGCGCTGGATGCGGTGTGGCGCTTTGCCGATATGCCGGAAGACTATTACCGTGACTGGCTGCAAGTCGCCAAAGAAGAGGCTTACCACTTCTCGCTGCTACGCGCGCATCTGCAAACACTGGGCTTTGACTATGGTGACTTTGATGGTCACAACAGCCTGTGGGAGATGGTCGAAAAAACGCAATCCGATGTACTGGCGCGCATGGCGCTGGTGCCGCGTACCATGGAAGCGCGCGGCCTGGATGCCACGCCCCCGCTCAAACAGAAACTGTCGCAAGCAGGTGACCATGCCGCCGCCGCGATTCTGGATATTATCCTGCGTGACGAAATCGGCCATGTCGCCATTGGCAACCGCTGGTTTCAATATTTATGTGACCAACGCGGATTAGATATCGTCGCGACGTTTGAAACCTTGCGCCAACAATATCAAGCGCCCAAGCTGCGGCCACCGTTTAACATGGAAGCGCGTAAGCAGGCGGGGTTTAGCGAAATTGAACTGGCCTACTTAAATGCAGAGACCCACTAAATGTTTTTTATGAAGGCTTGCGTGGCGGTAGATGACGGAAAGTAATGCGCCCTTTACCCATATCATAGGGTGACATTTCAATGGTGATTTTGTCGCCAGCCAGAATACGTATTTTATGTTTGCGCATTTTGCCGCCAGTGTAAGCAATCAGCTGATGGCCGTTATCCAGCGTCACGCGATAGCGCGCATCTGGCAATATTTCCGTCACTGCGCCCTGCATTTCAATCAACTCTTCCTTAGCCATGAGGTATCCTTAAAATAAAAAACAAAAAAGCCCGTACAAACGGGCTTTATCCGGGGGTGAATTCACCCAAACGCACGTGCTTAAGCAATCACTTGAATGGCTGACGCTTGTTTACCCTTAGGGCCTGTTGTTTCTTCATAAGAAACACGCTGATTTTCTGCCAGGCTTTTAAAACCAGCAGATTGAATCGCTGAGAAATGCGCAAATAAGTCATCGCCACCTTGATCTGGCGTAATGAAACCAAACCCTTTTGCATCGTTAAACCACTTCACAATACCTGTTGCCATAATAATTCCTTAAAAAATGAATGGGTTTCCCCTAATTAAAGGCGAGGGTCAAGTAGCGGGATTAACGATAGAACCGAAAGATAACACCAGAGAAAACAACAATGCTTGAACTTCGCGTGGGCACACTATGCACGTTAATCGCCACAATAGCAAACGATTTTTTAAGAAAAGTATAAATAAATCAATTATTTATTTAAAAAACCATCCTAGCAGACTGCCTCTCATTGATCGACTGAGCGCAGCAACTAGATGGTCAACAGATTGGCGACGCCATCCAGGCCTACCACATTCAGTGCATACATGGCTTGCTGCTGCACCACTGGTTTGGCGTGATAAGCCACACCGACCGCAGCCACGGCCATCATAGTCAGGTCATTGGCGCCATCACCAATGGCGATGGTTTGCGTGGCATCCAGACCGAGTGCTTCGCGCAGATTCAATAACTCATCGGCCTTGCGCTGGGCATCTACAATATCGCCCAGCACCTGGCCGGTCAATTTGCCATCGACAATTTCCAGCGTATTGGAGACGGCATAATCCAGCCCTAGCGTATCTTTGACATAATTGGCGAAAAAGGTAAAGCCGCCAGACACCACCATGGTTTTAATGCCATGTTGCTTGCAGGTATTAATCCACTCTTGCGCGCCTGGATTAAAGGTTAAGCGCTCCTCGATCACGCGTTGTAGCGCTGTCTCTGGCAAGCCTTTGAGCAAGGACACACGCTTGCGCAAACTGGCAGCAAAATCCAGCTCACCGCGCATGGCAGCCTCGGTGATCTCGGCCACTTGCGGCTTGAGGTTCATCATGTCGGCAATTTCATCAATACACTCAATGGCAATCAGGGTCGAGTCCATGTCCATGACGCACAGACCTATGTTTGGCAGGCGGTGGGCATCCTGCACAATGGCGCAATCAATCTGCTGGCTGGTACAAAATGCCTTCACATCGAGGTATTCCCCCTCTGCGACCGGTAGGTAATACGCATGTTGCGCCACTTGCATAAACTGCGTATGCCCACCGACCAAGCCATGAATATGAGACAAATGTGCCATGCTGATGGCAGGACCTTGAACCACTAAACGCATGATAAAAATCACTAATTAAACAAAAGCGCGATTATACCAGTTGCCTACATAAACGCTGAGAACAGGCTGTTTTTAAGGAGTATTTCTGTTTTTGGAATGCCACAAGCGATGGTATGCTTGCAAGCAAATTAAAAAACCCCGGGAAACGTATGAAACAAGACTCACAAATATTGCCATGGCTGAACCTGCCCAACCTGCCATTGCCACTTAAAGCGCTGTTTATCGGTTACCTGCTAGTGATTGGCGTTGGCTTGTGCATGGCTGGTTTGCAAATCATGCTCACACACGGTATGGCTGATGGCAAATTCGGCTTATCCGTCAACGATATTGTCTACAGCTATTATGGCGACCGCAGCGGTACTAAACTGGCCAGCAAGTTAAATGGCTCCATGTCTGACAAAGCACCGCTGGAAGTGCGCCAGGACATCATCAAATGGGCACAGCAAGGTGCACCAGAAGACCAGTGGGAATCACATTACAAGCAAATCTTTGCCCAGCATTGTATTGTCTGCCACAGCAACATTCCCGGCATTCCCAACTTCACCAAGTATGAAGAAGTGAAATCACGTGCTGAAGTGAATGAAGGCGCCACGATTAGCGGCCTGACCCGTGTCTCACATATCCACCTGTTTGGCATCAGTTTTATTTTCTTTTTTATCGGCCTGATTTTCAGCTTTGCGGTTAACGTGCCTAAAACCGCCAAAATCGTCGCCATCGCCTTCCCGTTTGCGTTCCTGATTGTTGACGTCATGTCCTGGTGGCTGACCAAGCTGTCACCGCATTTTGCCTGGCTGACCATTATCGGTGGTGTTGGCTATAGCCTGGCTTCCAGCTATATGTGGGTAGTCAGCATGTATCAGATGCTGGTGCTGTCACGTAATGGAAAAGTGTATGGCAATGCCTGGGCGCAGGATTTGAACCAGTAACAATCTGGACTAGTGGCGCGATTGAATCGCGTGCCAGCCCACCGCAACAAAAAAGCCGTTTAACGCTAAGCGTTAAACGGCTTTTTTACATACAAGGAGATAAATCAATCAAATCAGTTTGCGACGGCTCACTACAGCCCCCATGACACCCAGGCCTAATATGATCATGCTGTAAGTGTTAGCTTCAGGCACAGGTGTGGTCACCGTATTGATCGTAGAGGTCAAAGCATAGCTACCGCCACCAGTCACGTTAAAACGCAAGCTGTAATCACCAGCTGCCAGGTTGGTGAAATTAAAACTGTAAACATCACCGGCAGACGCAGTGAAATCAGCAAGTGGTTTCAGCAGCGTTCCTGTGCCAGGCGTGTTTAAATACAAGCCAAATACTGCACCAGCATTATTGCTTTCCTGTAATTTTTTACTGAGATCCAAGCTACCAAAAAAATCAAAAATAGTACTTTGGCTAGGAAGATTAATAATGGTCGTTTTATCGAGCGAGGCGCCGTTCACATCGACACCAGAAACATTCAATACCAGCGCATTCGCGTGCATTGATACAGCCATTGCCGAAACTAATAGTAGTTTTTTCAACATGATCACTCTCCAATAATTTTTTATGTATAAAATATTACTACGATAACTATATTGAAAGCGATGACGAATGCCAATAGTCAATATGGGCTAACGCTTTAACGCAGGCATTTTTTGCAAAGTCTTACATACCTGACACCAGCAACGATATACGTATAAAATCGCATACTCGCATCACGGTTTTTTTGCCTGTGGTCTAGCCTTGAGCGCCCATTTGCGCGAAAATAGGCGCTTAATCATAAAAAGCGCTCACGCTCATGAATCTGCACGAATACCAGGCCAAACAATTACTGCAAAAGTATGGTTTGGCAACCCCGGCCGGTCTGGTCGTCCAATCCGAAGAAGCTGCTGCCGCTGCCACCAAAGAATTAGGTGGTGAAGCCTGGGTCGTCAAGGCACAAGTGCATGCGGGCGGGCGTGGCAAGGCAGGTGGCGTCAAGGTCGTGAAATCCGCGCTTGAAGCACAAACAGTTGCCGGTAGTTTGCTTGGCAAGCATCTGGTGACCTACCAGAATGCCCCTGATGGTCAACCGGTGCATCAGGTGCTGGTTGAACAGACGTTGCCGATTGCACGCGAGCTGTACTTGTCCATGCTGGTTGACCGCACGCTGGAACGCGTGGTCATGGTCGCCTCCAGTGAAGGCGGTATGGATATCGAAGAAATTGCTGCCACGCAGCCGGAAAAAATCCTGCAGGAAGTCTGCGACCCGCTCAATGGCCTGGTGGATTACCAGGCCCGCAACCTGGCATTTAGCCTGGGGTTAAGTGGTGAGCAGATTGGCGCGTTTACCAAACTGGCCAAAGGCTTGTACAAACTGTTTAAAGACAATGACCTGGCACTACTGGAAATCAATCCGCTGATTGTCACCGCAGATGGCAAGTTGGTCGCGCTCGACTGCAAAATGACCGTCGATGACAACGCACTGTATCGCCAAAAACCCTTTGCCGAAATCCGCGACTGGTCGCAGGACGACACCAAAGAGGCCGAAGCCCACCACAGTGGTCTCAACTATATTGCCCTGAATGGCAATATTGGCTGTATGGTCAACGGTGCTGGCCTGGCCATGGCGACCATGGACCTGATCAAGCTGCACGGCGGCATGCCTGCCAACTTTCTGGATGTGGGCGGTGGCGCCACGGCAGAGACTGTGACTAAAGCCTTTAAAATTATTCTGGCAGATAGCAATGTTAAAGCCATTCTGGTCAACATTTTTGGTGGCATCATGCGTTGCGACATTATCGCGACCGGCATCATCACAGCCGTGCGCGAAGTCGGCATGACGATTCCTGTTGTGGTTCGCCTTGAAGGCACCAATGTTGAACTGGGCAAGCAAATGCTGCGCGACAGTGGCTTGAATATTATTTCTGCGGAGGGCCTGACGGATGCGGCCCAGCACGCGGTCAAAGCAGTGAGTAAAGGTGTGTAGTCATGGCGATTTTAGTTGATAAAAATACCAAAGTATTGTGCCAGGGCTTCACCGGTAAACAAGGCACCTTTCACTCTGAACAGGCACTGGCCTATGGCACCAAAATGGTGGGCGGTGTGACGCCAGGCAAAGGCGGCCAACAACACCTGGACCTACCTGTATTCAACACCATGCGCGAAGCGGTGAAAGCAACCCAGGCCAATGCCAGCGTGATTTACGTGCCACCGCCATTTGCGGCTGACTCTATCCTGGAAGCGGCAGATGCTGGCATTGAGCTCATTGTGTGCATCACAGAAGGCATCCCGGTACTGGACATGCTGAATGTAAAAGCCGCTTTGCGTGCCAACGGCACCAGGCTGATTGGCCCCAACTGCCCGGGCATCATCACGCCTGGCGAATGTAAAATAGGCATTATGCCGGGCAGCATTCATCAACGCGGTAAAGTTGGCGTGGTATCCCGCTCTGGCACCCTGACCTATGAAGCCGTGCATCAAACGACTGCGTTGGGCTTGGGTCAAACCACCTGTGTCGGCATTGGTGGCGACCCGATCAAAGGCCTGAACTTTATTGAGTGCCTGGAACTCTTTCAGAAAGACCCTGAAACTGAAGCCATTATTATGGTCGGCGAAATTGGTGGTAGCGATGAAGAGGCTGCGGCTGACTTTATCAAGCATCACGTCACCAAACCAGTGGCCGCTTATATCGCAGGCCTGACTGCACCAAAAGGCAAGCGCATGGGCCATGCCGGTGCCATTATTTCGGGCGGCTCAGGTAAAGCGGAAGATAAAATCTCCGCCCTGGAATCCGCTGGCTGCGTGGTTGCCGCCTCCCCTGCTGGCCTGGGTGAAGCAGTACTCGAAGCCATCAAACGCGCGACAACATAAACAAAGGAAACGGCATGAAGCATCGTCCTCAGACCACCCATCGGCTTGGCGCTCTTTGCATGAGCGCCAGCCTGTTGCTGGGGCTATCCTTGCCGCTGCCTGCACAGGCTGCCAAAAAAGCACCCGTTGATGAAACCAGCATAGAACCAAGCGCCAATATTTCCTACCTGTTGATCGCGTCGTCCAAAGGCGACCTTGCCACGGTCAAGGCACTGCTTAAAAGTGGTGCCAACCCCAATGTGACTGACAGTGAAAAAATCACGCCCATCATGTATGCCGCCCGCAAAAACCAGGCTGAAGTCATACGTGAACTGCTGGCCCATGGCGCCGACATCAATGCCAAAGATCAAGGTGGTTGGACCGCACTGATGTTTGCGGCGAAAAAGAATAATATTGACGCGGTGAAAGCATTGCTGGAAAAAGGCGCGGACGTCAAAGTACGCGATCCGGCTGGCTGGAGCGCGCTCGGCCTGGCGGCGACCTCTGGTTATAGCGAAGTCGTGGGCCTCATTATTGAACGTGGCTTTGACGCCAATGTACGTTCTTCAGATGGTAAAACCGTGCTCATGTATGCCGCAAAAAGTGGTGATGTGCCTACCATCACCTCAATTTTAAGCCACGGCGCAGATGCCAACCTCAAAGACAAACTCGGCACCACCGCTTTAATGATCACCGCCAGGGAAGGCTTTACCCCTGCTGCCATTTACCTGCTGGAGCATGGCGCCAAAGTGGATGAAGAGGACGAGCACGAATGGACGGCATTGACCTGGGCGGTCACTAAAAATCAAACCGAAGTCGCCAAAGCATTACTGGAGCATAAGGCGGATGTTGACCACAAAGACAGTGAAGGCACGCCATTGCTGCATTTGGCGGTGAGCAACAACTCACCTGACATGGCGCGCCTGTTATTGGAACATGAGGCCAATGTCAAAACCCGCGACCAATATGGACTCACCGCTTATGTCTACGCACTGAAAGGCCAGAATCCTGCCATGGTAGAGCTGATTAAAGCGGCTGGTGGCAAGTACTGACCACTCAAGCACTCAATAAATAGGGCATCATGAAACTCGCAATTGCTCAAATGAACTGCATGGTTGGTGCCATGCAGCAAAATGCAGAACGTATCCTGGCGCTCGCTAATCAGGCCCATGAGGCAGGTGCAAGACTGTTACTCACACCAGAGCTGGCACTTTGCGGTTATCCGCCTGAAGACCTGCTATTCAGGCAAGATTTTTATGCCGCCAACCAGCGCGCCCTGCAGTGGTTAGAACAACAGTTGCCAACCGATATCGCAGTGGTGATCGGTCATCCACACACGGTCGCAGGCAAACGGTATAACGCGGCCTCGGTGATCCACTCTGGCAGAATCCAGGCCACCTACCACAAACACAACCTGCCCAACTATAGCGTCTTTGATGAAGAGCGTTATTTTGAAGCGGGCGATCTGCCCGTCGTATTTGAATGGCATGGCGTACGTTACGGCATTTTAATTTGTGCCGATAGCTGGGAACCAGCACCGGCGCTGCAAGCCTTGCAAGCGGAAGCACAAGTGCTGTTGACCATCAATGCCTCCCCTTACCACTTACACAAGCAACAAACCCGTTATCAGGTACTGCGTGACCGTATCAAGGAAACCGGCCTGGCGATAGTTTATGCCAATATGGTTGGCGGCCAGGATGAACTGGTGTTTGACGGTGCCTCGTTCAGCATGAATAGTCAGGGTGCGTTAGTACAAGAACTGCCGATGTTTGAAGAACACCTGGGTTACCTCACCCTGCAACAAACGCAACCAATACTGACAGACATCAGCCAACCATTATCGACAGAGGCAACTGTATACAAAGCCTTGGTGCTGGGCTTGCAGGATTACGTCAACAAAAACAAGTTCCCGAGCGTCGTGCTGGGACTGTCCGGCGGTATAGACTCTGCGCTGACGCTGGCGATTGCCGTCGATGCGCTGGGCAAAGAACGCGTCAAAGCAGTGATGATGCCATCAGAATTTACCGCCGGGATCAGCGTCGAAGATGCTGCTGAAATGGCGCACCTGGTAGACGTCGATTACAGCGTATTACCCATCAAGCCGCTGTTTGAAGGCTTTTGTGCCACCTTGGCTGATGAATTCGCGGGCAAAGCATTTGACACCACTGAAGAAAATTTGCAGGCACGTATACGCGGCATGTTACTCATGGCGCTCAGCAACAAATTTGGCAGCCTGGTGCTCACCACCGGCAACAAGTCTGAAACGGCCGTTGGCTATAGCACACTGTATGGCGATATGGCTGGCGGCTTTGCCCTGATTAAAGATGTGCCAAAAACACTGGTATATCGACTGGCCACTTATCGTAATCAGTTAGGCCCGGTGATTCCAGAGCGCATTATCACGCGCGCGCCAAGTGCAGAACTGCGCGCCAACCAGACCGACCAGGACAGTTTGCCAGCCTATGAGGTACTGGATGCCATTATGGAAGCCTACGTTGAAAAAGACCTCAGCGTAGAGGCCATTATCGGCCTGGGCTACACACAGGCTGACGTACAGCGTGTCACGCGCCTGATAGACCGCAACGAATATAAGCGCAGGCAAGCCGCTGTGGGCGTGCGCATTACCGAGCGTGGCTTTGGCAAAGACCGCCGCTACCCAATTACCTGCAATCTGGCTTTTTAATTCGAAATCACTGTGACATTTGAATAAAAAGCACTGCTTGCGTAGAATACTAGACAAAGATTTATCCACGGAGCGCGTATGAAAAAAGTAGAAGCCGTCATTAAACCCTTTAAACTGGATGAAGTACGTGAAGCCTTGTCTGCCATTGGCGTCAATGGTTTGACCGTCACAGAAGTCAAAGGGTTTGGTCGTCAAAAAGGCCACACCGAGCTTTATCGCGGTGCAGAGTATGTGGTGGATTTCCTGCCAAAAATCAAAATTGAAGTTATTTTAGCCACTGACATGGTAGATGGCGCGATCGAAGCAATTATCAAAGCTGCACACACCGGCAAAATTGGCGATGGCAAGATTTTTGTTACTTCTGTCGAACAGGTCATCCGCATCAGAACCGGCGAAACTGGCGAAGCTGCTATTTAATTCAATCAATATATCGTGTGACGCAGCGCAATGCGTCACACAGTGACGTGGCATGGCGCCTGGTATGTCTTACACCCTGATTAAAACCGTACTGTTACTCTCGGCAGCCAACCTGTTTATGTTGTTTGCCTGGTATGGCCATTTGCGCGACCTGCACCAAAAGCCACTGTGGATTGCCATTATTGCCAGCTGGAGCATTGCCCTGATTGAGTATTGCTTTCAGGTGCCCGCCAACCGCATTGGCTTTACCCAGCTCAACCTGGCACAGCTCAAGATCCTGCAAGAGGTGATTACGCTGGTCATCTTTGTCCCCTTTGCGGTGATGTATATGCAGCAACCACTTAAATGGGACTATGTGTGGGCAGGCCTGTGCATGATGGGCGCAGTCTACTTTATCTTCAGAACCTGACGCTCGATAGCGCCATCCCCAAGACCCCAGCCATGTGCTGACCCTAACGGGCTATTTCCCTGCTGACGCCAGGTTGTCATAATCCGTCTCAGCAACATTTTAAAAATATCAATCGGGGAAAAATCATGTTTAAGAATCTGTTAGTCGCAGCATCACTGTTGGCCAGCACCTCTGCTTTTGCCACCACTACAACATTCAGCGGTAATGATCACCCAGGTACCAGCTTATCCCACACTGTAAAAATCAACATTTCTTACCTGGACGGCAGCTTTGATCTGACCGGCGTGTTGGACCCAAGCCTGAGATTGCTGCACGAAAACAACTCCGGTTTGTATCAAGGCCTGACAATCATCAGTGATGCAGACGATACATTTACTTATGCGCCTATCCTGACACCATTGGTAGACCTGGACTTGACCAGATACACATTCAGCGTGTCTAACCTGGCTGCAGGCAACTATACACTGCAGTTCAACCTGATTGCCGGTGGTCATTACGAAGGCAGCTACACCATCAACCCAATCACTGTACCAGTGCCAGAACCAGAAACTTACGGCATGATGTTCGCCGGTTTGGCTTTGATGGGTGCGATTGCTGTACGCCGTCAAAGAAAAAACTAATAATGCGTGCTTAAAAAGCGCCAATAAAAAAGCCTGCTGATGCAGGCTTTTTTATTTTGGTCGGCTGGCAATCAAGCAAGCGACGCAGCAAATACTTCCCTAACCAAGTCTAAATCATCTTGCGTATCGACTCCGCTCGCAGGAGCATGATCCGTGACCGTGACTGCAATCTGGTAACCGTGATACAACACGCGTAATTGCTCCAGGCTTTCAATTTTCTCCAGTGTAGTCACTGGCAGGCTGGCATATTGTTTTAAGAAGCCCACACGATAGGCATAGATACCAATATGGCGATAGGCAGCAGGACTTTGCCTGTATTCCGCATCACGCGGAAACGGGATTGCAGCACGGCTAAAATACAAAGCTTGTTGTTTTGCATTTAATACCACTTTGACCACGTTTGCGTTATCGAAAACTTCTGCCTCATGGATAGGATGGCAGGCGGTGGACATCACGGCTTGCGGGTCATTCGCCAGGGTTTGTGCGACCTCATTAATCAATAGCGGATCTATCAGTGGCTCATCGCCCTGCACATTAACCACGATCACATCGTCCGGCCAAGCCATTTTTGCGACCACTTCAGCAATACGATCCGTGCCAGACACATGATCCTCACGCGTCATGACGGCATTAAAGCCATGCTGCTGAGCAGAATGCATAATGTCTAGATGATCTGTCGCAATCACGACTTCATTCGCCAGACTTTTTGCCGCCTGCGCAGCGACCCGGATTACCATCGGCTTACCAGCGATATTCAGTAAGGGTTTACCCGGTAAACGGGTGCTGGCAAAACGGGCAGGAACAACCACCTTAAACATCGTTATTCGCTATACTCGTGCTCATCCAGGCGGCGAGCTTCGTCTTCGAGCATGACCGGGATACCATCCCGCACCGGATAGGCTAGGCGTGCATTTTTTGAGACCAGCTCCTGCTTTTGCTTGTCGTAAACCAACGGCCCTTTGGTCACTGGACAGACCAGGATTTCCAGTAATTTAGAATTCATTTTTGACTTCCTTTGCATGCTTGTGTTTCAACAGGCCAATGACAGACTCTGCCAGTGATTGATCATGGCCGACAGGACTTAGTTCAGCCGACATGGGCAGAAACCAGGCATTTTCCAAGCCCAGATGCTGACATTTTACGGCATCTTTCTCTGTCATCAGTATGGTTTTTCCGCGCAACGCTATAAAGTCGGCCTGGCTATAGGCATAATGATCTGCCAGCGGACGTTGTTCGCAGTCCAGGCCCATGGGCGCCAGCAGGTCAAAAAAGCGCTGCGGATGCCCGATACCAGCCATCGCCACCAAGGTCTGCTCAGCGTACTGCCCACGCAGTCGCTCAGTGCTGGTCTCGCTGGAAAAATCAGCAACCGACGTCCAGGTACCCATGCGCAAGCCCAACTGGTAAGTGTTCACAGGCTCGGGCGTGGCAGGCAATTGCCCGGTTTCGACCACCAGGTTGACCGAGCGTAAACGACGCAATGATTCACGTAAGGGGCCGGCAGGCAATAATCGCCGATTGCCTATGCCCAATGGCCGCTGCACTACTGCAATTTCAATATCGCGCTGCAAAGCATAGTGCTGCAAGCCATCATCACAGATCAACACATTCACCTCGGGATGTGCCTTGAGTAATGCCAGGCCACCAGCAGCGCGTGTAGGGTCCACCCACACCGGACAGCCCGTACGGCGGGCAATCAATACCGGCTCATCGCCGCACAGTGCTGGCTCGCTTTCAGGAGCAACCTCCCCCTTATGCTGACCACCGTAACCGCGGCTCAAGATTCCAGGCACATACCCGGCAGCACGTAATTGCTGCGCCAGGTAAATCACCAACGGCGTTTTACCAACACCACCAACAGAGATATTGCCAACAATGATCACCGGTACTGGCAAGGCCTGGCTTGAAAATAAGCCGATGTGGTAGCCATAACGCCTGCCCGCTGCCAGTAGCGCAAATAACCACGATAACGGCAACAGCAGGCATTGCGCCCAGCCGTTTATTTGCCATTGCCGCTCAAACCAGGTGCGCAACATTAGTCGTCTTGAAACTGCTTGTGATAAAGCCTGCTGTAATAGCCGTTTTGTGCCAGCAAGGTTTGGTGTGACCCGGTTTCAATAATGTCACCATGATCCATGACAAAAATTCTGTCGGCGTTCTCCACCGTACTCAATCGATGCGCAATCACAATCGTCGTGCGGTCACGCATCAGGCGATCCAGTGCCATTTGCACATGCAATTCTGATTCACTGTCTAACGCAGAAGTCGCTTCATCCAGCAGCAATACCGGCGCGTTCTTTAAAATCGCACGCGCAATCGCCAAACGCTGTCGCTGTCCGCCAGACAGGCGTACGCCACGATCACCAATCTCGCTTTGCAGGCCTTGCGGCATTTGCTGGATAAACTCCCAGGCATTGGCCGCTTTTGCCGCATCTATGACTTCCTGCTCGCTGGCATCGCGCAAGGCACCATAGGCAATATTATTAAAAATGCTGTCGTTAAATAACACAATATCCTGGCTAACCAGTGAAAACTGCGCGCGCAAATTGTCGAGCTGATAGTCCCGCACATCATGGCCATCCAGCAACACGGTGCCGTGCTGTGACTCGTAAAACCGCGGCAACAAATTCACCAGCGTGGTTTTACCGCTGCCAGAGCGCCCAACCAGTGCGACCTTTTCACCCGCGGCGATCTCAAAACTCAAGGCAGACAAGGCATCTTTTTTGGCTTGCGGGTAACGCACGGTGACTTGATCAAAACGCAATGCGCCCTGGGCGCGAGCGACCTGATAGCGACCTTGATCGACTTCGTTATCAATATCCAGCACATCAAATACACTTTGTGCCGCCGCCAGGCCAATCTGCAAATCTTCATTGGCGGCGGTGATGTGTTTGATTGGTGCAATCAGCATCATTAACGCACCGACAAAGGCAGCAAATTCGCCGACTGTAAACTGTGCCAGCGCATAAAAAACCACCAGGCCCAAGGCCACAGCAGACAGAATTTCAATGACAAAGCTATTGAGGCCGGAGATTCTGGCGGTACGTAATTCCAGTTGGCGGTTACGGCTCACCACTTCACCAAAGCGGTCATTCTCGAACGCCTGTGCCCCAAAAATCTTGACGATACGCTGTGCAGCAATGGCCTCCTCTGCCGTTTTGGTAATCTCGCCAACCGCCTGTTGTACCTTTTTAGCATTCGCCCGTAACTTAGGCGTGGTGCGCGCAAGGTACAAACCCATCAATGGGGCAACCAAGGCAAAAATCAGCGTCAGGCGCCAATCCAAATACAGCATGTAACCAATGAGGCCAACCACCGTCAATACATCGCGCAACACGTTAAGCGCAGAGCGTGTAACTACCGTAGACAGGCGTTCAATATCGTAGGTCATTTTGGAGACCAACAAGCCATTGGAGTTGGCATCAAAAAAACTCACCGGCAACATCAGCAATTTGGCAAAAATTTGCTTGCGCAAGACTTCCACCACGCGCCTGGCCACCGTGCGCAGGCTGTACACAGAAAAGAATCCGGCCACGGCCCTGATCGCCATCAGGCCAAACAGCATCACAGGCAGCACATAGGCATCATGATCGACAGACTTGGCAAAGCCTTCATCGGTGACCTTTTTAATCAAGGCCAGGAATAGCGTATTGCTGGAGGCGAGAATGCCGGTAGACACCATGGACAATGCAAAATGCATCTTGTAGTGCCAGGCATAGGCAAACAAGCGCTTGTAGAGCAAGACAGGATTAGTAACGATGACTGATTCAGAAGCGGGCTTACGCGCCATGCGATTTTCTCGGGCAGACTAAAAACAAACAGCCCGCCATGATTGACGGGCTTGTTGAGGGATCACAACCATGTGTGCCCAGTGATACATTAGCGGGAATTCACCTGCGTCGCAAACGTAATATGCGTGTAATTGGCCATACGCGAAGCTTCCATAATATTCACCACGGACTGATGCGTGGCTTTGGCATCGGCATTGATAATAATGGTGGGCTCTTTACCTGTTGGCCCTTCGGAGCCCACTTGCGTCAGCACCGCAGCCAGGTCAGAGACGACTGCACCATTGGCTTCTTTGCCATTCACCAGGTAGCGGCCATTCGCATCCACCTCTACCGTAATGGTCAATGGCTTTTCCTGCGGCGCACTGGCATCGGCAGTTGGCAAGTTAATTTGCAGTTCGCTGGTGCGAGAGAACGTCGCACTCACCATCAAAAAGATGATAATCACCAGTAGTACGTCGATCAGTGGAATAAAGTTGATTTCCAACTCTTCGTTGCGGACACCACGTTTGAAATTCATGAAATTGCCTTTGTTTTCAATATGCGGTGAAGCCGCCGAGCGCAGCAATCACCTTATCCACGATGATCCTAGCCACGGTCACCATGGATGATTTCTACCAGTTTAATCGCTTGCTGCTCCATATCGACCAGGAAGCCATCAATCTTGCCACGGAAATAACGGTAGGCAATCATGGAAGGCACCGCCACCACGATACCAGCCGCCGTGTTGTACAGCGCCACAGAAATACCGCGCGCAAACTGCGCTACGTCATGGCCGCTGTTGGTAAACGAACCGAACAATTCCACCATACCGATCACCGTGCCCAGCAAACCGAGCAAAGGCGCCACAGTCGCAATGGTGCCCAGTGTTGGCAGGTATTGTTCCAGTTTGTGCGCCACCGCACGGCCGGTTTCTTCAATCGCCTCTTTAGTCACTTCACGTGAGTTATTCATATTGGCCAAAGCACTGGCGAACACTTTACCCAACAAGGAGTGCGCTTCCAGGCGGCTCAACGTTTCACGCGTCACACCACCCTGCTTGAGCCAGTTTTGTACTTCTGGCAGCAATTGCTCAGGGGTGACGACCGAGGCTCTTAATGCCCAGAATCGCTCGACGATAATAGCCAAGGCAATCACGGAAGCAATAATCAGAGGCCAGATGGGCCAGCCGGCCGCTAAAATAATTTCCCACACAGCAAACACTCCAGTTGTTTTTAAACTTTCGCTACTTTAGCGTTAACCAGGCCAGAGGGCAAGTTTTGTCCGGTATCTACCCCGTTACAATGCGCCTGCTACAGCTTGATCAGTAGTCTCCCAATAATGCGGCTCGACTGCGCGCCAGCGAATGACTTGTGGTCGTTGGCCGTGCGTAAAATCCAGCACAATGGCGCCATCATGGTCTGAGCGCAGTGTTTGGCTGCCCAATGCCTGATACCTGGCCATCACTTCAGGCTTGGGATGGCCAAAACGGTTGCGGTATCCAACGGTGGCAATCGCTATCTCGGGCTGTACCTGCCGGATAAAGGCAGGGCTAGAAGATGTTTTACTGCCATGATGCGGCATGGTCATGACATTGGAACGCAGCGCCTCAGGCGAAGACTCAAGCAAGACATGCTCGGCATATTGCTCAATATCGCCCGTCAACAACACACTGCCATGCGCTGAAACCACCTGAATCACACAGCTTTTGTCATTATCTTTCACCTCGGACGACCATGCCTGCGTGGGATAAATCACCTTAAAAGAGACTTGGTCCCATTGCCATTGCTGACCAGCATAACACGCGATGTGTGGGATAGCACTTGCCGGGATGCCGCTCGCAGAGTGAATCTGCTGCAACTGCGTAAAGAAACTAGCATCAGATGTCAGCGAGCTCACTATTTGCTTAGCCGCGATGCCCGACAACACAGAGGCCATGCCACCGACATGATCATTATCATCATGTGAGACTACCGCCAGATCCAGCTGCCTGAGCCCTAAATGGCGGAGATAAGGCAAGACGATGCGCTGACCAGCGTCACTTTGTGCGTTATAAACAGGCCCGGCATCGTACAGCATGGCATGTTGTGCCGTTTGTACCAGCACACTCAGGCCTTGGCCGACATCCAGCACGGTGACACGCATCTGACCGGGCGGCAAGCTTGAAGAAACCGGCAAACAGAGCGGCAACCACAACAGCAAACCGGCCCAGCGCAAGGGCCAGCCGCGCGGCATCAGCCAAACCAACGTGCCCAGCATCGCCAGCAGCCATGCCCACATGGGAGGCGTCGCCAAATGAGCCACCGCCCAAGGTAATTGATGCAGCCACACTAATGCGTGCGCACAAACCTGCCACAATCCGGCCGCCCACTGCAGCAAGAAATCGAATGGCAACACCGCCCCGGCAATCGCCAACGGCACCACGCCCAAACTCACCAGCGGGATTGCCAGCCCATTTGCCAGCGGTGAGACCAGAGATAGTTGATTGAACAGCATGACCAGCACCGGCACAAATGCCAGTGTAATGATCCATTGCGTGTGTATTGCTGCCCGCCACCAGCGCGCCGGGCGCAAACGCCCACCCATGGCAAACGCCAGTATTGCCACCGCACTAAAAGACAGCCAAAACCCCGGCGCCATGACCGCCCAAGGATCCAGTAATAGCACCACCCACATGACAACGCAAAGTATCCATGAAAAGGGCAATCTATGTTTGAGGCTCAGCATCGCCAACACCGTGAGCAGCATATAGAGCGTGCGCTGGGTCGGAATAGAGAAACCGGCCAGTGCAGAATAGGCGACTGCCACCAACGCACCGCCTGCACTCGCGGCTAATGTAGAGGGTAAGCGCAGGGCCCACTGCGGCCGTAAACGCCATAACCAGCCGGTACACAAATACCCTAACGAAGCCAGCATCGTAATATGTAGGCCTGAGATCGAGACCAGGTGATTAATGCCTGTATCGACGAATAACTGCCAGTCCGCGCGTGCAATCTGGCTATCATCACCGATCACCAGCGCACGCACTACTGTACTGGCTGGCGTGGTGCCCAAGACCTGTTCGATACGGTCGCCGACACTGGCGCGCCAGCGTGCAATCAATGCGGCAGGCTGCCAGACCAGCGCTTGCAATCTATGCATAGGCGCTTTGGTGATAATCGAACCGCTAGCCCCGATTTGGTTAGCCAGGCACCAGGCGGCATAATCAAATCCATGCGGATTACGCGTGGCGTGTGGCCGTTTAAGCCGGACGCTGAATTGCCAGCGCTCACCCGCTTGCAAACGCGGCATGACGGCGACCGGTTTTGCAGCGTCACCGCGATAAGACTGCTCATATAAATTGAGGCGCACTTTTGCCGGTAGTGGGCAGGAGGGATTAAAACTACGCACTATCGCCACATCTATATGTTGGCCGCGTGCATCACGCTCGGGCACGCTGACAATATCACCCTGTACGGTGATCACCTGCTGCTCGCAAGCAACAGGTAAAGCCGATTGTAATCGCCACCAGGCACGTGCCTGCGCATAGGCAAATGCCAGTGCAGCAATCAGTACGACCAGCCACAAGCTGCGCAGTAATGTTTGAACGGGAAAAGAAAAAGGAACGCCTGAAACACGGGCCGGTATCCGGCCGAATCGGCATAGACTCAGCGTAGTGAGCGCGGCCAACCACCCGGCCCAGACTGTCAGCGACCACAGCTGGGGTTGTTGCTGAAATAGCCAAACTCCAAACAGTAATCCGACTGTGGCGCCTGGCAGCATACGGTCGCGCTAACTGGCAGTCACATCCTGTGGCGAAGATGCCATGGCTTGCAGCGTGCCATCCTGCAAACGATATTGCCGGTGCATGCGCGCTGCCAGTGCCAAGTCATGCGTGACGACCACCAGCGCAGTGCCTTGTTGCGACTGTATTTGCAGCAACAACTCAAACACCTGTTCTGCCGTTTGCCGATCCAGGTTGCCGGTCGGCTCATCGGCCAGGATGCAACGCGGCTGTGTGACCAGGGCACGTGCCAGTGCTGCGCGCTGACGCTCCCCCCCGGAGAGCTCACCAGGCGTATGTTCCAGCCGGTGTGACAACCCAACCAGCGACAAGTAATGTGCTGCCTGTGCCAACGCGTCTGCTCTTGGCATGCGGCGAATCAACAATGGCATCGCCACATTTTCCAGCGCGCTAAACTCGGGCAGCAAATGGTGAAACTGGTAGACAAATCCCAGATACTGGTTACGCATGGCGCTCTTGTCACGTTCGGACAAACTGGTCAGCGGTTTGCCCAACCACTGTACGTCGCCTTGCGTAGGCGCATCCAGTCCGCCCAGCAAATGCAGCAGGGTACTTTTACCGCTACCCGAAGCACCGACAATCGCCACATGGTCGCCCGCCGCCAATTGCAGATTGACGCCGGTCAACACCGAAGTATCCAGGCCTTGATAGGTTTTCGCCAGGCCCTGGCATTGCAATATCAACTCACTCATAACGCAAGGCCTCCGCCGGATTCATGCTGGCCGCACGCGCACTTGGATACAAAGTGGCGACCAGGCTGAGCAAAATAGACAAACCGACAATTGCCGTCACATCTGACCACATCAGTTTGGAAGGTAAATCACTGATGTAATACACATCTTTGGACAAGAACTGTACATTAAATGTGCGTTCTATCCATGGCACCACGGTTTCAATATTCAAGGCCAGTATCACGCCCAGCACCGCACCAGACACCGTGCCTATGATGCCTATCATCGCGCCCTGCACCACAAACATCTTGCGGATGGCTTGCGGCGTGGCGCCCATAGTGCGCAAAATCGCAATATCCGCGCGTTTATCCGTCACCGCCATCACCAGCGTAGACACAATATTGAACGCCGCCACAGCCACAATCAGCGCCAGGATAATAAACATCACACGCTTCTCCAACTGAATCGCTTTAAAGAAGTTGGCATGCTGTTGCGTCCAGTCTGTCACATAATAGTTAGGACCCAGCGCCTGGATCAGCTCACGGCTGACACGATCGGCCATAAACAAATCGTCCAGTTTCAGGCGCAGGCCAGACACCTGGTCCCCCAGGCGATACAATTTGGCGGCATCATCGAGGTGGATCAATGCCAACCCGGCGTCATACTCATACATGCCCACCTGGAAAATCCCGGCCACGGTGAATTGCTTGATGCGCGGTACCAGCCCGGCTGGCGTCACCTGCCCTTGTGGCGCCATCAATACAACCTTTTCACCGACACGCACACCGAGGGCCATAGCGAGGTCTGAGCCAAGGACGATATTGAATTGCCCGGCCTGTAAATCTTTTAACTGGCCAATTTTCATCTGGCTGGAAAGCTCTGACACACTGGCTTCCTGCGCAGGCAATACCCCGCGAATGAGCACGCCCTGCACCGCCTGGTCATAGGTCAGCATGCCTTGCGCCATGATATAAGGCGCGACGCCTTCAATCGGGCTGGCGACGAACTTGGGCGGAATGGACCGAATCTGTTGCTGCAAACTTTGCCAACCCGCCAGGCCGGCCTCAAAACCACGCACTTCGATATGCGAGGCAACGCCCAGAATGCGTTTGCGCAATTCATCCTGAAAGCCATTCATGACTGACAAGACAACAATCAGCGCCATCACGCCCAGCGCAATACCCACCATGCTGGTCAGCGAAATGAATGAAATGAAATGGTTGTTACGCTTGGCACGAGTATAGCGCCAGCCTATCCAGTATTCATAAGGTAAACGTTGCAGCAGCGATTGGCCCAACGCAGAAAGTATGTTCTTCATGCCCGAATCTTAACAGCTTTCAATGGCGCAGCGGAACCCACTCAAGCGTAAAGTCACGCTTAAAAACAGGTTTTCTGACCATGCATGTCAGTCTCCTCTGACCTCAAGTTAGTCCAGGCGCCGACTGAATCCATGCCGTTTTATCTTTAACATGCAACACAGGTTAATGACCTGAACACCATTCTTAAATTGAGGAGATTCGACATGAATAAAGATATTTTCGAAGGCAACTGGAAACAACTCAAAGGCAAAGTGCAGGAACAATGGGGTAAGTTAACCAACGACGACCTGGATGTGATTGAGGGCAAGCGCGATCAAGTCGCCGGTAAAATCCAGGAACGTTACGGCATTACCAAAGACGAAGCCGAAAAGCAAATCAAAACCTGGGAAAGCAAGCATAAGCACTAGGCTTATGTGAAAAAAGGACAAGCCAAGCTTGTCCTTTTTTCGCATACAAGTGACAATCAACCGGTGTTGCGCAAGCTGGTGGCAATGCCGTTAATCGTCAGTGGTATCGCCCACTTCAGTTTTTCATCCGTTTCACCATTACGGTAGCGCTGAATCATTTCTACCTGCAAATGATTCATAGGATCAAGGTAGGGCAAACGGTCACGGATGGATTTTGCAATCACCGGCTGACTGGCCAGGCGTTGCGTGGTGCCCAGTAACAGATTGACGGCATCCGTAGTCAGCTTGTGCTCCTGCGCAATCCGGCTGAAAATCTCTTCGCGCAGGTCGCGGTCTTCGAGCAAATGGGCATAATGGCGTGCCACAATCAGGTCAGTTTTAGCCAGCACCATGTCCACATTCTGGATTAAGGTATTAAACAAGGGCCAATGCGCCTGCATTTCATGCAACATAGCCAGCCGCGCTTCTTTTAATGCAGGATCCTGCTGCAAAAAATGATGAATGGCGCTGCCTAGGCCGTACCAGCCGGGCAAGAGTAAGCGGCATTGCCCCCAGGAGAATCCCCATGGAATCGCACGTAAATCCTCGATGCGACGCGTCGATTTACGCGCCGCCGGTCGACTGCCTAAATTGAGTTCGGCAATTTCGTTAATCGGTGTGGTATTAAAAAAGTATTCGGCAAAACCAGGAGTTTCATAAACCAGGCTACGATAGCTGGTCATGGCGGTGGCAGACAATGTTTCCATCACACCTTCGAAAGCGCGTCGTTTGCCGGACTCCAGTTGGTCAGCCGGGAATAATGTCGCATCCAGCGTGGCGGCAATCAGGGTTTCCAGATGCTGCCGACCGACTACCGGATCCGCATACCGTGTGGAAATAATCTCGCCCTGCTCGGTCAGGCGAATCTGGCCATCCACTGTGCCTTTGGGTTGCGCCATGATGGCCTGGTAAGTAGGGCCACCCCCACGACCCACCGTACCACCGCGGCCATGGAACAGGCGCAATTTGACATTGGCCTGGTTGAACAGCTCCACCAGTGAGATTTCTGCTTTATATAGCTCCCAGTTGGAGGTTAAAAAGCCGCCGTCCTTATTGCTATCAGAATACCCCAGCATGACTTCCTGCTCACTGCCCTGGTAGCGAATCACGTGGCGGATGCCAAGTAGGCTCAGCCATTTGCCCATAATCATGGGCGCATCGCGCAAGTCCGCAATGGTTTCAAACAAGGGCACGATATTCAAATCGACCTGGATATTGGCCGAACCCCACACACCGCGCAACAAACCGGCTTCTCGTTGCAGCAAAGCCACTTCCAACATGTCAGACAATGTTTCAGTATGCGAAATAATATATTGCCGCACCGCATACTCACCAAAGCGCTCGCGCATCTCACGCACCGCCACCAGCACACCAATTTCTTTATGCACCAATTCGGAATATTGCTGGAAGGGTGAAAACAGTAAACGCGGCTGCTTCAGTTCTTCCAGCAAAATGCCGATTTTTTCATCCTCATTAAAGCCCGCATAGTCAAAGTCATGGCCGGCCTTTTGCAATAATTCTGTAATCACCGCTTCATGCACGTCTGAGGACTGGCGGATATCGACCGTCGCCAGATGAAAGCCAAAAGTGCCAATCGCCTTGATCAGCTTGCCCAGCCGCGGGTAGATCAGGGCTTCGCCATGATGGTTGCGCAACGAGTCGGCAATGGTTTGCAAAGGCGCCAGCAAGGCCTCTGGCGTATCGTAAGGGTCAGCCGTCATGTCTTCAGGCAGCACCCAACCACCTTGCGGCAGCAGCGTATTGGCCGTGGCCAGCAAACCATCGTGAATACCGTTTAGCGCCAGGCGATAAGGTTCATCCAGCCGGTGTTGCGATTGGTCACGCGACGCTTTGGTCATTTGCAGCACAGCCTCGTCCACGCCGACCACCCGCGTTGAAACTGCCAGTTCGCGCTTTAATGCCGCCAGTTCCTGTAAATAAAACCTGAATAAAGTAATGGCCTGCAAGCGCACGCTTTCGCGCAACGTCGCCCCGTTCACAAACGGGTTGCCATCCCGGTCACCGCCTATCCAGCTGCCCATACGCAAAAAGCTGGGCAATGCTACATTGGGCAGCAAGTCACACAAGTCGCGCTCAACGTCTTGCAGAATTTCGGGGATGACATGCAAAAACGTACTTTCGTAATAAGTCAGTGCATTTTCGATTTCATTGAGCACACTGAGTTTGGAGTAACGCATCATGCGAGTTTGCCACAACGCCGACACCGCGCCTTGCAACAGCAGGCTATTGCGGGTGCGCTGGCGTTCGGACACCATTTGCGCACGATCTGCCAACAGTTCGGCAATCAGGCGTTCAATATCCAGCACGCTTTTGCGCTGCACTTCGGTGGGGTGCGCGGTGAGCACAGGGGAAATCAGCGCATCCTGTAACAGATGTTTAATCGTATCTGCCGGAATCCCGGCCGCCTTGATTTGCAACAAGGTATATGAAAGCATGCCGGGCGCAGGTGTATTCTGCTGGCAATGCCCTAATTGCTGGCCGTATAAATCCTCAGCCAGGTTCACCAAATGCTTGAAATAGGCCAATGCCCGTACCACACGCACGGTATGCTCCAGACTCAGGCCAGCCAATAACTGCTCCAGGTCTAGCGAGGCTTGCTGGTCATGTGTCTGGTGAAAGCGCAGGGCGGCTTGGCGAATAGACGCAATCTTCTGCGCAACCTCGTCACCTTCAACCTCCAGAATCGCTTTATCGAGCAACTCCCCCAGTAATTGAATATTGTCAGTCAATTGGCTGTCTGCCGAAATCATGGCGGCTGACATCGTTGCGCTGGCCGCAAGTTTTTTTATCATGGTGCCTCTCCTCTAGCTCAGTGCTAGACTAGCAACAAGCAGGCCATATTCAAGGTAACTTTTTTTACTTAAAAATCATGGCGTTAAAGAATAAGAATAGCGCACACGCACCGACATCAGGCGAGGGAGTGCACTGATTTGGCTCTTGTGATTAAAAGTCCGACTGAAAAGCCGAAAAGGGACGAAAAATGGGAACCCGTAAAATGATGCAAAATATTGGCTGTACACATCCATGCATGCGCTGACTGATTACATGCCTGAGTTTGCTCAGGCATAATAAACACATGGCGCTTATCAACCTCGATCATTGGATACAGCAAATACTGACTGTCTGGCAGTCACTGTCTGCGCTGGGTCTGTGGCAGCAAGATGCCTTCTTGCTGTTGGTGTGTCTGCTCGCCTGCCTGTTGCTATTTATCACCGGCACCGTGATTGGCCTGTTTGTGCAGTCGCTATGGGGGATTTTTATTTCCAGCCGCCGCCCTGCTGACGAAGATCATAAGTAAGCAATCAATTATTGCGCAGCAGCAGTGCTCAGCCATTGCTGAATGGCCACCAGCTCTGCGGCCACATCCGGGCCGAAATCTTCATATTGGTGACCACCGGTTCTGGCATACCAGTACTTGCTATTCCAGGTATCGCCTTCAATCTTATGCAGCACGGCGTGAATCCAGTTCGCCGTGGTGTCGCTATAGTCCTGCGCGATATTGTGGGCCGCATCCCAGTTGCCAGCTTGCGCCTGTGTCACAGCCTCTAATAACTGTGCCTGGTTAGACATTAACGGGGTACTCAATCGTCCCCTTCTGGATGAATTCGATTTTATAGCCGTCCGGGTCTTCGATAAACGCAATGACAATCGTGCCGTGCTTCATCGGCCCCGCTTCGCGTACTACCTTGCCACCTTTGGTTTTGACCAGTTCACAGGCTTTGTAAGCATCGTCGACCTCAATCGCCATATGACCATATGCGCCACCCATGTCATAGGCTGTTTTGCCATAGTTGTAAGTCAACTCCAGCACGGTGTTATCGTACTCATTGCCATAACCGACAAACGCCAATGTAAATTCGCCATCCGGGTAATCCTGAGTGCGGATCAACTTCATACCCAGCACCGCGGTATAAAAATCAATCGAACGTTGCAAATCGCCTACGCGCAACATGGTATGTAATACTCGCATTATTGACTCCTTGAAATCCGTGTAACTTCTTTTTTAATGTTGGTTTTAATTATTTTCGTTTTAATGATTGAGTGCAGTGATCCGCACATACTTTTCCATCAGCTGTTCCTGTGTTTCAGGTCGATCCGGGTCTAGCGGAATACAACTGATCGGGCATACCTGCTGACATTGTGGCTTATCGTAATGCCCAACACATTCCGTGCACAAATCAGGGTTGATTTCATAGATTTCTGCGCCTTGCGAAATGGCCTCATTCGGGCACACTGGCTCGCAAACATCGCAGTTAATACATTCATCGGTAATAAATAGCGCCATGACTCTTTAAAATAAGGGATTCTCTATCTGGTATAGCGTTAAGCAGCGACCAGTTTTTGCTTGATCGCAGTTTCGACGCCTGGCGACACAAACTGGTTCACATCACCGCCCAGGCGCGCAACTTCGCGCACCAGGCTGGAGGAGATAAACATAAATTCTTCGGCTGGCGTCATAAACAGGGTCTCAAGTTTTGGATACAGCTTGCGGTTCATGCCTGCCAGTTGAAACTCGTATTCAAAATCACTGGCCGCACGCAAACCACGAATCACCATCTGTCCGCCTTGCGCCTGCACGAACTGCATCAGCAGGCCATCAAAGCCCACCACGCGAATGTTGCTGCCATTAAACACAGACTCGGCCAACGCCACGCGCTCTTGCAGGCTGAACAAAGTCTGCTTGCTGGTACTGCCGGCCACCGCCACAATCACCTCATCAAACAGATTGGCGGCCCTGCGCACAATATCTTCATGCCCCAATGTAATCGGATCAAATGTTCCCGGATACACTGCCACTCTGACTTTACTCATTCACCTTTACCCCGAATATTTTTTAAGGTGTCCTCGACCTATGCTTTTACGGGCTGCAGCAGATGATAAAACACCTGCCCCGCCTTGCCGGACTTGATCACTTGCCAGCCCGAGTCGGATTTTAACGCATATTCCGCCTCCACATACAGCAAACCATCGTCGGCCAGGTGGCTGGCCAACTGTGGCAACAACTTATCCAGCCACTGTTTATGGTAGGGTGGATCGCAGAAAATCACATCATAGCGCTGTTTGTTTTGCGCCAAAAACTGCAAGGCATCCATTTGCCGGATCTCGGCCTGCGTCGCGCCCAATAAGCGCTGGTTTTGCAGCAATGCCTGAAACGGCGCTTTGACCAGCTCCAGCATGGTCACCTGCCTGGCATTACGCGATAGCGCTTCAAAGCCCAGGGCGCCCGTGCCCGCAAACAAATCCAGGCAGGCTTTACCTGTCATCTCCTGCCCTAACCAGTTAAACAAGGTCTGGCGCACGCGGTCAGACGTCGGGCGCAAGCCTTCTGCATCTGGAAACTTGAGTATGCGGCTACGCCAAACGCCGGCATTCAGGCGAACTTGATTCATGAATATTGTTCTATTCGTTAGCAACGACAAAGCATGATTATAAAGGCGTTCTTGCTAGCAGCCACATTTACATGATCATCCATGCAAATGGATCGTGCTATGATTCATGGCAATTAACAAAGGAAAACAGCATGGAATTCTTATTTGGGTTTGGCATATTAGGCAGCCTGATTGCACTGGCACTAGGATTATTTTGGGTATGGATGCTGGTCGATTGCCTGGCCAATCAAAGCGAAGACAAACTGGTCTGGTTTCTGGTGATTTTCTTCCTCAACCTGTTGGGTGCGTTTTTATACTACCTGCTGGCGCGTAAAAAACGCATCGCCTGATACACCCGATAAAAAAGCCGACCATGTGGTCGGCTTTTTCATTATTCGGCCCCGACAATCACGGTGGCAAAACTTTCCGGGTGAACACGTCGCTTAAATGCATCATTCACTTGCTGTACCGTCACCTTGGCCACATGGTCATTAAAACTATCCAGGTAATCCAACGGCAGCTGGTAAAAACCAATCATATTCAGGTACTCCAGAATCTTGCTGTTGCTATCTATGCGCAGCGGAAAACCGCCGATCAGGTTATCCTTGGCCGCAGCCAGCTCTTTTTCCGTCACGCCTTTATCCACAAACTGCTGCACCGTCTCTTTCACCAGTTTAAGTGCTTCATCTGCCTGCGCCTTCTTGGTTTGCAGGCCGATCTGGAACGGGCCTAACTGGCTCATCGGCATAAAATAACTATACACACTGTAGGCCAGGCCGCGCTTCTCACGCACTTCTTCAGTCAGGCGCGACACAAAACCGCCGCCACCCAGAATATAGTTACCCACATACAAAGGGAAAAAGTCCGCGTCACCCCGTTTATTACCCGGCTGTCCCAGCAGGATATGCGCTTGTACCGCCGGATGCGGCAATTTTTTCACGCTGGCCGAGGCAGGCGCTGTCACTGGCGGCACAGGCGCTACCGCAGCGCTTTGCGGCAAACCAGCACTCAGCCGTGCGGCAATCTGCCTGGCTTGCTCGGTGGTCAAATCTCCCATCATGGCAATCACCGCCGACTTGGCCGTGTAATAGGTTTGGTAAAACTGGCGTAATTGCGCCACCGTCAGCGACTGCACAGTGGAAATTTCACCGTTTTGATCCAGGCTGTAAGGATGCATGCCATACACGGACTGCATAAACGCTTTTTGTGCGATGCTGTCAGGCTCGGTTTCGGCCTCCTGCAGGGCCGCGACGATACGCGCCTGCTCGCGCGCAAGCACTGCTGGCGGAAAATCCGGCTGATGCAATACCAATGCAAACGCATCCAGCGCCGCCTGCTGCTCGCTGGTCAACGTGCGTAACTTGAAGCTGGCACGGTCAGCATCAAAACTGCCGCCCAGCACGGCACCAATATCGGCAAAACGATTGGTCAGTGCCTCCTCCTCAAGCCCGCCCGCAACCAACGCCATCAAATGGTGCGTCACCGCCGCCGTACCGCCGGTTTCAGGCTTATCATAGGCACTGCCAGCACGAAAATTAATGCTGACATCCATCATCGGCAGTGAGTGATTTTCAACAAAGTAAACTTCGCTGCCTTCCGCGGTTGTCCAATGCTGAATGTTCAGGGCGGCCAGGACGTTGGCGGCATACCCTTGCAACACCAGCGCCAAGAGGGCCACTTTCAAAAAACCAATTACGTTCATGCTGTTCCTTGATTCGCCTGTGATGCAGGCGCATTAAATAAAACCAGTAAAAAATAAAATCAAATTAGTGCTGATGCGGACGACCAGCCGGTTTCAGATCAGTGGTCATCGGTTGCGGATCCAGGCTGACCAGAGTTAGTTGATCCGGCAATAAATACTTTTTAGCCACCGCCTGCACTTGTTCCGAGGTCACCGCCTGCACCCTGGCGGCATTGCTCTGTAACAATGACAGCGGATAGCGCATGGTTTCCAGTTGCCCGATTTGCATGGCCTGATAGAACACAGAGTCACGTTTATACACATCCGCCGCAATCACTGCGGCTTTCACGCGATGCAATTCAGCAGCCGTCACACCATTATTCTTAAGCTCATCAATTTGCCCCCAAATGGCCTTGATCAAGGCTTCCTGCGAGATGCCATCACTTGGCGAAGCCGCAACTTCAAACGTTGACGTCTGGCCTCGGTTGGTGCTGTCATAGGCGGTATCAATTTCCAGGGCAATGGCCTGCTCGCGCACCAGCTTCTGGTTGAGACGCGAAGCACCGTTGCCACTCAAAATGCTGGATAACACTTCCAGCGCATAAGGCTCCCAGTCCTGCTCGCTATACGCTTCGCCACTTTTGAGCGCTGGCGCATGAAAGCCCATCACAAAATACGGCAGTTTGGCCGGGGCTTTGACTATGGCGCGGCGCTCGCCCAACTGCACAGGCTCTACTTGTGGTTTGCGCGCAGGCAAGGCTTTTGCAACTAGTTTGCCAAAGTTTTTTTCAGCCAGCGCAAACACCTCCTGCGCCTTCACATCACCGACCACGACGATCGTCGCATTATTTGGCGCATACCAGGTACCGTACCACTCGCGCGCATCTGCGGCGGTCATGTTTTCCAGGTCATTCATAAAACCAACCACCGGGCGCCCATAAGGATGTGCCCGGTACACAGACGCTTCAAACTGTTCGTTCACGCGTGACTGTGGCTTATCTTCAGTGCGCCAGCGCCGCTCCTCTTTAACCACTTCAATCTCTTTGGCAAACTCTGCGTCAGTAATTTGCAAATTGGCCATGCGGTCAGCTTCGAGCTGAAACGATAATGGCAGTCGGGACTTTTCCAGTTGCTGGAAATAACAGGTGTAGTCTTTGCTGGTAAATGCATTTTCCTTGCCGCCTGCCGCAGCTACCTGGCGCGAAAACTGCCCGGCAGGGACTTTTTTGGTGCCCTTGAACATCATATGCTCCAGCACATGCGCCACGCCGGTTTTGCCATTCACCTCATCCAGCGAGCCCGCGCGATACCACACTTGCGACACCACTACCGGCGCCCTGTGGTCTTCCTGCACAATGACCTTCAAGCCGTTTTTGAGGGTGGTTTGCACAATCTCGGCATGACCCGGTAACGCGTAACTGCTGATCAGCACAGCCAGCAAACAGGGACGCGTTAAATGCCGCGCTAATTTGAGTGGGGTTTTCATGTTGTCCAGATTCAAAATGGAAGGAGAATAAAAAGGATTCAAAAAGTCTTGTTTGTGACCAGCCAGCGCCTGGGTTAGTTCTAGCGCTGCTTAAACAATCACTGCCTGAACAACCATCGCCTGCGCCTAATCGTGGCAGGAAACGCCGATTCAGCTTAAAATGACGATATTACCGAGTTTTCAGCCGCCATGTTCAATCCATTTGCTAAAAAAACCGAGCCCGTCACGCCCCCCGCAACAGAAGCCACCAGCCTGAGCTGGACGCAGCGCTTAAAAAACGGCCTGGCCAAAACACGCCAGCAGTTGGGTGGGCAACTAAGCGCGCTGTTTGGTGGCGGCAAAATTGATGAAGACATTTACGAAGAGCTGGAAACCATCCTGCTCACTTCTGACGTCGGCGTGAACGCCACGCAATACTTGCTGGAACAACTGCGCAACCGGGTCAAAAAACAGGACTTGCAAGACACCATTGCGTTAAAACAGGCGCTTAAAGACACCTTGCTTGATCTGTTATCACCGCTGGAGTCGCCTCTGGAGGTGCGTGGTCACCAGCCGTATGTGATGATGATGGTCGGCGTTAACGGCGCCGGTAAAACCACCACCATCGGCAAACTGGCCAAATACCTGCAAGCGCAAGGCCATAGCGTGCTGATTGCGGCAGGCGACACCTTCCGTGCCGCTGCGCGCGAGCAATTGCAGGTATGGGGCGAGCGCAATGATGTGTATGTGATTGCGTCTGAAAGTGGTGACCCGGCTGCTGTGATTTACGATGCGGTTAATTCAGCGATCGCTAAAAAAATCGACGTGGTAATTGCTGACACGGCCGGCCGCCTGCCGACGCAATTACACCTGATGGACGAAATCAAGAAAGTGCAACGCGTCATCGACAAGGCATTGCCTGGCGCACCGCACGAAATTTTGCTGGTGCTGGATGCCAACACTGGCCAGAACGCCGTCAACCAGCTCAAAGCGTTCAACGAGGCGCTGGGCGTCACTGGCCTGGCCTTGACCAAACTAGACGGCACCGCCAAAGGCGGCGTGATTGCAGCCATTGCCCACCTCAGCCAGCAATCCGCCAGCAAGATCCCGGTACGCTTTATTGGCGTGGGCGAAAGTATTGATGACTTACGCCCATTTAGCGCCAATGATTTTATTGATGCCCTGATTGATGACTAGCCATGACAGTGTTTAAACTATGATTGTTTTTAATAATGTCAGTATGCGCTATCCCAATAGCGCACACTTGTTCCGCCAGGTCAGCTTCAGCATAGACAAAGGCGATTTTGTGTTGGTCACCGGCCACTCAGGTGCCGGCAAAAGTACCTTACTCAAACTCATGGCGGGCATAGAATTACCTTCCAGCGGCCATATCCTGATTAACCAGCAGGACATCAGCCAGTTGCACCCGAATGCGGTGCCTTACCTGCGCCGCCGCTTTGGCCTGGTGTTTCAGGATCATAAGCTGCTGTATGACCGCAACAGTTTTGAAAACGTGGCCCTGCCGCTGAGCATACAGGGCATTACCGGTGAAGAAGCCGCACGCCGCGTGCGTGCTGCGCTGGATAAAGTCGGCTTGCTGAATAAGGAAAAAGCCATGCCGATTACGCTTTCCGGCGGTGAGCAACAACGGCTTGCCATTGCGCGCGCGGTCGTCAGCCGCCCTTCGATTGTCATTGCTGACGAACCTACAGGCGGATTGGATCAAGCCGCCTCACTGGAAATCATGCAGTTGCTCAAAGCCTTTAATGATGTCGGCGTGACCGTGGTGATTGCCATGCATGACGTGAGCCAGGTCAGCACCATCGCCTATCGCACCTTGCATATCGACCAGCAAACCATCAGCGCCATGCCTGCGCAAACGGCAATGTTATGAGTGCCCCATTAACGAGAATAAGTGCATGAAAAACTGGCTCAATCAACACGCGCTGGCCATAGATTTGGTCCTGCAGCGCTTAAAAAGTCACTGGCTGAATACGCTTACCATCTGCATGGTGATCGGCATCACCGCCACCCTGCCCGGCCTGCTGTTTGTCGGTCTGGATAACCTGCAAGATATGTCGCGCTCAATTAAACAGGATGCGCAAATCAGCGCATTCCTCAAGTCATCCACCAATGCCAACCTGATCCAGCGCCTAATTAACGACGTCCAGGCTTTGCCGCAAGTCAAAGTGGTGCGTTACGTGCCCAAGGAAGATGCCATCAAGCAGTTGGGTGCGCAGTTTTTGCAAAAAGACCTGCTCGTAGACCTGCCACAAAACCCGCTGCCCGATGCACTGTTTATCACCCTGACGGACACGCAACCTGCTTCAGTCAAACCGGTGCAGGACTTGCTGCAAAAACGCGGAGAGGTCGAAGAGCTAGTCATCGACAGCGTCTGGATTGAGCGCCTGCATTCCATGCTGGTGTTGGGCAAACGCATTGCTATCATTTTTGCCAGTCTGCTCGGCATTGCCATGATCACCGTCATCAGCAACACCGTGCGCATGCAGGTACTCACTCACGAAGCCGAAATTGAAGTCAGCCGCCTGATTGGCGCTACGCATAGTTTCATCCGCCGTCCGTTTTTATATATGGGAGGCGCTTACGGGCTGGGGGGTGGCCTGATTGCCATCGCGCTATTGTTCATGATTGTGTGGAACCTGAGACAACCGGTGCAACTGCTGGCGAACAATTACCAAAGCAATTTTCACTTGGTGTTCCACCTGTTTAATGTGGGCGGACTGATGCTGCTCACCACCATTGCGATTGGCTGGATTGCTGCTTTTATTGCGCTGACGCAGAAGCGCTGAACGGTCTTCTTTCGTCTATAGGTGAGTGTGACTTTTCTTTGTTTGCTCAAAGGGAAGGTTGTTTGATGAACTATCTATTTCGCCTTTTCGGCGACCATTCTTTCTTATGCTTGTCCATAAGAAAGAAGGCAAAGAACAAGACACCCCAACTTCCGCTTGATTCCTGTGCTACTCGAATTGCCGGGCGGCAATCAAAAACTCGCTCCTACGGAGCTCAAACAGTTACCCCCCGCCAATCCTGCGTTGCTCGGCGCGGCAGATGGGGACCCCGAAAACCTAATGAGCGCAACGGCAGGTGATTGTAAGAAATGAATTTGGTTTTCTAACTTTCCAAATTGCTACGATGTAAGTTTGGCGAGATAAATCCCATTCCATCACGCTGAGTAGCGGAGACAAAATAAGGAAGAAGGGAGCGACTGTCTGAGCTCCGCGGCAGCTTGCGCAGTGTGCAAGCTGCTAGGGCGAGTTTCGTGACCGCTTGTTTTGTTGAGCAACGCAAGGAAGCCGAAGGCCGTGATGGCTGGGTGTCTTCCTCTTTGGTTACTTTCTGGGGGACAAGCACCAGAAAGTGACTCGCCTAGAGGCGAAAGAAACTTTACATCACTGCGCCAACATTAAAGCCAAAGAGTACCTGTATTCACACGCAAAAAATAAAAAAGGCGTTACCCCTCAGCATATTCGCCGGAGCAACGCCTTTTCCAATCACTGCGAAACGTAATTCGGTCCGCTACCGCCCTCTGGTGGCACCCAGTTAATATTTTGTGTCGGGTCTTTAATATCGCAGGTTTTGCAATGAATGCAGTTTTGCGCATTGATCTGCAAGGCTTTTTCACCGGCCTGCTCAACAAACTCATACACCCCAGCCGGGCAATAACGCTGCTCTGGCCCAGCGTAACGCGGCAAGTTCACACGTACCGGCATATCCGCTACGCCCAGTTTCAAATGGCAGGGCTGATGATCATCATGCGCAATATTGCACAAACTGACCGAACTGAGTTTATCAAACGTCAGCACACCATCAGGTTTAGCGTAGACCGGCTGACGGCTTTGCGACGCCTCAGCCAGCGTGGCGTGGTCGGCGTAATTGTGTTTGAGCGTCCACGGCAAACTGATATTCCAATTCGCCAGCCACATCTCAGCACCTCCCAGCACGGTGCCTGCCCAAGTACCCCAACGGGATAAATACGGTTTCACATTGCGCACCGCATACAACTCTTGCCAGACCCAGGAAGCGCGTAGCTTTTGCACATAACTGGTCAGCACTTCCGGGCTGCCCTGCGCAACAGCTTCAAAGACAGCTTCCGCCGCCAGCATGCCGGATTTCATGGCGTAATGCGTGCCCTTGATTTTGGGCACATTAACCAGGCCAGCACTGCATCCCAGCAAGGCGCCACCCGGGAAGGCCATTTCCGGTAACGATTGCACGCCACCTTCAGAAATCGCCCGTGCGCCGTAGCTCAGGCGTTTGCCATCCTGCAATAAAGCCTTAAGTTTTGGATGTGTTTTATAGGTCTGGAACACATCAAACGGGGACAAATAAGGATTGCGGTAATCCAGGTGCACCACGTAACCGACGGAGACCAGGTTCTCGCCATGGTGATAAATAAAACCACCGCCACCGGTACTGGCATCTAGCGGCCAGCCCAAGGTGTGCTCAATCAGGCCTTTCTGGTGCAACTCAGGCTTCACGCGCCAGACTTCCTTGAAGCCGATGCCATATTTGGCCGGGCTGGAGGCGGTACGCAAGCCGTAACGCGCTTCCAGCTGCTTGGTCAATGAACCACGTGTACCTTCAGCCACCAGCGTATATTTGGCGCGAATTTCGATACCTGGCGTGTAATTCGCCGTTGGCTCGCCTTGTTTGTCCAGACCCATATCACCAGTAATCACGCCTACCATACGGCCATGCTCATCATAGCTGGGCGATTGCGCAGAAAAACCGGTATAAATTTCCACACCCAGCGACTCTGCCTGCCCCGCCAACCAGCGGCAGACTTCGCCCAGGCTGATAATGTAATTACCATGATTACCCATGAGCGGCGGCAAGGCCCACTCAGGCATGTCCCAGGCTTTTTCTTCACCCAGCACGACAAAGGTATCTTTATTCACTGGCGTATTCAAAGGCGCACCTAAGGCCTGCCAGTCTGGAAACAGCTCCTGCAAGGCTTTCGGATCCAGCACAGCGCCCGAAAAAATATGGCTACCGACTTCGGCGCCTTTTTCCAGCACGCACACGCCCAGCTCCTGGCCTTGTGCCTGTGCTAATTGTTTGAGTCGAATGGCTGCGGACAAGCCGGCCGGGCCTGCCCCGACAATCAGCACATCGTATTCCATGACATCTCTTTCCATCTCTGCTCCTTCTGTCAGGCAATGGCCGGGATATCGATCAGGTCGCTACGCGTCGCCCCTTGGGTGAACGCCTGGCAAAATGCCAAAAACTGACGGATGCCACCGGTCTGATATTTTTGCCTGTGCCATAAAAAATAAAAATTGCGGTGAAACTGCAAACTGTGGTTTTCAATCGGCACCAGGCTACCGCGCCTGAACGCGTCCTTAAGTGCCAGCCTTGAAATGCAGCCAATGCCGAGCCCAGACTCCACCGCGCGTTTGATCGCTTCGGTGTGCTCCAGCTCCAGCGTAATATTGAGCCGTGAATAATCCTGCTTGAAGGCACGGTCAAACGTCTCGCGTGTGCCCGAACCTCTTTCACGCACGATCCACGGTTGCAACAATAAATCTGACTTGTGGATGGTTTTTCCTGTTTGCGCAATCTTTGCCAGCGGATGGGCAGGCGCCGCAAAAATCACCAGTTCGTCGGCAATCCACGGTGCGACGGCAATATCCGGGTGATTACACTCGCCCTCTATCATACCCAAATCCAGTGTATGATTTGCAATCTGCTCGACGATAGTACGTGTGTTTTGGACCTGCAATTGGATGTGGCTTTGCGGATATTGCTGCAAAAATTTAGCTACCAGCAAGGTGACCAGGTAATTTCCCACAGTCAGCGTCGCGCCGATTTTGAGATGGCCATAGCCCTGCTGTCCCTGCAACATACGCTCAATTTCGCGCGCCCTGTCCAACAACTCGACCGCTTTGGGCATCAGTTGCTGACCGGCCTCATTGATACGCAAAGACTTGCCGACACGGTCAAACAACTGGATATCAAATTGTTTTTCCAGCTCGATCAGGGCAGTGCTGGCGGCAGATTGCGACAAGGCAAGCTGATCACAGGCGCGCGACACACTGCCCGCGCGACTGATCGCAACAAAAATTTCCAGCTGTCTGAGTGTGTACTTCATTGAAGGATAAAGGATTGCACGACATTTGCGCCGCGTCAAAATCAATCTAAAAAATAGATATATATTATTATAATAATCAATTTAATAAATATTACAAGCTGGCTTAAAATACGCGGTTACGAGTAAAACCCCAACAAAGGCAAACGTTTTATGAAAGCACTGGTAGCGATCAAACGGGTCGTTGATTATAACATTCAAGTCCGCGTCAAAGCGGATGGCTCAAATGTAGATATTGATGGCGTCAAAATGGGCGTCAATCCGTTTGATGAGAACGCGATTGAAGAGGCGATCCGCCTCAAGGAAAAAGGCATTGTGACTGAAATCGTTGCCGTCACCATCGGTGCCGCAGTGAATCAGGACATCCTGCGCCATGCGTTGGCTATGGGTGCTGACCGTGCTACGTTGATTGAAACCACGGACAGCCTGCAACCGCTGGCCGTCGCCAAGGTGCTTAAAGCCATGGTCGAACGCGAACAGCCATCGCTGATCCTGCTGGGCAAGCAAGCGATTGATGATGATGCGGGCCAAACCGGCCAAATGCTGGCCGCTTTATTGAAACTGCCACAGGCCACTTACGCTTCACAAATCACGATTGCCGACAATCAGGCCACCGTGGTCAGAGAAATTGATGGCGGCACGCAAACATTAAGCGTGACTCTGCCAGCCGTGATTACTGCAGACTTGCGTTTGAACGAACCACGCTATGTCAAATTGCCTAACCTGATGATGGCCAGAAAAAAACCGATTGAAACCATTGCACTGGATTCCCTCAACCTTGCACTCACCGACAGCGTGCAGCAACTGAAAGTGGCGGCACCGCCAGAGCGCCCGGCCGGCATCATGGTGAAAGACGTGAATGAGTTATTGAGTAAATTGCGTACGCATGAGGGGATCATTGCATGAGAACACTGATTATTGCCGAGCATGACGGCCAACATTTGAATGAGCAAGTCGCGCGTGCCGTGACAGCTGCACAACAGTGGCAGCAACCGGTAGATGTCCTGATTGCCGCGGCACAAACCGATGCATTGGCTGCCCAGGCAGCCGCCTTGCAAGGCGTGAGCAATGTACTGGTTGCCACGGATGCCGCCCTGCAACACCCGACTGCTGAACACGTGGCTGACCTGATTGTGCCACTGGCCGCTAATTACAGCGTGGTGCTGGCGGCGCACAGCGCGTTCAGCAAAAACGTATTGCCACGAGTAGCCGCCTTGTTGGATGTCAACATGCTGTCCGACGTACTGGAAATCGTCAATACCAATACTTATGTGCGTGGCATTTACGCAGGCAACGTGCTGGCGACCGTGCAAAGCAGCGATGCCATTCAAGTGCTGACCGTGCGCGGCAGCAAATTTGCCGCCGCAGCGGCTGGTGCGACTGCCGAAGTCAAATCTATTAATACGCCAGCAGCCCCACAAGGCAGCCGTTGGGTATCAGAAGCCTTTAATAAATCAGAGCGCCCCGCACTGACAGCCGCCAAAGTCGTGGTTTCCGGCGGCCGTGCATTGGGCAGTGCTGATGCATTTGCACAAGTCATTGCACCATTGGCAGACAAACTGCATGCCGCTATTGGCGCCAGCCGTGCCGCGGTAGACGCAGGCTATGCGCCTAACGACCTGCAAGTGGGCCAGACTGGCGTGGTGGTTGCGCCTGAGCTATATATCGCTGTTGGTATTTCCGGTGCCATCCAACATGCTTACGGCATGAAAGATAGCAAGGTCGTTGTGGCAATTAACCAGGATCCGGAAGCGCAGATCTTCAAGATTGCAGATTACGGCCTGGTGGCTGACTTGTTTGAAGTCGTACCACAACTGACAGCTGCGCTATAATAGTATCTTAGAATAAACCCTTTTAAATTCAATCCCTTTGCCTAGTCGCGAGTAAAAGAAAAGACATGAGTAATAAAAAATATTCCACCGAAACGATTTTGAGCGTTCATCACTGGAACGACACCTTATTCAGCTTTAAGGCCACTCGCGACCCAGGTTTGCGTTTTGAAAACGGCCAGTTTGTCATGATTGGCATGGAAGTAGATGGCCTGCCACTGACACGTGCTTACAGTATTGCCAGCCCGAACTATGAAGAACATCTGGAATTCTTCAGCATCAAGGTGCCAAACGGCCCGCTGACTTCACGCCTGCAACACTTGAAGGTAGGCGATCCGCTGTTGGTCAGCCGCAAGCCAACCGGCACACTGGTGACTCACGATTTGAAACCAGGTAAAAACCTGTACTTCTTCTCGACTGGTACTGGTCTCGCCCCTTTCATGAGCCTGATCCAGGACATCGAAGTCTATGACCGTTTTGAAAAAGTCATCCTGATTCACGGCGTACGCTATGTCAACGAACTGGCCTACGAAGAGTTCATCACTAAAGATTTACCGAATAATGAATTCTTTGGTGAAGAAGTGCGTAACAAACTGATTTACTACCCCACCGTGACGCGTGAGCCGTTCAGAAACCAGGGCCGCCTGACGGACCTGGTGGAAAGTGGCAAACTGTTCGAAGATATTGGCTTGCCGCCATTGAACCCAGAAACGGATCGCGCCATGATTTGCGGTAGCCCGGCCATGTTGGTTGATACGGCCGCGATGCTGGACAAACGTGGCTTCAAAGTTTCACCACGTATTGGTGAACTTGGCGACTACGTGATTGAGAAGGCTTTTGTAGAGAAGTAAAGTTCTTCACCTGGCTGTTATCCCTTGATAACAGCCAGCAGCCCCTGCCTTACTATTCGCGCTTCGCGTCCTTCATCCCCAGCGCAGCAATCATCGCCAGCGCAAACACCACCGATAACAGTAAAAAGCCTTGTGCATAGGCCTCAAAAATGCCTGGCGTCACCATGCCTAACACGCGTTCGCGCCATTCCATAAACACCGCCATCATAGTCACACCAACCACGCCACCTAACTGCCTGGCATAACTGACGACCACCGAAGACTGTCCTAACTGGTGCGGTTCCATTTCATGCAAGGTCGCCAGGTTGAGCGCAGGTAAGATCAGGCCCAGGCCGATGCGGCCAACCACCGTTGCAGCCACAATGTCCCAATACTGCACCTGCCTGGCCGCCAGCGCAAATACCAGGAATGACGCACCAAATACCATCAGCCCTGCCAGCGTGATGCGTCTGGGTGAAAAGCGGTCAGCCATGCGCCCGGCAAATGGAATCGTCAACACCAGCGCCAAGCCGGAAGGGAGCAATAACAATCCTGCATCCGTCGCCGAATAAGCCATCGCATTTTGTAAAAATACCGGAATCAGGTAAGTCGACGCATACAAGCCAAAACCATAAGCAAATGCCACCAGCGTGCCGCGGCTAAAGGTGGGCCGGTTAAATAGATGCAGCTGGATAATGGCGTGTGGCAACTGATGGGCATGGCGCAGGTAACAGATCATGGACACCACAGTCAGTGTCGCCTGCCCCCAGGTCCAGGCCGACGCTAGCCCGCTATGGTGCAAACTGGAGACAAATTCCACCAGGCCGATGGTGGCGGCCGACAGCCAGCCCAGACCCGGCCAGTCGAATGGTTTGATGGGATTTTTGCGCGGCGCGGGTAGCCAGCGCCAGGCGCATAATAATGCAATGAGCGCAAACGGTACGCCAAGCAGAAAAATGGCATGCCAGCCAAACTGGTCGAGTAACCAGCCACTGATAGACGGTGCAACGGCTGGCGTAAACGCAATCCCAACAATCAGAATGCCAGAGGCGCGCCCCTGGATGTTAGGCGGAAACAAGCGCATCAGCGCCATGACGCCCAGTGGCTGTAACACACCAGCGGCCAGGCCTTGCAACAAGCGCGCAATCACGACCTGTACAAATGAATGTGCATAAAAACCACCGACGCTGGCGGCAATCAGTAGCCACAACGTAGTGATGAATACGCGACGCAAACCGAAACGTTCCAGCCACCAGGCTGCTGGTAGCATGCCTATGGTCATGGCCGCCAGAAATGCCGTCATCGCCCACTGTACATGGTCTTGCCCCAGGTGGAAGGTATGCGTCAACGCAGGCACAGCCACATTGAAGCTCGACGTACACAGGACGCCCGCAATCGTGCCAACGCCGATAATCAGCAGCACCATCCATTTATACCGCTCACCATAGCGCTGCGACAGCGCCTCAAACGAAAGAACTTGTGTATTAGCGTACATGATGACTCACGATTTATTGATGGATGATTGTGATCTGACCTCACGCGGACCATAGCATGCATTTTTTGCAGAGTCACCTGCTGAGACCCTGCAAAAAAAGCAGGGTTCGCTTGCCTTTTAAGCGATCACTCCCTCATCTTCTGCCGGAAACAAGTTGTAACCATATGATTTATTTGAATAACGTTCAAACCCACTTATGCCTTGCAGGTTGGCATTCTTATTGCAAAAAAAGCTTATTTAAACTGGGAGCCATTGTGAAACGTTTGATCATGTATACCTGCCTGGCCTTGCTGACCGGTGCCGCGTTTGCCGACGAAGCTCTGGATAACGAATTGGCCGGCCTGCAACATGCCTGGGCAAAAGCCACCTACCACACCAGCAAAGACCAGCAAGAAGCCTCTTTTAAAACCCTGAGTGAACAGGCACACCAGCTGACGGCGAAAAACCCGGAGGCCAATGAGGCGCAGATATGGGAAGCCATCGTCCTCAGTGGCTACGCCAAAAGCATGGGGCCACTCCATCCGGTCAATGCCCTGAAAGCCGCCGAGCAGGCACGCGACTTGTTACTCGCCAGCATTAAAACCAATCCACAGGCACTCAATGGCTCAGCCTACACCACATTGGGTTCATTGTACTTTCGCGTACCCGGCTGGCCGATTGGCTTTGGTGACAAGAAAAAAGGCCATGAATACTTGGAAAAGGCTCTGCAACTGAATCCGACAGGCATAGACAGCAATTACTTTTATGCGGACTACCTGCGCGCGCAGGGTGATTACAACCAGGCGGTGACGTATTACCAGAAAGCCTTGCAGGCACCCTCACGCCCGGGCCGGGAAGATGCGGATGCTGGCCGCAAGCAGGATATCGAAGAAGGCCTGAAACTGGCACAGAGCAAACTTAAATAAGATTTATCAATATCCATTGGAGCAATCATGATGCGTAAACACGCCCTCTTATTTTTAATCAGCAGCCTGACCTTGGCAACACCGTTGTGGGCCAGTGCAGAAGGCTTTTATGCCGGGGCGAACCTGGGGATAGGCATGCCAAACTTAAAAACACCCAACGGGGTCGACAAAGATAGTCAAGCTGTCGCCGGGCTTGTAGCAGGCTACAAATTCAACCCTTATTTTGCTGTAGAAGGCCAATATACTGGTATTGGCAAGGTCACTGACAATGCGCATGGCAGCGTCAAGGCCGATGCCCTCAGCCTGACCGCAGTAGGCACATTGCCACTGAACGATGCTTTTGATGTCTATGGAAAATTAGGGGGTGCTGCCACCAGCAGCAAAGTATCGGGCTTAAGTGCTTATGACGATGCAACCCGCATGGGGGCCACGTATGGCCTGGGCGCAGAGTACCATTTCGACAAGGCTATTGCCATGCGTGTGGGCTGGGATCACTACCAAGCGGAAGTGGACGTTAACGGCGGTGGCAGCAAATCTTTTAATTCCAACGTCACCAGTGTCGGCTTTATCTACAACTTTTAACGCTAAAACTGGCTAAAGCACCCGGCCTTTAGCCAGCGATTAGAACTTGATTTTGGATGCTACCAGTGACGCAGCAGCAGTCCTGGTTTCAACCCCCAGTTTCTGGAAGACATGTTCAAGGTGCTTATTGATGGTGCGTGGACTGGTGCCCAGTATTTCACCAACGTCTTTATTAGTCTTGCCCTTGACGGTCCAGTACAACACCTCTGACTCACGCTTGGTGAGCTGGAACAACTTACCCAGTGATTCAATCTGCGCTTCGTCCGAATGCTCGCGTAACACCACCACCCATTGCTCTTCACTGGTATTGGCCACTGTCAGGCTCAGGCGTGCATTGCCCTGATTCACACTGAGCGTTTGCATGGACTGGCCGCTGGAGAATTGCTGTATACAGCTTTCCAGCCACTGATAAATCATGGGCGGCAAGGTTTGCACAGCACTGTAAGCCTCTTTGGCTGCCCACTCGGCAAAATACTGCTCCAGGTATTGTTTGGCCAGCGGGGTTTGCCATACCAGGCGTTTATCCGTAGGCAAAATCGCAATCGTTGCCTGGCCAAAGGCATCCAGCGCTGAAGTAGCCTGATGCATTTTGGTGGCATTCTGCACATGTGCCTTGAGGCGCGCCAACACCTCTGCCGGGCGTACCGGCTTGGTGACGTAGTCCACACCACCAGCATCGAACGCCATGGTGACGTGTTCGATCTCGGTCAGGCCGGTCATGAAAATCACCGGGATATGCTGGGTTTCTGCCGCGGCCTTAATGCGACGACAAGTAGCAAAACCATCCAGGCCAGGCATCATCGCATCCATTAAGATCACATGCGGCTGCATCAGATGCGCCACTTGCAACGCCATCTCACCGGAGTTGGCGACATAGACCTGGTAGCCGGACTCATCCAGTGCGTCATGCAGATAGGCCAGGTTTTCTGGCACATCATCCACAATTAACACGGTATGGCTATGGCTGGTCATTTTTGGTGTACTCCTCAATCAAGCGTTGCAGTTTAGCAAAATCAAAGCGCTCCATGGCCTGTTGCAGGTCATGAATAAATGTTTGATGTTGCGAATGTTCTCTATTCAGGGTGGCTAATACTTCGCGCACACCTTTGACGTAACCCATACGGGCGAACTGGGCCATATTTTCCAGCAAGATCGCTGGTACAGGGTCAACATCACTCGCAGGCACCACAGGTTTAAGGGCAAGTGCCGACTGGGATGCCGCGCTATCGACATAACGCCAGGTCAGGCCGAGCTGATTGCCTATCCAGTCCAGCACCTCGTCCAGGTTAACCGGTTTGACAAAAAAGTCTTGTGCCGGAATCTTGGCCTGGTTATCCAGGCTGCGGTCATAGGCATTGGCGGAGATAATCGCAATCGGCAGTTTGGATTGATGCACCTGGCGGATGATATAAGCCGCCTCCCAGCCATCCATCACCGGCATGGCCAAGTCCATCAGGATCAAGTCTGCATGCACCATCTGGTACTGGTTAACACAAGCCTGGCCGTTACCTGCTTCATGCACAATAAAACCCAGCGGCTGCAAGGCATCGCGCAATAACTCACGGTCGACCTCTTCATTATCCACTACCAGCACGGTCTTGATCGGCCCTTCGTAACCAATACGCTGCCGCACGGCCTTTTTCGATAAATGTGCTGTTTCACGAATCTGCGGCAAGAATAAGCGAATTTCAAATCGCGTACCACGTCCCAGCACACTATCAAACTGCATTTCGCCGCCCATTAGCTGCGTCAGCAGTTTGCTGATGGTCAGGCCCAAACCGGTGCCACCGATCCCAACCACATCGGCTGCACTGCCGCGCTCAAACGGCTCAAAAATCTTCTCCACCTCATTCGGCGCAATGCCAGGGCCGGTATCCTCAATATCGATCTGTGCAATCTCCCGCGCGTAGCTCACACGGAAAGTCACACTACCCTTGGTGGTGAACTTGACCGCATTGCCCAGGATATTGACCAGAATCTGCATTAGCCGCTTGTGGTCAGCACGCACATACTCCGGCAAGTTGCCGGACTGCTCAAAATAAAATGCCAGGCCTTTGTTTTGCGCCTGGATTTCAAACATGCTGACCATCTGGCTGATAAATTCCGGGAAATGCAGCGGCTTGACATCAAACGTCATTTTGCCGCTTTCAATCCGCGCGATATCCAGCGTGCTTTCAATCAATGACAGCAAGTGTTCGCCGCCACGGCTAATGGTTTTAATCGCCTGCTTGCGGTGGTCGGGGATGCTGTCGTCATTGGTCAGCAGTTGCGCATAACCCAGAATACTGTTGAGCGGTGTACGTAACTCATGGCTGATGCCGGTGATGTAGCGGCTCTTGGCCTGGTTCGCCTCTTCGGCCAAACGGCGTGCTTTTTGCAATTGCGTATCGGTTTTTTTGTGCGACTCGATCTCTTCCAGCAACAAGCCGGTTTGCCGGTTAGACTCTTCCTGTGCCACCCGTCGGCTGGCCGAAGTCAGCACCAGCCACCAGGCCACAATGCCGCCCAAAAACAGCAAGGCGACAAACACCTTTAAATAACCAGAACGGAAATGCTGCATCAGCCCGGGATACTCACGGCCAACAGTCAGGGCATCATGCAGGTAAATCAGGCCTATGGTGGCTCCAAACAAAATCATGGCGATCAGCATGAGCAATAAGAAATGCGCCACCCCACCATTTAAATGCGGCCACAAACGTGGTGGTAAAAACTTCTTGTTGAGCGCCTCCCACTGCGCGCTGAGCCTGGCCTGCGGTTTGCAAGCATCATGGCAACGCGCATCCAGACAACAGCACAAAGAACAAATGGCGCCACCATAAGCCGGGCAATGCGCCATATCACTCACCTCATATTCGCGCTCACAGATCACACATTGTTTGGTGGTCGAGGGTTGCAAATAGGTCGGACGTTGCCTGGCCAGGTAATATTTACCTTTGGTATACCAGGCAATCAGCGGCGACATTAACAACGCAGTTACCAGCGAAATAAAGGTAGAGAATGACTGTGCCAGCACACCCATGATGCCGGTATACGCAGCAATCGACACCGCCGAGGCAATAAACATGGCCCCGACACCCACTGGGTTAATATCGTATAAATAAGCACGCCTGAACTCAATGCCTTTAGGACTTAAACCCAAGGGCTTATTGATCACCAGATCGGCCACCACGGCGGCAATCCAGGCGATGGCGATATTGGCATACAGGCCCAAGATTTCTTCCAGCGCCTGAAATACATTGAGCTCCATCAGCACAATGGCAATCATGACGTTAAACGCCACCCACACAATACGGCCGGGGTGGCTATGCGTGAGGCGGGCAAAAAAGTTAGACCAGGCCAGTGAACCGGCATAGGCATTGGTCATATTGACCTTGATTTGCGACACACAGACAAACAGCGCCGTCACCGCCAGTGCCACCTGATGGTTACTGAAAACATGTTCAAACCCGACCCAGTACATATGGGTAGGGTTCACCGCCGAGCTCAGTGGCATATCGCGGTTATACACCAGGTAAGCGAGCAAGGCGCCTGCCAGCATTTTGAGCATGCCCAGAATGACCCAGCCCGGCCCGGCCATCAGCACGCCCAGGTTCCAGCGCCAGTAATTCTCCTTGTTGCGCACTGGCATAAAACGCAAGAAGTCGACCTGCTCACCGATTTGCGGAATCAGCGCCACACCCACCGCCGTCGCGGTGCCGAACATGACCCAGTTAAAGTGGCCACCATCCGTAGACACGCCGGCAAAGCTACTGAGCCTATGCAACACATCCGGATCCATCTGCAAGATGGCAAAAAACGGCAAAAACATGAGCGCAATCCAGAGCGGCTGCGTGATCATCTGGATACGGCTGATCAAGGTCACGCCGTGCGTCACCAGCGGAATCACAATCAGCGCACTGACCAGGTAGCCGAGATAGAGCGGCAAATGAAAATACAGCTCCAGCGCATAGCCCATAATCGCCGCTTCGAGCGAAAACAGGATAAACGTGAACGAAGCGTAAATAAACGAGGAAATAGTCGACCCGATATAGCCAAAACCGGCACCTCGCGTCAGCAAATCCATATCCAGGCCATATTTGGCGGCGTAGTAGCTGATCGGCAAGCCGGTCAGGAAAATAATCAGGCCGACGGCCAGAATCGCCCACAAGGCATTGGGAAAACCATAGTTAATGGTAATCGTGCCGCCAATCGCCTCCAGCACCAGGAAAGAAATCGCCCCCAGCGCCGTATTCGAGACACGCAAAATTGACCACTTACGGAAAGCCCGTGGCGTATAGCGCAGCGCGTAATCTTCTATGGTTTCGTTAGCGACCCAATTGTTATAGTCGCGACGAATCTTGACGATACGCTGTATCGGCTCGGCATGCGGTGCCTGTGATAGCTCGGAAGGGTTAGACAATCAACAATCCTTAAAAAGACGGGACCGTAAGAGGAAAATAAGCGCCCCAGCGTATGCTAGAGCGTGAGATGAAATCAATCACTACGTTAATTGACGTAGCATAACTAAAGCATGCCACAAATAAAAAATGCGGATAACAAACTTATCCGCATTTTACGTTTGCTGTCTCGCCACAGCCTGTTATTTTAAGCCCAGAGCAAGCTGGCTCCCAAGTAGGCACCTAAGACCAGCATGACTCCGCCCAACCCTCTGGACACCGAGTTCGCCCACGACTGCGGCTGACGCCCTAATGCCCAGCCAACCCCATGCAACAGCGCAGTCGCCACCACCATACCGGCCAACGCAGCCCAGTGATTGCCTAACTCCACACCGTGCAAATACCCATGTGCAGCCGCAATCACCGCAACACCAGCAAGCTGGATGCTACGCGATAGCTTGATCTCTGCCAGCAACAAAGCCCCCATCACCAACACACTAAACGCCACCAGCAACTCAGCCATGGAGACAGATAACCAGGTCATCGCTGTGAGCGCAGCCACCGCCATCGCCAGCACAAATAACACTGGCAATTGCCAGCCTTGCCCTTGGGGCCGACGCGCGGCCCACACGCCAAGTGACAGCATCACCAGCAAATGATCCCAGCCGGTAAGCGGGTGCAGGAAACCCGTCGCAAACCCAGTCGTCAGGCCATGCCCTGGATGCGCCCAAGCCACGCCAGATACCAGGCTAGCTGCGACACCCCAAACAATACTTTTTTTCATTCAATCTTCTCCAACAGAATTAAGTTAGCTATGTATGATGAATTCATAGAGGCAGCGATGTCGCTATAACATCAGGCCCTGCTTTTCTATAAACCTCACAATCTCCTCCAGGCCCTGCCCACTTTTCAGGTTGCTGAACACAAACGGCTTCTCGCCACGCATACGTTTGGCATCCTGGTCCATGACTTCCAGCGATGCGCCTACCATAGGTGCCAGGTCGATCTTATTGATCACCAGCAAATCTGATTTGGTAATGCCAGGGCCGCCTTTACGTGGAATTTTCTCACCTGCAGCCACGTCGATCACATAAATGGTCAGGTCAGACAACTCCGGGCTGAACGTCGCCGCCAGGTTATCGCCACCACTTTCGACAAACACGATATCCAGCGTTTTAAAGCGTTTGCTAAGCTGATCGACGGCTTCGAGATTCATAGAGGCATCTTCACGAATCGCCGTATGTGGGCAACCGCCAGTTTCGACACCGATGATACGTTCTGGCACCAGCGCTTCATTACGCGTTAAAAATTCGGCGTCTTCCTTGGTGTAAATATCGTTGGTGACGACGGCAATGTTATATGCCTCGCGCAAGCGCTGGCACAGCGCCAGGGTCAGAGCGGTTTTACCGGAACCAACCGGGCCGCCGATGCCTACGCGCAAAGGTTCTTTGTAGTCGGTAACGGCGGGCGTGGGGGTGTCGAATTGGGTATGTATTTTCATGATCTAAATAACCTGCTGTATTGTGTTTCATGTTGACAGCCAGCAATGCTGAGCAGCGGGTTGAAATTGCTCATTTCATCCTCAGGCAGTTGCATCGCAGCCTGTATTACTTGCGGCAATTGCTCACCCAAGGCGAGCAGAATGGTCTGGCCAGCGACCTGTCCTAATGGCACGGCTTTCATGGCAGCGCTGGCCTGGTTTTCCAGCCAGCCCCAGGCGTAACCGTGTAACATCTGCTCAGGCGCAATCTGCCAGTGCTGGGCAATGGCCGCATAGAGCGTCGGAAAAGCAGGTGACGCCAGCGTATTCACCTGCGCAACCAGTTCGGCAGACATCGGCTTTAAATCATTCAACAGCCGCCGCAACGAATATCCCATTTGCCGCGTTTCCGCCCAACCTTCAGCGGTATCGCGCCCGGCCTGGTAAAAACTGTCCCAGGCTTGCACTTGCTGCATGTTGCCTGCCTGCCAAGCTTGATATAAACGGTATAACACTGGCAACTCAAAGCGCGCATGATAGACCTGTAAACTGTCGCCTATCCAGCCCTGGGCCGAAGCAACATCTTTCACCTCGCCAGACTCAATGGCCCATTCCAACCCTTGCGAATAGCCATAAGCCCCCACCGGCAGCAACGGACTTGCCAGTTGTAGCAACCGACTCAGTGCCAGTGCACTAGCCATGCGCATGACCATCCTGCCGCGGGCGCAATGAATGTAAGGCATCCTCACCATGCCGGTGGCCGCCACCATAAGCCCCGGCTTCCGGCTCAAATGGTGCATGCACTTCACTCACCTGCATACCTAAACCCAGCAGCATATCCCTGAGCACATAATCCTGCTCCAGGCGCAGCCAACCATCGCCAATCTGCAAGGGCACATGGCGATTGCCTAAATGATAAGCAGCTCGCATTAAATCTCTTGGGGTAGGCGCAATCACGTTATAGACAGGCTCTTGCGCGGCCACAATCTGCACCACCAGACTGCCATCCTCTGATTGAATCAAATCGCCACCGCGTAAAATAATGCCACGGCTTAGAAACAGGGCAGCTTCACGACCAGACACCAGCGCCACACGCAGACGACTTTTCTGGCGTTGATCAAAAGGTAACTCTAATTGATCGTCGATACGGCCGCTGACAGTAATACGTTCGGTTAAATGAATCATGATTAAAACAGGAAATAACGTTGCGCCATCGGTAGCACTTCCGCCGGTTCACACACCAGCGGCATGCCATCAGCCAACACTTCATAGGTTTCCGGGTCGACCTCGATTTTAGGCATCCAGGTGTTATGTATCATGTCTGACTTTTTAACATCGCGTGTGCCTTTCACCACGATAAGCGGTTTTTGCAGGCCTAATGCGTGCACTTCAGGATTATCCAGCCCGGCTTGCGAAATAAAGGTCACTGCGGTTTTCAAACCACCACCATAAGCACCAAACATCGGCCGGTAATGCACCGGTTGCGGCGTCGGAATAGACGCATTCGGATCGCCCATCGCCGCTGCGGCAATCATGCCACCTTTGATAATGGTAAATGGTTTCACGCCAAAGAATGCGGGTTTCCAGACGACTAAATCGGCCAGTTTACCAACTTCCACGGAACCCACTACATGCGAAATACCATGTGTCAGCGCCGGGTTAATGGTGTACTTGGCGATATAGCGTTTAATGCGGAAGTTGTCGTTGCCGGGAGTATCCTCAGCCAACGGGCCGCGCTGGATTTTCATTTTATGTGCGGTCTGCCAGGTGCGGATAATCACTTCACCGACGCGCCCCATGGCCTGTGAGTCAGATGACATCATGGAAAACGCACCGAGATCGTGGAAGATATCTTCAGCGGCAATCGTTTCGCGGCGGATACGGCTCTCGGCAAAAGCGATATCCTCGGCAATGGCTGGATCCAGGTGATGGCAGACCATAAGCATATCCAGATGCTCGTCAATCGTATTGACGGTGAATGGCCGCGTCGGATTGGTCGAAGACGGCAACACATTCGGATGGCTGGCCGCTTTGATAATATCCGGCGCATGGCCGCCACCCGCGCCTTCGGTATGGAAGGTATGAATAGTGCGGCCTTTAAAGGCACCTATGGTGGTTTCAACAAAGCCGGATTCATTGAGCGTATCACTATGAATCGCCACCTGGATATCCATCTCGTCAGCCACACTCAGGCAGTTATCAATCGCTGCGGGCGTCGTGCCCCAATCTTCATGCAATTTAAGGCCGATCACGCCTGCGCGCACCTGCTCACGCAGCGGCTCAGGCAAACTGGCATTGCCCTTGCCAAGAAAGCCTAAATTCATAGGGAACGCATCCGCAGATTGCAACATACGGTGGATATGCCATGGCCCCGGCGTACAGGTGGTCGCAAATGTGCCAGTGGCTGGCCCAGTACCGCCACCTATCATGGTGGTGACACCAGACATCAATGCTTCTTCAATCTGCTGCGGACAAATAAAGTGGATATGCGTATCAATGCCGCCGGCGGTGATAATCATGCCTTCACCGGCAATCACCTCAGTACCTGCACCAATGGCAATGGTCACGCCGGGCTGGATATCCGGGTTCCCGGCTTTGCCAATGGCAGAAATATAACCGCCCTTGATACCGATATCGGCTTTAACAATGCCCCAATGGTCAATAATCAAGGCATTGGTAATCACGGTATCAGCTACTTCCGCCGCCAGGCCCTGGCCTTGGCCCATGCCATCACGAATGACCTTGCCGCCACCAAACTTGACCTCTTCACCATAAATGGTGAAGTCTTTCTCCACCTCTACCCATAACTCGGTATCCGCCAGGCGCACTTTGTCGCCCACAGTCGGGCCAAACATTTCGGCATAGGCACGTTTATCCATTTTAATGGTCATTGCTTACTCCCATCCTTGAGGCTCCCCATCACCCGTGCAGCAAAGCCATATACTTTTCGATCACCAGCCAGTTGCACCAATTGCACGGTACGCGTCTGACCAGGCTCAAACCTCACCGCCGTGCCTGCAGCAATATTTAACCGGCAGCCATAAGCCAGCGCACGGTCAAATGACAAGGCGTCGTTGGTCTCATAAAAATGGTAATGCGAACCAACCTGAATCGGCCGGTCACCCTTGTTCGCCACATCCAGCGTCACGGTTTCGCGCCCTGTGTTTAGTTCGATGTCGCCTGCTGCGACCTGCATTTCGCCGGGAATCATATTATTTTTCCTATTGAACCTTTTAGATGCGTCAGTGAATGATCAAAATGGATGAAGTGCAAGGCGCACGGAACGCAGAAACCGGAATGTACATGTAGTACATGAGGATTTCGAGTACCGCGCAACGCCGCAATTCGCCATTTTCATCATTCACACCTATGGAATGGGGTGATGGACGGTCACTAATTTCGTCCCATCCGGAAAAGTAGCCTCCACCTGTATATCCGGAATCATTTCCGGCACGCCTTCCATCACGTCATCACGCGTCAGCAAGGTGGTACCAAAACTCATAAGCTCAGCGACCGTATTGCCATCGCGTGCGCCTTCCATAATGGCTGCCGTGATATAGGCGATCGCTTCGGGATAATTGAGTTTTAAGCCACGTGCCTTGCGCCGCTCTGCCAAAAGTGCGGCGGTAAATATCAGTAACTTGTCTTTTTCTCTGGGAGTCAGTTCCATCGCTGCGTCTCTTTAATCGTTATTGTTCTAAGTGTTCCAAATGCGCGGCCTGATCGCTGCGCGGCCGTAATACCAGGGTCGCAGCAGCTGCCAGCATTGTTCGAAGTATTGTCTGGCCTGCTGTGAGGCCTGCCCGACGTAGCGGATCGCCAGCACTTCCGGCAAAGCAGTGATGCCGGTCTTGGCATCGGCAGGCACGAGTTCCCTGCACGCCTGCACCACATCAGCAGGCACAGCTCCCGCGCATATAATGAATGTCCCAAACACCACCGCGCCACCCAAACCAATGCGACTGCTCGTCAGCACATCGGCTGCACGCATATGCGCACGTTCGTTCCAGATCAGCCTGCCATCGCGGCGTATCTGTTGCTTTAACTGGTAAACGCCGGTTTGCCAGGCCTCTTGCTGCGCCTGACGGCCCAGGCAGGCAATATCCCAGGCAGCAAGTCTGGCATCGGCAGCCAGGTCTATCTCGGCACTAAAGCGCACTTCAGCCGCGTCGAACAAGATATTCTCTTGCGGCAACCACTCCAGCCCGCTACCTGCTGCCAACGTGAATTTTAAATCCTGCGAAGCCAGCGTGCCATTGGCTTTATACCATTTACCGGCACCCGGTGTCGTCAACAAGGCTTGCGCACCCTCACCCACATTGACCTGTAACTGTAAGGCGTCGCCGCCCGCCACGCCACCAGGCGGGTGCACAATCACCGCATGGCAAATGGCGTCACCCTCGGGATGTAATGATTTTTGCACGACTAGCGGCCCGCTATGCAGGCGATGTGCCAGGTAAGATCGTTGCTCGCGCAAGGCGAAGCCTAATTCGAGTCGCGCCTGCCAGCGCTTGTGTTGAAACTTGCTCAGGGAAGGCAAAGGCGTTGCCGAGTTAATATCATCCATACCGACGCATCATGCCACAGGCAAATCAAGAGTGTTTATTTTTTTATATTTGCCACAGAGGACACAGAGAGCACAGAGAAAAACCAACTTTTTGCCATCTCTGTGAACTCTGTGAACTCTGTGAACTCTGTGCTCTCTGTGGCTAAAACTATCCGAATCTAAACAGACAGGTAACTTTTCACCTTGGCCGCATCGACATTATCACGCGTATCCTCATGAATAAAACGGCCTTTATCAATCACGATAATACGGTCAGCGACCTCCATGGTGAAACTCAATACCTGCTCAGAGACAATGATAGTGATCTCACGCATTTTGCGGATTTCATTCAACACTTTGGCAATGTCTTTAATAATCGATGGTTGAATACCCTCGGTCGGTTCATCCAGCAACAATACTTTTGGATTGGTCACCAGCGCACGGGCGATGGCCAGTTGCTGTTGCTGGCCGCCGGACAAGTTACCGCCCTTGCGTTTGCGCATTTCATGCAAAACAGGAAACAAGGCAAAAATATCATCCGGAATTTCGCCAGAGGAAGACTTCTCCAGCCCCGTTTCGATATTTTCCTGCACGGTCATATTCGGGAAAATCCAGCGCCCTTGTGGCACATAGGCCAGGCCTTTCATGACACGGTCATGCGTGGCAGCACCTTGCAGATCCACCCCATCGACCGTCGCCTTGGTCGCCTTGCTTGGCAAAATGCCCATCAGCGATTTAAACAAGGTGGTTTTACCCATGCCGTTGCGACCCATAATCGCCAGGGTTTCGTTTTTGTTGGCTTTGAAGTTCAGGCCATGAATTACCTGACTTTGGCCATAACTCACCTGCAAATTCTCAATTTCAAACATGCTGTGCTCCTTTAATGGCCCAGTAATTAATGACCCAAGTAAACTTCAATGACTTTTTCGTCAGCCTGCACCTTTTCCATCGGCCCTTCAGCCAGAATCTTGCCTTGGTGCAATACAGTGACTTTGTGCGCGATTTTTTTCACAAACTCCATGTCATGTTCAATCACAATCACCGAACGGTTCTGGCAGATGCGGTTGAGCAAGTCGGCCGTCTGGTCACGCTCTTTCGCACTCATGCCCGCCACTGGTTCGTCCAGCATCAACAACTCTGGTTCTTGCATCAGCAGCATACCGATTTCCAGCCATTGCTTCTGGCCGTGGCTGAGCAAGGCAGATTCCATATCGAGAAACTCGGTCAACATAATGTCTTCTGCAACTTTACGCACACGGTCTTCAACCTCTTTGGTGCGTTTGAAGGTCAGGCTACCAAACACGCCACGGCCCTTGGGATAAGACACTTCCAGGTTCTGGTACACCGACAGGTTTTCGTAAATCGACGGGTTCTGGAATTTGCGGCCAACGCCGGAGCGTACGATTTCATGCTCTGACAGCTTGGTCAGCTCGGTATTGTTAAATTTGATCGAACCAGAGGTCGATTTGGTTTTACCGCAGATCAGGTCCAGCACGGTCGTCTTGCCAGCACCATTCGGGCCCACCAGCACACGCAGCTCATTTTTGTCGATATACATGGTGAGGCTATCCACCGCTTTAAAGCCATCGAAGGAGACGGTTAAATCTTCTACAGCCAAGACGAAGTCTGTATTACTCATGCTTCTGCTCCTCTCAATTTGTTACTCTCGATTGCAGGGCTTGCGTCTGCTTTCTTGCGTGTCACTTTTTTGCTGACCACACTGGTAGATTCAGTGGCCAGGGATGCTTCAGTGGCTGTGTCGGTAAGGACTGCTTGCGCTTCTACCTCAGAAGTACTTACCTCAGGCTTTTTTACAGGCTTGGCTTTTTCTTTGAACCAGCCGTATTTAGTCGCATATTTATCCCAGATACCCGCCAGACCGCTCGGGAAGAACATCACCACGGCGATAAACAAGCCGCCCATCAGGTATAACCACATTTCAGGGTAATTCTCGGAGAATACGGTTTTACCGTAGTTCACCAGTAAGGTGCCGTAGACTGCACCGATCAGTGACGCACGACCGCCAACAGCACAGAAGATCACCATTTCAATCGAAGGCACGATCCCGACGAAAGAAGGTGACATAAAGCCCACTTGCAGGGTAAACATGGCACCACCCACCGCAGACATCATCGCAGCCAGGCAGAAGATAAAGATTTTAAAATTGGAGACGTCGTAACCGGAGAAACGTACGCGCTCTTCTTTATCACGCATGGCCAGCAACAACATGCCGAACTTGCTGCTCATGATGTATTTGGACAAGAAAATCGCACCGAACAACAACAGGCCATTCACAAAGTACAGGATGTATTTAGCAGAGTCAGTACGGATATCCCAGCCCAGCATGGTGCGCAAGTCAGTCATGCCGTTGACACCACCGGTATAGCCTTGCTGGCCGACAATCAGGATACTCAGGATCAAGGCAACCGCCTGGGTGATGATGGAGAAATACACCCCGCCCACCCGGCGTTTGAACATGGCGTAACCAATGATGTAGGCGAATAATGCCGGGATCGTCAGCACGGCAAAGATGGTAAACGGCAAGCTCTTGAACGGCTCCCAGAACCATGGCAAGGCCGTGAGCTGGTTCCAGTCCATAAAGTCAGGGATGCCTGGCGTAGACTGGATTTTGGTACTCAGCGGATCAGAAGCCTCCAGCTTCAGGAACATCGCCATGGCGTAACCACCGAGGCCGAAGAAAATGCCCTGGCCTAAACTCAGGATACCGCCGTGCCCCCACAACATGACCAGCCCCACCGCAACAAACGCGTAAGTCAGGTATTTACCGATTAGATTGAGGCGGAAGATATCTACGCCCAGTGGCAATACAACGAAGATGATGGCAGCCAGCACAGCCAGGCCGATCACCCCCTCCTTACCGCCCAGTACAGGACTGGCTTTCATTTTTTCCCATAATGTCATCAAGATTTCTCCTCTGTTGATGCGTTGATTCTATTGCGGCAGGTAGAAACAATTAATACGTTCATTTACTTATGGCAACGCGTGAAAAACCTGTTCACACGTTGCCATCACCCTGCTATTTACGCAGTTTGGAGGCAAATAAGCCCTCTGGTTTCATCATCAAGATAGTGACGATAACGAGCAAGGTAGACACTTTGCCCATAGAGCTGGTCATAAAGAACTGCAGGACAGATTGCGCCTGGGCGATACCGAAGGCGGAGGCGATCGTCCCGACAATGCTGGCTGCACCACCAAATACCACCACCATAAAGCTGTCGACGATGTACAAGGTACCTGTGGTCGGGCCGGTAGAAGCAATGGTGGTAAAGGCCGCACCGGCGATCCCGGCAATGCCGCAACCCAGGGCAAAGGTCACACGGTCAACTTTGGCGGTGTTAATCCCCACCGCGCCCGCCATGGTGCGGTTTTGCACCGTGGCACGCACGCGTAGGCCCCAGCGAGACTTGAACATGAACATATAGACGCCAAAGGTCACTAGCGCAGCCAGCACCATCACAAACACGCCGTTAATCGGGATATCAATGTCAGGTGTCGGCTGGAACGAACCCAGCATCCATTCAGGCAGCTCAGCACTGACTTCTTTGGCACCAAATGAAGAGCGGAAAATTTGCTGCATGACCAGGCTCAAACCCCAGGTAGCCAGCAAGGTATCCAGCGGCCGCTTGTAGAGGTGCCGGATCATAATGAATTCAATAAAGTAACCAACCGCGAAGGCCAGTACAAAGGCAATCGCAATCGCAAACACGAAGTAATAATTCGTGAAGCCATACGTCGCAGCCACTTTGGAAATCAGTACCGTGGTATAGGCACCTATCGTCATAAACTCACCGTGGGCCATGTTAATCACACCCATCTGCCCGAAAATAATCGCGAGACCCAGAGCCATCAGTAGCAACACTGTAAACATGCTCAGACCCGAAAAGCCCTGCATCACCACAATATTGCCTATCTCAGCCATTGAATAACCAAACATATCGGTCTCCTTTAAATGCTACTTCTCTAAAATATTGTTTACTACTTGCGCCAAACGGTAGCCGGATATTCTCCGGCTACCGCTCAAGCTTTTAAGCCACTACCGGTTTATTGGTAGCCTTTTGGAAATGGATCTGGTTTGATGTAGTCAGAGGTGTAAACCACTTTGGCCTGGCCATCCTTACCCCATTGACCAATACGCAGCTTGGTCGTCAGGTGATGGTTAGCCTCAACAGTCACAGGACCTTCAGGTGCATCTTTGAACTCGTAGCCAGGCAATGCCGCTTGTACTTTATCGACATCGAAGCTACCTGCGCGCTCAACTGCCGCTTTGTACAACCATGGACCCAGGTAAGCCGCTTGTGTCACGTCGCCGATCACAGCATCTTTACCCCAGCGTTTTTTGAATGCTTCAACAAATTTCTTGTTGGAATCATTGTCTTGCGACTGGAAGTACTTCATCGCTGAGTAGAAACCAGCCAGGTTTTCACCGCCAATACCCAACACTTCATCTTCAGTCACGGAGATAGTCAACATGGTTTGCTTGCTAGAGTTCAAACCAGCTGCGTTCAACTGTTTGAACCAGGCCACGTTACTGCCTCCCACCACCGCTGCGTAGATCACGTCAGGTTTTTTCAGTTTGATTTTGTTGATCACAGAACCAAATTGCGTGTCGCCCAGCGCGATGTACTCTTCACCTACCACTTTGCCGCCCAGATGTTGCTCGATATGTTTACGGGCAATTTTCATCGAGGTACGTGGCCAGATGTAGTCAGAACCAATCAGGTAGAAGGTTTTGGCTTTTTTCTCTTTAGCAATCCAGTCCAGACCTGCCAGAATTTGTTGTGTGGCTTCCTGACCTGTGTAGAACACGTTTTTGGATTGTTCCAGGCCTTCATAGAAGGTTGGGTAGAACAGCAAGCCGTTGTCTTTTTCAAACACTGGCAAAGCAGCTTTACGTGAAGCGGATGTCCAGCAACCCATCACAGAAGCCACTTTGTCTTTTTCCAGCAACTTCTTCGCTTTTTCAGCAAAGGTTGGCCAGTCAGAGGCACCGTCTTCCTGCACGATTTCAATCTTGCGACCCAGGATACCGCCCATGGCGTTAATCTGCTCGATGGCCAGCTTTTCAGCCTGGATAGACCCTGTTTCACTAATCGCCATGGTACCGGTGGCGGAATGCAGAATACCTACTTTTACCGTCGTGTCAGTCACTGCCAGGCCGGTGGTGTTTACTTTTGCCGTTGGAAAATCTGCAGCAAAAGCATGACCGCTGATGAGGCCTGCGGCCATCATAGCTCCCAGCAATGCGCCTTTCATAAAACCTCGTCTGTTTAAGGTACTCATTACATCTTCTCCTTTATGGATAAATCAATTAAGTTAATTGCTATTTCTGCTTACATACATGTGAATACTGGCGAGTGTCCGATCGGACTAATGTCCGATCATCCACGGTCTTGCTGTTTTCTTGGTTTGCATTTGCATCGCAGGTTTGCCGTTATCCGGATTCACCTTGGTCGTGGTCTTACAGGTATGTGACCCGGTACAACCACAACTGGAGCGGCGACCGCTGCGAGGCTCATGCGCAGATTTCTCGTTACGTTCATATGCGGAGCGTTGCTGCTTGCCCAGAATGGCCAGTTTGGGCACAGAAAGAATGCGCGGACTTTCGGCACCGCAACACTCACACTCTGCTGGCAAACTGGATTCACTCATTTTGCGTAGCGCGGTAAACACGCCACAACTGTCACACTCATATTCGTAAAGAGGCATCTGTACCCTTTCTTTGCCGGTTTGCCTGGGCAAACCTGGCCTGATGAAAACGTTTTCTTGTTAAGTACTGGCTTACGTACTCGGCGCCACGTTAATACCAGGTGGCACTTCAATCTTCGGTCCATCGGCATTTGGCCGGATATCAAACTCGAAGATTTCGGTCGGGATCCACAAAGTGGCGCAGGCGTTAGGAATATCCACGATGCCGCTGATATGCCCTTCTACTGGTGCCGTGCCGAGAATCGCTACTGCCTGCTCGCCGCTGTAACCAAATTTCTTCAGGTACTCGATCGCGTTCAGGCAAGCCTGACGATAAGCAACATGTACATCCAGGTAATGCTGCTTGCCCGCTTCATCCACTGAAATACCTTCAAAAATCACGTAATCACGGTAAGTCGGTGTGATCGGGCTAGGCTGGAAAATCGGGTTTTTGATCGCATATTTCTTCACACCGTCTTTGATCAGGCTGACTTTGATATCCAGGTAACCGGCCATCTCAATCGCACCACAGAACGTGATTTCACCATCGCCTTGTGAGAAGTGCAGGTCACCCATGGAGAGACCGCCATCCTTCACATAGACCGGGAAGAATATTTTCGAGCCTTTGGTCAGGTTCTTGATGTCGCAGTTACCACCGTGGTCACGTGGTGGCACGGTACGTGCACCCTCCGCCGCCGCCTTTGTGGCAGCTTCACCAGATAAACGGCCCATCACAGCAGATTTAGGCTCAGGTGGCAGTGCCAGTGCCGGCACGCGGTCCGGATCCGTGGCAATCAACGCAGCTTCACGCTCATTCCATGTCTCCAGCAATTCACGTGATGGCAGGCAGCCAATCAAACCCGGGTGCATGATGCCGGCATAGCGTACTTTCGGCACATGGCGGGAAGTGGTGTATACGCCGTGAAAATCCCAGATCGACTTGCTGGCTTTAGGGAAATGGTCAGTCAGGAAACCACCGCCATTCTCCTTGGCAAACAAGCCGTTAAAACCCCATTGCTGGTCGTCAAAGGTACCTACGTCCAGAATTTCTACTACCATCAGGTCACCCGGTTCAGCGCCTTCGACGCCGATTGGGCCGCTCAGGTAATGCACCTGAGTCAGGTCCACATCACGGATATCATCGGCGCTGTCATTGTTGCCAATCTGGCCACCGGTCCAGTCCATACACTCGACGCGGAACTCATCGCCAGGTTTTACCATGGCAATCATCGGCAGATCTGGATGCCAACGGTTATGAATCTGACCGTCCTGCTCCCAGGGCTTTTTATCCAAATCCAGCTTCACTATTGTTTTCATGTCACTCATCTCCTAATAAGAAAAGTTAGGTGAGAAAGGGTTATCAGTCTTGATTAGAATTGCATCTGCAAAGCGACTTTGAAGTCGTTGGTATCAGATGTGGTTGAAGTGTCAGTCTTACCGTAGCTGGCAGTAATCATGGCGTTGTATGGCGCGATCACATAGCTGGTACCGATCTCTACACGCTTGGTATCTGCGCCAGTACGGGTATTGGATGTACCGGTTGTCACACCATCCGCGTCAAACTTTTGATAGCGGACAAAAGGTTTGAATTTGCCCCAGCCGATTTCGTCCTGGAACAAATAGGCAACCGCAGCGGAGTAAGCTTTACCTTGTTCACCCAGAATGGCATTGTCGGTGTCGTAGTAGTAATAGGCAGCTTCAGCTGAGAATGTGCCTGGACCGACATCTTTCTTCTCTAACAAGAAGTCAACGCTGTAGGAGCTGTAGTCACCTACCGCGCCCAAGCCGCTGACCACACCGTCTTTTTTCACACGACCGGCCACACCAACAGACAGAATGTCTTTGGCACCAAAGTAGCTGCCTGTGCCGTAATAACCTGGTTCTGCGTCCCAGAAGTTGTATTGCACACGGCCTGCATACATTAATTTGTCTTTAGTACCCGCAGTTTCTGATTGCGCACCCACACCGCTCAAACGGAAGATGTTGTCACCTTCAAAAGCACCGAAGGACACTGCCAGATGGTCTTCCAGGAAGCTGGTCACCACTGCCACACCTTCATCACGGCCAATCACACCACCGTTGAAGCCATAACGTGAAGCGATGCCGCTCCAGTAGCCGCCACCCATGGAGTAGTAAGGACCCGCCATGTTGGCGCGATCACTTGGTGACAGGAAACGACCAGCCCAAATCGCCACTTCTGGTGTTAACTGGAACTGTACGTTGGCATCAATCACTTGAATGGTGTCACTGCTACCACCACCTGGTGCTGCAATGTTTTTCTCTGTATTCAACATGCCTTTGATGTACTTGTTGAACGAACCAGATAAATAAATACGGGCACTGTCTAAAGAAAAATCGTTAGAACGGTCTTTACCGTTAGCTGCACCGTCTTCTACTGAAGAATAACCGCCGATAAAACCAAAGCCAGCACTGATATACTTGTCCTCACCAAAAGTAATCGTGGCACCCGCGTTTGCCATTTGTGCACCCAGGCCGCAAGCCATTGCTACTGCTGTATGCAAGGCACATTTTTTCAAGTTCATCATTTAAAACTCCCTTTCTCGTTAAATTCAAACAATCACAGTTGATCAAAACTTGCGCTCAGCTTAACGAGAGGGGGGTGTAGGACAAATACGTCAATTTGCGTAGTGATAGTGACTGCGAAACACAGCTAGACTGCACATAACAAATTGATAACGGGACAAGCAATGCGTCTTTTAACTTACCTTCTTTTAACTGCTTTATTGGCGGGATGCGGCGAAGTATCTTATAAGCGTGGCGGCTCGCAACAAGACATAGACCGCGCGCACCAGGCTTGCCGCGGCAGCGGTGACCAGCTTGCTGCCTGCCTGGCCGAACACGGCTGGCAAAAACCGCAAGTAGATGCGCTAGACCCGCTATTTGCCACCATAGAAGTGACAGATAACAAGCAGGCCAGCCAGGCCAAACCGAGTCCATTTATAGAATTACCGGCGGATACCCTGCAAAAACCTGTTCCGCCAACTGTTGCAAAAACACCACAAGCAGCGCCGCCAGGGCAGAGTAGCAAACCAGCCATGAGCAATACGACAGCAGTTGATGAGGCGCCAAAAAGTGTGGCGAGTCACTCGACTGCCAATGATGGGCCGGATGTCACCTATCCCATCAACTCGTGGTGGAAGATGGGTGCTTTCCCCAATCAGCTGAAACAGGATCAGCTATCTTGTGAGAAAAAACTGGGACCGGACTATTTGCCGGATTACAAAACACAAACCTACAAACGGGCGTTTGTCGTGTGTATGCATGACCTGGGGTGGATGGCCATTCGCAACCTGAAATAAGCCGCCACCAACACATGTTCATCGATCGTTTTTTACTGTTAGCGTCGTCAGCAGATTCCGACATGACTATCAGAATCATGAGACTGTCATCAAATTATCCAGTTTTCTAAAATGCGCATACGCGTGAAATTTAATGCGTAAGTATCAGGCAACAATGCCTTATTTAGAGGGATAAACGATGATGAAAAAATTAGCGATGGGTGCAGTATTAATGGCTAGCGCAGTCACGGCCTTCGCAGAGGTTGGCGTCGCAGTGAGCGTAGGTCAACCAGGATTTTATGGGCAGATTGTGCTGGGGAATGCCTATCCGGCGCCACAACTCGTCTATGCCCAACCAGTGATTATTCAGCCACCGCCAGTGGCCGTCGTGCAACAGCCCATGTATTTGCGTGTGCCGCCTGGCCAAATGAAAAAATGGGGCCGTTATTGTGGTAATTATGGCGCCTGTGGCCGCCAGGTCTACTTTGTGCAGGACAGTTGGTACCAGAACGTGTATGCGCCTCGCTATAACGCCTATGGCGGGCCAGGTGGCAGACATGATGACCATGATCACGGTAACTGGCATGACGATGATCGTGGACACGGGCATGGGAATGGACACGGCAATGGTCGCGGCCGTGGGCGTGACTAAATAACACATGCCTGTCTGCACGCAGGCAGGTCGCATAGCAATGCGGATTCTTTGAAATTGTAAGGCGCCCGTCAGCTATTGCTGTTATGGTATGAAATCCAGAAATGCGCCAGTTCAAAGGCTGGCGCAGCTCTGCCAGATTTAAACGTCACAACTGATTGAAAAGCTATTGCTTGTTAACCACATGTTTAAAAAGCATGTAGCACAGGCAATTGCCCCTTGTTCAGCACGTTGTTTAACCAAGGAACAAGGACTTTGCAGCATCTTTTATTGAAACCATCATTGACCACGACAGTCAGCGATATTTCATGCCCGCCTTATGAATATCCGCCCGTATTCCCCAACCCCTTTCCTGCCCCGCCGCTGAAATAATCGTTTTAAGTTTAGACGCAGATTGGTCAAAGTTTACTCGACGCCGCAAAAATTCAGCGAATCATAGAGTTAGGCGCGTTACCAAGAAGCAATCCACTGTGTTATCCACAGTAATTGTGGAATGGAAAAGCTGATTACTTTAAATGCTCGACTAAATAATCCACAAACGAAGCCAGTTTAGGTGTCGTCTGCCGCTCTTTGGGATAAACCGCATTCACTGGCCGAGAGGGTGGCGTAAACGCTTTGAGCACTTCTACAAGTTGCCCTGTGTGTATATCGTTTTCCAACAGCACTTTTGGCATCATGATAATGCCGATGCCTTTTAATGCCGCCTCCCTCAATGCCTGCCCATTATTGGAGTCAAATCTAGAGTGACTGAAACTCTGGTTAGTCAGAGCTTTTTCAACCACCCTCCAGCCGCTTTGACTGCGCCAATTGGTAAAACCCAAACATTGATGACTTTTCAGATCTTCTGGTTTTGTTGGCGTACCATGCCTGCTCAGATAGGCAGGAGAGGCGCATATCGACAATTCAAACGTAGACAGTCTACGGGCGATGAGTGACGAATCTGACAGTTCGCCAATCCTGATTGCCACATCGAAGTGTTCATCAATAATGTCTACAAACCGGTCTGAAAGGGATAACTCCACACTCACATCCGGAAACTGATTTAAATAATCACACACAATTGGCGTCAGGGTAATAGACCCAAACCAGAGTGAGGCGGTGACTTTCAGTAAGCCCTTAGGTTTACCGCTTAAAATGGCCGTACCGGCTTCTGAATCTTCGACTTTCTTCAGAATCTCCTTACAGCTTTCGTAATAGGCTTTTCCAACTTCAGTCACTTGCAGCCTGCGCGTGGTGCGTTTGATGAGCGTCGCATCCAGCCTCTTTTCAATGGCGTTGATGTGTTTGGTCACCATGCCAGGAGACATTCGAAACACATTCGCTGCGGCTGTAAAACTGCCTAACTCCACCACTGATGTATACACCTGCATGCTGGTGAATCTGTCCATTCATCACTCTCAGTAAATAATATTTTTAATATTATGCTATTTATCAAAGTGATTGTAATCATCAGAATAGCGTTCATGCAGTAAAGCGCGCCTATTAAAAAGCGCTTCTATGCCCTGTTAATAGGCGAACATTGAATGTCATTATTGAATAGGAGATTTCACATGAAAGTATTTTTAGGCATTGGTTCCGGCCCAGGCATGGGCGTCGCAACGGCAGAACGCTTTGCCAAAGAGGGGTTCAAAATCATTCTGGCGAGCCGTAACGCCGAAAACACTGGCAAATTAGTCGCCGAATTGAATAGCAAAGGCTATCAAGCCGAAGCCAAGGTGGTGGACGCATCTGATGCAAGCCAGGTAGCCGCGCTCATTACCGCCGTTGCCAATCAGGAAGGTAACATTGATGTGCTGCACTACAACGCGGCAAATCTTCGCCAGGCCACAATAGCCAGTCAAGCCAACGACACGTTTAACAGTGATCTGGCCGTTAATATTGGCGGTGCCTTATCGGCGATTAAAGCCGTGGTACCGTTAATGACCGAAGCCAAATCAGGTTCTATCCTGCTCACAGGCGGCGGGTTTGCGCTATATCCAAGCCCAGACTATCTCTCGCTGAGTATTGGCAAAGCTGGCATTCGCGCGTTGACTTTGGGACTGTTTGAAAACCTGAAAGAACATAACATTCATATTGCCACTGTCACCGTGGCCACCTTTGTGAGCCCTGACTCAAAAGAGTCTCATGATGTCGCCGAACAATTCTGGACATTGCATGCTCAATCTGCTGGTCAGTGGACGGCAGAAACCATGTATCCCGCCAGCTAATTGTAGGTAAGCTCAATCTTGAGGGGGAGGAGCCCACCTCCCTTCATGATGCACGGCAAGCTAGTGCAGGCCTAATGTCCAGTGAGGCAGCAATATATCAAACAATGTGAGGGGAGATCATTTTATGCTTCCTCTTTCTGATCCATGAGCCCAGATAAACGCTTATTACATAGTGAGTTTGTATCTACTTTGCTGAGCAGGAATTAAGGTCCAGACCTTTTACAAAAGAAACTGGACTGCACAAAAATTATTTTCACACTCGGAATTCAATCGGAACAGTAGCCCATCCATCAATAGGCGTATTGCCACGCCTGGCTGGTGCAAACATCCATGTCTTCACAACCTCTTGAGCCGCTTCATCAAGAATTTTTCGTCCACTTGACTGTTTTACCTCAACTGAACCGGCCTTACCATTGGCAAGCACACGAACGCGTAAAATTACCTTGCCTCCCCAACCTTGACGCTGTGCAAATAAAGGATATTCAGGTGGTGGATTATTTAGATATCCTGCATAACCAGTAGCCTCCGTCACAGGCTCTTCCTTAGGTGCCGGTGGTGGTGGTGCCACGGGCCCTGCTGCCACAGGCTCAGACGGTCTTGTTGGTGCTGCTGCCACAGGTTCTGGCGTATGCTGGGCTGTGGTATTTTCCTGCACGGTAATATCATCAGGGCGAATATCTTGCTGCGCAAGCTGAGTCTTTAGCGCAGGGGTTGGTTTCGCTGGTTGAGGCTTACGCTCCACGTTGCGAGGTGGAGGAGGCGGTAGCGGCTCTATTTTTTGTTCTGGCACCACAGGCCTAACAAACTCGATCAAAACTTCTTTTTTCTTGGGAATCACAACCAGATCATGCTGCGCATATAAGTAAGTAGCAAATGCAACAACATGTGATCCAATCACAAGCACAACGATACTGACATTACGGCGACTGATCCACCTACTTGGCCTATCAAATGGTTGAGGAGCATGCTTGTGAAAAAAATCAAATTGCTCGCCACTGTCGGTAGCTGCCTTTGAATCAGCATCTTTTACTGCATTCAGACCCTCTTCAATATTCTGCAGAGGCTCAGAAACTGGGTAATTAGTAAGATTAGACATGGTCATTTTATCTTTTCAATGAAAACACTTACTTTGATACAAGCTAAATACAAGTTGTTAGCGCATCATCACAAGGTCGCTTGAGGCTGATGCGGAATACATCGTTGAGCAGCAGCGCTCAACATCTATGTCAACAAGCATCTTCAACATGCTTGATACTATAAAAATTGAATTTCCTACTGACAGATTCAGGCAGCAAGGAATCGCTCGGACTAACAAAGCAGAACTCACAATACTTCGTTGCTTTATTTAGAAATCCGATTCCTTGCTGTTTGAATAATGACTAGTAATTCGTTAAGTAATCATCACTCCTGAAAAAAGAATATAGGATGAAAATGTCACGCGGTTTTAGCGCCCAATCTCAGTATTCTCCGAATTGGTATATCCAAAGGTAGCAAGAAGAGCGGAAGCAAATGCGCGATTGTCACAACGACAAAAAACGGAATCAATGTTGGCAGAACGAACAGTGGGAACAAAAGAACTGGTCCCAAGAACATGGAGATATATAAAAACTGCTCTGCGATCCCCCCTGCCCCCATCACATCTCCATGGGTAGACATTTTGGGGATACTGGTAAATATCCATGCAACAACGAAACTTCCGAAGAATCCCTGCGCTATTTTTGCCACGATAGCCACTGATGGACTTGTCCCAGGGAGAAATACAACGAACTCTAACGCAAGGCCGATTAAAGCACTCGACACTACAACCCAAGGACCCAGCCGTTTTATATTCAAGATAAATCCAGCAAAAATCCCAGCCAATACACTAGAGAGAATGCCCACAGTAGAGATGACACCAATCGTTGTGGGAGCCACATGCAGCTTTGTAATGAAATATACCGGCACAATCGCAACCAGCCCTAACGCTAAGGTTAATGGGGCACCTACCGCAGCAGCCAATCTGATCAATGAAGGATCGGAATAAATGTCAAAAACTTTGGACAACGGCTTTCGCTCTGTTTTATGAACTAGGTTACCGCCTGGAAGTAATGGCGTCAGCAATACAAGTCCGAACAAGATGTACGCATGGCCAGAAAAAACGATTCTCCAATCTACTCCCACATAAGGTGAAACAGAAAAGATAGCGATTGCTCCACCTAATGGAGATGCAACTGACCAGAACGCAAGCGCCGAGGTTCTGCGTTTGCCATCAGTCGTATGAAGAATCAACGCCAAAGCAGCCAATACAACGAGGATATAGCCTAAGCCCTCAAGAACCCTTAAGATTAAAAGGCCTTGAAAAGTCGTGGCCAGGCTATCCAGATAACTGAATGTCCCAGCTACGACCAACCCCAGAACAATTGATCTGCGCTCACCGATATGTGCAATTGCCCAATTCACGATAGGAGAAGCTAAAGCAGCAACCAATGCTACTGCCGAAACTACCCAACTTGCATGGGCAGGAGTCACTGAAAAAGCATGTGCAATATCACCAACCAAGACAATGGTTTTGCCGTGACAAGCAGCAATGATGACTGCAAAAGCGAGTGTTAAAGCGATAGATGGCCAACTTCCAGCACGCATTTTTATTTCCTTTTTGAATAATTTTCTGATTAATTAAGCGCAGCATTTACCACTTGCAGCTCGCTGAACTCTTCATAACCTCTGAGCCCACCTTCATAGCCAAGCCCACTCCATTTGAACCCACCTTTTGGTGCACCAGGATGAATATCGCCATGTTGATTCACCCAAGCTAGCCCAACATCTAACTGACGCACAACAGCAAGCCCACGTTGCGCATCCGCAGTCCACACAGAAGCACCAAGGCCAAACGGACTTGCATTAGCCTGCCGGATGGCATCTTTTTCATCAGAGAAGGGAATGATAGGGAGAACAGGACCGAACTGCTCTTCATCAACCAAGGCAACCCCTTCACCGACACCCGTGACGATGGTTGGAGGATAGAAGTAGCCAAGACCGGCAAGAGCGGCTCCACCAGTATGAATTTTTGCACCATGCTTTAACGCATCGGCTACAAAATATTTCACTTTCTCGAATTGGATAGCATTGGTAATAGGTCCAAGTTCGACATCTTGTTCAAACCCATTCCCTACCTTTGCAGCTTTGGCTCGCTCAATCAATGCTTCCAGCAATTGCGGGAAGATCCGCTCATGCACATACACACGCTTGATAGCGAAACAAATTTGCCCACTGTTCCAGAATGCTCCCCAGAAGATCTTTTCGGCGATCGTTTTAGGATCAGCATCATCAAGCACAATTGCTGCATCATTACCACCAAGCTCAAGCGTCAGCCGCTTAACATCTGATGCTGCACCTGCATAGAGCTTTTTACCGGTAGCCACACTACCTGTAAATGTGATCTTCTTTACCAGGTGATGCTGGCTTAACTGTGCCCCCACCTCACCATCTCCGGAGATGATATTCAGCACACCAGCAGGGAATATTCCATTCAGGACTTCGCCCAACAATAATGTTGATAACGGGGTAAACTCTGATGGTTTGATCACCACGGTGTTTCCCGCTTTGAGTGCTGGTGCAACCTTCAGAATGAGCAGGATGATTGGCACATTCCAGGGGGTTATCGCAGCCACTACGCCCAATGCTCTACGCTCAATAGCTACAAATTTCTCGCTATCAGAACGTAGTGGTAAAAGTGGTGGTAAATCGAAATTCGCATAGTGTTCTAAAGTAGCAGCGGCCCCGGCAACTTCACCAATCGCGAAGTGAATTGGCCGTCCTTGCTCAAGCGTGATGAGCTTTGCAATATCCTCACTGCGTTTCCGAATCGCCTCAGCCGCCAGTTTAAGCGCGACGCTTCGTGAGCTCTCGTCTTTGGTCCAGCTAGGGAATGCTTTATGTGCAGCTTGAATAGCGGCATCTACCTGAGCACTGCTGGCATATGGCGCCTGAGCAACAATCTCTTCTGTTGCAGGGTTAATCACATCGAAATAGCGATCAGAAGAAACAAGATCACCATCGATGTACAACGAATATTTAGACATATATGTCTCCTTAATTTCCACTGAGGATGGAATCAGCTATTTTTTCTGCAACCATGAGTGTCGGCAGGTTGGTATTGGCAGTTGGCACGACCGGCATGATTGACGCGTCAGCGATTCGAAGACCCGATAAGCCGTACACTTTCCCATGGGGATCAACCACCGCTAGTGGATCATCTTCAGAACCGATTTTTGCCGTGCCACTTGGATGCCATACCCCGCCAATATTGACGCGAATGTAACGCTCCAATGCAGCGCTGTCATTCAGAAGCTCGGATAACAAAGGCCCTCCAGACTGGGGGGCGGCAAAGCGTGATAACGTCAAAGACAGTTCATACTTGGCCAAGGATGGGTGCTTGAATAATTGATCAATCACTCGCAATCCTGCTTTGACTCTTTCAAGGTCACGCTCATCAGAAAGAAGATTAAAGTCGACTTCAGGATAAGTCCTGGCGTCGTTACCCTTCAGCTTTAAATGCCCGATCGAATCGGGTTTGTTAACCCAAAAGACTGCAGATGCAAGTCCAGAGTTAGCATCAGCGCCGATATGCAGAAAAAGATCAGATGGCGTATTTGGGTCAACCCCCGATGAGAGCCTGACTCCTAATTGATGGCGACCAGTAGAGAACTCGTTTCTTGCGGCAGCTTTGGCTTTATCAGATAACTCAGCAACGACTCCGATAGAAGAGTGTTCCCAAAGGTTCTGGCCAACACCATCTCGATCCGCAATAACTTCGATACCAAGATTATTCAGGTCTTCAGCTGGCCCTATCCCAGCCCTTAAAAGAAATGCCGGAGACTGCAATGCCCCGGCAGCCAGAATCACTTCAGAGGCAAAAACCTTTTCTACCTTGCCGCCATGATCCACCGTTACACCTTTGACTGTCTCTGCATCCAATATCAGGTCTAATGCTTGAGAGTCAGTCCATAATGTGAGATTCCTGCGCGCTCTCACGTCCTGACTAAGATAGCCACGCGCAGCAGAGAATCGTTCATCACCTTTCAAGGTGAATGCAGGAGGGAAGTAACCGTCCTCAAAGTTTGCATTCTGATCATGAATATTTTTGAGACCGATACTTTGTAAAGCCTCTGTCACAGATAGCGTGAAGTCGGTCCAATGATCGGGATCTACACGGTCAATCGGGATAGGACCATCGTCGCCATGTAGCTCATGAGATCCATAGGTTTTATCGGTTTCTGCTTTCTTAAAATAAGGCAATACACCATCCCAGTTCCACCCTTCAGCCCCAAGCGCCTCCCACTCATCATAATCACGCGGTAAGCCACGATTAGAAACGACCATATTGACACTAGAGCCACCACCCAGAATCCGGCCTTGTTCGATAAACTGTAATTCACGATCAATATCAGGATGCAAAGCGGTTCGATATACATTCAGCCCAGGCCAAAAGAATCGCTCTCCAGCAAGCCTTGGTAACCAAGGTTGTAACCCATTATTTATCTCAGGCGGAATGCCATCTTCAGGCGTATCAATACCGGCCTCTATCAATAGCACCTTGGTTAATGGATCTTTTGATAGTCTATTAGCTAACACACTGCCAGCTGTGCCACCACCAACGATCACATAATCATATGTTTGTACTGTCATCATCACTTTCCTTGTCAGGCCTGCCAGTCAGGAACAGACGCTCCCAACTGACAGGTATCAACTACGTCAAATCCCCAAGGTCATCAGAGATTTCACTACCTGTGTTTTCTATTCTTTTAGAATTCCAACGTCAGATTAGCGAACACACTTCGTGGTTGAAGTCTGTTGTAGGTAGGTGCGGCAAAGAATGCGCTTGATGTATTAGCAGAAACAGTGCCTGCATACAGCCCTGAAAGTGCCTCTTTATCAAACAGATTATTCACGTTCAGGCTAATGGTACTTTTCTTGACGATCTTGCTGCCGAGATCAAACTTGTAACCAAGATTAAGATCAACAACTGTGTAACCGCTCAACTTTTCTGTATTCGCCAGATCGCCATAAAAGCTACCGGTGTAGCGCGCTAGCAAATTGCTATATAAGCGACCATCGTCATATCCGACCCCAAGGGATAAAAGATTCTTAGGCGTGTTGAATAGCTGATTGCCTTTGGTATTTTCTTCCAGACCTCCAGCAGCATAGTTGTCTTCCTGTTCTGCTTTTACGTATGTCCAGGAACCACGATAGTTAAAGTTGTGTGGCAACTTACCATTCAAAGCCAACTCAAGGCCTTTTGTCGTCACGGCACCGGCATTGATATAGGACGTAGTTCCCAACGACGTGTATGAAACCTGACGATTCTTAAATTGGTCGTAGAACAGTGCAGCACTCACTAATACATCAGGCGTACTGTAGCGCCAGCCGATTTCCTGATTGAAGGTAGTTTCAGCTTTCTGATCACCACCCGTGTTGTTACCATAGATAGAAGCAACAGCCGGTACACGAATATTGGTGGTCGCGTTGTAGTAAATCTGATTATTTTGATCATACTGATAATCAAGGCTGAAACTCGGGAGGAGCTTATAGTAATCAGCCGATCGCTTGAAAGCTGACCCACTTAACACACCTGCGATGTTCTCACCTTCATATTCGGTATGCTGCCACGCAAGCGCACCTTTCGCATTCCATTGCGAAGCAAAGTTCCAAGAGTCCTGTACCCAGAGTTTTTGGGTTGTCATCCTGCTTCTCTGATCAGTGAAAAAGATCTCTTTACCATTCACATCTCGAATGATTTTGCTTCCATCAATAGCAACAGGCTTACCATCACTTCTTAAGGGAATCGCCGCCATTTGGTTAGTTGCATGGGTGTAATCAAACCAGGCACCAACCTGCAATACATTCGTATCAGTCAGATCAAAGTCGATCTTTTGAGATGAACCTACGCGATATTGCGTTGGGAATACACCGCCAGCAAATGGCCTGATATCAAGAAGATCGCCATCCCCGTTCACATCAGCATTCAGCACAGACTCGGGAATCGCTGATGCGAACACTGTTGCCGTACCGTCTGTTACTCGAACGAAGTATGGGTCGACATGAAGATGCGCATTGTCGGTCAGGTTGAATAAACCATTAAGGCCGTAGGTCTGAATTTTGAAGTCAGCTCGCTGTAGTTTCGCACTATTAGATGTTGCTGCAGAAATATCAGCAACGCCATTCGTTCCACCATAGGTGGAGTTAATGGCACTTGAATAATTCGCGTCGTACGGCTGAAACTTATATTGAGCAAGGGTTGGGTGAGAATAACTGTTACTTCTCATACTAAATATGGAAAAGATAGCATTGATGCTATTGTTATTTCCCCATTCGTATTGCAAGTTGCCCTCGAAGCGGTTCGATTCGACTGCGCCTGTGCCACTAGTCCATAAGTCAGCCGTTGTTCTGGAGGCCGATACCCAGGCAGAGAATCCATTTTTTTCGCCGAGATTCGCTCGGACAAATGAACGACGAGTATTATTACTACCGAAACCTTGCTTGACCAATAAGCCTGCCTCTTTGGTAGGTTTGACAGTTTGAATTTCTATACTGCCGCCACTCGCCGTGAGTGTAGGTGCATTAATCGACTGCCCACCGTATATGACGCTAATGGATTCGTAATTCTCCGGATCTCCGAAGAAATCGCTGTGAGGGGTCAGGTATAGTGGATCATTCAAAGGAATACCATTTCTGGTTACACCAATTTGATCTTGAGAAAACCCTCTAATAGATAAATTACCTTCACTGATCCCTGATGTATCCCCACCACTAAAATGGATGCCGGGCAAATATTTCAACGCGCCTGTGACAGCTGAATCCAGGCCGACAAACTTCTCAAGCTGGGACTTACTTAAAGTTGCTCTAGATTCTGCGATGGTTTCTTTAGGTGTATCACCGACAAGTGGCTGAGTCTTGCCTTGAACAACGACAGCACCCAAATCTGCCGACTCCTCACTGTTACCTTGAGCGTCTTCCGCCAGAGCAACTCCCGCCCCAGAGAGAAACATGGCACCGTAGACTGCCAGCGTGAGCTTTTTGATGGCAGGCTTCTTAATAATGTTGTGAGACATTCCTTCTTCACCCTTAAAATTAATGAAAAAATCGAAACTAATGTTTTATTAATTTCTGTGGGCTTAAAATGGCAACATACATGCCTAACCATCAGTTAGCGTTAATTTCTATTTCATTAATAAAAGAACATCGAAAAAATTAGAGGTTGCTCAAAAACTATTTGGTAACTTTCGAGGATATCTGCATCAGCTTATGGCGTTTTAAAAGGTTATATACTGAAGACAACGCTACTTTCCGGCCTAAATGCTCTTCTAAAGCCGTCTTAACATCAGATACCCTGATAGCCTCTCCATGCTTGGCGGCTTGGAAATATGGATGCAAAAACCTACTTTCCTGCGCCAAGGTCATATTTTCGCGGCGTCGCCCACCCAATGCAGAAGCATTCCTACCAAGCACCAGATTACCTTTCAGGAAATTCTGACGAAGTTTATAGACCCAATTGACTGATATTCCTAATAAGGAGGAGGCTTCACTTGCTGTCATTCCATGAACGCAAGTCAACAAAAAGGCTTGTGCTTGCCTCAGTTGAGACAAGTCTTTTGTTTTACGGATGATTTGTACAGCCCGTAAAAGACTATCCTCCGACTTGTCTGAAATTCTTATCAGTTCTCGTGTTGGTTTCATACTCATGAATTGGAAAAATCACCGAAAATTGCTTCTGCCAGTCCGACAAAAATGTTTGATAGCGAACAGTAAAAGTTGCGTATCAAACATCGTGTACTTTTTTATGCATGCGTACGGCCAGAAGCGATAAATAAATATCAATCATCATTAGTGACTGCAAATTATGTACCACATAACGATACAACATACCAACATACGGTTAAATTTTAGAGGTGGCATAGCGTTGTATATAGGCGGATAATTCACAGTATTGTTTTCTTAAAAATCATAGAAATGAATAGTGAATCCGCTAATGGCATCCAGGTAATCAACCGCGCCTCAACCATTCTTCGAGTACTGGCAAAAAATCCGGCCGGACTTAGTCTTGGGAAAATTTCAGAGTTGGTTGATCTGCCGCGTTCAACAGTCCAACGAATTGTCAAAGCGTTAGAGCATGAAGGTCTGGTTGCCATGATGGATGGCGGCAGAGGATTCAAATTGGGTATGACTTTTGGCCAACTCATTCATGAGACGCAAATTGATATCATCTCTGTGATGCGGCCTCAACTGGAGCAACTATCGAAAAAGGTCAACGAGACCGTTGTCTTATCTTCCTTTTCATCTCAACAGACCAATGTAATTGACCGAATTGTCGCTGAAAGGGAGTTACGCGTAGTTGCCGCACTGGGAGCGGTACATACACTTTATACGGCAGTAGATGGCAAGCTTCTTCTTGCAAGCCTATCTGACAAAGAAGTGGTTCAAAGAATTGGGAAAAAATACCCCAAACACACGGAACATACGAAGGACTTGCAAAGCCTTCTTGAAGACTTGAAACAAACCAGGGAGACAGGGTTTGCGATTGACCGCAATGAATACATTATAGGCATCAGCGCAATAGGTATCGCACTAGAAACCTTTATGGGAAATTACGTCATTGCAATCGTCACTCCAAGTTGTCGTTTTGACACTGATCTGGAAAACTTCAAAACGGAGCTACTTGCAGTGAAAGATAGAGTATTGCTAGGGCTTGGGCGCACTTTATAAATAAAATATGGCCACGCTTTGCGCGTCCAATCATGCACCATGATCTATCTCTATCAATGATAGCTAACGTGGATGTCGACCTAATACATGAAACGCAAAGTCGACAAACTACCAGAGAAAGAAATGTACAACATCTATGAGTCTAAATTAAATGATACATACTCAGGCACTTCGAAATTTTTATCTAATCCAGGAAATAAAAAATTCAGAACTTTCGGATTTTTAGATACACCATTGCCTCCAATTAACTTCCACTCACCACCTGAAATCTTTCTCACTGCCAAAGTAAATCCATTGACCTGAAGTTTCAGACCGGGCTTCTCCAGAATTGAGACCTCTCTGATAGTACAAATTAAATATTGTTTTGATTTTGCCGCAGTGTCTGGGATTTTATTTGTGTAAGAGATGAGTTTTAGCTTTTGTGCATCCATATCTTTAAACGTATTTTCTAACCGCTCGATATATTTTTCTTGCCCACCCATGATGGCTAGAATCGGACCAAAAGTAGTTTCTGTAATTACCTTTGGTTCCCTAGTAGCTAATGCTTGGTTAACTTTATCGAAAAGTGCGGCAATTTCGACTTTGTCCCTTTCTGAAAGGGTGTCTGCTGCTACAGGCATTAGAAATTGAATTGCTACAATTAGAGAAATTAATATTTTCTTCATAGATGGCTTTACAGTTTTTTTGATTTTTACGTAACTCAGCAGAATCTGTGCCAGCTTAAATTTAAAGCCATCCTTAAAAAGGCGGAGCCATGGATGCTTACTGCCCAACATTTCCATGCGAAAAAGAACACATTAACTGCTTGCAATTCAACATCCAGCAATCGAAGCATTTAAGTCTTTCAAATCAGAAACATCTTCACGGAACAAAGCGCTCACATGCCTTTCAGTTTTCGGCGCATCCGAAGATAAAGGTTTTGATTGAACTGGCTTAAATATTGCCTTTACAGGCCAATAAGCTAAGTGATTATTCTTAATTGAGATGAAAAAGTAGTTTATGGCACCGATTGCGATATTTATGGCTAATCCGACACTCATCCTACAAATACCTGTACACAAACAAGTCCAATCGCATTGAACTTTTGAATGGGCTAGCACTCTCAAGCTTTGAGTGCTAAAATCATTTTAAACATCTTCTTTCAATAAGGAGTTTATTATCAACGCGTTAACTTTACCTGTCGTTTCCTCGGCTGACAGCCTGGATAAATATCTGCGCACCATCAAGCAGTTTCCAGTGCTCACGGCTGAAGAAGAATACAGCTATGCGACTGAGTTGAAACAAAGTGGTGACCTGGAGGCTGCGCGCGCACTGATCGTGTCGCATCTGCGCCTGGTCGCGAGCATTGCCCGTGGTTATAGCGGTTATGGTTTGCCACAGTCTGACCTGATTCAGGAAGGCAATATTGGCTTGATGAAAGCGGTGAAACGCTTTGACCCTGACCGTGGCGTGCGCCTGGTCTCATTTGCCATGCACTGGATTAAAGCCGAGATCCATGAATACATCGTGCGTAACTGGCGCCTGGTGAAAACCGCGACCACCAAAGCACAGCGTAAACTGTTTTTTAATTTGCGCAGCATGAAGCAAGGCTTTGAAACGCTGAGCCCGGATGACGTGCACCGTATCGCCACCGAGCTGAATGTGAAGCCGGAAGAAGTGACCGAGATGGAATACCGTCTGAACGGTCAGGAGATTTCACTGGATGCGCAGTTGGATGACGACGGCGAAGAAGTGTATAGCCCGATCGCGTTCCTCGAAGATGAAGGCCCTGAGCCATCGACCTTGCTGGAAAACCTGCAAAACGAGCATCTGCAAACTGAAGGCTTGAGCATGGCTTTGCAACAACTGGATGAGCGTAGCCGCCGTGTGCTGCAAGCACGCTGGTTGACCGAGGGCAATGCCTCTACGCTGCATGAATTGGCTGCAGAGTTTAATGTGTCTGCCGAACGTATCCGCCAGATTGAGCAGAAGGCGATGCAAAAAATCAAAACCTATATGCTGGAAAGCAAATAACAAAACGGGAGCAAATGCTCCCGTTTTTGTTTTCATGGCAGCTATTTTAGGCTGCTTGTACGATGACTTCTTCGTGTGCCAACGCAAACATGGCTTTGCCATTGAGTTGATCCAGCTCAGCCAGTTGCTGGCGAATCGATAATTCCACCTGCTCTAAATCGGCAATACGCTCTTCCAGGGTATCGGTTGCCTGGTAAATGCGCTTGATGCTTTCCACACGGCGCTTGAGTTGCACATGGTGTTCGCGCATCTGGCTTTCCATCGGCGCGATGACGGCTTTTAGCCAGCTCTCGGTATCACGGTTCGCAGCCTCATATTCCAGAATCACATGACTGGCCAGCGTTTCAAAAAACTTGCTGGTTAGCGTCAGTTTTTCGTGGGCAATCATGTTGAAGGTGGTGTTGAACTGGTCACGGTAAATGGCTTCCAGTTTATTGAGCGCTTTTAAATAGCGTGAGGTAGAAAATGGGGGAGGCGCTTTTTGCAGCAAACCGTGCTCTTTGGAAAACTTCTCATACATGGCTTCCATCATTTTCTTGATTTCATGCACATGCACATCGGCATCCATCATGCGACGCTTGAGGTCACTGAAAAAGTCATCCATGGCCTGCCGCATGGTTTTGGTAAACGCTGCTTTCATCATGGTATCGCGGGTTTCACGCACCTTGTTTTTAAGCGCAGGCATGCCTAAATGATGGAATACCTGGTTGGACTGCGCCGAAAACACGCTACGCAAGGCTTGATAACGCTGCAAACCGACTTCAAAATTGACCTTGTCTTGCTTGACCTTGCGCATCATCTGCGCAATCACGTCTTCATTCTTGCCCTGCAAACAACGCAGCTCATCGGCTTGATCCAGGACGCTTTGCAAACGCGTTTCTAACGTGATGCGCGTCTGATGCACCATGTCTTCAATTTCGCCCTGTATGCTTTCGCGTACGATCTCCTGCTTGGCCGGGATCAGCTCATCAGACAGGTTTCTTTCCAGTTGCAGCAAACGGCTTTTGAGCAGCAACTGCTGGTCGCCCTTCACTTTGGCCAACAGGCCTTTTTGCGCGGAGGTCGGTAAAATCTGGTCGCGCGGCAAACCTAATAATTCAGCCGTGTTTTGTAACTGGCGATAAAGTTCTGTTTCCACTTCATCATCTGTTTTCAGTGGATCCCACAACCCATCAATTTTGTTAAGTACGGCTATACGGCCTTTTTGCTTCCAGCGTGCACCGCTGATATAACGGCGCCAGACTTCCATTTCAGATTTAGTCACGCCAGTATCGGCGCCTAAAATAAACAGCACCGCATGCGCATTCGGCAGCATGCTCATGGTGAGCTCGGGCTCGGCACCTATCGCATTCAATCCTGGCGTATCCAGAATCACCAGGCCTTGCTTGAGCAAGGGGTGCGGGAAATTAATCACCGCGTAACGCCAGCAGGGAATTTCCAACAGGCCATCGTTACCAATCAGCATGGCATCATCTGGCTGGTCCGGGTGATATAAGCCCAGGGACTGTGCTTCATCAACAGTGACGCGACGGGTACGGCTCACCTCTTTAAAGGCTTCGACCATGCTTTCGCGTGAGTGTGCATCAAATTCGACCGCAGACCAGGCTTGTGGCATGCGACGGTATTCGCTAATGGATATCTGGTGGGTGCTGGTTTCAATCGGCAACAATGACAAACTGACCGGTTTGCCGGTGTCATAACGCAATTCAGTTGGACACATGGTGGTCCGCCCTGCGCCAGATGGCAGCAAACGGTGACCATAGCCGGAAAAGAAGATCGCATTAATAAGCTCGGATTTGCCACGCGAAAATTCGGCGACAAATGCCACGTTTAACTTGTCCTCACGCAAACGGTTTAGTTGCTGCTGTATCCGCTCTTCTATTTGCACATCGCTGAGCTGTTTATCAGCCAACCAGCGCCGATAATCCCCCAAAACATCAGCAATCGATTGACGCCATCGCGTGTACAAATCAAATTGTTGTGCCAGTCTGTTATTTTCCATAGGACCTGCTTAAGAATTGTTAGGTAACCTATTCATGATGGTTTGTTTTTTTAGTAATCTATCATGAAATAATAAAAGTTCAAATAAATCATGTAGGTATAGCCATTAATTCACAAATAAAATGAATTATCAACCATAAGATACAACAATTACTACCCATGCGCGGCTACCATGCATCTGCTATCATGCGCATAATTAAAGTTAACGACCCAATCCACCACTTTCTTCAATCTTATGAGCGGTCTACATCCAGATTGTCCGACCCCGACCCTGATACAACTGCATCAGGCCTCACACCTGCTTGAAATACACTTCGATAACCATACCGAGTGCATGCTGTCTTGCGAGTTTTTGCGCGTGTATTCACCCTCGGCCGAAGTGCGCGGCCATGGTGCCGGACAGGAAGTACTGCAACTGGACAAAGAAAACGTCAATATTAACGATATTGAACCGGTTGGCAGATACGCCATCAAACTGATATTTGACGATGGTCATGATACTGGCCTGTATTCATGGGATTATCTGTACTATCTGGCGCAACATTATGAAAGCCTGTGGCAAGACTATGTGACTAAACTGTCTATGGCTGGCCATACCCGCAAGGAACCGACACATGCAGCAAAACACTGATCAGGAAAAAACCACTCACTTTGGCTTTGATACCGTTGCCGAAACCGACAAGCAGAAAAAAGTTGGCGAGGTGTTTCATTCTGTCGCGCAAAAATACGACATCATGAACGACGTCATGTCCGCAGGCATGCATCGCTTATGGAAGCGCTTTGCGATTGACGTTAGCGGCGTAGGCCAAGGCGACAAGGTGCTGGATATTGCCGGTGGCAGCGGTGATTTGTCACGCCTGTTTGCCAAAAAAGTTGGCACGCAATCCGCGGTCAATCCTGGCACCGTGATTTTGACAGACATCAATGCCTCCATGCTAGGCGTGGGCCGTGACCGTATGATAGATGCCGGGCTGAGTATCCCGGCGGCACAATGTAATGCAGAGATTTTGCCATTTGCTGACGAAACCTTTAATTGTGTCATTGTCGCCTTTGGCTTACGCAACATGACGCACAAAGACGTTGCCTTGCGTGAAATGCAGCGCGTGCTCAAGCCAGGTGGCCGCTTGCTGGTACTCGAATTCTCTAAAGTCTGGCAACCGCTGGAAAAACTGTACGACACCTACTCATTTAAACTGCTGCCCAAGTTTGGCAAATGGATCGCCAACGACGAGCCCAGCTACCGTTACCTGGCAGAGAGCATACGCATGCACCCTGACCAGGAAACGCTAAAACAAATGATGTATGACGCCGGATTTGGCAAAGTAGATTATTACAACCTGACAGCTGGCGTGGTGGCCTTGCATAAAGGCATCAAGATCTAAGCCCATGTTTAAACCCCTGATTCAATTCGTGTTGCAGCACCTGATGCAGCAAAATAGCTGGATAGCGCCGCTGCTACAGCCTTATGCACACAAAAATCTGCGTTTGGACTTTAAAGTCGCCCAGGCCACACTCACCATTCTAAATAATGGCGAACTGGCGGTGGCCGGAGACACGGCAGAAGCAGATGCCACCATCCATTTACCACCCAGCCTGGCCATGCGACTGTTACGACAGGACCCGCTTGCACATAGCCTGATTAAAATTGAAGGCGACGCCGCGCTCGGCATAGCCGTCGGCAAGATACTCTCCGCCGTGCGGTGGGACATAGAAGATGATCTGAGCAAAGTTGTTGGTGATATTGCCGCTTACCAGGTCGTGCAAATCGGCCAGGAAAAGTTGCAGCGCTGGCAAAGCCAGGCCAAAAATCTGGGCGAGATGCTGGTGGAATACTGGCAAGAAGAGCAACCTATCATCGCCAAGAAAACCCGCATCGCGCAATTTAACCAGTCGGTGGACCAGTTACGCGAAGACACCGACCGATTACAGCAACACGTCGACAAACTCCTCGCAGCAGCTTCAGAAAGCCAGTAACACATGCATTGGTTACGTTTTTTTCATATTATCGGCGTGCTGATCTGGTATCGCCTGGATATTTTTTTCGTCCGCGATGAGCAACCTGGCTGGATGTATCGCCTGTTGAATGTCTTTTTCTTCTGGCGTCATGCCCCTGAACAACGTGCCGTACGCTTACGCCTCGCGCTAGAGAAACTGGGTCCAATTTTCGTCAAATTTGGCCAAATGTTGTCAACGCGCCGCGATCTACTACCAACCGACGTTGCCGACGAACTCACCAAGTTGCAAGACCAGGTACCGCCATTTGCTTATGCGCAAGTTGAAACTATTATTGAAGACGCCTTTGCTGCACCACTGAGCTCGGTGTACGCAGAGTTCAACATCACCCCTGTTGCCAGCGCTTCAGTGGCACAAGTGCACTTTGCCAAACTGCATAGCGGCGAGCAAGTGGCAGTGAAGGTATTGCGCCCAGGCATTGCCGCCACCATCCATCGCGATATCGCCTTGTTACGCACACTGGCCTGGTGGGTTAAAAAATTCTCGCGTGAAGGCCGACGCCTGAAACCAGATGAAATGGTCGACGAGTTTGCGCGCCATACCGAACACGAGCTAGACCTGACCCTGGAAGCGGCGCAATGCGCGCAGCTAGGTCGCAACTTCAGCGATCGCCGCCTGTTGGTGCCCACCGTTTATTGGGATTACTCGCACAAACACGTCATGACCATGCAGCGCATGTTCGGCACGCCGGTCAGGGATACCGAATCTTTGCGCGCCTACGGCATAGACCTGACGCAACTGGCGCACGAAGGTGTGGAGATTTTTTTCACCCAGGTATTTCGTGATGGCTTTTTCCATGCCGACATGCACCCTGGCAATATTCAGGTTGTGACCGAGGGGCCGGACAAAGGCAAATTTATCGCGCTCGATTTTGGCATCATGGGCAGTCTGTCACCTACCGATCAATATTACCTGGCGCGTAATTTCCTGGCATTTTTTAACCGTGATTACCGCGATGTCGCCGTGGCGCATATTGAATCCGGCTGGGTGCCTGCGGATACCAATGTTGAGGCACTGGAAACTGCGGTGCGCGCGATTTGCGAGCCGATCTTTGAAAAACCGCTCAAGAATATTTCATTTGGCCGCACCCTGCTCAGCCTGTTCCAGATGTCACGCCGCTTTGGCGTCAATATCCAGCCACAGCTGATCATGCTGCAAAAGACCTTGTTGAACATTGAGGGCCTGGGCCGCGAGCTCGACCCGAATATTGATTTATGGCATAGCGCCAAACCTTTCCTCAAACGCTGGATGAGCGAACAGATCGGCTGGCGCAGCCTGCTTAAATCGGCCAAGCGTGAACTGCCTTATATCCTGACCCACGCAGCAGAAATGCCGCGTCTGTTTGAGCAATACCTGCGCAACCAGACCGAGCTTGGCAAGCAACAAAGCCGTATCGACGCCCTGCTCACCTCGCAGCACCAACAAGCCACCTGGCAGAAATGGGCGACGACCGCTATCGTCGTGCTGGTGTTACTGCAATTTGCAAGTTTGTTCCTGCTGTTTAACCACTAAAGGAGATCGACCATGCGACTGATCAAGTACCTGCTGGTTAGCACGCTACTCATGTTGCCCTATGCGCTACATGCGGCAGACCTAGGCGGCCTGTGGCAAACCACCGACGACAAAACCGGCAAGCCCAGATCACTGGTGCGCATTATTGAAAACGCAGGTGAATATAGCGCGATTGTCGAAAAAGGCCTGCTTGCCACCGACACCGGCGATGCCGTGTGCGACAAATGCACGGACGAGCGTAAAGGCCAAAAAATTGTCGGCATGACTATTGCCAAACATTTAAAGAAAAGTACCAATAGCAATGTCTATGATAGCGGCGAGATTCTCGACCCGGAAAATGGCAAAACCTACAAATGCAAAATGACACTAGGCGCAAACGGTAATGAGCTTGAGGTACGAGGATTTATCGGCTTCTCGCTGCTTGGGCGCTCGCAAACCTGGAAGCGGGTCGAGTAATTGTGCAGAATTGTAAAAAGGCCTGATTTTCAGGCCTTTTTAGCTTTCGCAATCATCACAAAACCATGTTTAGGCATGGTTTTGTTTTAAAATCAGCCTTTTGCAACAAACTCAAAGGGAAACAAGCTGTGCTGATATGGTTTGTCGTGGCGTATTTACTGGTTTCAATCGGCATCGGCCTGATTGCCGCCAGAAATGTGCACAGCACCAAAGATTATGCCGTGGCAGGCCGTCACCTGCCGCTGCCTGTGGTCATGGCAACCGTATTTGCCACCTGGTTTGGGGCCGAGGCTGTGTTTGGCGTCTCCGCCACCTTTGTGCGTGAAGGCCTGACCGGCGTTGCCGCCGACCCGTTTGGCTCCAGCATGTGCCTGATTATCGCTGGCATTTTCTTCTCCAGCCGCCTGTACAAACTCAACATCCTGACGCTGGGTGACTTCTACCGCATGCGCTATAACCGCTCGGTTGAGGTGCTGACCACCATTGCCATCGTCATCTCTTACATGGGCTGGGTCGCCGCGCAAATCAAGGCACTCGGCCTGATTTTCAACCTGATCAGCCATGGCGCCATTTCAGAACACACCGGCATGATCGTCGGCACCGCCATCGTGCTCACCTATACCACGCTGGGCGGCATGCTCTCGGTGGCGATTCTCGACTTTGTGCAAATGATCGTCGTCATCGGCGGCCTGCTTTATATCGCCAATATCGTCTCTGGTCAAACCGGCGGCGTCGCGCCGGTGATAGAGCACGCGCGCAACGCGGGCAAACTGCATTTCTTTCCGCAATCTACAAACTGGAGCGTATGGCTGACTTTCCTCGGCGGCTGGCTGACCATGATGCTGGGATCGATTCCGCAGCAAGACGTATTCCAGCGCATTACCTCTGCCAAAACAGCAAAAATCGCGTTATGGGGCTCATTGCTGGGCGCGAGTATCTATTTCTGCTTTACCTTTGTGCCCATGTTTATTGCTTATGCCGCGACGCTGATAGACCCGGCGGTATTTGGCACGCTGGTCGAAACCGATTCGCAGCGCGTCCTGCCGACACTGGTGCTTACGCACACGCCACTGGTCGCACAAGCGATTTTCTTTGGCGCAGTGCTATCAGCCATCATGAGTTGTTCCTCAGCGACCCTGCTGGCACCTTCTGTCACCTTTGCTGAAAACGTGATGAAAGGCTTTATGCCGCACATGAACGACCATGCATTTTTGCGCGTGATGCGACTGTGCCTGGTGGGCTTTGCCGCCATGGTATTGTTTTATGCGCTTAACTCAGAGCTGTCGATCTTTGGTATGGTAGAAAGCGCCTATAAAGTCACGCTAGCAGGTGCGTTTGTACCGCTGTTCTTTGGCGCCTTCTGGAAGCGCGCAAGCAGCCAGGGCGCACTGGCGGCGATAATCTTCGGCATCGGCAGTTGGGTATTGATCGAGATACTGGTAGGCGAAGCCAGCCTGGTCCCGGCGCAACTGGTGGGGCTGCTCATCAGTGCTGTGGCAATGATCATCGGCTCATTGCTACCACAGAAAATTGGCGGTACGCCGCACAGCCCTTCCGGCTATTTACACGAGCACGCGGCAAGCAGCCACCCGCATTAAACCTCGTCAATGCGGGAATACGGCTTTAAAACAGCGACTATTCAAATAAACAAAGTCGCCTTATATTGATGATAATGCTTTTTTGAGCATGATCCGCCTTTAGATAATTGAACATTTATGGCCGTTAACAAGCGTTACTACACCCTACTCCTCAGCGCCATTGTGCTCATTGGCTTTGTGGCTACCAGCCTGATTGGTTACTTTGTCGCCAAAGACTCGCTGACTGACCGCTTGCAGCAGGAAATGCTGCCGCTCACCAGCGACAATATCTACTCTGAAATCCAGCGCGACTTGTTGCAGCCGCTCTTGATTTCCTCACTGATGGCCAATGATGTCTTTGTATTCGACTGGATCAATAATGGCGAGCAAGACGCCAATAGAATGACCAGTTACTTGGCGCAAATCCAGAAAAAATATAATACCATCACCGCCTTTTTCGTATCTGAAAGCTCAGGCAATTACTACCATCCGTCTGGCGTTTTAAAACGCGTATCGCCAGCAAATCCTGAGGATCACTGGTATTTTGATGCCAGAAACTCACGCAACCCTTACGTCATCAATATTGACCGCGATACTGCAGACAAAAAACGCCTGAGTATTTTTGTAAATTACCGCATTGAAGATAAATCCGGCAAGTTTATTGGCGTGATTGGTGTGGGCTTATCGCTGCAAACCGTAGTTGAGCTAATTGAAAACTACCAGAAACGCTATGGCCGCGAAATCTACTTTGTGAATCGCCAGGGCGAGGTCATGCTGCAAAGCAGCCAATACCGCTCTGAGCTGCATTTGCAAAACAAATCCGGGCTGGATAAAGCGTTTCTGCAAGTACTGACCTCACCTAGTTCATCGCTGTCGTTTAAAACCAGCAGCGGCAATATGCTCTACCTCAATAGTCGCCTGGTGCCTGAATTTGACTGGTATTTAATCGTCGAGCAAGTCAACGATCCAAGCTCAGAACGCATCGAAACTGCCTTCCTCATCAACCTGGCCGTGGCTGTCGTGATCAGCATGATCGTACTGGCACTGGCGCATTTTGCCGTGCGTGGCTATCACGACAAGTTGGAGATGATGGCGACCCAGGACAAATTGACCGGTGTCACCAGCCGCCAGGTATTCGAGTTCTACTTCAAGCAAGCCGTCGCACGCGGCAAACGCCGCGACGAGTCATTGTCCCTGGTGCTGTTGGATATCGATCTGTTCAAGCTAGTGAATGATACTTATGGCCACGAAGCCGGAGACAGAGTGCTCACGCGTGTGGCGCAGTTGATCAAGTCGCACGTTCGCGAAGAAGATGTGGTTTGTCGATGGGGCGGGGAAGAATTTTTGATTCTGCTTTCCGGCTGCAATATGCAACACGCCCGGGACATTACCGAACTCATACGCTCGGCAGTCGCCGGACTGCAATTCCACTTTAGCAATAAAGTGGTGCAAATCACCGTCAGCGCCGGGATCGCCGAAATGCAAACCGATGAAATACTGGGCCAGGTGGTAGAACGTGCAGACCATCACCTGTATGCCGCCAAGCGTGCCGGGCGTAACTGCATCAAGCCAGACATCGACGACGACGAAACGGCATAACGCAGACGTTGCTGTGATACTTATTTTTTGCGTATGCTACCAGCCGCACGTGGCTGGCAGTGCTCACAATAAAACGTAGAACGCTGACCCAGGCGGATATTCAGGATCGGCCTGCTACACACGCGGCAAGGCTCACCAGTGCGGCCATACACGGTATACGTCTGTTGAAAATAACCAGGGTTACCATCGGCGCCAAAGAAGTCCCGCAAACTGCTGCCGCCAGCCTCTAACGCTGCCTGCAAGGTGGATTTGATCTCGTCTACCAGCAATGCGCATTGCGTCAGTGTTAAGGCCTTGGCAGGCGTTTCAGGGTGTATGCGCGCCCTGAATAAAGACTCACTGGCATAAATATTCCCCACGCCCACCACCAGGTGCGCATCCATGATGGTCGTTTTAATCGGTGCGCTACGTGTGCGTATATGTTGATATAAATAGTCAGCGTTAAAACCAGCCTCTAAGGGCTCGGGCCCCAGGCTGCTGAGCAGCGCATGCTGCAATGGGTGCTTATCCAGCCACAACACCGCCCCAAACCGACGTGGATCGCGCAGGCGGATCACGCGGCCATCTTCAAAGCGGATATCAAAGTGATCATGCTTTTCGGCAGGGAAATCGCGCTCCAGCAAGCATAGGCGACCCGACATGCCCAGATGCAGCAACAACACGCCTTCTGCTTCAGTAGTGCCAATCTCGGCCAGAATATATTTCGCACGGCGCGTGAGCTTAAGTACACGACGGCCTTGTAAATGTTGCGGCAAATCGGCCGGAATCGGCCAGCGCAAGCCATGATGACGGATAGTCACTTGCGCAATCTGCGCGCCTTCTACAGGCAGCAATCCACGCCGCGTGACCTCAACCTCGGGTAATTCAGGCATGTTATTGTTTCGGCGCCTGGATATTCACCGGCGGGTTCACCATGGTAAAACCGGTGTCGTTGCTGAAGTGATAAATAATCCCTTCATCTGGACGCGCCAGCAGATACTCTGGCGACTCCTGCAGCTTGTCAAAATGGACCTTCTTGCCATTGCGCAACAGCACTTCAAAAGAAGGATAGGTTTGCTTGCGATCTGGTGTATAAAACTCAACCGAGGTTGCTTGCGCCTGCACCCAGCTGAAATCCATCCACTCATTCATATCATTCTGTGTAGGCTTGGCTTTGGCATCGTTGGCCAGCCATTTACCTTCGCCAGACATCTGCACTTTAAGCGCATTCTCTTCCCACTGCTCCAGATGCGCGAGGTCGAAACCAGCCAGCTGTTTGCGCTCGACCGGGGACAATGGTGTTTTATCCACCATTTCGATCGGCTGCGTAGACGCTGCTTCGCTATACTGCCCGGGCAACAAATACACTTGTCCCGCATACCCTACGTACTGTTCTTCTGAAACAGGATTGTAAGTGCCAAACGTGAACACTTGCTCACCCTTGGCGCCAGATAGCGTTAACTTCAATACCGGCTGATCCAGCCCGTATTTAGCTGCCTCTTGCAATGGCAGCCTGGTCGCCGTGGTTGCAGCAATAATAGACATCACGCGCTGCACAGAGGATTGGTCTGCACGTGCCGCATACGGCTTGCGCATCATCCAGTAACCATCCTGCTTTTCAAAAATGGTCGGAGCCTTGGCCGGAAACTCCGCTTTCACGGTGTCGAAATCAGCCATTTTAAGGCTGGAAACTTCAAACCTGGCTGATGTTGCCTGTTCCTGCGGTTTCAAATGCAGGAACACGGCTATGCCGACCACCACAGCCAATAACAACAGATTCAATATCCATCTTTTTTTCATGACACCACTCCGACAACCAGACCGTTAGACATTAAGCCTTGCGGCGTTTCCACCACAGGAACAGGCCTGCAACAAACAAACCGACTGGAATCAGGTATTGGAAAGCATGGAATACGATCCAGGCCACCAGGCGGCCTTGATCGGTGGCTGGAATCGTGACGTTAATATCTTTCAGTGGCATCGGCTGTATCGTAATCAGGCGATCATCACCCGCCAGCCAGTTGATGATATTAATGCCCAAATCCAGGTTACCGCCGTTAGTAATAAAGGTATTGGCCAGGAAGTTGGCATTACCGATCACCACCACGCGTTGGCCTTTTTTACCGTATTCGCGCTCCAAAGCCACGCCGACGTTAATCGGGCCTGCTTTGTCTTTACCCTGGTCAAAACTGACCTTAAGGTTTTGCGCACCCGCCGGAATCTTGTCAGATTCCAGCCAGCCATTCGGCGCCACGTCGATCAGGCGGCCCACTTTCCAACCCAGGTCATCTGACGCCTGGCCATCGATCTGATGTGCCTCAGGGAACACGGTACGCAGCATAAAGTTACGTGTAATGGCATGGTCGCCATACAGGCTGGCAAACGCCATTTTCGGATCGGCGCCGTATTGTTCAGCCGCACGGTCAACCACGATACCGGCAGACACTTTAATGCCCAGGTACTCGGCCACTTCTTGCAACCCATGCAGGTTATCGTCATCCAGCAGCCACAACACATTGCCACCTGCTTCAATATAGGCCTTGATTTTCTTCGCTTCGACGGCGCTGATATCGACTTGCGGTGCTGCAATCACCAGCATGGCACCATTGGCAGGCACGGCCTGGGCAATGGTCAGGTCAGGGTTGGCAAATTTAAAGCCTTTGCTTTCCAGCTGTTTGCCGAACTCACCCAGGTCATGGTTTTTCAGGCCTTGCAGCAAACGCTCGCCATGGCCATCCAGGTACATGACTGGCTGGTTATTGGTACGAGACAAACGCACCAGCAAGTTGGTCATTTCCTGTTCAGCAAACGGTGGCGTGATGTGCTCGGAACGCTTGTTGTACTCCACAATCGTCTCGCCATCGACCTTCACACCGGCTTCTTGTGCCAGTTTTGGCTCTTCGGACGGATTGATGAACTTGATAAAAACGTTTTTCTTTTCGCGCTGGTAGCGGGCGACAAAATCCAGCATGCCTTTACGGAAAGTATCGCCATTATTGGCGTCATCGTTGGTGGCAAATACCGTGATATTGACGTCACCATCCATTTGCTTGAGCACATTGACACTGCCCTGGGTCAGAATATTGCGGTTGGCCTGGGTAATATCCTTGGCCCAGCGGTATTGGCTGGACAAATACCCCAGCATGACCACCAAGGCCAAAAACACCAGCACAAACATCCAGTTTTGCGCCAATAACTGCCATCTAAATTTACGGTTAATTTTCATAATGCATTCAGCTTAAAAACAATGTCGCGACTAACCGCGTAAACGATCCGCATCCAGACGACGAATCGTCAGAGTAATAAAAGTGAGGATAAACAGGCCGAAGTAGGCCAGATCCGCCGTATCCATCAAGCCACCGGCAAACGACTGAAAATGGCGCATGAGCGAAAACTTGAGCATGGTACTGGTCGGGTCACCAGCAAAAAAACGATCCAGGATCATCAGCACAAACAAGGCAATAAAACTGAGGATACCGGCAATAATCGGCTGCGCGGTCAGGCTGGAGAAATACAGGCCCAGCGCGGCAAAACTGGAAACCAGCAGCAGCAAACCCAGCGAGTTGGCAAAAATATAGCCGAAATCAATGTCTGCCCAAATGTTCAGCGTAAACAGCATGGCGGCAATATAGACCACCAATATGCTCAAAAACACCACCAGGCCCAGAAACTTGCCAACCACGATCTCGCTGATAGACAACGGTGCGCTGAACAAAAACGGCATGGTCTGACTGCGACGCTCTTCTGAAATCAAGCGCATCGAGAGCAAGGGCACAGCAAACAGCATGATAAAAGATGCCAGGCCATACACGGTTTGGCCGACAAACTGCGTCACGCCAATACGCTCGGCCGGGCGGATGGAGCCGGACATGACTTCAAAGTAATTATTCACTCCATTGAGATAATAGGTGCCGAAGGAGAAGGTCAGCAGTGCCAGAATAATCCACCCCATTGGTGAGGCGAACATACTCTTGAGTTCTTTTCTTGCAATATTCAACATACTTAAATCTTTCCGTCTACACTCAATCTGCTGGCTTAAGCCGCTTTGGCCTCATCCGTACCTGCTGCCTCGTGGTAAGTCAGCTGTACAAACACGTCTTCCAGGCTGGTCTGGTCAGGGGCGATATGATACAAGCCCCAGCCGTTTTGCACGGCGGCCTGCACAATGGCTTCATGCGGTTGTGTGCCTTCATGAAAACGAATACGCCACAGCCCATCCGCCGGCTCCACTTCAGCCACACCGGCAATCGCGGCCAGTTGCACCGCTTCTGGGGCATTCCGTAAACCGACCAGCAATTTATTACCAATGCGCTGCTGTTTAAGCACCTCAATGCCGCCGTTAAACACCAGTTGGCCTTTATCGATAATTTGCACATGGTCGCACACCATCTCGACTTCCGGCAGAATATGGGTAGAGACAATCACGCTGTGCGCCTGGCCGATTTCTTTGATCAAGGCACGGATATCACGGATCTGGATCGGATCCAGGCCGACCGTCGGTTCATCCAGAATCACCACCATCGGGCTATGAATAATCGCCTGGGCAATCCCCACACGCTGCTGGTAACCGTTAGACAGGTTTTCAATCAGGCGTTTGCTCATATGGGTGAGGCCACAGCGCTCTTTGGCATGCTCAACCGCTTTTTTAATATGCTTGCCCGCCACATTATGCAAACGTGCAGCAATCGTCAGATACTCATCTACCGTAAATTCTTTATATAAAGGACGCATTTCCGGCAAGTAACCAATCAGGGCTTTGGCTTCTTTCGGATGCTCCATCATATCGATGCCACAGATTTTGACGCTACCGGCACTGGGCGCCAGATTACCGGTCAACATTTTCATGGTGGTCGACTTACCAGCACCGTTAGGCCCCAAAAAGCCTAATACCTGCCCCTGTTGCAGACTAAACGTTACGTCACTGACCGCTGCGCGGCCACCATACAAACGGGTCAATTCGATTGCTTCAACTGTCAAATTTGCCATGATTCTTTCACACACCTACCGACTAAAGACAACTGCATTGCGCCCACAGTACCACTGCTGACCAGCAAATCCCTAGACAAAGATTTCATCAAAAAGTTATAGTGCCAATACTACTGTTGTAGCATGCGGTTTTAGCCCGAGCCAAACCGTCAATTACAATTCAGTTACAAATCGCACATTATGGATGAACTTGCAGCAACTGTCACGGACTAAACAACAATTCAGCATCACACAACGACCGCTTAAATCGCCGCCATGACACTGTTCATCAACAGACCAACCAAACAGGAATTCAGTATGCCTCAAACCAGCCGTTTCACGCTTAAACCCACTGCAAAGCGCCGCACAGCCCTGGCGCTTTGCCTGGCATTGCTGACAACCCCGGCCTGGTCAGCCAGCAGTTCCCCTACGATCACCACACCCACAGCAGAATTTGTCTACAAATACCTGCTGGGCGAAGTCGCTGCCCAGCGTGGCGAATTTGTGTTGGCAGGCCAGCTGTTCCTCGACTTAGCCAAACAGACACGCGACCCATTGCTGGCTGAACGTGCGACCCAGGCCGCCACGATTGCGCGCACGCCGCAACTGGCCTTGCCTTCGGCCGAACTATGGTCAGAGCTGGCCCCAGACTCGATTCCTGCCGCACAAACGGCGAGCCAGTTATTCATTGCCAACGGCAACCTGAAAAAAGCCATTCCGCAAATCCAGAAAGTACTCGCCAACGACAATATCCGCCCGAATGCCTTCATGGAATTGAACAGCCTGATGATGCGCGTCACGGACAAAACCAGTGTGCTGGAAGCGATTCAGCAGCTGGCCAAGCCTTACCCAAAACTGCCTGAAGCCCATTTTGCGGTTTCACAAGCCGCTTATTTTGCCCATAACGAAAGCCTGATGGTGGCCGAACTCAAAGAAGCGTCCAAACTGCGCCCGGGCTGGGAGCCACCAGCACAAATCCGCGGCCAGATGCTGAGTGAGCAAGACCCGCAAAAAGGTATTGCGTTTTATCGTGATTTTTTAAGCACCTTCCCGGAAGCTGACCAGATCCGCCTGGCGCTGGCGCGTGCCTTACTGGTACAGAAAAACGCCACGGATGCCAAGGTCGAGTTCACCAAATTGCTGGAACGTCATAAAAACAACCCGGAAATGAATGTCATCGTTGGCCTGCTGGCGCTGGATGCCAAAGAGTACAGTTTTGCTGACCGTTACCTGGAGCACGGCCTTGAGGTTGGTTTTAAAGAGCCCAACAAAGTGTATTTCAACCTGGGCCGCTCGGCTGCCGAGCAAAAAGATGATGCACGCGCACTGCAGTGGTTTGACAAAATCGGCGAAGGCGAGCAGTTTCTGGCAGGTCGCCTGGCATCAGCCGGCATTATCGCGCGCCGGGACGGCATTGATGCAGCAATTACCATGCTGGACAATGTCGATGGTTTAACACCGGAACAGCAAGCATTAGTGGTACAAAATGAAGCTTTGATGCTTAACCAGGCCAAACGCACCGACGAAGCCTACACCCTGCTGGAAAAGGCGGTGCAAAGCTTCCCCGAGAGCCCGGAACTACTGTACGACTACGCCTTAAATGCGGAACGCAAAGGCAAATTTGACATCATGGAAGAGACTTTATCCAAGGTCATTAAAATGAAGCCAGACATGGCTGCCGCCTACAATGCGCTGGGCTATTCTTATGCGGATCGCAATATCAAGCTGATGGAAGCCAAGAGCCTGATTGAAACTGCCACCAAGCTGTCTCCAGAAGACCACTACATTATGGACAGCCTGGGCTGGGTGTATTACCGCCTCGGCGACCTGGGCCATGCCACTGAGGAGTTACGTCGCGCATACACCATTCAGCAAGACCCTGAAATTGCTGCCCACCTGGCTGAAGTATTATGGAAGCAAGGCCAACGCGACGAAGCGCAGAAAATCCTGGATCAGGCACTCTCTGCCAATCCTGACAACGAAGTGCTGGTCGCCACTGCGCAAAAACTGAAATCCGCCCTGTAATGCTGGTCACACTGCCCACGCTGGCGCGCTGGAAGTCGCACACAGGCCACCGAGTCATGGCTGGCCTGCTGGGCGTGGCGCTGGCCGGTTGCTCCACCTTGCCTGCGCCGCCGACCCAGACCACGGCAAGCACCGCTACCCAGCAACGCATACAGCGATTGCAAGCAAGGCAGCCGTTTGCGCTAGAGGCCAAGTTGGCGGTGCAATATGCAGGCAAAGGCTATACCGCCCGCCTGGAATGGCAGCATGATGCGCAAGAAGATACCATGCGCATTTTCAGCCCCTTGGGCCAGCAAGTCGCGCTGATTCACCGCACACCGCAAACGGTTACCCTGACCGACCAAAGTGGCAAACAACACACCGCGGCCGATGTCGCCAGCCTGACCGAGCGACTGCTCGGCTGGCGACTGCCACTCTCCGGTTTAAGCCAATGGATTTTAGGTGCGCCTCACCGCGACAGCCCGTTCCAGGCCAATTATCTTGAAAATGGCGCCCCGGCCAGCCTGACGCAAGATCAATGGCAAATCACCTATGATGATTACCAGCAAACAGCCCTCAATGGCGCACTGGAACAACTCCCTTACACCACGCGCCTGCAACAGCAGGATGTACGCCTGAAACTGGTGATTCAGCACTGGTAAGCAGTCACTCACACACGCATCACCCGACCTTGCGCTGATTAAAGATTCAGCGCAAGGCGTCGATAATGGCACTATGAGCTGTTATCTTCTCACCCCCACTTATTACCGACTTTGGCTGGCATTTAGCTTATGGCTAGTGCTGGGCCTGATGCCTGGCCACGGCCATGCATCACAGTGGTTATCGATCAAGAAAACCGATGACAACCAGCTCATGATAGACAAGCAATCTCTGCTGGAAGAAAAACCTTATATCAAAGCCTGGGTGAAGGTCGATTACCGCAATCCGCAGAAAAATGTGGAGTCGGTAGACCGTGTCTACAACCATGCCAAGGCCTTATGGTATTTTGATTGCGACAAACGCAAAGCCGCGACCATTCAGGTGTTTCAATACGATGACGAAGAGCTGGTCTATTCAGCAGGCACCACCTCAAAACAGGCAGATTTTATTGAGCCGCTGCCGGAGTCTGAAGTAGAAGTCGCACAGCAATATGTATGCAAATGGCAAGCTAAGGAAAAACAGCGTATAGAAGCCGCCGCCAGACGTGCCGCCAACCCGGTGGTGCCTGCCGTTGCCAATAGCAAAGACAAACCTGTCGCGCCTGATAGTGTTGCCGAGCCTGCCGCTGCGCCACCAGCCGCCAAACCGGAAGAAAAAGCCGCTGAAGCAAAACCGGCAGATGCCAAGCCTGCGGCCAAACCTGCCGAAGACAAAACGGCAGCCACCAAACAAGCAGCCGCCGGCAAAACAGACAAAGGCGCTGATAGTAATAAAGACAAGGAAAAAACCGCTAAAGCCGACAAGGCCAATGATAAGTCCTGGGCCTATAGCGGTCCACGCGGGCCTGACAAATGGGGCAGCCTAAACCCGGACTATGCGGTGTGCAATGCCGGTAGCCAGCAATCGCCGATTAACGTCGATAATACGATCACAGCCGCCCTTAAGCCGATTAAGCGCTTGCAGAAGTTTCCACTCAAAAATATTGTTCTCAAGGACCACAGCCTAATCCTGGATGCGGGCACCGGCAATATGATGGTGCTGGACCAAAAGCCATACCAGCTGAAATATATCAGTGTGCATGTGCCGAGCGAACACCAGATCAAACAGAAATCATATGCCGCAGAACTGCAGATGGTGCATGAAGATAAAGCCGGACACCGCGTGATTATCGCGGTCATGCTGGAAGAAGGCAGTACACACACCGGGCTGGAAAAATTGTTAGGCAGCTTGCCTAAAGAAAAAGAACAAAGCAAACCGTTGGCAATACGCGTCACACCTGCCGACCTGATGCCGACCAAGCCTGCGTATTATCGCTACAGTGGCTCGCTGACAGCGCCACCATGTACCGAAGGCGTGCAGTGGGTGATCATGAAAGAAGCCATCAAAGTGTCCAAATTCCAGCTAGGCAGCTTGCAGCAAGCCATCGGCGAGCCCAACCAGCGCCCGGTGCAGGATGGTCAAGGCCGTATGATCCTGGAATAAGCACGCCAGAACGCTGCAGGCATGCTTTACAATAACGGGTATGGAACTGCTGACCTACCCCGCTCCCTGTAAAATCAATCTGTTTCTGCATATTACCGGCCGCCGTGCTGACGGCTACCATGCGCTGCAAAGCGTCTTTTTGCTGCTGGATCACGGTGATGAGCTGCGCATACGCGTACGCCAGGATGGGCAAATTGTGCACATGAACCCGCTACCCGGCGTGCCGCCAGAAAAAGATTTAACCATACGCGCCGCGCGTGCCTTGCAGCAAGCCAGCCAATGCACACTGGGCGCAGACATTGAATGTATCAAGCGCACGCCCATGGGCGGCGGCCTCGGCGGCGGCAGTTCGGATGCTGCCACGGTACTCATGGCACTGAATCAGCAATGGCAACTCGGCTATTCAAGGCAACAGCTGATGGCGATTGGGCTCACATTAGGGGCCGATGTGCCCGTATTTATCTTTGGCCAAACGGCCTGGGCAGAAGGCGTGGGGGAACAATTGTCAGCCGTTGCCCTGCCAGCTGGCATGCTGGAAAAATACTACGTGGTGATCACACCACAGGTAGAGGTGCCAACCGCAAAAATATTTGCGCATCAAGCATTGACAAGAGACTCGAAACCATTGAGAATGGCGGACTTTTCAAACGGCGCTAATTCCAGCGCGTTCTGGCAGCAAGCCAAAAACGATATGGAAGCGGTTGTTTGTGCGTTATATCCCGACGTTGCAAATACGTTGCTCTGGTTAAAACAATACGGCGATGCCCGTATGAGTGGCTCAGGCGCTTCGATATTCGTCGCGGTGGATAGTGAAAAAAAAGCGCATGAATTGATTGAAAATAGACCAAAAAACACTTCCGGTTTTTGGTCAAAAGGGTTAAAATACCATCCGCTTTTTGCCTCGGTCGCCGATGATGACCAGGTAACAAAAAGCGTGTGATTAAGACAAGTTATTGGGGAGTCGCCAAGCTGGTTAAGGCACCGGATTTTGATTCCGGCATGCGAAGGTTCGAATCCTTCCTCCTCAGCCAAACATAAGCGTGTAGATTTAACGATTTACACGCTTAAATTTTTTGTAGATTCCGGACCTATGGCTGGAATCAGGTTTCAAGACATCGTCATCGCTTAAAAAAGGGTACAACGTTGAGTAACGCCAACATGATGGTATTTACCGGCAATGCCAATCCGGTACTGGCACAAGAAGTTGCCACGCATTTGGGTATTGAATTAGGGCGTGCCGATGTTGGCCGATTTTCAGACGGTGAAATCATGTTGGAGCTGCTGGAGAATGTCCGCGGCCGTGACGTGTTTGTATTGCAGTCTACCAGCTACCCGACCAATGACAGCCTGATGGAAGTCATGGTCATGGTCGATGCGCTGCGCCGCTCTTCTGCTGGCCGCATTACCGCAGCCATCCCTTACCTGGGTTATTCACGCCAGGACAGACGTCCGCGCTCAGCCCGTGTAGCGATCACAGCGAAAGTGGTCGCCAATATGCTGACCAGCGTCGGTGTGAACCGCTTGTTGACCATGGACTTGCACTCAGATCAGATCCAGGGCTTCTTTGATATCCCGGTCGACAATATTTATGCGACCCCGATTTTGCTGGAAGACCTGGCCAAACAAGGTCACGAAAACCTGGTAGTCGTTTCACCAGACGTTGGTGGCGTGGTGCGTGCGCGTGCAGCTGCCAAACAATTGAATGCCGACCTGGCGATTATCGACAAACGCCGCCCGAAAGCGAATGTTGCCAAGGTCATGAATATTATCGGTGAAGTTGAAGGCCGTACCTGTGTCATCATGGATGACATGGTGGATACCGCCAACACTTTGTGTGAAGCCGCTGCCGCCTTGAAAGACCGTGGCGCTACCAAAGTGGTTGCTTATGCCACCCACCCGGTATTGTCCGGTGGTGCCGGTGAGCGCATTACGGCTTCCGCACTGGATGAGTTAGTGGTCACCAACACCATTGCATTAAATGCTGGCGCACAGGCTTGCAGCAAAATCCGCCAGCTGAGCGCGGCCACTTTGCTGGCAGAAACCATCAAGCGCATCAGCCAGGAAGAGTCAGTGTCCTCTTTATTTATGGATTAACCATCCATAAATCAAATAGAAGGTATGGATTAAGTTTTACACCACCTGCTGGTCGCGGCAGGTGGATTTTAGTGCAGTACCGCCATTCGTGGCGTTTTTAGGAGCCTCAAAATGAGTATCGAAATTAAAGCAGTCAAACGTGACGTTCAAGGTACGGGTGCGAGCCGCCGCCTGCGTCGCGCTGGCAGCGTGCCTGGTGTTGTTTACGGTGGCGATCAAGCCGCTGTATCTATTGAGTTGAACCACAAAGAACTGTTCATGGAATTCCGCCATGAAGCTTTTCACGCGTCTATCCTGAGCCTGGTGCTGGATGGCAAAGCTGAAAGCGTTTTACTGCGTGACTACCAACTGCACCCAGTACGCAACACGATTCAGCACATCGATTTCCAGCGCGTATCCGCGACTGAGAAAATCCACGTGAAAGTGCCTTTCCACTTCATCAATGAAGATGTGGCACCTGGCGTGAAAACCGGTGGTGGCAACATCTCCCACATCCAGACTGAAGCTGACGTAAGCTGCCTGGCGAAAGATTTGCCAGAGTTTATCGAAGTAGATCTGGCCAAACTGGAAGCTGGTCACTCTATCCACTTGTCCGAAATCAAACTGCCAAAAGGCATTGAGTTCGTTCAACTGGCACACGGTGATGACGCTGCAGTGGTTTCAATTGCTAAACCACGTGGTGGTAGCGAAGAAGCTGCTGAAGAAACACCAGCAGCCTAAGCAGGCCCGGCGGTTATCCGCTACAATAAACGCGCACAATCCTGTGCGCGTTTTTTTTGGTGTGCGTTTTTGTGCACCAATCTAAGCTAGATCGTAAATACACAAATATGAGTGGAATAAAACTAATCGTTGGCCTGGGCAATCCGGGTGAAAAATACACCATGACCCGTCACAATGCCGGGTTCTGGCTGGTGGATTTACTGGCAGAACAATCCGGTAGCCGCCTGGCGGCTGAGGCCAAACTGTTTGGCATCGCTGGCAAATGGCAACCTCACAGCGATAAATGGCTACTCAAACCCAGCACCTTTATGAATGCCAGCGGCAAGTCGGTAGCCGCCATTGCCAATTACTACAAAATCCAGCCCGCAGAAGTACTGGTGGTGCATGACGAACTGGACCTGCCGCCAGGACAAGCCAAACTGAAATTTGGCGGTGGCCACGGCGGCCATAACGGCCTGCGCGACATTCACGCGGCGCTGGCCACACCGGATTACTGGCGTTTGCGCATCGGCATCGGCCATCCTGGCAATAAGGCTGAAGTGGTGAATTTTGTCTTGAAAGCGGCGGGCAAAGACGAACAGCAAGCCATTGATGACAGCATCATCAAAGCCACCACCGTCAGTGACCTGCTGGCACAAGGCCAATTTGAAAAAGCCATGCTGCAACTGCACAGCAAATAACCATTAACGTGAAATAATCGCCGGATGCTGGTGCCACTCATGGTGCCAGCTCACAAAAGCCTCGGGGCGTAGCGGTGGCGAGAAGTAATAGCCCTGGCCGAAATCGCAGCCCATCTCCTGCAAGATGCGTAATTGGCGCTGGTTCTCAATGCCTTCTGCAATCACCTGCATGCCCAGGCTATGCGCCATCACAATAATCGCGCGGCACAGCGCTTCGTCTTCGCCTGAGGTGCCCAGTTCGCGCACAAATGAACGGTCAATCTTTACGTAATCGATCGGGAATTTTTTCAGGTAAGACAAGGCTGAATAACCGGTACCAAAATCGTCCAGCGCCACTTGCACGCCCGCCCGCTGATATTGCGCTAAGCGCTCACTGACATGCGAACTGGCATCCAGCAACAAGCGCTCGGTGATTTCAACCACCACCATATTGCCTTCATGATGGTTTTTCGCCATTTCAAATAGCCAGTCTTCATTTTTTCTATGCTCGGTGGCAAACTGCACCGGCGATTTATTCACCGCCACCTGGAACATAGGATGCAGCGACTGGCGCCATTGGCGGCACTGCGCAATCGCTGTTTTAAACACCCACTCACCAATGGGCACAATCAGCAAATTGTCCTCGGCAATGCAGACAAACTCCATCGGCGGAATCAGGCCTTTGACCGGGTGCTGCCAGCGCAATAAGGCTTCGGCTTTCACCACCATATTGGTTTGCAAATCCACTACCGGCTGATATTCGAGGAAAAACTCGTCATTGCTGATCGCCTGGCGCAAATCCTGCGACAAACGCATACGGTGCTCGGCACTTTGCTGCATGCGTGGCGTGAAATAGGTAAAGCAGTTGCCGCTTTTTTGCTTGGACGCATACATCGCCTGGTCCACGCGCTTCATCAGGTCTTCTTTATTGCCCGCATCATCAGGAAAGATCGCAATGCCAAGACTGGCAGAGACATACGCATGCGTATCATCCAGTTGAAAAGGCTGCGACAAGGCTTCCAGTATGCGTTGCGCCAATGCTTCCACATGGCTGGCATGGGCATCACTCAGCATCAGCACAAACTCATCGCCCCCCAGCCGCGCAACCAGGTCTTTATTGCCCACGCAACCTGTCAGACGCTTACCTGCCTGCAACAGTAACTTGTCACCCTGGTCATGGCCCTGGCTATCATTCACCTCTTTAAACCGGTCCAGGTCTAAAAAGATAATCGCCAGTTTCTGGTTATTATTTTTAATGCCATGCAGCGCCTGATCCAGCCGGTCAAAAAACAGGCGGCGGTTAGGCAAGCCGGTCAGCGTATCGACGTTGGCATATTGCCAGACCACTTCTTCTGACTGCTTGATCTTCGAAATATCCGCCAGCGTGCCCAATATGCGTGTCGGCTTGCCCTGCTCGTCCTGCATCAGCACCATGCCGCGGTCAAACACCCACTTCCAGCTGCCATCCTTGCATAACATGCGATACTCAATCGCATATTGCTCACGCTCACCATCCAGCACCTGCTGATGCAAATCCATCGCCACCGGCGCATCATCCGGGTGTATGCGCTGGTTCCAGGTGGCCGGTTTATGGTCCAGTTCATTGGCGGCAAAGCCCAGAATTTTCTTCCAATGATCAGAAAACACCACTTTGGATTCGAGCACATTCCAATCCCACACGCCATCCCCGGTGCTCTCCATGGCAAACTTCCAGCGCTGCTCGCTGCTATTGAGTGCCAGGCTGTATTTTTCCAAGGCGTTACGCGTGCGATTACGCACCACGGCGAATTGCACCAGCCCAGCCAATAACAGGCTGATCACCACGCCTAATACACCCATATCGTTAGCATCACGGTAATCAGTGGCCGCTTCAAAGGCAGGCGTAGAACGTGCCTGCAAACGCCAGACCTGGCCACTCACATTCAAAGTATAGGCGACCGTAAACTCGGCCTCGCTGTCATGCACGTGCGCATCCTCAGAGCCACTGTGATACAAAGGCACTTGCCCTTCTTCACGCCCCTGGTCAAACACATCAAAATGCACCAGCCGCTGCTCCATCGGGTGCAAGGCCTCCGCCAACAGGGCTGCCACGTCAAAACGTAAAAACACCCAGCCATTTAACCAATGGCGGCGATCGCCTGTTTGCAGGCCCTCATGCTGACGGTACACCGGCGCATGGAAAATATAGTTTTTATAAGGCTGCACGCTGATATTGGCAGCGTAATGCCCAGACAACACCAAACGGTCACCGTCGCCCGCTTCCAGCAAATCCGCGCGTAATTGCGCATCCAGAAAAGTGTTTTTCAGCAGGGTGTCACGGTTGGCATCGTTACGCGGCTCCACATACAACACAGGCGCAATCTCGTCATCGCCTTTGATGAAATCCAATTGCCTGAGTAATTGTGGCAAAGGCATATCCAGGTCTTTAAACGTTTCCGGATGATGCAGGTGGATATATTTGATAAAGCCCAGCGCATTCAGGCTGTTGTATTCGGTACTTTTGAGATAGTCATCGACATAGAGTCTAAACTCTTCGGCTGAGACAAATTGCGAAGATATATACAGCTGCTCCACACCCTTGAGGATTTGCCGGTAAGCATTGAGCCGTTGCTGAATCGCCTCAGACGCAGACACTGTAGACTGCTTGAACTTGACCGCCTGTAAGGCCTCGGCATGATGGCGCTCACTCATCCACAGCAAAAAGGTGGTCTGCAATGCGCATAACAGGACTGCTGCTGCAATCCATCGTGACGATAAAACTTGTTGTAATGATGCCATATTGAAACGAAACATTTCACATCCTTTGTCAGGAAGGCGCATGACGCATATGATTATGCCCCCGCAGTCATGCATTTGTTTATTTATAATAAAACTTAAATCTTGTATGCAACTTGCGTCAAATCAAGATTGATTCTGGCTCTATCTCCATACTAACGGTAAAATATTGGTTTTATTCAATCTTTGCCGCAAATTAATGGTGCGGCAATATTCACGCTAAGGTTCATCCACTATGAAATGCGGTATTGTCGGCCTGCCTAATGTAGGCAAATCCACCTTGTTTAACGCCATCACCAAAGCAGGCATCGCGGCAGAAAACTATCCTTTCTGTACCATCGAGCCTAACGTCGGCATCGTCGAGGTGCCAGACCAGCGCCTGCAACCGCTGATCGACATCGTTAAACCGCAAAAGGTACAACCTGCGATTGTCGAGTTTGTCGACATTGCCGGCCTGGTGGCGGGTGCCTCCAAAGGTGAAGGCCTGGGCAACAAGTTCCTGGCCAATATCCGCGAAACTGATGCCATTGCCCACGTCGTGCGCTGTTTTGAAGACGGCAACGTCATTCACGTATCAGGCAAGGTAGACCCATTGGCCGACATCGAAGTGATTAACACCGAGCTGGCACTGGCCGACATGGAAACCGTAGAAAAAACCATGCAGCGCGAAGGCAAAAAAGCCAAAAGTGGCGACAAAGACGCGATCGCCCTGATCAAAGTGCTCGAAAAAGTCGTGCCTTGCCTCAACGACGCCAAAGCCGTGCGCACACTGGGCCTGGATGCCGATGAACTCAACTTGCTCAAACCATTGTGCCTGATCACCGTGAAACCAGTGATGTATATCACCAACGTGATTGAAGGCGGTTTTGAGAACAACCCGCACCTGGACAAAGTGCTGGCATTAGCCAAAACCGAAAACGCACCTGTGGTTACCATCTGCGCCAAAATCGAAGGTGAAATCTCCGAGCTGGACGAAGAAGACAAACTGCTGTTCCTGGAAGAACTAGGCCAGGAAGAACCAGGCCTTAACCGCGTGATCCGCGCTGCATATGACTTGCTAGGCCTGCAAACCTACTTCACCGCCGGTGTACAAGAAGTGCGCGCCTGGACGGTTAAAAAAGGCGCGACTGCCCCGCAAGCCGCCGGTGTCATCCACACCGACTTTGAACGCGGCTTTATCCGTGCCGAAGTGATTGCTTACAACGACTACGTGCAATTTAAAGGCGAAAAAGGCTCACAAGAAGCTGGTAAAATGCGCCTGGAAGGTAAAGAGTACATCGTGCAAGACGGCGATGTGATGCATTTCCGTTTTAACGTTTAAAGCAAGCCCGCGCCAACATGCACTAAACAAGAAAATTGGCGTGGATTTACTTTGACAATCAAGCGCAAAATCAATAGAATTGCGCCTTCAGTTTTAATGGTGATGTAGCTCAGCTGGTTAGAGCACAGGATTCATAATCCTGGGGTCGAGGGTTCAAGTCCCTCTTTCACCACCAAAATACTAAATAAGCCATTGATTTAATAGATCAATGGCTTATTTTTTTGCCTGAGTTCCACGAGGTAGTACACAATGGTGGTGCCTGACGCCTGCCCACTTCCGTCATAAAGTCGGCAATTGCATTTCAACTCACTCTTTAAGTAAGTCCATGTCGAATCACTCAGCTCCACAGATCCAACTCTCTAAAGCCAGGCAAAACCTGATTATTTTTGCGCTCTCCATCGGGGCATTTGCAATTGGTGTGAGTGAATTCTCAAGCATGGGCTTGCTGCTGGAAATCAGCCGTGGATTAGGCGTGTCGGAATCCCAGGTTGGCATTTCTATCAGCATTTATGCTTTAGGCGTGGTGGTGGGCGCACCTTTGCTGGCGATTTTTGGCGCTGGCCTTAAAAGAAAAAACTTGCTGCTTACGCTCGCATTTATGTATGCCATCGCCAACATTGCCAGCGCGCTTGCCCCCACTTACGGCACGATGCTAGTCGCAAGATTTATTTCAGGCCTGCCGCATGGTGCCTATTTCGGCATCGCTTCGTTAGTGGCAGCGTCTATCAGCCCGCCTTCGCAAAAAGGCATGGCCGTCACCAAGGTCATGCTTGGCCTGGCCGTTGCGATACTGGTGGGCAACCCGCTTGCGGTTTGGCTAGGGCAACAATTTACATGGCGATTAGCCTTTGCCTTAGTCGGCGTACTCGCATTCATTACATTATTGATGGTAAACAAGTCGTTACCTTTAGACGAGAACGAGAAAAAATCCAGCCCGATGGAAGAGCTGGCAGCATTTAATCGATTACAAATTTGGCTAGTGCTCCTGATTGGCGTATTTGGTTTCACCGGCATGTTTACCGTGTTTAGCTACATGGCACCGGTGTTAGTCAATGTCACCAAGGTTTCTGAGTCCTATATGCCTTGGCTAGTTGTCGCCTTCGGCATAGGCTCCATCATCGGAATGTTGTCAGGTGGAAAAATTGCAGATGCCATGAAATTCAAAGGCGCATGCCTGCTGATTGTGTGGTCGATATTTGTGTTGGCGATGATTCCATTCATTTCCGGCTCACTGCCAGGCATTGTGATTGCGGCAGTCGCAGTAGGCACCATGATGGCATTGCCAGTCACGCTGCAAACCCATTTGATGGAAATTGCCGGGGATGCACAGGTATTATCTGCCGCCGCCATTCAAGCCGCTTTAAATACCGCGAATGCTTTAGGCCCTTGGCTGGGCGGAATGGCGATTGACCATGGATTAGGTTACAACGTATTTGGTACGATTGGCGCCGCTACTTCAGTGATTGGATTAGTGATTTGGATGATCTCGTTCAAATTGGCTCAGGCAAACCTACATCAAAATAAGTAGCTAACTATTAAAAAATTTCCGCCAAGTATTGCCGCATGTTATTTGAATGTTTACCAACTTACACATAATATAAAAGGTAAAGGTTACTATGTTTCATAAACGAGGTCATCCAATACATGAGTGATGATTTCGTTGTCGGATGCGGTTAGTAGTATTCCCTTTAGTTTTTCCCAATACTCCGGTTCAACAGCTTTCATGATTGCAAAAAAAACCTCATGTGCAAAGGCAGCTTCAAATTTAGTCCACTTGTCACCTTTTAGAATTTGTGTCCTTGAAGAGTTAAGTTCTAAGTCTCTGGTTCCACATATATCAATTACAAGAAGGATTGGCACCGGCCAGATTAGATTAGCTTGATTTTTTTGTGTTGCCCAGTAATCAGTAAAAAGACTGGAAGGAACTTCAATTCCGTGAAATGAGATGCGAGATTTGGAGTGCGCAAGCCGACTAGAGCTGTTTGATGATTCAATCCTACCGTCTTCATCAATGGTAATAGAAGTTGTACTTAAACTAATCTCCTTCCCTTCCAATTCAATTGATTTCTCAAGGTTATAATTTTCACCATCAATCTCCACAGACTTTGTAGTCATAGAAATCTGATCAATGGGCAGTCCATGGCTTTCCAGAATCGCTACTACGGCAGAACCAATAAACCCCAATTCGGGTTTATTAAACTCAATTACAAACTCTCGGATATTTTCGTGTGAATTCCATGAGTAATTCTTAAGAGAGGTTGCTTTCAATTCTTTGAAGCTATCTTGATCTCGGAATTTCTTATGAGACTTACTTTCAATAGAAATCCTAAATGGTGGGTTCGGGACAACATTTTCAACTGACTCTATGAATTCGTTTTCATCCATTTTTTCCCAGGGATTTTGCTGTTTTCTCAAATAAAGCTTCGTTGTAGTTCCTGGCGTTTTTCTATCACCCGGTTTGATCCAAAAAATGCTTTCCTGCCCCTCGATTGTAAGATTTAAAGCTTCACTTGAGTCGTGAGGACCATATAGCTTTCTTGTATCTACCACAATAGTGTCAGCGACCATAAAACACGACAAAATACCTATTCCGAATCTAGAGGTAGGTGTAAATTTGGCGTTAGATTTGGATTTTAAATCATAGAAATCGGAAGACTTATAATAGGATGATCCGACTTTAGAGTAGTAGTTATCAATCACATGCTGATCCATACCAATTCCATTATCAATAATTTCAAGGATGTCTTCATCATCAAGTGTGTGATATTTGATATGAATTTCTGGAGTGTAATTATTTCCCCAGCTATGTTCCATAGCTTCACGCAATAAGCATGCATCAATTGAGTTTTGTAATAATTCGCGTAGAGCTACTTCGGGGTCGCCATATAGTTTTGTACCCATAAGTAAATCAATAACCTGATTTTTGCTTAGGTTAAATTGAGTTTCCCTATATAGAAACTCAGGTTTCCCATCGATCATTTTTTTTGTTTCGATCTTGGAACGATCTACTTTGAAAGGAATTTTAATAGACAAATTCCGACCTAAGCTTTTGTTAAATTCATTTAATGACGAGAGAATATTATTACAAGCGCTAAGCTCGTTATCGATAATGTCACAGAAAGCATTTATGGATGATTGGATTGCAGGATGTGTACATTTTGCATGAAACTGTATAAGGGTTGAACTTATAGTCCAAGCTTCAACAGCTCTGTGTTTATTCCACTCCTGGATAGATACAGGGTGCCGCACAAAAAGATGAGAAAATAAAACGCTTGGGGTTCGTTTCGCATCGAAATCCAACAAATCAGCCAACCGTAAAATAGCAGCCACCACTGGCAAACATGCGTATGTTTCAGGCCCACAAAGGTAGTTCTTATCCAACTCAAGGATTTTTAAGGCATCTTCATTGTGACTAAAGCATACATTTGCGAATTCAACTGTAAGGTCTGTATCCCTGTACAGTATCTTATCAACCCAATCTTTTTGGATTATTTTTCGCGCCCTGTCTGCATGAGTGACTCTAATGTAATCGCTTATCAGATAATTTTTGGCTAAGTCCGAGGCGCTGGTGTTTCCTTGCTGCAGGTAGCTATTAATTCTGTCTATTTGATCAGGCCTTGAAACAGAAAATCTTAGAAATAGTTCGAATTCGTTCCTTTCATGATCAGAGGCAAATTTAGGCTCTTTATCAAAAAATTTTTTCCAAGCCTGAACATCTGCCTCATCCGGTGCCATACCTATATCGTGAAAAAAAGCACTTAAAATTAGAAGCATTAATTCAGGAACAGATAGCTCTTTAATTTGATCCGGTGAAAGAAGCCTTTCCATTAAAGTTAAAACACGAAACAAATGGTCCCCGTCATGAAGGGTGAATTCGCCCATGTGTTTTACAATTGTCTTTGTCCTTTGAAAAGCATAGTAGGTTGCTTCATCAATAAGCGTTAACACTTGATTTCCGGCTGGATCGTCAACGCATTTATTTTTTAATGTGATGAATATGTTGCTTTTCTCAAGTCGGCTTTGCGTTTCGGCATGCCAATCATCGTAAATTTTGTTCATCTTGTATTCCTTAACAATTCCATTTTGCACATAATCTAGCTGCATCAATCTTCTATACCAATATGAAGCATTGTTGAAAAGTATTACTCTAACTATTTTAGTTTAACTACGAACTTCAGTTGGCAATAGCGTGATGAATGTATCCACAATAGTAATTTCGTCAGGCATAGATTTTACGTGCCAACGAATCATCCGAATACCCGCTGAAGCAGTTGCCCTATCTTTTCTTTTGTCAGCCTCAATGCGGTCTTTGCTTTCGTGCGATTTATCATCTAATTCAATAACCGCTACAACTGAGCAATCTTTTCTGCAAATTACAAAGTCGTAGCTTAGGCGGTTAATGCGATTATTCCACTCATAAAAATTCACCCCTTTTTTAACACCAAGTACTTGTGAAACCTGAACTTGCGCCAAGACAATATGATCAGGTAAAGCATTAATTAAGCGATGAAAAAGGACTTGCTCAGGTTGTGATAACAATTGCTTTGCATAAAAAGGCCATTCAACATCTTTCCACCATGGTTGAGTGGGAGTTTTCTTTTTAAAAAGTAGTAGTACGAGAACAATTAAGGTGGCGACGAGAACAAACTGAGGGATGCCATTAATGAATGTAAGTAGCTTTAGCTTCCATACCACTAGTTCTTGTAAAAGCATTCGCTCAGCCTTTATAAAATCGGAGGTTAGAGTATGAAGTTCATGTTACCTTTTGGCAATTAAGCTACAAGCCTCTAAACGTCAAAAGCCCTGCATGCAGGGCTTTTATTTCGGCTAAAAACTAAATCTGAGCCTGACCACCATCGACAAAGAATTCAATACCGTTGATAAAGCTGGCATCTGGTGATGATAAAAACGCCACGGCCTTCGCTACTTCATCAGGGTCACCCACTCTGCCCATAGGCACTTGAGAACCTAAATAATCCAGCAGGCCTTGTTGTTGCACTGGGTCGTTACCCGCCAGCTCTACCAAACCTGGTGTTTTGATTGGGCCTGGGCTGACGACATTGACACGAATGCCGCGATCTTTGAGGTCTAAAATCCAGCTGCGTGCGAGGTTGCGAATGGCTGCTTTGGATGCACTGTAAATACTAAACGCGGCGGTGCCTTTAACGCTGGTGGTTGAGCCAGTTAATACAATGGACGCGCCATCTTTAAGTAAGGGCAATGCTTTTTGTACCGTGAAAATCACGCCTTTGACATTTCTGCCAAAAATATCTTCATAGTGATCTTCGGTAATGGCGCCTAACGGCAACATATTACCGCCACCTGCGTTGGCATAGATCACATCAATCTGGGAGTGGTCTTGCTGCACGGCATCATAGAGACGGTCAATATCCGCCAGCTTAGACATATCAGCCTGAACGCCTTTCACCTTACCGCCTATGGTTTTGATGGCGGCCTCTAACTCGGCTTGTCTACGGCCAGTGATATAGACATTCGCACCCTGGTTTGCAAAGTGTTTGGCAGTGGCAAGACCAATACCACTAGTACCACCGGTAACCACGACGACTTTGTTTTCAAATGTTGCTGACATGATGTTTCTCCTTAAGTAATTAAATAACGTTTACTGCATGGATGAAATATTGCCAGTGAGCCAATAAATGCACTAGACTGCCTTTGTGAGTTTAATTGTTCCAAAAATGAGCCAATATGCGTGATATTAATGATTACATCCTGTTTGCGGAGGTGGTGAGTGGCGGTAGTTTTGCGGCTGCCAGCAGACGCGTGCGCATTCCTAAATCCACTATCAGCAGAAGAATTGGCCTGTTAGAAGAAAGGCTGGGCGTTCGCTTGATCGAAAGATCGACCAGGCGATTCCGTGTGACGGAAATCGGGCAATCGTTTTATGAGCGTTGCAAAGTCATTATGCTGGATGTGGAACAGGCGGACTCCATCGTTTCTGAGTCGCTCAGTGAGCCCAAAGGCTTAGTAAGATGCAGTTGCCCGCTAGGCTTATACGAAACGCTGGCGCCAATTTTCTCTTCATTTCTTTTGGCTTACCCGCAAGCCAGATTACAACTGGTCGCCGGGGACAATCCGGTGAACCTGATCGAGGATAGAATCGACGTCGCCATCAGGGTGCGCACCGTATTGGATACCGATGGCTCATTGGTGATGAGAACACTTGGGCATTCCGAGCGCATTTTGGTTGCTTCACCTGCGTTTGCGAGCAAGATGGATCAATCCAGCCTGGATAATTTATCCGCTTTGCCAACCATCGCGACCTCAGACCAGAACCATGCCATCGAATGGCAATTTCATCATGCGTCATTAGGCACAAAATCTATCTGGCATGAACCCATATTGAGTTGTGTGGATTTTTCAACCGTGCGGGAAGCTTCCATTGCAGGGATTGGGGTGGCGTTATTGCCTGACCATACGTGCAGCCAAGCGTTAAAAAGCGGAAGATTGGTCAGAGTGTTCCCGGAGTGGAAAACGACCTTGGGTATTCTGCACATTGTATTCACTACACGGCGCGGGTTGCCGCCAGTGGTACGTGCATTTATTGACCACCTGGCTACACAGGTTAAGCACACTAGCAACGCGTAGTTTCTGTCGCCGAATACAACAATGGCTTCCAAAACATGGAAGCCATTGTTTATCTCTTACCAATTAAGCATATATTGCGCCCCTACTCAGCATCTTTCTTAGATCTGAAGCGACTGAACAAACCACAACGCACTTTCTCTTGTTCATCTGCTGTCATTGCTTCACTCCCGCAATGCCTATGGTGATGCCCATGGCGACCTCTGAATCCGCCAAAAAGAATTCTGCTTAGAATCAACAGACCAACTGCGTGGCAGTAATCAATTGCGTGAATGCCATCGGCCAATGAAATGACCACGTGGTTCCATAACAGCATGACCACATAAGATAAGGCCGCGATGCAGACTACGGCTAACGCTGCGAATGCAGCGCATTTACTTTTACAATTTTTCATTCATCTCTCCAATAATTCAGTCATTAATACGATTAGTCACTGGCATGCAGCTGCTCTCTGAGGAAAGTCACTGCATACCGTTTTCTTGCTAATAAGGTGTTGATACCAACACCTGTTTCTGCGGCAATTTGTTTGAAACTTTTACCATCTAACTCATGTGCGATAAACACTTGCCGTTGCTCACTTGGTAATTGATTCAGTGTTGCAATCACGTGCTCAACCAGCATTTTTCTTTCGTAAATTGACGCCGGGGTTTCGGTTTCAATGGAAAGGATAGATTCCAGCCAGAGCGCATCGTCATCTTCGTCCTGCTCTAGCGTGACCTCCTGCTTTTGCTTTCTGAAGCGATCAATAATGCGGTTTCTGGCTACACGGTATAACCACGCGCCGACTTGCTCCAGCGGCTCAGGCAGGCGGTATGCGGATACAAACTCATAAAACACGTCCTGCAAAATATCATCAGCGTCACCGGCATTCGGTACGCTTTTGCGGATGAAATTGCGCAGCCTGGCTTTTTCTTTATTGAATGTTTCTGTGATCGCAGAATCTTGCTGGGCCATATCACGCTGTGCCAAATAGTGCTGCGTTGTGAGTAAATTGTTTTCTAAATGTATATCCATGCTGTGAAGACGTTTCACAAATGGAAATATTGTATGAACCCTGAAATATTTTTAAATAAAGTGTGAGCCGCATGGTTATTGCCACTCTGTTGGCGTAGTACCTAGCCGTTTTGCAAACACGCGGCTGAATGCGGCGGAACTTTGGTAACCGACTTGGGTGGCGATGCTTTTGAGTGGCTTGCCTTGCCGGATCAGGTTTTGCGCAATCGAGAGCCGCCAGTCGGTGAGGTAATCTAATGGCGTGGTGCCTACCGTGGCTTTAAAGTTGGCGGCAAACCTGGCGCGTGACATGCCAGAGACATCCGCCAGGGTTTCCAGTGTCCAGGGGTGCGAAGGATTTTCATGCATAGCCTTGACTGCTTGTGCCAAGCGCGGCTCTGCCAGTGCGGCAAAAATGCTTTGCTGAAGCTGACCATGTTGAATCACATGCCGCAAAATCTGGATCAGGAAATATTCTGCCAGCCTATCTAATGCAGCTTGCCTGCCTAAGTCTTGTTCAAATGCTTCATGAAACAATAGCTGCAAGGTGGGTGCAATCTGCTGCATATCACTCAAGGGCACAATCACAAATTCAGGCAATGCCGTCGCCAGCGGGCTGCGCACTTTGGCTCCGAGATCAATCATGGCACAAACCAGTTCACATGGCTCACCTGCCACAGGTGTGAGCACATGAATGGTTGGTTTGGGGAAGAACACTACGCTGGGCTGATCTATGCGGGCGAGCGGCTTGCCCCTGAACATCAGGTCGAGCTGGCCAGCGCGTAGCAAATGAATATGGCCCACCTGACCCGTCCCATCAAAATTGGCAATCTCACACAGTTCGCCGGTAAAAAACACCTGGGCTGAGAGCGAGATTTGATTCAATAGTGGTAACAATGGATCCAAACGATACTCCTGATCAACATAACGAGACCTTTAATAATCATGAGTATTGCATGATATCTCCAACGCACAAAGCGTCTTAATTAACCAAACAAGGAGATTCATCATGGCACGTATTCAAACTATCAACCGCGAAACTGCTAGCGCAGAAGTCAATGCAACACTGGATGCAGTGAAAACAAAACTGGGCAAAGTGCCTAACTTGATTGCCACCTTGGCGCAGGCTCCCGTGGCTTTAAATGCTTACCTGGGTTTGAGCGAAGGGGTGACCAAAGGCCGCTTAAGCGCCAAACAAAGAGAATCACTGGCGCTGGCGATTGGTCAGGCCAATAGTTGCCAGTATTGCTTGTCGGCACATAGCCTGATTGCCAGAGGCGCAGGTCTTAATACTGAAGCGATTCAGGCGGCACGCAAAGCTGAGGCAACAGATGCCGTGACAGAGAGTTTGTTAACACTGGCGGTCAAAATTGTGCAACAACGCGGCGTAATTTCTGACCAGGACTTTATTGAAGCGCATTTAGCAGGTCTGGATGATGGCCTGATTCTGGAAGTGATCGCTCATGTCGCGTTAAACACATTGACCAACTACACCAACCATATTGCGCAGACGGAGATTGATTTCCCAGTAGTGAATTTATAATGATGTGAGATCAGGCCACAAAAATGTGGCCTGATTGTTTCTTGATAGATACGACTCAAACAAGAAAGGCTTCTACCGCTTGTATAAATAATTGCGGTTGTTCTGCATGTACCCAATGGTCGGTTGGCAAGGTTACAAATTCAGCGCGTGGGAAATGCTGTTGAAGTTGGGTGATGTCACGCTCTTGCACATAATCACTGCGCTCACCACGAATAAATAAAGCAGGTGGATCAAAATGTACTGCAATCGCTGCAATCAATGTCGCGTAATTCGCTTTGAGCCCTGGCAGGTTAATCCGCCACTGCAACTGTGCTTCGTTTTTGACCAGATTCGTGAGTAAAAACTGCCGTACCCTCACATTAGTGATCGCATCCTTTAAGGCCAGATCCACCTCATTACGCGATGCCATTTGGCTAAGATTGACCGCCAGCATGTGATCCATCAACTGCGTGTATCTGTCAGGATAAGCGCGCATGGCCATATCCACTACAATGAGTTTGCTCACTTTTTCAGGATACTGCGTGGCAAATTGCATGGCGACTTTGCCACCGAGTGAGTGGCCGAGCAGATGCACTTGATCTACCCCCAGCGCATTGAGTGTTTCTAATAAGTCGTCGGCCATCTCGGCATAGGTTTGTGAATCACTGTGCGGCGAACGGCCGTGATTACGTAAATCGACGCTGATGACCTGGTAATACTGTGAAAAATGTTTGGCGATGCTGCCCCAGTTATCAGCCGAACCGAATAGCCCGTGTAATAAAACCAGTGGTTGGCCCTGGCCTAGCGTTTGAGTATGTAATTGCATGCTTAACGATTAAGTAGTTTGAATTTAGCGCTATGGTATCTCAAAGTGCTCCATCATAAATATCGATCAACGCCCAATCGACTTTTGCAAGCCCTTCAGATAAGATAACTTTTTTTAACAATCATATTTAATATGTTCACTTCCTCCCTGTCGACAGCCTTAATCACCATGGCGATTTGCCTGGCGCCTTTTTCGGTTATTTTAATGATTGTGATTTATTCAAAAAAACGATCCTCGGCCAGAAGAAAAAATCCAATCACCCAGTACCTGCTACGAAGTGCAGGGGAGTCAGTGAAGGCGCGATTATCTGATGTAGATAGCGAACTAGCGATGTATCTTATGATGCCGCCGATGATTTCATTATTTATTTACGCGTATTATTCAAACCTCCCTTCGGTTAAACATCCTTTGATACTAGGTGCCATCAGTGGCATCATTCTCTTCGGCTATATCCTGTTCAAACTAATCAAGCTGATCAAACTACGTGAAAAATTGCGACTGGGCTACGATGCTGAGCTGGCGGTAGGCCAAGAGCTCAATACGCTCATGCGACATGGTTATCACGTTTTTCACGATGTCACGCTGAAAAATACAATCAGCAGCTTTAATATTGATCATGTGGTGGTTGGTAAAACCGGCGTATATGCGATTGAAACTAAAGGGCGATCAAAGCCGCTGTTCAAAAATGGCGGCCATCAACATAGGGTTAATTTCGACGGAAAGCGACTGCGCTTTCCAGGTTGGAGCGAAGATAAGCCTGCTGAACAGGCAACACGCCAAGCGCAATCTTTGCAACAGTGGTTGAGTCATGCCGTTGGTGAGGCTGTGACCGTAAAGGCCGTGATCGCTCTGCCTGGCTGGTACGTGACGCATACTCAACGCTCAGAAATTGCCGTCATCAATGGCAAGAACCCCGAGCGCTACTTTAATGCGCAACGACCAGAAAACACATCTGAAAAATTCATACACCAAATTGCACACCAACTGGAAAACATTTGTCGTGATATTGAGCCCATTGCGCTGACCAAACCAAAATCATAAACACACTCAACGCCAAGTGATCGTCAGTGGACTCCTACGCCAGGATCAGAATGCGCTGTATTCCTAACTTTTCGTGATGCCTGAATAATGAAACCTCCACAAATTAATCAAACAAGGAATCATCATGAAAAACACATTCAAATCTCTGTTATTAGTAAGTGCTTTGACATTGCCTATGGCTGGCTTTGCCGCGGATGGTGACTCAATTGGCACCAAGGTTGAAGACTCTGTGATCACTGCCAAAGTGAAAACAGCGTTTGCCAAAGACAAAGCGGTGAGTGCGACTGACATTAAAGTGGAAACCGACAGCAATGGCCTGGTGCAATTGTCTGGTGTAGTGAAATCGAAAGCCGAAGCAGACAAAGCAGTGCTGTTGGCTAAAAATGTGAAAGGTGTGACTGCCGTGAAAGACGATATTGTGGTTGCACAATAAGTGTTCTGCACATGACCTTGCCCATAGGAATCAGCGCGATTCCTATGGGCAGTTTTACGATCTAGTCCTCTCTCGCCTTCTGCAAGCTCCCTCTCCCCTGCTACGCTAAACAGCCTATAATGGCTTGAACTCTGTTGTCATCACGTGTGCCACATTCGGGGACATCAATCATGGCTGTTTATAAAACGCCCGGCGTTTATATTGAAGAAGTGAGCAAGCTCCCGCCCAGTATTCCAACCCTGGAAACGGCAATCCCGGCATTGATAGGCTATACCGAAAAAGCGGATAGGCAAGGTGTGTCATTATCGCTCGTCGCCACACAAATCAACTCCTTATTGGATTATGAAAACCTGTTTGGTGGCGCAGCCAGGTCGGCGGTTACGCTGTGGCTAGATGCGCAAAACCAAGTGATTGACGCTACGGTCGATCAACCTTTTTATCTCTATGACAGCGTGCGGCTGTTTTTTGCCAATGGCGGTGGCCAGTGCGTGATCGTCTCCGTCGGCAATTACAACGACCAGATTTCAGCAGCCACATTGGCAGCTGGTTTAAACGCCATAGAGACAGACCCGCTACCAACACTGATCGCCATGCCAGAGGCCACCCTGTGTCGCGAGACACATGCGCTTGAAGCGACTGCGCTGGCGCAATGTGCTCAGGTACAACACCGGTTTGCGTTGTTTGATTTGCGTTTGCAACATAACCCGGCTGACTTCGCCATTGAAGCCGCGCGTTTCAGGCAAAGCCTGGGCATGGATCACCTGAAATATGGTGCAGCCTATGGTCCGTGGCTGGTGACCAGCCTGGCAAGAACAACCGACTTTAACCAACTGTTGTTTAAACGTAAAAGCGATGGCAGTGTGGTGAGCGCAGAAAGCCTGACCCAGGACCAGGGCATGCAGGCACTGATGGCGCAAATACGTGCTGCCGGGTTAGTTAAGGCGACGCCTGAGTCCCAGGCGCAATTAGCGTCGCTCAACCAAAAGCTATACGCACAATATATGCTCGCCAAGCAATGGATAGATGCTGCGAATATCGCTTTAAATATCTTACCGTCTACGGGTGCCGTCGCGGGCGTGTATGCCGCGGTCGATCAGAAGCGTGGCGTCTGGAAGGCGCCCGCCAATGTGTCACTTAACGAGATGATACGGCCAGTGCTTAACCTCACCAGCACACAGCAACAGGATTACAACGTGGATGTGGACGCTGGCAAGTCAATTAATATCATCCGCAAGTTTACGGGCAAAGGCACGCAGATATGGGGTGCACGGACACTGGCTGGCAACGACAATGAATGGCGTTATATTCCTGTGCGGCGATTGTTTAGCTGGGTAGAAGCATCCGTTAGCCAAGGGTTGCAGCAGATGGTATTTGAGCCTAACGATGCCAATACTTGGGTGCGTGCGCAAGCCATGGTGGAAAACTTTTTAATCTTGTTGTGGCGGCAAGGTGCATTGCAGGGCAGCAAGCCGGAACAGGCATTTTTTGTGAATATTGGCCTGGGAAAAACCATGACGGCAAATGATATTGCGCAAGGTCTGATGCGGATTGAAATGGGTATGGCAGTTGTGCGACCGGCCGAGTTTATTATATTGAAACTTACGGTTAAGCAAGCTGGTTAAATACACTGCGTGCAAGGTGGCTTGCACTCAGGCATCACCACCTGCTCATAGAAGCGAAGAGAGATCATTTGCATATTATGCGAATGCAGCAGCGCCCACTTTCAGGCATGCCTCTGCACAACTGCGACAGGCCTGTGCGCACGCACGGCAATGGTCAGAGGCATGTTGCTCGCATTGATCGGCACAGGCAGTACAAATTTCCGCACAGTCCTGGCAAACCAGTTCAACAAAGTCGCTGCGACGCGCAATAAATGAAGCCGTCAGGCGACAGAAATCTGCACAATCCATATCCAGTTCAATACAGGTTCGCAACATGGGATTGGCCTCAGTTTCACAGGCGATCGCACAGCTTTCGCAGGTGTCTGCACATTTCTTGCACAGTTCCATACATAACTTCAGGTCTTTTTCAGTCATGGTTTTCTCCAGCTTAGTAGCGTTTAAGAATACTCCGCACTTAGTCACCCTGCCCTGCCAGACTTAAACACAACTTAAGCCATGCAGGGCAATCGACTGATGTGGGCCATTACTGTTTCACGCCCGTGCCGCCGTCTTGGGGCTTTTCATGAAAACGTTTGCTTTTTTCAACGTTGCCCGGCTTGGACTGTTTATTACCACTACCCTGCCGACCCTGCGTATCGCTGTTACCAGTGGTGGCCGCATTATTATTGTCAGGTTGTGGCTCCAGATAATCGCCGTTCTGGTGGGTATCAGGTACCTGATTTTTTTGCTGCTGTGCGGGCGGCGCATTGTCTGCTGGTGCCGCAAAAACAACCGTCATTGAACATAAAAACGTACTGGCTAATAGTATTGAAAGTAATTTTTTCATCATCGCATCCTCATCAAGTTTTAAAGTCACCTGCCAGATGTGGCAGGCTTAGACTCATGCTAATGATGTGGTTAACAGCTGTATGTCAGTGTCTTTACAAAAAAGCTGTAGGATAAATTATGAAGCGGCCTCTTCATTGCCAGTCAGGCTGCCATGGCTACGTATCCAGGCAATGACTTTCAGCAACTCGTCGGGCGTAATACCGTTGTTTGGGTCTGAGGGATCCATCAAGCCCTTGCCTTTAGCACCCATCCCACCGTTGGTGCCATTCCAGACCGTCTCAAACATGCCTTTATTGGTGGCATCTTTGGCGTAGTTGTAATTAGGCCCGGTCAGCGCTGGCCCGACCTGTCCACCTGCGTCCGGACCATGGCATTGCGTACAGGAATAAAGCTGGAAGGTTTTTTTACCCTGGGCAATCGCATCTTCCTTGCCCACATAGGGGTTTTTACCGGTGGCTAAAAACTCTTTGGCGGCAGGGGTATCGAACAACTCGACCTTGATTTCCAGCGGAGATCCATCCTGTGTTTTAACGAACTTAATGGCCTCACCACTAGCAGACGCTCCAGCAGTAGATTCTCCGGCGGCGCCAGTAGTCGATGCCTGTTTATCACAGGCGGAGAGTCCAGCAACTAATACCAACAGGCCTAAGCCAAGCTTGTGATTCATGTCGTTCTCCTAATGATTGTGTTATTAACGCGATTGATGACGCAACCCATTATGAATAAAAGGAAAATGTGCGCCCATGTAACAAAGGCGGAATTTGCTGTAGGAGAATTCGGACGTCGCGCCCGGAAATAGTCGGCGTAAATAAGCCTGGCATACACCAGGCTTATTTCGACCAGGCAAGTGGTCAATTAACCATTAATAATTTCACCACCATTCGGGTGTATCACCTGTCCGGTCATATATGACGATGCCTGGCTGGCCAAGAACACATAGGCGGGCGCAATTTCACTCGGTTGTGCAGGTCGCTTTAAAGGCACCTGGCTACCGAACTCGCTGACTTTCTTTTCATCAAAACTGGCGGGAATCAACGGTGTCCACACTGGCCCCGGTGCCACCGCATTGACGTAAATATCCTTATGCACCAGTTGTCGCGATAATGAGCGTGTAAATGACACCACGGCGCCTTTGGTGGCCGAATAATCCAGCAACTCGGGGCTACCCCGGTAAGCCGTCACCGACGCGGTATTGATAATATGGCTTTTTTTCGGCAGATGCGGCAAGGCTGCCTTCACCATATAAAACATGGAGAAAATATTGGTCCTGAAGGTATGCTCCAACTGCCGTTGGCTGATTTCCACAATACTGGTCTGCGGAAACTGCTGGGCGGCATTATTGATGACAATATCCAATTGACCAAACTGCAGCAGCGTGTCGTGCACAACTTGCTCACAGAACCGCTCGTCTGACACATCACCTGGAATCAACAAGCATTGGCTACCATAGGCCTCCACCAGTTGTTTCGTTTTTGCCGCATCCTTGTGCTCGTCCAGGTACACAATCACGAGATCCGCCCCTTCTGCCGCAAAATGCACAGCCACGGCACGGCCTATGCCGCTATCACCGCCAGTAATCACGGCCACCTTGCCTTTGAGCTTATCGCTTCCGGCATACGCCTCTTCAATATATTGGGGCTGCGGATGCATATCCACTTCCAGGCCTGGTTGCACATATTGATGCTGCGGCGGATTAATTTTGTCTTCAACAACTTCCATTGCGTTCTCCTTGGTCGTGACCAAATGTGGCCTCAGCAACATTAATTCTTTAAATGATTGTCCGTGGCGGGTGGGACAGGCTCGCGCGGATCGGGCCGCGGCTGACTGTTCTGGCGCCGTTTATCCTGGTTAGGCAAACCTTCAGCTGGCACCTCTGGCGGGACGATGACACCACGCTCATGTGGCATTTTCGGTGGCACATTGACGCTGTCAGAATCGATATTGCAGGACGGTTTATTTGAAATGGCGGCATCTTCGCAAGGCGGTACGGCATTGTTCACTGGCGGCGCAGACCAAGCATTTCCCGACCACACACTGCAACACAATGAGCCAGCCAATAACATCCAGGTAAGTGTCTTTTGCATACTGTCTTCTCCTTAAAATATAAGAAAGATACAACTGCATCATGCATTGTATGGCCGCTAATACCGCGTCGCCGTCGGCAGTCAACTGATTCGGCTGTAGGAGTTGTCACGGGTGAAAACCCTCTGTGTCAGACTGGTCTGACAACACAATCAGCCCCTGCCCGATACTTGGTCATCGGCTTCATTTTTACACTGCTGGCAGATGGTATTCATCTGCCAGGGCCGCGCATTGGGATCAGCAAACCATATGCATGCTGATGCCAGCCCATATTAAAAATAAGCTTTTTGAGTAGGAGTACGCCATGAGTAGTTATCCCGTTAATGCTTTAGCCATGCCATTGTCACTGGAGCAAGCAGCCGAAAGTGGCGACACTACTCAGGCGCACTATATTCTGAACCGTTTGTTTCAGGACTACCCAGTGGCCTTTGCCGTGCGCTTGTGGAACGGCAGTATGCTGACGATCGGCGACGGCGCACCAGCGTTTACCTTTTGCCTGGAGCAGGCATCGGTATTACGTGACATGGTATGGTTTAGCAACCCTAAACGCCTGGTGGAGGCCTATTGCTCAGGTGAAGTACAGATTCAGGGGGACTTTCATGCCGCCATGCAGTTGCGTGAACATTTCGAATCTCTATCTTTGCCGCTGCATGAAAAACTAGGCCTGGTCTTCCGGGCACTGACCCTGGCCAATAACCAACAGGTGCTACCCGAACACACTGCCCACACACCTCACTCCCCGACACAATCTCAATCCGCAAGCGTTCCCTCCTCACATGGCATTGCACTCAGTTACGATGTGCCTGAGGACTTTTATCAGCGCTGGCTGGGTGAACAGATGCTGCACTCGTGTGCTTATTTCGCAAGCCCAACACACACCCTGGCGCAAGCGCAGCAAACACAGTTAACACTGATCTGCCAGAAACTGCATTTGCAACATGGTGACACGCTACTGGATATTGCGTGCGGCTGGGGCACACTGGCCTGCTGGGCGGCCAAGCATTACGGGGTATTTGTACACGGCATCACACATAACCCAACGCAATATGCGTATGCACTCAAACAAGTGCAACAACAAGGCCTGACGCATCTGGTCAAGATAGAGCTGGCGGACTATCGCACACTGCCTGCGCTGGGCAGTTACGACAAAGCAGCTTGCATCAGCATTGCCGACCATCTAGGCGCAGCGCATTATCCGGACTTCCTAGCCAAGGTACACGCAGCACTCAAACCCGGCGGGTTATTTTTGAGCCATGTGATCACGGCGGAAAATCCGGCTGGCCAGCAAGACGCCTCCACCGCCTTTATCAACCGTCAGCTATACCCGGCAGGCGAGTTAACCTCTTTCGCCCATCTGTTACAACATATGGATAGCGCCAGGTTTGATGTATTTAATGTAGAGGGCTTGCGTCGACACTATGTGATGACCTTGCGCCAGTGGCTGGCAAACCTGGAGGCCCAACATGCGTCGATTGCTGCCAGCATGGGGGAGCGTACTTACCGTATTTGGCGTCTGGCTATGACTGCTAGCGCCATCCAGTTCGAACAGGGCGTGACCGGCATGCACCAGATGCTGGCGACACGTAGATAATCTTAACCAACCAGGAAATAGCCAGATGCCCAACATACTCACAACCTCCCCTCAGCGACGCCTACTCACTGCCGCGGTTTGTATGCTGGCATTCAGCAGTTATTCGCAACCATCAAAACTACTGCAATCGCCAGGAATGCGCACCGTCTCTAACGCATCTATCAGCCAGTCAGGCTGGTTTCCAACCACGCAGGCGGCAGAAACCATGCGCTTGCCAGAAGGCAAAAAGTCGATCTCAACGCCAGGCACGAATGTGGTTGCTTTTGCCAATGACTTGCATCACCCGCGCTGGCTGTATGCTTTGCCCAATGGCGACATTCTGGTGGCAGAGAGTTATCCCCAGCCTAAAAATACAGCGTTTAGCCTGAAAAACTGGATCGCCAGCAAATGGATGCATGAAGCAGAGGAGCTGGCAGGTAGCCAACACCAGATTACCCTGCTGCGTGACAATGATGGCGATGGCATCGCTGACGAACGCCATGTGTTTATCAAGGATATCGCTGCCCCGCTGGGCGTGGCGCTGGTGGGCGACACATTTTATGTCGCCAATGCCGAGGCCCTGCTCCTGTTCCCCTACCAGGCAGGGCAAACACAGATGACACAAACATCCGATCCTGAAACGGCTGATCAAACGATATTGATGCGACCGGCAGCGCAGGAAAAACTGGCGAAAACACCAATGGATGTGCTGACTGACATCCAGCAGGAGGATGGCGCCGCACAAGGACGTCCTGCCAATGTGCTACTCGATAAAAGAGGCTACCTGCTGGTGGCAGATGACGTCGGCAATGTGATCTGGCACGTGAAAGGCAATCGCAAAATCGCACAAAAATAGCCTTATTAGGCTTGAAATGGATAACAAGCCATGAAAAATATATTGTTAATCTACGGCCATGCGCTGAGTCATTGCGCATTAAAGGCACTGGTCAATGACGACCATAACGTGCACCTGGCCGATGAGGCTGGCAGTGTGCATGACGCCATGTTGAAAATCCGCGAGCATACCTACGATGTCATCATTTTGGATGTGTCCGCAGCGGAAACCAATGGCCTGGAAGTATTCTGCGACCTCAAGCAAGCTTTTCCTGACCTGCCTGTCCTCATTATCAACGGCAGTGAACGGGTCGAGCGCATGATCCATTTTATCCGGTTGGGTTGCGCGGGTTATTTGTCTTACACGACAGACAGCGCGCAAGTGATTCCGGCTATCAATGCCATCGCCCGCGGACAAGCCTATGTTTCGCCTCAGCATCAGCAAATGGCTGCCAACAGCGAGCCCATGCTGCATGAACGTTTGTCACTGCGTGAGCTGCAGGTATTTTTCAAATTGATTAAAGGCCAGGCCGTGAATTCAATCGCGATGGAACTGGAGATTGCGCCAGGCTCTGTCAGTGTGTTTCGATCGAAGATCCTCAAAAAAATGCACGTGCTCAATAATGCTGCACTAATTTACTACGCGCTCAAATACCATCTAGCCCCCGTGGTGGGGGCTACCAGCAAATCAGCCAGGGAGGTGGCCTGATTACAATTTCTTAACGGCAAACTGCAATTGCTCAATGGCTTCCCATGAAATCAGTGAGCCGATCAAAATCACCGCAAATCCCAGCCCGGCGGTACACACAATCGCCATGCTGAGTGTGACCAGCGCCCCGCGTTCGCGGATACCAAAAATATAGCGCACACCTCGATACACCAGTAGCACCGATGCCAATACGGCTACTCCATGCACAACCACATTGAAACTTAAACTGGGCACAATATAAAACAGTGACGTCAGCCATAGCGGCGTGGTGGCTATCGTCATAATGAGCAAGGAGTCACGAAAATCAGGCTTGATATTAACCATCTCGGCCAGGTTTTGCGTAATCCAGGCCATCACCAACAACACGCCCAATTGCAAGAACAGCAACTCGGCACTCACCATCAGCAAACGGTTACCAGGCAGGTTATCAAAAAACAATTTTGGGTAATTGTGATATAGCCGCAGATACATCATCACGCAGGGAATCAACGATAACGGCAAGACATAGAACAGCATGAGTTGCGATACGCTGGGCTTTTCGGCCAGCAGAGATTTTGCCTCACCCCGCTTTGGTGACACGTAATTAAATAAATGGATAGGATTCATGCGGCGCTCCTTGAAACGAAAAAAGTGAATATCTGTTTATTAAAAAACAGGCCATCACACTACGCCACAAGGCCTAGGCTGATTTGGCTGTAGGAAGATGCAATGCCATTGAGTCCAACGATGGATAAAGTAATTCCTACAGATATTTGCGGATTCATCCGATGCTGCCGACATACAGCCACGAGCATACTAAAGTTTCTGAATACATTTACTTCCACACATTTAATACACAATTTGGAGACTTACCATGGCAGACAATGACGATGTGATTTCTACCTTGAATGATTTGATCGAAGTATCGAAAGATGGCGAAGAAGGCTTTCGTTCTTCGGCAGAGCATGTAGATGAACCGCAACTTAAAACATTCTTTTTGCGCCGGTCACAAGAGGTGGCTGCCAGCGTACAGGAGTTACAAGAGCTGGTGCGCTCACTGGGTGGCGAGCCTGCATCATCCACTAGCCTGGGTGGTGCCTTGCACAGACGCTGGATTGCCATTAAAACGGCGCTGACCAGTAACGATACCGTGGCCGTTTTAAACGAAACCGAGCGTGGCGAAGATGTCGCCTTGGCTGCTTATCGCAAAGCGGCTGAAAAAGACTTGCCGACACATATCCGCTTTGTGGTGGTACGCCAGCTTGAAGGTGCCAAGCGTAATCATGACCAAGTGAAACAACTGCGCGATGCCGCACGTGCAGAAGCCGCCGCACATTAGTCATACCGGCACCACTCAACGGCTTTATTAGCCACCCCCGAAGCCTCGTCTGACTGACGGGGCTTCGTTTACGCGTTTTGATCACGCATATCACGTGCCTGAATAATCAGAGGAGATCCAAGTGAACCATCGTTCTGACAAATGGGATCAGTTAACCAATGAATGGGCAGAATCCCTTAAAAAAGCAAAAGTCCGGCAGGCGATTATTGACGACAAGATGCATTCTTTTTTACGGGGGAATGGTTGCCTGCCAACGGCAGAGGAGTTAAAAATCGTTGAAGAACTATGGCGTCAGCATGTAGAGGCCAGAAACAGAACAAACCAGTTTATCCAGGTGGTGCTGCAAAATTACACGACAACGGATGCGACTCAATAGGGATGCCCCTATCTGAAACCTCAGCCGCACCATGCCCGAAAATTAATCTGCTTCCCAGTCATTGGTGATCTGCGCCAGCGTACGGTTGATTTTCACAATACCGCCTTCAGTAGACACCACCCAGCTCACAGGGATGTAGTGGTGAACACCGGCTTCATCCTTTTTGAGTTTGATGACATCGTCACTTTCGAGATGGTCGACTACGGCAAAGTGTTCCGCCTGTGCGGTAGTGACAGGCATATCGGCTTTAATTTCTTTAGCATCAATCATGGCGCTTCCTATCCCGCTCACGCGGCAAACAATGAAACTTCAGTCTGCCGTATTGCAATGGCACTGGCTAGCGCACGCTGACTGAGTTTGCTGTAGGAATCAGAAGATGGTCTGCGCCAGTAAACACTGCTCTAGATTATCTGACAGTAAACTCAGCTGGCGCCTACACCATTTTGAAGCGTTACACGCTTGAAGAATTACATAGTGTGTCGACGGGTGACAGCGTTGAAAAGTCGATAAGTGTCTAAACTTTTAACCTCAATGCATAACATTGAATGCAACAGCCAGAAACAATAAACCCGACCTAGTGTCGGGTTTATTGATATGCAAGTTAACGCTTGAATTACTTGTTCATGACGTACATTGTCACTTCAAAGCCAAAACGCATTTCAGTAGCAGCTGGTTTAGTCCACATGATAGTCTCCTTGGTTAAGTTGTTACATCTCGTTAGACACAACTATACGCAGACCAGCCACGAAATGCTTGCGCAGCATCCCTAAAAGCACCTCATGATTTTACTTAGTGGAGGCTTCATTCACTGCACCCTGCCTTAACACCACGCTTAGCCATAACCAGCCTGCCACCCCGGAAAGCAGCGAGCCTGTGAGTATCGCCATTTTGGAGAGATTGATCGCATCCGCCATCTCGCTAAAGGCCAGGTTGGTAATAAAAATCGACATGGTAAAGCCGATACCACCCAGCATGCCTGCGCCAATCACATGCGGTAAACGCAAAGGCGGATGTAGTTTGCAAACACCCGTCACAATAGCGGCTACCACGGCCAGCGTAATCCCGACCGGTTTACCAATCAGCAAACCGAGAATAATCCCCAGACTGTTGCTATGTGAAAATACGGCACTCATGCTGTTTGCCGCCACCTGCACACCGGTGTTGGCAAAGGCAAAAACGGGCAGGATCAAGAAAGCCACCGGCAGGTGTAAAGCATGCTCTAATTGATGCGAAGGCGAATGGTCATCATCCGGATTGCGATGGAAGGGAATGGCAAACGCCAGTGCGATGCCTGCCAGCGTCGCATGTACACCAGACTTGAGTGTCAGCCACCACATGAATGCCCCGCCCAGCACGTAGGGAATCATGCTGAGCACCCGCCAGCGGTTGAGCGCAAACAGCAAAGCCAGCACAGCCAATGCGGCCAGCAGGTGCGGCCATGAAATAGAGGCGGTGTAAAACACCGCGATCATGATAGCCGCGCCCAAATCATCAATCACGGCAAACGCCACCAGAAACACCTTGAGCGGTGCAGGCACGCGCTTGCCCAATATTGACAACACACCTAGTGCAAAGGCGATATCCGTCGCCATTGGAATGCCGACGCCTGCCTGGTAGGCAGTGCCGTGGTTGAATTGCCAGAAAATGAAGGCTGGCACAATCATGCCACCCATCGCGGCAATGGTTGGCAACAAGGCATTGTTGACGCTGGATAACTCCCCTACATACAACTCGCGTTTGAGCTCCAGCCCGATCAGCAAAAAGAAGATTGCCATCAGGCCATCATTGACCCACTCTTCAAGGCTTAAACCCAACCATTGGTGATGCCAGAAATGATGATAGTGCTCAGCCAACACGCTGTTGGCAATGACCAGCGCCAGCACTGTGACCAGCAATAGCAGGATGCTGCTGGCCTGCTCAGAAGCCAGGAAGCGTTGGAAAGTGGCAGTTAACGGACGCATATTGATAGCGCTAATGAATTACTCAATTAATTATTCACCAATGGCAAAGCCGATGCCAAACATGGTTTGCGCCTGATTATAATCCAGTAGCGAGACACCATAACCACTGGCCAGCATAGCGTAAAAACGCACGCTCTCACTTTTGAGCGGCTTGTACTGCACATCAAACTTCACATAACCTTTGTTATCGCTACGCATATTGTTACGCAAGGTGACACTGGCAGCCGTGGTATTGGCCTCGTTATCCCAGCGCAAAATCGCATCGCCATAACCCATATATTTGCTGATATCCGGGTTATCGTTATCCGATTTGCTTTCAGGAATACGCCACCACGGGCGAACCAGCAAACTATAGCGCTCATTGAGCTGCCAGCCGCCCTGCAAATAGACGCGGTTCCAGCTGCGTGATAGTGGTTGCGAGCGGCCATTGGACTCATGCATCAGGCCCACATTGAGCATATTGGGCATGGCATTGAGCCAACTGTTTTCTTCTGCTGGTTTGTTCAAGCCTAGCGATAAAATCAACTCTGGTGAATAATTGTGATCCCGCATGGGGCGCGACTGCTCTTCGTTATACACCTGCCAGAATGACTGCTGGGTATACGCCCCCCACAAACGCGCACTTTGCACCCACTGGTTTTTAGGCAACCAGTCTGACAGGTTCATCAACTGTGTTTTCAGGCTAATCTGGAAATGCAGGTCATTGTGCCCCAGGCCACCGTCTTGCGTATTAGGACGTGATGGCGAGGTCGGGACATCATTGGGATTATTCGAGTACGCGGTCACTAGGTAATTGAGCTGATGGGTTTCCAGATCGGTAAAATGCAATTCATCCTGGCGGTTTAAATGCCACTTGCGTGAGAGGTAACCCGTCTCGGCCCCCACACTTTTCACTAGCTCCTGTTGGCTAGGGGCCAATATTGGGGATACCACGCGTGTCGGCGTATATTGCTCGGCGACTTTATCAAAACAAATCAGGCGACGGCTGGCATCCGCGGCAAACTCGGTTTGGCAGGTGCGCAAGGCATTTTGCATCTCCTGCATGCCCGCGGCCTGTGCCTGACCACTCAATATGACGGCAAAAAGAATGAAGCTGCGCAGAAAAAGAGTGCGCAGGGTGTGAAGCATGAACATACGGATTCCCTTCAGCGGGCGCCTGCGTTAAGGCGCCGGATTCATCATGATCAGATGCTGTTGCTCGATTGCGTTTAATACCTCATCACTAAGCTTTACTTGATAAGCCGCGATGTTTTCCTGCAACTGGTTCATGCTGGTGGCACCGATGATGGTGCTACCGACAAACCAGCGGTGATAGACAAAACTCAGTGCCAATTGCGTTGGTGTGAGTCCATGTGCACGCGCCAGTTCGGCATAGGCCTTGGACGCCGCCGGCACGCCCGGTTTTTTATAACGCTGTGCATAACCCAGAAACAAGGTGACGCGACCAGGGGTGGCGGGATCGTCGACATATTTTCCGGTCAAATGGCCAAATGCCAGCGGAGAATAGGCAGCCAGGCTAATACGTTCGCGGTACAGCACTTCGGCCATGCCAAACTCCATGCCACGGTTCATCAGGTTATAGCAGTTTTGCAACACGGCAATGCGCGGCAAGCCTTGTTCGCGGGCAAGTCGCAAAAACTCCATCACACCCCACGGTTGCTCATTACTCAAGCCAATCGCGCGTACCTTGCCTTCCCTGATCAACTCGTCCAACACTTCGAGCTGGGCTTGAATTGGCACCCAGTTGAGAGGTTGGCCACTGGCATCGCGTTCGGCACGGGGGTCAAACTGGTATTGACCAAACATGGGCACATTGCGTTCTGGCCAGTGCAGATACAATACATCGAGGTAGTCAGTTTGCAAACGTGTCAGGCTGTCATGCACCGCCTGGCGGATATTCGCCCTATCCATGCCGCTCGGGCCGCCGCGTATCCACTGCATGCCACGTCTGGGGCCCGCCACTTTGCTGGCCAGCACAAAGCGATCGCGCGCCTGCTTTTTAATCCAGTGGCCGAGGATAGTCTCTGTCTGCGTCACGGTTTCTGCCCGTGGCGGCACCGGATACATCTCAGCCGTGTCGATAAAATTAATACCTTGTGAGAGGGCAAAATCCAGCTGGTTGTCGGCGTCTTGCTGGGTGTTCTGGTCGCCAAAGGTCATGGTGCCCAGTGCGATTTTGGAGACGCGAATACCGCTGTCCCCGAGTGTTGTGTGATCCATTAATGTAATACCTGTTTTTCTGTGGGTACCTGCATTACGATACTGGAAACCGCTTCTGGTTCCTTATCCTGGTGTGCGGGCAATATCCAGCCTGCGTCCTGGCTGGCGACCATCAACATACGGCTGATGGCCAGCACCAGTTGGTGGTTTAAACTCATATTGACGTTCATACCGTTGGCGCATACCAACTGCATATGATTCAACTGGTCGTTAATCGACACGAAGCGTGTGTCAACGACCAATAACTCCTGCTCACTCACGGCCGATGGACGTTGCTGGTAAGCCGTGGAAAAATCCAGGTCTTCCAGCTGATGCACGGCATCAGCCTCTTCTTCAAACTGTCGCGTGGCTTCAGTCGGCGATTGTGCTGCAGGCAAAGGTGAAGCATTTCCCAGCGCCAATGCGGATACGGGCAAATGCGCTTCACGGTTAAGCACCGTAAACATTTGTCGCGCAATACGATAAGTCAGCCATACGCGGATTTCCTGTGCCTGGCTGACAGCGGCTTTCATCAGCAAGCGGTCTTGTTGCTGATCATAAGCAAGATTGATCTGTTGGATGGATTGCTGTTGCATGAAATTAGTAGCTTTGCAAAGGGTCATCACTAGCATACCGCAGTTGCTCACCTGCTGCCTAACACAATCCTCAGCTGACGGTGAATGTGGGGGTTAAAGATACACTCCGATACAAAACCGCCACGCCCTGCGCGGATACATTTACGTATGCTTTGGTCATAGAAATATAAGTAAACATGCCTGTCACAGGAGGCGATATGTCCAAACAAAAACTGACGCACTTAAAAACACCTATGCACTTAAAAACAATGGCACTCACCGGCCTAGTGGCAGCACTAATGCTCGCTAGCAGCGCTGCTCAGGCACACCCACCGGGCCGCGGCGGCTGGCACGGTGGAGGTTGGCATGGCGGTGGTGGCGTCGGCTTTTATTTCGGTGCCCCCTATCCTTATTTTCCATATGCATATTCGCCTTACGCCTATCCCTACCCATATGCTTATAGCCCACCACCAGTCATTGTGACCCAACCGCAACCACAGGTCTATATCGAACAAGGTAGCGGTGCCACCAGTGCGCCTGCCCCGGCACAAAGCGCGCCGCCTGCGGCCACTGCCGGCAATAACGGTCAGGGTTACTGGTATTACTGCGAGCAATCTGACAGCTATTATCCTTACGTCAAAGAGTGTCCGGCAGGCTGGAAACAAGTGACGCCTTCGCCACCAACCAAATAGGCCTAAGCATATGAAAACAACACATCTGCTAATCATGGTCTCGGCACTGAGCTTGTCAGCCTGCGCTACCAACCCCACCGGCCCAAGCAATATGGCTTTGCCGGGCACGGGCAAAGACTTTAATGTTTTCAGGGCAGATGACCTATCCTGCCGTGACTTTGCCTTAACGCAAATTGGCGGCAAAACTGTGAACCAGCAATATAACGCCAGCCTGGCCACCACGACCGCAGTCGGCACCGTCGTAGGCGCAGCTCTTGGTGCTGCGGCAGGCGGTGGTGAAGGGGCAGCCATCGGCGCAGGCATGGGTGCCTGATCCGGCGGCGCCATCGGCACTAATACGGCAGCAGTCAGCGGCATGAATGCGCAGGATAAATACGACAACGCTTACTTCCAATGCATGTATGCGGCCGGACACCGTATTCCGGTACCAGCCAGCATGGCGCGAACCTACTCGCAAGGTGGAAATGCCGCTAGCACAGCATCCTCGCCCGCTGCATCCGGTTATTATCCACCGCCTCCGCCGCCAAACCGCCCTCGCTAGGCAAATCGACAGGCAGCCGTAGAAAGCCGCCTGTTGCTATCACCCTGGCCGATTAAATTAACATGCCGCCGGAAGCCTCAATACGTTGTGCATTCACCCAGCGATTATTCTCCGACAACAGGCTCGCAATCATCGGGCCGATATCATCTGCCACTCCTACGCGGCCCAACGCAGTTTGCGAAGCAATATAGGCATTGACCTCTTTGTTGTCGCGCACCAGACCCTGGCCAAAATCAGTTTCAATCGCACCCGGTGCCACCGTATTCACGGCAATCTGGCGGGCGCCAAGCTCTTTGGCCATATAACGTGTCAGTACCTCAATACCACCCTTCATCGCCGCATAAGCGCTGTAGCCAGGCAAGCTAAACCGCGCCAGGCCGCTGGAAATATTCACAATGCGGCCGCCATCACGCAATACTGGCAGTAAGGTTTGCGTTAAAAAGAAGGTGGATTTCAGATGGATATTCACCATATCATCAAACATCTGCTCCGTAGTTTCAGCAAATGGCGCATGGATGCCCGTCCCTGCATTATTCACCAGGTAATCAAACTGCGTAGCTTGCCACTGTGTTTGCAGGGCCTGCTTCAATTGCTCAGCAAATACAGCAAATGTTTTCACCTGCGCCACATCCAGCTGTAAAGCCACCGCCTTGCGTCCTAACGCTGTGATTTCATCCACCACTGCTTGTGCCGCGGCCTGTTTGCTTTGGTAAGTCAATACCACGTCTATGCCCTGATTTGCCATCGCCAGCGCAGTGTTCTTACCCAAACCACGGCTGCCACCTGTAATTAATGCAATCTTGTTTGTCATATGCGTGCTCCTGTGTTGATGAAAGATAGACGCAGTTTATTGACAATCATAAATACGATAAATAAGCATGAAGTGATTATACTGTTCATAATTAATGAACAATTGAAAGCAGACTGCCATGCTGGACAGCACCGAAAGCCTGAAGCGTTTTATGCGCGTTGCCGAACTCGGCAGCTTTACCAAAGCGGCAGATAGTCTGGGACTGCCCAAAGCCAGCATCTCACTGGCGGTGCAGCAACTGGAAAGTAAACTGCAAACGCAGTTGTTCCACCGTACCACACGCAAAGTGCAACTGACGCCGGACGGCCAGTTGTTTTATGAAAAAAGCAAAGATGTCTTGAGTGAGATCGAAGAATTAGAAACTTTGTTCATCAGCGATGATAGCCAAATCTCAGGTGTCGTCAGGGTCAACCTGTCACAACCGATGGCGCGGCACCTGCTTATTCCGGCCCTACCTGCATTCTTGCGGCGCTACCCCAACCTCAACATAGAAGTCAGCAGCGAAGACCGAAAAGTGGATTTAGTCAGCGAAGGTTACGACTGCGTGGTGAGAACCGGTGAGGTCGAAGAGTCCGGCATGATGATGCGCAAAATAGGCGAAATGCAGCAAAGCAATTTCGTCAGCCCTGGCTACCTCGCCCAATATGGCACGCCCAAAAGCATAGACGATTTACAGCAGTATTATTTGATTCACTACCAAACCAGCAGCAACAAACGGTTTGATGCGTTTGAATATCAGCTAGAGGGCGAATTACATCGTATCAAAATGCCCAGCCGTATCTGCGTCAACAATACCGACGCCTACCGCGCCGCCTGCGTGGCGGGACTCGGCATCATGCAAGCGCCTAAGTTAGGCGCCATGGAAATGCTTAATAGTGGCCTGTTAGTCGAAATCCTACCGGCCTGGACCGCACCCAGCATGGCCGTTTCCATGCTGTTCCCGCATCGTCGCAATTTGTCTAAGCGCGTGCGGATTTTCATGGATTGGCTGAGTGACGTCATTCAAAACGAGGTATAAGCAAACCACTGCTACATCTGATATTAAAAATCATAGCGCACATTAAGCCATGCCGCACGCGGGGCGCCCGGGGCAAGAAAAGTAGACGCCAACCAATCGTTACTATTGTAATTAAACCCACCTGGGCCAATGGCACCATTAATACTGGGGGAGAATGGATTAACTCCCAAACGTCCTGCTGTGTAATATTCACGGTCAAAAAGATTATTAATCAATAAGGTAGCGGTTAGTTGGTTTGTGAGTTTATAACTCGAACTGAAATTAAAGACAGCATAACCTGGCACCATCCCCGCGAAACGATAATTCGGCCTTGTCGCCAGACCCGCTCCACAACTACTGTTGCCATAAGAAATCCCATCAATCACAGTAGGCACTCCGCCTTGGGCAGCTGAACACCCATATACCTCACTAGGCATACCAGCACGATGCTTATTGTTCTCATTGCCTCGTACATAGCTTTCTGAGTGCAAAACCGCAGTTAACCCCACAGTCCATTGCGGGGTTAGATCATAGGTGACCGTTGCATTCAGGTTATGCAATGGAATACCCGGAATACGATTACCCGGAGTCACTGCAATATTCTGATAGCCATTGCTGACGAAGGTACCCGCACCGTTATAACTTTGAATCACATTGCCCGCGCTGCTGTTATTAGGGCTCGCCATTTGAAAGCGATCCTGAAATGTTGCATCGGTTAAAGCGTAGTTTAGTTTAAAACCGGTTTTACCCCATTTTCCTTGCAAGCCCATTTCAAGCCCCCTTCTGCGAGTATCTCCAATATTTTGAAAAAAACTGCGCTCAGGCCTGAATGACACAAAATAAATATCGTCTGTTAAATCAGTCTGATAAATACTCGCATTCCACTGGATATCACTCGTGAGAAAACCACGTGCGCCGACTTCTATGGTTTCTGACCTGACTTGTTTTAAATAAGGATCCCCTGACAACGTAGTCGGCAAACTGCAGAATCTGTTCTCGACCAAAGACCGTGGGCCAAAAGCCGGATTACCTTGTGAATCGACGCCAACTCGCACAGGAGTGTCATCATATGCACAACCCAACTCAATAACAGTTGGCGTTCTGGCCCCCTTGCTCCAGTTGGCATAAATATTCAAATTCTCATCTGCCTGCCAAGTCGCCCCGAGCGAGGGATTAAAAGAATAATAGCTAAATTTCTCGGTCTCCCCTGGCCCAATGGCACCTGCCTGCTGGGCTAATTCAAATGAAAATGGGCGATAACCAGTTCCACACTCTTCTGTTTCATACTCAATCGCCCCATTACCATTTAAATCCCTACATACCACTAATGGATCATAAAAGTTCTTGAATTGTGATGCCCCGGCCAAGCCGAGAATATTACTAATTGCCAGCTCGTTTTTAACTTTCGTTTGATTGTAGCGGCCAGAGGCAGTAAAAGCCCATTGTTTTGTCGGCGTCCAGGTTTCGCTAAAATAGAGACTTTTCGTCGTACTGGTACCTGCAAAATCATTTAGGCCCAGCTTTTGTGTTGAAGCAGCGAATTCATAGCCCACTTTGCTCGGGTCCAAAATAACATTACGCCTGTCTCCAAATACACCAAGTAATTGACCACTGCTGTAATCAGCATTCGCAGAGTCCATAGACATACCAACCATCAATTTGTGCTTCTCGGTATTCCAGTTTAATTGGAGTGACCCACCATCGGTGAGTTGATTAATTTCAGTCTCCGTTACCAGGGCGACCGGCGTGCCCTCTATATACCCTTTTTTACAATCAGGGAAGATTTGTATAATTTGCGCTTCACAATCCGCGCCATCTCGCATGTACGGAATTCCCGTCACGGGGTCTCTTACGAGCAGCCCCATAGGAGAACCAAGCCCTCGACTCACGCCTGAAAACGCAGCTAAAATAAAGTCTCCTTTTGCATCACGATTTTTATCAAGCACAATAAATGATCCAGTACCAATAAAACCATTACTGTCCTTAAATGTGGCATTCCAGTCAGAGTAGCTAAACGCTAAGCCCTGATTACGCAACTTTAACTCCAACGCCTGTTGTGCAAGTGACCCTGGAATAGCATTTGCAATAGCCAACGCCGCCTGATAATAGTCGCTGTTAAAGTCTGGCTGAGCGGATAACGGTAGAGAATTGAATGCCCAGTTTGGCGTTGTAGTCGTAGATCCATCCGGGTTTGTGACGGCAATGGTTGATTGCGAAACATTAGGATTGGTAAATACAAATGCGGTATTTGGATTGGACCCTATCGCGGGACGACTGGCGTCATAGGCTGGGTTATCAGTGACCGGGGAGTCAAAGATAGGATTACCATCCTGATCAGTACCTATTTGAGTGAGAGGCCCAAAAAGGTATTGTGGATCACCATCCGCATCGGCTGGTAACTGGACGAGGTTTCCAAACCCATCGAAGGCATCGACCGTTGCTATGTTATTGATATATGTTTGAGACAGATCCAGATCTGCCAGACCATCATTATTTAAATCCTGTGCAAAGTAACCAGGCTTTTCACCGGCGGCGGGCCTACGCGTCGCACTGCCGCCGAAGTCTTGGTTCACATCACCAGTACTGGAAAAACGACGACTTTTTCGGTGATAGACCTGAGCGGTAATGTTAAAAGTGTCTGACACATCCCATAGGGCATTTAATTGAAACTGCTGGAGCCGGTTACTGGTTTCATCAGGACTAGTAAAAATGCTAGAGCGATCTTGCTCAACCATTTCTGATGGCAATAAACCGTTACCGGTAAGCTTATTACTGGCATAGAGCATATTCAGCCCCAGTTGCAATGACTCACCACGCCACTCCAACTTGCTAAACACCTGATTTACTTTACTTGGAGAGTTATCACGCCAACCATCCTCTTTAAAGATATTGGCAGCCACAAATCCTGCGACTACGCCATTATTGCCGCCCACAGACCCTTGAAATTGATTGCGCTTAAAAGAGCCTCCCAAATACTCAAGTGACCCTTCTTTCGAGTCAAAACCACTTTTAGTCTTCATACTGAGCGCACCACCTAAAGTACCCAACCCAAATAGTGGATTAGACCCAGGAAAAATATCCAGACTACCTAATGCATTGAGCGGAAGCATGTCCCAATTAACAACATCGCCAAAAGGCTCATTGACTCGGACACCATCCAGAAAAACTGAAAGCCCTTGCGCAGTACCTAATTGCGGGGAGGCGGTAAAACCTCGATAAGTGACATCCATCTGGAATGGATTACCCTGGTAATCATTGACATTGACCGACTGCAATTTAGTATTCAATAAATCAGCAATACTTACGGCATGCGCATCCCTAATCTCTTTTGCTGTCAGTGACTGGACGTTGCCAGGGATCTCCTCTTTCGTTAGCGCTAAACCTCGCATGGGGCCGACCTCATACATACGCTGCGCCCTCACTTGCACAGCATCCAGTTCCAAGCTGTCTGACCTTACTGGCATAAGTCGTTTTTCTATCGTCAAATGTTGCTGAATTATTTTACCTTCTAAACCTGACCCTTCCAGCAATCGTTTAATCGCCTCTTTGCGTGTCATGCGGCCTTTGACGGCAGGGGATTTCTTATCGACAATAAGGGCACTATCGACTGTGAGTGAAAGATTGCTTTGGATAGCAAACTGGCGCAGCGCAGCCGCGAGTGGCTGGGCTGGCATATCCATATTCAAGGGGATGGCAAAACTCTCTTCTTGCTCCCCGGGTAGGGCAGTGTTGAGCTCTGCATAAAGTGCGGTAGGCGTACTCAGGCCAATCAATGCGGCCAGGGCGGCTGTTTTAATCGTTATGGTGTGCATGGTGCATCCGTCGGTTACAGGTCTTGTTAAAGGGGTAACCGACGAAGGGGAGAAATGCCTGATATGCGGCAGCTAAAAAGAAATGTAAAGAATTACCTGTTTGGCTCGATCACTAATGCATCATCTGTGCGTTTGAGCATTACCGGCACCGATTGTGGCAGGGTTTGGATAAAGCTTTCAACCTCAGCGACTTTAAGGACAGCATTCACCTTAGGCGTTTGGTTACCGAAAAAGACGGCTTTGACGGTAGGGTTACGGTAGCGCGACAAGGTATCGGCGACTTCGAACATATCAGCACGGTCAAACACGATGCGGCCACTGCTAAAACTGAAACTGTCGTCAGCATTGCGATTGACCTTATGCGGCGAGGCCATTTGCTCAATCTCGGCCACTTCGCCATTGTGTAGAATCAATGCAGGTTCGCGGCCATCCGCGCGCGCGACTTGTACGCGGCCGTGGTCGACACTGATGCGGACTTTGTTGCTAAGCTGGTTAACGGCAAATCGGGTGCCAAGCACCGTGACTTTGGCTTGCTGCGTTTCAACCACAAATGGACGTTTCGGATCTTTGGTGACTTCAAAAATCGCTTCGCCACGCGTCAGTTTGACCAGGCGCTGATGACGGTAAAACACGATTTCCATCGCACTGTTGGCATTGGCAGTCACCACCGAGCCATCGTCCAATGTACGTTTGACCATTTGCGCCACAGCCGTGGTCTGCACCTCGCTGGATAAAGGTGATGCCTGCCATTGCTGGTATTGGCTGCGTCCTAAAAAGCCCAGCCCCAGGCAAAGCAACATCACGGCCAGGCCAGAGCCCAGTTTGGTAACTTTTTTACGGCGGGTGTTTTGTTCGAAATACTGTGTCTGCAAGAGTGCATTAGAAAGCGCTTGCAATCGCTCGGTAGAACTAAAGTCGTCCATGGTGGACTCGATCATTTGATAGGCGGCACTGTGCCTGCGATCTGACAGCAACCACACTTCAAACATGGTGCGCTCAGGCGCATCCGGCGCAGCTTCACGCATACGCATATACCAGCGTGCAGCGGTTTGCCTGATCATCTCCTCGTGCTTGCGATGTATCATGCTTGCATCATCAGTTCACGCGCACTGCTCAAATCCACAATCGCGCGCATGACATGGCGCTCGACCATGTTTTTGCTAATGCCGAGCGCGGCAGCAATCTCGGTTTGCGTATGCCCTTCCACGCGATACATCCAGAATACCTGACGGCAACGCGGCGGTAACTGCTCTAATATCTGCTGAATCATTTGCAGCCGCTGTTTGATGTCACTGAGCTGTTCGACAGATAAGGTTGGCGCATCCAGCCATTCACGATTAAGCCCAACTTCAGCCTCAAGGGAGACGAAACGCTGCGCGTGGTGATAACTATCCACAATCAGGTTTTTGGCGATGCTGCGCATATAGGCATGCGGCTCTGTGCCTTTATTGACGCTACCAGAGACGGTATAACGGATCAGTGCATCATGCAGGATATCTTTGGCCATGTGCGGGCAAGCGACTTTAAAGCGGATGTAGCCGAGCAGGTCGGTATACGCCCACTGCAGATTAATGCCACACCAAACCATCGCTTTATCCATGCCTTGTCATTTGCAAATTGTATGCCACACCACTGAGCCCGCATTTACTTGTCTTGCAGCCAGTTCACCGTAAAAATTGGCAGTTTTCAGCCACCAGCCTGGTTGAAAACAACCAGTTGATATACACAAAAAAATCCCCTGCGCTTGCCGGAGGAAAGTTGGCAAACTGCAGGGGTTAGGAGAACAGGTGCAACCATTTTGGGAAAGTGAGGGATTTACTTTCTGATCACACCTGACTACAAGAAATCAATGACGATTACTCCAGTTTAAATGCCACCGGAATGGTGATTCTGAACGTCTTTTTTTTCAGGCTATCTTTCACGCCCAGCTGTGCAATCGCTTTTTTCACCATGCGCATAGCCTCTTCATCCAATGGCACATGCTTGCTGCTATCCGCCAGTGACACATTGACCAACTCGCCACGCACAAACTGGGCGACCACCGTGGCCTCACCTTCTAGATGGCGGCGAATAGCGATGGCGGGATATTGTTTGCTTTTACTGACCAGCGCGCGTAATTGTTCGCCATAATCGCCCCAGGCATCAGAGTCACTAGCGCTCAACTCGTCGGACTCGGTGTTAGCCTGCGTGCTCGGCGCAGACGCGCTGGGTTTTGCATCTTTTGCAGCAGAGTCATTCGCCGCATGCTGGGCGCTTTCTGCACTCACACTGGGTGCCGCAGGCGCTGGGCTCACAGCTGCAGGTTCCACTTTCGTCGGCGCCGCTTGCTCTGGCACACGATAATCGGCCTCATGATTGCTCGGGGCAGCCAATATCTGTTTAGGCGTTTCTACCGGCGTTTGCGGTTTCACCACTGGCGTTGGCGTCGCTTTGGGCGGCTCAACCGGCGTGGCCGTTTCCGTCACTTGCTGCACACGCGGTGGCAAAGCTTTGATTGAGAAAAACTCAATTTCCAATTTTTCCGGCATCTCAGGCAACTGAATCCGGCTTAAGCTGGGATACACCGCCACCACCAGCGCATGCAAGCCCAGCGATACAATCACTGCGCGCCATAACTGCGAATAATTCGGCTGCTCTGGATAAATCAGGCTGCTCATGCCTATTTCCCGGCCTCTGGCGACATCACAAAGCTAAACTTGCTGATACCCGCACGCTGAATGGCCGCCAATACTTTGGCCACCACGCCATATTGCGCATGTTCATCAGCATAAATCTCCACCGCCGGATCATGGCTTTTTTTGAGCACACCCAACTCTGTCGTCAACACCTCCACCGCCAGTCGCTGTTGGTCGAGAAACACATCACCTGCATCGGTGACACTGATATGTGCTGTTTTGGGCACCGTGATGGCTACCTCGGCACTGGCCTGCGGTAACTTTACCTTCACCGCATTCATGAGCAAAGGTGCGGTGACAATAAATACCGTGAGCAATACCAGCATCACATCCACCAGCGGCGTCACATTGATTTCACTCACCAGTTCTTCGTTTTCACTGTCCCCTAAAATCGCCATGTTATTACCCTTCCGCGCCTGACTGCGTCAGCAAAGACTGAAAGCGGCTGGCGACTTGCTCCATATCGGCTCTATGCACTTTTTGCTTGCGCATAAAGTAGTTGTACGCCAATACCGCAGGCACCGCTGTCGCAATACCAATCGCCGTCGCAATCAGCGCCTCGCCGATCGGCCCGGCTACCACATCCAGCCCGGCAGAACCGGTCGCCGTGATGGTACGCAACGCATTCATAATGCCCCACACCGTGCCAAACAAGCCGATAAACGGCGCGGTAGAGCCTATGCTGGCCAGCACCGCCACACCGCCATCCATGCGCTTTTGCTCCAGGTAGGCCTGTTGTTTGAGCGAGAGTAAAATAACCTCCTGACGCTCGTTTCTGCGCAACACTGAGTTCGCCATCACCTCGTTCATCGCACGCATGCCCGCATCACACAAACGCGCAAAGCTGCTATTACTGTTAGCAATAATCTTGGGCAATTCGTAAATAGTTTTTACTTGTTGCCACTCGGATAGAAAATTGTTCGATGCACTACGGGACTTGTACCAGGCCCAGCTTTTAATGATGATGATGGACCACACCAGCACAGACAGCACGCCCAGTAAGTACAACACGAGATCAACAATATCAGGCACCAAATCCACAGCGAGCTCCATTATCAAAATACATACGAGAAAATAATCTGGATGCTTGTTGCGCTCACAATATTAAAAACGCAAACCAGGAAAAACCCCCGCCAATATCGGGAATTTCTCACATTTACATCCCTTCATATGTTTAATCGCTGGGCGAGGCAAAAGCCTGATGTCATTAACACAACTTTACATTAAGGATAGTCAGGGCAACGATGTACACCGTGCTTTACACACCACCAGTATTCACCGCCACGGTTTGCGGCAAATAAACGAAGTACCATTCACCGTAATAACGCTTGTCATTCAAATGTTGTAATTCACCACGATAGCCTTTGGTTTTAAATGGCGCTTTATCAGACAAGCTGTAAATCCCCATGATGCCGCCACTGGGGGCCATGACGAGACCCCAGCCTTCGCGTTGCGTGATGGGGTCAAGATAGGCTTTGCGCAGATGACGGCGCGCAGTCGGGAAGCGTGTATCTTCTTGCAGAGCCTCCAAAGTCGGTGGGAAGATTTTCACTACGCCTGGCGTCTGGTTGTAATAACGGCCGATGGCATCGCGATAGGCCAGGCCCACCTTGATCAGTTCCTGCTCTCTTTCACGCAGCACCTGAGTTTGCCAGCGCATGCTGGCTTGCACCATGACCAGGCCACTGAGCATAATCAGCATAAACATGCCAATCAGCACAAAGCCGGTGGTGGACGCCTTACCACAGCGCATAGGGCGTACCATCTGCGGCCACCAGCGCAGAACCGCTATGCACATCAAAGACACTACCCTGCTCGTCAATATTGGGCGGCAAGGTAATCACCCAGGTATCCATACGTTCGGTGATCGGATCAGGCGGGATGGCTTTCAGGTATTGGCGCTCGACCAATTCATCCAGTGTTTCCGGATAACGGTTTTTATCGCTGTAAAACTTATCAATCGCGTCGCGCATGGTGAGCAAGTCATGACGCAAACTGGTCTCTTTCGAGCGCTGCAACATATGCATGAATTTTGGCGTCACAATAGTTAGCAACATGGCCAGAATCGCCAGCACCACCAGCATTTCAATTAGGGTAAACCCACGTTTCATGGCTTTACCACTCACTGTAAGGTTGCTGGTTAATGCCCATGGCAGGCGAACGCGAAGAGACGTCATACACATCCTGCGCCATGTCATCGAGCCCACCGTCATAGGCACGGATACGCCACGTGCCCGCATTGCTTTGTTCGGTATCCGCCGCAAACGGGTCACGCGGGATGCGCCTTAAAAAAAACAGTTTTTTCTTTTTGGGATCCTGCGCATTCTCTACCCCGGTCACCAGGATGGCCAGATTGGCCGGATATCCACTGCCATCGGCCGTTTTTTTAATCAGGCCCTGGTCAACGGCATCCTTGTAGGCATCCAGCGCATCGCGGATTTGCCACAAGGCGCGCTTGAGTTCACGTTCTTTTTCGCGCTTGCTATTGAGCTGCAGCACCGGACTGGCCGAGGTCACCAGTAACGCCAGCAAAGCCAGCGTTACCAATAGCTCAACCAGGGTAAATCCATAATGCTTGCGAGAAGAAAGAGATAACATCAATTGGCTGGCCTCAAGGCTGTACGGCGCCGGTGTCACTGCTATTCATCATCTGGCTGGCAAAACCGCTGTCATTACGCACATTGCCGCTCTGCGTCGATTGTGGTGTCACCGCTGGCGCTGATGGCGTCGGCTCCATCGCCTGCACCGCGCGCGCGCCGCCAGCCCCCACCGGATTTGCTGTAGCGGCAATGCCGGAAGGAATCAGGCTATAGACCGAACTGGCCGGGCTCAGGTTATGCATGATGCGCGGTGTAATCAGCAATACAATTTCATTTTTACGCTTGTCTTCATTATTACTGCTAAAAAACTTGCCAATCAGCGGCAAATTGCCCAGGCCTGGCACTTTGCGCCGCGTCTTCTGCTCGTCGTCACGGAATAATCCGGCCAGAATCTGCGTTTCGTTATTGCGCAACTGCAAGGTGGTATTCGCATTGCGGCTACCAATGGTATACGCCAGCACCCCAGAACTGGTGGTGACCTGGTCGGTGATATTACTCACCTCCATGCCGACTTTGATACTGACCTGGTCTTGCATCTGGATCACCGGCTCGACATCGAGCTTGATACCGACCTCAATATAATTCACATTCTGGCTGACAAAACCCTGCGCACTGGCGACGCTGGTCAGCACCGGGATTTTATCGCCGACATGAATCTTGGCGCGGTCACGGTTCTTGACCCGGATTTTGGGGCTGGCCAGCAAATTGGTATCGGTATCCTGATGCAGCAGGTTGAGTACAATGGCGGGATCATTGATCGAAAACACACCGAGACCGCCATTAAAATTGCGCAACTCGGTCAGCGTCAGTTTGCCTGCCTGCGGCAGGGTGCCACTGGTACTGCCCGCGGCATTGCCCTGCACGCCAACACCAATCTGGCTGGGATACTGGATACCGAGGTTTTCCAGGTTACGGCGGTTGATTTCCATCACCTCAACTTCGAGCATGACTTCGGGTTCATTGAGGTCCTGCGAGGCAATCAGCTTCTCGGCGACTTTAATGCGGTCCATGGTGTCGCGCATCACCAGCGTATTGAGCTTTTCATCAATATAGACATCGCTGGCACGCAACACGGTTTTCATCATATTGAGCGCACGTTTGGCGTCCATATGCGTCAGGTAAAAACTGCGCACAAATAATTCTTCATACTGCGCCGCGCGTGCTTGCGGATAAATTAGCAAGGTATTGCTGTTGAGCACTTTCTTGCCTAATTGATGGCTGGTGAGAATCACGTCCAGCGCCTGCTCTATCGGCGTATCACGCAGCAACACATTCACGCGTATGCCTTCGTTGAGTTCCTGGTCAAACGAGAAATTCAAATCTCCGGCCTTGCCTAGATATTCGAAAGCATTTTTAATCGGCGCATTTTTAAGCTCCAGCGTGACTTTCTTCCTCAACGAAGACTGCAAGGGTCGCACCACACTGGTCCGTTCGTTTTTCTTTTGCTCTAACTGCTCGAACAACTGCCGCGCTGCGGAATGCGCTGGCTGCTCGGCCAGGATACTGCGCAAGCCAAACTCGGCACCAGCCAAATCCTCAGCCTCAATCGCTACCTTCACCTGTTCCAGTTGTATCGAATGCTGACGCGCCAGTTGTACTTTTTGCATGCCGTCACTGGCAGCACGGTTGTTGGGTGCAAGCTGTAACACTTGCTGGTAACCCTCACTCGCCGCATCATATTGTTGGGTGAGCAATAAACTATCCGCTTGCTGCAATTGCTTTTGCAGTTTCTTTTCCTGCAACAGGGTCAGCCAGTTTTTATATTGCGGTTGGCGCGGATGCGCGTCCACCAAGGGCTGCAACAGTTGAATCGCTTCGTCATCTTGGCCACGCGCCGCATAGATTCTGGCCTGCTCCAGCGTGGCATCACCGTTTTGTTGTGCGGGTAATAGGTTGCTACAACTGGCTAATAACAGCGGGCAGCCCAACAACCAGGCCCAATGACTATACGTTTGATTCACTTGCTTGTTCAAAATACCACCCCGTTATCCAGCCTGATTTCAAAGCGCTCGGCCGCATGTTGCAGCACGATTTTTTGTTGGTCGAGCAGACTCACCTGCCACCCATCGGCAAAATGGTCGCCTGCATGTACTACATATTGTTGCTGGCCATCGGTTAAAAACACGGTCCAGCGCCCGCCTTCCTGCAACCGCCCAGCATAGGTATAAGGATTCACCGCCTCAGGCGCCACAGGCACCGCGGTGTCGACTGCCGACATTTCCAACGCGGCAAACAGGTTAATCGCGCTATCATCGGCGCTTGCAATCATGCTGGCAGGCGCTGAGACGCTTTGCGGTGAGGCCGTGTGAGGCAAAGGCAAGGCCTGCGCCAAGCTCACTCGACGCTGAGGGGCTTGTTTCACAGCGGCAACCAGTGGCTGCTCGGCTTGCTCTACCCACCAGCATGCCAACAAGGTGCAAGCCAGTGCCACCCATACTATTCCACGCCTCATCATGTTTGGCCTCGCTTACGCGTGTACAAACTAAACTCCACATAGGCCTCGAGGTCTGGCTTTAACACATCACTGCGCTGCAATTTGAACTGGCTTAAGGCCAGGCTGGGATAGGTCTGTAACACCTGCTGCAAAAAATGCCGCACCTGCAAATAATCCCCTTTGAGTGGCAACTTGATGCGCTGTACCTGCAAACTCGAATGCTCAACGGCTAAAGACTGAAATTCTGCGCGCTCAAACAACATGCCCATGGCATCTGCCGTCGCCAGTATCTCAGCACTGATACGGTCAGCTTCGTCTTCACTGGGCCAGCTTTGCAGCACATTCACGACGTGAGGCCTGGCCTCAGTGACAGGCAATGTCCGCTTGGTGGATGCAGGTAATTGTTGCAATACATGTTGCAAGGTATGACCGCGCCACCAGGCATGCGCCACCAGCCCAGAGAGCAAAACGACGACTAACAGCATGACTGCCAGCCAGCGATGTGCCCGCAGCGTTTGCTGGCAGACAAAGCACACACGTTGCATAAAGTGACTTAGAACTGCCATCCGGCCTCCACATGCAAGGTCGTCATGCGCAAACCGTTCACCTCGGTCGCTTCGCTGGCCTTAAGCTTCACATCCACCAAAGCAGACTGTTTTTTCAGCCGCTCTACCAGCGCCCAGCCTTGCTGGCGCTGTTGTGCCAGCACCGTCATGCGTATCTGTTTACGCTTGGCATCCGGGGAGAGTTGCAGCCAGTACAAGTGGGCTTGCTGGGCATGTTCAAGATCACTCAACAAAGCTAACCACGGCGTGACTATCTGTGACTGCGCCTCGGCCATATCAGCCGCCAAGGCCTGATTCACGACGGGCGGTTTATTGACGGCCTGCTGATTGGCAGTCAAGGCTAATTGGCGCGTTTGCCATTGCTGCTGCAGGGCGATATTTTCCTGGGCAAGCTGATGATAAACAGCGGCCAGCCATACCAGGCTAGTGAGTAAGATCAGGCCAATCACCGTGGCCGCAGGCCCAGGCAAGCGACCGGGCGCATGATTTAAGCGCACGTGCATTAAGCCACCCTTCTTTCGGCTACCTGCAGAGACGGCTTACCCAACCCGTGGGAAGACTGCACATTCACCACCTGAAACGGCTGCATGGACTGTGACGTAGCGCCGCCAGACTCTGCCTGTGACAAAAAGATTGGCAAAGCTGCCCGTTCGGGATGTATGACCTGCTCGCGCGACAATAACTGCATCAAGGTCAGTCGCCATTGCGCATCAACAGGTAGCTGGCGAATCTGTAGCCAGTCCCCCTGCATCAGGCATGCCACCGTTAAGTGGCTGGACTCGCGGCAGACAACCCAACCATTGGCCGAAAAGCCTTGCTGGCGCATGGTATATAAAGCCTGGTTGGCTGCCAGCGTCCACGCCGGGGTGATGATGCCGGGCGGCAAGCGATGCTTGGCCAGCGCAACCTGTAGTTTCTCCAGTAGTGCGGCAGGCAGTGCATTCAGCAAGGTATGCTGGCCATAAGTACCCGGCTGCGCCCGAATTTGCCAATCTTGTCCATCGCTGGTAAAGGCCTGCTGCAAGCCGTGGAGGTAATAAGCCGCTTTATCCGCCTGGCTGCGCACCTCAGCCTGCCACGGCAATGCCAGCCAGCGCGCATACTGGTTGGAAAGCACCACGACCACATGCCAACGCTGGCCCGCTAAGGGTGCCAAGACGTCATGCAAGGTCTGCCACAAAGCCTCTGGCGGTAATATATCCTGCGTGCTGCCCGGCAAAGTATGACGTTGATGGCTGATCATCTGCGGACGCCTACCCGGCAACCACGCGCGTTGAAACTGGAATACTTCTAGCGCATCACAAGTAATGACCAGGCGCAATTCCGGCGCAGTCAGCGCCTGCCACCAGCGACGGCTGTCGGCCACGCGGCAATCTACACCGGGATCAGGAAAGCGCTGTAACACGGTTAATCTCCTGCAAAGTCGTTTCGCCCGTAGCCACCAGCGCCAACCCGGCGTCGCGCATGGCACGTGTACCGGTTGTGGCAGCTAATGCCTTAATCTGGCTGATAGGTGCTTTAGAGACAATGAGTTCGCGCATACGGTCGTCAAACAGCAACAGTTCGGCAATGCCTTTGCGGCCCTTGTAGCCGCTGCCATGGCACTGGCCACAGCCTTGGCCTTTTTTAAACTGGTAGTGTTGGGTCGTTTCTACACTCAGGCCAGACTTCACTAGCAATGCGGAGTCTGGCATATCATCCACTTTGCAAAACGGGCAGATGACGCGTACCAGCCGCTGCGCCAGGATCACGTTGACTGCCGACACAAAACTATAGGCGTCGACGCCCATATTGGTGAAACGGCCGATCACGTCAAATACGTTATTGGCGTGCACGGTGGTGAGCACCAAATGCCCGGTCAGCGCCGACTGCACGGCAATTTGTGCGGTTTCTCCATCACGGATTTCACCCACCATGATTTTGTCGGGGTCGTGGCGCAAAATAGAGCGCAGGCCGCGCGCAAACGTCAGGCCTTTTTTCTCATTGACCGGGATTTGCAGCACGCCAGGCAGTTGATATTCGACCGGGTCTTCAATAGTGATAATTTTGTCCTGGCCCTGGTTGATCTCGGAAATCATGCCGTAGAGGGTAGTGGTTTTGCCGCTACCGGTGGGCCCGGTCACCAGCAACATGCCATAAGGCGCTTCGGCCTGCGCCCGGATTTGCGCCAATAAAGCGGGCGCGAACCCCAGCACTTCGAGGCTGATGCCTTGCGCCTCACTCAGCGCTTTACGATCCAGCACGCGTAGCACGGCATCCTCACCCACCACACTGGGCATGATAGAGACACGCAAGTCTATTTCTCGGCCCAAAGCATGTACTTTGCAGCGGCCATCTTGCGGAATACGTCGCTCGGCAATATCCAGTTCAGACATGACCTTGATACGCGACACTGCCTGCTCGGCCTGCATGACGCCACTGAGGCCACCTGCCTCTGTCAGCACGCCATCGATGCGGTATTTGACACGCAAGCCTTGCAGGGTAGATTCAAGGTGAATATCACTGGCCCCGGCTTTGAGGGCATCGTATAAGGTCGAGCGTACAAAGCGCACCACCGGGCTGCTGTCTTCGCTGATGGACTTCAGCGACAACTCTTCTACCGGCGTTTCCTCTTCGTTGCTGATGCTGTCACTGGCATGTACCTGATCCATCGCGCGCATTTGCGTTTCATGAAATTGCAGGCAAGCGGCGATATCGTTACGATGCGCCAGGCACCACTGTACCGGCACGCGCACCATGCTCTGCAAGCGTAATTGCAGTGGCTCGTCAAACGGGTCAGCCAGTACCAGATACAGCGACTGGTCGGATTTTTGCATCAATACCGCATGCAAAGTACTGGCATCATTAAAGCGCAACAGGTCAAACATGGGCTGCATGGCGTGCAAATCGAGTGCGGTCAGCGTCGGGTAATGCATGCATTGCCCAAGTGCCAGCACAAACACATCTGGCGTCAGGCCAGACAGCTCCTCCAACACCTCCATGAGTGGGCGGCCGGTTTGCTGGGACAACTGGCGCGCCTGTGGCAATAACCCGGCATCTAATGGGGGGACATGCCCAGTTAGCGGTAAATCCTGCATATTCATGCGATGGCATTCCTCATTCTATGGCGCCCGCCAGTTCAAAAATCGGCATATACATCAACACCACCACCAAACCTACAATCAAGCCGATCAGCACCATCAGTGCGGGCTCCAATAACTTGCTCAGCCACTCCACGCGGCGTGCCGTTTCTTCGTCGTAAAACACGCCTATACGTCCCAGCATCTCATCGAGCTGCCCACTACGCTCACCCACGCGTAGCATACGGTTGGCAATGGAGGTCGTCAGGCCATGCGACTCCATGGCACCTGACAAGGCCTTGCCTTCACGCACCTCGGTAATCACCCGCTGCAAGGCCAGTTGCAACTCTTGCGGCAACAAAGATTGCACCATGCCCAGTGCCGTCAGCAAGGGAATTCCTCCCTGTAACAGCATCCCCAGCGTGCGGTAAAAACGCGCCAGCTGGTAAATGCGCAAAGCCTCACCCAAGCTGGGGATTTGCCACACGCGTTGCATCAACCAGGCCTTGCTGGCCGGGCGTGAAAACACCAGCCACAGCGATGCCGCCATAGCCAGGGTTGCCAATAGCACCCACTCGCCATGCCCTTGCAACAATTGCCCCCAGCGCAACAGCATTTGGCTGGCCCAGGGCAAATTGTCACCGCCACTTTCATAAATCGTGCTGAAGCGCGGCACTACATAACCGAGCAAAAACAGCACCACCAGGCCACCGACGACAATCAGTAATACCGGGTAGATTGAGGCCGCAATAATTTTCTTGCGGATCGCCTCTACCTGCGTCTGGTAAGCCACATGCCGCCGCAATGCCTGCACCATATCGCCCGTACGTTCACTGGCCCGAATCAGCGCGATATATAACTGGCTGAATACCGAAGGCTGCAAGGCCAGTGCCTGAGACAAGGGCAAGCCTTCAAACAGGCTGGTGCGTAATTGGGTTAACACGGCACGTGCGTGGTCTTGTTGCTCCTTCTCAGCCAAGCCCTCAATGGCTTCAATCAGGCTCAGTCCGGATTCAAGCAGTGTCAGCAACTCCTGGCTAAACAGGCTGAGATTAAAGGTATGCGTTTTGAGCGGCCATTGCGGCCAACCTGACACCCGCGCAGACCGTACCTGCAACACACCATAGCCTTGTGCCTGCGCCTGTAGCAGCGCAGCCTGGCGATCCGTGGCATCCAGCGATAACCAACTCACCTGCGCCCCCTGCAACACTTTTAATTCAAACTTCATGATGGCTGACGTTTAAGCGCTACCAGTTACCGACATCGCTATCAGCATCCTGGCCACCAGCGGCACCATCACTGCCCAGCGTCCACACATCGTAATCACCATGCTCGCCGGGATAACGGTACAGATACTGCCTCCCCCACGGGTCGGCGGGTACACCTTTGGCCAGGTATGGGCCTTGCCATTTGGTCTCGCCATCCGGCTGGCGATTGAGTGCCGCCAGGCCTTGCTCAGTCGCAGGATAATGACCAGTATCCAGCCGATAGGTATCCAGCGCGCGCGATAATGCCTCAATTTGTGCCTTGGCCGTTTTGGTTTCTGATTTACCAATCTGGGCAAAATACTTGGGGCCGACATAGCCCGCCAACAGACCGATAATGACCATCACTACCAACAGTTCCAACAAGGTAAACCCACGTTGCTTGCTGTACACACCCACTGATTTCATATGCATTTCCACCTTTAAACGATGCCTATTTTTTCGTAACAAACAACTGGCTGACGCGGTTAAGTGCCTCCAACGTCAATACACCACTACTAAACTGCAAATTGACCCAGTCACTGATCAGGCTGTAATAAGCTTTGGTCAAAGATAACTGGTTGGTAAACAGCTTTTGCTGGGCATCCAGCACTTCATGATTAGTTTTGAATCCGGCCAGGAAGCCTTTTTGCGTGCCGTCCAAGGCAATGCTGGCCGACTGCACGGCTTGTTGGTAGGCACTGATCGATTGCTGCTGCGCCTGCAGGCTCTGGTAATACTTGCGTACATTGAACTCGATCTCGCGCGACTTGGCTGTCATGCTTTCTTCACTGGCGGTCAACCGGCTGGCGCTCTGGCGCACATTGGCATTGACATAACCGCCCGCAAACAAGGGCACATTCATCTGCAAGGCAATAGTGGTGGTATCAAAACGTGAGCCCAGTGTATTGTTACTGTCGTTCTGGCTATATGAGCGCACACCAACCAGATCCAGCGTCGGATAATGTCCGGCCTGTTTCTTTTCAATGTCTTTTTTGGCAACTTCTACGTTCTGGTAGGCCGCAGCCAATTCCGGATGATGTTGCCGCGCCAATGCCAGCCAGCTGTCCAAAGACTGCGTCGTGGGATTCAAGCCGCCAAGGCCATCTACCATCAATGCCGCTGACAAACCCTGTGGCGCCCCTGTGAGAATCTGCAAGCTCTGCTGGCTGGAAAGTAAATCGTTACTGGCCTGAATATGCTCAACCTTGGCCACATCCAGGTTAGACTGCGCCTCACTCACCTCGACGACCGTGCCGCTGCCACGCGCATAACGCTGATCAGCCTGACGCAGTTGCTGCCCCACCGCATCCAGCTTGCGTTGCTGCACACTGACCCGGTCTTGTGCATACAAGGTTTCCAGATAGACGGAAACCAATTTGAGAATCAGCTTGGCATTTTCCTGCTCCAGCAATGACTCCTGCGCACTGACATAAGACTTGGCACCGCCATAAATCGCCATGGTCTCGCGGTTAAACAAGGGCTGTTTGACCGAAAGACTGTAATTCTCCAGCGAATAATCGAGTTCCGTATTAACCGCCCCCAGCGTGGTTTGCGTGGTGCGGTCGGTATTACCACGGCCTTTACTCAGGCCTAATTGCACCTTGGGATAAAACAGGGCGCGTGCCTTGGTCAGCTCCTCACGTTCGGCTTCAGTATTCGCCAGTGCCGCACGGTAATCGGCGTTATTTGTCACCGCCAGTTGATACAAGCCATTCAGGTCTTCTTGCGCCTGTATTTGTTGTGCCTGTATAAGCGTGAGTGCGCAACACAAGCCAGACAAAACAATCGCCAGTGGCTGCCAATAGAAGAGACCAACACGCATTATTCTTCCTTCATGGATGCAGCCAGGCGTTTGCTGAGTGGGTGCATCAGGTAATTCCACAGCGTACGCTCACCGGTTTTAATCACCACCTGCACCGGCATACCGGGTTGTAACTGACGGCCTTGCAAGGCGTGCATGCCTTTGTCTGTCAGCATCACACGTGCCAGGTAATAGCTTTGGCTGCCTTCCACCGTCGCCGCCGGTTTACTCAACAAATCTTTAGAGACCGACTTCAACTGCCCTTCTGCCAGTAGTTGCGGACTATTGGCAAAAGTAGAGAATCGGATATCAGCGGCCTGCCCCACATGGATCTTGTCGATCAGATGCGGCGGAATCTGTGCATCCACAATCAATGCCTCGCCGGAAGGCACAATATCCATCAACTTCTGCCCGGGCTGGATCACCGCGCCAACCGTGTGTACCTGCAACCCCACCACCTGACCGGCGGCGGGTGAGCGAATCTCGGTGCGCCCCAATTCTTGGCGCAGCGCCAGCACTTTTTGCGCATCGGCCTCCACCTGCAATTTCACCTGCGCCATGTCGGCATCAATCTCTTTTTGTTCGGTCTGGTTGCGCTGATTAATCTGCTGCTGCAACTCAAGAATGGCGCGCTGGGCGCGCGTGATATTGGCCTGGGTATTGGCGCGATCGCCATACAAAGCCGCCACGCGCTGCTCAAGGTCATTTTGCTGGTTACGCGGCGCATACCCTTCTGCGGTCAAGGCGCGTACGCCCTGCAACTGCTCCTCAAGCAACCGAAGCTGCGCTTCATGGCTGGATAACACGCCACGGTAGCCTTCAATCAAAGCGTGGTAGCCAGCAATCGATTCCTTTTTACCTGCGATATCCGCCGCCAGTGCCGAGGTTCTCGCGAACAATAACTGACTCTGGTTACGCATCTGTTGTTGTATCAACGGATCTTGCTGCTCCCGCGTCAAGTCCGGGTGAAAATCAATCACGGCACGGTGGCTTTGCTCCGCACGTAAACGATCCTCCTGCGCACGCAGCCCGGCATAACGCTGCCAGACTTCTTCATAACGCGCCTTGCTGGCTTGTGCATCTAGCTTGAACAGCACATCGCCCGCGTGTACCTCCTGCCCTTCATGCACCTGCAAGGCACTGACCATGCCGCCGGTTAAATGCTGCACGACCTTGTGATTGGTTTCTACACTGATGATGCCTTCGGTAGGGACACCCTCATCCAGCGGTGCAAACACCGCCCACAGTACAAACCCCACCAGGCCGCACAACAGAATGGCAGCCCCTTTGCGCGTCTGGCTAACACTTTGCGCATAAGACTCGATGGCGTGCACATTGTCAGAAATAACAGGATTCATGGTCACGCAGGCTCCGTCGCCATACTGCTGGCAGCAGCATGCAATTGATTTAAATAGACAATCCCCGCATCGCGTGGCCCATGGTGTAACACTTCGCCGCGTTTAAGCACCAGCAAGTCGTCAGTAATTTTGAGCACACCAGAGCGATGCGAGATCACCACAATGGTGGTATTCAGGGTTTTTAAGGCTTGCAACAACTGCATCAGCCTGGCTTCGCCAAACTCGTCCAGGCTGGCATTCGGCTCATCCAGCACCAGTAAGGCAGGCTCTTTGTAAATGGCACGCGCCAGCCCCAGTAATTGTCGTTGCCCGCCAGACAAAGGCAAACCCTGCTCATCCAGCCGGGTGTCATAGCCTTGTGGCAAACGCAGAATCGCCTCATGCAAGCCCACGCGCTGGCAAGCCTGCAAAATATGCTGGCTCTCCAGCTCACCAAATCTGGCGACATTTTCAGCGATCGTGCCTTCAAGCAAAGACACCTGTTGTGGCAAATAGCCAACACTGGTCATCAACGCACGCGCGTTGTCTGCGGTAATCGTGGATTGATTGATTTGATAGTGACCTGCCGTGGGCGATACGACCCCGACCAGCAAACGTGCCAGCGTGCTTTTGCCTGCACCCGAGGGGCCCATGACACACAGCAGGCGTCCTGGTTGTATGGCCAGGCTGACATCATGCAACAGGCGACGCGACGCTGCGGTAACACCCACAGACTGGAGTTCAAGTTGATAGGGGCGGATCAAATGCATTGCAACCAGCGAAGGTTCGCCTGTCTGCACTGGGGCGCCAGTATTACTCAGCAAGCCATGCAAATCAGCCGCCGCCGACCTAGCCTGTAACCATTGGCGCCAGCTATGCACCATGACATCAAACGGATGCAAGGCACGCGCAATCAGCACATTGGATGCCACCATGGAGCCAACACTGATTTCACCGCGAATGGTCAGCCAGGCCGCCATGGCCAGCATCAGTGATTGCAATGTATAGCGCACCCATTTATTGACAAACTGGCTACGATCACTGGCTTTTAACCAGGCGGCTTCTGCCAGCGATTGCTGCGCCAGCAATGCCTGCCAATGCTGGCGCAAGGTTTGCAACATGCCCAACACATAGCTGGTGTGCAAATGCTGGATTTTTTGCTGCAAAAAATACTCAGTGCTTTGCTTGGCTGCCTGCGCAGCCTGCGCTGGCGGTGTTGTCATGCGCTGATTCCACAAGGCTGCCGCGCACTGCACCAGGCAAAATGCCATTGCGGTCGCTCCCAACACCGGGTGCAAGGCAAACAACACCACAATGTAGATCACACTCCAGGGAATATCCAGCAGGGCGAACAAACCTTGTCCGGTCATAAACTGGCGAATGGCAGTTAATTGCTGCAATGACTCGGCAGGTGGCGGGCGCTGTGTGGCACGTGGATCAAACACGGCCGAAAACACTTGCTTGCCGTAGGTGAGGTCGAACTGCACGCCGGTTTTAATCGCATACAAACTGCGCAACCAGTCCGCACCTGCCATCAGCAATAACAAGCCGGCGGTTAATATCGTCATCGCCACCAGCGTCAAGGTATTGCGGCTAAGCATGACGCGGTCATATAACTGCAACATATACAAAGTAGGCACCAGCATCAGCACATTGGTCAGCAAGCTGAGCCAGACCATCTGTATAAACGCGCCACTGAACGGTTGCATAAAAGACCATAGCGGCATCTGCCAACCAGGTCTCCAGGCGGGGGTGTCAGTAAAATTACGGGGGGAGATCATGACTGTGCCACCTTTCCAGACTCTGCTTGTCTAGGCTCTGTTTTTCTAATGTCTGCTTGTCCGGGCTCCGCTTGAAAACTTGCCAGCACTTCAGCCGGTTTGCCATAACGAATCATTTGCCCCTGGCACATCACCAGCATGGTGTCGGCGATGCTCAAAATATGTTGCAAATGGCTGATGATGATAAAGGTTGTGCCTTGCTGCTTCAGGCGCGCAATCGCATGCTGCAAAGTGCGTTCGGTAGTGGTATCGAGATTGGCATTAGGTTCATCCAGCACCACGATGCGTGGCTTGCCATAAAAAGCACGTGCCAGGCCGACCAGTTGGCGCTCACCGCCAGACAGCGCCATGCCGGATTGACCAATGACTGTATTTAAGCCATCAGGTAATTGATGTACCCACTCGTACATGCCCAGCAGGGTCAGCACTTCGGTCAGCGCTTCGCGGTCAGGCGTCTGGAAACGGCAGATATTGTCGACAATAGGGCCATCAAACACATCCACCTCTTGCGACAGATAACCCAAGTGCGGCCCCAGTTGCGTTTTATCCCAGCGATGCACATCCACACCATCAAACCGCACACGGCCTGCACTAGGAGCCAACAAGCCGACCAGCAATTTGGCTAAAGTGGTTTTTCCTGAGGCCGACGCACCCGCCACAATCAGCACTTGCCCAGCAGTTAATTTAAATTGCACCTGACGGATAAATACTTCAGCCGAGGACTTACCCGCTTGCGGCATGGCATAGCTGAGCTGCTCTACTGTCACTTCGCCCGTGGGTGATGGCAAAACCAGCCCGTCCGTGGTGGCAGTTGCCCCAGACAGCAAGCTGTCAATACGACGATAAGCGGTCCAGGTCTGCTCATAGGTTTTCCAGTGCCCAACACATTGCACCAGCGGCGTGAGCACGCGTGCAGCTAAAATAGACGCCACAATCATCATGGCACCGCCATTGAATAACTCGCCGGCAATAAACAGATAGCAGGCCAGGCCCAGAATCAAACTGGTCTGCAAGGTTTGCAGCCAGCGTGAAGCGGCAGCACTTTTGCCTGCCAGCTCTGAGGCCTGCGCCTGCTGCCACAAAAAACCATGCTGATGCTGTAACCAGCGTTGCTCAATCGGCGCCAGCATATGCATGGCATGCATCACATCACCATGACGGCTGATGCTGGCAAAATAGCGCTGGGATTCGATGGCGTGCTGGTTCGCTTGTTGCATCAACGGCGCCACGCGTGACTGGTTGTGCACGGTCAATACCAGTTGTATCGCCAGTCCGAACAAGGTGAGAACGCCCAGTGCCGGATGAATCCAGAACACTGCAGCGAGAAAAATCAAACAAAAAGGCGCATCAATCAGACCAAGCAAGGCCGAGGAATGCAGAGCATTTTTGAGGGTAGAAAAATCGGAAAATACTTGTTGCGCAGGAAACGTCTGCACGGCTAATTTAGCGGCAAAGACACGCTCAAACACGCGCTCCTGCAATAATTGCTCAAAGCGTTTGGCCCCGGCCTGCAACAAGTGACGTCGTTGCCATTCCAGTGCTTCCATCACCAGGTAAGCAAACGCCGCCAGCAGTGTCAGCATCAATAATGTCGACACATTGCGACTATTAATGACGCGGTCATACACCTCCAGCATATACCAGGAGGGCACCAGAATCAGCAGATGGGTCACCACCCCAAACAGCCAGACTTTGCGCCAGATGGGCCAAAGTTCGGACAGGGTTTGCTTGATGGATTCAGCTTGCGACGACATTTTCACAATAGGACACTCTGTAGAGAATGATTGCGGGCAGGTTGCCCCGCCCGCAACACTTCTATTACACGATCACAAAGTCGGAGGTTGACAATGTAGTCACGCCAGTCAGCACTGCAATATCTACCTTCGCACCGCTACCATTACCATCCGCGTCATAGCTGAGGGTTTTGGTGGTGGTGTTGTAAACCAGGTAGTCATTAGAATCCTGTGCTGTACCCGTGCTGTTTACACGCAGCATGCTGGCGTTGAAACCAGCCAGTTGGCTGTACTGGTCCAAATGCAACTCCAGCTTGTCAGTGCCACGTGTAAAGTCAGTGATGGTATCCACACCAGTCAGGTTAAATGCCGTATTGGTATAAGTTTGCACCGTGGTAGCAGAACCAGTCACGACTTCTTCATACACCTTGCCAAATACAAACGTATCCTTACCGCCACCACCGGTCAGCGTATCGTTACCGCCATTGCCAACGAACACGTCAGCCTTGCTGGTACCAATAAAGGTTTGCTGGTTAGCATTGCCTTCAAAACGCAAGCCATTGGTAGTTACGCCAGAAGCATCGACCACGACATTATTGATCGTGCCGCCGTTGTTACCCAGGGTGTTAGAAAGATCAGCCACAGTGCCGTTGGCCTTGAAGTAGTAGTGATCGTTGAGCAACTGCAGGTCAGTGTTTTCAACGTTCAAACGACCAACCGTGCCACCCACTTGCACGACTTCCATAGACTTGAAGTTATCGTTGTTGAGTACTACTGTACCGTTGGCTTTAGTGTTGGCACCGATACCGGTCGTAATGCGCAGTGTATCCACGCCATCACCACCAACGATCACATCGTGTTTAGCACCAGTGGCGATCCACTCTTTATTGCCATCGTCAGCCTTGGAAGTCGTGCCTTGCACACCACTGCCAAATCCGCCAATCACAAAAATATCATTGCCTTCGCCGCCATCCAGGTAGTCAGCACCGCCATGGCCAATCAGCAAGTCATTGCCACCGTTACCGTAGACTGTGTCATCACCCAGACGCATAGTTGCATAATCAACGCCTTCGCTACCCAGCACGATTTCATGCGCATCACTACCTTCATTCGCGCCATCAATACGCGTAAAGCTGCCCGCTTCACCTTCAGATGCGTCGTAAGTCACATCAACGTTGTGATAGAGGTTAGCTACGGAATAATCGTCTACCTCAAATACGGCAGCATCATAAGTCACTGGCGTTGCACCAACGATAGTTGCGGCTGGCTCGAACGTGGTCTCTTCAAACTCCAGTTCCAGAGTGACATTTTCAACGTCACCACCGGCAACGCCGTAGATGTGTGTGCCTGGGTTGATTTCCCCTAAAGCTAGAGACTCGCCGTTCTCTTCAAGTTGCTCGGCTTCCAGAGTAATGCTGACACCACTGGCAAGCTCAATACGCTCAATACCAGAAAACTGGATACCCTCAAACTCACCAGATTCAGTAAATGCAAGTGTGTCAACTGCGTTATATCCAGCTATAGAAGAAGCAAATGTACTGATTGCAGAGGAACCTGGACGAGTCACTAAATTCAAGCGAACATCGGTTTGAGTTTCTTCTGCAATATCGTCATCAAGCTCAACATATTCACCAGTAACATTATCGTATACAAGAAAGCCTGCATCTTCATTGCCCTCTTCAGCTTCGACCTTATCAGTATATCTTGCCACATCTCCATTATTATCCAACTTAGAAACGCCACCTTGAATCGTTATGCCTGTGGCATCTTCTTCCTCACCGATCACGAAAGTGTCATTATCCTCATCACCGAGGGCAACATCATCAGATGTCAATAAATACACATTACCATTAACGGTTTCGTTCCCTGCTGTACTCAAACCACCAGAAAGATAATCATTGCCCGCGCCACCAGTGAGGACATCATTACCGGCCCCACCAATAAGACTATCGTTACCATCGCCACCGCTAAGAATATCGTTACCATCCCCGCCTGAAAGGTAGTCATTACCACTACCACCATCAGCAATGTCATTCCCATTGCCTAAATCGATAGTGTCGTCACCTCCACCACCGCTAACAACGTCGTTGCCATCACCGCCAATAAGCAAGTCATTACCACTGCCACCGATAATAATATCGTTACCACCGGCACCATCAATATAATTACCTAGATTGTTACCCTCAACGTAATCATTTCCACTAGTACCGGTGTATTCAGTTTCTGTAGCATTAAAAATCTTCGTTGCCATAACAAAACTCCTAAAATTTAAGATGCACGGCCCCTTAAGAGCCGTGCATTAATTATTTAAAGATCACAATAGGCGACTAAGGTGTGCCAATTGCATAGCCATCCATATCGATGACTTTTTGCACAGCATTTTCTTGGCCTGTTTGACGCAATCTGATACCACCAGTTTGAGTAGTCGGATTAGCGCTGCAAGATGCTTCAACATAAGTAAATGCGGAGTAGGCATTTGTTGAACCATCATCATCGGCGTAAACCGCATCGGCGGTAAAGTCGACATAGTTATCATTCACCACCGCATCTTGTGTCGCTAATGTAGTCGACGCCGCAGTAGTAGAATTAATGCCCGTCGCCTCGCCCGTAGTAGCGGCAGTAACACTATTCTTCGTTGGCAAATCAAGATAGTTTGTACCATTCAGAGATTTATTTACCAAAGTATCGTATTTGTAAGCACGATGCTGGACTGAAGTAAATGTTCGACCTGCACGGAAAACAGGAGAAACTACAGTGACAGGTGTGATGGAGATCGTATATGCCACACTTACTGCACCCAAACCACTGAAGCCACCACGAACCACATCATTTACCTCAAAGTATTGAGTTCCTGTTGCAGCATCAGAGTCCACGTTGTACATTCTGACGCGAGTACCAATAATGCATGTATTGGTAGTCGGATTACGCCAATATCTGTCATAGACCTCACCAATAGATGCTCCACCAGTTGGGTTTGGAATAGAGCGCGTCACACTAGCTGTTGCAGTAAATCCAGTTTTTCCTGCCGGAAGCGTCGCTTCACTACCAGAAAAAGCTACCCAGCAAGTGTCATTTGTACCACTCGCAGGATAATTTGCAGACGCAATTGGATATGATCCAAAATTTCCCCGTCTATCATTTGCAGCGCCACCAACACCATCACCTGCTGGCCCTGGAGTCTCATCTCGACCTGTATTAAAACAACTTGTATAAGCTGAGCTAGCAAACCCTGCAGCTGGCATAGATTCCCAAGCTGCCTGTGCATAACCAGATGCACTAAATGCTCCAATAATCGCTAACTTAAGTAACGCATTTTTCATTTTCGACTCCTTAGAGTTACAATAAGCAGGCATTTGTGGCTGCCCGCATCACCAATTCATCACAACCTTGTTAGTCCCTCGTGAGTTCTAAACCAGTTGCAGTTGAATTCTTGGTAAGTCACAAATGCCTCTTTTATTCTTTCAAATTTCTTATCAAAATCATTGGGAGTTTTTCCTGTTAGTGATTAATCCGGCACAAAATGCCAATTCAAACTAAACCAGACTCCACGTGGAGCACCAGGCGCAATAAAATTAGTGCTTAGCCAGTCACCAGAGTTATGGTTATATCCATCCGGGCCAATTGCACCGTTAATACTTGGTGAAAACGGATTTCGACCTAACCGCCCGGCGGTGAAATATTCACGATCAAAGATGTTATTGATCAGCATGGTTGCTGACCACTCTTTATTAAATTTATAGCTGGTTTGGAAATTAAACACTGCGTAAGCAGGCACTTTCCCCGGGTTTGTTGTTGGTGGTGTTTGGATGATCGTTTGTGCTCCTGTTACCGGATCAGTCACAATTACGTTCCGCCTTATGACACCCTGACGATGTTCATTGTTTTCGTTTCCTCGAATAAAACTATCGGAGTGCAAAACCGTACTCAAGCCGACAGTCCAGGAAGGTGTTACGTCATAGCTGATATTGGCATTGATGTTATGCAATGAGACTCCAGGCATACGACTCCCTGGCTTTACTCGAATAACCTGGCCATAACCATCGATATTGAAAGAACTGCTGTTGTCACGACTTAGCATTAAAAAGTCGTCTTCGAACGTTGCATCGGTCAATGCATAATTAACACCAAATCCCCATTTGTCTTTTCTACCTGAAAGACCAGCTTCAATACCGCGCCTACGAGTTTTGCCTACCGTATCAAAAAAACCCTGCTGATTTCCAACTGTAATAAAGTAGATGTCATCTTTAAGGTCTGTTTGATAAGCACCAAGATTCCATTGCAAACTCTCTCCCAGAGTACCGCGCAGACCAATATCGTATGTAGTTGCTTTTACTTGGGCTAGGTAAGGGTCGCCCGACAAAGTAGTTGGAAGCGTACATGAGCGATTCTCAGCAATTGATCTAGGCACATAAACTCCACCAGAAAGCGTTGGCGTTTTATCAAATGCACAACCCAACTCAATCACACTTGGTGTACGTGTACCTTTGGCCCAGTTTGCAAAGAAATTCAAGCTTTCCTTCAGTTGCCATGAAACACCCATTGAAGGGTTAAAAGAATAATAATTAAACTTCTCAGTTTCTGCCGGGTCAAGTACACGATTAAGACGCAAAGGTCGATAGTTAAGCGGAATTCCAGAGCAGTCAGATTGAGTGACTGTGCCATTTCCATCTGTGTCTCCACAAATGTTATATCTGTCAGGTTCTGCAATTAAGTCGCCAATGCTGTAATTTAGAAAACCGCTTCTGGCAGCAATTTTGTTGGTCACATTTGTCTGGTTGTAGCGACCGGACATGCTTAAATGCAAAGTATCCACTGGACTCCATGTTTCGCTGAAATAAACGCTTTTTGTAACACTGGTACCTTCAAAATTATTATTGGCTAAGGGGACAAAAGCACCCGCAAATTGAGGATGAGCCTGTGCAGGATCAAGATATGCGTTTCTGTTACTGTCCAAAAAGCCAAGCCGCTGTTCATTTAGATAATCCGCATTGGCAGAGTCAATTGAAGCTCCAATCATGAACTTATGCTTTTCAAGCTGCCAATTTGCTTGTACTGACATGCCATTTGTTAGCTGATCAATTTGATTATCAGTTAATAGGGCTGTAGGAGTGCCTTCCACATATCCTGGTTGGCCATAACCTATTCCATCTACAACAATTGGATTTCCAAGCACAGGGTCAGGATCAAGAAGAAATCCATCAGTTTGTGTTTGGGCACAATTTGTCTGATTTAATGTACCTAGCGTCATTACATAATTTTTAATGACTTCTCCAGTTAAAGGATCTTTTGTGAAAAAAGTATCCTCTTCAGAGTAAATAACTCCACCAACCGAATTAAACAAACCAGGGCCAAAAGGTGCAGAAAAAGACGTTCTAAAGGTTGGTTGGTTAAAATATTCAGGGCTACTTTCTCCTTCGAAGTCTGGCGCTGGCACACCTCTGTTATATGCGTTTCTTTCTCCAAAATTTCGGTTTTCTTCAAAAGCGTATCTATAAGCGGCAAGCACGTCTTCTGGCAATTCAGTATTTTTTAAATTTGAATAGTGAGCCACATCAAGAACACCATTGCTGAAATCTTGGTAAAACTGTGTTGTCTGAAATTCAGCACTTGGATTATCTGGATCCATCTGTGTATAGACTACTGGAACCACGATGTAATCTGGCACACCCTTTCCATTGGTGCTCGGATACAAGCACGTGTATTGATCTGTGCTATTAGGCCGCCTACGCGCCAATAACTCTTCGCTGTAGTCAGTCATCGCATCTCCGCCTTTTTGCCGACGTTTACTGCTTCGACTGTACACTTGGCCAGTAAAAGTGAACGTATCACTGACAAAATAGCTGCCACTCAGTTGGAATTGCGCTAATCGATTTTTGGTCGTGTCAGGACTAGTAAAAACACTATTCCGATCTTTGTCATACATCTCAGAAGGTATCAGGCCGTTACCCGTCAAATCTGTTTGTACAAGTAATGTGCTTAGATTCAAGTCAAGTTTTTCACCACGATAACTTGCTTTTGAAAATAACTGATTTACCTTACTGGGAGAATTCTGACGCCAGCCATCTTCCAGGAAAAAATTGCCTGCCGCGAATAGACCAATCGTTCCATTGTTCCAACCCGCCTCAGCTTGCAGCTGCTTTCTACCAAAGGAACCGGTGAGGATATCTGCATCAATACCGGCATTATTAAAACCATCTTTGGTTTTCATGGAGACAGCCCCCCCCAGTGTGTTGAGACCAAAGATTGGATTAGATCCAGGGAACACATCAATACCTGCCAACGCATTCATGGGGATCATGTCCCAGTTCACGACATCCCCGAAAGGTTCATTCACTCGAACGCCATCCAGGAATACACTCAGGCCTTGAGGAGTCCCGATTTGCGGGCCAGCCGTAAAACCTCTGTATTGCATATCCATTTGGAACGGGTTGCCCTGATAATCATTCACTGTGACGGATTGCAGCTTACGGTTCATCAAATCCGTAATACTTAATGAATGCGCCTCTTTAATCTCTTTGGCAGAAATGCTTTGTACGTTGCCTGGAATTTGTTCTTTGGTTAAACCCAAGCCAGGTAGCGGGCCGACCTCATAAAAACGTTTGGCGCGGACTTCAACTTTGTCGAGTTGAATGTCTTTTTTAGCCTCTTTTGGTGGTTTTTGAATAAAGATATTATTGCCTTCCACTTTAGGCTCGAGACCGCTCTCGCCTAGCACACGTTGCAGCGCTTCTTTGCGCGTCATACGGCCGCGCACCTCAGGTGCAGTTTTTCCGGAAACCACATCGTTTGGGAATGAGATATTCATACCTGTGGCTTTGCCCAGGTCGTGCAATGAGTTTGCCAATGGTTGCGCTGGAATATCAACATTAACCGGTACACCAAAGCTCTCCTCCTGCTGTTTAGGCAACTGAGTATTTAATGCTTCTGCCCACACCGGTTGCGTTGTCATGACGCTCAACGCAGCTAGTGCAGTGTGTATCCCTCTTCTATTTATCTTCTTATACGTACTCACAGATTCTTCTCCTGTCCTATGACTCATCTGTGAGCGCAGCAAAAACCTGATGCTGTTAACTTAACTTTACATTTAAAGATTGGAGTCTTTGAATAAAAGGAAAATGCAGCGGTTGGAACCAAGAGAAAAGGCGCCAAAAAAGCGCCTTTGATGGATGAAACTAATGCTGAGAATGAAGCAGTGTGTACTGCGGGGTATCTTGCAGTTTGACTGGAGCGATATTAGGTAAGCCGCGCAGGAACTGGTCTATATCCTGAATATTGATATCTGCAGAAATATTGCGTACCTGCCTGCCTTGCGACTGCACCGGTTTCTGGCGGTAGCGTGAAACGGTGTAGGCAATTTCGCTGGTATCGGCACGATCAAACACCAGCCGCCCTTTAAGGAAGGCAAAGGCATCGGAGGCCGGGCGATTGACCAGCACCATGGCATGGTTAGGGTAAACTTCAGCCACTTGGCCATTGGTAATTTCACGCGAAATCAGGGCCTGGCTTTCCGCTTGCATCGCATCCCCCTCAAGCCTGGGTTCGACTTTGACACGGCCGTGATCGACGCTCACACGTACTAGTTGCTCCAGCCGGTTGACGGCAAAGCGTGTCCCCAATACGGTCACTCTTGCAGTGTCTGTTTCCACCACAAATGGCCGTTCAGGATCTTTGGTGACTTCAAAAATGGCTTCGCCTTCTTTGAGCAGCACATGGCGCTGGTGGCGGTAATAGGTTACTTCCATATCACTCCTGGCACTCAGAGTGACTTTGGTGCCGTCATCCAGTGTTTTAGTGACAATTTGCCCCACCGGGTTTTGTGCGGCTAGCTGCATGACCGGCGCAGCTTGCCAGACCTGGTATTGCTGATGCGAGAAAAAGCCAGCAATACAAATAAAACAGACGACCATCAGCTGTGCCAAACGCTGTTGTTTGGCTTTGCGGCGGGCTTCATTGGCCAGAAACGCTTGCTGCTCAGCGGCATCTGCCAGGCTAGACAAGCTCTCAGCTGAGTCAAGCTGACGCATGGCATGGGCGAAGCTGTTGTATTCGGCAGCGTGACTCGGGTCGTCTGCCAGCCATTGCTCAAACGCTTGATGCTCGGCAGCGCGTTGATTGTTCGCATGCTCACGCATACGCAAGTACCAGCGCGCAGCCATTTCACTTAGTGTGAGCGACTTAGCTGTGGATGATTTGGACGTGAGCGGTTTAGACATAGGCGGCAGGCTTAATGGATCGCCTGTTGAAACGCCCGGATATCCAGCATGGCACGAATCAGGTGTTTCTCAACCATATTGGTACTGATATTGAGCTGCACGGCAATTTCGCGTTGCTTCATCTCATCCACATGATAGAGCCAGAACACCTGGCGGCATTTTTCTGGTAACAAGTCGACTACTCGCTGCAAGTGGTGCAGCTTTTGCCGGGTTTCATACAACTGCTCGGGCGTGCATTCCAGAATCAGCGCGGCTTCGTCAATCTGGTCTTCGTCGACAAACCGCGTCCTGTGGCGAAACTCGTCTACCAGCAAATGGTTGACGATACCATTCAAGTAAGCTTGAGGTGATTCTTCACGTGCCGGATGGCTGGACACGGCAAAGAAAACCAGTGCATCGTGCAAGATATCCTTGGCACGCTGCACACATGCCGTGCGACGACCAATACGACGCAAGACGTCGGTATAGGCCCACTTTAAATCGATGCCGCACCAAGCTAGTGTTTCGCTCATATTCCACCACCCTACTTTGAATAGTTTGATTATTGCAAAACACATGCCATCACCACGAGATTCAATAAGAGATTGATTCTCAATTAAAAAATGTCAATGCATTTAAAAACTGGCAAATCCTCCCGGTTCATTTCAACCATTTTTATAAAAAATGGCTGCAATAAACCATTTAAATATATTGAAATAAAAGTAAAATCACTGCCGGACTCGGGCTGCGCAAAAATACCGCCAACAAAACGGCTGCCAGTGTTTGTTGCCAGACCAAATCCACAATTGGAAAGCTTATTGCGCTGTGTTTACCAGATCAAAACGGGCTGCGCATGCTTAATATTGGATCACTAAAAGACAATAATTAGTCTAAAAAATCAATGTCATTTTTTAAAACGACCAGCCATGAAGTATTGCGAGCGCGCTATAACAGCCTGCTTGAAGATGTGCCTGTCGCACTTTTCACCGCGATTAGTGCCCTCAGCATACAAATGATCGTTTTAAATGACCAGGTGCATTGGTCGCTGTCAATCGCCACCCCCTTGATCAGGATGCTGATTGTTTGCAGCCTGCTGCTGTACTGGTTCTGGCACCGCGACGAACGACCTTCCATCGGCAAAATACGTAAACGACTGGAGATCGCCTCCATCGTTTTTATCCTGGCTGGATTCTTCACCTTCTGGCGTAGCATTTATCTCTACCCGCTCACCGACACCTTCGGTCACTACTTCCTGATTTTCCACAATACGCTTTACGGCTTTTGCTTTGCGTTTATTTTAAGCAAGCTGGGCCCGGCCGCTTACGCCTACAACCTGCTGATGATTTCGTCGGCCATCGTCTGTATTTATCGTGGCGATTTTGAACACGCGCATTTGATGACTTTGCTGATTATGGTATTTGAAGTGGGCATGTTAATCACCATGCGTGGCAGCACCACCATGTTCGATAAATGGGTCAATGCCACGTTTGAAACACAAACATTATTAAAAGAAAATCAGCGCCTGGCCAATCAGGACGTATTGACGCAGTTGCCCAATCGACGCCAGTTTTTTGTACAAGTAGAGCAACAACTGGCGCTGGCCAGGCAAACGCAAGACTGTTTTGCGGTGGGGATTCTGGACCTTGATAACTTCAAACCGGTCAATGATGTGCACGGCCACCATATCGGCGACCTGGTGTTGATTGAGGTCGGCAAACGGCTGGCGCAGGTCAGGCCCGGCCAGGTGCAGTTTTACCGACTGGGTGGCGATGAGTTCGCTTTCCACCTGGTCACCGACGATAAACACGCGTCACTCAAGCAAATCGCCCATGAGATTAACCAGGCAATTTCACAGCCTATCAGCATTGATGGCCTGCTCATTATCGTTAAAGCCTCCATGGGTGCCTGCATTATTTGCGACGACTATATCTCGGCACAAACCCTGTACGAGCATGCCGATTTTGCCTTGTATCACGTTAAACGCACCGGCCGTGGCAATCTGGAAATCTACTCAGCGACGCTGGAACAAGAGCGTATGCATTTGAACCGCATAGACCAGGCCTTGCGCACGGCAGATATCCATGCCGAGCTATATCCGGTATTTCAACCGATTATTGATATTGATGCGGACGAGGTATGTGCGTTTGAAAGCCTGGCCCGCTGGCAAAGTCCCACCATAGGCGCAGTTTCACCAGCCATGTTTATCCCGGTGGCAGAAAGCCTGGGCATGATTGCCGACATCACAAAACTGATGTTCAGCCGCTCAATGGCAGAAATGACGACCTGGCCAGAAACAATGCGGCTGTCATTCAATCTATCGGCTTACGACGTCACCAACCAGGCCGTGATTAAAGAACTGATCCGCATGATGCACACCAGCCAGATCAGCCCTGACCGTTTTGTATTTGAAATCACCGAAACCGCCTTGTTACAAGACTTTGAAACAGCGCGGGAAAATATCAGCCTGCTGCGTAAGGCTGGCGCCAAAGTGGCACTGGATGATTTTGGCACTGGCTATTCCAGCCTGAGTCATGTACAGCACCTGCCGCTGGACAAACTGAAAATTGACCGTAGCTTTGTCAAGGATATTGAAACCAATACCACCAGCCAAACCATCGTGCGTTCGATTCTTACGCTGTGTCAGGGCATGCATATGGAATGCGTGGCCGAAGGCGCAGAAACAGAAAGCCAGGTGCGCTTTTTACAAGCCATGGGCTGCCAGTTGATTCAAGGCTACTACTTCGCCAAACCCATGCCCAAAGCGCAGTTGCAAGCCTATCTGGCCGACGCTAAACTCATTCCAAGCACTTGACCGGCGACCAGCACCTCTACGGGCATTCAATGCCTACCGCCGTACGCATGCTCAACTCACATGGCTCTTAAAAGTTGATAAGAATTACCTGTTTGACAAAAACTATATTAATATCAATTCTTTAATCGTCACATCCACCCATCGCATACGTCGTTGCGATGTCATGTACCACATGTCTGAAAGCGCTTTGCATTAAGCGCCTGCAATACTCAATCGAACCAAACAGGGATCTATTCATCAGTATTTAAATAGATCACAAAGGAGGTTGCGCAATGCGTACAAGCACGCTTTTAATCCTGGATGATGATACTCAGGATGCCAATATCATTGCCAGCGAAGCTCAAAGCCTGGGATTTGAAGTCAGGATATTGGCCGACGCCTCGCTGTTTATTGATGCATTTTTAGCCTGGAAACCCACACATCTGGCGATTGATATCGTCATGCCCAGCATCAATGGCATCGAGATATTAAAAACCCTGGCCCAGCTGGATTGCCAATCAGCCATTATTTTAAGTAGCGGCATTGGTACAGACACGCTGCCTGCCGCGCAACTTGCGGCGATTGAGCACAACCTGAATATCCGCGGCATTCTCTACCAGCCATTCCACCAGCACATATTGAGAAACCTGCTAACAGACCAGGTATCGGTCGACTTGCATGCGCACACCAGCAGCGATATGAGCGCCCAATCATTTATTGTCGATGCTGCGACCATTGATGACGCCATCCGTAACGACCAATTCACCTTGTTTTATCAGCCACAAATTGAATTGCTCAGCGGGAAAGTGATTGGCTTTGAAGGTTTGTTGCGCTGGAAACACCCGACCCTGGGGATCAAGCTGCCCGAATTGTTTATTCCCGTGGCTGAAAAAACCGGGCAAATTGACCAGCTGACGCAGATTGTGATTGAAACAGGATTCAATTTTATTCGATCACTCAGCAAAACGCTGTCATTTTCACTCAATATCTCGGCAAAAAGCATTAAAAACCACTTACTCACCAATGCATTGGTCAACGCCAGCCAATCTTTGGAGGTGGCGCCGGAAAGAATCATTCTGGAACTCACAGAAACCGCCACCATGCACGACCCGGAAGAGGCACAGCAAATTCTCTCTCAACTCAGGACCGAAGGTTTCAAGCTGAGCATTGATGATTTCGGGACCGGCTATTCCTCGATGGCGCAATTGGCCAAACTGCCATTTACCGAGCTCAAGATTGATAAATCCTTTGTCACCACCATGGAAACCTCGTCAAAATCGAGAAAGGTAGTCGCCTCCACCCTCAAACTGGCAGAAAGCCTGGGGCTGGAAACCATTGCCGAAGGTGTAGAAAATACGTTGGCCGCCATCGGTTTGCGCGAGCTTGGCTGCCGCTATGCCCAAGGTTACTACTTTGCCAGGCCGATGGACCAGGCGACTGCCAATACCTGGTTAACACAGTGGAATAATCAGTTTTAGGCTGGGAAAAAGCATCCTCCAGCTCACCCAACAGTCTTCAGTCAGCAGCCTCTTTTGCAAGCAGGGCCTGTTTACGCACCACGCCCCAACGATAGCCAGACAGCGAGCCGTCCTGGCGAATGACACGATGACAAGGAATCGCCACAGCCAGCGTATTCGCGGCGCAAGCACTGGCCACCGCCCGTACCGCTTTTGGCATACCAATACGCTCAGCAAGCATGCTATAGGTCACCGTCTCTCCACTGGGAATCTCGCATAAAGCCTGCCAGACACGCCGCTGAAACAATGTTCCCTGAATATCCAGCGGCAAATTCAACCCGAGTTTGGGTGACTCGATAAAAGCCAGTACGCTGGCAATCATAGCCTCAAAATCCGCATCGCCGCCTATCAAGACTGCAGCAGGAAACCTATCTTGCAACGCATTTAACAACAACCCGGCGTCATCGCCCATGGAGATTGCACACACGCCTTTGGCACTCCGAGCCACCAGCACCGCGCCCAGGGAACACTGCGCCAAAGCGAAATGGATTGGTACCTGCTTGCCACCTTGCACATATTGCGTAGGCCGCATGCCCAGTGCCTGGCTGGAGGTTTCATAAAAACGGCTGCCTGACCCATAGCCTGCTTCGTAAATCGCATCGGTCACCTTCATGTTGACATCAAGCTGCTGGCGCAATCGTTGCGCCTTGTGTGCTGCAACATAGGCCTTGGGCGTCAAGCCAGTGACGGCTTTAAATACGCGATGAAAGTGAAACCGGCTTAAACCGGCATGCTCAGCCAATTGCGTTAAACTGGGACTGGTCTCGGCCGCGTCTATCAAGCGACAGGCCAGCGCTACTTTTTCGGCATAAATATCTGCCAGCGCAGCCTGGCTGGGCTTGCAGCGTTTGCATGGCCTGAACCCGGCAGCCTCAGCGGCAGCGATGGTGGCGTGAAATGCCACATTTTCCGGACGCGCCTGCCTGGCGCCGCAAGATGGGCGACAATAGACACCCGTGGTTTTAACCGAATAAAAGAAGCTGCCATCTGCCTGTGCGTCGCGTGCCACGACCTGCTGCCAACGTGGGTCACTCAGGGTTTGCTGTGCTTGTATGCTGCTTGAAATTGCCATGCTTGCCGTCTCCACTCGAGACCTCAACGATATACCATCATGCAGCGCTAAACACTCCGACGCTTGCGGTTGAATTTGATTGCATCAAGATCAACACTCACGACAGGCTACTCACTCCCCCGCATATTATCTGGGCCCGACTTCTCCGCAGCCAGCATGTCGCGCGCAAGTGCGCCAACATCGCGCACGGCCTGCTCAATCGCCAATGTCCATAAATGGCTAAAATTAAGACGGATATAGTGGGTAAGCTCTTTCTTACGGGAGAAAATCGTCCCGGGTGCCACAGTGATGCCATTGTTGATCGCGGCACGATACAACTCCAGTGCATCCAGTGCTGGTGGCAATTTCACCCAGATGACATAACCGCCTTTGGGCACAGACAACTGCGTGCCCGCCGGAAAACTCTGCTCTATCACATTGCGGATAAGTACATATTGCGAGCGCAGTGTATGGCGCAACTGCCTGAGGTGCTGCTCAAAGCTGTCGCGCTGCATAAACTTGGCAATCGCGATCTGCGGTGCCGATGTCAGTGACAGGCTATTGAGGAACATCAGGCGCTCCACTTCCTGCCGATAGCGGCCAGCCGCCGTCCAACCCACGCGATAACCTGGCGCCAGCGATTTGGAAAATGACGAACAATGCAACACCATGCCCGCGCGATCAAAGGCTTTGGCCGGCAAAGGGGGCTCGTCACTGAAGTACAGTTCACCATACACATCATCTTCAATCAACGGAATATTCTGCTCCGCCAGAAATGCGACTAACGCCTGTTTTTTCTCGTCAGGCATCACAAATCCCAGCGGATTCTGGAAATTGGTGGTGAGGATTACCGCCGAAAGACGTACATTGTCTGCCACAGCACGCAAGGCATCCAGATCGATACCAGATGCTGCATCGGTACGAATTTCGGCCACTTTCATACCCAGCCGCTCGACGGTATGCGCCAGCGCATAATAGCCTGGCGATTCCAGCGCAATCGTGTCACCCGCCTTGGCCACGGCCTGCAGGCATAAGGTAATGGCTTCAGTCGCGCCATGCGTAATCACGATGTCGTCCGGCGATACATCCATACCATTAGCCAGGTAACGGCGGGCAATCTGCTGGCGCAACATCTCGTTGCCAGGCGGCAAATCGCTGAGCACGCCCCATTCCCCCTCGTCATCAGTGAGGGCTTTTTCATATTGATGGATACGTTTGAGTGGAAATAGCTGTGGATCCGGGAACGGAGAGCCCAAAGGTACGGTACCGAATTCGCGAATAGATTTAAGCGTAGTGAGCACCAGCTTGCTGGCATCTACCTCAGATAAATTGAGATCTTTCGCCAATGGCGACGCCTGTTTTTGCTGCAAGCGCTTGCGCGGCGTGACGTAGTAACCTGATTGTGGATGGCTGCTGATAATGCCATCCTGCTCCAGTTGCAAATAGGCACGCAACACCGTGCTAATGCTGAGCCCGTACTTCTGACTGGCTTGCCGCACCGAGAACACCTTGTCTCCTGGCCGCAGTACGCCTTCATCGATCATTGCGCGTATGCGGGCGGCAAACGAGACATAAAGCTTCATGGTAGCCAAGCGGAGAAAGGAGTTGTGATGCTTGCCATTATACGTCAGGCCTGTAGCAGACGGCTGAGCGGCAGTATTAAGATTCAGGCAGCCTGCAACGCAAGGGAAATTTCTTCGCCGCTGGTGGTCAAGCTAGCCACCAGGCGGTCTTTTTGCGTCAATACATTCACCAGCGCCTGCTCGCTTAATGCGGTCATCAGGCGTTGCAAGGTGCTCATGCGAATATCCAGGCGCTTGCAAATCACGGCCAGTGAAACTTGTGTGCGGCCTTGCGCATGTTCCGCATGCAACAACTCCAGAATACTCAACATCAGCACGGTGCTTCTGTCCAGCGGGACACAATTCGAGAGCACGTCATCCGGCGCCGATACGTGATCCACATCATGCTCAAGCAGCATTGGCGACCTCTGGTGCAGTGGTTTTTTCGATAATCACCGGAATAGACTTGGAGGTTGGTGTACGTGAATCATCGGCCACACTTTCCAGCGGCACAAGGTTATTGGTTTCCGGGTAATAACCGCTCAGGCAACCTTGCGGAATATCGTATGACACCACCAGGAACTTGTCTGCCCGACGGGTGATACCATCCTGCCAGACGCTGACCAGGTTAATCCAGTCGCCCGCCTGCAAGCCCATGCGTGCAATATCCGCCGGGTTCATAAAGATCACGCGGCGCTGGCCAAATACGCCACGGTAGCGGTCATCCATGCCATAAATGGTGGTGTTGTACTGGTCATGCGAGCGCGTGGTCATCAGCACAAACAGCTGATCGCCATATTGCTCACGGGCCTGATGGATAGGTGAATGACGCGGAATCGCCTGTAGCGTGAACTCAGCCTTGCCAGAAGGCGTGTTCCAGAGTCGTTCGCTGGAAGGCACCGGCATACGGAAACCGCCCGGGTGCTTGATGCGCTCGTTGTAATCTCTGAATGCCACCGGCATGGTCTGCTCGATCGCATCGCGGATCTTGCTGTAATCCTTGATATATTCCAGCCACGGTGTCTTGCTGCGCTTAAGTGTGGCATGGGCCAGGCGCGCCACGATGGCTGGCTCGGAGAGCAATTGCGGCGAGGCGGGCTTGTTCATGCCATAAGAGATATGCACCATGCTCATGGAGTCTTCTACCGTCACCCCTTGCGGGCCGCTTTCCTGCGTGTCGATCTCGGTACGGCCCAGGCATGGCAAGATCAGCGCTTCCTTGCCATGCACCAGATGGCTACGGTTAAGTTTCGTCGTCACATGCGCGGTCAAATCGCAGTTGCGCATGCCTTCCCAGGTGCGGTCAGTATCTGGCGTCGCAATCGAGAAATTGCCGCCCAGGCCAAAAAATACTTTACCTTTACCTTCTATCATGGCGTGAATTGCGCCCACGGCATCATAGCCTGGCGTTTTCGGCACCTTAATATCAAATACGCGCTCCAGGCTTTCGAGAAACTCCACTGGCATCTTTTCATAAATGCCCACAGTGCGGTTGCCCTGTACATTGCTATGGCCGCGCACCGGGCACAGGCCTGCGCCCTCTTTGCCGATATTGCCGCGCAATAACATCAGATTGACCAGTGTTTTAATCGTGGCAACGCCATGCTTGTGCTGGGTAATGCCCATGCCCCAGGTAGAAATCACGCGATCACCTGTGGCGTAAATCCGTGCGATTTCCTCAATCTGCGCCAAGGGCACGCCAGACTCCTCCACAATCACATCCCAACTCTCCTGGCGTGCATCTGCGGCAATCGCTTCAAAATTATTGGTATGCTGCTGGATAAATTCCAGGTCGACTACGCGCTCGGCACCATGCTTGATCGCCTCGTCATCCCACTGGATCACGAACTTGATCATGCCTTTAATCAGCGCCAGGTCGCCGCCCAGTTTAGGCTGGATAAACAAATCACTGATTTTGCTGCCTTTGAAAGACAGCATATCAAACGGACTTTGTGGGTCGGCAAAACGCTCAAGGCCACGCTCTTTCAGCGGGTTAATCGCCACAATACGTGCGCCACGCTTGGCCGCTTCGCGCAGCTCACCCAACATACGCGGATGGTTGGTGGCCGGGTTCTGGCCAAAAATCAGGATGGTGTCGGTATGCTCAAAATCATGCAAAGTCACCGACCCCTTGCCGATCCCCACCGTTGGTGGCAACGCCATGCTGGTAGATTCGTGGCAAAGGTTGGAGCAATCCGGGAAGTTATTGGTGCCGAACTCGCGCACAAACAACTGATACAAAAATGCGGCTTCATTGGCGGCACGGCCAGAGGTATAAAAAATCGCCTCATTCGGGTCGGCCAGCGCATTCAAATGTGAGGCAATCAACGCAAAAGCGTCATCCCAGGAAGTTTCTTCGTACTTGTCTGTGGTGGCGTTATAACGCATCGGATGCGTCAAACGGCCTTCGTTTTCCAGCTCAAAATCGCCCCAGCCCATCAGCTCGGTCACCGTGTGTTTGGCAAAAAACGCTGGTGGCGTACGCTTATTGGTCGCCTCTGCCGCGACGGCTTTCACCCCATTTTCGCAAAACTCAAAAGTTGACGTGTGCTCTTTGTCTGGCCAGGCGCAACCCGGGCAATCAAAGCCATCCGGCTGGTTTTGGGCCAGCAACGTCATGATGCCCTTCACAGGAATCTTTTGCAGCGCCAGTTGCGCAGCGACTTGCTTTAACGCCCCCCAACCGGCGGCTGGGTGGTGATATGGCTTAATGGAAGCTTTTGGTTGCGACATAGTCTCTAACGGTGAACTGGCACACATGAACCATTGCCAGTGTATGAATGCGGAATGACGTTGATTGCCATCCTAAGGCAAGCAACACCAGGAAACCAGATACAGAAACGCGTAATTTTTAGAGTACAGTTGCACACCAAAAAAGCACAGATGCCAGTATTGATGCGGATTGTTTCATCGCATTTTATTTACAGAGCATGTGCGTTAAAGACCTTCGTCTTAATTTCGTCAACTCTATAAAGTACTTTAGGCATTCCCATAAAAAAATTACGTGTTTGCACTTGAAATCAAAAAACTCTATCCCCAATTAGCAATCAAGGTACGTGAGTGCTAAAATGCGTACCGCATTGATTAAAAATTCGTTTTAATTTCACCCTTATAACACTTTAAGAAAACTCCAAGGAGACATTCATGAGTATTCGTCCATTGCATGATCGAGTGATCGTTAAACGCGCCGCTGAAGAGCGCACAACCGCTTCTGGCATTGTGATTCCAGACAGCGCTACCGAAAAACCAGACCAAGGTGTGGTGCAGGCAGTAGGCAATGGTAAAAAAGACGACAACGGCAAAGCAATTCCTTTGGACGTAAAAGTCGGCGACAAAGTGTTGTTCGGCAAATACTCCGGCCAGACTGTTAAAGTCGATGGCGAAGAGCTGCTGGTGATGCGCGAAGAAGACATCATGGCGATTGTTGAGTAATTGACTCACAACCACCCTTATCTAATATTGAATTAGGAGAATTTAAATGGCAGCTAAAGACGTAAGATTTGGTGATGACGTTCGCCAAAAAATGGTAAATGGTGTCAACGTATTGGCTAACGCAGTACGCGTGACTTTAGGCCCTAAAGGCCGTAACGTGGTGTTGGAGCGTTCTTTCGGCGCACCTACCATCACTAAAGACGGTGTGTCTGTGGCTAAAGAAATCGAATTGAAAGACAAATTCGAAAACATGGGCGCACAAATGGTGAAAGAAGTTGCTTCTAAAACCAATGACATCGCTGGTGACGGTACAACAACTGCAACTGTATTGGCACAAGCCATTATCCGTGAAGGCATGAAATCTGTTGCCGCCGGTATGAACCCAATGGACCTGAAACGCGGCATCGACAAAGCGGTTGAAGCAGCCGTTGCAGATCTGGCAGCACAATCCAAACCATGTACAACCAGCAAAGAAATCGCACAAGTAGGTGCTATTTCTGCTAACTCCGACACCTCCGTTGGCCAGATCATTGCTGATGCGATGGACAAAGTGGGTAAAGAAGGCGTGATCACTGTTGAAGATGGTTCAGGCCTGACCAACGAGCTGGATGTGGTTGAAGGTATGCAGTTTGACCGTGGTTACCTGTCTCCATACTTCATCAACAATCCAGAGCGCCAAATCGCGTTGCTGGACAATCCTTTCGTGTTATTGCACGACAAAAAAGTATCCAACATCCGTGACCTGCTGCCAACATTGGAGCAAGTAGCGAAAGCGGGCCGTCCATTGTTGATCATCGCTGAAGATGTTGATGGCGAAGCATTGGCAACCCTGGTGGTGAACAACATCCGCGGCATCCTGAAAACGACCGCTGTTAAAGCGCCTGGTTTCGGTGACCGTCGTAAAGCCATGCTGGAAGACATCGCGATCTTGACCGGTGGTACTGTGATCTCTGAAGAAGTGGGCCTGAAACTGGAAGCCGTACAATTGCATGACCTGGGCCAGGCAAAACGCATCGAAGTGGGTAAAGAAAACACCATCATCATCGACGGCGCAGGTAACGAAGAAGCCATCAAAGCCCGTATCGGCCAAATCAAAACACAAATCGAAGAAGCGTCTAGCGACTACGACCGTGAAAAACTGCAAGAGCGCGTAGCCAAACTGGCTGGCGGTGTGGCTGTGATCAAGGTTGGCGCAACGACTGAAATCGAAATGAAAGAGAAAAAAGCCCGCGTGGAAGATGCATTGCACGCAACCCGCGCTGCCGTTGAAGAAGGCATTGTGGCTGGTGGCGGTGTTGCACTGATCCGTGCCCGTGACGCGATTGCTAAAGTGAAAGGTGACAACCTGGATCAAGATGCTGGTATCAAAATCGTTCTGCGTGCAGTTGAAGAGCCACTGCGCCAAATCACTCAAAACGCTGGCGTTGAGCCATCTGTAGTCGTGAACAACGTAGCGGCTGGTAAAGGCAACTACGGTTACAACGCGGCTAACGAAACCTATGGCGACATGGTTGAAATGGGCGTATTGGATCCAACCAAAGTGACACGTTCTGCACTGCAAAATGCAGCTTCAGTCGCTGGCTTGATGCTGACGACTGACTGCATGGTTGCTGAGCTGCCTAAAGAAGATGCACCATCTGCACCGGATATGGGCGGGATGGGTGGCATGGGCGGCATGATGTAGCCTTTGGTTTGATTACATCATTTGCCGACCATCAAACCCAATGGCGCGGCATGATGTAATTTCAGCGTCGCTAAAGCGGCGATTGCTGCGTTGCATATCCTTGTCGTACTTATTGTACTGCCTGCGGATACGCGCCTTGCACTCATCGCTTTAACTTGCTGAAATGCCCTAAGCAGCATTAAAACAAAACCCGCAAAAGCGGGTTTTGTTTTATCAACGACTCTCCGTCATAATGATGGATTAAATCACTGTTTCACACACGCATCCACGCATGCTATTTAAATAACGAAAGAACACATCATGGCAACTCAATTAGACTCACTCACCCAACGCTTAAGCTATATCGTCGGTGAAAACCTGGCACATCAACTTAAAAATGATGGCCTCGAACTGGACGCAGAAGTGGTCGCACTCGCAGTGAAAGATGTCATGTCCGGTCAGGCGTCTCGCTTAACTGATGACGAAAAAAGAAGCGCAGTCGAGCAAGTACAACAAGAGAGCCAGGCAAGGCAAATGGCTGCGCATGCTAAAAACAAGGCTGAGGGCGAAGCCTATCTGGCAGACAATGCAAAAAAAGAAGGCGTGACAACGACGGCCAGTGGTCTGCAATATAAATCATTGGTGACTGGTAGTGGGGCAAAACCAACCACCAGCGACCGCGTCAAAGTGCATTACAGAGGCACGCTGATCGACGGCACGGTGTTTGATAGTTCTTATGACCGCGGTGAACCGATTGTTTTCCCGGTGACTGGCGTGATCGCAGGCTGGGTAGAAGGCTTGCAATTGATGAATGTAGGCAGCAAGTTTGAGCTGACGATTCCATCCAACCTCGCCTATGGCGCAAATGGCAGCGGCCCGGTGATTGGCCCGGATGCAACACTGGTATTTGAAGTTGAGTTGCTGGGCATTGAATAATCTCCAAGCGTGCACAACAAAAAACCCGCTGCGGCGGGTTTTTGTCTTCTGAATGCCGCAATCTAGATATGGCTTAATGGGGGCTTAAACACATAAAACAGGTTCGGCTCACTGACGATATAAATATTACCCTCGTCGTCAATCGACACGCCTTCCGCTTGTGGCACACTGTGATGCAAGCCATGAAAGCCCTTCCAGAGTGCAAGTGAGCCCATGGTTTGTCCGGATTCGTTAAATTGTTTCAGCAACTTGGATTCATCACTCAGCAAAAAAAGATGTCCGGATTTTTCATGATAGGTCACAGAAGACAAATCCCGTAGTGCCCACTTCAACGCACCATCAAACTGCGTCAGCCGTTCGACTTCAATTGTATTTTGTTTTTTGTGCTCGGGATCATACAAGCCGCTCACTGAGATGACATATTTGGGATCACGCTCTTTCACCACAATCAGCCTATGGTGGACACTGTCCCAGGAAACCCCTTCAAAATTCTTGTTGCCTCGCTCATGCATGCCGAACCGCAGCAAACTGGCATCGTTAATTGAAATCTCACGCGTTTCCGACTTAATCTGTAGTAGCCATAACTTATTTTCCCGCTCGTCAGCAACGACATAATAGTCCTGCTCAACATGAGCAATCCCTTCCAGGTCATCGGTGCCATGGACTTTAATCTCGCGCAGTGGAACGCCATCACGACTCAATTCAACAATCATGCTCATATCATTGAGCACGGTAAACAACGTGCCGGTTTCGTGATTAAAGGTCAATCCGGAAGTGTTTTGGTAATGGGCCAGCGGTTTGGCCTCAATGGCGACTTGGTAGTTGGCCAAATCCAGTCCATGGTGATCCGGGCTATGCCACTGGTGCCATACATGCCAGGCAAGGGCTTCTGCTTTCAGCATATACAGCATGGATAGCAACCCGGCCAACACACTGAACACCACACCGCTTCTGACTAACCACTTCTTTTGAGACTGCACGCTTCTTCAACCCGACGATTTAACACCTTAAAGCTGACTCGATTACTTGCGCCAAGTTCCAGCGTTTGTGTAATGAAGGGTTAAAGCAGCCAGAAAACGGCTGCAGGATAAGATTTAGACAGACTCTTGACGCTGACCACGGCCCAGCAAGGCACTCACCGCTTCTTGCGCGGTTTTCTGGTTGGTCAGTAATTGATTTACTTCAAAGGTAATCGGCATTTCAACGCCCATCGTCTCAGCACGACGCATCACTTCGCGCGCAGTATTCACGCCTTCAGCCACATGCCCTAAACCGGCCAGTATGCTTTCCAGCGATTTGCCGGAAGCGAGTTGCAGGCCGACTTCACGGTTACGTGAATATTGACCGGTACAGGTCAGGATCAGGTCGCCAGCGCCTGCTAACCCCATAAACGTTTCCGCTTTGGCGCCCAAGGCCATGCCAAAACGGGTAATTTCAGCCAGGCCGCGCGTAATCATGGCGGCACGTGCATTGTTACCAAAGCCCATGCCATCTGAAATACCTGCGGCGATCGCCATCACATTCTTGACCGCCCCGCCGACAGAAGCACCCACTACATCCACACTGTCATACACGCGCAAGCAACCACCGTGTATAAGTTGTGCAGCCTGTTGTGCCAGTTCCCGGTGATTCGCCGCCAGTGTAATGGCCGTGGGTAAGCCACGCACCAGCTCAGCAGCAAAACTGGGGCCGCTTAACACGCCCCAGGGATAATCGGCACCCAGCTCCTCTTGTGCCACTTCAAATGGTAATTTTGCCGTTTGCGGCTCCAGGCCTTTATTGGCCCAGATCAGGGGCTGCGTGATACCCAAGGCCTTAAGCTGTTGCAAGATTGGCCGGAAGCCAGCCGTTGGCACGACAGATAAAATCAGGTCAGACCCAGCCACTGCTGCAGCCAGGTCGTCTTCAACCGTAAGCTTTTCAGGAAAAGCAAAGTCGCCCAGATAGAGCGGATTAGCACGCGCTTTGCGCATACCGGAGACATGCCCGCTATTACGCGCCCACAGCACAACGTCGTGCTGTAAGGCGATATGCATGGCGAGCGCGGTGCCCCAGGCACCAGCACCAAGAACGGCGACCTTACTCATTTGGCTTTATCCAGATAAAAGACAAAAGTAAGTCACAGGTAACTTACTTTTTAAGATAAAAAATTAGTTAGGTGCGCCAGCAGCCTGGGCAGCTTGTTGCTGCTGTTGCAGGTAAAGCGCTTCGAAGTTGATCGGGTTCAACAATACAGGCATAAAGCCGGCGCGTGTCACCATGTCAGAAATCGCTTCACGGGCATATGGGAACAGAATGTTCGGGCAAGCCACAGCCAAAATAGGCTCCATGTTTTCTTGCGGCACGTTACGAATCGCGAAAATACCAGACTGGTTAACTTCCACCAGGAAAGCTGTTTTGTCTTCGATTTTGGCGGTCACGGTCACTTTGATAGAGACATTGAAAATGCCTTCTTCGACTTGCTGTGCATTATTGCCCAACTCTACATTGATTTGCGGAGTAGCACGCTCAGTGAAAATAGCAGGCGCATTTGGCACTTCAATCGAAGCATCGTGTACATACAGCTTTTCAATGCTGAAAATCGGCGCTGCGTTTTGTTCTGTTTGGTTCTGTGAATCCTGAGCCATGAATTATCCTTAATAATTATCAATACACAAAGCCGCTATTCTAACCGGACATCCCCGGCATGACTATGTGTTTTTTGTGACAAAAAACAATGTGTTTCAAGCAGCCAGCAATGGGTCCAGGCCGCCTTGTACATCAAGCGCATGCAAGTCATCAAAGCCACCTACATGCTGCTCGCCAATAAAAATCTGCGGCACCGTACGACGACCGGTTTTTTCCATCATTTCAGCCCGCAATTCCGGCTGTAAATCGACGCGGATTTTTTCAATCTCGGTCACGCCCTTGTTCTTCAACAAACGTTCCGCATTGATGCAATAAGGGCATACTGCGGAGGTATACATCACGACTTTAGCCATACAATTCCTTTTAAAAACACTTCTGCTTGCAATGCCGCTTATTTGCTGCTCGGCATCTTGGCCTCTATCCAGGCCAGCATGCCACCCTTGAGGACATTCAAAGTCGTAAACTGTTGCGCTTTGAGCAATTTGGCGGCGGTATGCGCACGCCTGCCACGCTGGCAAACAACCAGCACAGGTTTATCGCGAAACTTTTCCAACTCTTTAAGGCGCGCAGACAATTGCGATAACGGCACATTACGCGCCCCTTGCAAATGACCCTGGGAAAATTCGTCAGGCTCTCGCACGTCTAGCACCAGCGCAGACTTACGGTTCATCAGTATCACGGCCTCAGTCACCGATAGCGAAGTGATGCCAGCCACAGAGCGACTCAACATCGGCAATAGCAAGGCCAGGCCCGAACCGATTGCCAGACCGATCAACAATACATTTTGTTTTAAAAACTCCACTTGTACACTCGCCCTCTTAGCTTAATGATTAGCAGCACGATTGAATAAAGCACCAGCCCCTTCGGGTATGCGTCGCCTGCGGTTGCGATTATAATAGACGAATTCATCAATTCGACGTTCCGTCACCACTTTAAAGACTGTTAGCCATGTCAATCAAACCTGTCATTTTGCTTATCCTCGATGGTTTTGGTCACAGCGAGACCACTGAATTCAATGCCGTGTTACAAGCCAACACCCCGAACCTGGACAGATTAAAGGCCACTTACCCGCACGGGCTAATCAATGCCTCGGAGCATTACGTCGGCTTGCCAGATGGCCAGATGGGCAACTCTGAGGTCGGTCATTTGAATATTGGGGCGGGACGTATCGTCTTTCAAGACTTTGAACGCATTAATAACAGCATCAGCAGCGGTGAGTTTTTCAAATTGCCTGCCCTGGTGAATGCCATGCAGGCACTCAAAGCGAATGACAAAGCCTTGCACATTCTCGGCTTGCTGTCTGACGGTGGTGTACATAGCTATCAGCCACATATTCATGCCATGCTCGACATGGCCAAGCAACAAGGCCTGAGCAAGGTCTATGTGCATGCCTTCCTTGATGGCCGCGACACGCCGCCAAAGAGTGCTCAACCCTATCTGCAAGTACTGGAAGACCACCTGAGCGCACTGGGTGTGGGCAAAGTCGCCACCGTTGGCGGCCGTTTTTATGGCATGGACAGGGACAAGCGCTGGGAGCGTGTATCAGTAGCTTATGAACTGCTGGTTAATGGCACTTCTGACTATGTCGCGCCTGACAGCCTGACAGCTTTGCAACAAGCCTACGCACGTGAGGAAAGCGATGAGTTTGTAAAATGCACCGCCATCCGTGCAGTGGATGCAGCACCGGTCCGGATGGAAGATGGTGACTGCCTGGTGTTTATGAACTTCAGGAGTGACCGTGCCCGCCAGCTGACAGATGCCCTGCTTAACCCACAATTTAGCGGTTTCGAACGTAGCCGCGTGCCGCGCTTCAGCCACTATTTTACGCTGACACAATATGACAAAAACCAAACCTTGGCCGAACCAGTGTTTGCGCCATTTACGGTGCCTAACACCTTTGGCGAATACGTGTCTAATCTTGGGCTGAAACAGCTGCGTATCGCCGAGACTGAAAAATATCCGCACGTGACATTTTTCTTTAACGGCGGCGAAGAAACCGTATTTACCGGCGAAGACCGCATTCTGGTGCCGTCGCCTAAAGTCGCGACTTATGACCTGCAACCGGAAATGAGCGCTTACGAGCTCACCGACAAACTGGTGGCGGCGATTGAATCCCAGCAATACCAGGCAGTCATTTGTAATTATGCCAACGGCGATATGGTAGGCCATACCGGCAACCTGCAGGCAGCGATTAAAGCGGTAGAAACCCTGGACACCTGTGTTGGGCGCGTAGTCGCTGCGGCACAAAAAATGGGCGCAGAAGTTATCATTACCGCTGATCATGGCAATGCCGAAAGCATGTTTGACCACGCCAGCGACCAGGCACACACCCAACACACTACCAACCTGGTGCCGTTTATTTACATTGGCCGGGCCGGGCAGATTACCCCCGAAGGGGCGCTGTCTGATATTGCACCGACCTTGTTGTCATTAATGGGGGTACCGCAACCGGCCGAAATGACAGGTAAAAACCTGATCACCCTCAATGCAGTGGCCTAAACTGGCCCGCTTGGTGCATGCCTGATTTCAGCGTAATTGCTTATCCACAGCCCAAACGACTGTGGGCAGCCTTGGCTGCTTGCCTTGCCTTGTGTGCAAGCGGCTTACCCATGCCTGTGCACGCAGCGGCCAATGACAAAACCGAAACCACCAAGGGCGACCTGGAGCAAGTCAAAGAGAAAATCCAGCAGTTAGCCAATGCACTCAAAGCTTCTCGCGTGGCCAAGCAGGATGCGCATGAGGCGTTAAAAGCCTCAGAAACCGCCATCAGCAGCTCACGTAAAAAGCTGCGCGAAATTCAGGATGCGCAACAGGACAATCGCGGTAAGTTGCAAGACCTGCAAAAGCAATTGTCATTATTGCAGCGCCAGGTCAATCAGCAGCGCCACGCACTGAGCGAACAGCTTAATCAGCAATACCGCCATGGCAATAACAGTCCGCTGCAAATGTTATTACAGCAGCAAGACCCGGCTAATACCACGCGCAACCTGAAATACCTGGGCTACCTGACGGCGGCTCACCAGCAGCAAATCCAATCATTGCAAGACAATCAGGAAGCGATAGACCGCGTACGCTCGGCCACCACAGAGCAACTACACGAAACCGAGCGCCTGGCGAATCAATACAGTGAAACGACGCAAAAACTGGAAGGTGAAAAATCACGCCGGACTGAAGCCTTAAACGAGCTTTCCAAACAAATTGAAACGCAAGAGCAGCAGATGGTGCGTCTGAAAAAAGACGAAGAAGCCTTGTCACAATTGTTCCAGCGCCTGCTGGCCGAAGCGAAAAAGCGTGAGCAGGAAGCGCTGGCCAAAGCCAAACGCGAAAAAGAAGCGGCCGCGAAAAAAGCCGCTGAACTGGCACGCAGCAAGAAAAAATCTGGCGGACGCACCTTTGAACGCGCACCACAGACCAATGTTGATGACAGCGACAGCAGTACACCAAACAACACAGTCGTTGCTAAAAATGAAACCTTACCCGAATACAACGCCAATAAAGAAAACTTCTCGCAATTGCGCGGTCGCTTGCGCTTGCCGGTACGTGGCGATGTCATTAACCGCTTCGGCACCGCACGCGCAGACACGGGCGTCAGCTGGAAAGGCATTTTCATCCGCGCCAAAGAAGGCGGCGAGGTCAAATCCGTGGCGGGCGGCCAAGTAGTCTTTGCCGACTGGATGCGCGGTTTTGGCAACCTGATCGTGATCGATCACGGCAACGGCTATATGAGTTTGTATGGCAATAATGAGGCTTTGTATAAGTCTTCTGGACAAAGCGTCAAATCCGGCGACACCATTGCCGCCGTCGGCAATAGCGGCGGCAATGCCGAAAACGGCGTCTACTATGAACTGCGTCGCAACAGTATTCCTTTTGATCCGCTGCAATGGAGCACTGTGCGCTAGCACCCTCCCCCCGTAAATCAGCGCCCATGTAAATAACCACCTGAGGTAAGAGGTGGTTTATTTTTGTCTACAGGCTATCTCCAGCTAAATACTCAACCCAAAAATGATAAATTAATTTAAATTTAATTATTATTTATTAACATATTCATATACCATCAAATGTCCGGAAAACATCCGGAAGGCGATGGGCGCACCAGCGCTCATGACCCTAGCAATCAACTTAACCTCGTTCGTTTATACAAACAGTCGTTTAGGAGAATAGCCATGGAAGTGAATATTGGAGTCATTAATCCGTATGCCGCCGCAGAAGTGATTGCGCAAAAGAAAATCAACTGGGAGCAAGTCGCCGAACCTGAAGTCATGCTGGCGGAGATTTTAGGCGTCAGCGCAGAAAAAATCTTTGACCTGCGTAACCCCATCCTCAGGCCAGATGCTGAACTTTCCGCCGACGGTAGTCTGAAGGTGCTATCTGAAGCACAAACTGCAGACAGGATTAACCGTTTCTATCAAACCCAAAGTCCTGTTGCCACCAGATCTATCGGTGCACAACGTTTGCGCCTGGGCACCATCAGAAAATCGGTGGTGTTATCTGAGATCATGATTAATACCGCCGTGTTACGCACGGCCATTGCCAGTACGCCATGGACACCTCCAGACAAAGACTGGGTAGATATGGGCGACTACTTTGAAGATGTGGCCGAGCTCAACGACCCAATACAAGGCGTATTGGGCGACTGCTATTTCATAGCCGCCATGGCGTCGGTCGCCTGGGCCAGACCATATGCCATCGTCAATATGACCCGCCCTTCAGCCTGGGGCAATGAGGAACAGCCGATACACAAGGTCAATTTTTATAAAAACGGGGCCGGGGAGGCACAAGCCGTGGAAGTGACAGAGTTGGTGCCAGTCAGCAAGCCTGCGCACAACTGGGTCTACGCGCGCTCACTGGATGCAGGCGAAACCTGGCCAGCTGTGATGGAAAAAGCCTACGCAAAATGGCGGACCAATAATAGTACAGACTTTCCCAACTATCCGGCCATCGCCGGCGGCGACCCGGTGAATGCCTGTGCCGAAATCATCAGCGGTGAAAAGACGTATGTCAGTCATAGTGGCAAAACCGGCGATGATTTGTGGACATTTGTCCGTAGCCATTCGCTTAGCAGACGTACGGTTAACCCGATGGTAGCCTGGACCTATGGCTCCTCCCCCGCCGGGACCAATTACAGCACAGCCAAAGTGGTCGGCAATCATGCGTATTCGATTCTGGGCTGGCAATATGTTGACGGTGAAAAATACATCGTCTTGCGCAATCCGTGGGGCACGCATCATGCCGTGCTGGATACGCTGTCAGGCAACTGGTCTGCCTACCAGATATCGTTCTCGGCCAGTATCCCACTCAATAGCAACGGTGTGTTTGCCATGAAGGCGAGTACCTTCCAGCAATATTTTGCCGGCTCAGGTGTCGTGGTATAAATAATGAAGCATGCCTTTACCAGCCACGTGCAACCAGCGTGGCTGGTAAAGGCCATCATCCCCAGACCATCATTTTGCGAATCGTAACCACCCTGTTACTGCTAACACTGCCATTGCTGCCGGGTAGCGAAAGGAAGCCGTCAATGACACCGCAAATCACACGCTTGATTTACCACTATCAGGGCGCATCCGTGCCACCGCCCTACCATCGCAGCTTCGCGCTGACGGTTGATGCCGAAAGGATCCATTTGGTTATCACCAGCTATGACGAGACACTAGCCGACGTAGAGCAGGAGCCAGCAGCAGATATCATGCTGCAACTGACACAATGGATTCAAGACTACCACCTGGTGGCCATGCCACGGCAGGCCATCCGCCCAGCGCTATCTGCAGATACCGGCGCAGGCATCCATTCATTGATGCTCTATGCCGGGCAGCAAAAGATCATGGATGCCAGTACGGCTAAACACGCTGACAGCACAACTGCAATATTGACCGGGGATGTGGAGTCTTTCGCCAGGCAACTCACGCAATGCGTCGACCACTATGAAACCTATATGCACACGCCCTAATATGGGTGCCTAGCGCGCGTCCTCGGGGATCACCGGCAATGGCATGTTACGCCTGGCTTCGGCATAAATTTTATCCAGTTCTTCTTGCGACATGGTGATACCAGGGACGCGCTCATCTGCGCTAGGCTCATAGCCGCCAGCGGATGAGGGTTCGGCATTTGCTGACGGCTTCACAGCCTGCTCGGCTGTTGAAGCCTCATGCTCACAACCCACCAGGCAAACAGCACACAAAAAAGACAAGACAACGATAGAGCTATATTTCATCACAACATTTCTAACACAATAAAAACGAATTACTCACCCATCACATGCATCAACACGCGACGGCGGGCGGGCAAATGACGGTGCTCAAACAGGAAAATACCTTGCCACTGGCCAAGGGCAACCCGACCCTGCAACACAGGGATGGACAGGCTGGTTTGCGTGAGCGCCGTACGCACATGCGCAGGCATATCATCCGGGCCTTCCACGGTATGTATAAACAAATCATCGCCATCAGGCACTAGTCGATTAAAAAACGCTTCCAAATCAACCAGTACATCACGGTCATAATTTTCATTGATCAGCAGGCTGGCAGAAGTGTGTTGAATATAGAGCGTGAGCAATCCGCTCCCGATGCCGGACTGCTGTACCCATTGCAAGACTTGCGGCGTGATATCGTACAAACGCCGCCCTTGCGCATCGATAGAAAGTGTTTCGTGATGCTGTCGCATAGCGGATTCCCGGAACAAAGAACTAAACCTGCATTATACCGGGTTCAGGTCACGAGCCAGTATTACCAGTAGCGCCAGCCACCGCCCCAATAAGGTCGGTAACCCCAAGGGCCACCGTAGAAGCCTGGGCCGCCATAAAACCAGGGGTCCATGCTACGCAACCTCGCCATGTCACGCTCGCGCTTCAGTTTTGCCTCAGACTCCACGCGCGCTTTTTCGCGCTTGTTAATTTCGTCAGCAATGGCATTCTGTTCAGCCAGCGCGTTGGCCTGCTGCATGTAATTGAGCACGCCTTTGGAGATGCCTTTTTGATGCCAGTCCAGCACATCAGACGGCGTCAGCGAATAGCGTGACTGCGATTGTTTGATCGCCTCAATAATCTCGGCATCGGTTTTGCCTTGCTTGCTCATAGCCACAATCTGCTCCAGGGTCAACGTGGATTGGGCAGGTGGCACCAGCGCAGCAAGCTGCTCAGGCGAAATGCGGTCAATTTGCAAAGGCTGTGGTGGCTGCGAAGCGCAGCCAGCCAGCACGCCCAGCAAAAAAGTCGCAGAGATTAAACGCAAAGATTGTGAATAACGCATAGTGCTTCCATTCTACACCCGATAAAAGTAAAGGGTCACACCCGGTATGACCCTTTTATTGCAATCAAGTTTCAGTGAGCTGATCACTGTGTTTAGCCTTTGCGAAACTGCATCTTCCCGGCCTGGAAGTCGACGCGAATCGTGTCTTTGGCGGCAAACTGCCCAGCCAGAATTTCACGCGCCAGCGGATTCTCGATTTCACTCTGAATAGCCCGTTTTAACGGCCGCGCGCCATACACCGGATCAAAGCCGGCGTTGGCAATTTCAGCCAAGGCGGCATCACCGATCTCCAGTTGCATATCCATCGCGGCCACCCGTTTGGCCAGCAATTGCAACTGGATACTGGCAATCGATTTCACATGTGTTTCGCCCAGAGAATGGAACACCACGACTTCATCGATACGGTTGATGAACTCAGGACGGAAATGCGTTTTCACTTCGCCCATCACCGCCAACTTGACCACCTGGTAATCTTGGTCGGCCATACTTTGTATCATCTGGCTGCCCAGGTTGGAGGTCATGATAATCACCGTGTTTTTAAAGTCCACCGTGCGTCCCTGGCCATCGGTCAGGCGACCATCATCCAGCACTTGCAACAACACGTTAAACACATCCGGGTGCGCTTTTTCCACCTCATCGAGCAACACTACAGAGTAAGGCTTGCGACGGACGGCTTCGGTCAGCGTACCACCTTCTTCGTAACCGACGTAGCCAGGCGGCGCGCCAATCAGGCGGGAGACTGAATGCTTCTCCATAAACTCACTCATATCAATACGCACCAAGTGATCCGGGCTATCAAACAGAAAGTTAGCCAGCGCTTTGCACAACTCGGTTTTACCCACGCCGGTAGGCCCCAAAAACAAGAAGCTGCCATATGGGCGGTTAGGATCACTCAAGCCGCTACGCGAACGCCGAATCGCGTCTGACACCAGGCGCACCGCTTCATCCTGTCCGACCACGCGCTCATGCAAGCGGCTCTCCATATTAAGCAACTTTTCACGCTCACCAGTCATCATTTTGCTCACAGGAATGCCCGTCGCGCGGCTGACCACTTCGGCAATCTCGTCAGCGCCCACTTCGGTGCGCAGCATTTTATGTTTGACCGCACCATTAGCTTCTGCCGTTGAAGCATGCTTTAACTGTGCTTCCAGCTGTGGCAGTTTGCCATATTGCAACTCAGAGACTTTTTGCCAATCGCCCTTGCGCTTGGCGGCTTCCATGTCCAGCTTGATCTTTTCGATCGCCTCTTTAACGCCAGCAGAGCCTTGCACGGCGGCCTTTTCTGCTTTCCACACCTCTTCCAGGTCAGCGTACTCTTTTTCCAGCTTACTGATTTCGTCCTCAATCAGGCCAAAGCGTTTCTGGCTGGCTTCATCCTTTTCGCGACGCACCGCTTCACGCTCGATTTTAAGCTGAATCAGGCGGCGGTCGAGCTTATCCATCACCTCAGGCTTGGAGTCGATTTCCATCTTGATGCGCGAAGCCGCCTCGTCAATCAGGTCAATGGCTTTGTCTGGCAAAAAACGGTCAGTAATATAGCGATTAGATAACTCAGCTGCCGCCACAATGGCCGGGTCAGTGATCTCTACGCCATGGTGCAGCTCGTATTTTTCCTGCAAACCGCGCAAAATGGCAATCGTCGCCTCAACACTCGGTTCATCGACCAATACCTTCTGGAAGCGACGCTCCAGCGCCGCATCTTTTTCGATGTATTTGCGGTATTCATCCAGCGTGGTCGCACCCACACAGTGCAGCTCACCACGCGCCAGCGCTGGTTTCAGCATATTGCCCGCATCCATCGCACCCTCGGACTTACCCGCGCCGACCATGGTGTGAATTTCATCAATAAAGACAATGGTCTGGCCTTCGTCTTGCACCAACTCTTTGAGCACAGACTTTAAACGCTCTTCAAATTCACCGCGGTATTTGGCTCCGGCCAGCAAGGCGGCCATATCCAGGCTCAGTACTTTTTTGTTTTTGAGCGAATCTGGCACTTCGCCATTCACAATCCGTTGCGCCAGGCCTTCGACGATGGCCGTTTTACCGACACCAGGCTCACCGATCAGCACCGGGTTGTTTTTGGTACGACGTTGCAATACCTGGATCGCGCGGCGAATTTCATCGTCACGGCCAATCACCGGATCGAGCTTGCCGGCACGCGCACGCTCGGTCAGGTCCAGGGTGTATTTTTTCAATGCTTCACGCTGGCCTTCAGCTTCCTGGCTGTTAACTGAGTCATTTCCGCGTACCGCCTTAATCGCCTGTTCCAGCGCAACCTTATTCACGCCGTGCTGCTTGAGCAATTTGCCTGTGTGACCTTTGTCATCGGCCAGGGCCAGCAAAAACATCTCGCTGGCAATATAGCTATCGCCACTCTTTTGGGCCAGTTTGTCGGTGACATTTAACAGGTTGTTAAGGTCGCGCGAAACCGCGACATCGCCGCTGTTTTCACTGACTTTGGGCAAGGCGTCAATTGCTTGTTGCAAGCCGGATTTCAGTGCACTGACTTGCGCACCCGCGCGTGACAACAAGGCAGCAACACCGCTATCGTCCTGGTTGAGCATCGCCAGCAACAAATGTGGCGCTTCAATAGTAGGGTGGTCGGCACCCACAGCCATGCTCTGGGCATCGGCCAGTGCCTGTTGAAATTTGGTGGTGAGTTTATCAAAACGCATGCAAACCCTTTCATTATTTAAAGTCATGCCGCAGCGCGCGGCTGGATAACCCTATAATGCGGCGGGTTTTTGCGTTTTCAATAGATACAGATCAAATTGGCGCGACTTTAGTCTGTGGTTTAATGCGTAAACGGCACCAGTTGCAAGCCCTTATCGGCGCTGTTCACTGCCAGCGTTGCTTGCCCTTGCAGATAAAGCCATTGTGGATAATCGAGCTTGCTGCTGTGTACGATCACGACCTGCGCGCCCCAAGTTCTACCGCCGTCTGATGACGCCATCGCCACAATATCAGCGCCATTATGATCATGTTCTTGCCAGGCTAGCCAAACCTGATCGCCGACGCTCAATAGTGCCGGATGACCTGCATTCCTTTTCGTGTCACCAAAGCGTCGCGGCGGCGAAGTCACCCAGGCCTGGCCATCCATACGCGCAATGCGCAAACCAGGTTTGTCACCCGCACCATCAAAATAAGCCAGGTGATAACCAAACCCTTTACCCACCGCCAGGGCCGCGCCATGATGCGGGCAACCTTCTATTTTCCAATGGCCATAACTGGCACGCACCAGCACAGGCTTACCCACAGGGCCAATTTCGGCCATGGCATGATCGCGCTCACTCCCTTCAAACACATGCCGCCACAATACGGCCACAGTACCATCCGGTTTGCTGGTCATGGCAATGCGGCAACATTCACAACTGTTATCGGCCAGCTTCTGCTCAGGGCTAAAGCTTTTGCCTTGATCGGGTGAAACCGTATAATAAATCGCTGCGCCGTCATAGGCTTTAGCTGCGGCTTTGGCTGCCAGCATATCCCGCTTATCCAGCCAGGCAACGGTAATCGTGCCATCTGCCGCCACTTGCAAAGCATCATAACGATGGGTGATTTGTTCACGGTGCTGATGCACGATATAGGGTGCTTCAAACCTTTTGCCGCCATCCAGTGATCGTGCAAACCAGATATTGCCCGCATGGTTCTTTTTCAGCGCCTCGGTCCAGCTGACATAGACGGCGCCATTGGCATCTGCTGCAATATTTGGCCGCGCTTCTGCGTCTGCCGCAATCTGCATCGGCGCAGGATTCACAGCGACTTCGGTGCTAAAATGCTTGCCGGTATCGTCACTGGCCGACACCCAAACCTGCCCCTGTCTGACCTGCGCCAGCAACACACGCCCGGCATGGTCTACCGCAACACTGACGGCCAATTGACTGGCGGATGGTTCGTGATGGGACTCATGTGCTTGCACCACCTGTATCGATAGAAAAAAAGCCAGCCCCCACACCAGATTTGCCCACTGTTTGACCATCAATCGCCAACCCATCGCTTAATCAGAAACACCTTTAAATTTACCTTAATTATCAAACGTTAATGTCGCTAAAGTTTGCTTGCATTCGCGCCGATAACCACTTATCCGCACTACAACGCACACCGGACCGAAACAGATTTAACTATGTCATTACCAACCGTTTTTGATCATCATAGCACAGCATGGTTGCAGCCCCTGGCCGTCACCATGCCGGATACGCCTATGCTGGCCATCAATCGCCGTGCCCAGTGTCTCGCCATCAGCGCCGCAGCAAAAAACCTGCTGGGCGAACTCGCCGACGAGTTGCCCAAAGAGATTCGCCAGATGCTGGTTGAGGCCATACGCGAAGGCAAAACTGAATTAAGTATCAGCACGCAGATTCATGGCGCAAAACGCGATTTCAAATGCCGCGTCTTCTATCCACAATCCGGCCGCCACGCCATTGGCCTGATGCTGGAGGAGGAAGAACGCACGCTGGTCGATCAATTGCTGCACATGCAATCAATTGTGCACTCACTGATCGAGATAAGCCCGGACCTGATTTGCATTAAAGATAACGACAATCGCTGGATGATGGCCAACCAGCACATGCTGAACACCTTCCAGATTGACAGCTTTGACTACCAGTTCTTAAACAATTTGCAAATTGCGGATACCTTGCATCCGGTGTTCCGCAATAGCTTCGAACATCACGAAAAATCTGACCAGCAGGTCTGGAAATCGCGCCAGGCGTACCACAACGAAGAACTGGTGCATTTGCCGCAGGGTGGTTACAAAACGCTGGAAGTGAATAAAGTCGCCTACCACGACCAGAAAGATCAACCCAGCCATCTGATTACCGTCGCGCGTGATGTTAGCGAACAGAAATTCATTCAAACGCAGCTGCTTAACCGCAGTGCGGTATTGGACACGCTGATTTCCTGCGACTGGATGTTGCACTCGGCCGAACGCTGGCAGAGCGTGGCGGAAAATGTCTTGCAGCAATGCTGCCTGTCTTTCCGCTTTAGCCGTGCCGTATTACTGCAACACGAAACCATTTCCAGCCGCAAGAAAACCGACATTCGCTCTAAAGCCTTGTTCCACTGGGCAATGAACGGCTTTCATGCCACCTACGAGCATTGGGAAAAGATTTCTTTCCTGTCGCCTGAACTGCAACGCTGGTATAGCCTGCTGTCCAAAGGCCAGCCGGTGATGTGTGACGCGCTCACGCTGCCAGCGTCAGAACGCGCCTTGCTTAAATCGCATGACACCGTCAACCTGGTGATTGTGCCGCTCATGATTGATGATGAGTGGTGGGGATCCATGGTGATTGAACGTTGTTTCGATGCCGAAAACACCAGCTCACAAGAGCTGGGCTCGTTAATGGCGATTGGCCGTACATTAAGTGTGGCGATTGACCGTGAACAAACCGGCAAACATCTCAAGCTGGCCAAAATCGCCTTTGACAGCACCACCGAAGGCATCATGATTGTGAACCCGGCGGGCGAGCTGGTTGGTATCAACCAGGGCTACACCCTGATCACCGGCTTTGAAGAAGCGGAAGTGCTGGGCACCAAGCCGCAGATTTTCAGGCAGCGTCCGCGTGGTCTGTTTGGTGCGCTCAAACGCCATGGCAAATGGTCAGGCGAAATTGAGAATATGCGCAAGAACGGCGACACTTATACCGAGTGGATGACCATTACCGCCGTGCGCAACCATGCCAATGCCATCACCAACTATGTGGGCGTGTTCGCAGACATCAGCGAAATGAAGCGTTCGCAAACGCAGTTGAACTCACTGGTCAATCATGACCCGCTGACCGGGCTGCCTAACCGCAGGCTGATTAACCATTTGTTTACGCATGCGATTCAGCGCGCCAACCGCAATGAACAACAGGCAGCCGTACTGTTTATTGACCTGGACCGTTTTAAGAACATTAATGACAGCCTGGGCCACTATTGCGGCGACCAGTTATTGCTGGGCGTCACCGAGCGCCTGCGCGCCACCTTGCGTGAGTCTGATATTGTAGGTCGCCTGGGTGGCGACGAATTTATTATCCTGCTGGAAAACCTGCATGGCAAAGCCGATGCCGCGCAAAAAGCACATGACATCCTGGACGCGCTGAGACGCGAGTTCATGATCGACCACCATGAAATTTTTGTTGGCGCCAGCATCGGCATCTCCATGTATCCACACGATGGTAACGATGTAGAAAGCCTGATTAAAGCGGCTGATCTGGCGATGTACCAGGTGAAAAATAACGGGAAAAACCACGTCTCGTTTTATGACGTGGCCCTCAGCCGCGATGCCGTAGAGCACTTCCAGTTGGAAACCGAGTTACGCCAGGCGCTGACCAAAAACCAGCTCAAGATGTTCTATCAGGCACAGATCGATTTAAATACCGGCATGATTATTGGCGCCGAGGCCTTGATACGCTGGATACATCCGGTGCAGGGCATTATTTCACCAGCGAAATTTATCCCGCTGGCAGAAGAAACCGGCTTGATTTTAAGCATAGGCGAATGGGCATTGGCACAAGCAGTGCGCCAGGCACACGCCTGGCACAAGAAGCATCCTGAATTCAAGAAAATTGCCATCAATGTCTCTGGTGTGCAAATCATGAAGAGCAAGTTTGCCGACACCGTGTATGGCATCCTGATGGAAAGCGAGTGCGACCCTTCTATTATTGAGCTGGAAATCACCGAAAGCACGCTGATGCAGCATACCCAGCATGTGGTCGACACCTTTAACCAGTTAAAACTGCTGGGGGTCAGCATTGCCATTGACGACTTTGGCACCGGCTACTCCTCGCTATCGCACCTGAAACGCTTGCCGCTGGACCAGATCAAGATTGACCGCAGTTTTGTCAAAGACCTGCCAGATGATAAAGACGATGCCGCCATTACCAGCGCGATCTACGCGATGGCGACACAGTTAGGATTCACCGTTGTTGCCGAAGGGGTCGAAACCGAAGAACAGGAAAAGTTTTTACAGCGACTGGGCTGCCAGACAGCACAGGGCTATCTGTATGCTTATCCGGTGAACTCGGACGACTTTTTACAGTTACTAGTGTTAAATAATCAAAGAAAAATAAAACGCCATGCCTAATCACGCCTCAGATACCTACTATATCGACATAGACCAGCTTCAGATCGGTCTCTACATCCACCTCGACCTGGGCTGGATGGATCATCCATTTTCGGTGAGCAACTTCAAGATCACGGATGAATCACAGATTGAGACCATCAAGTCCTTGGGATTGAAGCAGCTACGTTATGACCCCAGACGCAGCTCCAGCATGCCACTGAGGATCGCCCCTCAACAGAACGTGGTTGAGTTTCCGCTGAAAAAAGCCGCTTCACCCAAAGTGGAAATCATTGATGCCGCACCGGAGTTGAGCGCCGCGCAGAAGAAACAACTGGCGCTGAGGCAGGCAATTGCGGAAAGCGAACAGAAGTTCATGAAAACCAGCACTGAAGTAAGAAACATTCAGAAGCTGTCGACGGAACATCCCGAGCAGGCCTATGGCATCGCCTCCAGGCTGGTAGAAGACCTGGTCACCAGCACCCTGACCGAGAGCGACATTGCGATTCATGCCATGAATGGCCACCGTGTCAGTGACCAGCACTTCCAGCATGAATTGAACACGCTGGTGGTGGCGATGTTGCTGGCTAAAAACCTGGATATCACTGATGAAGATGTCGTCATTTTAGGCATGTCAGCCATACTGCACGACATTGGCAAACGCCAGATCAGTGACAAAATCCTGCTGAAAAAAGACCCGCTCAGCGTGCGCGAAACCGCTATTTACCAAACGCACGTGTTGCTGGGCATGAATATGCTGCGCGACGTCGCCGTCCCTAAAAAGATACTGACACTGATTTCACAGCACCATGAGTTTGCGGATGGCACAGGCTACCCGAAAGGCCTGCATTGCGACCAGATTGATCCGTTATCGCATATTCTCATCATTGCCAATATGTACGACAACCTGTGCAATCCGTCCAACCCGGCATTCACCAAAACACCTTACGAAGCCTTGAGTGTGATGTTTGCGCAACAACGACACCAGTTTGACCAAACCATCCTGCGGCGCTTTATCAAATGCCTGGGCATTTATCCACCTGGCAGCGTGGTTCGCCTGTCAGACCAGAAACTGGCTACGGTGCTGTCGACCAACCCGCAACAACCTTTGCGCCCGTTTATTCAAATGCTGAGTGATGACCGCGAAGAAGAAGGCGATATTATCGACCTGCGGGAAGCGCTGGATATCAATATTATCCAGTGCCTGAAACCTGAGCAGCTGCCTACTATCCTGCAAAACAGGCTGCGTTTAAAACAGCGTACCAGCTATTTCCTGGACAAGATTTACGCCACGTCTTAAAGCGCTGCGCCTTGGAAGAGATGCCCGCTGGGCATCCGCTTCCAGTCGCATAGCGACCTGTTAGCTGCGTTTTCTGGCAAACAGGTAAGCGCCTAGCAAGCCGGTCAGGCTCACGGCCAATGCAGCAAAGATCGCCAGCAAATCGCGCACATCTTTATTCACCGACTGAAAACTCCATTTGTGCAGATAGGCAAAAATAAAGCCTTCCATGCCATCCGTGTCATCTATATTGGTCGCCAGCGCTCCTGTGGCAGGCTCCAGGTAGAATCGCGCGTGATGTGCCTGTGTGGTTTGTACTTTTAACACGGGCAGGCGTTTAAAAATAAACCCATATTCATTGGCAAAGGTGGTGATCCACTGCACTGATGCAATCGCTGGTAATGTGTTTTCGGCCATGATGGTCAGCCATGCCGATGCATATGCCTCGGGCGTCAGTGCCGTCACCTCATGCGGCCCGGTCAGCCATAACGCAGGCGCAGCCGGGGCATGTGACATGGCTGCATGATGTTGGTCATGCTGGTGTTGACCTTGTTGTTGGTGATGCATGGCCGCCACCTGCGCAGAAGGCAAACCTTGCGTGCCAGAAGAAACGGGAATGATTTGCCAGAACAACGTTGAGCCGCGGCCATAAATATCCAGTTTCAATACCGGGCCGGTTGCCAGCTGTGACCAGGCAGTTTCACTGAGCGCGGCGCTGTCACTGGCAAACACCGTGCGCAATATTGGCCTGCGCTGTTGAATATCAGACATCCACAAATGAAATAAACCTGTACTGGCGAGCAACAGAATCACCAGAGACACCCATAAGCCGAACTCACGGTGCCACCATTGCAAGCCCCAGCGTTTTAAGCGATAAGGTGCCGTTTTGCGTTGCTTGATGTAAAGAATGATACCGGTCACCGCCGACGCCAGAATTAACGCCAGCACCAGGGTCGCCACGGCCAGTTGCAGCGTAGAACAGGCCTGCAAAAATGACCAGTTATGGCCGAACTGAAACACTTTAGTCAAGAATGCACGCCGGTCATCCACCAGCGTCGCCAGCCTGGATTGCTCGGTATCCACATAGGCGCGCAAACCTGCAGCGTCCGCGTAGGCGACTTTCCATACTGGCAGTAAACGATTGACCGGATGATAATCCGGCTCAAACTCGATCACGGCCTGCACTGCACGGATGGATTGCGCCTGCAGCCCGGTATAGTAAGTAGCCAGGCTCTTTGCCGCGGCCTGTTCGGCGCCGACACGCTCTGCACCACTGGTCACAGAAAAGTATCGAGGATCCGCATTTGGCAAGGCAATACGGTAATAGCCCTGCCCAGCTAACGAAACCAGACTAATGTGCTGAAATTGCGTGATCGCCTGTTGCTGTAAAATCGCGGGCAACGGCACTGCCTGACGGAGATCCACCGCTTGCAACGGCGGCATAAATTGCCGGGGCGCCGGCTGCAAGCGGCTCATCATCGGGTGCGAAGCCCCAGAGAGGCCCCACAACACCATACCGATACAGGCGATCACCCCTATCCATTGATGCCAAAACAACCAGCCACGCTGGATCTTTCTCTGTTGATTACTCATCTCTGTTTCCATATTGCCGCTACACACGATGCTTTAATCATGCCGGACAGCCCGGCAAACCATTGCCGGGCACACTCGTTAATAAGTCCAGGTCACCCCTAGGTAAGCCGTGCGGCCATCGCCTGGGAAAAACTGGGCTTGGCTGGTAAAGGCACGCGTTGCATCGGCAACGACCCCGGTTGTCGCCGCATATTTCTGGTTAGCCAGATTACGTCCTTCAATAAACCATGACCAGTGCTGGTTGATTTTCTGACCGGCCTTCATCCCCCACAGGAAATAGCTGTCGGCATACAGGGTTTCTGCAAAATCGACGTTATAGCGCTGTGGCGACCACTCTATGGTCGGGCCGATGTAGAAGTTTTCGAGTACATCACTGCCACGGTAAACCAACTCGGCACGCAGTAAAGAGCGCTGAATACCTGGCAGGCGATTGCTGCCGAAAGTCGGGTCATTATCCAGTTTGAAATCGTTAATCAGCAAGCTGGAACGCCATTGCAAACTGTAAGGCAAACGGGCTGTCAGGCCGAATTCGAGACCACGATGGATGGTTTTTCCCGCATTAATGGTTTGGCTGGCAAATGGCGAACCGGCTGCGCCGACCTGTAGCAACTCATCCTGCAAGCGTGCCTGATAAAACGCCACATCCCAGTCAACAAACTCACTATTACCGCGTGAGCCAATTTCAAAGGTAGTGCCTTTTTGTGCCTTGAGGCTGCTCACTACCAGGCTGTTCAGCTCGCCAAAACTCGGCGGCTCAAAACTACGCGAGGCATTGGCAAACACTTGCACCTGTGGCTGCAACTGATACAGCACGCCCAGTTTCGGGCTAGTCTGGCTATAGGTTTTATCCACGCTCTGGTCACCGCTGGCAGTGATCATCTGGTCTTGAGAGTCGCGCTTGGATTTTGCATATTGCAACCCGGCAATCACCGTCCATTGCTCATCCAGGCTCAGGCGATCTTCGAGATAGGTTTCGAAGTTAGTGGCTTTCTGGTCGAAATCATTGAGCAAGGCACCGCGTCTGGCATTGACGTTTAAATAGTTTTTTGCATCAGTGCGTCCACGTGTAGGCGACAGCCCGGCCACAAACTCGTTTTTGAGGCCAAACAACTCGCCCTGGTAAGCCCAGCGCGCAGTCAAACCAATATCGTATGACTCTTGATCAATCACGCCGGTGGTGTCACCAAAGTTGCCAATCGGGTGGAACAAGCCCTTGCGCGCATAATAAGCCCCCAGTTCCAGCTTGCTCTGGTCAAACAAAATAGTGGTCTTGTTTGCCACGCGGGTGACATTGATATTACGTTGGTTAATGCCTTGACCAGCAGTCACGGTCGCCTGTTTCGGATCATCTTTTAACTGCGCTTTGGTCAGGCTACTTGAAAGTTGTGAGTCATTATTGACGTAGCCAAAGAAGAAGCGGGTTTCCACCTGCTCATTGAGCCGGATGCCCACATTCCCGGTCAGGCGGTCTGCACCTTGCTGTGCGTTATCGCGGAAACTGTCTGAATGGTATTTGCTGGCACTGACAAAGTAGTCCACGTTATCTTTGACGCCGCCCGTGCTAACACCGAGTCGATAATAGCCGTAACTGCCACCCTCTGAGCGCACTTCCAGCGCAGGCGCCGTGTAACCGGTGCGGGAAATAAAGTTGATGCTACCACCCAGGTTGGTCGAACCATACTGCAAGGCATTGGCGCCACGATAGACTTCAATATAATCCGTTGCCATCGGGTCAATCGCTGGAAAATCAAAGCCGCCATCGGCCAGGTTAACGGCGATCCCATCTTGCATTAACTTCAGGCCACGGCCATGAAAGGTACGCTGCAAGCCAGAGCCTCGGATAGATAAACGTGTTTCTTCTGCACCAAAGCGAGATTGTGCCAATACACCCGTCGCCATGCCCAGCGTATCCTGCATATTACTGGTACGGCCTTCGCGCACGGTTTCCATATTGACCACTGTGGTGCCGCCTGCGGTTTTTGACAGGTTTTCTTTTGCCGTTTCAATATCCGGCTGTGTCAGTGACGCTTTGTTTTTCTTTGCTACCACTTTAACTTCATCGAGATGTACTGTGCCCTCATGCTCGGCCTGTGCCAGGTAAGGCATCGCCGCCAAAATAGCCAGGCAGATTTTTGTTTTATTCATGTTGTATTCCCTTATTCTTTCTACGCAATATGCACTGCCTGTCATCAGACAAGCAGTGCTACCGTCCTAAAGATCAAGCTGCAAACACTTGCCTGACAGCACTTTCTGGCTGCCAGCGGATCAAGGCGCTGATGTCGCAAGCGAAATAAGTGCATAGCTTGCCCAAATGCTCGGTGCATGCGTTGTAGGTAGGGTTCTTGACCATGCGGTGCAAAGTCATGCGGCTGATGCCAGTGGACTCGGCAATTTCTTTGAGGGTGATGTGGCGTTTCCACTCCACCTGCTTGGCAAATATCATTGCCTGTAGGTTGATAATAATCATGAGATGACTCCATTCATGCCTGGATCACAGGCAGACGCTAAACCCGTCAAATAATTGACGGAACTAGATTGCGCGTGGAGTCAGAGGGGGCGCGCGACTGGTGTGCGCAGTGGGGTAAAAATTGGAAACAACCGGGGCGCGATACTCGCTTAGTGCGATATCGGCCTGGGCTTGCTGAAACAGGATATAGGCCGGGCTGGGTGATGGCACGACCACATCATCCATTGCCATATGACAGAATGGGCAATGATTGAGGTGATGGCTAAGGGACACCGGCTTTTGAGACGGCTGGTAGTCTATCAGCGTGGCGCGTAACTTGCCTTGCGTAGTGAGCACCTGAATTACCAACTTGCCGCCCTGCGAAGAACACACTTCCTGTACAAAGGTTTTGCCACTCTGCATGGGAAAAGCCAAACTCAAGCTAGGGACGAGCGCTGCCAGCATGATTGCCATCAAGGCCATGCGTGCCATCCACCGTTGAAATCTGCGCGTTACCATGCCGCTATTCTAACGGGAATCCTTTAGAATAAACAACTATTCCCATTGATACAGGACAAACCATGGCCGGATCCAGCCTGCTGGCATTACTCGATGACATCACTACCATGCTCGACGACGTGTCGGTGATGAGCCAGTTAGCGGCAAAAAAAACGGCCGGCGTGCTGGGTGATGACCTGGCCCTCAATGCACAGCAAGTCACCGGTATTGCGGCAAACCGTGAGTTACCTGTGGTATGGGCCGTGGCGCGCGGCTCGTTCATTAACAAGCTGATTCTGGTGCCTGCGGCTTTACTGATCAGCGCCTTTTTACCCTGGCTGATTACGCCCTTACTCATGCTTGGCGGTGCTTTTTTGTGTTTTGAAGGCTTTGAAAAAGTCTGGCACAAACTGCGTCACAACACCAAAGAAGACGCACATGCACAAGCCTTACATGCCGCCATGCAGCAACCGCAGACTGACCTGGTGGCGCTGGAGCAAGAAAAAATCAAAGGCGCAGTGCGCACTGACTTTATCCTGTCGGCCGAGATTATCGTCATTGCCTTAGGCGTGGTGGCCGATGCTGCGCTGACGCAACGCATCCTGGTGTTGTCTCTGATTGCGGTGGTCATGACCATAGGCGTCTATGGCCTGGTGGCCCTGATCGTCAAAATGGATGATATTGGTTTATGGCTGATGCAACGCCCAGGTACACACCTGCCGTCGCAGGCGACGCGTAAACTCGGCTGGGGCATGGTGCAAATCGTGCCGCATTTAATGCGCTTACTCAGCGTGCTGGGCACGGCGGCCATGTTTCTGGTGGGCGGCGGCATCATCGTGCATGGCATACACCCACTACACGCATTGCTTGAGCAGTTTTCACAATGGTCATGGCTGATGAACGCCGCCGTTGGCGTACTTGCTGGTGCACTGTGTGTTGGATTAATGCATATCGTGAAATTAATTATCAGCAGGGACTAGTTTTTTTCTAACCCCTTGTTAGAATTGACAAAAAACAAGGGGGCTGCATGACACTTTCGCGTAAAGTTATTGTTGTTGCTGTATCTGTTTTACTGCTTTGCCTAGCGGCCTCCTTCAACGCGACGCCTAAAACAGCGCTATGGCTGGACAACGTCCACTGGATGGCCACCATCAGTGCCTGCCTCATGCTTGCCCTCCTGGGTTATTTCCGCGCCAACCCCGCACATCGGGCCTGTAAACGCTGGTTTGTCATTGGTGCCATCGCCTACTTTACCGGCGGCGTATTATGGATATTTCAAGTCCTGACGCATCAAACCGCCTTCCCGGCACAATCAGATATTTTTTACCCATTATTGGGCCCCTGCCTCATCATTGGCTTTATCACCGCCCTGCGCAGCCAGCTCTCGCGCTCAAAAACCTGGGCATTTACCATCGACGCCGCTTCATTCAGCATTGCCATCCTCGGCTACGTGCTGATTTCTTATTTACCACAGTCGGCAGATGTCAGCCTGTTACAACTGGCCGTGCTCACTGCCTACCCGGCCAGCATGCTCAGCGCCGCCCTGGTTTCGCTGCTACTCATTCCTTATTTAAGACCGGCCTGGATGATGCCCTGGCTGCTACTCAGTGCCGGGCTCGCCCTGCTAGGCATCTGCTGGATGCAATGGAACCTGAATGCACTCAATCACAGTCCGCAAACCAGCCTCTGGATTAACTATGGCTTCTCCGTCGCAGACCTGCTCATCGGCAGCGGGCTTTACGGCTGGCAAGTGCGCATCGCCAAAAAAACCGCATTCCATCGCCAATGCCGCCGCTTACGCAGCTGGATTCCGGTGATTGCCGTGGTATTCAGTATCAGCACCCTGCTGCTGATCTGGTGGCAAAGCGGCCCGCATCCTTATGCTTACCATATTGCGATCGGCTCGGTGACATCGATACTGATTTTCTCCGCCGTCAGGCAAAGCATTTTATTGCGCGAAAGCGAGAAACTGCTACGCGCCGAAAAACGCCTGGCCGAAAAAGAGATGGAGTACCTGCAACTATCGCGCAGTGACCCGCTCACGCGCCTGCCCAACCGGCTGGCCATGCTCAACCTGCTCGAACATGCCATCATTAACGCCGCCAACGACAGCGGCATGGTGGCCCTGCTGATGGTTGATTTAAAGCACTTTCAAAGTATTAATGACAGTTTTGGCCACCGAACCGGCGACCTGTTCCTGCTCGAAGTCGCGCAGCGCCTGCAATACATCACCAATGAATGCGGTGAACTCGGTCGTGTGCATGGTGACAAATTTGCGCTAATCGTCACCCGCCACAAAACCGACGCCGAGCTGGTGCACTTGGCGCACAACTTATGCAAAATCGTGCACAAACCCGTCTTGGCAGAAGGCCATGAATTAATCCTCGACGCCTGCATTGGTATCAGTATTTACCCGCGCGATGCCAGCAATGCAGACCAGCTTGCGCGTAACGCTAATACCGCTCTTGCCCACGCTAAACGCTCCAGCCAACACCTGTTTTTATTTTATTGCAAAGAACAAACCAAACTGGCGCAAAACCGTTTCCGGCTGGATGTACAGTTGCGCAAAGCGATTAAAAAACAGGAATTCTTTTTACAGTTTCAGCCTATCTTCAACCTGAATCATCAGGCGCAACCGCGCATCGCTAATATTGAAGCCCTGATCCGCTGGCGAAACAACAAAGGCGACATTATTTCCCCGGCCGAATTTATCCCTTATGCCGAGCAATCCGGCCTGATTTTGCATATTGGTGAATGGGTCATCAGCGAGGCTTTTCGTCATTTATCCGTATTGATGCAGCAAAGCGGTCAAACAGTAGGCTTATCCATCAATATTTCACCACGCCAGTTCCGCGACCACAGCCTGCCCTTGCGCATTGGCCAACTCCTGCAACAATATGCCATTCCACCTGGACTCATCACGCTGGAAATCACCGAAAGTGCCGTCTTTGAACACGAGGAACAGGCGCTGGAAATTCTCAAGCAACTCAAAGAGCTCGGCGTGCGTGTGTCACTGGATGATTTTGGCGTCGGCAACTCATCGCTGTTTAAACTCAAGCACTTGCCGATTGATGAACTGAAGATAGACCGTGCGTTTATGGTCGATGTGCCAGACAGCACCGCTGACAGTGAGATTGTCAGCACAATAGTGAAAACAGCGGGCATCCTGGGGATTTCGGTGGTGGTTGAAGGTATAGAAACCCAGGCCCAACTCGACTTTTTACGAGACACCGGCTGCGACTGCATTCAGGGATTTTTGCTGGGCAGGCCGATGCCTATAGAGGACATACACAAACTATTGACCGCCAGCCAGCCAGGCGGCGGGTTGATGTCTAAAACAGAACTGTTAATGACACGCTAACTTCACTGCCCACCGTCACAGCCAGGCGCTTACGGACGTCTGCCTTTAAAAACAGCGCATAACGTTTACCCTCAAACGCCGGGAATATAGAGGTTTGCCACTGCTGGTCACCCATGCTTACCGCCACTTTCACCGCACCCCAGCCACGGCGCTTGGTCTGGTGATATTGGCTCAGCGTGTGAATTTCATCTGACATGGCCGCCGGTAAGCTGACATAGTGCCAGGTACTTTTACTGCCTAACCACTGTTTGATGATATCGCTAAAGGTATATTGCAGCCCATCCATCATGGCCTCGCTTCTAGCTACAATTATGTGTTCGGCTGTTTAAAACTATCCAGCATCAACAGGCCCACGCCGATACAGATGGCGCTATCGGCGACATTAAATGCCGGCCAGGCCCATTGCTGGTAGTAAAACAACAGAAAATCGACGACATAGCCCAGCGTTAAACGGTCATACAAATTACCCAAGGCACCACCCAATACCAGCGCCAAGCCAAAGCAAAACAGCTTTTTCTGCGGATGCTTGACCAGTAAATACACCATCACTGCAGAGGCCAGCGTAGAAACCGCGGTAAAAAAGCCATGCTGCCAGCCACCGGCATTGGCCAGAAAGCTGAAGGCCGCGCCAGTGTTGTGGTAACGCACCAGGTCAAAAAAGCCCGTGACCGGTAGGTGTTCGCCGTAGACAAAAGCCTGCTGCACCAAATGCTTGGTGTACAGGTCGAGAACGATCACAACCGCGCTCAATATCAACCAAGGCAAAGCCGAACGCAGTTTAAGCATATGTGCGCACTTCACCACTGCCAAACAGGTTGCTTACGCAGCGGCCACAAATGGTCGGATGCGCCGCATCACTGCCGACATCGGCACGGTAATGCCAGCAGCGGTCACATTTCTGGTGTGTACTAGGTTTGACCAGGATTTTCTGCGCAGTTGCATCGGCCACTTTATAAGTAATCGCGCTGGAGGTGATCATGACAAACCGCAAATCATCTTGCAGACTGCTCAATGCGTCGAATGCTTCAGGGGCGACATGAAACTCCAGCTCCGCTTGCAATGAAGAGCCGACTTTGCCCTCACCACGCAACACCTCGATTTCTTTGGCGGCTTGCGCGCGCAAGGCAATCACGGTTTGCCAATGTTGCAGTTGGCTGTCGCTCAAACCACACTCCGGCAAGCCATACCAATCCTCTTCAAACACGGTTGCCACGCTATCCAGACCAAGTGTCTGCCAGATTTCATCGGCCGTGAAACTCAAAATCGGCGCCATCAGGCGCATCATGGCATGTGTGATGTGATGCAAGGCGCTTTGTGCCGCACGGCGTGCATGTGAAGCTTCACCGCTGGTATACAGGCGATCTTTGAGGATATCGAGGTAGAAACCACCTAAATCTTCAGAGCAGAAACCAACGAACTTTTGCACCGCCAAGTGGAATTCGTATTTATCGTAATCAGCCAGGATACCGTTTTGCAATTGCTGCGTCAGGTGCAGCGCATAGCGGTCAATTTCCAGCCATTGATCGACGGGCAGCAGGTCTTTGCTGGCATCAAAATCAGCCAGGTTTGAGAGCAGGAAACGCAAGGTATTACGGATACGACGATAGCCATCAGCCACCCGCTTGAGGATCTCGTCGCTGATGGTCAGCTCGCCGGAATAATCGGTCGAAGCCACCCACAGACGCAGAATATCGGCGCCATAGGTATCCATCACCTTTTGTGGCGCGACGACATTGCCTTTGGATTTACTCATTTTATGGCCCGCGCCATCGACCACAAAACCATGCGTCAGCAAGGCTTTGTATGGCGCGTTGCCGTCAATCGCGCAACCGGTCAATAAACTGGACTGGAACCAGCCACGGTGCTGGTCTGAGCCCTCGAGGTACAGGTCAGCCACTGGCTGGTGCTGAGCCTCACGCAGTTTGGCGGTAGCGGACAAAGTAGGATGTTGCTCGGAGCGCACCACGGCATAATGTGTCGCACCAGAGTCAAACCAGACGTCCAGCGTGTCAGTCACTTTTTTATACTGCTCGGCATTCGCCGGTGCGTGTTGCGCCAGAAAAGCAGCGCCGTCTAAGCTAAACCAGGCTTCGATGCCCTGTTGCTCCACTTGCTTGCACACGGTTTCCAGCAATTGCGCAGTGTCAGGGTGTGGCTCACCGGTTTCTTTATGCACAAAAAACGGCATCGGCACGCCCCAGTTACGCTGACGTGACACGCACCAGTCCGGGCGGTTCTTGATCATGGCTTCCAGGCGTGCACGGCCCCAACTCGGGAAGAACTGGGTCGCATCCACGGCGGTATTCGCGTGCTCACGCAAGGCCTTGCCATCTGGGCCGACCGAGTTCATGCCGATAAACCACTGGTGCGTCGCCAATTGCATCAGTGGCGTTTTATGACGCCAGCAATGTGGGAAGCTGTGGTTCAAGCGCGCAGAGGCAAACAGCACAGCGTTTTCCTGCAATTTAGCCAGGATGATCTTGTTAGCATCCTGACGGCTCAAGCCGCGAATCTCGGCCAGCTCAACCAACTCACTGCTAAAAAACTTGCCATCACCACCAATGAGGACGCGGGGTTTCTCGTTAGGGAAATTGGCGCGCATCACTAGCCAGTCATCGTTACCATGTGCCGCAGCGGTATGCACCAAGCCAGTACCGGCATCGGTAGTCACGTGGTCGCCAGTGATCACAGGCACCTGACGGTGATCGAACGGATGTTGCAACAACAAGCCGCGCAAAGCGGCGCCCTTGCAACTGGCGATGACAGAAGTATTTTCTTCGGCATATCTGGCCAAGGTTTTTTCTGCCAGGTCACGCACCAGGATCAGCAAGCCTTTGCTGGTCTGGATCAAGTCATAATCCAGCTCGGCATTCACGCTTACCGCCTGGTTAGCAGGTAGCGTCCATGGCGTTGTGGTCCAGATCACGGCATAAGCATCACCATTCACGGCCTTACCAAATGCTTTGCTCAAGGCAGCGTTATCCACCACCTTGAAACCGACATCAATCGCAGGCGAATTGACGTCTTCGTATTCCACCTCGGCTTCAGCCAGGGCAGAGCCGCAGTCTACACACCAGTGCACCGGCTTGGAGCCTTGATACAGATAACCATTCTGGTAGATATCACCCAGGGCGCGCATGATATCGGCCTCGGTATTAAACGCCATGGTCAGGTAAGGATGATCCCAGTCACCCAATACGCCCAGGCGGATAAAGTCTTTTTTCTGCTTCTCGACCTGCTCGGCAGCGTAGGCACGGCACAGCTCGCGGAACTTGGCCGGATCAATATTCTTGCCGTGATTTTTCTCTACCACCAGCTCGATCGGCAGGCCGTGGCAATCCCAGCCCGGCACATAAGGCGCGTCAAAACCACCCATGGTTTTGGCCTTGATGATGATGTCCTTGAGGATTTTATTGACGGCATGACCAATGTGAATATCACCGTTGGCGTACGGCGGGCCATCATGCAGGATAAAGGCTGGCGCGCCTTTACGTTTGGCACGGATGCGCTCGTACACCTTGCGCTCTTGCCAGCTTTTTAACCAGGCGGGTTCGCGCTTGGACAAATCACCGCGCATGGGAAAACTGGTTTCAGGTAAATTCAGTTTATATTTTGAATCTTTGGTTTGGTCAGTCATTTAAATATCCAAAAAATCAGCCACAGATTGATGGCTGATTGATGTTCAGCGTTTATCCGTGGCTAAAATATTGTTTCGCCTGCAAGGCATCCAGCGCAATTTGCGCCTTCAATGCATCCAGCCCGGCAAACTTTTGTTCGTCACGCAGTTTATGAAAAAACTGCACATGCACATGCTGATCGTAAAGATCACCATTAAAATCAAACACATGCACTTCAAGCTTGAGTTTGGGGATGCCTTCCAGAGTCGGCCGGTTACCCAAATTGGCAACCGCCGGTAAATTGTTCAATTTTACCGCATAAACCCCGGTCAGTGCAGGCCGTTCGTGGCGCATATGTACATTGGCTGTCGGGTAACCTAACTGGCGTCCGAGCTTGGCGCCATGTACCACCTTGCCGCTAATGCTGTATGGGCGATCAAGCAAAGTATGCGCCTTGACCAGTTCGCCTGCCGACAGCGCATTACGTACCAGGGTGCTGGAAACGCGCTCGCCATGCAATTGCACTTCAGGCAGCGGGATCACGTTGAAGCCGTGTTCAATCAGCGTTTGCACCGTGCCTGCGCGCTTGGCACCAAAGCAGAAATCTTCGCCGACCATGACCACATTGGCATTCAGTTGCTGACGCAACACCTGCATGAACGTGGCCGGGCTTTGTGCTGCAAATGCCTGATTGAAGCGCTGCACATACACATGCTGCACGCCGCATTCGGCAAAATACTCCAGTTTTTCGCGCATCGACGCCAAACGGGCAGGCGCCTTTTGTGGCATGAAGAACTCACGCGGATGCGGTTCAAAAGTCATCACTGCGGGTGTGATTTTGTAGGTGTGTGCATAAGCGACCAGTTGGCGCAACAAAGCCTGGTGCCCCAAATGCATGCCATCAAAATTACCGATCGCAATCGCTTGCGGCGAGGACGCAGCTGGAATATGGCGAAATATCTGCATTACCTAGTCATCCGTTTCATTTAGCCACCCGTTTCATAAAGTCTCTTGGCCTGAAACCGAGCAAGCCGAGTGCGGCGAAGTACACACTCATGCCCAGCACCACGATACCCGCCAGATGCGACATACGCGTTAATGTCGCCATCGCCAGCCAATCGCCGGACCAGGTCGCCGCCGCATGTAACACCAGCGCCATCACCGTCACCGCAATCAGCAGTTTAAGCAGGAATAATAGCCAGCCAGGCTGCGGCTGATAAGCATCCGTTTTCTGCAAAGTAACCCATAGCAAGGTCGCATTGAGACAAGCACCAAGACCAACAGACAGCGCCAATCCGGCATGCTGCAAAGGCGTCAACTGTAAGAAAGCCACGTTCATGACTTGCGTCACAACCAAGGTAAAGATGGCGATCTTAACCGGCGTTTTCACGTTCTGGCGCGCATAAAACCCCGGCGCAAGGACCTTGACCATAATCAAGCCCAACAGGCTGAGGCTATAGGCAATGAGTGCGCGCTCGGTTTGCAACACGTCCATAGCGGTGAATTTACCGTAATAAAACAGGCTGGCAACCAAAGGCTTGGAAAGCACGGCCATCGCCACCGCTGCCGGAATGGCCAGCATAAAGGTCAGGCGCAAGCCCCAGTCCAGCAACAGTGAAAACTCGGCGCTGGATTTATCGACGTGCGCCTTGGATAAACTCGGCAACAAAATCGTGCCTAATGCCACGCCCAATACACCGGTCGGAAACTCCATCAGGCGATCAGCGTAATATAACCAGGACACGCTACCGGTAGGCATAAATGAAGCAAAAATATTATTCAGCACGATGGAAATCTGCGCCACAGACACGCCAAAAATAGCCGGCCCCATCAACTTGAGAATACGGCGCACGCCTTCGTCCTCAAAGTTAAGCGCATAGCGCGGCAACATGCCTATCTCTTGCAGGTAAGGCAACTGATACAGCAACTGGATAATACCGCCCACAAATACTGCCCAGGCCAAGACATAGACGGAGTTGTGGAAATGCGGCGCAATAAAAATCGCCGCCGTGATAAAACTCAAATTGAGCCAGACCGGCGTAAAGGCAGGCACCTGGAACTTGCTAAAAGCATTGAGCACCCCGCCTGCCATCGATACCAGCGAAATAAACAGGATGTAAGGAAAGGTGATGCGCAACAGCTCAGTGGTCAACGCAAACTTGGCCGGGTCATGCACAAAGCCCGGTGAGGTCAGGCGCACAATCAGCGGTGCCGCCAACATGCCGACAATAGTAATCGCCACCAGAAACAGGCCAAGCAAACTGGCCACATGGTTAATCAGCGCCTTGGTCGCCTCCGGCGTACGCTGCTTGCGATACTCGGAAAGGATAGGCACAAAGGCCTGGCTAAACGCGCCTTCGCCAGAAATACGGCGCAACAGGTTAGGGATTTTAAACGCCACAAAAAACGCATCGGTGGCCATGCCCGCGCCAAAAATACGGGCGATCAGCGTGTCACGTACAAAGCCGAGCAGGCGCGAAATAAACGTCATGCCACCCACAGTGGCCAGAGCTTTGAGCAAATTCATAAATGATGGAAAATACGCGCCTTAGTCTATTTTTGGCAGCTTATCGCTAGCAGCGGACTGTCAGCAGATTGAAAAGTTGGCCGATTTTACCATGCAGCAACAATCAATCGACTAAATGCGTTTTTAATCTTGCAAAAACAAAGCAAAAACAGTATGATGCACGGTTTCGTATCACACCCCTTTTGAAAGTTACAGGATAAAACGAATATGGCAAATACCGCACAAGCTCGCAAACGCGCGCGCCAATCCGTCAAAGTAAACGCGCACAATGCTGCGTTGCGTTCTACTTTGCGTACTGCGATCAAAAAAGTAATCAAAGCGATTCAAACTGGTGATAAAGCTGCTGCAGTAGCTTCTTACCAAGAAAACGTAAGCGTGATCGACCGCATCGCTGACAAAAAAATCATCCACAAAAACAAAGCTGCTCGTCATAAGAGCCGTTTGACTGCTGCGATCAAAGCATTGTCCGGTGACACACCTGCGACTTTGGCTTCTGTGAAAAAAGCAGCTGCACCTAAAGCCGAAGCGGCACCAGCTAAAAAAGCTGCTAAGCCTCGCGCGAAAAAAGCTGCTGAATAATTTCAGTAGGGGTGCATACTAAAAAAGCCGGGCGGATGTCCGGCTTTTTTATTGCCTAACATCCGCCACACAGCAAAAACCAGACACAAAAAAGCCCGGACATGCCGGGCTTTTCTCTTTGAAGCGTTACACCTTCTTACTCACCAATATGCAACTCACTGCGCGCCACTTTAGCGGCATTGAGCACAGCTTGCGCATCCTCGCCAATCACTGTGAAATGCCCCATTTTGCGGGCCTTGCGCGGCTCATGCTTGCCGTACAAGTGCATTTTGAGGTTGCCATGCGCAAAGGCTTTATCCCACGCAGGCTCAACCTGCTTGCCGCTATACAGCCAGCTATCGCCCAGAATATTCACCATGACTGCGTTGCTATGCAAATGCGGGCTGCCTAATGCCTGGCCGGTAATCACACGCACCTGCTGTTCAAACTGGTTGGTCACACAAGCATCCAGCGTGTAATGACCAGAGTTATGCGGACGCGGTGCAATTTCATTGACCAGCAACTGGTTGCCGACCACAAAAAACTCCACGCCCAATACACCGACATAATTCAGGCTATTGGCCAGCTTTTTCGCCAATTCTTGCGCATTGGCTTTAATCACTTCGGAGCAACGTGCAGGCGCGATACTGATATCGAGAATACCGTTCAAGTGGCTATTTTCAGCAGTGGGGAATGCAGCAATATTGCCATGCACATCGCGCGCCAGAACCACGGACACTTCCAGGTCCAGCGGTAACATTTTTTCCAGCACGCAGGTTTCCTGCTTAAAGCCCTGGAAAGCGGCCACAGCTTGTTCGCGGTTGGCGACACGCGCCTGACCTTTACCATCGTAACCAAAGCGCGCTACCTTGAGCACCGCCGGATACATATCACCATCTTGCGGCAAATCGCTTTCAGCCGTCACCGGCACAAACGGACCTATCGGCAAGCCAGAATCTTTAAAGAAGGTTTTTTCTTTGATACGGTGCTGCGCAATCGCTACGGCATCTGCGCTTGGATGAACAATGGTCGATTTTGCCAAGGTTGCCAACGTTTCAGCGGGCACATTTTCAAATTCAGTCGAAATTGCCTGGCAGGTGTCAGCCATGGTTTTCAAAGCGGCTGCATCGTCGTATGCCGCACACAAATGCACATCAGCAATCATGCCCGCCGGGCTATTTTTGTCCGGGTCCAGCACCGTGACTTTGTAGCCCATTTCATGCGCAGCAATGACAAAGAAACGACCTAGCTGGCCGCCGCCCAACATACCCAACATGGCAGAAGGTTGAATCACGAATGATGTCATGGTTGTTCGCTCAACACCATTGCATGGACTTTTTCGGCTTGTTTTTTGCGGAAAGTCGCTAATTTCTCAGCCAAGCCAGCATCCTGGTTCGCCAGCACGGCCACGGCAAACAACCCGGCATTGGCAGCCCCTGCGTCACCAATGGCAAACGTAGCCACCGGAATCCCTTTAGGCATTTGTACGATAGACAGCAATGAATCTTGCCCTTGCAGATGCTTGGAAGGCACAGGCACACCCAATACCGGCAAGGTGGTTTTCGCCGCCACCATGCCTGGCAGGTGCGCAGCACCACCAGCACCGGCGATAATCACCTGAAAACCATTGCTTGCAGCTGACTCGGCAAACTGGAACATCAGATCCGGTGTGCGATGCGCAGATACGACGCGCGCTTCATAAGCCACCCCAAAATCTGCCAGCATTTGCGCGGCATTTTTCATCACTGGCCAGTCACTGTCCGACCCCATAATAATGGCTACCAAAGATTTACTCATCACGTTGCCTTGCACTCTCTTCGTCTTGTTGGCAATTAAACCAATACCAGATTATCTCTGTGTATCAACTCTTTTTCTTCCACATAACCCAGCACACTTTCAATCTCGTTACTGGGTTTACGCTTAATTCTGCGCACTTCATTGGCATTGTAATTGACAATGCCACGCGCCCACTCTTTCCCTTGTGCATCGACACAGGCAACCACATCGCCACGCTCAAACTGGCCCAATACATCCACCACACCAATCGGCAGCAAACTCTTGCCATCTTTGCTCAGCACATTGACAGCACCATCATCCAGCACCAATTTTCCGCCCACGCGCAAATGATCAGCCAACCATTGTTTCTTGGCCAGCGTTTTCATTTTGCCCGCTTTTAAATGTGTACCGATAGCTTCACCCTGGCTTAAACGCATCAGCACCTGCGGCTCACGGCCAGACGCAATCACGGTGTGCGCACCACTACTGGCCGCGCGCTTGGCCGCCAGAATTTTGGTCAGCATGCCACCCGTGCCCACCGCGCTACCAGCACCGCCAGCCATGCTTTCCAGCGCGGGGTTACCAGCAGTTTCAAAATTGACAAATACCGCAGCAGGGTCTTTGCGCGGATCAGCCGAATACAGGCCTTGCTGGTCAGTGAGGATAATCAGCGCATCGGCTTCGATCAGGTTTGCTACCAGCGCACCCAAGGTATCGTTATCCCCAAAGCGGATCTCTTCGGTCACCACCGTGTCATTTTCGTTGATGATAGGAATCACGTTTAAATCGAGCAGCGTACGCAGCGTCGTCCGCGCATTCAAGTAGCGCTTACGGTCTGCCAGGTCTTCATGCGTCAGCAGCAATTGCGCAGTGTGTAAGCCGTGCTGCGAGAAGCACTGCTCATACATCTGTACCAGGCCCATCTGGCCAACGGCGGCAGCGGCTTGCAATTCATTCACTTCTACCGGGCGCTTTTTCCAGCCAAGGCGCTGCATGCCTTCGGCGACTGCACCACTGGAAACCAGCACCACTTGCTTGCCCTGCTTGACCAGCGCACTGATTTGCTCTGCCCAGGCGGCAATGGCAGTTTTATCCAAGCCCTGGCCATTATTGGTGACCAGGCTGGAACCCACCTTCACAATCAGGGTTTTACTGTCTTGTATGAGAGAGACACTCATAAAACTTATTCTGCCGCGGGCTGAGGTTGCGCTTCTTCTAATTCGCGTTGTGCACGCGCTTGTTCAATATGGTCCATGATAGCGTAAGTCAGCGTCTGGCAACCGATGCCGCTAATCGCAGAAATCGGGAATACCGGGCCCTTCCAGCCATAGGCTTTCACAAAATCAGCGACTTTCTGTGCACTGTCTTCCAACATATCAATCTTGTTCAATACCAGCCAGCGCGGTTTATCGAAAAGTTCCTGATCGTATTTTTTCAGTTCGTTCACGATGGCTTTGGCTTCCTGGACCGGGTCTACCGCATCATCAAATGGCGCCAAGTCGACCAAATGCAGCAGCAAAGAGGTACGCTGCAAATGGCGCAAGAACTGATGGCCCAGGCCAGCCCCTTCAGCGGCGCCCTCGATCAAACCAGGCACATCAGCAATGACGAAGCTACGATTGCTGTCGACACGCACCACCCCCAGGTTGGGATGCAGCGTGGTAAACGGATAATCGGCCACCTTTGGTTTAGCCGCAGAGACTGAGCGGATAAAGGTAGATTTACCGGCGTTAGGCATGCCGAGCAAGCCGACGTCCGCCAAAACTTTCAACTCCAGATACAGCTCGAACGCCTCACCTGGATCACCCTTGGTACATTGACGCGGGGAGCGGTTAGTACTGGTTTTAAAGTGGATATTACCCAGGCCACCATTGCCGCCTTTGGCCATCATCACTTTTTGGCCATCCGCACTCAAGTCCACCATCATCTGTCCGGTGGCTTTGTCACTAATAGTGGTGCCGACGGGCACGCGCAGGATCATGTCATCGCCACCTTTACCGTAGCAATCGGAACCGCTGCCGTTTTCACCGCGCTCAGCTTTAAAGGTACGCGTATAGCGGTAATCCACCAGCGTATTGATATTACGATCGGCCACCACGAAAATAGAGCCGCCGCGACCACCATCACCACCGTTGGGGCCGCCCATAGGCTCATACTTTTCGCGGCGGAACGTGGCAACGCCGTTGCCACCGTCACCGGCGTAAACTTTGATAGTAGCTTCGTCAATAAACTTCATGATTCAATTTGCCTTTTAAGCGCATGGCTGCGTTATGGTGAACAAGGCTGCATGCAATCTGCGAACTATAAAGTAAAAAGCCCCGTCAAGCGACAGGGCTTTTTACATACAACTTTGATTAAACCGCTTCGATGCTCACGGTATGACGCTTCAACGCGCCTTTGATTGCAAATTTAACTTTGCCTTCTACCAATGCATACAGTGTGTGGTCTTTACCCATGCCGACGTTTTCGCCAGCGTGCATTCTAGTACCACGTTGGCGAACGATGATGCTGCCAGCGTTAACTACTGTTTCACCGAAAGCTTTAACGCCCAGGCGTTTTGCTTGTGAGTCGCGGCCGTTACGTGAACTACCGCCTGCTTTTTTGTGTGCCATGTTTGATTCCCTCTAGCAATCTGCTTAATTATTTAGCAGAAATAGTGTCGATTTGAATTTCGGTATAGCTCTGGCGATGACCTTGAGTCTTACGGTAGTGCTTACGACGACGCATTTTAAAAATCATCACTTTGTCGCCACGGCCATGTGATACCACAGTCGCACTCACTTTAGCACCGGCCACCAAAGGTGCACCAATCGTAGTTGACTCGCCGTTAGCAATCAACAACACTTTGTCGATCACAACAGTAGAACCAACGTCACCAACCAATTTTTCTACTTTTAATTTGTCACCAGCGGCTACTTTGTACTGTTTGCCACCTGTTTTAATCACTGCGTACATAATGATGCCTTAAACGTCGCCTTTTAAAGAACCCGCAATTATACGCAATTTATTGCAGAATGCAAATATATTTGCGCATGTTTTTCACGGCTGCCCAGCCCACTGGATTAACAGCCTGACTTACCATCCAACACCTTATTTTACAGCGTTTCGCCAGGGCCGGATACTGCCATTGGTGTAATAACGATACACCGCAAACACGCATTCCAGCAATTCGGCAGAGAGCTGGGTATCCTCGCCCGTCGCCGTGCGTAGCGAAGCCACGCGGTAAATTGGCTGCATTTCAATATTATTCAATGAGCTCAGCGGTTGAAAATGCACACAGGCAAGCGGATGATCCTGCTGCAACAAGTGCACGTTAAACATATCTGCGACCTTCAGTTGCAGCGCCTGTCCGTCATGCAATGTTAATGCATAGTGTTTTTTATTCTGTTGCGCCACGCTTTTCACTGCCGACGTCAGCAATTCAGAGATATGCATGCCTAGCCTTTTTCACAAAAGATAGCAGCTTATCGCGGCCAGGCATTGCCGAACAGCGGCAGTTTAGATTAAATTAACCATATCAGATTATGTGCTTAGCGGCAGCAAGGCTAGTTGTGAAGAAATACGAAATCATTGCCGAAGAAATCGCCAGCGCGATTCAGCAAAGCCTGCTCAAGCGTGGTGACAAACTGCCCTCTATCCGCCAGATCCAAACCAGCAAGCAGGTCAACGCTTCTACCGTATTCCAGGCCTATTACCTGCTGGAAGCTCGCGGCCTGATTGTGACGCGGCCGCGCTCCGGCTATTACGTCGCCGGACCGCTGCGCAGTGAACGCCTGTTACCACACACCGCCAGCGATGAAGGCACGCCTACCACACTGCAAGTCAGCGACCTGGTGTTCAACCTGCTGGAGCGCATCAAAGACCCGCAGCAGATTCCTTTCGGCTCAGCCTTTCCCAGCCCGTTGCTATTCCCGCTGTCAAAACTGGCCGACCATATGGCCAGCACCGTGCGCCGTATGCAACCGCAAGATACAGTCAGTGACATTGGTCAGGGCGATGTCGCCCTCCGGCGCCAGATTGCATTGCGCTACCAACTGGATGGCAAACCCACCGACCTCAGTGACATTGTGATTACCAATGGCGCACTGGAAGCACTCAACCTCTGCCTGGCCGCCGTGACCCAGCCTGGCGATAGCGTGATTATCGAGTCGCCCAGCTTTTATGCGGCTTTACAGGCAATTGAGCGCATGGGCCTGCGCGCAATTGAGGTGCCCAGCCACCCCGAGCAAGGCATAGACCTGGCGGCACTGGAGCGCGCCATTATTCAGCACCAACCCAAAGCCTGCTGGTTGATGACCAACTTTCAGAACCCGACCGGCAGCCTGATGCCGGAGCAAAAAAAGCAGGCCTTGGTCGAGTTGATCACGCGCTATCAATTGCCCATGATAGAAGATGATGTGTACCGCGAATTATATTTTGGCAAACAGCGTCCGCTACCTGCCAACACCTGGGACAAAGAGGGCTGGGTGATGCATTGCAGCTCTTTTTCCAAAGCGCTGGCACCGGGCTACCGGGTCGGCTGGGTATCCGCCGGGCGCTTTGCCGAAAAAATCACCCGCTTAAAAATATCCACCACCCTGGCCACCTCGATTCCGGCACAACTGGCATTAGCGAGTTACCTGGCCAAAGGCGGCTATGACAAACACTTGCGCCAGCTGCGGCACCAGCTCATGTTACAGCAATTACAATTCTCGCAAGCCATCCACCAGCACCTGCCGCCACAAGTACGTTTTACCTTGCCGCAAGGCGGCTATTTCTTATGGCTACAGCTACCCGATCAACGCGATAGTTTGCAGCTGTTTCAACAAGCGATTGCTGAGAACATCAGTCTCGCCCCCGGCCATATGTTTTCGTCACAACAGCAATACGCCAGCTATATCCGGCTCAATTACGGGCATACCGTTAATCACGTGCATTTGCAGGCCATTGAACGCCTGGGGCAACTGATCAAGCAGGCGTGAACATTGTGCATCTGATATGGTTTTTTAACAAAAAACTGAATCTGTTTTAAACTGACTTTCTCTTTTACACTGCACTTGTCTTATTGATACCGAGTGCTTGTATGACATCTTCACGCAGCAAACCTGTGATCCCGATTGTGGCAGCCCCAGTCGCCGGGCAAACTATTTCGCTTTACCAGAAAACACCCAAGGTGTATCCACGCTCGGTCAGCGGCTATTTTAAAAACTGGCGCTGGCTGATGATCTGGCTGACACAATTAGTGTTTTACGGCATGCCCTGGCTGCAATACGGCGGCCGTCAGGCACTGTTGCTGGATATCGACACCCATCGCTTTTACCTGTTTGGCCTGGTGATTTTTCCGCAGGATTTGTTTTACCTGGCACTGCTACTGATCATTAGCGCCCTGGGCCTGTTTTTATTTACTGCCGTGGCAGGCCGCCTCTGGTGCGGGTTCTCCTGTCCGCAATCGGTGTATACCGAGATCTTTTTGTGGATGGAGCGCACGATCGAAGGTGACCGCATGGCCAGGCAAAAACTGGACAGCCAGCCTTGGGGCGCGCACAAAATCGGCATCAAAGTGAGCAAGCACTCCGCCTGGCTGGCTTTTTCATTGGTCACCGGCTTTACCTTTGTCGGTTACTTCACGCCGATACGCGAATTATGCAGCGACATGCTGCAATGGCAAATGGGCGGTTGGTCCTGCTTCTGGCTAGGCTTTTACGGACTGGCCACCTATGGCAACGCCGGTTTTCTGCGCGAACAAGTATGCAAACATATGTGCCCCTATGCCCGCTTTCAAAGTGCGATGTTTGATAATCACACCTTGATTGTGGCCTATGACAGCGCACGTGGCGAACCGCGTGGTGGCCGCAGCAAAAACCAGGATTACCAGGCAGACGGCCTGGGCTCATGCATAGACTGCAATATCTGCGTGCAAGTATGTCCGGTCGGCATCGATATCCGCAATGGTTTGCAATATGAGTGCATCAGCTGCGGCTTGTGTATTGATGCCTGTAATGACGTCATGGACAAAATGCAGTACCCACGCGACTTAATCCGCTTTTCCGCGGCTGGCCTCAGCGAGCAACACAAACTGCGGCAACATCTGCTGCGGCCACGCGTACTGATTTATAGTGGATTATTTGTATTGATGACCGCCTGGTTAGGCTACGGGCTGTTGCATAAACCCGATTTCAAGGTCGATATCATGCGTGACCGCAATATCATGTACCGCGAAACCGGCCATGGCATTGAAAACCCTTACCAGTTGCACCTCACCAATGCCACCGAGCACAATCAGCGCTACCAGGTGCGTGCCCGCGGCATAGACGGCTTGCGTGTGGAAAGTGAGCAGATACTCACAGCCGCTTCTACTGAGGAAATATTAGTACCTTTAAGCTTGTCTGTACCTGCGAGCGATTTGCAGGGCAGCCATCGCATCCAGATTGAGGTAACAGCGCTCTCGAATGGCGAGCAAGTATCTACCAATAGCACATTCTACCTGCCCTGATACTTACCCTACCCCTTACCCGTGTACCCGGTTGGTGAACGCTTTCCTAACCAGCCAGATCCAGTACACGGGTCTTTTTCTGCGACAGCATTTTCAACAACAGCTTATAACTATCAAGATCAAACTTAAGCACTGTTTTTTGCTCGCGTAAAGCCAGCAAACTCTCGTCATCCACCGCCACGCCCACATACACCCAGTGCTCAAACACGTGAATCTGGCGTAAATCATTTTCGAGGTTATATTCTTCAATACCGATCTTGCCGCGATACGGCCAGGCTTTGAGCTTATGTGCCATCAGTGCTTGCTGCACACGCAAGGCATGCATCTCGGCAGATTCCTGGCCGCAACAGACGCCTTTACAGCGTTTAAGTTGATAAGCAAAACACGGCCCGTCACGCCCCGTTTCCAGCCCCAGTGTTTTGGCACACAAATGACTCAGGTCAGCAATCTTGCGCAAGGTCTCAACGGCTTGCCGCTTGCTTCTAAACGTACCGAACAAATGGGCCATTTGGCTAGGGTCAATCTCATCCTCATTCACCAGCCTGACTATCGGTTGTGCACCAGTCACTAACTGCCAGCTACACAACTGGCGCTCGCGCCGCAATTGCCGGTTATAAATCGGCATGCGCTCTTTTACCAGCCGTGACTCCAGCAACAAAGCGCTAAATTCGCCTGCGGCGGGTATCCATTCAAAGCGTTTCATTTCCTGTGTCATGCGCATCTCTTTGCTGGAGGCATGATCACTACTGAAGTGCGATAGCACGCGTGCGCGCACATTGACACTTTTACCTATATATAAAGGCAAATCGTTCTCGCCATAAAACAGGTAAACGCCGGGCGCCTCAGGCAACTCACCGACCAGGCTGGCATCGATATGTGGCGGCAAGGCCGGTGCGGCCATTAATTTGAGCGCAGCGGCCTGCACCACCTCTGCGCCGAGGTCACGCCTGGCATCATTCAACATAATCAATATCGCCTCGACATCGCCCATGGCGCGGTGACGTGCCAGGCCGGTGATCTGGTGACGGGCGACAATGGCATCTATACCGTGACTATAATGCTGCGGGTATAGCAGGCGCGAGAGTTTGACCGTACACAGCACTTGTTGCCGCAAAGTAATATTCAGGCGTTTGAATTCCGATTTTAAAAAGCCATGGTCAAAACGCACATTATGCGCAGCCAGCACCGAGCCTTCCAAAAACGCTAATAATTTATCCGCCACTTCGGCAAACAGAGGGGCATCGGCCACCATGGCGTCGTTAATGCCAGTCAATGATTGAATAAACGGCGGGATAGGCTGTTGCGGATTGACCAAGGTTTGCCAGCGCAAAGTTTCAACACCGTTGTCAAAGCGCACCAGCGCAATCTCGGTGATACGGTCACGTAAAGGGGTCGCCCCGGTGGTTTCGAGGTCAAGAAAAGTCACGGAAGGCAACATAACGCGGAAGGCTTTCTACTGCACATCAATTCGGCTGGGATATCCATCCATTTTAACGCACTTTAATCTATTCGCCGCCATCCTCAAACACAGCCATTCCCCGCTTCATATCAGGGTCTTTCACCTCGAAATGGCTATTAATACCCAGATTTACACTGTGAGGTCTCATATCTTATACAAAACCAGTGTTTCTCCTACAAAACAGCTATAGACACTCACCCCGATTGATGCTGTAATGATTAATGATTCCTATTAATGACAATATAATTTTTAAAGCTCATGCCTAACCTCTATTTGGAAAACCAATTGTGCTTTTCGCTCTACTCGGCAACCCATGCCTTGCTACGCTCTTACAAGCCCGATCTGGACAAACTCAACCTGACTTATCCGCAATATCTGGTATTGGTCGCCCTCTGGCAATACAAACAATTGTCGATTAAACAAATCGCCGAAAAACTGATGCTGGAACCAGCCACCATCACGCCAGTGGTCAAACGCCTGGAAGTGAAAAAACTGACTAAACGCACACGCCAGAAAGATGATGAGCGCGTGGTGATTGTCAGCCTGACCGAAGAAGGCCAGGCCTTGCGCAGCAAGCTGTCAGATGTACAAAAACGTGTGGCCTGTGATACCGGGCTTAACAACAGCGCGTTTGATACCCTGAATCAAACGTTGAATACCCTGACCAAAAATGTAACGGCTAAAATCCCTGATTAGCCGTTAGGTCATTCCAAGCGACTCTCGCCGCAGTCACAAGCAGCCTCAGCCAGACAAAAGAAATGTAGCGTATTAGCGCTTGTACATTTCTTTTGTCATTAGCATCCGCTTAAACACCTTTAAAACAAATGTGTGAACAGCCAGTACAAACTGCCTGACAGCACCATCGCCATAGGCAAGGTCAGCACCCAGGCCATCAGCAGGTTGCGGATGGTAGACATTTGCAGGCCTGATTTGTTTGCGGCCATGGTCCCCGCCACGCCTGAGGACAATACATGGGTGGTCGATACCGGCAGGCCATACATATCCGCGGCACCTATCATGGTCATGGCGACCAGCTCGGCCGATGCACCCTGGCCGTAAGTGAGGTGTGTTTTACCAATTTTCTCACCCACCGTGACCACAATACGTTTCCAGCCCACCATGGTGCCCAGGCCCAGGGCAATCGCAACCGCCACTTTTACCCACAGCGGAATAAATTTGGTTGCGCCATCAATTTCCTTTTTGAACGCTGTCACATTGGCTTTGGTATCAGTGTCAAATTTAACGCTTTCATCCTTGTCCAGAAAACGAATGGCCTCAGAAACCAGGTACATATCGTTACGCACGTTACCTACCTGCTCGGCAGGCACTTCAGCAAACGTACCATGCGACTTCACCTGCTCACCTATGCTGCCAGTCATGGCGGCCAAGGCAGGCACAACATCAGGTGTAACAGTCTTTGTGCGCACATACTCAGTCAGCACATGGCGCGCAGTTTCGCTGCTGGCAGGCGGAGTTAAACTGGTGCTGTGCGCCAGGGATTGCTGAGTGACTTGTGCCACGGCAACAAACTGCGTCATTTGATCCACCGGCATAGCACGGTTTAACGCGTAGGCCATCGGCACTGTCCCCACCAGAATCAACATAATGAGTCCCATGCCTTTTTGGCCATCATTGGAGCCATGCGCAAACGAGACGCCGGTACAGGTCAAAATCAACAAGCCGCGTATCCACAACGGTGGTGGTTTATTGCCTTTAGGTTCTTGATACAACTCTTTGCTTTTGACAAATGCTTTCAGGGCAAGCAACAATAAAGCCGCAAAAAAGAAGCCGATTAACGGTGAAAGCAATAAGGAATAACCGATTTTGGTCGCCTGCGCCCAATCGACACCACTGGTACCATCACGGCCATGCATCAAGGCATTGGCAACCCCCACGCCGATAATAGAACCAATCAAGGTATGCGATGAGGAAGCCGGCAAGCCCAGCAACCAGGTGCCTAAATTCCACATAATGGCGGCGATTAACAAGGCAAACACCATGGCAAACCCGGCGCCCGAGCCCACTTGCAAAATCAGCTCGACGGGCAACAGGGAAATAATGCCGAAAGCCACGGCACCGCTAGACACCAACACGCCCAGGAAGTTAAAGGTGCCCGACCAGATCACCGCAAAGTTAGCAGGCAATGAATGGGTATAAATGACGGTGGCCACCGCATTCGCCGTATCGTGAAAACCATTCACAAACTCAAAACCGAGCGCAATTACCAGCGCCACACCGAGCAAAATAAATGGCACCCAGGTGGTTGTCTGCGCGCCGGTATCCGTCACATCGTGCATCAGGCTAAAGCCGGTATACACCAGGCCAATCAGCAATAAGCCAACAAATACCGCAATGGTCAGCGCACCAGATTTCTTATCGAGATTAGGTTTAGAGGAAGACGCAGTATGTAACAGCGTCGAATGACTAGCCGCTGAAGTATCCATCAATATTCTCCGGATGTTCTATTAAGAATTCAGAGTATTGTTTTGAAATATGTCACATTGATGACAAAAAGACGTGGCAAGCGCGCAATAGTCATCAAATTGTCATGCTGCAACTCTAAATTAGAGTTCTGCATATCCATACCGGAACACTCCATGACCACCGAAAAATCTGCTGAAATTGAATCTGTTGATGAACGTTTGTCTATGGATGAACGCTTCAACAATGAAATGCTGGATAGTTTTGATGAAGAGCTGGAAATGGAACTGGACGACGAACGTATGGAGCAGATTCTGGCCGAATTTGCGGGGGCAACTCATATCGATGGCCTGCAATCAGCGCGCAGTCAATCTACCCTGTCGGATCGACAAACCTACTTTAAAGAGCTGTTTCGGCTACAAGGTGAGCTGGTCAAATTGCAAGACTGGGTCGTGCGTAACAAACTGAAAGTGGTGGTGCTATTTGAAGGTCGCGATGCTGCCGGTAAGGGCGGCGTCATTAAACGTGTCACGCAGCGCCTGAACCCGCGCGTTTGCCGTGTGGCTGCACTGCCTGCCCCCAGTGAGCGTGAGCGCTCACAGTGGTATTTTCAGCGCTATATTTCGCACCTGCCGGCAGGCGGTGAAATCGTGTTGTTTGACCGCAGCTGGTATAACCGTGCCGGGGTCGAAAAAGTCATGGGCTTTTGTAACGACGACGAATACGAAGAGTTTTTCCGCTCAGTGCCGGAGTTTGAAAAGATGCTGGTACGTTCCGGCATTATTTTAATTAAATACTGGTTTTCGATCACCGACGACGAACAGCATTTGCGCTTTATGACGCGTATTCACGACCCGCTCAAGCAATGGAAACTGAGCCCGATGGATCTGGAATCCCGCCGCCTGTGGGAGCAATACACCAAAGCCAAGGAGGTCATGCTGGAACGTACGCATATTCCCGAAGCACCGTGGTGGGTCATCGAGGCCGTCGACAAAAAGAAGGCGCGCCTTAACTGCATCAGCCACCTGTTGAGCCAGATTAACTATGGAGAAGTAGAGCACGCACCTGTCGTACTGCCCAAGCGCGTCTACAACGCCGACTACATCCGCGAACCTGTCCCCAAAGAAATGTTCGTACCCGCCAAATATTGAAACTGAAAACAGGCGGTGATGCGAGCATCACAGCCTGTGTAGTTTACGCTTTAGGCCAGCGCCTTAATCCGGCATATTCAATTGCCGCATAAATGCCTGAAAAGAGCCTTTGGTCGCATGCAAGGCCTGCAACTTGCTCACAGACTCATCCAAAGCATCACTCATCACTTCCAGCGCGTCTTCATCCAGCCGCAAGCTCATGGCGCCGATCTCAAGCTCTATCGTGCGATGTGTTTCACAATAATGCACACGAAAACCAGCCTGGCCGGACAACAGAATTTTCTTACACATACTTTCCTCACTCATATTCAAGCCCTAAACACGGTTGTTTTTATATTGCCAGTGGCGTTTCAGCCTGCTCATGCTCATTGACCAGCAGGGTCCACTGCACACACATGCGACGCGACACACTGCAAATCAGGTCTGAATCCGCATACTCGGGCGCAGTCAGTGTTTCGGCCAGGCGCAAGGCCTGCTTGGCCAGATCATAGGTTGGTTTCTTGATATACAAGGTCGCAATATAGAGCAATGACGCCATCACCGATTCAGCATCGGGCAAGCTGGGGTCATAACGCATCGCGTGGATATTCATTGTATTCATGGCAATCTCTCTTTCAAACACTCATCTCTATTTCAGTCTGCATCACAATACGGGCCGCCGCCTTGCGTAGCATTTCGTTAATCACGATAAAGCTGTCGGCCTCAAACTTGAGTGTGGTCCCGCCGACTTCCAGCTCCACCGTGTCTGAAGACTGGTGATAAAGCACTTTGCAGGCGGTTTTTCCAGCCAGCATGGTTTTTCCAACCACCGTATGACGTTTCATCATGACTCTCCTTGGCTAAACTGTTTTCAAATGATAATAATTATCATTTACAGTGTCAAGAAAAATAATGCATCAATGAAAAGACTTTAAAGAAATATGTGTGCCCACAACGATTGTGAGGCACCACACTGTTGCCTGTGTCATGAATGCAAAAACCCTGCAAAAGCAGGGTTTTTGAGATCAGCCTAATAAAGACTTAGGCGCGCGTTTTTCTGCGCACAACAATCAATCCCGCCAGACCACATAACAGCATGGCATAGGAGGATGGCTCAGGCACTTGTGCCACCAATGTGGTAATTGGTGTTTGCGACATCTGCACCACACCTGCATTCAAAAAAGTCAGCCCGGTAACAAATGCGGTCGTATTCGCCGGATCCAGCATGGCCGCAGCATCAATACCAGCCACCGTGAAACCTGTCAGTGGCGTCGCAAAATTAAACACGGTGCCACCAGTTACGGTGCCTAACAGGCCACCTGGTGTCAGATTACCTAAAGCATAAATTGCGTAACCATCTGTGTCAGCTGCCAGAAGCGGTAACAATACAGAGGTAAACTGATTACCGCCTGTGACTTCGTAGTCATAGCCAACAGCCACCAGCGGGTCAATAAACACACGTTGATTCAATTGCACATTAAACTCGAATTGATACGCGCCATCGACCACCACCGGTAAAAAAGCATTTTCGGCCGTTTGTCCTGGCAAGGCGCCGTTATTAAACGAGAATCGCCATAAACCAGGCGTCGCCGTAGAAACATTACTCAAATTGACCAGGTTCAGCACCTCGTTAGAACGAGAGCCAGGCAGGGTTTCGTAATTGATATTATCACCGGCATCATAGCCAGCTTGCGCAGGTGTGCCGCCCAAACCATTGACGCCGCCACTGGCGTCGCCTGTCGTCCACTCCAGTCGGTCATAGCGAAACTCGGCACTGAAACTACCATTAGAAGTGCCTGGTGTTTTTTGCAGCACTAATTGAAAGTTATTCTGTTTATTGTTTTGCGCTGGATAGTAACCGACGTTATGCCAAGTCACCACCACGGTCTCTGCGCTGGGCGAGGCCACATACACACTATTACTGCCGAAAGCAGTCGGTGTTTGCCCAACACGCGTATCTACATCTGCCCAGTAAGGGGCGATCATGGGCTGCGTCGCCACCGGGAAAGCTTCTGGTGTAAATGTAGACAAATCGCTCAAAAAGCTGATATTGCCGTTATTGTTAATAAAAAAACGATTGAATTCCTGGCCAAAGAAATTAATACCAAACGGCAAATTTAAGGCGTTGCTTGAATCATCATCATTGGCTAACATGGCCAGCTCACCAAAACCGGCATCGCCGCCAAACCCGCTCAACAACTCAATCGCGTGCAGATTCGCGGACAAACCAGCCAGCATCACGGCCAGGCTGATTTTCTTCATTCCGGATAAAACGACTCCCTTGCTATACATTGTGTAACTCCTCACTTTGATTTATTAAGATGTATTCGTGAGTTATTTTAACAATATTTATATTTTATTAACATAAAAATATTGTGATGCGTATGCGAAAAAACACCATCGTCAGCAATGCCGCGGCCCACCGTGTGCGGTCAAGATGAAACGCGTAGAAATTGGGGAATAAACAGCCGGGATATAAACAACCGAAGTGAATTAATAAGACAGCAGGAAAGTCGTGGCGTCTTCACTACTCATGGGTTTACTCAGCAGATAGCCTTGCATCTCGTCACAGCCTTGTGCTTGCAAGAAAGCTTTCTGCTCCGGGGTTTCCACCCCTTCGGCAATGGTTTTCATGCCCAGGCTGCGCGCCAGTTGAATAATCGCGATGACAATGGCCTTGTCTTCATCATCGGTGGTGATGTCACGGACAAACGTCTGGTCTACCTTGAGTTTGTAGACTTTAAACTTTTTCAGGTAACTGAGTGAAGAATACCCGGTGCCAAAATCGTCAATCGACAAACGTACGCCCAAGCCGCTGAGGGCATCCATCATGGCCACCGCCCCTTCCGGGTTTTCCAGTGCGACGCCTTCAGTCAGCTCCAGTTCAAGGCAGTGCGGTGACACCTGATAACGCTCGAGAATACTCTTCACCAGGGCAGGCAGTTTTGGATCCCTGAACTGGATACTGGACAAGTTAACCGATACCGAAATATCTTGGATGCCCGCCAGTTGCCAGGTGTGAATTTGCTGCGTGGCCTGCTCCAGCACCCAGCTGCCGATGGAAATAATCAGGCCGCTGGATTCCGCCAGCGGAATAAATTCGGCTGGCGAAATAAAACCTAATTGCGGATGCTTCCAGCGCAGCAAGGCCTCTACGCCGACCAGGCGACCAGAGTCGAGTGCGACCTGCGGTTGGTAATACACCGCCAGCTGTCCCAGCGCAATGGCCTGGCGCAAGGCATTGACCAGTTGCAGGTTACGCGCGGTCTGCACTTGCATATGGTTACTAAAGAAGCGGTAACTATTACGGCTCTCTTTTTTGGTGCGGTACATGGCGACATCAGCATTGCGTTGCAGACTTTCCATATCCAACCCATCATCCGGGTAAATGGCAATGCCGACCGACGCGGTAATGGTCAGCTCGTACTGGTCGATCAAAAATGGCTGCTCAACAGCCTTTAGCAGGCGCTCTACCACCTCTTTGGCAATGGTGTGATCTGCCTCTGCCAGTAAAAACACGAATTCATCACCACCCAGGCGGCAAATCGTATCCTGCGGTCGCACCAGGCTTTGAAAGCGATGCGTCAATGCAATCAGCAGATTATCGCCGTAGCGATGTCCCAAACTATCATTCACATCTTTAAAGTGATCAAGATCGAGGAACATCAACGCAAACTGTCCATCCTGGTCCCAGGCTTTCTCAATTTCGACAATCACGCGTTCATTCAGCAGGTGACGGTTAGGCAGGCCAGTTAAAGAATCATAATTGGCCAGAAACCGTATGCGCTCTTCTGCCTCTTTACGGGTAGTGATATCGCGAATAAATGCGCTGTAATAATGCTCATGGTCGCGCTTGATTTCCACAATCGTCAGTTCAATGGGAAACTCGCTGCCGTCCCGGCGCAAAGCAGTAATTTCAATCAACTTACCTAACAATCGCGAGTGCCCGGATTGCTGCAAACGCTGCATGCCTTGATGATGCGCCTCACGATACGCAGGCGGCACAATCACATCCTCTAGCATGCGCCCAAGCACCTCCGCCCGCGTATACCCAAACATATGCGCCGCAGCCCGGTTCCACTCCACAATAGAGCCTTGCAGGTCGATATTCACAATGGCATCCAGCGCGTTTTCCAGCACCAGTTGTGCGCGCTGCTCGCTCATCAGCAAATTGGTTTGAAACAGGCTGTTCTGCGCTTGCACCTCAAAGCGGCCCAGGGCGAAATCAATATTCGCGACCATGTCCTGCAGTAAACGCTGGATATCTGGTTCAAATGCATGCTCATGCTCTGCATACAATGACAAACAGCCGATGACTTTGCCTTCAGCATGCAGCGGTAAAAAAGCAGCGGCTTTCCAGGCAAACTCCGTGGCCTTGTCATGCCACACCGCGCTGATAGGATTGGTTTGGAAATCATGCACCCAGTACGGGTGGTCTGACAGCATGCTTAAACCGCACGGCCCTCTGCCGCTTGCGGCGGCCGGGTCTGCTGAAATCAATACTTCGTCCAGATAGTTAATGCCAGAACCAAATGCACTGGCGACCAAAATCTGTTTACTGTCTCTATCCAGCTCACCAATCCAGGCCATATTGGCATGGCCAAGATTCACGATAATCCGGCAAATCTGTTCAAACAAGCTATGCTTGTCCTGGCTCTGCACAATGGCCTGGTTACATTGGCTCAAGGCCAGGTAGAGCTGATTCAGTTGTTGATGATGTTGCTTGACTGAGGCGCCATCGCTGTCCAGTTGCGCCAGTTGTGTACGCAGTTGTTGCCAGCCACTCTCGACGCTGGCAGATGCGGTCGGAGAAAACACCACCGGGGTAAACGTGTCACTGGCATAAACATCTGCCAGCACCCGGTTAAAGGTTTGCAGGTCTGCGGCTTGCGTGCCCAGTGCGGTGCGTTGTTGATGCCAGATGAGTACGGTTAACACCCCCCATAAGACGACCCCCAGGGCGAGTATCAAAACAATCAGGCGATGCGTGGTTACAGGCAGGCTAGCCTGCGTGAACGTGAGGCAAATTAATAGCGCAAACAAGACCATCAGCCACAAACGTCTGATTAGCTTGCCCCGCCCTGCAGATATGAATTGTTGTGCAGACATGGATGTTTAGCCTAAGCCCCCGTCCACTACTGTAAGGGATGCGATTAAAATCAAATCCCCAAATACCTGTATAAATGCCCGGCAAATTACCTGATACCGGCATCCAGCAGGTTACCTCCCCCTCACCCAAGCCATTGCACTCAAACTATTTTTCACTATAAGACGCACTGGCGGCGTCCTTGATCACATCATAATGGGCAAAAAACGCATCCACGGCGGCCGGATCGAAGCGGATACTGGATTCACTGCGAATATAGTCCAGCACTTTATCTTCCGGCCAGGCCGGCTTGTACACCCTCGGGTGCATCAAGGCATCCCACACATCAACAATCGAAAAAATTCGCGCAGCAAATGGAATTTGCTCACCTTGTAAACCGAGCGGATATCCCTGGCCATCCCAGCGCTCATGATGACCATAGGGAATATCCATACAGTTGCGCAGAAAATCAATATTTGCCAGCAAGTCGCGCGCAATCTGCGGATGTGTGCGCATCAGCTGCATTTCTTCCTCATCCAACTGGCCGGGCTTGATTAACACCGCATCGGGAATGCCGATTTTGCCTATATCGTGCAAAATGGCGCTGCGCTCAATCAGCTTCAGGGAGGCTTCGTCAGTGACGCCCATTTTGCTGGCCAGCGCCACCGTCATGGCCGCGACGCGATAAGTGTGGTCTTTGGTTTCCTTGTGTCGTAAATCGAGCACTTGCACCCAGCCACGAATGGTCTGGTCATAACTGTGAATCAGTTTTTGCTGGTCTTGTGCAGCATCTGCGAGCGCACGCTTCACCAGAAAAAACAACAACACGGCCGTGACCAGAATAAACAGCCAGCCTTTGATATCCTGTACCGTGGTCAGGTCACGCGGGTCCGTAAACAGCTGCGCAACGACCTTGTCGGAAAAGAATATCCAGGCGGCGCCCACCAATACATACACCATCACAATCTTATACTGCGGCCGCATGATTACTCTCGCATGACAATCATCAAAGTATGAATTCTTATCGCAAAAGCTAATTTATGCAATTGAAAATCGACACAGATTTTCAATCCTGGCAGACTTGGGCACCTCTACGCCTCAAGCTGTATGTAACCCGCGACGGCTTAAACCGCCCAGGATATTTGCCCGCAACCCAGTAACTTTGCCTGATACATGGCCTTATCGGCTGCAGACAGCAGTTGATCTATGGTCTGACCGTCTTTGCACACGGTTAAGCCTATCGACGTTCCCAGACGGCAAACAACGCCCTGAATCTGGAAATCCCGTTCAAACACCATCAGGCATTTTTGACCGACCATTTCCACCGAGGACCTTCCCTGTTCAGGCAAATCAGACAGCACGATCACAAACTCATCACCCCCCACGCGCGCCAGCGTATCGCTACCGCGGATCACCTTGCTCAGGCGCTGCGACACTTCGATCAAGGCCAGGTCGCCCGCCTCGTGCCCCCACTGGTCGTTCACGGCTTTAAAACCATCCAGGTCCAGGTACAGGATCGCCGTACCAGTTTTCTTCACCCGCCCCAGTTCTATCGCCTGCTGCAGGCGCAATGACAACAATTTTCGGTTAGGCAAGCCGGTGAGCGTATCATGGTGCGCCACATGATTAAGCTCCTGATTCTGCGCAGAAATCTTGTGATAAGCATCCTTTAAAGAACCGATTAAATCTTCGTTCTCGAAGCTGATGCGTGTGGCTTGCCGCAATGACTGGTTAAAACGGTAGGCGATGCCTATCATCAACAAGTAAAAAATCACGCTAAACACGGCCATGATAAAGCTCGACAAGTTTTCACTAAACGAGAACACCAGCACCGTCGGCAACATCGCCGGTAAACTAAAGGCAAAAAAAGCCGGGATACAGGACGCCATGGTGACCACGCCACCCATCACCATCGCCTGAATGGCCGTGATGACGATAATCACCGTCATGGGCGGCGCATCTTTCACCAGAAAGCCCAGCGCGCCCCATGCCAGCCCGGAGAGCGCCAGGGTCAGGCAATATCTATACGCCAAAGAATAATTAAAGCCATGCTTGGCCAGCATCTGGTGACAACGTTTCAGGCAAAATACGCGGAACACAATCACCGCATAGACCATACCGCACCAGAGCAGGAACAGATCACTTTTTTCAGAGCCGAGTTGCGAAAACGCAATCAACAGGCCACCGAACGCACTCCCGATTAAAGGAATGCGTGCTCCCGATAACAGCCTGTGAAATAACGCCTCGTCAATCCGAGTCTGCAAACTCATTAACTGATGACCTCTTCTTTTTATTCTTACAGACAGCTTTATATACGCTGTTTTAACTCATGCTAATGCAAGCCCTTAAAAATAACCAGTTAAATCAAAGGGGTTTTCAATTCATTACAATCAAAACGTAGCGCTTGATGCGCACAATAGTTGCTCTTAAAGCTGCCTTGACCAGCGCGCACAAACAAAAACGGCCTGCATCAATGCAAGCCGTTTGTTGATAAAACTTAAGCGTTAAGCGTGATTACGCACGACGCTTACGCATGCTGCTGGCAACGCCCAACCCTACCAGCAACAATGCCCATGAAGCAGGCTCAGGCACAGGCGTAGTAACGACTGAATTCAGATACCAGGCACTGTCACCTTGCGCCTTGGTCAATCCTTGCACGTGCAGTGCATAGTCATCAATGCTCACATTAGACGCAAATGTTGCCGTCCAGGTGACTGACTCGTTTGCCAACAGTCTGTCGTTAGCGCCTTGACCAAGCACAAACCTGAAATCCCAATCGCCACCAGGACCGCCGCCATTGCTGGCTGCCAGGTTGGTCACGCCGCCGGAAATACCACTCACAGCAATTGTGTTTGCCTTCACATCTGGCGATACCTTGACGGCAATTGAGCCAATAAAGGCTTTATTGGTAAACAAGGCATTCAGGTCGTAGGCGGTTAAGGTAAAAGTGTACACATTGCCTGTGCCGCTGACTGAAAGCGATGCAAAATCAGTCGCCGGCTGGTAACTGCCAGACAACAAGGTGCCATAACTTTCAACTGCCGCTTGTGAGGACACTGACACCAGCATGGTCATCGCAAGCACTAAGGTTTTAAAAAAGCGCATTTACATATCCTTTTAAATTAGATTATCGCAATAATATTTTTGCGAATTATCTATTATTACAGCGTTCATTCTAGCAAAAACAAAACAGCCGCCAATAGCCCACACCGACCATTTTCAAGGATTAACATGTGTGACAAAACAGTAACTTAGCATCACGCTGATGCCAATAAAAACGGCTGGCATCTCTGCCAGCCGTTTACACTTGCTGCAAGCCCTGCTGACTTATCTGCTATCGATTTAAGGCTGGCTCGAATCGATGTTTACGCTTGCACCCTTGCGCTTCTGGCGCGCCAGAAACTGGTCAAGCTGTGATGCAAAGGTATGGCGATCAGAGGACTGCATTGCACTTGGGCCTTGCGTTTCTACGCCACTGGCGCGTAACGACTCCATAAAGTCGCGCATTGCCAACCGCTCTTTGATATTTTCAGTCGAATAAAACTCACCGCGCGGATTGAGCGCATGGCCGCCTTTGTCTATGACTTGCGCGGCCAAGGGGATATCCGCCGTAATCACCAAATCCCCCGCCACCAGCGCAGCAACAATGGCATTATCTGCCACATCAAAGCCTTTATCGACCTGCATCGCACGCAAATACGGCGATGGTGGCACCCGCAGCAATTTGTTGGCGACAAAGGTGGTGGTGATAAGAGAACGCGTTGCCGCCCGGAACAGGATTTCTTTAATCACGACCGGGCAAGCATCTGCATCCACCCAAATATGCATTAGCGCGCTTTCGGCGGTGTTTTATTGGCCGAATTCGCACCTGGCTTAGGCGTAAACAACGCGCCTTGAGGCTTGTTGCCGCCCTGGCGATGTTGCGTCTGATGACCGTTGCGTTGGCCAGGATTCGCATGCCCGGACTTGTGCGGATTCGGCTTGCCTGGCCCAGGCTTATTGGCGCCGGCCTGCGCTTGCGGCTGGCTTTGTCCTTGGCGGGGTTGTGACGGCTTCTGAGCCTGACCCTGTTTCTGTGGCTGTCCTTGTTTCTGAGACTGCCCCTGGCGTTGACGGCCCTGGTTCTGCCCACGTGGTGGGCGGTCAGGCTCTTCGCTGTTTTTCTCAGGCGCGACAAAACCTTCTACCGGCACCCGCGGGATATCGCGCTTAATCAGCTTTTCAATATCCTTGAGCATGCCAAATTCTTCACGGTCTACCAGTGAAATAGCAGCGCCACTGGCACCGGCACGGCCAGTACGGCCAATGCGGTGCACATAGTCTTCAGGTACATTCGGCAATTCAAAATTCACCACTTGCGGCAACTGGTCAATATCCAGTCCGCGCGCAGCAATATCCGTCGCCACCAGCGCCGTGATGGTGCCCGCTTTAAACTGTGCCAGCGCTGCTGTACGCGCATTCTGGCTTTTGTTGCCATGAATCGCCATCGCCGGGATACCATCTTTCACCAGCTTTTCTGCCAGTCGGTTGGCGCCATGCTTGGTACGCGTAAAAATCAGCACTTGTTGCCACTGATGGTGCTTGATCAAATAGCTGACCATTTCGCGCTTGTGCGCCTGCGGCACCATGTGCACGCTCTGCTCAATCAGTGCATTGGATGCATTGCGACGTGCCACTTCCACCAGGTCTGGCGTATTAAGCAAACTATCCGCAAGACGCTTGATGTCATCAGAAAAAGTGGCCGAGAACAGCAGGTTCTGGCGTTTTTTAGGCAGCATGGCCAATACTTTTTTAATGTCGTGGATAAAGCCCATGTCCAGCATACGGTCGGCTTCATCCAACACCAGGATTTCAATGGCAGATAAATCGAGCGCTTTTTGCTGCACCAGGTCGAGTAAACGGCCAGGCGTCGCCACCAGGATATCCAGTGGTTTGCTTAAACGGTTGATTTGCGGATTGATGCTGACGCCACCAAACACCACCATGCTTTTAAGCGGCAAATATTTGCCATAAGTAGTAACAGACTCACCAATCTGCGCCGCCAACTCACGTGTCGGTGACAAGATCAAACAACGCGGCTTGCCCTTTGCCGCCTGCACCAATGGTGCTTCAGACAAGCGGTGCAGAATCGGCAAGGTAAATCCGGCGGTTTTGCCGGTACCAGTTTGCGCACCAGCGAGCAAATCGCCTCCACGCAGCACATAAGGAATCGCCTGTGCCTGAATCGGCGTTGGTGAGGTATAGCCGGCATCGGCAATCGCGCGCAACACCGGCGCGCATAAATTTAAATCAGCAAACGTGATGTTTGCAGGGGTATTTTCTTGTGACAAAGTAATTCAACTTATAGAAATTGCATGGCATCACCATGCAATAAATTAATTAGGCGCTGGTCTGTTGCCTGCGGCAACACCAATCTGGACTAACGAGGTAACAACTTGAGGTATTTCAGAACCGCTGCGTTGATTGGTAGTGCGCAGGGTATGGCTATTATACGCGTGATTCGACTATTTCTAATCTATTGAATATATTTGGATTTTCACGCCTATTTGCCACCACTCACCCGGCTGCCACTTTAGCCCGTGCCGCATGTATTTTTCTATAGCTGTCGATCAGGCGCTGGTGCCTGTCCAGACCTTCCAGTTGCATACTGGTTGGCGTCAGGCCATAAAAGCGCACGCTGCCATCGACTGAACCGATCACCGCATCCATGCGTGTATCACCAAACATGCGGCGGAAGTTGGTTTCGTAATCGGCAAGTGCTAGTTCGTCATCCAGCAATACTTCCAGTACCACATTCAAAGCCTGGTAAAACAATCCGCGCGCCAGTGAGTTGTCGTTATATTGCAAAAAGGCACCCACCAGGTCATGGGCTTCTTCAAACTGCTGTAAAGCGAGCTGAATCAGCAGCTTCAGCTCCATTACTGTGAGCTGGCCCCAGTCAGTGTTCTCGTCAAACTCAATGCCAATCAGGGTAGCAATGTCGCCGTAATCATCCAGCTCATTATTTTCCAGGCGCTCCAGCAAGGCTTCCAGGCGGTCATCGTCCAAGGTGTGCAGGTTGAGGATATCTTCGCGAAATAGCAGCGCCTTGTTCGTGTTATCCCAGACCAGATCTTCTACCGGATACACTTCCGAATACCCCGGCACAAGGATGCGGCAAGCGGTCGCGCCTAATTGGTCATACACAGCTACGTAAGTTTCTTTGCCCATCTCGGCCAGCATGCCAAACATGGTCGCGGCTTCTTCGGCATTAGCATTTTCGCCCTGGCCGGAAAAATCCCACTCCACAAACTCATAATCCGCTTTGGCACTGAAAAAGCGCCACGACACCACGCCACTGGAATCAATAAAGTGTTCAACAAAGTTATTCGGTTCTGTCACCGCTTCGCTGGCAAAGGTCGGCTGCGGCAAATCATTCAGGCCTTCAAAGCTGCGGCCTTGCAGCAACTCAGTCAGGCTACGTTCGAGCGCCACTTCCAGCTTGGGATGCGCACCGAATGAAGCAAACACGCCGCCGGTGCGCGGATTCATCAAGGTAACGCACATCACAGGATATTCACCTCCCAGCGACGCATCTTTCACCAGCACCGGAAAGCCCTGCTCTTCCAGCCCTTGAATGCCAGCGACCACACCAGGGTATTTCGCCAGCACGTCCTGCGGCACATCTGGCAAGGCAATTTCACCCTCAATGATTTCACGTTTGACTGCACGCTCAAAAATCTCGGATAAACATTGCACCTGTGCCTCCACCAGCGTATTACCCGCACTCATGCCGTTGCTGACAAACAGGTTTTCCACCAGATTGGTTGGGAAATACACGGTTTCGCCATCCGACTGGCGTACAAAAGGCAATGAACAGATGCCGCGCTCAGCATTGCCGGAATTGGTATCTATCAGGTGTGAACCACGCAGCTCGCCATCCGGGTTATAAATCTCCAGGCAATAGTCGTCCAGAATTTCTTTCGGCAGGGCATCCTTGCGGCCAGGCTTAAACCAGCGCTCGTTCGGGTAATGCACAAATGGAGCATTGGCAATCTCTTCACCCCAGTAAGATCCAGCATAAAAGTGGTTGTTACTCAGCCGCTCAATATACTCGCCCAAAGCCGACGCCAGCGCGCTTTCCTTGGTCGATCCTTTGCCATTCGTAAAACACATCGGTGAATGCGCATCGCGGATATGCAACGACCATACATTGGGAATAATATTGCGCCACGACGCAATCTCAATTTTGATGCCCAGGCTCGCCAGCAAGCCAGACATATTGGCGATGGTTTGCTCCAACGGTAAATCTTTGCCAGTGATATAAGTCTGTGACTCTGTGCCCGGATTAACGGTGAGCAAAGCCTGCGCATCGGCATCCAGGTTCGCGACCTCTTCAATGATGAAATCGGGGCCAGCCTGCACTACTTTCTTCACTGTGCAGCGGTCTATCGAACGCAAAATACCGACACGGTCTTTTTCAGAAATATCGGTCGGCAACTCAATCTGGATTTTGAAAATCTGCTTGTAGCGGTCTTCGGGGTCAACGATATTGTTGTGCGACAGGCGGATATTGTCGGTTGGAATATTGCGTGTGCTGCAATACAGTTTGACAAAATAAGCTGCACACAACGCAGAAGAAGCCAGAAAGTAATCGAACGGGCCAGGGGCCGAGCCATCGCCTTTATAGCGGATAGGCTGGTCAGCAATCACCGTGAAGTCATCAAACTTGGCCTCAAGACGTAGCTTATCGAGAAAGTTGACTTTGACTTCCATGGCGAAACTCCAAATGCTGCAAAAAAGATAAGGGCGCTATTATCCCTCACAACGCCTAAGCCACCTAAGGGTAAATGGCAAGCTGCTGATTAAATGCGCTTTTTAGCAGGCATAGGCTGAAACGTCCACGCCACAAATCGGCTTTGTTTCTGGCCCTGCGCCATCTCCACCGTTTTCACCGTCACTGCCTGCACTTTCTTCAGCTCACGGTAGATCAGCGGCAAATTGCTGGCTTTAGAAACCAGCGTGGTGAACCACACACACTGCTTGGAGAATTGTTTGCTCTCGCTAATCATGATGCTTAAAAATGCCGCCTCACCACCCTCACATACCAGCTCATTCGATTGCCCGCCAAAATTCAGTGCCTGCGGAGGCCGCTTGCCCAACCCGCGCCATTTGCGCTGCGACCCCGCCTGTGCTTCTGCGGCTGACGCATGAAAAGGTGGATTACATAACGTAACGGTAAATTGCTCGCCCGGCAAAATCACTCCCTTGAAGATTGATGCAGGGTTAGGCTGCTGACGCAAAGCGATCTGTTGCTGCAAGCCATTTTCCTCAACAATCTGCTGCGCATTACGCAAGGCTTTGGCATCAATATCCACGCCTAGACATTCCCAATGATAAGCATGCGCCGCAATCAGCGGATAAACCAGATTGGCACCCGTGCCGATATCCAACAGGCGTACTTGTTCGGGGTTTAAATCTGGATGGCTTTCTGCCAATAAATCCGCCAGATAATGCACATAATCCGCCCGCCCCGGGATAGGCGGACATAAGTAATGCTTTGGAATATCCCACTCAGCGACGCCGTAATACTGTTTGAGCAAAGCCTGATTCAGCGCCTTCACCGCTTGCGGGTTGGCAAAATCGATCGACGCATCGCCGTAAGCATTAGGCCGCACAAAACTGGCCAGAGGCGGATATGCTTGCACCAGCACAGCAAAATCATAACCCGCGCGATGCAGGTTACGCGGGTGCAAGGTAGAGGCGGTGTGGTCAGGCTTCATGAAGTCAGAGCAGAAAGAATGTGGGCTAGCGTAGCAGACCAGGCATTATTTCACACCAGGTTATAAAACGGATGCCTAGTTGTTATACTTGTTTGAACTATTAGCCCACAATATTCTGGACTCAATATCAATTGGGCAGCCAACGCCGAAAGCGACTAACCATGAAAACAACATCATCCTTAATGCTTATCCTGCTTATTGTTTTAAGCGTCACTATGACTGCCTGCACCAATAAAGCCTGGTACGAAGGCGTGAAAGAAGGCGCAAAAAACAACTGCCGCAGCCAGCCCCCAGGCGAAGTTGAGCCATGCTTAGAGCGGCTGAATACCAAAACATATGAAGACTATGAAAAAGAGCGCTCTGGCCAGAAATAATCATAAATCGCTGTAGATTTAGATACACAGTTACTTCAACAGACTATCAGCCAGGTACATATGCATTTATTAAAACGCTTACTCATCGTATGGATTAGCATTTTTTCAGTATCTGCCTTTGCAGACATGGCAATCGAACCAACGCAACACGCCATTGACGCATGGTATGAAGAGAAAATGGCCGAAGAGACCGTGAACTCTACTGCAGACATGCGCAATATTACCAATCAAGCGCGCATAAAGTGGGATGCAGAGATGAACATTGTGTATAAACGCTTGATGAAAAAATTGAGCCCCTCTCAACAAGCTGCGCTGCGCAAAGCCCAACAACAATGGCTTAAATACAGAGATGCTGAAGGCAAGGTGATCAGTGAGATTGTTTCATCACAACAAGGCACGATTCATCAGTTGTCCGGCACCAACCTAGGCATGCAGTTAGTGCGGGCACGGGCCTTGAGCTTAATCGCATACGAACAAGCGCTTGAAAAATAACTCGGCGCATTTACTTTTTCTGCTACAGATCACACAACACTGAGCTTTAAATTTTAAATCGCCAGGCACCAGAGATATGAGGATGGAAGCATCAACAAAAAAGCCGACCATAAAGTCGGCTTCTTAACTGGGTGATTCAAATTACTGGCGATTACGGCGTACCGAAAGTCCTGCCAAGAATAAACCAGCCAACAACATACCGTAAGTTTCAGGCTCAGGTACAGGTGCAGCCACAGCAGGAGCTACAGATAAATTATCCAGCGTTGGATAAGGTAGCCCGGTAATAGAAACCGTGTTGAAAGCTGCAGTGGAGATTGCACCAAAAAATGAATAGGTCGTACTACCAAGCAGCGTGAAAGTGTCACCATTGCCCAGCTTTACCGTAAAGGTTTCCGCATCGCCATAAAACTGCCCAAAATTAAACCCGACAGCATTAGTGTAAGAGGCCAAAGTAATGGTCAAAGTGTTGGTTGGGATGCCCGATTGCCACTCAAGGTAATTTGATTTGTGATAAGCCGCATCGTAATCTAAGTTTTTATTGACACCGTACAATTGACCATCATTATCAAGCTTGTAAGTGATCCCCCCTAGCGTCGTACCACTGCCATAAAAGACATTATTAGTACCACCGCCAGTAAAGTCATACTCGTTGTAAGTTTCAGTCGTAATAATCCCAGCAACATCATCAGACCAACTTGAGAAGTCTGCGTACTCAGTTGTGGCGGCAAAGGCAGAGTTTGCTGCAAAAGATAGCAAGCCCGCAATAAATACTGATTTCATGCTCATAGTAGCCTTGTAAACATTAAAGAATTTTTTAGTTTTCGCAGATTATCACCACGACCTTATCTCATCAATAGTAATTATGGGCTATTTCCAGACATACATGACGACTCTTGCGACCGACTCCATGCTCGCTTTCACAACAAGCCAACATCACGGCCAACAATTGCCACCGAGATTACGTCGCCCCCCTGATTGCCTGCCTATTGCTCAAAGTGTGTGTCTATGGGCAGGGTTTGGGCTGTGAAACGAGTACTTAGCCAGCAATCTTTGACTTACCCATTGCATTACTTTTTCTTTCCCTGAAGGCGAGTAATAACTGAAATGTGGAAATCCAATAATATCAACCTCTCGCCCATCAATACTCGTCTTGAATGCTTTTATCTGCCAGTCACCGTGACCAGATTCGCAATATTCAATTTGACCTTGGTATTTATTGTGTAAATATAAGAATGGTGAAGGATTGCTATTACCAAAGACCAAAATAGCTTTTGGTTTTACAATGCTAATAATTGCTTCATGCACAGGCCAACACACATCGGCTAGGGAATGTTTTACCCCGCTCAAAATAAGTCACCTCATTTCAAACGGTCCTAGTGGCAAACCATGCCCTGAACAGAATAATGAAGGATCAGATCCCAACCGCATATGGGATTTCTTCCTAATATTAATGGGAGTGTCAGGTCTTCTTTGACAGCTGGATTACGAGTACTTATATTGAATAAACATCCATCCTTTCCCGAGGAAACCGATGATTAAAGCCTGGCATTCCTCCGAGTGTTGGGCTTTTTCTTTATCTATCGCCAACCCCTTTGTATGGATAACCCCCACACCCAGTCAACATAACGGCCAACAACTGCCACCGGGATTACCGCCGTATCAGCTAGCCCCTGATTACTTGCCTATAGCTCAAGACGAGCGACTATAGGCAGGGTTGAGGGCTCCGAATAAGTAATTTCCAGAGGCTCGACTCGTCGACCTTACGGTCCCGATACTGTCCAGCTATTCGAGAGCGCTGGAGGACTATCAAACATCTAAATATTGTTTTTTTAAGAATCCATTTATTGATCTATCGCAAGCTCAAAGAGGGACATATTTTATAGTCTAGACTTGCATCATCGTCACGGTCACATTAATAATGCACTGTGCAAATTGTATTTATTTTGTACAGCAGCCTCCATATAAGAAAGAGAGCGTTTCATGGGTATATATAAAAAGTTTTGGCTCATCCTCATTGCAGTACTCATAGTTACATTTACTATTCTGGGCTATATGGGCGCCGAGGTTTATCGTTCAGCACCACCGATTCCCAAGAGCGTGATGAGCAATGACCATCAACTTGAATTTAAAGAAGCTGACATTCTGACGGGGCAATCACACTGGCAATCAATTGGTGGAATGCAAATGGGCTCAATATGGGGACATGGCGCTTACCAAGCGCCAGACTGGACTGCCGATTGGTTACATCGTGAATTGATCGCTTGGCTGAATTTAGCAGCTCAGGAAACCTATAGTTCAAGTTATGACATGCTGGATCCTGTTAAACAAGCAGGCCTGCGTGAGATGCTCAAGCAAGAATATCGCAGCAATCGACTGGATGACCAAGGCATCTTGTCACTGACACCACGTCGCGCTAAAGCGGTGCAACAAACCGCCGCATATTACGGAGCATTGTTTTCTGATGCACCAGAGCTTAAGAAAACCCGTATCGCATATGCCATGAAAGACAATACATTGCCCGATGCGAAGGCCAGGAAAAAGATGGCATATTTCTTTTTCTGGACATCGTGGGCAGCAGCAACCGAGCGTGCCGAGGGAGCGGTAACATACACCAATAACTGGCCTCATGAGCCCTTGATCGCCAACAAACCGAGCAGCGAGAATATCCTTTGGTCCATGGGCAGTATTGTATTTTTGTTGGCTGGCATAGGGCTGCTAATTTTAGGCTGGACAGCATTACGCAAAGAAGATGATGTACCTCCCAAAGCAGGCAAGCTTGATCCTATTACCAGTTTCGCATTAACACCCTCGCAGCAAGCCCTAGGAAAATACCTGTTTATTGTGGTTGCCTTGCTGATATTCCAAGTGTTTATTGGTGGGTTTACTGCACATTACACGGTAGAAGGCCAAGAGTTTTATGGCGTTGACGTATCACAATGGTTTCCCTATTCACTCACCCGTACCTGGCACATCCAGAGTGCTTTATTCTGGATCGCCACCGGCTTTCTGGCCGCTGGATTATTTTTGGCACCGATCATTAATGGCGGCAAAGATCCTGCATATCAAAAACTAGGGGTGAATATTCTGTTTATCGCTTTACTGATTGTGGTCACAGGTTCTTTCCTTGGCCAATATTCAGCGATCGCTCACCTAATACCAACTGCATTTAATTTCTGGTTTGGGCATCAGGGCTATGAATATATAGACCTTGGCCGTTTCTGGCAGATTGCATTATTTGTTGGCCTGTTATTGTGGCTAGGTTTAATGCTTCGCTGCATGATCCCCGCGCTTAAGGCAAAAGATAGCGATAAAAATCTACTGGCATTATTGACCGCTTCGGTGATTGCGATTGGTTTATTTTATGGCAGTGGCCTGTTCTATGGTGAACATAGCAATCTCTCGGTGATGGAATACTGGCGTTGGTGGGTTGTGCACCTGTGGGTGGAAGGTATTTTCGAGGTATTTGCCACTGCAGCGTTGGCCTACATTTTTATGTCACTTGGCCTGGTATCTAGGTCTGTTGCAACAACCACTAGCTTGGCATCAGCATCGTTGTTTATGGTTGGTGGCATTCCGGGTACGTTCCATCACCTTTATTTCTCTGGAACGACTACGCCAGTTATGGCAATCGGCGCCAGTTTCAGTGCGCTAGAAGTTGTTCCTTTACTTGTGCTCGGTCATGAAGCGTGGCATCACTGGCACTTGCATAAACGAGCAATATGGCTTGAGAACTTACGTTGGCCTTTATGTTGCTTTGCAGCGGTCGCTTTCTGGAATATGCTGGGCGCAGGCGTATTTGGTTTTCTAATCAATCCACCTATTTCTCTATATTACATTCAAGGGCTCAACACGACAGCGGTACACGCTCATGCTGCACTGTTTGGTGTATATGGCTTCCTTGCTATCGGCTTCTGCCTGCTAGTGTTACGATATATCCGCCCGCACGTAATCTTTAACGAAAAGCTAATGAGAACAGGCTTTTGGGCGCTCAATATCGGATTATTGTTAATGATATTTACCAGCCTCTTGCCGATTGGTTTTATGCAATTCCAAGCCAGCTTTAACGAAGGCCTCTGGTACGCACGTAGTGAGGAGTTCATGCAACAACCATTATTGCAAACCCTAAGATGGGTAAGAACCTTTGGGGATGTTGTCTTCATTATTGGGGCCTTATCCATTGCAAGCCAAGTTACACTGAGTCTTTTGGATAGGAAGCCGCACCATCATATAAGTACTGTTTAATTACAATTGAGCAGAAGGGTTTCCATATGAGCATTCAACACTACGCGCCAGGTGAAGTGATCAACATTAGTCCTGATGGCGCCAAATTTGAGTCTGCCAAATCGGAAACCTTAATACGCGAAAGCCATATTGAGGTTTTCAGGTTTATTTTAAACGCAGGCAAAACCACACCAGAGCATACAGCAGCCGGTGCTGTCACTATTCAGTGTATGAAGGTGAGGTTGAATTGAATCTGGCAGGACAAATCAGAATTCTGAAAGCAAATACTCTGGTTTATTTGAGTGCGGGTGCCAGCCATACAGTTAAAGCTCTTTCGGACAGTACGCTACTGATTACGATCTTACTGCAACGCGAATAATAGAAAGGAAGCCACGATGGCAGATAAATTACAAACCAACGTCAACAACCCTTCTGATCAAGAGGCAAACACGCATGCAGACAAGAAAAAAACTAAAAAATATCACCTAGGCATAGAGCAGGCGCTTGAAGAAGAAATTGGGTTAGAGGTTGAGCATGGCCTGCTCTCTGAAAGCGAGCTTAATAGCGGGAATGACATTTAACCTCTCCCTGTTGCGAACCACAAAAACAAAAAAAACCTAAAGCGTTGACCTTAAGTCTCTTTATAAACCACTCTTGTAAGCCGAACACGGCACACGCACAATTGGAATGGGGGAGCAGATATCTTTGCACTATTATTTACTCAAACAAGAACACCCATCCGAGAAAGCTTGCTAACAACAATCCAATTACCGGGAAGACTTTTAACAGCAAATAAATAACCCATATAACTCTGACTATTACAAGAACCCCTGTCCAATACAATATTCTGATGATTAAATTTATATACTCAGACATAAATACATTTCTTTGGCGCCTAACAAACAGAATTATATTGCAAGCATCCACATAGGGTAGACTATCTGGTGGTAGCGAGGAGGCTAGCTAATTAATAACTCAAGTTATTTTTTACTGTAGGGCAACCCAATATTATTGCTTTTGCAGATTGCTTCATAATGCACCAGAATCTCAAATAAATGCTCCTGCATCTCTTCGATTTCAGCCCTTAGCTCGCTAACATCTTCTTCATGCAGTAATTTATTCATTCGCTCGACTCGCTGCAGCATTGAGCTTAGGCTATCCCCTTGAAACACAACGCCCGGATATTTTCTGTCTCTGAGTTGGACGACAGCAAAGTTAGTTGGCTCGCTTAATAGTTTTACGTCTTCGCTCATGCTCACTCTTAAAGCTAATAAAAATATCTAGTTAGTTTACCTCACTACAAAACAAAAAAGACCCAAGGCGTTAACCTTGAGTCTCTCTATAAATGGCGACCTCTCTGTGAGTCGAACACAGAACTAGAATATTTCCATAACATGAGATTCCCCAATAGGTGGAAAGTTAAATATAACCGATTCATATTGACCCTCAACTGTTTCAATATCGACTGAATCACCACTATCAAACGTAATATTCAGAGAATATGGAGAGTTTAGCTTAGCTTTGTTCGGTATTTGTCTAACAAGCAATCCCCACGGACTTGAGTTTGGAAATTCATTCCACTCGTAAACCGTCCCGCCTATTGTGGCAAACATTCGCTCTGTACACTGAATATTGAAGTTAGAAAAATTAATATTCAACACATAAGTAGCTAGTAAAATTGAGTCGACATACTCTTCACCACTTGAAAAATGGCCATTAAGAATTTCGACGATATCTTCAGTATAACTAATCATTTTTTATTCCATTGATACATGAATTTTTTAAATTAGTGAGTTCAAGACAATCTTCAAGCAATTACAACTTACCTTACCATAAAACAAAAAGACCTAAGGCGTTAACCTCAAGTCTCATGATGTTCTATTCTCCTAGCAATCGAAGTTGATTATCATCCTTTCAGCTTGAAACTCTTGAGCAGATTTTGGATTGATTGCCGCATACCTGACATAACCACTTCATGTTTTCTTAAAACTCCAGATGCGTTGGCAAATAGTTCAGGCTGAAGAAACAATAAAGGTAGATCAGCAACTACCACACCACGATTTTGGCGCGAAAGAATTTCATCAGCATAAGCCAGAGCATTCTCCACAGACTTTCTTAATCGAAATGAACTAGTTTCTGTAATAAGAGACTTCAGAACCATTTCGTACTCTATTATGGAAGGGGCATCAGGTAATGTAGCAGCGGCTATCTGCGCTAAGGGAGACATATTTGGTGCTGGTGCTCTATAAGCAATCAAAGTATCAAGAGCCATTAGTTGTTTGGCTCCATCAGAAGACAACCAAAGCTTTATTCGTGACCAAGGTGTTCCTAACAAAGCAGCCCCTTCTCCCCAATGTGTAGAAACAGGTGAATTTACTGTGGCTTCAAGCCAGTCAATAGCTTCTGTACATCCTGTGTATGCGACTAAATAGGAGTTGGATGAACGCAAACCAGGAGACTGACTGTAAAGCACTTCAATCAACCACGAAAGTGCAATTTGTGGACCACTTTCACGGAGCTGTAGTGCAAATGGTTCATGGAGCAAACGTGAATCTGCTTTTTGAAGGCCTATATTCATAAAAGCTCAACAGTAGTTTAACTTGAGAGCTAGTTTACCCCACCCCAAACAAAAAAGACCCAAGGCGTTAGCCTCAAGTCTCATAATGTACTGCCCACCTAACAATCGAACCTGATTATCAACGCTTGTCACTCCCGCCTGGAAAACTCCTAATTACCACGCCAAGCCAACATAGCGGCCAACGATTGCCACCGAGATTACCGTCGTATCAGCTAGTCACTGACTGGTTAGTCGCGACTCAAAGCAGAAGGTATTTTGAATTTATTGCAAATGGGAATTATTATCAATATACTCCAAAAACTATTGAATGCGTTTCTAAGACCTCCATCTTGCAGACACACCCCGCACAAACTAAGCTACTTTCATCGTTCGTCCTCCATTACGACGGACTAGTTAAATATATACATCGCTATTTTGGAAACTATCAATTTGCTAACGATGTTGTCCAAGATGTTTGCATTCATTTAATGGAAAACCCCATTTCAACTGAAATTGAATTCCCATTATCTTATTTACGTAAAGCCAGCTTCAACCAAGCACTTGATAAGCGAAAGTACATTAAAGTATGCGAAGAATATGCTGCAACTGTAGAACCCGATTCAGAAGCGCATTATCACGATGGTGCAGCGGCATTAGAGCTCAAACAAAAAATTGAACAATTCAAACGCATCATCGATAATCTTCCCCAGAAACAAAGGCTGGTTTTCCTGATGCATCAGTTGCACGAAATGCCACATAAGGAAATTGCAACCGAAATGGGGATTTCTCCTAATATGGTTTCACGCCACTTCAATAAGGCAATGGACAGCATTACCATTGCCAGAAAACAATTAGGTCTTTAGAATCCATCAACCCTTGCCTAACAAGGCGCTGTATTTCTTTAAGAATTACATTGTGAATCACACTCCCCAACCCTCAGAAAAACCAGAGCCATCATCTGCAACCCATACAGAAATGACTTACCTTTCTGCCGGGAAAAATCACTATCCAACAAAATCAGAACTCATTGCCGAAGCTAATCTGCTTCGAGAAAAGTCTGCCCACCGTAAGAATACCCTCAAAGGTACAGTTGCTCTAGCTTGTACATTGCTGGCCATTTGGGGCATTAACCCGGAAATTGGGTCTGAAAGTTTTTCAACCAACTATTCAGAACGCTTGAATATCACCCTGAAAGACGGCAGTGCTGTTCTTTTAAATGCTAACTCCAGTTTGATCTCATCCAATAGACTCAGGTCTAGAGAGGTATTACTTGTTAAAGGCGAAGCATCATTCACGGTCAAGCATGAGATTCGGCCATTCATAGTAAATGTTGATCGCGCAAGTATCCTGGATATTGGTACAGTGTTTAACATTACAAAATGGAACAACTCGTTCGTTACTACTGTGACGAAGGGCGAAGTTGAGTTTCGTATGGGAGAAGCTAAACAAAGACTAATCACTGGTCGTTCAATTCAGGTGACAGGAGATGTTGCTAGTGCCCCATATCAAGCAGACCTGGAAATGATTACAGCGTGGCAATCCGGCAAGATTATGTTCAATGGCACGCCATTAAAAGAAGTGATTTCACAAATACAACGATATCGGAAAGAACCCATTATCCTGGATGAGCATATTCAAAATGTAAGAATTACGGGGATCTACGACATCAACAAAATTGAGACTCTTTTAGACAGTTTACCTTCAATATTTGCCATTAAAGTTAATCGTCTTGCAGATGGCGAAATAAGAATTTCAAAGAAATAATTCAAATAGACGTGCTAATTTCATTTAGATGAATCGTTTATAGATATGTAGCGCATTTACTTAAGCGCTAATTATCTTTGAGGGAAATATGAAATTAGATAACACGCTTCTACCGCACAAGCGCAATCAGCTTATTCGTTTTTCAATTGCAGCAATATTGTCATGCAGTATGTTTGCGCATGCTGCGACAACCAATCTTGATATTCCAGCTCAACCGCTTGATCAAGCTATTTATTCATTAGCCAAACAAACAGGTCAAAGTATTGCATTCTCCACTGAAATGACAAATACGCTGAGAGCTCCTCCGGTCAAGGGGAATTACAGCATAGAACAAGCCTTAGAAATTATGCTTACAGGCTCTGGCCTCACGCTTCAAAAAAACGCGGGTGGATATGCCATCATTAAGGCAGTAGACAGGAAGGTCGAAACGCTTCCAGAAGTAAATGTGTCCGCGGTTAAAGACAAAGCTGAGGAAACCGCTGCAACACCGATAAAAGGCTACGTCGCCAAACGTGCTACCACAGCAACAAAAACTGACGCTTCAATTCTTGAAACACCCCAAGCCATTTCAATCATTACCCGTGATGAATTGGATATGCGAAATGTGCAACGCGATGGAGATGCTCTACGTTACATGTCTGGAGTCATCAGCGAAAACTATGGCGCTGATATCCGGCCTGGGTATGATATTGGTACGATTCGAGGCTTTGATGCTTCTACGACTGGGATGTATCGAGATGGTCTACGTGAAACCAACGGTTTGTGGTCACGTGTCTCTACCGACATTTCAACAACAGATCGCATTGAAGTACTCAAAGGGCCATCGTCTGTACTTTATGGTCAAAGTGAACCTGCGGGGGTCATAAACAAGATCACAAAAAAGCCCACTGACTCCCCATTACGACAAATTGAACTGCAGGCAGGTAATTTCAATCGCTATCAAGGTTCCATCGACGTAGGTGGCCCAGTGAATGATGACAACACTGTACTTTATAGAGTGATAGGTTTAGTTCGCGACAGCGAGTCCCAATATAAATACAACAATAATCATAGAAGCAAAGATGACCGTGAGGTATTTGCGCCATCCATTACACTAAAACCAACCGACAAAACTACTCTGACATTGCAGTTGGACTATTTGCACGCGAAAACCGGAGTTCCTTTTACTGTAGGCACAGCAACCTCATCAACTCACACCATGCTTGGTGATTACACTTATGACAAGAACGAACGTACACAGATAAATTACGGTTATCTATTCGAACATATTTTTAGCGATTACTTCACTGTGCGCCAGAATTTACGCGTCAGCAATGTTGATTTCCAATATAAGCGCATGGGAGCAGATGCCATGGTTGGTAACTTGATAGCACGCTCCAGAAGTATTATTGATGAACAGCTAAATGGCGTTGCTTTGGATAACCAGGCACAAATCAAATTTGACACAGGCTCAATCAAACATACCGCACTTGCTGGTGTTGATTTCCAGAGATCATCTTACACGAACCGCAGTGGTGATGCCGCACCAGCCACTGCTGATGACTTGCTCGATCCAATCAATCCTGTATACGGATTGCACTTTTCCAATCCGGCTTATACAAGTAAAAACTATCAGTCCATTCGTCAGGTAGGCCTTTATTTACAGGACCAGGTCAAATTTGACGACCATTTGGTACTCACTTTGAGTGGCCGCAAGGATTTAGCTGGCATTGATACCAAGAACAAACTGACAGGCACTAAGCATGATCAGAATGATGATAAATTCACTTATCGTGCTGGCCTTGCCTATGTATTTGATAGTGGTTTTGCACCGTACATCACACATGCAACTTCTTTCAATCCATCTATTGGCATAGATGCTGCTGGTAGATCTCTGAAACCGACTACGGGTAAACTTAACGAAATTGGCCTTCGATATATTCCTCCAGGTCGCAATGACTCTTACACATTCTCGTTATATGAGCTAACTCAGAAAAATGTGGTTGTCTACAATTCCGTCACCTTTGATGCGCTCCAGGCTGGTGAAATTCGTTCGCGCGGCATGGAGTTCGAAGTCAAAACTAATCTACTGCAAGACCTCAATCTGATTACAGCATTCACCTTACAGGATGTTGAGATTACAAAAACTGGAAATAATATTGGTCTAGGTAATAAAGGCGATAGCCCCATCTATGTCCCAAAGAAATCCGTATCATCCTGGCTTGATTATAGACTCTCGTCAGGAGCATTATCAGGGCTTGGGATTGGCGGCGGTGTGCGCTATGTGGGGCATAGCAACGGAGGAGACCCGTGGGGTGGGGTGACCTATGAGAGTGAGTCATATACAGTATTTGATGCTGCAATTAATTACACCAAAAACCAATGGCGCTTCGCTCTTAATATTAATAACTTGTTCGATAAGCAATACACCATTTGCGGTTATAGCGGTTGCACTTGGGGCTATGAACGTACGGCTATTGCTACGGCAAGATATAACTTCTGATCTAAGTTAATCAACGCAAGTTAAAGCATTATAGAAAAACCAAAATAAAAAGCTGGCATCGTAAGAGCCAGCTTTTTTGGTTAAGCACCTAATCTCGAACATCCAAGCCAACATAACGGCCAACGATTACCAACCGGGATTACCGTCGTATCAGCCAGCCCCTGGTTATTTGGCTATGGCTCAAGACGTGCGACTATCGGCAAGGTTGGGGGGCTGCGGGTAGATCAATCTCGTTGACTTCCAAGCACTTCAAAAGAGGTTACATAAGGACCAATAATCGTTTGATTGCCATCTAGCTTAATCTTATCGCCTACCTTTAGATGTCGATAATTGAACAGTCTAGAAGTTAAAACCAAATAATATGACTGCTTAGTTTCTACATCTTCTAGCTCCAAAGACACATTATGAGATTTGTAGAAGTTTGTTTTTTTGATCACCACCTGCTCCTCAAAGTGAGAGCTAGGCAACACTTTCGTAAACATTCCTAAAAAAATTGGGCTATCCCATGCAATCATGAAGGAGAAAAAGATAGCTCCCAATGTAATAGCAATTCGATCGCGATAATTAGTGTTTTTTTCAGATGAACGATTGATAGATAAAAAAAATAAAACACTACAAATAAACAGCATGTTTATCAATGAAATTAAAAATCTCGATCCAATATTGAGGCTGTGCATAAATGGAAGAATACCAATCACCACCTGAATCAACATAGGTATAAATAAAGTTAAGAGGAAATAAAGTGCAATGAACCAACCAATGCTTTGCTTCCACACAGGGACCTTATTAGATCTAGATCGCTTCATTTGTTCTTTTCATTGATACTTAAACATAAGCAACAAGTTTACCTCACCACAAAACAAAAAAGACCCAAGGCGTCAACCTTGAGTCTCTCTATAAATGGTGGTCCCTCTGTGAGTCGAACAAAGCACCAACGGGTTATTAGTCAGGCTCTAATCCAGCATGAGCTAAGGGGCCGGAATTGGCCTTAACATCAAAGCTCAACGGCACTGAATCCATTAGCTGGAGGATCTTATTAGAACGCTTACCGGATCTTTGAGCCATTGGGATTTACTGCTTCCTCATCGCGGCGAGTAGTGTAGTACTGCTTCTTGTGATCAAGTTCGTAGAAGAGGACGCCATGGATGCCCATCGCCTCAGGTTTTCGCACACGACGCTTCCAAATTTCTGAGAACGCAGCATCAAGCTTCTCAACCGGCCCTCGTGCCATGACCTCATTAATAAAGGCTATGTCTTGGTTTGGGGGAAAGATAAGCCAGAATTCCTCGTCTGTCGCCGCAAAAATGTCGTACACGCAGTTGTCCGCGCCATCGATGACCTGAATGTTTTTCATGTGCTCAAATTTAATTATTACAGTCAGCAAAACTATAGTTTACCTCACCACAAAACAAAAAAGACCCAAGGCATTAACCTCAAGTCGCATCTTGCACTGCCCACCTCTTTTATCTAACTTTCCACTCCACGCCAAGCCGACATAACGGCCAACGATTTCAACCTGGATTACCGTCGTATCAGCCAGCCTCTGATTGCTTGGCCATGGCTCAAGGCGTGCGATTATGGATAAGATTTGGGCTGCGAGTGGGTGAGTTTCGTGGTCGATTCGAGGGTGGCAGTTTGAAAATCTAAAAATAGCGGAATGCTGAAAAGCTGAGATTGCCAGTACATCCTCACTCTTGAATAGTGAGTTTAATTATCCTCAGTACAAAATTTTGGAGGTGCTGTAGGCCCGATAAACCCACCACATTGGGCACAAACTCTACCACGCTTCCAGATTTGCGGATCATCAACTAAGGTTTTTTCTGACTCTTTAAAAGTAATTATTTCAGCATGTATTTCATCGTTATTACGTGTTGATAATCGAACCTCTTTTACGTCAAAGCTAAGGTTTTTTCCTATCCAATTTAACTTATAACTTTCTCTGGGTTCAAGAATTAACATGTCTTCGACTGTTTTCCAAGTTCCATTGCCACCGTTATTATAATCGCAGCCATTCAAACGCCATCTGAAAGTGCCAGTCTTATTAATTTGCAAATTGATTGCATCCCATGTTTTTGGCAAGTGAAATACTCCATTAAAGCTTGCTGACAACTCTTCCTGAGCCAAAACAAGCAATGAATATAGTGCAATAAATATCAACAACGTAAAACGGATCATAATTTGGACGGGCTATAGAATATTGTTAATTTAACTTAGTTTACCTCACCCAAAACAAAAAAGACCCAAGGCGTTAACCTTGAGTCTCGTCTTGAACCGCCCACTTGAGCATCGAACTTTAATATCACCGGTAGACGCTTTCACTTGGAAAACTCCAAGTTCCCACGCTAAGCCAACATAACGGCCAGCGATCTCTAACGGGATTACCGTCATATCAGCCAGCCCCTGATCATTTGGCTATGGTTCAAGGCGTGTGACTATGTTTGGGGCAGCGCGTGAGCGAATTTTGGCAGTTTACTCACACTCACTTTTTGATAGGCTGATTTCTCCAACGGAATCGCCAAAGCAAACCGCATGCAGTAATGATACTTACAGTAAATGAAATAATGAATGTTGCTAAAACTTGTCCCAAGCCCTCTAAACCAAATGCAAAATCATCAGCTAGCTCAGCCCTATCAGTTATGTGATGCTGAAGCATATATTGATTAACGAAATAGTCATCGGAAATTTCAGTGGCTATAAGTGCAATCGCCAAGGCAATAACAACAACTAGAATACTTCTCCCAACAAATCTCACGACAAACTTTATGGAAGGCATATGAGCAGGGTCTCAGTTAAGAATGGGTAAGTTGAATTATTCATTTAGTGATGTATTACATTGACTCTTACAAGGCTTCAGTTGCTGATCACGACTCACTTTTAAGCTGCCAATATAATCAGATTTCTTACTATTAGAATATACGATATGCAGATCCCTTCCATATGGCGCTTCGTCAAAGTCCCAAGCCCAATAAGTTCGACCTTTATTTGCATTGAATAAGAAAAACTCTCCACTTTCTGGCAGCTTAACTTTCCGTTTAAGCTCCACACTGAGAACTTTGCTTTGTTGATCTAATGTATTTCTCAAACGATCATGTTGCTCATTGGGCAATACACTTTTCATTGTCACACTATCCTCTTTCGGTTGAAGACTTGGATCAATTTGAGATTCATTCACGTCCAGGCCAAGTAAACTCCAATAAATATCTTGATAGATATATCCTCTTCTCCCGAATCTAGAGATTACACTTTCCTTTCCTGAATTATCAAAGTCTCCTGTACTCCAGCCGCTAGAATAAAAAACCTCGAGTCCTGCAGGTGGTAAATATTTGTGCGGCCATGCAACATTTATAAAGAGGGCGTTATTATCGTTATCTTGAATCAATTCTCTTAATTTCCTACATGCCGGATGTCTACAAGTTGTGTCGGCTTTTGCGATTGTTTGCATGAAACAAACATTTTGCTTTTCATATTTATTATCAGTAATCCTTTTAATCCGGCTTACCAATAAACCGTCAGAATCTCCCGTATCTGTATAAACAAAATAGTTATGTCCTTCAAATCTTACTAATTGAGGATCTCTAAGAACGCCGAGGTCTAGCGAAAATTTTAAAATAAGGTCTTTACCATCTTGCAGACTCCCTTCAGCAAGAGCATAAACTTCAGCATTTGTATACCTACCACTTCCTTCAACATTCCAAACAAGTAAATCATCAACACTATCGTCATCAACATCTACAATCATGGCTCCATCAGAGTAATAATGATGTTCAAGTAAATCAAGATTAGCTTTATCAAGAATTTCTTGCTCTAGATTGTTAAGGTATCTGCTGGGATTAATTGTTTTTGCGACTGAGTCGGCTAATAAAGGTGCAAGCTGAGCACAAATATTTTGATTGGCTTCAGTCGCTGCTAATGTGAAAACAGAATAGACGAGAGAAAAGGCAGAGGCGATTAAATTAATTACTCTTAGAGACATGTCTTCAATCAAGATTGGAATTTTGACCCTAATATATCTCACCAGCACAAAACAAAAAAGACCCAAGGCGTTAACCTTGAGTCTCTCTATAAATGGTGGCCCCTCTGTGAGTCGAACACAGCACCAACGGATTATGAGTCCGCTGCTCTAAACTATGATTCCCCACTAAACCAGCATAATAGTCAACGATTTCCGCTGTGACTAACGTCGTATCAGCTTAACATCTGATGGTTTTTTAAAGATGCCCTTTGTCTTACCTTTATACGCAAGGCTGGTAAGTATAAACATACCATACTGCTTAAAAGCATTTGCATGGCCCACGATTTCCTTCGCCCTGACTTACAACTTTAGTAACAATCTTACCCGAGTCAGACTCGTCAAAAAAACGAAACTCTGTTCCAGCATTAACAATAGTACCAAGCTCATGACAAGACACAGTGTAGTTATGTCTAGCAGCCACATCTAAATCTAACGTTCCGTGAGTTACACCAGCGGTATCTGCGTATTCACATATCAGATTTAAGGTGTGCCTTCCAGGTGTAAGCTTTATTGGCAAAGGTTCTCTTGGCCCTTTAGATACGTAATATCCATCTATTCCTATTAGACGAGCACGGCTTGTATTAAATAAATTCTTTGTTAACAATCCGCGAATAGTTGATATGTGCTCAATTGGTAGTGATGGCTCAACATAAAAACCTGACAGCTTAGGAGGAGGTTGCACACTAGCGCACCCAACTGTAGCAAGAGTGGTTATGATTAAAGTCGCCAAAGTTAGTTTATTCATAATTACATAGCCCTACATGATATTGAAAATATTATACTTTCCTTGATGAATATTTTGCAGTGGCAATGTTTTGAAGCAACGAGCTGGTGAATGTGTGGAGGGGGGAAGGCTAACAGGTCAATCGGCAAAGAATCCTGAAATGCCGGAATTCTGAAAAACTGCAAACACCAGTTATGCGCGGAACATTGAAACCTGGAATACTGAAAAGAAAAACGGCTCACATTTCTGCGAGCCGTCTTTTGTATTTTGGTAGGGTGTGCGGGGATCGAACCCACGACAAACGGATTAAAAGTCCGCTGCTCTACCAGCTGAGCTAACACCCCATCTGTTTCTTGTCTGCCGCTTGTTTTGCGTCAAATTTGAAAGAACGCGATTATGGGGGATGAATTAAATTTGGTCAATGCTGTTTTTGCTTTTTTTGTATAAAAAGTTTATTTTTTTATTCATCCCGTTTTTTCGCTTTACATTCCGGGAAATTTACCGCCCATCATGCTGCCCATCCCGCGCATCATTTTTGCCATGCCGCCTTTGCTGAACATCTTCATCATCTTTTGAGTTTCTTCAAACTGGTTGAGCAGGCGGTTCACTTCTTGCACTTGCACGCCGCTACCAGCCGCAATGCGTTTTTTACGCGTGGCTTTAATCAGCTCAGGTTTGCGGCGCTCTTCTGGTGTCATGCTATTAATAATGCCTTCGAGGCGACGCAGCGATTTATCGACGTCGTCAGTATTGATCTTTTGCGCCATGCCTGAGATTTGCGAGGGCATTTTGTCCATGAGTGAGGCCATGCCGCCCATCTTTTGCATTTGCATCATTTGCGCTTTAAAGTCTTCGAGGTCGAACTTGGCGCCGGACTTAATCTTATCGGCGACTTTTTGCGCTTCGGCCATGTCGACCTTTTTATGCGCTTCTTCAATCAGGCTAAGCACATCGCCCATACCTAAAATACGGCCCGCCATACGGTCGGGGTGGAAAGGTTCCAGGCCATCCACTTTTTCGCTGACACCGATAAACTTGATTGGCTTGCCAGTCACGTGGCGCACAGAGAGTGCCGCACCGCCGCGCGCATCACCGTCCAGCTTGGTGACGATGACGCCGGTGAGTGGCAAGGTTTCGCCAAAGGCTTTGGCAGTGTTGACGGCATCCTGGCCTTGCATGGCGTCAACCACGAACAGGGTTTCAGTCGGCTTGAGGTAAGCATGCAGGTCCTTGATTTCGGCCATCATGGCTTCATCAATCGCCAAACGGCCCGCCGTATCAAAGATCACTACATCGTAGTAACTCTTTCTAGCCTGGTCCATGACCTGCGCAGCAATATCGAGTGGCTTTTGCTGTGGATTGCTGTCAAAGCAGTCAATCTCCAGCTGTTTGGCCAAGGCTTGCAACTGCGTGATTGCCGCCGGACGATAGACGTCTGCACTAGCCAGTAACACTTTCTTCTTTTGTTCTTTCAGCAGTTTGGCCAGTTTGCCGGAGGTGGTGGTTTTACCAGCGCCTTGCAAACCTGCCATTAAAATCACTACCGGTGGCACCGCTGCCAGGTTAAGGCCTTCGTTGGCTTGCCCCATGAGCGCAGTCAGCTCCTGGTTGACCACCTCGATCACGGCCTGGCCCGGAGTCAGGCTTTGCAAGACATCGCGACCATTGGCCCGCTCTTTGACGCGGGTAATGAAGTCTTTAACGACAGGCAACGCCACATCAGCTTCAAGCAAGGCCATGCGTACTTCGCGCATAGCATCGGCAATATTTTCTTCGGTCAAACGTGCTTGGCCGCGCAAATTTTTAATCACGCCCTGCAAGCGGCCGGTCAGGTTTTCCAGCATGGAATGCCTTTCTTTCACAACAAGTGAATATTCGATGACCTGAATTTTACCTCATGCCAGCCCAACCCTAAAATAAACTAATGCTAAACATCGCGCGCACCACTGTTACCGCGCTGGTCGAATGCAGCGAGTTTTGCCATAATGCCAGGCATGACTCAACACCTGCTTCCTTACCTGATTGTCGCGTTTGTCTATATGGCGGTGGCGCTGGATTACTGGCGTATTGCCACACAGGGCAAACCAGTCGATGAAAAAGCCTTTCCGTTTCAGCTACACAGCGCGATGGTGGCGCTGGGCCTGGCCATGCATGGCGGGCTGCTGTACCGCGACATTTTTGCCATTGGCTCGCTGAATCTTGGCGTTTACTACGCGCTCTCTGCCATTCTATGGCTGACCGTGCTGATTTACTGGCTGGCAGATTTAAAACACTCACTGCGTAGCCTGCAAGCCTTTGTATTACCGCCTGCCGCCCTGTTTGTGCTGATGCCCGGCTTTGCGGTGAAAGACTACTATGTAGATACGCACGGCTTCACCTTGTTTAACCTGCATATCCTCATCGCCATTGTGGCGTATAGCCTGTTTACCTTTGCGGCGTTGCATGCCTGCCTGATGCGCATGGCCGAGCGCGCCCTGCACCAGAAAAACAGCTGGCTGGCCTTGCCTGACTTTCCGCCACTGATGGTGCTGGATGCCCTGCTATTTAAAGTATTGCATGTTGGCTTTGTGTTGCTGACCATCACGCTGATTAGCGGCATGCTGTTTAGCGAAGAGATTTTTGGCAAACCCTTGCAGTTTAACCACAAAACTATTTTCTCCATTGCCTCGTGGCTGATTTACGCCTGGCTCTTGTTTGGCCGCTTTAAATACGGCTGGCGCGGCAAAGTCGCCACACGCTGGACGCTGCTGGGTTTTGCTTTATTACTGCTGGCCTATATTGGTAGCCGCTTTGTGCTGCACGTAGTGCTGGGTCGCTAAACGGCTGCACCACCAGAACTACCCTGCTTTCCCCTTGCTGTCCGGCACAATCACATACAACACATTGCGCTATGTTTATGTGATTGATAGGTGCAGCCCTTTATTCTGCTGGCACCTGTTGTTTGGATGCTCAGCATGAAACCCTCTTTATTATCGATTACGCCTTTATTCTGCCTGGCGCTGACTGCTCAGGCAGACGAGGTACAAACCCCTGCCAGCCATAGCCCGGTACAGCTAAGTGCTTACCTTGAAAGCTACCTGATCCACGACTTTAACGACCCGGCCAATAACAGGCGGCCGAGATTCGTCTACAGTCACAACGTCACCGACAGCCCCAGCATCAACCTGGCCATGCTGAAAGCTGCGCTGACGACTGAACGCTTACGCGGCAACCTGGCGCTGGGCAGCGGCACCTATATGCGCGCCAACTATGCCGCCGAGCCACATGGCTTGCGCAATATTTATGAAGCTAACCTGGGCCTCAAACTTTCCAGCGAACACGATCTATGGCTGGATATCGGCGTCATGCCATCCCATATTGGTTTTGAGAGTGCAATCGGCATGGATAACTGGACGCTGACGCGCAGCCTGATGGCAGATAACTCGCCCTATTTTGAAACAGGCGCGAAACTGAGCTACACCACCGAGGATGGTAAGTGGCTGGTCAGTGGCCTGCTGCTCACCGGTTGGCAGCGCATACACCGCCCGGATGGCAACACGACGCCAGCCATCGGCCACCAGCTCACCTATAAGCCCAGCGATAAACTCACCATTAACAGCAGCTCATTTATCGGCAACGACAAATCAGACGCACAACGCCAGATGCGCTATTTTCATGATTTTTATGTGCAGTGGCAGCTGAATGAGCAATGGGGATTGATCACAGCATTGGATATCGGCGCCGAACAGGCTGCGCCCGGCAGTGATCGTTACAACGTCTGGGTCAGCCCGAATATGGTGCTGCGCTACACCTACTCAGACCGCCTGCAATTTGCAGCGCGGCTGGAACACTACAGGGACAAACATGGCGTGATCATCAGCACAGGCACCAACAACGGTTTTCAGACCACCGGCTATTCAGTCAATATGGATTACCGACTTAATACACGCATGGTGTGGCGTAATGAACTACGCCAACTAAATAGCCGCGACGCCATCTTTGATAAAAATGGCTCGCGGCTGGTGGACAATAACTTGATGGCAGTGACCGCACTAACCATCAGCTTTTAGAAATATTAACGCAGGCTGATTAATGGCCAGCCATGTTCGCTGGCATAGGCAGTTAGTGTCGGGTCAGCATCCACTGCAACAGGATTAGTCACCAGTTTCATCAATGGCAAGTCGTTATGTGAATCGCTATAAAAATAACTGGTTTCAAAATCTGCCAGGGTTTGGCCGCGCACCGCCAGCCAGTCATTAAGACGCGTCACCTTGCCTTGCTGGAAGCTGGGCGTGCCACTGACGCCACCAGTAAATTGGCCGTCAACCATTTCCGGGTCGGTGCCAATCAGGTTTTCAATGCCATAGGCAGTGGCAATCGGCTTGGTGACGAAGCTATTGGTGGCCGTAATCACCATGCACAAATCGCCATTGGCTTTATGCTGGTTGACCAGGTCTTGCGCTTTCTGCGTCATCATTGGGCGAATTACGGTGTCCATGTATTTTGTGTGCAATTCGTCCAGAAACGACTTGGGATGTTGCGATAACGGTTGCAACTGGAACTTGAGGAAAGCATAAATATCCAGGTTACCGTTTTTATAGTCTTCGTAAAACTGCTCGTTGCGCGCCTTGTGTTGCTCAGCATCCAGCAGGCCTTCGCTGATCAGGAATACGCTCCAGTTATAGTCACTATCCCCCGCCAGCAGGGTGTTGTCCAAATCAAATAACGCCAGGTTTTGCTTCATACAATCAGTTTCTTTAGATAATTAAACAATGATGATTAAACGATTTGTTCGTCGGGCACCGCTTCTTTGGTCGCAGTTAGCACCAGAAACACGCCGACCAGAATCACGGCCAGCGCAATATACTCCATCAGGTGAATCTGCTCATCGGCAAACCAGACGCCGACCACAAAGGCCACAATTGGATTGACAAAGGTATTGCTGCTGGCAACCATGGGCCGCACGTGGTGTAGCAACCAGTGATAGGCAGAAAACGCCACCATGGAGCCAAGCACGATCAGGAAAGCAATCGCTGCCCATGACCGCGGCGTGACTTGTGCTGGCCATTGCTCGCCAAATATCAGGCTAAATAGCAAGGCAATCAGGCCGCCGCACAGCATCTGGCTGGCAGCGCCCATCAGGCCTTGCGGCATGGCCATATGCTTGCTCCATACCGAGCCCAGCGACCACGAAGCGGCGGCAAACATCAACAGGCCAGCACTGAGCCAATCCCCTTGCAGGCTACCACGCGTATTCAGCAATAAAATACCGCCCAAGCCAATGCCAATCCCCAACCACTCGCGGCGGCTGATTTTGTGCCCCCACGCGCTAGAGAAAATCGCCATCCAGATTGGTGCAGTGGCAATGGCCAAGGCGGCAACACTGGATGAGACATGCAATTGCACATGTGACACCGTACCATTACCCAGCACAGGCAATAGCAGCCCCACCCAGGCCGCACCACGCCATTGTATGCGCGTGGGCGCCGCATGGCCAAAACCACGCAAGATGATATAAAGCAAAGACCCGGCAATCGTAAAGCGTATGCCCACCATCGCAAACGGTGGAAAGCTCTCAATCGCATACTTGATTGCGAGATAAGTAGAACCCCAGATAAAGTAGGTACAGGTCAGCGCAATGATCACCAGCAACCAATGATTTCTCTGCGTCATTGCGACTTGCCCAACCTTTCATCCACGAATATTAAATACAAAAAGAAAACGCTTGCCACCCATCAGCAGCAAGCGTTAACTCAGAGCCTGCTTACACCTGCGGGTTCAATTTTTCTGCTTTGGCATACAGCTTGTTCAAGCCGTTCAAATAGGCTTTGGCTGAAGCGACCACAATATCGGTATCCGCGCCCTGGCCATTAACGATGCGGCCACCTTTAGACAAGCGCACCGTCACCTCGCCCTGTGCATCGGTGCCGCTGGTGATGTTATTCACCGAATACAGCAACAGCTCAGAGTCACTTTGCGCCACATTTTCAATCGCTTTAAAGGTTGCATCTACCGGGCCACCGCCATCGGCTTCTGTGCGCTGCTCCACCCCGTCGACACTCAACGTCAGGATCGCATGTGGAATCTCGCCAGTTTGCGACGCCACTTGCAGGTAAGACAATTTGAACATCTCGCGCGTATCTTGCACCACCTCGTCACTCACCAGCGCATGCAAGTCTTCATCGAAGATTTCAGACTTTTTATCGGCCAGCTCTTTAAAGCGCGCAAACGCAGCGTTCAAGGCATCTTCACTTTCCAGTTCAATGCCCAGCTCTTTCAAACGGGTACGGAAAGCATTGCGGCCAGACAATTTACCCAGCGTGAGCTTATTGGCACCCCAACCCACGTCTTCGGCCCGCATGATTTCATACGTTTCACGGTGCTTGAGCACGCCATCCTGATGAATGCCGGACTCATGCGCAAACGCATTGGCACCGACAATGGCCTTGTTCGGCTGCACCGGGTAGCCGGTAATGGTAGAGACCAGCTTGGAAGACGGCACGATTTGCGTGGTATCAATGCGCGTGCTCAGGTTGAAAATATCGCTGCGGGTTTTAATCGCCATGACAATTTCTTCCAAGCTGGCATTACCTGCGCGCTCACCCAGGCCATTGATGGTGCACTCGACCTGGCGTGCGCCATTCATTACCGCTGATAGCGAGTTGGCCACGGCCATGCCCAAGTCGTTATGGCAGTGCGTAGACCACACTACTTTGTCCGCGCCCTTAACGCGCTTGAGCAAAATGGCAAAACGCTCGCCCCACACTTCCGGGATGCTATAACCCACGGTATCCGGCACATTGATGGTTTTGGCACCGGCCTCAATCACGGATTCAAACACACGCACCAGAAAATCAATCTCGGAACGCACGGCATCTTCGGCAGAAAACTCTACGTCTTCAGTATATTCGCGTGCCCATTTCACCGCTTGCACCGCGCGCTCGACCACCTGGTCTTCGCTCATGCGCAACTTGTTTTCCATATGGATCTTGCTGGTGGCAATAAAGGTATGGATACGGCCCTTAGCCGCATGCTTGATGGCCTCACCGGCACGGCGCACGTCATTTTCACTGGCACGCGCCAATGAACACACCGTAGAGTTTTTGATAACTTTGGCGATTTCTGAAATCGCATCAAAATCGCCTGGGCTGGCTGCCGCAAAACCGGCTTCGATCACATCTACGCCCAGCTTTTCCAACTGGCGCGCAATGCGGATTTTTTCTTCTTTGGTCATCGCCGCGCCCGGGCTTTGCTCGCCATCACGCAACGTGGTATCAAAAATAATAATGTGTTCCATGAGTTTTCCTAAACCTAACAAGCGAATTTTACTCGCTTGTCCTACAAATGACCATCATACTGCGAGGCACAACCGCCTGGCGACTCGTCCATAAAAAAACGCGCCAGAAACAGCGCGTTTTTATCAACCTAACAATCACTTAAGCAGCGTTCTTTGCTTCCAGCCGTTCACGCGCCCACATGTAATATCCAGACAAAGCGTACACAAACACCACGCTGAATAACACTTCTGGCGGACTGTATGAAATCAGCACAAAGGCCAGCACCACCGCCAAAATAGCGACAAACGGGACGGAGTGTCTGAGGTTAATATCTTTACCGCTATAAAACTTGAGGTCAGACACCATGGAACCAGCAGCAAATACGGTCAGGAACCAGGCGATCCACTTCACTTGCAAGGCGCCAAAGAAAATTTCACGGCCATCAATATTGTATTCATAAGACACCCAGACAAATCCGGCAATGAGCGCTGCCGCAGCTGGACTAGGCAAACCCTGAAAGTAGCGCTTGTCCTGAAACGGGTCGTCCAGCTTGGTATTAAAGCGTGCCAGACGCAAGGCCGCACAGGCGCAATAAATAAAGGCTGCAATCCAGCCCAATTTATTCATCGGCTGCAAGGCCCACACATACATAATCAGCGCAGGCGCCACGCCAAACGACACCATATCGGCCAGGCTGTCATACTCAGCCCCAAACGCACTCTGCGTGTTCGTCATGCGCGCGACACGACCATCCAGGCCATCCATCACCATGGCAATAAAAATCGCAATCGCTGACTGCTCAAAATGCAGGTTCATCGCCTGCACAATGGCGTAGAAACCACCAAACAGTGAGGCAGACGTAAACAAGTTAGGCAGCAGGTAAATGCCACGCTGGCGCAGACTGGTGTGCTGCTCGCGACGTGACAGGCGGTTTTGTGGGTCAACCATAAAGGACTTTTTCAGAATTGCGGAATAGCAGCATTGTTGCGGGCAATCACAAAAAATGCAAGCGCATCCGGCGATTGCAGGCGCCCGCGCAGCGTCAGAAGCTGGTCACACAGCTGTGGTAAAATAGGCGTTTATTTCAGCCAGTTATCGCCCTTTCATGCAGTTTTCCTTACACAATACCGACGGTCTTGCCAGACGCGGCACCGTTAGCCTGCCACATGGCGAGGTACAAACCCCGGCATTTATGCCAGTCGGCACATACGGCACGGTTAAAGCCATGTCGCCGCAAGAGCTCAACGAGATTCAGGCGCACATTGTGCTTGGCAACACTTTTCACCTGTGGCTACGCCCGGGCTTGGAAGTCATTGCCGCGCATGAAGGCCTGCACAAGTTCATGGGCTGGGATAAGCCACTCCTGACTGACTCTGGTGGTTTTCAGGTGTGGAGCCTGGGTGACTTGCGTAAAATCAGCGAAGCAGGCGTTAAATTCAAATCCCCTATTAATGGTGATAGCTGTTTTCTCACCCCTGAAGAATCCATGCGCATCCAGCGCGTGCTCAACAGTGACATCGTCATGATTTTTGACGAATGTACACCCTACCCGGCCAGCCACGACCAGGCACGCAAATCGATGGAACTCAGCCAGCGCTGGGCACAACGCAGCCGTGATGCGTTTAATGTCTACCAAACGCAAACCATAGCACACACCCTCACCATGCTCGGCGGCCCTGAAGAAGTGGCGCAATTACGTTCAGACAATACACCTACCAATGGCAATGCATTGTTTGGCATCATCCAGGGCGGCATGTACGAAGACCTGCGCGATATTTCGCGGCAAGGCCTGGAAGCCATCGGTTTTGACGGCTACGCCATCGGCGGCCTGTCGGTTGGTGAACCTAAAGAAGATATGCTGCGTATTCTGGCGCACACCGCGCCGCAAATGCCCAAAGACAAACCACGCTATTTAATGGGCGTCGGCACGCCAGAAGACCTCGTCGACGCCGTCAGCTACGGGATTGATATGTTTGACTGCGTGATGCCTACGCGCAATGCACGCAATGGCTGGTTGTTCACACAATATGGCGATGTCAAAATCAAGAATGCTAGCTATAAAACAGATACGCGTCCGCTGGATGCCGACTGTGAATGCTATACCTGCCAGAACTTCAGCCGTGCTTACCTGCACCATTTATACCGCATAGGAGAGATTCTGGGCGCGCGATTAAATACCATTCATAATTTGCATTATTACCAAGTGTTAATGCAAGGCATGCGGGCAGCAATTGAAGAAAATCGTTTTGAGACGTTTAAAGCGGAGTTTGCTCGTAAACGGGCGGAAAAGCGTTAGCCTCCTCATTTAGCATTAATGTAAAAGATCGCTCTTCTCGCCGTACTGGTGGATTGACTAAAATTCTTTTTCGCCTCTCGGCGAGTCACTTTCTGATGCTTGCCCCTCAGAAAGTAACCAAAGAGGAGGGCACCCAGCCATCACGGCCTTCGGCTTCCTTGCGTTGCTCGACAAAACAAGCGGTCACGAAACTCGCCCTAGCAGCTTGCACACGACGCAAACTGCCGCGGAGCTCAAACAGTCGCTCCCTTCTCTCTTGTTTTGTCTCCGCTACTCAGCGTGATGGAATGGGATTTATCTCGCCAAACTCACATCGCAGAAATGCGGACGGTTCAAAAATCAGATTTTTTTGTTAAATCCGCTAAAGGATGGCGCTCGTAGGTTTTCGGGGCCCCCATCTGCCGCGCCGAGTAGCGCAGGCAAAATAAGGAGAAAGGGAGCGACTGTTCGAATCCCGCAGTAGCTCACGTTGTATGTGAGCTACCAGGTTGAGTTTCGTGACCGCTTATTTTGACGAGCAACGCAGGAAACAAGCGGGAGCTGGGGTGCACTTTCTTTTGGTTACTTATTCTTTGTGCAAGCAAAGAAAAGTAAATCGCCGAAAAGGCGAAAAGCAACCGTCAAACCAAAGAACAACCTTTTATTGCAATCACTACACCTTCGCCATCCACACCCAATAAAAAAGCCAGCACGCAAACAGGTGCTGGCTTTTAAACGTTGACTGACATCACTAACCAAATTGCAAATCAGGCTTTTTTGCGCAGACGCAACCAAAGCGGCACCAGGCCAACCGCAAACAAGGCCATTGGTTCAGGTTCAGGCACCATGGTCGCCGTACGGAAAATCACTTCACCTAAACCAGGCTGTGGACCACCATCAGTGGTCAGGATTTCCATGTGTACGTAACGGGTAGAAACGTCACCGAAAGTAAATGCCTGACCAGGGTCTGCCGCAGTGTAATTCGAACCTACCGCAGTAAAGCCACCCAGTAAACCGCTATTGCCATTGCTAAAGTCATTGTCATTATCGGCATATAAATTAAATTGCAATACCGAGCCAGTATTGGCGGTCGCCCATAACCCGATGGCATCGATATTGTACACAGCCCCCAGGTCATAACTAAAGCTGCCAAAAGCGCCTACACTGAAACCTGAGTTTAATGCGGACAGGCCATCGTGCGTCGTACCGGCGACAAAGCTGTCAAAGTCTGTCACACCTGCAATATAGCCTGCAGATAAGCCCGACTGGTTGATCTGATTCACCAGTGCATACGAGCCACCAAAATCAGATGTTGACGCGCCCACTGTCGCTGGCTGCACAATCACCCCTGCTTGCGCCAACTGGCAAGACATCGCCAAAGAAACTGCTGCCAAACACTTTATATAATGTTGCATACGCTCCTCCAATTTTTTAAAAATAGTCATGAACTGCCTTTGGTCGCCAACCACAATAGCGACCAACCATTAAAATACTTTTACAATTCACAGTCAAGCGTTATTGCGCAGTCATACAGATCGCTGATGACAGATTAACAAGGCTCTATGATAGAATCATGCGTTATTTTCAGTATGACTTAGGAATAGATATGTTTATCAGCAACGCCTACGCAGCTGGCGCCCCAGCCACCGACATCATGAGCTTTTTGCCTATGGTGGTGATTTTTGTCTTGTTTTACTTTATGTTGATCCGTCCGCAGATCAAACAGGCAAAACAGCATAAATCCATGCTGGAAACCCTGAAGGCTGGTGATGAAGTGGCAACCACCGGTGGTATCGTTGGCAAAGTGACTAAAGTGAGCGAAAACTTTGTCAGCATTGAAATCGCTGCCAATACAGTGGTCAATGTGCAAAAACACACGGTGCAGACCCTGTTGCCAGCGGGCACATTGAAGTCCATTTAACCCACACAAGACGCGCTTGTCTTTCATTCTGAACTAGAGTTTGTTATGAACCGTTATCCGATATGGAAATTCGTGCTGATCGGCACAGTGTTTATCATTGGCCTGCTGTACACGATCCCCAACTTTTTTGGTGAATCGCCAGCGGTGCAAATCAGCCCGGCCAAAACCTCACTCAAAGTAGATGAGAGCCTGCTACAGAGAGTGGAAGACACGCTGAAACTGGCCAACATCCCGTTTGACGGTTTGTTTATGGATGCCAGCGGCGTGAAGGTGCGTTTTGCCAACACGGATACGCAATTGCTGGCTAAAGACAAACTGGTTGGCAACCTGGGTAAAGACTACACCGTGGCGCTCAACCTGGTACCACAAACACCAAACTGGCTGCAAAGCATAGGCGCCAAGCCGATGTATTTGGGCCTGGACTTGCGTGGTGGTGTGCACTTTCTGCTGCAAGTGGACATGAAAGCGGCGCTGGATAAAGCTGCAGAAAGTACGGTTGGCGACTTCCGCATGTCTTTGCGCAAGGAAAAAATCAATTACTACGGCATTGAGCGTCAAGGCCAGGTGGTGGTGATTAAATTTGAATCAGAAGCGGAAGCAACCAAAGCACGTAATCTGTTAGCCAAAGACTTTTCTGACCTGACCTACAAAATTGCAGGCAGCGATAAAGACTTTAGCGTCACGGCCAGCATGAGCGCGGTAGCACAAAAACGCATCCAGGAATTTGCGCTCAAGCAAAACTTGCAAACCCTGCATAACCGGATTAACGAATTGGGCGTGGCTGAGCCTATCGTGCAACAACAAGGCGTGGACCGCATTGTGGTGCAATTGCCTGGTGTTCAGGACACGGCCAAAGCCAAAGAGATTCTGGGCCGCACGGCAACGCTGGAAATCCGCATGGTGGATGAAGAAAAATCCGACATGGCAACGCTACAAAAGGCGCAAGCTGGCCAGGTGCCCTTTGGTGACGAATTGTTTTCTGACCGTGAAGGCCGCCCGGTACTGGTGAAAAAGAGCGTGGTGCTGACTGGTGACCGCATCACCGATGCAGGCCCTGGCGTGAATGGCCAGAATGGTTCTTCCGTGGTCAACGTGACCCTGGATGGCCGTGGTGCAGGCATCTTTAAAAACGTGACCCGTGAAAACGTCGGCAAACGCATGGCGATTCTGCTGATTGAAAAAGGCAGCACCGAAGTGGTCACGGCGCCGGTGATTAACGAAGAAATTGGCGGCGGTCGCGTACAGATTTCCGGCATGGCGAATGCCCAGGAAGCCACCGACATTTCACTGCTGCTGCGTGCGGGTGCACTGGCGGCACCGATGGAAATCATCGAAGAACGTACCGTTGGCCCAAGCATGGGTGAAGAAAACATCAAACGCGGCGTGCATTCTACGCTGTGGGGCTTTGCTGCGATTGCAGTGATGATGATTGTTTACTACATGGTCTTTGGTGGTGTTTCTGTCATGGCACTGGGCGTCAACCTGTTGTTGCTGGTGGCAATTCTCTCCATGCTGCAAGCGACACTGACCTTGCCAGGCCTGGCAGCGATTGCGCTGGCACTGGGGATGGCCATTGATGCCAACGTGCTGATTAACGAGCGTATCCGTGAAGAGCTGCGCAACGGCAACACGCCACAAGCCAGTATCCACGCGGGTTACGACCGCGCATTCGATACCATTCTGGACTCCAACGTCACCACACTGATTGCGGGTTTGGCCTTATTTATGTTTGGTACCGGCCCAATCAAAGGCTTTGCCGTGGTACACGTGTTAGGCATTATGACCTCCATGTTTAGTGCCGTGCTGGTCTCCCGCGCGCTGGTCAATTTGTTGTACGGCTACCGCCGCAAGATCGAGCATCTGCCGATTGGTTAATCGCCATCGCATCGCCGCTGACAACGCATAAAAGAGAATAGATTATGGAATTATTCAGAATTAAAAAAGATATCCCGTTCATGAGTTACGGGCGTCTGACCACCTCGATTTCGCTGATTACCTTTATATTGGCGATCTTTTTCCTGCTGCATCGCGGCCTGAATTATGGCGTCGACTTTACTGGCGGCACGGTCATGGAGGTGCACTACCCGGCTGCGGCCAATATTGAGCAGATCCGTCAGGTGATGGATGGTGTTGGCCTGAAAGATGTCACCGTACAAAACTTTGGCTCTAGCCAGGATGTACTGATCCGCCTGCCGGTGAAAAAAGAGCTGTCAATCGCGCAATTGTCCGAAAAAATCTCAAGCGCATTAAAGGCGGCAGATGCGGGTGCAGAAATTCGCCGCGTTGAATCCGTCGGTTCACAAGTCGGTGAAGAGCTGTATGAAAACGGCGCACTGGCCTTGCTGCTGGTGTGTGCGGGTATCATGGGCTACCTGGCATTGCGCTTTGAATGGCGCTTTGCGGTGGCCGCGATTATCGCCAATATGCATGACGTCATTATCATTCTCGGCTTCTTTGCCTTCTTCCAATGGGAGTTCAACCTCACGGTACTGGCGGCGATTCTCGCGGTATTGGGTTACTCCGTGAATGAATCCGTGGTGGTGTTTGACCGCGTGCGTGAAAACTTCAAAAAGATGCGTAAAGCGAGCGCGGTGCAGGTGATCGACAATGCGATTACGCGCACCATGTCGCGCACCATCATCACCCATATGATGACGCAGACCATGGTCTGCTCCATGCTGTTCTTCGGTGGCGAAACCTTGCATAACTTCTCACTGGCACTGACTATCGGCATTTTGTTTGGTATTTACTCGTCAGTACTGGTCGCCTGCCCGATTGCCATGTGGCTGGGCGTGAGCCGCGCCAACCTGATTGGCGACACCGAGAAAAAACCGAAAGAAGATGAGGCGGCCGTTGCGCCTTAAGTCATTGCCTTTTAAGCGGCATCGATAAACTGTCACGATGCTTGATTTTTAGCCACTGGTGGGTACACTAGTGGCTTCTTGTTTTCAACTCCACTCTTTTGGACAACATCCCATTAAGCTGGCAGATTGGTCTGCTCTTGCTACTGCTGTCACTGACAGCCTTTTTCTCCATCGCCGAAACCAGCCTGATGTCGCTCAACCGTTACCGGATGCGGCACCTCGCCAAAGAAGGTCATCGCGGTGCCAAACTGGCCAGCCGCCTCATTGCACAAACCGATAAAACACTGGGCGCCATTCTATTAGGCAATACCTTTTGTATCGTTGGCTCCTCTACCTTAGAAGTCGTGATTTCAGAGCGCCTGTTTGGCGAAGGCGACTACGTCCTGATGTTTGGCTCGTTGGCCATCACCTTTGCCATCCTCGTCTTCAGTGAAATATCGCCTAAAGTCATCGCCGCCGCACATGCCGAAAAACTTGGTTTTGCCAGCAGCTATTTACTCTACCCCATTCTCTGGCTGTTCACGCCTGTGGTCTGGTTTGTCAACTTATTCGTCAAAGCCTTCCTTAAATTGCTGGGTGTACGCGTCAATTTTGACGAGCAGGCGCAATCAGTTACCACCGAGGAGTTACGCAGCATTGTCAGCGATGCCGGGCAATATATTCCTTCGCAAAGCCGCACCATTCTGCTGAACCTGCTAGACCTCGAAGACATTATTGTTGACGACGCGATGACCGCGCATACCATGGTTGAATTTATTGACCTCGACCATACGATAGACCAGATTATGGAACAACTGGCGCGCAGCCATCACTCGCGCCTGCCGGTGAGGCAAGGTGACCACGAAGACATCGTCGGTATTTTGCATGTGCGCAAGGTGCTGCCTCTGCTGCGTGATTTTCACATCGGCAAAGCACCAACCAAAGCACTGCTACAGGCGGCCATGAGCCTGCCTTACTATATTCCGTCCGGCACTCCGCTTTACACGCAATTGCAACAGTTTCAGAAACGACATGAACGCATTGCGCTGGTCGTCGATGAATATGGTGAGTTCAAGGGCTTGCTGACACTGGAAGATATTCTAGAAGAGGTGGTGGGGGAATTCACCACCCAGTCACCCGAGCATGCCAGCCATTTCCATCAACATGAAGACGGCAGCTGGCTGGTCGATGGCGGCAGCCTGCTGCGAGATCTCAACCGTAAATTGAAACTCTCCCTGCCTACTGACGGTCCACGCACATTGAATGGTTTAATTCTTGAGCACTTTGAAGGCATTCCGGAACCCGACACCAGCTTTAAAATCGGTGAACATAAGCTGGAAATCCTCGACGTACAGGACCGTATCGTCAAGCGCGTCAAAATTTATCTTTAAAAAGCCGGACTTCTCCTGCATCAGGCCCTTGAATTTTTCAATACAAGGCGCAAAATAGGTTCTAAGACAGGTATACAAAACTATGGTACGACCCAAGCGTGAAGGTGATCTGGCTCTCGAATCCCAGGTTGCCAAACCCAAGCCTCCAGAGTTATATAAGGTGTTGTTGCTCAACGACGACTACACCCCCATGGAGTTTGTCGTCGCCGTCATTGAACGTTTTTTTAACAAGTCTCGTGAACAAGCGACACAAATCATGCTCCAAGTACATACAGAGGGCATGGGCGTATGTGGCGTTTACCCACAGGATATTGCAGAAACCAAAATGCATCAGGTCTTGGAATCTGCCCGCGAAGCACAACACCCTTTGCAATGTGTGATTGAAGCCGCTTGAAACGCGACCGCCAGATGCCAAAGATGCGAGATTGAAACGGTTCCAATCGGATGGCTCACGGTGATGTCCAGTCGTAGCATCCTGAGAATATCGGGCAAATACACTGACATACTTGCGGTTCAAGTCAGATTGCACAGTGGTAGCATGGTAATGAGGTGATTCTGGCGAGCTTGACTCATATAAAAGTGAGCAAAAAGCAGCGACGGTACATTGAATTTTTTGGAAAAAAGCACGATAACAATAAACAGACAGGTTTTACCGGTATTGCATGAAGTTACGTCTGTGAATGAGGCGTTTTTTGTAGTGTAGTGTATTAAGGAAAGTCATCATGATTGCTCAAGAACTTGAAGTTAGCCTGCACATGGCGTTTATGGACGCGCGACAAAAGCGTCACGAATTAATTACGGTTGAGCATCTGTTACTGGCTATGTTGGACAACCCAACTGCCGCAGAAGTCCTGCGCGCTTGCGGTGCCAAATTTGACACACTGCGCAGTGAACTGAGTCAATATATCGAAGAACATACACCGACTGTGGCCGGGACTGAAGAGGTTGACACGCAACCGACCCTGGGCTTTCAACGGGTGATTCAGCGTGCCATGCTGCACGTACAGTCTTCCGGCAAAAAAGAAGTCACCGGCGCCAATGTGCTGGTTGCGATCTATGGTGAAAAAGATTCCCATGCCGTATTTTTCCTGCATCAGCAAGGCGTCACTCGCCTGGATGTGGTTAACTTCATTTCTCATGGTGTAGCTAAAATCCAGGAAAATGAACCCAAGGCATCCAGCACTGAGCAGGAAACTGAAGGCGAAAGCGTCAGCACCGGCGCACTGGAAAGCTTTACACTCAACCTGAACGCGCAAGTGATTGCCGGCAAAATCGACCCATTGATCGGTCGCAGCCAGGAACTGGAACGTGTGATCCAGACCTTGTGCCGTCGTCGCAAGAACAATCCTTTGCTGGTAGGCGAAGCCGGTGTGGGCAAAACCGCCATTGCGGAAGGCCTGGCGTCGCGTATCGTCAGCAATGACATTCCGGAAGTATTGGAAAATGCCACAGTTTACTCACTGGATATGGGCGCCCTGCTGGCTGGCACCAAATACCGTGGTGACTTTGAGCAGCGCCTGAAAGCCGTCATGAAACAGCTGGCCGAGAAGCCTGATGCAATTCTGTTTATTGACGAAATCCATACACTCATTGGTGCAGGTTCGGCCAGTGGCGGTACGCTGGACGCCAGCAACCTGCTGAAACCGGCGTTATCCAATGGCTCACTCAAATGCATAGGCGCGACGACTTATCAGGAATATCGCGGCATCTTTGAAAAAGACCATGCCTTGTCACGCCGTTTCCAGAAAATCGACGTACAAGAACCTAGCGTGGCCGAAACCATTGAGATTCTGAAAGGCCTGAAAACCAAATTTGAAGAGCACCATAGCGTGAAATACAGCGCCAGTGCCTTAACGGTGGCGGCTGAGCTGTCAGCCAAGTACATTAACGACCGCCATTTGCCAGATAAGGCAATTGACGTGATTGATGAAGCCGGTGCTGCGCAACGCATTCTGCCTAAGAGCAAACAAAAGAAAATCATTGGCAATAAAGAGATTGAAGAAATCATTGCCAAAATTGCGCGTATTCCGCCCAAAAACATTTCCAGCGATGACCGCAATGCACTGAAAACACTGGAGCGCGACTTGAAAGCAGTCGTCTTCGGTCAGGACAAAGCGATTGAAGTGCTGTCTTCTGCTGTCAAAATGGCGCGTAGCGGCCTGGGTAACAGCAGCAAACCGATTGGTAGCTTCCTGTTTGCGGGCCCGACCGGAGTGGGTAAAACCGAGGTAGCCAAACAATTGGCTTATGTGCTCGGCATTGAGTTGCTACGTTTTGACATGTCGGAATATATGGAGCGTCACGCAGTGTCGCGCCTGATTGGTGCGCCTCCGGGCTATGTTGGTTTTGACCAGGGTGGCCTGCTGACCGAAGCCGTGACCAAGCAACCTTATTGCGTGCTGTTGCTGGACGAAATTGAGAAAGCGCATCCGGATATTTTCAATATCCTCCTGCAAGTGATGGATCATGGCACCTTGACTGATAATAATGGCCGCAAAGCAGATTTCCGCAATGTGACGATTATCATGACCACCAATGCGGGTGCGGAAAACCTGTCTAAATCGAGCATAGGCTTTACCAACAGCAAAGACAGTACCGATGAAGCGGCTGACCTCAAGCGTTTCTTCAGCCCTGAATTCCGTAACCGTCTGGATGCGACGGTATCATTCAGCGCACTGAATCAGGATGTCATTCTGCGTGTGGTCGACAAGTTCCTCATGCAGCTGGAAGATCAATTGCATGAGAAAAAAGTGGATGTCACCTTTAGTGACGAGCTCAAGGCCTACCTGGGTAAAAAAGGCTTCGATCCGTTGATGGGTGCACGCCCAATGGCCAGACTGATCCAGGATACGATACGCAAGGCACTGGCGGATGAGCTACTGTTTGGTCGCCTGAACGACGGTGGCCTTGTCCATATCGACATTGATGACAACGATCAGATTAAACTGATTTTTAAAGAAGAAACCATTTCGGCCTAATCTGGCTGGAACTTTGACACCACGGTGACATCTACTATAATGTCACCGTGGCTTTCCTGCACCAGTTTGGTGCAAAAAATCCCCAACGCGCTACCAGATCTGCCTACTTAGGTCACGGATGACATAAAATCAATACGTTAGGTGTGTTCATATTGCTGGTATAGTTATTGCTGTAAATGTATTGCCTGACAGATATGATTTTGTAATGCAAAAGCTATTTTATTTTCTACATGTGTTGTGTTTGCTGTTTGCTTTGCAGACAACGGCTGCCGAACCGACGGTCACAACTTCGCTATTAGAAACCGGCATCTCGGCGGCAAGCCTCTCCAATGCCATTGATGACAGTTTATCTGCCGACTTTGGCCAAGGCAGTTGTTGCGTCGACATGCTGGAAATCGCCGAAGTAGATGTCGACAAAATCCTGCTACCTGGGTTTAGCTACCCGCTGCATAAAACCACCTACCTCGCCCCTGAGCATCACCTATCCTCCTATCACCTGCAACTCGGCTTCTGGCTTGACCGGCCGCCTCAACTCGCTTAACAACTTTCCCAACCTTTTAGCTTTATTGGCTGAAAGCGTCATTTTAATTATTAGTTAAGGTGGCTGTGACATTATGATATGAACAGTCACCTGAAAAAGGATCGTTATGTTAAGTTCGACCCGCTGGCGGAAAGCATGCAGGCTATTGTGGCTATATTGCTGCATTACCCCAGTTGCATTTGCAGAAACCACTTTTGACCTGAAAACCCTGCTGGATAAAGCCGTGGCCGAAAACCCGATGATGGCTGTCAGCAAAGCACAAATTGAAGCGGCTGCGGCAGGCATCACCGTAGCAAGATCTTTCTATAACCCGGACCTGGAAGTGATGGCAGGACCAGCCAGATACCGTGGTGTGCCAACGCCAGGTGCCAGCGAAAGAAACTATGGTGTCACCATTTCGCAACCGCTGGAATTTCCCGGCACACGTAGCTCGCGCCGTGAACTGGCTGAACAGCAACTGACTTACGCTGAAAAAGGCATCCAAACCACGAGCTTCGATCTGCGCAACCTGATCAAACAGGCCTATCTGACCGTGCTCCTGCGCCAGCAGATTCTGCATATGCTGGGTGCGAACCTCAGCATCTTGCAGGAAATCCAGACCAAAATAAAACGCAAGGTAGATGTGGGTGAGGCTGCAAGATATGAGCTGATCAAGGCGGATACTGAGGTGCTGGCAGCAGAACGTGATTATGCCAGTGCACAAACCCGTATTGATGAAGCCAAAGCGATTTTGCGCGGCATGATAGGCAATATGCCAGACACGTTCGAAGTCAAATCTGAACTACCCACGATCTCAACCCTGCCCAGCATCATCGACTTACGCAAGTCTGCCGAAAACAACCCTTACCTGCAACAGCTGATCACGGCAAAAGACAGTGCGGAAGCCAAACTCAAACTGGAGCAATCCTTACGCTTTCCTGGCCTCACCTTGAAATCCGACTTTACCCAAGATCCTGACCTCAACACATTCAGAGTCGGTGTCGTGGTGCCATTACCGGTCTGGAACCGCCGTGACGGCCAGATTGCACAAGCCGCCGCAGGGATTGAGGAGGCAGATGCCAATATCAAGTTGCAGCACCAGTTGCTGCGTAAAGAGATTGATAGCGCCTACCAACGTACCGTGATCGCCAGCAACCAGCTCAAAGTATTTGAAAATGGCTTGCTGCAACAATCAGAAGCGACCCTCGGTCGCGCAGAAGCCGCTTATAAATTCGGAGAACGCGGCATCCTGGAATACCTGGATGCGCAACGCGTCAATCGTGATGTCAAACGTGACTATCTGATTGCCAAATTCGATTATTTTTTCAGTGTATTGCAAATCGAACGCTTCATCGGTTCGGATTTGGTTCAACCTTAAGGGGATGGTCATGTCTCGTGTTTTATTTTCAACTTTGCTAGCTGCCGCGCTGGCTGTCATGTCTACCGCGTGCACAGAAAAAGCTGCCCCGGCCCCAGAAACCAAAGAGGTCGTGGACCCAAGCCTGGTCATGCTGACCAAAGAGCTGGCTGCTAACGTCAGCATCGGCCCGGTCGCCGAACTCGCTTTTGTCGATACCTTGCGTATTCCTGGTCGCATCCAGGTCGATGAGCAATATGAGTCCAGAGCTGGCGCATCCATCACCGGCCGTATCAGCACGCTGGATGTCAACCTGGGCGATGAAGTGAAAGCGGGCCAGCGACTGGCCGTGATTAAGAGTACAGAGCTGGCGCAATATCAACTGAGCTACATCAAAGCCAGCCAGCAGATGCAATTGCAAACCAAAGCGGTCGACCGCGCCAAACAGTTGCTGGAAGCTGATGTGATCAGCCTGGCTGAATTGCAGCGCCGTGAAGGTGAGCTCAATGCCGCCAATGCGGAATTGAATGCCGCCCGTGACCAGTTACTGGTACTCGGCATGCCGCCTGCCAGCATTTCCCAGCTGGGTTTGCATAACAGTGGCATGTCAACCAGCCAGGTGAACTCTAAAATCACCGGTACGGTGATTGCACGTAAAGCCAGACTGGGCCAGGTCGTGGCACCGGCAGAAGAACTGTTTGTGATTGCTGACTTGTCGCATGTATGGGCAGTGGCAGAAATCCCGGAGCAGCAAATTGCGCACATTAGAGAAGGCCAGTCGCTGGATATTGAAGTACCGGCACTGGATGATGCTGAACTGACTGGCACGCTGGCATTTGTAGGCGATATAGTGAATCCAGCCACGCGTACCGTGATGGCACGCGCCAATATCAGTAATGAAAAAATGCTGTTAAAGCCGGATATGCTGATCACCATTTTGCTGGAAGCCAAACCGGAGAAAGTCATTGCGATTCCGTCCACCGCTGTGGTGCGTGAAAACAATGCCGACCATGTGTTTGTACAAACCCTAAAATCCACCCAGTATAAATTGCTGCCAGTCACCCTGGGCCGGACTTATCAAGGCAACAGAGAAGTACTGCAAGGCTTGCAACCAGGCGATCAAATCGTGCTCGATGGCGCGTTTCATGTCAACAATGAACGCAAGCGCAAAGAGATGGAGTAAAGCATGATTGAATCCCTAATTCGAGGCGCGCTTAAGCAGCGCCTGATTGTGCTGGTCCTGGCTGTCGGATTTATCCTTGCTGGCCTGTTTGCAGTTAAAAAATTGTCTGTCGATGCTTTCCCGGATGTGACTAACGTCCAGGTCATGATTGCCACACAGGCCACCGGCAAGTCGCCGGAAGAAGTCGAACGCTTCATCACCGTACCGCTGGAAATCGCCATGACGGGCTTGCCCGGCCTGACCGAAATGCGCTCGGTGAATAAAAATGCCTTGTCCCTGATCACGCTGGTATTTACCGACAGCACCGACGTTTACTTTGCCCGGCAACTGGTGATGGAACGGCTGATGGAGGTGATGGAGCGCATGCCGCAAGGCGTGACACCTATCCTCGGACCGGTGTCTACCGGTCTGGGCGAGGTCTATCAATTCACGCTGGATAAACCGGATGACGGTAAAAAGGCATTGACGCAAGCTGACCTGACAGAGCGTAGAGCGATTCAGGACTGGGTGGTACGCCCATTGCTGCGCGGCATCCCAGGCGTGGCTGAAATCAACTCGCAAGGCGGCTACGTCAAGCAGTACCAGGTGCTGGTCAACCCAGACCGCATGACGCATTTTTCGATCAAGCTCAAAGATGTGTATGAAGCACTGGCGCGTAATAATGCCAATAGTGGCGGTGGCATTTTGCCGCATTATGCCGAACAGTACCTGATTCGTGGTGTCGGCCTGGTGCAAAACCTGGACGACATCCGTAACATGGTGCTAAAAGAAGAAAATGGCACGCCGGTCTATATCCGCGACGTCGCAGAAGTCACTATCGGCCATGAAGTACGTGTGGGTGTGGTGCTCAAAAACGGCGATACGGAATCTGTCGGTGGCATTGTCATTATGATGCGTGGCGGCAACGCCAAAGAAGTAGTGAGCCGCATCAAAGCCCGTGTGGAAGAAATCAACAGCAAAGGCATGTTGCCACATGGCCTGCAGATTGTGCCCTACTATGATCGCAGCGAGTTAGTCGATGCAGCCTTGCACACCGTCACCAAAGTGCTGATTGAAGGGATTATCCTGGTGATTGTGATTCTGTTCCTGTTCCTAGGGGATGTGCGTTCCAGCCTGATTGTGGTCGGCACTTTGATCCTGACGCCTTTAATCACCTTTATGGTCATGAACCACTACGGTATTTCTGCCAACCTCATGTCATTGGGTGGCCTGGCCATTGCCATTGGCCTAATGGTCGATGGCTCTGTCGTGGTGGTGGAGAATACCTTTCACCATTTAGGACATCGCAAAGATGAAAGCCGCATCCGCGTCGCCCTGGAGGCGGCGACGGAGGTAGCCACACCAGTATTGTTTGGCGTTGGCATCATCATTCTGGTGTTCTTGCCCCTGATGACACTGGAAGGCATGGAAGGCAAAATGTTTGCGCCTTTGGCCTACACCATTGCCATTGCGCTGTTTGTGTCACTGGTATTGTCGCTGACCCTGACACCAGCGCTGTGCTCCTATATGCTCAAAGGCGGCAGTGGCGACGATACCAAGCTGATACAAGCCATTAAACGACCATATTTATCAGCACTGAACTGGGTGCTCGATAATGAGAAGAAAACCATCCTGGCCTCGGCCCTGGTCTTTGTTGGCACGATTGCGCTGTTTCCATTTTTGGGCACCTCATTTATCCCGGAAATGAAAGAAGGCTCTATCGTCCCCGGCATTAACCGCGTGCCTAATATCTCTCTGGAAGAATCCATGAAAATGGAGAGCAAGGCGATGAAGCTGATCATGGAGCAAGTGCCTGGTATCAAGTCGGCCATCTCCGGACTGGGTCGCGGTGAAAGCCCGGCCGATGCACAGGCACAAAACGAATCTACGCCGATTATTAGCCTCAAGCCGCGTGACCAGTGGCCCGAGGGGTGGACCCAGGATGATATCGCTGAAAAAATGCGTCAAGTACTAGAGAAGTATATTCCAGGTGTACAAATCATCATGGCACAACCGATCTCTGACCGTGTCGATGAACTGCTGACCGGTGTGCGTGCGGATGTAGCGGTGAAGATTTTTGGTGAAGACCTGGATGCACTCAAGCAAAAAGCGGATGAGATCGCCAAAATTGCCGGCTCGGTGACAGGCGCCACTGAAATCAAGGTAGAGAAAGTCTCAGGGCAGCAATACCTGAATATCACGATTGACCGCCAGGCCATTGCCCGTCATGGTATCAATGCATCTGATGTACATGATGTGATTGAAACCGCCATAGGCGGCAAAATTGCGACTGAGATTTTTGAAGGCCAGCGCCGTTTCTCAGCGGCGGTGCGTTATCCGGAATCCTTCCGCAATAATGAAGAAGCTATCCGCAACATTATGCTGACTTCGCCCAATGGCTCACGTGTCGCGCTGGAAGATCTGGCCGATATCGAGATCAAGGATGGCCCGGCGCAAATCAGTCGTGAATTGGCCAAACGCCGTATCGTGATTGGCGTCAATGTCAAAGACCGCGACCTCGGTGGCTTTGTGGCTGAGTTGCAACAGGTGCTGGGGCAAAAACTGCAGTTGCCGGATGGGTATTATCTGGAGTACGGTGGCCAGTTCCAGAACATGGAACGCGCCATGGGCCATTTGATGATCATTATCCCGGTGACCATTGCGGCCATTTTCTTCCTGCTGTTCCTGTTGTTCCAGTCTTTGCGGTTTGCCACCATGATTATTCTGGTGCTACCCTTTGCCTCAATTGGTGGTGTGATTGCCTTGTTTGTCACAGGTGAGTACCTGTCAGTTCCGGCATCGGTAGGCTTTATTGCCTTGTGGGGGATCGCAGTGCTCAACGCGGTGGTACTGGTATCGTATATCCGCACCCTGCGTGAAGAAGGCCTGAGTCAACTCGAAGCTATCCGCAAAGGCTGCGCCCAGCGCTTCAGGCCGGTGATGATGACCGCCACGGTGGCCATGCTGGGGCTGGTGCCATTCCTGTTTGCGACGGGTCCAGGCGCCGAGGTACAGCGACCATTGGCGATTGTAGTGATTGGTGGCTTGATTACCTCTACCCTGCTCACGCTGATTGTGGTGCCTACCCTCTATCGTAAGTTTGAAGAAAGTAAAATAGAGGCATAATGCTGCCCCAGTGAGTCTATGCTCTAAAGGATATTTTTATGAAAGAAATCAAAGCAGTCATACAACCGGCGAGATTGGCAAAGATACGCTCTGCACTGCGGAATATCAAAGGCTTTCCCGGCATGTCAGTCAACAAGATGGAAGGTTGCGGCCCACATTTGCAAAAACCGAGTGTGGGCGTGCGTGAAGAGCTGACCGATTACAGCCCCAAAGTCTATATATATATGGTGGTGCCAGATGAACTGGTGGAAGGTGTTTTGCAGACCATCGTTGAAGTAGCCCATACCGGCAATGTCGGCGATGGCATCGTCTGGGTGACGCCGGTTGAGCGCATGATCCGCTTGTCAGAACAGATCATGGTGCTGGATTAGCAACATAGATCAACTATAAATCACGCCAGCCCAGCCCATCGTGCTGATGGGCAATTTGTACCCAGTCACTGGCACAGTTTAGTACTGCACTCAACGCCTGCTTAGCCAAAGCAGGCGTATTATTTTTCTCGCTCAGATGCGCAGCCACCAGATGCTTGAGCTTACTGTTATCCAGCTGACCAAGTAATTGCGCACTGGATTGATTATCCAGGTGCCCCAGCCAGCCGCCCACGCGTTTTTTCAATGAGTGTGCATAAGTGCCTGTTCGCAGCATTTCCAGGTCATGATTGCATTCAAGCAACAAACCATCACAGCCTTGCAGCATCATCACAATATGTGGCGTGACGCTGCCGACATCCGTCAACACACCGAATTTGCGTGCTCCATCACCAAACACAAATTGCGCCGGTTCGCGCGCATCGTGCGGCACCGGATAAGGTAATACTTCGATCTCGTGTAAAGCAAACACCGTATGCGCATCAATGATATTGATCGTGACCGCTTGTGTCGGCAGGTAGCGCTGGCACATGCTGTAAGTGCCATGCGTCAACCAGACAGGAATCTGATAACGTGCTGCCAATTTGAACGCCCCGCGCGCGTGGTCGTCATGCTCGTGCGTGACCAGGATGCCCGAGAGTTGTTCAGGTTGCAGATCCAGGCGCGCCAAGCGCTGCACAGTTTCTTTCACGCTAAAGCCACAGTCAAGCAAAAGCCGGGTTTCCCCGGCTTCTACCACAGTGGCATTGCCTGCGCTGCCACTGCCTAAAGATGCAAATCGCACACCTGGCCTCTGTTATTTCAGTTGCTCATACAGCAGGGAAATAATACGGTTAGCCGTGGTCGACGTATTGCGCTTGTTATCCACCGTCAACACATACACATCGGTGGTGTCATCTGCATTTTCCAGCACCTGAATACGATACTGCTTGCTGGACTTGTCACCGTCTGAAGTGCCTTTCCAGAACTTGGTTTTATCGCCAGGTTTGACTTCAACCGGTGCTGCCGATTTTTCGTCTTCATCACTGCCCCAGAACTTCAGTCGCTCCAGCAAGCCTTTTTTCTGCTTGATAGGATCTTCTGCATCTGTATCGGCATAACGCACGTAAAAGATGCCTTCGGAACGGTTTTTATCTTCTGTGACAAAACCAATACGATCCAGCGCCAACCCCACACGACGCCAGGCGCGGTCGAATGGCTCATTGAGTTTCAAAGTCACGCTCTGGTCAGGCTCTTTAATCACGTCAGCGCGCTTGTCTGAAGCCACTTGCGTCATGACCTGATCAGCTTTCTGCTCATCCAGACCCAGCTTCACCATCATGCGGCGCAATAATTCAGCATCCAGGTCAGCATCAAACTCCTGCCCGGCATTGTTTTTATTATCTGCCGCATTGGCGCGATAACCAGTGTCGATTTTACCCAACTGGGTATTGACGTAATTCTTACCATCATCCGGCGCACCTGCCACCGTCCGATGCGTCATATAAATCTCAGTGGTCCCGTCTTTTTCACCACGCTCCAGCCGGGTACGGAATTTACGTCTGTCGGCAAAGCCGGAGAGTTTATCCAGCCAGGCATCAAACTTCTCGCCATAGCCACGATTATCTTCTTTCGGCTTGATCGCATCCGACCGCAACCACTCGGTTTCAATCACACCGAGTTCCGGATTTTCTACTTTGACCGCAAAGCCCTGATCCAGCCAGAAATCACGCACAATCGGCCAGATTTTTTCAGCCGGAGCATTCACCACCAACCAGCGCTGTTGTCCGGCCTTAACCATGCGCACGTTTTTCATATCGGCCAGCACCGGCTGCGGGCCGTTTTGCTCTTGTGCATCCTGGTTTTGGCTATAGGCAGAATAGCTGGTGCTGCCAGGCACATTATAAGTGCTGCTGGTGCGCACGGCAGTCAGGTCAGGGGGAACTTCCAGTGGTTTGGAACGGCCTGCACCTTTGTAATCAGAGCTGTTATCGATAAACGGGATAGAGTCGCACGCAGCCAGCACTGTCACCAGGCTGACCAGCACGGCCCGTTGTAACCAAACATGATTCATGTATTTCACTTATTTCACCCTAAATTTAGTCTTAGCTCAATCAAGCGGCAATATCAGCCTGCTTCATGGCACTGCGTAATACTTCATGATATTGGCTGGATAAGTTCACCAGCGGCAAACGAATGCCGGTGGCAATCAAACCCATTTGCTGCAATACCCATTTCACCGGAATCGGGTTCGCCTCTACAAACAATTTCTGATGCAGGGCAAACAATTTGGCATTCGCCGCCTTGGCCGCAGCGATGTCACCATTCAAGGCATGTTCACACATTTCGTGCATCAATTGCGGTGCCACATTGGCAGTCACCGAAATCACGCCTTTGCCACCCAGCAACATCAACGCCAGCGATGTCGCATCATCACCGCTATACACGGCAAAGTCGGCGGGCACGCGCAACAGCAAATCCGTACCGCGCTCAATGCCACCCGTCGCATCTTTAATGCCGACAATATTAGGCACTTGCGCCAAACGCACGACCGTATCATTGCTTAAATCGCAGCCAGTACGGCCTGGCACATTGTATAAAATTTGTGGGATAGCAACCGCCTCGGCGATCGCTTTAAAGTGCTGGTACAAACCCTCTTGTGAAGGCTTGTTATAGTAAGGCGCAACCAGCAGGCAAGCATCCGCACCCAGGCTTTTTGCTTTCGCTGTCAGCTCAATCGCTTCAGCAGTCGAGTTGGCCCCTGTGCCTGCAATCACGTGCACACGCCTGGCCACATACTCAACCGTGGTTTTAATCAGCAAGCAATGTTCGTCAACATTGACAGTAGGGGATTCGCCGGTAGTACCGACGATGACAATGCCATCTGTACCGGCGTCGATATGAAAATCGATCAGCTTTTTGAGCGCGTCCAGATCCAAACGACCATCTTCAAACATCGGGGTCACGATTGCGACCAAACTGCCCGTAAACATACCTAGCGCCATTCAATAATAAAGCGAATATTTTAACTGATTATGCGCCTGAACGCCAAAGAACCCGCTTAGCCACCAGACAAGGCCTGCCAAGCCATCGTCAAACATGGTTTCAGTTATAATGTCAGCCTTTGCAACAGGGATTAAATAGCGTTCTTGCCAAGGTAACATGCAGACAATGGACCAACTCAAGCAGCACACATTGATTGCGCAGATTGATGCTCTGCTGCCGCAAACACAATGCCGCCAGTGTGGTTATGACGGCTGCAAACCGTATGCGGCAGCAATTGCCAATGGCGAGGCCAATATCAACCAGTGTCCGCCAGGCGGTGAGCCAGGTGTTCGGGCATTGGCCGACTTACTGCAGCGCCCTTACCTGCCGTTAAATCCCGCCCATGGCATGACTAAAGCCAAAGCAGTGGCGGTGATTGATGAAGAGACTTGCATAGGCTGCACACTGTGTATCGCCGCCTGCCCGGTCGATGCTATCCTTGGTGCCGCCAAATTCATGCATACCGTGATCAGCCAGGAATGTACCGGCTGTGAATTATGCCTGCCACCCTGCCCGGTCGATTGCATCAGTATACAAACTTTGGCTGGCCGTGCATTGGCGATGAATACAGAGGAATCCGACCTGGCAAGACGCCGTCACGAGCAGCGACTCAAGCGACAGGCATTTGAAACACACAACAAAGCCCAAACCTATCATCAACGCCCCGCTGCATACGCTGGCACCGCGCAAACGGATACGGCAGACATCAGCGCAGCGGCTCCTTCAGCAGACACCCTCAAACAAGCCGCCCTTGCCGCCGCGATAGCGCGTGTAAAAGCACAAAAAGCAGGTTAGCCCTTGCTGTCATCAACGAAATATTTGTTATGAATGCCCAAAAAAGACTGGCGATTTTCGAGAGACTGGCACAAGCCATCCCCAACCCGACCACCGAACTGGAACACGGCTCGACCTTTGAGTTATTGATTGCGGTCATATTGTCGGCGCAAGCGACTGACAAAGGCGTGAACATCGCCACGCGCAAACTATTCAAAGTCGCCAACACACCACAAGCCATTCTGGATCTCGGCCTGGAAGGGTTAGAAAGCTATATTAAAACCATAGGCCTTTATCATGCCAAAGCCAATAATGTGTTCAAATGCTGCCAGCAACTGCTCACTTTGCATGGCGGAGCAGTGCCCGATACCCGCGCAGCGCTAGAAGCGCTGGCTGGGGTGGGCCGAAAAACCGCCAATGTCATCCTCAACACGGCATTTGGCCAACCCACCATTGCTGTCGACACACATTTGTTCCGCGTCGGCAACCGTACCAAATTGGCACCTGGCAAAAACGTGCTCGAGGTGGAGCAGCGCTTTTTGAGCACGACGCCAAAACAGTTTTTACAAGACGCCCATCACCTGCTGATTTTGCACGGGCGCTATACTTGCACGGCACGCAACCCTAAATGCGGTGAATGCTGCATTGCTGATTTATGTGAATTCCAAGACAAGCAAATACACCCGGTGAAACCACCGGTAGAGAGTTAATCATGGCCTTATTTAATCCCAGCCGCGATGAAGTGCGCCAGTTTTTCTTTGATGCCTGGGCCAAATTCAAACAGCAAAACATATTGACCGACCTCGAAAAAATGGCGGTGGGTATTATGCATCTGCATCCCGAATACCACGCGATTCTGGACCATCCCGAGCAATATCTGGAACAAGCCTATTACCCGGAAATGGGTGAAACCAACCCGTTCTTGCATATGAGTCTGCACCTGTCCATCCAGGAGCAAATCAGCATCAACCAGCCCATCGGCATCACACAAGCCTACGGCAAACTGTGTACAAAGTTCCAGCAAGAACATGAAGCGCAGCATGCCCTGCTCGAATGCCTGGCCGAAACCATCTGGCTGGCACAACGCAACCAGACCGGGCTGGATGCTGCGCATTATTTAAGCCTGATCGAGCAACGCGCCAGCATTGCTCCGTCTACCTGAATTATGCTTCAATAACCGTCATGAAATCTAATCCGCACGACTGGCTTAACGAACATGGCAATTATTTGTATCGCTTTGCGCTAACGCGGCTACGCGATCCGCATCAGGCAGAAGACGTTGTGCAGGAAACCTTGCTGGCTGCGATCAAAAATCCCAACTATGCAGCGCAATCCAGCCCACGCACCTGGCTCACGGGCATCCTGAAACACAAAATCATTGACTGTATGCGCAAGCAGGTACGCGAAATCCCGGCCTCGGAACTCCTGACCGAAGAAGATGCCAATATGGATGAGTTTTTTGACGAAACCGGCCATTGGGCAGAAAAACCGCAAGCCTGGGATGTGCCACATGACGCCTTGCAGCAAAAACAGTTTTTGCAGGTATTACAGCAATGTATGGCGCGTTTACCGCAAAAGCTGGCCGCCATTTTCACCATGCGTGATGTGGATGAAATGGAAAACGAAGAAATTTGTAAGGCATTGAATATCACCGCGACCAATGCATGGGTAATGTTATACCGTGCCCGTATGGGACTGCGGAAATGTCTTGAAATGCACTGGTAACACGTAATGTGAAACGGACAAAGAGATGCTGAATTGCAAACAAACCAGCGTGCTGGTATCGCAATCACTTGACCGCCCGCTCACCTGGCGTGAGCGCTGGGCGGTCAGGTTGCACCTGGCTATCTGTATCTATTGCCGACGTTTTACGCAACAGCTTAAATGGATTCGCGACGCCATGCAGGTTTGGCAGCAGCAAGTAACGAATGACAGCGAAATTGCGTTGTCACAGGCAGCACGGGAACGCATTACGCAACAATTGGACAAATTTTACTGATGTCCACTTTTAAACCCTGTTTGAAAAAGGAAGCAACATGACGACACATAAAATGGCTGTGATTACTGGTGCAGTAGCGTTATCCATTGCAGCAGCCGCTGCCCATGCAGGCAGCAATCCGTTTGAATTGAAAACACTGGGCCAAGGCTATCAGGTAGCAGATGCGACTGACAGCAAAGCCAAAGAAGGTAAATGCAGCAGCGGAAAATGTGGGGCAAACAAGCAGAAAGCGAAAGAAGGCAGCTGTTCAGCCGAAAAAATGAAGGAGGGCTCTTGCCATCATGACAAAGCCAAAGAAGGTTCTTGCTCAGCAGACAAGATGAAACAAGGCAGTTGCTCAGCTGAAAAAATGAAAGAAGGCGCCTGCCACGCCAGCAAATAATCGTCGGCAACCATATTCATGGCACAGCTATCGGACATTCGCGGTGCGGGCCTGGGGCTAAAGCGTGAGCTGCTACCCCAGCTGATGCAGCAATATGGTCAGCCATTGCTTGCACAGTTGCAGTTTCTGGAGATCGCTCCCGAAAACTGGATTCAGGCCGGTGGTAAATATGCTGCCGAACTGGACTGGTTGGCCCAGCATTACCCGATAGCCTGTCATGGCTTATGTTTATCTTTGGGCGGGCCTGACCCACTCAATGTCAGCTTTCTCAAGCAGGTAAAACAGTTTCTGGCTGATTTTGAGATTCCCCTCTATACCGAACATTTAAGCTATTGCAGCGATACTGCCAATGGCTATATTTACGATTTACTGCCCATCCCGTTTACCGCAGAGGCGGTTAAATATGTGGTGCAACGTATCCGTCAAACCCAAGACATTCTGGAGCGCCGCATTGCGGTAGAGAATGCCTCATTCTATGTGGCAGCCCCTATCTCCGAGATGGATGAAATCAGCTTTATCAATGCTGTACTGTCCGAAGCCGACTGCGATTTGCATCTGGATATTAATAATGTCTATGTAAATAGTGTCAATTTTGGCTTTGACGCCTATGCCTTCCTGGAGCAAATTCCGGCCGAGCGTATTGTGTATGGTCATATGGCAGGGCATTTGCAAGTCGAACCAGATTTACTGGTGGATACACATGGCGAAGCGATTATCGACCCGGTGTGGCAGCTTTTAACATATGCCTACAACAAGCTGGCTGTGTTCCCGACCTTGCTGGAGCGCGATAGTCATATTCCCCCGCTGCCTGCCCTGATGCAGGAAGTCGACCGCATCGCAATCCTGCAACAGCAAGCACAGCCCGCCCGTACACAGAACGTACATAAGGTAGCCTGATGCCTGCATTTCAAGCATACCAAGCGGCATTTACTGCCCACCTGCGGCACCCGGCCCGGCATGCCAAACCGGCAGGGGTCAGCGATAAGCGCATGCGTGTCTACCGTGAAATCGTGTTCAACAACTTTGAGGCCAGCGTCAGCGCCTGTTTTCCGGTGCTACGTGACATTCTGGGACAGCGCCGCTTTAGCAAACTGGTGCGGCAGTGTTTCTTTTCACAGCAATTTAACAGTCCGCTGTTCAAGGATATTCCCGGCAGTTTTGTCGCTTTTCTGCACGCAGAAATACCAGCGGACTTGCCCGCCTACACAGCGCAACTGGCGCACTACGAATGGATAGAGCTGCTACTTGGTCAGCAAGTGGATGCCGCGCCGGCTGATTCAACTGTCGAACACTTTACGCAAGGGCATGCACTGTTGCATCGCGTTGTGCAGCTGTGTGGCGTGCACCAATTGTTGCATTACGATTATGCGGTACACCTGCTCTCAAAAAAACAGAATACGGTTGAGACAATACCTACGTTTTTACTGGTGTATCGTACGCCCGAGTTTAAAGTCTGTTTTATCCAGCTCAATGCGATCACCTACCAACTATTGCAACAGTTGCAAACACAAACGGCCACCTCACATCACCATCTGCTGCAATTAGCGCAAACAATCCCGCATTTTTCCTCCGAGGCTGTCATCGAATTCGGCTTAGAAACGTTACTCTCTCTTCATCAGCAACAAGCTATCACAACCGATAGCCTGCGATCGAAATAGTCACAAAAATAAGACAGACCGGTCTGCCAAACCGGGCTAGCGTTTGTGGCTAAAAACGACTTTTTTGTCTAAAACCACCGATAGAAACGGGAATTTTTATCGCGATAAACATAGCGAAGCCATGTTATCTGGTGGAAACTGGTAAAATGAACATAAATATTTACATTAAATTAATCATGCAAAACTCCCTCGCAAAAGAAGCTTTAAAACAATTTCGAATTATTTTCGGTACCGTCAGACAACATTTTAGAGAAATTGAAGCTTCGTGCGGCATCTCAGGTTCACAGCTTTGGCTCTTGCATGAAATCGCTACTCATCCAGAATTAGGGGTCTCCCGCCTGGCAGAAAACCTTGCCATTCATCAATCCACCTGTAGCTTACTGGTAGAAAAACTGGTCAAAAGACAACTGGTAGAAAAACAGCGTCTGAGCCAGGATCAACGCAAAGTCGGGCTGATTGTGACCGAAGCGGGCCACGCAGTGCTGTCCAAAGCGCCTAAACCGGTCGATGGTATTTTGCCGCAAGTACTGGCCACCCTGGACACCGATTCTTTACAAAGCCTGAACGCCTCACTCAAAATGGTGATCGGTAAACTGGACGCACAATCGAATACCTTGGGTGATCAGCCACTCGCAGATCTATAGCACTACTCCGAATATCTGAATATAAAAAAGCCGGCGATTGCCGGCTTTTTACTTTGTTACTTGAGGCGAGTCACTATTCACCAAATACCGCAGCTTCACGCGCATTAGCCAGTTTGATCACTTCCGCTTTACCCGCGCGATCAAGATCCCACCACTGGCGGATTTCGTCTATGGTTCTAAAACAGCCCTGGCAAAAACCGTTACTGTCATCAATACTGCATACCCCGACACACGGGGATGGAATTTCCTGATCTGACATATTGAATCCCTTTCGCTGTCTAGTTCAATACAATGTTAGTTCAATACAATGTTAGTTCAATACAATGGTTAGCTTAATGCGCCATGGCAGTTTTTAAAACGCTTGCCTGATCCGCACGGACAAGGATCATTACGGCCAACACGCACGCCTTCTGGCAAGCCCTGTGCTGGCTGTGCTGCATCCCCGCTATTGGTTAATGCAGAGTCATAATCTGTGTGCTGATATTGCAAGTTGCCCACATCCGCTGCACGCATGGCCTCTTCGGCACGGCGCTCCTCCTCTTCCAGCTCTTCGCGAGAACGCACCTGCACCTGCATGGTAATCTTGGTGACTTCGCTTTTGACGGTGTTCAGTAACGACTCAAACAACTCAAACGCTTCACGCTTGTATTCCTGCTTGGGGTTCTTTTGTGCATAAGAGCGCAAATGGATGCCCTGACGCAGATGATCCAACGCTGCCAAGTGCTCGCGCCAATGGTTATCCAGGCTTTGCAACATGACTGCGCGTTCAAAATTGCGCATATTGTCATTGCCTGCCAAGGCTTCTTTTGAGCCATAGCTTTCGTTAGCCGCATCCAGAATGCGCTCACGCAAAGTTTCTTCATGCAAGTCAGGGTTGTTTTCCAACCACTCAGCGACCGGCAAGCCGATGCTCAACTCGTCCTGTAATGCTTGTTCCAGCGCAGGCACTTCCCACTGCTCTTCCACGCTGCCTGGTGGCACATGGGTATTAAACAGGCTGTTAATCACATCCTCACGCATGGCACGTATGGTTTGGCCCACATCGACCGACTCCAGCAATTCATTACGTTGCTCGTAAATCACCTTGCGCTGGTCGTTAGACACATCATCGTATTCTAGCAACTGCTTACGGATATCAAAGTTACGGCCTTCGACCTTGCGCTGGGCGTTTTCAATCGCACGCGTCACCATGGCATGCTCAATCGCCTCGCCTTCCGGCATATTGAGGCGGGTCATGATCGCCGCCACACGTTCACCAGAGAAAATGCGCAGCAATTGGTCTTCTAAAGACAAGTAAAAACGGCTGGAGCCTGGGTCACCCTGACGTCCAGAACGACCGCGCAACTGGTTGTCGACGCGGCGAGACTCATGGCGCTCAGTACCAATAATATGCAAGCCGCCTGCAGCCAGCACGGCATCGTGGCGCTGTTGCCATTCGGCTTTCAGCAGGGCGATTTTGCTTTCTTTGTCAGCATCGCTCAAATTGGCATCATTGCGAATCGCATGAATCTCACCTTCTGAGTTACCGCCCAAGACAATGTCGGTACCACGACCGGCCATATTGGTCGCAATCGTGATCATGCCAGGACGGCCTGCTTCGGCAACGATGGTCGCTTCACGCTCATGCTGCTTGGCGTTTAACACCTGGTGTTCCAGCTTGGCTTGCGTGAGCAATTGCGAAATCAGCTCAGAGTTTTCAATCGAAGTCGTACCAACCAACACTGGCTGGCCTTTGGCCTGGCATTGTTTGATATCTTCAATCACCGCTTTGTATTTTTCCATGCCGGTGCGATACACCTTATCCATCGCATCCAAACGCTGCACCGGTCTGTGCGTAGGAATCACCACGGTTTCCAGTGCGTAGATCTGGTTAAACTCATACGCTTCGGTATCCGCCGTACCGGTCATACCACTCAGTTTCTGGTACATGCGGAAGTAGTTCTGGAACGTGATGGACGCCAGTGTCTGGTTTTCTTTCTGGATCGCCACGCCTTCTTTGGCTTCCACTGCCTGATGCAAACCATCGGACCAGCGACGGCCCGGCATCATACGGCCAGAAAACTCATCCACAATCACGATTTCATTATTGCGCACCACGTAGTGCTGGTCGCGGTGGTAAAGATTTTGCGCACGCAGGGACGCATACAAATGATGCACCAGGGTAATATTGGCTGGCTCATACAAGCTGGAACCTGCCGTTAGCAAACCTGTTTGCTCCAGCAATTGTTCCGCGTGCTCATGACCCGCTTCACTCATGGTCACGCTTTGCGCTTTTTCATCGACCCAGAAATCGCCTTCGCCGTCTTCCACTTGCTGGCGAACCAGTTGTTTGGCGACTTCGTTGATGGCGCCGTATAAATCAACGCTGTGCTCGGCCTGGCCAGAAATAATCAGTGGCGTACGTGCTTCATCAATCAGGATGGAGTCGACTTCATCCACCAGCGCATAGTGCAAAGGACGCTGTACGCGTTCCTCTTTACTGAACACCATGTTGTCACGCAGGTAGTCAAAACCGAATTCGTTATTGGTGCCGTAGGTGATATCAGAAGCATAAGCTTGCTGCTTGGCATCGTGTGGCATTTGTGACAGGTTGATGCCGACGCTTAAGCCCAAAAAGTTGTAAAGCTGCCCCATCCACTCCGCGTCACGTTTGGCCAGGTAATCGTTGACCGTCACCACATGCACGCCTTTGCCAGTCAAGGCATTCAGGTACGTTGGCAGTGTCGCTACCAGGGTTTTACCCTCACCGGTGCGCATTTCGGCAATCTTGCCCGCATTCAGCACCATACCGCCGATCAGCTGTACGTCAAAGTGGCGCATGCCCAACGCACGCTTGCTGCCTTCGCGCACCACGGCAAATGCCTCTGGCAACAATTTTTCCAGAGACTCGCCATTGCTATACCGCTGTTTAAACTCTTCGGTTTTTGCACGTAGCTGCTCGTCGCTCAAGGCTTGAGTCTCTGGCTCTAACGCATTGATTTGTTTGACGGTTTGCTGATACTGCTTGACCAGTCGATCGTTACGACTGCCAAAAACTTTTTTAAACAACGAGGCTAACATGAGTCACACCGATTTCCGCATGTGCGGCGTTAAATTGAAATAGACCGAGATTGTATAAGATATAGAGGGGAATTGTCTCAATTATTGCACGTCGGCAAACATTCCCTTACGCATTGACTACTCCAGAGGCTTGCTTCAGGAATGGCTTCTGAGATATTCACGCGGATCCAGCGGGTTGCCGTTAAGACGAATTTCATAATGCAAATGCGGACCGGTTGAACGCCCCGTACTGCCAATCAAGGCAATTTTCTGCCCCTTCATCACACGCTCACCGGATTTCACCAGCAATCTGGAATTGTGCGCGTAGCGGGTTTCCAGGCCTGATCCATGATCAATTTTAAGCAGGTTGCCGTAATCTGGCGTTTGCACGGCCGTGGTCACAATGCCATCCGCCGCCGCATACACTGGCATGCCAACGGAGGCTGGAAAATCCAGCCCTTCATGAAAGGCGCGATGCCCATTTAATGGATCAATCCGCCAGCCGTAGCTGGATGAACTGTAAGCCGCAGCAACCGGGCTACTGTTAGGCAACATTTCGCGCAGCACACTCTTTTGCAACAATTTCGCTTCAATCTTGCCTTGATACTCATCCCTGAAATCCAGGTCCGCCGACATTTGCTCAATCGTGGCTTTCAAGTCTTCTTCGCTTAACGGCGAGTCCTTGACCAGCGGCCCGCCCTGGCCCAATGATTCACTGACCGGCGGCTCAGTCGCGGGCACTTCATTCACCGGCGTTCTTTCATTAATTGGCTCTGCGGTCGATTTAACCCCGGCCAACTTTGACAATCGCTGATTTTGCGCATCCAGACGTAAAATGCGCGCCTGCAACTCGCCAATTTGCTTGGCATAGGCATCAAGGTGATTCTGGGTAGACAACATGGCGCCACGCAAATGCGGTGGCAACATGGCTTTCACGCCCTGCGATTTGATCACTTGCTGCGGCGTAATAAACAATAAGATTAATACGACAGGCACCAGGATCAGCGCCAGGAGCAAGCCAAGACTTTCAAACACACCCAGTGTTTTTGGCTTGGCCATTTTTTCTGAAACAATAATGATATTAATCATGCTAAGAACTCTCGCTATTCACCGGCTAGCAATGATGACCCAACGGGTGACTCAACGCTTTCTGGCCTGGTGGTGTACAATATTCACGCATTCTGTGGACAATCCGCCATGTTCAAAATCAATCAGATTTTCAAGCATCATCACGATCTCAAGCCGCTGTTACAAGAAGCGGATGATAGGCAGCAATTACAGCAATGCTGGTCAGCAGTTGCCCCGGAATTCTCCAGGTTTTCGCATGTACTGGCGCTACATGATGGTGCACTGACGATTGCCGTACAATCAGGCGCAGCGGCCAGCAGAATCAAGTTAATGGAAACCCAACTCCTGCAAAAAATCCGGGATTTCTGTCAAAATTCCAGGAAAATCAAAGGCTTAAACCTTAACGCAATTAAGGTCAAAGTGCAAGTAAAATCTCGCCCGCAAAGCAAGCATAAACGCATCAAAGCCCCTTCAAATCAGGCTTTAAACACACTCGAAGCCTATGCTAACGAAGCCAACAATCCGGCGCTGGAAGCTGCTTTACGCCACTTTATTGACCAGCAACGTGACGACTGAGTGACGCTTTTTCCGCCCTCAAAATAGCCCTGAAAACGCGCTTGTAGACGCACTTTAATAGTGCAATAATGGCCCAACCTGTTACATTTTATTTACAAATTAAGTAGCAGGGGTTTAAGCAGTCATTACGTTTAACGCAGTTTCATCAGGAACAGGAGAAGTCATGTCAGTCGCATTAATGTTAGCGCTCGGTGCTGCAGTGTTGGCGGTGCTCTATGGCGTAGTAATGAGTCAATGGATTTCAGGGTTACCCGCAGGCAATGCCCGCATGCAGGAAATTGCCGGGGCCATTCAACAAGGCGCAGCCGCCTATTTATCCCGGCAATATAAAGCCATCGCACTGGTCGGCATCATACTGGCTATATTGATCGGCTTATTTTTAAGCCTGCAAACCGCTATCGGTTTTTTAGTCGGTGCGATCTTATCAGGCGCTTGCGGCTTTATTGGCATGAATGTGTCGGTCAAAGCCAATGTGCGCACAGCCCAGGCAGCCACCCATGGCATAGGTGCAGCACTGGATGTGGCCTTTAAAGGCGGTGCGATTACTGGCATGCTGGTGGTCGGCTTGGGCCTGCTGGGCGTCGCTGGCTTTTACATTTACCTAGGGGCAGAGCAGGCGACTGACCTCAACCCACTCATCGGCCTGGCTTTTGGCTCTTCGTTAATTTCCATTTTTGCACGACTGGGTGGCGGTATTTTCACCAAAGGCGCAGATGTCGGCGCTGACCTAGTGGGCAAGGTCGAGGCCGGTATCCCGGAAGATGACCCGCGCAATCCGGCCGTGATTGCTGATAACGTCGGTGACAATGTGGGTGACTGTGCTGGCATGGCCGCCGACTTGTTTGAAACCTATGCCGTGACGCTGATCGCCACCATGGTTCTCGGCGGTCTGATGGCCGCAGAAGCAGGTGCCAATGGTGTCATTTACCCCTTGCTGTTAGGTGCGGTCTCCATCGTCGCCTCCATTATTGGCTGCTTCTTCGTCAAAGCTTCACCTGGCATGAAAAACGTGATGCCTGCGCTGTACAAAGGCCTGGCCGTCGCTGGCTTGCTGTCACTTATCGCTTTTTACTTTGTCACGCAATATGTGTTTCCGCAAGGCTACACCCATGGCGAAGTGACCGTCTCCAGCCAGGCATTATTTGGCGCGTGCGCGGTAGGTTTAGTCTTAACTGCTGCCCTGGTATGGATCACCGAATACTATACCGGCACCGATTACGCGCCAGTGAAACACGTGGCACAAGCCTCAACCACCGGCCACGCCACCAATATCATCGCAGGCATAGGCGTGTCCATGAAGTCGACTGCTCTACCGGTCATTTCGGTCTGTATCGCTATCTATGTAGCATTTCACCTGGCCGGTCTTTATGGCGTAGCGATTGCTGCCATGGCTATGTTGAGCATGGCAGGCATTGTGGTCGCGCTGGATGCATATGGCCCGATTACCGATAATGCTGGCGGCATCGCCGAGATGGCCGAGTTACCCAGTAGCGTGCGCGATGTCACTGACCCATTGGATGCTGTGGGCAATACCACCAAAGCCGTGACCAAAGGCTATGCCATTGGCTCAGCTGGGCTGGCTTCATTGGTGCTGTTTGCCGATTACACACACAAACTGGAAAGCGCAGGCATTACCGCCAGCTTTGATTTAAGCGACCCGAAAGTCATTATTGGCCTGTTTCTTGGCGGCCTGATTCCCTTCCTGTTTGCCGCCATGGCGATGGAAGCCGTTGGTCGTGCCGCAGGCAGCGTGGTTGAAGAAGTGCGCCGCCAGTTCCGCGAAATCAAAGGCATTATGGAGGGTACGGCCAAACCGGAATATGGCAAAGCAGTGGATATGCTGACCAGCGCGGCGATCAAAGAAATGATGCTGCCTTCATTGCTCCCCGTCGCTGCGCCCATCCTGGTAGGATTATTTCTGGGCCCGGTCGCACTAGGTGGCTTGCTTATGGGCACGATTGTCACTGGCCTGTTTGTCGCGATTTCGATGTGTACTGGCGGTGGCGCCTGGGACAACGCCAAGAAGTATATTGAGGACGGCCATCATGGCGGCAAAGGCTCTGACGCACATAAGGCTGCCGTCACAGGTGACACCGTCGGCGACCCTTACAAGGACACGGCTGGCCCGGCAGTCAACCCATTAATCAAGATTATCAATATCGTGGCACTGTTGATTGTCCCACTGCTTCATTAACAGAAGCTGCGCTTCAGCAAATAAAAAAGTCGGCCTAGGCCGACTTTTTTGATGCATCGCTCACATTAAAACGCTGGCTTCACTTCTGCTTCGTTATAACGTACCACACCATCATTAATTTCCTGATGTGCATCTTCAATGCCGACCCAACCTTCGATCTTCACCCATTTACCTTTGTCCAGGTCTTTATAGTGCTCAAAGAAGTGGGCAATCATGTCCAAACGCCAAGGCGAAACATCGCTCAATGTTTTCTGGTAAGCATACAGGCCGCATACTTTTTCAATCGGCACGGCTAGCACTTTGGCATCACCACCGGCTTCGTCGGTCATTTTCAACATGCCTAAAGCACGGCAACGTACAACGACGCCTGGCAATAATGGCACTGGCGTAATCACCAGCACATCCACCGGGTCTCCATCATCGCCCAGCGTGTGTGGAATATAGCCGTAGTTACATGGATATTGCATGGATGTACCCATGAAACGATCCACAAACAGCGCACCACTTTCCTTATCTACTTCGTATTTAACCGGGTCGCCGTTAGCCGGAATTTCGATAATGACGTTAAAGTCGTGGGGCAAATCCTTGCCGCTTGGCACCAAATTCAAAGACATCTTCTCAAACCCATTTCAACAAAAAAGCGCCATTATAGGCGAATAATATGAACATTTGCTGTCAAACAGCACTATTTTTGATCCGGCACAAGCGGCACAGAATCGCGACACGCCTGCCGCACCGCGACTGGCGTCAACTTGAGTGCCAGGTAAAGCAATAATGGAATAATCACTAACTCATCCAACTGACCGATCACCGGAATAAAGTCCGGAATCAGGTCAAACGGTAACACCAGATAAGCCAACGCCAGCCATAACAAGCCTTTGGCCAACTTGGGCGTCTGCGGATGCGCATGCAGTGCGCGGTAAAACGCAACCTCCTGCTTGAACCGGCTGGCGAGTGTCGCCAATTGTGCGCGAAAGCCCATAGTTGCAGTGAGTAATGGTGACAGTAATTAATAGTTGCCGTGATTAATCGACCAGCAAGGTACGCCCGGTCAATTTGGCAAACGCTTCCATATATTTATCAGAAGTACGTTGCGCTACCTCTGCCGGCAACTCAGGGCCGGGTGCGACTTTGTCCCAGCCGCAGCCCTCCAGCCAGTCACGCACATACTGCTTGTCAAAGCTGGGCGGGTTACTACCAATCTGGTATTGGTCCGCTGGCCAGAAACGGGAAGAATCCGGCGTTAAGGCTTCATCCATCACATGCAACACGCCATGCGCGTCGACGCCGAATTCAAATTTGGTGTCCGCAATGATAATACCCTTGGTGCGTGCATATTCCGCCGCACGTGTGTACAAGGCAATGGCGGCTTTTTCCACCTGTGCCGTCAGGTCTTTGCCTATCAGCGCTTCCACCTGGGCGACACTGATGTTTTCATCGTGCTCGCCAACTGCGGCCTTGCTTGAAGGCGTGAATAGCGGTTTAGGTAATTGTTGCGCCAATTGCAGACCGGCTGGTAAAGGAATGTCGCAGACAGTGCCCTTGGCTTTGTACTCTTTCCAGCCACTACCGACCAGGTAGCCACGCACAATCGCCTCCAGCGGCAAGGCTTTGAGTTTCTTCACCACCACGGCACGACCTTTTACCTGCTCGACTTCATCCGGCGTGACCACAGACTCAGGCGCAATGCCAGTCAAATGGTTAGGCACCACATCCTGCAATTGCTCAAACCAGAAATTAGCCATTTGCGTCAGCATGGCCCCTTTGTGCGCAATGCCGGTGGGCAAAATCACATCAAAAGCACTTAAACGATCAGTGCTCACCAGCAGCATGGTGTGGGCGTCGATATCGTAAATATCACGCACCTTGCCCTGGTGCAGTTTTTTCAGGCTTTTGATGGAGGTTTCGAGCAAAGGCGCACGCATAATGTCTATCACACAAGTAAAAATAGCATTATAAATGCGCGACGCCGTTGCAGGCGAGTAAATTGTCTATCAGCGCCAAACTGCCCAATTCCACACTCAGGATCAAGCGGCCTCGGCCACCTCTTCTTCCGCCGCGGGCAAATCTGTCATCGACAATTTTGCATAGCTCACGTAGCGGGTTAACCGTAACAAATTGCAGGTATAGCCATATTCATTGTCATACCAGCCGATCAATTTGACGAAGGTCGGATCCAGCATGATGCCAGCCCCCGCATCGAACACACTGGCGGCCGGGAAGCCGCGGAAGTCGCTGGAAACCACGGGCTCTTCGGTATAGCCAAGCACACCTTTCAAATCACGCTCCGAGGCATATTTCATGACGGCGCAAATGTCTTCGTAAGTGGTTTTTTGTTGCAACTCCACGGTTAAATCGACCACAGACACATCGGCCGATGGAATCCGCATGGACATGCCAGTGAGTTTCTTATTGAGCGCCGGAATCACTTTACCCACCGCTTTGGCAGCCCCGGTGCTTGAAGGAATAATGTTTTCAAATACGCCGCGTCCGCCGCGCCAGTCTTTGTTGGAGGTACCATCCACCGTTTTCTGCGTAGCGGTCGCCGCATGGATGGTCGTCATCAAGCCACGCTTGACACCAAAATGGTCATGCAACACCTTGACGATAGGCGCCAGCCCATTGGTCGTACAAGAAGCCGCCGAGACGATATCTTCGCCATGATAATGATAGTGATTGACGCCGTAGACATACATGGGCGTATCGTCTTTGCCGGGGGCTGACTGCACCACAATGCGCGCGCCACCGGCAATATGTGCCGCGCAAGTTTCTTGGGTCAGGAAAACGCCAGTGCATTCGATCACCACATCGACCGCTTCTGCTCCCCAATCGATATCTGCCGGTTTGGTATGCGCGGTGAGGCGTATTTTCTTGCCATTAATGACCAGAAAGTCGCCCTCTAAATGTGCATCCTGTGCCAGCCTGCCGTGCACGGAGTCATATTTGAGCATATACAACATATGGTCGGGTTCTTCGATACCATTAATGGCCACGACCTCCATATCCTTGAACTCTGCCTGATTTAATGCGGCGCGCAGCACCATACGACCGATGCGACCAAAACCATTAATTCCCACCCTAATGCCCATTTTTGACTCCTTCGTCACTGGATAGGGGGAAATAAGCAATTTTGATGCTAATTTTCAACAATTAGCATTAGACAGGCGCGAAAGCCTTGAATAGAATAGAGTTGAATCTTTTGAATGTTGCAAGCAACTGGCCATCGGATATTTTGTGAACATCGCAGAACAATTACTGAGTGGTATCCTGGACACATTACCCCTGCAAATCGCAGTGATTGATGAGACCAGCAGCATTATTTACGTGAATCAGGCCTGGCGAAAATTCGGGCTACTCTACGGCCTGGACCTGGAAACTGACTGGTTTGGCATTGCTTACCTGGATCTATGTCGCGCCAATGAAGATACTAACCAGCCCTTGTTACTAGACGGTATCGAGCGCGTACTCAGCGGCTCAATCGAGCACTTCACGACTGACTATTTGTGTCACACGCCGACCCAGGAACCTACCTGGTTGACACTCAACCTGCAACCCATGCAAACCACGCTGGCGGACGGCAAGTTATTTTTACTGTCACTGACCAACATCACCCACCACAAGCAGACTGAAGACCGCATCTCAGCCCTCACCTTAACTGACCCGCTTACCGGGCTGGCCAATCGCCGTCGCCTGGAACAATTCATGCGTGACGAATGGTCGCGCGCCATCCGCCATCAGTCCAGCCTCAGTGTAATGATGGTCGATGCCGACCACTTCAAACAACTCAATGACAGCATGGGACATGGCGCGGGGGATGATTGCCTGCGCCAATTGGCGGGCATATTGAAACGTTACAGTAACCGCCCGGGGGACTTGGCCGCGCGTTACGGCGGGGAAGAGTTTGTCTTGGTGCTGGGGCAAACCACACAGCAGGAAGCCGCTAAAATTGCCGAGCGCATCCGGCAGAAAGTCATGGCGCTAGATATCCGCTTCGCCGGTCATCGCCTGATGACCGTGAGCATCGGCGTTGCCTCACTGGGCCTTCAGCAATCGCAGTCACACAAAGAGCAGCATGCGCGCAACCAGTGGCTTAACTTCAGCGAAGACGGCAACTTGCTCATTGAGCAGGCCGACAAGGCTTTATATGTGGCCAAAAAACAGGGCCGCAACCGCGTTGAAGTCTACGATAAACACCATAGACTGACGGTCCCGCTCTCCGTTTAACCAACAACGTAGCGCGCAGACCGTCACCAGGCTTGAAGATTAAGCTGCGCGTTCTTCGAGGATAGCCACCGCTGGCAAGGTTTTACCCTCCAGAAACTCCAGAAATGCGCCACCAGCCGTAGAAATATAAGACACTTTGTCATAAATATCATACTTCTGGATCGCAGCAATGGTGTCGCCACCACCCGCCAGCGTAAAGGCCTTGGTTTCGGCAATCGCCTTGGCAATCGTTTTGGTGCCTTCACCAAACTGGTCAAACTCAAATACACCCACCGGGCCGTTCCAAACCACGGTACCCGCTTTCATGATGATATCGACCAGTTCAGCCGCAGATTGCGCGCCAATATCAAAAATCATTTCGTCGGCAGCCACGTCGGTTGCTGGCTTTTTCACAGCGGGTTCATTGGCATCAAATTGCTTGCCCACCACTACATCTTTGGCAATCGGCACACAGGCGCCGCGCGCTTCCATTTTGCCCATCAGGCATTTCGCGGTTTCAATCAGGTCATTCTCGCATAACGATTTGCCCACTTCCTGGCCTGAGGCCTTAAGAAAGGTATTGGCGATACCGCCACCAACCACCAACTGATCTACCTTATCAGACAAGCTTTCGAGCACGGTCAACTTGGTCGAGACTTTGGAGCCGCCGACAATTGCCACCAGTGGACGTGCAGGCGCTAGCAAGGCTTTGCTCAACGCATCCAGTTCTTGTGTCAATAAAATACCGGCACAAGCCACTGGTGCAAACTTGGCGATACCATGCGTAGAAGCTTCGGCACGGTGTGCAGTGCCAAAGGCATCCATCACAAACACATCGCACAACGCGGCGTATTTCTTGGCCAGTTCATCGTTGTTTTTCTTTTCACCCACATTGAAGCGACAGTTTTCCAGCAAAATCAGCTGGCCATCTTGCGTGGTGAGACTGTCTTCAGGCGCGTTTGGCGCCAGCCAGTTTTTGACCAGGCGCACCGGCTGCCCCAATAACTTACTCATCACATCGGCTACCGGCTGCAATGAATTCTCTTCACTGTACACACCTTCTTCCGGGCGACCCAAATGCGAAGTCACCATCACTTTGGCGCCTGCCTTTAAGGCAAACTCAATGGTAGGCATGCTGGCCACAATTCTGGCATCACTGGTCACCACGCCGTCTTTTACCGGCACATTGAGGTCGGCACGGATAAACACACGCTTGCCACGCAAGTCGAGGTCGGTCATTTTGATGAATTTCATGAAGGTCTCCCTTGAGCGGTCGCCGCCGCTTGAATATAAACTGGTAAGGATAAAAATATCAGTGACAAAAGCAAACGGGGCATAAAGCCCCGTGCATGATTAAGCAATGTGTTGAACCAGGCGCAGCAGGTTACAGGTATAACCGTATTCGTTGTCGTACCAGCCAACGACCTTGACAAAAGTCGGGTCCAGCATAATACCTGCATCGGCATCAAACACGCTGGCGGCTGCACTGCTGCGGAAGTCACTGGAAACCACTTTTTCGTTGGTAAATTCCAGCACACCTTTTAACTCACCGTCGGCCGCTTTTTGCATGGCCGCGCAAATCGCTTCATAGGTTGTTTCGTTATTCAGTTCTACGGTCAAATCCACCACAGACACATCGGCTGAAGGGACGCGCATGGCCATACCGGTCAGTTTTTTGTTGAGGGAAGGAATCACTTTACCCACCGCCTTGGCAGCGCCAGTACTGGAAGGAATAATGTTTTCAAACACGCTGCGGCCACCGCGCCAATCTTTTTTGGAGGTGCCATCTACCGTCAATTGTGAGGCTGTCGCGGCATGAATAGTGGTCATCAAGCCACGTTTGATACCAAAGGTGTCATGCAATACTTTTGCCAATGGTGCCAGGCCATTGGTGGTACAAGACGCGGCAGAAATAATCGCCTGGCCTGCATATTCGTTATGGTTTACGCCAAACACAAACATAGGCGTGTCATCTTTACCTGGCGCTGATTGCACCACTTTTTTCGCACCGCCACTAATGTGCGGATGGCAGTTGTCCTGTGTCAGGAACGCGCCGGTAGATTCGATGATGATATCTGCACCACCAATACGCCAGTCAATCTTGCTAGGGTCACGTTCTGCGGTCAAATGAATGCGTTTGCCATTTACCACCAGTGCACCATTATCAGTTTCTACCTTGGCATTAAAACGGCCATGGACCGAGTCATACTTGAGCAAATACATCATGTATTCAACATCATATGAACTATTAATCGCTACCACTTCGATGTTGCTGAACTCTTGCTGCTCAATTGCCGCGCGTAACGCCATACGGCCAATTCGTCCAAACCCGTTAATGCCTACCTTGACTGACATATGCTCCCCAACATTGCTTAGAACTAAAACTCAGTATTTTAACCTAAACCACCTATACTGGACAGATTGTAAGTATTTGATTTGATACACGACAAAGCATAAAAATCATTCAAACACGGCTTCATGTCTGCATGAAGCATCCAACTGATAGAAAGAGAACCTGATGCAAGACACCATTATTCTCGCTGGCGGCTGTTTTTGGGGCATGCAAGACCTGTTCCGACGCCTGCCCGGCGTCATTTCCACACACGTTGGCTATACTGGCGGCGACATTGCCCATGCCACCTACCGCAATCATGGCAACCATGCAGAGGCCATAGAGGTGGAGTTTGATGCATCACTGATCAGCCTGCGGCAGTTACTGGCATTCTTTTTCCAGATTCACGACCCGACCACCTTGAACCGCCAGGGCAATGATTTGGGACCGTCTTACCGCTCGGCCATTTATTATGCCAATGCGGCACAAAAAGCCGAGGCAGAACAACTGATCGCCGACATGAATGCCACGCAGATCTGGCCCGGGAAGGTCGTCACAGAAGTCACACCTGCCAGCGACTTTTGGCTGGCCGAGCCTGAGCACCAGGATTATTTAGTCAAATATCCCACCGGCTATACCTGCCATGGTTTGCGGCCGGAGTGGATTTTGCCACAAGACCGCACAGCGGCCGTGTGGCTATAGATTATTCAGGGGTGACGGTGGGTGGCAACTTGTTTGCCGCGGCAGGCTTGCGTGGCTTGCCGCCGGGACGTCGGCCATAATGGTGCAAAAAGGTCGCCAGTTCGTTAAGCGCTAATTGATAAACCTCGCGCTTGAACTCAATCACATCTTCAAGTGGCACCCAGTATTCACTCCAGCGCCAGGCATCAAACTCGGGGTGCTCAGTCGCACGTAACGAAACATCAGAGTCGCGGCCGGTCAGGCGTAATAAAAACCAGATTTGTTTTTGACCTTTATAACTGCCGCGCCACTCACGTTTTATCCAGCTGGTCGGTACTTCATAGCGCAGCCAGTCACGGGTACGGCCCAGAATTTTGACGTGCTCAGGCTTGAGGCCTACCTCTTCCATCAGCTCACGATACATCGCTTGTTCCGGCGTTTCACCATATTTGATGCCGCCTTGCGGAAACTGCCACGCATGCTCTCTGATACGCTTGCCCCAAAACACCTGGTTATGTGCATTGCAAAGCACAATCCCAACGTTCGGACGGTATCCATCACGATCTAACATAAAAAACTGCCTTCAATATTTCCTGCAATTTTTTCACACTTTGCCCTTTAATGAAAGGACAACCATCATGCGCCTGCCATAAAACCATGCCTGCTTTACGCAAAAAAAAAGCTCACAGGCTGTGAGCTTTTTTACTTCAATCCTGAAATACTCAGGATTTCATACGGCGCGCAGCCAAACCACCCACGACCAACAGGCCAGCAAACATCATGGCAGACTTATCTGCTTCTGGCACTGGAATCACGGTCATGTTTACAAAAGTGTAATCAGACTGGTTATCACATTGTTTGCAATGTGAATCAGGATAGCCTTTGACTGCAGTGAACACAATGCTGTCTACAGAGCGGAAACCAAACGGATTATTCAACTGCCAGGCACCTGTACCGCCATCAACAGCACCACTACCAATGGACACGACTGAGCCTTCGCCAGTCCAGGCGGCAGTGTGTACACCAGTGGCTGTCAAATAATAAACGCCAGTGCCGCCATCAGCAAAACTGACCAGCATTTTTGCCACTTCTTTCACATCGTTATACTCTGGACCATCAAACAACAATGCCAGGTTAATAGAGGACACAATCACTTCTTTAGAGAATGTACCCGTCAATGTTTCACCGATATCAATTTCACCATCTGTTCTACCGCCGGCAATGCCAACACCGGTAATGCCAGCTTGCGATTTTTGCTTGAATGCACTGCTACCAGCAAAAGTCGCAGTGGTACCATCAGCAAATGTAGTGACATAGCTAGATTGCCCGTTCACGAAATTGGAACCTACCACGGTGCCCGTAGTCAAGGCAGAGGCAGATTGCGCGGTTGCCAGTAGCGACATCGACAGCAGCAACTTAAGGCCAGCATAAAATATTTTTTTCATTGTGACTTCCTTATAGATTAAACAATTTAGGATTAAAAAATTCTTTGCTATTTTAAGTCAGCGGACTGAATGTATAAAATAGTCCGTTAGGGTCAAAGGCGAATATTTTGTTTATTTTCATACATTTACAAATAAAATGCCAAATTCCCACAATGTATTTATGGTCATATAATTAATACGTCTGTCAACCCGATACACTCACAACCGTTTTATCTTTATGCACCTGCCAATGACACACACCTCTCACGCACCCAAACAACATCGGCTGCACCAACAGTGCAGTAGCCTGCTCTTGCTATTCGTGTGGAGCGCACTCAGTCACGCAGGTAATTTAGCCTACATCACCAACCAGGGCAGTGACACAGTATCGGTAGTCGACACGCAAAAAAAACAGGTCATACAGACGATAGACGTTGGTAAAGCGCCAGTGGGCGTGGCGATTGCGGCAAAGCAGCAGCGCGTTTACATCAGCAATGCCAATAGCCAAAGCGTCTCCATCATTAATAGCCATACCCAGCAAAAGGTGCAAGACATCCCGGTGCCAGTACAAGCCGTTGGCATCACACTCAGCCGAGATGAACGCACCTTATATGTGGCCGACTGGGGTGGCGAACAGGTGATTGCCATGGACACCGCGCATCCTGAAAAACAAAAAGCCTTCAAGGCGGGCAAGACACCTTCAGGCATGCTGGTCAGCGCAGACAACAAAAAATTGTTTATTGCCAACCGCGATAGCAACGACATTACCGTTGTCGACACCAATACGCTGAAAACGCTGGCGCAAATCCCGGTCGGCTTGCACCCGTTCGCTTTAACGCTCAGTCCTGATGGACGCACACTGTTCGTCGTCAATGTGGTCAGCAACACACTCACCTTGCTGAATGTGGATACCTATCAATCAAGCACAGTCAAAACCGGGCAACACCCTTATGGCGTGGCCATTAGCCCGGACAGTCGCTGGGCCTATGTCAGCAACAATCATGCAGAAAGCGTTTCGGTGATTGATTTAAACACAGGCAAAACCGTGAAAACGGTTACCGTCGGCGAGTTCCCGGAAGGGATTGAGTATGACAAAGCGACCAATCAAATCGTCGTTGCCAATTGGGGATCAGACACCGTTTCAATGATTGACGCTCAGACAAATACCGTCACGCACACCATTGCCAGCCCCAAACTATGCCGGTCATTTGGACAATTTATACTTCAGGCCAAATAAAATTTGTTTTTTTCACAGGATGCCCCATGAATTAGTCGCAAAGAAGCTTTTTTTTAGGTAAAGTCACGGGTTGTTTTTGAAACTCCAAGACTGCCTACTTTTATCAAGTACCGCTTACTTTTAGTTTTGAAAGTCTGTAAATATCAGGAGAAATGTAATGAAAAAAATTCTAGGCATTATTGCTGTTTCTTTATTGCCGCTGATCCCTCTGACTGCTGGCGCACACGGTGCGGCTGCGTTACGTTTTGAAAAAACCGTCACCATCAAAGCAGCACCGGCAAAAGTCTGGGCATTGTTCAAAGACTTTGGCAATGTACAAGCTTGGCACGCAGGCGTTGAATCAACCACCGTAGAGCAGAAAAAAGATGAAAACGGTGATGACGCCACTTATCGCACCGTTAAACTGAAAAACGGCGGCGTGATGTACGAAAAACTGCGCTCTGCCGACGACGCTGGCATGCGCTTGAAGTATGAATACGTGATTGAAAAAAGCACCTTGCAAGTGTCTAACTTTTACCCAAGCATCACTGTGACCGGCAGCGGCAACGAAGCAGTGGTAACGGTTAAAGGCAGCTACACACGTGCCGACTCTTCAAACATCCCAAAACCTGAACAAAATGACGACGCTGCAACCAAAGCAGTTAACGATTATTTTGATGCTGGTCTGGAAAGCCTGAAAAAGGTCGCCGAATCGGGAAAGTAATTAGCCAGGGTTCTGGTAAGCGCACGCAAGGCAACAGTAAACCCTGGTGGAAGTTCTGGTAAGTCTTACGTTGTAAACAACAGTTTTTGCAAATGCAGTGTTTGGTCAAAAGCTAAACACTGACACCAAATAAAGGGATTGTGTACCACACAATCCCTTTTTTGCATCTAAGCCCCCCCCCACTTTCCTCCTGACCAAAAACATCACTTGTATTGCCAAAGATTGGCGATAGCTGCCACTTTACGTCATCTTTTATTTTGCCCGCCTAGCCAAAAGATCTTGAATTCAATTCGAAAAAATAAAGCATAAAAACCCTTTAATTCATATTTTTCAATATGTTACAGACCAAAGTAAAGAGCTGGCACAGCTGTTGCTTTAGGGTTTAGCGAACACTGTTGGAAAAGCAGTGAATGAAACAGTAGATGTTCACTTTAAACTTGACTCAAAAGGAAAACATGATGAAAAAACACGTACAACAAGGTTTTACCCTGATTGAATTGATGATCGTTGTGGCCATTATCGGTATTTTGGCTTCTGTAGCGATTCCGGCTTATCAAGATTACACACGCGAAGCTGCAGACTCGGCATGTTTGGCCGAAGCAAGTGCATATGCAAAAAGTTCGCTGGCTGCCCTCACTGTTGGTCGCACAGTAAATGACCACAGACCATCAGCATGCAATGCGATTACGACGCCAACAGCTGCAACCACAACATTCACCCCTGTTCCAGCTAGAAATGCTGGTACAGGCAGAGTAATTACATGTGATATGTCTCAAGGTGCAACATGCACCAGAGCTGCGTCTTAACAAATCCAAAGAAATAAACGAAAGCCCGTAAATCGGTGCTTTCGTTTATTCAGACTCAGCAAGAATCGAGCGTAAGCTCAAAATATACCTTCAAAACAGTTCGCGTTTATTCTGGCTTATTTAAGCTAGCAATTCTTGCGCGTTAATTCCTAATCGCTGAGCAAAGTCGAACTTAAACTCTCAGCGTTTGCCAGCCCCCTAATATCGACATCACCATCTGTACTCCTGTAATGTTAATTGAGTAGAGGCTTAAGTAACGTTATAAAAACTTGCAGGCATAGCTAAGTTAATTCTTAAATATTAATTAAAATAAGCACTTTATTATTCGATTGAAAATTTAAGCCCAAGCCATGTTAAGTAACGTTGTTATTAATTCAGAAAGCCATAACAAGGCATGCATCATCTGGCTCCACGGCCTAGGCGCTGACGGCCATGACTTTGAGCCCGTGGTTCAAATGCTCAACCTGCCATATATCAAATTTATCCTGCCGCATGCGCCTTATCGTCCGGTGACATTGAACAACGGTTACGAGATGCGTGCCTGGTATGACATTTTTGGGTTGCAGTCAGAAAGCACTCAAGATGAAGTTGGCATCAACAATATGCAGGCGACAATTAATGCCATGATTGAAGCAGAGATTGCACGTGGCATCCCTTCGCAACGTATTTTACTGGCGGGGTTTTCACAGGGTGGCGCAATGGCTTTGCACACAGCAACGCGCTTCGATCAACCCCTAGCTGGCGTATTAGCGCTATCTACTTATTTGCCCTTAAAAAATCAGCTTAAAGAAAAACAGCATCTCGCCAACAAGCCGTTGCCGATCTGGATGGCACATGGACGACAAGACAGTGTCATTACACTGGCGACTGCGCAATCGTCGCGGCAAACGCTAGAGGCTGCGGGTTATGCGGTGGAATGGCACGAATACGACATGCCGCACAGTGTATGTGAAGAAGAAATCAACGATATTCGCCAATTTCTGCTGCGCGTTTTACCTGCCTGATCTATCCTTCGTACACATGAGAATAATCCCGCAAGCTTGGGGAGTTTTGTTAAAATAGCTGGCGTTTTCACAGGCTAATTTTCATGAGTGCTTCCAAAAAGTCACCGTCTACGGTGAATGATCAACAAACTTTTGCTGAGCGACTGGCAGCATTGGAGTCCATCGTTAAAAGTATGGAGTCTGGCGAACTGCCACTGGAAGCCGCATTAACGGCTTACACTGAGGGCATGCAATTATTGCAAGTGTGCCAGGAATCACTGCAGCAAGCCGAACAAACCGTGCTGATCTTGAACCAGCAGCAACAGCTGACTCCTTTTGAGGCCAATTAACGCGCCTGCTTTCTTTTGTCTTTAGTCATGACTCAGCCTCCATTTGTTTTTGATCATTGGGCCAGCGCACATCAGCAACGTGTTGAAGAGGTATTGTCACGCACGTTACCCAGTGAGAGCACGTTACCTGGCCGCCTGCATGAGGCCATGCGTTATGCGGTGCTGGGCGGGGGCAAGCGTGTGCGCGCCTTGTTAAGTTATGCTGCGGCAGAACTGGCTGGGGCGACACCCAACGCGGCAGATGCCGCCGCCGCCGCAGTGGAACTGATCCACGCCTTTTCTCTAGTGCATGATGATATGCCGTGCATGGACGATGACGACCTGCGCCGCGGCAAGCCCAGCTGCCACAAACAATATGACGATGCGACCGCCTTACTGGTGGGCGATGCGTTACAAAGCCAGGCCTTTGAATGCCTGGCCAGCACCAGTGCGCCGCAAGCTTTAAAACAAGTGCAGGTATTGGCAACAGCGACCGGTTCACGCGGCATGTGTGGCGGCCAAAGCATAGACTTGCAGAGCACAGGCAAATTGCTGTCACGTGAGGCATTGCAAACAATGCACCAGTACAAAACGGGCGCCCTGATTGAAGCGGCAGCATTACTGGGTGCTTATGCAGCGGACCACACGCATCAGCAACTCATCACGGCCTTAGAGCAATATAGTCAGCATATGGGGCTGGCATTCCAGGTGGTCGATGATATTCTCGACGCCACCGCAGATACACAGACACTGGGCAAAACCGCAGGCAAAGATGCTTTACAGGAAAAATCGACCTACGTCAGCCTGCTTGGTTTGGAAGAGGCGAAAGCGCTGGTAAACACCCTGTACGCGCAAACATTGCAGTTACTGGCGAGCTTCGGCCCGCAGGCAGACCCGCTACGCGGCATTGCCAAATTTATTTGTGAGCGCCCATTTTAATCATGACTTCGCTGCTGTCCCGCATTGACTCCCCTACCGACCTCCGCACGCTGGAGCGCTCGCAGCTCAAAGTGCTGGCGGCAGAACTACGCGCATTCCTGATTCAAAGCGTATCGCAAACGGGCGGCCATCTGGCCTCTAACCTGGGTGTGGTTGAACTCACCATCGCATTACATTACATCTACAACACGCCTGATGATCGCCTGGTGTGGGATGTCGGCCACCAAACCTACCCGCACAAAATTCTAACTGGCCGCCGCGAAGCCATGGCTAATTTGCGCAAAGCGGGAGGCATTGCCGGCTTCCCCAAGCGCGATGAGAGCGAATACGACACGTTTGGCACCGGCCATTCCAGCACCTCGATTTCAGCCGCGTTAGGCATGGCTGTTGCTGCCAAAGCACAAGGCTCGAATCGCCGCAGCGTGGCGATCATTGGCGATGGCGCCATGACGGCGGGCATGGCATTTGAAGCTTTGAATAATGCTGGCGACATGGATACCAATACTCTGGTAATCCTCAATGATAACGACATGAGCATCTCCAACAACGTCGGCGCGCTTAACAATTACCTTGCTCGCTTAATGTCCGGCAAACTGTATGACAGCGTGCGCCGCAGCGGCAAAAAAGTGCTGGATATCATGCCGCCGGTGAAGGAATTCGCGCGACGTGCCGAAGAACATGCCAAAGGCATGGTGACGCCAGGAACGCTATTTGAAGAATTCGGTTTCAACTATATTGGCCCGATTGACGGCCACGATATCGACACCCTGATCGATACGCTGGGTAATATCCGCCAGCTGCAAGGCCCCCAATTTTTGCATGTCGTGACACAAAAAGGCAAAGGCTACAGCCCGGCCGAAGCGAATCCGAACAAATACCATGGTGTGAGCAAGTTTGACCCGCAAAACGGGCATAGCCTAAGCCATAGTGAGCGACCAAGTTATACGCAAATATTCGGCGACTGGCTGGTCGACATGGCCGCAGCAGATGACAAACTGGTCGGCATCACGCCTGCCATGTGTGATGGTTCCGGCCTCAACCGCTTTGCTGACGCCTATCCACAACGCTATTTTGATGTGGGCATTGCCGAGCAGCATGCGCTGACATTTGCTGCGGGCATGGCCTGTGACGGCCTGAAGCCAGTGGTGGCGATTTACTCGACCTTTTTGCAACGCGCGTATGACCAATTGATTCATGATATCGCCTTGCAAGACCTGGACGTATTACTGGCAATTGACCGTGCTGGCCTGGTTGGCGCCGATGGCCCGACACATGCCGGCAGCTTTGATTTAAGCTTTTTACGCTGTATCCCCAATATCGTCATCATGGCGCCTAGCGATGAAAACGAGTGCCGCCAAATGCTGACGACTGGTTACCAGTATTCGGGCACCGCCGCCGTACGCTATCCACGCGGCAGTGGCATAGGCGCGAGTATTTCGCCAGCCTTAGAATCACTGCCTATCGGCAAAGCACACTTGGTGCGCCACGGTAAAAAAATCGCCATTCTGGCTTTTGGCAGCATGCTGCAACCAGTGCTACAAGCAGCAGAAGCTTTTGATGCCAGCGTAGTCAATATGCGTTTTATCAAACCGCTCGATGAAGCCATGGTGCTGGACATGGCGCGCACGCACGATTACCTGCTCACTGTGGAAGAAAATGCCGTGATGGGTGGCGCTGGCGCGGCCGTGATGGAATGTTTGCAAGCGCATGGCATAGCCAAACCGATACGCTGCCTCGGCTTGCCAGACCAATTCATCGAGCATGGCAGCCACGAAACTATGCTGGCCGAATGTGGTCTAGACAACAACGGTATCAAGTCTGCTATTGAGAAATTAATTTCCGAGTAGTAAACTCAACTATTAATTAACTGGCGGGAATGCCCGCGATGGAACCCTGATGAATCAACCCGTGATCCCCACAACGATCGAAGATGTACAGAATACGCCAGACGTGCGTAGACTGGATATCAACAAAGTCGGTATCAAATCTATTCGCCACCCGGTGATTGTCAAAGATAAATCTGGTGGTGAGCAACATACTGTGGCCCTGTTTGATATGTATGTGCATTTGCCACATAACTTCAAAGGCACGCATATGTCTCGCTTTGTCGAGATTTTGAACATGAATGAGCACGCCATTTCGATCGACTCATTCGAAACCATTTTGCGTCAAATGGTAGAACGACTGGAAGCTGAATCCGGTTATGTGGAAATGCGTTTCCCTTATTTCATCAACAAAGCCGCGCCGGTTTCCGGCGTCAAAAGCTTGCTGGATTATGATGTGACCTTTATTGGTGAGATCAAACAAGGTAATTTTGAAATCACCGTCAAAGTCATGGTGCCAGTCACCAGCCTGTGTCCATGCAGTAAAAAAATCTCCGACTATGGTGCACACAATCAGCGCTCGCATGTCACAGTGACGGCCCTCTTGAATGACTTTATGTGGCTGGAAGACCTGGTGACACTGATTGAAGATCAGGCCTCTTGCCAGCTGTATGGTTTGCTCAAACGCCCAGATGAAAAGTTTGTGACCGAGCGTGCTTATGACAATCCAAAATTCGTTGAAGATATGGTGCGCGACGTCGCGGCACAGCTTAATGATGAAAAACGCATTGTGAAATACGTGGTCGAATCAGAGAACTTTGAATCTATCCACAACCACAGCGCGTACGCTCTGATTGAGCGCGATAAACGCGTGAATTAATCGTCGCAGTAGAAATAAAAACAGCCCGCATGCGGGCTGTTTTACTTTGATCGGCTGTCATTGCATCAATGGCTAAACATGCCTTTACGGGCATAGGGTTGTGATAGATGCAAGCCAAGTGCCACAATAATGGCACCGAGTAGCGGAAACAAAGCCGCCAGTGTAAACGTCAGTTGTCCACCAAGGTACTGCAAGGCAAATCCTCCCAGCAAACCACCCAGCGCCCCGCCGATGCCATATGCCACACTGTTATAAATGGCCTGCCCTTTGGCCTGATGGCGGCCATTAAAATATTGCGTCACGACTTCTACCGATGCCGCGTGAAAACTGCCAAAAGTGAAGGCATGCATGGTTTGCGCCAGCAACAACAACCATAAGTTATCCGGCACCAGGCCCATCATGGTGAAACGCACCACACCGATGAGCAAGCTGGTCAGCAAAATGGTTTTGAGTTTAAAGTGTGTCATGATCCAAGGCATCTTGATAAAAATGCCAATTTCGCAAATTACACCCAGTCCCCATAACCAGCCTATCATGCCTTTGCTGTAGCCATGCTCAGCCAGATAGATAGAGTAAAAGTTGTACATCAGGCCATGCGCGGTCACCATCATGGCGCAACCCACCAGCAACGAAATCACGGCAGGCTGCTTCAATATTTGCCACACGGAGAAATCGTCATGCGCATGCGGCGGCACATGCGCTTCAGGCAACTTCCACGTCAGGCCGAACAAGGTGCATTGCACCAGTAAAATAAACCAGAGCAGGCTGCCAATACCAAACCAGTCAGTCAGATAGCCTAGCAACACCGAGGCAAAAATAAAGCCCCACGAGCCCCACAAGCGGATTTTGCTGTAATGGCCGTTAGTGCTGGCCAAATGCGCCAGTACCAGTGACTCTGACAATGGCAAGGTCGAGCTGGTAAACAAACTGAGGGCGATCATCACCACAAACATGGTGGTGAAATCATGTGCCCAGAAAATGGCGATAAATCCGAGCAAGCCAAGAAAGGCAGTAGTGCGTATCCAGCGCACACGCTGTCGCGTGTGATCCGCCAGCCAGCCCCACAAATTAGGCGCCACAATACGGCTCAGCTGGAACAAGGACATCAGAATGCCAATATCGGCCGGGGAAAAGGATTCTGCGGTCAGGTACAAGCCCCAGTAAGGGACAAACGCACCGACAAAGAAGTAATAGATAAAATAGAAACGCGAGAGATTAAAGTGTAAGGCGTGACTCATAACATACTCGCGCGTTGGTAAATATCGCCCAAGACTGTGCCTGGGCGTTGAAAGACATTACAGCGTCGGCACCTTGGAATGCACGTCTGCATTCTGACCACGGTTGCGCAAGGCATGATCCATCAGCACCAGCGCCAGCATAGCTTCCACGATAGGCGTCGCACGGATGCCGACACATGGGTCGTGGCGACCAGTAGTTTGCATCATCACCGCCTCACCTGCCTGGTTGATAGAATGACGCTGTTGCGGGATGCTGGACGTTGGCTTGAACGCGACATTGACGACAATGTCCTGACCACTGGAGATGCCACCCAAAATGCCACCGGCATGATTGGTAGCAAAGCCTTGCGGTGTCAGTTCATCGCTGTGCACGCTACCACGCTGGGCAACTGAAGCAAAACCAGCACCGATTTCTACACCTTTCACAGCGTTAATGCCCATCATGGCGTGTGCAATATCAGCATCCAGACGGTCAAATACAGGCTCGCCCAAGCCGACCGGCACTTTCTCGGCCACCACGGTAATCTGTGCACCCACTGAATCGCGCTCACTGCGGACCTGGTCCATATAGGCTTCCAGTTGCGGCAATATCTCGACATTGGGTGAAAAGAAGGCATTGCCTTCTTGCGCCAGTGCATCCCAGCTCACAAACGGAATCTTGATTTCGCCAATCTGGCTTAAGTAGCCACGAATCTCTACCCCGTATTGTTGCTTGAGCCATTTTTTGGCAATCGCACCAGCCGCCACGCGCACAGCAGTTTCACGCGCACTGGAGCGGCCACCACCACGGTAATCGCGGATGCCGTATTTTTGCGTGTAGGTATAATCCGCATGGCCGGGACGGAAGGTATCCATGATTTTGCTGTAATCTTGCGAACGCTGGTCAGTATTGCGGATCAACAAGCCAATTGGTGTGCCAGTCGTTTTACCTTCAAACACACCAGACAAAATTTCCACTTCGTCAGCTTCGGCGCGCTGGGTCACATGGCGCGACGTCCCCGGTTTGCGGCGGTCCAGGTCCACTTGCAAATCTGCCGCACTCAGCTCCAGCCCAGGTGGGCAACCATCGACAATGCCGCCAATGCCAGGGCCATGTGACTCGCCAAACGAGGTCAAGGTAAACAAGGTGCCGATGGTATTGCCAGACATGCGATTTTCCCACTGAATAATTTTCTTTATTTTAGCATAGACTGGCCAGCCACCTGTTCGCGGGTTGATTTCCAGCCGGTGAACGCTTATGCTGGAACGGCAATTTTACCTGGGATGACAATGGCAAAACGTAAACATACGCACCGCAAGCACAGACTGCTGGGCGCCGATAACCCGGCACTCATCGAGAATCCTGCAGGTCCGCCCTTACCTGCTGCCTGTATCCATAAAATTTGCTACAACGCGCAAGATATCCTGTCAGCCCAGCTCACCATGCAGGAGATCGTCAATTGGCAGCCACCCGCCGGGCATGTCGCCTGGATCAATGTGCATGGCGTACTTGATATTCCATTGTTACAAGCGGTCGCCCGCCGGTTCAAATTGCACCCGCTGGTACTGGATGATATTTTAAATACCGAGCAGCGGCCTAAACTCGACACCTATCCGGACTACCTGTTTCTGGAAACACGCCTGTTTTACTACGATGCAGAAAGCATGAGCGTCAGCTCCGAGCAAATCAGCATGGCTTTGGGACGTGAGTGGCTGCTCACTTTCCAGGAAAGACCTTCCGGCAGTTTTGAACCGGTGCGCGAACGCTTGCGCCAGGGCCAGGCATTATTGCGCCAGAGCGGCCCTGACTATTTATGCTACGCCCTGCTGGATAGCCTGATGGAACGTTACTTTCAGGTGCTGGAAGCCATTAATGAGGATGCCGAGCAACTTGAAAACCAATTACTGGATCGCCCCAGCCCAGAAGACTTGCAAAATATCCACCGTCTCAAACATGTCACGATACAGCTGCGGCGCGCGGTGTGGCCATTGCGTGAAGTACTGAATAGCCTGATTCGTAATGAACACGGATTTTTTAGTCCGCAAACGGTGCCTTATTTGCGTGACCTGTATGACCATACCGTGCATTTCACAGAATCACTGGAAGCGATTCGCGACACCTTAAGTGGCCTGATGGATATATACATGACCAGCCTCAGCCAGCGCGTGAATCTGGAGGTGCGTGCGCTGACCGTCGTCGCCATGCTGTTTATGCCTGCCACCCTGATTGCGGGAATTTTTGGCATGAACTTTAACGAAATGCCGTGGTTAAAAGACCCAGATGGCTTTTGGTGGGCAATATTGATGATGTTACTGATTGCGGTAGCGATGTTGCTGGTGTTCTGGCGACGGCAATGGCTGAGTAGCCGCCGGGATTCTTAGTCGCTTAAGCGGCCAGCAGCTCAGGGCGCGGCAATTGTTTGATCACATCCTGCAACTCGTAATACAACGCCATGTAATCTTGCGCGGCAGCACTATCGGCATCATACTCAAACACGTGTTGCCCCATGCGCGCACTCTCGGCCAATGCAGCATGCTCATGTATCTTGCTGATCAGCACCTCGCTGCCAAACAGGCGGCGCATTTCCTGCTCTACCTCAGTGGCCATCGCCTTGTGTTTATCGGCACGCGTGAGTAAATAGCGGCGCTGTACTTTGCGTTTTAATACCGGTTGTAAGGCATTCAGCGCCTTATCCATTTTGACGGCAGAATTGATAGACAGATAGTCAGTGGATACCGGCACCAGCACCAGGTCACTGGCAAACACCGCGCTCAGTGAAATCACGCCCACACACGGGCAACAATCCATGAACACTTCCAGCGCCGGTTGTGCGCCTTCGAGAACGCGCAAGCCTTGGCCCAGCCTGCCTAATGTCGCCGGGCCGCGACCAAACTGTGAATCGACCTTCATTAATTCAGAATTGGCCGGAATCAATTGCAGGCCATTACGTAAAGGCTGGCACAAGGTATCCAGCGGTGTCGCATCCTGATAAAACCTGAACAAGTGCTGCTGCAGATCGAGGCCAGTGTGCTTATACATCTCGGTGAGCCTGGCTTGCGGGTCCATATCCAGCAAGGCGACCTGACGCTTTTTACGATAACTGGCTGCGGCTAGATTAAGTGCAGTGGTGGTCGCACCCACTCCTGCTTTCTGATTAAAAATAGCAATTTTCAACATGATCAAGTTTGCTCGGCACGGTGTTAAACATCAAAATGTTGCAAGCGATGCATGTCATCATAAACGATGTTGACAGCAGAGACCACCCCGCTCGCGGCGAGCTTGTGCATGGAGAATGTGCAGGTAGAAAAAAAGAAACCCGCTAATGCGGGTTAAAAGGGGGTTTGGATCAGGAGGAAATCAATGCTAGTCGTTGAAGATCAACTAAACCAGCCATCAAACAAAACATTTTGTGTTTCGTTTAAAGATGAGTCCAGTATAGGGAGGAGTTATTGCAGTAATTTGACCAAGCTGTAACTGAATTGTAAAAGGCAAAATTCAATTGTTATTAAATTGTAACTTTAATAAAAACAACAACTTGCAGACACCGTTTAACGCAAAACGGTAAAAAAGAAGTGGCCGATAGTTTAGCAGGGTTTTACCCGCCAGACTATCGGCCACCCTGTGACAAATTGATTAACTGAAAAAGTCGCGCGCTTTATCTACCCAGCTTTTATTCTTGGGGCTGTGTTTGCCCGCATCAGCCTGGGTGCTGCTTTCAAATTCACGCAGCAGGTCTTTCTGTTTTTCTGTCAGACGCACCGGGGTTTCAACCACTACATGTACCATCAGGTCACCATGCTCACTGGAGCGCAATGGCTTGATACCTTTGCCGCGTAAACGGAACACGCTACCGGTTTGCGTTTCAGCCGGGATTTTCATCTTGGCTGCGCCATCCAGCGTCGGCACTTCAATTTCACCACCCAACGCTGCGGTGCTAAAACTGATCGGCATTTCGCAATGCAGGTTTGCGCCTTCGCGCTGGAAAATCGGATGTTCTTTGAGATGCACAACAACGTACAAATCACCGGTTGGTCCACCATTGACACCCGCCTCGCCTTCGCCACTGAGGCGGATACGATCGCCTTCATCGACACCGGCCGGGATTTTAACGTTCAAGGTTTTGTTTTGTTTCACACGGCCGCCGCCATGACAGGTTGGGCAAGGCTCTTTCACCATTTTGCCGGTGCCATGACATTTAGGGCAAGTTTGCTGCACAGAGAAGAAACCCTGCTGCATGCGCACCTGGCCATGACCATTACACGTGGTACACGTAACAGGTGACGTACCAGGACGCGCACCCGAGCCATGACAGGTTTCGCAGCTGGTTTGCACCGGGATACGAATCTTGGTTTCGGTGCCTTTGGCGGCATCTTCGAGTGAAATTTCCAGGTTGTAACGCAAGTCAGCGCCACGATACACGTTAGAACGCTGATTACGCGCACCGCCGAAAATATCACCAAAAATATCGCCGAATGCGTCACTGAAATTGCCGGAGTTAAAGCCTCCAAAACCACCACCCATACTAGGGTCAACCCCGGCGTGGCCATACTGGTCATAGGCGGCACGCTTCTGGTCGTCGCTCAGAACCTCATAAGCTTCTTTGGCTTCTTTAAAGCTTTCTTCGGCTTTCGGGTTATCCGGGTTGCGGTCAGGGTGAAACTTCATGGCCAGCTTCTTAAAGGCTTTTTTAATTTCCTCTTCGCTGGCGTCACGGTTTACACCTAACACTTCGTAATAATCTTTTTTTGCGGCTGCCATAGTTTTTCCGTTTAATGCGCTTGCGCCATAAAGACAAACACACCCGCGATCAGCGTAGTGTGTTTGCCGGCATCATTGAAAAAAGGACGAGCATTTTCATACCCGCCACTTTCAAGCTTAGTCTTTCTTCACTTCTTCAAACTCGGCATCCACCACATCGCCTTCAACCGTTTTTTCGCCTTCCGCTTGCTGTGCACTCTCGGTGTTAGCCTGTGCCTGTTGTTCAGCGTAGACTTTCTCACCCAGTTTTTGCGAAGCTTCCATCAAGGCATTGGTTTTGGCTTCGATCACTTCTTTATCATCGCCATCCTTGGCCACGGCTTCCAGCTCTTTAATCGCGTCCTCGATCTTGGCTTTTTCATCGGCTTCAATCTTGTCGCCATGTTCAGCCAGCGATTTTTTCACGCTGTGCAATACACTGTCAGCCTGGTTACGGGCATCGACCAGTTCACGCAGTTTTTTGTCTTCATCGGCATATTTAGCCGCATCTTCTTCCATGCGCTGAATTTCTTCTTCGGACAATCCAGAGTTGGCCTTGATAGTGATTTTGTTCTCTTTGCCAGTCGCTTTGTCTTTGGCAGACACATGCAGAATACCGTTGGCATCGATGTCAAACGTCACTTCAATTTGCGGCATGCCGCGTGGTGACGGTGGAATGTCACTCAGGTTAAACTGACCGAGGCTCTTATTGCCGGACGCCATTTCGCGCTCACCTTGCAGCACATGAATGGTCACGGCGTTCTGGTTGTCTTCAGCAGTTGAAAACACTTGAGACGCCTTGGTAGGAATCGTGGTGTTTTTCTTGATCAGCTTGGTCATCACGCTGCCCAGCGTTTCAATCCCCAGTGACAATGGAGACACGTCCAGCAACAACACGTCTTTAACGTCACCTTTCAATACGCCACCCTGAATCGCAGCACCGACGGCCACGGCTTCGTCCGGGTTCACGTCTTTACGTGGTTCCTTGCCAAAAATCTCTTTCACTTTTTCTTGCACTTTTGGCATACGGCTTTGACCGCCCACCAAAATCACGTCAGAAATATCAGAAGGAGACACGCCCGCATCTTTCAATGCGGTTTTGCACGGTGCAATGGTGCGCTCGATCAACTCTTCAACCAGGGACTCCAGTTTGGCACGGGTAATTTTCACCACCAAGTGCTTAGGGCCGCTGGCATCTGCCGTGATGTAAGGCAGGTTGACTTCAGTTTGCTGCGCGCCAGACAATTCGATCTTGGCTTTTTCAGCAGCCTCTTTCAGGCGCTGTTTGGCCAGCAAGTCGTTGCGCAGATCCAAACCGTTTTCTTTCTTGAACTCGTCGGCCAGAAAATCGATGATGCGGTTATCGAAGTCTTCACCACCCAAGAAGGTGTCACCGTTGGTAGACAACACTTCAAACTGGTGTTCGCCATCGATTTCAGTAATTTCGATAATCGAAATATCAAATGTACCGCCACCCAGGTCGTAGACAGCAATCTTGCGGTCGCCTTCCTGTTTGTCCATACCGAATGCCAAAGCCGCTGCGGTTGGTTCGTTGATGATACGTTTCACATCCAGGCCAGCAATACGGCCTGCATCCTTGGTCGCCTGACGCTGACTGTCGTTAAAGTAAGCCGGTACGGTAATCACGGCTTCAGTCACTTCTTCGCCCAGGTAATCTTCGGCGGTTTTTTTCATTTTGCGCAAGACTTCAGCAGAGATTTGCGGTGGCGCCTGTTTGTTGCCACGCACTTCTACCCATGCATCACCGTTGTCAGCTTTAGCAATGGTGTAAGGCATCAGGTCGATGTCTTTTTGCACTTCTTTTTCGTCAAAACGGCGGCCGATCAAACGCTTGACTGCAAACAGGGTATTTTTAGGGTTGGTCACTGCCTGGCGTTTTGCCGGGGCGCCGACCAGAATCTCGCCATCTTCCTGATAAGCAATAATAGAAGGCGTTGTACGTGCACCTTCCGCATTCTCAATCACGCGTGGCTTGCCACCTTCCATCACGGCGACGCAGGAGTTGGTTGTCCCCAAGTCGATACCGATAATTTTTGCCATATTATATGTTCCTTAAATTCGTTAATCTTTAATCTGCTGATGCAGTGAACATTGGGATGCTGTGAAAGATTTCAAGCCCCTGTTCTTTAAATGGTTTTTAGTTTTACTTGGCCTGAATCACCGTGACCAAGGCTGGACGCAATACACGCTCATTCAAGCTGTAGCCTTTTTGCAATACGCTCAACACGGTATTCGGCTCGCCTTCGGCAGGCACCATGCTGATGGCCTGATGCTTGTTCGGGTCAAACTTTTCGCCCAGCGGGTTAATTTCAGCAATATTGAATTTCTCGAACACGCTGAGCAGTTGCTTGGCTGTCAGCTCGACGCCGTTTTTATAACTGGCCACTTCTTCGCTTTCAACCGCCAAGGCTGCATCCAGGCTATCTTTCACTGCCAGCAGTTCACCACTGAATTTTTCCAGCGCAAACTTGCGTGCCTTATCAATATCATCCGCCGCACGGCGACGAATATTTTCACCTTCGGCTTTGACATACAGCACTTGCGCTTTGGCTTCTTCCAACGCGGCTTCCAGGGCCACAATGCGTGCTTCGTGTGCATCAGCCACGCTGGCTTGCACCTCTTCATGCACGGCGGATTCGTTTGCGGGCACCTCGGAAGGTGTATTTGGTTCTTGCATGGGGCTCCCCTTCTTATTCAACACTATTCACTGTGAGAGATGTCAATAGAAACATTTTTCTCTCAATATCTTTCCAAGGTTGGGGATGCCCCTACTGATTTCAAGGGTAAAGCGTGAATTTGTGTGTGATTTTTTAAATGTGACCAGGATCTAGCGCACCATGGCCGAGACTTCAGCAATCACCGTTGCCACAGCAGGCACTTGCCCTTTGCCACCCAAATTGACTGCAGTTGCCACACGCCCGCCCGCCACGCCGGTAAACGCAGGCTCGGTATCGGTATAGATAGCAACGATGGGGATATCCAGCGCGGCTGCCAGGTGTGATAAACCGGTATCCACCCCCACAGCGAAGCGCACTTGCGGCATCTGGCTGGCGAGTTGTTGCAGACTGAGCTTAGGCAGCACCAGCGCTTGTGGTACTTGGGCTTGCGAGACCAGCGCCGCAACTCTTTCAGCACGCGCTTTTTCGCTATCACTGGCCCAAGGCAACCACATATGCAAACCTTGCCTGGCATAGTGCTGTCCCAAAGCCACCCAGTGCTCTTCAGGCCATAACTTGCTATCACGGCTAGTCGCATGCAGCGCCAGAAAAGCCTCGGCTGGCGCGTGCTGACCCAAGCCTGCCAGCCCATATGCAGGTTTGTTTTGCGGCACGGCATAGCCGAGCGCCCGCGCTGCCAGCGTGCGCATACGCACGACAGCATGCTGGCGATAGCTAATGGCATACCGATACTGGTAAAACCGGCTGGCCAAGGGCTCACGAATGGAGTGTTTGTCGTAACCATGGCGCGGCCCACGGGCCCAAGTCGCCATCACGGCGCTTTTCACCAGCCCCTGTAAATCCAGCACCAGATCATAAGGCTGAGCAGCGACGGCCTGTTTCACCGCTGCAATTTCACGCCAGGTCTGGCGACGCCACCACTGTTTGCGCCAGCGACGCACGGCGACGGTAAACACTTGCGCTACACGTGGATGCAGGCGCGGAATATCGGCAAAGCTGGCCTCTACCAGCCAGTCAATATGCGCATCAGGAAAGTGTTGCAGTATATCCTCAACAACAGGCAGGGCGTGGATCACGTCGCCCATAGAGGTGGTTTTGACAATCAGGATGCGTTTCATGGCCGCTATTTTCGCATACAATGCCATCGCATGAAGTTTGCGTTTCTTATATTCAAATACTTTCCTTACGGCGGTGTGCAGCGCGATATGTTGCGCATTGCCAGAGACTGCGTCGCCCTCGGCCATGAAGTCACAATCTTCACCGGCGAATGGCGTGGCGATTTGCCGTCAGATATCACCGTCCACTTATTAAAAGCCAAGGGCTGGCTGAACCACCATAGACACCAGTCGTTAATCAGGCAAATGCAACACGCCGTGCAACAACACGGTTTTGACCGTGTAGTGGGCTTTAACCGCATGCCCGGCCTGGATGTCTATTTTGCCGCCGACCCCTGCTATGCCGAGCGCATGTACCACGAGCCCTGGTACAAAAAACTGTCTGGCCGCTATCGGTTTTTCTCGGCCATGGAAAATGCCGTGTTTGGCAAACAGGCTTCTACCCATATTTTGTTACTTAACCAGCATGACCAGGCTATGTTCCAGCGCTGGTATGGCACCGATAATGCGCGTTTTCACCTGATCCCACCCAATATTCCACTGCAGCGTTTCAGCAGCCTGGCGGGCCAGGATCACCGCACCTATGTACGCAACACGTTTAACCTGCCTGACGATGCGATTGTGTTGCTGACAGTCGGGTCGGCGTTTGTACGCAAAGGGGTAGACCGCGCGATTGATGCCTTGAGTAGCCTGCCAGATGCGCTGAAACAACGCTGCTGGTTATTGGCCGTCGGTGAATTTGAGTCCAGCAGCAATATGCAAGCTTACACTGCGCAACGCGGTGTGGCCGAACGCTGCATAGAAGCAGGCGGCCGGCCAGATATTCCAGCCCTGATGCTGGGTTGTGACTTGCTGATCCATGCTGCGCGCTCTGAGCTGGCCGGGATCGTGTTGATTGAAGCGATGACGGCAGGCCTGCCATTACTGGTGACCGAAGTCTGTGGTTATGCCAGCTATATCAAGGCAGCACAGGCGGGCAAGGTATTAGCTTCACCATTCAGCCAAGACAGCATGAACCACGCCCTGCGAGAGATGCTGGAAAACCTGACGACACAGCCCTGGGCAGCCAATGCCAAAGCCTTCGTGCAGCAAATGGCGGCCACACAAGTCAGCTACCCTGAAGCCAGGCTGATTGCAGCCACACCGTCTGGCGGCTCACGCGCTTAGGGCGTCGCAGACTTACCCGGCATAAACGGCACATTGCGTAACTTGTCTGCGGCCGCTTTGCTGGCTTCACTGCGTTGCAAGGCATAGGCTTTAGCCTGCTCTAACAACGCCGCAGACGGCAAATTAGGATCTTCCGGTAACGCTGATAGCTTTTCAAAGCTTTCTTCATAAGGCGTGGCGACCTGTGCGTCAATCTGCGCCGCCATGTCATCAAAGCTGACACTACCCTCACGGCCTTCCAGTATGATCTGCCGCCATTTCTGCTGCGCTTTCTGGTCCACCTGATTGAGCTTTTGCACCTGCTTTTGTATCGCGACTTCTTGTTGCCAGCGATATTTGGGCGTAGGCAAATGGGTCACCAAGACAAACAGCGCTACCACCCATGATACGGCCGCCAACCATTGCGTCAGTGTTAATTGTTTACTGGGAACGATGGTGACCGGTAGCAAAAGCGTTGCCATCACCATGCCAGTGACAAAGCCACCAATATGCGCCGAATTATCAATGCCTGGAATGATGTAGCCCATGGCAATGGTCAGGGCAGAAAACAGTAACGCACCCCAGAACAACCAACGGAATTCCTGTGCCTGCATTTGCTTTCTGCCAAACCAGACATACGCCAGCAGCGCGCCATAAATCCCGAAAATAGCCCCGGAAGCGCCACCCGATACAGCATCATTGCCTTGGATGACCAGCGACAGCAGGTTGCCACCGACGCCACTGACCAGGTAAATCACCACAAAACGGACGGCACCAAACATGCGCTCGACCAGTTTGCCGCCATCCCACAAGGCCAGCATATTCATGCCCAGATGCAAGGCGCCAAAGTGCAAAAACATGGCACTGGCCAAGCGCCACCATTGACCATCCGCCGTGGCAGGGGCAAAGTTGGCGCCCCAGGTCAGTTGTACGGTATTCGGAGAATGCCAGAAGCCAGCGCCGCCAAACAGCATAACGACGAACACCAGCACATTCAACATAATCAGCCATCGCGTCATCGGCGGGACTGGTGCGCGTAACTCAATACGGGTGAGCAATGACTGATCCATTTAGTGAAGTGACTCCTGAAAAGGGACTTCTAACAAAGGCGGTTGTTGCAACCCCTCTATCAGGGTTTGCAAGTTCTGCTGTGGTCGTGACATCTGCGGGTCTATGCTGTTCGCTACCCAGCCACAGAAATCAATATTTCGTTGTTTGAGCACTTGCGCCGTGAGTAAGGCATGGTTAATACAGCCCAGCCGCATGCCCACTACCAGCAATGCTGGTAGATTCAATGCCTGAATTAAATCGGCAATGGTTTGGCTGGCATTAAGCGGCACCAATAAACCACCCGCGCCTTCAACAATCACCACATCTGCCATAGTGGCCAGTTGTGTATAGGCCGTTTGAATGACGTTAAAATCGATCTCAACCCCCGCCTGGGCGGCGGCGATATGTGGGGCAATGGCTGGCTCGAAACAATAGGGATTAATCAACTCAGGCGGCGCGCTGACATTGGAGGCCGCCGTTAATTGCAATACATCGTCATTTTGCCAGCGGCCATCTCGCCACTCGCAACCGGAAGCCACCGGTTTCATGCCGATCACGGTCAGGCCTTGCGCCACCAGTTGCTGCATCAAGCACACGGTGACTGTCGTTTTACCTACACTGGTATCGGTGCCGGTGACAAAAAAATGGCGTGGCAAATTGCGCATGCTTAATCCGGATGCGCTGCTTTACGCGGCATAAACTGTACCGTGCTGGTGCCCGGCTCCGTGTAAGGCTGGCTGCCAGTCCAGGCATGGACAAATACCACTTCATAAGTGGCAGGCAATTTACCGTCGCGGCGGAACGCTTCATAGCCTTGCCGCAATTGCTGTAAAAATCCTTTTCCGCTCAAACCTTTGGCACGCCCTGCCGTGGCATTATGGGCACCGATGGCCTTGAGGTCACGCATCAAGGATTCCACCGTATCGTAGGTCAAGGTGTAATGCATCACATCCAGCACCGGTGCGCTAAAGCCAGCGCGTGTGAGCGCGTCGCCGATATCATGCATATCAATAAACCGGCTGACGTGGGTATGGTCAGCGCCTGAGGCGGCACGTAACTCTTTAAGCGTATCCGGCCCCAGCGTGGCGAACATCAGCAGACCGTTCGGGCGCAATACTCTGCGCCACTCTTGCAACGCTGCATCCAGATCATTACACCATTGCACCGCCAGGTTGGACCACACCATATCCACACTGGCGTTAGCCAAGGGCAGCGATTCAATATCGGCACAGACGAAACGTGGCTTGGCCCGCCAGAATTGATACCAGGGAAATAATGTGCGGCTACGCGCCAGCATGCCTTCGGCAATATCCAGCGCAATGCCCTGTGCTTTTTTAAACTGCCCGAGCAAGGCCTGCAAGCCATGGCCGGTACCACACCCGGCATCCAGGATGACTTCAGGCTCGAGTTTGACCACGTCCAGGCGGCTCAGCATTTCTTCACGCACCTGGCGCTGCAAAATAGCAGCCGCATCATACTGTTTGGCGGCACGGTGAAACGACTGCCGCATGCGCGACTTGTCGATCTGGTAAACGTCCTGCATTTAGCTACTCATTTGTGGTGATGTCAGGTCGTCAGCCATAAATGCTTCTACAGACTCGCAGAAAGCATCCGCATGCGACAGGAACGGTGCATGCGCGGCGCCGGCAATCACGCGTAACTGGGCGCGCTGCATATGCATGGCCAGCCAGTGGGCCGCTGAGAGAGGCGCCAAAGTATCACGGTCACCATGGATCAGTAAGGTCGGCTGGAACAAACGGCCAACTTCTTCACGCAAATCCGTTTGCAACAAAATATCCAGCGCCTGGTTCAGGTTGTCTTGCGTCGGCGTGGGTTTGGCCGCAAAAGCTGTGCGTAATTGGCGCACAGTGCTACGCGCGTCTTTGGCATGCATGCATTGCAAGGTCAGGAAGTTCAGCAAGGTGGCATTAAAATCCTGCTCGAAGCGCTCATTGAACTGTTCAAAATGTCTGGCCGCAATGCCGTTTGGCCAATCAGGCTTGCTGACAAAACAAGGATTCGTGCCCACCAGGATGAGTTTTTCAACACGGTCCGGCTGGTTAAGTGCAATCTGCTGGGCCACCAGGCCGCCCAGTGACCAGCCCAGGATGGTAGACACGCCCGGAATCTCTTCGGCCACCGCTTCAGCCAGGCTGTGCAAATGGTAAGGATAAACGGGGCGGCTTTGGCCCATGCCGGGCAGGTCAACCAGGAACAAACGGTAGTTGGCAGACAGGCGCTTGACCACGCGCTCCCAGACCGCACTATTCATACCCCAGCCATGTAACAAAACCAATGGCTTGCCCTGGCCCATGATTTCGATAAAACAACTCATGGCTGCGTCCCGGCCGGAATCTCACGCTCTGCGGCATGCAATGCAGCAATCAGTGCCCGCACATTCGCCTCACTATGCGCAGCCGACAATGAAATGCGTAAACGCGAGGTATGCGCAGGCACGGTTGGCGGACGAATGGCAGGCACCAGAATACCGCGCGCCTGTAAATATTGACTCAGTGCCAGCGCCTCGTGGGTATCACCCACCACCAGTGGCTGAATCGCCGTCTCCGACGGCAGCAGGTGCCAGCGTGAAAGTGACAGCTCACTTTTGAGCAAGGCAATCATGTCAAACAATTGCTTTCTGCGCGCATCCCCGTGTTCGATTTCCTTGACCGAAGCCAGCAATGCGGCTGACAGCGGCGGCGGTGCCGGGGTGGTATAGATATAGCTATTCGCATACTGGATCAGGTAATCGATGACAATTTTTTCACCGGCGACAAACGCACCAGCGACGCCAGCGGCCTTGCCCAGTGTGCCCATCATGATTAATCGTGGTGACTGCAACCCTAAATGTTTGAGCGAACCGCGGCCTTGTGGGCCCAGCACACCAAAACCATGCGCATCATCTACGTAGAGATAGGCATCGTAGCGCTCACAGAGTGCCAGGTAAGCAGCCAGTGGCGCAATATCGCCATCCATGCTGAACACCGCATCGGCGGTCACCAGCTTGTGGCGTGCTGTGCTGGCTTGCAGTAGTTTTTCCAGCGCAGCCACATCGTTGTGCGGAAAGCGGTGATGCGTGGCACGTGATAAAAACGCGCCGTCATTGAGGCAAGCATGGTTAAGCTTATCGGAAAACACCGCATCTTCACGGCCCATCAAGGCACTGACAACACCGATATTGGCCATATAGCCAGTCGAGAACAGCAAAGCGGCCGGTTGGCCGACAAACGCCGCCAGTGCCTGCTCCAACTGGTCATGATAACGGTGATGGCCGGTAATCAGGTTGGAAGCCCCGCTGCCCACACCCGCCTCTGCCGCGGCGTCTTGCAGCGCAGTCACCAGCGCAGCATCATTGGCCAGACCAAGGTAGTCATTGCTGCAAAACGACAGAAATGGCTGGCCATTGGCGGTAATATGCTCGGCCTGCGGCGAATCCAGCAAACGGCGCTGACGCATCAGGCCCAGTGTTTGCCGCTTATCCAGATCCGCGCGTAAAGACTCCAGCAAATCGCTCATTAGATCTTCTTCAGGCCAAGTTTGCTGAATAAAGCGTTATCCGACTCCACTTCCGGGTTACCTGTCGTGAGCAATTTTTCACCGTAGAAAATGCTGTTGGCACCCGCGTGGAAGCACAAAGTCTGTACGGCTTCACCCATGCTCTGGCGGCCTGCTGACAAGCGCACAAAACTGGTGGGCATGGTGATACGCGCAATCGCGATGGTACGTACAAACTCCAGCGGATCCAATGGATCTGTACCATGCAACGGTGTGCCTTCGACTTGGGTCAGCAAGTTAATTGGCACGCTTTCTGGTGGCTGTTCCATATTGGCTAATTGTGCGACCAGGCCTGCACGTTGCGCGCGGCTTTCGCCCATGCCGATGATGCCGCCACTACAGACATTGATATTCATGCTGCGCACGCGATCCAGCGTATCCAGGCGGTCCTGGTAAGTTCGGGTGGTAATCACATCACCATAAAACTCTGGCGCAGTATCCAGGTTGTGGTTGTAGTAGTCCAGCCCGGCCTCTTTTAACTGCTCGGCCTGGCCGTCTTTAAGCATGCCCAGGGTGGCGCAGGTTTGCAGGCCCATGGCTTTCACTTCAGAAATCATTTTTAACACCGGATCCAGGTCACGCTGTTTGGGGCCACGCCAGGCAGCACCCATGCAGAAGCGGCTGGCACCACTGTCTTTAGCGGCTTTGGCGGCAGCCAGCACGTCGTCCAGCTTCATCAATGGCTCATTTTCCACCTCGGTATGGTAACGCGCGGCTTGCGGGCAATAGCCGCAATCCTCAGAGCAACCACCGGTTTTAATCGATAGCAAAGTACTCACTTGCACCGCATTCGGGTCAAAGTGTTCTCTGTGTACCGTCTGGGCTCTGTGCAGCAAGTCATTGAATGGCAGTTCAAACAGTGCCATGATGTCTTCTACGCGCCAGCGCTCAACCGTCGGGTGGCACGCAGCCGAAGGTTTCAAGCCATCCAGGTTGATGATAGAGGTTTGTATTTCGCTGCCACAAGCGGCAGCAGAGGTTTGTTGTTCCATAAATACCACGCAATAAAATTGTATGAATAATCCGGGCGAATTATATGTTGTTTAAAATATGACGTGAAAAAATTTTACAATAGATTAAAATTTAATCACATCCAACTTTACCAGCAACTACAGCAATGGCTTGGTTCAAGCTTGCCCTGTGTACTGTGTGATGCACCAGCCACCGCAGATCGCGCTCGCAAGTCAGCACTTTGCAGTCACTGCTTTGACTTGCTGCCCTGGTATACCTCGCCACGCTGTCCGCAATGCGCACTCCCCACCTCATCAGGCGCACTGTGCGGCATCTGCCTGCAGCATGCGCCAGCCTTTGATCATACGCTGACGCCATTCCGGTACGCCTACCCGTTGAATCGCCTGCTGCATCAATTCAAATACCATCAACAATTGTCTTTGGGCAATGTGCTGGCAAACAGCCTGCTCACACAAGTGTCGATTTTCGCAGAGACCGCACAACCACAGGTGGTGATGGCCATGCCCATGCACATCAACCGCGTTAAACAGCGCGGATTTAATCATGCGCTGGAATTAGCCAAACAGGTGCATCATCACTGTGGCATCGTTTTAGATCTTGAAGGCTGTGTACGTGTGATTGATACGCCGACACAAGCAGGCATGGATATGAAAACCAGAACACGCAATTTGCGCGGCGCATTTGCCACGCACCGCTCTTGGCAAGGTCAGCATGTGATGATTGTGGATGATGTGATGACCACGGGTGCCAGCATGCACGCGGTGGCCAAAGTATTAAAGCAGGCTGGGGCAACGCAGGTGACGGCGCTGGTGCTGGCCCGCACCTTGAAAAACGAAGCGTGACTGATATTACTCGCTACGCACGACTGCAACGCCACCCAACTGGCGGATACGTTGCCCGACAAACTCTGACAAACGATCACTTAACGGCAAGTTATAAGCTTGTTGCAACTGCTGCAAGGCCTGTGCAGGCTGACCCGCCGCTTGCAAAGAAATAGCATAAGCCACAATCCACTGTGCATGCCCGGGCCGCAACACGTTGGCGCGATCAAAGTGCGGTAAAGCGGCGGCATGTTGCCCGGTCTGCTGATAGGCCATGGCCAGCATCCATTGCGACTCTGCATCCTGTATCAACAGGTTGGCAACCGGCTTCAGCGCTTGCAATACGGCTTCAGGCTGGGCGTGCGACAGCTGCCATTTGGCCAGTGACTTGGATAAGCCAATTTGCCCGGGAAACTGCTTGATTCCGGCTTGCAGTACAGCCACCGCTTCCGGCTCCTGCTTGGACTCGAACAAATAAGTTGCCAGCAACTGTCGCGCATCCTCTGACTGCGGATAAGTCGTTAACGCCTGGCGCAAGATGACCAGTGCTTCATTCAAACGCCCTTTTTGCTCTTGGTCTACAGCGCGTTGAATCAGCAAGTTCACTTCTTGCTCGGGACGTATCTGCTTGTTCACCACACCGCGAGGACCTGACTCTTCCTCACTATTTTTAGCGAGTTTGACGGCATTGCCTGGCTCAATGGCAGTCACTACAGGGTTGGCTGCCGTACCTTCAGCGGGGTTAATCGTAAACTCACCCTCCACTTGCGGCGGTATGGTTTTAGCGCTGACCGGTTTAGTCACCGCCGGCTTAAGGGATGGCTGTGCAATGTCTTTCACTGGCGCTTGCCACGCGCTAAATAATGCTTTGGTGAACTGCGGATGCGACCAGGCTGGACTGTCGGCAGTGGCAGGCGTGGCCGCTTCCGCCGTGCTGATCTCTGCCCCGGCGGCCGGCACCACAGGGATTGCTACCGTTGACGGCACTGGCTGTACAGCCACAGGCTTTGGATAAAAGCGCGCCACCAGCATTGGCCAATTGACCAGCAATGCGCCGACCAACGCCAAGAGCAACAGCCCCCATACCAGTTTACCGATCCAGGCCGTGGCAACTGATCCTGAATGGGATAACACTGGCTTGACCTGCCCAGCCCAGGCATTGCCAGCGCTGGCATCAAGCGTTGCCCCGCCTTGACGGGCCTCAACATTTTGCAATACCTGATTAATTAAGCTCAAGTGCTTCCCCAATAGTTAACTAACGACCCAGACCTGCCATGGCCGTATGCAATGTCACCCACCACTTAAAGCCATGCCCTAACCAGCGATGCTGCGCCTTGACGCTTGCCTGGGTATCCATAATGGCAGCCCTGACATCCTCTGCAGAGACGCCTTGCTGACCACGCCCAAATGCTGATAGCAAAGATTTATGCGCCAGAATATTCAGCAGCCTGGGAATACCATTGGCATAGCGGTAGAGCAAACGCAGGCTGGCAGGCGTAAACACCATGCCTCCCTGATACCCAGCAATATGCATACGATGATTCAGGTAAAACCCCAATTCTGACCACTGCAGGCCTTTGAGGTGATACTCGAAGCCAATACGCTGACGTAACTGGCGAATGGAGGGATGATTAATGCGCTCTTCCAACTCCGGCTGGCCAAAAATCACTACTTGTATCAATTTGCGCTTCTCGGTTTCGAGGTTGCTCAGCAGGCGCAAAGCTTCCAGTGTTTCCAGCGGCATGGCTTGTACTTCGTCCAGGCACACCACCACGTGGCGGCCTTCATCAGCAAATGTGAGTAGCTTGCGGTTAAGCGCATCAATCATGTCATGATGGGTAAAATCAGGCTTGAACGCCACGCCAAACTCAGTCGCCAGCGTCATCAGCAAGGCATGTGGATCAAGGTAAGGGTTGGGGATAAATGCCACCTTGCAACTGGGCGCCAACGCCTTGAGCAGGCGGCGGCACAACAAGGTTTTACCGGTGCCCACTTCGCCGGTAATTTTGACAAAGCCTTCGCCGGACTGAATCGCAATCAATAGCGTATTCAGCGCCTCTTGCAGGCTACGCGTTGCATAATAAAAACTGGTATCCGGGGTGATGGTAAACGGATATTCCTTCAACCCAAAATGCTGCAGGTACATGCCCGCTCCTAAAAACTGATATCACTCTTCAGTTTATCAACCCGGTCCTGACTATCAAGCATATCTTGCGCCCAGCTTTCGCCACTACGCACCACGGTCGATTTCAGCAAAATAACCAGTTCAGTTTTGGTGCTGGCGAGATCTTTCTGACGGAATAAGTTACCCAGGAACTTCACATCCCCCAGGCCAGGCACTTTGGTACGGGTATTGTCGACAGTTTCAGACATCAGGCCACCAATGGCAATCACGCTGCCATCTCTGGTACGCACAATGCTGTCTGTTTCGTTAATGTTAGACGACGCCGTTGGGATGGTATAAGTGCCGCCGTTGGCACTGGACAAGGTCACAGTACGGTTCACTTGTGTCACATCACTGATAAATGGATGCACGTGCAGAATAATATTGTCATCCCTATCAATCTGCGGTGTCACGTCCAGTGAAATACCAGAGAAGTATGGTTGCAGCTGAATATCTGGTGTCACAATCGCGCCACCTGTTGTTGTTGTCACATTGGTTTTCACGTTAGTGACATAAAAAGCGTCATTACCCACCTTGAGCACGGCTTTCTGGTTATTAATGGTCGCAATACGCGGACTGGAAAGCACTTCTACATTCCCTTGTGTTTCGAGGAAGTTCAGTAAAGCCGAAAAGCCTTTGCCCTGCACCGCCAGCGCGAACATTGAGCCACCAAGGGAAGTGACAGCGTTATTACTTAATGCACCAGGCTCAGTCGTCGTCACGGTGCCATTGGTTAAATCGCCAGTTTCACTCAATGAGGCATTGCCATTGATGTTACCAAAGGTCACATCGCGGCCACGGGTATGTCTGGCGGCTGCCCAGTTAATCCCTTGTTGCGAGTTTCTGTTTAACTGCACCTTGATGATTTTGGCTTCCAGAATCACCTGGCGGTCTACGGTCACCTGCATCAGGCTCAAAAACTTCTCAACCTGGCGGATTTCTTTAGGCATAGCTTTCACCATGATCAGGCCAGACTGCGCATTAATCACGACTTTACGGCCGTTTTCTTCACCAATCAGGCTGCTCAGGGAACCGGCAACTTCGTCCCAGAAGTCATTATTGGTACGCATACTCACATCGGAGGCATACACTTGCAGATTAGACGCGCCAGAAGTCCCACTGCCTGCTGCGGTGCCAGTACCCGTACCGCTACCTGTCCCTGATCCGGTCATGGCTGCCGCCTGACCAGCTACGCCTGCCGCGCCACCGGCACCAGAGCCACTGGCAGTACCAGAGGTCACGCGCGTTGCGGAAGTGCCTCTACGCGCACCCGTAATGTAATTCACCTGGAACACACGAGTCTGCAAGGTTTGCGGCTCGACAAAAATCTGCTTGCCACTCATTTTGTATTCATAGCCATACAAATCACGCAAGGCATTGAGTGCTTCAAATAAAGTCACGTCGCGCAAGTTGATTGAAATCTCGCCTTTAAGCTCCGGGCTCAATGCAATGCTGTAAGGGCTGCCAGACACAATGCCCATCAATACCTGAGCGGCAGGTGCTTTGTTCACTACCAGGTCAAACCTGGGTTCAACGCGTTTGGCTAATGCCTTGGGCGGCTCAATCTTGAGAGGTTCGAATAATTCATCTGTGACCTCTTTCGGCGGTGGCGTCACCTGCGCTTGAGCCTTGGCCGCTGATGTCGCCAATTCGTTCTGAATTTTAGGGTTAATTGATGTATTTGGAGGCGCAAACGGATTGCTGGTACATCCAGCCAACCCGGCACCTATCATCATCAAACCCAAGGTATTCACAAATGTTTTCATAGCAGTCTCTCTATTGATGTTCCCTTGCTTATCCCGTTAAGCGGGACCTGCAAGTGTTTGTCACTTTATTTCTCAATCTTTGTTCTTTTAATCTTTTTGGCCGTTTTCTTGATGCCTGCCGGTGGCTGCACTGGTTCCATAAAACTGGACAAGCCCATCCTGAGTACTTTCTTCTCGCCCAGCTTGCTGATAAACACAGCTTGCTGATTTTTTACCGACGACAATTTAAAGCCCTCGTAACTATTACCCACTTGTACCATCTGGCCATTCACCACAGCAAAACCATTTTTACCGTTGTCTTGCAAGGCAGTGAGCTCCCATGGTCGCTCTATCTGCGCCTGTGTATTCGGCAAATACGCCATGACTGAAGCTGGTGGTTTGGTTGGATCAACCATGCCATCAGCGGCAGCAACACTTGCCTGCACCAGACTCATCATTAAAACTATTGTCATCAACAAGCGCATGCTAAATCCCCAACCATGCATTTTCACCACTCAGGGTATACACCTGAACCGTCAATTCGCTGTCTGGATACTCAGCCTTGAGCTCAGCACTTTCCCAGGCCAGCTTTTGCCCAATGGCTTTTAAAGATTGTGCATAAGCCATCAATGCAAAATACTTACCTTTCAGGCGCACTTTCACGGCATGCTGATACACATGCGGCACATTCTTCCACACTTCTTCAGCATTGGCTGGTGCCGCACCACCTGACGCAGTGTCGGCTTGTGTCTGTAATTGTTTTCTCTGCTTCTCGATAAAGTCGACCACAGGCAGTGACTGCATTTCCACCACTTGCACATCGGCATGCTGTTGCAATAATTTTTTCAGCAATGCCACCATGTCTTGTGGCGGCACCATATAAGAAGACACCTTGACCAGATCAGCAGACTGACTGTTAATGTGCTGCGTGGCCTCATTAATATCATGTTGCAAGGCATTCGTGGCTGGTGGCGGCGCAGCCTGCGTGGCTATCGTCGTCATTTGCTCAGTCAAGGTCGTTGTATCGTTCTGGATCTTAATCACTTCCTGCTGCGTACTCGCCAGTTGCACACGCTGTGGCTCCAGCAAAAACGTATCCATCAGGCCCACCACGGCAAACAAGCCGGCGCCAAAAATCATCCAGCGCTCCCGTTGGGAAAGCGCCAGCCATTTGTTACTCACTGTCTGAAATTGCTCAAATCGCATCGGTCATTTCCCTGGCGTCGGCTGAGCTTGGGTGGTTTGACGCACAAAGTCATCCCAACTCACGCTGTTCTCGCGTTTTGCCTGGCTTTGCAAATCGCGTCCTTTTACTTCGAAGGCATATACCTGCAGCTTAGCTTCTTCCTCATGCGCGGCTTGGCTCGCGGTTGCTGGCGGCGCTACCGATGCCGGGGCGGCATTACTAGCCGCATCAGGTGCGCCTTTACCAGCAGGCATTGATTCAGGCACCGCAGCAGGGGGCGGTGCGGCAACAGCAGGCGCCGTTGCTGGCGATTGCGGCCGCTGTAACTCCACTTGCTTGAACTGGATGCCGGAGAATTGCGTGCCTTCAAAAATGCGTTGTGCAGACAGCAAATCCAGATACTGCGGAATAGCTTCAGACTGCAATGCCTGCCCGGTCAGTGAAATATGCTGAGTACCAGGCTCAATCCTGAAGCCAGTCAACCATAACCCTGCTTGTTGCTGTGCGGTAAAGGCACGCATGTAATCAACCAGGTGATTTGATGCATCAGAGATGGATTGCTGGAAAATCGCCAGAATCTGCGACTGCATATCAAAGCGGCCTTTGAGGGTTTTTAACTCGACTTCAAGTTTGCTGTTATCAATTGGCGTCACGCGCTGCGCAAACTGATCCACCTTCTTCTGCATGGTTTCATATTGCGTCACGGCTTGATTGCGCTGCGTTTGCAAGGCAGCATTTTCTGCTTCAAGGCCAGTAGACAGGTAAAACATCACGCCAGCTGCCAGCACATAAATGACGAAGACAAAAGGTAAATTGAACCAGTCTTTGGATTTAACCAGCCCACCTTCAAACAGGTTAATCTGCTGACTCATGCCGCCGTCTCCTGACGCAAGGCAGCGCCTAAAGCGGGTAACAGCATGGCTTGTTTTTCCAGGCTGGAGAAGTCCTGGTCGGCAGGCAACTCGACAATATCTTCCAGATTAAAGACATTCACCGGCACATAAAGACTGGAACTCAAGCCGCTGACCAGGTAGTCGCGATTCGCCACGGGGGCGACCACCAGGCGATTCAGGCTCAGGTAAGGGAACTGACGGTCGAAACTGTCCAGCGAACGCTGTAATTCCAGCACCAGTTTGTCAAAGTTACTCTTGAACAGCTCGCCGCGGTCATTCAGAAAATCACGATCGAGCTCAATCAGGCGCGCATGATACAACTCGCCTTTGGCCGTAAACGTCAGCAAACATCCGCGTGGCAAAATGCTGAGCGTCACCAGCGCACGGTCTTCGTGTTCGAGCAAATGGGCAATATTGCGTTGCACCAGCGCATGCACATCGACTGACTTCACGTTAAAGCCCGCCTCGGATAGTTGATTACCCACCGCAGAAACGATGGCTTTTTTAGCACAAATTGCCAACATCAATGGCTGGCGATTTGCGTAAGAAGGGTCTACCGGCACATCAATACCATCGACGACCGCTTGCTCGACCGAATAGTCCAGCAAACCTTTCAATTTCCAGCGCAACGCAGGTTTCACTTCGTTGTCCGGCATATTCGGTTTATCAATCTGCACAATATTGTATTGGTCAACATTAAGCACCAGGTTGCACGGCAAGGTCTTGAGGTCATTTTTGGTCACAAAGTGACGCAATGTGGACGTCGCATGCAGTGGTACCTGCTCAACCGCGGCAAATGACACCACCGGCTTGGCCCCTTCGGATGGCGGCGTCAAGGCGACAGTGCTGACATGCATATCGGTGTAACTGATACCCACTTGCTGCTTGTTCTTTTGTCGTTTAAACCATTCCATAGAGGCAAGTCTGACTTTCTAAATATTTTTTTATTTAAAATCAATGTATAACAACCACAACTTCAAGCTTTATCGGAGATTAGTATACACAAAAAATCCCACAGGTGAAGCCATCACCCACTGCGCCAAATAACTGATATTTCACGCGTTGCCTGAATACCACTTTGTTAACGCTTGATAGTGCATTTTAACAATAGCAACTTTAGTGCCTGAGCCTATGGTTTAAAGCCATGATAAAAAGAACAAAACCACCTGATTCGGTGGTTTTGTTATCGCTAGAAGTTTTCTCGCATGTAGATAATGGGCGCTTTGTAGATACCGAAGGTGGCACGACCAATAGGATCCGTGGCACCGAACCACGGAATTGAACCACTGGTCGCGGCTGATTGAGACGCGCTATTACATGTCATCTCGCCGCCACCAGCCGCCCTCAGATTTACCTCTAAGTCCACACTCCCAGTATTGGGAGTCGTTCCAGTAACTCCAGGCGCGCTTAAACGCATATAGAGCACACCTTTGTTCATAGAAGACGCACCAGTGAGTTGAGTCTCACAGGCATTCAAATTACCTCTGTAATTGGTCATGACAATACTTGAGAGCGGGATCGTTGTACAACTATCATTGATATTTCGTTTAAACCCAGTTCCATTCCAGTATTGTGCCTCAATGGGAACTGACAACGGCAGCAACTCTGATCCATGCGCAGAGGTCACAGCCAAGCGACCAAACCTAAATGCTGGATAAGTAGGATTAGAGGCTGAGAGAGTGAATACATCTACTCTGGTTGCACTACTTACCGTGACCCCACCATCAACACCGCTTGGCTGCGCAGAAATCCTAATCATCTCTGGCGGTACAGCACTCGCAGGGCGAGTGACTTTATGCCCTGCTTGCACATTTGCAATGCCAGCCCCCCAGGTGCCCGATGGGCTCACACTACTGGCAGCTATCGTCGCGCCACTCGTTATCGGTGTACCCGCATCAGTTTTCATCTGAAACGAATAATTATTCCAGTTGCTCAGGCCAAATACGGCATAGTTTCCAGTGTAATATTGAGTAGTAACATCAGCCGCATTTTTAGCCTCCAGAACGAATGGCGTGATCAAGCCAGGGTCTTGATCATAGTAGGTAAAAGTTCCGCAGCCATCTGTATAACTAGTACCCGCAGTCACTTTAAAATGATCTGGAATAAAACGGCCGATATAATTACTTACAGTTTTATTGCCGAACTTACAACCTAATTTCTTGGGTGTTCTAGTATCATCGGTATCTGCAAAAGAGTTCTCGCAATCACCATTGGCACTATCAACGGCCGCATAAGTATCATCGTAAATACCCTCTACTTTGAACCTGAAATGACCAACCTCAGAATAAGTAAAAGTTGACCCTGAACTAACGCCCAAATTCGCTGCACCAAAGGTACCATTCACTTGCCCGACAGAGGTCACACCTGCCGCATGGGTCTCCAACTTTCCGCTATCCACTTTTGGCGTCCCCGTATAAGTTAACTCATTGGTTGAAACCGTCACACTAAAAGCATCAGTTCCAGCTCTACGAACAGGGGCAGATGTATGGCTCGGTGACAGTTGTTGCGGACTCACACTAGTCACGGATAAAGATGTTGGACGTATCGCAAAGTTATCAGACGAACATCCCGTTTTAGCCAAGCCTGCATCAGTAACCTTGCATCGTAAGTTAGGGTGCGGCCTTAATATATCACTGGCACTGAAAGTAACCTTTTTACGGCCGCCATCAGAAGCTGCGAAAGTCAGAGCCTTGGTTGCAACGACGGTAGCACCGCATGCACCCGCATTATCACTCACCAACTGCACAGTTAAACCTGTGGTTGAGTTATATGCTGATTGATTGCCGTTTGCCAGCAACGCGACCACATCAATATCAAAATCAGCTCCGATTACCTTAGTATAAAGCGGATTGCGCAAGGAGCTATTGGTCGTGCGATTGTTATACGTCAGTGAGTTCTCCATACACTCAAACGTGTTTACGCAAGGCGTGTTGGTAAAGGTAAAACTACAGTTCTGTGAACTAGTGGTCGTGTTCCAGCACTTCACGCCACTCAGTGGCGTTTTAGTCAGCCCACTCACACCCAAGGTATAGGTGGCTGCGGCACTACCTTGCATCGTGACAGTTCCAATGGACTGATTTGACCCCAATGTGAACGGATCAGGCGTATCAGTCACTGTTGGTGTCGTTGGCGACACTGTCAGACTACCTTTTAATTCACCCGAACTCACCAGTTGATCGTCCGGACAAGGCACAGTGGAGGATAAGCATGCCAGCACTTTTACTTCGGTTGGGCAGAGTGTCGCAGTCCCTGCATGACGAATCTCGAAATGGTCGTAATTAGGCACAAAAGTGGAGCCAACGACAAAGTCGTAACTAAACGTGTAGATTCCAGGCGTAGTAAAATCAAACTCAATCGCAGCACCGGTATCTTGATAAGTCGTGGTGATGGAGTCAGCAAGGCTACCGCTTTTACTAATTGAACACGCGGGCGGGTTTGACGTTGCAGTACTCCAGAAATCACTCCAGTAGCCAACACAATGATGGTCAAACTTACCGTTACGTTCACGGAATGATTCAACCACATCCAAATTGGCAGGAAGTGAAGTACTGGAAGGGCATGTACCATTAGTTAAAGGGTAGGTACCCACTACTAGCTTGCCATTAGTATCGGTATACCGAACACCACACCCATTATCGTTACCCCCTAAATAGGTATCCACCGCATGATAATAGCGGATTGGATTACCAGTACTGACTGTTGCTGTTGCTGGGATGGTGACGGTCACTTCTGCAGTGATGTAGTCAAGGGGATACGTATACTTCCAGACAATACTCACCGTTGGACTACTTAAGATTGAAGAGGTGAGCGAAAGACTGGAGGTCGTCGATTGTGTCACGCCTTGCGAAGTGCTCCCTGGCTGCACTGATGAGATGCTAAAACTGTTGTAAATTGTTGCGGCACTATAGGCAAAATGGTTAGCGCCATATATTCGATTGTTATATCGAATATACACGCCATTATCTAATAATGAATTGTAGGGATAGGATCCACTTGGATAAGTACCTGGTTGATACAATTGCCCGGAACCAAGCCGTTTAATTTGCATTTGCGTTGAATCCGCAATAGTGACCTCTAACGCATTACTGGCGTTAGTACCTCCACCATTGTTAAGCACTCTCACAGTTGCGTGCACGCTCCCGGTAAAGGCAAATACCACAACATACAATAAATTGATTAATACATATTTAATCAATCTGTTCATAATCAATTCCTGTTAATTACACTCTTCTGCCACCGTGCCTGGAGGGGCGCCAGGATCTAGGTATAAGCATCGACTAAGTGTGACAGCGATTTGTCGCTCTATACGATCTTGTGCACCTATCCCGCCTATCGAGGCAGTGGAGGTGATGCTATACATGCCAATATCCTGTGTATTGCCTTTGTCTTTTGGTACGGTTCGGCTGCATGTTAACAACACAGTAAAATTATTAATTGTCAAAGTTGTTGGAGAAGCAATACAGGATTTCATGGCATTTGTACCCGGCCCCAACACCTGAAAAGCAGCCCATTCCACCCCTGCCCTCGCCGCCAAATAAGCATTGGCACCTTGCACATCCTGAATCGTGCCCATTTGCGCCAGCAACGACAACCGCATGGAATACCCCACCAGTGCTGCAAGAGTCACCAGTAAAAATATTGCCACAGGCAACATAAATCCCTTTGCGCGATAAGCAATGCTTTTCATGGCGAATTCACCACATTAATCAAGTTAACCAATCTGGCAACGCCGTCGTTTTTGGCGAGCGTCAATTGCGCGGTGACCACGCTGGAATGTTGCATCACGCCTTCCGTATAGGTAAAACTACACTCAGTCACATCCTCAGCAACAACATTGGCCGTCAGTCCATTAAAGTTAGCCACACGCCCGGCGGCGATAGGGATATTTGAATACATCACCAATCGGCGATTAGCAAGATCGCAGGCATAAATCACGGCGCCATTTACCACGTAAAATCGGCCGCCCGGTGACGCAAATGGGAAAAGTGCGCCAGTATATGTGACCGAACTTGCGTTAGCACTCACTGGCCGAATATTGGTGCCGTCATACACATCGGCCCCCGCTATGCCCATGTTATAAATCACCAGTTGGTCATTGGCATCCACATTCACCATCGGCCCTAATACATCCAGTGTGAGACTGCCCGCATCGAAGTCCTCCTGCTGATAACGGCCACCGGCTTTAATCGGCACAAACTGCACATAACTACCGGAGCCACCCGGCACCCACACGCTGTTAGGCAACGCATTACGAATATCGCGCGACATACGGCGCAAGGAAATATCGGCACGGTCGGCCATCTCGTAATAAGCTTCAGAATTCACATATGCCAGGACAGAGTTTTTAATAAAACTGACTGAGATACCGCCCAGAATGGCCATGACGACAATGACAATGACCAGCTCCACCAAGGTGAAACCAGACATAGAAAGACCCGGCTGCTTAAATGCGCGGCGCATAGCGAACCTTAAAACCCGTGAGGCGGATCACCGTATTGGCTGGCCCGTTCACTGTCACAACGATTTGCAACACAGCATCGGCTGGCAGCCCGGCAAACGCGCCAGCCCCCCCGGCTTGTGCGATAGCGACAGAAGCTGAATAAGCATTTAAACCTGCAATTGCGGTTGCATCCCCAATACGGCAAATACCCGTGCAGCCACCACCCGGCATGGTAAAACCGCCATAATCAGCCACATTATCAAAGGGGTTTGTCGCACCGTAACGACTCTCTCCGGCCGGAGAGGGGCCACCCAGGTTGGCTTGTGAAGTCGTGCAATCGGACGAGGTATTGGCCGTAGACGCATTCGGATCATCCGGATCGCAAAAGGTAAAAGGCATTTGCTGGATTTCTTGCATGAGTGATTCAGCAATCGCGATGGCTTGTTTGCGCGCAAGCGGGTCAGCTGAGTGCCCACTCATAAACGCCAGCGCGCCAATGACCCCGGCAATCGCAGTGGTCACAATGACAATAAACACGACCATTTCAACCAGCGAAAAACCACGATGGTTTTGTTTGCTGGTTGGTATGTGTTTATGGTCGTTGTGATTGCCTGTTTGAGTCATATACCTCATTTGGTTAAGCACCAAATGGTTTGTTAGTGAATATAGCCTGTGTTTGCTTCGACCGAAATGCCCACAGACTGTAAGGCATTTTTGCGATTAGTCACGGTATAGGTAGCCAACTCATCGGGGACCGCACGGCCCAAGCCATCAAACCCCAATCCTTTATTAGAAGATTGAACGACAACACTACGCGAAAAAGTGAGCACATACGCCCCTGCGGTCTCCGGGTTAATCACCACCTGCGCCGCGCCGCAATTAGGATCAAAACATAAACTGACCGTATTGGGCTCGACTGCATCGTTGTGTATCACAAACACTCTTTTGCGCTGAGCGATGGCCGTTTTCTGCGCATAACGCAGCGTAGAAGAAAGTAAACCCGCGTCACCGCGGGTTTCGAAGACATCACCACTTGCAAATCTAGGGGCGGCGACTGCTACCAGTATTCCAGTTAAAGCAATCACAACCACTAGCTCAACTAAAGTGAATCCCTGCGTAACATATCGCATCTTAACAATTAGTTACCGCCGCAATTTGCCGGGCTAAGGTTAGTGACCACACGTCCATCTGCCGCAGTATAAACAACGGTACACGCGGCAAAACCACCCACGGTATATGTCGCAGTACCATTATTGTAACCACCTACAAACTGCCCATCTAACTGTTGTAAGGCTGCAGTGATACCAGGCGCATCCGCAGTTGGCCATCCTGCAGCATTTACTGTGACGGCCTGACCATCCATTTGCACTTGTACTTGAGCAGCCTGACTTCCAGCTGCAATCCACGATGCACGTGCCAGATTGGCAGCTGATCGCAAAGAAGCCGCCAGGCCATTACCCGCTGCCACTCGCGCATTTGATTGCACGTTAACAAATCTAGGTAAAGCCGTTGCTGCCAAAATACCCAATACTGCAATTACCACTACCAATTCAACCAATGTAAAACCAGCTTGTTTTTTCATTACTCAGACTCCTAATCAAAAGTCCCTGCCCTTATCATCACAGCGGCAGGTTATAACTGCGTTAATTACCCATCAGCAAAATCTATGCCAGACAATTTTGGTCCATATTCATCACGCATCACAAACCATTTATATGCCAGAGCAAATGATTAACTACCCTTCAACATCACCGAACTCATATCCCATATCGGCAAGAACACACCCAGTGCTAACACCAACACCAAGGCACCCAAGAAGATAATCAAAATCGGTTCGATTTGCGCACCTAATGTCTTAACGTCATATTCCACGTCAGCTTGATACATATCGGCAACTTCTTGCATTAAATCATCGAGCGAGCCAGACTCTTCGCCCACGGCAATCATTTGTAACACCAGTGGATTAAACACGCCGGTTTGCGTGGCGGTTCTTAAAATGGTCTCACCGCGCTCAATGCCAGCAGACATACTGAGAATTTTGGCTCCGAGGTAATCATTCTCAACCGTCTGCGAGACCAGACGCAAAGCCGAAAGAATCGGCAAACCGCTACGTGTAGATAAAGCAAAGGTACGCGCAAATCTGGCCATGGTACCTTTGAAAATAATTTTTCCCGCAATCGGGATACGCATCTTGTGACGATCCCATTGAGCACGCCCGCTATCTGTACTTGTGTACGATTTGAACATCCAGACGATAGCCACAATCATGCCAATCAGCACAAACCAGTAATTACGCATAAAACTGGAAAACGCGATCAACATTTTGGTGACGAATGGTAAATCTGCATGCATGTTGGCGAATACTTTTTCAAACTGCGGAATCACCATCACGTTAATCACGACAATGGCAATCGCCATCGCGATGAGCACGAAGGTTGGATATTGCAACGCAGATTTGATTTGCCCGCGCATAAAGCGCTCAAATTCAATATGCTCGGCCAGCCGCAAAAAGATATTATCCAGATTACCCGTGCCTTCACCGACACGGATCATGCTGATATAAAAACTATCAAACACTTTAGGGTGTTCAGTCATAGCGACTGACAATTCGCGGCCAGAGTCCAAACTCACTCTTAGCTGGCCAACCACTTGCGCCAGCTTGGCATTACCAACCGAGCTTTGAATACCCGCTAAGGCACGCATAATTGGGATACCAGCCTTGAGTAAGGTATACATCTGCTTACTGAATAGCATGACATCCAGGCTGGTGACTTTTTCTTCAAACAAATTAAAGGCAACGGCACCAGCCGCTTTTTGCTTGATTTCAATCGGAGTAATTTTGGAGAGTATGAGCGCTGCACCCAATGCGTCGAGGTCAGCCGCTTCTTGTACTCCGCTGACCATCATGCCATCGTCGGTACGTCCTTTATATTCAAACATTGGCATAGGCGTGGCTTTTTAAAGGTTTATTCTTCAAACTGATTGTCGACACGCATGATTTCATCGAGCGTGGTTTTACCGTCTATCGCCAGTTGCAATGACTGGTCGCGCAGGGTTTTTCCCTTGAGTCGCTCGCGCGCCTTTTTAATGAATACATTGGTATCCGGCATATTGGCTGCCATTGCCAATTCATCAGTCATCTCTAAGAATTCGTATAAACCAACGCGCCCCAAATAACCGGTGCGGTTACAGTGCTGGCACCCTTTACCATGACGGAAATTCGTCACCACATCCGGTTGCTGTATGACCTGATTTAACCAGACCGACTCTGACTCAGTTGGTGTATGCTCGACGGCGCAATGTGGGCAAATGAGTCGCACCAACCGTTGCGCCAATACGCCTAACAGCGACATGGCGACCATAAAGCGCGGTACGCCCATATCGATCAAACGCACTGGGGCGGTGGAAGCATCGTTGGTATGCAATGTTGATAGCACCAAATGGCCGGTCATAGAAGCACGCAAACCGGTTTGGGCAGTTTCCTCGTCACGCATCTCACCCACCAGCACAATGTCCGGGTCCTGACGCAGAATAGCGCGCAACAACTTGGGGAAATCCAGCTCAATCTTTTCGTTGACCTGGGTTTGAATAATGCCCGGCAAACGATACTCCACCGGGTCTTCTACGGTAATCACCTTGGTCTCTGGTGTATTCAACTCACTCAGCGCAGAATACAGGGTAGTGGTTTTACCACTACCGGTCGGACCAGTGACCAGCACCATGCCGCTTGGACGGCCAATCATTTTACGGAAACGTGCCAGCAAGTCCGGCGGCATGCCTAATTTATCTAACTGGAAATGCCCGGTATTCTGGATCAGCAAACGCATCACCACGGTCTCGCCATACTGGGTAGGCATGGTAGAAATACGCATATCCACCGCGCGGCCTTTTACGGTAAAGCCAAAGCGGCCATCTTGCGGCAAGCGTTTCTCTGAGATATCCAGGCCAGCCATGATTTTGAGGCGCATCACCAGCGCAGTGGCAATCTTGCTATCCGATTGCGTCTGAAAGTGCATCACACCATCAATACGAAAACGGATCAGCAGTTTATTTTCTTGTGGCTCAATATGTACGTCAGACGCGCGCACCTGTACGGCATCTTCAAAAATAGTCTGCAACAGCTTAACAACAGGCGCGTCATCTATGCCCAGATCAACGCCCATCAGGCTGGCAAGATCAACATTGCTGGCGGCGAGGTCTTCTTGCAGCTCCAGCGCCAGTGAAGAGATTTGCTCGGTCTGGCGATAAGAGCGGTCAATGGTCTGCATAAGCAGACTTTCCTGCACGACGACAATATCAATGTCGCGTTTGAGCAGCCTGACCAACTCGTCATACGCATACACATCCGATGGGTCAACCATCGCGATCAGGAAGCTATTGGGACGCTCTTCGAGCAGGATGGCGCGGAAACGACGCGACTGAACTTCAGGGAGTTTTTGAACCTGCTTCACGTCCAGTTCGTACTGGCCCAGGTCCAAAAATGGGATATTCAACTGAGAAGCGACAGCCTCGGCAATTTGCCGCTCATTGGCGTAGCCTTTTTCAGCAATCACGCGCCCCAGGCGACGACCCGACTTGCGCTGTTCTTCCAGCGCCTGATCGAGCTGAGCTTGGGTCATGAAATTCTGTCTGACCAGAATTTCACCTAATCTAATTTTCTCGGGACGAGCCATGGCGTTGTAATTATTTATCTATATAGACTTTTCTTCGTCTATCATATCACCAACATTCTACCCTTACGTTTGTAAACAAGCTGCAAAAAATGTTTCATATCGTCCTTTTCGAACCCGAAATTCCGCCCAATACGGGAAATATCATACGCTTATGTGCCAATGCCGGCGCAAAACTGCACCTGGTCAAGCCCTTAGGCTTTGAGCTCTCTGACAAACACCTCAAGCGCGCAGGACTGGATTACCACGAATACGCCGAACTCACCGTCTACGAGAACTGGGCAGAGTGCCAGCAAGCATTACAGGACAAGCGCATGTTTGCACTCACCACCAAAGGCAGTACGCGACACACTGATTTACAGTTTAAAGATGAAGATGTCTTTGTATTTGGACCAGAATCGCGCGGCTTGCCAGAAGACATCCGCGCACAATTTGCGCCAGAACATCGCGTCAGGCTACCGATGCTGCCGCACAGCCGCAGCCTCAACCTGTCAAACTCAGCCGCCATTTTGCTGTATGAAGCCTGGCGTCAAACCGGGTTCCCCGGGGGCGTGTGAAAGTAATAGGCAAAAAAAGCCCCGATTAAGGGGTAAATCGGGGCAACAGGCCTCATCGTAAAGGCTTCCGCTCAGGGAGGAAAGAAGCGGAAAGATGATTCATCATCATCGTGCTGATATGAGTCTTCTGCGTTTTGAAAAGTTCCGATAATTTATCACCATAAATCTAATTGAGTGCGGATGGGCATGGGAACTTGATTGAAACCGTAGGGATAAGTAACTCTGTAGACTTCACGCGCTGACGGATTGATGTAGTACTTTTTCGCCTCTCGGCGAGCCACTTTCTGATGCTTGCCCCAAAAAAGTAACCAAAAGGAGGGCACCCAGCCATCACGGCCTTCGGCTCCCTTGCGTTGCTCAACAAAGTGGGCGTCCATCGAAACTCGCCCTAGCGGCTTGCACAAAACGCAAGCCACCGCGGAACTCGAACAACCGATGGCCGACTACCCCCACTTAGTCTCCGCTACTCAGCGTGATGGAATGGGATTGATCTCGCCAAACTCACATTGCATAAATGTAGACGGTTCAAAAACAGATTCTTTTTTCTTCAATTCACTAATGGTTGCAGTCGCATGGTGTTCGGGGTCCCCATCTGCCGCGCCGAGCAACGCAGGGTTGACGGGAGTCTTCGACCATCGGCTGTCTGAGCTCCGCAACAAGCCACGTCTTGTGTGGCTTGTCAGGGCGAGTTTCGATGGGCGCCCGGCAATCCGAGTAGCACAGGATAAAAGCGGAAGCTGGGGTGTCTTGTTCTTTGCCTTCTTTCTTATGGACAAGCATAAGAAAGAACGGTCGCCTAGAGGCGAAACAGATCGATCATAGAATAGTCTTCGCTTTGGGCAAGCAAAGAAAAGTAACTCGCCGAAAAGGCGAAAAGAAACTCCTAAACCTAAAGAACAATCCTTTCCTACAATCCCACACCCAGCCAACGCCGTAGCGACACAGCATCCGACCAAACAATCCATCAAATTCCCCTGCACATCATGCGATAATAATCACATGCAATCTGAAACCAATCTTCTCCAGGGTCTCAACGATAAACAACTGCAAGCGGTCACCCTGCCGCATCTTTCTGCGCTCATTCTGGCAGGTGCTGGCAGCGGTAAAACACGGGTGCTGACGACGCGTATCGCCTGGTTGATCCAAACTGGCCAAACCTCGCCCATGGGCCTGATGGCCGTGACCTTTACCAACAAGGCAGCTAAAGAAATGCTGACGCGTTTGACCAGCATGTTGCCGATCAACACGCGCGGCATGTGGGCAGGCACTTTTCACGGTTTATGTAACCGCATGTTGCGTGCGCACTACCGCGAAGCCAGATTGCCAAGCACCTTCCAGATTCTGGATACCGCAGACCAGCTGTCTGCCATCAAGCGCGTGATGAAAGCCATGAATGTGGATGATGAGAAATATCCACCCAAGCAAGTGATGGGCTATATCAATAGCTGCAAAGAGGAAGGCTTGCGCGCGGAGACGGTGGATGCCTATGACGGCCATAGCCAGAAGTTGCGCGAGATTTATGCTGCCTATGACCAGCAATGTAACCGTGAGGGTGTGGCTGACTTTGCCGAACTGCTTTTGCGTTGCTACGAACTACTGGAGCGTGAGCCGCATATCCGCGCTCATTACCAGCAGCGTTTTCAATACATCCTGGTCGATGAGTTCCAGGATACCAACCGCCTGCAATATTTATGGCTGAAATTACTGGGTGGCGCGCACAACAGCATTTTTGCTGTGGGCGATGACGACCAGAGTATTTATGCCTTCCGCGGTGCCCGTGTTGGCAATATGAGCGACTTCCAGCGCGACTTTAATGTGCAAAATATCGTCAAGCTGGAAGAAAACTACCGCTCGCACAGCAACATTCTCGATGCGGCGAATGCCATCATCACCAATAACCGCAACCGCTTGGGTAAAAACTTGTGGACGTCTGCGGGCAAGGGTGAGCCGATTCGCATTTATGAAGCCTATAACGACACCGACGAAGCGCAGTTTATTGTCGATGAAGTAAACATGCTGCAAAAAGAAGGTGTGCCACTGGGCGACATGGCCCTGCTCTATCGCAGCAATGCGCAGTCACGCATTCTTGAGCACACCTTGTTTTCAGCCAATATCCCTTACCGCGTCTATGGTGGCCTGCGCTTTTTCGAACGCGCCGAAATCAAGCACGCACTGGCTTATTTGCGCCTGATTGCCAATGCCAACGACGATACCGCCTTATTGCGCATCGTCAATTTTCCGCCACGCGGCATAGGTGCGCGCGGACTGGAGCAACTGCAAGAAGCCGCCCGCCAGAACGAATGCAGTTTATGGCAAGCCGCCACCAATAAAGTCGGCGAGGGCAAACTAGGCAGCAAGGGGCTGGATGGCTTTGTCGCCCTGATCAGGCAGATGGTGGACCATGGCTATGGCATCACATTGGGTGAGATGGCTGAAATGGTGATCAACCTGAGTGGCCTGATGGCGCACTACCAGAATGACAAGGAAGGCGAAGACCGCATCGAAAACTTGCAGGAACTGGTCACTGCCGCCGTGGCATTTAGCAATCAGTCCTTGGGCAATCACCATAATATGGATGAAGATGCCGACCAGCTGACGCAGTTTCTAAACCATGCCAGCCTGGAAGCCGGTGACCATCAGGCTGATGTCGGGCATGAAGCCTTGCAGCTGATGACGGTACACGCGGCAAAAGGCCTGGAGTTTCACAGCGTGTTTATCGGCGGTGTAGAGGAAGGCTTGTTCCCGCATGAGCAAGCTGCTTACGAAAATGGAGGCCTGGAAGAAGAACGCCGCCTGATGTATGTGGCCGTCACACGTGCACGCCAACGTCTCTACCTCACGTATGCCCAAAGCCGTATGCTGCATGGGCAAGTGCGTTACGGTATTGCCTCACGCTTTATCGATGAAATCCCCGCAGATCTGACCAAGCGCTTGAATAGCAAACCAGTCGCCAAACCTTATGCCGCAGGTGGGCAATACAATGCGCAGCCAGTGCAAGCAAGCAGCGCACAATCCAGCTACCCGTTTAAGATTGGCCAGAGCGTGCGTCATGGCAAATTTGGTGAGGGCGTGGTGGTGAGCTATGAAGGCAACGCCAATGACCTGGCAATTAAGGTGAATTTTGGCAGTGCTGGTCTGAAAACGCTGATGCTGGAATACGCCAAGCTGGAAAAGATTTAAGCAGCAACTTATCTCAAGCCACCATGCCGCTCTTCATTGGCATGGTGGCTGATATTAGCCATATCATCATTGTCATAAATATTTCATCAATATTCACGTCAAGAAACTACTGCCGGCAGTCGATACTGCTTGCATGATATACGCCCCTCCCCAGCTCGAAGTTGAAGCCATCCTGGCGCAGAGAAATCTGTTACCGCTGTTTCAGCCTATCGTTGATATTAAACACGCCCGTGTATTTGCGCATGAAGCACTGATCCGGGGCCCGGTGGAATCCAGGTTGCATTCGCCGATTGCGCTGTTTAATGCCGCCAGTTTATGTGGCCTGAATATCGAGATGGAATACGCGGCGCGTGAGGTCATCTTTAATGAGTACAGCCGCACCGATAGGTCTCATCCCTTGTTTGTGAACTTCAGCCCAGACTGCCTGCTATTAAACGAGGGACATTTGTCTTTTGGCCTGACACAGCTTGAGAAATGCGGTCTCAAACCTGGTGATATCGTGATTGAAATCACCGAGAGCTCTACCATCCGCGATTATGCCGAGCTCCGGGATGCGATCCTGCGCTTTAAAGCATTGGGGTTTAAAATAGCACTGGACGACCTGGGTGAAGGCACGTCCAGCTTGCGGTTGTGGTCTGAGCTGTCGCCGGAATATGTCAAGATCGACAAGCACTTTATCGCCAATATACACAACGACCCGATGAAGCTGGAGTTTGTGCGCGGCATCCAGAAAATAGCGGTTGAATCGAATACGCTGACCATTGCCGAAGGGATAGAAACCAAAGAAGAACTGGCGGTGATCAAAGACTTGAAAATAGACTTTGCCCAAGGCTATCTGTTTGGACGGCCGTTCCCCAAGTTTCAATATGCCCTCACTGAAGAGGTGCATAACCTGCTGAATAAAAACATTGTTCGCCTGTTTGCTGACCAGCAAAGCCATGCGTCAAAACAGGCCACCGTGGTCGGCTTAACCAGTTACCAAACTGCCGCCATGCCAGCAATGACCAATGAAGAGGTATACAACTGGTTTAACAGTGACACCACGCTCAACTCGATTCCGGTGATTAATCAGCAGGGAATACCGTTAGGGTTGATCAGCCGCTACGACACCATAGACCGCTTTGCACGCCGCTACCAAAAAGAACTACATGGCAAAAAGTCTTGTACGACCTTTATGGATACCCAGTGCCTGATGGTGCAAAAAAACATGACCATTCTGGCATTGAGCGAACTGATTCTGGCGGCAGATCCCAAATATCTGCTCAATGGATTCATGATTGTCGATGGCGAGCGCTATGTTGGCATGGGTAGCGGGCATGCCTTGCTACGCGAAGTGACCAATATGCAAATTCACGCCGCGCGCTACGCTAACCCGCTCACGTTACTGCCAGGCAATGTGCCCATCAATGCCCATATTGATAAATTGCTGGAGCGGCGTATCCCGTTTGTGGCCTGTTATTGTGATTTAGACCACTTCAAACCATTTAACGATGCTTATGGCTATCGCCGTGGCGATGAGGTCATTCAGTTTGTCGGCCGCTTATTGAGTAGCATGGTCAACAATGAACATGACTTTGTCGGCCATATTGGCGGCGATGACTTTGTGCTGATTTTTCAAAGCGAAGAGTGGGAAGCCGTTTGTCATGACATCCTGGAGACCATTGCCAAAGTGATGCCGGACTTTTATGACTTGAAAGACGTACAACTTGGCGGCATTCGCATAGAAGACCGTTTGGGTAACGAGCATTTTTACCCGTTTGGTAGTTTGTCCATCGGCGCTGTGCGGGCTTGCTCGGATTCATTTGCCAGCCATCACGAAGTGGCTGGCGCCATGAGCAATGCTAAAAAACAGGCCAAAAAGACCATAGGCAACAGCCTGTTTACTGAGCGGCGCAAGCTATCCGCAAGCGCTTAACCTATATGGTCAGGCTTCGACTTGTGGCGCAGCCCTGAACACATCCTTGTAGCTGATATACTGGAAAGCAAACATCAGGGCATTAATCACCAGCAAGGCTGCAAACACCAGCAGTGGCATCAACAGTTGCGCCAGCATCGGAATTAACGCACCCAGAATGCCGATCACCAGCCCCAACCCCAGCATCACCACCAGCATGCCAACGGTCATCACCAGCCAGGAAACACTCATCGGCACCGTGTATTGCAACATCCCGGCAATGCTGGATTTAATCGCCTTGAGCAAGGGGTAGCCATTCAGGGCAATCAGCATCGGTGAGAACCAGGTCGCAATAAACAAAGGTAACAGCAGTAGCAATACCTTGACGATAAAAGACAGCGTGTTCTCTAAAAACAGCGTCATTTGTGATTCTGTCATGCCCGCTTTGGTCGGCGCATGCGAAATCAGGGAAGCGAGGTCGCTACTGAGTAAATAGGTCGCCAGCACAGCGTACACCAGGCAGCTGGCACCCAACAGCACTAACGGTTTGAAGTGCAACTGCAATTGCTGCCAGACGGCTGGCGGTGACATGCTGCCCTGCAAATCTACCTGTCGATACAACAGCACGATCAAGGCCATACACACTGGCCAGATCACCACCGAGACCAAGCCCAAAAACCCGAGCAAAGGCAATGAGGGCAACACCATGAAAATCACGATATAGGCCAGTGAACACAACATCCAGACATGCGGCTGTGTGCGGAACAAGGCCAGGCTTTCTTTCACCCAGCGCACACCGCGCTGGCTCCCGGTTTCTGTCATACGTCTCCCTTTTTTATCTTTTCCAGTCAACACAGAATAAGTGACTGCGTGGACAAATTGCTGCGTTGCACGTTATCCCGCTCACTCACTTATCCCGCATTTCCTCAAGTCAACACTTTACGATTCAGCAGTACCCGCTCAAAATGCGCCGGGTCTTTGGCATGTGTGAGTTCGCCCGCGACCGGGTAATAAAAATCATACAGGCGCGATAACCAGAAACGCAAGGCGGCCCGGCGCAACAAGGCTGGCCAGTGGATTTTTTCGGCCACGGTGAATGGACGCTCGGACTGGTAAGCATTCATAAATGCCGCCAGTTTTTCATCCACAAAATTTCCGGCGGCATCAACACACCACTCGTTCGCAGCAATCGCCACATCGTAGGCAAGCACATCGTGGCAGGCATAGTAAAAATCAATAAAGCCACCCAGCACATCGCCATCAAACAACACATTGTCCCGGAACAAGTCACCATGGATCACGCCATGTGGCAAACGTGACAAATCCAGGCCATGCTGGAACTCTAATTCTTCTTGCAACAGGTGTTGCTGTACCGGTGCCAATTTAGGCATCACCTGCTGCGCGGTCATCACGCGCCAACCCTGCCCACGCTGATTGTGTGACTGCTCATGAAAATCCAGCCCGGCCACATGCATGCGCGCCAAGGTTCTCGCCACGGCCTCAATCTGTTTGACATTGGGCTGGCTGACATCGCTGCCTTTCAGGCAACTCACCATCAAGGCCGGTTTACTGTGAATACGGTGCAAGGCAGTATTATTCTGGTCCGTAATGGGCTTGGGGCAAGGAATGCCATGCCGGGACAAATGCGTCATCAAATGGACGAAATAAGGCAGTTCGTCAAAGTCATTCTTTTCAAACACGGTCAGCACAAAACGCGACTGACTGGTTTCAACGAAATAATTGGTATTGGTGATACCGGCAGCGATGCCACGCAAGGTGTGCAGCTCGCCAACATTAAAAGGCGCCAGCCACTGGCGCACTTCATCCAAACTCAGAGTGGTAAAAACAGACATGTTTATTTGCTAACCTGCCAGCAATGGCAGGCGATCAGAATTAGAATCGGAACAGAATCCATTTGGGAACGGACAGTGGACGGGTCGGGCCATCATGCACCCAGTCACCATTACGGTCTTCACGATGCAGGTAATAAGATTTGCCACTTGGCGGCGTCACTTTCACCATATACACCTCGCCGTTCAGGCTGTACTCCTCGACATCATTCTCGCCATCTTTGCGTTTATTGACGCTAGGCTGGTCAATCGGTTGCCCTTCAATCACCTTGGGTGGTGGTGGCACTTCTTCAAGCAGCTCGGCATCTTTGGGGGCTGCAGCCCACACCGGCATCACAATCGCAGCGATGCAGATACCTGCCAGCAATAAACGGGAAAAATCACGCATGGAAGACTCCTTAGTCATTAACGACTATTCTAGCAAAAACCCACGCGCTGGCGGTCACTGCATACATAATAAACTTTGCATCATACTGCCCGGCTAGCAATACCAGGGCAAACAATTACAGATAAAGCTGCATCTTGCGTTCGGCCGGGGTCAGTTCAAAGCCTGTGGTTTCATAATGCTTGAAAATCGCATCGACAATCTGTTGCGGCTCATCAATGATCTGAATCAGGTCCATATCCTCGGGCGACGCCATGCCTTCCGCCACCAGCGTATTGCGCAACCAGTCAACCAAACCGGCCCAGAACTGGCTGCCAACCAGGATAATCGGAATCTTGCGGCTCTTACCGGTTTGCACCAGCGTAATCGCTTCCATCACTTCATCCAGCGTACCAAAACCGCCCGGCATCACCACAAACGCGCTGGCATATTTGACAAACATGACCTTGCGCATAAAAAAGTATTTAAAGCTAATGCCGATGTCCTGATACGGATTGCCATGTTGTTCAAACGGCAACCTGATATTGAGGCCGACACTAGCACCACGGCCCGGGAACGCCCCTTTGTTGGCAGCTTCCATCACACCAGGGCCGCCACCGGAAATCACACTAAAACCGGAGTCTGACAGCAAACGCGCAATTTCTTCAGTGAGCAGGTAGTAAGGATGATCAGGCTTGGTACGTGCACTGCCAAAAATAGATACGGCAGGCATGATGGCTTTGAGGCTTTCGGTCGCGCCGACAAACTCGGCCATAATCTCAAATGCCCGCCAGGATTCATGGCTGACATCATCGCCATCCAACAATTCCGGCTCCACCATGCTCGGTAGTTTTTGACTGCTCATACATCTATCCTTCAAATCACAAACCAAATTAGTGTACATGAAGTCGCTTTGAAATGCGTAAAATACGCCATTGATTTGATTCACGAGAATGCACAATGAAAACCTTGCTTCTGGTAGACGGTTCCAGTTACCTTTATCGCGCCTTTCACGCCATGCCGGATTTGCGCAACTCGGCCAATGAGCCAGTCGGCGCGATTCAGGGCGTGCTCAACATGCTGCGCCGCCTGCATAAAGACTATCCATCAGATTACAGCGCCTGTGTGTTCGATGCCAAAGGCAAAACCTTCCGCGACGACTTGTACCCGGAATACAAAGCCAATCGTGCCAGCATGCCGGATGACCTGCGGGCGCAAATCGAACCGCTGTATGAAACCATACGCGCCATGGGCTGGCCGTTGATTATTGAAGAAGGCGTGGAAGCCGATGACGTCATAGGTGCGCTGGCCAAGCAGGCAGAAAAAGAAGGCATCAAAACCATTATTTCCACGGGTGATAAAGACATCACACAACTGGTCAACAACCACATCACGGTGGTCAATACCATGCGCGATGCCTTCCGCAAGACAGATGATGTGCTGGACATTGCCGGTGTTGAAAATAAGTTTGGCATCCCGCCTGACAGGATTATCGACTACCTGATCCTGGTCGGCGACACCGCAGACAACGTGCCCGGCGTGGAAAAGGTCGGCCCGAAAACCGCTGTCAAATGGCTGACCGAATACGGCACACTGGATAACATTATTGCCAATGCCGACAATATCAAAGGCGTGGTCGGCGAGAACCTGCGCAAGGCCCTACCCTGGCTACCTACGGCGCGCGAGTTGATTACCATCCGCTGCGATATCGGCTTATGTGAGAGTTTTGACGAACTGATTGCGCAAACGCCCGATAAAGAAAAACTGCTGGCATTGTTTGACCACTTTGAGTTTCGTAGTTGGAAGCGTGAACTGGACAAGCTGCCGGACGGTGCGACTGCGCCCGCGACTGAAAATTCGTCTACATCCACAGTAGAGTTAACGAGTGCAACCCCTGCCGTAACGTATACCCCTGACACACGTCGTCAGTACCAGACGATTCTAAATGATGCCGACCTGGATAGCTGGCTAGCTAAACTACAACAAGCTGAGCTAGTGTGTTTTGACACCGAAACCACCTCGCTGGATGCCATGCAGGCAAAAATTGTCGGCGTATCTTTTAGTGTGACTCCCGGCGAAGCCGCTTATGTGCCACTCACGCATGACTATTTTGATGCGCCAGAGCAGCTTTCTTTGCAGGCCACTTTGAACAAGCTGCAGCCAATTCTGGAAAATCCGGCCATTAGAAAAGTCGGCCAGAACCTCAAATATGACATGCATGTGCTTGCCAATCATGGCATCCAGCTGCAAGGTGTGGCGCATGACACGCTGCTGGAGTCTTATGTATTCGAGAGCCACAAAGGCCATGGCATGGATGAGCTCAGTGAGCGTCATCTTGATATTACGCCCATCAGCTACGAAAGCGTGGCGGGCAAAGGTGCCAAACAAGTCGGCTTTAGCCAGGTCACCGTCGAGCAGGCATCAGAATATGCCGCCGAGGACGCAGACATTACGCTGCAACTGCACCAGGCTTTATACCCACAAGTGACCGCCTCTGACAAACTCAATTTCATTTATGAAAAGATTGAATTACCCAGCATGCTGGTGCTGCAACGCATGGAGCGCAACGGCGTACTGATAGACAGCCATATGCTCAATCGACAGAGCAACGAGATTGGCCTGCGTTTGATGGAGGTTGAAAAACAGGCATTCGAACTGGCTGGACAACCGTTTAACCTCGGCAGTCCCAAGCAATTGCAAGAGATTTTGTTCGGCAAACTGGGCATCAAGCCGTTGAAAAAAACGCCTTCAGGGACGCCATCGACTGACGAAGACGTGTTGCAGGAACTGGCGCTGGACTACCCGTTGCCAAAAGTGATCCTGGAACACAGGAGCCTGGCCAAACTGAAGTCGACCTACACCGACAAACTGCCGAAAATGATTAATGCGCAAACCGGGCGCGTGCATACCAATTACAACCAGGCCGTTGCCATCACTGGCCGCCTGGCGAGCTCAGACCCCAACCTGCAGAACATCCCGGTGCGCACGGCCGAAGGCCGCCGTATCCGCGAAGCCTTTGTGGCGCCACCTGGCTCGCACATTGTCTCTGCTGACTATTCGCAAATTGAATTACGCATCATGGCGCATCTGTCACAAGATGCTGGCATGCTAAGCGCGTTTGCCAACAATGAAGACATTCACCGCGCCACTGCCGCAGAGATTTTTGGCGTGGAGCGCGCGGCAGTCGACAGCGAACAACGTCGCTACGCCAAGGTGATCAACTTCGGCCTGATTTACGGCATGAGCGCGTTTGGCCTGGCACAAAACCTCAATATCGAACGTAGCGCCGCAGCCAACTACATCGAGCGCTATTTCGCCCGCTATCCCGGCGTGCGGCAGTATATGAGCGATACACGCGAACTGGCCAAACAGCAAGGCTATGTGGAAACCATTTTTGGCCGTCGCCTGTGGGTGCCGGAGATCAACAGCGCTAACGTACAACGACGCAATGGCGCCGAGCGCGCCGCGATCAATGCCCCCATGCAAGGCACCGCCGCCGACTTGATCAAACTGGCCATGATCGCGGTCGACCAATGGCTAACAGCAGAAAAACTGCAAACCAAACTCATCATGCAGGTACACGATGAACTGGTACTGGAAGTGCCGGAGGCCGAACTTGAACTGGTGAAATCCACCTTGCCCAAACTGATGCAGCATGTCGCCACACTGGATGTGCCCTTACTGGCCGAAGTCGGTAGTGGCGGCAACTGGGAAAGCGCACATTAAATTTAATTATTCATACTAAAATAAAAACTGAGGAGCAGCAATTGAACAATTTAGTCAGAATTTTATTAGTCACAGTAATACTAATTTCTACTAAAGCAGTTGCTCAGGTTACAGTTTCACCTGTAATGGCCCTTGATCAACAAGTAAGTAATTTCGTTGTTAATGCTAAATCAATGCAAGTCATTCCGCTCCCCACTAGCGGCTCTCTACAGGACTCTTATCGCATAAAGATTGATGCTACGAATGCAGTTTACAAAGATATAACTGCCTACATTCTAGACCAAAGAAATTTGTTGATGTATCAGTCTGGCCAAGCATTCTCTGGGCTTGGTTATCAAAAAGCGATCGCACCTTTTATAATCCAAGGCTCAATTCCATTCACAGGCCCGAAATTTTTAATTCTAGATAATCGATATGCGTCAATCATTGCGAAAAAAGTCAATATTACGATTGAAGCAAAACTGCTACTAACTTCAAGTCAACAGCAAAAAACTCAGCAAAGCTTTGAAGCGCTTTATACGGGCTTAAAGAAAAAATTAATTTTTCCTGACTTTAATATACGCGTTGAGCCATGCGGACAAATCAATGCGTTCTCCGACTCATTTGGTAGTGGGGATATACACTACTGCACAGAAACAATTAGCAATCTTGCAAGGACAAATAACGAAGGAGCCTTTACGGCAATATTCCTCCATGAGGTTGGGCATTCACTTCTGGGGTTATGGGGCGTTCCTGGTAACAACAATGAAGACATTGCAGATGAATTTGCAACATATGTATTAATGTCTAGCGGCCCCAATGGATACGCCTTATTAAATCGCTCACTCGAGTTCTGGCAAGGTCGCGACTCTTTGGCTGAAATACAAAACATGCTGACATCCGGTGACAGACACTCACTTTCAGTGCAACGAATAAGAAACATTAAAGAAAATATGCAAAGAGGCGAAGCATTCATCAAACGATGGAATACTCTGATATATCCCCATGCAACTGAAGAAACGCTATATGCAATCATAAAGAATCCATCGTATGGCGATGACGTTGCTCTTGCAGAAAAAGTAATTAGCGAGAGAAAGTAACGGTAAGCGCATTTTAAAAACGTTCAGACACGTTGGCCGATTAACTGCTGGGGGGACTTTTGTTAATAAAACGACCAACACTAAACTTGCTGTACAATATGATTAATCGCACGATTAAGGATGCTAATAATGCAACAACTCACAGCAAATGATTTAAAAACCAAAGGCATTGCCGCGATTGAAGCTTCATTGGAAGGACAAACAGAAGTGGTTGTTTCTGTGCGCGGTAAGGATAAATATGTGGTGATGGATTTGGCGCAATATCACTATTTACGCGAGTGTGAATTGGAAGCTGCATTGGCTGAAAGCCGTGCCAACCTGGCTGAAGGTAAATTTGTGAAAGAGTCTGCTGAGGCACATTTAACTCGCTTGGACAATGTCAACCAGCCTTAACAGCGGCGACCTCTGTGACTTTCAATTTAGTTTTTACCGAGCAATACAATAAACGTGCCGCCCGTTTTTTAAAACGCCACCCAGAGTTGCGTGCGCAATACTTAAAGACATTACAGTTACTTGAGATGAATCCGCATCATCCGTCACTCAGGCTGCATCCCTTGAATGGTAAATTAACTGGCTTGCACTCTGTGTCTATCAATCTGTCTTATCGCATCACGTTAGAACTGATCATTCAGGATGCAGAAATCATTCCTGTTAATGTCGGTGACCATGATGCTGTCTATTGAAGCAGTGCACTAGCAAAGCGCACATTAATGCACGCCATATGTTAAGGTAATACATCCATCACACACAGGGGACTCGCGATGAAATCGTCGCTTATGATTGGTATTATTTTGATAGCACTTGGTACGGCCGGATTAGTGTTCAAAGGCTTTAGTTACGAGAGCAAAGAAACCGTGGCTAAAATCGGCTCGTTAGAAGCCAGTGCGGAAATCACTAAAGATGTCGAGATTTCGCAAGCACTCAGCATCATCGTCCTCGTGGCCGGTGTGGCAATGGTGCTGGTTGGCCTGAAAAAATAACGCTGGCCAATCACTCAAGTTTGCCAGTCTTTTCTGACAGACTTTTACTGCGCCCGCTGACAGATCACACCAGAAGTTCTGGTTAGCATACGATTTCATCACAACAACAAGGGAGATTCACATGCTTTGGACGATTGTAGTTGGCATTATTGCAGGTTGGTTGGCCGGTTTGATTATGAAGGGCGATGGTTTTGGCCTGATCTGGGATTTGATTTTGGGCATCGCCGGTGCAGTCGTTGGCGGCTGGCTGTTTGGCTTGCTTGGCCTCAGTGCCAGCGGCGGCATGGTGGGTAGTATTATCGTGGCCACCATCGGCGCAGTGTTCCTGATTTTCATTTCACGCTTGCTCAGGTCCGCCTAGACGCATCACGCAGTACCAGACTAAATGCTGGAAAAGACTACTTTTCCAGCATTGCCTTTTTTAGCCAGATACATGGCGGCATCTGCCTTTTCAAGCAAGGCCTCAATCTCTTCTTTTTTCCGTGGCCATGCAAATGCCACACCTATGCTGCAACCCACCGTGATTTCCTGCCCGGATTGAAAGCGGATCGGCTGTTGAATGGATTCGATCAGTTTCTCTGCAATCCTGGTGGCCAGGACGCGCGGATGGTCAGTAAATGTGAGCAGAATCACAAACTCGTCACCCCCAAACCGGCACACCATATCATCTTCACGTAATACTTTTGGGATACGTTGCGACACCGTAATCAAGACTTCATCCCCTGCCGCATGCCCCAGCGTATCATTGACTGACTTAAAGCCGTCTAAATCCAGAAACAGCAAGATCATGCCACGGCTGACGTTGTGTGCGTGGGCGCCACTGGCAATACCGCGCATCAGGCTCAGCAGGCCACGCCGGTTAAACAATCCGGTCAATGGATCTTCGGTCAGCAGTTTTTCCAGCGCATTTTGCTGCGTGTGAAACGCCGTCATATCCATCAGAAAGCTGATGCAAAAATTCGACTCATATTCCATGACCCGCGTCAGCGCAATCCTGAGCGGGATTTCATGGCCATCAGCATGAAATCCATGACGTTCCGCCACAATTTTTTCAGAAGTATCTTGCTGCCTGCGTTTTCTGGCATAGGCATTTAATTGTTTCCAGTCGGGAATCATTTTTGAGATATGTTTACCGATAATTAACTGTGCCTGGTAGCCAAACATGCCTTCAAACGCGCGATTGACCATTTTGATAAACCCTTTGGCATCGGTAATCACAATGGCATCAATCGCGTTTTGAAAGATGACCCGCATTTGGTGTTCCTTGAACTGCAAATCGCGGGCAAGCTGGCGCTGCCGGGCAAGCATATTTTGCGCAATAGCGGCGCCGATCAAGATCATCGTCCCCAAGGTCACCAGCGTCGACAAATACCAGCGATCTACCGTCGGCACGGGCCGGGCAAACTCGGCGATCCCCACGAATGATGCAGCCGCCATCCCGATGTAATGCATAATCGTAATGGCCGCGCCCATCACCAGCCCGCTGACGACATGACGCCAGGCACGCAACCGTTGCAATTGTTCACATTGCTGGCCAAACCATAATGCAAGCACCGCAAGCAACACGGCAGACACCACAGAAATCAGGACCCACCATGGTTTGAATGTCATAGTCGCGGCGGTACGTATGGCCAACATGCCGCTGTAGTGCATGATACCAATCCCCAGTCCAATAATCATGCCGCTTAACCATAAATGCTTGACGCCTTTTTCAGCGCGTGAGATCCAGCGCATGGCAGCCCAGGAAGCGACAAAAGCAGGCCAGATAGAGAGTAAAGTGATGAGCGGATCGTATTTAACGGTCACGCAAAGCTCGAAGCCAGCATACCGAGGAAGTGCATGCTCCAGACCGCCGCGCCTAATACCGTGGCACCGCTCAATAGCGCAATTTTCTGATCTCTTTTTAACTGGAATTGGGGGGCCAAGTCAGCCAGGTACATGGCCAATATAGAAGCTATTGCAGCAATGAAATAAGACAACACCACCATCCATCCCTCGTAACGGGACAGAATGAGAGAACCTGCTGGACTCACAACTTCAAACAAAAAGTTCGTCAATTGCTGGTATCCAATCACGCATGGTGACTTTATCAGGGTGTGGAGCGCGGATCGATTACCGTACCTGAGCGCTCACGGCTGGCGCTAATTGAATTTAGTGTGCATGCATCACAGTGACATAAATTTAAAAGCGCTCACTGGTATTATGATGACCTTGAAAAACACTTTCAAAACACATTTACGCAAATTAACCATGAATCAGTTCGGCATTTATATCATTGGCGATGAAATCCTGTCCGGCAAACGCCAGGATGCGCATCTTGGCAAAGTGATTTCGCTGTTGTCAGCCCGCGGTTTGCAATTGAGTTGGGCACATTTTATTGGTGATATACCCGACCAGATCACCAGTCACCTCAAAGCCAGTATGGCTCGCGGTGATGTCGTGTTCAGTTTTGGCGGTATTGGTGCCACGCCGGATGACCATACGCGACAATGTGCGGCCGCGGCCGCAGGCGTGGCGATTGAGCGCCATGCAGGCGCCGTTGCCAATATCGAGGCGCAGTATGGCGCAGGCGCTTACCCTAAACGGGTGCTGATGGCCGACTTTCCACAAGGCTGCGACTTGATTCCCAACCCAATTAATCGCGTGGCCGGATTCAGCCTGAATCAGCATTACTTTGTGCCGGGCTTTCCTGAAATGGCCCACCCCATGGTGGAATGGGTACTCGAGACGTATTACAGCGATCTGTTTCATACGGCAGACTACCTGGAACAAGCCATTGTGGTCACCGAGGCGGGGGAAAGTGACCTGATTGATTTAATGCACCAGATGTTAAGCCAGTATCCCATGCTGAAATTGTTCAGCCTGCCGCGCACCAATCAGCGCCGCACCACTGAGGTCGGCATGAAAGGGCAAAGTGCATTGGTCAAACAGGCCATGCAAGACCTGAAAGCTGGCGTGTCGGCGCTTGGCTACCCCTGGGTAGAGGTATAAATCGCGATGGATTGCCGCCCACAATGCGGTGCATGTTGTATTGCACCATCCATTACCAGTGCGATCCCCGGTATGCCTGATGGTAAACCGGCGGGGGTGGCCTGCATTCAACTGGACGAATTATTCCGGTGCAAACTGTTTGGTCAACCCGAGCGCCCGGATTTTTGTGGCGGCTTGCAACCCAGCCTGGAAATGTGCGGCGATGCCGAACAGCCGCGTGAATATGCCATACGCTGGCTGAGTGCACTAGAATTGGCGACCCAGCCAGAGACGCCTGGCCATTAGGGTTTACGGTAGGCCCAGCGCATCATGCCCAGCCCGACCAGGATCATGGGCACGCATAACCACTGCCCCATACTCAGGCCCAGAGACAGCAACCCTAGAAAGCTGTCCGGTTCACGGGTGAATTCGACAATAAAACGGAAGCTGCCATAACAGAGCAGGAACAAGGCAGAGATTGCGCCGATGGGGCGTTTTTTACCCGCGAACGTCCATAACACCAGGAACAACACAATGCCCTCCAGCGCAAATTCATACAACTGCGACGGATGGCGGGCCACCTGGTCCACCGCAGGAAACACCATGCCCCAATCGGCGTTGGTCGGACGCCCCCATAACTCGGCATTGATAAAATTACCCAGTCGCCCCGCGCCAAGGCCAATCGGCACTAAAGGCGCCACAAAATCCATCAGTTGCAACCAAATCACGCCACGTTTGCGCGCAAACAGCGCCATTGCCACCATTACGCCAATAAAGCCGCCGTGAAACGACATACCGCCCTGCCACAAGGCAAAAATCTCTAGCGGATGTTGCAGAAAATAAGCCGGTTGATAAAACAGCACATAGCCCAAACGACCACCAAACACCACACCCAGCGCAATATAAAACAGCATATCGTCCGGGTCGCGTTCCTGCCAGGGAGAGGCTGAATCCAGCTTGCGCAAGCGCTTGACCTGGTATTGCCCCAGCCACAAGCCGCCAAAAAAGCCGACCAGGTACATCAGGCCATACCAATGAATGCCGAAACTGCCAATTTGCAATGCGATGGGGTTAAAGCCCGGATGGGTAAACATGCCGTATCACCGTGAAAAAAACTGCATTATACCTGCTCGCCACGCCTACGCAGTGACGTCTTGCAGCGCGGCAGGCGATGTCATTCGCCACACCGCTAACAGGCTGATAAGCGCCATCAGCGACATATAGGCGCCCACCCAGGGTAAGCCTCCCTGCTGCACCAGGGATTGCGCAATCGCTGGCGCAAAAGACGCGCCTAAAATACCGCCCAACTGGTAACTCAGGCCGGCACCACTATAGCGCACGGCTACCGGGAACTGCTCGGGCAAAAATGCGCCCATGGGGGCGAACGTCACCCCCATCAAAAACAACGCTGAGAATAAAAACAGCAATATCCATAACCAATCGCCGCTCCCCAACAGTGGCGACAGCGCAAAGCCCAGCAACAGTGCCAGCACTTGCCCGCACATCAGCACCGGGCGCCTGCCAACACGGTCTGCCCACCAGGCCGCAAGCGGTGTCGCGAGTGCCATGCCGATGACGGCCACGCATAACAAACTCAAAAACACTGGCCGCGCGATATGCAGGGTCTGTGTGCCATAGCTCAGGCAAAACACCGTTGCCGTGTAAAACAGGTGATAACACACGCCCATGGCCAGCGCCCCCAATACAATGGCGCGCCCATGTTGCAGCAACAAGGCTTTCAACGGCCAGCGGTGTAAATGCTGTGCGGACTGCGCCTGTGCAAATACCGGCGTTTCAGCCAGTTTAAACCTGACATATAAGCCCACCATCACCAGCGCCGCGCTGATGATAAACGGCACACGCCAACCCCATTGTTCAAACTGGGCTTCGCTCAGGCCAAGACTCAGGGCTAGAAATGTCAACGTGGCCAGCAGAAAACCGATCGACGGCCCCAGTTGCGGAAACATTCCATACCAGCCCCGCTTGTTCGCAGGCGCGTACTCGGTGGCCAGCAAGGCCGCCCCCGCCCACTCGCCCCCCAGGCCGATACCTTGTGCGAACCTGAGCAAGCAAAGCACGACTGGCGCCCAGACGCCCCAGCTGGCATAGCCTGGTAGCAGACCAATCAAAAAGGTGGCGCTCCCCATTACCAGCAAAGAAGCGGCCAGTGTTGACTTACGGCCAATACGGTCACCAAAGTGACCAAATAATAATGCGCCTACCGGCCGCGCAATAAAAGCCAGGCCAAAGGTGAGCAGCGCATTCAGCGATTGTATGGCCGGATCACTGGCAGGAAAAAATACCTGCCCGATCACCAGCGCAGCGGCCATGGCATAAATATAAAAATCGTAAAACTCGATGGCGGTGCCGATAAAGCTGGCAAAGGCAATATGCTTTAATGAAGGTGTCGTCATGCCGGCATCTTAAGGCTGTCGCCAGGTTTTGCCTAGCCAATAAAAAACCGGGGTAACGATCTCTCGTTACCCCGGCTAGCTCACACATACTCAAAGAATGACTGTTTAGGACATTATTTTTTAGCCTCAGCCTCGGCAGTGACACTTTCAGGCTTCCAGCCACCGCCCAGAGCCTTGAACAGGTCCACCGACGCGGTCAGCGTATTCTGGCGGCTCTGCACCACAGCCTGCGTAGCCTCATTATGGTTACGCTGTGCATCCAGCACTTCCAGGTAGCTGGTATAGCCTGCCTCATAGCGGTTTTTCGCCACGCGCAGAATATTGCCAGTGGTTTTTTCCTTGGACTCGGCCAAGGCTTCTTGCTCACGGTATTGTTGCGCATTCACCAGTGCATCGCTAACTTCGGTAAACGCGGTTTGCAAGGTGTTCTGATAAGTTGCCAGCACTTGTTTTTGCTGCGCTGTCGCCTGATCCAGACGTGCATTCAAGCGGCCGCCGTTGAAAATCGGCATACTGATATCCAAACCAAGTGACCAGACACGTGCAGGCGATTTCAGCAAGTTATTCAGCGCGATACTTTCACCACCATAAGTGGTGGATAGCGAGATACTTGGGTAAAACGCCGCGCGTGCCACGGCAATATTGGCATTGGCTGACACCATGTCCTGCTCTGCCTGGCGCACGTCCGGCCGGGCTTCCATCAGTGCTGAAGGCAGACCGGTTGGTGCGACTGGAGGGGTTGGCATCGCCATCAGGTCACCCGCCGCGATTTTCAGACCAAGATCATTGGTCAGCAAACCAATCTGATGCTCACTCAAAGCGCGCAAGCGCTTCAATTCCAGCGTCTGCGTTTGCAGCGTGGTGACGACCAGCTCCGCCTGATGTGCGTCCAGAATGGTAGACACGCCACCTTCCACCCGACGTTTGGCCAGGTCCAGGCTGTCCTGTGCGGTTTTCAGGTTTTGCGTATTGACCAGCAATTGCGCATCCAAACTGCGTATCATCAGATAGTGATTGGCCACCAGGCTGGACAATGACCAAGTCACCGCCTCTTTGGCATAACGCGTTGCCAACAGCTGCGCACGCGCAGCTTCATTGGCACGGCGCAGTTTGCCCCACAGGTCCAGCTCATAACTGCCGTTCAAACCGACTTTGTAGGTTTTACGCGGGTTGTTGCCAAACACCGGGAACACACCGGACTCGGTGACACGGTTGCGTAAACCGGAACCTGTTGCGGTGACGGTAGGCAACAGGTTGGCGCCAATCTCACGCATTTGGGCATCGGCCTCTTCAATGCGTGCCACAGCCAGTTGCACGTTATTGTTTTTGGCCAGCGCAGCGTCTACCAACTGGTTTAACTGGCTGTCATTAAACAGTGTCCACCATTGCTGCAACGCCAGTTGCTGCTCGGTACTGAGTGCGTCAGCACCCGCAGCGCCATATTGAGCTGGCAACTGCGGTGCAGGACGCGAATACAAATCACCCAGCATCTGGCAACCGGTCATGGACAAGGTCAACAACCCCAGCAGCAATGATCGCTGTAACGGTTTTAATGCAATTTTCATTGTCGGTTTCATACCGATTCCTCTTCTACAATGTGCCCATGGTGACGAACCTTTTTCTCATTGGTCAACCAGGTAAAGAATAACGGGATAAAGATGGTGGCAATAAACGTTGCCAGCAACATACCGCCAAACACACCAGTACCCATAGACTGACGGGCTGCCGCACCTGCCCCGGTCGCGAATACCAGCGGGATAATCCCCAGCATAAACGCCATCGACGTCATCACGATCGGTCTGAAACGCAGACGGGCTGCTTCCAGTGCAGCTTCAGCCAACGGCATGCCTTCTTCCATTTTCTGTGACGCAAATTCCACAATCAGGATGGCGTTTTTCGCCGCCAGGCCGATCAGGGTAATCAAGCCAATCTGGAAGTAGATATCGTTGTTCATGCCACGTGTCAGCACGGCAATCAACGCACCTGTCATCGCAAATGGAATCGCCATAATCACTGCCAATGGCAATGCCCAGGTCTCAAACTGCGCGGCCAGGATCAGGAACACCATAATGGTCGCGAAGGCAAAGGCTACCAGCGCAGCGGAACCAGTACGATTTTCCTGGTAGGCTTGGCCAGTCCAGGCAATCTGGTAGCCATCCGGCAGGTTTTCCTTGGCAATTTTTTCCACCAGTTTGATCGCATCACCCGAGCTCACGCCAGGCGCACCGCTACCAAACACTTTGGCAGACAGCAGGCCGTTGTAGCGCTCAAGTTGCTCGGCACCAACAATATTGCTGACCTTCGCCAATGCCGACATAGGCACCATATTGCCGTCCGGATTTTCGGCCGTTGGCTGGCTACGTACATACACTTTGCCTAAGTCTTCCGGCTTCATGCGGTACTCAGCCTCCGCTTGCAACTGCACGCGGTAGGTACGGCCACTACGGTTAAAGTCGTTGACGTAGAGCGACCCCATGGTACTTTGCAAGGTGGCATAAATATCCGCAATTTTCACGTTTTGTGACAGCGCTTTGGCTTCATCGACCTCAATAAACAACTGAGGCACGGTCGGCCGGAAGAAGCTGTTAATACCGGTCAATTGCGGGCTCGCACGCATCGCATCCATAAAGTTATTCATGACCTGCGCCAACTTGATCGGATCGGTATCGCCATGGCTTTGTACATACACTTCAAAACCACCGGCAGAACCCAAGCCACGAATCGCAGGCGGGTTCACGGCAAAGCTCAAGCCATCTGGCTGGCTCATGCCGATGCCAATCAATTTACCCACCATTTGGTCAGCATTGGTGGTACGTTGATCCCAGTCTGTCATACGCACAAACATGGTCGCAGCATTGGTTTTGTTCGCGCCTGTCAGCAATTCAAAGCCGTTCACCGCAAACTCATGCGCCGTTGCCGGATCTTTAGCGATAGTCGCACGGATGTTTTCCGTGGTTTGTGACGTACGCTTCAAGGTTGCGCCATCGGGCATCACGACGATACTGATCACATAGCCCTGATCCTCTGGTGGTACAAACCCACCCGGTACTGCACGGAACAGGAAAATCATGACCACTACCATGGCACCGAACACTACGGCACCAATAATCTTGTGATGCAGGGTCAGGTTAACGGTACCGGTGTACAGGTTGGTCAAGCGGCTAAAGCCACGGTTAAATTTCCTGAAAAAGGCATTTTCATGGTGGCCATTTTTCAAAATCATGGCACACAGGGCTGGCGTCAGCGTCAACGCTACCACGCCTGAAATCACCACAGAAATGGCCACCGTGACCGCAAACTGGCGATACAACTCACCGGCGATACCACCCTGGAAAGCCACCGGCACGAACACCGCACACAACACCAGCACAATCGCCACCACCGCCGCTTGTACCTGAGCGATAGACTTGATTGCCGCATGTAAAGGATTGAGGTTTTCTTCCTTCATCAAGCGTTCGGTGTTTTCCAGCACCACAATCGCATCATCCACCACGATACCAATCGCCAGAATCATGGCAAACAGCGTCAGCAGGTTGATTGAGAATCCAAACAGATAGAGGCCGGCAAACGTACCAACAATCGAAATTGGCACGGCAATCATCGGAATCAAGGTCGCGCGCCAGCTCTGCAGGAACAGGAACACCACCAGCACCACCAGGATCAGCGCTTCACCAAAGGTATGAAACACTTCCTTGATGGTGGCTTTCACAAAGTCACTGGTGTCGTAAGGAATGTTGTAATCCATGCCTTCCGGGAACTTCAGCTTCAGTTCGTCCACTTTGGCCTTGATGGCTTCGGCAGTTTCCAGCGCATTGGCGCCGCTTTGCAAGAAGATAGGTAACGCTACACCAGGCTGCCCATTCAGTGCAGAAGCCACGTTATAGGTTTGTGCGCCCAACTCAATACGCGCCACATCCTTCAGGCGCAGGACGCCGTTAGGGCCTTGCGCACGGATAATGATATTACCAAACTCTTCAGGCTCAATTAAGCGCCCTTTAGCCGTTACCGTAAACGCCAACTGCTGATTAGGCGTGGCAGGCTCGGCACCAATTTTACCGGCAGCATACTGCGCGTTTTGTGCGCCGATGGCGGCAGAAATATCACTGGTAGACACACCCAGCTGCGCCATACGGTCAGGGCGCAACCAGACGCGCATGGAGTAATCCTGGCCACCAAAAATAGTGACATCGCCCACGCCTTTGATGCGCTTGAACTCATCCAGCACATTCAGCGTGGCGTAGTTACTCAAGAACAAACGGTCATGTTCTTTTTTCTTGGAGATCAGCATCACCACCAACAGAATATCGTTGGAGCGCTTTTGCACCACGACACCGGTTCTGCGTACATCTTCCGGCAAACGCGGCAAAGCAATGTTAACGCGGTTGCTGACGTTAAAAGTCGCCTGGTCAACATTGGTGCCAATATCAAACGTGGCGGTAATGGTTAAAGTACCGCTACTGTCAGAACTGGAGTTAAAGTACAGCAGGTTTTCCACCCCGCTTAACTGCTCTTCAATCGGTGCTGCCACGGTTTTAGACAGTGTTTCAGCACTGGCACCAGGATAGCTGGCCGTAATCAGCACAGTTGGCGGCGCAATTTGCGGATATTGCGCAATCGGCAATTTAAATGCCGCTGCCAACCCTGCCAACACGATGATGATAGACAGCACGCTGGCAAAAATCGGCCGTGTGATAAAAAATCGGGTCATATCGTTTTCCCTGAGACGGGCCTGAATATTGAACTCAGGCCCCAGATAACATGATTAAATCAAAAACAAACTAAGCATTTAGCAAATAAGGCTATGGCCAAATTAGCTTTTAGCTGGCGCGGCAGGTGCAGCATCTGCCGCATGCGGCGCCACAGGCGCACCCGGACGGACTTTGATCAGGTTATCAACAATCACCTGGTCACCGGCTTTCAAGCCATCAAGTACGATCCAGCGATCATTGAACCAGCCACCCGCCACGATAGGACGCACAGCCGCGACGGTTTTGCCTTCCTTGTCTTTTTCGGCCACAAAGATAAATTTACCTTGTTGACCAGTCAGCACCGCTGTTTGCGGAATCAGGAAGACACCATCGCGCTTGCCTGTGATCAAACGCACGCGGACAAACTGCCCTGGCAACAATGCACGGTCAGGGTTCTGGAACTCGGCCCGCAGTTGTTGCGTGCCTAATGCCGGATCGATTTGGCTGGCAGAAAAGTTAATTTTGCCTGATTGTGGATACTCGCTGTTGTCAGCCAGAATCAGTCTCACATCCTGCACACGGCCTGGGCTCAAATGGCCGCCCAACGCCAGCAAGTCAGACTCAGACAAACTGAAGCGCACCCAAATTGGCGACACTTGCACGATGGTACTGAGCAAACTGGTATTCGCATTCACCAGCGCACCTTCGGATAATACAAAACGACCCGCTATACCACTTTCAGGCGCTTTAACATGGGTGTATGACAGGTTTAACTCCGCTTCACGCAGTTGCGCCTGATATTGCAACAAGGTCGCAGAAGCGACAGTGTTATCAGAAGCCGCGTTATCATATTCACGCTGGCTGATGGATTTAGTTTCCAGCAAGCCTTTTAAACGCAGCGCTTCACGTGCAGTTTGTTCGATACGGGCTTTTTGCTGTGCAATCAGAGCCCTGGCTTGTTCAACTTGCAGTTGGAAAGGCACCGGGTCAATCAGGAACATATCCTGACCGGCTTTCACCGACTCCCCTTCTTGATACAAACGTTTCAAGACAATACCGCCCACACGTGGACGGACTTCAATTTGTTTGGCACCCTCGGTTTGCGCCACGACTTCGGTTTGCACCGGCACCGTTTCTGCCGTGACTGTTTGAGCAGTCACTGGCATGGCTGGCATACCGCCCGCCGCAGGGGTTTGTTCGTTGGATGATTTTCCGCAAGCACTCAGTACAACGCCCAAAGCAAGCACAAGCAGCGTACGACGAGGCTGGATAGTCTGTGAAATCAACATGTTATCCTCTAAAAATTTTTAAAATAGACTTGATTACATACAATCTTGGATGTATATTATATACAAACACGAATGTATGTAAATGGGTTTTGCAAAAAATTTGCCGTACAAGCTGCCAAAAACGAGTTAGCGGTCACAACTGGTAAAATACACAACCTACAAGAAACTTTAATGAATATGAAAGAGCGATAGAAACTTATGGTACGTAAAACCAAAGAGGATGCCGCAATCACCCGCCAGCGCATTATTGATGCTGCGCGAGAAATGTTCCTGCAAAAGGGCGTCAGTCGCACCAGCCTGGAACAAATTGCCACACACGCCAGCGTGACACGGGGCGCCGTCTACTGGCACTTTCAAAATAAAGCTGAACTGTTTCACGCGATGCGCGAAGAGGTCTATCTCCCTCTGATTGACCGCATGGACGATACCCTGCTCGGCAATAGCGAGGAAGCCAATAGTGACCCGCTGGGCCGTATCCGCAAATATATGGCAAGCACCATTCTCATTCTGGACGATGACCCAACCACACGCGCAACCTATGAAGTCATGATGACTAAGTGCGAATATGTCGATGAGTTTGCCGATGTATTGAAATCAATTTTAAGTAACTGTAGCGGACTGGTGCACAAAATGGAACAGGCTTATGCCAAAGCCCAGGAAATTGGCCAGGTCAGCATTCAGCTGACCGCCGCCGAACTTGCCATGGACTCGCATCTGTTTTTCTCCGGCCTGCTGCATATGTGGGTGAAAGACACCGAAGGCACTTTATTTCGTGACCACGCCTTGCAACTCATAGACACACATATCAAGCTGCGTAAAAAATAAGCAAAAATTCCCGTTTACGGATTCCCTGATCCACGATTTGCAGTTAAAATAGTCGGTCTTTTCACTGATTTATCAATCACATGCAAATCGGCCCACACATACTGAAAAACAATCTGGTTGTCGCACCCATGGCGGGCGTGACCGACAGGCCTTTCCGTATGCTGTGCAAAAAAATGGGCGCCGGATTGGCCGTGTCGGAGATGGTCACATCCAACTCCTTATTGTATGGCAGTGAAAAAACCAAACGCCGCGCCAACCACGAAGGCGAAGTCAGTCCGATTTCTGTACAGATTGCAGGGGCCGAACCAGCCATGATGGCCGAAGCCGCCAGACACAACGTCGACAATGGCGCACAAATCATCGACATCAACATGGGCTGTCCGGCCAAAAAAATCTGTAACGTGATGGCAGGTTCTGCCCTGCTGCGTGACGAGCCATTGGTCTCACAGATCCTCAGGGCGGTGGTCAATGCCGTTGATGTACCGGTGACCCTCAAAATCCGCACCGGCTGGGACAGACAAAACAAAAACGCGATCCAGATCGCCAGAATGGCCGAGGATCTTGGCGTGCAGGCACTGACTATTCATGGCCGCACCCGTAACGATCTTTATCATGGCGACGCAGAATACGATACGATTGCTGCCGTCAAACAGGCAATCAACATTCCATTGATTGCTAACGGTGACATCACCACGCCAGAAAAAGCCAAATTTGTGCTCGACTACACCAAAGCCGATGCGGTGATGATTGGCCGCGCCGCACAAGGCCGTCCATGGATTTTCCGCGAAACAGAGCATTTCCTGAACACCGGCGAACATATGCTGGCACCCACTGTAGATGAAATTCACCAGGTGATGCTGGAGCATTTGCATGACCTGTATGACTTCTACGGCGACCTCACCGGCATGCGCGTCGCCCGCAAGCATATTTCCTGGTATACCAAAGGCTTGTCAGGCTCGGCTGCTTTCCGCCACAACATGAATACGCTGCAAACCATAGAATTACAATTACAAGCTATTAACGACTTTTTTGCCGAACTCAAAGCGAAGAATGACCGACTGGTCTATGTCGACAACGAGGAGAACGGTGATGAGGAGTTGGCAGCATAATGCAAAACGACAGTAAATTGAGTCTCGCTGTGCGCGAGTCACTGGACGACTATTTCACGCATCTCGATGGGCAACCGCCACACGCGATCTACGACATGGTGCTGGGTTGTGTCGAAAAACCCATGCTGGAATACGTATTAAACAAGGTCGGTGGCAACCAGAGTAAAGCTGCAGACATGATGGGCATTAACCGCAATACCCTGAGAAAAAAAATGGCCGCCTACGGTCTGGAATAAACTACACCGGGCCTGATGACATTTCATCATCAGGCCTTTTCATTTTCTTTATCACGCAATTCCACTCAAATTCATTATGACGATTAAACGCGCGCTTATCAGTGTTTCCGATAAAACCGGTGTGCTTGAACTGGCACAATCCCTGCACCAGCTTGGTGTAGAAATTCTTTCTACTGGCGGCACCGCCAAACTGTTCCGTGACAACAATATCCCCGTGAAGGAAGTCAGTGACTTTACCGGCTTCCCGGAAATGCTGGATGGCCGCGTCAAAACCTTGCACCCGAAAGTACACGGCGGTCTACTGGGTCGTCGCGATTTACCTGAACATGTAGCGGCCATGCAGCAATATGGCATTGAAAACATCGACCTGCTGGCAGTGAACCTGTATCCGTTTGAAGCGACCGTTGCCAAAGCCAACTGCACATTAGAAGATGCGATTGAAAACATCGATATCGGCGGCCCGGCCATGGTGCGCTCCGCGGCTAAAAACTGGAATGACGTGGCGGTGTTGACCGATGCGGCGCAATACGCTGAAGTCGTCAATGAGCTGAAAGCCAATAACGGTACCGTCTCCAAAGCAACACGCTTTCAATTGTCTGTGGCTGCGTTTAACCGCATTGCACAATATGACGCAGCGATCAGTAACTATCTGTCCGCCATCGACTTTACTGAAACAGAATCCGCTGGCAAGCCAGTGTTGAGCCAGTTCCCTGGCCAGATGAACAGCAACTTTGTCAAAGTACAAGACCTGCGTTACGGTGAAAACAGCCACCAGCAAGCCGCGTTCTACCGCGACTTGTACCCGGCACCGGGTAGCCTGGCTACTGCGCAACAATTACAAGGTAAAGAGCTCAGTTATAACAATATCGCCGATGCCGATGCCGCCTGGGAAGCCGTAAAATCCTTCACTGGCCCGGCTTGCGTGATTGTGAAACATGCCAACCCTTGTGGCGTGGCGTTGGGCGTAAACGCACTGGAAGCCTATAGCAAGGCCTTCAAAACTGACCCGACCTCAGCCTTTGGCGGCATCATCGCTTTTAACAGCACACTGGATGGCGCAGCCGCCGAAGCCGTGTCTAAACAGTTTGTAGAAGTATTGATCGCGCCTGATTTTACGCCAGAAGCACTGGCCATTTTTACGGCCAAAGCCAATGTGCGCGTGTTGAAGATTGCTTTACCGCAAGGCGGCAATACAGCCTGGGAACAAGGCCGCAACGCGGTAGACTCCAAACGCGTAGGATCCGGCATTTTGCTGCAATCAGCAGACAATCACGATTTACAGCTGGCTGATATCAAAATCGTCACCAAGCTGCAACCGACCCCGGCACAACTGCAAGACCTGCTGTTTGCCTGGAATGTGGCCAAATATGTGAAATCCAACGCCATCGTTTTCTGTGGCAATGGCATGACCCTGGGCGTGGGCGCTGGCCAGATGAGCCGTGTCGACAGCACCAAAATCGCCGCCATCAAGGCACAAAATGCTGGTCTGAGCCTGCAAGGTTCTGTGGTCGCTTCTGATGCCTTCTTCCCGTTCCGTGACGGCGTGGATGTGCTGGCCGACGCCGGTGCCAGCTGCGTCATTCATCCAGGCGGCAGCATGCGCGACGAAGAAGTCATTGCCGCTGCTGACGAACGTGGCTTGGCCATGGTAGTGACTGGTATTCGCCACTTTAGACATTAATTCTATAGCCACAGAGGGCTCAGAGATCACAGAGAACTTCTTTAATCATGTTTTCCTCTGTGGTCTCTGTGTCCTCTGTGGCTCAAACTCAATTAGGTAATACAAAATGAAAATTTTAGTGATTGGTTCTGGCGGTCGTGAGCACGCACTGGCATGGAAAGTGACACAAAACAAAGAGGTCAGCCGTGTATATGTGGCGCCTGGTAACGCTGGCACGGCCACCAACCCGGATATGGTCAATGTGCCCATCACCAAAATTGACGAACTGGTGAAATTTGCCGAGGACGAGCAAATTGCGCTAACCATCGTTGGCCCGGAAGCACCATTATCACAAGGTGTGGTCGATGCTTTCCGCGCGGCGGATTTAAAAATCTTTGGCCCGACCAAAGCGGCAGCACAGCTGGAAAGCTCCAAAGACTTCGCCAAGGCGTTTATGGTGCGCCACAACATTCCAACCGCTAAATACCAGACCTTTAGCGATGCGACCCAGGCACATGCTTATATCGACGCCAACGGCGCACCGATTGTGATCAAGGCCGATGGCCTGGCTGCAGGTAAAGGCGTCGTGGTTGCCATGACACTGGAAGAAGCGCATACCGCGGTGGATGCCATGTTGTCAGACAACAAGCTCGGCGATGCAGGCGCTCGCGTCGTGATTGAAGAGTTTTTAACCGGCGAAGAAGCCAGCTTTATGGTCATGGTCGATGGTAAAAACATCTTGCCGCTGGCCACCAGCCAGGATCACAAGCGCCTGCTGGATGCCGACCAGGGGCCGAACACCGGCGGCATGGGCGCTTACTCGCCAGCGCCAGTGGTGACACCAGAGATTCACGCCAAAGCCATGCGCGAAATCATTGTGCCTACGGTAGAAGGCATGGCAAAAGACGGCATTCCCTATACCGGTTTCCTGTATGCCGGTTTGATGATCAGCCCCAGCGGTGAAGTCAAAACACTGGAATTCAATTGCCGCATGGGGGATCCGGAAACACAACCGATCATGATGCGACTGAAATCAGACCTGGTGGAACTGGCTGAACATGCCGTGGATGGCACACTGGACCAGGCCAAAGCCGAATGGGACTGGCGTTTTGCCTTAGGTGTCGTGATGGCGAGTGCACACTACCCTGACACACCAAGACTGGGCGACGAAATTACTGGTCTACCAAAAGACGTGCAAGACGGCCATGTGTTCCACGCTGGCACCACACTCAAAGATGGCAAGGTCGTCACCAGTGGTGGGCGCGTATTGTGTGTGACCGCATTGGGCGAAACCGTAAAATCTGCGCAGCAGCAAGCGTATAAAGTGCTGGAGCAAATCAAGTTCGACGGCGCGCAATACCGCAAAGACATTGGCTACCGCGCCATCAAGAACTAAGCACCATTAGAACTCACGACCATGACAGACCAGATCCAGCCTCAAGCCGTTTTTGATTTCCTGCAAGGCTTGCAAGCACGCATTGTAGAAGCCATAGAACTCGTTGATGGCAAAAACTTTTTGCAGGACAGTTGGCAACGGCCAGAAGGCGGTGGCGGCAACTCTTGCCTGCTAGAAGGCGGCAACGTTTTTGAACGCGCCGGTGTTGGTTTTTCACATGTGCTAGGCAATAAATTACCCCCAGCCGCCAGCGTCGCGCACCCGGAAGCGGCTGGCCGCCCATGGGAGGCCATGGGCGTTTCCCTGGTGTTCCATCCGCACAACCCCTATGTGCCGACAGTGCATATGAACGTACGCTTTTTTGTCGCCAAAGCGCAACAGGCTGGCGAACAGGATATCTGGTGGTTTGGCGGCGGCATGGACCTCACGCCTTACTATGGCTTCGAGGATGACTGCATCCACTTTCACCGCGTGAATAAAGAAGCGTTGGCACCGTTTGGCGCAGACTACTATGCCAAATTCAAAAAAGAATGCGATGCGTATTTTTATCTCAAACATCGCAAAGAACCGCGCGGCGTCGGCGGCGTATTTTTTGATGATTTCAGTGAGCTGGGATTTGACAGGAGTTTTGCCCTGCAACGTGCAATAGGCGATGCTTTTGTGAACGCCTACCTGCCGATTGTGCAACGCCGCAAAGATACGCCGTATGGTGAGCGCGAACGCGATTTCCAGGCCTATCGCCGTGGCCGTTATGTCGAATTTAACCTGATTTTTGACCGTGGCACCATTTTTGGCTTGCAATCGAATGGCCGTACTGAATCGATCCTGCTGTCTATGCCGCCGATTGTGAAGTGGCGCTACGACTGGAAGCCGGAAGCCAATAGCGCGGAAGCCAAATTGTATAGCGACTTTTTGATTGAGAAAGACTGGGTGTAAGCATGCAAGTTTCAATAGAAGCCAGACAACAAGCGCAAGCCCTGCTGGACTTTATTGATCACAGCCCCAGCCCCTGGCACGCTGTAGACACGGTAGCCAATCAACTCAAAGCGCATGGCTTTACACCGCTGCACGAGAGCGAATCCTGGCAATTTCAGGCAAGTGGAAAGTATTTTGTCATACGTGATGGCGGCTCCATCATTGCCTTTACGCTCGGCCAACAAGCGATTGCAGACAGCGGTCTCCGCATCGTTGGCGCGCATACTGACTCCCCCGGCTTGCGCCTCAAACCGCAGGCAGCTTATAGCACCGAAGGCGCGGCACAATTAGGGGTAGAGGTCTATGGCGGGCCTATTTTGGCCACGTTTACCGACCGTGATTTAAGCCTGGCCGGGCGCGTCGTGATACGTACCGCTGAAGGCCTGGACACCCGATTGGTCAGGCTGGACCAACCGCTCGCACGCCTGCCTAACCTGGCGATACACATGAACCGCGAAGTCAATGAAAAAGGCCTGGCGCTTAACAAACAAACCGGCCTGCCGTTGATCTTTGGCCATGCGGCAAATACTGCCGCAGCAAAACAATTACTGACTGAAACCCTCGCGGGCAAACTGGCCATACCAGCAGAGGCCATCGCCGGGTGGGACCTCGCACTCTATGATACCCAGCGCGGCAGTTTCTGGGGCATAGACCAAGAATTTATCGCCAATAGTCAACTGGATAACCTGGCCTCCTGCCACGCCGCACTTGAGGCGCTGATTAGCAACGAAACACCACAGTCCACGACGATTTGCGCCCTGTTCGACCACGAAGAGGTCGGCTCAGAAAGCGCCACCGGCGCCGGTGGCAGCTTTTTGCTGGATGTGATCAACCGTATTTGTTTATGCTCAGGCCTGACGCAAGAAGACCAGCTGCGCAGTTTTGCTAATAGTTTCTTCATCAGTGCCGATATGGCGCATGCGTTTCACCCGAATCATGCTGGCAGCTACGAGCCTTGTCATCATGTACACATCAATCAAGGGCCGGTGATCAAAACCAACGCCAACCAGCGCTACAGCACCAATGCCGTCACTGCCGCGCGCTTTATCCAGCTATGTGAGCAAGCACAGGTGCCGCACCAGCAATATGCACACCGCACTGACTTGGGTTGCGGCAGTACCATAGGCCCCATCATGGCGGCACAACTGGGCATTGCCACGGTAGATGTCGGTAACCCGATGTGGGCCATGCACAGCATCCGCGAAAGCGCAGGCGTGCTTGACCATCGCTATATGATTGCCACATTGCAGCAACATTACGCCAGCTAATTTCTCACCAGCATTGACGCTGGTACAACGATTGCTTTACCCTAGGCGGATAAGGGGAGAATCAATCAATGTTAGAACAATTATTGCGCAAAAAACCAATCCAACCACATGCGCACACCGGCCTGAAGAAATGTTTAACCGCCTTTGACCTGGCCTTACTAGGCATAGGCGGTGCCATCGGCACCGGCATCTTCGTACTCACCGGCATTGCCGCCGCCACGCAATCAGGACCTGCCGTTGTACTATCCTTCATTATTGCCGCCATCGCTGCGGGCTTTGCTGCCCTCTCTTATGCCGAGTTATCGTCGTCCATAGGTGGCTCTGGCAGCGCCTATGGCTATAGCTATGTGGCATTTGGTGAGTTTGCCGCCTGGATGATGGGCTGGATGCTGCTACTCGAATATGGCGTCGGTGCCGCCGCCGTAGCCAATGGCTGGTCGGGCTATTTTGTAAACACCTTGAGTAACCTCGGCTGGCAAATGCCAGAGCACCTTACCAAAGCGCCCATCCTTGGCGGCTCGATCAACCTGCCCGCCTTTGCCATTATCTGGATATTGACCTTGCTGCTCATGGTCGGCGTCAAGGAAAGTGCCCGCGCCAACAACATCATGGTGATTATCAAACTTTCCACCATTGCCATTTTCCTGGCCTTATCTGTCGGCCATATCAGCACCGCCAACTGGCAACCGTTTATGCCTTTCGGCTGGTTTGAAACGCTGGATAATGGTAAGAATATTGGCGTACTGGCAGGTGCTTCACTGGTATTTTTTGCTTACTTTGGCTTTGATGCGGTCTCTACTGCGGCGGAAGAATGCCAGCAACCGCAACGCGACCTGCCCATCGGCTTGATTGCATCGCTGACCTTTTGCACCATTATTTATATCATTGTGTCTGGCACGCTCACCGGCGTGATTCCCTACACCGAGCTCAACACGTCTTCTCCGGTGGCTTACGCGCTGACCAAGCTAGGTTATACCTGGTCCTCAACCCTGGTCGCCACTGGCGTATTGGCTGGCTTAATTACAGTATTGCTGGTGCTGCTCTATGGCCTGACCCGCATTTTATTTGCCATGAGCCGCGATGGTTTGATTTCACCCATTTTTTCAACGGTCAATCCTGAACGGCAAACCCCCAGCAAAATCATCCTGATGTGCGGTATCGTCGTCTCTATCGTCGCTGGCTTTATTCCACTGGGTGAATTGGCCGAAACCGTCAATATTGGCACCCTGGCCAGTTTTATCATGGTGTGTTTTGGCGTCATGCGCTTACGCAAAACCCACCCCGAACTTGCACGCCCGTTTAAGAATCCGTTTAACCCACTGATTCCGGTCGGCGGCATTATCTCGTGCGCGGCACTGATGTCCTTTTTACCGGCAGAGACCTGGCACCGCTTTATCTCCTGGGCCGTCATCGGCGTGATTTTTTACTTTGTTTACTCGCTGAGACATAGTAAGTTACGCGCATAACCATCGCCGCCAATAAAAAAGCCGACTAATCAGTCGGCTTTTTCGTATCACAGCAAGGCTGGAATTACAGAGACAACACCCAATCAACGATGGTTTTGATGTCTTCGTCTTTCACTTGTGGGCTGTTTGCAGGCATAGGGATATTACCCCAAACACCAGCACCACCTTTTTTCACTTTTTCAATCAGCTTGGCTTCAGCCGTTTTGTCGCCTTTGTATTTTGCTGCAACATCTTTGTATGCAGGGCCTAATACTTTGGCATCAACACTATGACATGCCAGGCAACCACTTTTTTGTGCCAGTGCTTTAGCTGCAGCGGCGTCAACAGCGTGTGCTGAACCTGCCATCAACAAAGTCGCTGCTGCGATTGCGGATAATAAAACTTTCATGCGATCTCCTTGAATATCCTCTAAACAAATAGAACCCCGTAATGCAATTCTCATGCATGTGGCATATTACCTGACCAGACAAAATCCACAATAGAAAAACCGTTAAAACCAACGGTGATTCACATAATTTCAACCGGTTTGGCGTTTTGCCAACAAGCTAAAAACGCACGTGCAACGCTACGGTTGACACGCGTCACAATAACGTTACAAGGTCTCGATCGAGTATTCAGCACTGAGGACATGTTTACGTCCCGGGTTAATCACCACCATGTTATCCATGGCGTTGGTCGTTTCCACACAAATGGTTTTACGCCACTCTTCGCCGACACCCATATCGCCCATAGCGCCGGCTTTTTCGGCACCTGGATTCCACACTACCGTGGTATCACTGCCAGATTTGGAGACATGGATAATACGGTTGAAGCCGCTGTCATGAATGGCACAATCAGAACTGTGATGCACATAGACACGGTCATACTCTTTACCGTCAAATGTCAGTGCATTGTGCTCCACGTTGCGCTCGTACTTGAGTAACTTATCCAGGTAGACCAGGTCTTGCATGCCAGTGATTTTAACGTTCGATAAATCGCTGACATTAAAGTAAGTGTGAAACGCTTCACTGATCACAAACGGATGTTCCGCCAGGTTGGTGGTGGCCAGGTCAATACGCAAACGGCGACCGATAGTGATCGTCAAGGTCAGTTCATAGGGGTAAGACAGTTGACGCTGGGCTTCTGGGGTTTGCTGCATTTCGAGAATAATGCGCGTGGCACCGGTAGGCGTCGCGTCAATATCCATTACGCGCCAGGGAATTACGCGCGCAAAGCCGTGCGGACACAGCGTGCTGTCAGTGGGGTGTGCGCCAAACCATGGCCAGCAGATAGGTGTACCACCACGAATGGAACGACCTTTAACATAGCGCGCATTGCTGGAGAGCCATAACACCGGGTTCGCCAGAAACTTGGGTTGCCACTGCATGACATGCGCGCCTTGCAAGGCAATCTTGCCGGTCGCCAGCGGGTTATCAATTTCCAAATACTGCAAACCATTTTCGTCCTGCCATTGGGTGACATGCGCGTGCAAAGTCATGCGCTTGGTCATTTCCATACTGTTGGCCAGGATACTACATTCGTCGCTCATTACTTCCCTCTCTCAATCTGCGCTACATCACGCACCGCACCTTTGGCAGCGCTGGTACTCATGGCGGCATAGGCGCGCAAAGCTGGCGAAACAACACGCTCACGATTCAATGGCTTCCAGGCATCCCGGCCTTTGGCATCCATCTGGCCGCGGCGATGTGCCATTTCCTCGTCACTAATCACCAGGTGTATCGTCCGGTTCGGGATATCGATCTCGATGGCATCGCCTTCTTGCACCAGGCCAATCGCACCACCTTCAGCCGCTTCCGGCGACGCATGACCGATACTCAAACCGGAGGTCCCGCCTGAAAAACGGCCATCCGTAAGCAAGGCACAAGCTTTGCCCAGGCCTTTGGATTTCAGGTACGAAGTGGGGTACAGCATCTCTTGCATGCCAGGCCCACCGCGTGGACCTTCATAACGAATCACCACCACATCACCGGCGACGATTTCATCATTCAAAATGCTTTCTACTGCGGCATCCTGACTCTCGAACACACGGGCGCGGCCGTTAAATTTAAGAATGCTGTCATCCACACCTGCCGTTTTGACAATACAGCCATCCAGTGCAATATTGCCGTAGAGCACGGCCAAACCACCATCTTGTGAGTAAGCATGCGCTTTGTTACGGATGCAACCATTTTCGCGGTCATCATCCAGCTCAGGCCATAACATACTCTGGCTAAAGGCAATCGTGGTCGCAACGCCACCAGGCGCGGCACGGAAAAACTTTTTCACTTCTTCATCTTGCGTGGTCACGATATCCCATTTGGCCAGCGCATCGCCCATACTAGGACTATGAACGGTTGGCACATCAGTATGGATGACACCGGCACGATTGAGTTCCGCTAAAATGCCCATCACACCACCGGCACGATGCACATCTTCCATATGATATTTGCTGGTTGCCGGGGCAACTTTAGACACGCAAGGCACCTGGCGTGAAATACGGTCTATGTCTTTCATGGTGAAATCCACACCCGCTTCATGCGCAGCGGCCAGCAAATGCAGCACAGTATTGGTTGAACCGCCCATGGCCACATCCAGGCTCATGGCATTTTCAAACGCCTGCATGGTCGCAATACTACGCGGCAATACGCTGTAATCATCTTGCTCGTAATGGCGCTTGGCCAGTTCTACAATCAGGCGGCCTGCCTGCAAAAACAACTGCTTACGCGCTGCATGCGTCGCCAGCGTAGAACCGTTACCTGGCAAACTTAAGCCCAGTGCCTCGGTCAGGCAGTTCATGGAGTTAGCGGTAAACATACCTGAACAGGAACCACAGGTAGGACAGGCAGAGCGCTCAATCTCAGCTACTTCAGCATCGCTGACATGGCTATCAGCCGCTTCTACCATGGCATCAACCAGGTCCAGCTTGCGCACATTGCCCTGCCAGTTCACTTTACCAGCTTCCATCGGGCCGCCAGACACGAACACTACCGGGATATTCAAGCGTAGTGCCGCCATCAGCATGCCGGGGGTGATTTTGTCACAGTTGGAAATACACACCAGCGCATCAGCACAGTGGGCGTTGACCATGTATTCCACGCTGTCAGCAATCAGGTCACGGCTAGGCAAGCTATACAGCATGCCGCTATGGCCCATGGCAATACCGTCATCCACGGCAATGGTATTAAATTCTTTGGCAACCCCGCCCGCCTTCTCGATCTCACGGGCGACCAGTTGGCCCATATCCTTTAAATGGACATGACCCGGCACAAATTGCGTGAACGAGTTGGCCACCGCAATAATCGGTTTGGAGAAGTCTTCATCTTTCATACCGGTGGCACGCCACAACGCGCGAGCACCAGCCATGTTACGACCTTGCGTGGTCGTGTGAGAACGGTATTTAGGCATGAGAAACACTAGGATTGTCGTTAAAATCTTATTTTAACTGAATCCGCAGCCGCATGCGCGCCTGAAACAGGTTTGTTACATTCAGGTGAACAAGCGATGCCTTATGCACTGCTAGCAGCAGCGCTTAATCCCGGTCCACTTTTGGTCTTGCCACTGCTTGAAGAATTCGGCGCGTGAAAGCGGCGCATGCGCTTCTGGCTGCCCGGCATGCGTGCCTGCATAATGGGCCAGATAACGCTCATAAGCATCATCCCCAGAGAGCTGGCGTACCCGCTGCCAGACTTGCTTTAACCAATACGTACGCATTTCGCCTCCTTAAACCAAGCGCGAGGCAACATAAGCCACCTCACTCGACGGCCTGACCGGCAGTCGAGCAAAATAGCGGCGACTCATCCTGGCCATATCCAGCACTACCACCCATAACATGGCGACAAAAAATAATGTTAACCAGGCATCCAGTTGCTGGTTAAAAATTAACTGTGGTGCCACAGCGGCTTTTTCTGGTGGCAAAACGCCACCAGCCAGTTTTTGCGACAAATCCTTTGCTGCCGCAAAAAAGCCAACGCGGATATCGCTACTGAAAACTTTTTCATAGGCCGCAGTCGTGGTAATCGCCAGTAGCCAGATCAATGGCAAGCCAGTGATCCAGGCCTTGCCAACCTTACTGGACTTAATCAGCACGCCGGTTGCCACAGAGAGCGCAATCGCCGCCAGCATCTGGTTGGCAATACCAAACAGGGGCCACAGAATATTGACGCCACCATTCGGGTCAATGACGCCGATATAAAGAAAGTAGCCCCAGCCAGCCACCACCAGCGCACTAGTGAGAATCACCGAAGGCGTGTAAGAGGTTTCACCTAGCTTGGGATGCAGATTGCCCAGCATATCCTGCAGCATAAAGCGGCCCACGCGCGTACCGGCATCCAGCGTGGTGAGGATAAATATGGCTTCAAACATAATGGCAAAGTGGTACCACAAGGCCAGCAGATGTTCGCCAAACACCGTGCCTAAAATACTGGCCATGCCCACGGCAAGGCTGGGGGCACCTCCGGTGCGGGCAAACAAGGTGCTTTCGCCCATCGCGCTGGCTAAATGTTGCATCTGCTCAACGGTTACCTGATAACCCCAGCCGCTGATGGTATTCACGGCATCCAGCGCTTCTTTACCAACCACACCGGCCGGACTGTTGATCGCGAAATAGACACCCGGCTCCAGCACAGTAGCGGCGATCATGGCCATAATCGCCACAAAGCTTTCCAGCAACATGGCGCCATAACCAATCATGCGGATATCTCCTTCACTGGTGATCAACTTGGGCGTGGTGCCGCTGGCAATCAAGGCATGAAAGCCTGAAATCGCGCCGCAAGCGATAGTGATAAACACGAACGGAAATAATTTACCGCCAAAGATCGGGCCGGTACCGTCAATAAAAGGCGTGATCGCAGGCATATGGATTTCTGGTCGCAACCATAAAATCGCAATGGCCAGCATAAACACCGTCCCCAGCTTCATATACGTAGATAAATAATCGCGCGGCGCCAACAATAGCCACACCGGCAACACCGCCGCGGCAAAGCCGTAGGCAATCACGCTAAACGCCAGCGGCAGACCTTCATGATCAAACATGGCCGCCAACACCGGGTGATGATCTATCCAGCCGCCAAAGACGACAGATGCCAGCAATAAAATCACGCCCAGCAAGGAGGCCTCAAGCACGCGGCCAGGACGCAAATAGCGCATATACACGCCGACCAGCATGGCAATCGGAATCGTGGCTGCCACGGTGGAGGTTCCCCATGGGCTGTGTTTCATAGCATTCACCACGACCAGGCCTAGCACGGCGATCAGGATAATCATGATTAAGAATGTGCCTATCATTGCCGCCGTACCGCCAATCGCCCCGATTTCATCACGCGCCATCTGCCCCAGGCTACGCCCATTGCGGCGGGTAGACAAAAACAGTGTGACCATATCCTGCACTGCGCCGCCCAGCACCGCGCCGATTAAAATCCACAATGTGCCCGGCAAGTAGCCGAATTGCGCCGCCAGGGTCGGCCCTACCAGCGGGCCCGGCCCAGCAATGGCGGCAAAATGGTGGCCAAATACCACCCAGCGGTTGGTCGGCACATAATCGCGTCCATTGTTCAAGCGTTCCGCTGGCGTCGCACGCGTGGCATCAATGGCCAGCACATTGGCCGCAATCCAGGCTGAATAAAAACGGTAACCGATCAAATACACGCACACCGCGGCCGTAATCAACCACAATGCATTTAATGACTCCCCTCGCGCCATAGCGACATGCGCCAGTGCAGCTGCCCCCAACAAGGCCACACTGGCCCAGCCTGCACGACTCCAAAAAGCTTTCATAATGATGGAATTCTTTCCTGTTTTTTTAATGATTTGCACTGTAACAAAAAGCCTCACTGTGCGCAAAAAGCACCATGAGTCACCAACACCTGTTGCGGTGGTGCAACGGCACTGCTGTGGTGCACAAAAGCACCTGTGCGCATCAGTATACCAGGGCTTAAAATCATTGAATTATTGTTTAAAATCATTGCATTAACAAAAACTCACCAACTGGCATGCAGATTGCTAAATTGAAGTAGCAAAATTTTTCCATGAGTATCAATGAGACCCGCCAGCCCCGACATGCCAGCCCCACCTTTCTCAAAGCCACGCATCATCCTGAGCATGGAAGACCAGAAGCTGGTCGACTCCGCCAAGGATATTTTGATGCACCAGCGCGACCTGAGCGAAGAACAAGCGTATTCTTTATTATCCGAAATGGCTGACAAACGCAAAACCGGCATGGCCGACATCTCACTGCAATTAATCAATATCACCAAACGATTGACGGTTTAGAGCTGCCCGCTCACCGCCCTTCTCACAAACCCCCAATAATTTTTTTGCGGGCTCTTGCAGGAAAAAAGAGTTTCGGTATAATGCGGCCTTCGTTGCAAGGCATGGGTGCTTAGCTCAGTTGGTAGAGCGTCGCCCTTACAAGGCGAATGTCAGCGGTTCGACCCCGTTAGCACCCACCACCACCTCCCTGCCTGCACATCTCAAATCAATCCCCGCTCGCTAAACGAAAACGTTTCCTGCCTGGCCACAATAATGTGATCAAGCACCTTGATATCCACCAGGTTTAAAGCGTCTTTCAAACTGATGGTCAATTGCTCATCAGCACGACTGGGTGCTGCATTACCCCCTGGGTGATTATGGCTCAATATCACTGCTGCCGCATTTAAGGCCAGTGCACGCTTCACGACCTCTCGCGGATAAACGCTGGTTTGCATCAAGCTGCCTTCAAACAAGGTTTCATAGGCAATCAGGCGATTCTGCGCATCCAGAAACATCAAGCCGAACACTTCGCGCTGCAGATGCGACAATTGCAACTGTAAATAGTCCTTGACCTGATTGGGCGAACGAAAACTATCTTTTTGCTGCAAGGCTTCACCCAGCGCACGCTTGCTCATCTCGAGCACCGCCTGCAACTGGCAATATTTGCTCGTGCCCATGCCCGGTACAGCCGTCATCTGCTGCACATCCGCAGAAAACACGCCATTCAGGCTTTGAAAATGCTGTAACAGATCACGCGCCAGATCCACAGCGGTTTTGCCAGTCATGCCGACACGCAAAAAAATGGCCAGCAACTCTGCGTCAGACAAAGCTGCGGCACCCGCACGCAATAATTTCTCACGCGGACGCTCTTGTTCGGGCCAATCAGTGATTGCCATCGTGCCTCCCGCTTACTTTGACCAGCCAATTTCACGCGCGGTGGGCCTGCCGATCACCACGGCGTCCAGATTTTTAGCCATGCGCGCGTTTTGTGGCGTTTGTGGCACTTTGCCCGCCATCACTTCGGCCATTGCCTGAGGATAGCGCGGTTGCGCATAAGGCTCGGCATAGCCTTGTGGGAACAAAGGCAGGCTGGTGTTCAAGTCATACTTATCTGAAGCGCTCAAGGTATGCAGTAATTCATGACTGATAATGATGGCATTGGTGGCATGCTGACTGTTTTCGGCAAACAGATTAACGCGGCCAATGCGGCCTTTGTGCAAAGCGGTGGAATGCAACAAATGGCGATGCTGTGACGGGTCGTGATACAACAGATACAGCTTGATATCGATGGGCACACCTACTTCAGGCTGATGCTGCCAGCTAAACCATCGAAACTTAAGGCTCCACAAAATAATATCCAATAATTGCCCATTGACCGCTGGTGGCGCGGGAGGGATATCGTGAATTTCAGGCCCTAAATAAACTGTCACAGGTCTACGCAAAGGCAATCGATACTTCAGGGCTTCACGCGAAAAGAACTGCACAATGATGTCAAAGTCCTGCGCACGTAAGCTGGCAATATAGGCATCCACCACGGGAGCACCATCAGCATTGACTGGGTATACCGTCACGTTCAAAGGCTTGCGCCATTGCAAGGTGAGATACTCTTGCCAAAGCTGCATCAATGCAGTTAGCACCACAACCACCCAGAACAAAATTCTGACTAACTTTATCATGCGCCCCACCCCACCGATGACCCAATGTTAACATTTTTAAAGAAAATGCTACATAGCCGAGAAATGGCAATTGCATGTGGTTTACAGTTAAAATGCAGCCATGATTCCAACGCACTCACATTCCCGCCATCTGCTGCTAGGCGTGACTGGCGGCATTGCCGCTTACAAGACGGCAGAACTGGTGCGCTTACTGGTCAAACAAGGCCATAGCGTACAAGTGGTGATGACTGAAGCAGCGACGCACTTTATGACGCCCACGACCTTGCAGGCATTGTCCGGCAACCCGGTGTTTGTCGACAGCTGGGATCAGCGCATTCCTAACGGCATGCCGCACATAGAGCTCAGCCGCAAAGCAGATGCTATTCTAGTAGCGCCTGCCAGTGCGGATTTTCTCGCCAAACTGACACATGGTTTTGCCAACGATTTACTTTCCACATTATGCCTTGCACGTGAGTGCCCACTCCTGGTGGCGCCAGCAATGAACAGGCAAATGTGGGAGAACCCTGCAACACAGCGTAACATCGTGCAATTACAACAAGACGGCATCACGACATTAGGCCCTGACAGCGGGGAACAGGCATGCGGTGAGGTTGGCCAAGGCCGGATGCTCGAGCCAGAAGACTTGCTGGAAGAGGTAAACAGCTTTTTTACGCCTAAATGGTTAGCTGGCAAAAAAATCATGATCACGGCCGGTGCCACGCTGGAAAAGCTGGACCCGGTGCGCGGCATCACCAACTTGAGTAGCGGAAAAATGGGCTATGCCCTGGCGCAGATCGCCATGCGCATGGGCGCAGAAGTCACATTGGTATATGGTCATGCGAGCGCCACGCGCCCGACAACCAGCCAGGCCTACTTTGCCAGTAGCGCGCAAGACATGTACCAAACCGTGATGCAACATATTGCCAGCCAGGACATATTTATAAGTGTCGCTGCCGTTGCCGACTACAGACCTGATGTTTCCTCTGAGCAGAAAATCAAAAAAAGTGAGGAAACACTTACGGTGAAACTCATAAAAAACAAAGACATTCTGGCAGACGTTGCTTCTTTACCCAACCCGCCCTATTGCGTTGGCTTTGCGGCAGAAACAGAACAAGTAGTCGATTATGCCAAGCAAAAAAGACTGGCAAAACGCATCCCCATGATAGTGGCCAATCACGCCAATACCGCCATGGGCAGCGACCAGAACGCAGTCACCGTCATCGACCAACACGGCGAATATGCACTGGGCACAGATGACAAAATTAACATTGCATTCAAACTCTTAACGCACCTTAAAAGCCAACTTGATCCAAGCTAATTAAATCGGTCATTCTCAGTATTTTCATGAAAATACTGAGACCTCCAAGCTTACACTCAGCTTACAATCGCGCAGTCTATTTTTAGCACTGAGAATTACAATGCGCGCACCTCGTTTTACGCCCTTATACATCGCCCTTTCTGCTGCCTTTGGCAATATGCCACAAGCCATGGCGGACGAAGAAAAAACCCTCACACTTTCGCCAGTCGTTGTCACAGCTACCCGTCAGGCACAAAACAGCTTCGACTTGCCTGTGGCCATTGATGTGGTTGAGCAAAAGAATATCAAAGACGGCCAGTTGCAAATGAACCTGTCCGAAAGCCTGATTCGCGTGCCTGGCATCACGGCACAAAACAGGACACAGCAAGCACAAGATCCACAAATCTCCAGCCGCGGCTTCGGTTCACGCTCATCTTTCGGTGTACGCGGCATCCGCGTCTATGTCGATGGCATTCCTCTCACCATGCCAGATGGCCAGGGCCAGCCTGGGGTTGTAGATCTGTCATCGATCAAAAGCATTGAAGTCATGCGCGGCCCGTTCTCATCTCTTTACGGCAACTCATCCGGGGGGGTGATCCAGATGTTTACAAGAGATGCACCAGCCACACCGACACTGGGCGCAACAACCATGTTCGGCAGTTACGATACCAAACGTGAAATCATGGAAGCAGCCGGTCAATATGAAGGCTTGGAGTATATGCTCAATGTCTCGAACTTTAGTTCAGATGGATACCGCGACCATAGCACCAGTGACAAGCAAATGGCGACGGCAAAATTCAAGATCAACATCACAGAAGACACCAAACTGACGACCTTGGTTAACTGGTTCCAACAAGATGCACAGGATCCTTTAGGATTACCACGCGTCGCCACAGCAAACGACCCATCTGCATTCAACAACCCCAAGGCCGTGCCTAACAGTGTATTACGCGCAGACACCAGAGTGAGCCGTAGCCATACCCAAGTTGGCTTTAACTTGGAACATGCATTTAATGAAAACAACTCGCTTAACTTTGTAAACTACGTGGGTACCCGAGAGAACCTGCAATACCTCTCGACCAGCGCAACGACTAGTGTAGGCCGTGCTAGCCAAATTTCACGTGAGTTCTGGGGCACAGACTTACGCTGGAATAATCATGGTGAAGTGTTCGGCAAGAAATATAACTTCCACATCGGTGCGAATTACGGGAAGTCAACCGACACCCGCTTGGATATCAATACAGATGGCGGCGTCAAAAGAAGTACTTCTGTTGCAAACAACGCAAACAATGCCTTAAATAGAGATGAAGACAACATCTCAACGAACTATGATCGCTATGTTCAAGGTATGTTATCTGCCACCGACACCATTGATATCCACGCGGGCTTGAGAAGAACTAAAGTGAATCTTGAAGTTAAAGACCGTTTTCTAACTGGAACTGGTAACAATGGCAACAATAGCGGCAATGTTTCCTACGAGAAAACCAACCCTGTTGCGGGCATTGTATGGAAAGTCTCTCCTACCTTTAACTTATATGCAAACTACGGCAAAGGCTTTGAGACACCCACATTTATTGAAGCCGCCTACGACGCAACCACGAATGGTGCGCCTAATCTTAATTTAAAGTCCAGCAAAAGCCAGAACTATGAGGTGGGTGCCAAGGCGTATTTGAATGATGACACCTTGGCAACAATCAGTGTGTTTAAAATTGATACTGATGATGAAATCGTGTTGCGCGAAACGAGTGCCGCCAATAGAAGCATCTACGGTAACGCCAAACAAACTAAACGCAAGGGCGTAGAGCTATCACTGAACAGCCAGTTTGATAACAACATTTCAACCTACCTGTCTTACAGCGTCCTGGATGCAGAGTTTGACTCTGACTTTAGTTACATCACCTCCTCCGGTGCCACCAGAACAGTGGAGTCCGGCAATAAAATTCCAGGCACCTATCGCAACCAACTTTATGGTGAAGTTGCCTGGAAATATGCGCCACTTGGTTTCTATAGTGCTTTGGAAGGCCGCTATAACAGTAAAGTGTATGTTGACGACCTCAACTCTGATAGCGCATCGTCATATACGATATTCAACGTGCGTGCAGGCTTTGAGCAAACACTCTCTCACTGGTCATTCAGGGAGTATATCCGCGTAGAAAATATGTTCGATCGTGAATACATCGGCGCAATCCGTGTCAATGATGCGAATTTACGCTTCTTCGAACCTGCCGCTGGCCGCAACTATTTGCTTGGCCTAAGCGCGCAATACAAGTTCTAATCTTTGCATTAATAAAAAAGCCAGCCTCCGCTGGCTTTTTTATTATGGCTGCTTATCGCGCGTAGTGATTTTCGGTCACATTTCGTGTTTAATAGCGCAATCTTTTTCTGGAGTATGCAGCATGTCGATTACCGTAGATCTCAAGATTCTTGACCCCCGCCTGCATCACATGATGCCTAACTACGCAACGCCTGGCTCAGCCGGCTTGGATTTACGTGCCTGTATTGAGCATACGCAAACCATACAGCCGGGCGAGACCATCATGATTCCGACAGGCATGGCGATTCATATCGACAATGCTTATTATGCCGCCATGATCTTGCCGCGCTCAGGTTTAGGCCATAAACATGGCATTGTGCTTGGCAATCTGGTTGGGTTGATTGATTCGGACTATCAGGGACAATTACTGGTTTCTTGCTGGAACCGCAGTAAAGAGCCATTTATCCTGAACCCGATGGAACGGGTAGCGCAGATGGTGATCGTGCCTGTTGTGCAGGCAGATTTTCATATCGTGGATGAATTCACCAGCAGCGAACGGGGTGAAGGTGGCTTTGGCAGCACGGGCAAGCACTAAATTATGAGAAAAATTACAATAAGCGCTTGATTTGTGCATACGATTCAATCTATAATCTCGCTCTTTCTGAAAAGATAAAAGTATTTGGAGACAACCATGGCACGTGTATGTCAGGTAACCGGTAAAAAACCAATGGTGGGCAACAATGTTTCTCACGCACAAAACAAAACAAGACGTCGTTTCTTGCCTAACTTGCAAAACCGTAAGTTTTGGGTTGAGAGCGAAAACCGCTGGGTAAGCCTGCGCATTACCAACGCTGCTTTGCGTACGATCGACAAAAATGGTATCGACGCTGTGTTGGCTGATTTGCGTGCTGCTGGCGAAAAAATCTAACTCGCGACATTTAGTCAGCAAAGGATATTATCATGCGTGAAAAAATCAAATTGGAATCCAGTGCTGGTACAGGTCATTTCTATACCACCACAAAAAACAAACGTACTATGCCAGAGAAAATGGAGATCAAGAAATTTGACCCAGTAGCTCGTAAGCATGTGCTGTACAAAGAAACTAAATTGAAATAATTTCAGTTTCCAGCATTAATAAAAAAGCCTGCAATCGCAGGCTTTTTTATTTTGGTCGCTATACCAACCTTCCCATTATTCTGAAGCCAGATTTAAAGCTGCCTGACCGGAAATAATACGCACATCCTGCTGTGGGTATGGGATCTGAATATTATTCGCTTTAAAGCGCTGCCAAATCTCGTAATAAACCTCACTCTGCAGCTTGGCGGTCGCCTCCTCGGGATTAAGCACCCCTACCGCCAACTGTAAATCAATGCCATTCTGGCCGAATGATTTAATAATCACCTCCACAGCAGCTTCATCCCTTAGTGTACGCTCATGCGACCGACCAATCTCTTGCAATAGCTTGATGGCCAAATCCAGATCACTTTCATAAGAGATTTGGACTAAAACAGGCACCTTCGCTTTATGGGCTGCAGAAGTATGATTAATCACCACATCTGTGATCATCGTTTCGTTAGGAATGATGAATTCAGTTCCATCCAGCTTGCGTAAAACAATATAACGCGACCGCAACTCTTTGACGATGCCATAGTAACCGCGAATCGTCACAATATCGCCCATATGCAGCGACTTATCCATGAGGATAATAAAACCACTCACATAATTGCTGGCGATCTTCTGCAAACCAAAGCCAAGCCCTACACCAAGCGCACCGCCAAACACAGACAGCATGGTGACATCCATGCCTACAGCCGCCATCGACATCAGCAAGGCAATGACAATGGCCACCATACGCACCAGCTTGACCATAATGACACGCCAGTTACTATTGATATTCTCTGAGGCCATCAGCCGCAGTTCTATCATGCGACTTAACCACAAGGCAACCAGCATGGTGATGACGATGGTCAGCCCGCCCTGGATCAGCAGCAACAGGTTTAACTTCTGCTTGCCAACACTAAACGTCACATCCTCCAGAATCTGCAAGGCAGGATCCAGGAAGCCGCTGATATGCAAAGCCACCACCACCCACACAACCCATGCGATGACCCGCTCAAACGAATGCAACCAGGCGCTCGGTGAGAACACATAGCGCAAGACATAAATCAGGCTACGAATAATCACCATCGCCAGCAGCATGCGCGCCGCAAGTCGCAACAAACCGACATGCATAAAGCCTTCAAGCGAATAGCGTGCAATGACCAGCAACAAAAAAGCCACAAACGGGAAAAACAGGCGCTCAATCCCGCCCAACAACATTTTATAAACAGTGTTTACTTTGCCGGCTGCAATTTGCTTGCGCAGGTGCCAATTGAGTAAACCGCTCACAGCCAGAATCACGCCAAATACAAACAACTGCCACAAAGCAGAGACCGTGCTCAGGTCCTGAACAATTTCTTTCCAGAGAATATTAATATCGTTATCCATCATAGATTTTTATAACAAAAAGATTGTGGCCAGGCCGAGGAAAATCATGAAACCACCACTATCGGTCAACGCAGTAATCAACACACTGGAGCCGACTGCCGGGTCCCTGCCCATCTTGTTCATGACCAATGGAATCATGACGCCGATAATGGCCGCCAACAACAAATTCAAGGCCATCGCCGCCATCATCACTAATCCCAATGCGGCATTGTGGTACAACCAGAACGCAATCAGACCGAGAACACCGCCCCATAGCAAGCCATTCATGAGTGCAACACCCATTTCCTTTTGCAGTAATGATTTCATGTGATAGCCGGAAATCTGGCCCAAGGCCAAACCGCGTACAATCATGGTGGTGGTTTGGTTACCTGAGTTGCCGCCAATACCGGCCACAATAGGCATCAGCGCAGCCAGTGCCACGATCTTTTCGATACTGCCTTCAAACAAGCCAATCACACGCGATGCCACTAATGCGGTCACCAGGTTAATCGCCAGCCAGGCCCACCGGTTTTGCACAGACTTCCAGATGGAGGCAAAAAAGTCTTCTTCTTCGCGCAAACCGGCCAAAGACAGCATGTCTGACTCAGCCTCTTCACGAATAATATCCATCACCGTATCCACCGTAATCCGCCCAACCAGCTTGCGGTTATTGTCAACCACCGGCGCCGTCACCAAGTCATAACGCTCAAACGCCATCGCTGCCTGATCGGCCATATCCTCGGGATGGAACACCACGGCATCTGTCGACATAATGTCGCCGACACGGGTCTCCGGATCATTCAAGATAATGCGCTTCAGGGGTAACACCCCTTGCAGGATGTCGTCGCGATTAATGACGAATAATTTATCCGTATGGTCTGGAAACTTCGGTAGCCTGCGCAGGTAGCGCAAGACGACTTCCAGCGTGATATCGTCACGAATCGTCACAATATCGAAGTCCATGATGGCACCAACCGTGTCATCAGGATAAGAAAGCGCAGATTGCAAACGCTCGCGATGTTGCGTATCCAGACTGTAAAGCAAGTCCTGCAACACGTCTTTTGGCAAGTCAGGTGCCAGGTCTGCCAGCTCGTCAGTGTCCAGTTGCTCGGCAGCTGCCAGCAACTCATCACTATCCATGTCCGCAATGAGGGTTTGACGAACAGCATCGGAGGCTTCAAGCAGAATTTCGCCATCACGATCGGCTTTCACCAGATCCCACACCATTAAACGGTCATCTAATGGTAGCGATTCGAGGATATAAGCCACGTCAGCCGGATGTAACTGATCCAGCTTATGCTGCAGAATATTCAGATTTTGCTTATGAACCAGGTTCTCGACCAGATCATGCTTAGGCATATCCTGCCGATGCACGACATGTTCGACCAGCTTGTGCTTATCCAGCAAGTGGATCACCTGCTGCAAAGTCTCGCTCAGGCTTTCCTTACCCTCGGTCACTTTCTCATCTTGTTCGCGAATTTCTGTCATGCATGATCCAATATTGAGCAGGCGTTATTTTTGCAGGTATCATTGTACAAAGCGTTGATGACACTACCTAGAGTTTTTATGCAAAAGCAGTTGATATTATTGGGCACCAAAGGCTGCCACCTTTGTGAGGATGCAGAGCAGCTATTGCAGGAGCTCAATCTACCTTACCAATACCTAGACATCATTGATGACGAAAGATTGCTGCAGCGCTATGAAATTAGCATTCCCGTGCTACTTTTCGCATCAACCGACAATACAAATGAGCTGTGCTGGCCCTTTAACACGGAAATGATTAGCCATTGGTTAATGCATAACGAATAGTGGGGAGTTTAGAAAATAAAAAAGCCAGCTTTCGCTGGCTTTTTTATTGATGCGTCTGTCTTATTCTGCTGCTGGTGCTTCTGCAACTTCTGGACGATCTACCAATTCAACGAATGCCATTGGCGCATTGTCACCTTGACGGAAACCACATTTCAGAATGCGCAGATAACCGCCATTACGTGCATTGTAACGTGGACCCAGTTCACCGAACAACTTACCTACGATGTCACGGTCACGCAGACGGCTGAACGCCAGACGACGGTTTGCCAATGTAGGTGTTTTACCCAAAGTGATCAATGGCTCTGCATATTTACGCAGTTCTTTTGCTTTAGGCAAAGTTGTTTTGATCACTTCGTGACGCAGCAAAGAGGTCACCATGTTGCGGAACATGGCTGCGCGGTGGCTGCTGGTTCTGTTCAATTTACGATTGCTATTACCGTGACGCATAGTAATTTCCTTAAGTATTTATCTGATCAGAAATTAAGCTTTTTCCAGACCAACAGGTGGCCAGTTTTCCAGCTTCATTCCCAGTGTCAGGCCTTTAGAGGCCAACACGTCTTTAATTTCGTTCAATGATTTTCTACCCAGGTTAGGCGCTTTCAGCAATTCGTTTTCTGTACGCTGAATCAAATCACCAATGTAGAAAATATTTTCTGCTTTGAGGCAGTTGGCAGAACGTACTGTCAGCTCCAGGTCATCAACCGGACGCAACAGGATTGGATCTACCTGAGGTGCAGCTTTCACTTCAACATCAGCAGAAGCACCTTCCAGATTTGCAAACACGGACAACTGACCAATCAGGATACGCGCAGCATCACGAATTGCCTGCTCAGGCTCGATAATGCCGTTAGTCTCAACATCCATAATCAGCTTGTCGAGGTCAGTACGCTGCTCAACACGTGCGCTCTCAACATGGTAGCTCACTTTGTTGATCGGGCTGAAAGAAGCATCCACCATCATAAAGCCTAATACGCGATCTTCATCATTGGCTTTTTGACGGGCTGGAACAGGCTGATAACCACGGCCCATTTCAACTTTCACTTCCAAGTTCAACTTACCACCTTTGGTGATGTTTGCCAGGATGTGGTTCGGGTTAACGATCTCAGCATCATGACCAACTTCAAAATCACCAGCTGTCACAATACCTTCACCAGTTTTGTTCAATACCAAAATGGTTTCGGTTTTGTTGTGCAGTTTTAAGGCAACACCTTTCAGGTTCAGCAAGATGTCAACAACGTCTTCCTGCACACCTTCAATAGTGGAGTACTCATGTACAACACCGTCGATTTTTACTTCAGTAATGGCAAAACCAGGGATGGAAGAAAGCAATACTCTTCTCAACGCATTACCCAAGGTATAGCCAAAGCCACGTTCCATTGGCTCTAAAGTCACACGTGCACGCAGTGGAGTAATCACTTCAACGTCCACAACACGTGGCTTCAAATAATCTGTAGGGTTATTTTGCATACAACTCCTTGAAGTAATTGGGTAGTAACAAGTAATCCTTAGCCTAAGCTAAGCGATTACTTAGAATACAATTCAACGATCAATGATTCATTGATGGTAGCAGGCAACTCATCACGCTGAGGTTTAGCCTTGAACTTACCAGACAATGCTTTGACGTCGACTTCCAACCACTCAGGGAAACCACGTTGTTCAGCCGCTTCAACCGCAGCTTTAATACGCAATTGTGTTTTTGATTTATCAGCCACAGTCACTACGTCACCAGCCTTCACTTGATATGAAGGGATGTTTACGCGTTTGCCGTTAACCAAAATGCTGTTATGACGCACTACTTGACGTGCTTCAGAACGTGAACCAGCCAGACCCATGCGGTATGCTACGTTGTCCAGACGGGACTCCAGCAATTGCAACAGGTTCTCACCAGTAATGCCTTTTTGACGATCAGCTTCAGCGTAATAAGTACGGAACTGACCTTCCAACACGCCGTAAATACGACGTACTTTTTGCTTCTCGCGCAATTGCACGCCGTAGTCAGACAGACGTGAGTTGCGGCGCTGACCATGCTGACCTGGTGCGAAGTTGCGCTTTTCAATTGCGCATTTGTCTGTAAAGCATTTTTCTGCTTTCAGAAACAGTTTTTCACCTTCACGACGGCATTGACGGCATTTAGGGTCTAAATTTCTAGCCAAAATAGTTCTCCAGTAATCGATTCGCTAATTTATCGAAGCGAAATGAATTAAATTCTGCGTTTTTTCGGTGGACGGCAGCCGTTATGCGGCACCGGTGTCACATCAGTAATGCTGGTGATTTTAAAACCGGCAGCATTCAACGCACGCACAGCGGATTCACGACCTGGACCTGGACCCTTGATACGCACTTCCAGATTTTTTACACCAGACTCTTGAGCAGCTTTACCAGCCACCTCAGAAGCTACCTGTGCAGCAAATGGAGTACTTTTACGTGAACCTTTAAAACCTTGACCACCGGAAGTAGCCCATGACAACGCATTGCCTTGACGATCGGTAATCGTAATAATCGTGTTGTTAAAAGAAGCGTGCACGTGAGCGATACCCTCGGCAATATTCTTTTTAACTTTTTTTCTAACGCGTACATTAGCTTTTGCCATGTTGTACTGTCCTTAATATCTACTGATGTTCAATAAAAGATTATTTAGATTGCTTGATGGCTTTAACCGGACCTTTGCGAGTACGCGCATTGGTTTTGGTACGCTGACCGCGCACTGGCAAGCCACGACGATGGCGAATACCACGGTAGCAACCCAGGTCCATCAAACGCTTGATGTTCATGGTTACTTCACGACGTAAATCACCTTCTACAGTGTATTTAGCCACTTCGTCACGCAATTTTTCAACTTCTGAGTCGCTCAGGTCTTTGACCTTTGCTGTTGTCAGTACACCAGCCGCAGCACAGATTTTCTGCGCAGTATCGCGACCAATACCGTAAATAGAGGTCAAAGCAATTTCTGCATGTTTGTGGTTTGGGATATTTACCCCGGCAATACGAGCCATACTTAAACTCCAATAATCAATCGTTTTTCACGATCAAACTTGTGCGTAGAAAAGAAAAGCCGCATATTATATCAGCCAATCAATGCTCTCACAAGCAAATGTTTTACCATTAACCTTGACGTTGTTTATGACGTGGGTCAGTACAAATAATACGAACAACGCCGCGACGTCTAACTACTTTACAGTTACGGCATAATGTTTTAACTGATGCGCGAACTCTCATCTTACTTTCCTTTATTTAATTCACTTACTTTGCGCGGAATGTAATTCGCGCACGGGTTAAATCATATGGGGTCATTTCTACCGTGACTTTGTCACCAGGTAAAATGCGTATGTAGTGCATGCGCATTTTGCCTGAAATGTAACCAAGCACTGTATGACCGTTTTCAAGTTTCACTTTAAAAGTTGCATTCGGCAAATTTTCCAGAATCTCGCCTTGCATCTCAATGCGATCCTCTCGTGCCATTGCTACTTGCCCGAACCTTTAAAATTGGCTTTTTTCAGCAATCCCTCATACTGTTGCGACATCAGGTGTGATTGCACCTGCGTCATAAAGTCCATCGTTACGACAACGATAATCAACAATGAAGTACCACCAAAATAGAACGGGGTATTAAACTTCAACACCAAAAACTCTGGCAACAAACAAACCAGCGTAATGTAGAGCGCACCAATCAATGTCAAACGACCCATGATGCGATCAATATATTTTGCCGTTTGATCACCAGGACGGATGCCTGGTACAAACGCGCCACTTTTCTTCAGGTTATCTGCCGTTTCTTTCGGATTGAAGACCAATGCCGTGTAGAAGAAAGCAAAAAACAAAATTGCGGCAGCAAACAACAAGATGTACAAAGGTTGGCCTGGAGAGAGTTTCGCACTCACATCCTTCAACCAGTACATATGTTCACTGCTACCAAACCAGCCAGCTAATGTGGCTGGGAACAAAATAATACTTGAAGCGAAAATCGGTGGAATCACACCTGACATATTCAGCTTCAGTGGCAAGTGCGTAGACTGACCACCATAAATACGGTTACCAACCTGGCGCTTGGCATAATTCACTGTAATCTTGCGTTGGCCACGTTCTACGAACACAACCAGCGCGGTTACCAGAAGCACTGCGACAAACAGGAACATTACCAAGGGAATGGAGAATGCACCGGTTTTTGCCAGATCTAAAGTACTGCCAATCGCATGCGGCAAGCCCGCAACGATACCGGCAAAAATAATGATTGAGATGCCATTACCGATACCACGCTCGGTAATCTGCTCACCCAACCACATCAAAAACATCGTGCCAGCAACCAACGTGGTCACGGCAGTAATACGGAATGCAAAGCCTGGGTCTAATACCAAACCAGCCTGACCTTCCAATGCGATGGCAATGCCTAAGGCTTGAAAGGTAGCCAATAACACCGTGCCGTAGCGGGTGTATTTGGTAATTTGACGACGACCAGCTTCGCCTTCTTTTTTCAGCTGCTCCAGCTGTGGTGAAACCACTGTCAGCAACTGCATGATAATTGAGGCAGAAATGTAAGGCATGATGCCGAGGGCAAACACGGTGAAGCGTGACAACGCACCACCGGAGAACATGTTAAACATGCCCAAAATGCCATCTTTCTGCGTATCAAACAACTGCTTTAACACAGTTGGATCAATGCCTGGCACTGGAATATGCGCACCTAAGCGGTAAACCACCAATGCGCCCAACAAGAACCACAAACGGCTTTTTAATTCGCCAAGTTTGCTTACGGAACTTAAGATATTATCCTGTGCCAAGCTGATACTCTTTTCTTACAACTGATTAGACTTCAAGTACTTTTCCGCCAGCAGATTCGATGGCAGCTTGAGCACCTTTAGTCAACAACAACCCTTGAACCTGTACTTTGGCAGTCACTTCACCAGACAGGTAAACCTTCACTGCTTTTGCAGATACAGGCACCAATTTGGCAGCTTTCAAAGACAAGATGTCGATCACTTCGGCATCAACCAAAGCCAATTCGCTAGTACGGATACGTGCGGTGTCAGCTTGTGTCAGTGAGTTAAAACCACGTTTTGGCAGACGACGTTGCAAAGGCATTTGACCACCTTCGAAACCGACTTTATGAAAACCGCCAGCACGGGATTTTTGACCTTTATGACCACGGCCACCAGTTTTACCTAAACCAGAGCCAATGCCACGACCTAAACGACGAGGTGCTTTTTTTGCGCCTGCAGCAGGCTTAATCGTGTTTAATTGCATGATTATTCAACCTTCAAAAGATAACTCACTGCATTGATCATGCCGCGAATTTCAGGAGTGTCCTGCACTTCTACAGTGTGGTGCATACGACGCAGACCCAGACCACGTACAGTGGCTTTGTGTGCTTCAATACGACCAATCAAACTTCTAACCAACGTTACTTTTAAAGTAGCGCTCTCTTTTTTTGCTTTAGCCATGATTAACCTCTGATTTCTTCTACGGTCTTACCACGTTTAGCGGCGATTTCAGCCGGCGTATTCATGGATGCCAAACCGTTCAAAGTTGCGCGAACCAGGTTGTAAGGATTGGTAGAACCAATACTTTTTGCAACCACGTTAGTCACACCCATTACTTCGAAGATAGCGCGCATTGCACCACCGGCAATAATACCGGTACCTTCAGAAGCTGGCTGAATCAGCACTTTGGCTGCACCGTGAACGCCAGTCACTGCGTGATGCAATGTACCGTTGTTCAGGTTCACTTTAACCATGTTACGACGGGCTTCGTCCATGGCTTTTTGTACAGCCACTGGCACTTCACGTGCTTTACCTTTACCCATACCAACGGCACCATCACCATCACCAACTACGGTCAACGCAGCGAAGCTCATGATACGACCGCCTTTAACCGTTTTACTTACACGGTTAACGGTAATCATTTTTTCGCGCAAACCATCGGTTTGCTGCTGTTCAATATCTTTAGCCATTCTTTATCTCACCCTTAGAATTTGAGACCGGTTTCACGGGCAGCTTCGGCCAAAGCCTTGATACGACCGTGATACTTGTAGCCTGAACGATCAAATGCAACAGTGGTAATACCAGCCTGCGCTGCTTTTTCAGCAATACGCTTACCAATCAGGGTTGCAGCTTCGATGTTGCCGCCATTTTTCAGTTGTTGACGCACTTCAGCCTCAACGGTGGATGCACTCGCCAATACGCGATCGCCAGTTTCAGCAATGATCTGTGCGTAGATATTGGTATTGGTGCGATGTACACTCAAACGTGTAACTTTTAACTCGGCGATTTTGGCACGGGTTTTACGTGCTCTGCGCAAGCGGTTATTTACGTTCTTCATTGAATTTACCTTTAATGTTGATTCACTGTTAAGGCCAGTGTCTAACCTTGCAGCATTACGCTGCAAGTGCCTTAGTTATTTTTTCTTGGTCTCTTTAATAGTGACCACTTCATCTGCATAACGAACACCTTTGCCTTTATATGGCTCAGGAGCACGGTAAGCACGAATCTGCGCAGCCACTTGACCAACCACTTGCTTGTTAGCGCCAGTCAAAATCACCTCTGTAGGAGTAGGTGTTTGCACAGTCACGCCTTCAGGCATTTTGTGGTTAATCGGGTGAGAGTAGCCTAACTCCAGGTTCAGGGTAGAACCTTGAGCATTTGCTTTGTAGCCAACACCAATCAGTGACAATTTACGGGTAAAGCCAGTAGAAACACCTTGCACCATATTGGCCAGCAAAGCGCGAGTCGTACCTGACATCGCTCTTGCATGTTGTGTTTCGCTGGTCGCTTTAACCAACAATTCTTCACCTTCACGGGAAACAGAAATTTCTGAAACCAATGCTTGGCTTAACTTACCCAGAGGACCGCTTACGGAGATCTCTGAAGGAGAAATTACAACTTCTACTTTCGCAGGAATCGCAATCGGGTTTTTAGCAACACGTGACATATTGATTCTCCTTAGGCCACGATGCACAAAACTTCACCACCGATACCGGCAGCTTGTGCTTTACGATCAGTCATCACGCCTCTAGAAGTGGAAACGATAGTCACACCTAAACCGTTCATCACTTTAGGCAGGTTCTGACTACCTTTATAAATACGCAAACCTGGCTTGGATACACGCTCAATCTTCTCAATTACTGGACGACCGGCATAGTATTTCAGGCTAATGTTCAAAACTGGCTTACCGTCATTGTTTTGAACGTTGAAATCATCGATGTAACCTTCATCTTTCAACACGTTTGCAATAGCGCCCTTCACTTTAGAAGCAGGCATTGAAACGGTTGTTTTATTCGTACGTTGCGCGTTACGAATACGGGTCAACATATCGGCAATCGGATCACTCATACTCATGTTCTACTCCTCCGTTACCAGCTGGCCTTGGTGACGCCTGGTACGTGACCAGCCATCATCAATTTACGCAACTCGTTACGTGCGATACCAAATTTACTAAACACACCACGTGGACGACCAGTCAAAGCACAACGGTTACGTGTGCGAACAGGACTGGAGTTGCGCGGCAGACTTTGCAACTTCAAACGAGCAGCCATGCGATCTTCGACGCTGGCAGACTGATCGTTGCTAGCAGCAACCAATTCAGCACGTTTAGCTGCATATTTTTTAACGGTTTCGCGACGCTTTTGCTCGCGCTCTGTCATACATACTTTTGCCATGACTTAACCTCTGAAAGGGAAACTGAACGCAGCCAAAAGAGCTTTCGCTTCTTCGTCTGTTTTCGCAGTTGTAGTAATCGTGATGTTCATCCCGCGCAGCGCATCGATTTTATCGTATTCGATTTCTGGGAAAATGATTTGCTCTTTCACGCCCATGTTGTAGTTACCACGGCCGTCAAAAGACTTGCCAGAGATACCACGGAAGTCACGAATACGAGGAATAGCCACAGTGATCAGGCGATCCAGGAATTCATACATGCGCTCACGACGCAGCGTTACCTTGCAACCAACAGGATAGTCGTCACGGATCTTAAATGCAGCGACAGATTTCTTAGCCTTGGTTACGATTGGTTTCTGACCTGCAATTTTCTGCATATCAGCAACAGCGTTTTCCATGACTTTTTTGTCAGCCACAGCCTCGCCCACACCCATGTTCAGGGTAATTTTCTCGATACGCGGAACCTGCATTGCAGATGTATAACCAAATTGTTCTGTCAATTTGGCAACCACGCTATCGTTATAATACTGTTTTAAACGTGCCATATATTATCCTATGCGTCGATAGACTCGCCGCTAGATTTGAATACACGAATCTTGCGACCATCTTCCAGTACCTTAAAACCAACACGATCAGCTTTTTGTGTTGCAGCATTGAAGATTGCCACATTGGAGCCGTCTACCGGCATTTCCTTGCTGATGATGCCACCAGTGATACCACGCATCGGGTTTGGGCGAGTGTGTTTTTTAACCACATTCAAACCTTCAACCACTACATGGCCTGTTGGCAAGACGCTTAAAACAGCACCTGTTTTACCTGCATCTTTACCTGTATTTAAAATGACCTGGTCACCTTTGCGAATTTTGCTCATTTGATTGTCTCCAAGCCAATTACAACACTTCAGGCGCCAGTGAAACAATCTTCATGAAGCGCTCACTACGCAATTCACGAGTCACAGGGCCAAAAATACGCGTACCAATAGGCTCCAGCTTGTTATTCAACAAGACTGCGGCATTGGCATCAAATTTAACTAACGAACCATCTGGACGGCGAACACCTTTAGCAGTGCGCACAACCACAGCGTTGTAGATTTCACCTTTTTTGACGCGACCACGCGGCGCAGCATCTTTAATGCTGACCTTGATGATGTCGCCAATGCTGGCATAACGACGCTTGGAACCACCCAAGACTTTGATACACTGAACGGAACGCGCACCAGTGTTGTCGGCTACTTCAAGCCGAGATTGCATTTGAATCATGAGAAATAATCTCCAACTTAATCCGTTATAACCACTACAGCCGCTTGCTTTCACAATTTCGGCCAATAGACCACGGTCAGTATTGGGGTGCCAGCTACATGCCAACTAAGGCGGGCACCGAAAAGTCCAACATTATACAACCAAAAAAACGCTTATGACAAGCGTTTTTCCGGTTTTATATTTGAAGCCTTATTTAGCTTCGATTTTGCTTACAATCCAAGATTTGCTCTTGGAGTATGGGCGTGTTTCTGTGATTGTCACAACATCGCCTTCGTTACATGCATTTGTTTCATCATGTGCATGGAACTTGTTCGATTTAACAACCACTTTACCAATCAGAGGGTGTTTCACTTTGCGCTCGACAAGCACAGTCACGGTTTTATCCATCTTGTTGCTTACCACGCGGCCAGTCAAACTGCGTACTACTTTCGCTTTTTCAGTCATCATGCCTGTTTCGCTTTCTCAGCCAATACAGAGTTCACGCGAGCGATATCTTTGCGCACTTTACCCAGCTGATCTACTTTGTTCAATTGTTGGGTGGCTACTTGCATGCGCAGAGAAAACTGCGCACGGCGCAACTCAACCAACTCGTTATTGAGCTCATCTGCTGACTTTGCTCTCAATTCAGAAGCTTTCATCGTTACTACTCCTTAACTGCCAATTTGACGGGTCATGAATGTAGTTTCGACTGGCAGCTTCGCAGCAGCCAATTTGAAAGCCTCACGTGCCAGCTCTTCGCTCACGCCATCCATTTCGTACAGCATTTTGCCTGGCTGAATCTGGGCGATGTAGTAGTCCACGCTACCTTTACCGTTACCCATACGTACTTCAGCAGGTTTCTTAGAGATCGGTTGATCCGGGAACACACGAATCCAAACGCGGCCACCACGTTTAATGTGACGAGTCATCACACGACGTGCAGCTTCAATCTGGCGTGCTGTCAAACGACCGCGACCGACCGCTTTCAAACCAAATTCACCAAAGCTCACCTTGTTACCAGTAGTCGCAATACCTTTATTGCGACCCTTTTGCATCTTACGGTATTTCTGTCTAGCTGGTTGCAGCATCTTTAGCCCTCGGCTTTCTTACTTTTTTCTCTGGCTCAGCATCAGCAACGGCAGCGTTAGCAGCGTTGTCACCGAAGATCTCGCCTTTGAATACCCAAACTTTAATTCCGATAATACCGTAGGTGGTTGAAGCCTCAGCCACACCGTAATCGATATCAGCACGCAGTGTATGCAAAGGCACACGGCCTTCACGATACCACTCGGTACGTGCGATTTCGATACCGTTCAAACGACCGGAACTCATGATCTTGATACCTTGTGCGCCCAAACGCATCGCGTTTTGCATGGCACGTTTCATGGCGCGGCGGAACATCACGCGCTTTTCCAATTGCTGTGCAATGGATTGTGCGATCAAAGTAGCGTCCAATTCTGGTTTACGCACTTCCTCAATGTTCAGGTGCACTGGCACGCCCATCAGGCCTTGCAGGCTAGAACGCAAAGATTCGATATCTTCGCCTTTCTTACCAATCACAACACCAGGACGTGCACTGTGGATCGTGATTTTTGCGTTCTTAGCAGGACGCTCAATCACGATACGGCTCACAGCAGCACTCGCCAGTTTCTTGTTCAAGAACTCGCGCACTTTGATGTCGCCTTGCAACATCGCAGGGAAGTTCTGGCTATTAGAGTACCAACGTGAGGCCCAGTTTTTCTGAACGCTCAAACGGAACCCAATTGGATGAATTTTCTGTCCCATATTATTCCTTTGAGTCACCGACTGTCACATGAATATGACAGGTTGGTTTCGTAATACGACCAGCGCGACCTTTTGCACGTGCACGGATACGCTTCATCACCAAGCCTTTATCCACATAGATTGAAGTCACCTTCAATGTGTCGATATCAGCACCATTGTTATGTTCGGCGTTAGCAATCGCAGACAAAACCACTTTTTTGATAATCTCGGCACCACGCTTAGGGGTGAATGCCAGGATATTCAGTGCTTGATCTACTTTTTTGCCACGGACCAGGTCAGCCACCAGACGCGCTTTTTGCGGAGAAAGGTGTACGCCTTTTAAAACTGCAGTAACTTGCATAATCAGCCCCTTACTTCTTCGCTTTTTTATCAGCCGCGTGACCCTTGAACGTACGTGTCAACGCAAATTCACCGAGTTTGTGACCAACCATGTTTTCAGAAATCAACACAGGCACATGTTGTCTACCGTTGTGCACTGCGATGGTTAAACCAATAAAGTTTGGCAAGACAGTCGAACGACGTGACCAGGTTTTAATTGGTTTTCTGTCGCGGTTCGCAGTGGCAGTTTCGACTTTCTTAGCCAAGTGAGCGTCCACAAATGGACCTTTTTTAATAGAACGTGCCATAGCGATTACCTTACATTTCTCGGACGACGACTTACACGCATGTTATCAGTACGCTTATTCTTACGAGTACGATAACCCTTAGTTTTCTGACCCCATGGTGACACAGGGTTCATACCAGCAGCGGTACGGCCTTCACCACCACCGTGCGGGTGATCAACCGGGTTCATCACCACACCGCGAACGGTAGGACGAACACCACGCCAGCGCATTGCACCAGCTTTACCGATAGAACGCAGTGAATGCTCTTCGTTACCTACTTCGCCCAATGTGGCTTTGCAGTCAACGTGCACACGGCGCACTTCACCTGAACGCAAACGCAACTGAGCGTAGGAGCCTTCACGTGCCAGCAACTGTACTGATGTACCTGCTGAACGGGCGATTTGCGCACCTTTGCCTGGTTGAATTTCGATGCAGTGAATCGTGCTACCCACTGGAATGTTGCGCAAAGGCAATGCATTACCAGCACGGATAGGCGCTTCAGAACCGCTGATCAACTGTGCACCGGCAGCAATGCCACGTGGTGCAATGATGTAACGACGCTCACCATCGGCGTAGCACAACAGTGCAATGTTCGCCGTACGGTTTGGATCGTACTCAATACGCTCTACAGTCGCAGGAATACCATCTTTATTGCGACGGAAGTCAACAATACGGTAATGCTGCTTATGACCACCACCTTGGTGACGGGTTGTAATGCGGCCGTTGTTGTTACGACCGGCGTTTTTACTTTGACTTTCCAACAGTGGCGCGTAAGGTTTGCCTTTGTGCAAATCTGGTGTAACGACTTTCAATACACCGCGACGACCGGGGGAAGTTGGTTTGACTTTAACTAATGCCATGTCTTCTCTCCTTATTCGCCAGCTGCAAAGTTAATTTCTTGACCTGGCTTCAAGCTCACATAAGCTTTTTTCCAGTCATTACGCTTACCAATACGACGGCCAGCACGCTTCACTTTACCTGCGACGTTAATCACAGATACAGAAGCCACTTCGACTTTGAACACCAGTTCAACAGCCGCTTTAATTTCTGGCTTAGTCGCGTCAGTGCGTACCTTGAAAGCAATTTGCTGATGTTTGTCAGCAATGAAAGTTGCTTTTTCAGTAATCTGAGGCGCCAAAATCACTTGCAATAAACGATCTTGTGTTTTAGTTGCTGCGGTAATCATGCCAAGATCTCCTCAAGTTTTTTCACAGCATTGGCTGTGACCAAAACGTTAGGGAAACGCACCAGACTTACTGGATCAGCATACTGCGCTTCAACCACCAATACGTTTGGCAGGTTACGGGAAGACAAGTACAAATTCTCATCAAAACCGTCAGTCAACAGCAATACACCGCCATCGATGCCCAGAGCATTGATTTTTTGTACGAATTGTTTAGTTTTTGGTGAGTCGATTGAAAAATCGTCCACTACCTTCAAACGGTCCTGACGTACCAACTCAGACAAAATAGTCTGCATACCAGCACGGTAAGCCTTACGGTTTACTTTGTGGCTGTAGTTTTCGTTAGGGCTGTTTGGGAATGCGCGACCGCCTCCACGCCAGATCGGGCTGGATGCCATACCGGCACGGGCGTTACCAGTACCTTTTTGCGCATATGGCTTGTGTGTCGTGTGAGCAACGGTTGCACGTGTTTTTTGTGCACGAGTCGCAGTACGAGCGTTTGCCAGATAAGCAACAACCACTTCATGCACCAGGGACTCGTTAAATTCACGACCGAAAGTAACGTCAGACGCATCAACGCCTTTTTTAGCTACCTTGCCGTTTTGATCGATTAATTTCAGTTCCATTATTTAGCCCCTTTCGCTTTGATGGCTGGACGTACAACAACATTGCCACCTTTAGAGCCAGGTACGGAACCTTTAATCAACAACAGGTTACGCTCTGCGTCTACACGAACGATTTCCAGGTTTTGGGTTGTGACTTTAGCATCACCCAAATGGCCAGGCATGCGCTTACCAGGGAATACTCGACCTGGATCCTGCGCCATACCGATAGAGCCTGGTACGTTGTGCGAACGTGAGTTACCGTGAGAAGCACGGTTGGAGGAGAAGTTATGACGCTTGATCGCACCGGCAAAACCTTTACCGATGGAAGTACCTGTCACATCAACCAACTGACCAACAGAGAAAATATCAACAGTGACATTTCCACCTACTTGGAAGTTAGCCAATACATCTTCAGCCACATTGAATTCTTTGATACCAGCACCGGCAGTTACGCCCGCTTTGGCAAAGTGACCAGTCAACGCTTTGTTGATACGGCTGGCACGACGCTCACCGTAAGCAACCTGCAGGCCTGTATAGCCATCCGTTGCGACTGTCTTAACTTGTGTCACGCGGTTAGGAATCACTTCCAGCACAGTTACAGGAATGCTTGCGCCTTCATCTGTAAAAATGCGGGTCATGCCCACTTTGCGACCAATAAGCCCTAAGCTCATGATCAGTTCCTTATAATAGTTAAAGTGGACGATTACAATTGACCGTCCACCGAAGAGCGCGGATTATACCGAACTATTCTAGATTTGACAATAACCTTTTCTTTTGAAAAGGTTATTGTAATGTCAGCTTTTAAATTAAAGCTTGATTTCTACATCCACGCCAGCTGGCAAATCCAGCTTCATCAATGCATCAACAGTTTTATCTGTTGGATCCACGATGTCCATCAAACGCTGATGGGTACGGATTTCAAACTGGTCACGGGAAGTTTTGTTCACGTGTGGTGAACGCAGAATGTCAAAGCGCTCGATACGTGTTGGCAATGGCACTGGACCTTTAACAACTGCACCAGTACGTTTAGCAGTATCTACGATTTCCAAAGCAGATTGGTCGATCAAACGATAGTCAAATGCTTTCAGACGGATACGAATTTTTTGAGCTGCCATGTTTTTTCCTTAAAAAGAGCAAAAAGCGGCAGGATAACCCTGCCGCTCATAAAGATAATTACTCGATGATTTTGGCAACGACGCCAGCACCAACGGTACGACCACCTTCACGGATAGCGAAGCGCAAGCCTTCTTCCATCGCGATTGGGGCAATCAGTGCAACTGAGATGGATACGTTGTCACCTGGCATTACCATTTCGGTACCTGCTGGCAATTCAACTGCACCAGTTACGTCAGTTGTACGGAAGTAGAACTGTGGACGGTAGCCGTTGAAGAATGGTGTATGACGACCACCTTCATCTTTACCCAACACGTAGATCTCTGCTGTGAACTTGGTGTGTGGCTTGATAGAACCTGATTTGGACAATACTTGACCACGCTCAACTTCTTCACGCTTAGTACCACGCAGCAATACGCCTACGTTGTCGCCTGCTTGACCTTGGTCCAGCAGTTTACGGAACATTTCAACACCAGTACATGTTGTTTTCAGTGTTGGCTTGATACCTACGATTTCGATTTCGTCGCCGACTTTAACAATACCACGCTCGATACGGCCGGTTACTACAGTACCACGACCAGAGATAGAGAATACGTCTTCTACTGGCATCAGGAATGCGCCGTCGATTGCGCGCTCTGGTGTTGGGATGTAGCTGTCTAACGCTTCAGCCAATTTGAAGATCGCTGGTTCGCCGATGTCTGATTGGTCGCCTTCCAGCGCCAATTTTGCTGAACCGTGGATGATTGGGGTGTCATCACCTGGGAAGTCATACTTGCTCAGCAAGTCACGCACTTCCATCTCAACCAGCTCCAACAACTCAGCATCATCAACCATGTCCGCTTTGTTCAGGAACACAACGATGTATGGAACACCAACTTGGCGGGCCAACAGGATGTGTTCACGTGTTTGTGGCATTGGGCCGTCAGCAGCTGAACATACCAGGATCGCGCCGTCCATCTGGGCAGCACCGGTAATCATGTTTTTAACGTAGTCAGCGTGACCTGGACAGTCAACGTGTGCGTAGTGACGTGAAGCTGTCTCATACTCAACGTGCGCTGTGTTAATCGTAATACCACGTGCTTTTTCTTCTGGTGCCGCGTCAATTTGGTCGTAAGCTTTTGCTTCGCCGCCAAATTTCTTCGTCAATACAGTGGTGATCGCCGCTGTCAATGTCGTCTTACCGTGGTCAACGTGACCAATCGTACCAACGTTCACGTGTGGCTTGGTACGTTCAAATTTGCCTTTTGCCATGATGTTTTTCCTTTAATTCAATACTTTTAAATTTAATACTTAAAAATCAATTATTTTTTGTTGATGATTGCATCAGCAACGTTTTTCGGTGCATCGGAGTAATGCTTGAATTCCATGCTGTAAGTTGCACGACCTTGTGACAAGGAACGCACGACAGTGGAGTAACCAAACATTTCAGACAGCGGCACTTCAGCTTTAATCGCTTTACCACCACCAGGCATGTCATCCATACCCTGAATAATGCCACGACGAGATGACAAGTCACCCATCACATCACCCATGTAGTCTTCAGGCGTTTCAACTTCCACAGCCATCATAGGCTCCAGCAAGACTGGATCTGCTTTACGCATACCGTCTTTAAAGCCGATAGAAGCTGCCATTTTGAAGGCGTTTTCGTTAGAGTCAACGTCATGGTATGAACCATCAAACAACGTTACTTTTACATCTACAACCGGGAAACCAGCCAAGATACCTGCCGGGATGGTTTCACGCAGACCTTTTTCAACCGCAGGAATAAATTCACGCGGCACGGTACCACCTTTAATTTGGTCAACGAACTCAAAGCCTTTACCAGCTTCGTTAGGTTCCATTTTGAGCCAAACGTGACCGTACTGACCCTTACCACCGGATTGCTTAACGAACTTGCCTTCAACTTCAACTGACTTACGGATCGCTTCACGGTATGCCACTTGTGGCGCACCTACGTTCGCTTCAACGTTGAACTCACGACGCATACGGTCAACCAGAATTTCCAGGTGCAATTCACCCATACCGGAAATAATTGTCTGGCCAGACTCTTCGTCAGAACGCACACGGAAAGAAGGATCTTCTTGTGCCAAACGGCCCAATGCCAAGCCCATTTTTTCTTGGTCGCTCTTCGTTTTTGGTTCAACAGCCACGTGAATCACTGGCTCAGGGAATACCATGCGCTCCAGGATGATAGGCTTGTCTGGGGAACACAAAGATTCACCCGTCGTGACGTCTTTCAAACCGATACAGGCGGCGATGTCACCAGCCAACACCTCTTCAACCTCTTCACGGTTGTTGGCGTGCATTTGTACGATACGGCCGATACGCTCTTTTTTGCCCTTCACAGAGTTGAGCACGGTATCACCTTTGTTCAACACGCCAGAGTAAACGCGGATAAATGTCAGCTGACCAACAAACGGGTCTGTCATCAATTTAAATGCCAAAGCTGAGAAGCCTTCCTTGTCGTCGGCTTTACGGCTAGCTGGCTTACCATCATCATCTTCACCAGTCACGTCATCAATGTCGATTGGAGATGGCAAGAAGTCAACAACCGCATCCAACATACGTTGAACGCCTTTGTTTTTAAATGCAGAACCGCACAGCATCGGCTGAATTTCACCGGCAATCGTACGTGTACGCAGACCTAATTTGATGTCTTTTTCTTCCAGATCACCATTTTCCAGGTACTTGTTCATCAGCTCTTCGCTGGCTTCTGCCGCAGACTCAACCATCTGCTCGCGCCATTTAGTGGCGGTCTCAACCAGATCAGCAGGAATATCACCGTAAGTGAATTTCATACCTTGAGAAGCCTCATCCCAGATGATGGCTTTCATTTTCATCAAGTCAACCACACCAGTAAAGGTGTCTTCGCGACCGATAGGCACTACCACTGGCACCGGGTTTGCACGCAGACGCGTTTTCATTTGCTCAACAACTTTGAAGAAGTCAGCACCTGAACGGTCCATTTTGTTCACAAAAGCCAGACGCGGCACTTTGTACTTGTTGGCTTGGCGCCAAACAGTTTCAGATTGTGGCTGCACGCCACCTACTGCACAGTACACCATGCAGGCACCATCCAGCACACGCATGGAGCGCTCTACCTCAATGGTAAAGTCCACGTGCCCTGGGGTGTCAATAATGTTGAATCGATACTCAGGCAAAGACAAGTCCATGCCTTTCCAGAAACAGGTTGTCGCCGCAGAAGTAATGGTAATACCACGCTCCTGCTCTTGCTCCATCCAGTCCATGGTCGCTGCACCGTCGTGCACTTCACCAATCTTATGGTTAACACCAGTGTAGAACAGAATACGTTCTGTCGTGGTTGTTTTACCTGCGTCAATATGCGCAGAAATACCAATATTACGGTAGCGTTCAATAGGGGTTTTACGTGCCACGATGCTTTACCTTTGCTATCAATTCAACTAATTATTAAAGAACGAGGTCGTTTAATTAAAAACGGAAGTGTGAGAAGGCTTTGTTTGCCTCTGCCATACGGTGAACTTCTTCACGTTTTTTCATTGCAGAACCACGGCCTTCAGAGGCTTCGATCAACTCGGCAGCCAAACGCAGGCCCATGGATTTTTCGCCACGCTTACGCGCTGCATCACGCAACCAACGCATTGCCAACGCACTACGACGGCTAGGACGCACTTCTACAGGCACCTGGTAGTTAGCACCACCAACACGGCGACTCTTCACTTCAACAACAGGACGCAGATTATTCAACGCTGTGGTGAATAATTCCAGCGGGTCCTTACCGCTCTTGCTGGCCACCTGATCAAAGGCACCGTAAATGATACGCTCAGCAACAGATTTCTTACCACCTGTCATCAGCACATTTACAAACTTGGACACTTCCTGGCTACCAAATTTTGGATCCGGCAAGATAATACGTTTGGGGACTTCTCTACGTCTTGGCATATGATTCTCTTTTCAATTAAATTTTTGCTAGCAATGACACTCGCAAGGCATTTCAGCCGCTATAAAAATGGACAATTTGTCCGGACAAGCCTAATAAATTAAGCTTTAGCTTCTTTAGGACGCTTAGCACCGTATTTGGAACGGGACTGTTTACGGTCTTTCACACCAGCCGTATCCAAGCTACCGCGCACCATGTGGTAACGCACACCTGGCAAGTCTTTTACACGACCGCCGCGCAACAGCACAACAGAGTGCTCCTGCAGGTTATGGCCTTCACCGCCGATGTAGCTAATCACTTCGTAACCGTTGGTCAGGCGCACTTTAGCAACCTTACGCAACGCGGAGTTTGGTTTTTTTGGCGTTGTTGTATATACACGCGTACATACACCACGCTTTTGAGGACAAGCTTCCAGCGCTGGAACCTTGCTCTTGGTAACCACTTTAACGCGTGGCTTACGTATTAACTGATTAATGGTTGGCATTGCCTTAACCTCTTCACCTTTAAAAAACCACCATTTGAGCAGGAAGACTCAAGTTTGGCGGCATATCAACAATAACGCCCTATTGAGACAATAAGGCTATTCTGAGAAACCCGGCATTTTAATAAATGAGTCAAGGGGTGTCAAGCATTATTCATACTTGACACCCCTTGCACACAGAGACAACAGTGATCGAATTATTCGTTCGGTTGGTCGTCTGCTGCGGTTTCCTCAACAACTTCTTCTGTTGCAAACATCGCTTCGGCTGCCAACAATGCTTCAGATGGCTCTGCTGCATTTGGTGTCAGTGAAGCCACGGCTGCACGTTTGCGGGACTCGTGATAAGCCAGACCGGTACCGGCTGGAATCAGGCGACCCACAATGACGTTTTCTTTCAAGCCACGCAAATCGTCGCGTTTGCCCAAAATAGCCGCCTCGGTCAACACGCGTGTCGTTTCCTGGAACGATGCCGCAGAGATAAACGAATCGGTAGACAGCGATGCTTTGGTAATACCCAACAACACGTACTCGAACGTTGCCGGACGTTTGTCATCGGCCACGACGCGTTCGTTTTCTGTCAACAGATCAGCACGCTCTACTTGCTCACCCGGGATGAAGCCAGTGTCGCCTGCATCTTGCACTTTAACGCGACGCAACATCTGGCGCACAATCACTTCAATGTGCTTGTCGTTAATCTTCACGCCTTGCAAGCGGTAAACGTCTTGCACTTCGTCGATGATGTAACGTGCCAATGCTTCACGACCTTGCAGGCGCAAGATATCTTGCGGATCTGCCGGACCGTCGACAATGGTTTCACCTTTGGTCACTACCTGGCCATCATGCGCGGTCACGTGCTTGTCCTTGGCAATCAGGAACTCGCTGGTAATACCGTCGAGGTCAGTGATGACCAGACGTTGTTTACCTTTGGTGTCCTTACCGAACGAAACCGTACCAGTCACTTCAGCCAGCATACCGGCGTCTTTTGGTGAACGGGCTTCGAACAGCTCAGCCACGCGTGGCAGACCCCCGGTAATATCACGGGTTTTGGAAGATTCTTGCGGGATACGTGCCAGCACTTCACCCACACCGACTTCCTGACCGTCTTTCACCGTAATGATACAACCCAGCTGGAAGGTTACGTTAACTGGCGTATCCGTGCCGGTCACTTTCACTTCCACGCCATTTGCATCCAGCAATTTAACCTGTGGACGCAAACCTTTGGTTTGACCAGCACGCTGTTTAGGATCAATCACCACCAATGATGACAAACCTGTCACTTCATCGATTTGTTTCGCAACAGTGATACCTTCTTCCACGTTTTCAAATTTAATTTGACCCGCGTATTCGGTAATAATCGGACGGGTATGCGGATCCCAGGTAGCTAATGCCTGACCTGCTTTCACCGTTTTGCCGTCGGTCACTGTCAATGTCGCACCATAAGGCACTTTATGACGTTCACGCTCACGACCATTATCATCGGCAATAATGACTTCACCATTACGGGAAATCACAATTTGCTCGCCACGTGAGTTAGTCACGTAACGCATGGTAGAAGTAAAGCTTAAGATACCGTTAGATTTACTTTCAACCTGTGAAACAGACGCTGCACGTGATACCGCACCCCCGATGTGGAACGTACGCATGGTCAACTGTGTACCAGGTTCACCAATTGATTGCGCCGCAATCACGCCCACGGCCTCACCCATGCTAATGAGCTTGCCGCGACCCAGGTCACGACCGTAACACTTGGCACAAATACCGTAACGGGTATCGCACGTCAGTGCAGTACGCACTTTCACTTCATCGATACCCAGGGCATCAATTTTTTCCACTTCGTCTTCACCAAGCAGTGTGCCTGCCGGGAAAATGACTTCTTGCGTTTCAGGATGAATCACATCCAGCGCAGAGGTACGGCCGAGGATACGGTCATGCAATGGCTCAACCACTTCACCGCCTTTAACCAGCGCCTTAGTGACCAGACCTTCAACTGTACCGCAATCGTGCTCAGTCACGACCAAGTCTTGTGTTACATCGACCAGACGACGTGTCAGGTAACCGGAGTTCGCTGTTTTCAGCGCCGTATCGGCCAGACCCTTACGTGCACCGTGGGTAGAAATAAAGTACTGCAACACGTTCAGACCATCACGGAAGTTCGCCTTAATTGGCGTTTCAATAATAGAACCATCCGGTTTCGCCATCAGGCCACGCATACCAGCCAGCTGACGTACCTGCGCCGCAGAACCACGGGCACCAGAGTCGGCCATCATGTAAATCGCGTTAAACGATTCCTGACGTACAGCTTTACCGTCTTTAAGAACAGTATTGCCATCAGCGTCTTTGACGTCTTCTTCGCGCAACTGCTTCATCATGGCGTCAGCCACTTTGTCACCAGCACGACCCCAGATGTCGACTACCTTGTTGTAACGCTCACCCTGTGTCACCAGACCGGAGACGTACTGGTCTTCGATCTCTTTCACTTCAGCATCTGCCGCAGCGATCAATTGCTCTTTCTCTGGCGGCACCAACATATCGTTAATGCTGATAGAGATACCGGCTTTGGTCGCGTAGGAGTAACCGGTGTACATCAGTTTGTCAGCGAAAATCACTGTTTCACGGATGCCCACTTTACGGAAGCTGGCGTTGATCAGGCGTGAAATTTCTTTTTTCTTCAGCGCTTTGTCGATGTAGCTGTATGGCAAGCCTGGTGGCAGGATTTCAGACAGCAGGGCACGGCCAACCGTGGTGTTATAACGGTTGATTTTTTCTACTTTTTGACCAGCAACATCCAGCTCAAATTCACGGATACGCACAGTAACTTTGGCGTGCAAGTCGATCAAGCCTTGATCGTATACACGTTGTACTTCTTTAATGTCACTGAAGATCATGCCTTCACCGCGTGCAGCCACTTTCTCGCGGGTCATGTAGTACAGACCCAACACGATATCCTGTGACGGCACAATGATTGGTTCGCCGTTGGCTGGAGACAGCACGTTGTTAGAAGCCAGCATCAAAGTGCGTGCTTCCATTTGTGCTTCCAGGCTCAATGGAACGTGTACCGCCATTTGGTCACCGTCAAAGTCGGCGTTAAAGGCTGAACACACCAATGGGTGTAACTGGATCGCTTTACCTTCGATCAATACTGGTTCAAATGCCTGGATACCCAAACGGTGCAGCGTAGGCGCACGGTTCAACAACACCGGATGCTCACGGATCACGTCTTCCAGGATATCCCAGACTTCTGGTCCTTCTTCTTCCACTTTTTTCTTGGCGGCTTTGATCGTCGTTGCCAGGCCTAACACTTCCAGTTTGTGGAAAATGAATGGCTTGAACAGTTCCAGCGCCATTTTCTTCGGCAGACCGCACTGATGCAGTTTCAATGTTGGGCCAACCACAATCACGGAACGACCGGAGTAGTCCACGCGCTTACCCAGCAAGTTCTGACGGAAACGACCGCCCTTACCTTTAATCATGTCAGCCAGTGACTTCAGCGGACGCTTGTTAGCGCCAGTCATCACTTTACCGCGACGACCGTTGTCCAGCAGTGAGTCTACCGCTTCTTGCAACATACGTTTTTCGTTACGTACGATGATTTCCGGTGCTTTCAACTCTAACAAACGCTTCAAACGGTTGTTACGGTTGATCACGCGGCGATACAGATCGTTCAGGTCAGACGTCGCAAAACGACCGCCATCCAGTGGCACCAATGGGCGCAACTCTGGTGGCAATACTGGCAAGATTTCCAGGATCATCCACTCTGGCTTAATACCAGATTTCTGGAACGCTTCAAGCACTTTCAAGCGCTTGGCGATCTTCTTGATCTTGGCTTCTGAGCTGGTCGCAGACAATTCGCTACGCAACTTCTCGATTTCGCGCTCAATGTCCATGGTGCGCAATAACTCGCGCACAGCTTCAGCACCCATCACGGCATTGAATTCGTCACCGTACTCTTCCACCTTGGCCAGGTAGTCATCTTCAGTCAGCAACTGACCACGCGTCAGCGGTGTCATGCCTGGATCGATCACGATAAATGCTTCAAAGTACAACACGCGCTCGATGTCACGCAGGGCGATATCCAGCACCATACCCAAGCGGCTAGGCAAGGATTTCAGGAACCAGATATGTGCCACTGGTGAAGCCAGTTCAATGTGGCCCATACGCTCACGACGCACTTTGCTCAAGGTGACTTCAACGCCACACTTCTCACAAATCACACCGCGGTGCTTCAAACGCTTGTATTTACCGCACAAGCACTCGTAATCCTTGATCGGGCCAAAGATTTTGGAGCAGAACAAACCGTCCCGCTCAGGTTTAAAGGTACGGTAGTTAATGGTTTCTGGCTTTTTCACTTCGCCATAGGACCATGAACGGATTTTTTCAGGTGAAGCCAGCGCGATCTTGATCGCGTCGAACTCTTCTTCTTGCGTAACCTGTTTAAATAAATCTAATAACGCTTTCATAGAGACTCTCCTTAATGGCGGGCTTAGTTACGGTCTAAATCAATATCAATGGCCAGTGAACGGATTTCTTTCACTAACACGTTGAATGATTCAGGCATACCCGCATCAATTTTGTGCTCACCTTTGACGATGTTTTCGTACACTTTGGTACGACCATTCACGTCATCTGATTTCACTGTCAACATCTCTTGCAAGGTGTATGACGCACCATAGGCTTCCAGTGCCCAAACTTCCATCTCACCGAAGCGCTGACCACCGAACTGGGCTTTACCACCCAACGGTTGTTGTGTCACCAGGCTGTAAGGACCGGTAGAACGTGCGTGCATCTTGTCGTCGACCAAGTGGTGCAGTTTCAGTACGTGCATGTAACCAACAGTCACAGGACGCTCAAAAGCATCACCGGTACGGCCGTCAAACAGTTTGACCTGTGTTTTACCTGCATGGAACTGCAACTTCTTGGTGTGCTCGTCTTCATCCGGGAACGCCAGATCCAGCATGGCACGAATATCAGACTCAGCGGCACCGTCAAACACTGGCGTTGCGAATGGCACACCATGTTTCAAGTTACTTGCCAGGTCAATCACCTCTACGTCTGTCAGGCCGGCAATGTCTTCTTTTCTGCCAGTGCTGCTGTTGTAGATCTTGTCCAGGAAGCCACGGATTTCAGCCACTTTCGCTTCGGCTTGCAACATGTCGCCCAGGCGTTTACCCAGACCTTTAGCTGCCCAACCCAAGTGCGTTTCCAGAATCTGACCGATGTTCATCCGTGAAGGCACGCCCAGTGGGTTCAACACGATGTCTAACGGTGTACCGTCGGCCATGTGCGGCATATCTTCAACCGGGCAGATCTTGGAGATCACACCCTTGTTACCGTGACGACCCGCCATTTTGTCACCAGGTTGAATACGGCGTTTCACCGCCAGATATACTTTCACCATTTTCTGTACGCCTGGTGGCAATTCGTCACCTTGCGTCAGTTTACGTTTCTTCTCTTCGAACTTGTTGTCAAACTCAACACGCGCCTGGCTCAAACTGTCTTTCAGTTGTTCCAGTTGACGTGCAGCGTCTTCGTCGCTCAAACGAATATCAAACCAGTCATAACGGCCAACGCTTTCCAGGTATTCCTGGGTCAGCGTGTCACCTTTTTTCAGCTTGTTCGGACCACCGGTCGCCGCTTTACCAGCCAGCAAACGGCTGATACGGCCAAAGGTATCGTCTTCTACAATACGCATCTGGTCGCCCAGATCTTTTTTGTAGTGAGACAACTGGTCGTCAATAATTTGCTGTGCACGTGTATCACGGTCAATGCCTTCACGCGTGAAGACTTGTACGTCAATCACAGTACCGGTCATGCCTGATGGTACGCGCAGTGAAGTGTCTTTTACGTCAGACGCTTTTTCACCAAAAATCGCACGCAGCAATTTTTCTTCTGGCGTTAAAGTGGTTTCACCTTTTGGCGTCACTTTACCTACCAGTACGTCACCCGCTTCTACTTCAGCACCGATGTAGATAATACCGGAATCATCCAGACGACCCAGCATACGCTCGGACAGGTTGGAAATATCACGGGTAATCTCTTCAGGTCCCAGTTTGGTGTCACGTGCAACTACTGACAATTCTTCAATGTGGATAGACGTGTAACGGTCATCAGCCACTACGCGCTCGGAGATCAAAATCGAGTCTTCGTAGTTATAACCGTTCCATGGCATAAAGCCCACCAGCATGTTCTGACCCAAGGCCAACTCACCCATATCGGTAGAGGCACCATCCGCCACCACGTCGCCGCGGGAGATGATGTCACCGACTTTGACCAGCGGACGCTGGTTGATGTTGGTGTTCTGGTTAGAACGTGTGTATTTGGTCAGGTTGTAGATGTCCACACCGACTTCGCCTGCCAATGCTTCAGCATCATGCACGCGGACCACGATACGGCCTGAGTCCACATAGTCAACCACACCACCACGGCGGGCAGTAACGACAGTACCGGAGTCAACCGCCACCGTACGCTCAATGCCTGTACCCACCACGGCTTTTTCAGCACGCAGACAGGGCACCGCTTGACGTTGCATGTTGGCACCCATCAATGCACGGTTCGCGTCATCGTGTTCCAGGAACGGAATCAACGAAGCCGCCACAGACACGATCTGGCCTGGGGCCACGTCCATGTACTGTACACGACCAGGTTGTGTCATGGTGAATTCGTTGTGGAAACGGGCTGACACCAGATCCTCTTTGAAGCCACCTTCTTTAGACACTTCGGTGTTGGCCTGTGCAATCACATACTGGCTCTCTTCAATTGCAGACAGGTAATCAATCTTGCCTGATACCTTGTTGTCTTCAACCAAACGGTAAGGGGTTTCCAGGAAACCGTACTCATTGGTGCGTGCGTACAGCGCCAATGAGTTGATCAAACCAATGTTTGGACCTTCCGGTGTTTCAATTGGACAGACACGACCGTAGTGCGTGGTATGTACGTCACGTACCTCAAAGCCGGCACGTTCACGGGTCAAACCGCCTGGGCCCAGGGCAGAGATACGACGCTTGTGCGTAATCTCGGACAATGGGTTAGTTTGGTCCATAAACTGTGACAACTGGCTGGAGCCAAAGAATTCACGGATCGCACTGGAGACTGGTTTCGCGTTGATCAAATCGTGCGGCATCAGATTCTCAGACTCAGCCTGGGACAGACGCTCTTTTACTGCACGTTCAACACGCACCAGACCGGCACGGAACTGGTTCTCTGCCAATTCACCGACGGAACGGATACGACGGTTACCCAGGTGATCGATATCGTCGATTTCGCCGCGACCATTGCGCAACTCGATCAACACGCCAATCACAGCCAGGATGTCTTCATTTGACAATACATTAGCACCGGTATCGCCTTGTGGGCCGACATTTTCATAGAAACGGCGGATCCAGGTAGCAGAACGGTCTTCCAGCTTGCTTGGGTAAGCACGGCGGTTAAACTTCATGCGGCCAACCACAGACAGGTCGTAACGATCTTCAGTGAAGAACAAGCCTTTAAACAAAGCTTCTACTGCTTCTTCGGTTGGCGGTTCGCCTGGGCGCATCATGCGGTAAATCGCCACACGTGCACTGTACTGGTCAGGAATTTCATCACTACGCAAAGTTTGCGAAATGAAGTTACCGTGATCCAGATCATTGGTGTAAATCGTGTCGATTTCAGTAATCTTGGCAGCGACCAGTTTTTCCAGCAATGAAGGGGTGATTTCATCGTTGGCATTGGCAATCAGCTCACCAGTGTCGGTATCAATAATGTTTTTGGCAACGGCACGACCCATCATAAAGTCGGTCGGCACAGCCATCGTGGTCACGCCCGCTTTTTCGATATCGCGGATGTGTTTCACTGTAATGCGCTTGTCTTTCGCGACCAGCACGGTACCATCTTTGTCAGTGATATCGAACTTGGCCACTTCACCACGCAGGCGGTCAGCCACCAGTGTAAATTCCACGCCTTTCGGGCCAATGTGGAAAGTATCTGTATCGTGGAAAGTTTCCAGGATTTGTTCCGGGTTATAACCCAATGCCTTCAGCAAGATAGTGACTGGCATCTTGCGACGACGGTCAACGCGGAAGTACAGGTAATCTTTTGGATCGAATTCGAAATCCAGCCAAGAACCACGGTAAGGAATGATACGTGCTGAAAACAGCAACTTGCCGGAGCTGTGGGTTTTACCACGGTCATGCTCAAAGAACACACCTGGGCTGCGGTGCAATTGCGACACAATCACACGCTCAGTACCGTTAATCACGAAAGAACCGTTTTCGGTCATGAGCGGCAATTCGCCCATATACACTTCTTGCTCTTTCACTTCTTTCACGGTTGGTTTGGACGCTTCGCGGTCCATGATGGTCAAACGCACTTTGACGCGCAAAGGCACGGCATAGGTGAGACCACGTTGTTGACACTCTTTGACATCAAATGGCTCTGCGCCTAATTGATAGCTCACATAATCCAGACGTGCATTCTCGGAATGGCTGACGATAGGAAAAATAGAGCGGAAAGTCGACTCCAGACCTTCGTTTTTACGTTGGTCGAGCGGAACGTTTTCCTGCAGGAATGATTTGTAGGATTCCAACTGCATGGCTAGCAGATAAGGTACCTCTTGAACACTGTCGCGCTTAGCAAAGCTTTTGCGGATGCGTTTCTTTTCGGTAAAGGAATAGCTCATAGCGTCTCCTGAAATTTTTGAGGGTAGAAGACAAAACACTTTTCATCCACTGCAATGTTTTGACATCTAACTTCGATTAAAAATCAACCACTTAGTTTTCACTATATGTGGCCACAACACCGGATTTACAACATTTATTCTGGCAAGTCAGTGGTTTGACAATCTGCATACGCCAGAAATGGCGAAGGCCGACGGTCTCCCGTCAGCCCAGCCAGATTCACAATTGTGAATTATTTCATCTCAGCAGTAGCGCCCGCTTCGATCAATTTCTTCACAGCAGCTTCAGCGTCAGCTTTGCTTACGCCTTCTTTAACTGCTTTAGGTGCGCCATCAACTACGTCTTTAGCTTCTTTCAAGCCCAGACCTGTCAATTCACGCACTGCTTTAATTACGCTAACTTTGTTATCGCCAGCGCCATTCAAGATCACGTTGAATTCAGTTTGCTCAGCAGCAGCTGCAGCTGGAGCAGCAGCACCGCCACCAGCAACTGCAACAGCAGCAGCAGAAACACCAAACTTCTCTTCGATTTCTTTAATGAATTCTGTCAGTTCTAATACAGTCTTGCTACCAATTGCATCCAAGATGTCAGCATTTGAAATTGCCATGATAAATTTCCTAAATAAATTTGATTAAAATTAAGCCGCTTGCTTTTCTTTTTCGTCGCGTACTGCTGCAACGGCACGAGCAAACTTGGTTGGGATTTCGTTGAGCATGCCAGCCAGTTTGGACAGCAACTCATCGCGGCTCAATGTCGCGGCCAATGCTTGCACGCCGGCAGCATCTAAACGCTCATTAGGCATCGCGCCTGCTTTCAGTGTGAACAGCTCATTGCTTTTGGCAAAGTTGTTCATCACTTTAGCAGCAGCCACTGGGTCAGTAGAAATACCGTAAACCAGTGGACCAACCATGTCGTCAGCCAATGCTGCAAAAGGCGTACCTTCTACTGCACGACGAACCAGGGTGTTTTTCAACACACGCAGATACACACCTGCTTCACGTGCATCAGCACGCAGTTTCGTCATATTGGCTACGCCAATACCACGATACTCAGCAAGTACGATTGCTTGTGCGTTAGCCACTTGAGCGGCCACCTCGGCAACGACTTCTTTTTTCTCTGTAAGATTAAGACTCAAGGTCTGTTCTCCTTCCGTTAATGAAAGCCAGGTCAAATAACCTGGCCACTCACGGCGTCCTTGTGCAGGGCATGGAAATATCCTGTGCTGGGGATCGCCATCTGCGTTGGTTTCAAATTGCTGTAAACAGAGGATTGCTCGCCCATTTACATTCAACTATCCATTAAGTTAACCACCAACGGTCTTTGATGCTCTTGAGTGCTTGCGCTGATAGCGCAGCAGACACTCAAGCCCAAAGTTCTTGCCCGGACGTCGTCGTCCGGGACTTTAAATTACGCTACAACTGATGCTTGATCGACACGTACGCCAGGACCCATGGTGCTGGAAACGGACAATTTTTTCAGGTAAACACCTTTTGAGCTGGTTGGCTTGGCTTTGTTCAATGCATCAACCAAAGCAGACAAGTTACCTTGCAATTGCTCAGTTGTGAAAGAAGCACGGCCGATCGTGCAATGCACGATACCACCCTTGTCAGTACGATATTGTACTTGACCGGCTTTAGCATTTTTAACAGCAGTCGCTGCGTCTGGTGTCACGGTACCCACTTTTGGGTTTGGCATCAAACCACGTGGACCCAATACTTGACCCAAGGCACCAACGATACGCATCGCATCAGGCGTTGCAATCGCAACGTCAAAGTCCAGCATGCCGCCTTTAACTTGTTCAGCCAGGTCTTCGAAACCAACGATGTCAGCACCAGCCGCTTTAGCCGCTTCAGCTTGCACGCCTTGTGCAAATACAGCCACGCGCACAGTTTTACCAGTACCGTTAGGCAATACGATCGCACCGCGAACCAGCTGGTCAGATTTACGTGGGTCAATACCCAGGTTAATCACAGCATCAACAGACTCGTTAAATTTAGCTGAAGCGCCTTCTTTAACTAGGTTCAGGGCATCAGCCACTGGATATAATTTGTTGCGGTCGATTTTCGCACGCAATGCATCAATTCTTTTAGCCATGTTATACACCCTCCACTTCGATACCCATGCTGCGTGCGCTACCAGCGATGGTGCGTACAGCGGCATCCAAGTCAGCTGCCGTCAGGTCAGGCTGTTTTGTTTTAGCAATTTCTTCAGCTTGTGCACGCGTAATCTTGCCAACTTTGTCGGTATGAGGACGAGCAGACCCTTTTTCCAGCTTGGCCGCTTTTTTGATCAGCACGGTTGCCGGAGGGGTTTTCATCACAAAAGTGAAGCTCTTGTCTGCAAATGCAGTGATCACTACTGGAATTGGCAAGCCTGGCTCTACGCCTTGCGTTGCAGCGTTAAACGCTTTACAGAATTCCATGATGTTCAGACCACGTTGACCCAGTGCTGGACCGACTGGTGGGCTTGGGTTGGCTTTACCTGCAGGGATCTGCAGCTTGATGTAGCCAATGACTTTCTTTGCCATGTTTGACTCCTAAAATGGGTAATATCGCCTTGAGCAGGCTCCCCGTTAAAAATATCGACCACCCACCAAAGGCAGTCGAAAACTGCACAACTAGACTTCTTTTTCTACCTGTGCAAAATCCAGTTCAACTGGTGTCGCACGACCAAAAATAACCACGGAAACACGCAGTTTGTTTTTGTCGTAATTGATTTCTTCGACGCTACCAGAGAAATCCTTGAATGGGCCATCGACCACACGGACGCTTTCGCCTTTTTCAAAGGTCATTTTCTGCGTTGGATTCGACTTGCTGTCATCCATACGACGCAGAATAATTTCTACTTCTTTGTCTTTAATCGGGGTTGGACGTTGCGCCGTACCACCGATGAATGAGGTCACTCTTGGTGTACTTCTTACCAAGTGCCAGCTCTCATCAGTCATTTCCATCTGTACCAGCACATAGCCAGGATACAGGCGACGCTCAGAAATAGTCTTCTGACCATTCTTTAGCTCAACCACCTCTTCAACGGGCACCAGAATGTCACCGAACTGATCTTGCAAATTAGATCTGATGATGCGCTCTTCCAAACCGGCTTTCACGGATTTTTCCATGCCGGAGAAAGCTTGAACTGCATACCAACGCATAGACATTAAGCTCCTTTACCCATAATCCATTGCACCATGTAGGCGAAGCTGATATCGACCAATGCCAGGAATGCTGCCATGATCACAACCAGCACAACAACCGCCAATGTGGTTTGCAACGTTTCCTGACGCGTTGGCCAGACAACACGCTTGGCCTCAGCAACAGACTCATTAAAAAAGCCTAGCGCCTGCTTGCCTTGCGGCGCAGTCCACGCCACTGCTACAGACGCGACAATACCTGCCAATACGGCAAGTATCCTAATAACCATTGCTTTATCTTCAAAAAGATAAAAACCGGCGATCCCTAAAGCTAGTAACAACAGGGATAAAGCCAGTTTGATTTTATCGATCATATACTTAACTTTATGATTAACACCTCAGATTATTCTGGGTGTTTGGCAGGCCAAGAGGGTCTCGAACCCCCAACCCTCGGTTTTGGAGACCGATACTCTACCAATTGAGCTATTGGCCTGTACTCTTTAAAGCGAAAGCTGCACGGGTTGTAGCGCAGCTTTCACATACATCAACTATTACTCGATGATTTTGGCAACGACGCCAGCACCAACGGTACGACCACCTTCACGGATAGCGAAGCGCAAGCCTTCTTCCATCGCGATTGGGGCAATCAGTGCAACTGAGATGGATACGTTGTCACCTGGCATTACCATTTCGGTACCTGCTGGCAATTCAACTGCACCAGTTACGTCAGTTGTACGGAAGTAGAACTGTGGACGGTAGCCGTTGAAGAATGGTGTATGACGACCACCTTCATCTTTACCCAACACGTAGATCTCTGCTGTGAACTTGGTGTGTGGCTTGATAGAACCTGATTTGGACAATACTTGACCACGCTCAACTTCTTCACGCTTAGTACCACGCAGCAATACGCCTACGTTGTCGCCTGCTTGACCTTGGTCCAGCAGTTTACGGAACATTTCAACACCAGTACATGTTGTTTTCAGTGTTGGCTTGATACCTACGATTTCGATTTCGTCGCCGACTTTAACAATACCACGCTCGATACGGCCGGTTACTACAGTACCACGACCAGAGATAGAGAATACGTCTTCTACTGGCATCAGGAATGCGCCGTCGATTGCGCGCTCTGGTGTTGGGATGTAGCTGTCTAACGCTTCAGCCAATTTGAAGATCGCTGGTTCGCCGATGTCTGATTGGTCGCCTTCCAGCGCCAATTTTGCTGAACCGTGGATGATTGGGGTGTCATCACCTGGGAAGTCATACTTGCTCAGCAAGTCACGCACTTCCATCTCAACCAGCTCCAACAACTCAGCATCATCAACCATGTCCGCTTTGTTCAGGAACACAACGATGTATGGAACACCAACTTGGCGGGCCAACAGGATGTGTTCACGTGTTTGTGGCATTGGGCCGTCAGCAGCTGAACATACCAGGATCGCGCCGTCCATCTGGGCAGCACCGGTAATCATATTTTTAACGTAGTCAGCGTGACCTGGACAGTCAACGTGTGCGTAGTGACGTGAAGCTGTCTCGTACTCAACGTGCGCTGTGTTAATCGTAATACCACGTGCTTTTTCTTCTGGTGCCGCGTCAATTTGGTCGTAAGCTTTTGCTTCGCCGCCAAATTTCTTCGTCAATACAGTGGTGATCGCCGCTGTCAATGTCGTCTTACCGTGGTCAACGTGACCAATCGTACCAACGTTCACGTGTGGCTTGGTACGTTCAAATTTGCCTTTTGCCATGATGTTTTTCCTTTATTAGTACTAAATAAAGCCAATAATTGTTTTCACAAATTATGCGACGCGGATGACAGCACCCTTGCACGCGACTACTTACCAAGCCCCGTAGATTTACAGAGCAAATCTGGTGCCCATGGCGGGAATCGGACCCGCGACCTCTCCCTTACCAAGGGAGTGCTCTACCACTGAGCCACATGGGCGTTTTGCCTATTGTTATTGTTGGAGCGGGCGACGAGGTTCGAACTCGCGACATCTTGCTTGGAAGGCAAGTGCTCTACCAACTGAGCTACACCCGCACTATGCAGAACACCCAAGGAGGGTTCTCACCGACCCGCTTTACAGCAATACCTACAGGCAATCATTTTTTGGTGGAGAGGGCTGGATTCGAACCAGCGTACTCAGAGAGAACGGATTTACAGTCCGTCGCCTTTAACCACTCGGCCACCTCTCCAAAAAATCGACCGCGATTATCGCGGTTAATGCCGCTAACGTCAATGTCAGCCAACATAAATTTGGTGCCGGGTATCGGAATCGAACTGATGACCTTCGCATTACAAGTGCGCTGCTCTACCAACTGAGCTAACCCGGCATTTCAGGAAGGCGCAACTATATCACTTTTTTTAGGAAGTGATCTAGTGCTTTTTTAAGAATTTTTTATTTTTCGCTGAAAAAATGCAACGTCGTTTCTGCATATAGACAAATCGCGCCACAGACGATGGCAAACAGGCCCTTTTCTACTTAACTACCTTGAGGTGAGATTTTTTAGCAGCAGGCACTTCCGGCACCTCATCTACTGGCATCGCAGCACGGGTTCCCGGCTCCGGGGCCTGACCATCCACTACTTCAAAAAACATGCCCTGGCCATTCTCGCGCGCGAACACGCCCCCTACCCGGCTAATTGGCACATATATATGCTGTGCAACCCCACTGAAACGGGCGGAAAACACTACTGCATCGTTATCAATATGCAGATCCTTCACCGCCGTGTAATTCATGTTGAGCACAATCTCGCCATTTTTTACATAGGCCATAGGTACCCGCGTATGCGCATCGACTTTCACCAACAGATGTGGCGTCAATCCATTATCAACGCACCACTCATGTATGGCACGTATCAGGTAAGCGGTGGTAGGGATCAGGGTGCTCATGCGAATTTCCTTAAAAAAACAGCGCGAAGGGTATTCGCGCTGCTTGGGGGACTGGCTGACGTTATTTACGCATTGCCTTTTCAGAAGGCGTCATGGCTTCCGCGTACATCGGGCGGGAGAACAGGCGCTCTGCGTATTTCAGCAATGGCGAAGCCTGATTTGGCAACTCAATGCCGTAATGGCCCAAGCGCCATAACAATGGCGTGATGGCAACGTCAAGCATGGAGTACTCATCCCCCATCAGGTAACTTTGCTTGCCAAAAATTGGCACCAATTGCGTCAGGTTATCACGCACCACTTTACGTGCCTTGTCTGCCGTCTCTTCATTACTGGATTCAATATCCTTGATATGGCTGAACAAGTCTTTTTCAAAGTTGTACAGGAACAGTCGCGCACGCGCACGCATCACAGGATCCGCAGGCATTAACTGCGGATGTGGAAAGCGCTCATCAATATACTCATTGATGATATTGGCTTCCGACAACACGAGGTCGCGCTCAACCAACACCGGCACTTCGCCATATGGATTCAAAATGGCCAAATCTTCGGTTTTGTTGGTCAGGTCAACATCAATGACTTCAAAATCCATGCCTTTTTCGAACAATACGATACGGCAACGGTGACTGTAAGGATCGACAGTACCCGAATACAATCTCATCATAATTTATTTTCCCTATAAAAAAAGACACCAAGGCCTCACGCCTTGGTGTCGGACTTGGTTTGCAATTAGCGAATATCTTTCCAGTATTCGGTTTTGATTTTCTTCACCAAGACGAACAATACAGACAGGAACAGCAACACCAGCACGCCAATCCAGTAGCGGGATTGTTTGGCTGGCTCAGCCATAAATGCCAGGAAGTTGGTCAAATCACCCGCAAACTGGTCGTACTCCTCAGGACTCAGCTTGCCTGCTTTTTCCAGCTTCAGCGTGTGTGTTTCATGATCCAGCACTTGCACACCCTGCAACTCATACAACACGTGCGGCATTGCCACTTTGTCAAACACCTGGTTATTCCAGCCGGTTGGACGTGTGTCATCCTTGTAGAAGCTACGCAGATAGGCATACACCCAGTCCGCGCCTCTCGCGCGCACTTCAACGCTCAAGTCAGGCGGTGCAGCACCGAACCATTTCTTGGCATCTTTAGGATTCATGCTGACGCGCATGGTCTCACCAACCTTTTCACCGGCAAACAGCAAGTTTTCCTTGATCTGTTTGTCGGTGAGGCCGATATCCTGCAAACGGTTGTAGCGCATGTAATTGGCACTATGGCAATTCAAGCAGTAATTGACAAAAATCTTGGCGCCGCGCTGCAATGACGCTTTATCCGTCATCTTGATTGGTGCCTTGACATCAATGTGCACTTCATTGGCCAATGCCACGCCAGAAACCAGCAGTGTCAGGCTAGCAAAAGCCTGCAAAAACATTTTCTTCATCATTAGTATGTCACCCTTTCTGGCACAGGCTTGGTTTGATCTTTTTTGGTGTACCAAGGCATTAATACAAAATATGCAAAGTAAATCGCCATACAAATGCGGGCAACCACAGTCGCACGGTCTGCGCCCCCCAGCCATGGCCCGAACTGACCCCAGACATCGCCCGGAACCGTACCCAGATAGCCCAGAATGACAAAGCTGATAACAAAGGCGGTCAACCAGCGCTTGTACAATTTGCCACGGTAGCGAATCGACTTCACCGGGCTTCTGTCCAACCAGGGCAGGAAGGCAAATGCAACAACTGACAAGCCCATCGCCACTACTCCGGGGAATTGCGAAATACCGATTGGCGGCACGGCGCGCAAGATGGAGTAATAAGGCGTGAAGTACCATACCGGTGCAATGTGTGCCGGCGTTTTCAGCGGATCAGCCGGCACAAAGTTGTTGGCTTCAAGGAAGTAACCACCCATCTCCGGCATAAAGAACACGATGGCAAAGAACACCATCAGGAACGCGACCACACCTACCAGGTCTTTTACCGAGTAGTAAGGATGGAAAGGAATGCCATCCAGTGGAATACCGGTTGCCTTATCTTTATGCTTTTTGATTTCAACGCCATCAGGGTTATTAGAGCCAACCTCGTGCAAAGCGACGATATGCACAGCGACCAGGCCCAACAGCACTAACGGCAAGGCAATCACGTGGAAAGCAAAGAAGCGGTTCAAGGTTGCATCAGACACCAGATAGTCACCACGCAACCACTCGGACAAGTCAGGACCGATGAATGGCACGGTAGAGAACAGGTTCACAATCACCTGCGCACCCCAGTAGGACATTTGACCCCATGGCAGCAGGTAGCCGAAGAACGCCTCACCCATCAACACCAGGAAAATACCCACACCAAACAACCAGATCAGTTCACGTGGCGTTCTGTATGAGCCGTAAATAATGCCACGGAACATGTGCAGGTAAACCACCACAAAGAACATGGAAGCGCCGGTAGAGTGCATATAGCGAATAATGTTGCCACCGAACACATCGCGCATGATGTATTCCACTGAAGCAAATGCCAATTCAGCATCCGGCTTGTAGTTCATGGTCAAAAAGATACCGGTAACGATTTGCAGTACCAGCACCAATAAAGCCAAAGAACCAAAAAAATACCAGAAGTTGAAATTTTTTGGCGCGTAATACTCGGTCAGATGTCCCTTGATAGTACTGGTCAGCGGGAAACGGGCATCTACCCAATCCAGCACGCCAGCGGCAATCGTTTTATTATTATTTGCCATGATATTTAAGCCTCCGCCTTTTTATCTTCACCAATCAGCAATGTGGTGTCTGTCAGGTACTGGTGTGGTGGGATCAACAGATTTTTGGGTGCTGGTGAACCTTTGAACACACGACCGGACAAGTCGAATTTAGAGCCGTGACATGGACAGACAAAACCACCTGGCCACTCCGCCGTCTCTACAAAGTTATCGTTTGGCGAGCAACCCAAATGCGTGCATGTACCCAACATCACAGCGTATTCAGGCTTAATTGAACGATCTTTGTTTTTACAGTATTCAGGCTGTTGTGGTACTTCCAGGTTAGGATCAGACAACTGATCGTCATGCTTAACCAGTTTGGCCAGCATTTCTGGTGTACGGCGCACAATCCATACTGGCTGACCGCGCCACTCGGCCGTCATTTTCTCACCTGGCTTCAGCTTGCTGATATCCACCTCCACAGGTGCACCGGCCGCTTTGGCGCGCTCACTCGGCAACATGCTGCCGACAAACGGCACCGCAACAGCAGCAACACCCACAGCGCCTGTAGCCGCCGTGGCTTTCACCAAGAAGTCGCGTTTTTGCAAATCCACCTCAGATGGCTGGCAAAACGACAAACAGTTGTTGTCAATTTTGTTTTCTGACATTGGCTTCCTTAATCTACCCTTTTGGGGCAACAGTGTGATCAAAACTTGAGTCGCGATTATACATTTTTCGCAGAAACAAGCCAAATTTAATTCAATAAGTCATTGATATTAATCAACTAAACCGGGTTATCCAGCTCAACATAAATGTGCTCAATGCCATACTTTTCGGCGATCCATTGCCCCAGGGCCTGCACGCCATAGCGCTCAGTGGCGTGATGGCCAGCACTAATGTAAGCCGTATCAGTTTCGCACACGGTGTGCCAGGTTTGCTCCGAGACCTCACCACTGATAAACACGTCCACGCCGGCATTCACCACCTGCTGGATATAGGATTGCGCCGCCCCCGTACACCAGGCCACTGTTCGCACCTGTTTTTGCGGATCGCCCAGCAACTGCGCCTGTCGCCCCAGGCAAGTGCTCACATACTCACCCAGCTGCACGAGCGTCATGGCTTGTGGCAACTCAGCCACTGGCAACATGTTTTTATCATCAAGATAACGTGTGATTGACCACTCGAACACCTTGCCCAGTTGCACGTTATTACCTACCTCAGCATGCGCATCCAGCGGCAAATGATAGGCCAACAGACTCAGATCATGTGTCAGCAGGCGTTTTAAGCGCTGACGCTTCAGGCCTGTCACCTCCGCAGCCTCACCACGCCAAAAGTATCCATGGTGTACCAGAATCGCATCGGCATCTGCCGCAATCGCCGCCTCAATCAAGGCCTGGCTAGCCGTCACGCCACTGACAATACGCCTGACTTGCGGTCGACCTTCTACCTGTAAACCATTTGGGCAATAATCTTGAAATTTGCCAACTTGTAAAAAATTGGCTAACTCAGTGACAAGAAGATTCAATTCCATCTCTGACTCTCATATATACTAGGCATTTGTTAAGACATTCACTTACTTTTGCAATTATGCGACATCTCTGGTCTATCTTCTCACAAGCCGTCACCGTTTGTCTGGGCATTTTGTTTGTCTTGAAGTTATTTTATCCCGGCGTATTAACACAACCCAGCCAACCAGCAGTCACCAAACAAGCCGCCAGCAACACTACCGCTGCCATTGCAAAAAACGGCTACCGTACAGCGGTCAGTAAAGCCATGCCCTCGGTGGTCAATATATTCACCACCGCGCGTATTAGCCAGGATCCTCACCATGCCTTAAAAAATGACCCGCTGTTCCGTCACTTTTTCGGTGACGAAATGGAAGAAGAGGACGAGCAGCCAGAAAACAGCCTGGGTAGCGGCGTGATTGTCAGCGCTGACGGCCTGATCCTGACCAACAACCACGTCATCAGCTCGGCCGACCAGATTGAAGTAGCCCTAAGTGATGGCAGCAAATCGTCCGCTACCGTGGTTGGCACCGACCCGGACACAGACCTGGCGGTGCTAAAAATTGACCGCAAAAATCTGCCAGCGATTACCTTTAGCAATAGCGACCAAATGAAAGTCGGCGATGTCGTGCTGGCCATTGGCAACCCGTTCGGCGTCGGCCAGACCGTGACCCAAGGCATTATCAGCGCACTGGGCCGCAACCATTTGGGTATTAATACCTTTGAAAACTTTATCCAGACGGACGCCTCGATTAACCCGGGCAACTCTGGCGGCGCGCTCATAGACGTCAACGGCAGCCTGATTGGCATCAACAGTGCGATTTATTCGCGCAACGGCGGCAGCATGGGCATCGGCTTTGCCATTCCGGTCAGTATTGCCAAACAGGTCATGGAACAAATCAGCTCCAGCGGCACGGTCACACGTGGCTGGATCGGGATTGAAGCCCAAGACATCACCCCTGAGCTGGCAGAGTCATTTAACCTGAAAACGGCTAACGGCTCACTGATTGCAGGCGTGTTGCTGGATAGCCCGGCTGATCGTGCCGGATTGCGTCCTGGCGATATTCTGGTGGGTATTGATGATAAGCCTGTGGCAGACAGTCAGTCCATGCTGAATATTATTGCCATGCTCAAGCCACGCGAAAAAGCCACCTTATCCATCATACGCGCCGGCAAGAAAGTGAATATTGCATTGGTCGTAGGTAAGCGCCCACTACCGAGTAAAATCCCGCAATAGCTTAGTTGATAGCAGAGTCGCTGGCGGCTGGTTGCGGTAGCCAGCGCACTACCAGCAGACCAATTTCATAGAGCAACCACAACGGGATGGCCAACATACACTGGGAAACGATATCTGGCGGCGTGAAAATCGCCCCCAGTACAAAAGCACCCACGATGACATAAGAGCGTGATTCTTTGAGTTGTGCCAGCGTGACCCAGCCCATGAGCGCCATCAACACTACAGCAATCGGCACCTCAAACGCAAACCCAAAGGCCAGGAACAGGCCAATCACAAAATCAAGATATTCGGCAATGTCCGTCATCACCGTCACACCAGCCGGTGCACTACCCACTAAAAAGCTAAACACAACAGGAAACACCACAAAATAGGCAAAGGCCATACCGATAAAAAACAAAGCCACTGCCGATGCCAACAAGGGGCGGATCAATCGTTTTTCATGTGCATATAAACCAGGCGCAACAAAAGCCCAGCATTGATAAATCATCCATGGCAACGCGATCAGGAATGCCGTCAGCATGGTAACTTTCATCGGCACAAAAAACGGCGTGGTGACTGCGGTCGCGATCATTTGTGCGCCTTGTGGCAATTTGGCCAGCAACGGTGCGGCCAGCAAGCTATACAGTCGATCGGCAAAAGGGAACAAGGCAGCAAACACCACCAGCCATCCTACAATCGCTCGCAACAAACGATGGCGCAATTCGATCAGGTGGGAGATAAAACTTTCGGTCGGCGTCATGATAGAAGGGAAATCCGGAACGGCTTAAGCAAGCGGTTTGTGTTCAGACACTGGCGCTGTATCGTCATTTTTCTTGGCGGCATTGCGCGGACGGCGCGGTTTCTTCTGATCTTCCGCAGCGACAGCAAACAACTCCGCCTGCGGATCGGCATCCAGCAATTTATGCTCTGCCGCTGGTTGAGCGACTTCGGTAATTGTTTCCTCAGCATTCGCAACAGGCTTACGCTGACGCGGCTTGCGTGGTTTTTTGACCGTGACAACATCGACATCCACCACGGTCGCCTCAACTGCTTCGCTCACCGGCGTTTTATTCGCTGCCGCTTCCGCCATCACCGGCGGCAGAATGCTTTGCTCAATCTCATCATAGCCTTGCCGCAAGCCGGACTGCACTTCTTGCTGCAGCGTTTGCAGTTCAGCAAAACGCGTTTCGCGATTCACTTCGTCCTTCACTTGCGTGACAAAGCGCTGCAAACGACCAAAAAAAGCGCCCGCAGTGCGGGCGACTTTTGGCAACTTCTCCGGCCCGATAACTACCAGGGCAACCAAAGCAATGACCAGCAATTCTGAGAATGAAATATCAAACACAATGCGTCAGCACTTATTTGTTTTTGTCAGACAACTCTTCAGGCTTGGACTCCGCCTTGCCTTCATTGACGGCTTTTTTAAATTCATTCACCGCACCGCCGACATCACCGCCAATATTACGCAGCTTCTTGGTGCCAAATACCAACACCACAATCAGCAATACAATCAGCCAATGCCACAAACTAAATGAACCCATGGTAATCTCCTTTATCTTGTCTGGTGGTACTAAGCAACTGCGCCGCCGCCAAACACGTGCAGATGAATATGAAACACTTCCTGACCGCCTTCACGACCCACATTCATCACCGTTTTATAACCAACCAGGCCTTGTTCAGCCGCCAGTTTGGCCGCTAACAACATCATCTTGCCCAACAACGCCTGATGCTCGGCTGTACAGTCTTTCAGTGTTTCGATGTGTGCTTTGGGCACAATCAGGAAATGCGTTTTTGCCAAGGGACGAATATCGTGGAACACAATGACATCTTCGTCCTCATAAATTGTTTTAGATCGAATATTGCCAGCAGCGATTTTGCAAAAAATACAATCTGCACTCATTCTGTTCTGCTCGCTTTCTCTGCAATGCCAGATAAGCCTTCACGGCGCGCCAGCTCATCGAGCACGTCCTGCGCACTGAGTCCGGCATGACTCAACATCACCAAGGTATGAAACCACAAATCGGCAGTTTCATAAATAATTTCTTCAGCTTTACCGCCCTTGGCCGCAATCACGGTTTCAGTCGCTTCTTCGCCTATTTTTTTCAGGATGCTGTCCATGCCTTTGGCATAGAGTTTAGCAACGTAAGAAGAAGATGGGTCGGCCGTTTTACGCTGCTCCATCAATTCAGACAGTCGGTTTAAGACATCACTCATGGTAAATCGCTTTCGGATCTTTGATCACCGGCTCTACCGTGACCCAGGCATCATCTTGCAACTGCTGAAAAAAGCAATTGTGTCGACCAGTATGACAAGCAATCCCGCCCAGTTGTTCGACAGTAATCAAGACGACGTCGTCGTCGCAATCAAGGCGGATATCATGCACGATTTGCGTATGGCCGGACTCTTCACCCTTATGCCACAATTTATTGCGCGAACGGGAGAAATACACCGCATGCCCGGTATCGCGCGTCAGCTGTAAAGCTTCGCGATTCATCCAGGCAAACATCAGAATTTTGCCTGTATCTTTTTCCTGGGCAATCACAGGCACCAGGCCGTCAGCCGTCCAGGCGACTTGATCCAGCCAGCTCATCGCACTTCCAGTCCGTGTTCACGCATATAGTCTTTGGCCTGTTGTACTGTGAATTCACCATAGTGAAAAATACTTGCTGCCAACACCGCATCGGCGCCACCCATCGTCACGCCATCCACCAGGTGCTGCAAATTACCAACGCCGCCAGAGGCAATCAATGGGACATCGACGGCATCACTAATCGCCTTGTTGAGCGGGTTATTGAAGCCAATTTTAGTGCCATCGCGATCCATGCTGGTCACCAGCAATTCACCCGCGCCCAGGCTGACCATTTTTTGCGCCCACTTTACGGCATCCAAGCCAGTGGGGTTGCGGCCACCATGCGTGAACACTTCCCACTCAAACGGCTGGTTATCTACTTTTTTGGCATCAATCGCCACCACGATACATTGCGAACCAAAGCGGCTGGCCGCATCTTCAACCACTTGTGGATTGAGCACCGCCGTTGTATTGATACTGACCTTATCTGCACCGGCATTAAGCAAGCGGCGCACATCCTCCACCTTACGCACGCCACCACCAACGGTGAGTGGGATAAATATCTGTTCGGCGACACGTTCTATAATGTGCAAAATCAGGTCGCGGTTATCAGAGCTGGCAGTAATATCCAGAAAAGTCAGCTCATCAGCGCCTTGATCGTTGTAGCGTTGCGCGATTTCGACCGGATCACCGGCATCGCGCAACTCCAGGAAATTCACCCCTTTGACCACACGGCCATCAGTGACATCCAGGCAAGGAATAATGCGTTTGGCACAGCCCATTATTGACCGCTCAGCTGATCAGCCAACTGTTGTGCTGCCGCGAAGTCGAGCGTGCCTTCATAAATGGCTCGGCCAGTGATCGTACCGATAATGCCCTCATCCTGCACCGCACACAGTTTGCGCACGTCATCCAGATTGGTGACACCGCCACTGGCGATGACAGGAATGGTTAATGCCTGCGCCAGCGCAACTGTAGCTTCAATATTGACGCCCGTCAGCATGCCATCGCGGCCAATGTCTGTATAGACAATGCTTTCCACGCCGTAGTCTTCAAACTTTTTCGCCAGGTCAATCACGTCGTGACCAGTCAATTTGGACCAGCCATCGACAGCGACTTTGCCATCCTTGGCATCCAGGCCGACCATAATCTGGCCAGGGAAGGCGTAGCAGGCTTCGTGCAAGAAACCTGGATTTTTAACCGCAGCCGTGCCGATGATGACATAACCGATACCGTCATCCAGGTAACGCTCAATAGTGTCGAGGTCACGAATGCCACCACCCAACTGGATAGGGATATCCCCACCCACAGCGGCGACAATAGACTTGATCGCATCTTCGTTGACGGGTTTTCCGGCAAACGCACCGTTCAAATCTACCAGGTGCAAACGTTTACCGCCTTTATCTACCCAATGCCGTGCCATAGCGCCCGGGTCTTCGGAAAATACTGTGGACTCTTCCATCAGGCCCTGCTTCAAACGGACGCAGTGGCCATCTTTCAAATCAATTGCTGGAATAATTAACATGTTGTTTTCAATAGATAAATAACGAGTAGTGACTAAAACGACTGAAAATCCGTTTAGGGTTTCCAGTTTACAAAATTACGCAAAAGTTGCAAGCCTGCATTGGCGCTCTTTTCCGGGTGAAACTGTACGGCAAACACATTATCACGCGCAATCGCGCCCGTATAATCGAACGGATAAGCTGTCGTGGCAGCGGTTAACGTAGCCTCTTCTGGTGCGACATAATAACTATGCACATAATAAAAGCGCGCCTGATCCGGGATCTCGGACCACAGAGCATGGGCCTGTGTTTGATGCACCTGACTCCAGCCCATATGCGGCACTTTCAGTTTAGCACCTTGCTCATCATGCATTTTGTCTGCAGGAAAGCGCTTCACTTCACCGCGGTAGACACCCAAACCAGGCACATCACCCTCTTCCGAATGCTCAAACAGCATCTGTAAACCGATGCAAATACCTAAAAACGGTTTTTGTTGTGTCGCATCGATCACCGCCTGGCGTAAATGGCGTGCATCGAGCTCACGGATACAATCCGGCATCGCACCTTGTCCAGGAAACACCACGCGCTCCGCCTGTGCAATCTGCTCAGGATCGCTGGTGACGGCGACAGAAATGGAAGGGGCCACCGCTTTAAAAGCGTTGGCCACCGATCTTAAATTACCCATGCCATAATCAACAATGGCAACTTGCAAGCGACTCATGGTTAGCAATCAGGCGTTATAACGCACCCTTGGTAGATGGCATCAATCCTGCCATACGTGGATCTGGGGTCGCGGCGATACGCAGCGCACGACCAAAGGCTTTGAATATGGTCTCTGCCTGATGATGGGCATTATGACCCTTGAGGTTATCAATATGCAGTGTCACCAGTGCATGATTGACAAAGCCCTGGAAGAATTCATGAATCAGGTCCACATCAAACTCGCCGATCATGGCGCGCGTGAAGGTGCAATCAAACGCCAAACCCGGGCGGCCAGACAGATCCAGCGCCACACGGCTCAAGGCCTCGTCCAGTGGCACATAACTATGACCGTAACGGGTCAAGCCTTTTTTATCACCCAATGCTTTGGTAAACGCCTGACCGAGCGTGATGCCAATGTCTTCAACCGTGTGATGTGCATCGATATGCAAGTCACCGTTGGCATGAATCTTTAAATCAATCATGCCGTGACGGGCAATTTGATCCAGCATGTGGTCTAAAAAGCCCAAACCGCTGTGCAAGTCTGATTGGCCGGTGCCATCGAGGTTAATCGAGACGGTAATTTGTGTTTCTAGCGTATTACGCGTGACTTCAGCTTGACGTGACATATAAGAGAGGAAAGGTGATCACAGAGAGTTTGCAAATATTGCGTTCATTTTACAGCAAGTCCTGCCACACTGGCAAAAAGCTGTCATGAAAAACAAAAAAGCAGCCCAGATGGGCTGCTTTTTCAAATCAGAAAGCGATCCGTAAGGATAGCAGTCGATTATTTAGCTTCTTCAGTGGCTGGTGCAGCTTCTGCAGCAGGCGCCGCGTCAGCTGGAGCAGCTTCTTCGGCAGCCGGGGCTTCAGCAGCAGGTGCAGCGTCAGCTGGAGCAACTTCTTCAGCAGCTGGTGCTTCAGCAGCAGGAGCAGCTTCTTCAGATTTTTTGCCCAACAAAGAGAATACCAATACAGCAGCAACTGCAGCAATGATCCATGGCAGCAATTTGTTACCGCCTTTAGTGGCAGTACCAGCACCGTGAGCGATCTTGGTGATTTCAGTTGCAGCGGCTGCTGGGTCAGCAGCACCGTAGATAGCCGCACCGGCAACTACGATATCAGCACCAGCATCAACTACTTGTTTAGTGGTTGCAGCTTTAACACCGCCAGCAACAGACACTTTAGCACCTGTTTTCAGACCGGATACCAGACCCAGGTCAGCAAATGGTGTTTGACCAGCCGCTTGTTGGTCCAAACCAGTGTGAACACCAATAATGTGTGCACCCAATTTAACCACTTCCAGCGTACGGGCTTTTTTATCTTTAACGTTGATCAGGTCGATTTGCGCTTCTTTGCCATACTTGTTGGCAGCGTCGATTACGCCTTTGATCGTACCGATATCTGCAGTACCCAAAACGGTACAAATATCAGCACCAGCTTTGTAGAATGGCTCAGCTTCGTAAAAGCCAGCATCCATGGTTTTCAGGTCAACCAGAATTTTGTTATTAGGGAATTTTGAACGCAATGCTTTCAACAATTCGATACCGTTGTGTTTGATACAAGGGGTACCAATTTCCAGAATATCAACGTGTGGAGCAACTTTAGCTGCCAAAGCGATCGTTGCGTCGAAATCCAATGAGTCCAATGCCATCTGGGTTTGTGCCATTTTTCTTCCTCCGAGTTTGCTCTATTTTAAATCCAATGAATCAATGCGCAGCAATTATGCAAACGCAACCCTCACTGCACATTATGTACAATAGCGTGCATCATAACCGTATTTTCAAAAAAATGACAATATTGCGACGATTTTTTTTAAGTCACGATACAACCATTTGCAGCCCATTAGCAGGCAGATTACGGCAGATACTTTGATTTTAACGACATCAAGCCTGCACGATAGATTGCAATGCCTGCATCAAGGCCTGATTTTGAGATGTGTTGCCTATGGTAATGCGCAAAAAGTCAGTGATACGTGCCGGTTTTTTAAAGTGGCGCACAATCACCGCCTGTTCACGTAAGCTCGCGGCCAATTGCTCTCCCGCGTATTTTGGATGGCGCGCAAAAATAAAGTTGGCGCCAGATGGCAACACTTCGAACCCCAAGCCTTGCAAATCCAGCACCAGTTGATCACGCGCAGCGATCACTTGCTGGCGGGTTTGCTGAAAATAGGCTTCGTCTTGCAAGGCGGCAATGGCGCCCGCTTCCGCAAAGCGGTCTATCGGATAGGAGTTGAAACTGTCTTTTACACGAATCAAAGCCTCAATCAACGCCGCATGCCCTACGGCATAACCCACCCGTAAGCCCGCCAGAGAACGCGATTTTGAATAAGTATGCGTGACCAGTACATTGGAATATTGATTCACCAAAGAAACGGCTGACTCGGTTCCGAAGTCAACATAGGCTTCATCAATCACGACTACGGATTGCGTATTGGCTTTTAATAAATGTTCAATCTCGCTCAGCGCCACTGGGATTCCGGTCGGCGCATTGGGGTTAGGGAAGATAATGCCGCCGTTGGGGCGCAAGTAATCGTCAATCGCAATCTCAAACCGTGCGTTCAATGGCACTGTTTCAAAGTCAATGCCGTAAAGACCGCAATAAACCGGATAGAAACTATAAGTGATATCCGGGTAAAGCAGTGGCTGATCGTGCTTGAGCAAGGCCTGAAACACATGCGCCAGTACTTCGTCCGAGCCATTACCCACAAACACCTGATTGGCTTGCAAACCATGATATTCGGCAATCGCTGCTTTCAGGCGGCTGGAATCCGGATCCGGGTACAAACGCAAACTGTCAGCTGCCTCCGCCTGCAGCGCTGCAATCACTTTTGGGCTAGGCCCATAAGGGTTCTCATTGGTATTCAGCTTGACCAGGTTTTGCAGTTTTGGCTGCTCACCCGGCACATAAGGGGTCAGACTGTGTACCAGCTTACTCCAATATTGACTCATGACATTACTCTTAAATTCAACCAGTTATTTCAAGCGATATTCAGCACTACGGGCGTGCGCCTGCAACCCTTCGCCATACGCGAGAGTGGCGGCAATCTTGCCCAGTGTTTGCGCCCCGGCGGATGACACCATAATCAGGCTGGAACGCTTCTGGAAGTCATACACCCCCAATGGCGAACTGAAACGCGCGGTACGTGAGGTTGGCAATACATGGTTGGGCCCGGCACAATAATCGCCCAGCGCTTCACAGGTATCTCGACCCATAAAAATCGCCCCGGCGTGTTTGATGTGTTTGCTGAATGCCAAGGCATCATCCATAGACAACTCCAGGTGTTCAGGGGCAATGAAGTTACAAATCTCAGCCGCTTCGGCCAAATCTTTCACCTGAATCAAGGCGCCGCGGTTTTGTAATGAAGTGCGGATAATATCCTGACGTGGCATTTCGCCAACCTGGCGCTCAATACTCGCCTGCACCTGGTCAAGAAACTCAGCACTTGGTGACAGCAAAATCGCTTGCGCCAATTCATCATGCTCGGCCTGGCTGAACAAGTCCATTGCTGTCCAGTCTGGATTGCTCTGGCCATCACTGATGACCAGAATTTCTGACGGGCCAGCCACCATATCAATGCCAACCACGCCAAACACCCGGCGCTTGGCTGCGGCCACATAAGCATTGCCTGGTCCGACAATTTTATCCACTTGCGGCACGGTCTGCGTGCCGTAAGCCAAGGCGCCTACCGCTTGCGCACCACCGACACAGAACACACGATCGACACCACACACTGCCGCCGCAGCCAGCACCAGCGGATTTTTCTCACCATTTGGCGTAGGCACCACCATCACCAATTCTTGCACGCCAGCCACTTTGGCAGGAATCGCATTCATGAGTACCGACGAAGGATAAGCCGCTTTCCCCCCTGGCACATAGAGGCCAACGCGGTCCAGCGCGGTCACTTGCTGACCCAGCAAAGTACCGTCGGCTTCAGTGTACTGCCAGGACTGCATGACTTGTTTTTCGTGGTAGCTGCGCACGCGGTCAGCGGCCGCCTGCAAAGCCTCACGTTGCACTGCTGGCAAGCCATTTAAGGCTGCATGCAATTCCGCTTGCGGGATTTCCAACGCCGCCAGACTGGTGGCGTTGGTTTTATCAAAACGATTGGTGTATTCGAGTACCGCTGCATCGCCACGTGCTTTCACATCCTTGAGGATGTTGGCAACCACCTGGTCGATATTGTCATCCTGCGCGGTTTCAAAAGCTAACAGCGCTTTTAATTCAGCATCAAAACCTGCGTCCTGCGTATTTAAACGTTTAATCTTCATAGATCTCTGTCAGTTAATCTTTTCGAATAGCGGCTAATTTTTTTGAATAGCACCGGCAAAACTGTCAATAATCGGTTGCAACAACGGACGATTGACCTTGTAAGAAGCCTGATTGACGACCAGGCGCGAGCTGATCGCACCGACCTCTTCCACCGCTTTCAGCTTGTTGGCACGCAAGGTGCCGCCCGTGCTGACCAGGTCGACAATCGCATCCGCCAAACCCACCAACGGGCCCAGTTCCATGGAACCATACAGCTTAATTAAATCCACATGCATGCCTTTGGCGGCAAAATGCTCGCGTGCCGTTTTGACATATTTGGTAACCACTTTCAGGCGCGCGCCCTGGCGGATACTGGCTTCGTAATCGAAATCCTCACGCACCGCCACCATCATTTTGCAACGCGCGATATTGAGGTCCAGCGGCTGGTACAAACCTTCGCCGCCATGTTCATCCAGCACATCCTTGCCAGCGATGCCCAAATCCGCTGCCCCATATTGCACATAAGTCGGTACATCGGTTGCACGTACAATAATCAGACGCACATCTGCGCGATTGGTTGGCAAAATCAGCTTGCGCGAAGATTCGGGATCTTCCAGCGCCTGTATGCCAGCGGCTGCTAACAGCGGCGTGGTTTCCTCAAAAATGCGCCCTTTGCTGAGTGCAATAGTAATCATGATTAGTTCGATCTGCGCACTTTGGCGCCCAGTTGATTCAGTTTCTCTTCCAGCTTCTCGTAACCGCGGTCCAGATGATAAATGCGGTCAATCACCGTTTCGCCATCTGCGACCAAACCGGCTAACACCAGTCCAGCAGACGCACGCAAATCAGTCGCCATCACATTGGCCCCTTCCAGCGCGGACACGCCTTGCACCATGGCAGTATTACCCTGCACATCAATATTGGCGCCCATGCGCTGCAGTTCTTGCACATGCATAAAGCGGTTTTCGAAAATGGTTTCGATCACCGTACACACACCCTCTGCTACTGTATTCATGGCCATAAATTGCGCCTGCATATCGGTGGGGAAAGCCGGGTGCGGTGCCGTACGCACATTGACCGCTTTCAATTTGCCAGTACTTTTGACCGTGATGCTATGACTGTCATGACTGATATTCGCCCCGGCTTCACGCAGCTTTTCAATTACTGCTTCCAGCAAATCAGCGCGGGCATTTTTCAAAGTCACTTCGCCACCTGTCATCGCAGCAGCCACCATATAGGTGCCTGCTTCAATACGGTCACACACCACATGGTGCTGCGCACCGGTCAGGCGCTCAACGCCCTCAATCGTAATGGTATCGGTACCCGCACCAGTAATCTTGGCGCCCATTTTATTCAGGCATTCTGCCAGGTCAACGACCTCAGGCTCCTTGGCAGCGTTCTCCAGCACGGTAGTGCCTTGCGCCAGCGCAGCCGCCATCATCAGGTTCTCGGTGCCGGTGACAGTGACCATATCCATATAGTACTTGGCGCCTTGCAAACGGCGGTTTGGCAAGTGCAAGGTGCTGGCCTGGATATAACCATGCGTAATATGCATGGCTGCGCCCATGGCTTGCAGACCCTTGATATGCAAATCTACCGGCCGCGAGCCGATCGCACAGCCACCTGGCAGAGAAACACGCGCCGTGCCGAAACGAGCCAGCAACGGGCCCAGTACCAGAATGGAGGCGCGCATGGTTTTCACCATTTCATAGGTCGCTTCAAACGAAGCCACGTCGCTGGCATCCAGCGTGACCTGATCGCCTTCTTTGCTTACTTTCACACCCATGGTGTCCAGCAACTCGAGTGTCGACGCGACGTCGCGCAACTCAGGCACACCGGTTAAGGTAAAAGGGGTTTCTGCCAGCAGACCGGCACATAAAATCGGCAACGCGGCATTTTTGGCGCCAGAAATCACCACTTCGCCATGCAGCGGCACGCCGCCTTCAATAATCAGTTTGTCCAAAATTACGCTTTCGACAACAGGGTTTGCAGTTCACCGCTTTGATACATACTGCGCATAATATCGGCACCACCAATAAATTCGCCATCAACATAGAGCTGCGGAATCGTTGGCCAGTTAGCGTATTGCTTGATCCCTTCGCGGATATCCATGTCTTGCAACACGTCAATCGCCACATACTCGGCGCCACAGGCGCTCAAGATTTGCGCAGCCACGCTGGAAAAACCACATTGTGGGAATTTCGGGCTACCTTTCATATACAACACTACTTTGTTATTGCTTACCGTGTCTTTAATTTGTGCTTGTGCATCCATGTTGACTGACTCCAAATATTTATTAAAACGCTAGGCTTGCTGTTGCTGCCATTGCGTCGGGGTATAGGTTTGCATAGACAGCGCGTGAATCTCGACACGCATGCGGTCACCCAATGCGGCGTAGACCAATTGATGCTGCTGGACCATGCGCTTGCCTTCAAATGCCGGGCTGACGATCACCGCATCAAAATGGGTGCCGTCATCGCCATTCACTTTCAGGTAATCGCATTCCAGTCCGCTGCGGATGTATGCTTCAAGTTGCGCTGCTGTTAACACAAAACCTCACTTATTCAACAAAATACAGCGGGACGAGGCAGGAAGCTGTTTCCTGCACTTATCCGCTAACTGCGTAATTTATAACCGGATTTTAACATCTTTAGGCATAGCCACGCCAATGCCAGCAAGAAGCTGCCAACAACCGCGAGACTGAGCCAGGGAGAGACATCGCCATGACCAAAGAAGCCGTAACGGAAGCCATCGATCATGTAGAAAAACGGATTCAATTGCGACACAGCTTGCCAGAACGGCGGCAAGGAGTGAATCGAGTAAAACACGCCGGACAAAAAGGTCAGCGGCATAATGACAAAGTTCTGGAAAGCCGCCATCTGGTCAAACTTGTCCGCCCAGATGCCGGCGATAATGCCAAACGTACCAAGCAAGGCACTACCCAGTAAGGCAAACGCGATAATCCAGCCCGGATACACGGTGGGCACGCTGACAAAGCACAAGGCCACCAGATAAATGCTCAAACCAACCAGCAAACCACGGATCATCGACGCCGCCAGGAATGCAGCAAAGAATTCAAGTGTATTAATCGGCGTCAGCAGTAAAAAGACAATATTACCCATCACCTTGGACTGGATCAGGCTGGATGAACTGTTGGCAAAGGCATTTTGCAACAATGACATCATCATCAGGCCTGGCACCAGAAAAGCGGTATAGCTCACCTGGTCGTAGACTTTGACGTGCGACTCCAGCACATGCGAAAAAATCAGCAGGTATAACAATGCGGTCAGGATGGGCGAAGCGACGGTTTGGAACGCCACACGCCAAAAGCGTAACAGCTCTTTTTTAAACAGCGTATAAACACCACGCCAGCGCGGGCTGACTTTGTCATCCAGCCAGAAGAAAGGATTTAGCCATTTCATGCTGATGCCCCTTTCTGGTTACCGACCAGATTCAAGAACACGTCTTCCAAATCCGCCTCCTGCAATTGCATATCCTGAATGGCCACATTGGCTTCACGCAAGACGCTTAAGACCATTTCAACCTGTGACAACTCGGATAATGCCAGTACCACTTCATCCCCATTCTGTTGCTTGAGCAAAGATTGCAGTTGCGTTGGCAACGGGCCAGTCAGGCGCAAAGAAAGCTGTTTGGCGGCATGACTCTTCAGCAATGCACGCGTGGTATCCAGCGCGACAATCTTGCCATGCTTCATCATGGCCACGCGCTCACACAAGGCTTCGGCCTCTTCCAGATAATGCGTGGTCAAAATAATGGTATGCCCTTGCTGATTGAGCTTTTGAATAAACGCCCACAGCATTTGCCGCAACTCGACATCCACGCCGGCCGTGGGCTCATCAAGCACAATCACTGGCGGCTTATGTGCCAAAGCTTGTGCGATCAACGCCCGGCGTTTCATGCCACCAGACAATTTACGCATATTGGTATGTGCTTTATCCGTCAGGCCAAGGCCTTCAATCACTTCGTCGACCCAGGCGTCATTTTCAGGGCCATGGCCAAAATAGCCGGCCTGGAAGCGCAACATTTCGCGCACATTAAAAAACGGGTCAAACACCAGTTCTTGCGGCACCACACCCAAGGCGCTACGCGCACGCTGATAGTCAGTTTGCACATCATGGCCCATGATGCGGATACTGCCACTAGTAGGCTGCAACAAACCCGCCAGCAGGTTAATCAAAGTCGACTTGCCCGCGCCATTCGGGCCCAGCAAAGCAAAAAACTCGCCTTGCTCAATGCGCAAATCGACCCCTCGTAGCGCTTCGAACTCGCCAAAGCGCTTGGTAATGCCTGAAATTTCTATGGCTGCAGCCACGTATGACCTTTCGCTATCCCACAAAAAACGAAACCCCACCTCGTCAGAGCTGGGGCTGTTAGACTGGATTTTCAACTAACTCAACAAGAATCCGTCGACACCGTAAAGTTGCATCAAACTTCGCAGATTTTCCGGTACCCCAATCACTGACATTGCCCCAGGTTCGGTATGCTGATGATTAAGCTGCCGCTGAATTTCCAGAATCAGGCTGACGGCGACCGTATCGACCTCATCTACCTTTGTAAAATCCAGGGTTAATGGTGACTCAAGATGCAAGGTTTGCAAATGATTCAGGGTTTCGCTGACATTCGTAATCAGCAAGTTACCACTGAACTGCAAAGTGTTTTCCTGTTGCGTAATTTGAGCCACAAAATTCTCCAAAGATGCCTGAATGCAATCTAGGTAATTACTTACCGCTTGCCGCCTTGTTTTTGTCGGCCAGCTTTTTCGTCAAACTGTCCAGACCATTCTGGCGGATTTCCTGTGCAAACTGGCTACGGTAATTGGTAACCAGGCTCACACCTTCAATCACGATATCAAATACCTTCCAGTCATCTGCTTTTTTACCCAGGCTGTAATCCACACTAATTGGATCGCCACCAGATTGCTGGATCGCGGTTTTCACCGTTGCCGTGTCAGCACCGGCTTCCATACGGAAAGGCTTGTATTCAATGGTTTGATTTTTATACTTGGACAAAGCGGTAGCGTATGTACGCAACAACAAAGTCTTGAACTCTGCCTGGAAAGCGGTTTTTTGCTCAGGGGTCGCATTGGTCCAGTTTTTACCCAGCACCAGGCGAGACACTTTTTCAAAGTCAAAGTTAGGCAGGATTTTTTCTTCTGCCAAGGCAAAAATCTTTTGCTGGTTACCGGCCTGGATGTCTTTGTCATTTCTAATGACTTCAATCACATCATCCGCCGTCTTTTTCACCAATTGATCCGGCGTTATGCCAGCCATTGCCACACCGCTTACCAGCCACATGGCAACTGCCATCCACCACTTTTTCATTGTGTTCCCTTTACCAATTGATTAAGTTACTTACCAATTTTGTCCAATGGACTTGCATCTAACGCATCACCTGTCGATTCGGTTGATGTAGATGCTGTTGTACTCGGTTTGTCATCGCTTTCGGTTGCCTTGCTGTAAAGAAACTGGCTAATCAGTTTTTCCAACACCACGGCATCCTGTGTTTGAGAAATCTTGTCACCGTTTTTCAGGCTAACCTCGTCACCACCGGCTTCCAGACCAATATATTGCTCACCCAGCAAACCGGCTGTATAGATATTGGCAAACGTATCTTTAGGAAAGTTGTAGCGCGTGTCGATGTTCAGACTCACGACAGCTTCATAAGTTTTAGGGTCAAACACAATTTCACTCACGCGACCAACCACTACGCCAGCACTTTTCACGGGTGCGCGTGGTTTGAGACCACCAATATTCTCAAAGTTCGCTGTCACCAGATAAGTTTGGCCGATACTGCTGGTCGTCAGATTGCCTACTTTCATTGCCAGGCCAAGTAACGCTGCAAAACCGAGCGCAACAAAAATGCCTACCCACAAATCAATTGTTGTTCTTTCCATTGTTTATTCCCCGCGAGTCACCGTGCGTTCCAATTGCTAAACAGCAATCATGAACGACGTTAAGATAAAATCCAGCCCCAACACGGCCAGTGATGAAGTCACGACTGTTCTGGTCGTTGCACGGCTCACACCTTCCGCTGTTGGCGGTGCGTCATAGCCTTCAAACAAGGCAATCATGGTACATGCCACCCCAAACACCACACTTTTGAATACGCCATTCAAAATATCGAATTCCCAATCGACGTTGGCCTGCATTTGCGACCAGAATGCGCCTGCATCGACACCGATTAATGGCACAGCCACCAGGTAGCCACCCAAAATACCGACCATGGAAAATAAAGTTGCCAGCACCGGCATGGCAATCACGCCAGCCCAGAAACGTGGCGCAATCACGCGCGCAATCGGGCTCACCGCCATCATCTCCATGGCAGACAATTGCTCGGTCGCCTTCATCAAACCAATCTCTGCGGTAATCGCAGTGCCCGCACGGCCAGCGAACAACAGCGCAGTCACTACCGGACCGAGCTCGCGCACCAGTGCCAAGGCGACCAGCACACCAATGGCTTCTGAAGAACCATACTTTTGCAAAGTATGGTAACCCTGCAATGCCAGTACCATGCCAACAAAAAAGGCCGAAACAAGGATAATAATTAGCGACAATACGCCGGTGAAATACACCTCACGGATGGTCAATCTAAAGCGGCGAAAGCTTTCACCGGAAGAAATCAGGGTCAGCCAGAACAAACGGCCGCCAGCACCCAGCCGCCAGATTTTATTGATACAGCCTGCGCCCAGCTTACTGAACAGGCGCTTCAATTTATGCAATACCATTAACGCGCACCTCTCAACAAACTGGCGTGATATTCAGGCGCCGCATAATGGAATGGCACCGGGCCATCTTTTTCACCATGCACAAACTGGTGCACAAACGGTAACTCGGAATTGCGCAGATCGTCTGGCGTGCCTTCAGCAGCAACCACACCATCTGCAACAAAATAAACATAATCAGCAAACTGGAAAGTTTCTTCCACATCGTGCGTCACGATAATTGAAGTAGCACCCAAAGCATCATTCAGGCTGCGGATCAAATCACAAATCACCGCCATCGAAATCGGGTCTAAACCGGCAAACGGTTCGTCATACATAATAATGCTGGGATCAAGCGCAATCGCGCGGGCCAGCGCAACACGCCGTGCCATGCCGCCAGAAAGCTCAGTTGGCATCAAGGCATGTGCACCACGCAAACCGACCGCGTTCAACTTGAGCAACACCAGATCGCGAATCATGCTTTCAGGTAAATTGGTATGCTCGCGCATCGGGAAAGCCACATTTTCAAACACGGATAAATCCGTGAACAAGGCACCGTGTTGAAACAGCATGCCCATTTTGCGGCGTAAGCGGTAAATGCCCTCACGGTTTTGTTGGTGCACAATCTCACCGCCAACCTGCACCTGGCCTTTGGTTGGCTTGAGTTGACCGCCAATCAGGCGCAGCAAAGTGGTCTTGCCACTGCCGCTACCGCCCATAATGGCAACCACCTTGCCTTTAGGAAAGGTCATATTGATGCCTTTATGCAACAATCGGCCTTTATACCCGAAGGACAGGTCTTGGATTTCTACAATTGCGTTTGCCATAGGAAGTGGGTGGTGTAAAACGGCTACCATTCTAAAACAGAATGTGTCTCAAACGTTGAATGTATCCGACATAAAACAAAAAGCCTGAAAATCCAGGCCTTTTGTTACAAATTTATGTTGTATTCTACACTAAAAACTCATGCAGACTAAATAAGCCGTACCGGCAGCCGGCGCGGCCACACCCGTACCTGGCGTGCCATTCACCACGATGCGCATCACGCCGCTATTACCCACGCCATCATCCATCATGGTATCCAGTTGTAGCGCGTATCGCCCAAGAATGGCATCAGAACACATGGCGTGCGCAGTATTAAAGGTACCGTTAGTGACGGCCGCCAAATCGGCAACGCTGGTCACCCCCAGCTGCCCGCCTTCACTATTGCGGGGGGCATATTGCGTACTGGCGGTATCCGTCGTGCCAGTGGCCAATCCCGCCAATCGTAAGTGCTGCCATAGCAAAAATGATTCATCCGTGTTGGTGCTTGAATTCCAGTTGCCTTGAATCAAGCCGTTCTGCACTTGCCCATTGGTACTTGCATTCGTACCAGTGACATGGGTATCTGCCGCATGATCATCACCGGGCAAGGTACGGAACCTGTCCTGATATCCATAAAAGTAAGTGGGTATGTTTCTGAAATCACTGGCCAGACTTTTCACCTTGGCATTGGCAATCAATTCCTGCCCTCGCATGACACCCGCGAGTAACAACCCTGCAATCACCAGCACAATGGCCAATTCAATCAAGCTAAATCCTAATTGCTTTTTCATTTTGAATCCTCCTGATACCGAATCATTGTAAGAAGTATTACCTTGCCGGCATCAGCATCCATTCGATGCCGACCAGCCAATATTAACATTAATTAATTATTGTTAATATTGGATAATGGGAGAATTCAGGAAAAATAAAAGAAAACGGGCAGATACATACGCATCTGCCCGCGGATAAAGCAGCACTTAACAGTTAAAGCGTGCCGTAGGAATGCAGGCCGCTGAGGAACATATTCACACCAAGGAAGGCAAAGGTTGTCACCAGCAAACCGACCAGCGCCCACCAGGCCAACACGGTGCCACGCAAGCCCTTCATTAAGCGCAAGTGCAGCCAGGCGGCGTAATTCAGCCAGACAATCAGCGCCCAGGTTTCTTTCGGATCCCAGGACCAGTAACCACCCCAGGCTTCAGCTGCCCACATCGCACCCAGAATGGTGGCAATGGTAAAGAAAGCGAAACCAACGGCAATTGCCTTGTACATCAAATCATCCAGCACATGCAATGCTGGCAGGCGGCTGGCCAGCACACCATGCTTTACCAGCAGATAAGCACCGGCCACCATGGCCGCTAGCGAGAATGCGCCGTAACCAATAAAGTTAGCCGGCACGTGTATCTTCATCCAGTAACTTTGCAAAGCAGGCACCAAGGGTTGAATCTCGTTAGCATGGCGGTCAAAGGTATACCAGAGGATAAAACCCACCGCAGCGTTAATCACCACCAGCACAAATCCGCCCAACTGGCGCGTATTGAACAGTTTTTCGTAATGCAAATACAGCAAAGAGGTGATCAGGCAAAACAGGATAAATACTTCATACAAATTACTGATCGGGATATGGCCAACATCCGGCGCAATCAGGTAAGACTCATACCAGCGCACCATCAGGCCAACGAAACCAAACAAGGTCGCTGCCCAGGTAAGTGCGGAAGCGACTTTTGCCGTAAACGCCGACCTCTGGAACAATGCCAGCCAGTAGGTCAGCATGGCCAGTACAAACAACACGTTCATCCACATGACAGCAGACTGGCTGGCAAGCAGGAATTTGAGCAGGAATTGCTGGCTACCATTCGCCAGGTCGCCCTGATAGCTATAGACCCCGACTAAACTCAATACCGCAACCCCCAGTACCAGCCGCGCAATCGCCGACCAGCGCCAGCCCAGGTAACTGAACAAGGCCACCGCGCCAAACAAAAAGCTGACTTCATACACATCCATAAAGCCGGCATACCGCTGGTAAGAGAAAATGCCACCCGCCAGCAGCAGCACGGCGTAAACCCAATCGAACTTACTTAATGATTGCCAAAACGATGTTGGCTTTACTAATAATGATGTACTCATCGCATTCCCCTCTTCATTCCGTCAGGCAGCCGCTTGCAGCAGCGCAGTCAATTGCTGTTGCACACGTGCAAAATCCTGGTCCAGATCCATATTTTTACGGTTAGACGACATTGCCAGCAATACCTCTTGCTGTGCAGGTTTGATCAATAACCATAGACGACGTTCCTTAATATAGAACATGGAAAAAATACCCAGCACCAGCATCACCGAACCAGAATACACCCAGTTTTGACCAGGAGAGCGCGTTAACTGAAAGCCGCTGGCCTGTTTAAGTGTGTAATTCTTGAGCTGGAAATAATAGGGCGTGCCATAAAAGAACAAGTCATTCATGGCATTCAAGCTATCCTGTATAAACATCACCGTCTCCTGGGTTTCAGGTGCCGGTGGCAACTGGCGCTGGGCACGACTCATTTGATAGCCTTGCAATGCAGCCCGGTTGAGTAGTTTCAAATACGTTTGTGCTGCCTGCTCACGCTGGTCTTTCGGCACTGCGCTTTCAATAATACGCGACAACTCACTGTACCCGCCTTGCTTGAACGTCACCAGCAAATGTTGCAGGCTTTGCTCAAACTGCGCCTTTAATGCGGCATTGTCACCCGGCATCTGCTTAGCCACCTGGCTAGCAATCTCACGTATCGCCTGCTCGTTACGCAGCGTCTGACGCAAGTGCATAAAGCCGCTGATCTCCAATTCAGCATCCGCCGGAATGCGCAGGTACTTGAATTCATCCTGTACCGTCTCGCGCATACCAGAGACAAAATAAGCCCGGCCATCCAGTTGCAATGGCTGCATATAACTCATGTACTCGCGTGCCTGGCCGCTGGCATTACGCAACTTCAAGGTGGTATTGGGGCCAACATTATGTGGTTTGCCTTTACCATCTGCCGACAAGTTCAAAATATTAAACTGGCGGAACTCGTTAAACTCCACCGTCATTTTTTGTGCGCCGTCGCCTAATGAGCCTTTTTGCGACACCACCCCATCAACATCAAACCCGTCCTGGTTGCTGGCGGCCAAATCCCATAATTTGAATTTGAGCTCCGAGCCACCATCCTGGAAGTCAGACTGATAAATGGCGATGCCTTTATAAGTATAAGGATGATTGACGCGTATCGTGGTTTCGATAGGTTTACTCAACTCAGGATCGGTGATGACGATATCGCTCTCAAACGACTTCGGCATGCCGGTCGCATAATGCTCAATGCGGAAATCTTTCAGCGCCACAGTAAATGGCAGGTCTTGCACCAGGTAGCCGTCACGCACACGCACAAACGCCACATTGTCATGCTCGCCTTCCGGCAGCGTCATATTGGCCCGGAATGACAGGTTATTGACGCCCAAACGGCTTTCTGCCGGCACTTTGCGCGAAGAAATATCACGCGTTTCGATTTTCTTCCAGCCGAGCAGCTCTTGTATCTTGAATGGCAAATTACCATCCAGCAAACCGCCAAAACAGATCACGACAATCGCCGCATGGGTAAAAATATAGCCCAGGCGCTGGTGCGTGCCTAACTTGGCAGCAATCAATATATCGCCATTATCTTGCTGGCGTGTTTTAAAGCGATAACGCTCTATGCTTAAAAACTCACTTAATTGCGTTTGTAATGCCGCAGTTGGCTGCGTTGTCGCCAAACTGGCCTGATGACCAAACAAACGCAGCGATTTTTCAGTGGCGTGCTCTTTATATACTTGCCACTCTTTGACCATCAGTGGTGCATTACGGATGACACACAAGGTGGTCGATACCACTAGAAATAGCAGAATGAGTAAAAACCAGGCCGCATGATAGACATCCAGCAAACCCAGCATTTCAAACAATTCAAACCAGAACTGGCCAAATTTGACGATGTAATTGGTATAAGGCTCGTTTTGCTTGAGCACGGTACCAATAATCGAGGCCACACCCAACAGCGTCAACAGGCTCACAGCAAAGCGCATTGAGCTCAATAGCTCATACACACGCTGCGATAAGGAAATGGGAGCTTTCAAAACGATCTCTTTAAAATTGACTAGTTAAGGTTGGGCACGAGATGATCGCCATACAACGCAAGACGCGCAGTTGTGGACGACATCCACCGTAAAAGGTTGCATAGCCCTACAGTAAAAATAGCCCTACAGTAAAAAAGGTGGCCGCAGCCACCTTTTTTCAATCAGCAACGACTAGCGCAGACCTTGAATGTAATCTGCAACTGCTTGCATCTCGGCATCACTCATTTTTGCCGCGATGGTCATCATCATTGGCGCATTCGCGCGCTCACCGGTACGGAAAGTTCTCAGCTGTTGCAAAGTGTAGTCTGTGTGTTGCCCTGCCAAGCGTGGAAACTGTTTTGGCAAACCAGCACCCGTCGCACCATGACAGGCCGCACAGGCAGGCACTTGGGTCGCCGCAATACCACCGCGGTAGATTTTCTCGCCTAAAGAACCCTTGCCATTGCTTTTTGATTTAGCCAACTTAATGCTTTGGCTGGAGAAATATTTCGCCAGGCCTTCCATGTCTTCCTGGCTCAACGCCCCTGCCATACCGGCCATCACCGGGTTAGCACGCGTGCCATCTTTAAAGTTGCTCAACTGCTTGAGCAAATATTCTGGATGCTGGCCCGCCAATTTCGGATTGGTGGTAATCACGCTGTTACCGTCGGCACCATGACAGGCCGCACACACGTTTTGCACAATTTTTTCTGGCCCATTCACCACTGGCGCGGCTTCTGCTGAAGCAGCTTCCTCAGCAAATACTGGCTGCACGCCCATGGCTAACAGCACAAACAATCCTGCTTTAAAACTCTTTAACATCATTCTATGCCCCAACATTTTTATTCTGCGCCATTTTATCAAACAAACCTTGTTCGTGATAGCATGCACAGCTGAATAGTCCATAAAACCTTGAGGCAACTCAACTCCATCATGCCAGTTTTTCAAAACGCCCGCTTTCACCTGTCGGCACATCATCTGCGTGACCTTCCGCCTGCCAGTGGCATCGAAGTCGCTTTTGCCGGACGCTCCAATGCGGGCAAATCCAGCGCATTAAACACCCTGGCCAACCATAACCGGCTGGCCTTTGTCAGTAAGCAACCCGGCCGCACGCAACTGATTAACTTCTTTACGCTGGGCGACGACAAACACCTGGTCGATTTACCTGGTTACGGCTATGCCAAAGTGCCCGAGGCCATGCGCATGCATTGGCAAAATGTATTGTCACGCTACCTCAGTGAACGCCAAAGCCTGGCCGGACTGGTATTGGTGATGGATAGCCGCCATCCGCTTACACCGCTAGACAGGCAAATGCTGGACTGGTTTTGCCCTTCCGGCAAACCGGTGCATGTCCTGCTGACCAAGAGTGACAAGTTATCACGCAGCGAATCCAGCATCCTGATCGGCAAAGTGCGCAAAGAATTGCAAGAAGGCTGGGGCGAAAAAATCACCGTGCAACTCTTCTCCAGCCTGAAGAAGCAAGGTGTCGATGAGGCAGAAAAAGTACTTGGCGAATGGTTTTTCGGCAACGATGCCGACGCGCAGGATGAACCAGCTGCCAGCGAATAAAAAAAGCAGACATCAGTCTGCTTTTTTTATTCTACGCATCAGCCATTAATCCCGCTTAAACACCAGATCCCACACGCCGTGGCCTAACTTCAGACCGCGATTCTCGAACTTGGTTAACGGGCGGTAAGACGGTTTTTCAGCATAATCTACGGCCGTATTTTGCAGTTGTGCTTCACCTTGCAACACTTCCAACACCCACTCGGCATACTCCTGCCAATCAGTCGCCACATGAATGTAAGCGCCCGCTTTCAATTTGGAGCATAACAACTGCACAAACTCCGCTTGAATCAAGCGGCGCTTATGGTGACGCTTCTTGTGCCACGGATCCGGGAAGAAAATATGCACACCATCCAGCGAGGCGTCCGCCAGCATATTCTGCAGCACCTCAACAGCATCATGCTGAATAATACGGATATTGCTGATATCACCTTCTTGCATCAACTTGAGCAGACTACCGACACCAGGCGTATGCACCTCTACTGCCAGGAAATCACAGTCGGGCAAGGTTTGTGCAATCTTTGCCGTAGCATCGCCCATCCCAAAACCGATTTCGAGAATTTTCTTGCTCTCAGTGCGGCCAAAAGCCTGACTCACATCCAGCGCTTGATCGGTATATTCAATCCCGAATGTCGGCCAAGCCGTCTGCAAGGCCCGCTCCTGGCCTTTGGTCAAACGCCCCTGGCGTAAGACAAAACTACGGATGCGACGCTGGTAAGGCACTTCGGAAGATTCTGGGGTTGGGTCGATTTCGGTCATGGGGCGCATTATACTTTAAGTGCTTTTATTTACCGTACATAGCGTATTAATTTGAAGTACCCTTTTCGCCTCTCGGCGAGTCACTTTCTGATGCTTGCCCCTCAGAAAGTAACCAAAGAGGAGGGCACCCAGCCATCACGGCCTAAAGGCTCCCTTGCGTTGCTCAACAAAATAAGCGGTCACGAAACTCAACCTGGCAGCTCACACAAAACGTGAGCTGCTGCGGGATTCGAACAGTCGCTCCCTCTACTCTTACTTTGTCTCCGCTACTCAGCGTGATGGAATGGGATTTATCTCGCCAAACTCACAGCGTAACAATTTGAACGGTTTCAAAAACAGATTGGTTTGTTAAAAGCACTAATGGTGGCGTTCATTAGGTGTTCGGGGTCCCCATCTGCCGCGCCGAGCAACGCAGGGTTGACGGGAGTCTTCGGCCATCGGCTGTCTGAGCTCCGCAACAAGCCACGTCTTGTGTGGCTTGTCAGGGCGAGTTTCGATGGACGCCCGGCAATCCGAGTAGCGCAGGATACAAGCGGAAGTTGGGGTGCACTTTCTTTTGGTTACTTGTTCTTTGTGCAAGCAAAGAAAAGTAACTCGCTGTAAAAGCGAAACACAACGTCACATCAAAGACCTAAAGAATTACCTTCTACACCAAATCAAAAAAACAACCATTACAACTGATGCCGCTTATCCCCCTGCAAAAATCCCATCAACGGCAATGCCAGTCCTTTACTCAGCGCCAAGACTTTAAACAACTCCCCCATCTCCGCCGGAGATAGCAGTTTTTGCACTGCCGCCACCATAGGCAAATAGCGCGCACTTTCTTCCGGTGGCACCTGTTGCAGCAACTGCAAAATACCACAGTTGATTAAGAACTGCGCCTGGTTGGTATATCCCGCACAATCCAGCCCATGCACCACCGCGGCTTCTGCCATCGCAGTGAAATCCACATGGGCAGTGATATCCTGCAGGCCAGGATAGATCAATGGATTATCATGCGCATAATGCTGGTAATGACACATCAATGTCCCCTGCGCACGTTGCGGATGGTAGTACTCACTTGCAGCAAACCCGTAGTCAGGCATCAATACCAGGCCACGCACCAACATGGTGGCAAGACTGGCAATCAAACCTTGCGCGGCCGGGCACACTTCGGTGATATACCCGTCAGGTAAGTGGTGCGCATCAATTGCCGCCACCAGTGACAGGTCTTGCAGCAGTTGTGTTTGCCACACTAATTGCTGATCAAACCCAACACCACGCTCCAGCCACTGCCCGGCTCGCCATTCAACCACATGCACAGGAATGGCATCTAAGACCTCATTACCAACCACAACGCCGGTCAAGGCCTCTGGTAACGCATCCAGCCACTGCAGGCGAGAATATAAGGCTGCTGGCAATACACTTTGCAGGTATTCTTGCTGCCGCTGTCGCAAGTTAGCGCTTACCTCAAGAATAAAATAATGCTGCGGCAGCTGTTCCAGCTCTGCCAGCCGCAGCAGTAAGCCTGCCGCCAATTTACCCGTACCAGCCCCTAGTTCCAGCACATTGCCCGCAGTCGTCTGTAGCACCTGCGCGACCTGGTTGGCCAAGGCCTGTGCAAATAAGGGGGAAATTTCCGGTGCAGTGACAAAATCGCCACCAAGCCCGAACTTATTGGCATCGCCGCTGTAATAGCCTAGGTGGGGCGTATAAAGTGCCATCTGCATATAGTCGGCAAATGAAATCCAGCCACCTTGCTGCTGCACCCGCTGCTGAATGTATGCAAGTAGTGTGTCGCTGTGTTGTTGCGCCGCGGCATCCAGTGCCGGTAATCGAGAAGAATTCGGTTGAGCAGTCATTCAGCCATTATAATGTGACCAGTCCAGAATAAAGAGACCAACGTGAATTCCCCTTCCGCTTCTAAAGTCGTGCTGATTACTGGTGGTGCCAAACGTGTCGGCGCCGCCATCACCCGCGAGCTACACCGTCAAGGCGCCAATATTCTGTTGCATTACCACACCAGTGCAGACGAAGCGCTTGCCTTGCAAACAGAGCTCAATCAGGCGCGGCCTGACAGCGTGGTAATCGCACAAGCAAATTTGCTCGATATGCCCGCATTATCGCAACTGATCACCTCTGCCTTGCAACGCTTTGGCCGACTTGATGCGCTAATCAACAATGCTTCCAGTTATTACCCGACCAAACTCGGCCAGATAGATACCGCACAATGGGAAGAGCTGATGGGCAGTAACCTGAAAGCACCGCTGTTTTTAAGCCAGGCGGCGGCGGATGCTTTGCGTGCCAGTCAGGGCTGCATCGTCAATATTACCGACATGCATATTGAGCGCCCGAAAAAGCACTATATTGTTTACAGTGCGGCCAAGGCTGGGCTGGTCAGCCTGACCAAATCGCTGGCGCAGGAGCTCGGCCCCGAGGTCAGGGTAAACGCCGTTGCCCCAGGCCCGGTGTTATGGCCAGATGATAACCAGGAATTTGATGAGGTCTACCGCCAGCAAGTCATTAACCAAACCTTGCTCAAACGCACAGGCGAACCATCCGACATTGCCAAAGCAGTCAAATTCTTGATTTATGATGCGCCATTTATTACCGGCCACGTGCTGGCAGTCGATGGCGGACGCAATTTGAGTTTATAGTGGCCAAGAAAGCCCAGTCACAAACCATCACCATACACGCGCAGGCTCCGCACAAACCCGCTTTGGGTGCAGCGTGTAACGGCTGTGGCGTCTGTTGTGCCGCCGAGCCCTGCCCGGTCAGCCTGGCATTGCTGTGGCCACATGAGGCACCATGCCGGGCGCTGATTTGGAGTGACCAGACCCAGCGTTATTTATGTGGCATGGTCAGTGAACCGGCGCGCTTTTTATGGTGGCTGCCAGAAAACATGAATGCATCGGCCAGCCGTTTATTCAAGCGCTGGATCGCGGCAGGAACAGCTTGCGATGCTGATGTTTCTTTATCCGAATAAAATCAACCAGAATAATCAAAGACTTAGCGTGACTTTGCCTCGCTTTCCGCTATAATGCGCGCCTATGAAGACCAAACATTATCCAGACGACGTTAGCCAAAACTTCCTCAAACTGCGCAATCAGTTGATTAGCGCGACTGGGAAAGCTATTGGCGATTACAACATGATTGAAGAAGGTGACACCGTGCTGGTGTGCATGAGCGGCGGCAAGGATAGCCACGCCATGTTAATGATTTTGCTGGCCTTGCAGGAGCGCGCACCGATCAACTTCAAATTGATTGCGATGAACCTGGACCAGAAACAACCAGGCTTCCCGGCAGACATCTTGCCTGCCTACCTGGAAAAACTGGGCGTGGAGTACCGCATTGTAGAAGCGGATACTTACTCCATTGTGAAAGAAAAAATCCCCGAAGGCAAAACCACCTGCAGCCTGTGCTCACGCCTGCGCCGCGGCATTATTTATACGACCGCACAGCAATTGGGTGCCAATAAAATTGCCCTGGGCCACCACCGCGACGACATCGTGCAAACCTTGTTCCTCAATATGTTCTACGGCGCCAAAATGAAGGCCATGCCACCTAAACTGGCCACCAACCGCGGTGAGTTTATGGTGATCCGCCCATTGGCTTATTGTGCCGAAAAAGACATTGCCAGCTATGCGCGCGGCATGCAGTTCCCGATTATTCCGTGTGATTTGTGTGGCAGCCAGGAAAACCTGCAACGCCAGAAAATCAAGGATATGCTCAATAACTGGGAACGCGAACAACCGGGGCGCATCAATAACATCTTCCGTGCGATTGGCAATGTCGAGCCTTCACACCTGGCTGACTTTGACTTGTATGACTTCAAGCATCTGAGCCAGGCCAAGGAAGAAGACGAAGACCCGATGTTTGACCACGAAAAATTTGCCAGCAACGACATGGCATTGTCGATTGCCACTCAGGATGACAAACGCATCGAGTTTGCACGCAAACCATTCCCGATGACAGTCACCACTGAGGAATAACACAACGTTTTGATGCGGAAAGACCTTAATTGATGACTTTCCGCACCGATATATTGTCTAGTAGTTAAAACGCTTGCTATTATCTAGCCAACTCTTACACAGACTGCTCAATGTCAAAACTGCTGATCGTTGAATCTCCCTCCAAGGCCAAAACCCTCAAAAAATATTTGGGCGGTGATTTTGAGGTCCTGGCTTCTTACGGGCATGTGCGCGACCTGATCCCTAAAAATGGCGCCGTGGACCCGACGCAGCAGTTCGCCATGAAGTACGACATCATCGACCGCAACAGCAAACACGTCGATGCCATTGCCAAAGCCGTAAAAAATGCCGACAGCATTTATCTGGCAACCGACCCGGACCGCGAAGGTGAAGCCATCTCGTGGCATATTGCCGAGATTCTGGCAGAAAAAAAGCTGATCAAAAACAAGCTGGTAAAACGCGTAGAGTTCAATGAAATTACGCAAACCGCGGTGAAACACGCCATTGACCATCCGCGTGATATTTCCATGGATCTGGTCAACGCGCAGCAAGCGCGGCGCGCGCTGGACTACCTGGTCGGCTTTAACTTATCACCGTTGCTGTGGAAGAAAATCCGTCGTGGTTTGTCCGCGGGCCGCGTACAAAGCCCGGCACTGCGCCTGATTGTAGAACGCGAGCTGGAAATTGAAGCCTTTACCAGCCAGGAATACTGGAGCATCCATATGGGCGCGCTCAAGCATGCCCATGGCTTTGATGCCAGACTGGTACAACTCAATGGCCAGAAAGTAGAACAATTCACCGTCACCAACCATGATCAGCAAGCGGACATTGTGGGCAAGTTATTGCTGGCCTCGGCTGGCAAAACCACGGTCACGCGGGTGGAGAAAAAACAACGCAGCCGCAGCCCGGCCGCACCGTTCACCACGTCTACCCTGCAACAGGAAGCCGTGCGCAAGCTGGGCTTTACTACCAGCCGCGCCATGCGCGTCGCGCAGCAATTATACGAGGGCATGGACGTTGGTAGCGGCACGGTCGGTTTGATTACCTATATGCGTACCGACTCATTCAGCCTGGCAGCCGAAGCCGTGATGCAAATCCGCGATTACGTGAAAAAGCACTTTGACGCAGACTACCTGCCCAAGTCACCTATCATGTACAAAACCAAAGCCAAGAATGCGCAAGAGGCGCACGAGGCGATTCGCCCGACCGATATTACACGTACCCCTGCCAGCGTGCGCCAATACTTGAACGACGAACAGTTCAAATTGTATGAAATGATCTGGAAGCGTACCCTGGCCTGCCAAATGACACAGGCCAAATATGATGCTGTGAGCGTGGATTTGGCGGTCGGCACAGATGCCAACCTCTTCCGCGCCACGGGCCAAACGCTGGTCTTCCCTGGCTTTATTGCCGTCTATATGGAAGGCAAGGACGATGATAAAGAGGACGAAGATGCTGAAGCCAAGTTGCCGCATCTGGAAACTGGCGAGGTGTTGACTGTTGAGAGAATTTTCGGCGAACAACATTTTACCGAGCCGCCACCGCGCTATTCAGAAGCCAGCCTGGTCAAAGCACTCGAAGAGTATGGCATTGGCCGCCCTTCGACTTACGCCAGCATTATCTCAACGCTGCAAGACCGCGAATATGTGGTGCTGGATAAAAAACGTTTTACGCCGACGGATGTAGGCCGCGTGGTGAATAAATTCCTCACCGAGCATTTCACCCAGTATGTCGACTACGACTTTACCGCCAAGCTGGAAAATGAGCTGGACGAAATTGCCGAAGGTAACCTGGACTGGGTGCCCGTCATGGACAAGTTCTGGCAGGGCTTTAACCAGCAGATTCAGGTCAAAGCTGATGTGGAGCGCCCAGGTAACGAACTGATCGATGAGATGTGCCCTAAATGTGGCCGTCAGTTACAGAAACAGCTCAGCCGCTACGGTAGCTTTATTGGCTGTACCGGCTATAACGCCACACCCAAGTGCGATTACAAACGCAATCTGGATGGCGAAGCCAATATGGCCAGCGAGCCAGTGGTGATCGGGCAGGATGTCGATACGCAAAAAGACATTTACCTGATGAATGGCCCGTATGGCCCTTATTTACAAGTGGGTCAGCCGGTAGAAGGCGACAAGAAAAAACCTAAACGCGTCAGCATCCCCAAAGAAATTCCGCTGAGCCAGGTCAATATCGACACCGCACATATGTTGCTGAGTTTGCCACGCGACCTGGGCCAACATCCAGAAACAGGTAAAAAAATTGTCGCCAATATTGGCCGCTTTGGGCCGTATGTGAACCACGATAGCAAGTTTAAATCGATCCCCAAAACCGAGAGTGTGTTTAGCATAGACCTCGAAGGTGCCGTGAAACTGCTGGCCGCCGCGAATGGGCCGACGCCACTGGCAGACCTGGGTGAACACCCATCAGGTGAAGGTCGTATTGAGGTGTTTTCTGGTCGCTTTGGCCCTTATGTGCAACACAACGGTATCCGCGCCACGCTGCCTAAGAGCGTCACACCAGAAGAGCTCACGGTAGAACAGGCCCTGGAATTGCTGGTAGAAAAAGCCGCCAAAAACGGGGGCAAAACCGGCAAAAAACCAGCAGCTAAAAAACCAGCGGCGAAGAAAGCCGCAGCGCCCAAAACGGCTGCGGCAAAAACAGCTACTACAAAAACCACAGTGAAGAAAACCGCCACTAAGAAAGCCAGCACCACCAAAGCGGCCACCAGCAAGCGGACTAAAAAACCGGCAGAAGAATAAACGACGCAGACTAAAAAAGGAGCCATCGGCTCCTTTTTTTACGTCACCAAGCATGTACCTAATCCCGCACTCAATGGTTGGTCCATAAATGATCAATGTTGCCCACGCCCCAGGTGGTGGCAGAGTCGTTGCCGATAATCTCATCCATGCCTTTTGACAAATCAAGCTCTATTACCGGGATATGTATTTTCGACTTCGTTGAGAAGAATGCTTTGACGACCGGCTTGAGCAAGCTATCGGGCGTTTGCTTGACCACCACGGCCAAACGACCAGACTTCAACATGACCACGGTACCGATCGGATAAATACCCAGACTTTTGACAAAGGCTTTAAACACTTCGGTGTCAAAGTGACCACTCCAGCTCGCCATGCGTTTAAGGGCCATGCCCGGCTCCCAGGCCGGTTTATAGGCGCGGGTCGAAGTCACTGCGTCATAAACATCACAGATCGCCCCCATCTTGGCAAAAATCGTCATCTGATCACCACTTAAATGCTCAGGATAGCCAGAGCCATCCATTTTTTCATGGTGATGCAAACACACGTCCAGCGTCACAGCATCGGATATATTGGCTTTTACCAGCATGTCATGCCCTAACTGGGGATGTTGGCGAATGACATCAAATTCGTTATCGGTGAGCGAGCCCGGTTTATTCAAAATCTGCAACGGAATCCCGGCTTTGCCCATATCGTGCATCAAGCCAGCCAACCCGGCTTGCTTCACTTCGGTTTCGGACAATTTAAGCTCTTTACCGAGCGCAGTCATCAGTGCACAGACAGCCACCGAATGCATATAGGTGTAATCATCGACTGTTTTTAAACGCACCAGGCTAATCAGCGCATGCACATTGCGCGTGACTGAGGCCGAGATTTCTTCCACCAGCGGCATCACGGCTTCGGCCTCGATGGCCTTGCCCATGCGCAAATCTTTAAACATGGACTCAATCGCTCGACGCGAAGAAGCAATAATCTTGGCGGCCTGCTCACGCTCAGCTTCCAGTGTGGTCGACTTTAACTTTTCGGCACTGGTATTCTCGGCCACAACGGGCCCATCCAGCTTCAGCATCGCCATTTCTTTATCCGTGAGCTGGCGCTCAACAACATCAGGCTCGGGCAGCACATCCAATCCCTGGCTGATATCAATCACCACCTGCTGCAAATGGCTTGCTCTTAACTTTTGCAAATCAACAGGATCATTCAGCACAAATTTGCTACGCCAAAACGGATGGTCCATCCACGGGCCTTTCAGCTCTTGGATATACATCCCCAAACGCACTTCTTTGATCGCTATTGTTTTTAACATATTGCCCTGATGACCCTACATAATGTTTACATCTTATAATTGATTATCGGAAAAAAAATGAAAAAAAAGAGGGCTAAAAGCCCTCTTCAAAATTACATTTATACGAATATTAAATCATGTTTGACGCGTCATCACAGCCCCGCAGCGGCACGCAATGCAGCCGCTTTATCCGTGGCTTCCCAACTGAACTCTGGCTCATCACGGCCAAAGTGGCCATAGGCCGCAGTTTTGGTGTAAATCGGGCGCAGCAGATCCAGCATTTTAACAATGCCTTTTGGACGCAAATCAAAATGTTCACGCACCAGTTGGGTCAGGCGCTCATCTGAAATTTTGCCTGTGCCATAGGTTTCAACCATGATAGACGTTGGCTGAGCCACGCCAATCGCGTAGCTGACCTGCACCAGGCATTTGTCAGCCAAACCGGCCGCAACAATATTTTTCGCCACGTAACGGCCCGCATATGCCGCCGAACGGTCGACCTTGGAAGGATCCTTGCCTGAGAATGCACCACCACCGTGTGGCGCTGCGCCACCGTAGGTATCCACAATAATCTTGCGCCCAGTCAGGCCGCAATCGCCTTGCGGCCCCCCGATGACAAAGCGACCAGTCGGGTTCACCAGGTACTTAATCTCGCCCTTAATCAACTCGGCAGGCAAGGTTGGCTTGATGATTTCTTCAATCACCGCTTCGCGAATGGCCTCCAGAGACATCTCTGGCGCATGTTGCGTAGAAACCAGCACGGTATCAATCTTGAACGGTTTACCATCCACATACTGAATGGTCACTTGCGACTTGGCATCCGGGCGCAACCATGGCAAACGGCCATCTTTACGCAATTGTGATTGACGCTCCATCACGCGATGGCTGAGCCAGATCGGCAATGGCATCAATTGTGGTGTTTCATTCACGGCATAGCCAAACATCAGGCCCTGGTCACCAGCGCCCTGATCCAGCGGATCATCATTGGCGTTATCTACACCCTGGGCAATGTCTGGCGATTGTTTATCGTAAGCGACCAACACGGCACAACCTTTGTAGTCGATGCCGTAATCGGTGTTGTCGTAGCCAATGCGCTTAATCGCATCACGCGCCACTTTAATATAGTCGACATTGGCCGTTGTCGTAATTTCACCGGCCAATACAACCAGCCCAGTGTTCGCCAGGGTTTCAGCAGCGACGCGGGCTGTCGGGTCTTGGGCCAGAATGGCATCAAGAATACTGTCAGACACCTGATCAGCTAACTTGTCGGGATGGCCTTCGGAAACCGATTCCGAAGTAAAAAGATATTCACTCATGTTTGACGCCTTGAAAAGTAATGGAGTTAATAAACGGCACTGACTAAAGGCTGAAGCCAGCACCCAAATTGGGAACGAAGATTTTACCTGAGTTTATTTCTGGCAAGGAATAAATCTTCGCCCTGAGGATGTCTTCAACGGCATGATGGAGTATCATCTTGAGCTATGAAATTACGATTTACCAAAATGCAGGGCGCTGGCAATGATTTTGTTGTGATTGATGCCACGCAGACTCCTGTGCATCTCTCGCATGGCCAAATCCAGCACATCGCCAACCGCTTTTTCGGCGTCGGTTGCGACCAGTTACTCATGGTCGAATCAACCGACACGGCTGGGGTAGATTTCCGTTACCGCATTTTTAACGCCGATGGCGGCGAAGTGGAACAATGTGGCAATGGTGCCCGTTGTTTTGTGCGCTTCGTGGTCGAAAAAGGCCTGACCCACAAGCGAGAGATCAAGGTGGAAACCGCCAGTGGCGTGATTACGCTGATGCTGCAAGACGATGGCCAAGTGACGGTCAATATGGGCGCGCCACGCTTCATCCCGGCACAGGTTCCGTTCGAGGCGGATGCACAAGCGAGCACTTACGAACTGCCACTGGCACACGATACCGTGACCATCAGTGCAGTCTCCATGGGCAACCCACACGCCGTCATGCTGGTCGAAAACGTGCACACCGCCGAAGTCGCCAGTCTGGGCCCGCAAATAGAATCGCACCCGCGCTTTCCGCAACGCGTAAATGCCGGGTTTATGCAGGTGCTTAACGCCCACGAAATCAACCTGCGCGTCTATGAGCGTGGCAGCGGCGAAACGCTGGCCTGTGGCACCGGTGCCTGTGCGGCGGCGGTTAGCGGCATTCAGCTCGGCACCTTGCAAAGCCCGGTAAAAGTACATACCCGTGGCGGCATTTTAACGATTCAATGGGCGGGCGATGGCGCACCGGTCATGATGACAGGACCGGCAGAGATTGTCTTTGACGGCGAAATAGAGATTTAGAGAGACCAGAATAGCAGCATGGAAGACAGTATTAACGAAAACGATATCAAGCATTACCTCAAGGCGCATCCAGACTTTTTTGAAAGTCATGCGCACTTGCTGGCGGAGCTGTTTTTGCCTAGCCCACATGGCAAAGGTACAATCTCACTGGCTGAGCGTCAGCAAATCGCCCAGCGCGATAAAATTCGCGTGCTGGAATCACGTTTTACCGAGCTGATTCTCACCGCCGAGGAAAATGAGGCCACCGCAAACAAAGTGCATGAGCTGTCCCTGGGCTTATTGTTTGCCAAAGATGTTGCCGCATTACATACTCACCTGGTCGCGTTTCTTGCCTCACACTTTCAATTGCCCAATGCACAGCTCAAACTATGGGTCAACGAAAGCCATGCCGCAGATGATTTGTTTATAGATGCAGAAGACTCGCTGAAAAACTGGGCCAAAGACTTGAGCCAACCCTATTGTGGTACCTTGCCAACCATGGATATCGCCGGCTGGTTTACAGAATCACCAGCCTCACTGGCAGTAATTCCCATGCGCTATCAGGAAGTCACTTTTGGCCTGATGGCAATCCCCAGCGAACAACGCAGCCGCTTTTATGCCGGCATGGGCACCTTATTCCTCAACCGGATCGGCGAGCTGGTCAGCGCATCTCTGGCCAGATATATTATATGAAAGCCCCCGCTGAGGTTTCCGCCAAGAGGTATCTTCTTGCGGCAATTGTCAGCGTAGACCCGCTCACTAGAGGTAGTGTCCATGCATGAGTTACTGGACGACTACCTCGACTTTCTGCACTTTGAGCGAGGACTCAGCGAGCATACGCGCAACAACTATCAGCGCGATATTGAGCGACTGTTAACCCAACACGCAGACAATCTTCAGACTCTCACCCCACAAGACATTCGTCGCCAAATAGCCAGCCTCAATAGCCAAGGCATGCATGGCCGCAGCATCGCCCGCATCTTGTCCAGTTGGCGTGGTTTTTATCGCTATTTGGTATTACACAAACATTTTCCGGCCAACCCTGTCATCGGTTTGCGTGCGCCCAAAGCACCTAAAACTTTACCGCATGCGCTATCCATAGAGCAAACCATCAAGCTGGTCGATATTGAAGGCGACGAAGCGATTACCGTGCGTGACCGTGCCATGCTGGAGCTATTTTATTCCTCAGGCCTGCGCCTGAGCGAATTGGTTGACCTGAACTTAGACAGGCTGGACTTGCCAGAAGGCCTGATCACAGTCACAGGTAAAGGCAACAAAACCCGCATGGTGCCTTTAGGCAGCAAAGCCGTCACAGCGCTCAAAGCGTGGCTAGCGATCCGGCCGCTTTGGCTCACCAAACGACCGACAGAAATGGCCGTATTCGTCAGTCAGCAAGGTCGCCGCATTCACGCACGCACCGTGCAAATCCGCATCAATCACTGGGTCACTAAACAAGGGCTGCATAACCATGTGCACCCGCACATGTTGCGCCACAGTTTTGCCAGTCACGTTTTGCAAAGCAGTGGCGATTTGCGTGCCGTGCAAGAAATGCTGGGGCATGCCAACATCAGCACCACACAAGTTTACACCCACCTCGACTTTCAACATTTGAGTAAAATTTATGACGCCGCCCACCCGCGTGCGCGCAAAAAATAGCGGTTTTCTACCGAATGATCACACAGCCAAGGTTTTGCAAGATGGCAAAATATGGCAAAATAACCCTACTAAATTGGTAAACCTTTGCCAGTCACGTGACTCTAATGTCACATCGTCTTAGCTTACAAAAGCAGGCTTACATTTCAACAAACCTAAAAAAGGAACATCCATGGAACACGCCTTACCAGCATTGCCATTTGCAAAAAATGCATTGGCCCCACACATGTCAGAAGAAACCTTTGACTACCACTACAGCAAGCACCACCAAGCATATGTGACCAACCTCAACAACCTGATCAAAGGCACTGAGTTTGAAAACGCCGCTTTGGAAGACATCATTAAAAAATCTTCTGCTGGCATCTACAACAACTCTGCCCAAGTCTGGAACCACACATTCTTCTGGAACTGCCTGTCTCCAAACGGTGGCGGTGAACCAAGCGGTGCATTGGCGACTGCCATTAACGCCAAATGGGGTTCATATGAAGAGTTCAAGAAAGCCTTCCAGACTTCAGCCGTTGGTAACTTTGGCTCTGGCTGGACATGGTTGGTGAAAAAAGCGGACGGCTCTGTTGACATCGTCAACATGGGTGCTGCTGGCACCCCGCTGACCACTGGCGACACAGCACTGCTGACCATCGACGTATGGGAACACGCTTACTACATCGACCACCGCAATGCGCGTCCAAAATTTGTCGAAACATTCCTCAATCACCTGGTGAACTGGGAATTTGCAGCAAAGAATTTTGCTGCTTAAGCAGGATGCATTGTTGAGCCATCAACAATCGTTCACCTGTAAAAACCTCAAGCCCCGCTTGAGGTTTTTTGCTTTTCGGCACCTGCCTGTTTAACCCGATATGCCCGAAGGAAGATCAATGGCCACACTGGAAGAGACTTTTGAAAATAAACTGTTTGAACTGATCCCGCAAACCAGAAACCTCGGTATCAAGATCACAAACATAGCCGAGAACACACTCACCGTGCGTGGTTCGTATACATTAAATAAAAATCACCTGGATATTGTATTTGGTGGCAGCATTGCCGCCATTTCGATTACGACCGCCTGGTCATTGCTGCAACACAAAATACAGCAAGCCGGACTGACGGGCAGCCTGGTGATCAAGCAGCAGGAAATCAAGTTCTTGCTGCCAGTACATAGCGATTTCGAGTGTGTTGCCACTTTGCAATCGGTGGAGGACTGGCCGTTATTTCTAGAGCATTATCACCAGCGCGGGCGAGCAAAACTGATCATCAATGCGCACATTGTGTGCGAATCCAGAATCACGTCAACGTTTCAGGGGGTGTTTGTTTTATACCAGCCGAGCTGAGATCGCGCCAAGTTTAACTCGCCTGTAAAACAGCTTGATGCTTGGCAGACAGTGGCGGCTGGACAACCCAGGCTTCAAACGCATCCAATGCCAAAGGCCTGGTGAAATAATAGCCCTGGAAAATTTCACAACCCAGGTCCTTAAGCACATTGAGTTGTGCTTCGGTTTCGACGCCTTCGGCCAGTATCTCCAATTTGAGGCTTTGCGCCAGCGAAATGATGGCATTAACGATGCTTTCATGGTCGTGGCCGTTGAGCATATCGCGCACAAAGGACTGGTCAATTTTCAATTGGTCAAACGGCAAGCGTTTCAGGTAAGACAGCGAAGAATACCCCGTGCCAAAATCATCCAGAGAGAAGCAGACACCGATTTGCTTGAGGGCAGCCATTTTAGCAATGATGTCCTCGACATTATCCACCAGCATGCTTTCTGTCAGCTCCAGTTTGAGATTGCCGGGGTCTATGCCTGTTTCAGTGAGCATATGCTGCACCTCTGTCACAAAGTCTGGCTGCAAATATTGCTTGGGGCTGACATTGACCGACAGCACCAGGTGACGTAATTGTGGATGGCCGGCCCAACGCTGCAACATGCCACAGGCTTCCTGCAACACCCAGCGGCCTAGCTCTACAATCTGGCCGGTATTTTCTGCCAGGCTGATAAATTGCCCGGGCATAATGACACCGTGGTCAGGGTGTTCCCAGCGCACCAGCGCTTCAGCACCGACGATATCGTGTTTCTGATTGTATTGCGGCTGAAAATGCAGAATGAATTCCTGCTTCTCAATCGCTGTGTGCAAATCGGCCTCCAGCGCGGCGCGTTGACGCAACTCGGTTTCCATTTGGGTATCAAAAAACTGATAGCCATTGCGTCCGGCTTCTTTGGCTTTATACATGGCCATGTCTGCACGACGCAGCAATTCGTCCGTTTGGCTCATGTGTTCCGGGTCAAACAGCACCACACCGATACTGGGCGTGGTGTAATGTTGATAATGCTTGAGGTTAAACGGTTTTTTAAAGGCGGCCACAATCTTTTCGCACACACGCCTGGCCTGCTTCTCTGCCTGCAAGGCATCATGATGCAAACTATCCAGTACAACTACAAATTCATCTCCGCCCAGGCGACTCACCGTATCCAGGCGTCGTACCGACTGCCTGATGCGCTTGGCCACTTCGACCAGCAAGGCATCACCCACATCATGGCCGTGCGTATCATTGAGCGTTTTAAAGTTGTCGATATCGATAAACAACAAAGCGCCGCCCGTTTCCTTGCGCATGGCTTTACGCACATGCGAAGCCAGTTTTTCCTGTAACAGCATGCGGTTGGGCAAGCCGGTCATGGTGTCGTAATAAGCCAGCTGGCGGATTTGCGCATCGGCCTGTTTGCGCTCGGTAATATCCCTGAGCACCGCCACCCAATGCGTGACCAGCCCTCCTTTATCCAGTAACGGCAGCGCATCCATTTCAAGTGAAATACCGACACCGTCCTGATTCACGGTCACCACCTCGGTTTTGACCGGGCGCATGTGCTGAAAGGCGTCTTTGATCCGCTCCAGTTCACGCCCTGGCGTCGCCTCCTGAAACAACTCAAAGGGGGAAATGCCGCTTAGCAAATCCACTGAGCGGCCGGTAATGCGGATAAATGCCTCATTTAAAAAAACGATTTTTTGCTGCATGGGCGCATGCAGCGGCGATTCGGTAATCATCACAATGTCATTGAGCCTGGAGACACCATTTCGCAATAAATGTAGCTGTTCGTCTGACTGCTCACGTTCAATCGCCAGCCCGAGGATTTGAGCGTAGCTGTCGATAAAGTCCAGCTCAGCCACTGGTGGGCTATGTCGCTGCTGGCGATACATGGCCAACACGCCCAGCACACGGCGGCTGCGCGACAAAATAGGCATGGTCCAGCAGGCGCGCAACCCATGGGTAATCGCCAGTTCGCAGCATTGCTGCCATAACGGGTGTGTGCTGATGTCTTCGGCAATTACGCGACCTTCTGTGAGCGCGGCAACCCCACAAGCCTCCAGCGCTATGCCATCAATGGCTTTTGCATAAGCGGCAGGCAGCCTGGCAGAGGCGGCGTGGCGCAAATGCTGGCCTTCTTTGTCCAGTAGCAACATCGCACAACTGACATCCGGGAAGTGCTGTTCGATTAACAATACAGCGGCGTGCAAAATGTCTGGCAACGCCACATCGGCCAGCATCATGGCCTGAATTCTGTCCTGCCCCTGTTTGATGGCCGCGAGTTGTTTGTGCGCAGTGATGTCTTGCAATGAGCCTTGTAGTTTGACAACTTTGCCCTCGCTATCGCGGACCGGCCGCCCCATGGCGCGTACCCAGAAGCGACGACCATTGGCAGTGATCTTTTCCATCTCCAGGTCATAAGGCACGCCTTCATCGATACATTGCCGAATCGCGCTACACATCAATGCCTGATATTCAGGCACAAACATGCTCACACCCTCCTCTACCGTCGGCGAATAGCCTGGCGGCATTTCATGCAAAATTGCCACTTCGTCTGACCAATGAATCAGGTTGGTTTTAAGGTCTATCACCCAACCACCGATTTTCGCCACACTACCAGCCACCTTGAGCAGGTACTCGGCCTGGGTACGGCGATCAATTTCATTTTGCAGTGCCTGGGTACGCAGAACCACCTGTCGCCTGATCTGCAAGTTCCACAGGAAGGTAGCCCCCAAGATGAGCAACAGGATTGAAACACCGCGCACCAGCCAAGTGATATAAGGCCGTTTCACCAGCATATCGCCCTGGTAGATAAAACCGTTCAGGTTATAGTGCTTGGGCACCAAGTCCAGCTCTGCCAGTGTTTGCGCGATGGCATACCAGCGCTCTTCATTCATATGCCCCCACGGCACCACATCAGTGAGCACGTATGGCACCATCGAACTGGCTTCCTGCAGCAGCGTTTGTTTAGTGACGCCGCGCTTGGCCACGCCTGGCATATCGGCAATCAGGTCAGCCACTTCCTCCTGGTGGCTCAATGCATACAGCCAGCCCTTTTTGGTCGCCCGCAAAAAAGCCTCTACGCGCTCGGGATGCTTGGCTAATTCACGCTCACTGGTAAATAACACATCGCCGTAAAAATCAACGCCATATGGCTGGTTGCTGATGATGCTGGGCGTATATCCCATTTGCTGCAATTGCCCGGGCTCGTCCATGGCATAAGCAGACACCACATCCACCTTACCCTCAATCAAATCCTGCAGGCGCCAGCTATGCGGCACGATCGTCATCTGCTTGATATCCAGATGCTGCTTTAACAACATGGCTTTGAACTGATAGACCCCCTGCCCGTCGGTCGACATCATGATACGCTTGCCAATCAGGTCTTCAGGGGTTTGAATATTGCTTTCCTTCAGGCTGAGCAATACTCCAGGGGAATGTTGAAAGATCGCTGCCAATGCGACCACCGGTTTGCCGGAAATACGTGACACCAGGATCTCGGCATCACCTATGCTGTAATCGGCTTGCCCGGATAACACTTGCTGCAAGGGCGGCAGGTCTTTGCTGCCTTCAATGAATTTGACGTTTAACCCTTCGTCACGATAATAGCCTTGCTGCTGGGCAGCGTAGTAGCCTGCAAACTGGAACTGGTGGCGCCATTTGAGTTGTAATGTAATATTCTCAGCAGCGACGGATACCAGCGCGCAGGCAAGGGCAACGCATGTGACCAGCCATCTGAGTAAACATAAGATTGAATCGCGCTTCATTGGTATCGTCAACACATCACTGCAATTGGGGTTGAGGCGTTAGGCTCATCATAAAAATCCAGCCTAATTTATACCGTATATGCTGCCAATTACATCAAACAAACAGACAGCCATTTATACTGGTATCAATGTAATTGGATGCATGATCCCCAATGCGATGGCCGCAGGCGCGCAACCCGCGACATCCCAAAACCGTTTAATGACGCGGCGGCTTCAACCGGGTAGCCAATAGCAACATCAGCACAGAAACAGCAACCAGCAATTGATAACCGCCAACAAAGTGCCCACTTCTATCGTGCATCAGGCCCATAATAAATGGCCCGGTAGCGGCGATGAGATAGCCGATGGTCAACACAAAGGCATTCCAGCGATTAGCCGCATCTGGTGTATGGGTATGATCCAGAGGCAAAGTCATCGCCAGTGTAAATGCACCACCCAGGCCAAATGCGGTGACCGGCACCCATAGCCAAGGTGATGCCCCAGGCGTCGCCATGCCTGCCAAGCCAACTGTAGACAACAGGGCGCAGCCTGTAAGCCAGCCACGCCTGTCAAGTTGGCGGCTATACATGCCAACCACCGGGCTAGCCAGCATGAAGCAGAAGGTGAAGCTGGCCAGCACCGCCCCTGCCTCTGCGGCAGGCATGCCAGTCTCCTGGTACATAGCTGCCGTCCAGGTGAGGATGGAGTAAAACAGGAAATTAACGCAGGCAAAAAACAACGCTATCATCCAGGCAACAGGGGTGCGCAAAGGCAAGCGGGGGGCGACGGCCTCCATAGCTAATGGCTCACTTACCTGCCGCGTTGTGAGTGATTTACGGATCACAAGCCACCAGGCAACGATGGCAATGGCAGCAAATGCCGCCCAAACCCCGGTTGCCAGGCGCCAGCCTGCAAACTGCAATATCCAGCCAGTCAGCCCGGCCGACAAGGTACTGCCCAATGACAAAGCAGTAGCATAAATGCCCATGATTAACGCTGCTCGATTGGCAAAGCTGGCTTTAGCTATGCCTGCAAACATAGCGCCTGCCACAGCAATACCAGCACCCACCCCGACCGTGGTACTCAATAGCAAGACACTGCCACAAGAGTAAGCGCGCACTAACATTGAAATACTCAGCACACTCAAAGCCACCATTAACACTTTATTGACGCCAAACCGGCGCACCAGCCACGGTGTAGGTAAAGCCAACGCCCCCATTAATAGATCAGGAATCGCCGTCATCATCGAGGCCACGGCGTGACTCAATTGAAATGCTTCTATGATGGCAGGCAAGGCAGGCCCCATGGAAACAATTCCCGGCCGCAAGCCTATCGCCACTAGCACAATCGCCACAACCAGCCACCACTCACTTCTGGAGAAACCTGCGCGACTCCCTTTGCTGCTGTTCATTTTTTGCTCCCGATATCAAACCATGCAAGCGTCACTGTAACGGGGAGCGCGTGATTGAAAAATACGCCATTTGTCTGATATATAGCAGATCACGCAATCAACATAGTCATCAGCCACGGTGTGGTGATTGACGGCATGGTTAAAAGAGTCGTGTAAAATGCGTGTGACCCTCAGGCGCATACAGCGCCTTTCGCCAAATCATTTGTGGAGAACTTTGTTGAAACTGGCTACCTGGAACGTCAACTCGCTGACTGTACGCTTGCCACATGTGCTGGACTGGCTGGCCGCCAATCAGCCGGACGTATTGTGCCTGCAGGAAACCAAGCAGGAGGACAGCAAGTTTCCTTATGCCGCCTTGCAAGAAGCCGGGTTTAATGCGGTCCATAATGGTCAGAAAACCTACAATGGCGTGGCGATTATCAGCCCGCATCCACTCAACGATGTGCACCTTGACCTGCCAAATTTTGCCGATGAGCAAAAGCGCATTATTGCTGCCACGATACAAGGTGTGCGTGTGATTTGCGCGTATGTGGTCAATGGCCAGGCGCTAGATTCAGATAAATATCAATACAAGCTCAACTGGCTGGCCGCCTTGCAGAACTGGGTCACGGACGAGTTAAAGCAACACGAAAAACTCGCTTTGTTGGGGGATTACAATATTGCACCGGATGATAGAGATTGCCATGACCCGGTTGCCTGGGAAGGGCAAGTGCTGGTGAGCCAGCCCGAACGGGACGCGTTTCAGCAGTTATTAGCGCTGGGATTACACGATAGCTTTCGCCTGTTTAACGACGAAGCCGGGCAATTTAGCTGGTGGGATTACCGGATGGCCGCCTTCCGCCGCAACATGGGCATGCGCATAGACCATATTCTGGTCAGTGATGCCTTACAAGCCCTGTGCCAGAGCTGTGTGATAGACAAGGCACCGCGTAAACTGGAGCGCCCCAGCGATCATACACCGGTCATGTTGACACTGACCAACGCATAAGTTAAATCGTGGGCATCACAAACTTGATGCCCTGTAATACTTCCAGAATACGTGACTTGAGGCGTTTGTTCATTTCAGCCTCCATTTCCTGCAGTTGTGTCGCCACCGCCGTTGCGACCAGTGCAGCTACTTTCTCCTGCAAAACTGGCTCTGATGCAGCAAGCTCAGCTTGCATACCCTGTTTAAACTCAGCCATTTGGGCTGCATTCAACTCGGTAAATGCCTCTTGCAGCGACTGCTTGTAGTCTGCGACCAGCGTGGCGGCAGCCGATGCCTGGCTATCAGACAAGGTTTGTTTATTCGTTTCTTGCAATTGTTGCAAATGCTCGACCAGGCCCTGTTCGAGTTGTTCACGCAAGGATTGCAGGCGGCTCTCCATTTGCGCCTGCTGCGCATCTACCAGCGGGGACAGCGTCTCACCCAGCCATTGCTGACTGGCTTTATCCACCGTGTCACGCACGGTTTGTTCGGTGGCCGCCAGTAATTGCTGCTGGGTTTGCCCTAACTGCGACAGCTTTTCCTCGACCGCTTGCAATTGTTGTTGGAGATTGCTTTCCAGTGTGGCCTGAAACGATTGCTCACTCGACTGTATCTGCGTTTGCTGCGTTTCAGTCAATCGCGTCACTTGCTCTTCAAATGCCTGCAACTGCTGCTTGCTGACATTCCCCATCGCCTCACGGAAGGCCTGCTCTATCGCCTGAATGCTATCACCGACCTGCGACTGTGCCTTCGCCAGCACCTCTTGTTGCAGTGTGTTAGCATAATCGGCAAGAGACTGCTGCCCGGCGGCAAAGGTATCAGGGCTCTTCTCGGCCAGTTGTGCCGTCACCAGTTGAGTGATTTCCGGCAACAACGCCTGTTTAAGCTGCGCAACCAATTCATCCATCTCGATAGCCGGTGCCGCCGTTTTCTGAACGACTTTGGTTAATACCGGAATTTCTGAAATATCCACACCATCCCCTTTGCAAGGCTTGTTATTGCGTTTGCTTATTCATGTGCTGAATCTCGTAACCACGGTCACGATAAAATGCCCAACGTTGCCGCCCGGCAATCTTGTCAGCCTCTTCGCTACTGATCAACTCGAACACATGCCGAAAACGACTGAAAAATTTAGGCAGATCTGCCTGGCAATTGAACAGTAAATCATCCTGACGAATCTGCTCCGGCTGCCAGGCCAATTGCACCGGCGTCAGCGCGGCATTCTCGGCATCAGCCAATGCATTTGGCAAAAAGCTGTCCGCTCCTTGCTGCCACAGTTGATCACCCAGCCTTTGTGCCTGTTCACGGTCTGGCACATAAATGGTCACACGACGCTGCCGTGACAATGCCTGACTCACCAGATGCTGTATCAACGCTGGCGGGTCAGTGACATCAGTGTAAAAACGGATTTTGGTCATGACGCGCTTATTTGGCGGCTTGTTCCAGCAAATAAGTCACTAGCAATGGCACTGGACGGCCCGTGCCCCCTTTTTCCTTGCCAGATTTCCAGGCAGTGCCTGCGATATCCAGGTGCGCCCAGTCATATTTCTTGGCAAAGCGTGACAAGAAGCAAGCGGCAGTAATACTACCCCCAGCACGACCACCAATGTTGGCGATATCGGCAAAATTGCTGTCCAGCTGACCTTGGTAATCGTCCCACAATGGCATTTGCCAGGCGCGGTCATTTGCTTGCTCGCCAGCAGCCAGCAAGGCTTTGGCTAAGGCGTCATTATTGGCAAACAGGCCGCTAACATGATGCCCTAACGCAATGACGCAGGCGCCAGTCAAGGTGGCAATATCAATCACTGCCGCTGGCTCAAAACGCTCGGCGTAAGTCAGCGCGTCACACAAAATCAAACGGCCTTCTGCATCGGTATTCAGCACTTCAATGGTCTGGCCAGACATACTGGTCAACACATCGCCTGGCTTAGTCGCGCGGCCACTCGGCATGTTTTCACAAGTCGGAATCAAGCCCACCACATTCAGTGGCAACTTCAACTCACCCAAGGCTTTAAATACACCCAGCACAGAAGCGGCACCGCACATGTCATACTTCATTTCATCCATGTCAGCACCCGGCTTCAGTGAAATGCCACCGGTATCAAACGTAATGCCTTTGCCTACCAGCACTACTGGTTTTTGCGATTTCTTGCCATGCAGATGCTGCAACACAATAAAGCGTGGCGGCTCTTCGCTGCCTCGGGTCACGCCCAGGAAAGAACCCATATTGAGCTTTTCAATCGCAGCCTGATCCAGTACTTCTATCTTAAAGCCATATTCTTTGGCCAGTTTCTCAGCCTGCTTGCCCAGATAGCTCGGTGTGCAGATATTCGGCGGCAAATTGCCCAGGTCTTTGGCCAATGCCACGCCTTGTCCCAAACTATGCCCCTGGCTGACACCGGCTTCGACGGACGCCTGATCAGCTTTTTCCGCCAGTACGATCACTTGTTTAAGCGGATGCGGCTCAACAGACTTCTCTTTCACCGCATTTACTTTATAAGTGGCATCCAACACAACCTCGGCCAAGGCGGAAGCCTTTTGCTGCACGGTTATTTTTTTGATACTCAGGCTGGCAAAGTCTGTCGCCACACACTCCACGCCAGCAGGCAATGCTTTCACTGCTGCACGGAAGCTGTTACGTAAGCCTTTCAGGCTCGCATCGTCCGCCTTACCTAAACCAACCAGCATGACTCTCGGCGCCTCCACACCAGAAAGCTGGCGTAACAACAGGGTGCTACCGGTTTTACCTTCCATATCGCCAGATTTCAGCGCAGCCGAAATGGCTTTTTCGCTCATCGTATCCAGCGCTTTAGCCAAATCCGTCAGTTTCCGGCCTTCATAAATGCCGACCAGCAAACAATCCGTACGCAATTTTTCCGGGGCAGCGCTTTTTATGCTAAATTCCATCTTTATCCTTTGTGATTCCATGCAATTTGCCTGAGTGATGGTTGTATTATCTAGTGTTTTATGCTGATTTCAAAGCGGTGCATTTAAATTGAAAATATTCAAACGTGCATTGTCTGCAGAGCTGATGTCCTCAGCGTCTGCCATTTTCCTGATTATCCTGGGCATTGTCGTGGCGCAACGCGCCGGTAACATCGTGCGCCAAGTATCTAAAGGCATTTTGCCCAATGATGCCATTGGTACTATCCTGACCTTTAGCCTGGTGCAGTTCATGCCCATGATGTTGTCTCTCGCCATTTTTCTGGCAGTGCTACTTACCCTGACCCGCTGGCATCGTGATTCAGAGATGGTGATCTGGATGAACGCCGGGCTGAGTTTGCGCCAATGGGTACTGCCGATCTTGCGTTTCATTACACCGATTGTGCTGATCATCAGCTTGTTCAGCCTGATCATCATGCCTTGGGCGAATGAAAAAGCCGACAATTATCGCGCTCAGCTAAAAAAACGTGATGAGCTGTCCTCTATCAGTCCGGGCACCTTCAAAGAATCGAATAATGGCGAGCGTATCTACTTTATCGAAAGCTTCGATAAGCTGGGCTATGAGGTCAAAAACATATTTGTGCAATCCAAACAAAATGGCAAGACCGGCATTATCACAGCCAACAGTGGCAACCGCTATAAAGCCCCCAATGGTGATAATTTTTTGCGCATGGAACACGGCAGGCGTTATGAAATCACGCCCAATACTCTAGAGGTGATGACCACCGAATTTGAGCGCTACGACATCCGTGTGGAAATCAAGGAAGCAGCGCCCGCATCCAGTACCGCACAGACCAGAACAACACAATCATTGATCTTTGGTGCCACGGCCGCAGATCATGCTGAATTGCACTGGCGGCTGGCTATCCCGATTTCAACCATTGTCATGGTATTGCTGGCAATCCCACTCAGTTTTGTTGACCCGCGCGCCGGGCGCTCGCTAAATATCATGTTTGCCATCCTGATATTCATTATCTACAACAATATGCTGAGTATCTTCCAGGCCTGGATTACCCAGGGCAAGATATCAATTCTGGTGGGACTATGGCCAGTCCACCTTATATTCGCCCTGCTCGGCTGGTATCTCTACCACCGCCGCAAATATCTCAAGCCATTGATTCCTGACTGGTTTAGACGCCGGGCCAAGCGCATAAAAACATGACGCTGACTATCCTCAATCGTTACTTCTGGAAAGAAATCAGCTTCAACATCATGCTGGTGTTGCTGGGTTTGCTCGCCATGTTCTCTTTCTTTGACCTGCTGCAAGAGCTGGATAGCCTTGGACGTGGTCACTACGGCATTAACAGCATGTTGATTTATGTCGGCCTGAGCATCCCAGGGCACATTTATGAAGTCGCGCCCGTGGCTGTGCTCTTAGGGATAGTCTATACCCTGGGTGCCATGGCCTCGAGTTCAGAACTGATCGTGATGCGTACCAGTGGCATTTCTTTGCAAATGATTGCCAAAATGCTCTTAAGCATTGGGCTGGTATTTGCACTCATCACTTTTTTGATTGGTGAAATCATCGCGCCAATCAGCGAAAAAATGGCACAACGCATCCGTATCCAGGCCACAGACTCGGTGGTGGCGCAGGACTTCCAGTCCGGTTTATGGATTAAGGATGGCAGCAGTTTTGTCAATGTTGCCACTGTCATGCCTGACACCAGCCTGGTGGATATTCGTATTTATGATTTTGACGCACAATTCCGCTTGCGTAATATTAGCCACGCCGACAAAGGCTACTTTGAAGATGATCACTGGGTGCTGTCGAATGTGACACAAACCAAAATGCACACCAGCAAGTCGGCACAAAACAATTCCGTCACCTCGCAGTTTTTCAAGCAGACGAAATGGGAGTCGCTGATCCGGCCAGAGTTACTCAATGTACTGCTCGTGCTGCCAGAGAAAATGTCGGCCTGGAACCTGTACAGCTTTATCCAATACCTGCATCAAAACGGGCAACGTAGCACCCGCTACCAGGTCGCACTCTGGTCCAAACTGGTATATCCATTGGCCTGCCTGGTCATGGTCGTGCTGGCACTGCCATTTGGCTTTTTGCAGCAGCGGGCTGGTGGCATCAGCGCCAAAATCTTTGCCGGCATATTCCTGGGGGTGGTCTATCAAATCATGAACCGCGTGTTTGTGCATCTTGGCGTGCTCAACGACTGGTCACCACTGGTCAGCGCCATCAGTCCCACGCTCCTCTTTTTAGCGGCTGGGCTCGGCATGCTTTACTACGTTGAGCGACGATAATACCAAGGCCTAAACCGGCGGCAATACCATAATGCGAGAGCCTAACAGACGGTCATGCAAAAACTGTTGTTCGCGGTCCAGCAATGCCCACCACAAGGTCAACCCGGCAGGTAATAGCAACACGCCGGCCAACACATAACGCATCACCGCTTGCTGCACATCGAGCAACTGCCCGTGCTGATCAACCACCTTTAACCTCCAAGTCTGACTGGCCAGAGTTTGTCCGGTTACCACCCAGCAACGCACAAAATAAGCCCCCATCACCAACCACAGCAAGGCCTGTAAGCCCAGCCTTTTCCAGCCATGACTGGCGTCTCCCAGCAACATGACATAGGCGGCTGTCAGTGCCAGCGCTAACGCCAACAGCAATAGTGCTTCATATACCACCGCCAGATACCGTTTAATTAAATGCTTCATTGTTTTAAGTCCACATAACAAAAACCCCGCAATTGCGGGGTTAGGCAGAAAAAAACAGGATTACTTTTGATCCCAGCTGTCTTCCCACATACAGTGTCTGATTTTATGACGGTTAGCAATCAGTTCATCAATGCTAGGCTCGTCGTTCAAAGCACGTTTCAATGCCAGCTTGATCGCTTCGTAGTTGTTTTTGTAGAGGTCAGCCTTGTCCAGGTTCGCTTCTTTGGCACAGCCTGGATCCACCCACAGCAATGCCACGATGCACAGATCATTCACCAGCTCTTTAGGGATAATACCCTCGATCACGGCATCCGTAATGCCATCAGCTACACCAGCTTGCACCACACCACCGAACAACTCAATGTTCAATGCGTCTTTCAAAGTTACTTTTGGCACCATCATGGTCGCTGGACGCACCATCTGGTTGATATCACGCACAGCGAACATGGCAGTGTGACCTTTGGTCTGCGCCATCATGTTGGCAAATGCAGCGCCCACTGGGCCATCGACAGAACCGATCAAGATTTCCGGCATGGCGGCGGTAACGTCTTTGCCTTCAGAAAACACGGTCGCTTCACCGGCTTTAAATACGATTTTTGACATGAGAATTCCTTTTATGTCTGCAAGTTGGAGAAAAACTTAAGCCGTAATTATACCAGTTCAAGTTGCATATCTATATGCAATATATCGGCATCACTGTAAGGCTCACTGCATACCTCAAAGCCCACTTGCTGATAAAAACCAACGGCATGCATTTGCGCCGACAGCCGCGCATGACTGACTTCCAACTGCTGGCAAACCTGTATGGCCTGCAGCAACAAGGCCTCCCCTACACCTTTTCCACGCCACGCTGCGAGCACGGCCATGCGGCCAATATGCCCGTCAGGCAAGACTCTGGCACATGCCAAGGATTGATCACCCTGGCATGCCAGCAAATGAATCGCAGTTGCATCAGCGGCATCCCATTCCAAGTCCACCGGCACGTGTTGCTCATCGATGAATACCATCTGCCGGATATGTCGGCATTGCGCCCACAAGGGATGATGCATATCCAGTCGATGGATACTGAGCTGAATACGTTGCACGGCCATCGCCACTCCGGATCAAATATCGCAATTGTACCTGTATTGCAATTGTAGTTAGCCGCAGGCATCATACGTCCTTTATTAAAAACAGGATTTGAGGAAAAGCTATGTGTCGTTTTCAAACCGCAGCGGCCAGAATTTTGCTGGGGCTGGTATTTTTTGGGGTGGTGATTTTAAAGTTGATGGCTATTCTGAATACGCCTGATGGCTACCTGCAATATCAGATGACCCTGGGCCAGTTTGGGTTGCCAGCGGTGTTTGCTCCCTTGCTGATCCTAATTCAATTTGTGTTTGGCCTGTTATTGATCATCGGCTTTAAGACCCGTTTGTCAGCGCGTGTACTGGGCGTGCTGGCCGCGTTCATGGCCGTGATTCTGGCCCAGGCTTCACTGGACGCATTCTTCGCCTACATGGGCATTGCCGGTGGCATGTGGCTGCTGAGCATTTACCCTGAAACGGCTTACAGCCTGGATAACCGTAACAAATAATCTGCCACATAGATAGCAAAAAAGCCGGGCAATTGCACCGGCTTTTTGTTTGCTTGCAAATCAGGCTAGCCTTTGATCTTAATCCCCAGCTGCTTGAGTTTACGATATAAATGTGTACGCTCCAGGCCGGATATTTCAGATAAACGGCTCATATTATTTTTCACCAGACGCATGTGGTACTGAAAGTAAAAACGCTCGAACTCATCACGTGCTTCACGCAAGGGCTGATCAAGATTGAGCGGCATATGCTGCTCGGCGGACTCGGTAGCCTGACCCTGAAAATTGGCCAGCACACGCTGCACATCGGTTTGTGTGATGGTATCGGCCAGGCTGGTCATCAACAGGTTCTGCACCACAGACTCAAGCTCATCCAGGTCACCCGGCCAGTCAGCATTGCGCAAGGCATTCAGGGCCGCGACATCAAACGATTTATAGTCAATCTTGCTGGCTTCCATCATCAAGGTCGCCATGGCACTCACCAGGTCAGGGATATCTTCCTTATGTTCATCCAGACATGGCACTTTTACCGCAGCACCGGCCAGGGTTTGCAATAAAGACTGCTCCAGCATGGCTTTTTCAATCAGTTGCGGCAAGCCATGCTCACTGGCACAAATCACGCGTACGCCATATTTCTCAGACTTGTTAATCAGTAAGCTCAGGCCTTTTTGTTCAGTTTTGCCCAGCCTGGTGACTTCATCGACAAACACCACACCTTCGCGTGCCTGCTCCAGGATTTCCATCGGCGCAGTGACTAACTTCTCATACTCGGTGAGCGCTACCCACGGCGTGTTGTGCGGGCGCAGGAACTTGGCACATAAAGGCACACTACCGCCTTTTTTACCAATCAGGAACAAGGTATTTTTATGCCGTGCCAGTTGCTCAAGACGCTGCTTGAGCTCCTGAATCACCGCGCTTTTGCCAAAGCTGGACAGGTTAATTTCAGTGTGCGCGAGATGCTCGGTGTGTTTAATGGCTGCGCCCACGGTTTTGAGCAGCTTTTGCAACGCGATGGGTTTTTCAAGAAAATCAAATGCCCCGAGGCGCGTCGCCTCAACGGCCGTATCAATGGTGCCATGGCCGGACATCATAATGACCGGCATGGTCAGCAATCCGGCATTGGCCCATTCCTTAAGCAGGCTAATACCGTCGCAATCTGGCATCCAGATGTCCAGCAAGACCAGATCCGGGCGTAGCTTGAGACGTTCGTCCCTCGCAATCTGTGCGTTCTCTGCCAAGCGCACGATATGCCCTTCATCTCGCAAGATGTCGCTCAACAACTCCCTGATGCCTATTTCGTCATCGACCACCAAAATATTACGTGAAGCCATGGTACTTCCTTACACGATGCGCTCAACGCGCCGACGCTGTTGTTGTTTATCTACCGGCAAGCTGATGGTGACGCTGGCGCCCCCTTGTGGCAGATTGTCTATGCGAATCTGTCCACGCTGCTCTTCTATCATTTTTTTCACAATGGCTAATCCTAATCCTGTCCCGTGGGACTTGGTGGTGACATAGGGCTCGAACACCCTGGCCATCACATCGGTCGGAAAACCACTGCCGTTATCGGTCACGGTTAATTTTATACGCTCGCCATCATAATCGGTCAAGATAACAATGTGCGGTTCACTCACTTGAGTCAGGGCATCCTGTGCATTTTGCAGCAGGTTATGCAAAATTTGCCGCATCATGGTCGCATCGGCATGTATCTCTGGCAGTTGCTCATGCAACGTCAATACCAACTTGACTGCCGAAGCGTTATACAGGCGGCTGACATCACGAATTAAAGCATTTAAATCCAGTTTAACCAACTGCACTGCCGGCGTTCTGGCGTACTCACTAAACTCGTTGACCATGTTCTTCATGGCCTGCACCTGGTTGACGATGGTATCGGTCGACTTAAACAGCATTTCTGCATCTTTGCTATCCAGTTTGTCTTGCAATTTAAGCTGCAAACGCTCGGCCGAGAGTTGTATCGGTGTCAGCGGGTTTTTGATCTCGTGCGCCAACCGCCTGGCCACTTCAGCCCAGGCCGCATCACGTTGCGCTTGCGCCATGGCGGTCACATCATCAAACACCACCACCAGGCCGTGCCCGGCTCCTTCTGGCAACCGGGTCACGCGCAACATGAGGATCTGCGTACCATGCACACCTTCAATGTCAATCTGGCTGGTCAGGTGCCGCTCATGATGGTCAAACTGCAAGGTATCCTCATAGTGCTGCATTACCAACTCGGTGAACGGGCTAAGATAGCTGTTTTCAGCAGCCACTTCGGTAAAAATCTTGTTTTTAAACCCAACCAGTGAAATACCCAGGATATTGGTTGCCGCCAGGTTATACACGCGCAGTTCTGCCCGCTCATTAATGGTCATCACGCCTGAGCTCAAATGCGACAGAATCGCCTCCAGATAGGCGCGAGCGGACTCTACGTGCTGGCGGCTTTGCTCGGAGGCATTTTTCGCCTCCTGCAACTGCCGCGTCATACTGTTAAACGACTTCACTAGCACACTGAGTTCGTCTTTACCAAACGAAGGCAGTTGTTGTGAGTAATCACCGCTGGCAATCAGGCGCGTCCCCTCGGCCAGTACGGTGAGCGGTTGCGCCATGCGTCGGCTCAACGCAAAGGCAATCGTTAACGCACCTAGCATGGACAACAGCAGAATCATGGTCAACGTCAGCATGAAAATATCTTTCAAAGACTGACGGCTATAAGACAGGGTTTGGTACTCGCGATAGACGTCCTGCACTGACTCTGCAGTGTTCGAGAGTGCTTTGGGAACAGGTTGCATCAATTGCAAAATGCGCAGTTCGCCAGTAATGCCCAAGGGCTCCACCGGCGTCAGCACCCGCATATACAGGCCTTTGCCGGGGATGGGCTCGATTTTTCCGTAGACGCCACTCCGGGCCTGGCGTAACTGCGGCACCGAAGGCAGCTCAGGCAAGAAGCTGCTGGGATCAGAACTGCTCACGGCCAGAATGGCACCTTGTGCACTGAGTAAAGCGGCATCCTGGATGCCTGCTTTCTCCCGCAAATCATTGATCTGGCTGTAATGGGAGCGCGCGGGCTGCAACGATAGAGACACCGCCATGCTTTGCGCTTTCTCTTTCACATCCCCCAACATGATATCCAGTGCCCGCTGGCCCAAATTCAGGCCGCCATCCAGTGCAGACTCCACCTTAACGTTAAACCAGGACTCAATCGAACGTGAAAGAAAGTTTACCGATACCAGGTAGACGATCATGCCGGGGATGAGCGCCATGAGCGCAAAAGTGACCAACAACCTGAAGTTGAGTTTGCTGCCGACCTGTTTGGTTTTGGTAGTGCGGTAAAGATGGCGTAGCTGGTAAGCAATCACACCCAGCAGCAACAAGGCCAGGCCGGCATTGATATAGAGTAACACCAGGTAGTAATCACCGCTGATAGCGGTATTGGCACTGGCCAGCGACAGCAGATAAAGCAGGGCTGCTGCCAGCGCAATCGACAAAATCAGGACATAACGCATAACGTTAGCGCAGTGTTTCCTTCACCCACCAGCTAAACGTGGGGGTTACCAGCTCCCAGTCACTTTCGCCCAGGGCATCCAGTTGCAATGCTTTAGGCAGTTTGCTGGTATCCAGGTGCATCTTGAGCGCGGCCTGGTAGGGCTGATTCTTTTCAAGCGTGGCATGCGGCACGAGGCGCCAGTCATGGATCAGGCCCAGCTCACGCCTGGCCTCACCCAGGCTATCAAACACTTTTTGCTGTTGCGGATAGTTGAGCAGGTATTGTTTGGTGAGCGCATGATAATTCAGCGTCACGGAGCGGCGCTCAGTGACTACTTCGTCATCAAACCAGTATTTGAGGGGTTTGATAATCTGGAACTCATATAAAAAAGTCAGTGCGACGCCTTTACTCAGCGCTTCTTCTAGCGCACGGCCAAACTGGATATCAATGTCCGCATCCAGTGTCCACACTTCATCCCGCAACACCAGCTCTGCACTACGGATATGCGCGTGATTGCCACCAGCGACCGCCACCCAGGCGGTCAGGCTCAGCAACAGCGCGATCCATAACCAGCGACTAATGTTTTTGCAGGAGTGCATAAAACAATCCGTCATGCTCAGCGGTGGGCAATAACTGACCACCAACCTGGTGCTGACAAGGTAATGTCGACACATCAAAGGCGACCGGCAACCTTGTCGCATCGGTGTGTGTGGTTAAAAATTGCTGAATTTGCATTTCGTTTTCTTGTTGGAATATCGAGCACGTCACATAGAGCAATTTACCGCCTTTTGCCAGCATTTGCCACAAATTCGATAAAATTTCCTGTTGCGTACGGGCAAATGTTGCCAGGTCCTGAGGTCGGCGCAACCACTTCATATCGACATGGCGGCGCACAATGCCAGAGGCACTACAAGGCACATCCGCCAGAATACGGTCAAACAACTGGCCATCAAACCAGCCTGACTGAGCAGCATCGCCTGTCACCACCTTGGCTTGCAAGCCCAATCGCTGCAAGTTCTCGTGCACGCGACGTAAACGTTCAGCTTCGACATCCAGTGACAATAACTCAACGTCACTCGTTTCCAGCACGTGGCAAGTCTTGCCACCGGGCGCACTACAGGCATCCAGTACGCGCATGCCAGGTTGCAAATCCAGCAAAGGCGCGGCCCATTGCGCACCTGCATCCTGCACACTGACCCAACCCTCTTCAAAAAACGGCAGCTTGCTCACCGGCAAGGGCTGCTGTAGCTGAATAGCGGTGCCACCCAAATGGTGAGAGGCTATCCCCGCTGTTTGCAACAACTGCATATAAGTCGCAGGGTCGGTCTTGCGCACATTCACACGCAAAGTCATGGGTGGATGGCTATTACCGACGTCGAGTATCGTTTGCCAATCCTGCGGATATTGCTGTTTCAGGGTATCTATCCACCATTGCGGATAGTTAAATTGCACCTCTTCACGCCTGGCAATGTGAGATTGCAAATCAGCACGCTGGCGCAAAAAATTACGCAGCACAGCATTGACCAGACCTTTGGCCCAACGCTGCCCGGTTTTACCGGCCGCCTCTACCGCCTGGTTGACCACGGTAAAGTCATCATCTGTACTATGTAATAGCTGTGACAATGCCACCAGCAACAACGCGTTAACACGCTCATCCGTCACTGGTTTGGGCGTCAGTGCTTTGAGATACGCTGCAGATTCTGCATAGAAACGCAACGTCAGATAACTGTAATCCTGCGCAGCGGCCTGTTGTTGCGGCGTCGCCAATTTGACCTTACGCAATGCCTTGGGCATGGAAACAGTCAGGTTATGTCCGGCCAACACTTCGGCCACCGCATATGCGGCAATGAGCTGAGCAACTTGCAACGATAATCTCTGGGCAAAAAAAGCTATTCTACTTGATGCGCCCCGATTGCACAGTGAAAAACACGCGCAATAAAAAGGCTTTCATCAGAAAGCCTTTTTTAAGTAAAAACATCAGCAGCTAATACTGGTTCGCCAATGCCAGCAGACGGCGGATACGCTCTTCCGTTTGTGGGTGGGTACTAAACAAACCAGCCAGATCTGCACCGGATAACGGGTTGATAATCATCATCTGCCCGGTTTCAGGATGCTGCTCAGCTGTCATATTCGGGATCTGGTGCGCATAGTTATGGATTTTTTCCAGCGCAGCTGCCAGGGCTTTCGGATCACGGCTGATATCCGCCCCCATGCGATCCGCTTCGTATTCACGTGAGCGTGAAATCGCCATTTGAATCAGCGAGGCTGCCAATGGTGCCAATACCATGATCAAAATACCGATCAGCGGATTAGGCCGGTCTTCGCCCTCACGATGGCCGCCACCAAACATCAGGCCAAATTGCGCAATCGATGAAATTGCCCCGGCCACTGTGGCTGAAATGGTCGAAATCAAGGTATCACGGTTTTTCACGTGCGCCAGCTCATGCGCCATCACACCGCGCAACTCGCGCTCACTTAAAATCTGCATAATGCCAGTGGTCGCTGCCACCGCTGCATTTTCCGGATTACGACCGGTGGCAAAGGCGTTAGGCTGGCTTTCATTAATCACAAACACGCGCGGCATAGGCAACTCAGCACGTTCCGCCAGTTCTTTCACCATATTGAAATAATTGCGGAATTGGCCATTGCCAAAATTATTGTCAGCATTGATCTCCACCGCACCGTACATTTTCAGCACGGCCTGGTCACTGAACCAATAGGCATAAAAGTTCATGCCACCGGCCAGCAATAAAGCCAGCAGCATCCCGCCCTGACCACCCAAAGCCCCGCCCACGGCTACAAACAGGGCCGTAATGGCCGCCATCAGCACAAAGGTTTTGGTCCAGTTACCTAACATACTTACTCCTTGAATACATTTAATACCACTCCCCTAATATGCGGGGATAACAGGCGTTTTTCAATGCCCGGTGTTAAAACACCGCTTAGAAAAACCGGTCACCGACCTGCACATGCTGCCCCTGCACAAACTGCTGCGCCGTTTGTCGCTTGCCACCCGGCATTTGCAACTCATGGATCTCTAATGCGCCATCACCACAAGCCAAGCGCAATGGCTGTGTTTCCAGCACTACGCCTGGCTGGCCGTTGCCGGCTGCCACTTGAGCAAACCACAGTTTGCAGACTTGTTCGTTAAACTTGGCCGTGGCGACCGGGAACGGGTTAAACGCCCGTACCTGTCGTGAGAGCTGTTGGGCAGGCTGATTCCAGTCGATGGCTGATTCGGATTTCTCCAGCTTGTGGGCATATGTCACCAGGGATTCATCCTGCACTTCAGCGGCTAATTGACCAGTGCTTTGCAGTGTATGCATGGCTTCAACCATCAAACGTGCACCTTCGCGGCTGATGGCATCATGCAGGCTTTGGGTCGTATCCGTCTCGGTAATAGCGACGGCCCACTTGCTAATCATATTGCCAGCATCCAGCTTGGGCACTACCTCCATAATCGTCACGCCAGTCTCGGCATCGCCAGCCAGAATGGCTCTATGGATAGGCGCCGCGCCGCGCCAGCGTGGCAGCAGTGAGCCATGGATGTTGTAACAGCCACGTTGAGGGATATTCAGTACCGCAGTGGGAATAATCAGACCATAAGCAGCCACAATCATGACATCGGCATTGACCGCCGCAACCTCCGCCTGCACGTCAGCAGGCTTCAGACTCTCTGGTTGAAACACGCGCAAGCCATGTTGCAAGGCCAGCTGTTTGACCGGGCTAGCTTTCAATTGCATGCCCCGCCCGGCTGGACGGTCTGGTTGTGTGAGCACCATGACGATATCATGACCGGCATCCATTAACCCCTGCAAAGCAGGCACGGCAAACTCCGGGGTTCCGGCGTAAATAATTCGCATGCAAATCCCTAATTAATAACTATTACGTTCGATTTCGCGCGCGTGCTTGACCATTTTGCTGCGGATGCGGTTACGTTTGAGTGTTGACAGATACTCCACAAACACCTTGCCCTTGAGGTGATCCATCTCATGCTGGATACAGACACTGAGCAGGCCATCGGCATCCAAGCGGTATGTCTTGCCTTGCACATCCTGTGCTTCTACCGTGATGAACTCGGCGCGTGTGACATTCTCATACACGCCGGGCACAGACAAGCAGCCTTCTTCATAATCCTGGCTGCCAGACTGGGCAATGATTTTCGGATTAATCAGCACCAGCAAATCATCTTTGTCTTTGCTTAAATCAATCACAATCAATTGAATGTGTTGATCAACCTGTGTCGCAGCCAAACCTATGCCGGGCGCATCATACATCGTCTCGGCCATATCGCTTACCAGTTGCTGCAACGCGGCATCAAACACTTGCACCGGCTTGGCCACGGTGTGCAAGCGCGGGTCAGGATATTGCAAAATCGGAAGTAGTGCCATGCTCTACAAATCTTTCCATTCAATAGTTTGTGGAAAAACGGGGTAAAACGCCCGCTTTTTCACCTTGATAAGAACTTTAAACCCATGCTAGATTGGTCGACATTGCGCAGATGCTGCGCACCGTTGGTGCTGCCCATCCTTTTGTGCTGCATATTACAGAGACGCCACATGACCAAAATTGTTCAAATTATAACCTTGCTTGCGCTGGCTTGTAGCAGCTTGTTGGTGCGTGCTGAAGAAATTCCTTTGCGCCCGCAACATCCCGATCGCCATGTCGTGGCCAAAGGCGACACCCTGTGGGACATTTCAGCCAAGTTCCTCAAGAACCCCTGGCAATGGCCACAAATCTGGCAACTTAACCGTGAACACATCAAAAACCCGCACTGGATTTACCCCGGCGACGTGATTGTACTCGACACCAGCAGCGGCAAACCGGTGTTAAAACTGGTACGTGAATCAGTGACACTGGAACCCGGTGTCATCGTCACCCCCATTAAAGGCGATGCGATTCCAGCGATCCAGCCGAACACCATCCTGCCATTCCTGACCAAACCCATGCTGATCTCGCCAGAGGAGCTGAAAGCCGCGCCGCGAATTATTGCTGCGCAGGAAGAGCGTGAAATCCTGAGTCCTGGCACCCATATTTATGTGCAGGGCTTACCGGAATCGGCCAGATCGGTGTGGGCGATTTACCGCGAGGGGGAGCCGGTCAAGAATCCTGAAAATGGTGAAATCCTCGGCAATGAGGCACACTATCTGGGCGAAGCAAAATTACTGCGTTCAGGCCAGCCAGCTACGTTAACGGTGACTCAGGCCAAAGAGGAAATTGCCGTCAAAGACAAACTGATTGCGATGGAAGATGAACTCAATCCGGCCTATATTCCCCATGCACCAGACATGCCGATTCAAGGCCAGATTGCGCGCGTGAGTGAAGGTATTAACGAAACCGGTTATGGCCGCGTCGTCGTGCTTAACCGCGGTGAAGAGCAAGGCGTAGAGCGCGGTCATGTGCTATCCGTGCTACGTAAAGGCGCCAGCATGGTGGACCCGGAATCAGATCCGAAAAAACCTGTGACTATCCAGCTGCCTGATGAGCCGGTCGGCCTGGTCATGGTGTTCAAAACCTTCCCAAAACTGTCTTATGCCTTGGTGATGCAAGCCTCTCAACCGATTCATGCCGAAGATGTGGTCAGCACCCCATGATACACAAGCGCTACAGTGACGATCACAACTGAACACACCGCCCCCTGGATTGCGCTCAGCCTGGTAAACGGGCTGGGCAGCGTCACTTACTGCCAGTTACTGCTTAGTTTCAAAACGCCTGAAGCCATTCTGGCAGCGCCTTATTCAGCACTGCGCGACCTGGTCAGCAAAGAGGTCGCCGATGGTATCCAGCGAGCGATGGATGATCCGCACATTGCGCACACGCTGGCCTGGCTGGATCAAACCGATAACCACCTGATCACCCTGGGCGATCCTTATTATCCGCAACGGCTGCTGGACACAGACCAGCCACCGCCGGTTTTATATGCCAAAGGCAACCTGCAAACCCTTAAAAGACCGGGCCTCGCCATTGTTGGTAGCCGCCATGCCACACCGCAAGGTGAAGCGACTGCCGAGAATTTTGCCGAAAGCTTATGCCGCGCCGGATTCGCCGTAGTCAGCGGACTGGCACTGGGGATTGATGGTGCCGCCCATCGCGGCGCACTGAAAGCAGATGGTGCGACCATTGCCGTGGTCGGCACCGGGCTAGACATTGTTTACCCGGCCAGACACAAGGCGCTGGCGCATCAGATCGTGCAATATGGGCTGATCCTCTCTGAATACCCGCTGGGCACGCCATCGCTCACGCATAACTTCCCACGGCGTAACCGCATTATCAGCGGCTTATCTGAAGGTTGCCTGGTGGTAGAGGCCAATATTGACAGTGGTTCGTTGATTACGGCCAAACAAGCCATCGAGCAAGGGCGTGAAGTATTCGCCATTCCAGGCTCAATTCACTCGCCGGTGGCCAAAGGGTGCCACGCCCTGATCAAGCAAGGCGCCAAACTGGTCGAATCGACCGACGACATATTGAGTGAATTACGCCATATCCGCCTGCCAAACACGGCTTTGGCGATTAGCCCGAATGGGCCATCGCCCGAGTGGACTAATTTACCTGCCGAAGCAAGCCCAGTATTGGTTTGCATGGGATTCGACCCCCTGTTTGCAGAGCAGATCTCAGCCCGCTCAGGCTTGACGCCAGAACAAGTTTCCACCATGCTAACACTACTTGAATTAGAAGGTGTGGTCAGCCATCTCGCCAGCGGTCAGTTCCAGCGACTCGCCTAAAGACGGACTCAGGCTCACCCCAACAGCGCTGTCTATGCAACAGCGTGTTTGAGGAGACTATATACATGTTGGAAGTATTGATATTTATTTATCAAAATTACTGGGATAAACATGATGCGCTTGAGTTGAAAGAAACCGACGAAACCATCATGGCTTACGAGTTATCCCAGGCAGGATTTAACCATCAGGACATTTTACACGCGGTAGACTGGGTCAAAGACCTGCGCCGCTCGGTACAGCAACCACTGTATCTGCACGACCCGGCGGCCATTCGTATTTTTTGCGAGATGGAGCGCAGCAAAATCAATGACGAAAGCTTAAACTTTCTGACGCTGCTACAACGCAGTGACATCATCACGGCCTACGAACGCGACTTGATTGTGGACCGTGCCATGGTGTTACCGCAGGAAACACTGAGCATGGAAGATATCCGCTGGATCACCATGATGGTGTTGTGGGATGAAACACGTAAACAGGACTACCTGTTTGTAGAAGACGCCTTGTTTAACCCACAAGGTCTTTCACTACAGTAACCCTGAGCACGTAAAAAAGCGCGACCGAACAGGCCGCGCTTTTTTGTTTTCTGCCAGCTACAGTTGGCGAATAATCTGACCAATAATAGCGGCCTGGTTCAGCGTATAAAAATGCATTTTATCCACGCCAGACGCAATCAGCCTGGCACAAATATCCGTCACCACATCCGCGCCAAACGCCCGCAACGACGCCAGGTCGTCGCCATAAGCCTCTAAACGCAGGCGCAACCAGCGCGGGATCTCGGCACCGCACACATTAGAAAAACGTGCCAGCTGCGTGTAATTATAGATAGGCATGATGCCGGGAATAATCGGCGCCGTCACACCCATTTTTTGCGCGGCCTCGACAAAGCGGAAATACGCATCCACATTATAAAAATACTGTGTGATGGCTGAGTCCGCACCTGCATCAATTTTACGCTTGAAGTTTTCCAGGTCTTTTTGCGCAGACCCTGCTTCGGGGTGAAATTCAGGATACGCCGCCACTTCGAGGTGAAACCAGTCACCGGTTTCGGCGCGGATAAAGCTCACCAACTCATTGGCGTACTTAAAATCCCCTGCGCTCACCTCACCTGAAGGAATATCACCGCGCAAGGTGACCAAACGCTTGATGCCTTTGGCTTGATAAGCTTGCAGCAACTCGCGGATTTCTTCTTTACTCGAAGAAATACAGGAAATATGCGGTGCTGCACCATGGCCTGCGGCCTGGATTTCGAGCACGCTATCCATGGTACGGTCACGCGTCGAGCCACCGGCACCAAAGGTCACTGAGAAAAACTCAGGTGAAAATGCGGCCAACTCATCGCGCACATTGCGCAGATTCGCCATACCTTCCGCTGTTTTAGGCGGAAAGAACTCAAAACTGTAAGAGGTTTTATGATTCACTTGTTTAATCTTTTATTTATGATGCACGATTGGCTTAGTCTTTTTCATTTAGCACAATCGCGCTCAATATCCATGCAATCACGCTATACACCAGCGCACCAATCACGCCTGTCAGCACACTATTGACCGAGAAGCCTTGCAATAAATGGCCGACAAACCAGAACAGCAAGCCATTAATCACCAATAAAAACAGCCCCAGCGTCAGCAAGGTGATCGGCAACGTTAGAATGACCAATATCGGTTTCACCAGCACATTGGCAAAACCAATCACCACCGCCGCCAGCAAAGCAGCCGTAAAGTTCGCGACATGAATGCCCGGTACCAGATACGCGACTGCCATCAGTGCCAACGCATTTAACACCCACACGACCAACAGTTTCAACATGCTGACTCCCCCTGATTAACATGGGGAGAGTGTACACCCAAACCCGCGCCAGTACATCTGACGCAGACTCGGGTGAATCGGCCGATACTCTAGTGCAACTTAGTAACGATAATGGTCTGGCTTGTATGGGCCACTTTTGCTCACACCGATATAGGCCGCTTGCGCGTCTGTCAGTGTGGTCAATTGCGCGTTGAGTTTTTTCAACTGCAAGATAGCCACTTTTTCATCCAGGTGCTTGGGCAAGGTGTACACGCCAACCGGATACTTCCCTGTTTGCGTAAACAACTCAATTTGCGCAATGGTCTGGTTAGCAAAGCTGGAACTCATTACATAGCTCGGATGGCCAGTACCACAACCCAGGTTCACCAGGCGACCTTTGGCCAACAGGATGATGCGTTTACCATCCGGGAAAATCACGTGATCCACTTGTGGTTTGATCTCTTCCCACTGGTATTTTTCAATACCGGCAACGTCGATTTCGTTGTCGAAGTGGCCAATGTTACAGACGATGGCCTGATCTTTCATTTTGGCCATATGGTCGTGGGTAATCACATGGTAGTTACCGGTCGCGGTGACGAAAATATCCGCATGTTCTGCGGCGTAATCCATGGTCACTACGCGGTAGCCTTCCATCGCCGCTTGCAGCGCGCAAATCGGGTCAATTTCAGTCACCCATACTTGTGCAGACAAGGCACGCATGGCTTGTGCCGAACCTTTACCCACATCACCGTATCCAGCTACTACGGCAATTTTGCCGGCGATCATGACATCAGTCGCGCGCTTGATACCGTCAACCAATGATTCACGGCAACCATACAGGTTGTCAAACTTGGACTTGGTCACAGAATCGTTAACGTTAATCGCCGGAAACGCCAGTTTGCCCTCTTTATGCATTTGATACAGTCTATGCACGCCGGTGGTGGTTTCTTCGGTCACGCCTTTGATAGCGGCCAAACGCACTGAATACCAGTTTGGGTCTGTTTTCAACTTGGCTTTAATCGCATTAAACAGGCAAATTTCTTCTTCAGACGTTGGATTCGCCACCACAGACAAGTCTTTCTCGGCACGGCTACCCAAATGCAGCAACAAGGTTGCATCGCCGCCATCATCCAGAATCATGTTGGAGTAGCCACCATCCGCCCATTCAAAAATGCGGTGGGTGTAATCCCAATACTCTTCCAGTGTTTCGCCCTTGACGGCAAATACGGCAGTGCCAGTCGCAGCAATCGCCGCAGCGGCGTGGTCTTGTGTAGAGAAAATATTACAGGACGCCCAGCGCACATCGGCGCCCAGGTCTTTCAGCGTTTCAATCAACACTGCGGTCTGGATGGTCATATGCAAAGAGCCGGTAATACGTGCGCCCTTCAGTGGTTGTTGAGCCGCGTATTCTTCGCGAATCGCCATCAAGCCCGGCATTTCAGTTTCGGCAATCGCAATTTCCTTGCGACCCCAGGCAGCCAGCGACATATCAGCAACGATGTAATCTTTGATGTCAGCTACAGTATTCATGTTTCAAATCCTTAAAAAGATGAAAACTGAGCAGGGAAAGTTCTAAGAACCGGTGGAAACGTTTGTTCACCTTTTTTCCGTGCTCGCACAGTGAAAAGTGAACGCCGTTGAGATGCTTTGCAGCAAATGCTCTGAGCCTGGGAGTCAGATGACTCTCGCAGCGTTCCTCAGAAGTTGCGAATTATACGCCAACCCAGGCATTTTACAAAAAAGCGGCGGCGGCCAAGCGCGAAACAGCGGGCTAAATCACACGCAAATAAACCGTCTGCAGGCATCAAAACGTCATCTCTCAAACTGACCCGATTACACCTTTCTGCTCTGCAAAATCAGTGTCATACACCTGTGCCATGATGTCATCACGGCAATAAGCAGACAACCAGACTAGGAAAGGTGGCTCGTATGACAATGTATCAAGTGATGGACGAAGAGAACCATTGCATCGCAACCTTTCATCATTTTCAGGAAGCGATTTATACCGCACAAGATTTCACCCTGTGGGATGATGAACATTACTACCATGTGGAAGAACTGGACATGGCAGTAGCATAAGCGATTGCAAACCCGATTTAAATAAAGAAAGCGCCCGATTGGGCGCTTTCTTGTTTGTGTCTGATGTTGCCTGATCTTAAGGCAAACTTTTCATTGCCACCGTCAACGCTTCAGCCGCTTCTGCATCCAGTTGTTTTAACGTATCGACACTGGCCATCGCTTCACCATGTTTGCCACTCGCTTCAGCAATCATGCCCAGGTAATAAAAAGCCTGGCTATGTTGATCATTCATGCTCACCACACGATGCAGATGCTGTTCCGCCAGCGTCAAGTCTTTGGTTTCATACTCTGCCGCAGCCAGGTAAAACCAGGCTTCCGTATTGCTTGGCTCCTTTGTCGTCCATTGTTCGGCAATCACTTTCAAACCTGCCCAGTCTTTATGCAGGTATGGAAACACCACCTTCATAAAATATGGCCATTCAGCAGAGGGCTTACCCCAGAAAGGCAATTCACTTTTCACCACAATCGGGCCTGCCGGTTTGCTGATCAGGGCTTTCACCCAGTCCACCGACATGTAGTAGTAATAAGCGTCTTTACCAGGGCTCTTCAGGGTAATCAAGCCGACCAATGCACCGCTGTCATCAAACAGGCCGCCACCGCTGGCACCTTGCCTAAAGCTGCTGGTGGCACGCACAATGACCGAGTCATCCATGGTAAACAAGCCTTTGACCACACCGCTGGTGCTGACTGGCGCAGCGACAAAACTGGGATAACCGATGGTGAATACCGGTTGTTCATATTTGAGTTCACGGCTGGATTTCATGGTCACTGGTGACAATGGCAAATCTTCCATTTGCAACATGCACACATCATGTTCCCAATCAGGTTTCACGCCGACCGCGTGATAGGCTGCTCCGCCGCTGACCACGCTGATACTGCTGGCATTGGCGACCACATGGCAGTTAGTCACAACCTGGTTTTCAGCCACGACCACACCAGAACCCAAGCCATATTGACCGTTTTTCAAGCCGACTTGCACACGCAACACGCGACTATTTAAATCGTGCACCAGCGCTTCTGCTGGCTCTGCCATGAGTGATGCGCTCATGCATCCTAACAATAATCCGATCAGTAACTTCGTCATGTCGTGCTCCAATCTGTGACAGCAGGTGGGTGGTGTTACCCGGTTGCCGGTGATACGTTGGAAAGCCTGTTAAGCTTGTTTTAGCAAGACGTATTCCAACCCACATACACGCTGGTTTTAGCACACAGAGACTGCACTCAGGCAAAGCACATAACTAAAAAATTACATTAATAATCAAATATTTATAATAAAAATTACTTTTACTCGCACCCCAAAAACAAGATTCAATAAGCACGGCTATGAGCAGACGGCAATATGCCATTGCACCAAAGAAGTGCGCCATAAGAATGCACGCACAATAAACTGGCATTTTGAATAAAAATCGGAAGAAAACAGCTAAAGAGAAGTCGTACTTGGCACTGACTACGCGCTACGGATAGAGCCAAAAATTAGTGGTTGGCGATAAAGACGCGGTTGCGGCCTTGCTGCTTGGCTGCATACAGGGCAGCATCCGCCATTTTCATCAAATGTGCCAAGCCCTGCTGTTCGCTGAGTTGCGAGGTAGACACCAACCCGAATGACGCCGTGTAGTGAATTTGCTCGCCATGATCACTCATGACGCTGTGGTCTATTTCGGAGCGCAAACGCTCAATCACGCGCGCGGCCTCGTGCAGATCCGTCATCGGCATTAAGATGCCGAACTCCTCACCACCCAATCGACCGACCATATCACTGGTGCGCAAGGCACTGACGCAACGCAGACAAAAATTCTGCAAGATCAGGTCACCGGCGTGATGCCCATATTGATCGTTGATTTTCTTAAAGTGATCAATATCAACCATGGCAAACGCAAACGCCGAGCCATAACGCTGACTGCGCCGCACTTCGGACTCGAGCTCGTGAATAAAATGCCGGCGATTGGCAATACCAGTTAAAAAGTCGGTAAAAGCAAACTTGTCTGCTTCAATATGCAGCTGGTAGATACGCCAGGCAACGAAAACACCAACGACCAGAAACAAGCTGAGCAGTAGTGCGGCATAAGTTAAGCCGTGTGTCGTGTGCTTTTCCAGCCGCTGCTGGCTTTCATTCACATATTGGGTAGCACGTTGATTGGCATTTTTAAGCACCGCCTCATTCAGGCTTGCCACCTCGTTAAAGCGTTCGGTCCACTGCGTTTCTATCAGGCGATTGGCATCCGCATAGCGTGTAGCCTCCAGTGCGTGCAAAATCTGGTCACGCACCTGATTCAGCAATGCCAGTTTCTGTTTGAGTTGTGTCACTTGCTGCTGGTCGCCAGAATAACTGCGGGCAATGATTGCAATTTTTTGCTGCGCCAGCTGCTCGCGCGCCGCAATAAAATCCACTGTGGTTGCCAGTTGCTTACGATCAGCCTCAATCAAAGTGGCATACAGCAAACTGCTGCGAATCTGGTAGAGATCGGCCTCTAATGCGAGTGCCGCGTTGGCCACAGCAAACGGCTGTTCATAGAGCTTGCGTGTGGTTTGGTGCATCTCACGCATGCTGGAAAAATAAATCCACACAAACAGCAATACGCCGACAAAAGCAATCAGGAACCCGGCGACCAGAATATACAACACGGCATTTTTTCGCTGTCTGTTCATAAACTATTCTATGTGAATAATGCGCCTGGAATTAGGTGGTCGCCCTGATCAAGCCAGCCATTACTTTGCCAGCAATGCCGAAATATACGCCCACTCCTTGGGATCGACAGGTGTAATCGACAAGCGGTTCCCTTTTTGCAAAGTACGCATATTGGCCAGTTCTGGCGCTTCGCGCATTTCCTTCAAACTCAGCAACCGCGTTTTACGTACCAGTTTGACATCCACATTCACCCAGCGCGGATTTTCCGGCGTGGATTTTGGATCAAAGTATTTATGGCCTTCAACAAACTGGAACTTATCCGGGTAAGCCAACTGGCTGACTTCACAGAGGCCGACAATGCCGGGCGTCTCGCAATTGGAATGGTAAAACAGCACGCCATCCCCCAACTTCATCTGGTCACGCATAAAATTACGCGCCTGATAATTGCGTACCCCATACCAATCCACCGTCTGGTTCGGGAACCCTGCCAAATCATCAATAGAAACGTCCGAGGGCTCGGATTTCATCAACCAGTAACGCGCCATGCCTGAAAACCTTCTTATGTCCAACAAATGTCAGTATCATAAACCAAGTTACAGTACAGCTGACAATCATGGCAAAAAACGTTCTTGGCACCCTACTCATTCCCTGCAGCATGCGCCCAATCACCGGCTTTGTGCGTGATGGTTGTTGCGGATTCCATCCCGAAGACCTCGGCAGGCATACCGTATGTGCAGAAATGACCGATGAATTTCTGGCATTCTCACAGGCACAAGGTAATGATTTATCGACGCCCATGCCAGAGTATGGGTTTCCCGGCCTGAAAGCAGGCGATCGCTGGTGTTTGTGTGCAAGGCGCTGGTTAGACGCCAGTGAAGCTGGCTATGCGCCGCCGGTGATTCTGGAGTCCTGCGATGAAAGTTGCCTGGAAGTGGTCAGTTTGGCCGACCTGATGTATCACGCGTTGCGATAAGCAGGTCAGCCAAACATGTGTTTGCCGCCAGGCGGTTAAATAGCTGGGCGCTGGCTGCGACGCGCAAACACCAACATCAAGCCAGCGAAAAGCAATCCAGCTTGCGCAGGCTCTGGTACAGGCGTAATCGCAGATAACATACGCTGCCCCAGATACTCGTGGACGACGGTTGTCATATGCAAATCATCCCAAAAAAGATACTTATCAGGATCAGCACAAACAGCGGCGCCGTCATAACAAGCATCCGTTAAATTCGTGAACCCGTTACTCACAGCCAAAGCCATGCCGTTTTCCAACTCAGTTTTGGTATCAAAATAAGTCACACGGGCAGAGCTCGGCAGACCTAATGCTGAAAGTCCCGCGACCAGATAATCGTTATAGTCCCTGGTGTAATCCTCCAAAAACTGAACCACCCCAGCAGAGGCTCCATTAAAACGCGGTGCGTCCACCACAGCAGGCAAGCCCAGCACGAGAAAATCGGTCGCGCCTTTGCTATGCAACAATGCCACCATATCAACCATGTTTTGCGCAGAATCGTGCGCCGAGAAGGTTTCAATGCCGTTACCGCCACCATCCAGCACGTACAAATGTCCTGCATCAACCGATGGCAAGCTACCCAGGTAGCTCGTCATAAACGTGAGCATATCCTCTGTGGTTGCACCGCCAACCGCAAAATTCTGGAAACTGGCTGGTGCATTCAATCCGAGCCCGGTGGCCAGATACTCAACCGCTGTTGGGCCGTTGGTAAAACGGTAATTGCTATACGGCGCATCCGTCAGGCCCGCTCCAAACAGCTTGTAATAGCTGACCACTGCCGTATCTTCATTGCCACCATCAAAAAGACTATCGCCAATCGCAGTGATGCCGGTATAAGCAAACACCTGCGGGGAAAACAATACCAATGCAAAAAACCAGAAAAATAGCTTGCGCATGACTTCCTCCCTGAATCTAATTGTTAATTTATATGAAACAACTAGATTCTTGACCAATCAAATAAAGATTGCAATAGAAATATTTCATGCAGCAACTATCTGCAAGCATCACCATGGGGAGAGCGTTGTATAAGCAATGTGAAAGGGGTGGGGAATGATGTGCTAAGGGGTTACCTGAGCCGTGCATCCTGAACCAAGAAAGTTCAGGTGGTAACAGCCTAAGGTACATTAGGTTCGCACGCCAAGGGGGTTTTAAAAAACCACCCAACTTAGTGCGATCTCACAGCACCTGATGAGCCGAAACCTATAACAAAGACTAGTTCAAGGAATTTTAGACTCAGGCAACGCCTTAGCACACCGTTTTTATGATACGCCATTTCAAAAAAATGACGATGAAAATTTTGTGAAATGAAGCGGATTACAACAATTTGTGCTGGCCGGATAATACATCATCTATTTGCTGCTGCATGGTAGAAATACGTTTTTTTACGTCTCCCACATCCACACCGCCGCTACGCGTATTCAACAACTCATGCGTAATATTGAGTGCCGCCATAATAGCAATCCGCTCAACGCTGACCATTTTGCCAACATCACGAATTTCGCGCATTTTACCATCCAGGTAACCCACGGCCTGCAGCAAACTGTCGCGCTCTTCATCAGTACAGGTCACGCTCATCGCGCGGCCCATGATTTCGATATCAATCGGATTACTTGCCATGATTAACGACCTTCCTCAGGCAATGCCGACAATAATCGCTCTAACTGAACGCTGGCTTGCGTCATATTCAGCTTCAACGATTGAGACTCCTGATGCAGCCGTGTGACCTCCTGACGCAACTCCACATTTTCGTCACGCAGCTGTCCGCACAAAGCAATCAGCTTCGTCACACGCTCTTCAAGACTTTTTAAATCGGCATCCATCAGCCCATTATCTTTTAAAAAAATGAGTGTGGTCAATAGCTAAGCGCATTTTTTCAAAGTAAATTAACAATTTGAGCACACCTGCCGAATACAGGTCGACTGGCAAAAAAGCACGCTTTAGACTAGAATGACGCCCAGTTGTCAGGTGCCTTTGCTGTATTTCTACAGGCTAAGGTGAAACTGGGAAACAGGTGCGTGAACCTACATTCACAACTCCTGTGCTGCCCCCGCAACGGTAAGCAAGTGCGGGTCTATCCATATGCCACTGAGTTCAAACTCGGGAAGGCGATAGATCAAAACTTGCAAGCCCGGAGACCGGCCTCGCAACCAAACGTATGGAAATACCGCGGGGTGACGGTGACTCTCAAAATTGGCATTCGGAATGAATGCCTCTATCTGCTTTTAGTCAACGCACATCTCAGGTTTCCACTCTTAAATATTCTGCATACGGGGTCGTATGCATTATCGGAAACAGATATGAATAAAAAAATCATTTTAGGTCTCATCGCCCTTTCTCCTGCCATAACCCTGGCTCAAGAAGTTTTTTCAGAAAATACATCTAATCACGCCGCACTCGCGCTGGACGAGGTTAGCGTGACCGCAGCCAGGATCCCGGTTTCAACCAAAACAGCGACTGGTGATATCACTGTCGTGACCCGCGAAGAAATCGACAGAATGAAAGGCAGCTCACTGCCCGACCTGCTGAGATTACAACCAGGCCTGCAAATTGCAACTAATGGCGGCATGGGGACGGCCAGCAGTCTTTTTGTACGCGGTACAAATGCAGAACAAGTCGTTGTACTTGTAGATGGTTTGCGTATCAACTCAGCCACCTTAGGCACCACCGCTTTTGAGAACTTACCATTGGCTTTAATAGACAGAATCGAGATTCTGCGTGGCCCAGCTTCAAGCCTATATGGCGCAGATGCCATTGGTGGTGTCATTCAAATTTTCACACGTCGCGCCAAAACAGACAAAACCCTCTTTTACGGTAGTGTAGGCGCAGGCAGTTACGACACTTATACAGGAAGTGCAGGATTTGACAGTCGCTATCAGGCACTGCAATTCGGCGCCCAAATGAGTAGTTATGACACCCGGGGAATTTCTGCTAAAAAACATCCAACAGCCACTATTGACCGCGATCGTGACGGTTACCGCAACTTGAGTGGTTCAGCTTATGCAGACCTTGAGTTCGCCCAAGGCCATAGCCTCGGCTTACGTTTTATGGAGTCTGACGGACTCAACCATTTTGATAATGCCTACAGCAACTACTCCACGACCAATCAGCAAGCCTATGGCGCAACACTAAAAAACCAACTGACTGAGCACTGGCATAGCACTTTAAAATATGGAATTGGCCGTGAACGCTCATACAGCGTAAACAGTGCAAGCAGCCGTAGCAAATTCGACTCAGAGCAGACGCAAATCACCTGGCAGCATGATTACACACTGTCGTTTGGCACACTGACCTTTGCCTACGACAGACTGGAACAAGATGTCCTTACATTTTCCAATGGCAACCCAAGCATAGACAAAACGCGTAACGATGACAGCTTCATGCTGGGGTTTGTTGGCAATCACGAAGCCCATAGTATTCAGCTTTCCGCCCGGGAAGACCACAACACGCAATATGGTAACTACGTGACAGGCGGTGTTGGTTATGGCTACGCAATCACTCCCGAATGGCAGGTGACCGCACAATATGGTTCAGCGTTCAGGGCGCCAACGTTTAACCAACTATATTTCCCTAGCTTTGGCGACCCTGCACTGAAACCAGAAAAGTCGGATAACGTTGAAGCTAGTCTGCGTTATCAAACCGCAACGATTCAAGCCAAGCTGACAGTGTTTGAAAACCATATTAGGGATCTTATCCAGAATGCAGGCCCTGCGACATCTGGCTGTAGCTTTGCAGGGTTCTGCCCAACCAATGCAGGCAAGGTAGAAATCCAGGGGGTCACGGCTGAAAGCAGCATCATGCTCAACCCTCAGTGGCACCTGACAGGAAACGTGACCATCCAGTCCCCACGTAACGACGATACAGACAATTTACTTGTAAGAAGAAGTCAGCGCTATGGCAATCTGCAACTGCAATACAAGTCTGGTGACTGGGATGTTGGCACTGAAGTTTCAGCTGCCTCGCAACGATACAACGATCCAGATAACAACTTCAAGCTGGGCGGTTACGCGTTGATCAATGCATCACTAGGTTATCAATTGAGTAATCACTGGAAACTATTGGCACGTGCCAACAACATTTTGGATAAAGATTACGCATTGGCAACAACCAAAAGCGCATTCTCACCCAACGCACCTGACTACAACACCATGGGCGCCAACGTGTTTATTAGCCTGAATTACGATATGAAGTAACTCTGTGAAGGGTGGATTTTGCCCAAGCCTTATGGAATTGGGCTAAAATTCACCCCTTGTGATTAATCTTATTTTTTGGAGTCGTTGGCATGCCAAGTAAAATTTCAACTCAATCGCTGGCAATTGCATTTGTCATTGCACTGATGGTCATCGTGACACGCGGTCATCACTTTGCTTCGATCGACTTTTTGCCTAGCGCTTCTTACGCTGCGTTTTTTATTGCTGGTTATTACCTGCGTTCAACCATCGTATTTGTGGCGCTGCTGGCGCTGTGTGCTGGCCTGGATATGGCGGCAGTTACCTGGGGCGGCGTCAGCAATTTTTGCGTCACACCTGCTTACGGGTTCTTATTACCGGCTTACGGTACCATGTGGCTGGCAGGCCGCTGGACAGCCAGCAATACCACCTGGGCACTGAGCAGCTTATTCAAGCTGACAGGCGTGGTGGTAGTGGCTTCAGCTGTTGCTGAATTGTTCTCCAGCGGTGGCTTCTACTTCTTTGGTGGTCGTTACCCAGATCCAACCCTGGTTGAATTTGTGCCACGCCTGGTCAAATACTTCCCCAAACAGCTGGAAGCGATTGCGTTCTGGGTGGTGGTGGCACTGATTGCACACGTGGTGTTTGGCCTGGCCAAGCGCTCTGTCCGCGAAAACGCTTAAGTTTACGCACCATCATGGAAACCAACGACCGCGACAGCCGCCACAAGGCGCGCATGATCCGCAAAAAAGCGGTCATTGATGAAAAAATCGAGCAGGCCGATCAGGAAAAAGGCCTGCTTCTCATCCTCACCGGCAACGGCAAAGGCAAAAGCTCTTCCGCCTTTGGCATGGTTGCCAGGTCACTGGGCCACGGCATGCGTGTCGGCGTCGCCCAATTTATCAAAGGTCGCTCAGATACCGGTGAAGAAGCCTTTTTCAGCCAGCATCCTGCTGTCACCTGGCATGTACTGGGCGAAGGATTCACCTGGAACACCCAAGACCGCCAGCGCGACACTGAAACCGCGATGCGCGGCTGGCAGATTGTGGCGCAGATGCTGCAAGACCCAGCGATCAATCTCGTTGTGCTGGATGAACTCACTTACACCTTCAAATACAGTTACCTGGATGAACAAATGGTGCTGGATGCCATCGCCAAACGCCCACCCATGCAGCATGTGGTGATCACTGGTCGCGGTGCGTCTGAAGCCCTGAGAAATGCTGCCGATACGGTATCGGAACTCATGGACGTCAAGCATGCCTGGCGCGCAGGCATCAAAGCCCAGGCCGGGATAGACCTGTAATGCAATCCCCAGCAGCAAGCTGCCATGCCATGCTGATGGCGGCCCCGGCGTCGGGGCAAGGCAAGACACTGACCACGGCCGCATTGGCGCGCATTTACCGCAATCGTGGCCTGTGCGTGCAAGCATTCAAATGTGGCCCGGATTTTATCGATGGCATGATACTCGAAGCCGCCACCGGCAAACCGGTGTACAACCTCGATCTCGGCATGTGTGGTGAAGCGGATGCGCAGCGTTTGCTGTATCAGGCGGCACAAGACAATGACGTGATTTTGCTCGAAGGCGTGATGGGCTTGTATGATGGTAAACCCTCATGCGCCGATATTGCCGAGCGCTTTGGTATCCCGGTCGCACTGGTGCTCAATGCCAAAGCTATGGCACAAACCGCTGCCGCGATCGCCTATGGACTATACAGCTTCCGGCCTGCGCTGCAGCGCGCGGGCGTCATTGCCAACCAGGTCGGCAGCGACGGCCATGCCAAGATGATTAAAGAAGCATTGCCAGCGGATATCCCCTGGCTGGGCGCCATGAAATACGACGCGCAACTGAGTTTGCCAGAGCGTCATCTGGGCTTGCACCTGGCACAGGAAATCACGGATATTGACCAGCGCATAGAAGCCGCTGCGCAACTACTGGGACAAGATATGCCATTGCCTCCGGCAGTGCATTTTGCGGCACCAGAACAGCAAGCTATCACGCCATTGCTAAAAGGAAAAACGATTGCCGTGGCCAAAGATGCGGCTTTCTGTTTCACCTACCAGGCCAACCTTGATTTACTGCAAGCGCTGGGGGCCAATATCAGGTTTTTTTCGCCATTGCACGATGCTCAATTGCCTGTGGCAGATGCCTACTGGCTACCTGGCGGTTACCCGGAATTGCATCTGGAACAACTGCAACACAACCACAGCATGCGCGAAAGCTTGCATGCAACCGCCGCGGCAGGAAAACCCATCCTGGCAGAATGTGGTGGCATGCTCGCACTGGGCGAACGCTTGAATGATCAACCCGTGTTTGGTTTACTGCCGGGTCACAGCGAAATTCAACCCAAACTGCAAGGCCTCGGCACACAACACGCAACGTTTCCGGTGGCGAGCGATGGCGAAGCAACCATAGGCGCACACACTTTTCACTACGGCAAGTTTGAAACGGACTTGCCGGTGATTGCGCAAGGCGAAGGCAAATACGGTGCGGGTGAAGCGGTCTACCGCCACCAAAGCATCACAGCCAGCTTTTTGCATTTTTACTTCCCATCCAATCCGTCCCTGGCGGCACAGTTTTTCCTGTCATGAGTTTCGCCTATCCGGATGCCGACAAAGCGGCCATTTATAAAGTGATTGCCGAGCGGCGCGATATGCGGCATTTTTTGCCAACGCCGATCACGCCCGAGTTATTGCAAAAACTGTTGCAAGCCGCCCATCACGCGCCCAGTGTGGGCCTGATGCAGCCGTGGCGCTTTATCCGCATCAGTGATACCACATTACGCAAGGCCATTCACGCACTGGTCGACGAGGAACGCAAGCAGACAGCGCAAGCCATCGGCGAGGTTGAAAACACGGCGCGCATGGCCGAGTTTATGCGGCTTAAAGTCGAAGGCATTCTGGACTGTGGCGAACTACTGGTAGCCACTTTGTGTGACCAGCGGGAAAAATATATTTTTGGCCGCCGTACGCTGCCGGAGATGGACCTGGCCTCAGTCAGTTGCGCCATTCAAAACCTGTGGCTGGCCGCGCGTGCCGAAGGCATAGGCATGGGCTGGGTCAGCCTGTTTGACCCGCAAAAACTGGCACGATTGCTGGGCATGCCTGCGGACGCCAAACCGGTGGCGATTTTGTGCCTGGGTTATGTGAACGCCTTTTACAAATCCCCCATGCTGGTGGAAGAAGGCTGGGCCACAGAAAAACCACTCAGCGATATGCTGATGGAAAATGGCTGGCAACCACAAGGCAACACTCAGCCATGAAGCGCTGGCCGCAACGTATTGTCTGCCTGACCACGGAAACAGTGGAAGTCCTTTATTTGCTGGGTGAACAAGACCGCATTGTCGGTATTTCCGGCTTTACCACGCGCCCGGCCATTGCCCGCAAAGAGAAGCCAAAAATCAGCGCTTTCACCAGCGCTAATATCGAGAAAATTCTGGCACTGCAACCTGACCTGGTACTGTGCTTCTCCAACCTGCAGGCTGACATTGCTGCTGCGCTGATTAAAGCCGGTTGCCAGGTGCATGTGTTTAACCAGCGCAGCCTGGATGAGACTCTGCAAATGATATTGACCGTCGGCGATTTAGTCGGCGCAAGTGACAAAGCGAAGCAACTGGTAGAAAGTTATCAGGCGCAACTGGACGCGGCACGCCGACAAGCGTCCAGTTGGCCACGCAAACCCAAAGTATACTTTGAAGAATGGGACGAGCCCATGATGTGCAGCATCCGCTGGGCGGCTGAGCTGATTGAGGCGGCGGGCGGCGAGGATTGCTTTCCCGAACTCAGCCAGTTCCATAGTGCCAAAGACCGGCAGGTAAACGCAGAACAAGTACTGGCCAGACAGCCGGACATTATCATCGGCTCCTGGTGTGGCAAAAAATTCCAGCCGGAAAAAGTAAAAGCACGACCAGGCTGGCAAGCCATCCCGGCCATCCAGCATGGTCATCTGTACGAAATCAAGTCGGTCGATATCTTGCAGCCCGGGCCTGCGCTGTTTACCGAGGGCCTGGCGCAACTGCAAACCATCATTCAACGCTGGCAACAGCAAGGGAGTCACGCATGACTACACACCTGATTTTAGGCGGAGCACGCAGCGGTAAAAGCGCGTATGCCGAGCGCCTGGCCTCGGCACTTGAGTGTCCGGTGACCTATATTGCCACCGCGCAAGTCTATGACGACGAATTTGCAAAACGCGTGGAACATCATAAAACCCGCCGTCCACCGTATTGGGGATTAGTCGAAGCGCCATTCAACCTCGGGCAGACACTGCTGGATAACGATGCGCCAGAGACTTGCCTGATTGTGGATTGCCTGACTTTATGGCTGGCACAGTGCATTTGCCCGGATTGCGATAAACCAGAGCGGCTGGACTGGCAGGCAGAAAAGCAAGCCTTGCTGAACGCCTTGCCGCAACTGCAAGCCCACGTATTTTTAGTGAGCAACGAGGTCGGCATGGGTATTGTGCCGCTGGGAGAAATCAACCGCCAGTTCCAGGATGAGCAGGGCCGCTTGAACCAGCATGTAGCGGCCATCGCAAATCAAGTCAGCTTCATTGCCGCAGGCTTGCCGTTAAAGCTTAAATAACAAGAAAGCACCCGTATGAAAAAGTTTCTCCTAGCCCTGATCGTTTTAGTGACCACTTTGGCGGCCGAGGCACATGTGCCGTTTTTAAAACCCAACCAGTTCAACGTCACACATCATCGCCTGACGATTGAATCTGCGTTTACCGAGTTTCCGTTCCAGGCTGACTTTGCCATGGACTCGCCGAACTTTACCATCACCTCACCACAAGGCGTGACGGCAGCGATCAAACCCATCGCCAAAACCAAGGCGGCCGTGTATCTGGAACCGGAATTAAAAGAAGAAGGCACCTATCGTATCAGCACGGGGCAAAGGGTCGGCCCAATATACAAGGCGGTGGAAACTGCCGATAAAAAGCTTTATTTTGCTGCCGATATGAAGCGTGTGACGGGCAAACCTACCACCATGAATTATTACAGTTATGCCGACACCTATATTTTCAAAGGTCAGCAAAAATATGTAGCCAAGCCGTTTAATAAAGGCCTGGAAATCATCCCGCTGGCGTCACCCAATGGTTTGTTACTCGGTGGAGAGTTGAATTTCCGTGTGCTGGAAAATGGTAAGCCAGTGCCTAATGCGCGTATTATTGTGGTGACGGATAACGAGCACTTTATCAAGCACAGGATTGAAGATCTATACGATCTCGACAATGTGAGAGCCTCTAACATTCACGCCAACGAACAAGGTGAGTTTAGCTTCCACCCACAAAAAGCGGGGCTGAATTTCCTGTTTGTCACTGTGCATCACCAGCTCAATGAACAATTATGGGAAAGCCAGAATGCCTCTTTGACGCTGGAAGTGAATTTACCGCTGGACATTCAAGGCAAGCCTTAGGCACTCGCTGACTTAGAAAGGAATTCTGTATGGCAAGCTCGACATTTGAACTCAAAGGCGAATATATCGCGCTATGTGATTTGCTTAAACTGGAAGGCGTGGCCGACAGTGGCGGCCAGGGCAAGTCTATGGTCGCCGAAGGGTTGATCAAGGTAGATGGTGCCATTGAGCGCAGAAAAACCGCCAAAATCCGCGCCGGGCAAGTGGTTCAGGCGTTTGAGCAAACCATCAAGGTGGTTGCGGGTTAACCTGGCGTAAAGCCTTGGGGCAAGTAAGGCGCAAGCGCTAGCCAGTTGAAGTGCTGCTGTACACTATCTGCCAGTTTTTCCAGGCTCTGCTCGCGCAATTGCGTGTAATCGTAAGCCACTTGTTCAGCCACCCCCGCCCATTGCAACCAGGCGGCGCAGGCTTGTGGATGGTCAAACAAACCGTGAATATAACTGCCTGCGACCTGGCCATCTGTTGACCGTGCGCCTTCTGCCATACCGTCGATCAGGTGTGCAGGATGCTGCAAGGCCGGGCCGCGGCTCACCCCCATATGAATCTCATAGCCTTGTACCATCGCCTCGGCAAAAGCTAATTTGCCAGAAACTTGCTTGAGTTGCTTGTGGGTTTCCAACGTTGTTTCCATGGCCAGCCAGCCCAGGCCAGCGCTACTGCCCGCCTCGCCTTCAATCGCCAATGGATCATGTAAAGCCTGGCCCAGCATCTGGAAGCCACCGCAAATGCCCAGCACTTTGCCGCCATAACGTAAATGCCGCGCAATGACGGCTTCCCAGCCATGCTCACGCAACGCAGCCAGATCGCCGCGTACATTCTTGCTACCAGGCAGGATAATTAAATCAGCCGCGGGCACAGGCTCATTCAAACGCACAAACTTGAGGTCTACTTGCGGGTGCAGGCGCAAGGCATCAAAGTCGGTATGGTTAGCGATATGCGGCAATATGGGCACAACAATCGTCAACTGAACATCTGCTTTTTTAGTATTGCTTTTTGCAACCGCATCTTCAGCTTCCAGATGCAAGTCATGCATATAAGGCAACACGCCTATCACCGGCTTCCCGGTGCGTTCTTCCAGCCAATCCAGCCCCGGTTGCAGCAAGGCGATATCGCCGCGGAATTTATTAATGACAAACCCAATCACCCTGGCCTGCTCACTCTCAGACAATAGCGCCAATGTGCCGACCAGGTGTGCAAATACGCCGCCTTTATCAATATCTGCCACCAGGATCACCGGGCAATCGACCGCTTCGGCAAAGCCCATATTGGCAATATCGTTGGCGCGCAGGTTAATCTCGGCCGGGCTACCCGCCCCCTCCACCACGATGCAGCCATACTGCTGCTGCAAGCGCTGGTAAGATTGCAATACCGCCTGCATCGCGGTTTTCTTGTAGTCGTGGTAAGTACTCGCCTCCTGGTTGCCCACCACCTGGCCGTGAATAATCACCTGGCAACCGGTATCCGAATTGGGCTTGAGCAACACTGGATTCATATCGGTATGTGGCGGCAGTCCGCAGGCCATCGCCTGCACCGCCTGCGCGCGGCCGATCTCGCCGCCATCTTCAGTCACCGCGGCGTTGAGCGCCATGTTTTGCGGTTTGAATGGCACCACCGCCACCCCGCTGCGGTACAATACACGGCACAATCCAGCCACCAGCGTACTTTTACCGGCATCCGATGTGGTGCCCTGAACCATCAATGTTTTCACTGCCTGTTTATCCATGCCCCGATTATCTCACACTCGCCCTGCTTGCCTGTGGCGCTGTGCTGCTTGATTTCTGGCTCGGCGAACCCCGGCGCTGGCACCCGTTAGTCGGATTCGGCTGGCTCGCCACCCAAGTTGAAAAACGATTGAACCCTTTAGCAAGACAAGCACAACGCAGCCAATATCTCAGCGGCGTGTTGGGCCTCTGCCTGGCCGTATTGTCAATTGTCCTGAGCAGCGTTCTGCTCATGCAACTTTCATTCTGGCTGGCATTATCACTACACCTTTACCTACTGTATTTCGCCATCGGCCACCGCAGCCTACGCCAGCATGGCCTGGCCGTTTATCACGCTTTACAGGCGGGCCAGTTTCAACAGGCACAGCGCGCCACCTCATATATGGTCAGCCGCGATGTAGAAGCAATAGAACCCGTCAGCGCCACCATTGAATCCGTGCTGGAAAACGGCAACGACAGTGTGTTTGGCGCGCTGTTCTGGTTTTTTGTCGCAGGTGGCCCCGGCGCACTGGCTTACCGTCTGGTGAACACACTGGATGCCATGTGGGGCTACCGCACACCCCGTTATTTCTATTTTGGCTGGGCCGCCGCACGTCTGGATGATGTACTCAACTATATTCCGGCCCGTCTGACGGCAATGACTTACGCTTTGCTTGGCCATACAACACTCGCATGGCAGTCCTGGAGCGCGCAGGCGCCGTTATGGGATAGTCCGAACGCGGGCCCAGTCATGTCCGCAGGCGCGGGCGCGCTGAATGTGCAATTGGGCGGACGCGCTCGCTATCATGGTGAATGGCATGACCGCCCACGACTGGGCACGCTCACAACACCGATTGCTGAAGATATTCCCAGGGCGTTGCAATTGGTATGTCATGGCATGCTGAGCTGGCTGATGGTGGCTGTATTGATTGGAGCGTTCGCCTATGCTTGAGCACGGCGGTAATTTGCAGCAAGCCGCGCAGCAATACGGCCGGCCACTCACGGACTGGCTGGATGTATCGACCGGCATCAATCCGCAACACTACCCGATTCCGGCATTGGCCCCCGCGCTGTTTCAACGCTTGCCACCAGCCACCGACACACTGCATGCGGCCGCGCGCAAGTATTATGGTTGCCAGCATGTGTTAGCCTGCGCAGGCTCACAGGCCGCGTTGCAACTATTGCCGACCTTGCGCGCGCCTTGCCGCGTCGCCATGCCGCACACCATGTATCAGGAGCATGCACATGCCTGGCAACGCGCGGGGCACCAGGTACAGTTTTTTGAGCAAACACCTGATAGCGACACGCTAAACCAGTCCGACGTATTGCTGGTGTGCAACCCTAACAACCCGACCGGACATGTATATCCCCCTGACACATTATTAGGCTGGCATGCGCAACTGGCAGCCCGTGGCGGCTGGTTGGTGGTAGACGAGGCATTTATGGATAGCACACCGCAGCACAGCCTCGCCAGCCATACCGGGCAGACAGGTTTATGGGTATTGCGTTCACTGGGCAAGTTTTTTGGACTGGCAGGCCTGAGGGTGGGCTTCTTACTGGGAGAACCCACAGCTCTGGCACAAGTGGAATCATTACTCGGCCCTTGGACCATCACCGGCCCCAGCCAAATGATTGCCAGCCAGGCGCTGGCTGACCATGACTGGCAACAGCTGATGCGCGGGCATCTGCCGGCACAGTCCAGGCAATTAGCACAAGTACTAAACCAGCATGAGCTCAAGCCTGCAGGCGGTACCGATTTATTTCAGTATGTACTGCATCCTGCCAGCCGCGAGTTACAGCAAGCATTAGCGAAAGAAGGCATCTGGACGCGTTATTTTGAATCGCCGTCAGCCTTGCGTTTTGGCTTGCCGCCAGCTAACGAGTGGTCTCGGCTGGCACAAGCCCTACGCCATGTCACTCAACAGTTAAGCGATTCACAACCTTGACCAATTCAGCGATCTCGCGGCCATGCACATCATCACCCGCACTTAACCCCTGCAACACCCCGACTTGATTCTCCGGCGACTGGTTCTGGCTCAACTTCCATTTACCAGTGAGTTCGGTAACCTCAATCTCAATACCAACTACCGCCTGCATGAGCTTGTCGATAAATCCGGCCGGCGCATCCTCAAGATGCCACGGTTGTTCAAACGCCGCTTCCTGTTGTGCCGTCAGCGCAGTCAAATGGGCGCGTAACCAGTTGGCATCTTCTATCACCCGCAGCTTGCCACGCGCATGCACCACCACATAATTCCAGGTCGGCACCACCATGCCGGTTTGGGCTTTGGTGGGGTACCACGCAGGGGTGACATAAGCATGCGGGCCATGAAAAATCGCCATGACCTCGTTGAGGCCATGCGTTTCTTGCCAGAGCGGGTTCGCGCGGGCCACATGACCACTCAAGGTGCCGTTATCATCTAAATACAGCGGTAGATGATTCACCTCTAAACCACTGGCCGCAGTCGTCACCAGCGTGGCAAACGGATACGTCCGGATCAAATCTAGCAGCGCCTCTTCACCAGGGGCAGAAAAGTGTTTTGGGGTATACATACTTAATTAAATTAAAAGCGCTTCGGGCAAATATGGCCTGACATGACTGGCCGCGCTTGCTAAATAGTGTTCCTTTTCGCCCACGGGCGCGACATCATGCAAAGCTTTTTGTGCTGCTTCCAGCCCGGCCTGACGGGCAATCAGCCAAAATGCCAGATATTGTGAGGCCAGGCAACCACCTGCGGTGGCAATATTGCCCCGCGCAAAAAAGGGTTGATCCAGAGTATCGACGCCTAATGCCTGCACCCAGGGTTTAGTCACCAGATCTGTACACGCGGGCAGGCCATTGAGCAAACCGAGCTTGGCCAATATCAACGCACCTGAACACTGCGCACCTATCAATTGCCGATCAGGGTCCAAATGCAAAGATGCCAGCATAGCGCTCTCAGCAATGGCCCGCGTATGGATACCACTACCAATAATCACGGCATCGGCAGCAGAGGCCTCGGCCAAGGAAATATGCGACTCCAAGGCGACTCCATTCATGGATGTCACCCTGGCCGTGGGGCTGGCGATTGAAACACGCCAGCCTGGCTGTTGCACGCGGTTTAATATACCCAGGGCAATCATAGAGTCCAGCTCATTAAAACCGTCAAACGTCAGGATAGCGATATGCATAATATTCTTTCTAGCGCACAGGCAGTAACTGCCCCCGGATCATCACCATAGGTTCCATGACCATAGACTGATGCGACTCAGTACTTGATTCACACGCAGCCCCGACACGCAGGTTGGTCACGCAGACAGATTTGGGCGCTGCGTTGTCATGATCCACCTGGCGAGAAGCTTGACCATAAGAGACATAAGGCAGCACTACCATTATCACGGGCACTGCCAGCAACACCATCACAATGAAACGCATCTTCAGACCTTATTCGATGAAAGTTTAATCACATCTTATCGCTGCATGCATGTACACTACATGTACAATTTAACGATCAATATTAGACACTGTACAGGTCCAAATACCATGCCAGTCACCCAGTCACTGATCACGATTAATCCACAAGACCCGGTGCCACTGGTCGAGCAAGTTGTCAGTGGTGTGAAACAACTGATTGAGCAACGCGTACTGCGTACAGGTACACGCTTACCCTCTATCCGCGACTTTGCCGTGCAACACCACATCAGTCGCTTTACTGTCGTCGATGCTTATGATCGCCTGGTGGCGCTGGGTTATCTGCTGTCACGACGTGGTTCAGGCTTCTATGTCGCCCCCCTCAACAAACCCGAAGAAACCGTTTCAAGCACCTCTTACCTGGACAGGGCCGACGATGTGCTATGGCTGCTGCACAACACATTTAGAGACGTACCGGATGCGGTCAGGCCTGGCTGTGGCTGGCTGCCTAAGGATTGGCTGGATGAAAAGGTCATTCAAAAAAGCCTGAATGAATTATCACGGAAATCGGGGTATTTTTTAACCGGGTATGGTGATGTGAGTGGCTACTTACCGCTGCGGCAACAGCTGGCAAAAAAGAACCTGGCAGATATTGGTATCCATGCAGACGCCCAGCAAATCCTCATGACCAACGGCGCTTCGCATGGCCTGGATTTAGTTGCGCGGCTGTTTATCAAACCAGGCGATGTGGTACTGGTGGACGATCCTGGCTATTACACCTTGTTTGGTTTTTTGAAATCCATGGGCGCGCGCATTATGGGCGTGCCGCGGCTATTGAATGGGCCGGATGTCAGCGCCTTGCAACAACTATTGCAAGAACACCGCCCCAAGTTATTTTTCACCAATACGGTATTGCATAACCCGACCGGCACTAGTACCAGCCTGGCCGTTGCGCACCAGATACTGCAACTGGCTGAAAAATACGGTTTATATATTGTGGAAGATGATATTTATGGCGACTTCCATCCGCAAAATGCCACGCGCCTGGCCGCGCTGGACCAGCTCAACCGCGTCATCTATGTCAGTAGTTACTCCAAAACCATTTCGGCCAGCTTGCGCGTGGGCTTTATTGCCTGCCAGGCCGACCTGGCCAACCGGCTACTCGACCTCAAATTGCTGACCGGCCTCACCAGCTCAGAGATCAACCAGCGTGTGATGTACCAGATTCTGGTCGAAGGCAGGTACCGCAAACATATGGAAAAGGTACGCAGCCAGCTAGAGGTAAAAAGAGCACAGGTGATACGCGCACTGGAAGAATGTGGCTTAAGCATCCATGCCGAACCGGCCGGAGGCATGTTTGTCTGGGCCAAACTGGCTAACGACAACAACGCCGCTGAAGTTGCCAGCGAGGCATCGAAGCAGAACATCATGCTGGCACCCGGCAACCTGTTCAGGCCCTACCAAGAGCCTTCGTCGTGGTTACGCTTTAACGTGGCGCATTGTGAGGATGACAAGGTGTTTGAACTATTAAGAAAGCGCTATTGAGAAAACGCCGGTGAAAAAATACTAGTGCCTTAGCGATTTACAAACTCAATTTTGGGAATCGCACCCGACAGATCCAAGCGTGTCAGGCTGGCATAATCCACATGAAAGCGAAACAGGCCTTTGAGTTGCATATTGAGCACATGCGCGATCAGGGCGCGTATCATGCCGCCGTGCGTGACCACTAACACGTGCTGGCCTGCATGGCGCGCATGCACCTCCTGCAAAAAGTCTACGCCGCGCTGCTGCAAACCGGCAAAGGTTTCGCCATTGGGTGGCGCCAACTCGGCATAGTTCTGCGCCCACACGTCAAACAATTCGCGCGGAATATCGTTCCACGACTGCATCTCCCAATCGCCAAAATGCAGCTCTTTCAGGCGCTCATCGTGCATGATGCCATCGAAACCCAGTGCATGCGCCAGTTTGCTACAACGCTGTAGCGGACTGGCATAGACGGCATCAATCTGCTCATGAATGAGTTTTTGTTTCAGTTGCGACAGCTCACTGGCAAAGTTAACCGAGACATCAATATCGCTCTGCCCATAGCAAATGCCCTCGGCGATTTGCAAACTGGTATGGCGCACTAAAGTCAGTTTCATGCCAGATGCTCCCAGGCCAGCAAGCCCAAATAAAAGGCCACTTCAGTCAATTGTTGGGTGGCACCCAATGTATCGCCAGTATAGCCCTGCAAATGCCGCAGGATCAGGCGACGCCACCACCACCAGACGGTCAGTACAGGTAATCCGGTGATCAGCAAAAACCGCATCGCACTCAACGCAGAATGATTCATGCCCAGCATCAGGCAAAAGCCCAGCCAGCACAACAGGCCAAATGCACTGGCACACCAGATATCCTGTCGCGTCAGCGTCGTCGCCAGCGGTTTGGATTTACCGGCAAAGCGCACATAACTGGCGGTGGCCATGATGGCAACTGCGGCCAGGCGGCTGAGCGCATGCGCAGCAATCAGGGCAAACGGTAAGATCGCCGGGGTAAGCGCAGATAAGGCCTGGAACTTGAACAGCAACATGCCGACCAGCGCAATGGCACCATAACTGCCGAGGCGCGAGTCCTGCATGATCTCCAGCTTGCGCGCGCGATCCATACCGCCACCGAGGCCATCGGCACTATCTGCCAGGCCATCCTCATGAAAAGCGCCAGTCAGATAAATAGTCATCGCCATGCTAGATAACACCGCCAAGGCTGGCGGCAACACCCAGCTCGCCAGCCACCAAGTGATAGCGGCCAGCAGGCCAATCAATACACCAACCAGCGGGAAATACCTGGCGGCGTGATTAAGATCAGACTCCTGAAAATCTGCCACTGCAGGCACGGGCAGCCGTGTAAAAAAACCGACGGCCAGCACAAAATAGCGCCATTGCAGCTTCACTGTATCTGTCCACTGACACCAGCACTTTCAAAGCTGGCCATTTCATTGAGGAAAGCCACGGCAGACTGCAGCAAGGGATAAGCCAGTACGGCACCAGTCCCCTCACCCAAACGTAGCGAAAGATGCAACAAGGGCTGTGCATTGAGATGTGACAACATCATGCTATGCCCGCTTTCATCAGAGCAGTGCGCAAACACACAATAATCCACCACTTGCGGATAAAGCTTGGCAGCCACCAACAAGGCAGAGGTGGCAATAAAACCATCAATCAGCAACGTCGTTCTGGCCTCGGCGGCAGCCAGCAGCGCGCCCACCATCATGGCAATTTCAAAACCACCAAACGCCGCCAATGCCTGCAACGGTTCATCGGCCGAAACATGGTGCATCTGCAAGGCAGAGGTGAGGACAGAGAGCTTGTGCTGCAAACCTTTGTCGCTCAAGCCAGTGCCGCGGCCGACACACTGATGCATAGGCAAGCCGCACAGTACGCTCATCAGGCAACTGGCACTAGATGTATTCCCTATGCCCATCTCACCCAACGCCAGCACCTTACAGCCCTGCGCAATCGCATCACGCGCAATTTGCGCACCACGCGTAATCGCTTGTGCACATTGGTCTGCCGTCATGGCAGGCTGATGCCGGAAATTTTCTGTGCCCATGCCCAATTTTGCATCGATCAGCAGCGGGTGCGGCTGGAACACGGCATTAACGCCACTATCTACCACGTGCAAATCAAAGCTGTGCTGACGTGCGAACACATTAATCGCCGCGCCGCCATTGAGAAAATTGAGCACCATTTGCGCAGTGACCGCCTGCGGATAAGGGCTTACCCCTTCTTCCACAATACCGTGATCACCCGCAAACACCAACATGGTCGGCTGCTGCAACACCGGTTGTTCGGTCTGCTGTATTAAGCCCAACTGCATGGCCAGGGTTTCCAGACGCCCCAATGCGCCCAGTGGTTTGGTTTTTTGATTAATGTGATTCACCAGTGCAGCTTGCAAGGGTGCGTTCTGAGTAGGCTCAATATGAAATGTCTGCATAGTTTATTATTTTACCGAGCAAAAACGAAAGCGTAGCAGAATTATGCAATGCCTGGCCCGAATTTGCCCAGCGCAAAAAAAGCCCCGCAATTGCGGGGCAAGGCTCGAAGGATCACACGCAAAAATCAACTAATCTTCACCGGCACATAAATTTTGCTGTCACCTCGCATCACCAGCAACGCCACGTTCTTCACGTTTTGCGACAACTTGTCATGCAACTGGCTCACGTTTTTAACCTGGTCACCATTCACCGCCAGGATCACATCGCCTGGCTGTATGCCTGCCAACGCCGCAGGGCCTTTAGCAACCTCTTCAACCAGCAACCCTTGCTTGAGCTGCGTTTGTGCCAACTCTTGCGAGGTCAGCGGGCGCACGCTGACGCCCAGTTTAGATTGCTGACTATCTGGCACTGTCGCCGGGCCGGCTTGCGCCGCTTGCATTTCATCGATACGCACAGACAATTTCTTCAATTGCTTGTTGCGCCAGACCTCCATACCGACCGTGCTGCCCGGCTTCACATTCGCTACCATGGGTGGCAAATCGCTGGAGCGGTCTATGCTTTGACCATTGAATTTGACGATCACATCGCCAGGTTCCAGGCCTGCTTTATCAGCCGGACCATTTTTCTCAATATTGCTCACCAGCGCACCACTCGGTGACGGCAAACCAAACGAACTGGCCAGATCCTGGTTAATCGATTGCACACCAATGCCTAAGCGACCACGGCTGACTTTGCCTTTTTCCAGCAATTGCTGCTCAATCCCCATGGCAACATCAATCGGTATAGCGAATGACAAGCCCTGATAGCCGCCACTGCGACTGTAAATTTGCGAGTTGATACCAATCACTTCGCCATTGAGGTTAAACAGTGGCCCACCTGAGTTGCCCGGGTTAATCGCCACATCGGTTTGCAGGAAAGGTACATAGCCCTCGTCTGGCAGTGCGCGCGACTTGGCCGAAATAATGCCCGCCGTCACCGTGTTATCAAAACCGAATGGCGAACCGATCGCCACTACCCAGTCACCGACATTGCTGTTTTTGGTGCTGCCGATATGCACGGTTGGCAAGTCCTTGGCCTCAATTTTCAGTACGGCAACATCGGTTAATTTATCCACGCCAATCACCTTGGCCTGAAATTCACGCTTGTCAGACAGTTTTACCGTCACCACATCCGCTTTGTCGACCACATGCGCATTAGTCAGGATCACGCCATCAGACTTGACGATAAAGCCTGAACCCAGGCCGTTCATAGGCGTTTCGGTTTGTGGCAGGTTGGGTTGAAAACGACGGAACAATTCAAACATCGGGTCGTTAGGATCCACACCCGGAATACCAGCGGTTTTCACCGTACCGGTGACGCTGATATTGACTACAGCCGCTCCCTGGCTAGAAGCAATGCTGGCAAAGTTAGGCAACGTAATATAGGCGCTTGGCGCCGTCATGGTTTTTGCCGATACCGGTGCCGTGGCCTGCGCATGATTCACCAGCGTATTTCCTTTGATAAAGTAGCCTGCGCCGAACAAAGCGGCCACCGCCAATGGTACGGTCACCCAATGCGTGAGTCTTGATTGTAAAAACGATTGCATCACAACGTCCTTTCTTGCTTTTTTAATATTGGCGCTTCACTGAAAGTGCCTCTGCGCAGTATGAGCGGTAAAAGCGCTTTGAAGTTTCACTGTTTTTGTATCCTCATGTATCGGGCTGACAAAAGTCCCTGGCACTGACGACCATGGGGTAGAAACAGGAAAATGTATTGATCGTGATACACTGCACTTTTTGCTTTTTTGACCGTGCAATGGCAGATTTACCGTCTTTCTTAAGGCCTTACTGGCCACGCCGCATGACTGGCACGCTACGCGATTATGCGCGGGCGGCCATGGGTGCCGGATTAGGGATTTTGTGTACCGGGCTGATTGCCCTGAATGTAGTGCCAGGAGACTGGCATAGCGCAGTGTTTTTAATTGCACCCATGGGCGCCTCCGCCGTCATCCTGTTTTGCTTGCCATCCAGCCCGCTGGCACAACCATGGGCCATCCTGGCAGGCAATACCGTGTCGGCGTTGGCAGGGGTATTTTTCACGCAATTATTACCGCAACAACTGGTGTTCGCCGCGGCACTGGCAATGCTCAGTGCGATCGCGCTCATGTTTGCGCTGCGCTGCCTGCACCCGCCCAGTGGCGCGGTCGCCCTGACTGCCGTGTTAGGTGGTGAGGCCATTCACAACCTGGGCTACAGTTTTATCTGGTGGCCGGTACTGGCGAACAGTATCTTGCTGGTACTCACCGCCTGGCTTTACCATACATTGACTGGCTATCGTTATCCCGCCGCGCATCACGAGCACGCGCCAAATTCACCCACGCATATGCACTACCAGTTTGGCTTCAGGCAGGAAGACTTGCAGACCGCGCTGGGACAATTCCATGAAGTGCTGGACATTCACCCGGAGCAACTGCAAAGCCTGCTGGAACAAACCGAGCTGATCGCCTACAAGCGCAAACTGGAAGCCATTGAATGTCGGGAAATCATGCGCCCGGTCTCGACGACCCTTGAGTTTGGCGATGCGCTGGAAACAGCCTGGCAATTGATACTCAAACAACCTGAGCCCGCGATTCCGGTGGTCAACAAAGCACAACTGGTGATAGGCCTGTTGAGCGTATCCGACTTTATGCGCCACGCCAAGGCAGAAAGCTATCGCGAAGTGGCGCCTGCGCTCAAACGCCTGATCCGCTGGTCGCCCACCACACACAGCGACAAACCAGAAGTGGTCGGCCAGATCATGACCACCCCGGCCATTACCATCACCGAACATATGCACCTCATGCATACCATCCCGCTGATGACCAGCCATCATTTGCAATTACTGCCAGTGGTCGATGCGTCTAACAAGCTGGTCGGCATCCTAACGCAAACCGATGTGATTCGCGCCCTTTATCGCTAGGCCTTTGATGACTGCGGCTGCGCAGGTTTTTCGCGCTGCTGAAACGGCACAATCACTTCGCGGGATGCCAGCACAATTTCGCGCAAAAAGCACAGCAGGCCCAAAATCAGCGAAGCCATCGAAATAATAAACGACACCATCACCAGGTGCGGTAGTCGCAAACCCGTCTCGACTGAAATAAACATACTGGCAATCGACACACAAATACACAAAGCAGCAAAAGTGGCCAGACCAATCGCCCGCCGCAACCATTTGGTACGGCGCACAATAATCCGCAATTCATCTTTAAAGCGCTCACGTTTTTCTTCCGGCGTATCGGTCAAATAACGGGCACGGTCTATCGAGCGACCCAAGCGCCCAATCAGCACGCCCAAAATCGAGCCGATACCGGTCAATAAAAATACTGGCGCCACCGCATCACGGATGGCCTCAGAGACGCTGTGAATTTCAATCATGGTATTAATCATAGAAGAGATGCCACTAAAATCAGAAAATTAGGCACCAATACCCGCACTGTTTTGGTTATTGACGCACTAGAAAAAGGCATGGAGAAGTTAATTTCTTGAAAAAGAGGTGATTTAAAGGCCAGTTCAATACTTGATAAGCGATTTTTACGCCATCTTCACGACATTTATGGCCTTAATATTGTAATAAAAGCATTTTTCTTGCCATTGTTTTTCAATTTGAACCACCCAAACGGGAACCATTTTTGCTGTATCTGCCCTGGCAACAATAAAATATGTATAGGGAAAGAGGCAACAAGATGCACCCGCAACCGTTAACCGAGGATTTGGCTAACCACTTCAAGAAGGTCAATGACTTTCGTTCAAACATCTACCAACTGCAGCACGCCTGGGATAGCCTGGCACTGATGGCACAACTGTCCGGCACCGGCTCCGAAATGGAAGAAACCCGCAGTGCGTTTAATACCATTTCTAACGATGTGTTACGGCATTTATCGCAGGAAACCCTGCACAAAACAGCTGCGCAACTGTCTTCAAAAGCATTTGAGATTATCAATTTACTGGTACGTAACCTGTTTGAGCGTACGGCAGACATCGGATTTTTCGCTACCGATAATGAGGTGCGTGACTATCTGGAGAAACAGGCTGCGGATATCCTGGAAGACGCCGACCAGGCAAGTATCGAGTTTCGCTTTCAGGAATACCAGAAGAAATACACCGTCTACGACAATATTGTGCTGTTTGATGAAGAAGGCCAGTTACTGCATCAACTGGATGACACGCAGACCACCCTGTTCCACTACCACCCGATTGTGGCCCTGGCGCGGCAATCAACAGCGCCGTATGTAGAGCGTTTTTATGAAACAGATATCGGCGGCAAGCTGCATAAATCACTGGTCTATGCGCACGCCGTACGCAGCCAAGACGGCCACCGCACGCTGGGGGTGCTGTGCCTGTGCTTTAAATTCGTCAACGAGCTGGACACCATCTTTCACAACCTGATTTCGCATAATGACTGGACCATAGGCGTATTGCTGGATGAAGAGCGCAACGTGATTGCCTCCAGCGATCCGTACCAGATTCCGCTGGGCATTTCGCTATGTGTGGATACCGACACGGACTGGTTTATGACGCGCTTTAGCGGGCGCGAATACCTGTGCGTGACCAAACAGTCAGAAGGCTACCAGGGTTATCTGGGGCCAGGCTGGCTGGGCCAGGCCATGATCCCGATAGAGCATGCGTTCAACCAGAGCATTCGCGACATGGTCAATAATATTGATGCGGATATCTTGCGTAAAGTCATGCGTAGCCCGCTGATTTTTTCTGAAAGCCTGCTGAATATCCCCAAGCAGGCCGCCAATATCCAGAGCAAACTGAATCAATCTGTCTGGAACGGTAATATCCGGCAAAGCAATGATGTGAATACCCAGCAGAAAAACTTTTCCAGAAGCCTGCTTTCCGAGATCAGCCATACCGGCCATAAAACGCAGCAGATCATTGAAAACATGGTGTCTGAGCTCTATCAGACCGTGGTGTCGGTGATGCTGGAAAACTCCAGTTTTTATGCGCAGCTGGCGGTAGAAATCATGGACCGCAACCTGTATGAACGTGCCAATGATGTACGTTGGTGGGCGCTCACACACGTTTTTAGGGAGCTGTTAGCACAAACTAGCCTGGCGGATGAAGACAAGCGCAAAGTCACCGACGTGCTGCGCTATATCAATAGCCTATACACCGTATATGACAACCTGATTGTGTTTGATCGCAAGGGTGAGGTCATGGCCGTGTCGAATTCACAATACCAGCAACTAATTGGCACCCAGCTGGCAGATGAATGGGTAGGTCGAACGCGCAGTTGCGCCTCTACACAAGACTACGTGGTCTCCCCGTTTGAACCCACCCCTCTCTACAATAACAAACACACTTACATTTATGCCGCGCCTATACGGCATCTGGATGGTAGCAGTATCGTCGGTGGCATTGCCATCGTATTCGACAGCGCACCGCAATTCCAGGCCATGCTGCGCGACGTAATTCCACGAGACAAGGCAGATACGCCGGTCAATGGCAGCTTCACCTTGTTTGTGAACGAACAACTCAATGTCATTTCAAGCACGCATAAAGACTTTGCCATGGGCGAAGTTTTTGAACTGATGCCCGCCATTAGTAAGCTTAAAGAGGGCGAGCAGCTATTTGATATTGCGATTTACCAGAATACCTATTATGCCGTTGGCGCGCGCGCAGCCTATGGCTACCGTGAATTCAAGAGCGAGCAAGATAGCTACCGCAACAAGGTGGTTGCGCTGATTTTCACGCCTCTGGGCAAGGAGGATGAAATCAATCAGCGTATCTACGCCGAGGCGCAAGTCATCCACAACAAATTTAACCCCAACCTGTTTGCGCAGTCCGGGCAGGACTGCCAGGAATATGCCACCTTCTACGTTGGTGACTCATGGATGGGCATAGAAGCACGCTTTGTGCGCGAGGCGATTGATGAAGACCAGCTGCGCACCTTGCCTGAATCTGCACCGTTTATTGCAGGCATGCACGCCTACCGTGGAGAGGTGATTCCGGTGATTGACCTGGCACGCATGCTGGGACATCCGCACTATTTCACGGATTACCGGCAAATCATCGTCATTGAAGACAAAACCGCCTCGCTCAGATTTGGCCTGTTTGTCTCTGCCCTGGGCGAAATCCCTTATCTGGCACCAACGCAGATTCAGCCGATGAATACCTTTTTCCGGGGTGCCAGCCACAACCCGGGCATTGCCATTGCCAATATCGCCCAAAACAGCATGCTGACCCTGATCACCGCACAAAGCCTGTGGGACAAAGTGCTTTCCGTGCGTTCACAATCCGCTGAACAGGTGTATGCCTGATGAATAGTCAGACGACCCTTTTTGGAATCATGCAAAACGACATCATGGAATCCTTACTCACCGCGCAGCAACAGCGATTGCTGGATACGCTGCTGGACAATCTGGATGGCATGATTTACCGCTGCCTGTACGACAGCAACTGGACCATGATTTACGTGAGCAAGGGGTGCGAAACCCTGACCGGCTATCCGGCACCAGACTTGCTGCTCAACAAAACCACTTCTTACGAAATCATCACCCATCCAGATGACAGGGAAAAAGCACGCACCACGATTGATGCAGCCATTCAAAAAGGCGAGCGTTTTGAGCTGGAGTACCGCATCATACGCGCCAATGGCGACATCACCTGGGTGACCGAACGCGGCAGTGCCGTATTTGATAACGATGGTAAGCCGGTGGCGCTGGAAGGCATCATCCAGGACATCAGTTGCCGCAAACGCATTGAGCACGAACTATTCAGCACTGAGCAAAAATACCGCTCCATGTTTGAAAACTCAACGCTGGGCATGTTCCAGACGACAGAGTCCGGCACCTACCTTAATGCCAACCCTGCGCTGGCCAAACTCTACGGCTATGCTTCTCCACAAGCACTGATCAGCGACCTCAACAATATCAGCACCCAGCTTTATGTGGCCGAACACAGACGTGGCGAATTTACCGAAGCCATCCGCGCACAAGGCCGGGTCCATAACTTTGAATCCGAGGTTTACCGGCTGAATGGTGAAGCGATCTGGATCTCAGAGAATGCCCATGCTGTGTGTGACCCACAAGGCCAGATCCTTTATTACGAAGGCACGGTAGAAGACATTACCGACCGTAAAAACCATGAGCTGCAAATCCGCCAGTTGGCCGTTACCGATAACCTGACTGGCTTGCTCAATCGCCATGCCTTCAGTGGCAAACTGGCCAGCCTGATTGCCGAGGCCGATAAGATACAAAACAAGATTGCCATTGCGTTTATCGACCTCGATCACTTCAAACTGATTAACGATACCCTGGGTCACCGCGCCGGCGACAAACTGCTGGAAAATGTCGCGCAAAGGCTGATCCAGAGCACACGGCCCACAGATGCCATTGTGCGCTTTGGCGGTGACGAATTTGTCATGCTCTACCCTGGTTTGCGCGTAGCTGAGGATGCCGAGCCATTGCTGGCACGGGTGATGGAGGCTATTTCGCAACCGATTGCCATTGGCGACTATGTATTCAACATGACTTGCAGCGTCGGCGTCAGCATTTATCCCGACCATGCCAAAGAGATAGACGCCCTGCTCAGTTGCGCCGACTCGGCCCTTTACAGCGCCAAAAATGCAGGCAAGAACAAGGTACAAATGTTCAGCGGCATCCTGGCGCAACAACTGGGAGAACGCAACGAAATTGAATATGGCCTGGGCCACGCCATGCAGCGACAGGAACTCATGCTGTATTACCAGCCGCAAATCAATATGCAACACGGCAATATCAGCGCCCTGGAAGCGCTGATCCGCTGGCAGCACCCGGAGCGCGGACTGATTCCACCCGACCAGTTTATTCCTGTCGCCGAAGAAACCGGCCATATTTTTGCCATTGGTGAATGGGTATTGCAGACCGCCTGCCAGAAGATCAAGTCCATGCAAACCGAGTGGGGTTATATGGTGCCAATTGCGGTCAATGTATCGCCTATCCAGTTCCTGCGCGGCAACCTGGTCGAAACCGTACAACGCGTATTACGACAGGAGCGCGTTCCGCCACACCTGATTACACTGGAAGTCACCGAGAATGCCCGCTTCAAGGATGAAGCCATGTTCACACGCACACTGGAGCAGCTGAAACGCTTAGGCGTGTGTATTGCCATTGACGATTTTGGCATCGGCTACTCGAATATGGCCTATCTCAAAAACTACCCGATTGACGAGTTAAAAATCGACAAGGCCTTTGTGCAAGACCTGGAACAAAGCGTGACTAACGGCAACATTTTGCTGGCGCTGATTAACCTGGGCAAAAGTTTGCATAAATCGGTCACGGCGGAAGGTATAGAAACCGAATACCAGCACCGGTTTTTACTGCATAGTGGATGTGATGTCGGGCAAGGCTACTATTACAGCCGACCGTTATCGGATGAAGCGCTGGCGCAGTTTATGCGCGAGCAGCAGCCAAAATTCGATCATTTTCAGCAGGTGGCCAGATAATACTGGCCACAGTGCTTTTGACTAGACCGCAGTGTGCTCTACCTCAATCTCAGGTAACGCCTCGTGTTTGATGGCCGCTTCAAATGCGGTCAAACGTTTGTATACCGACAAAAGTTCAACAATCGTGGTCCAGGAATTCACCAGATATTGGAACGAGTTGCTGACTTGTGAGAACGCAGTCAGTATCTGTTGCAGAATACCAAAGGTGATGCGGCCAGCCGCAATTGTCGGCACCAGAATCAGGTAGGCGAAAATATTATCTGCCTGCAAATACAAGCTGCGTGCCACGTTGAAATACATATAGTGAAAATAGAGGCGGAAGTAGTTTTTACGCACATCCATAAACAATGACGTAAGTGTCGCCGGTTGTGCGCGCTCAATATTGTCCTCACCATACACCAGCTCTTTACGGTAGGCGGCTTCGACACGTTGATTCCTGAATTCCAGCCCCGGCAACTTAATCCCCACGGCGGCCAGTAATAAAGTACCGAACACCGACCAGGCAATCGCCGACGTAAACAACGGCGCGGGCACGGCACCAAACACCGGCAATTCGCTGACATAAGAAGACAGGCTCCACAGCACAGGCAAAAACGCGAATAGCGTCATGATCGCCTCCACCATGGACACACCCAGGCCTTCCATAATAGTGGCAAAACGCATGGTGTCTTCCTGCACCCGTTGCGAGGCGCCTTCAATGCGACGCACCTGTGACCACTGACTGGTATAAAAATCGTTCATCGCCGTACGCCAGCGGAAAATATAATGGCTGACAAAGAAACGCGTGATGACATAGATAAAAATCGCCACGAACGCAATTTCGGCAAACTGTAGCATCAAGGTATAAAGCTCGGCTGTGGTCACCTTGGAGTTGGGCGACAAGGCGGCCTGCACGCCATCAAAGAACGGCCTGCGCCAGTTATTAATCGCCACTGATACTTGCACCGAGTAGTAAGTCGAAAACAGGATGAATGCCGAGCCGACGATAGACCACCATTGCCAACGGCTGGGTTTAAGCTTAAACCAGGCCAGCGCAAACAGGGCCACACTCACAGCATAATAGCCATAAAACAATTTGAAGGAATCGGTCACAAAATGACCCAGACCAATCACAGGCTGCTCTTCGGCCAATGACAATCCAAACACAGCGCCAATGGCGGCAGAAAACTCAAACCAGACACCACAGCAAATAGTCGCCCACACAATGACAGAAGGCCAGAACCAGCGAGAATCAGGGAAAAAGGATTTAAACATAGCGCTTTCTTTGACGGTGTTTGTTTAGATGTGTTGAGAAGTCATTTGCTGCCAGTGTATTGGCTCTTGAAAAGACCTGCAACAAAAAAGCCTCCGTGTGGAGGCTTTATCTGTTCAAAGACATGTGGATGCTAGATGCGATTACCGCGGAAGCAGCACCCCAGCGGGGTATTGGCAGTGTAACTGGCCTTTAACACTATCGCATGCGGTTTGATTGCTGAATGCTTTTGTTGCACATGCTTTTTGTAAACAGCCGGTTTTTTCATGGCAGTCTGCTTATCTTCATCGACTTTACTTTCATCTACCGCCGCCACTTTTACCGCAGGCGCTAAGGTGTTCGACGCAACCACGACTTCAGCAGCCTCTGGCTTTGCCACCACCTGCGTCGACTGAACGCTACTCAGCAAAGGGTTATTGTCAGCCGGAGCTTCGTGCTCGAAAGTAATCATCATCAAGGCAAGCATGTTTAAAAAAATCAGCTTGGGTAACATATAGGACTTGGTTCGTTGCATTTTTAATACTCAATTTCGTCTCAGGCTATCTCATGCGCTATGTTAGAGGGCCTGGGCTGGCTGAATAAGTGGGCAGGTGCCGATTTACCTGTCAGAAAACGCCTACAAAATAACTATCACGGAAAACATTTACGCGATATTCTGGTCAGAGTGCTCAGACTCGTGCATGATGCATGATCAGAACGATTGGCCTTTGTCGATGGGAGCCTGTATGAAACGGTTATTGTTATTGCTGATAATGTGGACAGGGCTTGGGCAGGTGCACGTGCAGGCACAACCTAGCATCGTCGATACACTTGAATTAGGCCACTCGATTGTGATGGTCACCACCGACATGCCGGGCGGCTCCAATGGCCGGGGCTCGGGCGTGGTGGTCAGCCCGGAATACGTGGCCACCAACTGTCATGTCATCGCCAACAGCAATGGCGCCAATATTGCCAAGTTCCGTGATGGCTATCGGCCTATTGCGCTCAAAGCCAACTGGAAGCGCGATGTATGTTTACTCAAATTTGATCCCTTGCCGTTTAAACCACTCCCCATGCGCGACAGCAAAACGCTGCAATACGAAGAGGAAGTGTTTAGCCTGAGCTTTCCGGCCGCGGCGCCTGTACCGCAACTGTCTTATGGCAATATCAAAGGCATTTATCCTTACGATGGCAGCATGATTGTGCGCACGAATGCCTCTTTCTTGATGGGCTCCAGTGGCGGCGCCCTGTTTGACCAAAATTTCAACCTGATCGGGCTCACTACCTTCAAGAGCCCAGGACACCAGGCGTTTTACTACAGCCTACCCGCTGAATGGATTAAAGAGCTGATGGACGCACCTGAAGTTATTTCATTGAAAACCAATGAAGTGCCGTTCTGGGCATTGCCACTAGAACAACGGCCCTACTTTATGCAGGTGGTGATTCCTTACCAGAACGGCGACTGGGCTAATCTGAAGTCGATTGCCAGCCAATGGGCGAAGCAAGAGCCAACTTCGGCCGATGCCTGGTATTTTCTAGGGCTAGCAGAAGAAGGCCTGCAACAATACGCCGAGGCTGAGCAAGATCTCAAACATGCTTATGACTTGAACCAGCGCGACTATGACGCCATGCTGGCGTTATCGCGCGTGGCATTTACGCAAAAAGACCTGACTACCTTGCAGTCACTGCAACCGGCGATCAGCGCAGTGGATAAAGACCAGGGCGAAAAAGTCACGCAGCAAATTATTCAACTGAAACAAGGCAGTTAACACGCCGTGTTAAGTTTGTGAAACAGGCCAGAAAATATCTTGCTTGCGGGAACTCTCTCAGGCAAATGCTGTTCAAGCATGCAGCGCATAACAATAATGGATACACACATGATGAAACACGCAGTAACACGCACCACCACCGGGCTGACCATCGCCTTATTTAGTGCCATGGCAGAAGCTGAGTCTCGCATAGATCGACAAACTGAAACGGCCGTGCCCAGAGCACAAAACTTATACGGCATAGGCGTAGGCGTCTTGCCCAAGACCTCAGGCTCTGATGAGTACCGCGTACTTGCATTGCCAATTATCAATGCCAACTATGGTGATCGCTTTTTCATCAATGCATTACAAGCAGGTGTCTGGCTGCTGGACAGTGATGACCAGCGTGTGCGCTTTGGGCTGTCTGCTGAAGCCAAATTTGGCTGGGATGCCAGCAAAGGTGACCGGACTCGTGGCATGCATGACCGCGATTTCTCCATATTTGTCGGCCCATTACTGCGCTGGCAAACTGACTATGGCACCTTTAATGCACAATGGACGGCCGATGCCAGTGGCAACAGCAATGGCCAGCAAGTTCAGTTGCAATACATTAAAAGCCTGGTTCGCGCGCCGCAATTACGGTTGAACGGCGTGATTGGTGCCACCTGGAACAACCAGAAGTTTAATGACTATTATTTTGGCATCGACAGCAGCGAAGCCACGGTCAGTCGCCCGGTTTACCGCGCAGGGTCTGGGGTTGAATGGCAAGCTGGGGTCAATGGCATGATGCCAGCGTTCAAAGACCACTCCCTTTTATTTGGCGCCTTTGTGACGCGACTGAGCAACGCACAACATAACAGCCCGATTACCGAAACCAGAATCCAGCCGATGGCCTATGTCGGCTACAGTATTCCTTTTTAACTCACCCGTTTTTAACTCAGCTAGCGGCGGCTAACGGCGGCCGTTAGCGTTAAAAAACTGCCAGATCACATCATTGGCAGAGATCGCATCCGAACCAGCCTGCCCACCACGCGGTTTACTGCCTCCGGGCCAGGAATGGCCGCCAGTATCCGTAACGCACAGCTGCACTGGGGCCAGTCCGCCACGGTGGATTTCGCAATAAGCGCCGGGCACATCCAGGATGCGCTCGGCCTGGCTATTGGCCTGGTTGAGCTGCACCCACTTCTGTATCGTCGCTGGCACTGAGTTAAAACTCACATCAACCATGGACTGCTGACCTTTGCCGCCATTAAACGGCACATGGTCATCGTCTTTGGCATGGATATGCAGCACCGCTACCGGCTTGGCAGGCTGGCAGCGTTGGGTATTGTCGGTGCCAGCGACCGAGGCGATGGCACTCACGGTGTCAGATAGCTCACAAGCCAATCGGTAGCTCATCATGCCGCCATTCGACATGCCATCGACAAAAATGCGTTTGGCATCGACATTGGCACGTTGCTGCATGTCCTGGATGATGGCACGGATAACAGCTACATCATCACTCTGCTTTTTAACCGCCGGGCCACAGCAATTGCCCGCATTCCAGGTCGCAAACTTGCCACCCGGCAGGCGGCTGTAGCCATTAGGGAACACCACAATATAACCGTATTTTTCAGCGGCCGACACTTGGTGGTAAAAACGCTCATTGGCCTGCACTTGCATATTACCCAGGCCACCATGTAGCACCAGCACCATAGGCAAGGCCGGCCCAGACAGTGCCTGCTTGGGCACATGGACCAGATAAGGACGCTGCTCTCCGTTCACAGTCACGGCAAATTCATCATCACCCGCCGCAAGACCGGCCCACACCAGCGCAGGAAAAGTCAGCAAGCCCAGCAACACAGGGTAATATAATCGTTTAGGCAACATCATAGATACTCCAGACAAGCGTATGGAAAGCATACATGAACGCGCCAGTGAAGTGAGTTGTTGACCGCTTTAGCTCAATCGATGCATGAACAGAAATATGACACCACTTGCCCCCATACAACAACCGGTCGTCGGCTTATTGCTGGCAGGTGGCTTTTCACGCCGCTTTGGCGCGCAGAACAAACTGCTACAACCACTCGCCGATGGACAATTAATGGCGCTGAGTGCAGCGCAAGCTTTAATTCAAGCGTTGCCGAACAGCATTGCGGTGATACGTGCCTATGAGTCGCCGCTCACTGGCCAGCTCATGTCACTGGGATTTAAGGTAGTGACTTGTGAAGAACAGCATCAACAGATGGCAGACAGCCTGAAATTAGGGGTTGTCACGGCACAAACGCACTTTCCACACCTATCCGGACTGGTCATTGCGCTGGCAGATATGCCATACATTCAGGCAGCAACCATTACGCGCGTCGCGCAACAACTGACGCAAACACGACTGGTGCAGCCCATGTTTCAGGGCCAACCCGGGCACCCGGTTGGCTTTACCAGTGACCTGATACCGGAGTTACTGCTGGTCGAGGGAGACCAGGGCGCGCGTGAAGTGTTGCGCGCGCATCAGGCCGAGATTTTAAGATTTGAATGCCAGGATGCAGGCATCTTAAAGGATATTGATACCCCTGCAGACCTGGCGTGAGCCAATTTCACTCAAGCCGCAGCCAGATTGGCACTGGCTTGAGCGAGTCCGACTTGTTGCAATTGTGCCCGCGCCTGAATCAGCTCAGCCAGAATAGAGACGGCAATTTCGGCTGGCGTGCGGCTGCCTATGCGCAAACCGACCGGGCCATGCAGGCGATTCACTTCCTGCTCGCTTAAATCAAAACTGCGCAAACGCTGCTTGCGTTTTTCCTGGTTTTTCACTGAGCCCAGCGCACCGATATAAAACGCATCTGATTTAAGCGCCTCCAGCAAGGCCATATCATCCAGTTTGGGGTCATGCGTCACTGCCACAATGGCTGTGTGTGGATCAGGTGCGATGTCGAGCACCACATCGTCCGGCATGCCCGCTAGCCACTCTGCGCCTTCCACATGCCATTCTGCACGCATGTCTTCACGTGGGTCGCAGATCATGACATTAAAATCCAGCGCTTGTGCCATGGCTGCCAATACCGAGCCTAACTGGTTGGCGCCTATCACCAGCAGGCGCCATTGCGGGCCAAAGTAGCTGTGGAACCAGTCGTTGTCCAGATACGGCAGGCCTTCTGGCAGCACACGCTGATGGCGCACCTCGCCGCTATGCAGGTTGACTGAACGCTTTAACAAACGCCGTTGCGACAAACTTTCCAGCATGGGTGCCAGTTGCTCGGCCTGTGTGAGCGGCTCGGCAAAAATCTTCAGTTGCCCGCCACAGGGAATCCCAAAGCGCTGCGCTTCGTCCTGGTGGATGCCGTATTCGAGAATGGCTGGCCGTGTGGGCAACTGCTGCTGCCGCGCTTTATCTGCCAGGTCATCCTCAATACAACCGCCCGATACTGAACCGACCAGATGACCATCTTCACGCACCACCAGGATGGCGCCCGGCAAACGTGGTGCCGAGCCCCAGGTCTGGATCACGGTAAACAGATGCGCACGATAGCCTTGTTGCAGCCAGTCACTGGCGCGTTGCAGTACTTCCCAATCTGACGATTGCATAGACTTAAGCCAGTTGGTCGCCTATGGGTAAACGGCGGATGCGCTTACCGGTTGCCGCAAATACTGCATTGGCGACAGCAGGCGCTAATGGCGGCACGCCAGGCTCACCGACGCCGCCCATTTTTTCTTTGCTCGCGACGATATGCACGTCCACCTTGGGCATGTCTTTCATGCGCAATACCTGGTAGTCATGGAAGTTAGACTGCACCACTTGCCCGTCTTTAAAACTGATTTCGCTACTCAATGCTGCACCCAGCGCATAAGCCACAGAAGACTCCATTTGCGCCTTCACGCCATCCGGGTTCACCGCCAGGCCGCAATCAATGGCGACCACTACGCGGTGCACTTTGACTTCGCCCTCTTTCACAGAAACCTCGGCTACTTGCGCCACATAGCTGCCAAAAGATTCGTGTACGGCAATGCCACGGAACACGCCAGACGGTAATGGTTTGCCCCAACCCGCTTTATCGGCCGCCAGGTTCAGGGCGGCCAAATGGCGCGGATGATCTTTCAGCAATTGCCGTCTATATGCCAACGGATCCTGCTTACTGGCATGTGCCAGTTCGTCGATCAGGCTTTCCATGACAAAACCGGAATGGCTATGACCGACCGAGCGCCACCACAACACCGGCACATCACTTTGCACCGAATGCAGATGTACCTGATGGTTGGCGGTGCCTTTGACATAAGGTGAATCGGCCACGCCTTCTACAGAAGTCGCATCAATGCCATCCTTAATCATCACGCCTTCAAACGGCGTGCCTTTAATGATGGACTGCCCGACCAGCGTCTGTTGCCAGGCCAGTGGTTTGCCTTGTTGATCCAGCGCCACGGTGGCGCGGTGCACAAACATAGGCCGGTAAAAACCACCTTTGACATCATCCTCACGGCTCCAGACAGTTTTCACTGGCAAGCCAGCCGCTTTGGCCACTTCCACTGCCTCAGATACAAAATCGGCGCGCGGATTGGCGCGGCGGCCGAAACCACCTCCGAGGAACTGGGTATGAATTTTTACCTGATCAGGTTTCAACCCCAGAATTTTGGCAGCGGCAGCCTGGTCGGTGGTTTGCATTTGCGTGCCCGTCCAGATGTCGCAGCCTTGATCTGAAATTTTGACCGCGCAATTGAGTGGCTCCATCGGCGCATGTGACAAATACGGCAACACATACTCGGCAGTGATAGTGTGCTTGGCCTGTTTGCTGGCACTGGCAATATCGCCCGCCTTCGCCGCTTGCACACCTGGCTGCTGTGCCAGGGCCTGATATTGTTTCAATAGTGCCGCAGAATCCGGTTTGTCATGCCCGTCCAGGTCCCACGCCAACTTGAGTGCTTCTCGGCCTTGTTTGGCCGCCCAGTAATATTCGGCAATCACTGCCACGCCTGTTGGCACTTTCACCACTTTAATCACACCGGGTACCTGGCGTGCCGCGCTATCATCTACGCTTTTCAGTTTGGTGCCAAATACCGGTGAGCGCGCTACCATGGCCACTTTCAAGCCATCAAACTGCACGTCCTGGCCAAACTTGGCAGTGCCATTAATTTTTTCCGCGCTGTCCAGGCGTTTGGTGGCCTTGCCAATAAACTTCCATTGTTCCGGTTTTTTCAAGGTCACGCTGGTCGGCGTTTCCAACTGGCTGGCCGTCTCAACCAACTGGCCATAGGTCAATTTTTTCTTGCCGTTAATCACCGCACCGTTTTCGGTACGCAAGCCTGCGACAGGCACATTCCACTGCTTGGCTGCCGCCTGCAACAACAAGGCACGCGTTAAGGCACCTGCCTGGCGGTAACGGTCAAACTCTGACCAGGTGGTCGAAGAACCACCGGTAATCTGTATGCCGTAAGCGGTATGAATATAGGCCGGTGCGGCCGGTGCGTGCTCGACCTTCACCTTGCTCCAGTCTGCATCCAGCTCATCGGCGATCAGCATCGGTAGCGTCGTCCACACGCCCTGCCCCATTTCACTGTGTGCCAGCATCACCGTAATACTGTCATCGGCACCTATGCGCAAAAACGCATTTGGCGCAGGCAAAGGCATCGCTTCAGCGGCATTAGCCACCCCCATAAACCGTTTGGCTTGCGGGATACTAAAGGCCACCACCAAACCGCCAGCCACCAGCGCGGTGCTTTTAATAAAACTGCGGCGCGAGAGATTAATCATATCGTTCATGGTGTCTCTCCTTAGGCCAGTTTGGCAGCAGCTTCATGAATCGCTGTGCGGATACGTTGATAAGTCCCGCAACGGCAAATATTGCCACTCATGGCCGCATCGATATCGGCATCGCTGGGTGTGGGATTCTGCTTGAGTAACGAGGTCGCCGACATGATCTGGCCAGACTGGCAATACCCACACTGCACCACATCAATCTGCTGCCAGGCGGCCTGTACAGCCTGGCCGACTTTGTCTTCCTGCATGGCTTCTATGGTGGTGATTTTTTTGCCTACCGCGGCACTCACCGGCGTCACGCACGAGCGGATAGCCTGGCCATCCAGATGCACGGTACAGGCGCCACATTGCGCCATGCCACAGCCAAACTTGGTGCCAGTCATGCCAGCCACATCGCGAATCGCCCATAATATGGGCATATCGTCACTCACATTGAGATCGGTCTCTTTGCCATTGATATTTAGTTTCATCGGGTAGGTTCCTTGTGAATATCTGTTGTGCCTGATGGCTAAACCAATCTGAACGTTGGCTATGATGAAAAATATACTAACATACACATCTGTATGTATGTGTGTTTCATGCACGATAAAACAGGAAATTTAACGATGTTAAATTTTATCTACAGGCACGCTATATAAGGCCGTATATAACGAAGGGGCTGAGAATTTACATCGTCATCACAACACGGCACAATCCAACTATCACACGCATCCGATGATGATAATCATCACATTCATTGAGGAGACCAACAATGAGCAAAGCCATCATTGTGCAACCCGGCGGCGGCTACCAAAACGTGACTATAGGCAACCGTGAAGCGGCCGCCCCCAAAGCAGGCGAGATCACGGTCAGGCTACATGCCAACTCGCTGAACTATCATGATTTTGCCGTGGTTAGCGGCATGTGGGGGCCGACTGAGCCACGCATTCCGATGGCCGACGGCGCCGGGGAAGTGATTGCCGTAGGCACAGACGTCACTGAATTTAAAATAGGAGATGCTGTAGTCAGCACCTTCTTTCCCACCTGGCAATCAGGTGAGCCACTGGTTGAAGGCTTTGCCACCGTGCCGGGTGATGGCATTGATGGTTACGCCCGCGAGCTGGTCACCGCATCGGTAGCATCCTTTACCCTAGCCCCCAAAGGCTGGAGCCATCTGGCATCCTCCACCCTGACGACTGCGGCCCTTACCGCATGGCGGGCCCTGATGGCAGATGACCACCTGAAACCGGGCGATACCGTACTAGTGCAAGGCACAGGCGGCGTGTCTATTTTTGCGCTGCAATTTGCCAAACTGGCTGGTGCCACCGTGATTGCCACTTCGTCCAGCGACGCCAAACTGGAGAAACTCAACGCCCTGGGCGCAGACCACCTGATTAATTACAAAAGCACGCCGCAATGGGGCACACTGGCGCGTGAAATATCGGGCGGTCGCGGCGTCGACCATATCGTCGAAGTGGGTGGTCCGGCAACACTGGAACAATCCATGCTGGCGGCCCGCGTCGGCGGTCATGTGTCTGTCATCGGCATTCTGACCGGCCTGGCAGGAGACTTTCCGCTGGTGACTGCACTGATTAAGCAATTACGCCTGCAAGGCGTGCTGGTAGGGAATCGTGCGCAGCAACAAGCCATGGTGAAAGCGATTGATGCCAACGTTATGCAACCAGTGGTAGATAAAGTATTTGCAGTAGAAGAAATCGTGCAGGCGTTTCAATACCAGGAAACCAACCAGCACTTTGGCAAAATCTGCCTGCAGATTTAATATTTCAAACTTATGACGACTGATTAACCGCCAGCCTGCCGCACGCCTGGTTGGCTGGCAGTGCCACCGCCATTTGTGCTGGATACCCCAGTTTCAGGTTAGCCATCAGCGCCACGAACGCCGCACGTGAAATTTGGCCACCCAGGCGCGGATTGTCCTTTTTTTCTTTACCCACCGTGGATACCGTTTGGCCGTGGTAATCATGGCCCGGATAAACCAGGGTTGCCTCTGGCAGGCTGAAAATTGCACGATGCACACTGTCGTATAACTGTCCTGCATCGCCCTGCTGAAAGTCGGTGCGGCCACAGCCATTAATAAGCAAAGCATCGCCGGTAAAAATGCGGTCACCCAGGTAGTAACTCACGCAACCGCTGGTGTGGCCAGGCGTGGAGCGTACTTCAATATCCAGTGAGCCGACATGCAAGTGCATGCCATCGGTGACCAGCAGATCACCACACAGCACCCCCGCGTCACGGTGAACGACGCTTTGACTACCCAAGCGCTGGCGTAGCGCATCCGCCCCGGTCACATGATCGGCATGTACATGGGTTTCTAGCGTATAGGCCAGCGTTAATTCCTGGGTATGCAAAACCTCAATATAGCGCGCGATCTCACTTTCAACCGGGTCAATTAACACCGCCTGCCTGCTTTGTTCACACGCTAGCAGATAGGTATATGTGCAACTCTCTGCTTCAAAAAGCTGTTGAAAAATCATGTGCCGGCTCTCCTAAGAAATATCTTTATGAGAAATCAAGGCGGCACCAACGCGCTGACTGGTGCTCAGGGAAAATGACACGACTAGCATCCGTAAAAAGAGGCATGACTGCCTGCCAAATGACCAAGTATGGGTCGCACGCACGATGGCGCAAGAAAAGAAGAGATTAAAGCCAGCCGCGTCGCACGGCCAGCGTATGTAGCGCCATGCCCGCCAGCATACTGGCGACAAATATCCACACCGCAGCACCACCAACCAATATCGAGGCAACTGCCGGGCCGGGGCAAAAACCAGCCAGGCCCCAGCCGACCCCAAACAGTAATGCACCTATAACCAATTTGCGATCAATCAGATGGCTGGCAGGCAATTGCATAGGCAAGCCCAACAGACTGCGCGACTGTTTGGCCGCAGTTTTAAACGCGAAAAAGCCAATGGCAATCGCCCCCAACATCACAAACGCCAGTGAGGGATCCCAATCACCACTAATATCCAGAAACGCTAGCACCTTGGCCGGGTTAGTCATCCCGCCGACAATCAAGCCCAGGCCAAAAATCACGCCAGCGAACAATGCAATCAACATCACCATCATGCGCTCCTATCCTGCCACCAGCACATGGCGTACCAGCCATACCACCAGCATCGCTGTCAGCATAAACGTCAACGTCGCCACCAGCGAGCGTAACGATAAGCGCGATAAGCCACACACGCCATGACCACTGGTGCAGCCAGATCCCAGCCGAGTGCCAAAACCCACCAGCAGGCCGGATGCAATTAACCAGGGCGTACTGGTAGCAATCTGCATGGCGGGCAATGGCGTAAATAGGGCATACAACAGTGGTGCCACCAGCAGACCGGCAACAAAGGCAAAACGCCAGGCACGATCACTGGCAGCCGCCGACCACAGCTGGCCAACGATGCCGCTGATACCGGCAATCTGCCCCAGCCAGCGGATTAACAGCAAGGTAGAAAAGCCAATCAGCAAGCCGCCAATCAGTGATTGCAAGGGGGTAAATGTGCTCATACGGTGACCCGGTCGTTAAAAGTGAGGCGATGATCTGGCTATCGTGGCGAATTAATCTTCTTCGTCTGCCGTATCTTCATGTGCCACAGCTACCTGGCGGTTGCATTCAAACCCTGCTTTTTCAAGCACCACGCGATAATCGCAACTTGGTAAATGCCCTTCCAGACGGCCATTGATTTTGGTGGTTTCCTGCTTGCAAAACGCGCAACGATAACGATGCGCCTGTCCTTCATAATGCTCTTGCGGATAATCAATATAAAACAGTCGTTTCATCATGGACTCCTTATTTGCAACAGTGATCAGCCTATGCTACGCCGACGACCTCTGGCTGGCAATACACAAAAAATAGCCTGCAGCAAGGATTTTTGCTAATTATTTTCAGCATACAGATTTTAATCACCCCTGTTTTTAGTCATTAAATCAATCAGTTAAAACACTCACCCACAACACATCTGAAAAGTTATCCACAAAAAATGTGGACAGCGTTGCCTTATCCCCGGCTATGCAATGCTGCTATTTCCTGGATATCCAGATCACGCTCCATCATATGCAATAGTTCATCATGAATCTGTCCGGAACGATGCAGCTTCAGCAACTCCTCACGCCCGGCGGCCACTGCGGCCAGCACCACATTAAAATGCGCTTTACGGATATCGTCTGGCAACATGGCGTCATTTTTATGTTTGTCTGACAAGCTTTGGCGATAACCATATTGTTCGAGTAATCGTGGATGCTGTAGCTTGCCTTGTTCGTCATAAGCCAGCTTGTTGACCACTGCATATTGCGCCTGCTCTATACGCGCCCAGGTTTGCGGCTCATTAAGGTAAGTACGTTCATGGGCCGTGGCTTTTAATTTGAGTACGCGTATCACCCAACCGATGCTGGTACCCTGAAACAATACGGTGACTAAAATCACGGCAAACGCACACAGCAGCATCAAATCACGCCCCGGCACCTCGGCAGGCACCGCCAGCGCGGCCGCCAGTGTCACCACGCCGCGCATGCCGGCCCAACTGGTCACAAATGATTCACGCCAGCCGCCTGAGGCAGACCTTGCGTGTTTGCTGAATAATCCAGCCAGCCCATCGACGGCAAACACCCAGACAAAGCGCGACACAATCACCACCACCAGGACCAGCAACACCTCCAGGCTGTAATCAGCAATTGATTTGCTACCGTCGGCAATACGGTCCCACACCCCACGCAAGGAGAGGCCTATGAGGATAAACACCAGCGACTCAAAGACAAAAATCATGATTTCCCAAAACGCGGCACCGCGACGTCTGGCGGTGGCCGTCATGATTTCATGCTGGTGCCAGCCCAGCATCATGCCGTAGGTAACCGTCGCGATGACGCCCGAAACACCAATATGTTCACCCACCACATAACAAATCCAGCCCGGTAAGGCAGAGGCGAGAATCATGAGCTCGGTGTCATGCAAATAGCGCAAGGTTTTATAGACCAGGTAGCCAAACGCGGCGCCCAGCAGGATGCCGCCGACGCTAAGCCAGGCGAACTCCTCAACCGCCCCCGCCATGGAGAACACACCGGTCAGCATGGCCACAATCGAAAACTTGTATAACACCAGGCCGGTTGCATCATTGAGCAGGCTTTCACCCTCCAGCAACACCAGCAATTTGCGCGGTAACGCCACCCGTTGCAACACCGCCTTGGCGGCGATGGCATCCGGCGGTGACACAATGGCGCCTAAGGCAAAACAGGCTGCCCACGGCAGGGCCGGCGTCAAACTATGCAGTGCCAGCCCAACCACCAGGGTGGTAAATAGCACCGCGCCTATCGCCAGCAGCAAAATCCCCACCAGGTGGCGCCTGAATTCATGCCACACCGTGAAATAAGCGCCCGCCATCAGTAGTGGTGGCAAGAAAACCACTAACACCAGCGCAGGATCAATCTCAAACGCAGGCAAACCGGGGATAAAGGCGATCAGTGCGCCACCGATTAACTGCGCCACGGCAGGTGGCCAACGTAGCTTTTTCGCCAACACTTCTAGCGCAATAATCGCCACCAGAAAAAATAGAATCAGATTGAAATAAAACGCGTTGGACATAAATATGGATGCTCTTGTATGCGCGCAAAGCCAACAAGAAAACACTTTCGAATACAAAAAATCAAATGAGATGACGCTGTCACTGCGTGACTTAGAGGCGCTGGATGAGTGTAATAGAAAACATCCGCAGACGTTTCATTAAATCACGTAAAAGCAATTTAACGACTGGCTCACCCCATCTGCAATCACTTTTAAGCACCCGCCAATAAAACATATATTTACATGTGTTATTAAAGCAGTGTTTAATGGCGCTTCGATCTGCTTATGTGAAGTACAGCCATGCAATGGAGTCATCATATTTCAGCCGTTATTTCATTGGCAGCACGCATGACGCCGCCCTGGAAAGTCTTTTGGCTGGCTGGGCTGGTTGCCACAGCTTGCCTGCCGCTTGTTAGTCGGTTCGGACTCAGGGATAGCTGGTTTTTTCTGATTGCCATCCTCAGCGTGAGTGCCATCTGGTTGGGCATTTGGCGACAGCGCCCGCAACCATGCCAACCATGGTTGCAATTCGCGGTCGCTATCAGCGCACAATGCCTGGGTGGGCTCATAGAAGCGAATACCGATGCCAGTGGACACTTTGGCCTGCAACTTTCACTGGCTGATGTGTGCCTGCTCACAGGGCACCTGGCGTTGGTGCGCAGCTTGTGGCAACTCGCCTGCCAGCAACATCCGCAATTTCCACGTCATGGTTTTTTTCAGGGCTGGATCCTGGCCACCAGCCTCATGCTCATCGGCTGGCAATTCCTGTTTTTACCTACCATCCTGCATCATGGTTTTTCGCTGGATCGGCCGCAGATTTTCCGCATGCTGTATCCCTCACTGTCGTTTATTGAACTCGGCATGCTGCTATGGCTATGGACCAGTAGCAACGTATACGCCTCGCGGGTATTTTTGCAGCTTTGCCTGGCCATTCTGTTTTTTGCCATCGGTGAATGTGTGTTTCATGGCACGAGCAACAGCCTGGCTGTACCGCATGACATTAACCTGATGTGCTGGCTCATAGGCTATGTCAGCTTTGGCAGTGTTGCCTTGCACCCGGATATAGCGCAGCTCGGCCATCCCAGAGCCAGTGAAGACGATCGCCATGCCCACCATATCTTGACGATGCTATTACCGCTGGCCTTGCTGTTTCCGGTCGCGCTGCTATTACGCTATTTCCAGGCATTACATCCTGCCACCATCGGCATTTTGTTGGGCTTTTTCATTATCTTTATCATCGGCTGGTATCAGCTCAGCACCACCTTACAAAATATCATTGAGGTTAAGCAGCAACTGGAACAGCAAAACCGCACCGATTATCTGACCGGCATCCCCAACCGCAATTATCTTGAGCAAGTGGTTGAGAGTAGCATGTATTCCACGCGTGTACTGCCGCATAGTATGAACGCGATGTTGCTCATGGATATCGATGGTTTCAAAGCCTTTAACAATATTTTCGGCTTTGGCCTGGGTGACCTGATTTTAAAAGCCGTCGCCAAGCGACTACATCACAACAGCCAGGCGCAAGGCTACCACTTCGCCCGTGTCGACGGTGACGAGTTCATTGTGCTCATGCTCAACGTGCCTGAAAAAGCCATCGTAGAACAGCAAGCCTGGCATATTCACCAGTTGCTGGAGCAACCCTTTATTGTCAATGGGTTAACTGCCAAAGTCAGCTGCAGCATAGGCATCTCAATGGCAGACTCTTTCACCAAACACGCTTTTTCCAATATGCAACGCGAAAGTGAGCGCGCACTTTTGAGGGCAAAAGAAAATCAGTCTCAAGTCGAATGCTACCAGGCTATCCGCGACAAACCGGCAGACAAAAGCTGGATTATCAGTGAATTCCGGGAAGCCATACACGCGCGGCAAATCGTGGTCTACTACCAACCCAAGGTGCATTTGCAAACGCAAACGGTGATCGGAGTAGAAGCCCTGGTGCGCTGGCAGCATCCGCTACGCGGACTGATTATGCCAGGTGAGTTTGTGCCGCATATCGAAAACACTGACCTCATTCATACCCTGTTTAAACTGGTGTTACATGAATCGACCCGCCAGTGGCAATTGTGGCATCAACAGCAGCTTGACCTCACTATTGCAGTCAATGTCACCGCCCGCGACCTGATGAACTTTGACCTGGTGAAAGAGGTAGCGCAAGCGCTGGAAAAGCATGCCATGCCTGCCAATCACATAGAGGTTGAAATTACCGAGTCGAGCGCGCTCGCTGACCCCAGGCGCGTCAAAAAACTCCTGTCAGACCTGATCGCGCTCGGCATCAAAATCAGTATTGATGACTATGGCACCGGCTACAGCTCCTTACTTTATCTGCAACAACTGTCTTTGCACTATCTCAAAATCGACCAGCAATTTATCCGCGAAATGCACCACGACGCCTCCAGCCTGGCCATCGTATGCTCGACACTGGAGTTGGCAAAAAACCTGCACATAGAAGTGATTGCCGAAGGCATCCATGCCGCCGTGAGCGTGCAACAACTCAAAGCCTTGGGCTGTTACGGCGCCCAAGGCTTTCTATTCTCGGAACCGGTACCTGCCAGCGACATTCCGGCCACCATCCGTCGCATTGAGTCTGCCTGCTATGACATTGAGTCATGAGCCTAAGCCATGAACGCAAGACCTGAACTCCGCGCGCCAAACTGCCTCTAACAGACATGAAGATTAAACTGGCGACAGAATTAGTTTAATATGCTGCCAGTGATGGCAAAAACGCAGGAGTTTGTATGTTTACACTGAAAAAATGGCTCTGGACACAATGGCAGAAACTGCGTGGCGCAGACCGCGCTTACGCTAAATACCTGGCACATTTTCAACATTACCAGGCACAAGTCGTTGATGACGAACTACAGCAATCGCTCAATATTCAACCCATGAGTAAAGAGGCTTTTTTAAACGCCTGGCAACACAAAGGCTTGAAACCCGCGGGCAAATCTTGCGGCTGTAAAACAGGTGGTTGCTGCTAAGGGGCTGGCATGGAAATGATCAGTACTCACTCAGGCAAATTGCGCGCCATTGGTTACGACGCAGGCAAGCGCCTCTTAAGAGTAGAACTCGAAAATGGCAGCGCGCTGGAATAAGCCAATGTCGGCGACAGCATTTGGCGTAACCTGAAAAATGCCAGCGCACAGTGGAGCTATTACCGCGACAATATTGAAGAGGAATTCACCGCCAGCCGCGTCGCAAGCAAGGCAAGCGCCAGCGGCAAAAATCCGCTGGATGATTTATTTGGCTAAGCCTTGAAGCACCAGTGGTGAAGAACCTCTCAACAGTATTGGGCGGGCACGTTTTAATCAATCATCAGTTTGCCCGTATGGCGCATCGACATACGCCTTGAAATAACGTGTCGCACACAAGCCCAGCGGTGTATGGTGCTTGGCAGGCGATAACCAGTCAATCAGGAAATCCATACGCTTTTGCCCCAAACCTTGCAGATAGCGCTCCAGCGATAATTGGTCCTGATGAAAGTCATTGTCCACCTGCAATGCCTGAGCAACACGGCGACCTGAACGCAAGTCGTAAATATTGCCAGGCGGGTGCCCTTCAGGCGTCTTAGGCAGGGATTGTTTCTCCGCCATTCGCCAAGGCGCGCCCAATCGCGCCAGTCGGGGCAAGCGCTCAAGCGCCTCACCCGCAATCCAGTCATACAGCACTTGTCTCTCATAAGCAGTGAATACGCCGAACATCGGCGCTTTATCCGCCGCAATCATTTGCCAGAAACGGCTCTGTTCAGGGTCTTGATGGCGTGTTATCCAGCCAGTTTTTTCCATCACAGATAACAACCTGGCCACCTGGTCGGCATCAGCCAGCCACGCATTGATGGATTTATCCCCAATCACACAATGGTTGGCATGCATATACTGGCCAATACTGGCTTTGCTTTGCAGCACGCGGACCACTTCAGCCAGCAGGTCAAAGTGTTTGATCAGGTCCAGCGTACCGAGGCCGGCGTCATTTAACTTAACCCCTGCCACAATGCGCGCCATATAGTTCTGTACAGAACCAAACGTAGGCATCGCCTCGCTGACGGCATCAATCGCCGCCCTGGCATGCCCGCTATGGGCGTTATCAATGGTGGTATGCAAGGTAAAGTAATAGGGGTCGATATTCAGCTCTTTGAGTTCATATGCCGTGATCAGCAAATGTAGCGGCAACTGCTCATAGCCCAGATTAAAACCAATCACTTCTGGCAGATGTGTTTCAACATTTGCGGCCAACGCCAGTTGCACAGCGCCTTGTGTGAAAAACTTGTCGTCCAGCGTGCGCCAGTCATCACACTCATTCACTTTCAGCAGTTTGCGGTATAGCGCCACATGATTCATGGCTTCAACGCCATTGCCCAACTCTTCCAGATAAATTTTTAACAAGGAGGTAAAGCGCGTGTCCTGCCAGTGGCGCGTAAAGCCATATAGCCAGGCCCCATCAACCATCTTGGTCGGCGCGACTGCACGCAGAAAATACAAGGCATGCGATTTGCTACTGAAATACCAGCGGGGCTCGCCTGCTTTTCTGGCGGCAAGATACTCCTGGTACTGTTGGCCGATTGCCGCATGTTGCTCAAGCAACCACGCCTCCAGTTGCGCAGGATGTGTGGGCACATTGGTGAAATGATGGCTGGTTTCCTGCAAATTGGCGGCCAGAAAACCCAGGCTATCTGCCCGGCCCTTGCTAAAACCGGAAGGCGCCAACAGTGAAAAGTACATAGACTTGGCGGACCAGTCTTGGACTGTTTGCTGATGCTTCCCGATTTGTTTGCTGATGACTGACATCGCTGCGGTCTCCAATGCATTAACCTGCCAGATGGAATAGCCCAAATGGAATAGCAAGTAGAAAACACATAAGTTACGCAGATATGATCAAACGCTCTATCAGACGATGTATGAGCGTCATGTAGGAATTCGCTGATTAAACAGAAAGTAACATTCTGTTAAGCTACCAACACTCACCTCTAAAGGACGGCATCGTGGAAAAACACCTCCATCCCCCATTAGAACAGTTACTGCTGGCGCTCTATGAGCGTCACTACAGCTTTGTGACGGTAACCCCGGCAACCCATCATCTGGTGAACCAGCGGTCGGGCAATGCCTGGGCAAAAAGCATTCAGGATATCTTCGGCTGGAACCGGCCATTCAAGCAAGAAACGCTAGACGCAGCGCTATTTGCACGCATGAAAGAAGCCAATATTTTGCGGCCAGTGGCGCAAGGCTGGCAGTCGCAAGTGCGCGTTTCAAGCATTCAAGACAAGCTGTTTTTACATTCCAGCTTTCCGACTGACGCCGCCGATGCCGTGTTTTTCGGCCCGGACACCTATCGCTTTATCAATGCCATGTATGGTGCACTGTCGACATTGCAAGGCAAAGTACGGCGCTGTGTCGATATTGGTACTGGCGCGGGTGTCGGCGCCATTTTGCTGGCTGAAGCATTGCCTTATGCCGAGAGCATAGGCGTAGATATCAATGCCAAGGCACTGGCGTTTGCCGCCATCAATGCCAAAGCCAATCGCATTAGCAACGTAGCGTTCCACCACAGCGACCTGCTGCACGACCTGCCTGGCGAGTTTGACCTGATAGTTTCCAACCCGCCTTACCTGGTCGACCCATCCGCCCGCGCTTACCGGCATGGTCACGGCCCGCTGGGGGCACAACTGTCGCTGGATATTGTTGAGGCGGCGTTAGCCCGACTGGCACCGGGCGGCATCCTTATGCTTTATACCGGGGTCGCCATCATTCACGGGCATGATCCGTTCATCGAGGCCGTTAAACACAGTATCAAAATGGCAGGATGCACCTATCAATACACAGAAATAGACCCGGATATTTTTGGCGAGGAACTAGCTACAACCGCCTATGCACAGGCAGACAGAATTGCCGCGGTCTGGTTACTGGTAAACAAACCGACCATTGAAAGTGACGCCTTGCTACAGTTAATCAGTGCCGCCGCCGATACATAAGCGTTTACTCACTTTCACTTAACAGCAGCGACAACAAATACACACGGCAATCAAACTCATATTGCATATAGTTGGGTTCCATATGCAAACACAGCTGGTAAAACGCCTTATCGTGGTCACGCTCCTTAAGGTGCGCCAGCTCATGCACCACAATCATCTGCAAAAACTCCAGCGGTGCCGTTTTAAAAAATGCCGAAATACGGATTTCTTTTTTGGCTTTGAGCTTGCCACCCTGCACGCGCGAGATTGCTGTGTTCAAGCCCAAGGTCTGCTTTTCAACCGTCAGCTTGTTATCAAAATGCACTTTATCAAGTAACGGCGCATTTTTTAAATAGCGCTGTTTGAGCTCAATACAAAAGTCATACAAAGCTTTATCACTTTGAACGGCATGCACCTGCGGATAGCGTTGTTGAATATAAGTCCCCAATTGTCCCTGCGCATGCAATTGCGTAATTTTCGCACGTAAATGGGCGGGGTAACCAGGGAGGTATTGTTGAATCAATGCAGCAGACATGCTGTCATTTTAATCAGCAGACAGCCTTGCAACAACCCACACATGTTTTTGCCTTGGTCGAATGTCGTGTTCTGACGAATATCGCCTGTATATAGGCCGCAAACTTTGCAGCCCTCACATTACTCAAACATGAAAGGCCTTGATATAAGCTAAACACGCACGCTCAAAGCCTGTTAGAGTAAACACATCTTGTGAAGGGGACCGACCATGACCAAAGCACTCAAAGAAGCAACACTGGAGGCACATTTAGACGCGGTTGAAAAACACAAAGCGTTGTTAGAGCAACTGCACCTGAATGGCAACCAGCACTTGGACGAAGTGAATAACTCACTGCAAACACTCACATTGACCCTTGAGGAATACCTCAAGATTATTGGCATCCCATAACATCCCAACAGTTTCACTGTTGAGGCAACATTCATACTTTGTGCCTCAACGTCATACAGCCATCTCTTCTCGTGGCTCAATCCAGTCATGTGGACAAAAAATATCGTCACAAACATTGGCCTTACACATTGCATTCCCAACAACGTCATGGATATACTTGAGCGTAAATAGAACAAAGTATCCGTAGCACGCATTCCAGAGACACTCGAAGTTAGATTCACACTCGCCAGACAAGTTTTGTTGGTGCAAAGGGGTTGGTCATGCATGATGACATTGGGGATATCGAACGGGCCAATCTGCGCTTGCGCCAGGTGGTGGAAGCCGCACCTACGGCGATGGTGATGGTCAATCACACTGGCATCATCGAAATGGTGAACACCCAGACAGAGAACATCTTTGGCTACAGCCGGGCCGAGTTACTGGGCCAGTCGATAGATATCCTGCTACCCGAGCGATTCCGCCGTCAACATCCACATCACCGCGCATCCTTTTTTTCTGACTTAAGCCCACGTGCCATGGGGACTGGTCGCGACTTATTTGGCCGCCGCAAAGACGGTAGCGAGTTTCCGGTAGAGGTGGGCCTTAACCCGATTGAAACGGATGATGGCATTAAGGTGCTATCAGCCATTACCGACATTTCGGCGCGTAAAAGAATGGAGGAGCGTTTTCGCCAAGTGGTTGAAGCTGCCCCCAACGCCATGGTGATGGTGAATAAAGGCGGCATCATCGAAATGGTGAATAACCAGACAGAAAGCATCTTTGGCTATAGCCGGGTTGAGTTACTGGGTCAGTCGATAGATATCCTGCTGCCCGAGCGATTCCGCCATCAACATCCGCATCACCGTGCTTCGTTTTTTTCTGACTTGAGCCCACGTGCCATGGGGAGCGGACGCGACTTATTTGGCCGTCGCAAAGACGGTAGCGAATTCCCGGTAGAGGTGGGGCTGAACCCGATCGAAACCGACGACGGCGTCAAAGTACTGTCAGCCATTACCGATATTTCTGCGCGGGTAAAAGCGGGTGAAAAACTGGCGGAACACCGCGATGAACTCGAGCGCAGCAATAAAGAATTGGCGACCTTTGCCTATGTCGCCTCGCATGACCTCAAGTCACCGTTGCGCGGTATTTTCCAGATTTCGCACTGGATTGAAGAAGACCTCAACAATGGTCAAATCGATGCCATCCCGCAACACATGGACATGCTACGTGGCCGCCTGCGCAGAATGGAGCGCCTGCTGGATGACTTACTGGCCTACTCGCGCGCCGGGCGCATGGAAGGCAGCGTCAGCCAGGTCGACCTCGGCAAATGGGCGCAAACTGTTTTCGAGCTACAAGCGCCGCCCGACGGGTTCACCCTGGCAGTAGACCCAGACTTGCCCACCTTTACCACGCTTGCCACGCCGCTGGAGCAAGTGCTGCGCAACCTGTTTGCAAATGCCATCAAGCACCATGATAAAGCGCAAGGCCGCATTCAGCTGAGTGGTCGCACCGCCGGCAAAGGTTTTTATGAATTCAGCGTCACTGACGACGGGCCGGGCATTTCGCCAGAATACCAGGAGCGTGTCTACATTATGTTCCAAACCCTGCGGCCACGCGATGAAGTAGAAGGTAGCGGCATGGGGCTGGCGCTGGTGAAAAAGATTGTAGAAGCCTACGGTGGCAACACCAGCATTGCTTCTGACGGCATCCGTGGCTGTGCTATCCGGTTTACCTGGCCAATCAATATAGAGGAGAGGCTGACCCGTGCAAATCCTGCAGAAGCAAAACTATAAAGAAGTCACCTTACTCATTGTTGACGATGACGATATTGACGCCATCGCCCTGGAACGGGCATTGCGCAAGCTGCGGCTGTTAAACACCGTGCTACGTGCGCGCGATGGCCGCGAGGCACTGGAGTTATTGCGTACCGGCGCCGTGCCAGCGCCCTATATTATTTTGCTCGACCTCAATATGCCACGCATGAACGGCCTGGAGTTTCTGCAAACCCTGCGCACCGACCCATTGCTGACACATGCCGTGGTATTTGTACTCACCACCTCAAAATCAGATGAAGACCTGGTGGCCGCTTATCGCAACCATGTCGCAGGGTATGTCTTCAAGCAACACATGGATCGCGACTTTCTTGAAGTCATCGGCTTTATTGAGCATTACTGGCGCTTGGTCGAACTCCCCGTCACAAAGGAATAAACATGCGATTGCTACTTGTTGATGACGATGAACTGGACCGCATGGCAGTAATCCGCGTATTGCAAAATCCCAAACTGGTCAAAGACATCGTGCAGGCAAATACGGCCGTGAGAGCGTTGAAACTGTATGATGAAGATACCTTTGATGTCGTGCTGCTTGATTACCGCCTGCCCGACATGGAATGCCTGGATGTCTTAAATCAGCTCACACAACACACCGAAAAACATGCTGCCGTCGTCATCCTCACCGGCATGGAAGACAACGAAGTCATAGAGCGCAACTGTATTTTCGCCGGTGCGCAAGACTTCCTGCTTAAGAAGGAACTGTCAGAGCGGCACCTGACCAAGGCGCTGGTGCACGCACAAGCGCGCCACGCACTCAACAGCAAACTGATTGATACCCACAAACGCCTCAAATACCTGGCTGAAAACGACCCCATGACCGGGTTATCCAACCGCTATTATTTTGAAGAGCATCTGCGGGGTGCGATTCAGCGCGCACATCGCCTGAACTTCCAGCTCGGCCTGATTTACCTCGACATTGATAATTTTAAATTAATCAACGATAGTTCAGGCCACGACTCCGGTGACCAGTTATTGCAGCAGATTGCACAGCGATTACTGGCCGTCGTCCGCGAAGGCGACGTGGTTTGCCGCCTGGGCGGAGACGAATTCGCCATCGTCGTCCACGACCTGGATACCGAAACCTCGGTCGGCGCGCTGGCGCAACGTGTGCTCGAGAGCGTGCGCGAACCCATCACCCTCCACAACACCGAACATTTCGTCACCTGTAGCATCGGCATTGCCACATACCCCAAGTGTGCGCTCACTGCGGAAGACATGCAAAAGCGCGCCGACCTGGCGATGTACCAGGTAAAACGCGAAGGCCGCAACGGCTTTCACTTTTACAGCGAAGACCTGCAAGACCAGATTCTGCACAGAATCATGCTCGAAGGCGAACTGCGCTCGCAACGCCTGCAAAATCAGCTGGTGCAATATTATCAACCAGTGATTAACGCACAAAATTTCCAGATCTGCGGCGCAGAAATGCTCATGCGCTGGAACCACCCGAGCAAAGGCCTGTTAGCGCCGATTGCGTTTATTGATATCGTTGAAGAGCTCGGTTTCCTGGCTGCGATTGATACCAAGAACAGGCGCCTGGCCTGCATGCAGGTCGCGCAATGGCGTAACGACGGACTGATCGATAACGCATTTGTATTAGCGGTCAATGCCAGTGAGCAACTGCTACAACAAGAGAGTATGTTCAGCGATATTCAACATGACTTGGCCGCCGCAGGCCTGCCGGGTGAATGCCTGTCTATAGAAGTCACCGAAAGCGTATTGGTGTCAGACTTCGACAAAACCTCCGCCGTGCTTAATCACCTCAAGGCCCTGGGCGTACAAGTCGCGCTGGATGACTTTGGCATCGGCTATTCATCCATGTCTTATTTAAAACGGCTGCCTGCCTCGGTCTTGAAAGTCGATCGCTCGTTTGTGCAAAACGTGCCTGAGAGCGAAGCCGACAGCCGCATTTTAAAAGCCCTGATCGTTATGGCGAAAAGCCTGGATCTCGATGTGATTGTGGAAGGCATAGAGACCATAGAACAAGCCAGCCTTTGCCGTGAGCTAGGAGCGGATATGCTGCAAGGTTTCCTGTTCTCAAAACCACTGTCGCCGGATGACTTTGCCGCGTTTTTAAAAGGACACGACCCGGCAGGCCATCACCTCAATATGCCTTAAATCATGGGCTTTGCCTGCACGCTGTCGTCATAGCGCAGACCACAAAGCTACTTTTCCTGCGTATAGATCAGGCAACTGTAAGCGCCGATGGTGATGGCGGCTGAAAACGCATGGCCATCGTGCGCCTCGTCTTGGGCCGTGATATCGCCGGAAGGCGTTTCGTCCAGTTGCTCGCTATATAAAGTCGCGTCACTATTAAAACGCAACGTCCACTCGCCAGGCTGCGGCAAGCCGATCACATAGTGATCTTTACGCCCCTCAGCAAAATTAAATACCACAACCACATCGTCACCGGCACCACCTTCTTGCCAGCGGTGCATGGCAATCAGTTTGTCATTATCATTGACGTGATACACGGCGGTGTGTTGCCCGCTCAGGCCCGCAGAATACCCATTACGGTTTAAGCGCAGGCTGATCAAATCGCGGTAGAGGGTGGTGATATCGGCATATTCCTCTGCGCGATGCCAGTCGATAGGGCGGTCATCACGAAACCATTGGTCACGCAAAAATTCCTGGCCCTGAAACAGCATGGGGATACCCGGCGCCGTCATCACCAGCGCCGCGCCCAGGCACGAACGCTTGATAGCGTAACGCCCAGGTTGCTCGCTGGGATCGATCTCAGACACCAGTCGCTGCTTACCATTCGCCACCTCATCGTGTGACTCGGTATATACCACACGCTCAAACGCATCGTCGTTATAGCGCTTGAGCAAAGCGTCACGCACCGCGGGCATAGAGCGGTTGGCATCATCGACCTCAATCAGCGCGGTGCGTACCGGGTGCACAAATGCGGCATCCCACTGGCTGCTGAAGTGCGCCCCGCCATCCTCATGTTTCAGCGTCAGTTCTGCGCTACTTTGCAAATCTTCGGCAATGGTAATTTTGCCAGGGTAGCGCCGCTCCACCTCGCTGTTGATCCATTGCAGCAAGCTCCAGCCTTCTACAATCATTTGCTGTGCACTCGCCTCGACACTGCGGATATACAAGGTCATGTCATAGCGCAGACCATCGGCGTGATAATCGTCCAGCCACATCATGGCATTATCAAAAATATACTGACGTACTTCGCCACGGCCATAGTCCGGCCGCGTATCGCCCCACGGCGTCGCCGAGCGCCAGTCGTTATAAAAATAAATGCCGCCCTTGCCGTTCTCCTGCCAGCCATCAAACTGCCACAGGCTGATGTCAGACGGCCCAAAGTGGTTGTACACCACATCCACAATCACGGCGATGCCCAAGTCATGCGCGGCGGCAATAAAGCGCTTGAACGCCTCAGGTCCGCCATAAGCGCTCTCCACCGCATACGGGTGCGCCGGGTTATACCCCCACGAATAATCCCCGGCAAATTCGGCAATCGGCATCACCTCCACCGCATTAATGCCCAGCGCCTGCAGGTGCGGTAGCCGCTCAATCGCCGTATCAAATGTGCCTACCGTCTCGTCTTTGGCGTTAAATGTGCCAATGTGCAGCTCGTAAATCACCAGCTCGTTCCATGGCGGCATTTGAAAATCAGACCCAGGCTGATCAAAAAAATCCAGCGCAGGCACCACCGCATTGCCCGCAGAGTTAGTGACAACTCTGGCATAAGGATCTATGCGTTGCAGTTGCTGCTCGCGATTGATCAAATGATATTGGTATTCATCGCCAGGCTTGGCATGCGCCAGGTCGGCATACCAGTAACCATTGCCCTCGCTCACGCAAGGGTCAGCGCCAGCTTGCCAGTCATTGAAAGACCCGATTACCGACACCTGCTCAGCATGCGGCGCCCACACCCTGAAAGCCACGCCATCAGCATGCGGAATCGCCCCCATGCCAGGGAGAGGGTCAATACTCGTTTCAGATTGCAATGCATTGTTGCTAGATACCATGATGAACAACCTCCAGAGAGAAATGAATGCGAATAATGAATACAGCTCGCGCAGCCCGGACGAAAGACTGGCCGATAACAGGAGTGTAAAGAACCCAGACAGCAACAAAAAAGACGATCTATTCTGACATTGCTGTCAGTATCGTCTGTCATGCGTCGCGCCCCGTGCAAGCGGCCATTATTCCGGTCGCCATGTTAAACTGGCTTCCAGTTTTCAACAGGCAACACCGCATGATTCAATACAACCCCAAAGACTGGATTACCTTCATCTTCCGCTTTCACGAATCGGACACCTTCCGCCAGCTCATGCCCATGATGCTGTTGATTGGATGTTATGCAGGCGGCATCGCCTACCTCGAAATCGAGTACTGGAAACTGGCCGACAGCAGCCATGTGAAAAATCTGTCCTTAATCCACACCACCGTCGGTTTTGTGTTGTCATTGCTGCTGGCCTACCGCACCAACACCGCCTACGACCGCTGGTGGGAAGGCCGCAAAGCCTGGGGCACACTGGTCAATAACAGCCGTAACCTCGCCATTAAACTATCAGCCTTTTTAACTGACGAAGAAGATAAACAATTCTTCAAAAAAATCATCCCGACCTTTGCCTCGGTGCTTTCCAAGCACTTGATGAATGAAGAAGTCAGCAAAATGCTGTTTGAAGGGCTGGACCTGGAGATCGACCACCACGAACACCACCCCAACCAGATCGCGCAGCGCCTGTTTCAAAAAGCCAACGAGCTCTACGCCACAGGCAAAATCAGCGGTGACCAGTTGTTTATCATCAACGACGAGCTCAAATCATTCACTGAAGTCTGCGGCATGTGCGAACGTATTAAGAATACGCCTATCCCATATTCATACAGCGCGTTTATCAAGAAATTCATCTTCTTCTACGTGATGACGCTGCCGTTTGGCTTTGTATTCAGCCTGGGCTATTACGTGATTCCAGTCGTGGTGTTTATTTTTTATGTACTCGCCAGCCTGGAACTGATTGCCGAAGAAATTGAAGACCCGTTTGGCACCGATACTAATGATTTGCCGACCCCCAAAATGGCGGCCAATATTAAAAAACACGTGGAAGAATTACTTTGAATTAACGACTTTAGGAGTCAGCCTCATGGAAGCTTCATTGCACACACTGAATAATCTATTCGCCCAACTCGGCTTGCCGAATATGGACGCCGAGATCGAGAGCTTTATTAAAACGCACAGCCATCTGGCGGGTTACATTTCGCTGGCCGAAGCGCCCTATTGGACACCCGCACAGGCCGCATTTCTGCGTGAAGAGATATTGAAAGATGCCGATTGGGCAGAAGTCATAGACCAGCTGAATGCCAGATTGCATGCAAAGTAAATCATCCCTCGCATAGCGTGCGGGCATTCATGGCCTCTTGAACCACCACTAACGCTGTCACAACTGCCCCGTGACTAGCACTTCCTCAAAGGGCACTGGCCTGCCAAACAAATATCCTTGCGCATGAGGACAACCGATTGCTGCCAGGTATTGGGCTTGCGCCTCTGTTTCAACGCCTTCGGCAATCAGCCCTTTTCGCAAACTCCTGGCCATTGAGATAATGGCCTGCACAATTAATCCTCTATCTAGGTTAGTGGTGATATCTTTAATAAATGATCGATCAATTTTTAACTGGCTAATGGGGAAGCGGTTCAGATAGCTTAACGCTGAATACCCGGTGCCAAAATCATCAATTGAAATACATAGCCCATGGTTATGGAAAGTCTGCAGGACAGACTGAATCGCTTCGTTATCTTCCAGTAACAGACTTTCGGTGATCTCCAGCTTGATCCATTCAGGTTTACATCCCGTCTCCGTCAGGATGTTGATGACCGAGTTAAATAAATCATTCTGAATAAATTGCCTGGTGGACAGGTTAATCGAAACCGTAAAAGGCGTGGTGCGCCCCGCATTCCACTGCACTGCGGCTTTACATGCAGTGGATATGATCCACTCACCAATGCTAATGATGAGCCCGGACTCTTCAGCAATGCCAATAAACTGATCTGGGGAAACCAATTCACGATGGTCTCTATGCCAGCGGATCAGCGCCTCCACGCCCACCACTTCTTTGGTCATCAAATCCACTTGCGGCTGGTAATACAGCTTGAATTCGTCCTTCTGTAGCGCCTTGCGTAACGCATTTTCAATATTCATGCGTACCGACGTTTTCTCTGTGAGATCCGAAGAATAGAATTGAAAATTATTGCGGCCTTTGCTCTTGGCCGAATATAAAGCGGAGTCCGCGTATTTGAGTAAATCTTCCACTTTGTGGCTATCGGTAGGAAACACGGCAATGCCGATACTCACGGTAATAAATAACTCCTTACCGGCGATGTAAAAAGGCTCAGCCATGGCCTCGATAATTTTCTGGCCGACGTTAGACGCATTTTGCGGATGATGTATTTCAGATAAGAGAATCGCAAACTCATCGCCCCCAAGGCGGGCAATGGTGTCATAACGCCTGATACGTGTTTCCAGCCTTCTGGCCGCCTCACATAGCAACTGGTCCCCTACCGTATGCCCATATGAATCATTGATTTCTTTAAACCGGTCCAGATCCAGCATCATCAGGCTAAATGGATGATGATTTCGATCCGCCTCAGCCATGGTCTGATTCAAACGGTCGGCGAGTAATGCGCGGTTGGGCAATTCGGTCAATGAATCGAAATAGGCCAGATGATGAATGCGTGCCTGGCTTTCAACCGTCTCCGTGACGTCCTGCCCCATCGCTATCACAGCCATGACTTCGCCATTCGGGTCCAGCTCGGCAATCAGGGAGGTATGGATAATCCGCCCCCTCCCTTCCGGTGTTTGCCAATGCAGGTCTACGTTTTTATTAATCCCCGCCGCGAAGACCTCCTGAATATGAGATTCAAACTCGATCGCTGAAGCGCCGCCAGGATACTCAGAAGGCGATTTTCCAACCAGGAAATCACAGGTGACACCGTAAAAATCAGCGGTTTTAGGATTCAAATAAGTGCGCTTATTTTGGCGGTTGTAACGCACAATGGAATTAGGAAAATTTGAGATCAATGAGTGATATTCACGCTCCCGTTGCAGCGTCTCGGTCACATCTCTGGCGTAACCCACGGTGCCAATGACCTGATCATCGACGACCAAAGAGGATTTATATGACTCTATCCAGTAATACTCTCCAGACGTATCCCTGATCGGGCAGATCACACCAATAGGCGCGTCACTTTTTAAGGCATCTTTGTCACCATCTACATATTGCTGAGCAAGCTCGGCCGGAAAGAAATCAAAATCTGTTTTGCCTTCAAGATCATAAGTCGTCGCCACACCGGCCATCTTTGCATAGGCTTTATTGGCAGCTAACAACCGGCTATCTTTATCTTTCAGCCAGACCATAAAAGGAAAATTATCCAGCAAGGTACGCAGGTAATGCTCGCGATCCAATTGCTCAGGTTTGCCTTCATCTGCATGGCCATTCGGCAGTTTGCGTAAGACCTCCAGGCTATAGTCAGTTTCGCCCAGACTGATTTTTGTCGCGGTGATGACTGCATCAAAATGCTGCCCTGATTTGCTGCGACTTTTAACTGTATAGCTAAGCGATTTAACCTCTTGCAGCGCATGCCAATGCTCACGCCACCACTCATGGGAAAAATCAGGCAATAATCGTTGGTTATTTAAAGCGGATAGCTCAGCCTGTGAATATTCAAAGAGCTGGCAGGTCAGGGCATTTGTATAACAGAGCGTACCTTGTTGGCTAACCAAAAAAACTGCATCACCAATCTCATCAAAAGCAAACGTTAATTCCAGCAGTCTGGAACGATCTTGCAACGATAAATCCGTCATTGAAACCATCCCCACATATCTAGCCTGATTCTTGTTATATGCACGTAACGCACAAGATTCATACCCTGCAACTCAGCATCACCGAGAAGACTTAATCGTTATATGTAACAAATTGTAACTTCAGTGCGTAATTTATACCTTTTTGGCCGCGATGGGATAAAAATATATATTGATCAATGAACTATGCGATGCAAGTTACACTTTTACGTGAAGAGCGTTTGAAAGATGCCGATTGCGCAGAACTCTATGCGAGACTGCACTGAAAATAAAATAGGATAACAAGATAGTGAACGACGATTTCACCCTGCCACCAACATACACCACGCTACGGCTGCAAAACTTAAGCGTGGCAGAACAAACTAGGCTGCTGCCACAAGTGTTTGTGCTTGCCAGAGAGCAATATCCCGAATGGCCAGCAGAGCAATTACAAAACTGGCTCAATGCTTTGGCGGGTGGTAATGAGAATGGCACCAAAATGGTAGTTTCGGTAGTGCTAGATGCGCAAAATGAGGTGGCGGCCACCAGCGCACTGGAGCTCTATGACAATGGCACGGCCATGATCAACTACAGCCTTGCCCGCAAAAGTGCCGGGGATTATGCAGCGCTTATTTACGCCGCCACTAAAGACATGGCGGCGGGCATCCAAGCGCTACAAGCATGTGGTGAAACCATCCACTTTGTGGGCAAAGAACACCATTTACAAAGCCTGCGGGCCATTGCAGGCTATTACGCCGTCGGCAACGTGCCAGTTGATGGCCCGACTTCGTTACTCACGGCCAAAGTAAAATATTACGAAGTGGCTTATGGCGACCCGAAAGAGGTCGAAAACCAGACCAGGATAGACCATGCGTTTATGCTGGCAGATCCGAAAGCGGGTTATACGCCAGAGGAAGATGTGCACCTGTGGCTGTTGGGCGACTTTACCCCCAGCGAGCCGAGCAAACCGCTTGCTGAATCGTTCAGGGCGCTGGCAGAAACCTACGCCAAAGAGCACAGCATATTCCGCGAAAAAGATTATCGCTTAGACCCCGGTTATATTTCGCTAAACCAGCTGGCTGACCATTTGCCAGCTAATGCGACTTATCAACAAGCAGTCCAAGCCTCGGCGCGTGGAGCCGCACAATGGATAGGCCTCTCTGAATAAAGCACTTATCAAAATCGCTCAAGTCTGAGACTATTCATTCGACGCGTACCCACACACAAGGAACAGGCATGGCGCAAATAGAAAGCGGCTTGGCAAAGTTACTCACCAAAACGATGTTCACTGGTTTGATGCTATTGGCGCTGTGTGCGGCCAGCGTGGCGCAGGCCAACACTTTAGAAGAAGCCAAACACAAGCTATTGCAAAAAGACTATGCCGGTGCCCATGCCATTTACTTGTCACTTGCCAATCAAAACGATGCCAAAGCCTGCTACAACCTGGGCCTGATGTACCAGGATGGCGATGGCGTGGCCAAAAACATGGACGAAGCAGTCAAGTGGTACACAAAATCGGCAGAGTTAAATTACAAAGAGGCGCAATACACACTGGCCTCACTGGTGTTTCAGCGCCAGATTCAAAGCATCAGTTACCCGCAAGCGGTGACCTATTACGAGCAAGCAGCCAAGCAAGGGCATGTGAAGTCACAGCTTAATTTAGGCATGCTGTATCTAAGGGGCGATGTAATTACGCAAGATATGCCCGCCGCCGTGCAATGGTTAAGCCTGGCCGCGAGCAACAACAATACCGAAGCCCAAGGCTATCTGGCCGACCTCTACCAACAAGGCGCTGGCGTTGAACAAGATACAGTGAAAGCGGCGATGTGGTTGATACTGGCGACGCAAAACGAAGACAAGCATTTTTTGAATCGCCACACCAAAATGCTTAATTATCTTTTGGCGCAAATGACTGAAGAACAAAAAGCCTCCGCCACTCAATTGGCGGCACAGTGTAAAAGCCAACAATTAAAAGGATGCTGAGTAAGGTTAACTCCAGCGACTGCCACCTACCGACAGGCACTAAGTGCCTCGAAGCAAGGTGCCGCACAATAGATGGATTGGCTTAATTAAAAATGAAGAGCATGGACGAAAATTGATGGATACCAAAATCAATCGAATCCGGCCCTATTTATTAATAAAAAACTTAAAGCAAACTATCTTCCCTCAGTCGCTGGAAAGCGACTCGTATTTCATCCTCTGGGAAAATATTCCGCTTATTTTTTTCTAAACCAAGCATCTTTGAAGCAATATACTTAATATCGCTATTATCCAATCCAGGTGAAGTGGCAATTTTATGCACAGTAGACAGCAGCTCCAAACCGTATGGAGTTTCAAACCCATCTACCAGCTTCGTTAAATTATCTATGACAGCTTCGCTTTTTTCATCATTCTTCAAATAGTCTTCAGCTGCTGCAAATCCAGCAGGTGTAACATGCGCTTCCCTATCTGCTTGAAAGCCCGCTATTAATTTATAGTCAACTTCAAGAGCAACTATCGCTTTTTTCAAGGCTTCTGAATATGGTCCATAGAGATTCTTAGTGAAGTCCAAATTCAATGGCGCACCCATCACCTGCAAAAAGTAAGCAATCTTCTGAAGTGAAAGGCGATCTAATACACCCCCAAAAGGAGTTTCAAGCTCAGCAATTGCTTTGAGAAAAACAGCCCGTCCTAGAGTCATTTTTAAATTCGTATCCACATACTCTGGATCGTCACTTTCAATTAATGGGGCGTAAATTGAAACACTAACATCATCCAACACAGAGAGTCTTTCCAATATCATTGGTCGAACAATCTCCCAATCAAGCCCTCCATTTCCGCATCCTAATGGAGGAAGAGCAATTGATTTGATTTTGTATTTTCTTATATCTGCCACCAGAGCATCTAATCCTTCGGCAATATATTCCAGCTTAGACTTAGCACGCCAATGATCTTTTGTTGGGAAGTTAACAATAAACTTTGGCTCGCTCTTACCAAATAAATTCGTAAGCTCATATATCAGCATGGTGCCAGGCCGCAATACTTTAGCATCACACGCTTTTTTGTAAGCTTTGTAGTTATCGGGCCAACGACGCTTGAACTCAAGAGCCACACCTTTACCCATCACACCAACGCAATTCACCGTATTTACCAAAGCCTCAGCCTGATCTAAAAACAAATCTCCTGATTTGAATGTAATACTCATACGAAGCATCCAGGTTTAGAAAATACAGGAAGTTGATAGCCAGCCGCTTGAATCATATCTCGCACAATAGCCTGTTGTTTTGTATTGGGAGCCACCACACAAATGAACGCGCTCATAGGAACCGCAGTGCGAATCAAAAACTCTGCCATTCTAATTGGCCCACGTCGCTGATATCGCTCGGGGGTATCCTTGTTAAGGAAATACTGACAAGAGCCGACATACCCAATTTCTTGGATTCCTCCTGCTATAGGATTTTCGTCAAACAACTCCCATCTGATATGGGACTCCAGCATACCAGGATCACGTACTATCGTCGGCCCTGGAACGGTTGAATTCAATGCGTAATCACTAAAACAACATTGTAATTGAGCACCGTACAAATCAGACACTTTTGCAACCAAGAAAATCCGATCTTCCAGACGTGAGATTGTAGGCACCCCTCCCCTTGGAGGTATCACCTGTACGCGGCCACGATGAATTGCACATGTGAACGATGTTAACGGGGAGAAATAAAAAGCAACGCAGTCGTTCACTACTCCACCAAAGGGCAACTGAAAATCATTCGTACCACGCCGTTGTACTAAATTCTGATAACTAGTTTGATGGCATACTTGTGGATTAGAATGGTTTTTTGAACGAACCTCGCCATCAGCAAGAAATATTGGAAGGTCCCTATAATCTACCTGTCTAAATACAAATCTTTCTGGCATTGTAGAACCTTCACAACCTTTCAAAGAACACTATGCGCACGCAAACTTCTTGGGGAGTGCAACAATCAAAGTAGCCTGACACTATACTGCAATATCTTAAAATTGCCTTAATGGCATTATAAAAAAGCAATCTAAGTATTAAGCAATCTAATTTCGCTTAAATCGAGGCCAGTTGCTGCTAAAAGCTCTGGCGTTGACTCCTCTGTCACTCCTTCAAGTAACAATGCTGCTATTGCCTGATCAAAAGACTTCTTGATTGATAACCCAAACCCTATTGATGAATAAAACTGCGCAGAAAATACTCTTGCAGCCTCATCCCCTATAGAAGTATTCATTCCAATTGCAGCCGGAATATGTTGAACAATTGCCTCCGCTTGACCTCGAGAATAACAAGTATTAAAAAAAACCAATTGAATATCCCCTGAAGCTGCTGCCATTGTTTGCACTATAGCCTCTTTGGATACCAACTTTGTATTACCAGAGTTATCTTGAAAAACAATTTCGTCTTGATCAGAGCCATGGCCGCTAAAATGAATAACGGCCGGTTGACATTCATTAATTGCTTGCAAAACATCCAATGGCCTCACAGCCCAGCGAGACTCCAACTTAACAGCGTCTCTATGCTTAGATTTTCTAATCATTTCAGAAATAGATCTAACCTCTTCATCAAGCCTTAGTTGCTGCTGATCTATGGGATTAGAGGCAAGAAAAAGAACCGTTATCTCATTTGGCAATTGCTGTAGCTTTTGAATTGCAGACAAGGCCAAAGAGTGCATTACATCATGCTGTGACAACTTATGAACAATATTGCTAACTTGACGCTCATGCTTTTGTAGTGCTTGCTTTTGTAACTGTGCATTACGCCTATCAAGTTGCTGTTGGGCGCTATCTAAACGTTTAGAAACCTCGAAAAGCCGTCTTTGAAGGTCAGCAATCTTTGACTCAAGCTGTGCGACCCTTTGCTGATGCCTTGCTGCATCACCTTGATATCTCTCAGACTCTCGCAGTTTAGAGTTTAGAGTGCTTAAATTCGATGTCCTTGTGGCCGCTGATGCAGCAGCATTTGCTTTTCGATTTGCATCGGCGACCTGAGTAACTTCACGACTCTTTTCCTGCTGCAGCTTAGCTAGTTCCTGCTGATATCTTTGCATCTCTCGCTGATAACTATCTACACTCACACAGAAACTCCCAGTTTCAAGTTAGATCATTAAAAAAGGGGCTTTTGCCCCTTTTATTTATCACCTATTTAACCGCACTTACTATCCCCGCAGTTCAAGCAAGTCATACATCCATCCATCAAAATACTTGCTTTGGTATTACACTTTTTGCAAAGCTGCGCACCTTTTGGGAAGCCTTCATCATTTGACTCTTCACCTGACTTGGCGTGTTTTTCCAGGTATTCCGCTTTTTTCTCTTCTACCAGTTTTTGCTGGTGTTCGTCTAACCCAGGCTTTTTCAGCATGCCGATTTCTTGCAGGTGTTTTTCTACTACTTCACCAATCTCGGCAACTAGGCTGGGCACAAATTTGCCGCCTTTTTTGAAGTAGCCGCCGCTAGGCTCAAACACGCTTTTCAGTTCTTCTACCAGGAAGGTGACATCGCCACCTTTGCGGAATACGGCGGACATAACGCGGGTCAGCGCGACTATCCACTGGAAGTGCTCCATGTTTTTGGAGTTAATGAAGATCTCGAACGGACGGCGGTGCTCTTGTGGCGTGCCTTCGTACATGATGACGTCGTTGATGGTGATGTAGAGCGCGTGCTCGGTCACCGGCGTTTTGATTTTGTAGGTGTTACCCACGAGCATATCCGGGCGGCTCAATGGTTCACCCATTTGAATGATGTTTGCGACAGGCGCTGAAGCGGCCTCGGCTGCTTTTTTGTCTTCATCGGTCACCAGTTTGTAGGCGGTGATTTTTTTGTCGATTTTGATTGCCATGTTGTTCTCCCTATTGGAGCTTAATTTTTCAATAAATTCAATCTTTTAACATTCTCAAATTTTAGATGGTTGCCGTTGCGAGCGAAGCCAGTGCCAGGCGAAAAGCGGTTTTAAACCGGAGTGTATAAATAGTACATGAGGATTTAAAACTGCTTTTTAACGCCGCAATGGCGAGCGCAGCAGGCAAACACTAAAATTTTCCGTAGTAGCCTTCCTTGAAAGCATCAAAGAGGTTGGCCGCCGTATGGATTTCTCCGTCGTACTCAATCTCTTCATTACCTTTTGCTTCGATCTCGGTGCCATCTTCCAGCGTGAATTTGTAAGTGGTGCTTTCGAGGTCTTTCTCGGTCACCAATACGCCCTGGAACGCTTCAGGGTTGAAACGGAAGGTGGTGCAACCTTTGAGGCCTTTGTCATACGCGTAGAGGTAAATGTTTTTGAAATCCTCAAAGTCGTAATCGGTCGGCACGTTAATAGTTTTAGAGATAGAGCTATCAATCCATTTTTGTGCGGCGGCCTGAATATCGACGTGCGCTTTTGCCATGATGGTGGATGAATCCAGGAAGTAATCCGGCAATTGCTCTTCTGGCTTGTCGCTGAATGGCATGGCGTTCGCATTCACCAGTTCACGGTACGCCAGCAGCTCGTAGCTGAATACATCAACTTTCTCTTTGGACTTTTTGCCCTCACGGATGACGTTACGGGCATAGTGGTGGGCAAAGCTAGGCTCGATGCCGTTGCTGGCGTTATTGGCCAGTGACAGGGAAATCGTACCGGTTGGCGCGATGGAGCTGTGATGCGTGAAGCGTACACCCTTGGTCGCTATCTGGTTACGCAGACCTTCGGGGAATTGCTGCATATAGCGGCTGTATTTACCCAGCAACACTTTACCAGCCAGTTTCTGGCCAACCTTGATGCCATCAGCGGCCATTTCCGGGCGTACGCGCAGCATGTCGGCGGTGACTTCAAATTTCTCGTCCATAATCGGTGCCGGACCTTTTTCTTCAGCCAGTTGCACGCCGACTTCCCAACCCACTTCGGCCATGATGCGGGTGACTTCTTCAGTGAATTTCACTGAGTCTTCTTCACCATATTTCATTTTCAACATGGTCAGTGTGGAACCCAGGCCGAGGTAGCCCATGCCATGACGGCGTTTGCGGGCGATTTCCTGGCGCTGCTGCTCTAAAGGCAAACCATTGATTTCCACCACGTTGTCCAGCATACGGGTAAATACGCCAACCACTTCGCGGTATTCGTCCCAGTCAAAATGTGCGTCGTCAGTAAATGGCTTGCGCACAAATTTGGTCAGGTTGACGGAACCCAACAGGCAGGCGCCGTAAGGTGGCAATGGTTGCTCGCCACAAGGGTTGGTGGCGCGGATGTTTTCGCAGAACCAGTTGTTGTTCATCTCGTTGACGCGATCGATGAGGATAAAGCCTGGCTCAGCAAAGTCGTAGGTGGAAGACATGATGACATCCCACAGACGGCGCGCCTTGATGGTTTTGTAAATGCGGCAAGCGACTTTACCGGCCTCAGGGCCTTCGGTTTTGGTCAGGTATTTGCCTTTGATCGGCCAGTCACGCCACACGACTTGCGACTCATCGTTGACGTTGAGGCCATCAATAATGGCTTCTTTCTCGGTGACCGGGAAGGCCAAACGCCATTCATCATCGGCTTTGACGGCTTCCATAAACTCTTTGGTAATCAGGCAGCTTAAGTTGAACTGGCGCAAACGGCCATTTTCACGTTTGGCTTTGATAAAGTCAGTCACGTCCGGATGGCTGATATCAAACGTCGCCATTTGCGCGCCACGACGGCCACCGGCTGAAGACACGGTGAAACACATTTTGTCGTAGATATCCATAAACGACAGTGGGCCGGAAGTGTAGGCACCGGCACCGGCGACAAATGCGCCTTTTGGACGCAGCGTTGAAAACTCGTAACCAATGCCGCAACCCGCTTTTAAAGTAAGTCCAGCTTCGTGTACCTTGGCCAGAATATTGTCCATGCTGTCTTCTACCACGCCAGACACGGTGCAGTTAATGGTAGAAGTGGCTGGTTTATGCTCTTGCGCACCGGCGTTGGAGGTAATACGGCCGGCCGGAATCGCGCCACGGCGCAACGCCCACAGAAACCTTTCATGCCATTCGGTTTTTTTCTCTTCGGTGGTCTCGACGTCAGCCAGTGCACGCGCCACGCGGCTGTAAGAATCGTCCATATCCAGGTCTACATGCTCGCCAGATTTGGTTTTCAGGCGGTATTTTTTATCCCAGATATCAAGTGAGACAGGCTGCACCGGAATCTCGGCCGCGACCTCTTCTGAATGGACTTTCTTTTGTTCAACTGCTTTCAGCATCGAGCTCTCCCACCTTTGGCGATTCTTATTAATTGATAACGCGCTGTGAACCGGAAAAACCCCTGCGGCTGACAACGCGTTGGCACGAAGATTGGCTTGAAACAAGCGTTTGCACGCTTATATTGCCGCACGCTATGGATTGAGATGCGGCTTCAACCAAACACAACATCTTGTGTTGCTGGCAGTAATTTATGCCTATACTTTGTTGACGTCAATCGATTTTTTACGCCTTTTTTTGGTGCGTATTGCTTGCATTCTTGCAATCACTTTAACCACAAGGCCTCAGGCATAGGTGAGTCATCACTCTCCTGTTTTGCATGCATTTGATTGGTGCGTGCAGGCGAGATGTCAGCGCAAATATGCGAGAATAACGCCATGCCAAGATTCGTCTATACCCTGCTCATGTTCGCGGTAGCCACCCTGCTGCCGCTCAAGCTATTCTGGCGTGGCCTCAAGCAACCCGAATACCGCCAGCATGTGGGCGAACGCTATGGCTTTTACACGCAAACCGTCAACGCACCGCTGATTTGGGTGCATTGTGTTTCGGTAGGTGAAACACGTGCGACACAGCCGCTGATTCATGCGCTGCTGGCACATTACCCGCAACACCAATTACTCATGACCCACGGCACCCCCACCGGCCGTGAGACTGGTCGCCAGTTATTTGATCAGGAGATCGCCAGTGGCCGCGTATTGCAAGCTTACTTGACCGTCGACACACCAGGCGCGACCAAACGCTTCCTGACATACTTCAAGCCTTCATTAGGCCTATTAATGGAAACCGAACTATGGTTCCATGCCATCGACCAGGCCACGCGTTTGAATATTCCCATGGCGCTACTGAGTGCGCGCCTCTCACCCAAATCGGCCGCTGGCTACGCAAGACTCGGCAGCCTGACGCGCCGTGGCCTGCAACAACTATCACTGGTCGCCGCACAAACCGCCGCCGATGCCGAACGCCTGCAAACGCTGGGTGCAAAACATCCGGTCATCTGTGGCAATTTAAAATTTGACGTCACGCCGCCAGAAGACAGCGCGGCCAAAGGTGCAGCATTACGCCAGCTATTGGGTAAAGATCGCACAGTCTTCATGGCTGCCAGTACGCGTGAGGGTGAAGAGTCATTAATCCTCGATGCCGTGCAAGGCACGGACGTGCTCACGCTGTTAGTGCCACGCCACCCGCAACGCTTTGCTGAAGTCGAATCGCTGCTCAAGGCACGCGGCCTGCGCTATGTATTGCGTACGGAGCTGGTGCAGCCCTTGAATGGCGATGTACAGGTGGTGCTGGGCAATAGTATGGGTGAAATGTATACCTATTACGCAGCGAGTGATTTCGCGGTGATGGGTGGCAGCTTGCAGCCATTGGGTGGGCAGAACCTGATTGAAGCAGCGGCCATGGGTGTACCAACGATATTGGGGCCGAATATGTTTAATTTTGCGCAGGTGACGCAAGCGGCTGTGCTAGCAGATTCGGCTGTGCAGTTAAGTGATGTGGCTGAGCTGCATGACATGATTGCCACGCTGGCGGCGGATAAGATGAAAGTGACGACAATGGCGCAAGCGGCGAAGGGGTTTACGTTGCAGCATAGAGGGACGACACAGAGGCTGATGGTAGCAATTGAGCCGCTATTAAAAAAGTAATTCTTTAGCGAAGTATCGATGAGCACTTCAATACACATTCGTTATTGTGGCGATTTATTTCGCCCTTTCGGCGACCATTCTTTCTTATGCTTGTCCATAAGAAAGAAGGCAAAGAACAAGACACCCTAGCTTCCGCCTGTTTCCTGCGTTGCTCATCAGCATGGGCGGCCAACGAAACTCGCCCTAGCGGCTTGCAAACTCCGCAAGCCACCGCGGAACTCGAACAGCCGCTGGCCGAAGACTCCCACGCTGCCTGCGCTACTCGGCGCGGCAGATAGGGACCCATAAAACCACACGCCCTTAACTTACGTGAATCTTTTTACATCACATGCCGCTCAACCAGCGCAAAAAAACAAAAACAATACGTTGTTAAGTCTAGCAACAACAGCCCAGCGCCCTCCACGTAATATGCCTAACAAACGCCTCATCGTGGCGGGGTTTAATCGGGCCCCTATCTGCCGCGCCGAGTAGCACAGGCAAAATAAGGAGAAAGGGAGCGACTGTCCGAATCCCGCAGTAGCTCACGTTGTATGTGAGCTACCAGGTTGAGTTTCGTGACCGCTTATTTTGGCGAGCAACGCAGGAAACAAGCGGAAGCTAGGGTGCACTTTCTTTTGGTTACTTATTCTTTGTGCAAGCAAAGAAAAGTAACTCGCCGAAAAGGCGAAACAAAACGCCACATAAACACACAAACCGAAAAATTACCTTTCCCGCGCATCAAAAAACAAAAAAGGCGTACCTCTCAGTACGCCCTTCTCGCTCAACCCACAAACCCATTACCCAAGGTTAGGCGCTAACCACCGCTCCAGCCAATCCTTATCCACATTGCGCCGTTTCGCCATATCCTCCAGCTGATCATTGCCTATTTTATCCACACTGAAATACCTGGATTCAGGATGCGCGAAATAAAAACCACTCACCGCGGCGGCTGGTAGCATGGCGTAACTGTCGGTCAGCAACATGTCGATTTCAGTCGCTTGCAGTACCTTGAACATATCTTCCTTGACCGTGTGATCCGGGCAGGCCGGGTAGCCAGGCGCCGGGCGGATGCCTTGATATTGTTCTTTAATCAGTGCTTCTTTATCTAAGGCTTCACTTGCGGCATATCCCCACAGGTCTTGCCGCACACGTTCGTGCATGTATTCGGCAAAGGCTTCGGCCAAGCGGTCGGCCAGCGATTTGAACATAATGGCGTTGTAGTCATCATGATTCTTTTCAAAGTCCGCCAGACGCTTTTCCATGCCCAGACCCGCTGTCACGGCGAACAGGCCGATGTAATCGTCTATAGTTTCATTTCTTGATGGCCCTTTAGGCGCGATAAAATCCGCCAGGCACTGGTTGGGACGGGCTACGCCGTCGATGACTGGTTTTTGTGTTTGCTGGCGCATGCCGTACCAGGTCAGCGCAACCTGGCTGCGGGATTCGTCGGTATAAATTTCAATATCATCACTGTTGACCTGATTGGCAGGGTACAAAGCGATTACACCATTAGCACTTAACCAACGGCCATCGATGATGCGCTTCAGCATGACCTGCGCCTCAGCAAATACCTTGGTCGCCGCTTCGCCGACAATCTCGTCTTTCAAAATGGCCGGGTAAAAACCGGCCAGATCCCAGGTCTGGAAGAACGGGCCCCAGTCGATATATTGTGCGATCAGTGCCAGGTCGATATTTTTGAATACGCGGCGGCCGATAAATTTGGGCTTCACCGGCGCCTTGTCGCCTGTAAATTCGACTTTGGCCGCATTGGCGCGTGCATCGGCCAGGCTTAACATCGGCACGCCTTTTTTATTGGCATGCTGGTGGCGCGCTTTTTCGTAATCGGCCTGGATCTCGGCCAAATAGGCACCACGCGTTTCCGGCGTCAGCAGATTTTGCATGACACTGACTGAACGTGACGCATCCGGCACATAAATCACCGGGCCTTCATAATTAGGCGCAATTTTCACTGCGGTATGCGCGCGCGAAGTCGTTGCGCCGCCAATCAGTAACGGCGTCTGGTTTTCGACAAAATGCGGGTCGCGCTGCATTTCTTTGGCGATATAGGCCATTTCTTCCAGTGACGGTGTAATCAGGCCGCTCAAGCCAATGATATCGGCATTTTCGGCTTTAGCCATGGCCAGGATTTCAGCGGCGGGCACCATCACGCCCATATTCACCACTTCGAAGTTGTTGCACTGCAACACGACGGAGACGATGTTTTTGCCGATATCGTGCACATCGCCTTTAACGGTAGCAATCACCACCTTGCCTTTAGGTTTGGCAACCAAACCAGTACGGCGCTCTTCAGCGGCTTTTTCTTCCTCGATAAACGGAATCAAATGCGCCACGGCGGACTTCATCACACGGGCCGACTTCACGACTTGCGGCAAAAACATTTTGCCCTGTCCGAACAAGTCACCGACCACATTCATGCCATCCATGAGCGGACCTTCAATGACGTGAATGGGGCGACCACCCTTATTCATAATGTCCTGGCGCACTTCTTCAGTGTCGGCGACGATAAAGTCGGTGATACCATGCACCAGCGCATATTCCAGGCGCTTGCTGGCTGGCACCGGTTGCTCTGGCGTGCCACGCCAGGCCAATGTGGCTTCCTGTTTTTTGCCACCAGCCACCAAAGTACCGGCGATTTCGATCATACGCTCGGTTGCGGCCAGTGGATTATCCGGATCGACCACACGGTTGAGCACCACGTCTTCGACGCGCTCACGCAACTCGGCCGGAATATCGTCATAGACGCCGACCATGCCAGCATTGACGATACCCATGGTCATGCCCGCCTGGATGGCGTGGTAAAGGAACACGGTATGGATGGCTTCACGCGCGGGTTCGTTACCTCGGAAGCTAAAGCTGACGTTGGACACACCGCCGGAAATACGGGCGTAAGGTAAATTCTGCTTGATCCAGCGCGTGGCTTCGATAAAGTCTACTGCGTAGTTGTTATGCTCTTCAATGCCCGTCGCCACAGCAAAGATATTCGGGTCGAAGATAATGTCTTCGGGCGGAAAACCAGTGCCCACCAGCAAGTCGTAAGCACGTTTGCAAATCTCAGTTTTACGCGCATAAGTATCGGCCTGACCGGTTTCATCAAACGCCATCACCACTACCGCGGCGCCATAGCGCTGGCACAATTTGGCCTGGCGCAAAAACTCAGTTTCGCCTTCTTTCATCGAAATTGAGTTAACGATGGCCTTGCCCTGCACACATTTGAGACCCGCCTCAATCACCGCCCATTTGGAGGAGTCGATCATGATAGGCACGCGCGCAATGTCAGGCTCAGAGGCGACCAGATTGAGGAAGTGTGTCATGGCCTTGACCGCATCCAGCATGCCTTCGTCCATGTTGATGTCGATCACTTGCGCGCCGTTTTCTACCTGCTGGCGTGCCACGCTCAGCGCTTCTTCGTATTGCTCGTTGATGATCATGCGCGCAAACGCTTTGGACCCGGTGACGTTGGTCCGCTCGCCGACGTTGACGTATAGCGAGCTTTCATCAATGATAAATGGCTCTAAACCAGACAGTTTGGTCGTGATCGGCAGAGTAGGCACCTGACGCGGCGGCAAGACTTTAATCGCGTTGTAAATCGCGTTGATATGGTCTGGCGTGGTGCCGCAACAGCCCCCGGCAATATTGATAAAACCGCTGTCTGCAAACTCTTTGACCAGGCTGGAAGTCACATCAGGCGTTTCATCAAAGCCGGTATCAGACATCGGGTTAGGCAAACCGGCGTTGGGGTAGATACAAACAAAGGTATCGGCCACTTTGCTCAGTTCTTCAGCATAAGGACGCATCAGTGTCGCACCGAGAGCACAGTTCAAACCGACAGTCAGCGGTTTCACATGACGTACCGAGTGCCAGAAGGCGGTCACGGTCTGGCCAGACAGGATACGGCCAGAAGCATCGGTCACCGTACCGGAAATCATGATCGGCCAGGTTTTGCCCTGCTCGTCAAAAAAGGTCTCAATCGCAAACAACGCCGCTTTACAGTTGAGCGTATCGAAAATGGTTTCCACCATCAGGATATCGGCGCCACCGTCGACCAGGCCGCGGATTTGCTCCAGGTAAGAAGTTACCAGCTGGTCAAAACTGACATTACGTGCGGCAGGGTCATTCACATCCGGTGAAATAGACGCCGTTTTCGGCGTGGGGCCTAATGCGCCCGCCACGAAACGCGGTTTGTCCGGTGTGCTGTATTTGACGCAGGCAGCTTTGGCTAACTTGGCGGATTCAACGTTCATCTCGTACACCAGATGCGCCATATGGTAATCGTCTTGCGCGACGCTGGTGGCACCAAAGGTGTTGGTTTCGATGATATCGGCCCCAGCCGCCAGGTATTTTTCGTGGATTTCTTGGATGACCTGTGGCTGTGTCAGCGTCAGCAGCTCGTTGTTGCCTTTGACGAACAACTCGCGCTCGCCTGGCGGCCCTTGAAAGTCTTTGAAACGCGCCCCGCGATAATCAGCCTCGGTCAGCTTGTATTGCTGAATCATGGTGCCCATTGCGCCATCCAGAATCAGGATGCGCTTGGAAAGCGCGTCACGTAACCATTGTTCAGTGGCGGAGATGGGCAGTTGCGGCATGCGTATCAACTTGAAAACAAAAGCGATATTTTATCACAAGGCGCCACGCAGCCCGGCAAACGATGCCGAGGCAACGCAAGGCCTAGAAGTTAAAGCGCACAGTAGTCATCAGCACATGATTTTCGCGATCAACGCTGCGCGTGTTGATGTACTGATGCAGATAGCCCGTTTCGAGATTGGAGAAATCACTGAACTTCCAATTGGCACCGATAAACAAGCGGTTTTGATCGATGCCACGGTGCGCACCCCACTCAGTCTGGTTCAGGTTAATAAACAACTCGTCAAACATCACCAGCGATAATTTGGGATGCACTGGCAAGGGCATGGTTGCGCGCACCATCTGCCGCAAGCGATGACCAACATCCTGGAAGTCTTCACGCCGCCGCTGCTCAAAGCGCGTGCGGCTGGTGAAAGTCACATTGGCGACAGCATCAAACTGATACTGAAACTGCTCCCATAGCCGGTTTTCGCGCTGCGACGACTGGCCGGGCGGATGGCTGATAATGGTGTCATAGCCCAGCCAGACGCTGGCCTTGGGATTGAACTTATAAAACACCGATGGCCGCAGGATCAATTGATCAAAATGCTGGCCTTCGTTGCGCCAGCGCGGATGCGTATCCATGCTCCAGTAAAAATTTTCTGCCGGTAATTTGCCCTGGGTGTAGATGCTAAACCAGTAACGGCCATCTTCTTCGGTGTCGGCCATGGCTTGCGGCAGCCCACATACGGCGAATATGAAAAAAACACGGCTCAAAAAAATATAGTCGAATCGGAAAAATGACATTAACATCGCGGCATTCTATGTATCAATAATTCCAGGCATCAATATGAGCGGTAGTCCGCCCGCCTGGGCATCTGAGGGGACTGCATGATATCAGGTTTGGTTCAACTCTTTTTGTGGCAAGGCCTGGGCGAGCTGCTGAGTAAATTCTTTTTACCCGGCATTCCAGGCCCGGTGCTTGGCCTGCTGTTGCTATTGGCATTTTTATGCTTAAGAAAACAGGTGGATAGCGACCTGGCGCTGGTCGCAGACAGTTTCCGCCAGCATCTGGGCTTGCTGTTTGTGCCGGCATCGGTCGGCGTATTGCTGTTTTTACCGGAACTACAAACGCATGCGCTGGCCGTCAGCACCGCCTTGCTGGTTAGTGTGATTCTGACGATTGCTGTCACCGCGCTGGTGCTTAAAGTGTTCTGGTACTTTTCGCTCAAGCGCAATAAACACATCACGATGCATAAAGGACATCGCCATGAATAAGCGCATCCCGATTTCCGAAATATGGGTCTATCTTTCTGGTGACCCGCTGTTTGCGTTGATTATTACATTGGCGACTTACCAGTTAGGTTACCTGCTGTATGTGCGCGCCAAACGGCATCCACTGGTCAACCCGGTGGCGATTTCGGTCATTCTGACCTGCCTGGCCATCGCGTTAATGGACATGCCGTATGAAAAGTATTTTGAAGGCGCCCAGTTTGTACATTTTTTACTGGGCACGGCAACGGTCGCGTTGGCAGTGCCGATTTACAACGGCTTCAAGCGCATGCAGGGCAAGATTTTTCATATTTGGGTGGCCTTGACCGTCGGCAGCACAGTCTCGATCGCCAGTGCTGTGGCTATCGCCAAATGGATGGGGGCATCAGATAACATTGTCGGCAGCATGTATGCCAAATCCGTCACGGCACCGATTGCCATGGGCATTGCCGAACGGCTAAGTGTGTCACCGACACTGACCGCCGTGTTTACCGTCATTACCGGCATGCTGGGCGCGATTCTGGCGCCCTACATCCTCAACGCAGTCAAAGTACATCAATGGTGGATACGCGGCACAGCGATTGGCGTCGGCGCACATGGGCTGGGTATTACGCGCGCCTTTAGTGTCAACGAAGAAGCCGGGGTATTTGCCAGCATGGCGATGGGGCTGAATGGTGTGATCAGCGCGATAGGTTTGCCCATCGTGTTAACTTATCTGCGACCGCATCTGGGGTTTTAGCCATGCTGGAACTAAATTTGTATTAAATAGCTTTTAGCTGCTTAATACAGATTCTTTTCGCCTTGTTGGCGAGTTACTTTCTGATGCTTGCCCCTCAGAAAGTAACCAAAGAAGAGGGCACCCAGCCATCACGGCCTTACGGCTTCCTTGCGTTGCTCAACAAAGTGGGCGTCCATCGAAACTCGCCCTAGCGGCTTGCACAACCCGCAAGCCACCGCGGAACTCGAACAGCCGATGGCCGACTACTCCCACTTTGTCTCCGCTACTCAGCGTGATGGAATGGGATTTATCTCACCAAACTGACATTGTCGAAATCTGAACGACTCAAAAACCGGATTCTTTTATTAAGCCCTCTAAACGATGGCGCTCACCTGGTGTTGGGGGCCCCCATCTGCCGCGCCGAGCAACGCAGGGTTGGCGGGAGTTTTCGGCCATCGGCTGTCCGAGTTCCGCAACAAGCCACGCCTTGTGTGGCTTGTCAGGGCGAGTTTCGATGGGCGCCCGACAAACCGAGTAGCACAGGAATCAAGCGGAAGCTGGGGTGTCTTGTTCTTTGCCTTCTTTCTTATGGACAAGCATAAGAAAGAATGGTCGCCGAGAGGCGAAATAGATCAATCATAGAATAGTCTTCGCTTTGGGCAAGCAAAGAAAAGTAACTCGCCAAAAAGGCGAAAAAGTAAGTGATCATCTCCAAAACAGCGCAAACGCACGCACCAACTTGGTGCACTCAAAACTGACAACCAGCTTACAAACACCGCTTTTCTTCGAACTACGCTTGATTGCGTCTTGTCATTCGCTATGTAAAAGCGTTTAATGTAAGCAATGTAAAGAGCATTTACGATAATATATTTTAGATTTTATCGATGTTGACCGATCAGCCATCTAATTTGAATAAATACTGCGCCTAAGGCGATATAACGCACATACCACTACAGAATTGACATTTTATTTCCGTTAACTGACTTATGCATAAACATCTGAATACCGCCGCGTTGCAGCTCAGACTGTGGGTCGTCACAGTGCTGTTGGCTGTGCTCGGCTTTGCATTAGTCGCAGAATTCTCTGACCACTCCAGCTACAGCGACGACACCGTACGCGTACGCGTAGCCGAAGTCGTTGAGTATTCTGGTGATGGTGAAACGCCGTTCTCTTCCCTCATTCCCTTAATTTCACCACCCGCAAGCATGACGATTGCTTGCGTGATTCTGTTTGCGTTGCTGGCTCTGCCTCGCCGCCGCGTGACCCCACGCCCGGTGTTTGTTCGTCACCTGCACTCGCGCGCCCCACCCAGCCATCCCCAGGTGTAATCCGCGTTTGCGCCCCTGCTCAACGCCGCTGATCGCCCCCCTTCCCCTCGTTGTTACCAGCACTCCCTTAAGCGTCCACCCAGGACGGAGCCTAGGCTAGCGGTTGTGGTTTGCAGCAAGAAAGGATAGTCTGACGATCAAGACAGGCCCCCTGCAGCCAGGCATCCGCCAACCACCTGTTTTTGCAAGTATTTCTCTTCATTTTTTAAGATAAGAACACACTATGATTAAACAGAACTTAATCGTTTTAGGCTTGCTTGGCTCCCTGCTCAGCGCTTGTCATCAGGAAGAGGCGCACGAAGAAGCGCCACCGAAACTCGAAGTCACTACCCCATGGCACAAAGACACCATGATCACCAAGGAATATGTCTGCCAGATTCATGCCATCCAGCATATTGAATTGCGGGCACTGGAGCGCGGCTATTTGCAGGACGTCTATGCCGGTGAAGGCCAGGTCATCAAACAGGGCCAGCCCATGTTCAAAATCATGCCTAACGTCTACCAGGTCGATTTGCTGAAAGCACAGGCTGAGGCCAAAACCGTGCAAATCGAATATGAAAACACCAAGGCGCTGGCCGAGAAAAACATTGTCTCGCAAAATGAATTGGCACTGGGTAAAGCCAAATTGGACAAAGCCAATGCCGAAGTGCAGCTGGCACAAACCCACCTGAACTTTACCAATATCAATGCGCCGTTTACCGGCATCATGGATCATCTGCTGGTGCGAAAAGGCAGCTTGCTGGATGAAGGCGACTTGCTGACCACGCTGTCTGACAACAGCCGCATGTGGGTTTATTTCAACGTGCCAGAAGCAGAATACCTGGACTTCAAGATTCACCAGAAAAACGAAAAAGGCGTGCCGGTGAAATTGCGCATGGCCAATGGCGCCTTGTTTGACCAAGCCGGTGCGATTGAAACCGTGGAGGCCGACTTTGATAACAAAACCGGCAACATCGAGTTCAGGGCCGATTTCCCTAACCCGCATAGTTTGTTGCGCCATGGCGAAACCGGCACCATTTTGCTAGAAGTGCCCTACCCGAATGCGATGCTGATCCCGCAAAAAGCGACCTTTGAAGTGCTGGATAAGACCTTTGTGTATGTGGTCAACAAAGACCATAAGATCGAACAGCGCATGATTCAAATCGCCGCCGAACTACCCCATTTGTTTATCGTGAAATCCGGCCTCAAGGACACAGACACTGTGTTGCTGGAAGGTTTGCGCCGCGTCAGAAACGGACAAAAAATCGATACCGATTACAAAGCACCTGAAAAAGTCGTTCCTGAGTTGGAACTGTACGCAGAATAACCTTAAGGTGAAAAAAACATGTTAAACATCTTCCTCAGACGACCGGTGATGGCGATTGTGCTATCGCTGGTGATGGTTTTCCTCGGCTTTCTGTCGATTAAAACTCTGCCAATTTCGCAGTTTCCGGAAATTGCCCCGCCACGCGTGATTGTGACGCTGGCATTCCCAGGCTCCAGCGCGGACGTGCTGGTACAGTCTTCACTGATTTCTATCGAGCGCGCCATCAACGGGGTGCCAGGCATGAAATACATTGTGTCTGACGCCACCAGTGCCGGTGAAGCGACGATACAGGTGATTTTTGACCTCGGCGTAGACCCGAACGCCGCCATGGTGCTGGTAAAAACCAGGCTGGACCAGGTCATGAGTAAACTACCGCCCCTGGTGCAGTTAGAGGGGGTGATCGTCAATACCGTACAGCCGAGCATGCTGATGTATGTGAACTTGTACAGTAAAGATAAAAATGCCGACGAGAAATTCCTGTTTAACTACGTCAACGTCAGCGTGATTCCTGAAATTCAGCGTGTCCACGGTATCGCCCAGGCCCAGAACTTGGGTAGCCGCCAGTTTGCGATGCGTATCTGGCTCAACCCGGAACGCATGCGGGCTTACAAGATCTCATCCAAAGACGTGATGGATGCGATCAGCAGCCAGAGCGTGATTGGCCGCCCCGGTCGTTTGGGCCAGAGCTCGGGTATTTACGCCCAATCCAAAGAGTATGTGCTGGTTTACAAAGGCCGTTACAACAAGCCTGAAGAGTACGGCAACATTATTATCCGCGCCGATTCCAATGGCGAAATCCTGCACCTCAGAGACATTGCCAAAATTGAGTTAGGCAGTGAGTTTTTTGATATTTACTCCAACAAAGACGGCTACCCTTCTGCCGCGATTGTGCTCAAGCAAAACTATGGCACCAACGCCAGCGAAGTGATTGCTGACGTAAAAACCAAGATGGAAGAGCTGAAACAAAGCTTCCCGGCTGGCATGGATTATGAAATCAATTACGACGTCTCCAAGTTCCTCGACGCCTCGATTGAAAAAGTCATTCATACGCTGGCAGAAGCCTTTGTACTGGTAGCGCTGGTGGTGTTTATTTTCCTCGGCGACTGGCGCTCGACGCTGATCCCGACACTGGCGGTACCTATTTCGCTGATTGGTGCCTTTTTTGTCATGAAGGCGTTTGGGCTCAGTATTAACCTGGTCACGCTGTTCGCCCTCGTGCTCGCCATTGGTGTGGTGGTGGATGACGCCATCGTGGTGGTGGAAGCCGTGCATGCCAAAATGGCCTCTGACCATGTCGGCCCATACAAAGCGGTGCAACGCGTGCTGGGTGAAATCGGCGGCGCCATTGTGGCCATTACATTATTGATGACCTCGGTATTTATCCCGATCACCTTTATGCCAGGCCCGGTCGGCGTGTTCTACCGCCAGTTCGCCATTACCATGGCCTCTTCAATCGTGTTGTCCGGTATCGTGGCGCTGACATTAACGCCAGTACTGTGCGCCATGATCCTCAAAGACACGCACGGCCAGCCTAAACGCAAAACACCCATCTCGGTGTTTTTGGATGGCTTTAACTGGGTATTTGAAAAGGTCACCGGCCGTTATACCAACTTCCTGGAAAAAGTCGTCACCCTGCGTACCGTGACCTTTGTCGTGCTGGCGCTGTTCTCGGCCGGTATTTTCTATGTCGACAAAATCCTGCCTGCCGGGTTTATCCCAGGTGAAGACCAGGGCATGATTTACGCCATTATCCAGACACCACCGGGCTCAACGCTAGAAACCACCAACAAGGTCGCACGTCATTTGCAAATGTTGGCCAAGCAAGTGGAAGGCGTGGAATCCGTCTCCTCACTGGCGGGTTATGAAGTCTTGACCGAGGGGCGTGGCTCCAACGCGGGTACGTGTATTATCAACCTCAAGGACTGGTCTGAGCGTAAACAGTCAGTAAAACAGATCATCGAAGAACTGGAAGAAAAAACCAAAAACTTCGGTGCGGTGGTGGAGTACTTCCAACCGCCAGCCGTGCCTGGTTATGGTGCGGCTTCTGGTCTGTCACTGCGCTTGCTGGATAAAACCACCAGCGCGGACTACTACGTGTTTGACAAGATCAACAAGGAGTTCATGCAGAACCTGGGCAAGCGCAAAGAGTTGACTGGCCTGTTCACGTTTTATGCGGCCAACTATCCGCAATATGAGTTGATTATCGATAACCAGTTGGCGATGCAGAAGAAAGTATCGATCGAAGATGCCATGAACAACCTGGACATCCTGATCGGTAGTACTTACGAGCAAGGCTTTATCCGCTTTAATAACTTCTTCAAGGTGTATACCCAGGCCGGGCCTGAGTTCCGCCGTTACCCCAGTGACGTGCTGAATTACTTTGTGAAAAACGAAGAGGGTGAAATGGTGCCCTACTCCGCCTTCATGACCATGAAGAAACGCCAGGGCCCTAACGAGATCACCCGTTACAACCTGTACAACTCAGCGGCGATCCGTGCTGAACCGGCACCGGGTTACACCACTGAATCGGCTATCAATGCCGTGAAAGAAGTCGCACGCACTACGCTGCCGAAAGGCTACGACATTGCCTGGGAAGGCCTGTCTTACGACGAAGAGAAACGCGGCAATGAAGCGCTGATGATCTTTATCGTGGTGCTGGTGTTTGTCTACATGGTGTTGGCCGCGCAGTACGAAAGCTTTATTTTGCCGTTCGCGGTCATTCTGTCCTTGCCTGCAGGTATTTTTGGCTCGCTGTTCCTGCTGAAGATACTGGGGCTTGCCAATGACATTTACGCGCAGGTCGGCCTGATTATGCTGATTGGCCTGTTGGGTAAAAACGCCGTGTTGATTGTGGAATTTGCCGTGCAGAAACATGGCCAGGGCATGTCTATCCGCGATGCAGCGATTGAAGGGGCCAAAACCCGCTTCCGTCCTATCCTGATGACCTCGTTCGCCTTTATTGCAGGCCTGATTCCATTGGTGATCGCCACGGGTGCGGGCGCAGTGGGCAACCGCACCATTGGTACCTCAGCCATGGGCGGCATGCTGTTCGGCACCATCTTCGGTGTGATTGTGATTCCAGGCTTGTACTATATTTTTGGTACCCTGGCCGATCGTAAATCACTGATCCGCAAAGAAGAGACCGAACCACTGACCGAGACCTACAAATACAACTCCCATCAGGATGATGATGACGATGAAGAATAAGCATTTAACCTGGATGGTCGCTGGTGCAGTGTCGTTGATGCTGCAATCTTGCGCCATCCCATTTATCACCAGCAAGCAGGCTGATACCAATCTGCCAACGCAATACCAGGAGACGGCTGCCCCAGCTGGCAATAGTGCCAGCGTCAAATGGCAGGACTTTTTTGATGACCAAAACCTGGTGGCGTTGATTGATACGGCCGTAAACAACAACAAGGAAATTCATATCATGGCGCAACGGATCACCGTGGCGCAGAATGAAATCCAGGCCCGTAAGGGTGAATATTTGCCATTTGTCGGCATCGGCGCCAGCGCCGATAAAGAGAAAGTCGGCAAGTACACCCGCAATGGCGCCGTTGAAGAAAACCTGGATATCAAGGAAGGGCGCTCCAACCCCAGGTTCCTCGGCAACTACCAGTTTGGCCTGGTGGCGTCGTGGGAACTGGACGTGTGGAAAAAACTGCGCAATGCCACCAAAGTGGCGGTCATGGAGTATATGGCCACCATTGAAGGCAAAAACTTTCTGGTCACCAACCTGGTGGCCGAAGTGGCCCATGCTTACTATGAGCTGATCGCGCTGGATAATGAACTGGACACGCTGGATACAAACATCAAAATTCAGCAAAACGCGCTCGAAGTGGTGAAGCAGTTGCAACAATATGCGCGCGCCAATTCATTGGCAGTGAAGCGGTTTGAGGCAGAGGTAGAAAAAAACCAGAGCCGCCAGTATGTGCTGAAACAGAGCATTGTCGAAACCGAAAACCGCATCAATTATCTGCTGGGGAGAACGCCGCAGCCGATCAAACGTGCATCAGCAAACTTTATGGCCATGCAGAACAAGGTGATGCAAACCGGCGTGCCTTCAGAATTATTGGCCAACCGCCCGGATATTCGCCAGGCCGAGCTTGAACTCTCTGCAGCCAAGTTGAATATTGATGTGGCCAAAGCCAATTTCTACCCGTCGTTCTCTATCCGGGCAGGCTTGGGCTTCCAGGCGTTTGATCCTAAATACCTGCTTAATATTCCGGCCTCGGTCATGGCCTCATTCGGTGGCGAGCTGGTCGCGCCGCTGATCAACCGGAATGCCATTGAAGCGCAATACAAGAGCGCCAATGCCGTGCAGATCCAGGCGGCCTATGACTACGAGCAAAAGATTATCAATGCTTATATGGAAGTGGCTAACCAGATTGCCAATATCGACAACCTGGATAAAAACTACCAGCTAAAAAACAAGCAGGTGGAAGCATTGACGCAATCCATTGACGTGGCCAACCAGCTGTTTAAAGCTGCACGTGCTGACTATATGGAAGTGTTGCTGACGCAACGGGATGCGCTGGATGCCAAAATGGAGCTGATTGAGACCAAGCAGCAACAAGTGGCAGCCGTAGTCGATTTGTATCGCTCGCTGGGCGGTGGCTGGCAGACTGCGGAAACAACGGCAACCAAGCAATAACCTTTATTCACTTGCCAAAGGGAGAAGCGCCGCCGGCCTTCTCCCTTATTTTTTGCCCTCAGCCAAGCGGATCAACCAGTGCTCAATCACCACAACCACATACGCCTGTTCTTCTAGCGTCAGCGCCCGGCCCTCAGGAATACGGTGCCATTTACTCAAACAGCCACGACAACAGGTCGCCGTGGCATGCTGTGCCACAAACACCGGATGGCCACGCATTGGCGTTTGCTGGCCGTCATTGGCCACCACTGCGGGTGCGAGCCGATCGGCAATAAAGCGTTCGGCATGATCAAGTATTACCGGCAGGCCTTTTTGTTGCAGGTAAGCCCAGTCTTTTGCGTTCAGCGTGAAACTGGTACGAAAGGTGGAGCGTTGCAGGGCTTGAAACAACGACTCCAGATCGCGCATGGGGTTTAATGCAGATGAGAAAGATGCAGGTCGCGCAGTTTAGGCGCCTTGATGGCAGTAACGCCAACCACGGCAATGGTCATGCAGCCGCCGAATATCACTGACGGCACCAAGCCCATGAGCCTGGCAGTGAGGCCGGATTCAAACGCTCCTAGCTCATTAGACGAACCAATAAAAATACCGTTAATGGCTGAAACACGGCCGCGCATATTATCCGGCGTCGCCAGTTGCAGAATCGTTTGCCGCAAGATCACGGATACCGCATCCATCATGCCGGAAATCGCTAAAATCACAATCGCCAGCCAGTAGGTATTGCACAGCCCAAAGGCAATCATACATACACCAAACCCGGCCACCGCCAGCAATAACCAGCGGCCGCTATGCTCATGAATCGGATGTTTTGCCAGCCAGAGGCCCGTCACAATCGCTCCGAGGGCAGGCGCCGCACGCAACACGCCCAAGCCTTCCGGGCCCATCTGGTAAACATCATGCACAAACGCGGGCAACATGGCGACCGTACCACCAAACAACACCGCAAACATATCCAGCAATTGCGCGCCCAATACCACCTGTGTGCGCCTTACAAAACGCAAGCCTTCGCCTATGCTGGCAAACACGTTCATGGGCTCATGGTTGTGATGCTCTTGCACGCGTAATGTGGTTGCCGCAACAGCCGCCGCCAGCGCCAGTATGGCTGACAAGCCATACGCAATCGATTTATCGGCAAAGCCAATGAGCAGACCACCGATGGCTGGCCCAACAATCAAGCCAATCTGGAACATGGAGCTGCCAATGCCGGAGGCTTTGGCAATGGACGCACGCGGAATAATCAGGGCGAATAAGGTGTTGTAGCTGGGTGAAATCAAGGCCCGGGCAAAACCGGTGAGGGCCACCGTCGCGTAAATCCACCACTCGGTATGCTGTGGATGATGCTGGGCAATCAACACCAGCAAACCTGCGTTCACCGATAAGAATAAAGCCGAAACCATGGCAAAGCCACGGCGTGAAAAATAATGATCCACCGCATGCCCGGCAAACAGGGCGCTACCCATATAAGGGATGACTTCAGCGAGACCGATCAGGCCAAGCGACCAGGGGTCATGGGTGATTTCATAAATATGCCAGCCGATGGCAACCATCATCATTTGGTACGACAGCACCATAAAAATACGATAGGTCAGCAACTTTGGGAACGCATAGCCCTGATGGGCAAGAATCTGACGAACGGATAAAGACATGGTCACTATTATACGCTATCCCCATCAGCCGCCTGTGCATTGGCGTCTTGCGGCAGAATCCCCTAAAATAGCCGGGCGGGTGCAGTGAATCAGGCAGTAGGCGGTCACGCTGATGAGCCGTCGTTGACTCCGTGCGACCCTGCCGATATAGATGGAGCGCACCCGCCCTGACCTCTGCTTACAAGGAACGCCCTCACCATGCGTCGCTTTTATCACTGTTTGCTCGCCATACTCCTGGTACCAATATGTTTTAACTGGTGGATGCCAGTGCAGGCGCAAGAGACGATGCAAGTATGGGTGACGGTCGATTGGGAAGGTTTGTCACTACAAGAAGACAACCTGCAAGCCATGCAGAAATTCAGGCAACAGTTTCCGCACATTCCACTACTACACCTGATCAATCCGGCTTACTTTATACAGCCCGGCGTTAACCGCGCACAAATCGGCAGCCAGATACGCAGCACCTTGTTACCGCAAGACACCATCGGTCTGCATATACACCCCATGCGCACGCTGGTGAAATATTGCGGGATCGGCTACCAGGCTGAACCCTCGATTTCCGGCGCGGACGAGCACTGCTCTCAAACCAGTTGCGGTCACACGGTCAGCCTGGAATATGCCTATAGCCAGACCGAGCTCACACACCTGGTCAGTTGCGCTAGTGAGTTGATGGTCAGTAACGGCTTCAACCGTCCGCGACATTTTCGCGCAGGCGCCTGGCAGTTTGGGCCCAAGTTACAAGCGGCGCTGGAGGCCAATCATTTCTTATGGGACAGTTCGCGTATTGATGCCAATTTACTCACCACGCGCTGGCATGCCGATAGCCCGTTAGTCAAACTGCTACAGCAACTGCACCCGCAAAGCACACCCATGGACCAACCCTATGCGCTGGGCTACAAACTGATGGAATACCCCGACAACGCAGCCATGGCCGATTACACCAGCACAAAACAATTGCTGACCCTGTTTGAACAACTCCTTAATGCCCACCGGCCGGTAATGGTGATGGGCTTTCACCAGGAATCTGCCGCCGACTACCTGCTGCGCCTGGAGCGTACCATCCCGCGTATGGAGCAGCTGGCCAAACAAAAGAATGTGGCCATCGAATGGATGCCATAAACAAGTCCACGCCCTATGGATTTATTTCCTGAACACCGCACCGAACCTGTCGCGATCGCCGCTGGCGCCTATTGGCTGCCCGGCTTTGCCCTACCAGTGATGCCAACGCTTTGGCAGATGCTACAGCAGCATCTGGCCGCGCATCCCGCACAACAGATGATGACACCCATGGGCTATTTAATGTCAGTCGCCACCAGCAGCATGGGCCATTGGGGCTGGGTAGGCAGTTCGCAAGGCTATGGTTATCTCGCATACGACCCGGTCACCGGACAACCATGGCCAGCGGTTCCGCCAGTGATTTTGCAGTTGGCGGCAAACGCTGCCGCACAGGCAGGTTACAGCGACTTTGTGCCCGACAGCTGCCTGATCAACATTTACCAGGCAGGCAGCAAAATGGGCTTACACCAGGACAAAGATGAACAGGATTTTTCACAACCGATTGTTTCGGTATCCCTCGGCATCCCGGCCACATTCTTGTTTGGCGGAGCTAACCGCAATGACGCCTCAGCCAAAATTCCGCTGCAACATGGAGACGTCGTGGTATGGGGAGGTGAAAGTCGGCGCTTTTATCACGGTGTTGCCGCCATCGGGGCTCATCAGCATCCACTCACTGGCAACAAGCGAATTAACCTCACACGGAGAAAAGCAAAATAAGCCACGAACGTTAAGCAGGCGCTTATGCCCGCCCAAAGAAGTCTGCACAAATGCTGATTAGCATCAACAATCCACCTCACTTCCGGGTTGCATCCGTTTTTCAAAAGAGTAAACTGAAACTGTCTTATCGCACTTTCACTTCTTTTTTATAGGTGAAAAATTCCGACAGGACAATTTCAGAAAAAGGAGTTTGTCATGAATTTACAACTTACAGGACATCATTTAGAAATCACACCGGCATTGCGCGAGTACGTCTTATCCAAGTTCTCCCGCATCAGCAATCACTTTGATCATGTGATTGATGTCAAAGTCACCATGTCTGTTGAAAAGCTTGCCCAAAAGGTTGAAGCGACATTACATGTGCCAGGCAACGATTTGCACGCGACCTGCAGCGATGAAAATATGTATAGTGCCATCGACATGCTTACTGACAAACTTGACCGTCAGGTATTGAAACACAAGGAAAAACACGGCGACCACCATAAATCCGGCGGTGCAGTAAAACACCAGTTAAGTTCCTAAGTCTTGCCTCACATTCTCTACCCGCACGGGTAGAGAACTCAAACCCGCCACACACATCACTTTTACGTCGTTTCACCCCCACCGCTCAGCATTCAGTTGTAGAATGGCTGTCAATTCCCTGTTTACATGTTGACAACACGTATGGCGCAAATCTCAGTCGCTGATTTGTACAAGCAGATTCGCAGCAAACTCAAATTGAAATGGGTGGCTGGCGAGTCTGGCAGTCAAAAAATACTCAACTCCGGCACCGTGACCAAACCTTCATTGGCATTGGTCGGGCATTTGAATTTTGTGCACCCGAACCGCGTGCAGGTACTGGGCTGTGCCGAGATGGACTACATGGCCAGCCTGAGCATACTGGCGCTACAACAAGCGGTGAGCAATCTGTTCTCCACCGACCTGGCCATGGTAGTGGTGGCCAATGGTGAAAAAGTGCCCCCCATCATGCTGGAGGCCGCCCAGCAAACGCAAACCCCTTTATTTACCACCCCCATGATCAGCCCGCAGCTCATGGAGCTGCTCAGCCACTATCTGGCCGTGGCCACGGCAGAAACCACCAGCATGCATGGTGTGTTTATGGAGGTGCAGGGCTTTGGTGTGCTGATTACCGGCAGTGCGGCGATTGGTAAAAGTGAGTTGGCGCTGGAGCTGATTTCACGCGGCCATCGCCTGGTGGCTGATGACATTGTCGACTTTTACCGCACCTCGCCCGAGCGCATCGAAGGCCGCTGCCCGGAACTGCTACAGGACTTTTTAGAAGTGCGTGGCCTGGGCATTTTGAACATTCGCGCACTCTATGGCGATAATGCGGTCAAACCTACCAAGCCACTGGATATGATGATACAGCTGGAACTGGCCGACGAAATGAAGCCGCAAGACCTGGATCGCCTGAGCGCCAACCGGCAGACGCAACGCGTGCTGGATGTCGAAATCAGCAAGGTGATTATCCCGATTGCGGCAGGCCGCAACATCGCCGTGCTGGTCGAGGCGGCCGTACGCAACCATATGCTATTGTTGCGCGGCGTTAACGCCACCAAACAACTGACCCAGCGGCAAAAGCAAATCATGCTCAGAGAAAGCAAATTACGATGATAAGAAGTGGGTCGCACGTATGCAATTAGTGATTGTCACAGGGTTATCCGGCTCTGGTAAAACCATCGCTTTGCGTGTGTTTGAAGACAGCGGTTATTACTGTATTGATAACCTGCCTGCCACCTTACTGCCGCATATTCAAAACCACGTCGCTGACCGCGATGCGGCAAAAGTCGCTGTCAGTATTGATAGTCGCAGCATTGCCATTGAGTCGTTGCCGGATATTTTGCAGACCCTGAAAGCGCAAGGCATTGCCGTGCACCTGCTGTTTCTGGATGCGAGCCTGGAAACCCTGGTTAAACGCTTTTCCGAAACCCGGCGCAAACACCCGCTGAGCACCCCAGACCAGGCACTGTCCGAAAGTATTAACCACGAACGTGACTTGCTCTCCGGCCTGAATAACCTCGGCCATCATGTGGATACCAGTAATTTATCGGCTAATGCCTTGCGCCACCATACGCGTGACTGGATGCTGCAAATTGAGCAAAGCTACCAGGAAGCGCGACCAGACGCACTGGTGTTATCGTTTATTTCATTCGGCTTTAAACATGGCATCCCGCTGGATGCCGACTTTGTATTTGATGTACGCAGCCTGCCTAACCCGCATTACGACCCGATTTTGCGTCCTTACAATGGCAAGCAGGCCCCAATTCAGCAATTTTTGCAAAACGAAGCCATGGTGCTTGAAATGCAGCGTGACATTCAGCACTATATAGAAAAATGGCTACCAAGCTTTTATCACGACCATCGCAGCTATGTCACCATTGGCATCGGCTGCACCGGGGGGCAACACCGTTCCGTCTATCTGGTGGAACAACTGGGGGCATATTTCAAGCAACAGCATCAAGTCATGATACGTCATCGTGAATTACAAGATGCCCATGCCACGGTTACCCCTTAAACTACGGAGTCTGAGAGCAAAATTATGATTGGTGTATTGATTATTGCGCATGGCAGCCTGGGCCCAAGCCTGATCGACTGCGCAACCCATGTGATGGGTAATCGCCCGGCACAGCTGGATTTCCTGGAAATTTCCAAGCATGACGACCCCGCCAGCGTACTGCCTAAAGCACAGGTACTGGTCAAGCAACTTGATAGCGGCCAGGGCGTGCTGGTGTTGTCAGATATTTATGGTGCGACACCATGCAATATCGTCACCCGCTTGCTGACACCCGATGAAATCGAAGGCGTAGCCGGTGTTAACCTGCCCATGCTGGTACGTGTATTGAATTACCGCCATGAAGGCCTGCACTCCTGTATCCAGAAAGCCCTGAGCGGCGGCCGCGATGGCGTTGTCCACTTTACCAAAACCACTTGTCACCACGCACAATAATATTCACTCCCTATGGTCAAACTTTCTCTCGAAATCATTAACAAACTCGGCCTGCACGCACGCGCCTCTACCAAATTCACCCAAACTGCCAGCCAGTTCAAAAGCGAAGTCTGGGTAGAAAAGAATGGCCGTCGCGTCAATGCCAAAAGCATTATGGGGGTGATGATGCTGGCTGCCGCCAAAGGCAGCATCATCGATATCGAAGCCACGGGGGCAGATGAAGCGCAAGCGATTGCTGCCCTGCAGACCCTAGTGAACGACTACTTTGGTGAGGGCGAATAATTGACCAGTTTCAGCATGCACGGCGTGGGCGTTTCCAGTGGCATTGCCATTGGCCATGCCCACCTGATTTCCCATGCCCTGCTGGAAGTGGTGCACTTTAAAATTGAGGCCGATGGTGTTGCCGACGAAATCGCCCGTTTTGAGCGTGCCATTGACCTGGTCAAGCAAGATCTTGAACAACTCAAATCCCAGCTTCCCAAAAGTGCGCCTGCCGAACTGAGTGCATTCATCAACACCCATTTGGCCATGCTATCGGACAAGTCACTCTCCGAGGCACCAAAGACAATTATCCGCAATGAATTATGCAATGCCGAGTGGGCGCTCAAGCAGCAAATGGACGATATTGTTGCCCAGTTTGATGCCATTGAAGACGCCTACCTGCGTGAACGCAAACAGGATGTGGTGCAGGTTGTCGAGCGCGTGATCAAGGTATTGCTGGGCCGCGACCAACTGGCGGCCAGCGAAAAGAAACTGCAAGCCAGGCAAGAGCGCGCCATGATCCTGGTGGCGCATGATGTTTCACCAGCGGATGCGATCCAGTTTAAACATCACCAGTTTGCTGCCTTTATTACCGATGTCGGCGGCGTCACCTCGCATACCGCCATCCTGGCACGCAGCCTGAATATTCCGTCGATTGTGGCGCTGCAACGTGCGCGCGATTTAATCAACGACGGCGAGCTGATGATTGTCGATGGCGCCGCAGGCGTGGTCATCGTCAATCCGGATCCGGAAGTCCTGTCCGAATACCAACTCAAACAAAACCAGTGGCAACTGGCGCAACAAAAGCTGCAACTGATCAAAACCACCAAAGCGGTGACGGTGGATGGTATCGCGATTGATTTGCTGGCCAATATTGAAGTGCCGGAAGACGTCATCAGCGCCAAAGCCTCTGGTGCGGTGGGCGTCGGTTTGTACCGGACCGAGTTTCTGTTTATGAACCGCGCAGAGATGCCCGGCGAGCAGGAGCAGTTTGAGGCCTACAAACATGTAGCCGAGGCCATGAAAGGCCATCCGGTGACCATCCGCACGCTGGACATCGGTGCAGACAAGCAACTGAACCCGGATGAAGTGGTGACTGCGACCAACCCGGCACTGGGTTTACGTGCCGTGCGCTATTGCCTGGCAGAACCGCATATTTTCCACAGCCAGTTCCGCGCCTTGCTACGCGCCTCGCATTATGGCCAGGTCAAAATCCTGATTCCCATGCTGTCGACCCTGGCCGAGCTGCGACAAACCAAACTCTTGCTGGAACGAGCCAAAGAGTCACTGCGCCAGCAAAAAATTCCTTTTGACGAACAGATTCAGCTAGGCGGCATGATAGAAATCCCTGCCGCCGCCATTAATGCAGACGCCTTCGCGCAAGAGCTGGATTTTCTGTCCATCGGCACCAACGACCTGATTCAATATACGCTGGCGATTGACCGCGCCGATGATGCCGTCGCACATTTGTACAACCCCTTGCATCCGGCGGTGCTGCGCCTGATGCAGATCACGATTCAGGCTGCGGCAAAATATGGCAAATCGGTCTCGGTCTGCGGGGAGATGGCTGGCGATATCAAACTGACGCGCCTGCTGGTCGGTATGGGCATGCGCCAGCTCTCCATGCACCCGGCACATATTCTGAGCGTGAAATCGCAAATCCTGCAGAGTGAAGAGAATATACTGGCCAAGCAGGCAAAAAAAATCCTGTCATTCAATGACCTGGAAAAAATCGTACCGCTGATTAAAAAATATAACGGTGAGCTGCTTTAGCAAGAGGCGCGCAGCCTCTTGCATTTAGTAAACTCATCACCATCATCAATATATACAATCACCCAAACGCGAACATTTGGCCAATAATAGGCCTCTATCAGATATTGCAACCCTCAAAGGATACGTTGTGAGCACCAATCCATTACTCGTTTTTAACGGCCTGCCAAAATTCGATGACATCCGCCCTGAGCATGTGTCGCCGGCGATTGACAGCCTGCTGGCTGAAGGCCGTACCCTGGTTGAGCAATTAGCCACAGCAACTGACACCCCTGACTGGCAAAACTTTGTGCAACCGATCGAAAACTATTCGGAAAAACTATCGCGTAGCTGGGGACCGGTCGGCCATATGAACGCCGTGGTCAATACGCCAGAACTGCGTGAAGCCTACAATGACAATCTGGCCAAACTGACTGATTTTTATAGCGACCTGTCACAAGATGAACGTCTGTATAACAAATACAAAACCATTCAGGTCAGTGCAGGTTATGCGAAACTCAGCCGCGCGCAGCAAAAGATCATAGACAATGAAGTACGCGGCTTCAAACTGGGCGGCGCGGAATTGGCAGCGGCAGAAAAAGTCCGCTTTAAAGCCATTGCCGAGCAACTGTCTAAATTGGGTAGCAAGTTTGAAGAGAACATTCTCGATAACACCAACGACTTTAAACATGTGGTCGCAACTGCGGACGAACTCGGCGGCTTGCCGGAAGACGCCCTGCAAGCAGCAGCTGAAGCCGCCAAGGCCGAAGGCAAAACAGGCTATCTGTTTAGCCTGCATTTCCCGTCCTATATGCCGGTGATGCAATATTGCGAAAACCGCGCACTGCGCGAAATACTATATCGCGCCTATGCCACGCGTGCCTCAGAATTCAGCAAGCCCGAGTGGGATAACACCCACCTGATTGCCGACCTGCTCAAACTCAAACGTGAAGAAGCACAACTGCTGGGCTTTAATAACTATGCCGAGCTGTCACTGGCGACCAAAATGGCGGACACACCAGCACAGGTGATCGACTTTTTGGATACGCTGGCTAAACGCGCCAAACCATATGCCGAGAAAGACATGGCCGAACTGAAAGCCTATGCCGAAAAACTCGGCTTTAGCGATATGCAAGCCTGGGATGTGGCGTTTATCAGCGAAAAACTGCGCGAGGAGAAATACGCCTTCTCCGACCAGGAGGTCAAACAATACTTCCCCGAAGATAAGGTGCTGGCGGGACTGTTTAAAGTGGTGGAAACCATTTTTGGCGTACAAGTGCGTAAAACCGATGCGCCGCTGTGGCATAAAGATGCGGGCTTTTATGAAATCAGCGACCAGCAGCGCCAGCCGATTGCCTACTTTTATATCGACTTGTACGCGCGCCAGGGCAAGCGCGGGGGTGCCTGGATGGACGAATGCATCACGCGCCGCAAAACTGCCAACGGCATTGAGCTGCCAGTCGCCTACCTGACCTGTAACTTCTCCGCCCCGGTCGGTGACAAACCGGCGCTGTTTACGCATGACGAAGTGATTACACTGTTCCATGAGTTTGGTCATGGCCTGCACCATATGCTGACGCAAGTCGATGAATACAGCGTGTCTGGCATCAAGGGCGTGGAATGGGATGCTGTCGAACTGCCGAGCCAGTTTATGGAAAACTTCTGCTGGGAATGGGACGTGTTGCGCCATATGACCGCCCACGTGGAAACTGGCGAGCAATTGCCACGCGCCCTGTTCGACAAAATGGTCGCGGCCAAAAACTTCCAGGCCGGCATGCAAACCGTGCGTCAAATTGAATTCTCATTGTTTGATATGCGCCTGCACAGCACGTTTGACCCCGCTGGCAAGCAAACCGCTCTGGATATCCTGGCACAAGTACGTGACGAAGTGGCCGTATTACGCCCACCGGCATGGAACCGCTTCCCGAACAGCTTTAGCCATATTTTTGCCGGTGGTTATGCCGCGGGCTATTACAGCTACAAATGGGCAGAAGTATTATCCGCCGATGCCTACAGCCTGTTTGAAGAACTGGGCGTATTGTCTGAAACAGCGGGTAGCCGCTTTAAGAATGAAGTGCTAGCGCAAGGCGGTGCCCGCCCGGCCATGGAATCGTTTGTTGCCTTTAGAGGCCGCGAACCCAGCATGGATGCCTTGCTCAGACATAACGGCATGAGCCACTAACGCAACCTCAAGCCAGGTCTCGCCAGACTTGGCTTTTTAATTTACTTTATACAAGGACGCCTTAATGTCACACACTGCGCGCTGGCTTTTAATTGCCATATGCTTTGCTTCCTCTTACAGTTTTGCCAGCCAATCTGCCGACGACGATATTCAAGCCAAAACGCCAGAAGGCGACGAGGTAGTCCTGCACTCCAACGGCTATTGGGAGTTTAAAGACGCCAAAAAGGCCGCGGTGGCCAAAGTCAAAGTGGAAGAATTTGAGCGTAGCAACGGCTGTCCGCTTGGTATGCGCCCGAGCTTTCTCGGCATGGGTCGCTGTATTTCATATGATGACCCTATCCTCAAGCGCGGCTCATTAAGTGGTAAAAGCCGTTGACCATTCAGACAGCAAGAAAGCACTAAAACAGGGCAGCCATGGCTGCCCTGTTGCATTTTGTGTGCTGCGAAGCACCCATCACTTTTATGCCAACTCACTGATAGCAATTGGTTTTTTCCGGCAAAGCCAAGTGGAACGCGCCTTGCTTAAACATGGTTTTACATTTAATGTTGAAGCACCATGATTAACTCACTCGACTTTGCCCGCCACGGCGACAAACAAAACTCAGCCTTCTTTGAGGAGTATTTACAAAAGCTGCTTGAAGAGCGCGATCAGATGGGTCTGACGGAGATGATTCAGGAAATTGATGCGCTGATGATCACGGTGGACCCGGATCATTCAATTCAATATATCGCTGAATTGTCTCTGATGACCTCCTACCATTACCTGGTCACGCTGGAGAGTGAGAAACACTGGACGCATGTGTTGCGTATAGACCTCAACTCGCCAGACTTGCTGGTACGCGAGGTCAAAGACCCCAACCTGCGTGGTATTTTCCGTTCACTGAATGAAATTTACCCGGTGGGTGCGCGCAAACCCAATAGCCGCTATATGGGCGAGATTATCCGCGTCAGCAATATGCATGAGGTGGTCAAATTACAGGAAGAGCGCGAATTCCGCTTTTTCACGCAAGACGAGGTACGCAAACTGGAGCTGCCTGGCAATGTGGCGATCAGCAAGCCGTCGCCGTATACGCATAATATCGTTGGCTATATGAAACGAGATCCTGGCGAACTGCGTGTGTATTCACTAGGCATCAGCACCATACGCACCGATGTGCAGGCCGCGTATGAGCAAGCCAAAGACCAGCAAGCCAAGCTGCGTATAGACGACCTGATTCTGCCGGTCGACCACCTGGCCACGCGCGTCTATAGCCAGAACCGTGAAGTGGCGATTCTGGAGTACCTATCCTGGTCCAGCTATTTTTTCTGGGGCGCTTACAATATCTGGGACCAGAACTCCTCAACCAATGTCACCAAGAGTGTGCATGGTTTTGCCGAAACCAAAAGCCCGGCCAAAGTGTTCACCGCCAACAACACGCCCTACTTTGTGAATCACCTGGAGAAACTGCCCTCGCCGACCGAAACCTTTGTACGCAACTATGGCCCGCGCTTGCACCACATTGCTTTATCGGTGAAAGACGGCACGCGCGATGGCAAGGAAAATATCGACTTTGTCGTCAATGCGATTGCCAGCCAGGGCAAAGGCTTTTTGCTGGATGTGATCGGCTCGAAAGAAGAAGGCCTGAAACAGATATTCTCCAATGCCTCGGAGCATTCCTCACTGATTATTGAATACGTGCAACGCTACGATGGCTTTGATGGCTTTTTTACGCGCGACAACGTAGCCAAACTCACGGAAGCGGCCGGCGTGGAAGAAGGCGTGCTGGAAGCGCAAGCCAAACTGAGCCAACTGGCCGGTAAATAAGCTGGCCAGCGTCATGCTTTATACTGGGTGCTATTCCATCACCTGAACACCCTATGCATCACGACTTCTGGCATCAGCGCTGGCAACACCAGCACATCGGTTTTCACTTAAGTGAAGTGAATCCGTTTTTATTGGCGCACTTTCACGCACTAAACTTGCAACCCGGCCAACGGGTGTTTGTCCCCTTATGCGGAAAAACGCTGGACATTCACTGGTTATTGGCGCAAGGCATGCAAGTCGTGGGGGCTGAGCTCAGCGCATTAGCGGTGGATGCATTGTTTGCGGAGCTTAAACTCACACCAAGAGTCACACAATCAGGTGGCCTCAGGCACTATCGTGCCAAACAAATAGAGATATTTCAAGGTGACTTTTTCGCACTCACCCAAGACCAGCTCGGCACCGTGGATGCCACCTATGACCGCGCGGCCCTGATTGCCTTGCCAGACGAGATGCGCAAACAATACTGCCAATCCCTGATGGCCATCACGCAAACGGCACCGCAATTGCTGGTCAGTTTCCAATATGACCAGTCCTTAGTGCCTGGCCCGCCCTTTAGCGTCCACAAAGAAGAAGTAGCCACCCACTATCAGGCACATTATGTGCTGAAAGAGTTAGCCAGCATCACGATGGAAAAAGGCTTGAAAGGACAGTATCCGGCTGAAGAAACGGCCTGGCTACTCAGCCCGCGCTAAGACACAACCGGCCAGGCTGTCATGTTGCTCCAGCCAGTGTTGCAGGCTTTCTACCACTTGATGTGCATGCGCTCTTACCAGTTCGCTTGGCTGCCGCAGATCTGGCACCACTACCACGCGCAAACCTGCGGCAATCGCGGCCTGTGCACCCAGTTCGCTGTCTTCAAACGCAATGCATTCCTCTGCGGGCAATCCCAGTTTTTCCAGCGCCAATAAGTAAATATCCGGGTGAGGTTTACCGCGTTTGACTTCCTGCCCGCTGGTGACATGGCTGAAATAATCCAGTACACCGGTGTGCGTCAAGCGATGGGTGATATGCGGAATCGGCGAAGAAGAGGCCACACTGCAGACAATGCCTTGTGACTGGTAATACTGCAACAAGGCCTGCGCGCCATGTTTGAGCGGAAATGCATGATCGCGCAGTGCTAGAAACGCATTCAAGCCCTGCATCACGTGCTGGAAGTTAGCTTCGCTGCCCAACTGTTGCGTCATCAGCCGCGTGGAATCTGACCATACCCGCCCCACCAGCTCGACATATTCGGCCTGTGTATAAGTGATGCCGATAGTAGCTGCTGCCTGGATGCAGCCTTGCATAATAATGCGCTCGGAATCGATCAGCAGACCGTCCATGTCAAAAATAGCCGCTTTAATCACTGACAATGCTCATGTGCAAATAAAACCCTATTTTACCGCGACTGAGTTGCGGCTAAACACACACTTTTCAGCATATATACGTTTATTTGTCGCCAACATCCAGTCAAATCAACACAACTTAACAAAGGGTGGCTAATATAAAAGCACATGACACCAGCACACCGGCGGTTCATGCCATACAGAGATCGCCACAGTAGCGTGGATGAACAGGTGGCGGCACTTCAATCGACAAAGTATCAAATCGTAAAGGAGCCCCACGATGGACAAAGCAAAACTGTATACCTTGCGCTGGTCAGCCATGCAAATCGCCAGACTGTCTGCCGACCCGAAAGTGGATGCACTGGCACTCAGCCAGATTGAAATCCTGTCGCAATTGCTGGAAGAGCCGGTCCCCGAAGAGTTCAGGCCGCCGGAACCACCCCGCCCCAGTTTGCATCCGGAGGCAGTGGTCTCTGAAAAAAAGCGCTATCCGCTCGGCGAAAGAAAACTGTGGTATCCAGAAGCCGTCGTACGCACGGACATTAAACGCGCGGCACAGGGTGAATACCCAAAATCCTATCCCTATGGCGCCATCGTGCATTTCACCGCCGGACAATATACCAAAGGCCTTGAAAATGCAGTGAGTGCCATTTCGGGCAGCCCGTATTTCTTTTGCTGCATCAGCACCGACGGCAAACTGGTGCAAGCTAATCCGCTCAACCAATGGGGCTATCATGCTGGCGAAAGCGCCTGGACCATCGCTGGTGAAAAACGCAGTGGCGTCTCCAACTTTCTGGTGGGTATTGAAATCACCAATCCCGGGCGGCTCGAAGTACATAACGGCAAGTATTACACCTATTGGGATACCGGCCACAAACAGCCCATAGACGCCAAAAAAGTACGCGTGATTGATCAAAACACCGACAACATGCTGGCCGGTGCTTACTTGCCTTATAGCAAAGCGCAGGAAACCACGCTGATTGAGTTTCTGCTATGGGCCAAAGCAAACAACCCCAGCGTGTTTGACTTTGACTATGTACTCGGCCATGACGAAGTGGCTGGCCCCAAAGGCATAGGCCGCTGGCGCAAAAATGACCCGGGCGGTGCGCTGTCAATGACCATGACTGAATTCAGGCAATTACTCAAGGATGAATATAAACAGCGCTATGGTTAATGATGTGCAGGCAAAAAAATGCCCCGACAAGTCGGGGCCAATCGTAGACTTTACTACTGAATCTACGTCCTCACAGGGGGTAGATTAAACGATGCGCATGCCTCCAGAATTGACTCACATCAAACCGCCTGCTGAAAACGCTGCAAATCGTGCTGAGGGTAAAGCTAAACCGTAGTGTATTCTAGCGGCGTCACCGTGACATTCACGGTCAAATGTTGCTGACCACCACCCAGTACGACGCCACGCATGGGGGATACATCGCTGAAATCGCGGCCCCAGGCCACGGTAATATGCTCTTGCTGCACCAGGCAGTTATTGGTCGGGTCAAAGTCCACCCAGCCATACACCGGGCAATACACCGACACCCAGGCATGTGACGCGTCCGCACCAACCATACGCGGCTGCCCTGCGGGCGGGTGTGTGAGGATATAGCCGCTGACGTAGCGGCATGCCAGGCCCAGTGAACGCAAGGCACCGATCATCAGGTGGGCAAAATCCTGGCAAACACCGCGGCGACCTTTGAGCACTTCATCCAGCGGCGTGGAGATATCTGTCGCTTGCGGGTCAAACTCAAACTCGGAATAGATATGCTGGGTGAGTGCCATGGCGGCGTCCAGCAACGACCGTTGCGGGGTGAAACACTGGCGTGCAAAGCTGGCCAGCGCCTCGCTGACTTGCACCTTGGCCGTGGCATAGACAAAAGGCGTGGCGCTTAAATGTTGCGTGGCCTGCAATTGCAAGGTGTCGTGCACGCTTTCCCAGGCCGGGCTTTGTAATAGTTCAGCCAGGATAGGCCGCGGCTGCACATCCACCTGAAACCGCGACGTCACCTCCAGTGACTCATGTGGCACCAATAAGGTGACGTAATCATTATGATTGCCAAAAAAATCCAGGCGCCGTGACTGCTCGGCAGGCACCGGCTCACAGACCAGCGTATAAGACACACACTGCTGAAAATCCGTCTGGCGCGGCATCATATGCAATAACTGCTGTGACTGGATCACAGGAATATCGTAGCTGTATAGGGTTTGGTGCTCGACCTGATAGCGCATCGCCAGTCCTTAATAACGCGGGATCACCAGCGGACTGGCATAACTGAAGAAACGCAGACTCAGCCGGTCTGACAAGGTGAGTGTGACGGCATAAGTGCGGTTAAGCCACTCGGCCAGTGCGGCATTCCCAACCGTAAAGCATTGATCCGGGTCCAGTTGCAGCAAGGCTTGCCAGCAATCATTGAGCTCGGTGGCAATGCCACCAGCATTATCTTGCGCATCCATTTCTTCCAGATATTTCACCAGGCCTTTAATCTGGAACACCACAGAATTAGGGTTATTGTCGTCCATCAACAGCAGGTCCAGCACCGGCAACCATTCCGGCTGTGCCGCGTAACGGGCACGATAGGTCACCAGGTTATTGGTCACTTGCAACAACCACTCCAGGTTGCTGTGCTGCGGCATGCCCAGTGCGCGGCTGAGCAACACACACATAAACTGCAAGCGCTCAATACGCCGCCCGAGTGACATAAAACGCCAGCCCAGGTCACGCGTCATCCAGTCCATGGCAAAACCGGTGAGCGTGACAAAATGATTGATGGCCTGCTCAATGTAAGACAAGGCGTCTTGCAGGGTGGCATGCTGGTGACGGGTAATAAATAAGCGCGACAACACATTGACGGTACGCCAGTGGTCATTCGAAATACGCTCACGCAGGTTAAATGCCTGCTGGAATAATTGCTGCACACTGGTGGCCAAGCTATTGGATTGTTGTGAAAAGACGGACTGGATCAATAGCGGTTCAATATCATCATCTGCCCATGGCTGCCAGTTGGCCAAGTCTTCTTCGTCCTCGGCACAAGGCAGCAAATCAAACCACTGACACAAACCTTGCATGGTGACCCACTCGCCATCGCGCATTTCTGGCGTGTACTCAAGCAGAGCCCGGATGGTGGCACGCAACATCATGGCTTTTTGCAGGTTGCGCACTGAGTAGCGACCATACCAGAACAGGTTTTCCGCCATGCGGCTCGAGAGATAGGCATTTTCGCGCACCAAGTCCTGGCTGGAATTGGTTTTGCGCAACAGACTGAATGGCGGCTGGCTATCATGTGACAACACCCAGGTATCTTTGCTGGTACCACCACGCTGCATGGTCACTACGCGCGCATCCTTGCCACTGGCAACCCGGGACAAGCCGCCGGGTAAAATCGCATAACCATTCGGTGTGGCAAACGCATACACACGCAGGCTCACGGCGAGCGAACCGATTTGCGGCTGATGCTGGTGGCTGGTGAGCACCGGCGCATGCGAAATATCCACTTGCTCCTGGGCAATATAATGATCAGGCTGCGCCCGTAGCCGCTCAATCAACGACTCTTTTTGGCTGGGATTCAAGTCCTCACCAAAAATGGGCGAAGACCGCACCTGCGGGTAAGCTGGTTTGATCACCAGGTCATCCAGATGCTGGATCACATATTCCAGCGCGGCGGGTTCACCACACCACCAGGTGCCCACCGATGGCATACGCAGCGCTTCACCTAACAATGACTGGCATAAATTGGGTAAAAAGCCGAGTAAAGCGCCAGATTGCAGCAAATTGGCGCCCAGCGCATTGGCGATCAGCACATTACCCAGACGGGCGGCCTGCGTCAGGCCAGCCACGCCCAGCAATGAGTCGGCATTCAACTCCAGCGGATCACAATAATCATCATCAATACGGCGCAAGATGGCATGCACCGGCCGCAGCCCGGCAATGGTTTTTAGCCAGACAATGCCATTGCGCACGGTGAGGTCGCTGCCTTGTACCAGTGGATAGCCCAGATACCCAGCCAGGAAGGACTGCTCATGATAAGTCTCGTTATAAGGTCCGGGAGTCAAAATAACCACCAACGGCGGCTCCCCTTGCCCCAGCGCGGTGATGCCAGGGACAGTCTGTGCCTGATTATCAGCCACCCGGTGTCCCCAGTGCGCCAGACTGTCGCGCATGCTGGCAAAAAAGCCGCTCAGCCGCTCAATATTCAAGTCACGGAACAACTCTGGAAAAGCACTTGAAATAATGGTGCGGTTTTCCAATGCATAGCCCGCACCCGTCGGTCCTTGCGTACGGTCAGACACCACCCACCATTGGCCGTTGGGCGCACGCGCAAGATCGACCGCGTAGTGATGCAAGGCGACATTATCGTAATGCGGTATGCCGACACATGACGGCAAAAAGCCGTTATGGCCGTAAATCAAGGCGGGTGGCAATTGACCGCTGGCCAATAAACGCTGCTCGCCATAAACATCAAGCAACACCTGATTAAGCAAAGTAGCCCGCTGCGCCACCGAAGCAGCAATGTGTTGCCATTCGTCCTGCGGAATAATCAGCGGTAGTACATCCAGGTCCCACGGACGTTGTACGCCATGCGTATCGGCGTAGACGTTATACGTCACGCCGTTATCCCGCACCTGCCTTTGCACCGCCTCAATGCGTTTGCGCATCGCTGTTGGCTCTTCGGACTCAAGCTGTGCCAACAGCGCTTGCCAGTGTGGGCGCGCCTGGCCGTTGCTATCCAACAGTTCGTTGTAGCGGTCAGAAAAATAAAGCTGATTAAGCACTGATTGCATGCTGGGTAAGGGGGCGATCAAAAGCCATTAGTTAACAAAATATATACATCTAGATGACACTCAGTGTAACAGGATGTTCAACCATTGGCCTGCCAGCGCAAGTCCAGGGTGAATGGAAAACGCGGATTGGGTGGCTCTTTTACCACATCCACCTTGCCTGGCGTATGTCCATGCGCCCAGAAACGGGCAAACCGGCGCGCCTCTGCTTCATTGGCATTGACCGGGAAAGTGCTGTAATTGCGCCCGCCCGGATGCGAGACATGGTAAGTACATCCCCCCAGCGACTTTTGACTCCAAGTGTCCACCAGGTCGAATACCAGCGGCGCCTGTACCGGAATCGTCGGGTGCAAGGCGGACCAAGGATTCCAGGCACGGAAGCGGATGCCGGCGACATATTCCCCGGCATTGCCTGTCGCTTGCAGCGGCAGCGGGCGACCGTTACAGGTCACCACATGGCGACCATCCGTCAAGCCGCGCACCCGCAACTGCATGCGTTCGACAGACGAATCCACATAGCGTGCCGTGCCGCCGCCAGATACTTCTTCACCCAGCACGTTCCAAGGCTCTATGGCCTGCCGTAACTCCAGCTCAATACCGTAATAGGCAACCGTACCATAGCGTGGAAAACGAAACTCAATAAATGGCTCAAACCAGCGCTGCTCAAAGGCGTAGCCTGCCGCGCGCAAATCAGCCACCACATCAGCAATGTCCTGCGCCACAAAACTGGGCAGCATCCAGCGGTCATGCAACTCAGTCCCCCAATGCACCAATTTACCGGTGTAAGGTGTTTTCCAGAAACGGGCGACCAGCGCGCGTAACAACAAGCTTTGCAGCAAACTCATGCGCGCGTGCGGTGGCATTTCAAATGCCCGGAACTCGACTAGACCCAAACGCCCGGTCGGTCCATCTGGCGAATACAGTTTGTCGATAGAAAACTCGGCCCGGTGCGTATTGCCGGTTAAATCAACCAGCAAATGCCGCAGTAACCTGTCAACCAGCCAAGGCTGCTGACTCTCCTCACCCGGCGTCAGCATTTTTTCCATCTGCTGGAAAGCAATGCCCAATTCATACAAATTATCGTCGCGCGCCTCATCGACACGGGGGGCCTGACTGGTAGGACCAATAAACGTACCTGAAAACAGGTAAGATAAGGCCGGGTGATTCTGCCAGTAGGTAATCAAACTGCGCAGCACATCCGGGCGGCGCAGCATGGGGCTGTCTGCCGCCGTCTCACCACCCAAGGTGACATGGTTACCGCCGCCGGTGCCTGTATGGCGCCCGTCCAGCATAAATTTCTCTGTGCCCAACCTGCACACACGCGCCGCTTCATACAGTGTACCGGTATTCGCCACCAGTTCCGCCCAGCTTTTAGCCGGGTGGATATTCACTTCAATGACGCCAGGATCCGGCGTCACGCTGAGTAATTTCAAGCGGCTATGGCGCGGTGGCGTATACCCTTCCAGCCACAATTTAAGCTTGAGGTCGGCAGCTGTTTGCTCGATTGCACTGAGTAAATCGAGGTAGTCTTCCAGGCGCGTCACCGGCGGCATAAAGACATATAGGCGCCCTTGCCGCACTTGCACGCACAAGGCAGTGTGAATCACCTCGCGCGCCTTGGGCTGGATGGTTTTGTGTTTAAGCCTGACTTTGGGCGTATTGGTATCGCCCAGCGCGGCTTGTTCGGCAAACGAATCCAGGGTAAATGCTGGCTCAACATCAGCAGGTAACTGCCATGGCAATGAAGACAATGGCAATCGCAAGCCCATCGGTGAGTCGCCAGCCAATAAATAAAGATGTTCGCGCCGCAGCGGCCACTTACTGGTGAGCCACTCACCAGCCGCCTTTGATTCAACTGGCTTTAACGGCATCACATAGCCGACCACCTTGCCCAACCCTTGATTCAGCACATTGGCCAATCGTTTGCGTTCAGCGCCATCGGTCAAATCAGCTTTGAGCGGATCCACATTGTGCGATAACTGCTGCTCCTGCTGCGCCAACGACCAGACATCCTCATAAGCAGGCACCACACAGGCACGCGGAAAACCCAAGATATCGGCCAAATGCGAGACAAAGGCCTGCGCCTGCCTGGCGGTGTAACCATCACTCTCTGACTCAACAGAAAACAGGCTGACATCGCGCCAGACCGGCTTGCCATCTGGCCGCCAGTAGATATTAATCGCCCAGCGCGGCAAAGGCTCACCGGGATACCATTTACCCTGACCGTAATGCAGGAAGCCATTGGGGGCAAAATGTGCCTTGAGCCGCGATGCCAGCTCACCCGCCAACTGCCGCTTGTGTTCGCCCAATGCCAGCGTATTCCACTGCGCGCCATCCATATCATCAATCGACACAAAGGTCGGCTCACCCCCATGCGTCAAGCGTACATCCATTTTGGTCAGCTGTTTGTCGACCTGCTCGCCGAGCTTCACAATGGCCTGCCAGTCCGCTTCACTATACGGCTTGGTCACACGCGGATCTTCATGAATGCGGGTCACCGACATCTCGTGGTGAAAAGTGACTTCAGCGACATCGGTAAACCCGACCACCGGCGCCGCAGAAGAAGGCAATGCGGTGCAGGCAAGCGGAATATGCCCCTCGCCAGCCATCAGGCCTGAGGTTGGGTCCAAGCCGACCCAACCGGCGCCAGGAATAAACACCTCGGTCCAGGCATGCAAGTCGGTAAAATCCACTGCCGTACCACTTGGCCCGTCCAGCGCCTCAACATCGGCTTTAAGTTGTATCAGGTAACCGGACACAAAACGTGCAGCCAGGCCAAGGTTGCGCATAATCTGTACCAGTAACCAGGCCGAATCCCTGCAAGAACCCGTGCGTTTTTGCAAAGTTTCTTCCGGCGTTTGAATGCCTGGCTCCATGCGCACGGTATAGCCAATATCGCCTTGCAAACGCTGATTCACCGCGACCAGAAAATCCACGATGCCAATCCCGGGTTGCACCACCTGCTGGCGAATGTGCGCCATCCAGCCTTGCAACAAAGGCGTCATCGGCTCAGCCTGCAAATAAGCGGTTAACTCAAACGCCTGTTGCTCAGTGTAATTGAACGGAAAGTGTTCAGCATATTTCTCCACAAAGAAATCAAACGGATTGATCACCGTCATGTCCGCCACTAAATCGACCGTAAAGTCGAGTTCGCGCACCATTTCGGGGAATACAAACCGGGCGATGTAATTGCCGTAAGGGTCTTGCTGCCAATTGATAAAGTGTTTTTCAGGCTTCACGCTCAGTGAATACGACAACACAGGCGTGCGTGCATGCGCGGCAGGCTTCAGGCGGACTTCGTGAGGAGACAGATTGACCAGGCGGTCGAACTTGTAACTGGTGCGGTGATGCAAAGCAACGCGGATAGCCACTGCTACTCCTTATTAGAATTATGGTTCTGAGCAGTGAGATGCAGGAAATATGCCAGTTGCGCCAGCATAAGCGCTAGCGCAACCGAAGAAGATTTTTTAAATCACTAGTTGCAGCACTATTTACCGCCGCCTACCAGGCTTTTCACGGCGCTGACGACATCGCCTGGCATGACCACAATTTTACTGTTATTGGAGTCAGCCATTTTTTGCAAGGACTGAATGTAGCGATCCCCCAATAGAAAGGTCGCTGAAGCATTATTTTCTTTCACCGCCTCAGCAATCATCTTAATCGCCTCAGCGGAGGCATTAGCACCCACCATTTGCGCCTCGGCATCTTTACGCGCCGCTTCCAGGCGCGCTTCCGCGTTCAGAATCAACGACTGTTTGGCGCCTTCCGCCTCGGTCACCACCGCCACACGCTCACGCTCGGCAGCGGCTTGTCTTTCCATGGCGTCCTGCATATTGGCAGAAGGTTTGATATCCTGAATCTCGACGCTTTTCACCGTCAGGCCCCAATCCAGCGCCTCATCGGCAATGGCTTCCTTAAGTTCGGCCTTGATGCGGTCACGCGAAGTCAACGCGTGGTTTAAATCCATGCCGCCAATAATCGAGCGCAAACTGGTTTGCACCATATTGCGCATGGCTTCGCGGAAGTTTTCAATACCATAGACGGCACGTTCGATATTAGTGACTTTGATAAACGCCACCGCATTGGCCAGAATCACCGCATTATCGCGCGTGATCACCTCTTGCTCTGGCACATCCAGAATAATGTCCTTGGTGGTGACTTTGTAACTGACTGTACTCAAAATCGGGTTAATCACATGCAAGCCTGGCACTAAAATGCCAGCAAACTTGCCTAGGCGCTCAACTACCCACTCCTCGCCCTGCGGCACAATACGTACGCCTTTAACGATGGCAATAATCGCCAATATCAATATGATGATGCTGATTTCCATGTGTATTCCTCTAGTGAAAAATATTGAGCTGCTGCATTCAGCAACCCCAAAAGTCTTGGGCTAGTGTCGCTTAGTGTTGTCTCAGTGGCGCAACACGCAAGCCATTGCCTTCCACTGCCATGATTTTGGCAGGCTGATCGATAGCGATGTCTACGTCCGCATAGGCGGTCCATTCTTTACTGCCCATCACGCCTTGGCTAAAACGAATTTTGCCTGGCTGTGCCGGGCTGACGGCAACGGTGATCACGCCCTGACGACCGATCTCCTCACCCTGTGCCTGCCCGACACGCGGGGCCGGATGGGCTTGTTCCCGCTTGCGCCAGATGGCGACGGCCAATACGGAAAAAATGGCATAGATGACGATTTGCCAAGCAAGACTAAAGGCTGGGAATAACCAGGAAAACAATGCCATGACCAAGGCGGCGACGCCTGGCCAAAGCAAATACAAAGTACCGGACATCATTTCCAGACACAATAAAATCAGGCCGATAACGCCCCAACTCCAGACCAGTTGCACGGTGCTCACCTCTCTATTGTTTTTAATATATCCTATCAGAAAAGAACGTATTCTTGCTGCCTATTGCATACATGGCAATCACGCTGCTTGTATTAGCATGCCCTAGACTATCCGTTTAACATCGTTACCAAACAAGGAGAATTATGGAGATCGTCACCTTAGTCATATTCGCAGTTTTAACGCTTTATATCATCATGCTGTATAACAGTTTAGTCAGCGTTAAAAACAACATTGCCAAAGCCTGGTCGAATATTGAAATACTGCTGAAGCAGCGTCATGACGAGTTGCCTAAACTCATTGATACCTGCAAGCAATACATGAAGCATGAACAAGAAACCCTGGAAAAGGTCATGTTAGCCAGGTCACAGGTGTCTAAAGCGCAGCAGTCACACGACATAAACGCCTTGGGGACAGCCGAAGGTGCATTGCGCACAGGCTTAGGCAATCTGTTTGCCCTGGCAGAAGCGTATCCTGAATTAAAAGCCAACGAGAATTTTCTGCATTTGCAATCCCGTATCAGCGGGCTAGAGAACGCCATTGCTGACCGTCGTGAGTTTTACAATGAAAGTGTTAATATCAACAACGTACGTATCGAACAGTTTCCCGATCTGTTAGTGGCGAAACTATTTAACTTTCCACGCTTTGAGCTCATGCGTTTTGCCAGCGAAGAACTGCGAGACATCGATATCGGCAAACGCTTTAATAGTTAAGTTGTACTATGTTGCAGTTTTTACGCGGTCACGATAACGACGCGATCACATCCGTTGGCCACCTGACCTTGTTGCTGATGGCCGTGTATGCCCATAATCAAAGAGTATGGATAGGCTGTTGCAGTTTGATTGGCCTCATCAGCCTCTGGGCCTGGGCAGCTAACTACCAAAGATGTCGCGTCATTTCAGATACACCGACCTCACGCATCGCCTCCGCTGCTCAAGGCTATGTTGAATTGTATGGACGTACTGCGATGGCGTACAACAATCTACTCATCAGCCCCTACAGCCACACGCGTTGTATTTGGTACCGTTATCGCGTCTATGAAAAAGAAGACAAAGGCTGGCGCCAGGTCAGCAATCATACCAGTGACAGTACGATAGAGATTAGCGATGGCACGGGCAGCTGTGTGATCGATCCAGATCATGCAGAAGTCATTGCGCCCGATCGCCGGGTGGTAAACCAAGGCAGCTATAAATACGTGGAGGAGCTGCTGAGAAGCGACTCAGTTTATGCCTTAGGCGAGTTCGCGACCATAGGCGGCGCTAACTCCATACTCGACTTGAAATCAGATGTGGCTGCCTTGCTGGCATCCTGGAAGGAAAACAAACAATCATTGTTACAGCGCTTTGACCTCGATGGTAATGGCGAGATTGATTTTAAAGAATGGGAATTAGCACGCAGGGCGGCTATGCGTGAAGTCGAGAAAGAACATAGAGAGATCCGCGCATCAGATGGCGTCCATGTGATGCGGGCACCAAAAAATGGCCGACCATTTCTATTATCCAACCTATCACCACAAAAGTTACGCAATACCTATCGATACTGGGGTGCCGTGCATTTAACTATTCTCTTTCTGGCAGTGGCAGGCGCACTATGGTTCTGGCAAGGCCATACACTGATCGAATTGTTTACTTAAGTGTCTGAAAGCGCCCAATGTAAGAAGTCGTGTTGTCTATCAGTGGATTGTACTCGGTGGCATTCAGTCCACGGTCAGGCAGCCGCCTGCCCAAGCCTCACCACCAGCATCCTGCCTGCATAAACCGCCCCTGAGCAACTATGAATATTTGAAGGCATGGTATTACTACTTGTGTCAAAATGGTGCAATGACTCAACCGCCTACGCGTCTAACGCTTGCCTCTGACCGTTACGAACGGCTGGCACAAATCAGCGAATGTTTTCCGCAAGCCACCGGGCCAGACTTGTCCCAGGCATGGCAAGGCGGTCGCGCGGCTGCATTGCAGAAATTATCTGCCGTGGATGCGGAAGGCTATGCGCGTAGCCGCAATCAACTCACAGGCGCGGTGACAGGGCTCTCGCCCTACTTGCGCCATGGCTGCCTGTCGCTGCCGGAAACCGTGGCAGATATTCATACCCGCTTTGGCAAACGTGCGCACAAGCTGACGGCGGAGCTCAGCTATCGCGATTATTTCCGCCAGGTATGGTACCGGTTTGGCGCAGCGATCATGCAGCCCATGGAGTCACCAAAAGTGGCTTTAGGTGAGAAACCCATGCCAGACTTTATTCCACAGGGCTTTACCGGGCTGGTGTGCATGGATGAAATTGTGCGTCAATTGCAGCAACATGGTTATGTACACAACCATGCACGCATGTGGTTTGCAGCCTATGTCGTCCATTGGCTAAAAATAGACTGGCGACAAGCCGCAGACTGGTTTGAAAGCCAATTACTGGATGGCGATACCGCGTCCAACCACCTGTCCTGGCAATGGATTGCCTCCAGTTTCAGCAACAAACCCTATCTGTTTAACAAAGAAAATCTGATCAAATTTGGTGGGGAGCCCTGGTGCAAGCAATGCCGTGTCGCCTGCCCGTTTGAAGGCAGTTATGAGCAACTGCATCAACAACTGTTTACGGATGCCGTGGCCGCTGATAAACCGGTCACACACCACCTGAACCCGCCTGAACCCGAACCGAAAGGCGTCGCCAGCCTAGTGTGGATCCATGATGAAATGCTGTCACCATCGCACGCACTGCATGCATTCCATTTGCCTGCCGTGTTTGTATTTGATGCATCGCTATACCAGCACTGGCCACTCAAGCGGCTACAATTCATGGCGGATTGTTTGGCTGAAATGCCAGGGGCAGAAGTGTGGCTGGGAGAAACCAGACAAGTATTGGCGCAGCGTGCGCAAGGGCGCATCCTTACCCAGGATACCCCGCAACAAGCGCTCAAGCAGGCTGCTGGCGAACTGAATATTGAGTGGCGCGCAGAGCCTGGTTTGACAGATACTTCATTGAGCGACCATCAACTGATGCGTTTTAGCCGTTACTGGAAAGCCGTCGAGCCGACACTGACAGCTTAGTTTACGCAAACTAGCGCCTGCACCTGCGCTGCGGGCCTGCCCGCCTGTGGTAAAATCCCGCGCATGAATACTTCTAACCCAAACGCCAATACTCCTCGCGAACTCGCAAAATCCTTTGACCCAAAAACCATTGAAAGCCAATGGTATGCCTTTTGGGAAGGCAAAGGCTTTTATGCCGCCGGCATGAATCCGCAAGTGCAAGACAACTTCTGTATTTTGCTGCCGCCGCCTAACGTCACTGGCACCCTGCATATGGGCCACGGCTTTAACCAGACCATTATGGATGCCTTAACCCGCTACCACCGCATGCGCGGTGACAATACCTTGTGGCAACCAGGCACAGACCACGCGGGCATTGCTACGCAAATTGTGGTTGAGCGCCAACTCGATGCCCAAGGTGTCAGCCGCCACGATCTGGGCCGCGAAAAGTTTCTGGAAAAAGTCTGGGAATGGAAAGAGTATTCTGGCGGCACCATCACTCAGCAAATGCGGCGTTTAGGTACCTCGCCCGACTGGAGCCGTGAGCGCTTCACCATGGATGCAGGCCTGAACAAAGTGGTCACCGAAACCTTTGTACGCCTGTATAACGAAGGCCTGATTTACCGTGGCAAGCGTCTGGTGAACTGGGATGTGAAACTGGGCACGGCCGTGTCCGACCTCGAAGTCGTGCAAGAGGAAGAAGATGGCGCCATGTGGCACATCAGCTATCCGCTGGCGGATGGCTCAGGCGCACTGACTGTCGCTACAACGCGCCCTGAAACGATGCTGGGTGACGTGGCCGTAATGGTTAACCCGGAAGATGATCGCTACAGCCACCTGATAGGCAAAAATGTCATCCTGCCATTGTGCAATCGTGAAATCCCGGTGATTGCCGATGACTATGTAGACAAAGAATTTGGCACCGGCGTGGTGAAAGTGACGCCTGCGCATGACTTTAACGACAATATGGTCGGCCAGCGCCAGGGCCTGGACAAAATCATTATCCTCAACCTGCAAGGCTTTGTACCCGCAGCCGCCGAAGTGTATGCTGCCGACGGTAGCGCCAAAACCGCGATCGCCTTGCCCGCCAACCTGATTGGGCTGGAGCGCTTTGCTGCACGTAAGCAAGTGGTTGCCGACCTCGAAGCCGGTGGCTTTTTGATCAAAGTTGAAAAACACAAATTGAAAGTGCCACGTGGCGACCGCACCAACGTGGTCATTGAGCCCATGCTGACTGACCAGTGGTTTGTGGCCATGAGCAAAAAAGGCGAGGATGGTCAAAGTATCACCGAAAAAGCGCTCGAAGTAGTGGCTAACGGTGAGATCAAGTTTTACCCGGAAAACTGGGTCAACACTTACAACCAGTGGCTGAATAATATCCAGGACTGGTGTATCTCTCGCCAGCTGTGGTGGGGCCATCAAATCCCGGCCTGGTATAGCGATGACGGCAAAACCTATGTGGCGCACGATGAAGCCGAAGCGCAATCGCTGGCGGCCAAAGATGGCTATACAGGCGCCCTGAAACGCGACGCAGATGTGCTGGACACCTGGTATTCCTCTGCCCTGTGGCCGTTCTCTACTCTGGACTGGACCGGCGACGAAGCCCTTGATGCGCAGAACCAGGCCTTGCAGCAATACCTGCCATCGTCGGTGCTGGTGACCGGTTTCGACATTATCTTCTTCTGGGTGGCGCGTATGGTGATGATGACCAAGCACATCACCGGCAAGATTCCGTTCAAACATGTCTACGTGCATGGCCTGATCCGCGATGCCGAAGGCCAAAAAATGTCCAAGTCTAAAGGCAATGTGCTGGACCCGATCGATTTGATTGATGGCATTGACCTGGAATCGCTACTGAAAAAGCGCACCACCGGCCTGATGAATCCAAAAGATGCCGAGAAGATCGAGAAGCGCACGCGTAAGGAATTCCCGGAAGGCATCGCCGCTTACGGCACGGATGCGCTTCGCTTTACCTTTGCCAGCCTGGCCTCACCTGGCCGCGACATCAAATTTGACCTGCAACGCTGCGAAGGCTATCGCAACTTCTGCAACAAACTGTGGAATGCCACCCGCTTTGTGCTGATGAACACAGAAGGCCAGGACAATGGTTTTGGCGTGGAAAGTTGCGAAGATGGTGGCCGCAAGTTCAGCCAGGCAGATCGCTGGATCGTCTCACTGCTGCAACGCACTGAAGCTGAAGTTGAACGCGCCTTTAATGACTACCGCTTCGACCTCGCGGCCAAAGCCATTTACGAGTTTGTCTGGGACCAATATTGCGACTGGTACCTGGAAATCGCCAAGGTACAAATCCAGGGCGGCAGCGAGGCCGAGCAACGCGCAACGCGTCGTACGCTGTTACGCGTGCTGGAAACAATATTGCGCCTAGCGCACCCGATTATTCCGTTTATTACCGAAGAAATCTGGCAGACCATCGCGCCGATGACTGAGCTGAAAGACAAGTCACGCGGCACTGACAGCATCATGCTGCAAGCTTACCCGAAAGCGGACCTGGAAAAAATTGATGAGCAGGCGGAAGCCTGGGTGGCCACGCTGAAAACGGCGGTTGAGGCTTGCCGCAGCTTGCGCGGCGAAATGAGCATCTCACCCGCAGCCAAGGTACCATTGATTGCCGCCGGCGATGCAGAGCAACTGGCTGCTTTGGCACCCTACCTCAAATCGCTGGCCAAACTGGAAAACGTTGATATCGTTGCAGACTTACCAGAAGCCGATGCACCGGTCATGCTGGCAAGTGACTTCAAGTTGATGCTCAAGGTAGAAATTGACGTCGCCGCAGAAAAAGAGCGCTTAGGTAAAGAAATTGCACGTTTACAAGGCGAGATTACCAAAGCCAACAGTAAACTGGGCAACGAAAGCTTTGTTGCACGTGCGCCAGCAACCGTGGTCGAGCAGGAAAAAGCCCGCCTGGCAGAGTTCAGTGCCAGTTTAGAAAAACTGCAAACGCAATTAAATAAACTCAGCTAAGCACTTAAACCTGAACATTTTGCAATGTGGCATCTCGCCTATCATCAGGCGACGGTGCCACACTTGTGGCAAAACTTGGCAAAGGCGTTTTTTCTGGCATTACAACCCACACAGTAATTGTGCAAACAAATACCGCAGTGCATACAAAAGTCGTTGTGCTCATTTTTCAGGTCAACCTGGCGCTCACAACCCGGGCAAATATTCTTGCCTAAACGCTCTAGTGCGGTGTCATAGCCCAACTCTTCACGGCGCTGAAACTCAGGTTGCGACTCTGCCAACTGCTGCTGTGCCAGGTAACGCTGCAGGGCAGCAATGGCATACCTGCCACCCACCACGGTTAGCAAAATACCGACCATATAGCGCACATAACCACCATAATCTGGCAAATACGGCACCAGTTCAACGAAGAATGCCATCAATGCAAAGATAATAAAGCCCCATACAAAAGGCCAGTACTGGGATTTGCGCTGCTTTACAAACAACCAGGCAGCTAGCCCCAACAAAGGTAGCGTCAGCAACAGCCGATACAAAAATACCCGCGTCGCCTTGTGTTGGTAGGCCTCGTCGAATTTTTTACGTGCCACCTCTTCCATGGCATTGATCTGCGTTTGCAGTTGCGCCTCATGCTGAAATAGGTTTGTTTGCTTCTGCTGAATATGCTCTACCGACTTCTCAGCATTGCGCTCCTGCACTTTCAGCGCATCCAATTGCTGTGTGCGCCTGACCAACTCATCATCCTGCGTTGATAACTGCGTCACGTCTCGCGTGGCTACCCAATTATCGAAAGTACTGCGCGCAGCCTGATAGTCTTTTTGTCTAATCGTAAGCTGCAAACTGGCTTGCTCCAGTTGATCAGCCAATCGTTGCCGTTGCTGAACAATGCCGTTCAGCTCTGTGCGCAAAGGCTCCATGGCACGGTCATTAACAAAATGCTCGGTGGTGTACTCAGTCTCTACCCGCGGCAGGTCGCCGATAATATTTTTACCCAAACCGGTTAAAAACCAGGCGAAGATAAAAGCAACGGCCCACAATGCGCGGTTAAACCATTTTTCAGATAATCGAACGCCTTTATTCATCAGCAGCTCCTGATTGGATGTTTATCGATGCTAACGGGCTTTGAGCCCAGCAGCAAGCCAAAGTCTGACACAGGCCCGGCATCTGCCGTTAAAATAATGTTTTAGAGGATAGCAAGATGCCTGAAGCCGACGAAGAAAACCCGAAAGAAGTGCTGTGCAGTTGCAGCGGGACGACGCGCGGGCTGATTATTGACCTGGTCGCGCAGGGCAAAGATATTGAAGGCATTTCACGCTACTCGGGGGCACTCAGCGGTTGCGGCGGCTGTGAATGGGAGATTACCGAACTGGTGAATGCCCTCAACGCCAAACACCTCACACAACTGCCCAAACCCTAATGCGCGCACACCGTGCAAGACGGGTCTTTTTTCAAGCGGATGGTGCGCCACTCGGCAGATAGCGCATCCAGCAGCAGCAATCGGCCCTGCATGGTTTGGCCAATATTAAGCAACACCTTGATCGCCTCCGCTGCCTGCGCAGTGCCTATCATGCCGACCAACGGTGCAAACACCCCGTTATCGGCACAACGCAAGGCCTGATCATCACCCACATCAGGATACAGGCAGTGGTAACACGGGCTTTCGTCATGCCGGAAATCAAACACGCTTAACTGCCCCTCAAAACGGATGGCCGCGCCCGAAACGAGTGGTGTTTTGTGGGTAAAACAAAACTGGTTCAGCAAGTAGCGTGTGGCAAAATTATCCGAGCAGTCAATCACTATATCGGCTTCGACAACACGCGCGGCAAGCGCGTCATCATTAAGCCGCGTTGTCTCGACATTCACTTTGACCTCGGGATTCAAGCTGGCAATCGTTGCCTGCGCGGACAAGGCTTTGTTCTGCCCGACTGCCGCTGTCGTGTGAATAATTTGGCGTTGCAGGTTGGTTAAATCCACGTGGTCAAAATCGCAAATGGTTAAGGTCCCCACGCCAGCAGCAGCCAGGTACATAGCAACTGGCGCACCCAAACCTCCGGCGCCGATAATCAGCGCATGGCTTTGCGTGAGCGTTTCCTGCCCAGCGTACTCAACCTGAGGCAACATAATGTGCCGACTGTAACGTAACAGTAAATCGTCTTGCATGAAAAATCCGTTTATTCAAGGCAGGCGCTGCGCCTGCACCATCTGCTGTATCAATACTTTGGGCGACAACATGACCAAACGGTCATCAAACACCGCACCAGCCGCTTGCTGCTGCGCTTTATCGACAAAAGCGAGGTCGCCATCAGCGTTTTCCAGCTCATCAGAATGCGTGGGTGCTGCCATGGCATGCGCTTGCCCGCCAGACACCGATTGTATGCCACCCAGCCCGTTTTCGCCATGCGAAAGGACAATCGCTGCCGGACGACTGGGCGCACTGGTCACGAGCCCATTGTCGCCAGATACTTGAATATTACTGGCATTCTCTGCCGCAGACACCGAAAACCACTGCGCATGGTGGGTAAACGTACTATCCGCCCGGTAACGGAAAAACCGCCCCCAGGCATCAGTTGCAACGAGCCCCAATTGCAACCAGGGTAGTAAGCCCTCATCGCCCGCACAACTTTGATTCGCCGATACATTTTCCCAGCCATCTGGCGGCTGGTCAGTATCCGGGCATGGCAAATAATGATAAATAATGGCGTGACCGATCAATGCCTGCTGCGCGACATACAGCCGTTGCTCCGTTTGCTGGTATTTCTGCAAACCATGTTGTACCCGTAATGGCGTCATCAGCCAGCCCATCATTAAACTTAAAATCACCAATGCCAGCGCCATCTCCAGTAAGCTAAACCCTGACATCGCGGCCCTGATGTCGATTTGGCGGTTATGCGGCGCCCGGCTCATGGCCGACTCACCTTATCTTGCAGGTCATTGCTCCGCAAGTTGAGCGTAGAGGCATCTTGTATATGCAACGCGAGCAAGGTAGACGCTTCCAGATACACGTTCAGATGTCCTTTATCCGTGATGCTGTCACGAACCTGCCCTGGTAAGCGCTCTCCGCCCAGAATGATGCTGGCTTGTGTCTGACCTGGTAGGTAAAACACTTGCTCCCGCCATGCATTCTGCTGAAACCAATGATGTTGCTGATTGCCATCCAGCACATGCTGTACTGTCCATGGCCAGTGAGCATTGACATCCAAAGGCAAGCGACCGATGCTGGTCGCCGTAGAGAGGCATTGCCCGGCGCTCAATGACTGACTGCCTAGGCAACCGCTATCGTTGACTGCAGCAGCCATCGGGTAGCTCAAACATGGCACGCCAACACAGCGCAGGCTTCGCTTCACCTCTGCCAACACCTGCTTTTGCATCACTTGATGCATTTGACCCGAGGTGACTGGCCAAACCACATCGTTAAAATGCATGGAGGCTGGTGCCCTGGCAAAACCACGCGAAGTGCCCTCCTGTGGACTGGCGTTATCAGCCGCGCTATTAATATCCAGATAGTGCTTGGCAATCTCCGTGGTTGCCTCCTGACGCTGCTGCACCCAGCCACCCTCACGCACCAGGGGCTGCATGGGCGCGATCAACACCGCCACGACACCATTGCCTTGCGTTGCATCCCACATCAACCCTTCTGACGAAGCCACACTCCAAGTGCCAGTCGTATCCAGATTCAATGGCCGCAGACGCGGATTATTTTTATAGCGCTCGGAAACGGCATACCATAAACGCTCGCCACTGCCATCGCGTATATCGCCCACACCTAAGGTTTTCCAGGGTAGCCGTCCCAAACGTGACGTATTACTGCAGGATGTTTCAGCAATGCCATCATTATTGCGGTCTGGACAGGGCAAATCGCCCGGCCGCGGGCAGTTCAGCTCACACAGCGTCAGGCCTAATGGCTGCTGCGCATAAGCCAGCAAGGCTTGCTGCGCCAGTGCGAGTGACGCCATGGTTTTTTGCATTACGCGCTGGCGGGCAGGATATGTGCCTGGAGCCATATATAGCATCCCTCCGCCCATGCCAGATAACAATAGCAACACGACCCAGATCGCAACGCCTGTTTGCACACCTCGCTCAACATGATGAGGCATCATGATTGCGCCTCCCCTTGCACGTCAATCAGCTCATTGGGTAACACATTGGGGAAGTTAAATAACACCAGATCGCACTGCGCAGTAATCACCTCGGCGCCTTCAGCCAATGCCCAGCCGCAGTGACGCACCAGCAACAAACCTGCATAAGCATGCTCAAGCTGTTGCAACCAGTCGATGACGGTAGACTCATGAGATACGGACCAATTGAGCTGTATAGCCGTCGCCGTGAAGTTCGACGCTGGTGGCTGGCTGGTCGGCCATTGCGAACGACAGGTGACCGCCGTGCAAGACACGGTAGGCTGTATCTCATACGCAACATGCGGCAACGTAAATTGCTGCTGCATGGCGATCAAAGTGCGATCCCAATGATCGAAATCAGGCGACCGCATTAAACCAAATTTCTGCCAGCCTGCACGATGCGCAAGGAAATAATGCACATCAGGCTGGTAACTAGCCAGAAGCGCACTCTGTTGCTGTTGTTGCTGCAATTGATTTCTGGCCTGGCTCAACGCATCTTCAGCCTTCCATTGCTCATGCAACACGACTGCCAGCGCGACAGTGATCAGGCATAACGCGATCAACCAACCGAGCAAAATTGGACGTAAAGCAGACCAATAGCCTTTTGCTTTCATAGAGCGGCCGCCTGAGCATCTCGCAGGTACAGCTTAAGCACAGGCGGCTGATCAAGGCCCGGTGCTTGACCAGTATTACCCTGCCGCTGAGCGTTGCTTGCGGACGCAGACGGCATAAGCACCTCTATTTTTTCAACCTCGGGCAAACCACGCAATCGACTGAGCAGTTGCTGCCATTCGATAACAGCCTGGTCATTTTGATCACGCTGCGACCATGTCACGATCAGCGTTTCCTTCCAAACAGAAGCCTGCTGCGTGGGTACATCATCCTGCGCGGCACTCCCTGCCAAGCCCCATTCCAGTGCCGCCACCTGCCAGTGAGAGACGCCCAGCAAGACATGCTGCATGATGACCAATGCACGATCCGGCGATCGCACGGACGACTGCAAGCCTTGCACCGCCTGCGTCAAGGCGCGCACCCCCGGCAACTGTGCCTGATTGATAGGTTCAGATGGTTTCAGCTGCCCAACAGTTAGCTGGCGCTTAATCTGCAGCATTTGCCCCTGCGCCTGCTGTGTGGCTTGTATGCCCACCCAACCTGCCAAGACCATCAGACCGGCCATCACCGCCCCTGCCCAATGCAGGCGACGCTTCATGCGCATGCTGCTATCGAGCATCAACACAGATTCAGGGGCCAGATTAGGTAATGGCCGACCTTTTAATATGTGCTGAATCGCCGCCCACTCCATGGCATGCAGCCCCTCTGGCAATGCGTGCCCCTTTAAATGACGCGCCCTGTCTGCTTCAGAGATATCCACCCATTGGCAACCAACAGGTAACTGTGCTTTTAACAACGGGATATCCATCGGCATCTGGCCCAGCCAGATGAGTGATAATACATCTGCTTCTTCAAGCCAATGCTGGTGAATCAAAGTCATGCGCATTTGAGTCACCTCATGCGCAATACGACCCACACCATCTTCAGGTGTAGCAGTATCTGGCGGCAATAGGAACAGTCGACTAAAAAACAGCCGCTGCTGCCGGAGATAGCTAATACGGACTTGTTGTGGCGTGTATTGAACACAGAGTGCATGCATTAAACCTTGCAGGGTGGCGGGCAGGCAACAAGCAAGACAAACGGCTTGCGTGTATAACCCTTGAATTCGAATCGAGTGCTTGTGCAACACGCTCAGCCAGTCAGCCAAAAGAGGAGAAGTCAGCGCCACGAACAAAAAGCGACTTTCCCGGCGCAAGCCCTGCACATTATCCAGGCGACAAACGGTATGCATGCCTTGTGCAAAAGGCCATGTCGCCAGCTTGCGCATCAACAACTGATGCCCGGCAGACCCTCGCACTTGCGGCAAAGTTTCAACGTGATACTGCTCATCCGCATGATTAGTCAGGAACGAGATTATTGCCTGCGGAAACTGCTGCCACCAGTCTAATAGCGCAATGCGGCTGTCTTCGTCGCTACTAAACACTCGCAGGGCTAACACATGCTGACCACTCACATGCACCACGCGCCAGCGCGTTTGATCAAGCAAGACAATGAAATGTTGGCTCGCCATGTTCAATAACGCAGACTTGAAAAGCTGTCATAAACCGGCAACATCACCGCTGCCATTAAAAATAACAACATCATGCCCAGCGCGATGGTGAGCGCGGGCTCAAGTAATCGTAATACCAGCTGCAGTTGCGATTGCACCTCCCGGTCGTAAAAGACGGCCAGCTGGAATAACATGCGGTCGAGCGCACCAGTGGTTTCACCCACACTTAACATGCGTAACATCAGCGGTGGAAACTGTTGCGTGGCCGCAAAACCAGCCGTGAGGCTTTCCCCGGCCTGAACACGCTGATGCACTTCTGACAGCGCCTGTTCCATCACGCGCTGTTGCAACAAGGGCTGGCACCATGCCAATGCCTGCAACAAGGGAATCCCTGTCTGATACATCAACCCGAGAAAACGACAAAGCCTGGCCAATACCAGTTGATGCAACAAACGCCCAATCACTGGCAACCTCAAGAGCCGTTGGTCAAGAAAAAAAGCGAAGACCGGTGATCGACGCATCGCCAGCATAAAGGCACCCACCAGGGCAATCACGCCAAGTAATAGCCATCCGCCATAAGCCATCATCCCGTCCGACAGCGCCAGCAACAGGCGGGTAGACCACGGCAACTCCTGGCCCAGGCTTTGCAAGAAGCTGGCCATTTGCGGCACAAGAAAAGTCAGCATGACATAGGCAGCAAGCGCCACCATGACACACAACACCGCCGGGTAAGTCAGGCCCCGGCGAATTTGTGACAACAGTTCGGCCTGCCACGACAATGTACGCGTCAAATGCCCGAAAATCTCCGGCAACTGACCGGTACGCTCACCCGCATCAACAAGCTGACCCAGCAAGGGTGGAAAGACTTTAGGCTGCGCCTGCAAGGCTTGTGACAATAGCCTGCCAGCCTCTAGATCACGTTGCACGGTGCGCAATGCCGCCATCATGCCAGCATGTTCATTTTGGTCAGCCAGCTCGGCCACTGCCTGCAGCAAGGGCACACCCGCTTGCAGCAATTGCTCCATTTGCACGCAAAATAAAATCAATGCCTGCGTACCCACTCTGGGCTGTCGCCACACCCATGGCTGACCCAATTTGAACGTCAGTAACTCCAGGCTCTGCTGCTGTAAACTCGCCATGAGTGCCTGCTCATCGGGCAGCTCCAATACGCCACGTTGCCGTTGGCCATATTGGTCGATGGCGATATAGCGATAGCTGGTCATGGTGTTGCTACCACTGCCTCAAGTGCACTTAAGTCGACCACCCGACGCAACTCCTGCACGCTGGTCTCCCCTGCATTTACCCACTGCAAGCCCTCTTCCGCCAGCGTGGTATAGCCGTGCACCCGCGCCAGTTGCTGCATGGCCAGAGGTTGCGTCAGCATCGCATTCATATCGGCATGCATGGTCAGCACTTCCATAATGACCAATCTGCCATGGTATCCACTCATGCGGCAGTGCACGCAACCTTCGGCCTCAAATACAGGCCTCGCCCAGGTTTGTGCCGGTGCACATACCTGGCGCAACAGTTGCTCCAGCGCGCGATCAGCCTCGGTTTGCCGCTTGCAGTGTTTACACAAACGTCGTAGCAGCCTTTGTGCAATCACACCCACCAGGCATCCCGCCATCATATGTGGACTGACGCCCAGATCTTGCAGCCGTGAAAAAGCAGCTGTTGCACTATTGGTATGCAAGGTGGTCATCACCAGATGGCCAGTCATGGCCGCCCTCACTGCCATGGCAGCGGTAGATTCATCGCGTATTTCGCCAATCAGGATGATGTCAGGATCCTGCCGTAAAATCGCCCGGATACCATTGATAAAATCCACCTTATTTGCTGCATTGACCGAGGTCTGACGCATGAGCGCATGCGGATATTCCACCGGGTCTTCCAGTGTCATGATATTGACATGCTCGTGATTGAGGTGACCGAGCATTGAATACAAAGTGGTGGTTTTGCCACTGCCTGTGGGGCCCGTTAAAATCAGCAAACCTTCTGGCTTTTCCAGCATGGTTTTGACGCGTTGCAACTGTGGTGCACGCAATCCCATGGCCTCCAGGGGGATAATTGCCTTGTCGCGGTCGAGTACCCGCAATACAAGATTTTCACCATGCAAAGTCGGATGACTGGACACCCTGAAATCAATTTGCCGACCGCATAAAAACATATTGACCCGGCCATCCTGCGGTGTACGCTGCTCGGCAATGTCCATTCCCGCCAGTATTTTTAGCCGTACACACATGGCCGGCCAGTAGCGATCATGCAAGCAGCGGATCTGCCACAACACCCCATCAATCCGGTAACGTATCCTGAGAAAGGCATGCTCAGGCTCGAAATGGATATCCGAAGCGCCTTGCTTGACTGCATCTATCAACACGGCATTCACCAGCCTGATAACCGGCCGCGAGGCTTGCTGCACAGAGAGTGAGGATGGCGCGCTGCCCTCCTGCTCAATTTCACGCAACAGACTATCGAGTGACAGGCTATGCCCGTAACACTTGTCCAGTGCCTGCTCTAAATGTGCTTCAGTCGCCAATACCGATTTGAGCTGTATGGTGCCGCCCAGCATATGCCGCAGTGCATCTAGCACCAGCATATTATTGTGGCCAGACAAGGCCACACGCATGATTTGTTTGTCTGGCGACAAATCCAGCGGCAACAATTTATGTTGTCGGGCAAAGGCCTCCGGCACCATCGCCAGCGCTTCCGGGTCAACAATCACCTGCTGTAAATCAATGCTTTCCTGTGCATGATAATGCGCCAGCACATCGCGTATCATGGCATCAGTTACAAAATGTAGCCTGACTAATTGCTGCCCAAGTAGCAACCGATGTTTTTGTTGTTCAATTAACGCAATTTCTAACTGGTCAGCGGTAATCATGCCTTTTGCCAACATCCATTCCCCAATACGAGTGTTGTCTGTGGCGGCCAGCATGCTCAATGCTCCAGTTGCATCAAAAACAGGTCATCCTCAGGCGTATAGTCTGGAACCTCCTGACGGATTCTGCTTAAGTAATCTTCACGCTGCTGAATCTCGCCGCGTTGGCTGGTGACGACCAGCATGCCCGCCAAGGCAATCACCTGATGGGGGTCTTGCTGTAACACCTCTTCAAAAGATGCTCCTGCTAGCACCAGCTGACCAGAAAGTAGTTGTTGTACAGCGGTGCTTAATTGTGACTTCAGGCTCGCTTGCAATTTCGGCATGGCTTGAATTTGCAACGTCAGACGTAACGGTTTGGGGGCTGGTTTTGCTGTGGCATACCCCTCCACCGGCGCCTCAGCTGCTGGATAGCTTAAGGCCGTTACCGGAGATGACTTCGTAGGCTTGAAAGTAAACAGGCTCGGCAATTTGTTTGATGTCGCCAGATTGCCCAGTGCAGGTGCATGGATAGGATAAAACGCATCCACCGGCTGACTCAAGCCAGCAGGCAACTGTCTGATAATGCCATTTTCACCACCAGACAATATATGATAGCCCTCTTGCCAGACCAAGCCACTGATCAAAACAACGCAGCCCCACAACAAATAACTTAAGCCGATCTCAACGCGCTTAAGATCTGTGATGATCAATGCGCGGCAATAGGCGCGTTGCGCAGAGCGGCCATACCCTGGCCACGATGCCAACAATCTTAGACGTCGATTCATGACGGCTCCCCCACATTGATCTCAAATGCATCAGCAGGTAATTCATCAGGCAATAAAGGCTGAAACGATTGCAAGTCACCCGACCGCACATCGGCGCGCCCGATGACGGTCGGCCTGAGAAAAACAATCAACTCGGTCTTTTTTGCCGCCTGATTTTTACCGGTAAACACTTGCCCAAGCACTGGCAACCTGGATACGCCGGGCACACGGTCGGTGAATTCGCGCTGATCCTCCTGCATCAACCCACCCAGCACCGCGATATTGCCGCTGGCAATATTCAGCACCGACTCCATTTCACGCACTTGTATTTCAGGGATGCTGCTGACTATCCGCGTACTACCGCTGCCCAATTGCGGATTAGGGTCTTCGATATAGCGCAACACCTTGGACACGGTGGGGCGCACATTCAAATTCACCCGCTGATGGCTGTTAATTTGTGCCGTGACGGCCATGACCAACCCGACTGGGACGGTATTGGCGGTGGTGGTGACGGCCTGTAAATTACTGCCGCTATTGCTGCTGCTTTGGGAAATTTGCGACTGAATCGTGAAATACACCAGATTGTCGACCACCTTGAGAATCGCAGTCTGGTTATTGAGCACCATTAATTTAGGGCTGGATAACACGCGCGTTTTGCCAAACTGTTCCAGCAAAGTCACGCTGGCACTGAGGTTGCCCAAGCGACTAAACGGATTAAAGTACCCTAGCATGAATGCCACACTGCCATTATTCTGGCCAAGTGCATTTTTACTGTTGTTACTTTCCCAGGTGCCAGCCGCACGATTGAACTGTGCCGCATCATTGCCAAGCGATTGCGCTAACTGCCATCCGCGCTGCTGTGCCGAAGCGGACAACCGGCTCCAATCGATGCCCATCTGAAAGCTTTTACTTAACTCTACTTCCACAATCGTGGCTTCAATGAGCACCTGCCTGGCGGCCACTTGCATCACCGACTCCAGATACGACCTGACTTGTGCCTGCTGGCTTTGCGACGCCCGGATCGTCAAAATACCCGTTTCAGGATTGGCAATCAGCCGTGAAGCATGCCAGCGGACATGCGCCTGTTTGACTCTTTCCGAAACAATAGTGGCGCTGGCTGCTGATTGATCTGGCGCCTCACGCGAATGGCGAGCGGCCTGCATACTGTCGACCGGCTCCGTCGTCTGCACAGGCAAATCCAGGCTTGATGCCGTACTCTCCAGTACCTCAGCACGTGCGATGCTGGCCTTATCAGTTTCGTCTAACAGCGCCTGTATATTCTCGACGACGCTTTCCCACAAGTGATAACGCGATTGCGAAGTGACCGCCGTTCTTGAGCTGTTACTGTTACCGCCTTGCACCACCGCTGCTTGCCCGGTGCCACCATTGCCAGCAGCCCCTGCGGCGGCTCTGCCAGCACTATTGATTTCACTGGCGACCCCGATATAGCCAGTGGTGTCGCGACTCATATTAACGTAATTCAATTTATAACTACGGATGACAGGCATGTCTGGCGTAATTAACCACACGCCATTCGACCACTCGTAATACATATCCAACTGCTTAGATATACGTGCCAGAATGGACGGCACTGACTGCTGGATCGCATTCAAACTTACCTTGCCTCGCAAGCCTGGGTGCACATCAATATTCAAACTGCTTTCACGCGCAATCGCCAGCAATACCTCCTGAACGGGCGCATCGTGCACCACCAGGTTAATCAGCAGGGTGGGGGTAGCTGACTTTAATGGCGGCTTAATAGTACGGGTAGATTCAATCTCGGCAATATCGACTTCAGGATAAACCGCGATAGGAGAGGTTTCTGTCGGAGGCGTGTCTGGCAAATGCAATGCAGAGTGTGTAGACGCATCAAGCGGCTGCCGTAGGCATGCGGTGAGCCAAACACAACACAGCAGGATGAGAGCGGAGCGCATCGACTTCCCCCGTTACGATATTGACATTTTTTAACACATATTAAATACAATCAATATGCAATGTCAAATCATCTCGAGAGAAAATGCAGGTCACCGACGAGATTGTCGGCGAATGGTCAGTCGGCAGGCACACGTTCAATGCCCGCGCTTAGCAATATGGAAGTAAAGACTAGAACAACTCGATTTCGCCGCTAATCACGGTATCTGTGAGCAAACCTTGTGCGATCAACGTCTCATAGTAGCAAATTTGATTTCGACCGTGCTCTTTGGCGTAATACAAAGCCTCATCTGCATGCTCAAGCACCGTATTGGGCAACACATTCAACGCCATTTTTGAGCAGCCAATACTGATCGTGACCTGCCCCACTTGCGGGAACGAATACGCTGCCAGCGCCTCTTTAAACCGGTCGAGCAACATGATGATGTCATTTTCTTCGGCACAGGAGAACACACCGACAAACTCTTCCCCGCCAAAGCGGAACAACAAGTCACCATCCCGAAAAGCCTCCTGCATCAACCGTGATAACAGCAGCAGCACTTCGTCACCAATCAAATGGCCGTAGGTATCGTTAATTCTTTTGAAGAAATCAATATCGAAAATCACCAGGTAGTGGTGCAAGGGGAATCTGTATTCCGGCTTATAGTCATTGAGCAGGATTTTGCCGACGCATTGATCGAATGTTTTGCGATTGAGCAGGCCAGTCAAGGCATCGCGCTCGTTTTCTATAATCAACCCGGCGTAATGCTGGAACATCTGCAAGCATTGCTCTACCAGCTCAATCTCTTCCGCCGAAAGCGTTTCGTGCTGGATCAGCAGGATGGCACTTTTGTGGGAGATACTTTGCTTGAGCGGGAACACATGCAATTTGCCGCTAGCGGTATCAAAACACGCATGCTGACGATATTCTTGATTCAAATAACCCAACAGCATCGTATAAACCTCTGGCGGCCAGGCCTCAAAGGTCGGATCAGTACTTGATTCCTGAGTATCCATCACCGAAACAAGCTGCCGTTTGGACAATACTTGCATTCTGATCGGCTGCGCCTGGGTTGCAAACACAGACATCCAGTGCTGCATTAATGATAGCAGCGCCGGATCAAGTGCAAGGCTGTCTCTGACCTTGGTGAGGTCGATCAGGCTTTGCATAAATTTTTTCAAATTCAGAGGTGTAGTCATGTTCGCGACAATGGTTGTTTCGAACACTTTATCAAAAGCATGCTGTTGGTCTATTGGTAAACAGAGCCAATTTTAGTGACTATTTTTGAATTTAAGACTTGAGAAAGCAAGAATGGGGTGGCTAATGGGACTCGAACCCACGACAACCGGAATCACAATCCGGGGCTCTACCAACTGAGCTATAGCCACCACTGGGGAAATTTTGGCCTGCCCGACAGGAATCGAACCTGTAACCCCCAGCTTAGAAGGCTGGTGCTCTATCCAGTTGAGCTACGAGCAGATAGGAGTTACATGCCGACGGGCAATCCAGAGAAACTGGTCGGCGTGGAGAGATTCGAACTCCCGACATCCTGCTCCCAAAGCAGGCGCGCTACCAGACTACGCTACACGCCGAAGACGGAAATATAACCGATTTTCTGAATTTGTGTCAATGTCGATGTGATAAAATTCTATTTTTTACGACAAATATTTTGTTCATGAGCGCTCATATTATTGATGGCAAGCAAATTGCCAGTCAACTGCTAGAGGATATTAAAGCCAACATCGACCAACGTGTGCAGGCCGGAAAACGTGCCCCGTGCCTCGCGGTGATTTTATTAGGGGATGACCCGGCCTCTGCCATTTATGTGCGTAACAAACGCCTGGCTTGTGAAAAAACAGGCATCGTTTCAATCGCCCATAATTTACCTGCCAGCACCTCACAAGAAGAATTATTTGCGCTGATCAGGCAATTGAATGCCGATGATGCAACTGACGGCATTTTGGTACAGTCGCCGTTGCCACATCATATTGATGAAACAGAAATTTTGGCCCTGATTGATCCGGCCAAGGATGTAGACGGCTTTCACCCTTATAACATTGGCCGCCTGGCCGTACGCCAGCCACTGCTGCGCTCTTGCACACCTTACGGTGTCATTAAAATGCTGCAAGCCAGTGGTATCGCACTCAAGGGGCTGGATGCCGTGGTGGTGGGTGTATCCAACCACGTGGGGCGCCCGATGGGCCTGGAGCTGCTGCTGGCAGGTTGCACCGTCACGAGCTGCCATCGCCATACTAAAGACCTGGCGACCCATATTGGCCGCGCTGATTTAATTGTTGCTGCGGCTGGCAAAGCGGGGCTGATTAAAGGTGAGTGGATCAAACCAGGCGCGATTGTTGTAGATATCGGCATCAATCGCCTGCCGGATGGCAAAATCACCGGCGATGTGGATTTCGCAGTGGCCAGCCAGCGTGCGAGCCACATCACCCCCGTACCCGGCGGTGTGGGGCCGATGACAGTGGCAACACTGATGGAAAATACATTAAAAGCACTGGAGCTACGCGAGCAAGCTTCATCCGCGCGCGTTTAAAACACAGCAAAGAGCCTTTGCATGCCCTTAGAAACTGGTGTAAACTCGCGCGATTGTTGATAGACCTAATGCAGTACAAGCGCCTTTTTTGGCAATAACTATTCAGTAGTTTCGTTCTTTGGAACCATCATGGCAGATACCGTTAACAAATCCTTCACCCCTTACCAGCCAGCCGCCGGTGAGGAATACATGAACAAAAAGCAGCAGGATCACTTCCGCAAAATCCTGAATGACTGGAAGTCAGAACTGAGTCACGACATTGACCGTACCGTGCATACGATGCAGGACGAAGTCACCAGCTTTGCTGACCCAAATGACCGCGCCAGCCAGGAGTCTGACATGGCGCTGGAGTTGCGCAACCGTGACCGCGAGCGCAAGCTGATTAAAAAAATCGACGAGACATTGCGCAATATTGACAGTGGCGATTATGGTTACTGTGAAGGTTGCGGCATTGAAATCGGCCTGAAGCGCCTAGAAGCGCGCCCGACTGCCACATTGTGCATTGACTGCAAAACACTGGACGAAATGCGCGAGAAACAAGTCGCTAAATAATCCTCGCCACCAGGCTGAATCCATTCAGCCCTCGGCAATAAAAAAAGGCTGCTTATCATGGCAGCCTTTTTTTATTCTTGCGAATGATGGACTGTTACCAGCTCTCCTCCACCGCGAATAAACGCCGGTGCTCGCGTATGGCGTAGCGATCTGTCATCCCGGCAATATAATCTGCCACCGCACGCGCTTGATTTTGCTTGGCGACCAATTGATATTCATCCGGCATCAGGGCAGGATTGTCCATAAATGCCGTGAACAGCTCTGCAATAATGCGGCGCGCTTTGGCGCTCATGCGATTGACGCGGTAGTGCTGGTAAAGATGCTTGCGCAAAAATTGTTTGAGCTCCAGGTTCTTTTCTTCCAGCGCCTGGCTAAACCCAACCAGGTAGGCAGGCGCCTTGCGCACATCGTCAATGCTGGCTGGATTTAATGCAGCAATGGCCTGCTGGCTTTGCTCGCATAAATCGACCACCAGCACATTAATCATGCGACGTATGGTTTCATGTACCAGTCGTTTTTCTTCTATCTCGCCATACAGCTTTTTAACTTCGGCCATATTTTCAGCGAAGAGCTGAATGCCAGCCAATTGCTGGATGGTGATCAAGCCGGAGCGCAGACCATCATCTACGTCGTGATTGTTATAAGCAATCTCATCGGCAAAATTGGTGACTTGCGCCTCCAGGCTGGGCGATTCACCGCGCAAGAAACGCTCACCAACATCTCCCAGCAACTGCGCATTTTTGCGCGAACAGTGCTTGAGGATACCTTCACGTACTTCAAAAGTGAGGTTCAAGCCATCAAAACTGGCATAACGGTTTTCCAACACATCGACCACGCGCAATGACTGCAAATTATGTTCAAAGCCGCCGTAATCGCGCATGCAATGATTGAGCGCATCCTGACCCGCATGGCCAAAAGGCGTATGGCCGAGGTCATGCGCCAGTGCAATGGCCTCTGCCAGGTCTTCATGTAAACCCAGCGTGCGCGCGATACCGCGTGTGAGTTGCGCCACTTCAATGCTATGTGTGAGGCGTGTGCGGAACAGGTCGCCCTCGTGATTAACAAATACCTGTGTTTTGTATTCGAGACGCCTGAAAGCCGTAGAATGAATAATACGATCGCGATCGCGCTGGAACACATTACGCAATGGCGACTCTTGCTCGCTGACCTTGCGACCACGTGTTTTTTCAGGCTGTGCGGCAAAGTGAGCTAAGGTCATGACGGCTTTCTGTGTTACGCCGCCGATGACAGCGTTTGCTTCAACTTTTCGGCATCGTAATCGGCGGTGATCACCGCCTTGCCAATATCCTGCTGCAAAATCAGGCGGATACGGCCATCTGACACTTTCTTATCCAGCTGCATTAAACGCAGATACTCATCCGCCCCTAAATCTGGCGCTGTAATCGGTAGTTTTGCGGCCTGCATAATGGTTTTAATACGTGCCAATTGCGCCGCATCGAGCCAGCCCATACGTTGCGACAGATCCGCCGCCATCACGGTGCCGGTGGCCACGGCTTCGCCGTGCAGCCAGACACCATAACCCATGGCATTTTCAATGGCGTGACCAAAGGTATGGCCCAGATTGAGCAAGGCGCGCTCGCCCTGCTCATGCTCATCGGCCACCACCACCTCAGCTTTATTCTGGCACGAACGGTAAATAGCATAGCTGGCAACGGCGGTGTCCAAGGCCATCAGGGCGGACATATTGGTTTCCAGCCAATCAAAAAAGTCGGCATCGCGAATCAGGCCGTATTTAATGACTTCAGCGACCCCTGCCGATAATTCGCGCTGCGGTAAGGTCTTCAGCGTGTCGATATCGGCCAGTACCAATTTAGGCTGGTAGAACGCCCCTATCATGTTCTTACCCAGAGGATGGTTAATGCCGGTTTTACCGCCGACACTGGAATCCACTTGCGACAACAAAGTGGTCGGCACCTGAATAAAGGGTACACCACGCAAATAAGTTGCCGCCGCATAGCCGGTCAAGTCACCAACCACACCGCCACCGAGGGCAATAAGAGTAGTGTTACGCTCGCAGCGGTTTTGCAGCAAATGATCGTAGATGATTTGCAGCGTCTGGTTGTTTTTATACGCTTCGCCATCCGGCAAAATGATCTCAATCACACTCACGCCAGCATCGCGTAAGGGCTGGGCAATGGCCTGCATATATAAAGGTGCCACCGTCGTATTGCTGACAATCGCCACCTGCTTGCGTTTCAAATGCGGCAAGATCAGATCAACCTGGCCTAGCAGGCCATTGCCGATATGAATAGGATAACTACGGTCAGCCAAGCTGACGGTTAAGGTTTGCATGATGGCTCCAACGCATTGAGGGCGTTTTCAATTTTTTGGATAATCACCGCCACTGGCTGATGGCCGGTATCGACGATCAGATTTGCAGTTTCGGTATAGAGTGGATTGCGGGCGTGAAACAATTGTTCCAGCTTGGCTTTCACGTCCACATTTTGTAGTAAAGGGCGATTTTTATCATTACGGGTACGTAAATACAGCTCATTGACATTGGCACGCAGATAAATCACATAGCCATACTGCTTGAGGATATCGCGGTTTTCCGGCGCAATAATGGCACCACCACCCGTGGCGAGCACAATATTATCCTGCTGTGCAAATTCCTCCAGCGTAGAGGTTTCGCGCTTACGGAAACCCGCTTCGCCTTCCAGTTCAAAAATAGTCGGAATCTTGACGCCGGTACGTTGCTCAATCACATGATCGGTGTCGTAGAAGGTTTTGCCCAGACTTTTGGCAATCAATTTGCCAACGGTGGTCTTACCTGCCCCCATCAAACCGATCAAAAATATGTTGTTTGGTATTTGCGCACCCATAAAAAAACCCAACTGTTTCAGTTGGGCATTTTAAGGCAAAGCCTGTCGGCTGTCAGTAATCGTGCGCGTTTGCTTGCGCTAATTAGTTCAAAGCCAGCGTTTCATCCATGACTTTCGGCGTGATAAAAATCAACAGCTCAGTTTTATCCTCTTGTTTGGTATTGCGTTTGAACGCATAACCGACCACTGGCAAGTCGCCAAAGAAAGGCACTTTGTCAGTCCCTTTGCGGGAAACCTGCTCGTAAATCCCGCCCAAGACCACTGTCTCGCCGTTGCCCACCAGGACCTGCGTTTGTACGTTTTGCGTATTAATCGCCACGCCACCGGGCAAGGTTTCACCACGGCTGTCTTTGCGTACATCCAAATCCATAATAATTTTCTGGTCTGGCGTGATTTGCGGGGTCACCTCCAAACTGAGCTCAGCCTTTTTAAAGCTGACCGCAGTTGCACCGCTACTGGTGGCACTTTGATAAGGAATCTCCACCCCCTGCGCAATACGCGCTTTCTGCTGGTTGGCCGTCGTCACGCGAGGACTGGAAATCACTTTACCACGTGAATCTGCTTCCAAAGCCGACAATTCAAGGTTCAGTAATAAATTGGCCGACAACTTGAGCAAGCTCAGCGCAATGCCACCATAAGCGTTGGTCACGGGCAGGTTGGACATCAAATCAGGCTGACCATTGGAGCTGATAGTGTAGTTGCCCAGCGTCGCACTCTGTACTGTGCCGCCCTGCGTACCCAGCGTATACGTGCCCGTGCCGCCCGCTGTAGTAGGCGCGGTATAAGCCGTGGCCTTATTTCCTAACGTCCCACCTATCGACAAGCTGGTATTACTGCCCGGTGTACCGGTTTGCGAAATACCAAACCGCGCGCCCAATGCCTTAGAGAAGGTATTGGAAGCAATCACCATGCGTGATTCGATCATGACCTGCTTCACAGGTACATCCACCTTGTTAATGATGGTCTGGATTTCCTCCAGTTTTCTTGGCGTATCCTGCACAAAAATCGTATTGGTGCGCGCATCAAAAGTCACGCTACCGCGCTGCGACAGAATACGGTTCATACGGCCCGCCGACGAGCCTCCAGAAGCCCCGGCAGAAGTACCGCCTGAACTGCCACCTGAACCACTGGTGCTGCCACCGAGTAACATATTTCTAAAATCTATGGCTTTCTGGTATTTCAACGAGAATACTTCGGTACGCAGGGTTTCCAGGGTCTCGCGCTCAGCCTCAGCCGTGAGTTGCGCCTTTTCCTTGGCGGCAAACTCCTCTGCCGGTGCAATCGAAATCACACTGCCGTTGACGCGCATATCCAGGCCTTTGCTTTTCATGATCACATCCAGCGCCTGATCCCATGGCACATCCTTCAGGCCGATAGTTACACTGCCGGAGACGGAGTCACTAACTACAATGTTTTTGCCTGTGAAGTCAGCAATCACTTTCAATACATCCCTGACATCTACACGCTGGAAGTTCAAGGAAAGTTTCTCACCGGCATAGCCTTGCTTGGAGCCTTGAATGAGCTTGTTAGGATCTTTTGCTAATGGACGGATATCTACCACCAAGCGGCGATCGGTCTGGTAAGCAGACTGCTCCCAATCCCCCTGCGGCTCAATCACGATTTGTGCCTGGTTGTGATGTCGTAAAGCATCAACATACAATACAGGCGTATTAAAGTTGATCACATTCAGGCGGCGTTGCAATGCTTCCGGCAACTCGGTATCGGCAAAATCAACCACCACCGTTTTACCTGCATTACGCACGTTGACACCCACACGGTTATCCGAAAGATCCACCAAAATACGGCCTTCGCCATTTTTGCCACGCACAAAATCAATCTTCTGAATTTTGTGTCCGGCAGCAACTTCCTGCTCAGAAAAACGCTTGGCAGCCACGGTGGCAGCCGGGGCTTCTACGCCCTCTTGTGTGAGCCCGACCAGCAAGGTCTGATCCTGTACCTGTAACTGGTGCTGCACTGGTTTGGATAAATTGAGCACCACGCGGCTGCGGTCACTGGCTTGCGCCACTTGTACAGATTTCAATACACCCTGATTCACTGGCAGCACATTCTTGCCGGTGGCATTGCTGGCATTGGGGATATCAAAAACGATCCTGGGCGGATTACTTAAAGTGAAACTGAGTGGCGCAGTGGCAAGTGGTTGCGCCATCTGCAATTGCACGTTCAAACGCCCTCCCGGCAGTGCAGTGACATCCACGGCTTGCAGTTGGTTAGTCGCCGTCGGCAAATCAGCCGCAACGCTCCATCCCGACGTGGCGAGTGCCACAGACAAGAATGCCACCCGGGCAACAAGAAAGCTTAATTTTTTCATCATTGATGTTCCTGCAGTTCCAATGTTGTCATTTGCTCGGCCCATTCCCCGCTCACCGGGTCTTGAATCGTCTCTTTTATTTTTAACTCGTATTTCAGTGTCTGGCGGTTTTCTGCCAAGGCCGTAATCACACCAAACTTTTCTCCCAGGTGTGATCCAGGCTTTACCTGATACACCATATTGTCAGGCGTTTGTATGGTGGCAAACATGCTGTTCTTTTTGCTCAGTACGCCGACAAATTTGAGACTTTCCAATGGATACGCTTCCAGCGGTTCCTTGGGGCGTTTCAAATCAGGCTGATTGGTGTTTTGCACCGAGGCCTTGCGCGGCACAAACGGATCATGCAGCACGCCATCAACGTTATATTGCTTGGGAGAAAACCCCTGCACCTCTGGCAATGGCTCCACCGGGGCCACCATAGTCTGGTCGGCCTCATTCATAAACTGTGTCAAATCGTCATCCTGTGACGTACCACAGGCCGTGAGTAACACGGCCGGAATCAGGCAAAACAAGTAATTGTTGCGCATCATTTCTTCCCTGCCTTGCTTTCTTGGGCTTTACGCGCAGCAACTTCTTCCGCGTCCAGATAGCGGTAGGTTTTGGCGACAGCTTCCATCACCAGCATATCTTTATGCGGCTGCTTGTCGTCCTTGCCGGCTGGCTGGATTTGCAGGTTATGCAAGGTCACGATACGTGACAACTTGGCCACCTCAGTGACAAATGCGCCCAAATTATGGTAACGCCCTAACACTTTGATATTGATCGGCTTTTCAGCATAAAACTCGGCAAAAATCTCTGGCATCGGCACAAAGCCTTCAAAAGATAGGCCCTGGCTGACACCCGCCTGGTTAATATCGGTCAGTAACCCGTCCATCTCGGACTTATCCGGTAACTGCTTAAGCAAAGTGCCAAACGTGCGTTGAATCTCAACCACTTGCTGCTCATAGGCCTTGATCTTCATGGCCTGCATTTTTTTGCCCAGGTATTCGTCACGTAAGCCTTGTTCTTTTTCTTTTTCAGCTTTTAATTCTTTAAGGTTAGGGCTGAGCAGAAACACATAGCCCACTACCAGCAGCGCTGCCGCCAGTATCGTCAGCAAAACCGCTTTCATCGGCATCGGCAAATTGCCGGCCGTTTTGATATCTATATTATTAAAGTCAGAAAGTTGCATCTCTGGGTTATCCTTTGGCAGGCGCAGGCTTCTGCTTGGCAGGGTCGTCTTTAGGCGTGTCGCGCTTCAACGATACCCGCAACACAAACTCATACTCTTTAATGCCTAGCGCATTGGTATTGGCCTTGATTTCAACCAGGTTAGGACTATGCATAATGGGTGACTCACTCAGGTTGTGTACCAGCGTGGCAACCCTGGCATTGGTATCCGCGACCCCTTTGAGCTCAATCTCATCCTGCAATTGCTTGACGCTTTTGAGGAATACACCTTCTGGCAGCTGCCTAGCAAGTTCATCCAGAATCAACACTGCCTGATTACGATCGCTTTGCAAGCCTTCGACGATCTGCTTGCGCTCCAGCACATGCTTGATTTGCTCTTTCAAACTGCCGATCACGGCAATTTCTTTGTCCAGCCGCGCCGTCTCATCTAGCAAACGCTGGTTACGCGACTGTTGTGTCTGGATTTTGCTGTGGATATAACTCCAGCTCACAAACAAAATAGCCGCAGCGGCAATCGCCACTAATGATGCCATCAAGCCAAACTCACGTTGGCGCTCCGCACGCTTGATCTGACGATGCGGTAACAGGTTAACTTTAATCATGCGTCCACCCCACGCAGAGCCAGGCCACAGGCGATCATCAGCGCAGGCGCATCTGCTTCAAGCTGGGAAGGTTTAATCTTATTAGCCAGCGTCATGCCCTGAAAGGCATTCGCGACCAAAGTATGCACACCGGTTTTTTGTTCTATCAGTGCCGCCAAGCCTTCAGTGGCAGCCACGCCACCGGCCAGCAACACATGATCAACCGAGTTGTACTGGGTAGAGTTGGTAAAAAAGGACACGGCACGCGCGGCTTCGCCTGCCAGGTTTTGCAAAAACGGCTGCAATACTTCCTGTTCATAAGAGTCTGGCAACCCGCCCTGACGTTTGGCAATTTCGCTCTCTTCAGGCGACAGGCCAAACCGGCGCTGAATTTCCTGCGATAACATGGCGCCGCCAAACGCCTGCTCCCTGGCATAGACGGAATGTGCGCCGACCATGACATTGATATGCGTCACATGGGCGCCTATATCTAGCATCATGGTGACGGTTTTTTTGCTATGTTGTGGCAACTGCTTAATAATTTGGCGATAGGCCGTTTCGGTGGCGTAAGCTTCTACATCAACGATGCTCACCTTCAAGCCAGCCTCTTCAGCCACGGCGACACGGTCATCAATTTTTTCTTTTCTGGCCGCTACGATCAGCACTTCGACTTCATCCGTGCTTTTGCCCATCGGCCCCAGCACCTGAAAATCGAGGTTCATTTCCTCAAGCGGGAAAGGAATATACTGGTTGGCCTCAGACTCTACCTGCAACTCCAGGTCTTCTTCGCGCAAACCGGCAGGCATGATGACGCGCTTTGAAATCACCGCCGCCGTCGGCAGTGCCAACACTACCTGGCGCGCACGCGACCCGAGCAAACGCCAGGCCGATCGCATGGTATCGGCCACCTGCACCAGGTCATTAATATTGCCATCGCTGATGACCCCTTTAGGCAGGGTCACATTGGCGTAGCCATCCAGTCGGAATTGTTGTTTGCCTATGGCACTCAGCTCCACCATTTTGATAGCGGTTGCACTGATATCAACACCAATAAAACTGGTTTTTTTGCGTTGTAAAAAGCCCAGACTCAACTGTATTGCCCTTTTTAAGTATTTGAATGTTCGTTGGGTTATGCATCAACCATGCCAACTCACACTATTTCATGGCGACAAGCAAATGACTGGCCTTCATGGTCGCCAGAAGAATGCTGATTATTTGCATGATTCCATAATTAACTGCCATTGAATTGGCAAAAAAAGATTACAATTCATGGGTAATTCTCACGATGGCAGCAAGACGCATGAACTCAAGAAACTGGTTGCAGTCCCTTCTTTTTCTTTCCATTATCGGCAGCTTGATCGTCGCTGCCCTGCTGGTGTTGATGATCAGCATTCTCTATCCTTCACTGCCTTCGCTAGACGCGCTGACGGATTACCATCCGAAATTGCCGTTGCGCATTTACGATGCCGAAGGTGGCCTGATTGCCGAATTTGGCCAGGAACGGCGTGCCTTCGTACCGATTGAGCAAACGCCCAAAGTCATGAAAGACGCCATTCTGGCGATTGAAGACCGTCGCTTTTACCAGCACAACGGCATTGATACCACCGGCATTTTGCGCGCCATCCGCAACAACCTGACCGGCCGTGGCCATGAAGGCGCCAGCACCATCACCATGCAGGTCGCCAAGAACTTCTTTAGCAGCCCGGATACGCCGCGGAATATCTGGACCAAGATCAAAGAGGCCATGCTGGCGATCAAGATCGAAAACGCCATCAGTAAAGACAAGATTCTTGAGCTGTACCTGAACCAGATTTACCTGGGCGAGCGCGCGTATGGCTTTGCCACTGCGTCCAAAACCTATTACGACAAAGACCTGAAACAAATTAACCTGGCTGAGGCCGCCCTGCTGGCAGGCTTGCCCAAGGCCCCTAGCAAATACGACCCCTACATTCACCCAGATTACGCGATCAGGCGCCAGCATGAAGTGCTACGCGACATGCACCGCTATGGCATGATCAGCGACCGCGAGTTTGAGCAGGCCATGAACACGCCGCTCAAGTTCCAGTCGTCGAAACGACAAGTACAAGCCCTGGGAGGGGAATACGTTGCTGAGATTGTGCGGGCGACCTTGTATAAACGCTATGGCGAGAAAGCGTATACCAGCGGCCTGCGCGTCTACACCACCATCAACAACAAGCATCAGGCCGCCGCGAACACGGCCGTGATTCAAGGCATTATCAATTTTGAATTGCGCCATGGATTCCGCGGGGCCGAGCAGATTATTTCGCTGCCAGCGGGCAAACTGACCGCCAGCGGTGCCAGCGAACTATTGCGGGATTTTGTCACTTACAACCAGTTTGTGCCCGCCTTGGTCACCAAGGTCGAGCCTAACCTGCTCACTTTGGTCACCAACCGTGGCGCCGTGCTCAAGTTGCAGGACAAAGCCATTTTGCTGGTGAAAAACCATATGCCCCCGGCCAAACGCACGCCATTGTCGCTGGTGCCTGGCGCGGTGATCCGTGTCTACCAGCAAAACGACGGCTGGTCAGTGGTGCAACTGCCAGAAGTCGAAAGCGGATTTATGGCGCTCAACCCGGAAACCGGGCAGGTACAGGCCCTGATCGGCGGTTTTAGCTTCCAGCGCAACAAATACAACCATGTGACACAAGGCAGACGTCAGCCAGGCTCCAGCTTCAAGCCATTTATCTACTCGGCCGCCCTCGAAAAAGGCTACAGCCCGGCCAGCGTATTTGAAGATGCCCCCATCAGCTTCACCTCTACCGAAACCGGTAGCAATAGCAGCTGGGAGCCACGTAACTACGATGAAAAATATGCAGGCCCCATGCGTTTGCGTGAAGCGCTGGCTCAGTCAAAAAATACAATCTCTATCCGCCTGATGAATGCGATTGGCGCCCGCTATGCGCAAAACTACCTGCGCAGATTCGGCTTTGATCCCAAGGATCACCCGGCTTACCTGTCTACCGCGCTGGGCGCTGGCTCTTCTTCGGTGTGGCAAATGGCGGCCGCCTACGCCACCTTTGCCAATAGTGGCTACCAGGTGCATCCTTACCTGATCGAAAAAATTATCGACAGCCGCGGCAAAGTCATTCAAGCGGTACAAGCAGGCAAGCATGTGTCGCCAGAACGGGTCATCGACCAGCGCAATGCCTTTATCATCACCACCATGCTGCAAGACGTGGTGCGCGACGGTACGGCCAGGGCAGCCCTGTCACTACGTCGCCCGGATATTGCCGGTAAAACCGGCACTACCAATGACCAGTTTGATGCCTGGTTTGCCGGTTACCATCCAAAAGAAGTCGCGGTGGCCTGGATGGGTTATGACAATCCACACAATCTGGGGCGCGGCGAAACCGGTGGTCGCGCAGCATTGCCGATCTGGATCAATTACATGCAACAAACCCTGACCGGCTTGCCGATCTACCAGTACAAAGTGCCGGATGGCGTATTGCAACTGAAAGTGGATGCTTACACTGGCGCGCAAGTGGGTGAAGATGACCCTGGCATTTATGAATATTTCTACGAAGAGCACTTGCCACAGTCACAACCTGAAAACCTGCCCGGCCTGTTTGACCCGGAAGCAGAACATGCGCCAGAAGACAATGAACCATCCTTCCTCGAGCGCCTGATCGGCGAGCATAGTGGCGGTGGCAGTGAAGACAAAAAACTGCCGACAAACCCGGCGGCAAAGTTACTCAGCCCCAATTAGAGACGAATCCAACTTAAAGCCTGATGCGATGTTTGACGACTTTTCAAGTGATCTGCGGCAAGAAATAGCACAGTCTGCCGCGCGCCTGATGTTCGAGGAAGGCATCAGTGACTATGGCCGCGCCAAGCGCAAAGCAGTGAAACTGATGGGCATACAACAGAATGCCCCTCTGCCAACCAACGCTGAAATTGATACCGCCTTGCGTGAGTACCATGCCCTGTATGCCGATGAAAATGATGCGGCGCACTTGCTGGAGTTGCGGCAAGCGGCCTTGCACACCATGCAGCTACTCAAAAAGTTTAATCCGCATCTGATTGGCTCGGTGATGGAAGGCACGGCAGGCCCTTATGCTGACACCGACATTCATGTGTTTGCGGAAAGCGGCAAAGAGCTGGAGATTTATTTACTCAACCAGAATGTGCCTTACCGGCTGGATGAGCAGCAATTTCGCATGTCAGACCGGCCGAGTAAGCAAAAGCACGACGTGGTACGCAAACGGGTGCCGGTGTTGCTGGTAGAAACGCGTTTTGGCACACAACGCATCAGCGTATTTGAAACCGATGATATCCGCACCGCACCACGTAAAAATGGTGAAAAGTCGGGCATACACCGCATGAACCTGCTGCAACTGACTGAAGCCCTTTACCCGGGCAGAACCATCAGCGAATAAGCTTATTGCAAACTGATCTGGCCATGCCCAAGTACGGTACCAGTGGCATAAGCCATATCCACCAGCGCCACCTGGTAATCACTAATGGCGCGAATTTCTTTTAACTGCGCCTCGCCCAGACGCGTTAGCGTTTCAAGCACCTCGGTCATGGTACGCAAACCTTCATTAAACTGCTTGAGCTCGGCTTCATAGTTAATGCCAGCCACCAGCACTTGCTGACGCGCTGCAATAATGCGCTGCCAATTCTGGTCCACTTTATCCAGCGAGTCATGTATCTCGCGTTTGACGGTCAGGGTTTGTAACGTTTTGGTGGTCAGGCGCTGCATGCGCTGTGCCACGGCCCGATCCAGCTTGGCCTTGCGCGCTTCGTTACTCACCGGCATTTCAAACTTCAGGCCGACCGACCAGTCGCGATAACGGCCACCAAACAAGTCCTGGCCGATATCACCGAAGCGCTCGCCGGAGCCGGACAATGCCCCATACTGGTAATCCAGCGTGAATAACGGCAAGGTCTGGTTTTGCAGATAATCAATCTGCACCAGCTCAGCACTTAGCTTCAACTCCTGATCCAGCAACTCAATACGGCTATCCAGCGCATCGCGGATCAAATGCGCACGGTCAAACTCAAACTTGACCAGGCTAGGCGCCGTCATTGGTACCCATGGCGACTGGCCTGTTTGATCATCCGGCAAATCATTGAGTAAAAACTGTAATTGCCGTTGTGCCAGTTTAAGGTTAGTTTCTGCCACAATCAGCGCTTCCATGCGGTCAGCCACACCTATATCGGCACGATTGATTTCTACAGCGGCCGTTAAGCCTTCCTGCACACGACGCTTGACCATGGCCAGGTTCTGGCTGGCATATTCAAACTGGTTTTTGCGCACATCCAGCGCCGCCCACGCCTCGTAAAGCTCCCAATAGGCTTTGTCCACAGTAGCGACAATGCGTATGGTCTGCAAGCGGGTTTTCAACTGCACGCTGTCGCGGTCCAGTTCGGCAACACGGATACTGGCCTCATTCACCTGCTGGCCTGCATTACGTAGCAAAGGCTGGCTAAACGAGAAGCGCAAGGCACTGCGGTACTGGTCGCTGGCAAACTTGCCCAGGCTCTGCCGGTTTTCCAGTGGCGCACTCAAGGTCACGGTACCACCCGTACGCAAAGGCACTTTGACACCCGCTTCGACATCCCAGAATTCCTTTTTTTGCGCATCCAGGTTGAGTTTTGCCAGCTCGCCATTCAACAGTGCATTGTCTGACTTGAGGATGACTTTGTCGCCTGCCATGGCAGGTGTGTCTTTTTCGGCATATTTGGCATAAGCAAAAATCACCTGGTCAAACTTGGCCTGCTCTTCTCGTAGCGATTGTCTCGCCAGCTCAGGATCCATTTTTGCCACTTTGATTTGCAAATTGTTTTGCAATGCCCGCTGCCGAATATCGGCAATAGTGACTTGAGAGCCTTGTGCCATTGGCACAATACTTTCACTTTCCGGGCTATCAAACGGCTTTAACGCAGTTTTTAAATCGACCGTCACCGACGATTTGCGTTGCTGCTGTTGCTTGACCGCATCGTGTAGTGGTACGCCAGGTTGTGGGCTATAGGTTTCTAACGCACGCCCTTCGGTCTTTTCCAGGCGTTGCCGCGCACGCGTGTCTGTCACCTCATCGGCCAACAATGCGCCCCAGGGCGAAGCAATCACCAATAGTGTTAACAGCCAGCGCGTCATGTTGCTTTGCCTCCGGCCTGTTGCAAGGGCACGGGTTCTGGCGGGATACGTGGCGGAAAGCCATTGAGCAAACGCCACAATTCGTAGCCTATGGTCACACGCTCAAGCAATACCCAGCCTTTGGCGCTGATGCCCTGGCGCAAAAACCTGGCCGATGGCCATTCTGGCGTACCGGCTTTATGTACGACCATGATACGGAAATGACCAGAGCCGTTATCTGTCGGGTCGACAAAAGAAATTTCACCTTCAAACGTGCCGACGCCAACCTGTGCCCAACCGGGCACCTGTATCGCAGGCCAGCCTTCAAACTCCAGGCGCACACTGCTGCGCGACGTAATCAGTGGTGCATCACGGCCATCAACCCATAGCTCGACCGCGCGCTGCGAGGTATGGGGCACAATCACCAGCAAGGGATCGCCCTGCTTGATGATCTGCGATTGCGAATTGACCGGTAACCTGAAAATCGTGCCATCCCTGGGCGCGACAATACGCTGCATATTTTGCCGCGCCAATGAGATTTCTGAATTGTGCAGGCTATTTTCACTGTCTGCGGTTTCGCCGCGAATCTTGTTGATCACCGCAGAAGTTGAGTCTAAATAGGCCTGGGTATCAGAACGGGTTTGCTGGATATCCGCCGCCGCCGAACTGGCTTCTGCTTTGGCTGATTGCCATTGCGCCTGCGCACTATTAAGGTTGCGGCTGGCAATAATATGGTCACGTTCAGCCACCTCCAAATCACGCTTAGACACCAGGCCATCGGCAAACAAACGTTGCAAACGATTGACTTGCAGGCTGGCCGCATCCAATGTCGCCTGCGCCGAATTCACCGCCTCCTGGCTACTGCGAATTTTCTGGTTGGCCACATCCAGCTTGTATTGGGCCGCAGAAATCTTGGCATCGCGTGCGGCGGTCAGGTTCTGTTTCTGTAACTCGTAATTACGCAATTCATCCTGTTTCGCACCCAGCTTGCTTTGCAAATTATCCCGCTGTGCTTCAAGACGCTGCTTAAAATTAGGATCAGTATCGGCAATCTCCAGCAGCAAATCGCCCTCTTTCACTTGCGAGCCCTCTTGCACATGCCAGCGATTGATCAGGCCATTCACCGGCGCATCGATGGTTTGTACGCGCTCGGAAGGTGAATAGGCAGTCACCTTACCCAAGGCCGTCACGTTTTGCTGCCAGGGTAAAAATAAAAACAAGGTCGGCAAACCCACTAACAACCAGGCTAACCGTTTGATCCAGACACGCAAATGCTGCGGCGTTTGCACGCTGTGCATCAGCGCTTGTTGCAATTGATTATGCATGATGGTCTCCCGCCTGGTTGCGCGGGCTATCCAGGGTCATCACCTGCTGGAATTGCTGTGCAATATGGGGGAAGCGTGTCGTCACGATCAGCATCCAATTTGACTGGTGGCGCTTAAGCAAAGTCAGTACCTGATCCAGCTCCTGCTGGCCGAGTCCATCCAGCAAGCCATCAATGATCAGCAAGTCCGGACGTCCTATCATCGCCCTGGCCAGCATCAGGCGTTGCAACTGGGTATACGTCATGGGCGCACCATAATCGGTCAGTACCGTATCCATGCCCTTGGGCAATTGGCTGATATCTTCCCACAAGCCCAGCATTTGCAAGATATCGACCATGGCATCCAGCGTGATGTTAGTACGGGTCAGGCGCAGATTATCCAGAATAGAGCCATGCTGCCACTCGACCTTGTTGGCAACCCCAATACGGTCACGCAAGTGGTCCAGGTTCAGTTGGCGCAAGTCTATGCCGCCATAACTGATATAGCCTTGGGCAGGTTGCCTGAGTCCGGTTAACAGCTCGAGCAAGGTGCTTTTACCGCTGCCCAATGCGCCCAGAATCGCCATACTCTGGCCATGCTGCAATTCAAAACTCACCTGGCTCATCAATGCTGGCTGACCATGATGGCTAAAACCCAGGCCAACCACTTTTAAAGGATGATAGCCGTCCAGGCTGGACTGATGCTCACCCACCGTCTCCACCGGCAAGGTCTCCAGCACGCCTAATTTATCGACCGCAGCCAGCAAATCGTAAAAATACTCCAGCTTGGTCACAAAGCGCACAAAGGCAGACAGCACGCCAAAAATAATCAATTCTGCCGCCACAAACTGGCCCAGGTTAATCTGTCCCTTGATCACTAAGGTGCCGCCGAGAATCAGCATGCCAGTGCCGATCACCGCATACATGCCAACCGCGCCAATCAACTGCATCATTAATACGCGGAAATGTTGTACTCTGGCACCGAGATAGTTTTGGGCCAGCACCTCAGTATTTTCTGTAGTACGTTGTTTGGCACCATAAAACTTGGATAACCATTTATTACGTGCAATGTTTTCCAGCCAGGCCGCCATATCGTACTTGGCCTTGGACTCCTTGAGCGCGGTGGTTTCCGCCTGCTTGCCCAGCAAAAATACGACAGCCCACAATACGATCAGCATCAGGATCACCAGAATGCCGAAGTACAAGCTGTAAAACAGTAAGACCACGCTACCAATCAAACCTTGCAGCAAGGCGGTCAGGCCAACCGTGAGCAGGGTTGCCACCGATTTTTGCACCGTCTGAATATCAAAGTAGCGGTTTACCAGCTCGACTGGATTGTGCTGGTCATAGACAGAGACATGAATCTGTTGTGTGTTTTGCGCAATGAGCAAACTATGCCGCACAAATACCCGGCGTTGAATCAGCTCAACCAGGAAACTCTCAATCGCGTAAATCCCCCCCGACAAGGCCAGCAGGCAAAACAGGATAAAGCCGACCACATACAAGGGCTGCAACACGCCGCCCATGGTGACGATATTGACCATGGTCTGCACCGCCACAGGCGTCGCAATGCCCAACACGCCATAGACTAGTGTCAGGTAAACCAGAAGCAGGATATCCTGCTTTTCAAAGGCGGCGAGTTTTAATACCCGTTGTACCGGGCTCAACAGGGAGGGAGTTAGATTTGCCATAATTAAGAGTTATTTTAGTTCAGGCCCACTACATGGATACAAATGTATTTTATTAAGTTCAAAAAAAAACGGCTCAATGAGCCGTTTTCTTTTTCACATCACGGATTACAGGCTGTAAGCACGCTCACCATGCTCAGTCGTATCCAGACCTTCGCGCTCGTATTCTTCACTTACGCGCAAGCCTACAACAGCGTCTACAACTTTGTAAAGAATCACACTCACGATACCCGTCCAGATCAAGGTCACCACGACGGCGATGATTTGGGTAGAAACCTGACCACCCATGGTCACGCCTTCGGCATAACCCACACCACCCAAACCAGGAGACATCAGCACGCCAGTACCTACCGCGCCCCAGATACCTGCCAGGCCGTGCACACCGAATACATCCAGTGAGTCATCATAACCCAGCGCACCTTTCAACTTGGTCACGCCCCACAGGCTGACGAAGCTGGCAGTGAAGCCCAGAATGATAGAACCCATCGGGCCGATGAAACCACATGCTGGTGTAATCGCTACCAAACCCGCTACCGCACCGGATGCAGCACCCAACATGCTTGGTTTGCCTCTGAACAACCACTCAGCCAGGATCCAGCCCAATACCGCAGCCGCAGTTGCCAGTTGTGTGTTTACCAGCACCATACCAGCAGTGGCATCAGCAGCCAGTTCGCTACCTACGTTGAAACCGAACCAACCCACCCACAGTAATGACGCACCAATCATGGTCATGACCAGGTTGTGCGGAGGCATGGCTTCTTTACCGTAACCGATACGTTTGCCCAACATCATGGCGCCAATCAGCGCAGCCACACCAGCGTTGATGTGTACAACAGTACCGCCAGCAAAGTCTTTGGCACCTAATTCAGCCAGATAACCACCACCCCACACCATGTGTGCGATTGGGATATAAGCAAAGGTCACCCACAACGCTGTGAACAGCAATACGGCAGAGAACTTCATACGCTCAGCAAAACCACCCACGATCAATGCTGGTGTCAACGCAGCAAAAATCATCTGGAAAGTCAGGAAAACATATTCAGGGATAGTGCCAGACAAGCTGTCCGTTGTAATGCCTGACAGGAATGCCTTGCTCAAGCCCCCAACGATGGCATTACCTTCACTAAACGCCATACTGTAGCCGTAAGCCGCCCACAACACGGAGATCAATGAGAACACCACGAAAATTTGCATCAACACCGAAAGCATGTTTTTCTGACGCACCAAGCCACCATAGAACAGGGCCAAACCTGGGATTGTCATTAAAATTACCAACACAGTAGCCACAATCATGAATGCGGTATTACCTACATCCAATGTTGGTGCAGCTTCTGCAGCCGCTGGCGCAGCTTCTGCAGCAGGCGCTTCGGCCGCTGGTGCTGCATCAGGGGTGACTGTTTCTTGTACTGTGATCGTTTCAGTCACAGTCTCTTCAGCATAACTCACTGGGGTTGCCGCCAGGCCAATCAAGGCGACCAGTGATAACATGGAAAGAATTTTCTTCATAGCTGAAGCCCTTTCTTATAGCGCATCCGGACCGGTTTCGCCGGTACGTATACGGTAAACTTGTTCCAGATCGAAGACAAATACTTTGCCATCACCGATTTTGCCAGTTGCAGCTGCTTTCTCAATCGCATCAACGACTTGATCAAGCATGTCGTCCTTGATGGCTACTTCGAGCTTCACCTTAGGCAAAAAATCCACGACATATTCTGCACCACGATATAACTCGGTATGCCCCTTTTGACGGCCAAACCCTTTGACCTCAGTGACTGTGATGCCTTGTACGCCAATGTTGGACAAAGCCTCACGCACTTCATCAAGCTTAAATGGCTTGATTATTGCGGATACAAATTTCATTTGCTTCTCCCGTTGTTAACTCTGGCGGGCACAATGCCCGCCAGATCTAAACTTGCTTATTTAGAATGTACGACCGACCGTTAATACCAGACGACCATCATTCAGATTTTTACTTTGCGCTTTGGTGCTGGTACCTTTACCGTTAAAGCTTGTACCACCATAGCCATTTTCACCCCAGTAGCGGGAGTTGTCTGACTCAACCCAGTATACGCCGGCGTTCCAGCCTTCGGTAGCACCAATTTTGAATGCTTTACTCAGACCAATTTTCCAGTCTGTGTAGTCTGGGTTAGTAGCACCAGAAATGGAAGTACTTGGCAAGTTTACGCCGCCATCTGGGCTAAAAGATTTGTCCAGTTTACCCGCCACATTCAAACGACCAACGTGAGCAATCAATGTCAAATCCCACCATGGCAATGGATAAGCCGCGTTCAATTCAAAATAGGTAGAGCCCTTAGTGCTGCCATCCCAACCTGTAGACTTATCCGCGCCCCACCAGTCAGTCAATGTGTAAGACAACTTACCGCTTAACCAACCATAGGATAAACCAACGTTAGCTTCATAAGTGTCCCAACTACCACCTTTAGGTGTCAATACATCATTTGGGTTAGCCGCATTTGATGCACGGTATTTTTTCCATGAACCACCTGGATACAGGTAGCCATACAGACCAGCACTCCAGCCCAAACCCTCAACAGCAGGTACGCTACCGTTGTAACCAGCATAAATATCAATTTCAGTGGTCGAATCAGGATAAGTGTTAGGTGACACGCCTGAACCCCAAACACCAGCATAGAAGCCGCTAGAATGGGTGATATCCATACCGCCTTGTGCGGTTGGTTTGTGCCATGTTTGTGAAATACCACGTGAGTAGTAATCTGATACAAAAGAAACGTTACCGGTCGCAGACCAGTCAGATTTAGCTTCTTCTTTAGCCTCTTCAGCTGCGTATGAAGCTTGTGCAAAAGATAATGCACCCAAAACTGCTGTGAGCAAAATAGATTGACGCATTTATGAGTCCTCTCTCTGTGAAAATCTTTGATCGAATTGTTGTAAACGAGAATGAAACAACATTGACCACAAAGCAAGGCACGTGCCAACCTATATAAACTAATAAAATCAAATAATTAACATTAAAATATAAAGCTAATTATTAAAAAAACATAATAACAAATTGTTTTTTATTAATTATGAACTTATTGTATTGGGGTAATTATATTTTCAACCCTGCTATACATGCTAAAATATTGTGCAAAGGAGTGCTTACTATGCTATTTACCAATGAAAAAATTAAAGAATTATCTTTTAAAATCAAACAACTAGTTGATTCAAGCCCCATTTCAGAGCTAGAAACCAATTTGCATGCACTATTTCAGGGCGCGCTCACCAAAATGGAACTTGTTTCACGCGAAGAATTCGATATTCAGTCAGCATTATTGGCACGTACCCAGCAACAATTGAAAACACTGGAAGAAAAAATCAGCCAGCTGGAACAGGCTCAACCAGCCAAGAAGTAAAAATTAATTTACAATTGTTGGCATTCCAATATTCAGGAGTGCGAAATGAGTCTGGCGGTGTTATACAGTCGTGCACTGAGCGGCATGGACGCGCCAGAGGTGGTGGTAGAAGTGCATTTGGCCAATGGCTTGCCAAGTTTCACCATCGTCGGCCTCCCTGAAACCGAAGTAAAAGAGAGCAAGGACAGAGTACGGGCGGCGATACAGACGGCACAATTTGAGTTCCCAGCCCGTCGCATTACCGTCAACCTTGCGCCGGCCGACCTGCCAAAAGAAGGCGGACGCTACGATCTGCCGATTGCGCTCGGCATTCTGGCCGCCTCAGGCCAACTGCCCAAACAACAGCTGGCAAATTATGTGATTGCCGGTGAACTGGCGCTCACAGGCGCATTACGGCCAATTCGTGGCGCGCTGGCGATGACATATCAACTGCTACAAGACAAAGCGGGCACCAGAGCGGCTATCTTGCCCCAAGAAAGTGCATATGAGGCGAGCCTGGTCGAAGGCTGCACCATTTTTGCGGCAGACAGCCTGCTTGATGTATGCGCGCATTTGTCTGACAAACAATCGTTGCCACAACACCCCTTGGTCACGCCGACGACAAACACCTTGCTGCCAGATTATCAGGAAGTCAAAGGTCAGCTACGCGCCAAACGCGCATTGGAGATTGCTGCGGCCGGCCAGCACAGCCTGCTAATGAGCGGCCCACCAGGCACGGGTAAGAGCATGCTGGCGCAACGGTTTGTCGGCATCCTGCCAGAAATGACCACGCAGGAGGCGCTTGAAAGCGCAGCTATTTTGTCACTGACCGGTCAGTTTCCAGCAACGAACTGGAAAAAACGCCCCTTTCGTGCACCACACCATACCGCCTCGGCAGTGGCATTGGTCGGCGGAGGCAGCGTGCCACGCCCCGGTGAAATCAGCCTCGCGCATCATGGCGTGCTGTTTTTGGATGAGCTTAACGTTTAGCTTTTCTTATAATATTGTCAATATGACTTTTATTTATATACATCAATAGTATATATGGACACCTCCAACGTGAAAGTAATTGACAATGATCAATATCGCAAGAGCAAACATAGATTTTCCCTTTTTGGCAATCAATCTACATGTCCTGCATAAATTAGAGGAGGCCCACCACAATGTGGAATTGGGCGTTGCTTACAAGGCAAAAGCTAAGCCAGTTTTACGTACGCTTGAATGCTTTTTGCAAATAACTAATCGAAAATTAAATGATTCGATTCTGCAAAGCCCGGCCTTTGGGGAAATAATCTGCCTATATGCTGGGGCTTTATACTCGAAAAAAATATTCGAAATAACTAATCAAACAACTTATACATATCTATGTATTCTATCCAGGCTTTGTGAGCAATCCCAAAAACTATTCGATTCATACCCCTTTCCTAGTTTGAAATTTCACCTGACCAAACCTTCCTTAGATGCAATCAGTTGTGTTGAAAAATTTGAAAAGCTTGAATTAAATGAAGAAAAAGTTTGGCTATGGAATGCTTGGAAATGTTCAAATAAAGAAAGTGCAGAGTACTGGGCACCCTTGTACGGCATTTACGAAAAATTTGGGCGAGATTTCACACAGAAACTGTACGACATTTGCACGCTATATTACAGCGCCAGTGGAGCCGATAGAATTCATGGCCTCAAGTCTTTTGTTAATTTTATACGTCAGACTAAGGAACCTCTAAATGAGAGGAACTTCCAAGACCCCCATTTTATGGGTCCTTTTCTAAGAAGATTTCTAACATTTTATTTTGAGGAGGGGTATGCAAGCGGAGTCAAGGTCAACACATTGATTACTCGCTGGAACGGTTCAATTCTTCCGTTCCTAAATACATATTTATTGCGCTCAGATTTATTTGCGGAACCTTATGGAGCGATCCCTTCAATCCCTTTTAAAAAAGGTCCAAAATCGAGCAAAAATATAAAAATTGCTGATGAAGGGTATCTTGTCAGTCAAAAGCTATTAACTGACATTCCTTTGCATGCAACTGATGAAGAAGCTATGCACCTTCTCTTTCATAATATAAAAGCTGATTTAGATATTGCCATAACATGGGCCGAATGGGCTATAAATGAAATATGGGTAAGATACACATTAAGATTAGAAAATAGCACCTTAGGAAAAGTAGTTAAGATTGGTCAGAGTGATAAAACAAATAAAAACTCATGGTTAATTGATCGTTTTAATCCTGATCATTTAAAAAATGCAGCATCTACATATTTCCATCATGGACATATTGTAGATAAAAAAAATAACGCGCATCTTTTTCTTCCGAACCCGTTACCTCAAACTGCATACGAATTAGGCTTACCTATCACAGGGGCACTTTTACCTTTTTGCATTATCTTGATTGCTAATCACCCACAAATAACACCGTCCTTCTTAGAGAAGCTGCAACTCTTTGACAAAAATGGAAAATTGGTTGGATTTGTGAAGTCTGATAACGGCTATAACTTGATTAGCTACAAAAGTCGCAAAGGGCCTTTACTTGCTGAACAAATCATTCATTTAAATCTAAAAACAACATTTATTGTTCAGCAAATGATTGACTTAACTACCAGCTTACGGAACCACCTAAAAAAGAATAATGATGATAATTGGCGATACCTATTATTAACATGTAAACGTGGCTTTAGTTACCCAGCAAGAATTAAAAGGTTAGCAAGCGATACTTCACTGAGATTTGAATCATTTGCGGAATCTTTAGCAAATACATCCTCTCTAGACTATGAGAAGCGCCTTAAATATGCTCTTAGGTTCAGCCTCCCGGCTTTAAGAGCCAGTTGTGGTGTTCTGGTATATCTTGAGACTAGAAGTCTCAGTGAAATGTCTAAAGCTCTGGGACACACCCAGTTAGACATAAGGCTCATCAGCCGGTATCTTCCAAGGCCAATTCTAGATTTTTTCCAAGAACGATGGATTCGTATATTTCAGGCAGCAATAGTAATTCATGCAATGAAAGATAGTGACCTTATGCTTGAAGCAAGTGGTTTCGAAACAATTGATGAAGTCGATGAATTCTTGAAAACACATGCTTTGAAACAACCTACAAACCCAGCTATCCAGAACAGCAACAACTTTACTGAGCAGAGCATCTTTAAAGAAATAGTATTTGGAGTCAATTCAGAAATTTTGACAGTGTTATTTAGCTTAATGCAAGCAGTTGACCAAGCCAAAAGTACTGTCAATGCAAAAGCTAAATATTGGTCGGAAATAGCTTATTACCTAATTAATCATATCGAAACTTTAATCACGCAAAGACCAGACTTGAAGCTATATCTTGATTATGCAAAGCAAAACTCTAATCCAGGCTGGATGGAAAAGATAATCTATGCAAAGTAATAAATTGTGGCCAGAAGAGCTTAGTTTTCTGGAGTCTATCAATGGCGACCGCTTTCAGGAGTATCGTCATTGTCCATTTCTTACTGTCTCATTTGATGCTGAAGTTTGGATTCTTGATTTTGGTAAGTCAGAATTCTGTACGCTTGATTTTAGATTAAAACTTGAAAACGGTAGTTTGTTGACAGATGAGACGAATAGACTGCTACTAGATTTATTTAAATGTTGGATTTGCATTCAGAGTCATTCGGACATAACCGGTGGGAAATTAATATCAATTAGCTCTGCTTATAACTCATGTAGAAGGGTATTTTCGTTAATCGATTATTTTTTATTAAATGCTGGTCAATTCAAATTGTCCCAATACGGGCTAATGAATGTAACTGAAAATGATATCTTCAATTTACTCGCGCAACTAGCATCTTCAAATGAAACATCAACGAGCATTTATCAGTTACCAATCAAACTCACCGAGTTTTTGAAACGAGAAATTTCAGAAGCGAACATTATTGAATTGAATGCACTCATTGAAAACAATTCTGAGCTAGCACTTGATATACCTGATGAGCAAGACTGTATGCTTCAACTCGATAAGCAAGAGATTATTTATGCAAGAGCAATACTATGGAGTAAAGGTTATTACAAGTCTGATTATCGAACCAAAAAGCGCCTTGAGAGTTATCGATTCTCACCTGATTATGAAAAATTATTTGAAATAATCTATCCAAACTCAATTCGTGCATTTACATCTAAGCCTCAAGCACCTGAATTACTTTTCGATCAAATTAATAGTTATGTGAAGGAATACCCCAGAGCATCAGTCACTACAACTTTGGAAGAGACCATGAGCGTCAAGGAGTGGTCAGCATATCGCTCAGCTATTAGATCACTTGGTCAACTCAAAGAAATTGGCTTACCAGCTCCAATTCTTGCACTCAATGCAACCGACCCAGCCTTCAGTCATGATAAATTCAGCTTGAAAGAAGCAGGTCGTTTCAAAACTGTGCCAAATGAAATTGTTCTTAAGTCTTTAAGACAAGCCATTGAATTTACCCTGTCCAATGGTAAGCAAATATTTGACAGTGCAATTGCTGTAATTGAAGCTGCAAGAAAAGAGGGTGTAAGTTGCTTCACATACTCAATTAACAATGATATACGCCCCCTATTAGATCCCAAAATTCAGGCAATGGGTGTCAGCACTTGGAACCTCAGAACGCTAATTAGTCCATTTGAATCAAGGCATGGGCATAGCGCGCGACTGACTTCGGCTGAGTATTTTCAACGATTACGAAATAATGAAGGACTATTTGAAGTTCTCAGAGTTCTATTTGGGGCAATTCAATTCAGTATAGGGACTTTAGTTGCTCGTCGACAAGCTGAATTACTTGGATTAATTGCTGGAAGGTCAGTTGATTTAGAAAAAAGAAATCTAATTTTTGATAATGGAAAGTCTGGTATAGGTGAAATTAGAGAAAAGGAAGCTAGACCAATCCCTCCTGTAGCAGTGAAGATGATTGATTTACTAGAATACTTCCACAAGCGCCTTAAGGATATAGGAGCCAGCAATCGCCAGGTAGAGCTTTTTTCATATCCAAATATGCATACAGGCGCTCCGGGACCAGCTGACACTAAGAAATACAACTCAAATTTAGATTTGTTTTGTGATTACTTTGAAACTGGATTGAACGATAAAGGTGAACGTTATTACATGCGACAGCATCAATTACGTCGCTTCTTTGCAATGTTATTTTTCTGGGGAAATTCTTTTGGTGGGATGGAGACACTACGCTGGTTTCTGGGCCATACAGACATTGAGCATCTTTATCATTACATAACTGAATCTACACCTGGATATGTTCTTCGTGCATCAAAAGCCCAATTCGGCAGTGAAATCATCAGGACAGATCCAATGGAAAGTAAAGCATTAGCAGACATTATAGAAAAACATTTTGGCACCAGAGAGTTTTCTGTTCTCGATAGTGATGAATTGCAAGAATACATAGAAGAACTTTTACTAGCAGGTCGTATTGAAATTGAACCAATATTCTTCATGACACCAGATGGACAATCTTTCCGCATTGCAATAAAAGTTAAAGAAAGCCCCCTGGAGAAATTCAATGGATAAACGTATTGAAAAAAGTAATCAATCCTTGTTGGCACTATCAAGCCTGTTACGGGAGGTTATCAATCATCCAGAAACGTATATTCATGATCAGCAACTAAACACAGCCTTAAAATCTCAAGGAGCCTTAGCAAAATTCTCAAATACATCTAAAGGAATCTTTAGCCTATCAATTAATACTCAAAAAAGAATTGCAGACTCAATTATAAATGGCGGCTACGAGGGACTAAACAAGTCAAGAATCAATGCACTGTTAGCTCTCGAATCAAGCTTACATACAAATAAAAAACCTAATAAGGAAACCAAAGCCGGACTTCTACTTGTCAATCAACAATTAGAAAAAGAAATGCAATCCATTAGACATGATCTCTTACTTTTAACTTTAGCATTTGAAAAATCATTACGGCAAGGGGCTGTTTATGCCAGCCGATCTGACTCACCTACTCAAGCCCTGTGCAAAAAAGAGCAAAGAGAGCTTTTAGACATGTTAACGCTCAGAAACATTCCGCACTTAAAAATGTGATGAAGATGAAAAATGATTAAATCTAAGCTTTATAACAGCACAGACAATAAATTTCAGCTTCCCTTATATGTTGATCAGCAACATCGAGTTATCCCCCAAGATGCAACAAATATTCCAATGATATCTTGGCCTAACGGGACGTGGTGTCTTGAGGCTAACGTTTATATATTAGAACTTTACAATAAAGGGCTCTCTAGAAGAAATCGCGGCGGGACCCTGCTCACTTACGCTACCAATATAAGTCATCTTTTAAGATATGCTTTTTACAACAGAATTTCATTGATAAACCTGACAGATAATCACTTCTGCCAATTTATCAAAATGCTACAAGCTGAAAAAAGAAAGCGTCAGCCAGAATTATTTGCACGAGACTCAAATTCGGTAATCGCTATCGGCCGTAATTGTCTCGAGTTTTTAGCATGTGTAGGAAGGCTTTATCAACTTGAGAACTTCATCGGTCGCAATGGTCAAATTAAAGCCGAGGAAAAAGAGTTTTATATTAAACAAGTCAGCTCTAATCATTTCACCGGAAAAGGAAAGCCAACAAGGAAATATTGGACTCATCGCGCATTTCCTACTCCAGACCCTCAAAAAAAGCGGCTACCTATTGGAACAGAAGCTATTGATAAAATTAGAAAGGTGATACTTCCAACAAGCTCATCCATATTCTTACGGAAGAGACGCTACCTCATGTTGAAGCTTTTAGAAATCACTGGCGGTCGCCGTTCAGAGGTTGCTGACTTAACTTGTGAAAGTGTTCGTATCGCTGCAAGCATGCCTAAACCACTACTGAATCTAATTACTATAAAAAAAGGAAGCGGCACTGTAGCGCATAGAATGATTCCAATTGCTAGTCATGATGCGAAATTTTTACTTGAGTTCATAGAAAAAAATAGGCGCAGTGTTATACGTGCAACTTGTGGATTCAAAGAAGATGATGGATATGTGTTAATCAGTGAAAGAACGGGAAAGCAACTCCGTTCAAACACCATAACTCAGGAAATCTCAATACTTTCAAAAGCAGCTGGTATAGTAGAAAAATGTTGCCCTCATATGTTTCGCCATAGATTTATTACCAAATTATTTGTGGCGTTAATTGAACAACATGAGTTTGATAACCCTAATAGCTTTAGACGCGCTCTACTTGAAGTTGAATCTATTAAACAAATTGTTCAACAATTTACCGGCCATTCAAATCTTGCTTCACTCGATGTTTACATAAATCTCGCATTTGAAGAAGTTACAAACTTCAAAAATACATTGAATGTAGTCAATACCAAAAGAATTGTTAAGTCATTTCAGAACACTTTAAAACAACTCTCAGGAGAGCTTAATTCTGGAGCATCACCAACTGAAATATTGGTACAGATACAAAAATATTTGGATGCTTTTGAAGATGACCTAAATACTTGCCACATCACTGAAGCTACATAATCAAAAATCACTTAGCTTGAGACTCCCTTATTATCAGTCGCAACTGCATCATGGTCTAATGAGTTATGTAGATGTCTGGCAGCCTCCATGTATGGCGTGCACATACTGGAGCGGAAATCATACGCTACTAACAATGAGCAGAAGACATCATCATGGCTAAGCACGGCACTTTTATGTTGCCTTAAGTGGTTTTCTGGAAAGGCAGATGAGTTGCCAGTCCAAACTATCAGTGGAATTTTAGTTTGCTCTTTGGGTGCAATCATCACCGGTGCTGCATGCAGATACATCCCGTATTCTCCGAGCGACTCACCATGGTCCGCGATATACATCATCCCAACATCATAATTTTCTTCATAGGGTTTTAAAAACTTGATGACCTCTGACAAAAAGTAATCTGTATAGAGAATTGCATTGTCGTAAGAATTGTCTATTTCCTGTTTGGTGCAATCTTTTAGCTCTTTGGATTTACAAACCGGGCTAAATTTCTCAAAGGCAGCGGGGTATCTTCTGAAGTACTCAGGGCCATGGTTTCCCATTTGATGCAGCACGATCAAAATGTCTTTATCATTCTTAGATTGAATATGTTTATCAAGGCCATCCAGCATGCCGATGTCCCTGCACTCTGGATCGCAGACTGGGTTCAATGTTGTGGACTGGAAGTTTTGATATTTAACTCTTAAGGCAACGCCTTTGGAGTCGGAGTTATTATCCCTCCACAATACATCGACGCCATTCCTGGCAAGCACATCAATGGCATTCTCCTGCTTTAATGCTGCCTGTTTATCGTAATTTTTCTTACCCAGAGAAGAAAACATACATGGCACAGAAACACTTGTGGACGTACCGCAAGAGGACACGTTATCGAAACTAATCACATTGGCGTTTGCAAGGTTGGGATTGGTAATTCGCTGATAACCGTTGAGTGAGAATCTGTCAAAGCGAGCTGTTTCACCAACCACCATAATCATCAACTTACGTTTATTGCCCGTAGTTGAGGTTTTTACTGCATCCCCAGCAATCGTTTTGAGCACTGTATTACGTGCTTCGTAAACTTTTGCCTCTTGATTCAGGTAATTGTAAGCGGAGTAAATGGAGTAAGTGGGGTTTGCGTAAAACCTTACAATCTTATGCTCTCTAATGAACGAAGCATAACCTGCAGTGAATGGTGCCACGACTACGATGGCAGTTAACACAAGAACAGAAATCGCTTTGAGTCGACCTTTGACTTCTTGTTTGAAGGCCAACCCTTTGGGAAAGAATTTGATGACCAAGTAGGCTGGTATGCAGCCTAATAGAACTAGCCTAAGCAAGAGTTCAATGCTTATTAATCCTTGCATTTCCTTAAAGTCAGTTTGCGCTACGTTATCCATCATAGTGTGATCGATGACCACACCAAAACTATCCATAAAATACGCGTTGATAGAGGCAACAATCAGCAATATGGCTAATATCCATTTTGCTGTTGTTCTGCCAATGCAAAGAATCTGAAAGACGATAGCGATCGTCGCAAAAAAGAAAGTTATTAGAGAGGCCAGGAAAGGTAGGTTATGGAAACTTACTGGATATGTTTTCAGCAAGTTTTGGCAAAGGGAAAGGTTGCCCGTCACCATAATGAATAACGAAATTGCCAATATCCACTTGGTTTGTGTTTCCGGTACAGAAAAGTATTTTGCAATCCCTGTTTTGAAAGTACTTGAAAGCATCGTCATATCTTCTAATGATTATCATTCTTGATAAGCAATTCGGATGCCAGTTCGTAACCGATTGAATTTTATATATTTAATTAAAACTCATCCTGATAGCCATGCATTTTTTGCAGAGTGATATCTTAAATTTCCTGCAAAAAATGCACCCATGAATGATTGGTTTTATTGATAGTCCACAGAAATTAAGAGGCAGATTCAAAAGTATGCTTCGGGGATTCAGACTTTTGTACATTTAGTTACACTAAACTCATTGACTCATCAATAAGTTATTGTTAGATTTAAAAAGGCATGTATCAAATTTTTAAAAAATTCATGGTATTTCTTGCGCTGATCTCAGTGATGAGTTCATCGGCGTGGGCCTTTTCGCCTGAAGTTTTATTTGATGATGCTGTAGCGTCTCAAGCGGTTATGCAAGATGTCCATTTGATTAATAAGTCACAAATCACTTCGGTCTCAGATAATCAAACTGTCCCGATGCCGGAGCAGTTTTGTGATCATGCTTGCCATATCTCTGCACATATCACGGCTATTGAGACCAATGAAGTAGTTAGTACACTTTCCCAATTGGGCTCGACGATTTTCAAAACTGAGCCTAAAGATCAGTTCACCAACCCTGTCCTAAAAAGTCTCTACAGACCTCCTGCACTCATTTAGTCAATTTGTCTAAGATGCTGACTCGTTCAGCATCTTGATCATTGATCTAACGAGAGAGGTCTTGCCGTGTTTGAATCATCTATTAGAAGATGGCTATTACTTTCAATAGCTTTCTTCATAGCTCCAGCTATACAAGCTGAACCATTAACATTGGATGCAGCTTGGAATATTGCTGCCCAGAATAACCCTGATCTGAAACGCTTGATCGCCAACCAGAGTATTCCGGCTGGCGAATTCCAGGATGCATCAGGTCCACTTTATTACAACCCAACAGTCAACCTTGAGGCGAGAACACGTCGTATTGCTCAAACTGGCGCATCAGACCCATATCGAGGTGAATATGGCATAGGCGTTTCTCAAACCTTTGAGATTGCCGGACAGCAAGGCTTCCGTAGGCAAGCAGCTGAGGAAAGCAAAACGGCAATTAGCCAGGACATTGCTGAAGAGTACCGTGTCCTGCATGCACAGTTGGAAGAGCAGTTTATTACTGTGCTCGCAGTACAAAAGCGTATCGAAGTTGAAAAGCGCATTCTCAAGCTCATAGAGCAAAACACCTCCCTGTCTCGCAAGCGGGTAAGTGCCGGCGAAGATAGTTTGCTTGATGGTAATCTAGCCATCGTTGATGCTGAACGCGCAAGAAATCAGCTGATCTCTTTAAATGAACAACTACTGCGTGCCAGAACCCAACTAGCTGCCACACTACAACTCAATGCCAACGACTTTCCAGAGGTCACGGGGCAATTAACTCCAAATCAGACGCAATATACATTGCAGGATCTTTTCAACAAATTAGACTCCCGCCCAGGCATTCAGGCACTAACCAGTAAAGAAGCTTCTGCACGCTCACGCTTGGAGCTGCAAAAAAGCATGCGCTATCCAGATTTAACGGTGAGTCTGATCAATACCACCGAAGCCAGTTTGGCAGGTAGCGACAATATCTCATCCATCGGCGTTTCTTTGCCATTGCCTATCTTCCGCCGAAATGCTGCGGGTGTAGGTCGTGCGGCCGCTGAGCTTACCCAATCAGAAATCAACCGCACCTCTGGTACTCGCAATGCAAAAGCGACTATAGAGGCCGCATGGTTACGTCGTGAAAATATCAAAGACCGTGTAAGACGGTTAGATAGCGAGGTATATCCGAGGTTGGAAGAAAACCTGATACTTTCCAAGAAAGCCTTTGAAAACGGAGAAATCGGCTTACCTCAGTTATTGATTGTGCAAAGGCAGGTTGTGGATGCGCAGCGAGACATCATTGATGCTCAGAAAGAACTGCGCCTCGTGCAGATCGAATTGGAATATATCTCTGGCTGGCTATCCCCTATAGCTGCAACTGATCAAAACTAGGAAACTAAAATGCTAAAGTTCTTCAGAAATTTATACGTGATTGCACTGGCATTTTCAGTCATCATTTTTCTCATGATTTTAAGCGGGTGCAGTTCTGAGAACAACCAGCCTCAAGAGCCGAAAACAGAAACCTCAAGTATCCCAGCGGAGACAAAAGCTGATGAGGATTTAATTAAATTAAGTCCTGCCGAGATACAGAAAAGTGGTGTCACTATCGCCAAAGTGACCAAGCAACCCATACAGGATCAGCTCAGTTTTACAGCGAACATTTTGGCCAATCAAAATAAACTGGCTCATGTCACGCCTCGTATTGAAGGGAAGCTGTCCAAAGTGATCGCCAATCTTGGAGACCATGTAAAAACAAGCCAAACCCTAGCTGAGATTGACAGTGTTCCGATGGGGGAGGCTCGTGCACAATTCAGAAGCTCTAAGACCGATCTAACGCTAGCTCAGGCGAACTTTGATCGTATATCCAAGCTGTATGAAGACAAGGTTGTGCCACAAAAGCAATTCATTGAATCTCAGTCTGCACTGGAGCGCGCTAAATCAGCGCTCTACGCAGACTCTGAAAGATTAAGAATGTATGGCGGTCTGGATCAGCAGAGTGGATCTACCTACCTATTGAAAGCACCATTCAACGGCATCGTGATAGAGAAAAATGCAGTGATTGGTGAATTAGCCAATCCAGCAGATACCATTTTCACCATCGCGGACATGTCAACGGTGTGGATTGATGCCGATGTTCCAGAAAGGGATTTGCAATATCTGGAAGTCGGTAAAACAGCCAGTGTGACTGTGACCGCTTATCCCGATGAGGTATTTACCGGGAAAGTGAGCTACCTATCTAGTGTGGTGGATAAAACCACCCGTACGGTCAAGGCGCGTATCGAACTGCCTAATACAGAGCAAAAGCTTCGCATCGACATGTTTGCCAAGGTCGTTCTGAATCATTCTGGTACGAAGGATGTTCTAGTTGTACCTAATACATCTGTCGTGATGGTACAAGGTATCCCTAATGTCTACGTGAGCGAAGATGGCGGATTTAAAGCAAGAGCTGTAGAACTAGGTGCCCGATATAACGAGTATGTCGAAATCAAAACTGGATTAACTGAAGATGAAAGCATCGTTCAGACAGGCGTATATGCTCTAAAAGCTCGACAACTCAAATCACAAATCAGTGATGAGCACTAGGAGAACAGCATGTTGAATTGGATATTAGATGCTGCCCTCAAATACAAGCTTCTTGTCATTCTTGCCTTTGTTGTCGTGGTTTTTTTCGGTGTCAAAGCATGGCAGGAAGTCCCTCTAGATGCTTTCCCAGACGTGACTCCTGTGCAGGTAAACGTGTACACGGAGTCTCCTGGACTTGCTTCTGAAGATGTTGAAAAGCTAATTACTTTTCCAGTCGAGAGTTCTTTGGCTGGCCTGAAAGGTATTGAGGAGATTCGGTCAGTTTCATTGTTTGGTTTGTCTTATATCAGTGTTTATTTTTCTGATACTACTGACATACAACAGGCTCGCTTTTTGGTGGGTGAAAAGCTAGCTGATGCTCGCTCCAGAATGCCGGCAGGCTATGGCGAACCAACACTTGGCCCTAACACATCAGGTTTAGGTCAGGTACTTTGGTATACCTTGAAGTCCGATAAGCAAAGCACTATGGATCTTCGCACATTGCATGACTGGAATGTGCGTATGGTGATGCGTACCGTACCCGGAGTCGATGACATCACATCCTGGGGAGGCAACGAGAAACAATTTCAGGTTCAAATCGACCCTCAAAAGCTATTCAAATATGGCCTGACCTTCTCTGAAGTCATCGACAGATTGGTGGCAAATAACCATCAGGTTGGTGGGCAATACGTCAATATTGGCCAAGAACAGTTCTTGGTGCGTGGCTTAGGGCTGGTTAAAAATAGCCGCGATATTCAACGTATCGTCGTCTCTGAGAACCAGGGTACGCCAGTCTATGTAGAAAACATTGCCAAAGTAGTTGAAGGCGCAGGCCCCCGTTTTGGTGCTGTTACGCAAGATGGCAAGGAAGTTGTGATGGGTATGGTACTTGCCAGGATTGGTGAAAATGCCCAGCAAGTGGTTGATGCTGCCAAAGAGAAGTTGGAGCTGGTGAAAGCCACCTTACCTAAGGGTGTGACACTGGAAACTGTTTATGATCGAACCGCGATCATTGACAAGGCTATACGTATGGCAGACCGCGCCATGATTGAGGGCGCATTGCTAGTCATTGCGGTGCTGTTCATGTTGCTTGGCGAAGTGCGTTCGGCTTTAGTCGTCGTTGTAGCAATCCCAATGGGCCGTCTGATCGCTTTTATCTTCATGGAGAAATATGGCATCTCAGCTAATCTGATGTCATTGGGTGGTTTGATTATTGGCCTAGGTATGACCATTGATGGCCCACTGGTTCTTGTTGAGAACTGCTTCCGTCGTTTGGCTCACTTCGCTGGTCAAAAGGTAGATAGATCCAAAATCGTACTCGATGCTTCACGAGAGGTGATCAATCCAATCACTTTTGGTGTGTTGATCATCACAGTGGTTTTCCTGCCTATCTTCTCCCTGACGGGGCTGGAAGGGAAGCTATTTAAGCCCTTGGCCATCAACATGACTTTTGCCATGATTGGCTCAATGATCCTGACGCTGACACTTATTCCGGTGTTGTGTTCTTTGGCGTTGAAGCCAAAGGAAGAGAGAGATCCATGGCTGATTCGCTTAATCAAGCCTAAGTATGTATCTCTGCTGAAGTGGTGCTTGGCACATAAGAAGCTAGTCGTAGGCTCTACGGGTATTGCCTTCATTGCCGCCTTAGCGATGTTTCCATTCCTGGGCAAAGAGTTTATGCCCAACCTGCAGGAACAGGACATTCTCTTTAGGGTGACAGGCATCCCTTCTACCTCACTTGAGCAATCTATTTCAGTCTCTGATCGTGTGGCGAAGAGCCTCAAAAAAATGCCCCAAGTGCAAAGCAGCCTGGCAATGATTGGTCGTGCAGAAAAGGGTGAAACCGCTGACGTGAACTACATGGAAGTACTAGTGCATTTAAAACCAGCAGACTCATGGCCTCAAGAAATTACCTATGGCGACCTCGCGCAGCAGCTCCAGGAGCAAGTTGAAAAAGATGTCCCTGAGGCTGTTATTTCGGCTTCTCAACCTATCCAGTCTCGGGTTGAAGAATTGATCTCGGGCGTCAGGGCAACTTTGTCTGCAAAAGTCTATGGTGAAGATCTTGCAACCATTGATCGTATCGCTAATCAGGTAAGAGCTGTGGTCTCCAAAGTTAATGGAGTTACAGATCTGGCGTTGGAAGCCAACATAGGAAAACCGCAACTCATTATCAATGTGGATCGTGAAGCGATCGCCCGTTATGGCATTAATGCTGATGATGTCTTACAAGTTGTGCAATCAGGCATTGGTGGCAAGCCCGTCTCTACGCTGATTGACGGTGTGAAGCGATTTGCCATCCAAGTTTGGTTACAACCGGAGTACCGCAGTGATATTCGAGCAATTAACGATATCCCCATTTCAACATCTCAGGGTGCGTTGATTCCGTTGTCTCAAGTTGCTAGCGTTGATATTGAAGAGGGTTATTCATTTGTCAGACGTGAGCAATTGCAACGTTACGCAGTGATTCAAATGGACGTGCAAGGCCGGGACATTGATGGCTTTGTTAAAGAGGCCCAAGCCGCGATTGAGCAGCAAGTAAAACTTCCAAGTGGTTATTGGATTCAATGGGGTGGCGCATTTGAGAACCAGCAACGAGCCATGACTAAGCTGGCAATCATTGTACCGCTTACCATTGGTCTGATATTCGTTCTTCTCTACACAGCCTTCCATTCACTACGTTATGCCGGACTGATTATTGCCAATGTGCCTTTCGCAGCAATCGGCGGCATTTTCTCTCTGGCAATTGCCGGCCAGTACCTCTCGGTGCCTGCGGCGATTGGCTTTATCGCAGTGTTCGGGGTGGCCATGTTGAACGGTATTGTCTTAGTGGAGTTTATCAATGGCTTACGCGAAGAAGGCAAGTCCGTAGATGAGGCTGTACTGGAAGGTACCACTCTCCGATTAAGGCCTGTGATGATGACGGCCATGGTAGAGATCTTTGGTTTGATCCCGTTCTTACTTGCAACCGGTGTCGGTTCAGAAATCCTTAGACCACTTGCTGTCGTGGTTATTGGAGGCCTTCTCACGGCTACGGCACTTACCTTGGTTTTCCTGCCGGTTGCGTACGACTGGATGGAAACAAGGAGGGAGCTCAACGAAGCTAAAAACCCAAATTGATTTGGAGTTTTGGTTAATTAAGTGATCGGATCAGGTTGTATTTGTAGCAGCCTGATCATTAGCATAAATGTTTCATGATTCCATTGAGGAGAATATCGTGAATAGATCTAAGAATCATAAAAATGAAGCTAAGCAATGCAGTGATTGCATTGATAAAGAACCAGTAATTACTACTGCACTTTCAGAGGGTACATTGACAACCTCTTTATCTACTGTAGATCAAGCAAGATTTCGTATTCCATCCATGGATTGTGCTTCTGAGGAAGCTGAGATTAGACGTGCGCTTGCAAAGATTGATGCAATCAAAAGCTTAAGATTTAATTTGGGCGCACGTGAACTGATCATAGATGCAGATGCGAATAGCATCCCATTAGCTATGGAGGCAATCAAGAAATCAGGTTTTGAAACTGAATTAATCCTTGATGAGAAAAACTCTGAAGTCATTACAGCGTCTCCAAAAGGATTTTGGAGCAGTTGGGGCAAACCAATTGCCGGCTTGGTTTTGGCAGTAGCAGCCGAAGTCCTGGAGTTTGCATTTACAGGTACCCAAGAAATTCGATATCTTGGAATGGCTTTGGCTGGTCTCTCAATCGCTTTGACAGGGTTAGATGTTTATATAAAAGGACTCAAAGCATTTAATGATGGACGTTTAAACATCAATGCATTAATGACCATTGCTGTCACCGGTGCATTTTTCATTGGTCAATGGCCTGAGGCTGCAATGGTGATGGCGCTCTATGCAATCGCAGAAGCTATCGAAGCTAAGGCTGTAGATAGAGCACGGAACGCAATTAAGAGCTTGATGGAATTAACCCCAGAAGATGCTGAGGTTTTGCAATCGGATGGGGCATGGAAGCGTGAATTGGTCAAAGATATTCCAATTGATGCAAAAGTGCGTATTCGACCAGGTGAACGTATCCCGCTAGATGGCATTGTGATTTCCGGGCAGAGTGCTATAGACCAATCTCCTGTTACCGGCGAAAGCCTACCAGTGGATAAGTCTCCAAATGATCAAGTGTTTGCCGGAACTATCAACCAAGCGGCTGAATTAGAGATTCGAATCACTGCCCTTTCTTCGAACAGCACAATATCCAGAATCATCAATGCGGTTGAGCAAGCCCAAGGTTCCCGGGCGCCGACACAGAGATTTGTAGATTCCTTTGCGGCGATCTATACACCCGCGGTTTTTGTTCTTGCGCTAATCGTGGCTCTCTGGATGCCATTCTTACTGGAATGGACCTGGATGAAGTCTATTTATAAAGCACTTGTATTACTGGTGATTGCTTGCCCGTGTGCGTTGGTGATATCGACGCCTGTTACCGTAGTAAGTGGCCTTGCAGCAGCAGCGAGAAGAGGCATACTCATCAAAGGTGGAGTTTATCTTGAAGAGGCCCGTAAGATAAAAGCGGTTGCGCTAGACAAGACAGGAACGATTACTGAAGGAAAACCCAAGCTATCTAGCTTTGATGTATTTGATGTGCAGTCTAATCCCACTGAGTTAAAAAGTATTGCCTATAGTTTGGCATCTCGGTCAGATCACCCCGTGTCAAAAGCAATTGCTGAGGGCTTATCTGGGCAAACTAAGGATGTGAAGAATTTCAAAGCTGTTGCTGGACGTGGAGTACAGGCCAAAATTGGAAACAGTACCTTTTTCTTGGGAAACCATCGCTGGATTGAGGAGATGAACCTTTGCTCCTCCGAATTGGAAATGCAATTAGCCAAACTAGAAAATGCCGGTCGCACGGTTAGCTTACTGGCCACATTCGAAAAAGTGCTGGCAGTTTGCTCGGTAGCGGATACGATCAAGTCCTCTTCAAAAGAAGCTGTTTCAGATCTCATACGACTTGGAGTCACACCTGTCATGCTAACAGGGGATAATCTGGCCACCGCTAAAACGGTAGGTATCCAAGCTGGCATCAATGAAGTCAAAGGTAATCTATTACCAGAAGATAAATTAAAGGAAATTGAATTTCTTCAGAAACAATTCGGTGTGACTGCCATGACCGGCGATGGGATCAATGATGCGCCATCATTAGCACGAGCTGATATTGGTTTTGCGATGGGAGCAGCTGGGACACACACTGCGATGGAAGCAGCAGATGTTTTGGTAATGAATGATGATCTACGTAGGTTGCCTGAAACAATTCGCCTCTCAAAACAAACGCATGCCATTCTTTGGCAGAACATTGCTCTAGCCTTGGGCATCAAGTTTGTATTTTTATATCTTGCCTTATTTGACAATGCATCTATGTGGATGGCTGTCTTTGCTGATATGGGTGCAAGTTTGCTAGTGGTATTTAATGGTTTGAGATTGATTTACTTCAATCGGCAATCAAGAACCTAATACAAATAAACAGCTTTTATTTTAGGAGGTCTAAATTGATACTTAAGAAATTAGATGCTGAACTTAACTTTCACCAAGCAGCACTGCGCGTACGCAACCAGCGCCAAGAATTACTCGCATCAAATATCGCCAACGCTGACACGCCCCAATACAAAGCGCGTGACATTGACTTTCAATCTGCAATGCAGTCAGCGCTTCAACAAAGTGCTGGAGTTGGTCCTGCAACACAACCTGCAAGTGAAATGCAGCAAACCAATAATGCTCATATGAATGGTAATGCTGGCAATGGTTACCCCGGATCAGGTGACGTATTATTCCGATCATTGAGACAAGGATCCGTAGATGGCAATACCGTTGATATGGACGTAGAGCGAAACGCTTATGTAGATAATGGAATTCGCTACGAAGCAAGTCTCACGATGATGACTGATAAAATCAAAGAGGTGATGGCGGCTATTAACGGGCAAGATAAATAACAGTCACTATGGCATTATGCTGAGTCGAAATACTAATCTATGACCATACATCCTGATGCAATTTATGCGATATTAGCTGCCATTCTTTTTGGCTTGGCAACCCCCGTCGCCAAGCTTTTGATTAGTGATGTTTCACCACAAATGCTCGCCGGTTTATTGTATGCAGGTAGTGGACTTGGCCTTTTTCTGCTGTATGGCTTCACTCGATTATTTCTAGGCGATAATCATGAGCGCCTGCCTATCCAGGCACCGGATTTACCATGGTTATTAGGTGCAATAGTATGTGGAGGTGTGCTTGGACCAGTCTTACTTATGCAAGGATTGCTATCCACACTTGCTTCGATGGCGTCACTATTACTCAATCTTGAAAGCGTCCTGACTGCACTACTAGCCTGGTTCATATTCAAGGAGCATTTTGATCGTCGTATCTTGATTGGGATGGTCAGTATTGTATGTGGCAGCCTATTGTTATCATGGCCTAAGCATTTGAATACTGCTTTTCCTTGGGGTGCGGTGGCGATCGCAGGTGCCTGTGCGTGTTGGGCAATTGACAACAATCTCACGAGAAAAATATCGGCCAATGATGCTCTACAAATTGCTTGTATCAAAGGTTTGGTAGCTGGTTTTGTGAATCTGGCAATCGCATTAAGCCTTGGTAAAGCATTGCCTGATTTTTCTGCGGGAGTAAGTGCGGCTATTATCGGCTTCTTGGGTTACGGAGTCAGCCTGGTATTGTTTGTCATTTCTTTGCGCCACATTGGTACGGCCAGGACAGGAGCATATTTTTCTGCTGCTCCCTTTGCTGGCGTAATCTGTTCTTTTCTATTACTACATGAGCAGCCAGATGGCTTGTTCTGGGCAGCAATGGTCTTGATGATCATCGGTGTATGGCTTCATTTAACCGAACATCATGCTCACCTACATTATCACAGGGAATTACGTCATCAACATATTCACTCTCATGACGAACACCATCAACATACACATGATTTTGATTGGGATGGATCGGAGCCTCATGTGCACCCGCATGAACATATGGCATTAAGTCACAGTCACCAGCATTTCCCTGATTTGCATCACCAACATAAGCATTAATTTTTGTGGGATATACCCTTCCCAAGACCAAGTTATGCTCATGTCACTCGGCCAGCTTATGGTTTCATTTCCGTCTCGTGGCAATTTTATGCTTCTCTCAAGCGAGTGATAATTATCTCAATTAAGTTTGAATGAGCCTTTTCTAAAATATTATCGTAAGATGTATGGTGAGAACCCTAAAAAACATTAGATCGTCAAAAATTTGAAGAATATAATAATTCTCATAATTTTACTCGCTGATCCAGTTGTATTTTTGATCCGCACGCTTATTGATTCACTAGATCTAGCGCTATCAAAAGTCAAAAATCGTGTTTTGGTTTTCCTACAAATTACATATTTATGCCTTTTGCCTTTACTCATTAGTAGATTCAGAGTCGGGGTGATGTCTTTTGAAGAAGTTTGCCCAACCTGGAAAGTGATTCAGAATAAGCGTACCAAAAATCAGGCAGGCGGTTAGGCAAGCGAGCAGATACATACCGAAGGCACTCGCCATTCCAACAGCAGCCGTTGCCCACAATGTCGCAGCTGTGGTCAATCCTTGAATCCGGCCTCGTACCTGTAGGATAACTCCCGCTCCGATGAAACCCATACCTGAAACGACTTGCGCAGCGATTCGGGTGTCTACACCAGGAATGTGGTTGGATACGATGCTGAAGGCACAGGAGCCTACTGCAACTGCCATGTAGGTTCGAACGCCGGCATCTCGATTATGGCTTTCTCGTTCCCAGCCGATAAGGCCACCTAGCACGGCAGCCAGTAAAATGCGGAAGGTCAGCAATAGTTCGGTATCCCAATCCATTATCTGCCCCTCCACTTGTGCGGCCAGCTAGTTCGCTTTCCTTGGTTGTTGGAGTTGTTTGGCGCGTATTCTGAATGCATCAAAAGTCTCGTTTCGTCTAATTGATAAAGCAGAGCTACATTAACATTTCAATGGTGAGCAGCAAGATGAAGCCCAAGAAAAACATCGCTGTCTGGAAACTGGTTTCGGGTACTTCATGAGCCTCAACAAGCAATTCTTCTGTGACCAGATACAGCAGGGCAGCAAGGCTAAATGCTAAGATTGCATCCACTACGGTGTCACTCGCAAAAACGAGCAAGGCACTGCCGGCAAGTGCTCCGATGAGTAATATCAGAGAGAATCCGATAGACACCATGAGGGTGTTCTTGCGACTATTTCCGGCTTGAGCTAATGCTAATGCCCCTGACAATCCAAGAAATAGAACTTCAAGGGTAAGTGCTATGGTCAGCAGCAAGCCCTGCTTTTGGCCGGCAGCAAACCCTAACCCCACTAACAAACCATCCAAGGCCACATCAATGCCAAGAATTGCGATCAGGCTAGTTGGAGTAGTCGCGATACTGATTGTGTTTTGCCCTAATTTCTCGGCAAAGTGCTTAACTGCCAGCATGATCATCACCCCCAAGGTGAATCCAATTAGAGTAATCCAGGGAAGCTTTCGGTGCATTAGGTCCGGCAGGAGCTCAGTTGCTAGGGCGCAAAAAAGCAAGCCAGCAGCAAAGTGCTGTATAGCACTAACAGTCCCCGGTTTCAACGGCCGCCACAGCGCAATCAACCCTCCAAAGATTACGGCCAATGCAGGATAAAAAGCAAATGTGAGAATGCTAAACGCCGCCTGCATAGAAAGTTATCTCCTATCTAATTTAGTAATACATCCAGAGAATGATCATAGTTTTCGTTGTAAGTTTTAAAACAATAAGCTTTATTACCCAAACCCTAAGGTTAAATTACTCAGGTGAAGTTTGTTTCGGTTTGGCTTGTTTTCGAACCATCCCTCTAGCATGGGCAGCACCAGCCGCCTCGACTACACCATCCGGATTACCGTCTAAATCTAATCGGTTTGCTCCTTCTTTGCATGCTTGCCAGTAGCGTGAACTTTTACACCAAGTTTTAATAGCCAGCTGTAGGTCTTCCTTTGAAATGCCAATCTCTTCGGATCGTGCTTGAAGGTCTTCTAGAACCCCAATCTTCAAAGGTACTTTAGGTATCGGGTTTTTAGGGAATGCTTTGGGGTAAAACTTCTGAAGTTTGCCTATGATCAAAACCACAGGATCTACTCGAGCAGTGTTCTTGGGTTTAGCTGGCTTTGCTGGCTGCTTTTGTTTAATTTCTTCCGCAAGCTGCTTTTTGAGTTCGGCGAGTTTTTCTAGGCCCATGGTAATAAATGCGGTTGGTTGTTTTTCTTAAGACGAATTTTCTAACAGATAGTTATATACATGCAATCGATTTGAGAGGGGGTAACCGAACATCATGCTCACCTACATCATCACAGGGAATTACGTCATCAACATATTCACTCTCATGACGAACACCATCAACATACACATGATTTTGATTGGGATGGATCGGAGCCTCATATGCACCCGCATGAACATATGGCATTAAATCACAGTCACCAGCATTTCCCTGATTTACATCACCAGCATAAGCACTAGGGTTTGGTGGGACACACCCGAAGTTACATGCTACGAAGGTAGATGGTTTGCAAAACTTTAGCAACCTTACCAACTTATAGTGACGCTGAATCTTGAGGTAAGTTTCTGACGACAACAAATATTTCAACCCTCAAAATTTGGCCACATTGGACTTCAGCCGTTCTGTTTTAGAAATTATGATGTGTCTAGCAGAGCGGCTGAAGTCCAGTTACCCGATATCCAATAGCCCTGCAGATAAAAGGGCTTGGTAGGTTTTTAATATTTCCTCATCATTCAAGAGGTTGGCTGAATTCGCAATTAATTGTAACGAGGGATCATTTGCCGCATTCAGTCCCATGAGTTTTTGCCGCGCCACCTTTACACTCACTCCCTTCATTAGAGTATTCGCTAAATTGAAACTTGGCACCTTTGGTTCAACCTGCTTAGTATCTTTGGCACCTACTGTCTGGAGCGCTTTTAGATATGCTCTCTTCGCCATAAAGCCCTCACTCTTCGTAAAAGAGTCATTGTCTTCATCTAGTACCTCTCTATCAGGCAGCTTTATCACCTGATGTGATACCGCTTTAGCTATATTGAATAACTGCTCAATAGATTGCTTTGATTGTTTAGTCATAACGATTCCTGTAACCCTAACTTGTCATACTTACGCCTAATTGCCTTTAAGGCACTTGCATACTGTACGGGTGTTAATTCCATTAGCTTCTGTATTTCTGCGGGCTGCAAATTGTCCATTTGATAAGTCAAAATTTCCATGGACCTTTCATCCCCCTCAAATAACTGTTTGAGTGCTTGCAGTGTTTGGTTGGCAATCATCTCTTCTTCAGGTGTGCCAATCCTGCTGTCCAGCATATCCATCAGTTCTATAGCATCCTCACTATCTAATGGATGTATCGTGTTCTCCAAGGGGTCTGATTTACGCCTCTTAATAAAAGCATCCACAACACTTTCCATTGCATGATAAATAAAGACCTCCATCGGCAACTCTCTTCGACATCTCCGCCTACCCTCAAGAGCTCTGCAGATCACGATATGTAAAAGATCAGCACCCTCAATTGGCAAACCTCTGCATAGGTTATTTGCTGTCTTACCAAGCTTTATCCATTGAGCTTCAGTAAAAGCGTCAAAGCCTACCTTTATTTCAGATATGGTTAAAAAATCTTCTAAATTTTTATCGCTCAGCGCCAATTTATGTTCCATAGAATGTATGGCTCTAAAAACCCCAGTCGCAGACAAAAAAATATTCTTTTTTTAAATGTCTGAATGCCATCCTTTCGTAGCCCTTTCAATTATGCAGTATATGAATATAGTTTTTAACGGAGAACATCATGAGTGAAATTGAAAAAGAATCACAAGCAGACAAAGCAAAGGGCCACGAAATTACAATCATCGTAAATGCTACCCAGCATACAGTAGAAGACAAAGATCTAACCTATTTAGAGGTGGTTCAACTAGGCTTCCCTGGTGCGGTTGTTGGTAGCAATGTAATCTACACCGTCACATACAGAAAAGGCCCCTCCTCTAATCAACAAGGATCTATGGATGTTGGCGATACAGTTAAAGCAAAGAAAGGCATGGTATTCAATGTCACACCAACTGATAAATCATAGTCCCGACCTAAAAAGGTTACGTGATGAAGGATATGAGGTTCAAATAAAATCAGGCCACTTATTGATTTCAGGCGTACCTTATATTAACTCGAACCGAGAACTGAAGTATGGCACTTTGGTTTCGACCCTTCATCTTGCGGGCAATGTCACAACCAAGCCTGACACCCATGTGGGAATGTTTAAAGGTGACTACCCTTGCCACAAAGATGGGTCACCTATCGAAGGCTTTAGACACGCATCCCACAATCAAACCTTGGCAGAAGGTGTTGAAATAAACCATTCATTTTCTAGTAAACCTCGTGATGGCTTCGGCTATCCCAATTACTACGAAAAAATGAAACGCTATATCGACATCATTTCAGCACCAACTGGATTGAGTGCATGTACGTTTAAGACTATTGAATCGGTCGATTCTGAATCCGTTTTTCACTATCTAGACTCATGGTCTAGCAGAGCTGGTATTTCAACAATAAACGATAAATTCAAACATAAAAAGATCGCGATTATTGGGCTTGGCGGCACTGGATCATATGTATTGGATTTAGTAGCTAAAACACCTGTGGCTGAAATTCATTTATATGATGGCGATAAATTTCTACAGCACAATGCCTTTCGGGCGCCAGGTGCAGTTAGTCTTGAGCAGTTAAATGCACAAAGCTTCAAAGTAGATCACTTCAGAAGCATCTATTCAAATATGCATAAAAACATAATTGCGCATTCTGAATATCTCAATGAGTCCAACATCAATGAGTTACCTGACTTTGATTTCGTTTTCATATGCATTGATAAGGGAGAGATTAAAAAACTGCTTATCGCAAAACTTGAAGGTGACGGTACATCTTTTATAGATGTTGGAATTGGTGTGCAAGCAATAAACGATGCCTTAATTGCTACAGTACGTGTCACAACAAGCACCCAGACCAAACGTGACCACGTTGCTAGAAAAGTATCGCTCCATGACAGGGATGATGATGAGTATGCACAGAATATTCAGATCGCGGATTTGAACTCATTAAACGCATCACTTGCAGTCATTAAATGGAAAAAACTCAGTGGTTTTTACCATGATCACGAAAACGAGCATCATTCGACTTACACAGTCGATACAAACTTGTACTTAAGTGAATGTGAAAATGAAAACTAAATTTCTTAAACCAGAGTTCGTAGAGTTTATGCCTCCCTCTTTAGAAGAGGGAGTCATTTACGTTTCCATGGCGTATGGAACAGCGATTCATAGCTGTTGTTGTGGCTGCGGAGAAAAAGTCGTGACACCACTATCCCCCACTGACTGGAAGCTAATGTTTGACGGTGAGAATGTTTCGTTACATCCTTCAATCGGGAATTGGAGCTTTCCTTGTCAATCCCATTACTGGATCAAAAATGGCAGCATCAAATGGTCTGGGAAATTTACCAAAGAAGAAATCGACGAAGTAAGGAAAAGAGACAAATACGCAAAATCTCAGCACTACAAGGTTGCCGATATGCAAGAGAATCATCGTCCGAACTCTAACGCTCAGCCCGAGAAGATCGATCAGAATTTAATCATCACTCTTTTCAGAAAAATATCTCGCTTTTTTCAATAACCCTAAGAACAAGTTATCGCTCCAAACGAATAACTTGTTCTTACTGAAAATTCTTCGAACTGATCCAAACTCATCGAATTTGTTGCGCTTGTTACAAAAAAGATACATTTTTCTAAAAGATTATTAGCGGAATCTTTTAAAGATCGAATAAACATCTGCCTAAAATGCAAATGAACGCACTTCTTAGCCGATATCTTCCAAAATCCACCTTAACTACACCAATAATCTTCCGCACGCGCCATAAGGCAACGCCTAAAGATTAAGCGCCATTCGCAGCCATCGAAGTCATCGCATTCACAAGGTCCCGTTATTGACAACCAAAATTGTCAAAGAGATAATTTGCAAACAATATAGATACTTAAGTCGAGATTGATAGCAATCTCTATTTTTTTGCGTGATTATTTAATAACAACAAGAAACCTTTATCTCATCTAAGGTTTCAAATTAAAACATAGTTATTAAACTTTACAGATTAAGCGTCGTTATCATGCTTAAATATTGGAGTTAACCATGTCTAATCTAGGTTTATTCGTTCTTGAAGTAGCAAAGAGTGAAAGCAAAACCGTTCCGATGCCTGAAGATAAAGCACAGGAAATTCGAAACAATCTTTCTAATCAGATTTCGACCAAAATTGAAGAAATTCGTAATGAACAAAGACGGGCTGTAGAAGAGTCATTAAATATTACAGTCTTTTGATTTTTATTGGATAATAGAGCCGTCATAGGACGGCTTTTTTATGGATCCAAGAATAACAATTCACAATATCACGGACTATAATTCTCTTCTGAGTATTGTATATTCAGAACTTGAGTCCATTTCACGCCGTAAACCTCAACAATCTGTTGACACTCAGAATCCATTACTAAAATGCTGTGAAGCGCTTTTTCAGGCTGGCGCAATAACCATAATGGCTCAACACAAAGTGCTTGATCCAGATTTTCTAGCAGAATATAGCTCGTACTACAGCAAGCAATTCAATGAAGTCAGTCGCTACTGTACAAGACTGCACTTCTTCAAAGAGTCTAAAGCCACCGAGTTAACCCAACTGGAATATATTGACTCGACACCACCTGAACATTATTTAGGTTTTATTACTCTCAGACCAGTTATTACGAGTCCAGTAGGTGCGACAATCTTAAGCTCAGAAGTCGTACCTGGATTTATACGAAGCGCCGATAAATTTCCTGTGCATATTATGGGCAGAGAATTGTCTGTCTTCGGAACACCATTTATGCAGCAAGATAATGCTGTAGGCGCATGTGCTCAAGCCTCCATTTGGATGGCCCTAAGAACACTCCGTAAACGGGAAGGTGATCGAGCTCACGATCCCGCACAAATTACAGATGCTGCTACTCGCTATAACGCCAACGGACGTATCAAACCGAATCGCCAAGGATTAACTCAGATTCAAATGATGGAAGCGATTAGGTCAGCAGGTTATTCTCCACATTCTATTTGGTTAGGGCAGTGGCATAACCAAAGCCTAGATGCCATGAATCCTGCTGATGTTCAAACAGCAAAACGAACTATCCACCCATACATTGAATCTGAAATACCAGTCGTTTTACTACTAATCCATAAAATTGGCGGACATGCAGTTGTTGCAGTTGGCCATACATGGAATGCCAACACCACAGAATTCCAGACGGTAGAGGTCTCAAATTCAGCAAGCCTAGATTTAAGGTTAGTACATGCTTCGAGTTGGATTCCAGACTTCATTATCAATAATGATAATTCTGGTCCATACATGCCGTTTCCTTCTTCATCTGGAGGTGGCACAGGTTACTCAATGGAACAAATGGTGTACGCATTGCCATTGTTACCAGCTGATGTTTTCATGTCTGGTGAGGAGGCGTTAAGTATTGGTTTAACTGTCGTTTCAGATATATATGAAGGCTTTGCTACCGCTGCAGATAAAGAAGCACTCGAACTGTCCGCATCAGATATTGCTATTAGAGTTCTATTAGTTGAAAAACGGAAACTCAGAACCTGGGCAACAACAACAACTATGCCAAAAGAGCTGCAAGACGAACTTAGGACGATGCATCTTCCTAAGCGAGTATGGATACTTGAGCTACACTTAAAAGCTGTTTACGGTGCCCACGATAAAGAAAACATAGTCCCTAGTTTAGTAGCATTCGCGTTAATCGACCCAACGGGCGACACAGTTGCGAACTCCATATTAATGTTCTATCTAAACAAAAACTATCCCTTAGATATCATCGAGGTTGGCACATTCCTTCAGTTCCAAGATGGCTTGGTGAAGTCGGGCACTCAAACCACTGATAACACTCCTTTGGAGCCAATCAGGGGCCGGACGCCCTAATGATCATTTAATGTAGCAAAGACTTCTTCAAAATATGCAGCAAGATACATGCGAATGTATAACGACAGATCGTAAATAATTGGAAGCTCTATGCCACATAATCAAAGCTCCAGGCAATAGAAGTTTGCAACTGCTATCAGTTAGGATGTGAGAGTGAAATCATTTCATAATGGTTACTCTTCAAATCTTTTAAGATCCGCCATAATCCTAGAAATCAAATCTAACGCAGAATTATCTTTGTCAGTTGATAAGTAAGTCTGAAACAATAAAGAGACGGGATGCAGACCAACGACTTCAGACAATTCATCTAACTTTTCCAAACTAATTGAAACCTTACCCCGCTCAATATAGCTAATGTAAGACCTTGAGCTAACCTGCTCAAAATCGTCTTGTACCAACTTCGCACTCTTTCTTGCTTTTGCGAAAGTTTTCCCAAATGCTTGTTTAATATCCACAGCAAACTTCCAGTCAAAAGGAAGCTTGAATATTTGCTTACCGACCAATATATAACCACGCAATATATTGGTCATTTAGGAGTGGGCCATGTATTTATACTATTAATGGCAAGCTGTTATATTTAAAGAATTAGTATATCTTTGAATAACATACTGAGATAATGAACGATATATTGTTCATAATATTGTGTTTGACCTCATGTTCATTGCCAACAAAGACAACTTCATTCCTTCATTTTGGGAGGATTCATTTAACTTCTCTGGTGTGGAACTTATTTCGTTTTCGCCCTGGTTTATGTGCGAGGTACCTCAATTTGAAAAGGGCTCTGTGGAGGCGACTTTCAGATCGACTCACCTAATTGGTGATGTAATTAATCTTCATCATTTTGCAAGCATGAATGAGATTGAGAAGACTTACATTGTAACCCCAGCTAATTTGAATAAGACTGAAAGCTGGTCTATTCAAAGGCTGAGGTCGATTTCAAAAGCGATCTACCAAATTGAAGATTACGCGAATATTATTTACCGATTTGAAACTGAAATCGGTAAGTTTTTAGATTACGATCTTGGTGGGTTTGGTGGAGATTTACTAAATCTTAAATTCGATACAATCTTAAAGTTCAGCTAAGTGGTTATTAGTGCGCTCAATCTTCTACACGCCTTAAGGGAACAAAAATGAAGAAAGTCCCAATCAAAACTGGATCTGATGCAGACTTTTTCAAAAGAGGGGTTCTCATTTCTAGAGCGTTAGATGCAAGTAAGCCAGCCCCCAGTAAACTAATTCTAACGTTTGAAGATCCAAGTGACCTTATAAAACTAATTTCCGGTGCAAGATTAAATTTATTCAGAGCTATCAAGAAAGAACCTGGGTCAATTACTGCTCTAGCAAAAAGACTTAAGCGAAATAGAAGCACTGTAAAGCGCGATATTGATGCTATGCAAGCTGCAGGCATGATCATCGTAACAGAAAAAGTCCACCCGGGTCTCAGGCGTATTAAAGTGGTATGCGCTGTTGTCGAACAAGTGACCCTTGAATGCAGATTCACATGAAAGCGCACTCTACGCAAATAACTATACATTTTGAAAGCGACACTGAGACCTCAGTTAGCTTGGAAACAGCTAATGCGCTCATGACAATCACTGGTACAACATCTATTGAAGCGTTGATTCAGTTAGTACTCATTAGCTTAAGAAATTCGTTAAAAATTGCATACTCTTCTGATCACGGCCTGCCAACTGCCGATCAATTGGCGGCAATAGCCCGATTATCCCCACAAGATCTGGAGCTCAAATTAATTTCAAGTTTGTTTAATGAGTCTTCAGAAGATCAACAAATAAACACTGATCAAACAGATCTCGCCATGTTGATATCAATGGTTACCGAAGAAAATAAGCACGCTAAAATTGACCTTTAAGAGAGCGTTGGCAGAGAAAATCAGTAAGTTTTATCTTCCATCACGAGCTGATCCGGATTACTGTCGACCGCATTCAGGAGTTTCCAGTTAATTCGCATACAACAAAAAAGTAGTGGCTTATCAAGATATGGACTACATTTATTGTAAAGCATGGTAAAAAGCAAAATGCCGGAGTTTGACCGCAAAGTGCTGGAGGTATTACGCGAGCCGCTCGAAAATGGCAGCATCACCATTTCACGCGCCGCCAGGCAAGCCACTTTTCCGGCACAATTTCAGTTGATTGCCGCGATGAATCCCTGCCCATGCGGCTATTTCGGGCATTACAACCAGCGCTGCCGTTGCACACCAGAACAAATCTTACGTTACAAAAACAAGCTTTCCGGCCCCTTGCTTGACCGCATTGACATGAATATAGATGTCCCGGCCCTTAAATCAGAGGAGTTGAGCCAGCACCAGTCTAGTGAAAGCAGCGCCAGTATGTGCGCCCGCGTGACGCTGGCAAGACAACAGCAAATGCAACGCCAGCAAAAGCCCAACGCGATGCTAGGCCCGCTGGAGATTGCGGATGTTTGCCAGCTCGGTGAACAAGCCAGCCACCTGTTACAAACTGCCATGCACAAGTTCTCATTATCCGCCCGTAGTTATCACCGCATTCTCAAAGTTGGCAGGACTATCGCTGATCTGGCCGGTGCAGAACACATGAGTGATGCGCACATTGCAGAAGCGTTACAATATCGGCGTTATGACTATTAAGAGGATTACGCCATGCATTTATATGATGTCAGTATCGCGCCATTGCTGCGCACATTGCAAAACCTGAAACACATCCTGCAACAAGGTGAATTGTATGCTGAGCAGAAGAAAGTAGCGCCTGAAGTGCTGCTGAACAGCCGTTTAGCCATCGATATGTATCCGCTCACCAGACAAGTGCAATTGGTAAGCGACATGAGTAAAGGTGCAGGCGCTAGACTGGCCGGATTGGAAATTCCGCAATATGCCGATGATGAAACCAGCTTTGACATGCTGTACGCCAGAATCGATAAAACCATAGATTTTCTGGCACAAATCCAACCAGAACAGCTGGAGGGGGCTGACAGCAAAGAAATCGTGCTGACGATCCGCAAAGTGGACCTGACATTTACCGGGTTGGACTACCTGCAAAAATGGGTCATTCCCAACGTCTATTTTCACACCACCACGGCTTATAACATTTTGCGCCACCTCGGTGTACCGCTTGGCAAAACCGATTATCTCGGCCAAAAACGCTAATCACTCAAGCAGGTTTACGCCAATAGCCAGCCACGCCAGGCTGCGCCTTTAACATAGCCTGCCGCCGTAGCGTTTCATAAGCCTCAGCCTCAGAAATGCCCTGCTCATGTGCGATACGCGGCGCTTGCTGATTGGCTTGAGTCACCCAGGCCGGATTCTGCGCATAGCCACGATCCTGCATGCAGCGATCTAGCACCCGTGATTGCCTGGCCGCTTTCTCCAGCTTTTGAAACGGCAACACCTCAGGCAACTCAGCCGCAGCCTTGCTGGCAATCAGGTCACACTGATTAATCGCTTGCGCAACCTCACTCTGCTGGCCACTGGGCTCAACCTCCGTCAGCGATTGCCAGTACCAGAACGCTGTATATCCCAGCAACAAAATCCCCAATACAGCGAACACACTTGAAGTCTTCATTCGCAACCCTCGCTTTCAATCCTTTTATTGTGCGCCATTTCATGACCGATGAATAGCAAGGTCACTGTCATCTAAACAATGCATTCACTTCACGAAATCTTCACACAGCCTGGTTAACATAGTTTTAATCGATGGTGATATGGAAAACCGCCATAAACCAGAATGCCCGACTTAAGAATGGACCAAGCATGACGTTAATACAGTTATACATACCAGCAAATAAAGGAAGAATCATGAGCGAATGGCAAGATGAGCCACTGACCTACACCGCCAGCATGCCTGAGCTGATGACTGCACAGGATATTATGTACCTGGCTGAAGATATTGTGGCTGACAATAATATTCAAGCAATCTACAAACCTGCAGAACTCTCCCTGGAAGTGGTATAGCACCAAGCATTGTTGCCCGGCACACAGCCGTGGCTAATCTGTACCAAATTCACGCACGACCTCTGCAACATCCCCCTCTGGGCACGCGTTTCAGGCATGCCTAGACACACCCCCGGTGTTTGCCTAAAATAAACCTTCGACCATCACCATCACTGGAGGCAACCATGTTTTTAGGCGCGGTAGGCATCTATACCCTGATTGGCGTTGTTGTAGCGATTTGCCTGATTTTGTATGTGTTTGCACAACGGGTGAAATAAGCCGCAGGTAACAAAAAAGCCCCGTTAGGGGCTTTTTTAATGGTGTCACTCTTACTGAATCAACTCATGCCAGCTTTGCTTGGTGCCATAGCTGCCATTGTTCTTCTGCTTGAAAATCTCAGTCGACCTGCTCGTCGCCGAGAGGCCAAACACTTGGTCGTCCAGACTCAGTTGCTGCGGTGTTGGGTCATTACTGCCCGTCACCACCACATGTGGCACGCCATTACCGTCATAAACGATATTGAAGCCCACCGCCGGGGTAGTCATGCGCTCGGAAACGATGCCACTGGTTAGCAAAGAGCCGCCTTTTTTGTAGTTAAAGAAGTTAAACCAGCCATACCCTGCGCCATTACAGGCCTCGCTGCTGGGCACCATGGTTGGCATCATGAGTGCACCATTTAACAACAGTGGATCGAGGTTAACGCGCTCACCCGCCGGGAAATCCAGCACCCAGCCATAGCCGGTATCAAAATTGACCGTCCCACTCGAGGTCACGACACGATCACCACTCAGCGATTGCGTCGTCAGTTGCGCACGCCCGATCGCCGTGGTTTGCCCGTTATCTTTAAACGTGTATGCAGAGTTTTGTGGGGTGTTTGTCAAATCAGCCGGTTCGAGAAACTTCCCTGTCCCCACCATGACCACCTTGTTATTGTCGACCTTACCCAACTCTGGTTGGGTAGTGATTTTTTGCACATTACCGCCGCCATCACGTAAGGTCGCAATTTTAGTCACTGCATTGGTGTTGATGTTAAAGCGCCAGATGTTGCCATTTAAATCACCACCATACACATTCAAGGCCATGTTATTTTCGAACATCTGGTCAGCATAGGCCGAGATTCTTGATAGGCCACTAGGCTCGCCAGCACTGCCTTCACCGGTAGAGAGAGTTTTCAACACGCTGCCGGTATTGGCATCGAGCACATACAGGTAACCGCCGCCATTCCCGGTTGGCGTGTTAGCGACCAATGTACCATCATTCAATTTACGCGCATTGGTGCCATTGTTATAGCCCGAAGTCACCAGCACTACCCAGCGGCCATCCTGCATTTTAGTCACCAGCGGGTTACCAAAGGTATACCCCAGATTATTATTCGCGCCGGTGGTCTGTGCATAAAACTCCCACAGCAACACGGGGCTACCGGGGTTCGTCACATCAATGGCAAAATAGCCACGCCCGCCGCCATTTAACCCAGAAACCAGGATAGTGCGCCAAATAGCGCTATCGCCACTGCAGCCGGAGATACAAACATCGGTGACCACCGGGCTGCCATTCACGTAATTGGTATGGTAATTGGAGCCATACTCTTTATCGGCCAGATTGGCCAGGTTGGCAATCACCGGGGTGGGGATAAATGCCCACAGCTCATTACCGTTATCGGCGTTGAAGGCATGTAACATACCATCATTGGCGCCCACATAGACCGTTCCACTTTGCAAGGCTTTTCTTGATGCCTTATAGGCTTTATAACCGGCATCCAGATAATCCACATTAGAGGCTTTGAAATAAGCGGGGCGTGACTGTGAGATATCCCCCAGCGTTGCTAACCGCTCACGGAACCAGCGATTATCTGCAACCGGATTAGATGAGGTATCTTCGTAAGTCTTATTCCCTCGGAGATAATCCACCAACTTGCCGGCTTTATTAGGTTCAGTCATCCGCAGGTCACTGGCAGGCAAGCCCTGCATCTGGCTCAACGCTTTATACCCATTTTCCAGCGTAGTGCGATGCTGCACAGGTAAGTTATCTGCCGTAAACAATACCATTGCATTATTGGCATTAAAGAATATTTGACGGTTTGCACCCAGCTGATTCTGTAACTTGCCAGTACAACTGCTTGCAATCGCCACATAACACGAGGCAGGCTCACTCATGCCAATGGCAGAACCTAATGCGCCCCCTGCATTCCCGCACGCAGTCTGATCAGAGTTAGTCGTTTTACAATACAGCTTACCGTCCTGGCTAGCCGCCGTTGCAGGTGAGGTACATGTTTCTGCGGCCACATTCTCAACGCACCATACGGCGCTTTCTGACGTTTGCAAAGAGGTCGTGTTGACCGTGCGTGCCTCCAGATTGCCTGTCCACTTCACGGACTGGTAACTGGCCACATACTGGAAGTTATCCCCATTGGTCGGCGCCAGGCTACTGGCGGCAGCGGCGGCACTGGCGCCCTGGATAGACTTGATCTCGGACAAGCCCTTCGCTAATGACTCACGTAACAACTTGGGGTTGCTGGCACTGTAATAGGTGCCGCCTGCGTTCACTGCCGCATGCCATAAGTCATCAATACGGGTGCCATCCTCATTGAGGGTTGGGTCCGGCCAGTTTTTTGCATTGGAAGAAATATCCTTGTAATCGCCGGAGGTCCGCGTTTTGTAGTCCTCGGTGTAAACCAATGTGCCGTCAATGCCCAGGCCCAAGGTCATGGTCACCATATTCTGTTTTGGATAATCATTGGTTGTACCACACACAGAAGAGCCTAAGCCACCGGTACAATTCGAGAACGTATTATCCCGGATATCCGTATCATAAAAATACTTGGCCGTATCCGCCAGCGTGTTGGACTTAGCGCTACTGTCGAACTGCGGCCGTGGACTGCTACCGTCCTGGTCACCGATGGCTGTACTATTGATACGGGTTGGATTGCTACTGTCGTTCCAGTAACCATCCGTGGTCAGCAAGGTGAAATTAGACTGACAGGCATATTGCATAGGGTCATCATTGCCCAATGTTTTTTTACCAGCAAAATGCCGCCCTACGCTGGATAGCGCCGTACGCAACGGGGTGCCGCCACTGGCAGACACCGCAAACAGTTTCTGGTACCAGGATTGCTTCTGGCTAGCATTAAACGGTGCCAGTGCCAGATAGTTGGAACTCGGACTATTAATGGTGACCAAACCAACGCGATAACGGGAATCCAGCGCCTTGAATGCCTGGCTGGCTGCCGTTTTCATCGACTGCATACGTGTACGGTAATACGCCCACCAGTTAGCAAAGTTGGTCATCTCCTCGGTAAGCGTACAAGTAGTGCCGGTACAATCCAACCTATCCAGCCCTTTGGTCGTTTTTCCTGGGGCTGTATAAGGGACATCACTTGAAATCTTGACGTAGACCATGCTGCCGGGAATGTCAGTGGTGGTATTAGTCGTCAGTTGAGCCGTGTAATTGCCACCTGTCATGGTGACTTGAATCGGGGCGGCGGTGTTCACTGGCTCACCAGCAGGCGTAATAATCGTCAGCACATTGCTGCTGATATTGACCGTATTACCGCTCAGGTTGCAATTGCCCGACAGACTGGTACGGCACATATTATTGCGCACCTCACTGGCAAACTGGCTGCTGTTATATGAGTTGTTGACTGAGACGGTAGTGGATAAAAGCTCAATATTATTGATTTTTATGCTTTGTATGGACGCATTATTACTGGTCTTGTTCAGCGTCAGGGTATAGGTGGAGATAGGCCTGCGCAAATTGGTATAGGTATTGCCGTCATTCACGGTACTGCTGGCATTGCGGATCTTCTGGCAATACATGGAGCCGGTCAAACTGCGTCTGGTTGCAGCCGTGCTGGTGTTACACCAGCGGATATTGGACGGATAAATATAGCTTCCCGTTGCCTCTTTCGAGATCACGCAACTGGTCAGGCTAGGCGTGGAGCAGAACTCTCCTGGGATAAACGCATAGTAAGTCGCCATCGAGCGGATATCAGTGGTCCCGTTTTTGCCACCGCCCAGATCATTCACCTCATTCGGCACCGCCGCAAAATTAGTCTGATTGGCCATACTGGCGGCCAGGTATGTCAACGGCGGGCTATATTGCACCTCTGGATTGTAGTACTGCGTGTTGTAATCCGCATTATCAAACAACCATGGTGAAGAAGAGTTGGACCAGTCAGGCGCATAATCCCAGCCCATACTGCCCGAGTTATCCAGCACAAACATGAGGTTTGGTTTGACATCCGAACTGCCGGAGGTTTGCAACGGCATGGTCGCCAGATCCAGAAATTCAGCTTGCACAAGCCCTGGTAGCAATGCGCCCAGCCAGAAAATTTTTTTGATCCAATGTTGGCTTTTCATCGTTCCACCCATTTAGTTGGAGATAAACGTTTGCAAAAAAGTGACGGTGTTTTTGGGTCCTGCGATACGCAAGGTGACCCGGTATAACGGTGAATCCGAACTGGCGATACAGCGCTTGAACAGCTCAAGATTTGTAATATTATGAGAGCAGTTTTCGCCATTGCTGGGGGAGCTGGCCATCATGCAACGGGAGGCATCACTTAACGCAGCACCATCAGCAATTTCAGCATCACTGTAATTACACATGCGCTCTACAACATAACGGATTTCATTCCCCTGGCGGTCTACACCGTCGCGGATTTCATCATTACCATCGGTCTGGCTGGGGGCAAGGCTGCTATTGCCGTTATTCCACGCCATCGTCGTCAACTGGTTGCCATCACACACTAGCGCATCAGGCCGGGTATCAAACTGGCTACAATTGGCGTAATACCCCAACCCAGGATGGTGCGCCGTACTGACCGACAGCGATACGTTTTTAGCGATACTCTGTGCAATGCCTTCCAACGCCACATTTGAGGCCGTACTGGCCGATTGGCGGAACACCATATTGCCTGAAAGCAAGGCATTGGTATCCACACTGCGTATCAGGGCCACCGCCGCAATCGACATTACAGCAAGTGCCAGCAAGGCAAAAAACAGCACGATACCGGTTTGGCGAACCAAAGGCCTGCGTGCCACTCGGGACAATAAAAGGCTATAGCGCATCGCGGTTCCAAATAATGTTTCTGAGCGGGATAGTGGCTTCAAAGCTACGGTAGCGGTAGCGCTGCCAGTTGGGTACGCCACTTAAGTCAACACCGGCAGGATTGGCATCCGCCTGCCAGATGCACACTCTGCTCACGCCTGCTGCGGCACCGTTACATGTCTGGCTCACATTGCTTCTTTGCAAATTGCCGTCCCTGGCGATCACTGCAATGCGGATCGCACGGATACGGTTACGGTCCATGAGCGCCATCGTCGGCCCAAAAGTACCCGTGGCATCAACCCATCGATCAACCCGGTTCAAATAAGCGGCAGCGGTGGTGGTGGTCGCCGTGGGGTCTATGGTCTCCGTGATCCCGTATTGTGCCTGCAAGGCCACAATATCACTGGCGACGGGTACCGCCGCGCTATTCGGAAACGGGTTAGTGCCAGGCGTCCCACCCGTACGCGTGAGCTCTAGCGCTGCATTCACCGTATACTCATACTGATTCCATGCGCCCAGACAGGAAAAGCGTACCCAGTCTGCACCATTTAAAATGCTCACCGGGCTGGCCGTGGGCGGAGTATTAATCTCAGACAAAGTATTGATCGTGCGGTCAGCACGTAATGATTCCAACCGTCCAAGACTGCAATTCGGATTGGTCGGTGTTTGATGAAACAGCACCACATCATTCTCCTGGCAACCAATCAGGCGTCCATCCAAAGTAGGCGCTGTCATGGTCCCCGTGGCGCGCAAGGATGCACCACCACTGGCCGGGTTGCCATAGCGGATGCGCACAATGTCGCTGCCTGTGCCGCCGTCTACAATCACCACTGGCGACAAGTTAATAATCACTCCGCCCTGGTTAATCGAGGTGTTGATCGGGCACAACAAAGGAGATGGGTCACTACTGTTATACAAAGGCAGGCCATAACCCGCATTCTGCGCGTCGCGCTGCATGTAATACATGGCCAGCACGCCGCTTGATTGCGCATCAGCCCCCCCTGCAATCATGCGTTTGCGAGCTTCGAAGCCACTAAACAGGTTACTGATGGCAAGAGTCGCCACCAGACCAATCAAAATACCCACCAGCAACTCCACCAGGCTCAAGCCCGTCTGGAAACGCTGGCTGCGTAAACGTGAAAACATGCGCATAGATGTATTCATCACGGCATCACATCAAACAAATAACTGGACGCATTGACCTGATGACGGTTACCGCCAGGCACTTGCCAGCCAACTGTCACCGTCACCATGGTGTTGGTCAGTGCCGAGAAAGTCAGCGTACCATTCGGCAACTGGGATTTGATTTTGGTCTTATCCACCTGGGTAATATAGTTTGCCGCATCTCCACCAAAAGCCATCATGTTGGCGATGTGTGTTTGTGCGATCAGTTGTGCCTCCGCGCGGTAGCGATTATCACTGCTGTTCTTAATCATGGCGCTTTGCAAACCCACCAGTGCCAGCACGCCCATACTAAAAATCACCAGCGCTACCATAGACTCAATCAGCACCGAGCCCTGCTGCAAACGTATGGCAAAAGAACGCTTTTGTCGTGAAAGAATTAACATGCTCTAGGATCCCCTGCACCCGACACGGCCGGATCACATACCCTGGCATTGCCCCCGGCTGCCAGTAGCACGCGCAAAGCCCTGCGCTCTTCATTCTTGACTTGCGTATTGGTGACATTGACCACCGTCAGCCCCACGGCCGTCGCCGGGTCACGCGTACCAAAACTGCTAAATACCGCAGTATCATTATCTGCCGACACCGCTGTATTTGTAGAAGACCCTTCCGTGGCACTTCTTTGCGTAATCAGCGCCGGACAGCCCGTGACCACAGTGACACAACCAATCTGCCAGGCACTATTGGTTTGCAGGATAAATTTGACCCTGGCATTACGCTTGATCGCCTCCATCCTCGCTTGCTGTAAACCACTATGGATAGACTCCGCCACCGTACGAATCTGGGCGTTGCCAATCGACGTCTGGAAGGCCGGAATCGCAATGGTAGCCAACGAGATCAACACCGCCATGGCCACCACCAGCTCCACCAATGTAAATCCTTGCTGACGCATCTGTTAGCAAGACCCTGAAGATGAAGTCAGCCAGCAAGAACTGCCCACTGTGCCATCAAACTTGGAGGTTTTGGCATTATCCTGATTGACCGTGAACTCGAAGGCACCCATGTTATTGGAAGCTCGGCCAATGGCTCGCAAAGTGTAGGTAGTCGCCGACTGGTTATCAATGCTGTAATCGAAAGACTTGGCATCGCTAGGCACACAAACGAACCCCGCATAAGTGAAGTTATCCTGGAAAAACTGCTCAGCCTGCACCCGGCAATTAGCCAGATTGGCGGGGGCCTCTGCGGCGTTGCCACTTTTCACATAGTCCTGATACCCTGGCACGGCAATACTGGCCAGTAAGCCAATAATCGCTACCACAATCATCATTTCTATCAGGCTAAAACCATATTGATTTGGGCGCTTCATGATCAAACCCCTTTTAAGATAGCCTTATCATGCAAACAGCAGGCTGTCATGTCCAGCAGCAGCCGACCAGTGGTTGAGATTGCCCGACAAACGGTCAAGTGGCGGTGCAGCCACATGAGCCACTGACGGTTTAATGGTAAAATGGCGCACTATTTATATTGGACGGTGGATCATGCTTTCCTTCTGGACAAGATTACTGGCTGTTGCCTTATTGTTGGCTCAACTGAGCGCCTGTGGTCTCAAAGGGGATTTGTATATTCCTGAACGCCAATATCCTCAAACCCCTCAACAAGATAAGTCTTCATCGTGACCGCGCTTTCAACCCAACCTTTTTCTACTCAACAGGGCTGGCTACATGCTGAACATGTGGCTCTGCGTGAGATCGCCCTGGCACATAAAACGCCTACTTACGTCTATTCGCGTGCAGCATTAACGCAAGCCTTTGAACGCTTTCAGGCTGGCCTGGTCGGCCATGACCATTTGATTTGCTTCGCAGTGAAAGCCAACCCCAGCCTGGCCATTCTGAATCTGTTCGCCAGATTAGGCGCTGGGTTTGATATTGTGTCTGGCGGCGAATTGGCGCGCGTGCTTGCTGCAGGTGGCGACCCGAAAAAAGTCGTGTTCTCAGGGGTGGGAAAATCACATGCTGAAATTAAAGCCGCGCTCGAAGCGGGCATACTGTGCTTTAACGTAGAGTCAGTCAATGAACTGGACCGCATCCAGCAAGTAGCTGCCAGCCTGGGTAAACAAGCCCCGGTTTCTCTACGCGTGAATCCCAACGTAGATGCCAAAACGCACCCTTATATTTCTACCGGTCTCAAAAACAACAAGTTTGGCGTGGCGTTTGAAGATGCACTGAACCTGTATGAAAAGGCGGCGCAACTGCCTAACATCGAAGTGCACGGCGTGGATTGCCATATTGGTTCGCAAATTACCGAGCTGTCGCCTTTTCTGGATGCACTGGATAAAGTACTTGGCCTGGTAGACGCATTAGCTGCCAAAGGTATTCATATCCAGCATATTGATGTGGGCGGCGGCGTCGGCATTACCTACAGTGATGAAACTCCGCCAGACTTTGCTGCTTACACGGCTGCTATTTTGCAAAAACTGGCGGGCAGAAACGTGAAAGTGCTGTTTGAACCAGGCCGCGCACTGGTCGGCAATGCCGGTGTATTGCTGACCAAGGTCGAGTACCTCAAACCGGGCGAATCGAAAAACTTCGCCATTGTCGATGCGGCCATGAATGACCTGATGCGCCCTGCCCTGTATGACGCATTCCACAACATCACCACCATTGCGCCATCAACGGCTACCGCGCAAGTGTATGAAATTGTCGGCCCGGTGTGTGAAAGCGGTGACTTTTTAGGTCATGACCGCACATTGTCAATTGAGGAAGGCGATTACCTAGCGATTCATTCTGCTGGCGCCTATGGCATGAGCATGGCCAGCAACTACAACACGCGTGCCCGTGCGGCAGAAGTCTTGGTGGATGGTGACCAGGTGCATGTGATCCGCGAACGCGAGCAAATTGCAGACCTGTTTAAACTGGAACGTACGCTGCCGTAAGCCTCCCTATGGCCAATAAAAAAACCGAAGCCTCAAAGCTTCGGTTTTTTTATTGGGTGAAACAGTTTAATCAAAAATCACTGTCTTGTTCGCGTAGAGCAGAATACGATGCTCGATATGCCAGCGCACGGCCTTGGACAGCACCACCCGTTCCAGGTCGCGGCCTTTCTGGATTAAATCTTCAACCTGGTCACGGTGAGAAATCCGCGCCAGATCCTGCTCGATAATCGGGCCTTCATCCAGCACCTCAGTGACATAGTGGCTGGTGGCACCAATCAACTTCACACCACGCTCAAAGGCACGGTGGTAAGGGCGCGCGCCGATAAAAGCTGGCAGGAATGAGTGGTGAATATTGATGATTTTTTGCGGATAACGTGCGACAAAATCCGGTGACAAAATCTGCATATAGCGTGCCAGCACGATCAAATCGATGCCATATTGATCAAACAGCGCAAATTGCTGAGCCTCAACCTCGGCTTTGGTTTCCTTACTCATCGGCAGATAGTGGAAATCAATGCCGTAAAACTGTGCCAGCTTCTCGGTGTCTCTATGGTTGCTGATAATCAAGGGAATATCGCAAGCCAGCTCGCCACTATGGTGGCGGTGCAGCAAATCAACCAGGCAGTGGTCATATTGCGACACCATGATCGCCGTACGTGTTTTTTGCTCGGACAGTTTGAGCTGCCAGGTCATGTCAAAACGCAGGGCAATCGGGCCAAACGCCTGCTCAAAGTCAGCCACGGCGACATTGAAATTGGTCAGGTCCCACTCCACGCGCATCAAAAACAGATTATTTTCCGCATCCTGATGCTGGTCTGCGTGTAAAATATTGGCATTGTGCTCATACAAAAATTGCGCAATCGCCGCCACAATCCCTTTGGTATCCGGGCAGGTAATCAGCAAGGTAGCAGTGTTTTTCATAACATGGGCTTCAACGAGCAACAAAAATGCAGATTATACCTGATGCCTGCCAGACCTTGTGGTTGACCTTGGTATTGGCAGGCGCAGAATGCAGCATCCTATGACGGAATTCATTATGCAAACAGAAGTGACACCCAATATTGTACTGGCTAATCCGCGCGGCTTTTGCGCCGGGGTAGACCGTGCCATCATCATTGTCGAGCAAGCGCTGGAAAAGTTCGGTGCACCGATCTATGTACGCAATGAAGTGGTGCACAACAAATTTGTCGTTGGCCAGTTGCGTGACAAAGGCGCAATTTTTGTCGATGAGCTGGAAAAAATTCCGGCAGGCAGTATCGTCATTTTCAGCGCCCATGGCGTGTCTAAAGCCGTGCGCGCAGAGGCAGAGTCACGTGGCCTGACGGCATTTGACGCCACCTGCCCGCTGGTGACCAAGGTACATATTGAAGTGGCAAAGATGCGCAAAGATGGCATGGAAATCATCATGATCGGCCACAAGGGCCATCCAGAAGTAGAAGGCACCATGGGTCAGTCTGAAGCAGGCATGCACCTGGTGGAAACACCTGAGGATGTGGCCGCACTGCAAGTGACAGACCCGGACAAACTGGCCTATGTGACGCAAACCACATTGTCCGTCGATGATGCTACGCAGGTGATCAATGCCTTGAAAGTGCGCTTCCCAACGATTAAAGCACCCAAGAGCGATGACATTTGCTATGCCACGCAAAACCGGCAAGACGCAGTCAAAGTCATGGCCAAAGACTGTGACCTGGTGATTATTGTCGGTTCACCCAATAGCTCAAATTCCAACCGTCTACGCGAAGTCGCGAAAAACCAGGGCGTAGAAGCCTATATGGTCGACAACGCCAGCCATTTGCAAGCCGCATGGTTACAAGGCAAACGTAAGATCGGTATCTCGGCGGGCGCCTCTGCGCCAGAAGTGCTAGTGAAGGAAGTGATTGCTGCGTTGCAAAACATGGGCGCGGCCCACGTTGAAGAACTACAAGGCGTGGTTGAAAACGTCGTTTTCCAGTTACCAAAAAACCTGGTCAACGCCGAAAAGCGCAATCAGGCTTAATCAAGCGGATTTCATCAAACACCATTCTGGGCAAAAAAAACCCAAGCTCGAAAGCTTGGGGCAAGCAATATCCTCGGGAAAGGATAATCGGGGAACGATTGCTCATTGTTGTGGTTATATGCAGTTTGCTTCAATACTTACATTTTGGAGATTACAAGGTCGCCCAACCTGCAAGCTGAGTGACTATCTCTCTAACTGCATATAACGTGCCAACTCCCCGAAAACCACAAGCCATTGATTATTAATCAATTAATTTTTTCATAGATTGAACTGCAATCGCAGTCGGCTGAAATAAACCACCATATTGGTTTTCTAAAACCAGATCACCCATTACGATTTACGACGGCGTACATCTGAGAACAACGGGAACAACAAGGGCAGCAATAACAAGGTGAACAAAGTGGCGGTAATCAACCCACCCACAATCACCACCGCAAAAGGCCGCTGCGTTTCTGAACCAATGCCATGCGAAAGTGCCGCAGGCATCAGGCCCAGCCCAGCCATCAGCGCCGTCATTAAAATGGGGCGTAATCTTGCCACCGCACCGTCGATCACCGACTCAGTCACACTGCGTCCTTCACGCATCAGGTTTTTGATCTGCTCGACCATAATCACACCGTTTTGCACCGAGATGCCTGCCAATGCAATAAAGCCAACCGCCGCAGACACAGACAGGTGCAAACCTGAGACCGCCAAACCTGCCAAGCCACCTACCAGCGTAAACGGAATCATCAGCAATACCAGCAAGGCATTTTTCACCGACTTAAACGCCCAGAACAGCAATACAAAAATCAGTAATACCGACAACGGCACAATCACCATCAGCCGCTTCATCGCGCGCTGCTGGTTCTCAAACTGGCCGCCCCAGGTCATGGTGTAACCTGGCGGTAACTTCACTTGCGCCTTAACTGTCTGCATCGCCTCTTTCACGAAGCTGCCCTGGTCCCTATCTGTAATATTGGCCTTGATCGACACAATGCGCGCACCCGCTTCACGACTCACCCGCGACGCCCCTTGCTTGATCGTCACCTCGGCCACCTCGCTCAATGGAATACTGCCGCCGCCATTAGGCAAGGCAATCGGCAACTCATCAATGTCATCGACAGAATCCCGGAATGGCCGGTCTAAGCGCAATGTGACGTCAAAATGGCGGTCACCATCATAAAAAGTATTGGCTGGATTGCCTGCCAATGCCGTTTGTACCGTATTGTTCACATCGCCAACCATCAAGCCATAGCGCGACAACTGATTACGATTCAAGGTAATGTCGAGCTCAGAGTTGCCGGAAATACGCACCGCCGCAACATCGGTTGCGCCGCGTACCGTATTCATGGCATCAACCACTTCTCCGGCCTTTTGCTCAAGAATCGCCAAATCCGGCCCAAAAATCTTCACGGCGATCTCACCTTTTACCCCGGACAATGCTTCTTCCACACTGTCCTGAATCACTTGGGAAAAATTGGTAGGCACGCCAGGAATCTCGTGAATGCGGCGCGACATGTCTTTAATCAGCGCTTCTTTATCGGCAAACTTCCATTCGCTATGTGGTTTAAGGTCGGCGAGGATTTCCATATGGTATGGCCCCTTAGGGTCTGTGCCATCATCTGGGCGACCGACATGCGCAACCACTAACCGTACTTCCTGGTAACTATTGAGAATGCGCCTGATTTCGCGCTCGACGTCCTTGGTTTTTTCCAGGCTGGCTGAAGGGGGCAGGTCAACCGTGAGCCAGATATTGCCTTCATCCAGCTTGGGTAAGAACTCCGAGCCCAGCATAGGCGCAGATACCACAGATACCACCAATATCGCGACTGAAGCAATCACGACCAGCGCCCGGGATTGGCTACTTTTGAGCAGGATATTGCGATAAGTCTCCTGCAACCTGTGCATCCAGCCGCTGTGTTTTTCCGCCATGTCTTCGCGACTCATGGTGTATGACAGTAAGGCTGGCACCAGGGTTAAGGTCAGGATAATGGCGCCCAGTAAGGCAAAGCTAAGCGTAAACGCCATGGGCGAAAAGATTTTGCCCTCTACCCGCTGGAAAGTAAAAATAGGCAGAAACGCGGTAATGATGATGGCCTTGGAGAACAGGATAGGATGCCCCATATCAATGGCCGTACTTTTCAAGGTTTGCATACGCCAGGCCAGGCCGGTATGCGTCGGATTTTTATCAACCTCTGCCACTGCCAGACGCACCATCAATGCTTCGACCAGCACGACCGCACTGTCGATAATAATGCCGAAATCCACCGCCCCCAGTGAAATCAGGTTAGCAGACACACCACGCAAATCCATCACAATAAAGGCAAACAGCAATGACAACGGAATCACCGAGGCCACAATCAGTGCCGCACGCCAGTTACGCAGAAACACCACCAGAATCGTCACCACCAACAGGGCGCCAACAATCAGGTTTTCTGACACCGTATGTACCGTATGTTGTACCAGGCCGGTGCGGTCATAGAATGGCACCACTTTCACCCCGGCCGGCAGTGACTCATTGACCACCTCCACCTTGGCACGCAAAGCCTCAATCACTTTGGCCGCATTTTGGCCCTTGGTCATCAGCACGATGCCTTCAATGATGTCATCCTGCTGGTTAAACGACACGATGCCAGAACGCGGCCGGTCACCAATCACCACCTGGCCGAGATCACTCACCAGGATGGGTTTACCGTCACGTGTGTCTACCACCGATTGCGCAATATCATCCAGGCTGTGAAACAGGCCGATGCCACGCACCACCAGCGATTCATCACCACGATGCATCAAGCCACCACCAACGTTGCTGCTGTTGTTGCCTACGGCCTGATTAACCTGGTCAATGCTGACGGCAAACTTTTTCAGACGATAAGGGTCCAGCTTGATTTGATACTCTTTGACCGTACCGCCAAAGCTGGTGATATCTGCCACGCCAGGCACCATGCGCAGTTGCGGAATAATTTTCCAGTCCTGGATCGCGCGCACTTCACGTTGCGGCATGTCTTTGGGTGCTTCCACCAGGTAGCGGTAGACTTCACCCACCGCCGTCGTCAACGGCGCCAGGGTGGGCTGTAAGCCTGTCGGCAGACTCACGCCCTGCAAACGCTCCAGCACTTGTTGCCGGGCAAAATAATCTTCGGTGCGTTCGGCAAACGTCAAGGTGACAACCGACAGACCCGTGATAGACACCGAGCGGATTTGTGCCAGGCCCGGCACCCCGCTCATACCATGCTCTATGGGTAAGGAAACCACCCGCTCCACCTCTTCGGGCGCCATGCCGGGGGATTGCGTGACAATAATGACATGCACATCCTCTACATCCGGGAACGCTTCAATCGGCAGATTCTGAACAGCAACCCAGCCAAAAATAGTCAGCACCACCGCGCCGATCAGCAGGAAGACGCGTTGTTGCAGCGAGAAAGTGATCAAGCCTTTTAACATGCTTTATTTACTCACTGATAAATCAGAATTCAATAAAATCGCACCACCGACCACCACGCGTTCACCCGGCTTCAAACCGTCTTTTACCGTGGCATATTCCCGACGTTGCAGGTCGAGTGTGACTTTGCGTTTTTTAAAATGCAAAGGGCGCTCTTCAACAAACACATAGCTATACAGGCCTTCTGTAATCAGCGCGCTATTGGGCAAGCGAATCACCCGGTGCTGGCTGTTATCCAATGGCGTGATGCGTGCATACATTTCCGGCTTCAGTTTGCCATTGCTCTCCACCACACAACGCACGGGGATACGGCGCGTGGTCGGGTCGACCATGACGCCTATGGTTTTGACCTCGCCACTAAACACTTCATCAGGATAGGCATCGACTTCTACGCTCAGTTTCTGCCCTTGCGAGATTCTGCTTAAGTCGCGCTCTGGCAAATCAATGCTGGCCCATAAATGACCAGGGTCGGTGACAATAAACAAAGGCTCTGCAGCATCTGGCCGCACTTCACTGCCAGGATTGATTTTGCGATCAACCACCACGCCTGCAATCGGTGAACGTAATGCGTAATTATCATTGGCAGCCGTTGAAACCCCGAGATTTTTCAGTCGGGCCGTTGCACGCGCCGACTCTGCGCGGGAAGTTGCCCAATCGGCTTGCGCCACTTCCACCTCTTTCTTCGCCAACACGCCACCTTCAACCAGCATACGGCTACGCTCCAATGCCTGCTGCTTCAGCTGCATGTCTGCCTGCGCTTTGCGCACATCGGCCACGGCACCACCCACGTCTGGTGAGTCCATCACCAGCAAGGTCTGCCCGGCTTTCACGCTGTCGCCCACCTGCGCCTTGATGGTCAGTGCCCGTCCAGCCACCGGCGAAAAGATACGCGCCGTCCTGTTTTCATCCAATACAATCTTGCCATTCAAAGGCTCGGTGACTGGCACCGGAATTTCTGTCACCGGCTCGACCTTTAAGCTGGTCAGTTGTGGCGACCCTGCAGTCAGTACGATTTCATTGGCATCGCGTGTGTTGCCAGTACTTTTGTCTGCCGCACTGGCCTGGCTGGAAAACATTACTCCAGCCAGCATGACCATTAAAAAATAGCCGCTGCTTGGCATGGCCCGCATGAATATTTGCTTAGAGTTAGGCGTGGTCATAGTGTGTTAGTCTTGATAAGTAAAAGCCTGGCGGGTGGCGGCCAGCCAGGCAGACAGTGATTTGGCATAATCCGCTTTTACACTGGCGGCTTCCAGTTGCAGGGCACGTAAAATACGTCTGGCATCCAGCAGGTCCATCACACTCATGGCACCATGCCGATAAGCAAATTCGGCAGCATCGGCCGCTGTTTGCGCTTCGCTCAGAATACTCTGGTCAAAGCGACGATTTTTATCCACCGCTGCCTGCAAATCTGCTTTGGCACGACGCATTTCAGCCACGGCCGCTGCCCTGACCTGTTCTTTGGCTTCCATGGCAGTGGTGTAATCCACTTCGGCCCGCGCCGCTTCGCCTTCATATTGATAATTGGTAAATAGCGGAATACTGACAGAAGCGCCCACTGTATCCGGCGCAGAGCCGGGTTCTTGTCCCGGGAAGTGTTGATAAGCCAGCGACCAGGTCAGGTCCCTGGTTTTGAGGGATTCGGCCAGTTTTCTGGCCTGCTGCGCCTGCTCCATGCGCGCCTCAGCGGCTTGTACATCTGAACGTTGCGGTAGCCAGTTGCTTTCCGTCCCTGCCAGCTGGTCTGAAACCAGGCTGGGCCAAGGGTCAGATACATAGAGTCTGGCAGCATCCTGATCTTTACCCAGCAAATAGGCTAACAAGGCCTGCGCTTTCTGCAAGGTGGCCTCTGCCTGCCGTAAATCATTGCTGGCGCGCAGGGCATCCACCCGAATGCGCGCGACATCAGCCGAAGCCACATCGCCCGCCTTCAGCCGCAGTTGCGCCGCCTGCAAGGTTTTATCATAAGAAGCGACATTCGCCTGTTGGATCAGCAACGTGTCTTGCGCCAGTTTGAGATCAAAATAAGCAGTGGCCATCGCCAAGGCTTGCTGGCGATAAGTTTCTTTGAAATCGAAGCCGGAAGCCTTCACCGCACTTTCGGCCACGGCAGTACGCAGCTCGCGCTTGTTACCACGCTCGTACAACTGACTAACTTGCAACGCGGAGTTATAAGTTTTGTCCCACAGGCCGTTGGAACCGTTCTGGTTCATATTACCCTGGCCACGATTGACGTTAACACTGGAGAGTCCTAGCGACAGGACCGGGTTAGGCCGTTGCCCTGCGATCAGGGTATCCGCCTCGGCGCCCTCAACTGCGCGCTTGGCTGCCAGCAACTCGCGGTTGCCCCCCGCAAACAGTTGCTCCGCCTGCCGCAAAGACAATTGATTTAGTACGATAGGATCTGCGATACCAGTAGATGCGGCATCAGCAGCCAGTAAACACCGCGCACTCACTATCAGCATGATACATGCCCAGCCTAGCTGACGCCTCAACATTGATCATTCCCTATTTTTAGATACTTTATTTTTTGATCATAATACTCAGAACGGCTTACGACAATCTTTCACTACACGAAATAAGCACTTTCAGTATTAGATGCCGTCATGGACAATATAACGGCGTTTATAGACAATACTTGCATGACACAACATTACAAGACCCCGGTTTCTGCCCTGATTCTGATCCATACGCCCGATTTGCAGGTGTTATTGCTGGAGCGCGCTGACAAAGCAGGCTTCTGGCAATCGGTTACTGGCAGTATAGAAGCAGGCGAAACACCCTACCAGGCGGCCATCCGCGAAGTGAAAGAAGAAACCGGACTGGATGCACTGGCTTATGATTTTGAGGATTGGCAGGCTAGCAATAGCTATGAAATCTATCCGCACTGGCGCCACCGCTACGCGCCTGGCGTCACCGAAAACACCGAACACCTGTTTGGATTATGCCTGCCATCCGCCATGGCAGTCACACTGGCGCCAAACGAGCATACACGCTATGAATGGCTGGATTGGCGCGAAGCAGCCAAAAAAGTATTCAGCTGGACCAATGTCGATGCCTTACGGCGCCTGGGCGAGAAGCATAATCTGGTTTTATCAGGCACTAATATGATTGGGATTCAGTCTAATCAGCTGTAAAATAACGTTTTTCGTACCGGGCCTGGCCCATACACTTAAAGCATGCAAACAGCCACCATCCAATTTGATAAATTCCAAGCGGCCAAAGACGATGATTGTCAGGCGCGCATCCTCGCGGCCCGCGAAAAGCTAGGCAAACGCCTGGTAATTCTGGGCCACCACTACCAGCATGAAAGCGTCTATCGACATGCCGATTACTCTGGTGACTCCTTAAAACTGTCCAAATATTGCGACAGCCTGGATGCAGAGTTCATCGTCTTCCTTGGCGTGCATTTTATGGCCGAGGTCGCTGATATTCTGAGCCGCCCCGAGCAGATTGTCGTACTACCCGACCTCGCTGCTGGTTGTTCCATGGCAGACATGGCCAACCTGGCCAAGGTCGAGCGCAGCTACCGCGAGCTGAGTAAAGTGCTCAACTTTGATGAAACCATCACGCCGGTCACCTATATCAACTCCGCCGCGGACTTAAAAGCATTTTGTGGTGAGCACGGTGGCATCGTCTGCACCAGCACCAACGCGCCGAAAATCCTCGAATGGGGCTTTAGCCAACGCGAAAAAATCCTGTTTTTCCCCGACCAGCACCTGGGTCGCTGGAGCGGCTACAAAATGGGCATTCCACTGGAGCAAATGCCGGTGTGGGATCCAGACCTGCCCATGGGTGGCCTGACCGAGCAACAAATCAAAGATGCCAAAATCCTGTTATGGAAAGGTCATTGCTCGGTACACCAGATGTTCCGCAAACAGAATATCGACCAGTTCCGTGCCCAGCACCCGGATGGCAAAGTGATTTCGCACCCGGAAACCGCGTTTGAAGTCTGCATCAACTCAGACTATGTCGGTTCTACCGAGTATATCCTGCGCACCGTGAGCGAAGCCGAACCAGGCACCAAATGGCTGGTCGGCACCGAGCTCAATCTGGTCACCCGCCTGGCTGAAGAAATGAAACCGCAAAACAAGCTGGTGCAATTTATGAGCCACGTCGTCTGCGAATGCTCGACCATGGCACGTATCGACCCACAACACCTGGCCTGGTGCCTGGAAAATCTGGCCGAAGGCAATGTGGTTAATCAGATCAAAGTGCCTGAGCATGAAGCCAAACTGGCTAAACTCACCCTGGACAGAATGCTGGCAGTTTCCTGATGAGTCAGTGCCCACTCTGCCTGCCAACATCGCAGGACTTACTGTGGCAAGATGATTTCTGCCGCGTGGTGTTACTGCATGACGCAGACTATCCTGCCTATTGCCGCGTCGAGTTACTTGCACACGTCAAAGAAATGACTGACCTGCTGCCAGCCGACCGCGCCCGCACCATGAAAGTGGTGTTTGCGGTGGAAACTGCCGTGCGTGAAGTGATACAGCCGGACAAAATCAACCTGGCCAGTTTGGGCAACAAAACGCCGCATATGCATTGGCATGTATTGCCTAGATTCGAGAGTGACAGGCATTTTCCGAATAGCCACTGGGGAGAATCTATGCGGGATTCCGAGGTGCAGCCACTTAGTACCGCGATTAGAGATCAGTTACAAAAAATAGTGGTTGAGCGTGTGGAATGTGCGCTTAAAAGCTAATTATTTGTAACACGCCTCTCTTCGTAAGAAGCGTCCCTTTTCGCCTTTAGGCGAGTCACTTTCTGATGCTTGCCCCTCAGAAAGTAACCAAAGAGGAGGGCACCCAGCCATCACGGCCTGACGGCTTCCTTGCGTTGCTCAACAAAATAAGCCGGTCACGAAACTCATCCTAGCGGGCTGCAAACGACGCAGCCCACCGCGGGATTCGGACAGCCGCTCCCTCTCCTCTTATTTTGTCTCCGCTACTCAGCGTGATGGGATGGGATTTATCTCGCCAAACTCACATTGTAGAAATCTGAACGGTTCAAAAAAAACAGATTGGTTTGTTAAGGGCAATAATGGTGGGGCTCATTAGGTGTTCGGGGTCCCCATCTGCCGCGCCGAGCAACGCAGGATTGACGGGAGTTCTCGGCCATCGGCTGTTTGAGCTCCGCAACAAGCCACGTCTTGTGTGGCTTGTCAGGGCGAGTTTCGATGGACGCCCGACAAGCCGAGTAGCACAGGAAACAAGCGGAAGCTGGGGTGCACTTTCTTTTGGTTACTTGTTCTTTGGGCAAGCAAAGAAAAGTAACTCGCCGAAAAGGCGAAAAGCAGCTTATCAATCCACCCGCCAAAGAATTACCTTCCCTCCGAGATCCCACCCATAAATAAAAAACCAGGCGCACCTCTCAGCACGTCTGGTTTTAAGCTAACTTGCAAGTGAATAGGGACTAAACGTGCTTCCGCGCCAATCTCCCCAAACCGCGCAACCAGCCCAACAAATCATCCACATAGGTATACAACACCGGAATTACCACCAGACTAAGCAAGGTTGAGGTAATTAACCCGCCAATCACCGTAATCGCCATCGGCGAACGGAAACTCGGGTCTGCACTCCAACCCAGCGCAATCGGCATCATACCGGCCGCCATGGCAATCGTCGTCATGATAATCGGCCGTGCACGTTTATGGCAGCCGTCGATAATGGCGTCAAATCGACTCAATTTGCGCTCTTTTCGCGCCATGATGGTGTATTCCACCAGCAAGATAGAGTTTTTGGTGACGACGCCCATCAGCATCAACAAGCCGATCACGCTCGGCATAGAGAAGCTGTTATGTGTCACCAGCAGGGCAAAAAAGGCGCCCCCCAATGACAACGGCAACGCGCCCAGAATGGTCACTGGCTGCAAGAAATCGCCAAACAACAGCACCAGCACCACATAGATGCACATCACACCGATAATCATAGCGCCGCCAAAACTGCTGAACAGTTCATTCATGCGCTTGGCATCGCCCGCTTCGAGTTGTTTCACGCTCGGCGGCAGGTTCTGCATGGCAGGCAGTTGCTGCACTTCGCGCAACACTTCACCAATCTGGCGTTTATTCAGCTCAATATCAAAGGTGACATTACGCATGCGGTCCATACGGTCAATTTGCTGCGGGCCGCTGCCCATGCGCACAGTCGCCACAGTTTCCAGACTGACGCTGCCATTACGCGATGGCACGCGTAGCTGCGCGATCTCTTGCAGACTGCTACGCACGCTAGGGCCCAAGCGCACGCGGATTGGCACCTGGCGCTGCGGTAAATTCAACTTGGGCATGGTATTGGTAAAGTCGCCCGATGTGGCTACACGTATCACTTGCGCAATCGATTCCACAGTGACGCCTAACTCAGCGGCTTTGTCGACATCAGGAATAATCTGCACCTCTGGCCGCTGCAAACTGGCACTGGACGTAATATTGCCGACGCCACTCAAGGTGCGCAATTGCTGCTGCAACTGCTGGCTGGCACTGGTCAGGGCATTGGCATCGTCACTGGCCAGCGTAATTTGCAGTTTCTCACCTGACTCGCCTATGCCTACGGTCACCCGTGCGCCTGGCAGGTTTTTCAGCCGCTCACGCAAGTCCGCTTCAATTTCAGATTGCTTTTGTTTGCGTTCACTACGATCCGTCAGGCTGATCACCAGGCTGCCTTTACGCACATCAGTCGTATTTTGCGCAGCATTCGGCCCGCCACCGCCGGTGCTGGCAGAACCTGCCGCACTAAACACGGCCTTCACTTCTGGATGCTGCTTGACGATGTGTTCGGCCATCTGCACCACCTGCCGCGTTTGCGCCAGGGGCGTGCCCGGTTGCAACTCAATATTAACCTTGGTCTGGCTACTATCAGAAGAAGGCACGAAGCCTTTAGGCAGCAAAGGCATCAGGCTCAGCGAGCCGACAATAAACAGCACAAAGCCTGCCACGACGGTTTTGCGGTGCTGCAAACACCAGCCCACCCAACGCAAATACACGCGCATGGACGAAGAGTCTTCTTCCTCTTTAGCTGCATGCGGCTTGAGCAGATAAGCAGACATCATGGGCGTTAACAACCGCGCCACCACCAATGAGCCAAGAATTGCGATGGCCGCCGTGATACCAAACTGCTTGAAAAACTTGCCAGGAATACCGCCCATAAACGCCGTTGGCAGGAAAATCGCCACCAGCGTAAATGTGGTTGCAATCACGGCAAAGCCAATTTCATCGGCGGCTTCCATCGCGGCCTGATACGGCGTTTTACCCATGCGCAAGTGGCGCACAATATTTTCAATCTCCACAATGGCGTCATCGACCAAAATCCCGACCACCAGGGCCATCGCCAGCAAGGTCAACACATTGAGCGAAAAGCCCAAATATTGCATAAACGCAAACGTAGGAATCATAGACAGCGGCAAGGCCACGGCGGCAATAATCGTGGCGCGCCAATCGCGCAAGAACCACCAGACCACCAGGATGGCCAGCAGCGCACCTTCATACAGCAGGTGCATGGAGCCTTCGTAGTTGTCTTCTACCGGCTTCACCATGTTAAACGCTTCGATAATCTTCACCTGCGGATGCAGTTGCTCAAACTTCTCCAGCGCCGCGCGTACATCTTTGGCCACCGTAACTTCACTGGTGCCTTTGCTGCGCGTAATTTCAAAGCGAATGACCGGTTTGCCATCATAACTGGCATAGGTGGTGCGCTCGGCATAGGTATCAAGCACCTCGGCTACTTGCGACAACTTGATATGGCGGCCATCACCAAGCGGAATATCCAGATGGCGCACCTCGTCTGCACTGTGTAGCGCGCCCAATGTACGCACCGACTGGATATTGTCACCGATATCACCACGCCCGCCAGAAGCGTCTTGCTGCACGCGCTTGAGCTGCGCCGACACATCGCTGACATCCACATCCAAACCGGCCATCAAGGTAGGGTCCAGATTCACCTGTACCTCGCGGTCTACGCCACCGGTACGCGTAATCTTGCCCACGCCGTTCACCGCCAGCATGGCTTTGCTGACTTCATTGTCAACAAACCACGACAGCTCGCCTTCGTCCATATTCTCAGCCGAAGCGACAAAGGTCAAAATAGCACTACCTGAGGTGGTGAGCTTGGAAACCGTAGGCGTCGTCACAGCGGCAGGCAATTCAGAACGGGCACTATCGACCGCATTGCGCACCAGGTTCAATGCTTCTTCACTGTTGGTATCAATCGTGAATTGCACCGCGATGCTGACACTGCCATCGGTGATGGTGGTGGTCATGTGCTCAATACCACCGATGGTCGCAATCTTGTCTTCGATCTTGCGTGCCACTTCAGTCTCAAGTTGCGGTGGCGCAGCGCCCTCCAGCGTCGCACCCACGGTGATCACGGGCAACTCAATATCAGGGAAGTTTTGTTTGCCTAACTGGTTAAGTGATTTGAGGCCAAGAAAGCTCAGTACCACAAATAGCAAAATGGCCGGTACCGGGTTACGGATAGACCAGGCAGAAAAATTCATACTTAAGCCCCGCGCTTGGTCGTGGTGATGACTTTGACCGTATCACCATCATTTAAAAAGGCACCGCCACTCAATACCAAGGACGCCTCGGCAGTCACGCCACTCAGCAACTCAATCTGCTCGCCACGGGTGCGGCCGGTTTGCACTTTGCGCTGAATCACCTTGCGCAAACCCTGCGCATCGGCGGCCGTTAATTCAAATACATAGGCAAACCCATCACGGTAAGTCACTGCCCCCAATGGCACAGCCATGCCTTGCTGCTGGCCAATATCGACCTGACCTTGCACATACATGCCAGGTTTGGCGCTATCTTTAGGAATGTCCACATACACCAGCGCATTGCGCGTATTGCTATCGACCGTCGGCGAAATCAGGCGGACCTTACCCGTCACCGCTTTACCGCCCGACAAATTCAGACGTACCGCCTGACCTGCATGCAAGGCCGTTTGCTGATCTGCATTCACTTCGCCCCGCCACTCAATACGGCCCTGACGCACCAACCGGAACAATTCGGTGCCCGCAGACACCACATTGCCCAGATTGGCAGAACGGGACGAAATCACACCATCGTCCGGCGCCACCACTTTGGTTTGACGCAGGCGGATTTTCTGGTTTTCCAACTCAGCCTCGGACAAGGCCAGATTCGCGCGTGCCGTTTGTTCGGCAATCATATATTCATTAATTTTTTGTGCCGATAATGCCCCGCTGTCTTTGATTTCACGCGCACGATCCGCATTGCTTTTAGCCTCGGCCAGCGCTGCTTTATCTTTTTCCACCGTGGCCAGTTGCTTTTGCAAATCAGCTTTCACGGTATCATCAGCCAACAAGACTAGCGATTGCCCCTTGCTGACCTGCGCACCCACGTCAGACAACACTTGCTGAATACGCAAGCCAGCGATTTCTGCACTGACGAGCGCCTCCTGCCATGGATAAATACTGCCATTGAGTACCAATGTCATCGGCCATTGCACAATCGCTGGACGCGTCAGCTCCACACTCAGTGCAGCTTTGGTGGCCTGGCCATGCTCAGCCTGTTGATTGTCAGCCGTACTGCCTGGCTGTCGGTTACCGCGCTTTTCGGCCAGCTCCGCTTGATGTAAGGGATGCTGCCAGAACCACACGCTAATGCCGACCAGCAACGCTGAAATGATTAGAAACTTGGTTTTTTTTGTCAGTTTATTTGCCATGATGCTTACCTTTTCTCCATGGGTTTCAGTGGAGGTTTAACTGTTTTTTGTGTTTCCAGCCAATCGCCGCCAAAGGCTTTATACAAGGCGATCCACTGTAATACCCGATTCTTTTGCTGTGTAATCACATTGAGCTCGGCGTTAATTTTTTGGCGGCGCGCGTCTTCCAGCGACAGCAAATCCAGGCCGCCAGACTTCCAGTTGATTTCAGCCGCTTTAAAATATTGCTGATATTGCTGCGCACTGGCTTGCTCAGACTGCGCTCGTCGCGTTGCACTATCCAGATTGACCAGCGCTTGCTCGACCTCTTTCACGGCACTGCGCACATCCTGTTTGTAGGTTGCCAGCAAACTGTCGAAATTGGCACGTGCTTCAGCCAGGTCTGCCCGCAACGTACCGCCGTCAAAAATCGGCAATTTAAGCGTCGGGCCATAAGACCATGAATCCGTCCGCGTGACCGTGCCGTTAAAATTCGTCCGGCGGTAACCAATAGAGCCTGTCAGGCTCAGGCTTGGATACATTTGTGCCTTAGAGACGCCAATATTGGCGCTAGCTTCAGCCAAATTGCGCTCATCGATAACCAAGTCCGGGCGACGGGTCAGCAGATTTGCTGGTAACGCGCTCACATCAAACATCACTGGCTCCGGCATCCCTTTGCCTTTAGCAAGTAAATCGCGCAAGGCAGGTTCTGGCAGATTAGTGAGCTCAACCAATGCTTTGATTAGACCATCACATTCCGCTTGCTGACCATCCAGCGTCGACTCGCTGGCGCGTGTGGCTGCCTCTGCCAGTGCCAGATCAGACGGGGCAGAAAATCCTGCCTTGGCTGAAATGCCTGTCAAACGCGCGGTCTCATAACGCGAATCGTAAGCCTGCTGCAACGCCTGCACGGAGGCTTGGCAAGCACGATAATTGACATAGTTATTAGCAACTTCCGCCGCCAACGTGAGTCGTGCATCATGCCAGGCAATCTTCTTCGACTCGAGTTGCGCTTTGGCCGCCTGCTTGGCCGCTTTCATCTTGCCAAACAGGTCGATCTCCCAACTGGCATCCAGCGACACGGAGTCAATTTCTATGGTGCTGGAGGGGAAAGCCGCATTACCGCCACCGCCTTTGCTCTTGGTGACGCTGCCAGTGCTGGTTAAATCCGGAATACCTTGCGCACGTGCGGATAGTACGTTGGCGCGCGCCACACGGATATTGGCCAGCGCGATCTCCAGCGAAGGACTTTCTTTTTGCGCCTCACCTAGTAGTTGGTTGAGCACCGGGTCGTTAAATTGTGCCCACCAGTCTGTTAATGCAGCCACGCTGCCACTGTGCGGCAAAGGGGCTTGCCACTGCTCGGCAGTCACTGGTTTTGGGCGAATATATTCGTCAATCACCGAGCAACTCGCCAGCGGCAAACACAGCAACAGCCAATACCAGTGTTTATGACGCTGCATGACCCGGCTCCATTCCCTCTAATCCACGTAAAAATAAATTCACCACAAATGCCAGATGCGCTTCTGCATCCCAGTCTGGTTCCAGCACACCAAACAACGCTTTGGTTCGCGGCGCTGCAATTAACAACTCACAATATGACTCCGCCGCTCGCATAAAATCCTGGGCGGGTAACTCACCGCGTGTCGCGTAAAAACGGAACACATCCGCCAGCATCTGATGGATGCGCTGCGGCCCGACTGTTTTCATCGCACGTGACAATTCAGGAATATGCGCCGCCTCGGCAATCCCGATACGGAAAAATGACAGCATGCGCGGCTCCATCACGCGGTTGAGCGCAAAGCGGCCAATATCGGTCAGTACCTGCTGCAATGACTGGTTAGGCAGATCCTCTACCTTCACCATGGCAGACACATCCTGCTCCACCATATGCCGCATGGCCGCAATCAGTAATTCATATTTATTGCTGAAGCGCTCATAGATGGTCCGCGTCGAGACCCCACACACAGAGGCAATATGCGCCACACTGGTTTGCGTCACGCCCTCTGTCATGAACAGTGCTAACGCCTGCTCCAGCAGCAAGATATGACGCTCCTGCTCGGTGCCTGATTTTGGACGGCCGACTTTGGTTTTCATTGGTGACGCATCCGGGAGATTAGGGGATGAAAGTGCTTGCATAAAATAAAAATAAAACGTTTCATTTTCATTTTACATGGGCAGCTTAAAGAAGCAAGCAATTTGTTGTAGCTTGGCAGATACATACGTCACCAGCCCCATGTGCACGCGCATGTTTGCTATACTCGCAGCACTTTTACTTTTATCGCTCAAGCCCACTGACGCATGACCCTGAAATCCACTATTTATAAAATCGATGTCAATATTGCTGACATGGATCGGCACTATTACCAGCAACATCATCTCACGCTGGCCAAACATCCGTCCGAGACCGATGAACGCTTGATGGTGCGCCTGCTGGCCTTTGCACTATATGCAGGGGAAACACTGCTGTTTGGCAAAGGCCTGAGCGAAGACGATGAACCCGACCTCTGGCAAAAAGACCTGACTGGGGCGATTGAACGCTGGATTTGCGTGGGCTTGCCTGATGAGCGCGACATCCGCAAAGCCTGCGGTCGGTCAGCGCAGGTCGTGCAAGTGCTCTATGGCGGCAGAACAGCGGACATGTGGTGGGATCAGAACCATAAAGCGGTACTCAAGCACGACAATGTGACCGTGATTAACCTGCCCGAGACTGAGCAATTGGCGGCCGCTGCTGCGCGCGGACTGACGATCAGCTTTACCATCCAGGACCGTCAAATCCTGGTCAGTCATGAGGGCGGTAGTTTTGAGCTTAGCCCGATCTGGTTAAAAGAAGCCCGTTAAATACAAAAGCCAGCATTGCTGGCTTTTGTATTTCATCAGTCGATATTTACGGAAAGAGCCGATGCTCTGCTGGCCAGACACCACTATACATGGCCTCCGGGTGATGCCGCATCAGCCGCTGACGCACCTCACTCAGCCGGCGCAAGGGCACAGACACAATCATCAAGATATTGCCCTGCTCAATTTGGGCAGAATATGACTTGATCCGGTAACTGGGCGCGGCCGTTGCCACCGTCGCTGCCCAGGCAGCACATGACAAGGCACCCAACACCATGCAATACGGGATCACCATCAACGTGACCTCACCAAACCACCAGGGCACCAAATATGCCAGCATGCCGCCAAACAGCCCGAACACGGCACCAAACACAAACCCCGCCAGCGCACTGTAAACCACATCAGATTTTTCCACAGCGTTGGCTTTAGGCAAGTTACCCAGGGTCTGCTCATTTTTTGCATGAAAGTGAATATGATCTTCATCAATGCGTTCCAACAGCAACTCATTCATCATGGCTTGCGCACTTCTAATATTGGGTAAAACAAAATAGAGCCTGCGTCTCATGTCGTTCTCCTATCAATATTGCCAGTATTTCGCTGGTTTTGGTTTGATAGTGTTTAAGCGCAAAGATTCACTTTTTAACAACTGTTGGACTTGGCAGCATGGTCATCCATCTTAGAGCATCGCTTTATCGATCATCCAGCTTACCGACCCAGACACTGCGCAGCTTGGCCAATTTATAGCGCAAGCCTGCGCCCTCGTTGGAAAGCGCATCCAGAAACAATGACAGCCGCCTGGATTTAATGACGGTGTAAAACGTGAGCAAGCTGACCGGAATAAACACAACCGAGAAATAAGCCAGTTTCTCCAGCGTGCTGGCTTGCGTAAGGTCAATCAGGTTCATACCCAGCAAACCTGTGGTCATGGTGCCAATCAGGCCCAGAATCGTCACGACGGTCAGGCGGACGACGGTGTCGGCCTGGCGCTTGATTTCCTCGCCTTCCAGATATTCGGCCATGTCCATAATGCGGCGGCGGGTTTTTTCAAACAGGCTTACCGAATCCAGTTGTTTCAGCATGAGTGAAAACAGGTCTTTAGCCACAGCCTGGTCTGAGACGTTTTCAAACCAATAGCGATGCGTAAAGCGTAAAAACACCGCAGTAGCGTTACGAATACGGTTGCGGAAATTTTTCACCGAGTCTTCGCTCTGGATATCGAGGCGGCTAATAGCTTGCACCATGCGGTCTGACAACATCAGCAAAGCGGCTTTTTGAAAATGTGCGATTAAAAACAGCAGGAAATACTGGTTCTGGTAATGGCGCTTGATACCGGTCCGCTCATTGGTAAATACGCGGTGCTGATGACTGCCGACCACGACAAAGTTTTGCCCGGTACACATGATGCGGGTAGTACTCCACGGGTCTTGCCGGGCTTCGTCCCAATAGCGGTCATAGCAATTATGCTTTTCGAATTCCTGCAAAAAGTGTTCGGTAAATGGCAGGGTTTCCGAATGCCAGGGCTGACACACCAGACCAAGGCGAATCAGGTCGCCCCGACTCAGCTGGCTGACATCGTCAAACGACAGGTAGGCCATCAAGGGCATGCGCTGGTACTCAATTTCACGGTAGCGTAAGGCTCCGGCCTGGTCGGAATAATGGGGCACCAAAGGATGCAGCAACGCCAGCCAGTGCAATGACACGCAAGGCACATGGTTTTCTTTCACATAAGAGAGATAACGCGCTTTGTCTTCATAATCGGAGCGCGCAAGCACTTGGCCCTGCTGATCCAGCCATTCAATTAACTGGGCACAGTGACCGCCTTCGCCCGTATCATCCCAATAGTTAGGGTAAGTCCGGCCCAGGCGGTACATCACCTCCATGGCAGATTTCAATGGCAGATCTTTACCTGTCACCTCAAATGCCAGCATGGCGACATCAATATCAAAAAAGAAATACAACTCGACGTGAGACACCCGCAGGACGATGGGCTCAGGCTCGCCATGCAGGGTAATACGCACCTGGTGAATATCGCTACGCGTGAAAATATGGATGGGCGACTCACCATAGCCACCAGACTCACGACCATGTTTGCCTTCACCATACAAAAAGCGCTGGGCAAACGGCAAAAACGTCACAAACTCCTGATAGCGTGCTTCGCTCAAATACGGAGAAGCCTGCAGAAACTCGTCTTGTATCTCAACCCAGGGCGAGTCAGGCGCGGCTTTTAGCAGTTGCCAGGGGCAATGCACCTCGCCAGCACTCTGCTGGTCGGTCATCAACTGTATCGGCCACAACAATGTCTGCCGGAAGTCTCGTACGATACTGCTTTGCAGGTTGTCCGCCATGATGGATGCCCTTTAGCCGCTTGAGTAGATGGTGGACTATAACGCGGGTTGCTATGACAGAATCAGGGAATAAACGCCGCAAATACCTGCCAAATAATTCATCCGCAATGCCGGTATAAGTCCATCATGGTGCGCCCGGCATTCACCAACTCATACACCAGCGTGCCTGCACCAGTAAATACAACGAGCAATACCGTCGCCAATACCACCTTACCGGTACTGAGTGCATGGCCTTGCAGATACAGCGCCCATAGCCGACCTGACCAGATCAGCAGAATAAGCAATGCCAGCAATTGCAGTCCGGCCGCCAGCTTAAACAAGGGCCGGTCGGTTGCCTGCAAATAAATGGCCTGCAACGCCGCCAGCTGAGATTGTAGTTGTGTGCCCAGCTGCGCATTGGGACTCACGTCACCCGTCTGGGCATTGGTCGCGCAAAGCACGCCCTGCTCCAGCAAGGGCTTGAGCTCTGCCATACCTCTTTCCAGCGCGATCCACGATTTTGCCGTGACCGGGTCAGCCAGGCTGATATTGGTGAGCGAGGCGGCCAATACCTGTATCACCAGCATGACGCCACAAGCCGCACACATCACCCCGAAAAAGCGCTGAAAACCACTTTGTACCCCCGCGACTTTAGCCGCCAGATAAGCCAGCGCCGACAAACCCAATAATTCGAACAATAACCGTACCGCCGCCAGCGCATGTGCAGCCATGCCAGCTTCATCACTGGCCAATTGCACAGGATTGGTCATTTCGGGAAACACCACCGCCAGCACAACCGCAATAGTGAATGAGAGTAACAAGAATGCAATCGACTGCTCCAGCCTGGTTTTGGCATCGTCAGTCTGCAAATGGTCACGCACCAGTTGCTTTGGCTGCGTCAGCATCTGGGTAAAACTACCCAAATAAGCAGGTAATTCTTTCAGCACATTATCCAGAATAGACGACATGGCACACCCCTTTGGCATAGATAGACAAACCTTAACACCGTTACCGTGACTGATGTTGTGCCCGAGGCACTTTGCAGAAAACAGGCCGCATATTGTCTGGCACGTGTCGCAAATAGCCATAAAAAAAGCCAGCATCGCTGCTGGCTTTTAAGCGTTAATCAGACAGGTTACACCTTCTGATAAACCTCGCTCCCTTTTTTCACGAATTCAATCGCTTTTTCCTGCATACCTTTTTGCAGGGCGGCTTGTTCATCAACCCCCAGCTTATCCGCATAATCACGGACGTCTTGTGTGATCTTCATCGAGCAAAAATGTGGGCCGCACATAGAGCAGAAGTGGGCTTGTTTAGCGCCCTCTTGTGGCAAGGTTTCGTCGTGGAATTCCTTGGCTTTTTCCGGATCCAGGCCGAGGTTAAACTGGTCTTCCCAGCGGAATTCGAAACGTGCTTTTGATAAAGCATTGTCACGAATTTGTGCGCCTGGGTGACCTTTTGCCAGGTCTGCAGCGTGCGCAGCAATTTTGTAGGTAATGATACCTACGCGTACGTCCTCTTTGTCTGGCAAGCCCAAGTGCTCTTTCGGGGTGACGTAACACAGCATCGCACAGCCGTACCAGCCGATCATGGCCGCGCCGATACCGGAAGTGATGTGGTCATAGCCAGGTGCGATGTCAGTGGTCAATGGGCCCAGGGTGTAGAACGGAGCTTCACCACAGTGTTCCAGTTGCAGATCCATGTTCTCTTTGATCAGGTGCATAGGCACGTGGCCTGGGCCTTCGATCATACATTGCACATCGTGCTTCCAGGCAATTTGCGTCAGTTCGCCCAAGGTTTTGAGTTCTGCAAATTGCGCTTCGTCGTTAGCATCGTAGATAGAGCCAGGACGCAAGCCATCACCCAGTGAGAAAGACACATCGTACTGCTTCATGATTTCGCAGATATCTTCGAAGTGCGTATACAGGAAGGATTCTTGGTGATGCGCCAAACACCATTTCGCCATAATCGAACCGCCGCGTGACACGATACCGGTCATACGCTTGGCAGTCATCGGAATGTACGCCAGGCGTACACCCGCATGGATAGTGAAATAATCCACGCCCTGCTCAGCTTGCTCAATCAATGTATCGCGGAAGATTTCCCAAGTCAGGTCTTCGGCTTTGCCGTTTACTTTTTCCAAGGCCTGGTAGATAGGCACAGTGCCAATCGGCACAGGTGAGTTACGGATAATCCACTCACGGGTTTCGTGGATGTTTTTACCGGTAGACAGATCCATTACGGTATCGCCGCCCCAACGTGTACCCCATACCATTTTCTCCACCTCTTCAGAAATCGAAGAACCGAGGGCTGAGTTACCGATATTGGCGTTAATCTTGACCAGGAAATTACGGCCAATAATCATCGGCTCGATTTCCGGGTGGTTGATGTTGGCTGGGATAATGGCGCGGCCACGGGCCACTTCGTCACGCACAAACTCTGGCGTAATCACGGCTGGAATGCTGGCGCCATAATTCTGACCAGGATGCTGTGTTTGCAGCAATTCGCTCATGTTTTCACGGCGCTGGTTTTCGCGGATGGCGATAAATTCCATCTCAGGCGTAATGATGCCTTTACGCGCATAGTGCATCTGGCTCACGTTTTGGCCAGCCTTTGCCCGCAATGGTTTACGGTGCAGGTTAAAGCGCATTTCTGCCAACTGTGGATCGACCAGGCGCTGATGACCAAACTCTGAGGTCGGGCCATCCAGTTGCTCCACATCGCCACGCTCCATGATCCACTGGGCACGCAGTGCTGGCAAACCATTACGGATATCAATCTCGACCGTCGGGTCAGTGTAAGGGCCTGAAGTGTCGTAGACCACGACTGGTGGATTGGTGTCACCGCCAAAACTGGACGGTGTATCACTCAATGAAATTTCACGGAATGGCACCTGGATATCAGGGCGGGAACCTTCAACGTAGATTTTGCGCGATTTGGCAAACGGTTTGGTAGCAGCTTCGTCAACTTTGGCATCAGCGTTGACGAACTTGATATTTTTATCAATAGCGTTCATTGGCATCCTTAAAAGAAAAAGACGTAAGGATGCATGTGAAGGTTTGCATTCCCTACGGTGGTATTAACCACATCAGGTTCGAAGGGTAACTCTCACTGCAAAACCTGGAATAAATCAAGGATGTACAGACCCCTAGCAACGGACGGATTGTGCGTGAAAACGCTTGATAACGCAAGTAAAACAAAGTTTTGCAACTGCCTGCCATTGACAAACAGACAGACCTGTCTACAATCACAGCACCCGACTACAAAAACATACGGGATTTATTTCAATCAGGAACTCAGGAGAGATCATAATGGAAGCTTTACTCATAGGGGCCGTGGCCTGTACTACCGCTTTAATTTTGTCAGCATGGTTGATGACATTCGCGCGCTGGTTTCCCATCAAAGGCATAGATGGCGATTTTCTGGTCGACTACAAAACCATGATACGCGCCCACGTTGACTATGCCTTGATGGCCTTGTTTAACCTGGGATTTTTTGGGGCGGCCAAAGCGGCGGGCGTTGAGTTGCACTATTTTGCCTGTGTCTGCGTGGCGATTGGTGGCTTTACCAACCCGACCGTGTTTGTGATTGCGGCGTTTGACCCGGACTTCTGGAGCAAAACCAAGTGGAAAGTATTTTCCGCCATCAGCTTCGTCATCACCACCGTCGGTTTTATGACCATTTGCTACCAGTTGATTTGCCACGCGCTTTGCACGCACTAGCATGAATTGCTTTGCGCCAAAAAACCCTGCTTCGGCAGGGTTTTTCAATCAGGCTGATCGCAATATCAATCAAAACGAGCAGTAATTTAAAAAACTAAGCACCGAACCTGCAATTATTCCGCCATTTACTGCAGAGCTGTACCCGCTAGACTATACGTGGGAAGTAGTCAAACAGGGACTCACAAGGCAAATCAAGCATGGATTGGTACGGTATTTTCTTTTTCAGAGCAGGCTCTCCAACCGCCCTGCTCTATGGCAGCTATGATGATTGGCTGGTGGTGTTATCGGCCGTGGTCGCCATCGGCTCCTCTATTCTGGCCCTGCAATTAACGCGCCTGTCACAAAAACAGACGTCTGTGGTTTCACGCCGGTTTTCGATTATAGCCAGCTCAGTATCATTAGGTGCCGGCATCTGGGCCATGCATTTTATCGGCATGCTGGCCTATCAAATCTGCACGCCTGTTTCCTATTATCCCGATGCGACCCTGGTCTCTATGATGCCAGGCATTCTGGCATCACACTATGCCCTGAGCCTGATGTCTGAAAACCAGATTGATTATCGCAAACTGATCAAAGGCGGATTTGCCGTCGGTGCAGGCATTGGTGCCATGCATTACATCGGCATGCTCGCCATGCGCATGGAGCCTGTGCTCAAGTTTGATCTGGTATGGGTACTGGTGTCTGTTGTGGTAGCGGTTGCTTTATCCACGCTGTCCCTGTGGACAGGCATCTTTTTAAACCAGAAAGGTAAAATCCCGCCCAAAGTGAGCATCATCCTGGGCGGCGTACTCATGGGCAGCGCCATCACCGCCATGCACTATACCGGTATGGCGTCTGCGCGCTTTCTGGGCGAAGCGAAACCCGGCTTTAACCCGGATGACAACCAATCCATCACCATGGCGCTAGGCATTACGCTGGTCACTATCCTCATCAGCATCATCGCCACGGCGATTAACGCCCTGATACGCTACCGGCAAATGCTGGCGACCATACAGGCCAGTGAAACACGCTTGTCGACCATTCTGGATACAGCCGTAGACGGTATCGTCACCATCAATACCACCGGCGAAATGATCGCCTGCAATGACGCCGTCGAAAAACTGTTCGGCTGGACCAAAGCAGAAATGAAAGGCAAAAATATTTCCCTGCTGATGCCAGAACCGGACAGCTCCAATCACCTTTATTACCTGAAAAATTACCAGGCAACGGGCCAGGCAAAAATCATGGGCGAAGGCCGCGATCTGGATGCCATGCGCAAAGATGGCTCAACCTTTCCGATCCGGCTGGCGATTGGTGAAGTCAAGCTTGCCAATGAAACCTTATACGTGGGCTTCATCACCGACCTCAGCCTGCGCAAAGCTATTGAAGAGTCTGTGCGACAAAAAGATCAGCAGATTCAATCGATGATGAACAATATCCCAGGTGTGACCTTTCGCGTCAGCCTGGCGGGCGACTGGAGCATACAACTGATCAGCGACGCCGTGCTACAGATGACAGGCTGGCCAGCGCAGGACTTTCTCAGCGGACAATTACGCTTTTCGCCCTTGATGCATCCTGACGATATTGCACGTGTGCGCCCGATTGCGGCAAAAGCCATTGCCAAGCTTGAAAGCTTTGAAGTGGAGTTCAGGATCACGGATCGCAACGGTAGTGAAAAATGGGTATCCGCATTCGCTTCCCCGCTGCTAAATAAAGACGGCATGCCATATGCCATGGATGGCGTATTGCTGGACATCACCGAGTCCAAACAGAAAAATGCCGAATTCGAAGGCATCGTCAACGCGATCAATTACTCCACCAGTGTGGCCGAATTTACTATCGATGGCTTTGTGATTTCCGCCAACCAGAACTTCCTTGACCTGCTTGGCTACCAGGCCGACGACATCGAAGGCCGCCATCACTCCATTTTTTGCCCGCCCGATTTTGCCCTGACCGACACCTACAAGAAAAAATGGTCATCCTTGCGCCAGGGTGAGTTCGTGCATGGCGAGTTTTTGCGTTATGGCAAAGCGGGCAAAACGGTTTGGATCAACGCCTCATACAGCCCGATTCGCGATGTCGATGGCAAAGTGATTAAAGTGCTGATGTTTATGATGGACATCAGTGAGCGCAAGCAAATGGAACAGGAAATGCGCCAGGCAAAAGAAACCGCTGAACAAGCGGCTAATGCAAAAAGTACGTTTCTGGCCAATATGAGTCATGAGATTCGCACACCGATGAATTCCATTATCGGCTTCAGCGAATTGCTGCTGGATACCGCCATGCAACCGGAACAGCGCAACTATTTATCCACCATCAGCCAGTCAGCCAAGTCTCTGCTGCATTTGCTCAACGATATTTTAGACAGTGCCAAACTGGAAAAAGGCATGCTGGAGCTGGAGATGCTGGATTTCTCCATGCGCGAAATGGTAGATAGCCTGATCTCATCCCTCTGGTTACAGGCGCGCAAAAAACAGCTGGACTTGCAATTGAATTTGGCCCCGGAAACCGCTGGTTACTATATCGGCGCCGAGCATCGCATTCGCCAGGTACTCACCAATCTGCTGGGCAATGCTATTAAATTTACCGAAAAAGGTCATGTTGAACTCAACGTGCACCTGACACCGCAAGACGAAGTGCAATTTGACATCATTGATACTGGCATCGGCATTGATGCAAACCGGCTGGACGTGATTTTTGAGCCATTTACCCAAGCGGATGCTTCAATGAGCCGCCGCTTCGGTGGCACCGGACTGGGCACCACCATTAGCAAACAATTGGTAGAGTTAATGGGCGGCCGCATTACCGCCAGCAGCAAAATTGGCAACGGCAGCTGTTTTTCAGTGATTTTGCCGCTCACAGAAGGCCGCGCGCCAGAAAACTCAGCACAAAATAATGCGTTAGCATTGACCTTGCCCGCACTGAAAATTCTGGCTGCAGATGATATTGAGCAAAACCGCAGGCTATTAAACATTGTGCTGGAAAAACAAGGCCATCAACTCACACTGGCCAGCAATGGCCAGGAAGTCGTCGACGCCTGGCAAACCCAGCCGTACGACGTGATTTTGATGGATGTCCAAATGCCTGTCATGGACGGCCTCAGCGCCAGTATGCATATACGCGCATTAGAGCAACAATCCGGCAGGGCCAGAACGCCGATTATTGCGCTGACAGCCAGCGTGCTTGATCAGGACCGGGTAGCCGCCGCCGAAGCAGGCATGGATGGCTTTGCCTCCAAACCGATTGAACTGCCATTATTACTAGCAGAAATTCAGCGTGTATTACAACTGGAACCTGTGGCAATGGCCACCGACACCACCCCATCGCCGCCCGTAACGGCGCATTTCGATCTGAAAAAAGGCATCCAGTTGTGGGGTGACCAGCAAACCTACCTGCATGAAATCAATGTTTATGTACAAGAGTCACGTAAACACATCACTACCCTTAAGCAAGCAATCGCAACGCAGGATTACGCCACGGTGAAGCAGCTCGCGCATGCCAATAAAGGTGTCAGCGCCAATCTCGCCCTAAGCAATATTCAGGACAGCTATCACGCACTGGAACAAGTGAGCGAGGATCAGTGGCACACCTGCCCTGCACTGGTGACTCAGTTGCAAACACACGTACAGTCACTGCATGCGTCCATCACGCCCTTGCTATTGCAGCAGGCAGTGACCGCCTCTACGCATGAGACTCAACTACCAGCCGCGCAACTATTAGGCTGGCTGCAAGAACTACGTACACTGATCGTCATGAATGAGCTGGATGATGCGCTCGTCAGTAAACTCGTTCAGCACGCCCCTGCGGCGTGGCGCCAGGCCTTGAATACCATTGCGCAGTTATTGAATGACTTTGACTTTGAGCAAGCGACCGTGCATATTGACCAGCTACTGGCAATCCAGACCCAGGAGACTTCCTCATGATGGACAACACCGCGCAACAAGCAAAAATTCTGATTGTTGACGATGAACCACTTAACCTTAAAGTGTTGAAGCAGGTGCTACAGGACAATTACCGTTTGAGTTTTGCCAAAAATGGTATGGACGCATTGGAGTTGGTCAAAAAAGAAAGACCCGGCCTGATTTTGCTGGATGTGATGATGCCAGGCATGACTGGCTTCGAAGTCTGTAGACAGCTCAAAAGCGACCCGGAAACCAACACCATCCCGGTCATTTTTGTCACCGCATTGGCGGAAGAGGCGGACGAATCTGAAGGCTTTGCTGCTGGCGGTGTGGATTACATCAATAAACCGATTTCACCTGCCCTGGTGCGAGCGCGCGTCAAAACGCACTTATCACTAGTGCATATCGATGAACTGAAACGCACCCACTTGGAGCTGATCCAGCGTTTAGGCCGCGCTGCCGAGTTCAAGGATAATGAAACCGGCATGCATGTCATGCGCATGAGTCATGTGTCTGGCAGGCTGGCCTTGCAAATGGGTATGGATCCGCATTTCTCCGAACAATTGATCCATGCCGCGCCCATGCATGACATCGGCAAAATTGGCATTCCTGACCATGTATTGCTCAAACCAGGAAAATTGAACGATGAAGAGCTGGATTTAATGCGGAAGCACCCGGAAATGGGTGCAAAAATCCTCGATAACTCCACATCCCCCCTGATCAAGCTGGCACACTCCGTCGCCCTTTACCACCATGAAAAGTGGGATGGCAGCGGTTATCCGTTCGGCTTAAAAGGGGAGGCTATTCCGGTGGAGGCTCGCATTGTGGCGGTGGCTGACGTATTTGATGCCTTACTCAACAAGCGCCCCTACAAAGAGGCCTGGCCTGTGGAAGATGCCATTGCAGAAATTGAAGCCAATCGTGGCAAGCACTTTGACCCGGCTGTCGTCGACGCCATGTTGCAGTGCCTGCCAGATTTGATTGCCATTAATAACAACTGGCTTGAAGAAGAATAAGGTCCGTCCATATTATCCTGCCATACCACAGCAGGATAATCCGCTTTAGCCCAGTTTAGCCTTAAGCAGTTCGTTGACCTGGGCGGGATTGGCCTTGCCTTTGGAGGCTTTCATACACTGGCCGACAAGCGCATTAAAAGCTTTTTCTTTACCGGCTTTGTATTCATCCACCATCGCCTGGTTAGCGGCCAATACTTCATTGATAATCGCTTCAATGGCGCCAGTATCAGAGACCTGTTTGAGACCCTTGGCCTCAATAATGGCATCCACTTCGCCCTCACCAGCCCACAAACCTTCAAACACCTGTTTGGCGGCATTGTTAGAGATAGTGTTATCAGCAATACGCTTAAGTAAAGCGGCCAGCTGCACAGCAGACAGCGGGCTATCAGCAATGGCTTTTTCTTCGGCATTCAGCTTGGCTGACAATGCGCCCATCACCCAGTTAGCGGCCTGTTTAGGCTCAGCACCAGCATTGACCACAGCAACGAAATAATCGGCCAGACTGCGTGAAGCAGTGAGCGTGCTGGCATCATAACTGGAGAGTTGGTATTCACTGCTGAAGCGCGCTTGCAAGGCTTGCGGTAGTTCAGGCATCTCGGCCTTCACACGTGCCTTATCTGCTTCGGTGACTTCCAGCGGCAATAAGTCAGGGTCTGGGAAGTAGCGGTAATCGTTGGCTTCTTCCTTGCTACGCATGGCACGCGTTTCACCCGTATCCGGATTAAACAGCACGGTTGCCTGCTGAATGGTGCCGCCATCTTCCAGCGTCTCAATTTGCCATTGTGTCTCGTACTCGATTGCCTGCTGCATAAACTTGAACGAATTGAGGTTCTTGATTTCGCGACGGGTACCTAATTTCTCAGTGCCTTTTGGACGCACCGAGACGTTGACATCACAACGGAAACTACCTTCTTGCATGTTGCCGTCACAGATACCTATCCATTGCACCAGTTCATGCAATTTCTTGGCATAAGCCACCGCTTCCGCTGCGCTGCGCATATCTGGCTCAGTCACAATTTCCAGCAACGGCGTCCCTGCACGGTTGAGGTCTATGCCGGACATGCCTTCAACTGCATCATGCACCGATTTACCGGCATCTTCTTCCAGATGCGCACGCGTGATATTAATGACCTTTTCGTAGGCTTCGGTACTTTTAGTCGCAGGCACCTGGATGGTGATTTTGCCTTTACCGACCACCGGCAACTCAAACTGGCTGATCTGGTAGCCTTTAGGCAAATCCGGATAAAAGTAATTCTTGCGGGAGAACACACTGCGTGGTGCCATCTCGGCATCAATCGCCAGGCCAAACTTAATGGCACATTCGACGGCTTCTTTATTCAGTACCGGCAATACACCGGGTAAAGCAATGCTCACTTCGCAAGCCTGCGTATTTGGCGCAGCACCATAGGTGGTCGAAGCGCCGCTAAACTGTTTAGATTTAGTTTGTAACTGAGTATGAGTTTCCAACCCGATGACGACTTCCCACTGCATTTAAATTCCCTCCGGCATACGTGTGTGCCAGTCTGTCACTTGTTGATAAGCGTGGCCGATCTCCAGCATGCGCGCCTCATCAAAATAATTACCGATAATCTGCAAGCCTACTGGCAAGGACTTACCTTCTGAGTTAGCCGCAAAACCGGCTGGAATACTCATGCCTGGCAAACCGGCCAGGTTAACAGCGATGGTATACAGATCTTCGAGGTACATGGCGACCGGGTCACTGGTCTTCTCTCCGGCCTTAAAGGCTGTCGAAGGGGCAGCTGGCCCCATGATCACATCACAGTGCTTAAACGCTTCGACAAAATCTTGCGCAATCAGACGGCGAATTTGCTGTGCTTTGAGATAGTAAGCATCGTAATAACCGGCACTTAATACATACGTACCAATCAGGATACGGCGTTTGACCTCGGCACCAAAGCCTTCGGCACGTGACTTCATGTACATGTCCATCAGGTCGTTGTATTCGGCAGCACGGTGGCCATAACGTACACCGTCAAAGCGTGACAGGTTACTCGAGGCTTCTGCCGGAGCTAGCACGTAATACACCGGAATCGACAGATTGTTATTAGGCAAACTGACTTCTATGATTTCGGCGCCCAGTTTTTTGTATTCGGCAATAGCGGTTTCGATGACCTTGGCCACATCAGCACTCAGGCCTTCGGCAAAGTATTCTTTAGGCAGGCCTATGCGCAAACCTTTGAGTGGCTGCTCGCCGGTCAGGGCAGCCAGGCCGCGGGTGTAGTCTTCTTTTTCACGATTGACGCTGGTGGAGTCACGCTCATCAAACCCCGCCATGACATTCAGCATGAGTGCACAGTCTTCGGCGGATTTGGCCATCGGGCCCGCTTGGTCCAGTGAAGACGCGAACGCAATCATGCCGTAACGCGACACCAAGCCATAGGTGGGCTTGAGGCCAGTAAAACCGCACAAAGAGGCCGGCTGGCGGATGGAGCCGCCGGTATCGGTGCCCGTCGCAGCGGCACACAAACGTGCGGCCACCGCGGCGGCAGAACCGCCCGAGCTACCGCCCGGCACACGGTCAAAGTCCCACGGGTTTTTCACGCCACCAAAATAGCTGGTTTCGTTAGAGGAGCCCATGGCGAACTCGTCCATATTGGTTTTACCCAGGTTCACAGCGCCTGCAGCATCGAACTGGCTGATGACATGTGCATCATACGGAGAGATAAAGGTCTCCAGCATTTTTGAGCTACAGGTGGTGCGCCAGCCTTTGGCACAGAAAATGTCTTTTTGCGCCAGCGGGATTCCGGTCAGCGGGCCGAAATCACCAGTTGCAATGCGGGCATCAGCTGCCTTGGCCTGCGCCAGCGTTTTATCCTCGTCTATGGTGACGTAGGCATTAATGGTCGGATTGAGCTGCGTCATGCGCTGCAAATAGGCTTGCGTCAGCTCGACACTGGATACTTGTTTGCTGGCCAACTGCTGGCCCAGCTGCTTGAGACTGCTGTTAATCATAATAAGAACCGTAAAATCGCGTAGAAAACCGCTGTTATTCGATAACTCTTGGCACCAGGTACAGACCATCCTGTGTTGCCGGGGCAATAGACTGGAACAGCTCGCGCTGGTTCGTTTTGGTGACCACGTCTTCACGCAGGCGCTGCGTCACGTCTTGCGAGTGCGACATAGGGACAATGCCTGTGGTGTCGACCGCCTGCATTTGCTCGATCAAACCGAGGATGCCGGATAGCTTGTTCAGGGTTTCCTGCGCTTCACTCTCGCTGACCTCAATACGGGCCAGATGAGCGATACGCTTGATATCATCTAGATTCAGTGCCATGTTCTGGTTAATTGTCTGTAAGATTTTGAAAGCACATCTTAATTTCATGTGCGTTTTGCGCTATTATACCTTGATTTTATGCCGCACTTAGCGAGCAGTTCTAAAGTCGGAAACTTCACAGGATAAAACATGTTCGGTTCACTCAACAGCTACTTCTCCAATGACCTTGCCATTGACCTTGGCACCGCCAACACCTTGATCTACGTGCGTGGTAAAGGCGTCGTTCTGGATGAACCGTCGGTGGTGGCGATTCGTACCGAAGGCGGCCCCAATGGCAAAAAGGTGTTACTGGCCGTCGGTTCAGATGCGAAAAGCATGCTGGGCCGTGCGCCAGCCAACATCCAGGCCATCCGCCCGATGAAGGATGGCGTGATTGCCGACTTCACCATCACCGAGCAAATGCTCAAGTTTTTTATCCGTAAAGTACACGAATCCCGCTGGTTCTCCCCTAGCCCACGCATTATTATCTGTGTGCCGGTAGGCTCCACCCAGGTTGAGCGTCGCGCGATTAAAGAATCCGCCGAGCGCGCCGGTGCCAAACAAGTGTTTTTGATTGAAGAACCCATGGCTGCCGCGATTGGCGCCGATATGCCAGTGGCTGAAGCAACAGGCTCTATGGTGGTGGATATCGGCGGTGGTACAACTGAAGTCGGCGTGATTTCACTGGGCGGCATCGTGTACGCCAAGTCTGAGCGTGTCGGTGGCGACAAATTTGACCAGGCGATTATTGACTACATCCGCCGCAACTACGGCATGCAAATTTCCGAACCAACCGCTGAAGCGATCAAGAAAAGAATCGGCTCCGCCTTCCCGGGTTCTGAAGTGTTGGAAATGGAAGTCACTGGCCGCAACCTGGCAGAAGGCTTGCCACGTAAATTCACCATCTCCAGCAACGAAATCCTGGAAGCCCTGACCGAACCATTAAACTCTATCGTTGGTGCGGTGAAATCTGCCCTGGAACAAACCCCACCAGAACTGGGTGCCGACATTGCCGAAAAAGGCATGGTATTGACCGGTGGTGGCGCCCTGCTGCGTGACCTGGATCGCCTGCTGGTGGAAGAAACTGGTTTGCCAGTGATCGTGGCGGAAGACCCGCTGACTTGCGTCGCACGCGGCTGTGGTCGCGCACTGGAAGAAATGGACAAGCTGGGCAACGTTTTTGCTAGCGAATAATTCGGGGCAACGATGGCGCGCACCCGATTATGCTAAAAGGCATACACCAACAGCTTGATCCGCAGGAGTCCCCGGCTTTTTTTATCCAGGGACCCAAGCCTTTCTCACGCCTGATGTTTTTTTGCACGCTGTCACTGGTCATGATGGCGGTGGACGCGCGCTTTGACTACCTGAGCCAGGTCAGGCAATGGTTCAGCACCGCCTTGCACCCCCTGGAAGTGCTGGCCAGCGCACCTAATGAGTGGGGCCGCAACATCAACACCTACTTCACCTCACACAACCAGCTGATTCAAGACAATTTCAAACTCAAGCAGCAGTCACTGATAGACAATGCCGCCTTGCAGCGCCTGGCGACCGTGGATGCTGAAAATGCACATTTACGCACGCTGCTGGCGGGCGATGCACCCATTATTCCGCAGGCCACCCTGGGCGAAGTATTGCACATGGGTCGTGATCCGTTCAGCAACATCATCACACTCAACCGTGGCAGCCGCCATCACATCACGCCTGGCCAAGCCGTAGTCGATGAACAAGGCGTAGTCGGGCAAATTACACGCGTCTATACCTTTACCAGCGAAGTGACGCTGATTACCGACAAGAAGCTGTCGATTCCCATTCAGATTGAGCGCAACCAGTTGCGCGCGATTGCCTTTGGCGAAGGCAAGCGCAACACGCTGGACATTCCCTACCTGCCGACTAGTGTGGATATTAAAGTGGGCGACAAGCTGGTCACATCCGGCATTGATGGCGTCTACCCTGCGGGCTTAGCCGTCGCCGTGGTCACCCAGATCAAGCAAAGCCAGGATTCGCCTTTTGCCAAAATCATCAGCCGCCCGATTGCTGGCGTGAATAACCACAAGCATGTGCTGATCCTCAAAGTACCTGAGTCACCCGCCATTAACCCATCCAGCGAAAACAAACCGGTGTTGCCACGCAACAACGCACAGCATCTGGATCAATCGGTAGTTGAAGTACTGCAAAAAAATAATGCCGCGGTTGACCCGCACCCGGCGACCGAAACACCTGTGCTGGACTCCCCCAGCACCGAGCCTGGCGCCGCTGCAGCCACCCCGGGTGCAGCCCCTGCGCCTGAAAACACCACGGCCCCTGCCGCGCCGGAGCATCCATGAAACCGGTAAAATTCAGCACTTTCCTGTTCACCATGTTGGTCGGGCTGATATTCCAGCTCTACCCTTGGTCTAACACCGGTGTCATTATCCGCCCTGACTTTTTGCTGGTGATCATGATTTACTGGGTGCTACAAGCCCCGTATCACTGCAATATCGGCTGGGTCTGGTTTGCCGGGTTACTGGTCGACTTATCCACTGGCAGCCTGCTGGGCCAACACGCGCTGACATTTGCCATCACCGCTTTTCTGGGCCTGATTTACCAACGGCGCCTGGTGCTATTTAACCGCTGGCAACTGTATTTGTACGTGATATTCCTGTTTGGGGTACAACGCGGGCTGATTTTACTGCTCAAACTGTTTGCTGGCGGCGAACTGCCGGACTGGACCTACAGCCTGCCCGTGGTTTCCGACCTGATATTGTGGCAATTCATGATTATCTGGTTTGGCGAGCTGACCCGCCCGAAGAAGTTATAAGCACATGGGGTATAGCACTGAACTCAAAAACCATCAAAACGAACAGCACAAGTTCCGGGTTCGTCTGGTTTTTCTGATATTAATGGTCCTCAGCGCGTTCTCCGCGCTGCTTGGTCGTTTCTATTTCCTGCAAGTCTATCGCTATGATTATTACCAGACGCTGGCAGAAAATAACCGTATTTCGATTGTCCCAATCACACCCAACCGCGGCCTGATCTCGGATCGCAATGGCATTATCCTGGCACATAACTTTTTTGTGTATACACTGGAAATCACGCCTTCTAAAACCGATGGTTTACAGGACACCATTGCCGAATTGGGTGCACTGGTTGAAATCTCGGCCTCCGATTTAAAACGCTTTAAGAAGTTGCGCGCGCAGAGTCACACCTTTGAAAGCATCCCGATCCGCACCCACCTCAACGAATATGAGGCGGCCAAGTTTGCCGTCAATCGCTTCCGTTTCCCTGGCGTTGAGCTCAAATCACGCCTGTTCCGCCATTATCCATATGGCACATTAGGCACGCATGGCATCGGCTATATCAGCCGTATCAATGAAAATGACCTCAAGCAACTCAAAGAAAGCAACCAGCTGTCGAATTACAAAGGCACTGAGCACATCGGCAAAGCCGGGGTTGAGCAGGCTTATGAAGAAGACTTACATGGCATCACCGGTTTCCAGCAGGTAGAAATTGACGCCGATGGCCGCGCGGTGCGTGTGCTATCCAGTGCATCGCCCACCTCAGGCAACAATATTGTGCTGTCTATGGATGCCAAAATGCAGGAGATCGCCGAGCATGAGTTTGCTGGCAGGCGTGGTGCATTGGTGGCGATCCAGCCAAAAACCGGCGAAGTGCTATCTATGGTGAGCATGCCGTCGTTTGATGCCAACCTGTTTGTCGATGGCATTGATTTTGACAACTGGAACAACCTCAATAACTCACCAGACAAGCCTCTGATTAACCGCAGCCTCAAGGGCATTTACCCACCTGGCTCGACATTTAAACCATTCGTTGCACTGGCAGGCCTGGAGTCTGGCAAACGCCAGCCCCCATTTACCATTAGTGACCCCGGCTATTTCACCCTGCCCAATAGCCGCCATCGCTACCGTGACTGGAAACCGTCAGGCCATGGTGCAGTGGATATGCGCAGGGCGATTACCGTCTCTTGTGACACTTTTTTCTACGGCCTGGCAGTTGAGCTCGGCATTGAGCGCCTGACAGATTTTGTGCGCCATTTTGGCTTTGGTGAAAAAACCAATATTGATATCCAGGGTGAGTTGTCCGGTCTGTTGCCAACCCCTGCCTGGAAGCAAAGGCGCTATAAACAACCGTGGTACATGGGCGAAACCGTGATTGTCGGTATCGGCCAGGGCTACACGCTGGTGACGCCCATGCAGCTAGCCTATGCCACGGCCACGCTGGCCAACAACGGCAAGGCGATTCGTCCGCACCTGGTCAATGCCATCGTTAACGCCAAAACCAACCAGGTGAAAATGTTGCCGCACATCATTGCCGACCAGCTCAACTTGAGCGCGCAGAATCTGGATATTGTGAAACTGGGCATGATGGATGTGACCCGCCCAGGCGGTACCGCTGCGGCAATCGGTGCCAATGCCGGCTATGACATCGCGGCTAAAACGGGTACTGCACAAGTGGTCGGCATCAAGCAAAATGAGAAATACAACGAAAAACTGATTAATGAACGCCACCGCGACCATGCCTGGTTTATTGCTTATGCGCCAGCCGAAGACCCCAAAATTGCCGTGGCGGTGATTGTTGAAAACGGCAGCCACGGTGGCTCTACCGCGGGCCCCATTGCCCGCAAGGTGATGGATTATTACTTGCTGGGCAAAGTCCCGGTGGACCCGGCAGCGGCACAAGCTGCAGCGGCGGCAGAAGCAGCTGTCGTCAACGCGCCAGAAGTCGAGGAGGAGCCTCATGATTAGACAATGGATAGGCCATTTTATCCGGCATATCGACTCGATTTTGCTGGCCACGGTGCTCATGGTGCTGGTGGTGGCACTCATGGTACTTTACAGCGCCTCGGGCCAGTCACTGCTTAAGGTGAATGCGCAGTTAATCAACATTGTGGTGATGCTGGGGGTGATGTTCCTGGTCGCCAATACCCAGCCACAACACATTGAGCGTATTGCGCTACCGGCCTACCTGCTTGGGCTGGCCTTACTGATTGCGGTAGCATTGGTCGGCGATATCAGCCATGGCGCACGTCGCTGGCTCAACCTTGGCGTGACAAAAATCCAACCGTCAGAACTGATGAAACTGGCGGTGCCCATCATGTTGTCATGGTACTTTTCCAAACGTGAAAGTATGCTGCGTACAGCAGACTACATCGTCGCTGGCATCATTTTGCTCACGCCCGTGTTGCTGATTGCCAAGCAACCCGACCTCGGCACAGCCACGCTGGTCTTTGCGTCAGGCTTTTATGTCATCTTTCTGGCCGGGCTGAGTTGGAAGTTTATTTTGGGCAGCGCTGTTGCCTTCGGTGCCGCATTGCCAATTCTGTGGTCCATGCTGCATGATTATCAGCGTCGCCGGGTAGAGATCCTGATTGATCCCAGCCAGGATCCCTTAGGCGCCGGTTACCATATTATCCAGGCCACCATCGCCATTGGCTCTGGTGGCACCACTGGCAAAGGTTGGCTCAATGGCACGCAGTCACAACTCGACTTTGTGCCAGAAAGAACGACCGACTTTATTTTTGCGGTGTTTGCTGAAGAGTTTGGCCTGGTTGGCTGCAGCCTGTTATTGCTGTTGTTCACCATTATTATCGGCCGCGCCTTCATTATCGCGTCACAAGCCAAGAGTACCTTTTCGCGTTTGCTGGCGGGTAGCATCGCCGCCACTTTCTTTACTTATTGCTTCGTGAATATGGGCATGGTGAGCGGTATCCTGCCTGTGGTCGGCATTCCATTACCACTGGTCAGCTACGGCGGCACCTCACTGTTAACCCTGGGCCTTAGCCTGGGCTTGCTGATGAGCGTTCAATCGCACAAACGCCTGGTGGCGACGGATTAAGCGCGTAAACACCGATTAAGGAACAGGATGTTTTTTTACTTGCAACGGTTATGCATCGTCACGCTAGCCATCTGGCTGGCAGCTTGTAGCAGCAGCATGCCTCCCCGGCAAACGGCACCGGCGGCACCACCGACCAGGCCCGCCACCAGCGGCGCTGCCAGCTCGACACCTACCCCCGCTACCAACAACACCGCAACGAATGGCTCAGTCATTGGTGGCCCCAAAGTCATTAACATCGACCCCAAACCAGAGACTAGCGGCAATCCGACTGACGGCATAGACCCGAACATCCCGCTCGAAACCACAGTCACGCCCAAGCTGGAACCGATTGTCAAAGGCACCACCAAACCCTATATCGTCAATGGTGAAACCATGACGCCGATGTCTGAAATCAATACACCGTTCACACAAACCGGACATGCTTCGTGGTATGGCAAAAAATTCCATGGCCGCCGCACTGCCAGTGGTGAACCCTATGACATGTTCAAATTAACCGCTGCGCATAGAACATTGCCTATCCCCAGCTATGTACGCATCACCAACCTCAGCAATGGCAAAACCATCATGGCACGCGTTAATGACCGCGGCCCGTTTGGCCGTGACCGCATCATAGACCTCTCTTACGCCGCGGCCAAACAACTGGATATTATTCGCCATGGCTCGGCACAAGTTGAGGTGTCACTGATAGACCCGACCCAGCAAGCGCCGTCGCAACAACCCTCGGCACCACCTGCTGCCAGCAATACACCGCCCCAGGCAATCCCCACACCAGCCGTGGCATCCGCCAACGCACTGACGACACTGGAAGCCGGTGGCATTTATGTACAAGTGGGCGCATTTGGCCAGGAAGAAAATGCGGACCGCCTGCACCAGCGCATTTTCACCACCCTGCCAGAAACACAATCCCTACTCAACAAAGTGTATAATGGAAAAACGTTCCAGATTGTGCTGGGGCCTTATCCGGATCACGCATTAGCAGCGCAAGCCGCCAGCCAGATGCGTGACAAATTGCAGTTACCTGCACTGATATTTTCGCGGTAGTCTTTTTCCGTTAGCAGTTTTCTTCTCATTAATTTTTATTCTCGTATAAATGATGACCATGTGGCGTTCCTGTATTGCTTTTCTACTTTCCATTCCTTTAATGACCGTGGCGGCCGAAGCCATCACTGGCAATGTGCCAACACCGACATTGGCAGCCAAAGCCTTCGTGCTGCGCGATGCCAATACCGGCAGCCTGCTGGCAGCGAGCAACCCGGATATGCCGGTTGAGCCTGCGTCACTGACCAAAGTGATGACGGCTTACCTGACGTTTGAAGCGGTAAAGCAAAAACGCCTGGCACTGACACAAACCTTGCCGGTCAGCCAAAAAGCCTGGAAAGTCGAAGGCTCTAAAATGTTTATCGATACCACCATGACGGTCACGGTGGATGAGCTGTTACATGGCCTGATTATCCAGTCTGGCAATGATGCTGCCATTACCCTGGCAGAAGGCATTGCAGGTAGCGAAGAGTTATTTGCATCATTAATGAACAAAAAAGCGGCGGCCCTAGGCATGAAAAACAGCCATTTTGTGAATGCCACAGGCTTGCCAGACCCTACGCACACCACCACTGCGCGTGACTTGTCGATCTTGGCCAATGCCCTGATTCGTGACTATCCACAAGACTATGCGCGCCTGTATTCACAAAAGTCTTATACCTATAACAACATCACGCAGCCTAACCGCAACCGCTTGCTGTTTCTCGACCCCAGCGTGGATGGCATGAAGACCGGCCACACGGAATCTGCAGGTTATTGCCTGATTTCTTCAGCCAAACGTAGTGACTTCCGCTTGATTTCTGTGGTCCTCGGCACCACTTCAGATAATGTACGCGCGGCCGAAAGCCAGAAACTGCTGAATTTTGGTTTCCAGTTTTATGAGTCCAAGCTGATTTACGCAGCAGACAAAGCCATTACGCGTCAAAAAGTATGGAAAGGCACCGAAAGCGAAGTCGACTTAACGGTCGCCAAACCAGTCTATTTAACATTACCGCAAGGTGAGTATGCCAATATGAAGGCGAATCTGCGCATTGCAAAACCACTGGAAGCGCCATTAAAAGCGCATCAAACCGTGGGTGCAGTAGATTTTAGCCTGGGCGGCAAAGTGGTACATAGTGTGCCGCTGGTGACCGTACATGCCGTTGAGGCCAGCAATATCTTCTCACGCATGATCGACCAGGTCCGCCTGTATTTGCAGTAAACCCTTGTCGTCATAAAGCGGAACAAGCACAAAGGTAGGTGAACCCCATGACCCAGCAAGAACAAACGCCTGCGGCGGAAGAAACCCTGATTGAGTTTCCCACCAACTTCCCGATCAAGGTCATGGGCGAAACACATGACGACTTCACACTCGAAGTCACGCGCGTGATTCAAGGCCATTGGCCAGAATTCGACACGCACCTGATAGAGATGCGCGGCAGCAGCAACGGCAAATACCTGAGCCTGACCTGCCTGGTGTATGTCACCTCCAAACCGCAACTGGACGATATCTATCGCAGCCTGACCTCGCACCCGATGGTCAAGGTTGTGTTGTAACCTGCTTTGCCTCCATGCCTGCTCTGCAAATCCGCCAGCTGGGCTTGACCGATTATGCAGCCACGCTGGCTGACATGCAGGCATTTACCGCCGGGCGCAACCAAGACACGCCAGACCAGCTGTGGGTCACCGAACATCCGCCGGTCTATACGCTGGGCCTTAACCGCCGTGGCGTGCGCCTGCCGCAAAACGACATCCCGGTGGTTAATGTAGACCGTGGCGGCAAAATCACTTATCACGGCCCCGGGCAGTTAATCATTTATTGCCTGGTTGATCTGGCGCGCAGCCACTTGAATGTGCGGCAACTCGTCTCCATCTTGGAAAACAGCCTGATAGAATTTCTGGCCGCACACGGCGTTGCCGCCGAAGCGCGTGCCGATGCACCCGGCGTCTATGTGGATGGCAAAAAAATTGCCTCACTCGGATTACGGCTGAAAAACCAGTGCTGCTATCATGGCCTGAGTTTGAATATTGAGATGGATCTACAACCGTTTGCCGACATTGACCCTTGCGGTTATGCTGGCATGCAGATGACGCAAACCCGGGATTTAAATATCGCGCTGACGATGACTGACATTGCAGCGGATTTAACCCAACGATTGAAAGAGAAACTGACGCATGTCAGATAATTCCACCCAAGAACATCCAATCGACGCGCGCCCGGCCAAAAAGGTGGCAGGTGTCAAAGAAATCGACGCAGCCAAGACTTCGCGTATTCCGATTAAAATCGTGCCGCAACCCATGCTGCGCAAACCGGAATGGATACGCATGAAAGTGCCGGATTCGGCCCGCTTCCAGGAAATCAAACAGGTATTGCGCGATAACAACCTGCATACGGTGTGCGAAGAAGCCAGTTGCCCCAATATTGGTGAATGCTTTAGCGGCGGCACCGCCACCTTTATGATTCTGGGCGATATTTGTACCCGCCGCTGCCCGTTCTGCGACGTCGCCCACGGCAAACCGTTGCCACCTGATGCCAATGAACCAGAAAACCTGGCGCGTACCATCGCGCAAATGAAGCTGCGTTACGTCGTGGTCACCTCGGTCGACCGTGATGACTTGCCTGACGGCGGCGCACAGCATTTTGTCGATTGCATCCGCGCCATTCGCGCCCAATCCCCGCAGATTAAAATAGAAATCCTGGTACCGGATTTTCGTGGCCGCCTGGATGTTTCACTCAAAATCCTGCGCGAGGCGCCGCCGGACGTCATGAACCATAACCTGGAAACCGTGCCACGCCTCTACAAGCAGGCACGCCCGGGCTCTGATTACCAGCACTCCCTCGACTTGCTCAAGCAATTTAGCCAGATGTATCCGCATGTGCCGACCAAATCCGGCCTGATGCTGGGCCTGGGTGAAACTGATGAAGAAATTCTGGAGGTGATGCGGGACTTGCGCGCGCATGGTGTCAGCATGCTGACATTAGGTCAATATTTACAGCCCAGCGTGCACCACTTGCCGGTATTGCGCTATGTCACGCCACAAACCTTTGACTGGTTTAAGCAACATGCAGACGCCATGGGCTTTGACAATGCCGCTAGCGGCCCTATGGTGCGCAGCAGTTACCATGCAGACCAGCAAGCGCATGCCGTGATCGAACAACCCTCATCATAAGCAGTGCCGGTATCCCCGGCCAACAATAACAAGCACAGGAGCAACCATGGTTCCACACTTAACAACGGCTTTGAGCGGACCACTGTACACGCTGGAAAAACGCGTGTTGCAGGCGATGCCGGACATCGAACACTGGTTTCGCACGAAATGGCAGGAAATCCCCGCGCCGTTTTATGCCAGTGTGGACCTGCGTAATGCCGGTTTTAAAATCGCGCCGGTAGATACCAATTTGTTCCCAGGCGGTTTCAACAACCTTAATCCTGAATTCCTAAGCCTGTCTGTGCAAGCGGCACAAGTCGCCGTCGAAAAAATCTGTCCTGACGCGCGCCGTTTATTGCTGATTCCGGAAAACCATACTCGCAACACTTACTACCTGCGCAATGTGGTGGAATTATGCAATATTCTCAAAGCCGCAGGCATGGAAGTGCGCGTTGGTAGCCTGTCACCAGACATCACTGAAATCACCCGACTGGAAACCCATGATGGCCTGCCCTTGATCCTGGAGCCGCTGGTGCGCGTGAAAAACCGCCTGCAATTAAAAGCGGCTTCGTTTGAGGGTGTCGATTATCCAGCCTTTGATAGCTGTGCCATCCTGCTCAATAATGATTTATCCGGCGGTGTGCCTGACATGTTACAAGGCTTGGAGCAAAACCTGATTCCACCTTTGCATGCTGGCTGGTTTATCCGCCGCAAATCACAGCACTTCGCCGCCTATGACAAAGTGGTCGAGGAGTTTTCGCAATTACTGCAAATCGACCCCTGGTTGCTGAACCCCTATTTTGACACCGCCAGCGGTATTGATTTCCATGCCCGCGTCGGTGAGGACTTGCTGGCAGACAAAGTCGATGCCATCTTGAAAAAAATTCAAGCCAAGTACGATGAATACGGCATCACCCAACAACCGTTTGCCATCGTCAAAGCCGATGCCGGCACTTATGGCATGGGCATCATGAGTGTGAAGTCAGCAGATGAAGTACGCGACCTTAACCGTAAAGCACGCAACAAAATGTCGGTGATCAAAGAAGGCATGCAAGTGTCTGAAGTCATGATCCAGGAGGGTGTGTATACCTTTGAGAATATCAACGATGCAGTGGCTGAACCGGTCGTGTACATGATGGATCACTTCGTGGTTGGTGGTTTTTACCGCGTGCATACCGGTCGCGGCATTGATGAAAACCTCAATGCTCCTGGCATGCATTTCGTGCCACTGGCGTTTGAAAAGCCCTGTACCCTGCCCGACTGTGCGGGCGCCCCTGATGCGCCGCCTAACCGCTTCTACGCTTATGGCGTGGTGGCTCGCCTGGCCTTGCTGGCAGCCGGCATGGAGTTACAGGACAATGATCCACTGAATGCATAATTGAGCCAGAGGCGCATGATGAAATTGCTGTTTATTCTCGACCCGCTGCATACCCTTAAAGCGTATAAAGACACCAGCCTCGCCATCATGCGTGCTGCGCAAGCGCGCGGACACCAGTTATGGGTGTGCGAGCAACACGACTGGCACTTGCAGCGCGAAGTGGCGCTGGTCGATGTCCAGCCATTTGCATTGAATGACAGCAGCTGGACCGTGGGCGAGAAAACCACACAGACACCAAGCAGTTTTGATGCCGTGCTGATGCGCAAAGACCCGCCGTTCGATAACGAATACCTCTACAGCACCTATTTGCTGGAGCTAGCGCAACAACAGGGCGCGCGCATCATTAACGACCCTGCATCTATCCGTGGCTGGAATGAGAAATTGTCCGTCGCGCGCTTTCCGCAATTTGCGCCACCATTCATTGTCACCAGCAAACAAGAGAAAATACTGGCGTTTTTGGCCGAACATGAGGACATCATCGTCAAGCCTCTTGATGGCATGGGCGGCAGTGGCATTTTCCGTTTACGTAAAGATGACCCGAATATCTACGCCATCCTCGAAACACTGACCCAATTTGAAACGCAAACCATCATGGTGCAGCGTTACATTCCAGAAATTGTCAAAGGTGACAAACGCATTCTGGTCATCAATGGCGAACCGTTACCGTATGCTTTGGCCCGTATCCCCAAAACCGGCGAAACACGCGGCAACCTGGCCGCGGGTGGCAAAGGCGTCGCCCAACCATTAAGTGACCGTGACCGAGAAATCGCCGTGACAGTTGGTCAAATACTCAAACAACATGGCCTGTTTCTGGTCGGCCTCGATGTGATTGGCGATTATTTAACCGAGGTGAATGTCACCAGCCCGACCGGCATGGTTGAGATTGCCGCACAATCAGCAACGTGGGCGCTGCCATGCGACCCGGCAATCGTGATGATACAGGCGCTGGAAAAGCTCACGCCCTAGCTCGCTCAAAAAACTCAAACTATCTGCATACTCAATTATCAAGTTTGCTAATATGACTCATGTGATTTGAAGTCATTAGTGATATCGTCCGTTGCAGTCGTAGGAGTGTCATCATGCGTGTGTTGGTGCTGGGTTCTGGTGTTATTGGCGTCACAAGTGCTTATTACCTGGCATTAAAAGGCTTTGAGGTCACCGTTATCGATCGCCAGCCAGCGGTCGGCCTGGAAACCAGTTTTGCCAATGCAGGCCAGATTTCACCCGGCTACGCAGCGCCCTGGGCCGGGCCGGATGTGCCGCTCAAAGCGCTCAAATGGTTGTTTCAGCGCCATGCGCCGCTTTCCATCAGGCCAGACTTCAGCGTATGGCAATTGCAATGGATCACACAGTTCTTACGCAACTGCTCAAGTGATCGCTACGATCTCAACAAATCCCGCATGGTGCGTCTGGCCGAATATAGCCGTGATTGCCTGCGCACACTACGCACCAACACCGGCATCCACTACGAAGAGCGCAGCCGCGGTACGCTGCAGGTTTTCCGCACACCCAAACAACTCGCTGCTGAAACCAAGGATATTGCCGTACTTAGCCACATGGGCGTGCCCTTTCAGCATGTGGACCCGGAGGGTTGCGTGCGCATTGAACCAGCACTGGTGCATGTGCAAGACCAGCTGTTGGGTGGCTTGTACTTGCCTGGTGATGAAACTGGCGATTGCCAGCTATTTACCTCCCGGCTGGCGCTAGCAGTACAAACACTGGGCGTGCAATTCAGGCAAGACATCACTATCGAGCGCCTGATCACACAACAAGGCCAGTTACTTGGTGTAGAAGTTAAAAATGCGCATGGTACCGACACTTTGATGGCAGATCATTATGTGGTCGCCCTAGGCAGTTACTCACGTCAGCTGATGCAAGGATTGGGCTTGAATTTGCCCGTGTATCCGGTCAAAGGCTACTCCCTGACCGTACCGATTATGCGTGCTGACGCTGCCCCGATCTCGACAGTGATGGATGAAACCTACAAAGTAGCCATTACCCGCTTTGATCAGCGTATCCGCATAGGGGGCATGGCGGAACTGGCTGGCTTTGACCTCACCCTAAACCCACGCCGACGCCAAACACTGGAGATGGTCTTAAATGGATTATTTCCACATGCAGGCGATATATCACAAGCGTTGTTCTGGACTGGATTGCGCCCGATGACACCGGATGGCACCCCCGTTATTGGCCAGGCAGATTCCCGCTATCCTAATGTATGGCTGAATACCGGCCATGGCACTTTGGGCTGGACCATGGCTTGTGGCTCAGGGCAGGTGCTTGCTGACCTGATAAGCCATGACAACCCCGCCATTGGCGCTCAAGAATTCAGTCTCAAACGCTATTCTGCTTAACGCCTTCCTTGTAGTTGCCCTGTGCCAAAATGTAGCTTTGAACTGCAATTTTTAAAATTGATGCCATGGCTGATCAATTAAAAAACCTGCAAGCCGCGTGAGGTCAATCTAACGCTCAACCCGTCGATGCCAACTTTACCGATTTCCAGGAACGCGGCTCTACCGATTATTTGTAGGAAAATCGATGGGTATTTCTTATAAAAACAATACGGATAAAGAGAGGACAATCATCGTGGCAACTTCACAACAAAAAATAACAGGCATGATTGCATGCCTGCTGTGAAGCAACGTCGACCCCGGGCGCGCGATGTCCCACAGAGAATCGGGTAATCCGCACCTACAACACTCATGCAGGTGCGGAAAATTAAGTCAGACTCTACGGCGACGAACTGTTGCGCCGATGAGACCTAGGCCTGCCAAGAGCATGGCTATGCTCTCTGGTTCTGGCACGGGAATCACCGAAACCACGTCAAAACTTAAAGTTGGTAATGCTTGCCCTTGTCCACCCGTGAAAATAATCATCCCCAAAGTGTCGGCGGTACTCATCAGATAAAATGAAGTCTCTTTGTTGCTGCCGCTTGCTGATGCAGAGAGGATGTCCGAGAAGAACGACGCGTCTGATGCAAGGTTATAGCTCAAGCTGACGTATCCGGTGCCACCGGCTGGTACGGTAAAAGTTTCCGACCCCAGCAGTGAGGTACTGCCTGCCCAACTTTGTAGCGCTGCAGCGTTGCTGGCGTAGACTGGGTTGAGTTGGCGATCTGTCGGCGTGCCTTTGGACTGTGCCCAGTCGTCATTGCCCACCCAGTAAATATCGAAAGTTCCAGAGCCAATGCCAAAGCGTGAATTGTTCTGAACAGAGTATGAGGATGTAAAGGAGAGACTGGCGTTGGCGACATTCCAGTTGCCAGCCCCATAGGTGGTGTTTAGAGAGTCGACAATCGAGCCGATATTAAAACTGAAGGCTTCGTTGGCTGCCAATGCATTGCCTCCGGTATTGGTCTTAGAGAGGCTGCCCTGGACGCCACCGGCACCACCTGCCCATCCCCAGCCATCGACAGCACTGTAACTTGAAAATATCATGTCGCTGGCCGTTGAGCCCGTGCCGCCAGCCCCCCCGCTACCCACAATCGAAATGCTTTCATGTGTCAGCGTCGCTGCACTGACATTTCCGATAAAGGTTGCGGCAAGCAACCCTAGAAGGATGGTTGGTAGATGTTTGTTCACTTTAAGACTCCTACTCGTTGTTGAGAAAATGAATGGGACTTATATTGCTCCCCTAGATGCATTATACATATCGCTATATACGATCGTATATAGCGATACCACCTGAGTTTTTTGCTTGGATTGGTTAGTTCCCTATGATTGTGGCAATGTAACGAAGCGGATGTTGACTAAACCGCCCAGAATCTAGGTGTATACCGACCAGGCCCGCAGATCGCTGGAATTCAAGATGCCGAGATGCATTCCGATATTGATCGTCATGAATAGAGGCTCATCTAAAATTTGAACGTGACGCCAACCTCTGCATACCGACCCGGTGCAACAAGATATGCCGCGGTGTAATATTCTTTATTGAACAGGTTTAGAACCTTGACGTAGTAGTCGTTGTTTCCCACGGTCTTATTCACCTTCAAATCAACCACATGGTAGTCCGGTAAATTCTGGGTTCCGAAATAAGTAGCGACACCATTCACCACATTAGTGTAATTTCCATCACTACTGGCGTTACCGCTACCCTGGCTATACATGCTTCTCACCGGCCCAACATAATTTACGTTCACATGTGCGGTGAAGCTGCTCCCGGTGTAATTGACGCCATACGAGTATTTACGCAATGGAATATCGGCCACTTGCAATTTCATCGCCGTGTCATAAGCATTCGTATAAGAGTAATTTGCAAATACCTTAATGCTTTCGCCAACCATTTGGCTAACTTCCGTCTCGTAGCCCAGCATTTCAACTTCGGGTATGTTGAAGTACTGGGTGTGTCCGCCACCGCCACCGGCACCTTTGATCATGTTCGTAATGCGCCGGTTGAACCCCGTCAGGCCGAACCTGAGTCCAAAGTCTGTTAAAGTCTCTACCCCAACCTCACGATTGAGACCTACTTCTGGCAAAACAGTCGCACCGAAGTAAGGAATAATCGTTCCTCCACTATTCAGCGGAACCAGTGCGGGTGCAGATCTTTCCATCGCGGTGGGGGCTCTGAAACTCTTCCCGATGGAAGCACGTAGCGCAATACTTTCGATTGGCCTGAAATTCAAAGCCAACACTGGATCGTCGGATGAGTACACACCTTTCTGCTCTTTATTGGCTGGTCTCGTCCATGTGACGTTCTTGACGGCGACATGATCTTCGACTTCGTTGTGCCGAAAGCCTAAGCTCATACTGAGTTGGCGGGTGATATTCCACACGTCTTGCAGATAATAACTCTTGGCTGTGTAATTGTAGTCGCCACTGGCATAAGTCACCGGTGGAGTGCCTGGTGGCAGAGGGGTTTGCTCCTCAAAGCGCCGTCTTTCTTCCGTATACCCCCAAGTGGCTGTATTGGCTTTGCCGATTCTGATCGTGTGTTGCAATTCATAGCCACTCGTATTGCCACTCCAGTCTATTTGCTGGAAACCGGATGTTGTGAGCAAACTACTTAATTCGGACCGAAAAACTTTCAAACTGATATCGTTATTTTCGTTCAGCTTCTGGTTATATACGGTGCCCAAATATGACTCCTTGATAGGGTCATATCCCCAGTCATAAGTGGGACCACCACCGGTGGCGCCCCCACCGAAATAATTGTTTTGCATCGTCAGTGTACTGCCCCCACCGGGATACCCCACACGAGCTGTTGCGTTATATCGGTTCGGCAATTGCCTCGTCGTTTCCGAATGTGATCCGAACACAGTAAGAGAAGCCTTTGGATTGATATCCCACTTCAGTTTTCCGTTGAGGTATTGCGAGTCTTCGGCCGTATGGCTTTTAAAGCCCCCGATGTTATTCGGATTGTCGTCATAGCCATCTGTGCTGCTCAGCTTCGCGCCAAGGTAATAGCTGACATTTTCGGTGCCTCCAGCCAGCGAGGCCGAATATATTTCTGAACCCCAGCTTCCCTTAGCTAGCCCCAGCGAGCCGGAAAGTTTTCCGCTGGCATTTTTCGTTGTGATGAATATCACGCCACCGGGCGCATTGCTGCCGTAAATGACGGGAACAGGCCCCTTGAATATTTCGATTTTCTCAATGTTGTCAGTGGGGATGATAGACAAATCGATTCTTGCGTCCCCGCCGCCGTTGATCATCACTCCATCGATAATGACCTTGGTGCTATTGGCATCGCTACCGCGTATCTGCGATACCTTTCGCCCCTTCACATTGCTGCCGGTCACGTACAGACCTGCGACATCCTTCACGGCCTCATCTACCGTTTGCGCCCCTTTGGCCTTGATCTCTTCCGCCGTCACAACCGTTGATTTCACGGGGATTGCGAGTGGATTAAGCTTTTTACCTGTGACTACGACATCACTCAGCTCTATATGGCCAGCACCTGTATTACCTTCCTCTGCGGCGGGCACGGCAAAGGCGAAAGCCAGCAGGGCTGTAAGAAAAAAAAGTTTGATACCTTTCACGAAATCGCTCCCTACGCGTAGTGAATACTTATACGAGTATGGTTAACGAAATCAATGCGTGTCAGCCGCCGGTAGCGGGAACACCCAAGGGCCTCCAGCTTCTTTGTCGGCAGCCACCAGATCGGCTTGGCCAGCGTGGCTGACGAGGTAATCTGCAAGTTGCCGGGCAAGTTCACGTTGGCGTGTATTTGCTGGGTGACGAGGCCCCGGCTCAACCACCACATATACCCGGCGCATGGCCGGATCACCCTTGAGCAACACCGCCATGCCTTTGCTTGGCATCTTGCCGAATGCCACAGGAATGTGGCCAACCACCGCGTAACCATGCTTGTCGACGGCGGAGCGCAGCACCTGCTGGGGCGACTCGGCATCGTCGTATAACTGCTGGCGTGGCCCCGGTCGAAGGCCAAGGGAACGGAACAGGCCGTGCACGATGCCAAAGCTACCGGGATCACGGAAGCCGATCAGGGGCGCGTCGGCGGCTACGATACGGCGCATGGCCTCGGCAGCATCCGGTGCCTCGGCCACCTTGGCTGGATCATCATTGGGCCCGACGATCACATGCTCATTCATGGCCCAGGCACGTAACGGCGCAGCCACTCCGGCAGCTAACAGGCCGTAGGTCTCATCGCTGCCATGAATCAGCAATAAATCGGCCTCACCATCGCGAAAGATGGGTACCACGCCTTCTTTGGGAGCCGCAGCTACAGTCTCAATCACAAGGCCGGTTGCCTTGCCGGCGCGCTTGGCAAGAGCGGGCCAGACGCCCGAAAGCACCAGCCCGCCTACCACGGCCACCTTGACCCGCGCCTCGGCAGTCGTATCCTGTGCTGCTTCACTCGTCGCCAAGCAAATCGCCAGCAGGATGGCAAGATACCCGCGGCAAGCTTTCATGGTCTATCCTTTTTAAAAAGTGGTGTCCGCCCGAATGGCTGATCGTTATATCCATTAGTATATAGCGAACATCGCATTAATCCTATTGAGGAATAGCTAAATTCGGCTGGAAATCCAAAATGCCATACCAATGAATTACGCACTTGGACGCGAGTGGCGCACGCCGCCACTATGGCATGGCGGTGAAGCCGATACGGCCAGAATGCGCTTTCTCCACCTGAGTAAAGAAGAGCGGGCAACCCTGCTGAAACTTCTAGAGTCGCTTTAGCAATGACGTGCGCTACATGAGTACAAATTCTTTCGGCACTGGCGATGCGGGTAGCGTCTCATCGCCCAACGCTTCCCTGAGTTCTATCTCAATCAAATCGGTCAGTGCGTTAATCGGTAATGCGTTGGCAATTGGCGCGAAAGGCTCCTCCAGTTCGTTACCCAAGGCATCCAGCCCAAACAAGGTGTAGGCGGCTAGTGCGGTCACAAAGGGTGTTGCCCAGCCCAAGGTGTTGGCAAAACCAAATGGCATTAAAAAGCAAAATGTATAAGCCGTGCGATGCAAAAGCAAGGTATAGCCAAAGGGAATCGGCGTGTTCTGAATACGCTCACAAGCGGCCTGAGTCAGTGCCAATTTCTGAATTAATTCCTCAAGCAGGTTAAATTGGATAGGCTGAATTCGACCATCCCTTAACGCTTCGATCAAGATACGCTCCATCGCGCGCAAAATGACCTCCGGTGGATTTTTACTCTGGGTAAATGCGCTAGCAGTTGCCGCAGGCAACAACCGTGTTATTTTTGGCAATTGATCACCTGGCCTGAGCTGCATGAGCAGCGCATGCGCGTAAGCGATGTTGTGCTCCAGAAGCTGTCTACGTGACGGGCTTAGGCTGCCATCCAGGTGATCTAGAATCTGGCTTAAACGCGCCAGGTTTCTGGCTGTCAGCATAAATTCGCCCCAAATTTTTCTCGCCTCCCACCAGCGCTCATAACAGGCATTGTTTCTAAAAGCGAGGAAAATGGACAAGGTAATGCCCAGCAGGGCAAACGGTCCACCATCAAACTTGGGTAACCAGTCGGGCTTCAAGGTGTACACAGACACCACCGCGGCGGACAGCGTTGCCACGAACACCAGCAAGGGCATGATTCTGAGCACGATCGAGCCTTTGATGATAAAAAACAGCTCTAACAAATGTGGTCTGGGTCTGACGATCAAGGGAAGTCTCCTGCCTGGCGAACCATTGCGATAATGTTATACTCGATAGTCTGTAGTCTATCTGCCAGTGCAGCACCTGTATGTTTGAAAAAGACATGGGAAACCACTGGTTTAGCATTTTTTGTCGTCTGTGCCGTGCATCATCGCTAATGGATTAACATCATGTTGAAATGGAAAGATATCCTGAAACTTGCCAGGGAAGGAAACCTGGCCCCCGATCACAAATTACAGAAATCCATCCGTGCCTGGCGCGAGATTCTGGATGACGAAGTATTCGCAATCACGCGCCTGAGTGCGACCGAGCGGCCATTTTCGTCAGAAATGTGTGTCGCTTTCACGCCAGGGCGTTACGCCTGTACCTGTTGCGAGCAAGTGCTGTTTGATTCCGGGCAGAAATTTGAATCCGCTTCCGGCTGGCCCTCATTTGACCAACCGTTGGCCAGCAATGCGATCGCCTACTTTGCCGATGAGAGTCACGGCATGCAGCGCGTTGAGGTGAAATGTAATGTGTGTGACGCGCATCTGGGGCATGTGTTTCCAGATGGCAAAACAGACAGTGGCCTGCGTTATTGCATTAATGGTAAAGCCATTACTTTTGTCGCCCATTAAAAAAGCGCTGACCTATTAGGGCCAGCGCTTTGTCTCTTGCAGCTACTCGCTAAACTTAGTGTGCAAGTCTCCTGCCGAAACTCACCGCATAAGCTGTAGGGCGTGCCAGCAAGATAGGATCCTGGCTAGGCGCAATGCCGTCCGTCAGCTGTAAGGGGTTAAACATGATCGGCTTCTCTGCCGCTTTACTATCAGCCACGGCTTTATTGAGTGTTAACGTGCCCAACTCTACCGTTTTACGGCTATCCGGCCATGCCACGGTCGCGTTATTCACTTCATCGCCCTGCTCTGCCAATTGCAGCAATATTTTGTATTGCACACCTTTGGCCTGTACGCGTTCCACAATATCGGTCATCAGGTAATCTGGCGCTGCCTTATCCGTGGCTTCCTTGCTTAAATATTGCGCACCGGCGACAGGCACAATCTGATAACGACCGTAGACTGATTTACCAGCAGCATTCGTGAATGCAAATGCATTCACCCCAAAAAATGGCTGGGTGGCAAAACTCACCGGTGCTGGTTTCGGGGTGGTCACAAATTTAAGGGCTGCCGGATGCGTACCTAAAAATTGTTCCACTGGGCTAGGTTTGGCCGTGCTGCCTGCTGAATCACGCACTGCATTCAGCAAGCCCAGAAAATCCTCAGGTGTCGCTGCCGGAAAACCATTGACCGAAATACTCACAATGTCAGTCGCCGTACCATCTGGCAATTGAAAGCGAATCGCGATGCCTTTAGGAAAAGCGTTGCCATTGGCATCGGGAATATTAGGCACCCCAGTCGCGTTTGAAAAACGCACCAGCACCGGCGAGACTTTCTGGAAATGCGCCGCCTGGCTAATGCCTGCCGCCTGCGCAGTCGGTGTAAACGTGCCCTCAACCAGCACACCCTTGGCGTGGTTGGCGCGATAGCCCGCATGCGGGCCGCCGGAGAGCGTTGTCAAGGTATCGACTAATTGCTCAGTCACGGGTTTATCATCGGCCCATGCTGGATTCGCGGTGGCAAAAGCGGCAGCGAACAACGCGCTCAGGATTGCTCTTGTTTTCATCTTCATTCCCTTTCACTAAAATTTAAAAAAATGATCACACAAAATTAAATCGTGCACTACTTAAATGTCAAAAAAATGAACACCCGCTTTTTTAAGTTGCCCGGGGCTTAGGCAACATGCTGAATCAAATGATTACGCAAGCTATTCAGCCGCTCACGCAATGCACCAAGTTCCTCCAGTGAACAGCCCATGGCACACAGCATGTCATCCATCATGCCGGCCGCCTGCTGGCGCAACTGCCGTCCTTGCTCTGTCAGGCAGATAATCACCTGGCGCTCATCCTGGCTGGAACGGATGCGTTGCACCAGCGCAGCAGATTCCAGCCGTTTCAACAACGGCGTTAACGTCGCCGAGTCTAAAAATAACTGCTCACCGATATCACTGACCGTACGTTGATCACTTTCCCACAATACCAGCATGACCAAATACTGTGAATAAGTGAGATCCAGCTTTTTTAACAACGGCCGATAGACCTTGTTGATCGCCAGTGACAGCGAATATACCGAGAAACATAGCTGGTCTTGCAATATCGGGGTTTTGCTTTTCACAATCTCATTCATATGCATCGATTATAAATAGCACACTATATAATAGCAATAGATTTAAAATCTATTTATGAAAATAATTGATCACATAGTGAACAATGAAGTTTGCTTTTTTATGCATTCTGATCTGGCTCATTTCAATCTCCTGTAAGCATGAGAAACCATCATAAACCCGATATTTGCTGAAATAAAGTTGAATGTTTTTATCCAGCATATAAGTAAAATTTATCGCCAGGCATAAAAAAGCCCCACTATGCAGTGAGGCTCTTGCCGGCAAACCAAGTTTATTCGCCGAGATTATCCAGCTTGAAAGGGTCTTGTGCTTGCGGGTCAATCTCCAGCGGATTAATGTCGTAGGATAAGTCATCGCCGATATCAATGTCGATCTCGTTTTGGCCTTCCCAGCGCTCCAGCCAGATGGAAAAGTCTTTTTCCGGCATCGGCTTGCCAATAAAGTAACCCTGGCCTTCGTTACACCCCAATTTGGCTAATTGGTTGAGTACAAACTCGTTTTCTATGCCCTCCGCCACCACAATCAACCCCATGTTGTGCGCCAGGTCTATGGTCGATTTCACAATGCTGGCATCGCCGCTATTTTTGTCCATAAACATGACAAATGAGCGGTCAATTTTAAGCTCTTGCACCGGCAATTGCCGTAAATATGCCAGTGATGAATAACCGGTACCGAAGTCATCAATCGACAGATGCAAGCCCATCGCAGCCAGTTTTTTCACCACCACTTCAGCACGTTCAGGGTCTTGCATCAAACTGCCTTCGGTGATTTCCAGCTTCAGCGACTTGGCATCCAGGCCATGCGACGACAATAAATGACCAATCTGCTCCGGCAGCTCCATATTGTTCAGGTCGCGCGTGGACAAGTTAACCGCCAGCGTGATGTGCAAGCCTTGTTTCTTAAAGCCAGCCAGCACCTGGCAAGCACGTAACAGCATCCAGTTGGTAATGTCACTAATGACACCGGTTTGTTCGGCAAACGGGATAAACTGGTCCGGGAAGATCATGCCTTTTTCAGGATGCACCCAGCGTATCAGCGCCTCGCCGCCTAATGCCCGGCGCGTCGTCACATCAATTTTGGGCTGGATATACAGCAATAACTGGTCATGCTGTATGGCTTCTTTCAAGTCAGAAATCAGGGTCAAGGTTTCTGACTGATCAATTTCCAGCGCAGTGTTGTAGACAATCCATGGCGATTTTTTGGCTCTGGACTCCTGCAAAGCCGTTTCCGCATGGTTCAGCAAGGACTCTTCGTCCAGTCCGTGATCTGGATACAAGGCAATGCCGATGCCAGTACGCACATCTATCGCCTGGCCTTGCACGCTGACCGGTCGCTCAAACACCTGCTGAATCTTGTCTGCATAACGCGTGGCCTTGGCCTGGTCTGTTTGTTGCAACAGCACAGCAAATTCGTCCGCGTCCAGCCGTGCCACCATATCTTGATCACTCAACACGTTTTGCTTTAACACCTGGCCAACATGCCGCAGCAAATCATCACCAAAATCGCGCCCCAGCGTTTGATTAATGGGTTTAAAGCGATGGATATTAATCACGATGACACTCAACTTTTGCTGACTGTCAGCATGTGTCATGATGGCCTGATGCACGCCCTGGTTAAATGCCAGGCGGTTAGAAAGGCCCGTGAGCTCGTCGTTAAATGCCAGGCGCTGGATGCGCAAGGAGCGTTGCAACACTGCTTCGCGCATGCTGTTAAGCGCTTTTGCCAGATGACCGACTTCATCGGTGCTATTGACCTGAATTTCTTTTTCGTAATCGCCCATGGCAATGTTATCGGCATCGTTGACCAGGGCCGCAATCGGCTCAGTCGTTTTACGCGACACATACCAAATCAGCGCGGCAAAAATCAACACGCCAATAAACGTTAATAACACCATCACCTTGAACAGCGTATTCAAATCCTGGGTGAAAGGCTCAACAGAGCCTTGCAACACCACCAGTAAGGCATCGTCTTTGGTTTCATGCAGCGAGCGGATTTTTAAATGATAGGCCTGGCCGTTGAGATCCACACTGTGTAATGACAGTTTCTGGCGATAAATATCGGCAACGGTTTTCACCAGTAAGTTAGACAGCTCGCGGGTGGAGGTGCTACTCACCAGTTGCCAGTCACGTTGATGTGTTTTCTGGACAAAAGTGACGTCGAGATGCGTCAATTGCTTGATCTGGTCGGCCAAGCGGCCATCCACGGCAAAGCCCATGACAATCCAGCCAATGGTCTCCGGCGCTTTCACTGGCACCGTAATCAACTGGTACGGCTTGCCTTCGATAATATCGAACTTCAGCGTACCACTTTGGTTTTCGAGCATTGCCTGCCGGGCATCTTCTTTGGCATTTGATCCAAACAGGGCCTGCTCATTATCCGTGGTGCCAATCACCAGATTATCGTTATTGCTGATGTAGTAGGCAATCTGCGCACGAATGCGCCCTTGATAACTCTCCAGCGCAGACTCAATGGTCTCGGCATCATTGGTTGCGACGGCTTCCCTAAAAGCAAAGTCAGCCGCCAGCACCTGTGTCGCCTGCTTCAGGCTTTGCGTGTTATGTTGCAACAAGCTCACAAATACGCGCTCACCGACATTGATCTGCTCTGCAGCCAGCGTATCGGCATGCTTACTCAGCGCATATTTAAGCGGAAGCAGCCCGGCCAGCTGAATGGCAACCACCACTGTCAGAAATGTGAAAGCGATGCGCGAGCGGATATGTTTGAACTTGATCATGCAGTGTGATTGTTATGGGAGGGTGATCTTGACTTCGGTCGCACCCTCTATGGTTATCTTTTGTTCTACGCCAGGTTTGTTCTGGCCCGGCAGCCAGGCCTGGTAACTGTACTGCCCGTCATTCAACTTGAGGACAGCTTTGCCTTTGTCGTCTGTTTTGGCAAAAAATGGCGTATCCACGACATAGATGTACCCTACCATAGAATCGTGAATGTTGCATCCCAAGGTCACCACCCCGGCCTGCTCAAACGGTACCGGATTAGTGGGCACACCTGCATAGAGTTTCAATTCAAATTTTTTGGCGGGTGAAAAAGAATACACATGATGGCGGACGGTATCTTCATTAGGAAAATTAATGCTGGTCCCGGTTTGCACGATAGTCACTTTGGGATTGAACATCTTGTTCTTTTGTACAATCTTTCCGGCCGCATTCGGGTTGATAGCGGGTGTCTTGCCATCATAAAAAGCCACCACCGCATCAGCCACCGGCTTACCACCGGCGTCACTTACCAGCAGGGTGACTTCCGACGCCAACGCCGATTGGCACATGGCTATCAACAGCATAGCTGCACATCCAAGCCGAAACATCACGCGCAACATCCACATTCCTTATATCAGGTGATTAATTGGTCACAACATCGCGCTTCATGGGCGCCAGTATTTTCAACAATTCGTTTTTCTCTTTGGTACCGACCCCGTTTACATCCAACCGTTCGCGCAACACCTCTACCATCAGCTCAAATTCGGCAGTAGTGATATGCAGGTCCGCATGTGAGTTCTTCATGGTTTCACCTTCATAAACGCATTCACCACCGGTTTTCACGCACAAAAAATTGGTCAGGCTTTCTTTGAGTGCTTTCATTTTAACGTCCTTAAACGAACGGCTGGTGCGCGGGTCTTTACTGACAATGTCCAGCGTCTGGTTGGAAATTCTGCTCAACATGGGCAAGCCACCAATACGTTCAAACAAACTCGCCTCTGGCTTGGGTTGCGCGATACAACCGCATACAAACAAGGCAATTGCCAAAACATAAAAACGCATTCCATTCTCCATTCCTTGGGTCGACTATCGCATACTACGTGAGCAACCCTCCTGATGAAGCGTCAATCAACCAGCTTAATGCGGCTTTTTTTGGGCAATTGTTCTTATCGTGAAAATGAAACAATGCGATAACTAAAGTACCCACAATATTTTTATGCGACTATTTACATCAAATTTGTCACGGCTGATGACGGTGTTTGCCTTGGCCACACCTGCGCTTGTTACGCACGCGGGAGACCGCCTGTTAGCCACGGGCGGTGTCACCCAGATTGAAGGTGCCGCAGGCGGCGGCCTGATGCCATGGGCGGTGATCAGCGGCTACGGCACGGATAAGCAAATCGGTGGCTCACTGTTTTATACCCATGCTGAAACGCGGGGTGACTTCAAGCTTGATACCACAGGTGTTTCGCTGGGGTTCTTTAATCGCGTCGAAGTCAGCGCCAGCCAGGCACGTTTTGGCCTGAGTGATACGGTGCCAGGGGAGCAGATCCGCTTGAATACGCTAGGCATCAAACTGCGTGTATTGGGCGATGCTGTTTACGAACAGGATAGCTGGCTACCGCAGATATCCGTCGGCGCCCAGTATAAATATAATGAAGACTTTAACTTTGTGCCTAAAACGCTACTTGGCGCTAAAGACCGCAGCGGGGTAGATTATTATGTGGCTACCAGCAAGTTATTTTTAGGCGCAATTAATGGCTACAACCTGTTGCTCAACGCTAACCTGCATGCCACCAAGGCTAACCAGTTTGGCATTTTGGGCTTTGGCGGTGACAAGCATGATAGCTACCGTATTCTGCCAGCCGTATCCGCGGCAGTCATGCTGTCAGATAATTGGCTGATTGGTACAGAGTTTCGTGATAAGCCGAATAACCTATCAGCCTATAAAGAAAACAGTGCGCACGATATTTTCATGACCTGGTTCCCGCACCGCAATGTGTCAATTACCGGCGCCTATATCGACCTTGGCCGCATTGCCAACAAAGACAATCAAACCGGTTGGTATATCTCCGGCCAGATCAATTACTAAACTAAAAAGCACCGCAGCAAATAAAAACGGGCGCCTAAGCGCCCGTTCATGCCATTAAGAACAAATTATTTGTTCATAACGTACATAGTTACTTCGAAGCCGAAACGCATTTCGGTAGCAGCTGGTTTAGTCCACATAGTCATTTCTCCTTGATCCTGATTTCGTTCTAGCGATTGCTATCAACGTGTGACCATATTAAAACTGCCCGGCGCGCTTGTCGTGATTAAACTACGCAACTTACATTCATGATTTTCATGAGTGTGGCCTGATATAAGCCTTAAGCAAAGCGGGATTTGATATAGCGCAATAGCTTGCGTATGCCTTTGCGGCCGATGGTTTTCTTCAGAGAAACTTTGAAATCGTATAGATAAAACGGCCACAAAAACTGCCAGCCCAAACGGCGCCCGGTCATGCCAAGATACATTTGCAGGAATTGTTTGCGGCCGTCCCAGTGCAGCTTATGTAGCGCCCGCGTTAAGTCTGCCAGGCGTTGCTTGATCATGATGGCGGTCGCGCTTGCATGCAGGCGCGCGGTATCAATTAACACAAAGTGTAATGCGCCATCGCTCTGCCGCTGTACCAGAATGTTACCGCCAGAAAAGTCGCGGAAATAAATTCCCGAACTATGCATATGCAAGCAGAAACGGGCGAACGCATGATACAAGGTCTCTGCAGCAACGCCTTCAAAATGGCTGTCGCCGTTTTTAAATGCCAGAAAAGCTTTTGAAATGGCAAACTCATGCGGCACATAGACTGAAATAAAAAAATTCCGTTTCAAGGTCGGGTCATTGGCATGCTCAAAGTAAGCCAGTGGCATCGCAGTCCCCACACCACGCCGTAGCAACTCCATAGCGCCGTTCCAGCTACGTTTGGCCTTGCTGGGTTTATATCTATCCAGCAAGGTTTTGTGCCAATACATGCGCACCGGTTTTTTGACGGTCACTTGTTGCGCAGTGTCTCGCGGATCCGGTAATGACCAGATCGCGTTTCTGGCATGACGCAAGGCAGCCTCTTTGGCCGGAGGAGACAAGGTTTCTGGATGCCAGGCCCGCCACAATTGCTGTGCCTCTTCGGCATTGACGGCCAAAATCATGCCACGCCAGTCGCCTTCCTGAATCGGGAAATACTGCTGGCCGGCAATATGGGCGTGAATCACGGTTCCACTCAATACGGGTCGCGTCGTGCGTAATACGATCTGCTCGGCTTGTGGCCAGACCAGGTACACTGGCGACTCCGTCAACAATGGCATCCCGAGCACCAACTCGCCATCCCGGTTGAAAATCTGTGCTTGCTGCAGGCTGTGCGGCGAATAAACCTGATCCAGCAAGGCGCATTGACCATTCACTGTCCAGGCAATATGTACTGCATATCCCCGCTGTTGCAAATGATGAATTTCCAGGCCCTCGCCGGTGCTGACCGGGGCAATATATTGCGCACCATTCAACCAGTGACTGACCATCTTGAACGCAGCAAAACCAGGGGTTTGCTGATAATCAGCGCACTCCCCATCTGCCGACTTGTAATAAGCCACACGCTCCAGCGCCGGATATTCGGCATCCGTGAGGCCATCGTCAATCAAGCCCTCGCGGTGACAGATAAACGCCCCCCAGTTAGCATGCCGCAGCGCACCTGAGGCAGCCAACAGAGTGAAATAACGTGTGACATAATCCGCCTGCTTTTGCGCACCATCCGGGAAACGGCGCTTGATACGAAAAATCGCCCAGAATGCGACTGGAGAAACCAGTGTTGGCACACCTAGATCGTCACCAATTTTTTGTAGCAGTTTGGCTTTCTTGATCAGGTTGAATTTGAAACTGCGTGTCCATTTATGTTTCAGAATACGAAAATCTGCCAACTCAGGCTCAACCACCCGTTCCACAAACAGATTATTGCTATGCACATCCGGCAGGCGGCGGTCCTGACCCAGTGTTTTCAGCAAGCTGATATTGTATAGAGGCTCAAAATCCTGGATATTGGGACCAACCACGACCACTTGATGCGCTCTGGCCAGGTCATAAGCAATTTGCCAGGCCAGCATAAAACCCGGCATATCGTAACCCGCCCATTTCTTGCGATTGACGGTATTACCAATTTCCAGTGCCGCAATCTCAGTTGCATAGGCTTGCAGTAACTCGCTGACGAAGCGTGCCCACTCAGCCTGTACTGCGCTTGAACGCATATTTCTGGCGGCCTCGTAAGGTTGCACCACATGCAAAGTGACACGCACTCCCGCCGCCAGCAATCGACGTAAAAAGCGTTCTTGATCATGACGTGCATCATCGTCACTGATATCCAGCCGCACGCGCTTAACGCCCAAGGTCTGTAGTTGCTCCAGGACATAATCGTCTGTAACCGGATCGGCATTACTGGCGACACACAGGCCAATAAAGTCATCAGGAATGGCATGGTTTAAAACCGGCAAATGACTATTTTTAAGCCAAAAACCACCGCTCGCAATATACTTGAGCCCATCAACAATGACTTGACGGGTCAACATGGAAGGCTGCTTTTTCAAATTGGCGTCCTACTCCGGCAAGCGATAACGCTGCTCTTTATATAACAACGCAGGTAATAAGGCATTGGCCAGTGCGCGCTCTGCCAGGACATTGGCATCTACGGGCGCTGCGGTATTTTGCAGTTGCTTGCTCACTGGATCGTAATGCCCAAACGCAGCAGGCTTGCCTTCACGCAACACCACCACCTCATTTTCTGCAACCGTTTGTCCAATTTGCTGCATCCAGCCATAGTTGTAGTTGTATTGCATCATGGCACGGCCACGATAGTCAGCACTTACATTTGATAAATCGTGCCCGGTCATTGGATGCTGTGCCTCAATACCCATCAAAGACAATACCGTGACCGGCAAATCGATCTGGCTGGCAATCGCATCCACCGTTTTGGGCTGTACCGCACCGCCCAAAATCAGGGCCGGGATATGGAAGTGCTCAATGGGCACCAGCGAATCCCCCCGTACACGGATATCATGATCGGCCACGATCAGAAATACCGTGTCTTGCCAGTAAGGACTGGCTTTGGCCTTTTTAATAAATTCACCAATCGCATAATCAGCATATTTCACGGCATTATTGTCAGTCGCTTTCGGTTGCTCATACAACTCAATGCGACCATCAGGGAACTCAAATGGCGCGTGATTTGAAGAGCTGAATGCCAAAGTAAAAAATGGCTTACCGCTGGCATGATGTGCCATGAGCTGCTCGTGGGTTTTATTCAGCAAGTCTTCATCTGACGCGCCCCAGCTGGCGACAAATGCCGGGTTCTTGAAATCCGGCTGGTCAGTGATTTGCTGAAAACCATTGCCCATAAAAAAACTGCGCATATTGTCAAAATGCGATTCACCGCCATAGATGAACTCGGTTAAATAGCCTTGTTTAGACAGTAAATCCGCCAAGGTAAAAAAGTTTTTCTGGCTTAAACCCAATTTGACCGTGCTATCGGATGGCGTGGGCTGAAAACCCGTGACCACAGCCTCAATCCCCCGCACCGAGCGAGTACCGGTGGCATACAAATGCGTAAACCAGATACCTTCAGATTTGAGTTTTTCCAGATTAGGCGTCACCGGCTTGCCGCCGAGTGACTCGACGAAACCCGCACCCAGGCTTTCTTGCAACAAAATCACCAGATTCAGTGGCTTGTCGCGTTTTGCTGTTGGCAGCAGTGTGGTCAAGGTAGGGATATCGGCTTCTTGCGCGCCCGTGATCGCCAACACTTTCTCTCGCGGCAGCTTGCCATAGATCTCGCTAGACTTCGCCTCATGCTGCAAGCTATAAGCCGCATAAAACACCGAATAAGTAGAATTGAGCACCAGGCTATTGACCATACTGTCTTGCGTAATCGCAAATAGCGCCGGGTTGGCAGGTCTATGCGTGAGTGTCGAGCGAATCGCAAATACCGTCAGCACCAGTACTAACGGCCATACCAGCCACACCGCTGGACTAGCCCACTTCACCTCGGCCTTGCGCCAGGGTTTAAGCAATTTGGCCACAGCGGCAAAAGCAATGATCGTCATCAACAGGCCAAATATTAGTTCAGTCTTAAAGCCCTGCCACAACATGCCAAAGACTTCATGCGGATATTTCAGGTATTCGACAAAAATACGGTTAGGCCGCACATCATATTCGAGAATAAAGCCAGGCGTGGCGGCTTCGAGAAACACCAGCAATACCAATGATAGCAATACCCACCAGTAGGTGAATCCGCGCCATACCTTGAATAGTTTGCGTGTGGCCAATATGGGTGAGAGCAATACAGGAATGATGGCCAGCAAACCCAGCTGGATCACATCGACGCGTACGCCTTGCAGCAGAATCTGGCACAGCTCGCCAGTGGCCTGCACGCGCTCCCACTTCCAGGCCACCAGGCCCAGACGCGTGAGTGAAAGCAATACCAGCCCACTGATAAACATGACAATGAGCGGCGCATATGGGCCAAACCAATGGCCGATTGCCCAGAGTTTTGAAGAAGAACGTGGTTTGCCGAAATAACTGGATTGCATGTTTGCTTAATCAGATGGGATTCAAGCGTGTGATTATAACGGGTTATTCGCGATTGTTCGCGCAGGGCCTAAGCTACTCGGGCAAAACAGACTTCTTGCGCAAGTCGAGATACACCGCTGACAACAATCCTACCGGAATCACAAACCCGACCAGCAGCGGTACCAGGTCAACCAGCATATCGACAATACCGGTCTGGCTGGTCAATAAACTCCATGCCTTTGCCAGTAGAGGAATCACTGTAAACAATAAAGTGGGGATTAAAAACCAGATCGTACTGGTCGCCCCGCGCTTCGCCAAACGTGCACATAGATAAGACACCACAGCCACAATCACCGCCGCCCCTGCGCCCCACACGGCGCCTGCCACAATGGTGATCCAGCTACCTACCTGGTAGAGCAATAAACAAATGATCGCGGTCAAAATCAGTTTCCGTTGGCTAGCCAATGACATAAAGCGCTTCTTTTGATTGAGTTAAAGCTAAGACAGGCTTTCATTATAAAGGTGCAGACGATGCCATGGCATTGCAGAAAAATGGGATTGCCCAAGCAATCCCGTGATACCCGCCACCTTAATTGGTCGTCGCTGGCGGTGCTGCTTCATATTCTGTCGGTTGCACAGGATTGCCGTGCGTCGTCCCGGCTTTTTCGTCTTTATTCCTCAGTACTTTGTTTTTGTGCCTTTTCATGGGTCGATCGGCCGAGCCCTTGTCCGTGCGTTGGGCCTGGTCTTTAATCTGAGGGCTCTCCGAATTACCCAGGTTGCTAGCATCATTAGGCACTCCATCTTGACTGCTACCAATAGGCCCTTTGTCTGTCCGGCTTTGCTGCCGGTCGACTTGCGGGCTTTTAGACGTTCCCAATGTTGCACCGTCATCTTTGCTTTCAGCCGCATAAGAAGACGTGATTGAAATCACAGAAACCAATAATGCAATCAGTAATTTGTTCATTGTTTGTCCTTAAATAAAAAATGTGGTTTGGCATTTTTATTTAAAAGGGAATCATGAATCCTGCTTATCCGTGCTTTGCTTATTTTGCTGTAGGAAGAGCGCGCCTTAGCAAGTGCCTCAGTCCTTTCAGCAATACCCAGGCGAGACCAATCACACTGATTAAAAACAGAATCGCCGGTATCGGCAATAATGCAGGCGTCTCTGGCTGGTGCGCCAGCCCCTCTTTTAACGGCTCAGGCAAGGGGTTTGGCGTGACCGGGATAATTTGCCACTGGTTTCTGTCCGCCGGGGCTTGTTGCAAGTATTGTGCAAAGCTATACACAGGTGCCAACCCATATGCCCGACTGGATGGAATTTGCGGGATACGTACAAAATAAATAGCTTCAAGCTGCCCTGGCATAGCTTGCATAGCACCAGAGCTCAAAGTTGATTGATTGCCCGTTTGGGCGATTTTAAGCAAATCGTTGCCTATCGCATCAAACGCCACGGCTGGAAACAGCCTGGTCATTTCTGTGTTGAGATAATCATAAATGGCACGGCCTTTTTGCAAGCTGCGCTCAGTCGCCGCCACATACCAGTAAGCAGCACTGGCTTTGAGCAGGCTTTCGACACCACGTTTTGGCACTTGCCAGCCCAACTGACGCAGCGTATCAATGCTGATGCCAGCGCAGTTTTCCAACGCGTGGTCATAGACAAAGTCGTTGCGGTAAAAATGCTGGAACACCCGGTTATTGAGTGCTTGCACCTGTTTGGGAATCTCCGGCTGACTAAACACTGCCACCAGCATATAAGACGGGCGGTAAAATGCCTGGCCGCTATTGAGGTCGCCCATGTATTTATCAAACGGTGTCACGCCGGCGATAATGCCTTTTTCACTATTGCTGGCCAGGTTGTAATAATTGTTCACCAACCAGGTCGCATACTCACCGTCAGCGCCCACAACGCCAGTGGCCAGCGCAAAATGCCCACCATGCGCTTCGTCGTCATCACCTTGCGCACCATTAAGCAACACTCCCAACGCTGGTTTGCCGGATGATTGTTGCGCTGCGCCGGGTGACTTCTCCCATAGCAAGCGGCTTTGGTAAGGGCTACGTGCGCCGCCATTGGCAAACTGTACCAGTGATTGCAGGCTTTCTCCTGACTGCAAAGGCTGGGTACCAGCAGTGAGATTGAGTTTAAAGGGTTGCGGCCAGACGGTGCGTGCCACCAGCGTTTGCCCTTCCAATTCACCACGGATCGACAGCGGCTTTTGGCTGAGATAGCGGCTGGTTTCGGCATTCCAATAAGAACGATTACTGACGATCTTAGGCACCAATTTAAAACCAAATCGATCCCCTTGTACGCGAGTGACTGCAGTTGCCTCAGCGTTTAAGGTCAGTGCCGACCAGTGCTGACTGGCGCCCGTCCACACCAAGGCGGGCAATGCATCCGGGTTTAATGCCTGCGTATCTTCAACACCACGTTTGCTGGCATCAAAGCTGACCACTGGTGCACCACTTTGCGGCAAGGCAAAAGTTTCATGACGAAAATACCATAAGGCTTGTGGTGACGCCTGGCATTGCTGGCAATCCCCCTCAACCGTTTGAAATTGGTTTTGTGTATATAAGCCCAATTGCTCGCCACCAGGCTCACTACAGGCAAACGACGAGACCAAACCTAACCCCACGCCCACGATACGACGCATGCTTATCCTCTCAAGCCACGCAGGTAAGCACGCACGGTATGCCAATATTCCGGCTGGCGAAAGCACAGATAAATGGCGACCAGCACATTGACCGCTGCCGTGATGGCAAACAATTGCGGAATACTGATACCCATACCAAACAGCAACACCGAGAAACCAGCCGAAAGCACCATAAACAAAGCATTCATAATATTGTTAGCCGCAATCACGCGTGACTGATAACCCGCTTCAGCGCGGCTTTGCAACAATACATACAATGGCACAATATAGAGGCCACCACTCACGCCAAGCAATGCCACATCGAGCAACATGCGCCAATCATCCACCCCGGCCAGTGCATGCAAAGTCAGTGCTGGATTGGCTAATAACTGTTGCTGAATATTGCTGGCTGTACTGGCAAAATCCCAGGCGAATAATGACATGCCTGCCGCGCCCAGCATGACCAGGCCCAACTCCTGTTTGCCTTTGGAGAGCTTTTCGCACCAGACCGAGCCCACACCCACACCGACCGAGAAAATCGATAACAGGCTAATAAAGTCACGCTCGCTGCCTTGCAACACATTTTTCGCCAGGTTAGGAAACTGTGCCAGCAAGGTCGCACCAAAAAACCAGAACCAGGAGATGGCGACAATCGCCACCCACAACGTTTGCTGCGCCCAAAACGTGCGCACATTTTTGATGGTTTCGGTGATCGGGTTCCAGTTAATGGTGATTGCAGGCACAGGGGCCGGTGACAACGGAATGCCGCGGCTCAAGTGATAGCCAGAGATGGCTATCAGCAACACACTCAAACTGGTAAACAAGGCATGCTGCTCCAGACTACCTAACCAGGCGCCCAATACCTGCCCCAGCAAAATAGCCACGAAGCTACCCATTTCAACCAGGCCATTACCAGCAGTAAGCTCCGTAGGCTGTAAATGCTGCGGTAAATAAGAGTATTTCACCGGGCCAAATAAAGTGGAATGCACACCCATTAAAAACAGTGCCAGCGCCAGCATCAACAAGCTGCGACTTAAAAAGCCGATACTGGCAAACAGCATGATACAAATCTCCAGCACCTTCACCAGCCGGATAATCTGTGACTTTTCATATTTGTCCGCCAATTGCCCGGCCGAGGCTGAGAACAGGAAAAACGGTAAAATAAACAGGCCAGGCAACAAAGTGGCCAATGTTGCGCCATCTAATGTGGTCAGGCTGGACGTGTTAAAAGCCACCTGGGTAATCAATGCGGTTTTAAATACATTGTCATTAAACGCACCTAACCCTTGTGTCCAGAAAAAGGGGCCAAAGCGTTGCTGGCTGAGTAAATTGAATGGATTGGTCATGCTGCTTGCTCCGCCATTTGTTTCAAAGTGACATAATCGGTTTTACCGGTACCCAATACCGGGATGTGCTCAACCACGATCAATTTACGTGCAATGGCAATTTCGGGCGAGCCCAAGTTTTTGGCGACAATTTGCAAGTCTTCGCGCTTCAGTTTGGCATCGGTGGTGAAGAGCACAATGCTTTCGCCACGGCTGGCATCTGCCACGGTAGTGGCTGCATGCTGCTGCTCAGGTGCAGCGGTGTTGGCAATCTTTTCAACGACTTCCAGTGAGACCATCTCACCAGCCACTTTGGCAAAACGCTTCACCCGACCTTTGATATGGATAAAGCCTTCAGCATCCACTTCAACGACATCGCCCGTTTCATACCAGCCATCTTTCGGCGCGACCAGCACGCCCGGGTTGTCGTACAAATAGTAGCCTTGCATGATGTTGTCGCCTTTCACCGTCAGCAAGCCGCCTTTTTCTATGCCAGGCACCGGGCTAAGCTTGTATTGAATCCCAGGAAAGAATTGGCCAACACTGCCGTTGCGGTTGGCCATGGGCGTATTGGCAGCGACCACGGGCGCGCATTCGGTGGTGCCATAACCTTCAAGAATGCGGATGCCAAATTTTTCATGATAAATCTTGCGCACTTCTTCGTTGAGCTTTTCTGCCCCGGCAAACACCACGCGTAACTTATAAAAGTCATACGGGTGCGCATATTTGGCATAGTTGCCCAAAAAGGTGCTGGTGGAGAAAAACACCGTGCACCCTTTGTCGTAAATCACTTCAGGGATCAATTTATATTGCAGTGGTGATGGAAACAGCAACAGCGGGATGCCGTTGAGTAACGGCAGCAGCGCGCCGGTAAAGCCAAAGGCATGAAACAGCGGCAAGGCCATCATGAATTTATCAGCCGGGCTGAAGTCCAGTGTCGCCAGGATCTGGTGCGTGTTGGCCAAGATACTTTTATGGCTATGCACCACACCCTTGGGTTTACCCTCAGAACCAGAGGTAAATAAAATCACCGCCGTATCCTCGGCGGTCACCGGTTCCATTGCTGCGCGCGGGTAAAGCAAGGCGTAACCCATGAGCCAGGCACGGTCCAGCATGCCAAACTGGCCACGCAGATCTTCAAGGTAGACAATATTCAAATCGCTCATTTTGGCGACCGTCTCTTCCAGCTTGGCCGCTTCAATAAACTTGCGCGAACTGATGACCGTGCGGATATTGGCGGCGATGCAGGCATTGCGCATGCCATCCGCACCAGCCGTGTAGTTAAGCATGGCAGGGATTCTTTTAAAAGCGCTCATCCCCAGCACCAGCGCCAACGTGTTGGTGATATTAGGCATCAACACCCCGACCGCTTCGCCAGGCTGGCTCACCTTGGTGGCAATGCGACCCAGCGCCAGGCTACGCTTGAGCACCTCCTGATAGGTGTCCTCAACCTGGTTCATATCCTCGATGATGCGTGTCTTGGCACCGTATTTATCCATGGTGTCGAGAAAAGCTTCAAACAGACTTTTGCTTTGCTGGGTTTTAAACAGCATATGCTGCATGATGCTGCGCATGGCTTCACCAGCAATGCGGCGGCGCTGCTTGGCCGTGAGTGGCGCATGATGCCCATGTTGCTCAATACGGATTTCCGTCGGCGGCAAGATTTTCAGGGTCACGCGTGGTAACAACTTACGCGGATGCACATCCGACAAACGGCCAAAATAAGATTGAGCTGCGCCTTCGACGCGCACCGGCAGGATTTTGACGCCTGTTTTAGCCGCCACAAAACCGGGGCCGTCATACACCTTCATCAAGGCGCCCGTCAGGGTAATCCTGCCTTCAGGAAAGATCACTACGTTTTCGCCCGCATTCAGGCGCTGCACCACTTTCTTCATCGCCAGAGGGCTGGCCGGATCAACAGACAAATGTGGCGTCAGCTTTAACCACCAGCGGAAAAAAATGTTCTTCAACACGCCGGTATGCACGACAAAGGTCGCGCGCTTGGGCAAAAACAAGCCTAGTAACAAACCATCCAGAAAAGACTCATGGTTGGCAATAATCAACAATCTGTCTTCCTGCGGCACATTCTCCAGCCCGGTGACACGCACTCGGAACAACAGACGACACACACCCCTTAATACACTGACCAACATGGTTTGCTCCCGGTTAAATTCTTTTTATATTTCGTCTTTAATATAGTCCAGCACGTTTTGCAGTGCCTGCTGCATGAATGGCTGATTGACCCAAAAATAAACTTCGCGGCCAATCTTTTCACTCTGCAAGGCACCACCACGTTCCAGTACTTTTAAATGATGCGTCACTGCGGTACGACTCAACTGCGAGCCCTCCACAATTTGCAGAATGGTGAGCCGCTCGTTTTTTTCGAACGATAGCAAAATCCGTTGCCGATGGGCATCACCCAATGCAACAAATAGCTCGGAAATGGCATTCCAGGGTTCTGGAACTTGGGTCACTGTTTTCATATAACTAAATAATTAGTTATTTAGTTTGTTTTGTCAAGCACCATCATACAATCCTGTCCTGGCCATGGACTAGTCTGCGCTTCACCAAAGCATCATCCAACGTTGATGCGCGCCCTATTACACTGCAATGCCGCATGTAAAGGAGTGGTTGAGATGTTACGCCTGTCAGTATTGTCCTGTTTGCTTGCCTGCCTGCCGTTGGCGAGTCACGCCAGTGCAGAAATCAGCCTGGCAAGCACGAGTTGCTCCGGCGACCTGTCGCTGTCAGCAGGCAGTGGGATCTCATTAGCCTGTACTGGGAACCTAAGCCTGGATGGTGGGTGGCTCAAGTCTGACAGTCTGATATCACTGTTCGCCGGTGGAGACCTGACACTGAACGACCTCAGCCTGTACGCGCAGGAAATCAGTTTATCAAACCTGACCGGCAACTTGACCATTGGCAGCAACGTACTATTCGACATCACGCACACAGCAGTGCTCACCAGTGGCGCCACGCCCTTAGACATTGGGTCGCCGCGCCCGGTGATTGCGTGGCAGGCATTTAATATAGGCTTGAATTCAAGTGTCGTTTTCAACATGGGAACAGCCAGTTCAAGCGTCATAAACCGTATCACGGGATATAGTCCAAATTTGGCAGGCAGCCTAGTACTCACAACCGCACAAAGCCTGCTATTAGCCAATGCATCGCGCATCACGCCTATTAATAGCGCAGGCATCAATGTGTCTGCGGTACCTGAGCCTGATAGTTATATGATGCTGCTGGCTGGCCTGGGAGTCATGGCTTGCAGACGCAAAACCAAACAAACCTCAAACAATTAGCCAGCGATGGGCGAAAGATGGGTTTGCAGCAGACTGAGCATGGCGACGTCGCCAGACTGGTCTGCGCTGAATGCGGTCAAACCGGATTCACGCGCCTGCTCGGCAATGCGGGCATGATTAACGAATACAGGGGTGGCTTTTAACCAGTCGCCATCACCGGCCAGCGCCAGTAAAAAACGCAAGGCTTCGGTACTAGTGACAACGATGCCATGTAATTGGCCTTGGGCATAAGCTTGTTGCAATCGTTGGGCGCTGCTTTGCGGATTCACGCGGCGATAGCATTCACCAAACACCACTTCAGCGCCGCGCTGCTTCAGGGTATCCGCCAGCAATTCGCGCCCACCGACGCCACGCACAATCAGCACCCGCTGCCCTTGCATGTACTGCAATTCAGGCAGCGCCAGCAAAGCTTCGCTATCAAAGCGCTCACTTGGTGTCAGCACCTCTGCAACACCATAGCTTTGCAAACTGGCAGCGGTGGTTGGGCCGATAGCGGCAAATTTGAGCGATGGCGAAATACCTGCCTGTTGCAGCAAAGGCATGCCATGCTGCACGGCATTTGTACTGATAAACACAGCCCAATCAAACTGGCTGAGTGGCGTGACCGCCGCATGAAACGCGCTCAGATCTTCCAAGCCTTTGATATCAAGCAAGGGAAAAGAAATGACTGCACCGCCTGCACCAATGATCGCCGCAGTGAGCTTGGTGGCTTGCTCGGGTGGACGCGTCACCGCGATATGCACCCCGGCCAAGGAGAGTGTCATTTGACGCCATCCAGCGTCGCCAGGATTTTATCGGCACCGCGTGAGACCAGTTGCAGCGCCAATTGCTGGCCGAGTTTTTCTGCATCTGCCGCATTGCCGGTCACGGTTTCCTTCAGCATCTGCTTGCCATCGACGCTGGCGACAAAGCCTTGCATGGTGATGGTGTCGCCCTGCTTGGTGGCATAAGCGCCCAGTGGCACGGTGCAGCTGCCTGCCAATGCACGGCTAAAGCCACGCTCGGCCAGCACGCACAACTCAGTGTCTTGGTGGTTTAGCGGCGCCAGAATGGCTCTCAAATCAGTGCGTGCAGCATTGATTTCTATGCCTAAGGCACCTTGGCCGACGGCAGGAATACTGTCTGCCGGATCGATAAAACCTTTGATGCGGTCACCTAACTCCAGGCGGATCAGCCCGGCTGCCGCCAGAATAATCGCCGCATATTGGCCTTCATCCAGTTTACGTAAGCGGGTTTGCACATTGCCACGCAAAGATTCGATTTTGAGCGTAGGGAAACGCGCCTGTATCTGGCTTTGACGGCGCAAACTGGAAGTACCAACCACGCTGCCCTCAGGCAGCTCTTCAAGGCTGGCATAGTCGTTAGAGACAAACGCATCGCGCGGATCTTCACGCTCACCGGTGGCGGTCAGCACAAAGCCCTCGGGCAAATGCATGGGCACATCTTTCATACTGTGCACGGCCAAATCTGCGCGGCCATCAGCCAGTGCATTTTCAAGCTCCTTGACGAATAAACCTTTGCCACCAATACGCGACAACGGGGAATCCAGAATCTGGTCACCAGTGGTGGTCATGCCTAAAATGCTGACTTCACATTGTGGATATAAGGCCTGTAACCTGGCCTGGATATGCTTGGCCTGCCACATGGCGAGTGCGCTTTCGCGCGAGGCAATGACTAGCTTGGCTGGAGGATTAAATGTACTCACAACGATGTTACCTATGATGGATTTAGCGCGCTATTTTAACACGGCATCGGCAGACTTCTGCGCCCCTTACGTGCCAGGCTAAGACGCACCTTTACATGAACCTTTTGTTCGCCAAGGCAGTCGGATTGAGTTATGCTGATGCCTGCATAGCAACCCGAAGTGGCTAGAAAAGTCGCTATTCAATGATAAAAATGGAGGACTATCCATGCAATACCAACTTGAAATTTTTCTTTCTTCTCTCAATCAATTCTGGGTCGAATTGGTCCATTTTGTACCCAAATTACTCGCTGCCATGGTCATTCTGTTTTTTGGCTGGCTGGTCGCCAAAGCAGTCAGATTAGGCGTAAAACGCATTCTTGAAATTTCGCACTTTGATACTTTTGCGCAAAAATCCGGCCTCGAAGCCTTTATGCGCAGTGCCAACTATAAAGTTACCTTAAGTGGCATTATCAGCCAGGTCATCTATTGGCTGGTGATTCTGCTATTTGTCATCACCGGTGCCAACTCACTAGGCCTGACAGAGGTCGCTTCATTGCTAAAAGAGCTCGCCAGTTACCTGCCGCATATTATCGTGGCGATTCTGGTGGTCATTTTCGGCACCCTGTTTGCACGCTTTATCAACCGCCTGGTGTTTGCCTGGCTGCATAGCATCAAGTTTGAGCAAGCGCTGATCATCAGTACTTCAGCTGAATATTGCATCCAGATCCTGGCGATTTTTATTGCCCTGGAACAACTTGGCATTGGCATGCAATTGATTCACTCACTTTTTGTGATTGTATTTGGTGCCGTGTTTCTGGCGCTGGCGATTGCCTTTGGCCTCGGTGGCCGCGACTGGGCCGCCAAGGTCATTGATCAGGCGCAGAAGAAGAAATAATGAAAAAAGGCCACCGTCAGGTGGCCTTAATCACACTTTGGTGACGTCGGCTAACAAGCAATGTCTCCGGAATGCCCTTGATTAATACCACCCACGCCGTTTCTCCAGCCTCTTCGCCTTCCGAAATCCGTTGCTTTTCAAACCCGCTGATGGCCGCACGTGCGACCAATGCATTACGGTGTATGCGCACAAACTGCGCCGCATAGGTTTGCTCCAGCTGACTCAATGAGGTTTCGAGCAAGTAACTTTTGTCACGCGTGCGTACCGTCACATATTTCAACTCAGCCCGCAAATAGAGCACGTCTGAGATGGGCACCAGCAATACTTTGCCACGCTCGTGGATGCTCAGGTGGTCGTACGTTTCCTGCAATGGCCGCAAAGCCTGTGACTGCGCGGCTTGTAGTGGCTGCGCTTTGGCTAGTGCGGCGGCCAGGCGCTCACTGCGTATCGGCTTGAGCAAATAATCAATGGCATTGAGCTCAAATGCCTGCACGGCATAATGGTCATAAGCCGTGGTAAAGATGAGCTTGGGCGGCTGGGGCAAACCACGCAGGTGTTGCGCCAGCTCAATGCCATCCATCATCGGCATACGGATATCCACCAGCACAATATCTACCGATGCCTCTTGCAGCATGCCGATTGCCTCGACGCCATTGGTGGCTTCACCGGCCACCTCATAGCCACCGACATCCCCCACTAAATCACGCAGCCGCTGCCTGGCCAGTGGCTCATCATCGACGATTAGCAAACGCGGACTAGCCATGCATCACCTCGGACAACGGCCGTGTTGGAATCACGATTTCGACGATATAACGCTGATCTGCTTCGTATTGGCGCAACTGTGCTTCCAGGTCGTAGTGCAAACGCAAGCGTTCACGTATATTTTTGAGCGCCATTTTATTGCCGCCAGATTTATCACTACGGGGCGGCAAAGGATTACTGATACGTAACAGCAAACTCTTGCCACTAGGCTTGATTTCAATATGCACCACACCGCCTTGTGACTGCGGCTCTATACCGTGATAGACGGCGTTTTCGAGCAAAGGCTGCAAAATCAGTGGCGGAATCATGACTTCCGGCGGAATATCCTCTAATTGCCAGTCGCATTGCAGTCGTTCATCCAGTCGCAGCTTTTCAATATTCAAGTATTGCTGGCACAAGGTGATTTCTTGCGACAAAGGCACCAGGTCACGGTTATCCGCCATCAGCACACGAAACAGCTCCGCCATATCTTCCAGTGCAGTCTCCGCGCGCTGCGGCTGGCTGCGGATCAAAGATAGTGCAGCATTCAGGCTATTGAACAGGAAATGGGGGCGGATACGTGCCTGCAAAGCCTGCAAACGGGCCTCAGCAATGGCGGGCGAATAAGCCCGCTGTAACAGATCAAGATAATATAAACACACCAGCACATCGGCCACACACAGCAGCATCACCTGCCAATATTGTGCGGATGTGAATGGCAAGATCCAGCGCTGGTATCCATAGGCAGACAAAGCGGTGATGCCAATAGCCAGCAAAAAGATCACCAGCAAGGCCAGGCGATAAGGCCAGCGGTTGATCACAGGATACGCCAACGTGAGGGCGCCCATCACCAGCAGCAGTGGCGGCAACCACTGGCTGCCAATCTGCGCCAGGTCATTTAGCCATGACGATACGCTCCAACCCGACTGGCCGTCATAGACCGTGAGCAATGCCAGCAAACACAGATGCAGCAACAGTACACGTAAGTGTATGCCCAGATTGCGGAAATTGGGGATGCGGCTACTTTTACGCACGGCGTGATGTTCGTTTATAATGTCGTGCCAGCATAATAAGTATTAAGTGCCACGGGCGCAAGCCGCGACCAGTGGGCAATTTTCAAGGTTTAATTTGAAGGTGCAAATTTTGGCAGAAAGAATTTTGCTTTGACAACTCAGCAACCCAACACACAATCTTCGCTACACCAAAAAGACCAGGCATGGTCTGGCCGTTTTAACGAGCCAGTCGCCGAACTGGTCAAACGCTATACCGCCTCCGTCGATTTCGACAAACGTCTGGCTGCATTCGACATTCAAGGCTCGATTGCCCACGCCACCATGCTGGGCACACAAGGCATTATTTCGGCGCAAGATGTAGAAGATATCAAACGTGGATTGGGTGAGATTCTGGCGGAGATTACAGCAGGCCAGTTTGAGTGGCTGCTGGACCTGGAAGATGTACACCTCAACATTGAAAGACGCCTGACCGAGAAGATCGGCGATGCTGGCAAACGCTTGCATACCGGCCGTTCACGTAACGACCAGGTCGCGACTGATGTGCGTCTGTGGCTGCGCAGTGTGGTCGACGACGCCATCGCCGGTATCCGCGCACTGCAAACTTCATTACTGGATTTGGCCGAACAACATGCCGCCACCATCATGCCAGGCTTTACCCACTTGCAAGTGGCGCAACCTGTGACCTTTGGCCATCACCTGATGGCCTACTTTGAAATGCTCAACCGCGATGCCGAACGCTTTGCAGATGCGCGCAAGCGTATCAACCGCTTGCCATTGGGTGCCGCTGCACTCGCCGGCACCAGCTACCCGATCAAACGTGAATTAGTAGCAGAATTATTAGGGTTCGACAGCGTCTGCCAGAACTCCCTGGATGCTGTCTCCGACCGTGACTTTGCCATTGAGTTTAATGCAGCGGCCTCATTGCTGATGATGCATTTGTCGCGCTTTTCTGAAGAACTGATTTTATGGATGAGCCCACGATTCGGCTTTATTGATATTGCCGACCGTTTCTGTACCGGCTCCTCCATCATGCCACAAAAGAAAAACCCGGACGTACCCGAGCTGGTGCGCGGTAAAACCGGCCGCGTCTATGGACATTTGATCGGCTTGCTGACCCTGATGAAAGGCCAGCCACTGGCTTATAACAAAGACAACCAGGAAGACAAAGAGCCTCTGTTTGATGTAGCCGACACCTTGCTGGTGACCTTGCAGATTTACGCCGACATGTTACGCGGCATCACAGTCAAAGCCGACAATATGCGCCAGGCGGCCTTGGAAGGCTTTGCCACTGCCACCGACTTGGCTGATTACCTGGTGAAAAAAGGTATGCCATTCCGTGACGCGCACGAAGTGGTCGCCCACGCCGTCAAAGCAGGCGTGGAAACAGGTCGTGACCTGGCCGAATTCAGCCTGGCTGAGTTACAAGCCTTCAGCAATACCATCAGCGACGACGTGTTTGAAGTGCTCACCCTTGAAGGCTCTGTTGCCAGCCGTAACCACACCGGCGGCACCGCGCCCGAACAAGTGCGCCGCGCCATCGCCCAAGCCAGGCAGCAATTAGGACACTGATGCCCCACCGCCATCATCCACCGAGTAAGTGCAAATCACACCCGGTAATGATGGGGCTAGTGTTAGCCATCACCCTATTGGCGACCCAGCTCACGCAAGCAGCGCTTGGCATCGCGAACCCCAAGCACGAACAGGCCATGCTGTGGCCGCTGTTGCCGGGTGAAAGCGTCAACAGCCTGGCCGCCAAGCTTTACCCACAAAGCCCGGTGCTACAGCAGCGCTTTGTGCAGCAATCCATCACCCTCAGTCGGGGCCGCGGCATTCTGCTACGCCCGGATGAGCGCAGTGAAACCGCACAACTCATTGCCGTGCCCAACGCGCAAACCTTGCACACCCTCACCCACCGCATTAAAAAAGCCGATGAAGTCGACACCGACGCATTTGTCACACCGGGGCTGGTGATGAGCGTGCAACTCACACAAGCATCGCAACAAAACGCGACCGGGTGGCATTTGCCAAAGCTGAATCTGCCAGAAGGACTCGCGTTAAAAGGGTATTCTTTTTCCGTGTCGAACTTGACCAGGCGAATTGCAGCCGTACAGTCACATATTGTGGAAACCTATCAGGCCAATGCACGGTCGATTGCGCGGACGCCAGTGAAGAGACTTTATCAAACACCGCAATTGGCGGTGATTGTGGCAAGTGCGATTTTGTTGCTGGTGTTGAGTTTGAGTTGGGGTGTTTTGGAAAAGCGGCAGTCTAAAAAGTAATTCTGTAGATACTCGTCACTTATGCTTTCGCCTTTAGGCGAGTCACTTTCTGATGCTTGCCCCTCAGAAAGTAACCAAAGAAGAGGGCACCCAGCCATCACGGCCTTCGGCTTCCTTGCGTTGCTCAACAAAACAAGCGGTCACGAAACTCGCCCTAGCAGCTTGCACACGACACAAGCTGCCGCGGTGCTCAAACAGTCGCTCCCTTCTTCCTTGTTTTGTCTCCGCTACTCAGCGTGATGGGATGGGATTTATCTCGCCAAACAACCATTAGTGAAAATTTAACGGAAGCATAATTTTTCAGCTGTGCTGATAACCACCAAGAATGGTTGCGCTCAGTTGGTGTTCGGGGTCCCCATCTGCCGCGCCGAGCAACGCAGGGTTGGCGGGAGTCTTCGGCCATCGGCTGTCCGAGCTCCGCAACAAGCCACGCCTTGTGTGGCTTGTCAGGGCAAGTTTCGATGGACGCCCGGCAAGCCGAGTAGCACAGGATACAAGCGGAAGTTGGGGTGCACTTTCTTTTGGTTACTTGTTCTTTGTGCAAGCAAAGAAAAGTAACTCGCCTAGATGGCGAAAAGCAACCTTACCTAATCAGCAAAAACACTGATTAAGGCAAAAACATCCCCAATAACTCATTCAAAAACCGTTGCCCTTTTAACGTCGGCGCAATCACGCCACTCGTTTGCGCCAACAATCTCTGCTGCTGTGCTTCCTGCAAAGTAGCTTGGATACTCCGTAACGGTAATCCCGTGCGCTGCTGAAACAAATCCGCTTCCACACCATCCACCAGCCGTAACGCATTCATCATAAATTCAAACGCCAAATCCTCGCGGCCAATCTGCCACTCACTATCGACCATCTGGCCTTTGGCCACACTCTCCAGATATTTCTTAGGATGCTTATGTCGACTTTGGCGGATAATTTTGTCGTGAAAGCTCAGTTTGGAATGCGCACCGGCGCCTATGCCCAAATAATCCCCAAACGTCCAATAGTTGAGGTTGTGCTGGCACTGCTGACCAGGCTGGGAAAAACCAGAAGTTTCATAATGTTGATACCCATGACTGGCAAGAACCTTCTCAATTTCTTCTTGCATGGTGGCACTAGTATCGTCATCCGGCAAACTCGGTGGCGTGCGGTGAAACGGCGTATTGGGCTCCAGCGTCAGGTGATAAAACGACAAATGCGCCGGTTTGAGTTGGCAAGCCGTTTCGGCATCTTTCAATGCATCTTCCAGGCTTTGCTCCGGCAAGGCATACATCACATCCAGATTCACCTGATCAAAGGTATTTAATGCCAATTCTGCCGCTGCCAGTGCTTGTTCGCGATCGTGAATACGCCCTAGCGCTTTAAGATATTGCGGCTGAAAACTCTGGATGCCCAGTGAAACCCGGTTCACACCTGCCTGGCGATACCCTTGAAAATTAGCGATATCCACCGTTCCTGGGTTGGCCTCCAGAGTCACTTCAGCACCATACTCCAGCGGCGTCAGCATGCGCACATGGCTCAAAATCTTATCAATCGCCTCGGCTGAAAAAATGCTGGGCGTGCCACCACCAAAAAACACACTACGGATTTTTCGCCCCCACACCAATGGCGTGGCCTGCTCGAGGTCAGCAATCAATGCATCCACATAAGCAGTCTCTGGGATTTCCTGGCGAGCCTCATGCGAATTAAAGTCGCAATAAGGGCATTTTCGTACACACCAGGGAATATGAATATAAAGTGAAAGCGGTGGTGGATTAGTGAGGCCGCTGAGCGTGACATCACCTTGCAGAGGTGCTTCACTCAAACTATTGGCAGGGTAAATCGGGATCATGCTGACATTTTAACTCGGAACCTTCCCGTTGAAGTCTAACGATCCCTAGATCGGGGTTGATTAAGTCATTTCTTCTAAAACTAACAAAAACGCATCCCCATACTTCTGCAATTTCGCCTGCCCTATCCCGCTAATTTGCCCCATTTCATCTAATGTCTGCGGCTTGCGGTTATGAATCTCCAGCAAAGTACTATCGTGAAAAATAACATACGGTGGCACGCCCTGCTCTCTTGCCAGTTCCAACCGTTTGGCTTTAAGGGCTTGCCAGAGCGGATCGTCATTCGCCCCTGCAAAGGCTTCTTTAGCGCGGGCGCTGCGTTCGGCTTTGCTCATGCGTTTTTCGGGTTCGGCGTCGCGGCGTAGCCAGACCTCTTGCTCGCCTTTGAGTACTGGCCTTGCTGCTTCTGTCAGCTTTAAGCCACCATACGCCGCCATGTCAGCCTCAAGCATGCCAGCCGCAATCAGTTGGCGATAGACACCACTCCATTGGGCTTGATTGAGGGATTTGCCTATACCAAAGGTACTGACTTTGTCATGGCCGAAGCGCTCCACTTGCGGCGTGAGTTTGCCGGTGAGCACGTCGATTAAGTGGCCGACACCGAAGCGTTGCCCGGTACGGTATACGCAGGAAAGTGCCATTTGGGCGACTTGTGTGGCTTGCCAGGTTTCAACCGGGTGCAGGCAGTTATCGCATTGGTCGCAAGCGCCGGGATGGCTTTCGCCAAAGTAGCGCAAAATGGTCTGGTGACGGCAGGCGGTGGATTCGCAGTAGCCGAGCAAGGCATCCAGCTTCAGGCGTTCAAGCCGTTTGCGCTCTTCGGAGGCTTCGCCACTATCTAGCATTTGCCGCATGGAGACGACATCGCCCATGCCGTAGACCATCCAGGCATTGGCGGCTAAGCCGTCGCGGCCAGCACGGCCAGTTTCCTGGTAGTAGCCTTCCATGCTTTTGGGCAGGTCTAAATGCGCGACAAAGCGCACGTTGGGTTTATCGATACCCATGCCGAAAGCAATCGTCGCCACCATGATAATGCCTTCTTCACGCAAAAAACGGCGCTGGTGATGCTCACGTAATTGCGCAGGTAAGCCGGCGTGATAAGGCAACGCTGACCAGCCTTTTTCGACCAACCAGGCGGCGGTTTCTTCGACTTTTTTGCGCGATAAACAATAAATGATGCCAGCGTCGTTAGCGTGCTCACGCTCAAGAAAGGCCTGCAATTGCTGGCGCGCATTATTCTTGATACCGACATGGTAGCGGATATTCGGCCGGTCAAAACTGGAGACAAACTGGGCGGCATTTTCGAGGTTGAGCTGGCTGATGATTTCGGCGCGCGTGGGCGCATCGGCCGTGGCGGTGAGCGCAATACGTGGTACTTGCGGAAAGCGCTCATGCAGCACAGTAAGCTGGCGATATTCTGGCCTGAAATCATGCCCCCATTGCGACACGCAGTGGGCTTCGTCGATGGCAAACAGCGCCAGGCCCACATGCTGGTGCACTTCATCGAGCAGGCTTAAAAAGCTGCCGACCATGAGCCGTTCGGGGGCGACGTAGAGGAGTTTTATTTCGCCTGCGAGTACTTGGCGCGTAATACGGCTATTGTCTTCTGCGCTTAAACTGGAGTTTAAAAAGGCGGCGTTGACGCCTAATTGCTGCAAAGCCTCGACCTGGTCTTGCATCAGGGCAATTAAGGGCGAGACGACAATGGCCAAACCCTCGCGTGCGAGCGCAGGAATCTGGTAACACAGTGACTTACCGCCGCCCGTAGGCATCAATACCAGCGCATCGCGCCCGTCGATCACATGTTCAACGATGGCTTGCTGCTGGTGACGGAACTGCGAGTAACCGAAAACGTCATGGAGGATTTGCTGCGGTAAGAGACCTGCCATATTGGCAAGCCTATAGCTTGTTGTAAGGATTAACCAGAGTATCGACGAGCGCATGCAACGCAGCACGCATCTGCTCTTCGCTGACTTCCATCAGCAAACCGTCTTCCATGGCATCCTGGGCGATTTGCTTGAGTTCATCAAAATTTTCGGCCATGACTTTGACCTTTTCGGTGCAAGAGACCACCGAACCGTCATCGCGTACCCATTTTGGCCATTCGTTTTTCATACACTGACTCTTTCCAAGGCTTGCAGCAATTTTACCAAAGCCTGACCGCGATGGCTCATGCGGCTTTTCACTTCCAGCGGTAATTCAGCAACCGTTTTACGGGTTTCAAGGTCCATAAATAACGGGTCATAGCCGAAGCCTTCCGTGCCGCGAAATTCGCGCAAAATTTCTCCACGCCACAGGCCATCGGCAATAATCGGCTGCGGATCTTGTGGCGAACGCACCAGCACCAGCACACTGTAAAAATACGCCTGACGCTCGCTGATACGTGACAATACTGTGAGCAGTTTATCGTTGTTTCGTTCATCTTGCGTGAGCAGGCTATTGGCCGGTTGCGGCCCGGCATAGCGCGCCGAAATCACACCCGGCGCGCCTTGCAAGGCATCGACACACAGGCCGGAATCATCGGCCAGCGCAGGCAAGCCTGTGTGCTGGCTGGCATGGCGTGCCTTAGCCAAGGCATTTTCAATAAAGGTGCCATAGGGCTCAGGGCATTCCGGCACATTGAATTCGGATTGCGACACGATGTCGATATTTAGCGGCGCCAGCACATGCGCAATCTCGCGGATTTTGCCTTTATTGCCAGAGGCGATGACCAGTTTATTAAATGGCAAGGCCATGGTTATTTTGCCAATGCCAGGGTTTGCAGCTGGCCCAGCTCATGAATGCCTTTAGCCGCCAGGTCCAGCATCTGGTTCATGGTATCACGGCTAAATGGTTCACCTTCGGCCGTGCCCTGAATTTCAACAAAGCCACCGTTGCCGGTCATTACCACATTCATGTCGGTATCGCAGTCTGAATCTTCGATATAGTCGAGGTCCAGCACTGGCGTGCCCTGATAGACACCGACCGAAATGGCTGCCACTGAGTCTTTGATGGGCGTTTCGGTGAGCAGGCCTTTTTGCAGCAAGGTGCCCACGGCATCTACCATGGCAACATAAGCACCGGTGATGCTGGCAGTACGTGTGCCGCCATCGGCCTGGATGACGTCACAGTCAAAATGGATGGTGCGCTCACCCAGCTTTTGCAGATCAATCACCGCGCGCAGGCTGCGGCCAATCAGGCGCTGGATTTCTTGTGTACGGCCGCTTTGCTTGCCGCGTGCGGCTTCGCGGTCCATACGTGAGCCGGTAGAACGTGGCAGCATGCCATATTCAGCCGTGACCCAACCCTGGCCTTTGCCCTTCAAAAAACCAGGCACTTTTTCTTCTACGCTGGCAGTGCAAATCACGTGCGTATCGCCAAATTTCACCAATACTGAACCTTCAGCATGTTTGGTGTAGTGGCGGATAATTTCGATGGCGCGCAATTGGTCATTCGCGCGCTGGCTTGGTCTGATCATGGTTTACAACTTCCTGTTATTTAATATGTTGCCGGGTTCTACCCAGCGCTTCCTGTATTTCGGCAATCGCCTTTTCAATTTCATCATCGGTCAGGTCCAGCGCATATTGGCTGGGCGGGGCCGTGGTTTCATTCATCATGGTAGTGGTGACGTCTACCGGTAAATCCAGTGTTGAAATCGTCAGCGGGCTGGTCACCCGTTGCCCCCACTGCAGAGCAATCGCGCTCATATTATCGCCGACGGTAATGCTGGCGGCATCGGCATCGTCCAATAAGCGGTTCACGCCATCGTTAATGTCTGCGGCCAGCATATGTTGCGCCATGCTGATATCTGGCACGGTGTTCCATACACCATCCGAGCACAGCATAATGACATCGCCTTCGCGCAGCGGAATCGGCGCCGCCAGCTCTACTTTGGGCGGGCGCTCTCCACCTACGCAATTATAAATTTTATTACGGTGCGGGTGATGATCCATCTCATCTACCGTAATTTTGCCTTCTCTTAATAACGATTGCACGACTGAGTGGTCCTCGGTCTGGTGTTCGACCAGGCCGTTTCGATAGAGATATAAGCGGGAATCACCCACATGGGCGCAAAACAGTTTGTTATGCTGGATCAGTGCGACGACAATGGTGGTGCGTGGCGATTCCAGCAAACGTTTTTGCAAACGCACATTTTCGATCACATCATGCGCCCGGGCAATTTGCTCACGCAAAAACTGCGCAGGCTGGGTAATCAAAGGCTGCGATTCGCGCTGAAAGGCTTCTATCGTGGTTTTCACCGCGATTTCGGCGGCCACATCACCATGCTGGTGCCCGCCCATGCCGTCAGCCAGCACCATGAAAATAGCATGCCGGTGGTAAGAATACGCCAACCGGTCCTGATTATAAGGCCGCGGCCCCTGGCGGCTACCTTGTGCAATGGTGAATTTCATAGCGGTTTATTCAATACCTTGATGATTTTATCCACCAGCGAACCACGAGGATCTTCTACCACGCGGATGCCGATCATTTTTTTCTGTAATGAGAACACGCTTTGCGGCCGTAACAGGTAGTCCAGCTGCATGCATTCATCAATAATCGCCAGTAATTTTTCAGAGTATATCTGTTTACCGAGCTCAATCGCAGGCACCAGCGTATCATCTTTCAGCCGCACATTGGCCGAGATGGGCGATGCGCGTTGCAAGCAGGCATACATGCTGGCACCTATGCTGTAAATATCACTCCAGGGCCCCAGGTGCTTACGGTCTATGTATTGCTCCGGCGGCGCAAAACCCGGTGTGTAAGTCGGCGCCAATGTCACCTCAGACAAGGCCTGGCGCGCTGATCCGAAGTCCAGCAGCATGGGTGAGCCATCCAGGCGGATATAAATATTGGCGGGCTTGATATCCAGATGCAGCAACTTGCGCGTATGCACTTCACGCAAGCCATTGAGCAACTCCACAAACATGCGGATCAGGAAACTCTCAGGCACCGGCTGCGACAAGGCCATGATGTAATCTTGCAGCGATTTGCCGCGCTCGTACTTCATGACCATGTAAACGGTGTTGTTGGCACGGAAGAAGTTTTTCACCCGCACAATATTCTTGTGCTCGATATTGGCCAGCGCCAGGCCTTCTTCAAAAAAGCACTTCATGCCATGTTTGTAGGCAGCTTCATTTTTGCCATTGGAGCGGATATGCGTATGCTCGTCACGCTCAGCCAGCGTCACTGGCATATATTCTTTAATGGCGACGGTATTTTTTTGCGGATCCTGCGCCAGATAGACGAAACTAAACCCGCCCAGACTCAGCACCCGTGTAATGGTGTAGTCATGCAGCGCAGTGCCGACCGGCAAGGCAAAATCGAATTTATTAGAAAGCTTCACTAGCGCTTTAACGTCACAATCATGGCTTTTATTAAGGGAAACGCCGAATTAAGTGGCTTGCCGTCTCTGCCATAAAACCGGGTTTCTTTTATCTGTACGCTATTTTCGCATATCGATAGTGCATTTGATACAATCGTCCAGTTTGCCCGGAGCGCGATAATGACTGCCAACAAAACCACAGAAAAAGAAACCAAAAACGCACACCCCATTTTAAGCATGACCGGCTTTGCCGCAAGTGAAGCCCGTTTTCCGGGCGGCCTGTTGCTGATCGAACTGCGGGCAGTGAATCATCGCTACCTCGAGCTCAACGTCAAAATTGAAGACAGTTTGCGCCAGTTTGAAGCGCTGATACGCGAACAACTGCAAACCCGGCTCGGCCGCGGAAAAGTTGAATGCCGCATGAGCCTCAAGAGTGATAGCGCAGCCACCACCCTGGCGCTCAACCCGGCCATGGTGGCGCAAATTGCACAAACGCTCAAAGACCTGCAACAGCATTTTCCGCAAGCGCAACCGATCAACCTGGTCGATGTCTTCAAACTGCCCGGCGTCTTGCAAACCGAAGCGGTGGATGCCGAAGCCATGGCACAAGGCGTACAAAACGGCCTGTCGCGCGGCATTGATGAACTGATTGCTGCACGCCAGCGCGAAGGTGAAAAGCTCAAACAGGTATTGCTTGATCGCCTGCAAGGCGTGCGTGAACAAATTAGCATTGTTAAACCACTGCTGCCGACGCTAGTGAGCCAATACCAGGAAAAACTGACCGCCAAACTGCAAGAAGCCATGCAGGCCGATGACGACCGTGTGCGCCAGGAAATCGTGCTTTACGCGCAACGCATTGATGTGGACGAAGAGTTGGCACGCTTGCAATCCCATATCACCGAAATGGACCGCATCCTCAATGCCGGTGGCGCCATGGGTAAAAAGCTGGACTTCCTGATGCAGGAAATGAACCGCGAAGCCAATACCCTGGGCTCAAAATCGGTGGCCATCGAAACCACACAAGTGTCTATGCAACTAAAAGTGCTGATCGAACAAATGCGCGAGCAGATTCAGAACATCGAGTAAGCGGCTTAAATGTAAAACGGCACTGCACCAAAATCGTGACGCCAAAACGCACCGCAATGGTGCGTTTTGCTTTGGTAGCAACAGCTAAAAAACAATAACAATATGATTTAAAACACTATTCTTTGCTGGCACACGGCTTGCTCTTATTTAATTGAATTTTACAAGTAAGGCAAAGGTCCAGCATCATGACGCAATCGGCCAAACAGTTTTTTGATGAAATGCAGGGCTATGGGGGCAATGTACGTGCCATCTATCAGGCGTATAACCGCTGGTTAAGCGATGTACCGACACAACAGCTGGCAGCCAAGCGTGCCGAAGCTGAAGTATTGTTCCGCAGGGTTGGGATTACGTTTAACGTCTATGGCGAAGAGGATGGTGCCGAACGTTTGATTCCGTTTGACGTGATTCCGCGCATGATCTCTGCCAGCGAGTGGGCACACCTGGCCAAAGGCGCCGTGCAACGCGTGCGCGCACTCAATATGTTTCTGCATGATATTTATCATGAGCAGGAAATTATCAAAGCAGGCATTGTCCCGAACAGCATTTTAAGCAACTCACAATACCGGCCGGAAATGGTAGGCGTCAATGTGCCTAACCAGGTGTATGCACATGTCGCTGGTATCGACCTGGTTCGCACCAGTGAATCGCAGTTTTATGTGCTGGAAGATAACTTGCGTACGCCGTCTGGTGTCTCTTACATGCTGGAAGACCGCAAAATGATGATGCGGCTGTTTCCGGATTTATTTAAAAAATACCCGATTGCACCGGTCGAGCATTATCCACACGTATTACTCAATAATTTGCGCTCTGTAGCACAAACTGGCGTCACTGACCCGACCGTGGTACTGCTTTCACCAGGCGCTTATAACAGCGCCTACTTTGAACATGCCTTCCTCGCCCAGCAAATGGGGATCGAACTGGTGGAAGGCCAAGATTTGTTTGTCCGCAATAACGCCGTCTACATGCGCACCACGCAAGGCCCGCAAAGGGTGGACGTGATTTACCGCCGCATCGACGACGACTTCCTTGACCCTCTGGTGTTCAAGCCCGACTCCCTGTTGGGCGTGCCAGGTCTGCTCTCCGTCTACCGCAATGGTGGCGTCACATTAGCCAACGCCGTGGGCACCGGCGTTGCTGATGACAAGGCGACGTATGTGTACGTGCCGGAGATGATCAAGTTCTACCTGGGTGAATCTCCCATCCTGCAGAACGTGCCTACGTATCAACTCAGCAAGGAAGATGATCTGGCCTACGTGCTGGATCATCTGCCCGAGCTGGTCGTGAAAGAAGTACAAGGCTCTGGCGGCTACGGTATGCTGGTCGGCCCCACTGCCAGCAAGCAGGAAATTGAAGAATTCCGTTTACGCATCGTCTCCAAACCGGCCAATTATATTGCGCAACCGACATTGGCCTTGTCGACCTGCCCGACGCTGGTAGATCAGGGTATTGCACCACGCCATGTCGACCTGCGGCCGTTTGTACTCTCGGGAAAAACCGTCAGTGTCGTGCCAGGTGGCTTGTCGCGCGTGGCGCTCAAGGAAGGTTCACTGGTGGTCAACTCCTCACAAGGTGGCGGCACTAAAGACACTTGGGTGCTGGAGCGTGATGATGTCTGTGTAGAAACCTCGCAGTCGCAAATGGCTGCCCAACAAACAACGCAAGAGGCCGTCATATGTTAAGTCGTACCGCAGATCATTTATATTGGATGGCGCGTTATATCGAACGTACCGAAAACGTGGCGCGCGTACTGGATGTGACTTACAACATGTCGTTACTGCCTTCCGACAGCAGCAATGAAGAAGAGCTGTGGGATACGGTATTGGAAATCGCCGGTATCCGCGATATTTATGACAAAACTTACAAAGAACTCAATGCCGCCAATGTGATTAAACATCTGGTCATGGATAGCAGCAACCCTTCCAGCATCTACAGCTCGTTGCGCAGCGCACGTGAAAATGCCCGCGCTGTGCGCGTGGCCATGACCACCGAAACCTGGGAAAACATGAACACGCTGTGGCTGGAGTTTGGCCAATATATCAAGCAGGATCTGACACAGACTGGCTTGAGTGAGTTTTGTGAATGGGTTAAAAGTCGCTCGCATTTGTTCCGTGGCGTGTGCTTTGGCACCATGTTGCGCGATGAAGCATTTAGCTTTGTACGGCTGGGCACCTTTATGGAACGTGCTGACAATACCGCACGTTTGCTCGATGTAAAGTATGAATTTTTAATCCCTATGCAGGAAGCGAATGACGGCGCGGTGGATTATTACGAATGGAGTGCCGTGCTGCGCTCGGTGTCGGCTTTCCAGGCCTACCAGAAGGTTTACCGCGATGCGATTGAGCCAATGAAAGTGTCCGAGTTGCTCATTTTGCGCGAAGACATGCCACGTTCACTGCATGCCTGCTACGCCGAAATCATGCCGATTTTGCGGCAAGTGGCTGGTAGCCGCCAGACTGAAGCCGAGCGTCTGGCAGGCCAAATGCATGCCAGGCTGCACTACGGCCGCATGCTGGATATTTTGAAAGATGGCGTACACCACTTTTTGGATGAATTTATTCTGGCCAACCGCAAACTCGGTGAAGAAATACAACGCAATTTTTTAAGTGCGACGGCCTGACAACGACAATAGATTGCCATGAACCCCCTCATGCGCAGACTGTTTAACACAGCGCTGCGCTTTTTCACTTTGGCACACCACACATATGCTGCTCAATATTGAACACCAGACCCACTATGCTTTCAGTGACATGGCGCAATACACTATTCAGCAATTGCGCCTGACGCCACGCAATGGTCACGGCCAGCAGGTCAAGCATTGGCAGATCAAGGTCAACGGGCAGCTGGCTGCGTTTGAGGATGCCTTTGGCAATCTGGCGCATACCCTGGTCATCGACCAGCCGCATCATGAATTAATCATTGCCGTGTGTGGCGAAGTGGAAACCGGGGTTGCAAGCACCCCGCCTGAGCACACACTCCCATTAGACATTTACCTGCGTGATACGCCCCTCACCCAGGCCGATGCCGCCATGATTGCATTTGCCAAACGCTTTGCCGATGCGCCACTGCCAGACATGATGCGGGCTTTGCGTGCGCAGATGGAGTACATCACAGGTGCGACCCAGGTCGATACCTCGGCAGCCGAGGCCTTCAGGCTTGGCAAAGGGGTTTGTCAGGACCATGCGCATGCTTTTATTGGCTGTTGCCATAGCCTGGGGCTGCCCGCACGGTATGTCAGCGGTTATCTGTTCACCGAAAACGGCAACCTGATGCAAACGCATGCCTGGGTGGATGTGTGGCAACACGACCAATGGCTCGGGCTGGATGTGTCTAACGGCACATTGGTAAACGAAACACATGTCAGATTGGCCACTGGCCTGGACTATCGCAGCGCCAGTCCGATCACGGGTTCGCGTATCGGTGGCGGCACAGAGGGCATGGCGAGCATGGTCAGTGTCAACCAGCACGGCGGCCTGACAGATAAACAGCGCGAGCAGCATAAACAACAGCTGCGACAGCAGGCACAAAGTGCGCAGCAGTAGCTTGTCCGTGCATGCTATGATGACTTTTAAACATTAACCTACTCCTCTTTTTCTTATGACTTATTGTGTCGGTATTTTGCTGCAACAAGGCCTGGTATTGGCTTCTGATACGCGCACCAATGCTGGTGTCGACCAGGTAGCGATTGCGCCTAAAATGCACTTATTTGAAGTGCCGGGCGAGCGGATGATTGTGCTGCTGACGGCGGGCAATCTGGCCATTACACAATCGGTGGTCAACCTGTGCCGTGAACAGCTCAAATCGCCTGAACCACACGCGCACCTGCATAATGTGCAGTCGCTGTTTGAAGCGGCCAGTGTCGTCGGCGCCGCCATGCGCACCGTGCATCAGCGCGATGGCAAAGCCCTCAAGGAACATAGCATAGACTTTAGCGCCAGCATTCTGGTGGCCGGGCAAATCAAAGGCGAGCAGCCGCGCCTGTTTAATGTCTATGCGGCAGGCAATTTTATTGAAGCCACCTCGGACACGCCTTATCTGCAAATCGGCGAGACCAAATACGGCAAACCGATTATCGACCGTGTCATCAAACATCAAACCAATGTCACAGATGCGGTAAAATGCGTGCTGATTTCATTTGATTCCACCATCCGCAGTAATATTTCTGTGGCTTTACCGATTGATTTGATGATATACCGCACTGACACCTTTAGCGCCGATTGCCGGCAACGCCTGACGGAAGATGATCCTTATTACGCCTGTATCCGCAAGGGTTGGGGCGAGGGTTTGAAATCCGTATTTTCTTCACTGCCTAACCCGGAGTGGTGTGCATCATGAGTCATGGTCATTTATATGTGATTTCTGCTGCTTCTGGCGCTGGTAAAACCAGCCTGGTGCGTGCCATGCTGGCGCAAGACCCGATTTTAAAACTGTCGGTGTCTCACACTACGCGCGCACCGCGCCCGGGCGAAGAAGACGGCATCCATTACCACTTTGTCTCAGAAGCCGAGTTTTTAGGCGTACTGGATAAAGGCGGCTTTCTCGAAAGCGCCCATGTGCACAGTGCGCGTTATGGCACGGCACAAAGTGAAGTAGAAAACGCCCTGGCATCCGGCCGCGATGTGATTTTGGAAATCGACTGGCAAGGCGCTCAGCAGATTCGCAAACTGTTCCCGCAGGTCACCTCGATTTTTATTTTGCCGCCTTCGATTGAGGCGCTGGCACACCGCCTGAACAACCGTGGCCAGGACAGCGAAGCCGTGATTACGCAACGTCTGGCCGCCGCACGTGAGGAGATGCGTCACGTGCATGAGTTTGATTATGTTACAATTAATGATAATTTTGACGTGGCCTTGCAGGATCTGATGGCGATTGTTCGCGCCCAGCGCTTGCAGTTAAACCGCCAGGTTGCCTGCCACGCGTCATTGATTCAATCACTTACCTGACCCAGCGCGCATGCACGCTGCATGTAGGCTCACATATTAAGAGGTTTTTATGGCACGTATTACTGTCGATGATTGCTTGGACAACATCTCTAACCGTTTTCAATTGACATTGGTGGCAGCTTACCGCGCCAGACAATTAGCCAATGGTTCAGACCCATTAGTGAGCGGCTATTCACAAAAAGACAAGCCAACCGTGATTGCCTTGCGCGAAATCGCTGCTGGTAAGATCGGTGTAGAGTTGTTAGAGAAAAAGGGCCACGCATAAACAGCTATGCCCCATAGCCAAGGCGATTCTGCCCATCGCAAGTCCAGGTCTCCCCTGGAGGAAGTGGACTTGCTCCCTGCTGACCGTGAGGATTCCCCCCTTACCCAGCTAATCCGCAAGTACCTCAACGAAGAAGAAGTGCAACTGGTCTGGCAAGCTTATCGCTATGCCGAGCAGGCGCATGCCGGTCAAACCCGCAAAACCGGCGAACCCTATATTACCCATCCGATTTCGGTGGCCTGCATTCTGGCCAAACTGCATCTCGACTTGCCGACCCTGTTGGCCGCCCTGTTGCATGATGTGGTGGAAGATACCGAAGTCGATAGTGCGGCGATTGCCGAGCGCTTTGGTAAACAGGTGGCTGACCTGGTAGATGGCCTGACCAAGCTGGACAAGGTAGAACTGCAAACCGCCACCCAGGCGCAAGCCGAAAATTTCCGCAAAATGCTGCTGGCCATGAGCCAGGATGTGCGTGTGATCCTGGTCAAGCTGGCCGATCGCTTGCACAATATGCAGACGCTGGAGGCAATGCGCCCGGAAAAGCAGAAACGCATCGCGCGCGAAACGCTGGATATTTATGCGCCAATTGCCAACCGGCTAGGCCTGAACCCGATTTACCATGAGCTGGAAGATCTCAGCCTCAAGTACCTGTATCCGAATCGTCACCGCGTGATTGATAAGGCCATTCGCCTGGCACGTGGCAACCGCAAAGAAGTCATCAGCAAGATTCAGGACGCCATTGAGAACCAGCTGACGCAATACCAGATCGAATATGATGTACAGGGGCGCGAAAAGCACCTTTACAGCATTTATAAGAAAATGGCTGAAAAATCGATGAAATTGTCGCAAATTGGCGACATTTACGGTTTTCGCGTCATTGTCAAAGATACCGCAGCCTGCTACCTGGCACTGGGCGCATTACATGCGCTTTATAAGCCCATTCCCGGCCGTTTTAAAGACTATATTGCCATCCCCAAAGCCAACGGTTACCAGTCTTTGCATACCACATTGTTTGGCCCGTTTGGCACGCCGATTGAGGTACAAATACGCAGCCAGGAAATGCATAACATTGCCGATGCCGGCGTAGCGGCGCACTGGCTGTATAAAACCACCGATGCGCACCTGACCAAACTGCAACAGCAAACCCACCAGTGGTTGCAACGCCTGGTTGAAATCCAGACCGAGAGTGACGACAGCCACGAGTTCCTGGAGAACTTTAAAGTCGATCTGTTCCCGGACGAGGTCTATGTGTTTACGCCTAAAGGCAACATCATGGCCTTACCACGCGGCTCGACGGCGGTTGACTTCGCGTACGCCGTGCACTCAGATGTCGGTAATAGTTGCGTCGCCGTTAAAATCAATAATGAACTGGCGCCACTGCGTACCGAGATGCGCAACGGTGATCATGTTGAAATTATCACCGCACCGCTGGCGAAACCGAATCCGGCCTGGCTCAACTATGTGGTCACCGGCAAAGCCCGCTCACATATCCGCCATTACCTCAAAACCGTCAAGGTGGAAGAATCGGCACAATTGGGTGAACGCATGCTGAATGTGGCGCTGCGCGCCATGCATATAGAACCTGCCGAGATTGCAGACAAGCAATGGCAAAAAGTCATGAACGACTATGGCAGCAAAACCCGCCAGGCGATTTTGACCGATATCGGCCTTGGCAAACGTAACAGCCTGATGGTGGCGCACCAGTTACTGGCGCATCCGGCCGATGCTGAAGATAAATCTGGCAAAGTACTCGATACCATTACCATCCGCGGCTCGGAAGGCATGGCCGTACAATTTGCCCCTTGCTGCCGCCCGATTCCTGGCGACCCCATTCTGGGCTTTATCAATAAAGACAAGGGCCTGGTCATTCATACCCACGATTGCCCTGCCATCCGCAAGTTCAGGCTGGACCCGGAAAAATGGCTGGACGTGGAGTGGGATGCCGACCCGAAAAAACTGTTCAGCGTCAACTTGCGCATTACGGTGGTCGACGAACGCGGCATGCTGGCCAAAATTGCGGCGACCATCTCCAATGCAGATGCCAACATTGATAATGTCAGTGTCGAATCCAGCGATGGCAGCCAGTACTCCAATGTAAACTTTACCGTGCAAGTGCATAACCGCGTGCACCTGGCGACCTTGATCCGCAATCTGCGCAAGATTCAGCAAATCGTGCGTATCAACCGGGTCAAAGGCAACCAGCTGGAACAACGTATCCAGTAAATCAGCGGTGATGCCAGCATGCGGCCCTTGAACGAGATTAAAGGTTTCACGCCCGCCGTATGCAGCCAGCTGGCAAAACTGAATATTCATTCAGTGCAGGCCTTGTTGCTGCACTTGCCACTGCGCTACCTGGACGAAACCCGCATCACGGCCATCCGCGACTTACACCTGGGTGAGCAGACACAAATCGAAGGCGTGGTGGTGCACAATGAAGTGGCCTACAAGCCGCGCAAAATGTTGAATGTCAGGCTGCAGGATGACACTGGCATCATCAATCTGCGTTTTCTGCACTTTTATCCCAACCAGGTCGCTGCCATGCAAACTGGCCAGCGTTTACGCGTGTTTGGTGAGGTGCGGCCTGGTTTTTTTGGCTATGAAATGGTGCACCCGACACAGCGCAAAGTCGATGAAGACACGCCGGTCAGCAGTGCACTCACCCCGGTCTACCCGACCACAGCAGGCTTGAGCCAGGCCACCATACGCAAAGCGGTGAACCGCATCTTGCAAGCAGAATATTTGCACGAAACCCTGCCAGGTTGGGTATACCAGTCCATGCAACTGCCCGACTTTGCCAGCAGCCTGCATTTGCTGCATCAACCCCAAGCCGAGATAGCACTGGCGACACTGGAAGACCGCACGCACCCTGCCTGGCAACGCCTTGCCTACGACGAACTGCTGGCACAACAGCTTTCGATGCGACAACATTACGCACGTCGCAAACAATCGCGCGCACCTGCCATCTCCGCCTCACAGACCCTGGTTGGCCGCCTGCTGGCCAGCCTGCCGTTTGCACTCACGTCTGCCCAGCAAAAAGTGGTGGCAGAAATCGGGCACGACCTCAACCAGCCACACCCCATGCAACGCCTGCTACAGGGTGATGTCGGTAGTGGCAAAACCATTGTCGCCTGCCTGGCGGCCTTGCAACTGATAGAACATGGCTGGCAAGTGGCGATGATGGCGCCGACGGAAATTCTGGCAGAACAGCATTACAAAAAGCTATGTGACTGGCTGCAACCGCTGGGGGTGACAGTAGCCTGGCTGACGGGCAGCCAGAACAAAAAACAACGTGAGCAATCACTGTCAGCCATCGCCAGCGGTGAAGCCATGCTTGCCGTCGGCACGCATGCTTTATTTCAAGACGATGTGCAGTTTAAGCAACTGGGGTTGGCGATTGTGGATGAGCAACACCGCTTTGGCGTCGGCCAACGGCTGGCATTGCGTAAAAAAGGCACGGCCTTGCCAGGGCAGGCACACAACCTGGAACCGCACCAGCTCATGATGTCGGCCACGCCGATTCCGCGCACCTTATCCATGAGCTATTACGCTGATCTTGACGTGTCAGTGATTGATGAGCTGCCTCCCGGCCGCACACCGATCGTGACCAAACTGGTGGCCGATGACAGGCGTGATGAGATTTTACAGCGCGTACATGACGCCTGCGCCCAAGGCCATCAAGCCTATTGGGTGTGCCCGCTGATTGAAGAATCAGAAGCGCTGCAACTACAAACGGCCAATGATACCTTTGCCTATATGCAGCAAGCTTTCCCCGAACTCAAGGTCGGCCTGGTCCATGGCCGCATGAAATCGGCAGAAAAACAGGCGGTGATGCAGGCTTTCTCTGCCAATGAGATTCACCTGCTGGTCGCCACCACCGTCATTGAAGTCGGCGTCGATGTACCGAATGCGAGTTTAATGGTGATCGAACATGCGGAGCGCATGGGACTGAGCCAGTTACACCAGTTACGTGGCCGCGTCGGCCGCGGCGCAGCCAAGAGTACCTGCATTTTGCTCTATAGCAAACAGCAATGTTCGCAAATTGGGCGACAGCGCCTGAAGGTCATTTTTGAAAGCAATGATGGCTTTCAAATTGCCCAGGCCGATTTACATATCCGCGGCCCGGGAGAATTGCTGGGCACACGCCAGAGTGGCGTACCCATGCTTAAAATTGCCGATCTGGAACGCGATACGCAATTACTGGAGATAGCCAAAACCCAGGCGGATCAACTATTACAACGCGATCCTGCTGCTGTCACTGCGCACCTGGAGCGCTGGTTAAGCCAGGGCGAAGAGTGGATCAAGGTTTAGCTGAGTCGGCTACGTAATACTTTGCGCTGACCGGTTGCGGATGGCGCAGCACCGCCGTGTATTGCTGATTGCAAACTGGCTTCAAACTCATGCAAAGGCAGCGGACGGCTAAACAAATACCCTTGAAAGGCGTGGCAGCCCATATTTTGCAACATGACCATTTGTTGCTGCATTTCCACCCCCTCAGCAATCACACTGTGGCTCAGGTTTTTGCCCATATTGATGATGGTCTGCACAATAAATGAATCGTAGTTGTTATGAACAATATCTTTAATAAAGCTGCGGTCTATTTTCAATTCGTCTAGCGGCAGCCGCTTCAATACTGACAACGACGACTGACCAATGCCAAAGTCATCCAGCGAAAAAGTGATGCCCAGTACTTTCAGCGCATTGATCTTTTCAATCACTTCATCGATATTTTTCACAATCAGGCTTTCAGTCAGTTCCAGGCGCAAACAGCTTGCATCGCAATCACTCGCCAATACGGTTTCTTTCACCATCTGCACAAAGTCTGGCTGGCTGAACTGGATGGCACTGACATTGACCGACAATTTAAGCTGGGCGGTATGCTCAAACTGTGACCAGTGCTTGAGTTGCTGGCAAGCTTGCGCCAGTACCCATTGCCCGATGGAGACAATTTCACCGGTTTCTTCGGCAATCGGAATAAACTGGTCTGGCGGAATCATGCCCAAGGTCGGGTGTTGCCAGCGCAGTAATACTTCCGCGCCCGTTGGCTGCTGCAACTCATTGACTTGCACCTGGTAGTACAGGAGCAATTGCTTGCCCTGCAAGGCAAATGCCAGTTCATTCTCCAGCGTGGCGCGCATTTCAACCGCCGGGTGCACGGCCTCATCATACATCTGGATGCTATTGAGGTTATCGGATTTTTTGGCTTGATACATGGCAATATCAGCGCGCCGCAACACTTCATCTTCTTTAAGTAAATCCCCCAGGAACAGGCAAATGCCAATGCTGGGTGCAGTGCGGTATTTACTGTTTTGCAGCTCAAAGGGCTGCGAAAACACCGCCATCATTTTTTCTGCAGTGGCCTGGGCCGCGGTAATCGCTTCTGTCTTGTCGGTTGATAACTCATCCAGCACAGCAATAAACTCATCACCGCCCATGCGCGCGATGGTATCTTTTTTACGCAAGCATTGTTGCAGCCTGAAAGCCACCTGTTGCAACAACTCATCCCCGGCCTGGTGACCTTTGCTATCGTTAAGCCCTTTGAAATTATTCAAGTCCAGGCACAACACCGCCCCATAATGCTGGTGCCGCACACAGCGTGCAAATGCCTGATTAAGGCGATCTGTCAGCAAGCGGCGATTAGGCAAGCCAGTCAAAAAATCATAGTAGGCCAGTTGGTGCACCTTCTTGTTATCCAGGTTGGATGCAATCCGTAACGAGATATTCTCGCGCAGGCTGGTAGCCAGGCTGCGGCCAGCCACCGTCACATAGACCACATACACCACAAACAACACGGCGAGTGCCAGAGAGACTGAACTGCCATGAATCAAAAAGCGCGGAATCATAAACAGCACAATGCCGCCACTAAACAGGTTGGTACTTAAAGTATCGACTGAATAAATAATGATGCCCGCCCCGGAAACCCCCACCAGCGCAAAAATCAAAAAAGCCTGATGCGCCGTATCAGCCTCAGGGAACAGGAGAATACCGCCCAGGCCCCAGGCCAGGCCACAAAAACAGGTGCTGGCACGGAACCACTGCAACCACTGGCGGCTATGCAGTTCGCGCTGCAAGTCTTTTTCATATTGAATAGTCAGATAAGCACGTATGCCGTAAGCCACCAGGAAAATGCTGGACCAGACCGTGAGGATGATATGGTCGATGAGGTGCCATTGCACGAGCAAAAGCGCAATCATGACCACGATGGCTGCCATCAATGATCTGCGATTGTTTGAATACAGCATGCCGACAATTTCTGCGTGTAATGCCGATGATTCCGCCGTCGTGTTCAACGCACGTATCCCCCATGTATATTATTGTTAACATCTTAACAACGGTTATTGCTGGCTGATACTTTAGTTTTACGCACTTATCATGCGCTCAAAATTAAAAAAACACACTATACAAAGGCTTGTTTTTAATAGAAAAATAGAAAATATAATCTAAGAAATGTCAGCAATGACATTCAGATAACCACGTCATAACAGGTAACTATACGTTGCCAAACGGGCAGCCAGCGTAGAAAAGCCTATTGCGTACTGAACAACGGCTTTAACTCAGCCACCGCCAGGTCAATAAAACTGCGCAATTTAGGTGGCATAAAGCGTTGCTTCGGGTAAACCAGATGCACGGCATCCGCGCGCCCGCGCCAGTCTGGCAATACATGCTGCAAGCCGCCAGTCTGTACCGTCGGCTGACAGATAAATGTCGGCAACAAGGCCACGCCCTGCCCGTTTTCGGCCATCGCTCTGACCACGCCTATGCTGTTAACCAGGGTACGTGCAGCCAAGGGGACGCGTATGGCTGTTGTACCGCGCTGCAAATCCCATTGATGCCGCCCCATGGGCGTGAATTGCACGCATTGGTGCTGGCTGAGGTCAGTTGGCGTGGCAATCTGCCCCGCCAACTGCAAATACGATGGACTGGCAAATAGCGCCCATTGTATGGTGCCTAGTGACTTGGCAATCAAACTGGAGTCACGTAATTCCCCCGTTCGAATCGCCACATCCACGCCTTCTGCCACCAGGTCAACATAACGCTCGGTGAGCATTAACTCCAGCGACAAGGCTGGGTAGGTGCGCTGCATCTGTGTCACCAAGCCTCCCAGCAAAGCATCCCCGAGGTCAGCCGGTGCTGTGACTTTTAACACGCCTTGCGGTTGCTGACGCGCTTCATCCAGCGCCGCTTCAGCTTCAAGCAAGTAACCCAGGCCGGTAGACGCGTGCTCAAAATACAAGGCGCCAGCTTCAGTCAGGTTTAAGCGGCGTGTAGTGCGTTGCAACAGGGTGACGCCCAGCCGTCGCTCCAGCCGCGCTACGCGGGTGCTAATGGTCGAGGTCGGCAATCCCAACTGCCGCGCGGCAGCGCTAAAGCTGCCCGCCTGCACCACCTTCACAAATACAGCGGCTTCATTAAAGTCCATGACTCAATTGTTCATTTAATTGAAAAGTAATTTCACATTTAACCATCTAGTACCTTAAAAGTCATGTGTTTATAGTGTGAACCATGCAAACACGCAAACATTTCTGAAAGGGAATCATCATGAAAAAACTGGCTTTTATCAAACGCAGCAACGGTAACCACTGGGTAGGTGATGGTTTTCCGGTACAAAGTATTTTCTCTTACCGTGACATTGCCAATGACATTTCGCCTTTCTTGTTGATGGATTACGCCGGTCCTGCCAGCTTTGAGCCAACCACGCACAGACGCGGTGTTGGCCAGCACCCGCACCGTGGTTTTGAAACCGTGACCATTGTTTATGACGGCCAGGTCTCACACCATGATTCCACTAACGCTGGTGGCACCATCGGCCCAGGCGAAGTGCAGTGGATGACCGCTGGTAAGGGCATTATTCATGAGGAGTATCACGGCGATGACTATGCACGTACAGGTGGTCCGTTTGAAATGATCCAGTTATGGGTCAACCTGCCGGCCAAGGACAAAATGACCGCGCCAGGGTATCAGGGGATTACCCGCGATCAGATTCCGGAAGTGGCTTTGCTGGAGGAAGCAGGGAAAGTCCGCGTGATTGCCGGTGAATATGCAGGCCACAAAGGCCCGGCAAATACCTTCAGCCCGATGAATGTGTGGGATGTGCGCCTGAATGCGGGCACACGCACTACCTTCACCTTGCCGGAAGGCCACACCACCGCCATTTTTGTGCTGCATGGCGCTGTGAAAACCGGTGAAGTGCATACCATCCGCCCCGCTGAGCTGGCTGTGATGCAGCGCGAGGGCAATGAGCTGGTATTGCAGGCCCAGCAGGACACCGTGCTGTTGTTACTCAACGGTGCACCGCTGAATGAACCTGTGGTAGGTCATGGCCCATTTGTCATGAATAGCTGGGAGGAAATTGACCAGGCGATTAATGACTTTAACCAGGGTCGCTTTGCCACTGCTTAAATCGGTAAACTATTTTAAAAACAGGAAACACGGCAGCCAGCGCCCCATTCTTTATTGCTGGCTGCCGTGATCTCCAACCAACATCTCTTGAGAGGATACTCACCATGAACAACAAACCTTATGTACGCCTGGACCGTGACAACGCTGTCGTCTTGCTGGTAGACCACCAGGCGGGCCTGCTATCACTGGTACGTGATATCGAACCGGACCGTTTTAAGAATAATGTACTGGCGTTAGCTGATGCCGCCAAGTTTTTCAACTTACCCACTATTTTAACTACCAGCTTTGAAACAGGCCCGAATGGCCCGTTGATGCCAGAATTGAAGGCCTTGTTTCCTGATGCACCCTATATTGCCCGCCCTGGTCAAATCAACGCCTGGGATAACGAAGACTTTGTCAAAGCGATTAAGGCCACCGGCAAAAAACAATTGATTATCGCCGGGGTGGTCACCGAAGTCTGTGTTGCCTTCCCTGCACTATCAGCCATAGAAGAAGGCTTTGAAGTATTTGTCGTAGGCGATGCCTCAGGCACCTTTAACGAACTGACGCGCGATGCGGCATGGCGTCGCATGGAGGCCGCAGGTGCACAAATGATGACCTGGTTTGGTGTGGCCTGTGAACTGCACCGCGACTGGCGCAATGATATTGAAGGCCTGGGTGCCTTGTGCGCCAATCATATTCCAGACTATCGCAATTTGATGACTGCATTCAATGCGCAACAAGCCAGGTAAAAATTGGCAAGTTGTAGAAAGATGCGGAACTTTTTTTGCGTACTTTTTGTCTAATAATCGCATGGCATTTTTTAGTTTTATGCCATAAAGCGTTTCCTACATCACAATAGGAACATTGCTTATTAAGTATTCAGGTCAATTAGCGTAATCTGCAATTGTCGTGTGTGAAATGAAGTGTCGAATGCATTTCGAGTTTCATTCATCACATGGCAAATACGGCAGCCTTAACGGCTGCCGTTTGTACTCAACGAATGAAGGAGTATGCATATGCCTAGAGGATCCAGTCCCAAGCGCGAACAAGAATACGAAACCCTCAAACACGCGTTCAAGCAAGACCATCGTTACCCCGGCCGCGAAGAAGAAGTCGCCGCTAGAATTGTCAACAAGCAACGCAAACAAGCTGGTGAAACCAAGGATAACTCCTCCTGAGTCTCCTAAGCTTTAATCCATCAATACAGTGCCAATGTTTGGTAAACATGCTCAAAAAATCCATTCAGGTTTGAAAGGGTGAGTCTTTTATAAAGCCCCTGCCAGACTTGTTTAAAAAGTGGGGGTTGTTATGCAACAAACTGCTGATATTGGAATTTCACCACTCAACTATCAACCAGCGTATGAAGTGCTGGCGGACAGCGAAACCCAAAGCCGGGAAAACCTGCAATATACCCTGCGCAAAATCTCAGAAATCACGGCCAGACATTCTGCTTACAGCGCCCGTAGCGTGCATATTAAAAGTCACGGCCTGATCTCTGCAGAAATGGAGATTTACGATAACCTCCCCGCGCCCCTGGCACAAGGCATGTTTGCCAAAGCGCAAACCCTGCCGCTGGTCATGCGCTTTTCAACCGTGCCGGGCGATATTTTGCACGACAAAACCTGCACGCCACGCAGCCTGGCAATCAAGGTGCTTGGCGTGAATGGTGACAGATTACCTGGCAGCGAGAAGGCCATTACGCAGGACTTTTTATTTGTGAATGGTGCCAGTTTCCTGTCGTCCAGCGTACAGGTGTTTCTCTCCAACCTGAAGCACATCGCCTCCACGCCCGAAACCAGCACTGAGTTCAGGCATTTTTTGTCACAAATATTCCGCTCAACGGCCAAGCTGGTCGAGTCACTCAAAAGTGGCCAGCAAACCCTGATCAGAAACCTGCACCAGGCACAAGAAACCAATATTCTGGGTGAAACCTATTTTAGTCAGGACCCGATTCTATACGGCAACTACATGGCCAAAATTGCCTTTGTACCGATCTCACCCGACCTGCTCACCCTCACCAACAAACCGATTGATACCCTCGCCTCCGATGGCCTGAGGAAATCCATCGTTGATTACTTTATTGCCCACACCGCAGTGTGGGAGTTGCGCGTACAGCTATGCACCGATATCAAGCAAATGCCGATCGAAGACTCTACCGTGATCTGGTCGGCAGATGTGTCGCCGTACATTCCGATTGCCCGCATTACCGCCAAACCGCAAATCGCCTGGAGTCCCTATCGTTCGCATGTGGTCGATGAAGGCATGATGTTCTCGCCCTGGCATGGCATTCAATCGCATCGGCCCTTAGGCTCGGTGATGCGCTTGAGAAAAATGAGCTACGAGATGTCCAGAAATCTGAGCGCGGCACCGACAGGCATGCCGGTGTGTGAGCCAACGAGCCTGGATGACTTGTGCTGATGCACAGATCACGCCAGCCTCTCAACAAATCCCCCTAGGCGGGGCGAGGTGCACGCCCGCGGCACGCCCACACATCCGGCAGGTAGGTGGCAATCACCATCAATGCCGCCAGGCTTAGAAACAGCCACTTGACCGAATAGCTGGTGACAAATTTGGCGGCGGGCGTTTGCGACTGCACAAATGTATAAAATGCCGGCTGGTCTATGCCTTCGATATATTGCCCCTTGATCTCGGCCGCCATCTCTTTCAAATGTTCCACATCCTGGCTGGACAAATAGCGGTCAAACTCGGCGTACGCCACCGGTGGATCAGGATCATCCTTGCTGGCATCACTGTAATTGACACCACCACCCGCGCTTTCGGCCGCGGCATCGGTGCCCCAATAACCGACAAAGTGATTATTCGAATTAAAGCGCTTGATCGGTGCAGGCTCTTTACCGCCGACGCCAACAAAAATAACATTTTTACCTATACGCACATCGCTGATATCCAGTTTGTTAATGCCATTGGCTTTGGGCGCTTCGTCACCATCGGTAAAAAACAGCATTTGTGCCGGAATATTCAGGTAATCAAACGTCGCCTCGGCAGCCTTCACGCCAAACGTCATGCGGCTGTTACCACTCCAGGCCATGCGCCACTCCAGGTGGTTAATACTGTCAGTGATAATATCGAAGTTAGCGCACACTTCCAGTGGCATAAACAATAAAGCCACGTTCTCCGCGGCAAACACGCCCACGCTGACATACGTACCGCAAGGCGATGTTTTCACCACTTGCTTCATCAGATGCTGTGTATAAGCCAAGCGCGTGGCTGGTTTGTTATCGACCTGCATATCTTCCGCATTCATGCTTTGCGAAATATCTGCCAGCAACAAATAATTGTGTACTTCTTGCTTGAGTTGAATGTCCGGCTTGACCAGCGCCAACAGCAGAAAGACGGCAGCGCCCAGCAAAAAAGCCGTTTCGTAGTGCGCTTTTAACAGTGAAAAAAAGCGTTTCATGGCAACCCCTGTGGCAAATTGCTGATTTCCATGCCTGAAGGATCCTGCGGCACAGTCTTGATATGGGTCGGAATCACGCCATGCAATAAACTCAAATTGAACTTGGCCGCCTGGTTGCCCGGATCAAGTTTGAGTGATTGCTCATATGCCGCCCTCGCCTGCAAATAATCAAATTTGGCTTGCTCCTGAATCGCACCATCTGCCTCCACCAGGCGTTGCAAACCAGACCGGAACAGCTGGTTACCGATATTGAAATGGATCTGTGCCTTCAACGTTGGACTAGGCGTGAACAAGGCCTCATCGTGCTGTTTAGGCGCCTCTAACAACTGGCCGAAATTCTGTATCGCATGCTTGTAATTACCCGTTTTACCTTGCTGGTAAGCATCGGCAAACTTCTGGTGAAACGGGAACAAGTCGCCCTCCAACACGTCACCATGTTGCAATACTGTATTGGCCGAGGTAATTTTGTGCACTTGGTAAGCTTCGTAGAGACTGCCCAACACGCCGACAATGAAGACAACGCCAAGCAGCTGGTTTTTGCGCATTAAATGGTTTTTCATTCGTACACCCTCAAATTTTTAATCACCAGCATCAACAACACCAAAAGCAGCGCAGAAACCATAAACACCTTGGAATAGTCATAGCCAGCAATGGTCTCGCGATATTGAATCGCCTTTTTTTCACGTGAGTCGATGTCATTAATCGCCGATTGCAAGGTCTCCGGATCATCCGCCTCATAGGCTTTGTATTTCAGGCCCAATGACTGGAAATACTTATGCAGCACGATGGAATTTGGCGTACGGTCTTCGTCATATTGCTCTTTGGAGAAAATACTCGGCTCACCTGGTTCGCGTAACATGATCCAGTAAATACTCAATTTGCGGCTTTTCAGGCGCTCGCTCAGTAAAAACTTCACGCGCGGACTGAGTTTGCCGGCGCCGTCCGACAATAAAATCACCGCCCGTGAACCAGAGCTCTGGATGTTATCGAACAAGCCAACGGCCTCGGTTAATCCGGCGCCGATATTGGTCTGGTTCAATGACGGGCTGGTGGCCGCCACGATCGCCGCATGGATGGCGTCGCGATTAGTGGTGATTTTGATGCCGTACAACGCCGAGTTGGTGAACCCCACCACGCCCATCATGTCATTCGGCCGTGAATCAATAAACTGCGTAATAATGCGCCGCGCCGCAGCAGACTTGATTTCCGCCACATGCCCTGAAGCATCGCCCGCAAACGGGTGGTCCATACTCACGCTACGGTCTATCACCATCACGGTTTGCGCACCCTTACCCACGCGGGGCACTTGCTCATCCGCGCCGCGTGGTGCCGCCAGCGCAATGACGATGCTCAGCAACAGCAAAGACATAATCACCTTCACCGCCAGGTTCAGCCGGTCTGAAAACAGGTCCTCCGGGATGATGTCCAGCCAGCTGTAATGCTGGCCTTGATGGCCCTTTAACCAGAAAGGCAACAGCGCGATAGGCAATAAGGCAAACGCCCAGGGATTTAAAATAATCATGCCACGCCCCGCTCGCAATCCCGCAGCTGCTTGCTGAATTGCACCAGTTGCGTAATCACCTGCTGGCTATCACGGGCACGCACGTCATACAGGGATTGATTCGACGCGGCAAAAAACTGTATGATCTCAGGCTGCAGGTTTTTAAAGCTCGGGCGCAAACGCACAAACTCATCCACATCCCGCGCAAAAATATTGGCGCCATAGTGCTGGTTAAACGCCTGGTGCAAATAGACCAACGCCTTTTTCTCTTCTGCGGCGGTTTTGGGCCGGGAGGATTTTGCCAGGCGCTTGAGCTGCCGGTGCGCCCGCGCAAAGGCCCCGCCCATAAATGGCAACCAGTGGCCATCAGCATTCATATAAAGCAAGGCCAACAGGCTTGTGATTGCCAGGGTTAAAAACAAGCCCAGGCGTTGTCGATCGGCACGGCTATCTATCAGCGGTGTGTTCACTTCCGGCAATAGATTTTTCTTGGCGGTTGATGTGCCGCCAGTCACCAACGGTGAAAACCAGAATCCCCACGCCGGGATATCAATAGTGGTAGCGCTTGCCGCAGGATGACTGAAATTCAGTTTCTCAGCGGGTAAATGCATCACACTAGGGGTCGTGCTCACCGCAAATACCTGGTAACGCAATTGCAAGGTGTACTGGGTGTGGTCCGCCTGCGCTTTGGTTTGTAAGGCCACATCGACCAGCTCGATGCCATCATGTTTGCTACCTTTTTTAGGCAAGCCACTGTCGGCCAGTTGATACGCGGTTGGCGCATCCACAATAACGGTTCTGCTGAGCACATCGCCAATATGTACACCATGGCTTGACGCTGGATTAGCCACGCGCAATGCTGGTGATGCCGGTTTGCTTGCGGATGTATCAGCGTCTGCTGCCAGCGCATGGTTAACCGTGAATAATAGACTGGTGACGATCAACAGGCGTTGCAGCGCCCTGGTTGTCGTCCTGTGTGAAATCTGTGTTTGCATGATGGTCTCTTCGCGTCACATGGCTTGTTCAAAATAATGCGTCATCAGCTCTGGCCTGTAGTCGCCATGCATAAACAACGCCGGGCTCTCAAAGCGCAAAAATAAAGCCTCTAGCGCATGCCTGCGCGCATTAAATGCGTTGATGAACTTGGCTTTCACTTCGCTGCGGAAAAACAGCGTACGATTGCGGCCACTTTCCAGGTCTATCATGGTGCCAAAGCCAAATTTGGGCAGTTTTTTGTATTCCTCGTCGTCCCACAATACAATCGGCACCACTTTGTGGGCAGACATCGCCAACAAGGTTCTCTCGATCACTGGCAGCGGCATATGAAAGTCCGAAATCCAGAACACCAGCGCACGTGTCTGGCCCAAAAAGTTAGGCACATCCGTCACACCATCCACGCCGATACGCAACTGCTGGTAATCATGTAACAAACCGATAGTTTGTTTGCTCTGGTGATAATTGCGGCTCAACGGCAAGGTAAAGTCTTCTAGCACTTGCTGGTTGTAGCCAATAAAGCCGAACAAATCGCCCATGTGATAAGCCGAATTCGCTACCGCCGTTGCGATTTCAATCGCCGTATCCAGCTTGCGTTTATGCCCCTTGAATTGCATGGAGCTGGACAAGTCGCACACCGCATAAATCGGCGTCGTGCTGTCCTGGTTAAACTGCCGCACCTGCACCTGCTCAAACGGATCACGTATGGTTTGCCGTAAATCCATGCGCCTGGCATCCGGGTAATCCACCAGGTTAATCGTGCCACGATAATCCGAGCCAAGGCCGCGCTGCGTGCCTGGATGATCACCGAGCTGAATGCTGTCCGACTTCCAGCCAACCACATACTCAAAAGGCCGCGCGTAGCTCGCCTCATCGAGATGCGCGCGCGCCTGGCTGTCGACGGCTTTCCCTGCCCGCTTTGTCAATGACCGCATGATTGCTGCTTTCATATGCAGAGACCTTAAGCAGCTTTGCTAAACGACAGGCTAGGCACAGCCACGGTGCGGATAATGTTGCTGGTCAGCTCCCTGGCTAGCGCCGTTCTGCGATTTTCATAGGCCGCGTTAAACACCAGGCGGTGTGAAATCACCTCATGGAACACAGCATGAATATCTTCCGGGTACAAACTGTCACGGCCATTCAGCCAGGCATTCACACGTGCTGCCTTCATCAGCATACCCATACCGCGCGGGCTGGCGCCGGTCTGGATCACACGCCCCACATCCACACTGTCCATGGTCACGCCAAATTTTTCCGGATGTTGCGTCGCATCCCACAAATCCATGGTGTACTCTTCAAGCACATCGCTGGATTTAATATGGTCTTGCAGGCGATCAGAAAAAGCATTCAGCTGGTCGAATTTCAAAATATCGCTCTCAACCTGTTGCGTCAGTTTTTCGGCATGCTGGAACTTGGTATTGAACACCAGTGACTTTTTCAACTCACGATCTGTTGGAATCTCAATCGGGATTTCCATCATAAAACGGTCACGCGCCGCAGATGGAATCTCAAACGTCTCGTTCTTTTCCACCTGGTTGCGGTCGGCAAACACAATCATGTGCGGCATGCGGTATTCTTTTTTAAACGCGCTGATATGTCGCTCCGCCATCACCCGCAACATCAAGGCATGTACCTGCGGCCGCGCACGGTTGATCTCGTTAAAAAAGAACACGGACAAATTCTCACCCGCACGCAGCAACGGGCCCTCATCAATCTGAGGACGACCATCAGGCCCCAAAAACGTGTGGTAGATCAGGTCATTCGGCATCAGGTCGACCGTCCCTTCGATACGCTCGTATGCCCCGCCAATGCCGCGCGCAATCGATTGCAGCAAGGTGGTTTTACCCACGCCCACGCCACCATCCAGCAACACATGCCCACGGGCAAAAATAGCGATGTTCATTAACCGCACGGCTTTACTTTGCCCAACGATCACCTGATTTACCTGCTTTTCAAGGTTCAAAGCATGCTGACGCCAGTCTGTCAGTTGGGTATCTAATGCCAATCGAATATCAGAGGTAGGTGACATGAATCTTTCCTTTAATAGAATGTTTCAAAAATGTAACAGAGTGTTACAAATCCACAATCCTCCAGTTTCAAGAACTTTGCTGGTCCAGTGAGTTGTGAGATATAGTGATACTTGAGTAATCCAGATTGACGCCCAAGGAAAGGGATTTTTTCCCTATATTGAGGATGTGCTGTGAGTAATGGAGAGATGAAAAATGCTACGTTCGTGGAGCCTTAAACTAACAATCACCGAGACCTCAGGCTTGCCGGTCTATCTGCAAATTGCCCAGCAAATCATGGAAGAAATCCAAAAAGGCAGGCTCGCGCCCTCCACCGCCATGCCAGGCACGCGCGAACTGGCAGAAAAGCTCAATGTGAACCGCAAAACGGTGATCCTGGCCTATGACGAACTGATCGCCCAAGGCTGGCTGGTCACCGAGCAACGCCGAGGCTCGTTTGTCTCGGCTAACCTGCCCAATTTCAATACGCAAGCGCAAACTGCCAAAACCAGCCAACAACCTGCCAACGTGGTAGCCGCCACCACACACCCGCTGCTGTGCTACCAATCGCCGCTGGAAGGCGTCATCGACTTTAATGACGGCATCCCCGATTCACGCCTGATCCCGTTTAATATTCTGTCACGTGCTTTCCGCCATGCCCTGATCGGCTCCAGCAAAGGCAACAACCTGGGCTACGGCGACCCACGCGGCACGCTGGCATTACGCCAATCCATCGCCACCATGCTCAATATGGAAAGAGGCCTGAGTGTCGATATCGACCAGATCTGTATCGCACGTGGCAGCCAGATGGGCATTTTCCTGGCGGCACGTGTACTCACTCGGCCAGGTGACAATATTGTGGTGGAACAACTGAGTTACCCGGCAGCGAAAGAAGCGTTTCGATCCTGCGGTGCCAATATCCTCACTGTCGGCCAAGATAAACATGGCATTGATGTAGTCGCGCTAGAGAAACTGTGCCAACAACACACCATCCGCGCCATTTATGTGACACCGCACCACCAATTCCCCACCACCGTCATTATGACCGCCGAACGACGCTTAAAGCTACTGATGCTGGCCGAGCAATATGATTTCACCATTGTAGAAGACGACTACGATCACGAATTCCACTTTGCTTATCACCCGGTGTTTCCACTCGCCAGCACCAACCACGGCGGCCGTGTCATGTATGTCGGCTCACTCTCCAAAGTGCTCGCCCCCGGTTTACGGGTAGGTTACCTGGTGGCAACACCCAGCCTTATAGACCGCTGTGCAAAAGAAGTGATGCTCATAGACCGACAAGGTAATTCAATCACCGAACTGGCCGTGGCCGAGCTGATGAATTCCGGCGAAATCAAACGTCATATCCGCCGGACATTTAAAGTGTATAACGAACGCAGAAACCTGCTGATTGCGCTGATTAAAAAAGAACTCAAAGAATACGTTATCTTCGATGCCCCCGATGGTGGACTGGCGATTTGGTTACGTTTGAAGGAAGGTTATGATGTGGAGAAAGTTGCCGAACAAGCTTTAAAACATAAAGTACGCATTTTGCCAGGTACCTTGTTTTCAGAATCACAGCAAAGCGTTCATGCAATTCGGTTAGGGTTTGGTAGTTTAACGACTATGGAGTTGGAGAAAGGTGTATTAGCCTTGAAAACAGTTTTTTCATGAACGAACTACCGAGTAATTCTCGGTAGTTGAAAATTGATTTGGGCTTGCCAGTCGAGATAAATATTAAAGATTTATTGAAGCAGTTAGGTGTCACAAATACATACAACTAGTTACAGTTTTGTAAATTTTATTGACAGCTGAGTAACCACTAACTTATCATTCGCCCTATAAATGGACTGGGAGTACCCGGTCGGCGCTAATGCCTCGGTGAGATCATCGGGGCTTTTCGCTTTCTTGGGGTGGATAAATCTTTAACCCCCAATTTTCGTATTGCTCTCCGACTTTTTCTCTACCACCTTCACAATAAAACTTACGCTTCAAAATTTCATAAGCTCTATTTTGTTGATCGGGCCTAATGACTCTCAATCCAATAGGTCTCGCTACTAAATCTGCCAATTGCAAGCCACTTGAATTTACCTGCTTTTTAGCAAAAACAATATTGAAGGGCAAAGTCGTTCCGAGTTGATTTTCGCCATCGCATATCCGTCTGAATTCCAGCTCTAACTCGTTATCCTCTTTATCGCCTCGACACTCCACAACAACATGCGTTTGCTTTTGATCTTGTTTCTTTTCTTTCAAAAACTCAAAGAGAGTTTCTAAACAAAATCCCAATGCTAAATGGTAAGGATTTGAAGCATCACCATTCTTCGCTCGCAATGCTTCTTTATCAATCACACAACTTACGAGAATAAAATTACTTTCTTCAATAATCGACGTTAACTCATTCAAAAATGCCGATTTGTGTTCTCTATCTTTGAAGAAAGTGAAAAAGCCTTTTTCTTTTCTAATTTCATGTTCATGCAAAACCACATGATCGTGACCAAAATGGTTGAACTTGAATTTCTCAAGCGCTGGGACTACTTTTTCACTGTAATATCGCTTATGAAATATGCAAAAAGCCAGCACAAATACAGGATAGTTCGGGTCAATCGTTTGCAGACCATGATCACCACTTTCATCTACATAAACGATGTAGTTACTAAAAGGAGATGTGGCAGAAATCACTTCATCATCTGTGTGTTTGGACTCTTCGTTTTCAAACAAGGAAAATTGTTGTGGCTGACTTTTTGATTTTTCCATATGCGATCATCCAATCACCCTTATGCTGCCCATTTCTTACCACTGCTTGCGTAGTTAAGCATTAGATGAAAAACGTTATCGCATTTTTCTCTAAAAATTAATCGATCATAACTTTCTGGCAATTGCGCATTTAGTACCTGCTCTACAGCTGAAAAAACACGTTTCTGAGATTGTGTGTCTTTGAACCAATCCTGAACAAGAACTTTGGGATGTTCCTCTAATAGCCGCTTCAATAATGATTGAGCCGTTAGTTTTACCAACTGCTCTTCATCTTTTGTCATTTTCTCTTTCTTCAGCAGATCAAATAACTCAAGTTCGTCCTCGGTAAGTCCCTCTCGAATGTGGCGCTCTTCTTCTGCGTGCAAATCCTCAGCAAACCGCATCAAATCCTCATAGTAGTTTTCAGTAGCAGTACCACCTGAATTGTACTCATCAATGATTTTTTGCATGCGCTCTGCAAAGTCGGTTCTAGTTGCATTCTGCTCCAGCATAGAAGCAATTTTCTGCTCCAAAAACTTACGCAAATCTGCGATCTCAATATGTTTGTAAGTAGCTTGCTTGAACTCCTCACGCAATTTATCAAAATTGACTTTACTTAAATCCCAAGTCTTACCTTTTTGAATGATTTGATACTCAGATTGATTCTGTCTCGCAGAAAATGATTCAGCGTCATTCACGACAACACTCTCATCTAAAAGCTCACCTATTCGCAAACTCACAGCATCAATGTCTACTTGCTCAATAAGGCTATCAATCACACCACGCAAATATTGGAAAGCAGCTATCGTTCTCAGACGGCCTTGCTGATGCCCATGACCCATAATCTCTGGCTTACATGCCTCGTAAAGTGAGGTCATGGTGTTTTCATAAACATTAAATGTTTTGCGCCACTCATCATTGGTTAGCAAAATATCCGCATATTGATTAAACCGCCCAAGCTTCTCAAAAACGGCATCATCATTTAATACATCTGTGAGTGGAATTTCTCGCTCATTACAAAATGCTAACCCTTGTGAAATGGCATCGTCTAAAAGCACGAATAGCGCATCTTTTTCTTGCACAGGTGGTCTAGCCTCTTCGTCACCCTGAGCATAATCTTTTAGCGCTTGTTTCATACTGCGGAATACGTTGTAGTAATCCACAATTTCACCATTCCGCTTTTCAATGCCATTTATTTTGTAGGAGGTAACTCTATTGGCGCGAGCAATAGTCTGCATCAATGTGTGACCTTGCATTGGCTTATCTAGATACAAGGTAGAAATGGTGGGAGCATCAAAGCCTGTGAGCCACATTGCACATACAAATACTAGCTGTAACTTATCAGCTTCATCTTTAAAGTTATATTCGATGTCATGTCCATTGGCATCCAACTTATTCATGCGTTGTCGATGCTGTGCAACACTTAACCCTTGCGCCGAAAACTTTGCATCTTCGCCTGCTTCTTCACTTACTACAACGGCCATCTCAACATTGCGCATGTAGTCAACGATTCTCTTTAAACGGGCTTTCTCAAGGTCATTTTTAGAAGAGTGTATTTGACCAACTAGCTGCTTAATCTCTTCTTTCCACAGCCGCTGTACTTTGTCGTACATTTTGACTGCAGTAAATTTATCCACTGAAACAACCAATCCCTTGCCCAGATAGCCACGCCGTGGGAAGTGATAAACAATGTCTTCCGCTATTTTCTCTAAGCGATCATCTCGTTTAATAACCTCTAGTTCTTTTGCAAAGCGCCTTTCAAGTTTGACCTGCTGAGCTTCATCTAAATTTTCGTCTTCCAAAATCTCATAAAACTCATCACTGAGAGATTCGTTTTGATTTTGTACTTCAGGAACACGTTTCTGATAGAACAATGGCACTGTTGCGCCATCATCCATTGATTGTTGAAAGTTATATTCCGAAACATAACCACCAAACCATGCATTGGTTTTACGCTCTTTACCTAATAAAGGTGTGCCGGTAAAAGCAAGGTAATTTGCATTTGGTAAGCCTGTTCGCATGTTTTCGGCTAGAGATTTATATTGCGTCCGATGGGCTTCATCGACGATCACAATAATATCTTTGCGATCTGATAGCACAGGATATTGACGGCCTTTATCAAATCTAAACTTTTGGATTAGTGTAAAAACTAGGCGCTTATGCTGGCCCAAAAACTTACGCATTTCTTCACTATTTTTAGGTTGTGCTGACTCAGCTTCAGAAACTGTATTAGTGTTTAAAAAGTTGCGATAAATCTGGCCATCTAAGTCATCCCGATCAGTAACAATAACAAAGGTGAAAGTGCCTGTTTGCTTACGCAGAATTTTGCGCGCATAAAAAACCATGGAAAAACTTTTACCAGAACCCTGAGTGTGCCAAAACACACCCAGCCTTCCTTGTAAATCTGCACGATTAAGAAATGCCTCATACGCTCGATTCACTCCAATAAACTGGTGGTTTTGCGCGATTATTTTTTGGCTGCCTTTATAAAACAGCACGAAGTTTTCGACGTAATCTAATAACCTTTGTGGAGGCAATAAGCCTGCGATGACCGCCTCAAGACTGGTTCCCTGCTCCCTTATTGTTTCTCGATCCAGTTTTTCTTTTTCATCCTCAGCCCGTAACCAATTAAAGAAATGCTCCCATTCGGCGGTAATACTGCCTACTTTGGTTTCTATGGCATTTGAGAGTATGCAAAAAATATTGGTATGAAAAAGCTGAGGAATCTCGGCTTTGTAATTAGTCAGATTGTCATCAAAAGCATTTTTCAGTTTTACATTAGAATTTTTTAGTTCAACAAAGACTAAAGGTAACCCATTCACATAAAGCAACAAATCTGGCCTGCGATAACCTTTTTCACCTCTTACCCATAATTGAGTAACCACTAAATAACGATTATTTTTTGGATCATTAAAATCAATGACTCTCACATACTCTTGCTGAGTGAGACCTTGATCGTTTTCAAATGTGACGGGCACACCTTCGCGTAAAAGCTCATATACTTCGGCATTCGCCGCAACCACACTCATAACTAGACGGCGATTGAATATGACTTCAACTACTTGCTCAAGTGCTGTAGTGGGAATTGTTGGGTTTAGATAGATCAGTGCCTCAAGCAAGCGGTCAGTAAAAATTACATCCCGCTTATTTTTACGCTTTGACCCATCATTTAAATCTTCTGATTGAGCGGTATAGCAATCTAATACATCAAAACCATGCAGATGCTGCAACTTTTGCACTAAAGCCTTTTCTATTTGGTCTTCTGTGATTAAGTTTGGCATGGCAGTTTTTAATTTGGCCTATTTTTCTTAAATTATTAACTAAGAATTCTCTTCCAACATACTTGGTGGAAATCGAATATCTAAATGTTCGATGGAGAGCTCACCTGAAATTAAACGAGAAAGGAGCTTATTTCGGATGTTCTGTAAGCCAATATTAGCTTGCATCAATTTTTCTATTTCTAAAAATATTGGCTCTGCTTTTTCCGAAAATGCCGCTATTAACTCTTTTCTTGGCGTGAGTAATGGAAATATTTTTATTAATGCCTGACTTAAGTTTTGCTGTGCTGCACCATGAGCAAAATTTATTAAATGTTTTTGTGCAGCTTTAATCACCATGTAATTGTATGTGTAATGTAAGAAATCCATTTTGGGAAAGAAAGCGCAACACGCTTGATTAGTCGCAGACTCTACTGCAAGAATACTGATGTCTGGCATCGCACAGTACATCGCAATTATGACTGTATGCTTCGGATAAACTTTAGCAGAAGAATTTTCCAAACCTTGCTGGGTAATCTTTTCCTCCGTATCTAATACAAAGGTAGACTTTAACTCGCCCGTCTTGAGCCAACAAACATCCCCACCATAATTCGACTCAACCTCTCTAAACGGAGTGCCTCCTGAAGAAGTTTTATAAAGATCACCTAATTTAAAAATCCTCCATCCTTCTGGTAACCCTTTATTTATTTTATCTTTCTCATATCCAGGATATCGGAAATGCACAAACCATTCGTTATAAATTTCCTCTACTATTTTTTCTAACAATTCAATTCGCTTTTGATTGTTTTCAATCAAATCATCATAAGCCGTTAAGAAACCAGCAATTTTTTGCTGATGTTTAAAACTCGGAATACGGAAACGTAAACTTAAAAGTTTTTCTTGACTAAGATTATCTTGGGTAGTGCCTAATGAAATTGATTGCATTTCATTTTTATAAGTATCCAAGCAGTACTTAACAAATCTAACATCAGACTCATTTTCTCGCGGAAGGAACCCAATGATGCTATCGGGGAAGCATGCGGGTATTTTCAATATTGCTGTATCAGCAATATTTGCAGCTATAGTTATGCAAAGTGTGCCAGGTTGCCAGAGTTTACTTTGAGCAAGCCCTTTTTCGTTATAGGTTTGAGTATAGTGAGTGATATAAAAATTCGCATGCTTTACATCTCCCGTTTGCACAAATGGATAAAGTCCTCCATATAGCTCCGGAGCATTTCTAGGACGATGTTTGGATTTTCCTCGACTTATAGTACCGATGTCCGTCAATTTTTTAAACTGTGTGTCGTACTGCTGCATATTTAATCTGTGATCAAAGAGATATTAAAATCAATAATGGATTCTAGCTGTCTCGCGCTTTTACATAACTTTTTAAACTCTTCGTGATCTTTCATTAAGTCCTCAATGAACTCCTCTTCAGTCTTTCCATCACTTTCAATTACTACTCCAACATATCTACCAGCATTGAGTGAATAATCTTGCTCTCTAATTTCTGTTTGACTTGCAAGCTTACAAAGACCTGTAACATCTTCATATTTTGCTTTTGGAAAGCGAGTTTGTAACCACTTAATATGTATGTAATAAAGCTCTGCAAGTTTTACCTCATCATGCAATTGTTGCAGAGCATCTTTTAAAGTTTTAGTCCTACGATCAGCGATAGCTTTTTTCCCAAGTGCTTGCGCATTTTCAGCTAATTGTTTTTCATGATGACGTACCGTTTTGTCTAATGTTTTTAGTCCATCATGTAAACCTATAAAAAACGGGTTAAATGCTTCAAGCAATTGCTGCTGAGCTATATTTTTCTTGCCAATATTTTGCTCATGCACAGATTGTTCAAGATATGCAGAATAGCTTTTTTGCAGTTGGTTTAATCCAGACCATTGTTTAACTAGCTCCCCAACAGCATGTTTGCCAGCTGAGTCATCCAGCACTTCAAGTAACTTATCTGATACTGGTGAGACTTTCGATTTATTTTCTAACATGTGCTGCATACCAGACTCAAAATAGCGATCTATGAGTTGCACAAACTTATCGCTGTGTCCTTTGTGTAATTGGCTGATGATCGCAATATTTTGAATTTGTGCATCACTGAATTCTCGATGCACCCGATCTATCTGCGTAAAAACATTTCGCGCATCGATAAACAAAATTCGGTCATCCGTTTTGGCTTTATCAAAAAACCATACAGTTGCTGGCAGCGTAACCGTATAAAACATATTGGATGGCAATGTGAGCATGCCATAGATGAGGTTTTTCTCGATCAGTGTTTTGCGTATATCTGCTTCAGAATGGCGTGCATCAGATGCTGAATTTGCCATGACCAATGCGGCACGCCCATTTGGTTTTAATGAGGTTGCAAATAGATTAATCCAAAGATAATTGCCATTTGGAACCGTTTGCTTTGCCTCATCCTCTTTTTTAACTTTGGTTTTATTACGGGGAATTCCATAAGTATTAAACCGAGGGTCTTTCTCAACTGAGTTTAGATTAACGTCATCAACGTTAAATGGGGGATTTGCTAGTACATAGTCAAATGAGCCAAAACTTTTGTGAGGGTCTTCATAGTAAGTGTTCGCTTGCTTGATTTCACCTCTTAACCCGTTCACGGCCAAGTTCATTTTGGCAAGGTTCACGGTTTCACGAGTCTTCTCTTGCCCGTAAACATAAACATCGCTGGCGGTACCTTGCAACTCTTTACGATGTTCATTTATAAATTCAGCTGATTGTACAAACATCCCCCCAGAACCACAGGCTGGGTCATAGACCTTACCACCATGTGGTTCGATAATCTCTACCATTAAACGCACAACGGAGCGTGGTGTGAAAAACTCGCCGCCTTTTTGACCCTCACTACGCGCAAATTCAGAAAGGAAATATTCGTAAATCTGTCCGAATAGATCACCTGAAGCGGTTGCTGGAATATCTGCAAATGCACGAAGTAATGATTTGGGTAGCGTTTTATCAGTGCGCGTCAGCGCAGCGTATTCATCTTTTGGTAATACACCATCTAGTTCTACCTTGTACTCTTCCACAGCTTTCATTGCCTCTTTAATAGCTTTGGCAATGTCTTTCTCTTCAGGTAGATTTAGTAAATGATCGTAGCGCGCATGATCTGGTAGATAAAAACCACATTGTTCTAAAGCGATATCTGAAATGCTTTTTTCAGCACGAGTGCCTTTTAATTTTTGATATTCCGCAATAATTGATGCCTCATGTTTGCGGTAATTGTTATCTGCAAATCTTAAAAAAATTAGCCCTAATACAGGAGTTGAATATTCACTCGCTTTAAGGTCAGAGTTTGCCCGTAAGTTATCGGCTGCCCTCCATAAATCGTTTTCTAATTTTTTTAACTGCTCTTTATTCATACTGACTGCTTTATTTAAATTAATTAGGCAAAAGCCTACGTATAGACGATTGTAAAGTTAGTGCAACATAGTGAACTGATTTTTTACTGTGCTCAACCCTTTTAGAGAGTTTTAAAAGACTTAATGATTTATACAAAACAAATATGCCTTGAAACTTAGATATAGCTTTCTCTTCACCAAATATTAGGACGTGCCTACAATTGTTTCCCTGCATTTTTCCTGAAAATGAAATTTAGAAAAAATACTTTTAGCCCATTAAAAATCTTGTAGTTTTATGTTGTTCAGCAGTAATCTCCAACTGCGTATTTTTATCCACTAACCCTATTTCCACTGGTTTTCCGGTTTCAGTATCTATCAATAAAACGTTAGGCCCTTCTTCAGCATAGTACTTATTCCCCCACTGCATTATTGTCAATAGCACCGGTCTGAAATCCAGCCCTTTTTGAGTAATCACGTATTCATACCTTGGTGGCTTTTCACAGTACATATTTCTTTCTAGCAGCCCTGACTCCACCAACGCATTTAAACGCTTAGTGAGTGTGCTTGTGGCGATGCCCAAATTGGTTTGAAAGTCATCAAACTTGGTGACGCCCAACATGGCTTCGCGCAGAATTAATATGTTCCACCACTCCCCCACGTGCTCAAGGCTTCTGGCAATTGGGCATGGCATATCGCCCAGGCTTTTGTTTTTCATAGGTGATCCGTGTATGTGATTGAAGTTACTTTTATTTTGAAAGTTACTGTACTATAGTGACTTCAGTTACGAAAGTGACAGTATAAATAGTTACGCTTGAGGAAGATATGGAAAGAATTGTCATTACCGGTATGGGCATGGTTTCTCCTTTGGGTTGTGGTGTGGAGCTGGTCTGGCAACGCTTGCTGGCCGGGCAATCTGGTATCAAAAAACTGCCGGCAAGTATTGCTGATTACCTGAATACCAAAATCGCTGGCATTGTGCCGGATAAGGCTGAAGATGCTGCTGGCGGGTTTGATGCTGAGGGTGTGATTGCGGCCAAGGAAATTAAAAAGATGGATAGGTTTATCCAGTTTGCCTTGGTGGCGGCGGAAGAAGCGATCAAGCAGGCGAAGTGGTTTCCCAGCACTGAACGTGCCAAGGCCAGGACGGCGACAGTGATTGCTTCTGGGATTGGTGGCTTTCCGGCGATTGCCAATGCGGTGCGCACCACGGATAACAAAGGTGTTTCACGTTTATCGCCTTTTACCGTGCCATCGTTTTTGGTGAATCTGGCAGCGGGACATATTTCTATTCGCCACGGCTTTAAAGGCCCGTTGGGTGCACCGGTAACGGCTTGTGCCGCGGGCGTGCAGGCGATTGGCGATGCGGCGCGCATGATACGGGCGAATGAGGCGGATATCGCCATTTGTGGCGGGGCTGAAGCTTGCGTGGATTTGGTGAGCTTGGGCGGCTTTGCCGCGGCCAAAGCACTTTCGGCTGGATTTAATGAGCACCCGGAACTGGCTTCGCGCCCATTTGATAGCCAACGTGATGGCTTTGTGATGGGCGAAGGCGCGGGAGTGTTGGTGATTGAAAAACTGAGCCATGCACTGGCAAGAGGCGCGACGCCGATTGCAGAAGTGGTCGGTTATGGCACCTCTGCCGATGCTTACCATATCACCGCCGGGCCAGAAGATGGCGATGGCGCCAAACGTGCAATGGAAGCGGCCATTGCGATGGCCGACATTTCGCCAAGCGATATCCAGCACTTGAATGCACATGCGACTTCTACCCCGGTGGGGGATGCTTGCGAAATTGCGGCGATTAAATCTGTGTTTGGTGCTGACAACTCGGTAGCGATTGCGTCGACTAAATCGTCCACCGGGCATTTGCTAGGCGCAGCCGGTGGCATTGAAGCGATTTTTACTGCATTAGCGGTACGCGACCAGATTTCGCCATTCACCTTAAACCTGGCAGACACGGATGCACAGGCCGAAGGGCTTAACTTTGTAAAAACCAGGCCACAAAAACTGCCGATTGATTATGCGATTAGTAATGGCTTTGGCTTTGGCGGCGTGAATGCCAGCGTGATTATCAAACGCTTTAGCTAGATTCTATCGCCGCTGAAATCACGAGGCGATGACACGCTGCTTAAGGCGGCTCTTAAGTCTGCGGCGTCAATTTGCCTGACCAGGCGCTGAATCTCGACGCCGTCTTGCATAAAGATTAATGTGGGCCATAGTTTCACGTGGAACGACCGGCCCAGCCTGCGACCTTTGCCGTCTTCAATTTTAAGATGGCGAATGGTTGGGAACTGGACCATTTCAGCGCTGATGGTGGCTTGTGCTGCCTGGCAATAGCCGCACCAGCTGGCGCCAAACTCGAGCATGGTGGGGCCTTTGAGGCTATTCACCTCGTCACGTGAAGGTTCTGGGGGAGTCAGTTTTTCCATATTGACCGTTATCGTACTGCAATCTGTGCCGCCTGGCGCCTACATTCTAAAGCTAAGCAGAAACACGCATCGCTTCCATCGCTCAGGCAAGTGTGATAGTTTCCCCTGCAAATAGCACACTCACAAAGGCATGCATGAATACCTCCAGCTTTCTCGTCCAGGCAGCGATTTACCTGTCTGCCGCCATTATTTTAGTGCCCGTATTCAAGCGGCTGGGCTTGGGCTCGGTGCTGGGGTATTTGATTGCGGGCATTTTGATTGGGCCTTATGCCTTAAAACTGATTGCGGACCCGGAACATGTGCTGCACTTTGCCGAGTTTGGCGTGGTGCTGATGTTGTTCCTGATTGGTCTGGAACTTGAATCGCAAAAAGTATGGGAGTTACGCAAACTGCTGTTTGGGCTGGGTGGCTTGCAAGTGACGCTGACCATAGGTTTGGTGACGGTGATTGCGCATAGCCTGCATTTTAGCTGGCCTGAGGCACTGATTATCGGCATGGGCGTCGCCATGTCTTCAACCGCCATTGGGCTGACCGCGCTGATTGAGAAAAAACAATTACACACTGCTGGCGGCCAGGCTGCGTTTGCCACCTTGCTGTTTCAGGATTTATCGGTGATCCCGCTGTTTATGCTGCTGGCGTTTATTGCGCCTAATCATACAGGCGCCAGCGTTGACCTGTTGGCTGTGGCTAAGGCAGTTGCCGTGATCGTCGCCATTGTTCTGGCCAGCCGGACGGTGTTGCGCCCTATCATGCGCGTGATTGCGCAAACCGGTGTGCGCGAGATTTTTGTCGCTTTTTCATTATTGCTGGTGATTGGTATCTCGCTCGCCATGGAGTCGGTAGGCTTGTCGATGGCGCTGGGCACTTTTCTGGCTGGTGTGTTATTGGCCGACTCGGAATACCGCTATGAGCTGAGGCTGGATATTGAGCCGGTGAAAGGCTTGCTGCTCGGCCTGTTTTTTATTGCCGTGGGCATGACCGTCGATCTAGCGCTGGTTGCCAACCAGCCATTGCTGATTTTTGGCGGCGCCTTACTGATTGTACTCACCAAACTATTGGTGCTGGTGGGCCTGGGCTGGCTGTTTAAATACCCACTGCGTGACAAGTTGCTGTTCGGCGCATCATTGTCGCAAATCGGTGAATTCGCCTTTGTGATTTTTGGCCTGGCACTCGCACAAGACTCCATTTCACGCGACACCTACAACATCCTCAATGCCATGGTCGCCGTCTCCATGCTGACCACACCGATACTGCTGTTGCTGTATGACGCGTTTGTCGGCCTGCAATGCAGCGAACGCCCCAAAGACGCCATCCCCGAAAATAACGCCGTCATCATTGCCGGTTTTGGTCGCTTTGGGCAAATCGTCGGCCGCGTACTCATGGCCAAAGGCATCACCCCTACCCTGATTGATAACGACCCTAACCAGGTTGATTTAACACGGCAATTTGGCTGGCGTTGTTATTACGGCGATGCCTCCAGACTGGACCTGCTGGAAGAAGCAGGCATTGCCGAGGCAAAGTTACTGGTGATTGCGGTTAATGACTCCCATGCGGCATTGGAGATGGCAAGGCTGGTTAAAGAGCGCTGGCCGCAGGTAGCGATTGTGGCCAGGGCCAGAAGCAGAACGGACGCGTTTGATTTACGCGAGCTGGATTTACATCCGATTCGGGAAACGTTTTACTCTTCATTAGAAGCGGCTAAACAATCCCTGGTCGCTATTGGTGAAACCGCCAGTGCGGCGGCCAGAATCATCAAGCAATTTGAAAAACACGACCAGGAACAACTGGAAGCCACACTTAAAATCAGGCATGACAGAAAAGCCTTATCCAGCGTCATGGAGCAAGGTCGCCAGGATCTGAAAACCCTGCTGGAAATGGAAAGCACGAGTGCCGAAAAAAATGAGGTGCAAGCAGCGCCTTGATTCAGCGTACGTTCTGTAGCAAGCTACATTCAGAAAACAACTCCGCCACCCACTCAATAAAGGCCCGCACCTTCGATGAGAGATGTCTGTTTTGTGGATACAGCGCATTGATAGGCAAACTGCCGGCCGGGTAATCCTTCAATACCTTTTCTAACTTACCGTCACTTAAATAGCCTTGCACCATAAACGTAGGCAATTGGCAGATGCCTATGCCTGCCAGTGCAGCGGCGACAATCGCGTCACCATTATTAATGGCCAGTTTGCGTATGGTAGGGATTTCTTGCTCTACGCCATTTTGCTGAAGGATGAAGTTGCGCACTTTGCCGGTTTTGGATGAAAAGAAGTGCACAGCCTGGTGACGTTGCAGGTCGTCCGGGGTTTGTGGTGTGCCGTAGGTTTTTAAATACTCTGGCGAGGCTACCAGCAAAAACTGCATGGTGCCAACACGGCGGGCGACCAGGCTGGAATCGAGCAGATTGCCGATGCGGATCACACAATCAACGCCCTCTTCCAGCAAATCAATCGGCCTGTCATCACAGCCGATCTCCAGTTGTATTTCCGGGTAACGTTTAAAAAAATCCGGCAGCGACGGAATAATCACTAACCTCCCCAACGGGGTAGGAACATCTACCCGTAACCGCCCTTTTGCACTGACCGTGGCCTGTTTAAGCGAGGCCTCGGTTTCTTCGAGTTCGTTTAGTAGCCGGATCGCGCGCTCGTAATACGCTGCGCCATCAGTGGTGACGCTAATGCGCCGGGTGGTGCGGTGCAGCAGTTTGACGCGCAGGCGTTTCTCCAGCGCCAGCACCTGCGCCGAGACCGTGGTCTTGGGCAGGTTGAGTGACAGTGCGGCTTTGGTGAAACTCTCGAGTTCTACCACTCGCGTGAACGCCAGCATGGTGTCAAAGCGGTCCATACACTTCCTTGTTGATCTTGATTGTCCAATAAATTAGCACAGTGATTGCATATTTAGCTTATTTAGCTGTGATTTTTATTTATTTATAGTGGTCAGCAGATTTAAACAACTTCATTACTTTTTATTTAGGAGATTTTTATGAGCAAGAAACTTGAAGGTAAAGTGGCCGTGGTGACTGGTGCATCCAAAGGCATAGGCGCAGAAATTGCCAAACGTTTTGCACGAGATGGTGCCGCAGTGGTCGTTAATTATTTATCCAGTAAAGCAGGTGCAGATAAAGTGGTGGCCGAGATTACCCAGGCCGGTGGCAAGGCGGTTGCCGTGGGTGGCAGTGTGAGCGAGGCGGCCGAGGCGCAAGCCATTATTGAAGCAGCGATCAGCAACTTTGGCAAACTGGATATTTTGGTCAACAACTCCGGTATCTACGAATTTGCCACCATTGAAGAGATCACCCCTGAACATTTCCACAAACAATTCAACATTAACGTGCTGGGCTTGTTGCTCACCACGCAAGCCGCGGTCAAATACTTACCTGAGGGCGGCAGTATTATCAACATCGGCTCAGTGGTCAGCCGCTTAACGCCTCCAGGTGCTGCCGTATACACCGCCACCAAAGGCGCAGTGGATGCAATTACTGGCTCATTATCTAAAGAACTGGGCCCACGCAAGATTCGCGTCAATGCCTTGAACCCTGGCCTGGTAGCAACAGAAGGCACCCAAACCGCTGGTGTGATTGGCTCAGAGATGGAGAGCGGCTATGTAGCACAAACACCACTGGGGCGCACTGGCCAGCCGAATGATATTGCATCAGTGGCAGCCTTTTTAGCCTCTGAGGATTCCTACTGGCTGACTGGCGAGCAATTGTTGGTAGGTGGTGGCTTGCGTTAATTTTAGAGAGTAAATAAATGATCAACTTATATACATGGGCAACGCCGAATGGTCGAAAAATCTCCATCCTGCTGGAGGAGTTAGGACTCGACTATGCAGTGAGCCCGGTTGATCTGGGCAAGCTGGAACAGTTTTCTGCCCATTTCAGCGCGATTTCGCATAATAACAAGATTCCGGCCATCATCGATACTGAACCAGATCGCGACCCGGTCGTGATTTTTGAGAGCGGCGCTATTCTGACTTATCTGGCGGAGAAAAGCGGCCAGTTTCTGGCACCTCATGGACAGGCACGCTATAGCGCTATGGAATGGTTGCACTGGCAAACCAGCGCGCTGGGGCCAATGTTAGGACAGCTTGGTTTTTTCGCAGTGAGAAGCCAGGAGAAATCACCATTAGCCATTGCGCGATTTACCGAAGAAGTGGAGAGATTGTTCACGGTGATGGAGAAGCAGTTAACAAGCAATGCTTATCTGGCAGGTGAAAAGTATTCAATCGCTGATATTGCCTGCTACCCTTGGGTACAAGCGGCTACGGTCTATTTCAAAGAAGCTTTAAATGGCTCGTTTGACACTAAACCAGCGTTGCAACGCTGGTTAAAAACAGTGGGCGAACGCCCTGCGGTTAAGCGAGGCATGGTGGTGCCAACACTTTAAGCCATGTGGACAACAACCTTTGAATACTCGACCAGTGCAACACCAATTACTTTGCAGGTGTTTGGCAAAGGCGATGCTAAACGCAAACAACCCGTCCTGATTTATTTTCATGGCGGGTTGTTTAACTGCGGCAGTATTGAAACCGCTTATGACATCGCCCATGCGCTCTCTGAGCACATGGTGGTAGTGTGTGTCGCCTATCCCTTGGCGCCGGCCATGCAGTTTCCTGACACCATAGAAGTCGCCTACGCAGCGCTGGCGTGGGTAAGTGCGCACGCGAAAACAATAGGCGCGGATACCAAAAGGATCTTTGTTGCCGGGGAGCAAGCGGGAGGCAATCTGGCAGCAGTCGTCGCCATGCTGTTTCGCGACCGCGGATTAACTTGCCGTAATCAATGCAGCCTGCAAGGACAAATATTGATCAACCCCATGCTGGATGCGCTACAAACGTCAAAATCACTGGCAGCTGTGGCAGATAGCCCCTGTCGCCGGGCGTGGGCGGATTATACGCAGGTGGCCAGCAATGCCTTGCATCCGTATGTGTCGCCGGTCAACTCCTGTCGACTGGCCGGACTGGTACCCGCCATGATCATCAACAGTGACACCAACCCGCTCAGGGATGAAGCTGAAACCTATGCCACAAAACTGGTGCTCGCTGGCGTGCCAGTGCAAGTACAAAGACTGGAGGATAATACTTTGAACTTAAGTAACAGCCAGCATCCTGCTTTTCACACACTCTGCCAGTTAATCAGGCAGTTTATCGGGCCGACCGCATAAATTAGCTGCTGGCTCAGCGGTAATTCATCCTGTCGAGCGCCAGGGCCTGCCCTTTATCCGTCGTAGATGTCATAGAAAGTGCTAGCAAGGCCGCCTAGCGCACGAATAGGCTGCTGCCCACCCCAAGGTATGTCCTGGAGAGTATTTTAAGCGCAGGTGCGCCGAGAATCATATCAGCCTGTAATCCTGCAACGCTAAAAATCAAACGAATGGCAGAATAATAAAAAAGCGCCTGAGGGCGCTTTTTTATTACAGGTGAAAACGAATTTCCTTAGACATCCAGTGAGCTGACGCTAAGCGCATTGCTTTCGATAAACGCACGGCGTGGCTCCACGTTGTCGCCCATCAGTGTAGTGAAGATTTCATCAGCACCGATAGCATCTTCAATTTGCACTTTGAGCAGGCGGCGTACGGTTGGGTCCATGGTGGTTTCCCACAATTGTTCCGGGTTCATCTCGCCCAAGCCTTTGTAACGCTGAATATTCAGGTTATGTTTGGCTTCGCCCAGCAACCAGTCCAGCGCTTGTTTGAAGGTGCTGACTTTTTGCTCTTTCTCACCGCGCTTGATCAATGCGCCCTCACCTAACAGGTTGTTGACCATGTTTGAGGTACGGTTGATCTGGCGGAAATCGCCACTGTTCAGGAACTCGGCATCGATCACGCAGCTTTGCAGGTTACCGTGCACGTATTTGTTTACTTCCAGGCGATAAGCACTGGTTTCAGTATCTTGCGCCACAATGACTTCTGAACCAACCGCACCCAGGATAGGGCGCAATTTTTCAGCTGCAGTATTGGCTGCAGATTCTGTGCTCAAATCCAGGTCGCCTAAATCCTGAATCGCGCGCAACACGCTTTCATCGTAAAGGTTGGCGATACGGCGAATCACGGCTTCTGTCAGTACCATTTGTTTGGCGATACTGGTCAGGGCGTCATCTTTCAGAATGTCGCCACCGTCTTTGGTCACCAGCACGGCATCACGCAGGGCTGAGTTAAGCAGGTATTCATCCAGCTCATGCTCATCCTTGAGGTAACGCTCGTCTCGGCCTTGTTTGACTTTGTACAACGGTGGTTGCGCAATGTAGATATGGCCGTTTTCAACCAGCTCAGGCATTTGACGATAGAAGAAAGTCAGCAGCAGGGTACGAATGTGCGCACCATCCACGTCAGCATCGGTCATGATGATGATGCGGTGATAGCGCAATTTTTCCAGGTTGAAGTCATCTTTACCGATGCCCGTGCCCATGGCAGTAATCAGCGTGGCGATTTCCTGTGAGCCCAGCAGTTTGTCAAAACGCGCTTTTTCTACGTTAAGAATCTTACCTTTGAGCGGCAGAATCGCCTGGAACTTACGGTCACGCCCTTGTTTGGCTGAACCACCCGCAGAGTCACCCTCGACCAGGTAGAGTTCGCTCAAGGCTGGATTTTTTTCCTGGCAATCAGCCAGCTTGCCTGGCAGGCCCATAGTATCCATCACACCTTTACGGCGAGTAATTTCACGCGCCTTACGCGCCGCTTCACGCGCACGCGCTGCTTCTACAATCTTGCCGCAAACAATTTTGGCATCGACCGGGTTTTCTTCCAGGAACTCTGCCAGTTTGGCTGCCACAATCTCAGACACCACTGGCTGCACTTCGCTGGACACCAGTTTGTCTTTGGTTTGTGATGAGAATTTAGGATCTGGCACTTTGACTGACAGCACGCAAGTAATGCCTTCGCGCATATCGTCACCGGTGGTTTCGACTTTGGCTTTTTTAGCGAATTCGTTTTGTTCGATATATTGATTCAGCGTGCGCGTCATCGCGGTACGCAAACCCGTCAAATGGGTACCGCCATCGCGTTGCGGAATGTTGTTGGTAAAACACTGTACGGTTTCAGAGTAGCTATCGTTCCATTGCATCGCCACTTCAACCGTCATATTGTCTTTTTCGCTGATGGCATAAAACACTTTTGGGTGCAGCACTGTTTTAGTACGGTTCATGTACTCCACAAAGCCTTTGATACCGCCACTGAAAGCGAAGTTTTCAGATTTGCCTGTGCGTTGGTCGATCAACTCGATCTTCACGCCATTGTTCAGAAAAGACAGTTCACGGATACGCTTGGCCAGAATTTCAAAGTGATATTCAACCAGGGTAAATGTTTCAACCGATGCCAGAAAATGGACTTCAGTGCCCTTCTTTTCAGTGGTACCGGTGATGGCTAACGGCGCTTGTGCCACACCACGATGAAACTCCATCTGATGCACTTGGCCCTTGCGGTAAATTTTCAGTCTCAGCCAGTCAGACAAAGCGTTCACCACAGACACACCCACACCGTGCAAACCGCCAGACACTTTGTAAGAGTTCTGGTCAAACTTGCCGCCCGCATGCAACTCTGTCATCACAATTTCAGCGGCCGAGCGTTTAGGCTCGTGTTTATCATCGTCTTTAATATCGGTTGGAATACCACGACCGTTATCAGAAATACTGATGGAATTATCCGGATGGATAATCACTTTAATATCGTCACAGTGGCCTGCCAGTGCTTCGTCAATCGCATTATCGAGCACTTCGAATACCATATGGTGCAAACCGGAACCATCTGACGTGTCACCAATGTACATGCCTGGACGTTTACGTACGGCGTCCAAACCTTCCAAAATCTTGATACTGTCTGAGTTATATTCTTGTGGCTGTGCCATAACAAAAGTTTCTTTAATTGAGATTTAAAAGTCACTGCAACGTGTTTCACGTGAAACACGGGTGCAGGCATTATATGCGCATTGGCATCACAACGTATTTATAGTTGCTATCGCTGGCAGCTGTAATCAGGCAACTACTGTTGGCGTCGGCAAAAGCAAACTCAATTTGCTCATCCCCCAGGTTATTCAGCACATCAATCAGATAAGTGACATTAAAGCCAATATCCAGCGCTACCTGACTGTAATCAATTTCCAGTTCTTCTTCCGCTTCTTCTTGCTCGGTGTTGGTGCTAATCAGCTTGAGCAGGCCTTGCGTGATGACCATGCGAATACTGCGGTATTTTTCGTTAGACAAAATCGAAGCACGTTGCAAGGCACTCAAAATCGCCACGCGGTTCACCATAAAGGTATTTTGATGGCCGGTTGGGATCACGCGGTTGTAATCGGGGAACTTGCCGTCAATCACTTTGCTGATCAGTTGAATATCACCAAACTCAAAACTGACCTGGCCATTGAGTAAATCAATGACGACTGGTGCTTCAGATTGTTCATCCAGTAACTTGGTCAGCTCCAGCACGGTTTTACGCGGCAAGATAACTTCCGTTTTTTCAAAACTTTGATCCAGCGTGGTGTTGGTATAGCTCAAACGATGGCCATCAGTGCCCACAACATGCAACTGGTTGCCATTCACTTCGAGCAACAAACCATTGAGGTAATAACGGATATCTTGCTGGGCCATGGCAAACTCAACCTGTTTCAACAGGCGCTTAAGCTCTGACTGCGCCAGGCTGAAACTGATGTTCTGGCCGCTGGCTTTACTCATCAAAGGATAATCAGCCGCTGGCAAAGTTTGCAAGTTAAAACGGCTCTTGCCTGCCTTCAGCGTAATGCGGTTGTCCTGGTTGTTCATTTCAATAGACGAGCTATCTGGCAATGAGCGACAAATATCCAGCAATTTTTTTGCAGAGATGGTGGTACTCAATTCACCTTCTACCCCGCCATTGACTCTCAGCGAAATCTGCATTTCCAGATCCGTGGCTGTCAGATGCATTTCTTGCTGCTTGATGTTCACCAGCAGATTAGAAAGGATAGGCAGTGTATGTCTGCGCTCTACGATGCCAGTGACACTATTGAGGGGTTTAAGCAGTACCTCACGGTTTATTTTGATTTGCATGGCCTGACCTGATTAATAACTTTATTTCAATATATAAAAGATAAGACTAATAGTAATGTACGACTTTTTTGTGGGTAACTCTAAAAATTAATTTAATTCAAAGACTTACAAACATTTTAGCTTGTGTATAAATTGCGTTTTAAACATGCATTATTTGTGGCTGATATTGTAAACTGATTTTATCCTGTCTATACGCAATATTTAAACACACGTCATTCTCAACTTATCCACAGCTTATCTTGTTAAAATTTTTTTCCCTAATCACGAATGACTTGCGTTAGCAAACCAATATCGCGCGCTAACGTTTGGTCATTTAAGCGTAATTGTTCAATTTCTTCACAGGCATGCATCACGGTGGTGTGGTGACGTCCGCCAAAAGCTTCACCGATTTCCGGGAAACTGTGATTGGTCAGTTCACGTGCCAGTGACATCGCGACCTGACGTGGTCTGGCGACATTCCGTGAACGTTTTTTACTAAACATGTCGCTGACTTTAATCTTATAGTAGTCAGCGACTGTTTTCTGGATGTTTTCAATGGTGATCTGGCGTCCACGCACAGCAATCAGGTCGCGTAAGGCATCTTTAGCCAGATGCACATCAATGGCATGGCCGGTGAAATTGGCCATGGCAATAATACGGTTTAGCGCACCTTCAAGCTCACGCACGCTGGAGCGAATCTGCTTGGCGACGAAGAACGCCACATCTTCATGCAGGTTGATTTTGAGGTTTTCAGCTTTTTTGCGCAAAATTGCGACGCGCATTTCCAGTTCCGGCGGTTCAACTGCTACAGTCAGGCCCCAGCTAAAACGCGTACGCAGGCGCTCATCCATGTCTACGATCTCTTTGGGATACGTATCGCAAGTGATGACGATTTGTTTTTTCTCTTCGATTAAAGAGTTAAAGGCGTAGAAAAACTCTTCTTGTGTACGGGTTTTTTTGGCAAAGAACTGAATATCATCAATCAATAATAAGTCGAGCGAATGATATTGCTGCTTGAACTCGTCAAAGGCCTTGTTTTCGTAAGCTTTCACCACGTCAGACACATAACGCTCAGCGTGCAGGTAGCGTATATTGGCTTCTGGCTTGGCTTTTTTCAGCTCATTGCCAATCGCCTGCAACAAATGGGTTTTGCCCAAGCCCACACCACCATAAATAAACAAGGGGTTATACGCCTGGCCAGGATTGCCTGCTACTTGAATGGCTGCAGCACGTGCCAATTGGTTGGCGCGGCCGGTGACATAGTTATCAAACAGGAAGCTGTCATTGAGGCCACTGCTTTTCTCTGACTTGAGATGTTTGGCCGGGGCGCGGTTGCTCACCGGTTTTTTATCAATGACTCTGGCTGTGTGTTGTTGTGTGGCCGCTGCAACCACCGCTTCTACTGGTGATTGCGCAGATGGCGTAGTTTTTATTGGCGCCGCGCTAGGTGCGGGCGCGGCCTGCTCAGACGTATCTACGATGAGTTCAACGACTGCGCTGGGGGATAATTCGGTCGCAATGGTGGCAATGCGGGTGAAAAACTTGCTTTTTACCCACTGCATGACAAATTTATTAGGCGCGACAATCTGCACCGCCTCGCCATTGACGCGTGCTTTCAGGGGTTTAATCCAGGTATTGTATTGTTGTGCCGAAAGTTCTTTTTCGAACTTGAGCAAACAATAGGCCCAAAAATTTTCCATTGCTCCAGTGCTTTTTAAAAGTGTCAGCAAAAAGTCAGCCTGTTTCCGTGTTTCAGGCGCTGTTTGCGTTTATTCGTTATAATTGCCGGGAAGAGTGGCAGAAGACGTGGTCTTGATGGTGATTGTCACCTTGACCTGTTGCAGACATTCTAAACGTTTTAACCTGAGTTATCCACAGCCACGACCTATAAAAAAATAAAAAAAATCATTGACATAAGGTCGCGATTTGCTGTTTAATTAAGGGTTTTTGAAATCGGCAAATATTCACTGTTAAATCAGCGTTGCCGGATTACAGTTTAATTGCCAATTTGGCAGGAGTTTAATAATGAAACGTACCTATCAACCATCCAAAACCCGTCGTGCACGTACCCATGGCTTTCTGGTACGCATGAAAACCAAAGGTGGCCGTGCAGTGATTGCTGCTCGTCGCGCTAAAGGTCGTAAACGTCTGGGTCTGTAATCCCTGACGATGCATTGCTTGAAACTCAATGCATGACATTGTACAAGCTAAAAAAAACGGATGAATTTTCATCCGTTTTTAGTTTCAGGAAACGGTTTTATGGTGAGTGGCTGTTTGCCAACATCATGCCTAACCAGCAAGACCATCATCGCTACGGTTTGGTCGTGTCGAAAAAAGTCGCCAAACTGGCGGTTAAGCGTAACTATATGAAGCGTGTCTTGCGCGAGTTATTACGCGCACAAACCTCTCCAGTAGCTAGTGGTTTTGATGTGGTGCTGCAAGTGCGCAAAGGTTTTCAACACGAAGATTTTCCGGCCATACAACGTGATTTGTCACAATTGCTGGCTAGACTGAAAAAAACTGCACCTGTTTCCTAATGACGCTGATGAAAACGATACTGATTACATTAGTAAAATGTTACCAGTGGGGGTTAAGCCCCTGGCTGGGGCGTCAGTGTCGTTTTCATCCAACCTGTTCACACTACGCCATTGAGGCGCTGCAACGCTATGGTGCCTGGCATGGTAGCCTGTTGGCCTTGCGCCGCATTGGTCGCTGTCATCCGTGGCATCCGGGTGGTGTGGATCCCCTTCCCTGACTTGTAAATACGAAACCTTATGGATACTCGCCGTTTAATTCTGTTCGTGATCTTTTCCTTCTCCATTATGTTGCTATGGGACGCCTGGCAGCAGCAGCACGCACCTGCGCCAGTTGCCCAGCAAGAGGCAGTGCAAACCTCGCCTGCTGACAAACCACAGGAAAATGGTTTTAAACTCAGCCAGGGTGCACGCATTGCTGTGAAAACAGACCGTTATGCGGCAGTGATTGATACGGTTGGTGGCGATTTGCGTCAGCTGTCCTTGCTGGAGCATAAGGCCGATGACAACTCCGGCCCTTATGAGCTCATGAGTGATGCCAGTGCAGATAAGCTGTATGTGGCACAAACCGGTTTAAAAGGGGATGGTTTACCTACGCATTATGTAACATTTACGGCGGCTGAGACCAATTACAGCCTGCAAGAAGGCCAGGACACATTGGAAGTGCGTTTAACTGCGCCAGAAACCAATGGTGTGGCTGTGGATAAGGTGTATCGCTTTCACCGTGGTCAATACCTGATCGATGTGCAGTATGAAATCAAAAACAACAGCGATAAAGCGATTTCGCCTTCTGTGTATTACCAGATTATTCATGATAACGAGTCTAACCAAGGCTCTAAAATGATGCCGACGTTCACTGGCGGCGCTTACTTTACTGAGGCAGACAAATACAATAAGGTCAAATTTGATGAAATGGCCAAGAAGGATGTGTCGATTAATGCTAAAGATGGCTGGGTTGGTTTAGTACAACATTATTTCGTCAGCGCCTGGGTGCCGCAATCCACCGCTGAGCGCAAGTTCTACACGACCAAGCTGAGTGAGCATGATTTCTCTATCGGTACTATTTTGCCTGTCGGTGAAATTGCAGCCGGTAGCAGTAAAACGGTAGATGCGAAACTGTTCAGTGGCCCACAAGCCCAGGATGACCTGGCTGCTGCTGCGCCTGGTCTGGAGTATGTGGTGGATTACGGTATTCTGACCGTGATTGCCAAACCTCTGATGTGGTTGTTGACCCATATTCACGAACTGGTGAAAAACTGGGGCATTGCCATCATTGTACTGACCATTCTGATCAAGGCCGCATTCTTTAAACTGTCTGCTTCTGGCTATCGCAATATGGCGCATCTACGTGAAATGGCGCCTAAGATGCAGTCTCTCAAAGACAAATTTGGCGATGACAAGCAAAAGTTGCAACAAGCCATGATGGAAATGTACCGTACCGAGAAAATCAACCCGATGGGTGGTTGCTTGCCTATTTTGGTACAGATTCCGGTATTCATCTCACTGTATTGGGTGTTGCTGGGTTCAGTTGAGTTGCGCCATGCGCCTTTCTTTGGCTGGATTCAGGACTTGTCAGCGACCGATCCCTACTTTGTATTGCCAGTGCTGATGGGTGCGACCATGATTATTCAAACCTTTTTGAATCCGCCGCCAACGGATCCGATTCAAGCCAAGGTAATGAAAATCATGCCAGTCGCATTTAGTATTTTCTTCTTCTTCTTCCCGGCTGGCCTGGTGTTGTATTGGTTGGTGAACAATATTCTGTCTATCTGGCAGCAATGGGCGATCAACCGCATGATTCATGCTGAAGCTGTGGCAAAAAAAGGGCATGGTAAATAATCAGATCGCCTTAAGCACTGACACCGTTGCCGCCATTGCAACGGCGCCTGGTGCAGGTGGTATTGGTGTGGTGCGGGTATCTGGGCCATTGGCAGCAGATATCGCCACACAAATCCTCGGCCACTGCCCTGCCCCACGGCATGCGGCTTACCTGCCTTTCTTGCAAGCCGATGCTACGTTGATTGACCGTGGTATCGCCATTTACTTCCCTAATCCACACTCTTATACCGGCGAAGATGTGCTTGAGCTGCAAGCGCATGGCGGAACTGCGCTAATGCAAATATTGCTGGCACGCTGCATAGAATGCGGCGCCCGTCATGCACAAGCTGGTGAGTTTACCCAACGTGCTTATTTAAACGACAAGCTCGACCTCGCACAAGCAGAGGCTGTTGCTGACCTGATTAATGCGGCAACGGTAGAAGCTGCACGCAGTGCTGTACGTTCTCTCTCGGGCGAGTTTTCACAAGCCATACAGACCTTGTTGCAACAACTGGTCGATTTACGCATGTATGTTGAAGCTTGCCTGGATTTTCCTGAAGAAGAGATTGATTTCATCACCCAGGGCCGGGTGCTAGAGAAGTTAAAAGCGAACCAGGCCGCCTTGCAACATATCTTTCACCAAGCCAAGCAAGGCGTCTTGTTGCGCGAAGGCATTAACGTCGTACTCATTGGCCAGCCTAATGTAGGTAAGTCCAGTTTATTGAACGCCTTGTCTGGTGAAGAGGTGGCGATTGTGACGCCGATTGCCGGGACCACGCGCGATACCATTAAAAGTGTCATCCAGATTGAGGGAGTGCCCTTACATGTGATTGATACTGCTGGCTTGCGTGAGACGGAAGATACGGTGGAACAAGTGGGTATTGCCCGCACCTGGAAGGCGATTGAAACCGCGCATGTCGCTTTATTGTTGGTGGATAGCCAACATGGTATAGGTGATCAGGAAAAGGCTATTTTGCACAAATTGCCAGCAGAAGTGAAAAAAGTCTGGGTGCATAACAAGATAGATGTTTCACGTGAAACATCGCGCATTGAAAAACGTGAAAATGAGCAGCACGTGTTTTTATCGGCCAAGACAGGTGATGGTATTGCCAGCCTGCAAAAAACGCTGCTAGAGATTGTGGGTTATCAGCCTGGTGGAGAAGGTGTGTTTATGGCCAGGGCGCGTCATTTGCAAGCACTTGCAGAAGTTGAGCAGCATTTAGACCTAGCAATGTTACAAATGCATGCGGCTGAATTGGTCGCAGAAGAGTTGCGTTGTGCACAAGAAGCGCTAGGGTCGATTACCGGTGAATTCACACCGGATGATTTGTTAGGTGAGATTTTTAGTCGATTTTGTATCGGCAAATAAAAACCCGCATTAGCGGGTTTTTTTTCGAGGGAATGGCGTATTGCGTTGATCAAACCGTTCATCAATACTACACACCCGTTTACAACCGGTGATCATGGCCCAGATCAGGTTGTCGTGATGAATAAAGCTTTCAAAAATCACGCCTAATACATGCACCACCACCACTGCCAGCCAAGTCCAGGTTGCATAGTGGTGCAGCACCTGCGCCATATCGTCATCAATAAAGCCCCAGCCGCTGTTATACACAATGCAACCAGAGCCTACGGCAACAATTCCTAAACCCAGCATGGCATAAATAGCAATTGAGCCAGTGGGGTTGTGGCCAATATAGTGCCTGGCAGTGCCTTTGAGTAATTTAAACAGGTATTTCACAGCCCAGACCGGATTTAATGGAAAGCTGTGAAAATTGGCGTAACCCGTGGCAATCAGGCCCCAGATAATGCGTGCAACGATTAATGTACCGGCGACATAGCCCGCGTAAGCATGGTGTAGCCGATCCCACATGGAGGCGTGGGTATAAAAAGCATACCCGAACGCCGCCACTAGAGACCAGTGGAAGATCCTGATGAAAGGATCCCAGACATACCGTAGCATTTGAATTATTTGCTAGGTTTGGTTTCTGTTAACAGATAAGCAATAAAGTTGGCTTTTTCTGAAGGAGAGCAATCAGCACCCAGAATGTCGTTGCAGTGTTTGGTGAACTCTTCTTCTACTTTATCAAGGTCAGTAAAACGTTTGGTGTTCACACGTGGTGCCAACGGTGGGATCTCTTTGTTGGTCACAATGTTTTTGCCGACGTTAGCTGGATTGTTGGTGTGGCATGAGGCACATGCTGCTTCTTTACCGCTAGGGGTTTTGAATTTGCGGTTAAAGAAAATTTTACCGTCTGTAATAGAAGGTGCTTCGTACATTGAGTTGGCGGAGTGTGCGATGTTGGTGTACTTGTATACCAGTTTTTCGGCATTAGTCACATCAGCCATGGCGTGTACAGAAAACAAGACCCCGAATGTAGCAATAATTGTTTTGATTTTCATGGTAAGAGCTCCTTGGTTGTTTTGAAAAAATTCTATTCTTTTTATGTTAAGTAAATATGGCCTGCTTGTAATTGATTTGTATTAAACCGTAATAACTTTGTATTAAAGCATGGAACAAGTGTATCAAAGCAGCGAATTAAATGACCATTTGATTAGTTTACGCTAAAATCACAATTCTTTTTAAATCAAACAGTTCAAGATTATTTATGATGGACTTTCCTGATCGATTCGATGTCATTGTGGTGGGTGGCGGCCATGCCGGTACCGAGGCTGCGCTGGCGGCTGCCCGTATGGGGCAGAAAACGCTGTTGTTGAGCCATAACATTGAAACATTGGGACAAATGTCCTGTAACCCTTCTATTGGCGGTATCGGCAAGGGCCACCTGGTGAAAGAGGTAGATGCGCTTGGTGGTGCCATGGCAGCCGCGACGGATGAAGGTGGCATACAGTTTCGTATCTTGAACTCAAGCAAGGGTCCGGCGGTGCGTGCCACGCGCGCGCAGGCAGACCGTATTCTTTATAAAGCAGCGATTCGGCACCGCCTGGAAAATCAGCCTAATTTATGGCTGTTCCAGCAGGCGGTCGATGACATTATTCTCGAGGGCGATCGGGCTGCAGGTGTTGTCACGCAAATTGGCCTGCGTTTTTACGCAAAGTCGGTTGTGTTGACGGCCGGTACGTTTTTGGGTGGTTTGGTGCATGTTGGCCTGCAAAATTACAGCGCCGGTCGCGCCGGAGATCCGCCAGCCATCTCACTCGCCGCGCGCTTGCGTGAAATTGGCCTCCCGGCCGGTCGCCTGAAAACCGGCACCCCACCCCGTATTGATGGTCGCTCGATTGATTATAGTGTCATGACCGAACAACCTGGTGATACGCCGGTGCCGGTGTTTTCTTTCCTGGGGAATGCCGCACAGCACCCGCAACAACTGCCTTGCTGGATTACGCACACCAACCAACAGACACATGACATTATCCGTAGTGGCTTGGACCGTTCTCCGATGTACACGGGGGTGATTGAAGGTGTGGGGCCACGCTATTGCCCTTCTGTGGAAGATAAGATTCATCGTTTTGCGGATAAGGAATCACACCAGGTGTTTCTGGAGCCTGAGGGGCTAACCACACACGAAATTTATCCAAACGGTATTTCTACCAGCTTGCCATTTGATATTCAGTTGGCACTGGTGCGATCTATTCGTGGTTTGGAAGGTGCGCATATCTTGCGCCCCGGATACGCTATTGAATATGACTATTATGACCCGCGAGGCTTGAAGTCGACTCTTGAAACCAAAACTGTTCGCGGCCTGTTTTTCGCCGGTCAAATCAATGGCACGACTGGTTATGAGGAGGCGGCAGCCCAGGGTTTATTAGCGGGTGCAAATGCGGCGTTATTTTCACAAGACAAAGAGGGTTGGTGCCCTTCCCGTGAGCAAGCCTATTTAGGTGTGTTGGTGGACGACCTGATTACCACCGGTGTAAATGAGCCTTACCGTATGTTTACTAGTCGTGCTGAATACCGTTTGCAATTGCGCGAAGATAATGCGGACATGCGCTTGACAGAAAAAGGTCGCGAGCTCGGTTTGGTAGATGATGTGCGTTGGGAAGCATTCTGTAAGAAGCAGGAAGCGGTTACACGTGAACAAGCCAGGTTGAAGCGTACATTTTTGCAGCCGGATAACGGTCAACCTGCAGGCCAAAATAAAATTGTTTCACGTGAAACACAGGTAGCCGTTTTTGGTAAGCCTCTGGAGCATGAGTATTCATTGTTCGAATTATTACGTCGTCCAGAAATTGCTTATCAATCGCTGTTGGATTTGGTGCCAGCACCAGAAGTGCTCGCTGAAGATGTGTTGGAACAAGTTGAAATTGCTGCCAAGTACCAAGGCTATATTGACAGGCAGAACGAAGAGATTGCCCGTCAGAAAAATAGCGAGAATATTAAATTGGGTGATGCTATCGATTACAATGACGTGCATGGCCTGAGTAACGAGGCGCGTCAAAAGTTGCTGGCACAAAAGCCGGAAACGATTGGACAGGCGGGCCGCATACAAGGTATTACGCCAGCGACAATCTCCTTGTTGCTGGTCTATCTGAAGCGTAAACATAAAAAGCAAAGCCAGTCGGGCGATATTGCAGCAGCATGATAAGTGATTTGTTGCCGCAATTAGCCGCCGGGGTGGAGGCACTTGGTTTACAATCTGTTGTGACGGCGGAAAAGCAGGCGCAGTGTCTGGCTTATTTGGCTTTGCTGCAAAAATGGAACAAGGTGTATAACCTGACCGCGGTGCGTGATCCGCAAGAAATGCTGGTTTTGCATTTGCTGGATAGTTTGAGTGTGCTGCCTTATATTCAGCCTGGAAATTTGCTGGATGTGGGCAGTGGTGGTGGTTTGCCTGGTTTGGTCGTTGCGATCACGCGGCCAGATGTGCAGGTGACGACCATAGATACGGTGCAAAAAAAAGCGATCTTCATGCGTCAGGTAAAAGCCGAATTGGGCTTATCGAATGCACAGGTGGTACATGGTCGTGTGGAGGCTTTTCAACCACCCTCGCCTTTTACGCAGATTATCTCGCGTGCTTTTTCCGATATTGCTTTGTTTAAGCAGTTGACGACGCATTTGATGGCGCCGCATGGCCGTTGGTTGGCGATGAAGGGGGTAGTGCCAACCGATGAAATGCAACAGGCTGCGGTGTTACCTAAAGAAGTCATTCGTTTGCAGGTGCCAAACCTGCAGGCAGAACGGCATTTAATTGTGTTTGAGAATACATAATGAAAATAATCGCAATCACCAACCAAAAGGGTGGTGTTGGTAAAACAACCACCTGCGTCAATCTTTCTGCGAGCTTGGCAGAGCATGGCAAAAAAGTATTGTTGGTTGATCTGGATCCACAAGGTAATGCCAGTACGGGGAGTGGTATTGACAAGACGCACTTGAAAGACAGTATTTACCAGGTGCTGATTGGCAATAAAACCATGCAAGAGGTGGTGATCCACGCCGAAGCTGCCAAATTTGATGTTGCTCCCTCTAACCGTGACCTGGCAGGGGCTGAAGTTGAGTTGGTGAATGAGATGGCTCGCGAAACGCGTTTAAAAAACGCCATCCTTAAATTGGGTGATGATGCCTACGATTATGTCCTGCTAGACTGCCCGCCTTCGCTGAACCTGGTGACTGTGAATGCCTTAACCGCCGCGCATTCGGTGATGATTCCCATGCAGTGTGAATACTATGCGCTTGAGGGTTTGTCAGACCTGGTCAATACCGTCAAGAAAGTGCGTGCTCACTTAAACCCTGTGCTTGAGATAGAGGGCTTGTTGCGCACCATGTTTGATAATCGCAATATGCTGGCACAGCAAGTGTCGGCGCAACTGGTCAGTCATTTCGGCAAAAAAGTGTACCAAACCATTGTGCCGAGAAATGTGCGGCTGGCCGAGGCGCCAAGTTATGGTATGCCAGTGTTGCTGTATGATCGCTCCTCCAAAGGGGCGCAAGCCTATCTGGAGCTGGCGCAGGAAATCATCCAAAAACAGTAGCAATAAAAATCACAATTTTTACAGACAGATTAAAGGAAGTAGCAGCATGGTAAAGCCCAAAGGACTTGGACGCGGACTCGACGCATTGTTATCAGGCGACACGGAAACGATTGCCCAGTCAGATACCTTGCGCACCCTGCCCGTTGGTCAGTTGCAACCGGGTAAATATCAGCCTCGCTCATACATGAATGAGGAGGCGCTGCAAACGCTGGCTGACTCGATCGCGGCACAAGGCATTATGCAGCCTATTCTGGTGCGTGAAATTGCCGCAGACAAGTTTGAGATTATTGCAGGTGAACGTCGTTGGCGCGCTTCGCAAAAAGCCGGTCTGACAGAAGTGCCGGTGTTGGTGCGTGAGATTGCTGACGAAGCTGCGCTGGCAATGGCGTTGATTGAAAACATCCAGCGTGAAGACCTGAATCCGTTGGAAGAAGCTATGGGTATCAAACGTTTGATTGATGAGTTTGATATGACGCATGAAAAAGCCGCTGCAGCCGTTGGCCGCTCACGTGTGGCGGTCTCTAATTTGTTGCGCCTGCTCACGTTGACGCCAATGGTGCAAGACATGCTGCTGGATAATCAAATCGATATGGGCCATGCCAGGGCGCTGGTCGGCAGTGAGCCGGCACAGCAAATTCTGTTGGCCAATAAAGTGGTGCAGGATGGCTTGTCTGTGCGTGAAGTGGAGCGTCTGATTCAATCTGAGCCCGCCACAGGTAAAAAGGCCAAGCAAGCGGTGCATCCCGATGTCGCTTCCTTGCAAAATCAACTCAGCGAGCAATTGGGTGCCGAGGTTGCGATTAGCAGTAAAGCAAGCGGCGCTGGTGTATTAAAGCTGAGCTTTTCAAACCTCGATCAACTGGACGATTGGATAGCGAAACTGACCGATAATCGCCTGAAATCGTAAGTTAAATCGCGTATAAGCCATCCGAAAGCAGATTTTTCCCAAACATTCAGACAGTTAAGTCCTGTTTGGTGCTTGACTTCGGCGAGTGAATAATTCAAAATCTCGCGTCTTTGTAGTATTTTGCCTTGAATTTTAGCGGTCTAACCCCATGAGTGGTCAACAAAACACTGCGGCTGGCATGTCGCTCTATAGCAATGTGCTGCGCTGGCAGCTCATGGCGACGGCGGCTGTCACGTTGATTGCCTATGCTGTGGGTGGTTTAACGGCTGCATTATCTGCATTAATGGGTGGTTTTTCTGTGGTCATCGGTGCATGGTTTGCAGCGAGAATTGCAGAAAAAGGTCGTTCAAAAACAGACCCCACGGCAGTGTTGCTAAATTTACTCAAGGCAGAAGCAGTAAAAATATTGATCATCGCGATTATCCTGTTTGTGGTTTTCAAGCTGTACCAGGCATTGGTGCCCTTTGCACTGATTGCTGGTTTGGCGGCCGCGGCGCTGTTTTCTGGCGCAGCACTGGCAAAATCACAAGTGGATGTGTAGACACGTTAATTTAAAAATAGTTTGAAGATATGACAACTGAACACGCACAAAACGTAGAACTCACCCCTTCTGAATATATCGCGCACCATTTGAGCTTTAATGCTCAGGGCGTTAACGGCAATACTGCCTCTGAAGGCTTCTGGGTGTTGCACTACGACACCTTGTTGACCTCTGTTGTTCTGGGTTTGCTGGTCATGGGTTTGATCTGGTGGGTGGCACGCGGTGCAACCGCTGGCGTGCCGAGCAAGCGTCAGGCCTTTGTTGAGTTGGTGTTTGGTTTTGTCGATGATCAAGTCAAAAACATTTTCCACGGCGACCGCCATTCATTTATTGCCCCAACAGCCCTGACCGTCTTTATCTGGGTGCTGGCAATGAACTCCATGGATTTCCTGCCGGTCGACTGGGTGGCTGGTATCGTGTCATTCTTCGGCGGCGAACACGCAAAATGGCGTATCGTCCCTACTTCTGATATCAATACTACCTTTGCTTTAGCATTGGCTGTCTGGTTCCTGATGATTTTCTTCTCCATCAAGGCTAAAGGCCTGGGTGGCTGGATCCACGAACTATTCTGTGCACCATTCGGCAGCAATCCGCTGGTATGGCCTGCCAACTTCCTGTTCAACCTGATTGAATACGTTTCAAAACCACTTTCTCACTCATTGCGTCTGTTCGGTAACATGTACGCCGGTGAAATCATCTTCTTGCTGTTGGGTATGTGGGCTGCCACAGGCCTGAGCGGAACCGTGTTTGGTGCCATTCTGGGAGCTGGCTGGTCTATCTTCCACATCCTGATTGTGGCATTGCAAGCGTTTATTTTCATGATGCTGACTGTGGTCTACCTGGCCATGGCGCATGAGTCACACTAGTTTTTAACTTTGTAGTTGTTTTTAATTCTTTATAAGAGAGGGTATTAAATGGAAGCATTAGCATTGATTCAAGCCTACACAGGCGTTGGTATCGGTTTGATCATTGGTTTGGGTGCCGCTGGCGCTTGTATCGGTATTGGTATCATGTGTGCAAGTTTCCTGGAAGGCGCTGCTCGCCAACCAGAAATGATCCCAGCCCTGCAAGGTAAAGTATTCCTGCTGTTGGGTCTGATCGACGCTTCTTTCATTATTGGTGTTGGTCTGGCAATGATGTTTGCATTTGCAAACCCATTGTTGAGCGTTGTTGCCAAGTAATTTTTACTCGGTAAATACCGCCCGGTAGGGTTTAAGTGTGACTTAAACCTTTCAACCAATCAGTATGATGGATCCAAAATGAATATTAATTTCACACTCATCGCGCAAGCTATCGCATTTGCAGTGTTGATCTGGTTCACGGTGAAATTCGTTTGGCCGCCGCTGTTAACAGCGATCGAAGCGCGCCAAAAGGAGATCGCAGATGGTTTGGCTGCTGCCCAGGAAGGCAAAAGTGCCCTGGAAGTGGCTGCCAAAAAATCTGAAACCACACTGAACGAGGCCAAACAAAAGGCAACTGAGATCATTGGGCAAGCCGAAAAACGCGCCGCTCAAATCATTGATGAAGCTAAGGGTAATGCCAAAGCTGAAGGTGATCGCATTATTGCCGGTGCCAAAGCTGAAATCGATCAGGAAGTGAACCGTGCCAAAGAAGGTTTGCGCGCACAGGTTTCCACATTGGCCGTAGCCGGTGCTGAAAAAATCCTGCGTAAAGAGATTGACGCTAAAGCACACAGCGAAATGTTGGCTAAACTCGCTGCGGAACTTTAAGGTAAAAGGGATAAAACATGGCTGAACTCTCAACCATTGCAAGGCCTTATGCTGTTGCAGCTTACAAGCTCGGCAAAGAAAAAAAGGCATTAGCAACATGGTCTGAAATGTTGGCATTGGCCGCGGCAGTCGCAGCAAATGACCAAATGAAAACCCTGATTGATGACCCTAAACTGAATGCCGCTGATGTTGAAGCCGCATTTCTCAAGGTTTGTGGCGACAATCTTAACGAGCATGGTCAGAATTTGATCAAGACCTTGGTTGAATATGGCCGTTTATCCTTATTGCCTGCCATTGCTGAAGCTTTTGAGGCTTTGAAAGCGCAAGATGAAGGCACCTTGGACGCACAAATCATTGCCGCTGCCAAAATCACGGCAACGCAAACTAAAGATTTGGTAAAACGTCTGGAAGCCAAGTTCGGCAAGAAAATTGAAGCAAGCGTTTCCGTAGATCCGGAAATCATCGGCGGCATCAAAATTATTGTTGGCGACACCGTTATCGACGCGTCTGTCCAAGGTCAGTTACAAAATTTAGCCTATACGCTCACAGCATAAGGCATAGGAGAATTAAATGCAGTTATCTACATCAGAGATTAGCGAGCTCATTAAGAGCCGTTTGGAAAACTTCTCTACTTCTGCGGAAGCCCGTACTCAGGGTACCGTGATTTCCGTAACAGACGGCATTGTGCGTATCCATGGCCTGTCTAACGTGATGTCCGGCGAGATGATTGAGTTTCCAGGCAACACTTTCGGTTTGGCATTGAACCTGGAGCGTGACTCCGTAGGTGCCGTGGTATTGGGTGATTACGAGCACATTACAGAAGGCGATACCTGTAAATGTACCGGCCGTATTCTGGAAGTGCCAGTGGGTCCGGAACTGATTGGTCGCGTAGTGAACGCGCTGGGTCAGCCTATTGATGGCAAAGGTCCAGTTAACGCCAAACTGACTGACAAAATTGAAAAAATTGCGCCAGGCGTGATTGCACGTAAATCTGTGTCACAACCAGTGCAAACTGGCCTGAAGTCTATCGACTCCATGGTACCAGTTGGCCGTGGCCAACGTGAATTGATCATTGGTGACCGTCAGACTGGTAAAACAGCTGTTGCCGTTGATGCGATCATCAACCAAAAAGGTCAGAACATGACTTGTATCTACGTTGCGGTTGGCCAAAAGGCTTCAACCATTGCCAACGTGGTACGTAAACTGGAAGAGCACGGCGCGATGGCTTACACCATTATCGTTGCGGCTTCTGCTTCTGACTCTGCTGCCCTGCAATTCCTGGCACCTTATGCCGGTTGTACCATGGGTGAATACTTCCGTGACCGTGGCCAAGATGCATTGATCGTTTACGATGACTTGTCCAAACAAGCGGTTGCTTACCGTCAGATTTCCCTGTTGCTGCGCCGCCCACCAGGCCGCGAAGCTTACCCAGGTGACGTGTTCTACATCCACTCACGTTTGTTGGAGCGTGCTGCTCGTGTGAACGAAGAGTATGTTGAGAAATTCACCAACGGTGAAGTTAAAGGTAAAACAGGTTCATTGACTGCATTGCCAGTGATTGAAACTCAAGCCGGTGACGTGTCTGCATTCGTTCCAACCAACGTGATTTCGATTACCGATGGTCAGATTTTCCTGGAAACTGACTTGTTTAACGCGGGTGTTCGTCCTGCGATCAACGCCGGTATTTCTGTGTCTCGCGTGGGTGGTGCTGCACAAACTAAAATCATCAAAAAAATGGGCGGTGGTGTACGTCTGGCTTTGGCGCAATATCGTGAACTGGCTGCGTTTGCGCAGTTTGCTTCCGACTTGGACGAAGCTACCCGTAAACAACTGGACCGCGGTCGTATGTTTACCGAGTTGATGAAACAGGCACAATACGCGCCATTGAACGTGGCAAACATGGGCGTAAGCTTGTTTGCAGCGAACAAAGGTTTCTTTGATGACGTGCCAACCAATAAGGTATTGGCATTTGAAAATGCATTGCATGGTTTCCTGAACTCCAAGTACAAGAACATCATTGATGCTATCGAGTCCAGCAAAGATCTGAGCGGTGATAACGAGAAAGCATTGGAAGCTGCGATTCAAGATTTCAAAGCAACCAACGCTTATTAATCTCTGACACTTCGACTTAGGAACCTAATATGGCAGGTAGTAAAGAGATTAGAACCAAGATCAAGAGTGTAGAAAATACACGCAAGATCACCAAGGCGATGGAGATGGTAGCTGCTTCTAAAATGCGTAAAGCGCAGGACAGAATGCGTGCTTCCCGCCCCTACGCGGATAAAATCCGTAACGTGGCGGCTCACCTCTCCTTTGCACAATCCGAGTATCGTCATCCGTTTTTGATTAAACGCGACGTGGTGAAAAATGTCGGCCTGATTGTGGTCAGCTCAGACAAAGGCCTGTGCGGTGGTTTGAATACCAACGTATTGCGTTTGTCGCTGAGCCAGATGAAAGCCTGGGAAGCTGAAGGCAAAGGCATCAGCGTCAGTGCGATCGGTAACAAAGGCTACGGCTTTATGAACCGTATCGGCGCGCAGGTGAAATCCCATATCACCGGTTTGGGCGATACTCCGCATCTGGAAAAGCTGATCGGCACCATCAAGGTCATGCTGGATGCGTACATTGCCGGTGAAATTGATCAGCTTTACATCTGCTATACCAAATTCATCAACACCATGAAGCAAGAGCCGACCATGCAACAATTGTTGCCATTGACCGGTGAGCAACTGGGCAGCCCGAATGGCCATTGGGATTACATCTATGAGCCTGAAGCAAAACCAGTGGTAGATGAGTTGATGACGCGTTATATCGAGTCACTGATTTACAACGCAGTGGCCGAAAACATGGCGTCCGAGCAATCTGCCCGTATGGTGGCGATGAAATCTGCTTCTGATAACGCGAAGAGCGTGATTGGTGAGCTGAAGTTGGTATACAACAAAGCCCGTCAGGCAGCGATTACCAAAGAGATTTCAGAAATCGTCGGCGGTGCGGCAGCAGTCTCCTCCTAAGGCGCGTGCGTTAAAAGCATCGTGAAAGAATTCAATTAGATCTGACTCATACAGTTAGGAAAAGAAAATGGCAAAGGCAAATCAAGCAGTAACAGGTAAAGTAGTGCAGTGTATTGGCGCTGTGGTTGACGTGGAATTTCCACGCGATCAAATGCCTAAAGTATTCGATGCATTGATTATTGATGCAAAAGACAGCAATGCAGAAGCCGGTTTGACACTGGAAGTGCAACAGCAATTGGGCGACGGCGTGGTCCGTACCATTGCCATGGGCTCTTCTGACGGTTTGGCACGTGGTACCGCCTTCAAAAACACGGGTGCAGCGATCTCTGTACCAGTGGGTGAAGGTACTTTGGGCCGTATCATGGACGTATTGGGTCGCCCAATCGATGAAGTGGGTCCAATCGACTCTACCGAGTTCCGTTCTATCCACCAGAAAGCCCCGGCTTTTGAAGAGCTGTCACCGTCTGTTGACCTGTTGGAAACAGGCATCAAGGTGATTGACCTGGTTTGCCCGTTTGCTAAAGGCGGTAAAGTGGGTCTGTTCGGCGGTGCGGGTGTAGGCAAGACCGTTAACATGCTGGAACTGATTAACAACATCGCTAAACAGCACTCCGGTTTGTCCGTATTTGCTGGTGTAGGTGAGCGTACCCGTGAAGGTAACGACTTCTACCATGAAATGGCAGATGCTGGCGTAATCAAGCTGGACAACATGAAAGAATCTAAAGTAGCCATGGTGTTCGGTCAGATGAACGAGCCTCCAGGCAACCGTCTGCGTGTAGCTCTGTCTGGTTTGACCATGGCTGAAAAATTCCGTGACGAAGGCCGTGACGTATTGTTCTTCGTGGACAACATCTACCGTTACACATTGGCCGGTACTGAAGTATCTGCGTTGCTGGGTCGTATGCCTTCAGCTGTAGGTTACCAACCTACCCTGGCTGACGAAATGGGCCGTCTGCAAGAGCGTATTACTTCTACTAAAGTGGGTTCTATTACTTCTATCCAAGCGGTTTACGTGCCTGCGGATGACTTGACTGACCCATCACCAGCAACGACTTTCCAACACTTGGACTCGACAGTTGTGTTGTCACGTGACATCGCTTCCCTGGGTATCTACCCAGCGGTTGATCCACTGGACTCTACTTCACGTCAGCTGGATCCACTGGTGGTTGGCGAAGAGCACTACTCAGTTGCGCGCTCTGTACAACAAACACTGCAACGCTACAAAGAGCTGCGTGACATTATCGCGATTCTGGGTATGGACGAATTGTCCCCAGAAGACAAGCTGGCAGTAGGCCGTGCACGTAAAATCCAACGTTTCCTGTCACAACCTTTCCACGTGGCTGAAGTGTTTACTGGCGCGCCAGGCAAATACGTGCCACTGAAAGAAACCATCAAAGGCTTTAAAGCGATTGTGGCTGGTGAATACGATCACTTGCCAGAGCAAGCGTTCTACATGGTTGGTGGTATCGAAGAAGCGGTTGAAAAGGCTAAAACACTGAACTAATAGTTGTTTGTGCGGGCGGGTTTAAATATCTGCCTGCATCACAAATTTTCAGTGATATAGAAAAGAGAACATTATGGCAAATACAGTGCATATCGATGTTGTGAGTGCCGAAGAGTCCATCTTCTCTGGTGAAGCCGAGTTTGTGGTTGCACCAGCTGGCGCAGGTGAAGTGGGTATTTATCCACATCACGCACCGATGATTACCACCATCAAGCCAGGCGCATTGCGTATCAAGCAAACTGCCGAGCAAGAAGAAACTGTGATTTATATTTCCGGCGGCATGCTGGAAGTACAACCAGGACTGGTAACAGTGCTGGCAGACACCGCGATTCGTGGCCAGGATCTGGATGAAGCAAAAGCCATCGCAGCGAAAGAAGCCGCAGAAGAAGCATTGCGTAACCGTTCTTCAGAGATCGATTACGCAGCTGCCCAGGCTGAATTGGCAGAAGCGATCGCACAAATCCAGGCAATCCAGAAATTGCGTAAATCTGTGCACTAGATTCCTGTGGAGTCTGGCAATAAAACAGGCGGCTTTCGAGCCGCCTTTTTTGTTTCTGAGATAAAATAACAGCATGACTGATTTGAATATCGTAATTCTCGCCGCGGGTAAAGGCACACGCATGCGATCAGACCTGCCCAAAGTGCTGCATGCGGTGGGCGGTAAGCCTATTCTGCATCATGTGATTGACGCGGCACGTCAGCTAAATCCACAAACCATCACGGTGGTGTATGGCTTTGGTGGCGAACAAGTACAAAAACAGACGCCAGGCGATGATTTGCAATGGGTATTGCAGGCAGAACAACTGGGCACTGGCCATGCCGTACAACAAGCCCTGCCCACCTTGCCTGATCATGGTAAAACACTCATTTTGCTAGGGGATGTGCCACTGGTCGATGTGGCGGCTTGCCGTGACATGTTGACGCAAGCCGCTCAGCACCTGGTGGTGCAGACGTTTATCAAGGCAGACCCCAGCGGTTATGGCCGTATTGTGCGTAATGACAACAACGAAGTCGTCGCGATTGTCGAGCATAAAGATGCCAGCGTAGCGCAGCGCGCGATACAGGAAGTGAATACCGGCATTATGGCGATGCCGAATGCACAGTTGAAACATTGGTTGGCTAATATCAGCAACCAGAATGCGCAACAGGAATATTATCTAACCGATATCATCGCCCTCTCCGTCAAGGAAGGCCGTGCGGTGTTACCGCATGTGGTAGCCGATGCCTGGTCGGTCACCGGCATTAACTCCAAACTCGACTTGCAGCAAATCGAGCGTGAGTACCAGCTGCGCCAGGCAACTGTCCTGATGACACAAGGCGTGACCTTGCTGGATGCGCAGCGTATTGATATCCGTGGCGCATTACAATGCGGCCGCGATGTGTTGATTGACGTGAACTGCGTCTTTGAGGGTCAGGTCACGCTTGAGGATGATGTACAGATTGGGCCGCATTGCGTGATTAAGGATGCCGTGATCGCCAAAGGCTCACGCCTGGCGGCATTTACGCATATTGATGATGCCAAGGTCGGCCCGGGCAGCAAAGTTGGCCCGTTTGCGCGTTTACGCCCTGGTACGCAGTTAGCCGCAGAGACACATGTCGGCAATTTTGTTGAAATCAAAAATGCCATGGTCGGCGTCGGCAGTAAGGTCAACCATTTGACTTATGTCGGTGATGCTAGCATTGGTGCCAATGTGAATATCGGCGCCGGTGTGATCACTTGTAATTATGACGGCGCGAACAAACATAAAACCATCATTGAGGATGATGTGTTTGTCGGCTCGGATACCCAATTAGTTGCGCCAGTGACTGTGGGCCGTGGGGCAACGATTGCAGCAGGCTCAACCATTACCAAAGATGTGCCGGCAGATAGCTTAACGCTGTGCCGCGCGCGGGAACAACGGTCAATTCAGGGATGGAAACGTCCACAAAAGGTGAAAAAATAAGCGTATGTGCGGCATTGTCGGTGCGGTCTCCAATAGAAATATCGTTCCACTCCTGATCGAGGGCTTAAGCAGGCTCGAATATCGCGGCTATGATTCGGCCGGGATTGCCGTGCTTAATCAAACCATAGAGCGCGCACGCGCGGTTGGCCGTGTCGCCGAGTTGCAATTAAAAGCACAAGGCATGCATAGCCACGTTGGCATCGGTCATACGCGCTGGGCCACACATGGTGGTGTCACCGAGCAAAATGCACACCCGCACGTCTCCCCTGGGCAAGACCAGGCGCAAATTGCCGTGGTACATAACGGCATTATCGAAAACCACGACGAACAACGTGACCGCTTAAAGGGCTTGGGCTATCAGTTTTATTCACAAACCGATACCGAAGTCATTGCCCATCTGGTGCATTATTATTATCAGCAAAGCCATGACTTGTTCACGGCGGTCAAACAGGCGATTGCAGAGCTGACAGGCGCTTATGCAATCAGCGTGATTGCTTTGGAGCACCCCCAACAAATGGTCGTTGCCCGTCTCGGCTGCCCATTGTTGATTGGCCTCGGTGATGGCGAGAATTTTGTCGCTTCTGATGTCTCAGCTGTTTTGTCTGCCACGCGCAAAGTAATCTACCTGGAAGACGGTGATGTGGCTACTTTGCAGACGGATGCCGTGGTGATTGTAGACAAACGCGGCGAAGTGGCTGAACGCAAAGTGCATATGAGTGATGTGTCACTGGCTTCGCTTGAGCTGGGCCCATATAGCCACTTTATGCAAAAAGAAATCCATGAGCAACCACGTGCGATTAGTGACACCATTGAAGCGCTGATTGACGATGGCGCGTTCAGGAGTGAGCTGTTCGGCCAATCAGCGGCTGCCGTATTTTCTCAAATTGACAGTGTATTAATCCTGGCGGCGGGCACCAGTTATTACGCCGGCCTCACCGCAAAATACTGGTTGGAAAGCATCGCAAAAATTCCGACCTCCGTGGAGATTGCCAGTGAATACCGCTACCGTGAATCTGTGCCTAATCCTAAACAGCTGATAGTCACTATTTCGCAGTCTGGCGAAACGCTGGACACCATGGAAGCGCTTAAGCACGCGCAGAAACTGGGCCACGAGCACAGCCTGGCGATTTGTAACGTGCAGGAAAGTGCGATTCCCCGCGCTTCATCATTGATTTTCTACACCCGTGCCGGCGCTGAAATCGGTGTGGCGAGCACCAAAGCGTTCACCACGCAGCTGATCGCGCTATTTGTGTTGGCAGTAACGTTAAGCAAAGCACGTGGCCTATTGAGTGGGGCACAAGAGCAGCAATATTTATCCGATCTGCGTCAGCTGACAGGTGGCGTACAGATTGCGTTGAATCTGGAACCGCAAATCCGTGAATGGGCACATCGTTTCGGCGACAAAGACCATGCCTTGTTCCTGGGACGTGGCGTGCACTTCCCGATCGCGATGGAAGGCGCACTCAAACTCAAAGAGATTTCCTATATACACGCCGAAGCCTATCCGGCCGGTGAGTTGAAACATGGCCCATTGGCATTGGTTGATAGCAATATGCCGGTGGTGGTCATCGCCCCTAACGATGCCCTGCTGGAAAAAGTAAAATCCAATATGCAGGAAGTCAAAGCGCGTGGTGGCGAGTTGTTTGTGTTTGCTGATGCCGACAGTCATTTTAAAGAGTCTGAAGGCGTACACGTGATTCGTACCCCACGTCATGTCGGTGTACTCTCGCCTATTTTGCATGCCATTCCGGTACAGTTACTGGCTTATCATGCTGCTTTGCTTAAAGGCACAGACGTGGATAAACCTCGCAACCTGGCTAAGAGTGTGACCGTAGAATAAGCGATAAAGACCTAAAAAGCCCCGATAATCGGGGCTTTTTTCGAATAAGAAAACGACCAGTTTCCCTTATACTGATCTTAGATGCTCATCAGGAAGGCAGTCATGACCACGTCGCAACACAGTATTATCGGCCGTCAGCCGATTGTTAACAGTCAACAACAGATTATCGGCTATGAGTTCTTTTTCAGGAACGATAGCAATGGCAGCAATGCGCCTTTTGAAGAGGATATTCAAACCTGCGCCAAAATCCTCTCAACTACGATTGATGAGATGCAAGAAAACTGGCTGTTGGGGCAGCAACTGGCTTTTATCAACGTTGATCATGTGATGCTTAACAGTGTATTTCTGGAGTTGATGCCGGCAGAAAAAACAGTGCTCGAGGTTGTGCACACGGTACAAGTCACGCCTGAAATCATCGCGCGCTGCGGAGAGTTAAAAGCAAATAAATTCAAGATTGCGCTGGATAACCCGCAACATCACCCCCAGCTGGAAGCGCTGATTCCCTATGCTGATTACATCAAGCTCGATATGCGTGACGTCGATATTGCCCAGGCCACGCTGTGGCTGAAAAAATATCAGGCTTCCGGTTGCAGCTTAATTGCAGAAAAAGTTGAGCAAAATGCACAATTCAGCAGCTTGCTGGACGCAGGCTACCAGCAGTTTCAAGGCTATTTTTACGCTAAACCGGAGAACCTCAACAGCAAGGTCATTAACCCCAGCTTTGATGGCGTACTGCATTTATTGAACCTGGTGAGCCAGGAGGCAGATAACAAAACCATTGAGAATGGGTTTAAGCGAGACACTACCCTGAGCTACAAACTGCTGCGTTACATTAACTCGGTTGGTTTTGGTTTGTCCTGCGAGGTGCAGTCCATTAATCATGCCTTGACGATTTTAGGCCGTAACCAGCTCTATCGCTGGTTAACGTTATTGATGGTGACGGCAGGCAATAACACCAGCTCCCCTGCCCTGATGAAAACTTCGATCACGCGCGGGCGCTTGACTGAGCTGTTGGGTGAGCCCTTTTTTGATAAGCGTGACCGTGACAATTTATTTGTGGTCGGTGTATTTTCATTACTGGATGTGATGCTGAAAGTGCCAATGGACACGGTGCTGGAGAAACTGCAACTGCCAGAGCCGATTGTGGATGCCTTGACCAAACGTGAAGGTATTTTTGGGCCGTTTCTCAAACTGACTGAAGCTTGCGAAGACGCCAATAATGAAGAAATCTTGCAACTGGCATCCTTGCTGCAATTGAATCCAGACAAAGTGAACCAGTGTCATATGGATGCCTTGGCCTGGACGGAGACTTTGGGTATTTAGTCCGCTGACCCTTGAAAAAATAAAGCGAATTCCCATATTGAACATACAGATGCTTGCAGTTTAAGGTCTGTGAATCATGTTAATCGCTTTATTTTTAAAAGGATCAACCCATGCGTACTTATGACTTAAGCCCTTTCTACAGAACCGCGATTGGTTTTGACCGTTTGGCTAAAATGCTCAACGAAAACCAGCGTAGTGAAAACGAAATCAGCTATCCGCCTTATAACATCGAACTGGTCGACGAAAACGCCTACAAAATTGTGATGGCCGTCGCCGGGTTCCAGCAGGACGAGTTGGAAATCGAAACCGAACATCAGGCTTTGCGTGTGACTGGCCGCAAAGCGAAAAGGGAACAGGAAACCACCTTTTTGCACCGTGGCATCGCCACGCGTGATTTTGAACACAAGTTCCAGTTGGCTGACCATGTCAAAGTGACTGGTGCCAACCTTGAAAACGGCCTGTTAACCATTGCCCTGCTGCGTGAAATCCCAGAGGCCTTGAAGCCACGCAAAATTGAGATCGGCACACAAGCACAAGCCAACACCACGTTTATTGAACAACGTGCCGCCGCTTAAGTGATGGCAAAATAAAAAAGGGCTGAAAGGCCCTTTTTTCATGTCGAATACTTTTATCTACAAGCTAATTTTGACCGCGCGTATTAAAATACGCACTTTCAATCACCGTCCCGGAATTTCTCATGGCGCAATATGTGATGTCCATGCTCCGCGTGAGCAAAATCGTGCCGCCCAAACGGCAAATCATTAAAAATATCTCCCTGTCATTTTTCCCGGGTGCCAAAATCGGCCTGCTGGGTTTAAATGGCTCGGGTAAATCCACTGTGTTGCGCATCATGGCGGGTGCCGATAAAGAGTACGAAGGCGAAGTACAATGGCAGCCTAATTTGTCCATCGGCTACTTGCCGCAAGAGCCTCAGCTGGATCCGGACAAAACTGTGCGTCAGGAAGTCGAAGCTGGTTTGGGTGCCATCATGGAAGCCAAGCAAAAGCTGGAAGAGATTTACGCGGCTTATGCCGAGCCAGATGCTGATTTTGACAAACTGGCCGAAGACCAGGCCAAGTATGAAAATATCCTCGCGGCCAGCGGCAGCGATGTCGAGCAACAGTTGGAAATTGCCGCCGATGCGCTGCGCCTGCCACCATGGGATGCCGTGATCGGACCATTGTCCGGTGGTGAAAAGCGTCGCGTGGCCTTATGTAAATTGCTACTCTCCAAGCCGGATATGCTGTTGCTGGATGAGCCGACCAACCACCTGGATGCGGAATCTGTGGAATGGCTGGAGCAGTTCCTGGTGCGTTTCCCGGGCACCGTGGTTGCCGTTACCCATGATCGCTACTTCCTTGATAATGCTGCTGAGTGGATCCTGGAACTGGACCGTGGCGAAGGTATTCCATGGAAAGGTAATTACTCAAACTGGCTGGAGCAAAAAGAAGACCGCTTGGCGCAAGAGCAGAAACAGGAAGATGCCCACCGCAAAGCCATGAAGCAAGAGCTGGAATGGGTGCGCCAGGGTGCAAAAGCACGCCAAAGCAAGAGCAAGGCGCGTCTGGCCCGTTACGAAGAAATGTCCAGTGTTGAGTACCAGCGCCGCAATGAAACACAGGAGATTTTTATTCCGCCAGGCGAACGCTTAGGCAATCAAGTGATTGAGTTTAATAATGTCTCCAAAGGCTTTGGCGACCGTCTGCTGATTGATAACCTGTCGTTCAGCATTCCGCCCGGTGCAATTGTCGGTGTCATCGGCCCTAACGGTGCCGGTAAATCCACCCTGTTCCGTATGTTGCAAGGTCAGGAGCAGCCGGATAACGGTGAAATTATCACAGGGCCAACCGTCAAGCTGGCAGCCGTTGATCAGTCGCGTGAAGGCTTGGATGACAGCAAAACGGTGTTTGACGTGATTTCTGGTGGCCTGGATATGTTGAATGTTGGCAAGTTTGAAATGCCAAGTCGTGCCTATATCGGCCGCTTCAACTTCAAGGGTGGCGATCAGCAAAAGGTCGTTGGCCAGCTTTCTGGCGGTGAACGCGGCCGTTTACACCTGGCTAAGACCCTGATTTCTGGCGCCAACGTCCTGCTGCTGGATGAACCGTCAAACGACCTGGACGTGGAAACCCTGCGTGCACTGGAAGATGCCTTGCTGGAGTTTGCCGGTTGCGTATTGGTCACCTCGCATGATCGCTGGTTCCTTGACCGGATTGCGACGCATATTCTGGCAGCGGAAGGTGACTCGCAATGGACCTTCTTTAACGGTAACTACCAGGAATACGAAGCCGACAAGAAAAAACGGCTGGGTGAAGAAGGCGCCAAACCCAAGCGTATCCGTTACAAACCAATCACGCGTTAAAATGAAAGCCCATTCTGTTGAATGGGCTTTTTTATGGCGAATGTTAAAAAATGTTGTAAATCATCCACAGCCGCATTTTTCAACACCTTTTAAAAAGGACGATTCTTTACAAAAATGAGCAGAAATCGCAAGATGAATCTGGATTCGTTGTAAGAATTTCTTTATTGATTATAGACAGAGGAGCGAGCGATGGCAGGTTGGTTTGAACTAACAAAAAGTGATGCAAACGGTCAATTCAGTTTTGCATTGAAGGCAGGCAATGGTGAGCAGATTCTCAAAAGCGAGCAATACACCACCAAGGCTGCGGCACAAAACGGCATTGAGTCTGTGCAAAAAAATAGTCCGCTGGATGAGCGTTATCAGAAACTGACGGCTAAAGATGGCCGCCCTTATTTCAATTTACTGGCAGGCAATAGCCAGGTCATTGGCACTAGCCAGATGTATTCTGCGGAGGCTGGGCGTGACAATGGTATTGCTTCGGTGAAAACCAATGGTGCGAGCGAAACGATTAAAGATTTGACCTAGTCAGCTCAGCGTAGGGATTAAAGCCTCGCCTTGTGCGGGGCTTTTTTCATGATGGCATCCCACACGCACGCCGGTAATAAGCGCATCAGGCGTGCTACCACGCCCATTTGCCACGGAATAATGGTAAAGCGCCGCTTGGCTGCAATCGCCCGCCGCGCTTTGCGTGCAAATACATCGGCTGCCATTAAAAACGGCATGGGATAGGTGTTGATATCGGTCATTGGCGTGCGGATATAACCAGGCGCAATGGTGGTGACGGCGATGCCGTATAACTGCATTTCCACGCGCAGGCTTTCCAGGTAAGTGATGGCGGCAGCCTTGCTGGCACTGTATGCGCCCGAGCCTGGCAGGCCGCGAATACCGGCAACACTGGCAATACCAACCAGCTGCGCAGGCTCCCCTTGGCCAGCAGCGGTTTTCATGGCTTCAATCAAAGGCTGGAAGGTATGTACCAGGCCCATGACATTCGTCTCAAACACCGCTTGAAACGCCGGAATATCTTCGGCAAACTCGGTTAAGGTGCCACGGCTGACCCCGGCGTTGCCGATGACGATATGCGGTGTGCCAAAGCGGTGCAAAAAGTCCTGCGCCATGGACTGCATTTGCGCGGCGACACGTACATCTACGCAATAAATCGCGCAGGTAGTTTGATATTGCTGCTTTAAACTGTCAGCCAGTGCCTGTAAGGCGGTTTCATTTCTACCACATAAGGCGATCTGTAGTTGCTCACCATATTGTTCAGCATAGGCGGTTGCCATCGCAGCGCCAAGGCCACTGGAGGCGCCGGTAATTAAAACACGCATGGCAGACACACTATTTTTCGACATAAAAAACATCGCAGTAAACAAATTTTAATCGGGTAGAATGCCATAAAACAATGCTTGGGGAAACGTAATGAATTTGGAAAAAGTGATTTTTGGCTTTTTTATTATTCTGGCCATGACACTCAATTTTGGTTTTTTTGTCGGCGAAATTGATAATCCGCAACACCATTTGCATTACGAATTATATGTGGCGATTGTGGTGAACCTGATTGCCACCGTCCTCAAGTTTGGTGACCGTACCCAGATAGGTGCGATTCATCTGGCCACCAGCCTGGTTGCTGACATACAACTGATTGCCGCAGCGATTATCTGGGTAGTGGCCGGGAGCAAAGGCGCAGAGCCGGAGGTGATTGTGGGCATTGTTTCCTTGTCTGGCGGTGCGTTTCTGGCCAATATCACTTCAGTGATTCTGCTGATCTACGAAACCGTGACCCTGCGCCGCTAGCGTGCATTAACGGAGACAGCGGTGAGTCTCAATCAAATCATCTTCCTGATTTTGCGGCGTATGCGTGCGCCATTGCTGATGGTCATCATTAGCTATGCCATCGCGCTGATTGGTTTCGTGCTGATCCCTGGCGTAGATGATCATGGTCAGCCTTATCGCTACGGTTTTTTTGATGCGTTTTATATTCTGAGCTATACCGCGACCACTATTGGTTTCGGTGAAATTCCCTACCCGTTCACCACGCATCAGCGTTTGTGGATGACTTTTTCGATCTACCTGACGGTCATTTCCTGGTTTTACGCCATCGGCGCGATCATTGCGCTGTTTCAGGAATCCGCCTTAAAGCTGGCGTTTAAAAACGCCATGTTTCAGCGTGATGTGAGAAACCTGATGGAACCGTTTTACCTGATTTGCGGCTATGGTGAAACAGGTGGTGAACTGGTGCGGGCGCTGGATAAAAATGAACTACGCGTTGTGGTGCTGGAGATTTCGCCGGAGCGTATCAATGAACTGGAAATGACCGATTACCAGTTCTATATCCCGCATTTGTGCGCAGACGCTAAATTGTCAGAAGTGTTGTTGTATGCTGGCATTAAAAACCCGATGTGCCGTGGTGTGGCCGCCCTGACCGATGATGATCATGCCAACCTGGCGATTTCGGTAGCCGTGAAACTGATCAAGCCAGATTTGCCGGTATTGGCACGCGTGCAAAACGATGTGATTGCCGCCAATATGGCGTCATTTGGTACTGACCGCATTATTAACCCTTACAATATTTTTGGCGAACATCTGGCCATGCGCCTGAACGCGCTGGGTACTTATTTGTTGCACGAATGGCTGACCAGGGCGCCTGGGGATGCAATTGCTACGCCAGCACCCGTGCCGCAAGGGCATTGGATCGCCTGTGGCTTCGGGCGTTTTGGCAAGTCGGTAGTCAGCAGCCTGCAAAATGGCGAGATGCATGTCACCGTGATTGAGGCTGATCCGCAGGGCACGCAATGTGAAGACTGTATTATTGGCAGCGGGGTTGAATCGCACATTCTGCAGCAGGCTGGGGTAGAGCATGCGGTGGGGATTGTTGCCGGGACCGACAATGATATTAATAATTTGTCGATTGTGATGACAGCGCTCGAACTGAATCCAAAGCTGTTCGTCATTATCCGCAAAAACAAACGGCATAATGATCCGCTGTTCCAGCACTTTAATGCTGATATCACGATGCAGCCCAGCGATGTGATTGCTCACACCTGTTTGTCTTATATGGTGTCACCGATGCTGGCGGAGTTTCTGGTAACCGCCAGGCATCAGGGTAACGCCTGGGCCAATGCCGTGATTGCGCAACTGGTTTCAAAATTAGGCGAGCAAGTGCCTGATACCTGGGATATCACCATTACAGGCGACATGGCCGTGGCTGTATGCGCCTTGATGGAGCAAGGCATACACCCTGCGCTCAAGCATTTGATGATGCGCCCGGCCGGACAGCAGCGACATGAGATGCCGGTGGTGCCATTGATGCTGGTGCGGGGTGAGCAAAAAATGTTATTGCCGGAGTTGTCCACGCCGTTGCAAATTGGCGACACGATTTTATGTTGTGGCCTGGATCAGGCCAAATCGATACAGCGTTTTGTGATGCATGATATTAAGACCTTGCATTATCTGGTGACGGGGACGGAAATGCCGGAAACCTGGATTGGGCGCTGGTTGAAGGCGGGTCGTTAACGTATTGGTTTGGATGGACTGATAAGGTGATTGTTAGATTTCCTTTCTTTTCCGACGTAACAGTATTTCGTGAGCATTTGTTGCGCCTTGTTGGCGAGTGACTTTTCTTTGCTTGCCCAAAGCGAAGATTATTCTATGATCGATCTATTTCGCCTCTCGGCGACCATTCTTTCTTATGCTTGTCCATAAGAAAGAAGGCAAAGAACAGGACACCCCAACTTCCGCTTTTATCCTGTGCTACTCGGTTTGCCGGGCGTCCATCGAAACTCGCCCTGACAAGCCACATAAGACGTGGCTTGTTGCGGAACTCGAACAGCCGATGGCCGACTGCTCCCGCCAACCCTGCGTTGCTCGGCGCGGCAGATGGGGACCCCGAAAACCTACGAGTGCCACCGTTTAGCAGGTTTAACAAAAGAATCCGGTTTTTAAACCGTCCAAACTAAATCCATGCAAGTTAGATGAGATAAATCCCATCCCATCACGCTGAGTAGCGGAGACAAAGTGGGAGTAGTCGGCCATCGGCTGTTCGAGTTCCGCGGTGGCTTGCGGGTTGTGCAAGCCGCTAGGGCGAGTTTCGATGGACGCCCACTTTGTTGAGCAACGCAAGGAAGCCTTTAGGCCGTGATGGCTGGGTGTCTTCCTCTTTGGTTACTTTCTGGGGGACAAGCACCAGAAAGTGACTCGCCTAAAGGCGAAAGAAAACGCTAGCAATGTGTGTGGTTGTTTAATGAACTGGTTTTGCCCTCGGCGTGTATCTGTGCTCATCGGTGGTCAATGAAATAGCTTTTTAGTCTTTCGAAGCATCAAAACAAAAACGCCTGATGTTGGTCACATCAGGCGTTCTTTTAATTCAAGCTGCTGGCTTATTTCTTACCGGCGGCTCGGTCTTTACGCACATTTTGAATAATGAAATCTGCGGTTTGCAGGGCCGCTTCATTACCACCGGCCATAGAGCTACCGGTGATGAATTTACCGTCGATAATCAGGGCTGGCACGCCGGTCGCGCCCGAAGCGCGGAACGTTTGCATGGCTTTATTCATTTGCATGTTGACAGCAAACGATTTGAAGGCCTTTTCTACTTTAATCTTGTCCAGCCCGCCCTGCTTGATGACCCAGTCAATCGCCGCCGCTTCGTCAGCTTGTGGACTCAGGGCTTTGCTTTTGTGGATGGCATCAAATAACTGGCTATGCAGTTTTTCAAGTACGCCGAGTTCTTGCATGGCAAAGTAAGTTTTAGCCAATGGTGCCCAGTTGGCATTGGGCAGCGCTGGGATGCGTTTGAAGTAAACATCGGCTGGCAGTTTTTTCACCCAGGCTTGCAGTGGCTGTTCCATGTGGTAACAGTGCGGGCAGCCGTACCAGAACAATTCCATGACTTCGATTTTGGCCGGTTGGTCGGTTGTGATTTGCTGCGCAACCTGATCAAACTGTTCACCCATTTGCGGGTCTGCCAGTGCTGAGGTCGCGGTAAAGCCAGCCCAAAGCATCAAACTCAACAACATATTTTTCATAAAGTCAGTTTCCTAAAGTTTTGTGGAACATCATGCAATAACGTGGCAGCTGTGCGTACGATGACAACGCGATGACAGCGGCATTAATGGGTTGAAGATTCGATATTGACCTTGATCAGATTGGCCTGGAAGCCATTGGTTTCCAGATCGTGGCTAATTTTGTTGATTTTGGCCAAGTCATTGAGCGGGCCAATACGCACGCGGTGCATGGTGCCTTTGTTGGGGATTTCTGCCGTTTGCACAAATGCTTCAAATCCGACCAGTGCCAGGCGGGTTTTGAGGTTGTTGGCATCATCCTCTTTGGCAAAAGCGCCGACTTGCACAAAATAGCTTTCTTGCTTGATGGTCGGGTTCTTTTTCACCTGCTGTTCACTGATCTTGCTCTCGGTGTCGGGCAAAATGGTGTAGAAATCAAACTTGTTGGGGTCCTCAATTGAGGCGCTACCAGGTTTGACTTCTTCTTCGGTGACGGTACTCTTGATCGGGATTTCTTGCTGGCCGTCTTCTTTTTTGAATGCGCTGGAGAATGGGCTGTGATCACCTTTGATGTAGATAATCAGGGCCACGGTCAGCGCGACGCCCAGAAACAGGCCGACCAGCAGGCCATTAAAGAAAGTACTGCCGCTGCTTTTGCTTTTTGCTTTGGCTTGTGAGGGTTTGTAGTCGCGACTCATTGTGAGGTTAACCAATCAATTCAGCAGTCATTAAAGGGATGCTTACATTTTTTCCGGCGCGCCAACGCCCAATAACGCCAAGCCATTACGCAACACCGTGCGGGTGGCGGTGATCAGCGCCAAACGTGCCAGTTTGACTTGTTCGTCATCCACCAAAAATTTGGTGTCATTGTAATAACTATGCAAGGCACTGGCTAGCTCCTTGAGGTAGTTGGCCACCATGTGCGGTGCCAATGCCTGGCAGGCACTGCTCACCACTTCAGGGTATTGCCCCAGCGCTTGCATCAGCGCTGTCTCTGTGGCGCTTTGCAGCGGTGACAGTTCAGCCGCCGTTAAATTGGCCACGTCGCCGCTCCATTGGTTGAGTACGCTGCAAATGCGGGCATGTGCATACTGAATGTAATAGACTGGGTTGTCGTTGGTTTGCGCGCGCGCCAGGTCGATATCGAATACCAGTTGCGAGTCCGGGCTACGGGCTGCCAGGAAATAACGCGTGGCGTCGCAGCCGACTTCTTCAATCAGGTCACGCAAGGTGACGTAGCTACCGGCGCGCTTGGACAATTTGACCTCTTCGCCACCGCGCATGACGGTCACCATCTGGTGCAGTACGTATTCCGGCCAGCCTTGCGGGATGCCGACATCCAATGCCTGCAAGCCTGCGCGCACACGGGTAATGGTGCTGTGATGGTCTGCACCCTGCTCGTTGATCACGCGTTTGAAGCCACGGTTCCATTTTTCGCGATGGTAAGCGACATCCGGCACAAAATAGGTAAAACCACCTTCTTTTTTGCGCATGACGCGGTCTTTATCATCGCCAAATTCGGTGGTGCGCAGCCACAAGGCGTCATCCAGCTCGTAGGTGTGGCCGCTGGCAATCAGTGATTGCACAGTGTTCTCTACTTTGCCTTCGCTATATAAGGCACTTTCGAGTGAAAACACGTCAAATTTGATCTGGAAAGCTTGCAAGTCCAAATCTTGCTCATGACGCAAATAAGCCACGGCAAACTTGCGGATGGACTCGGTATCTGCCACATCGCCGCTGGCGGTTACTTGCATATCGTCAGCGGTGATGGTGGCTTTGGCCAGGTAGGCTTGCGCAATATCGACGATATAGTCGCCGCGGTAGCCGTCTTCCGGGAAGCCGGCATCGTCAGGGTTGATACCTTGCACGCGCGCCAATACTGACTTGGTCAGGTTGTCGATCTGGGCACCGGCATCGTTATAGTAGAACTCACGGGTCACTTCCCAGCCATTGGCATCCAGCAGGCGGCACAAACAGTCGCCCACCGCTGCACCACGGCCATGGCCGACGTGCAAAGGTCCGGTCGGGTTGGCCGAGACAAATTCCACTTGCACTTTTGCCGCCTGGCCAGCCTGGTTGCGACCAAACGCAGCGCCTGCTTGCAGAACTTCGTGCACAATTGCCTGTTTGCTGTCAGCCGATACAAAGAAGTTAATAAAGCCTGCACCGGCGATATCGACTTTGCTAATGACATTGTTGGCGGGCAAGGCATCAATAATCTGCTGTGCAATCGCACGCGGATTTTGCTTTAAAGGCTTGGCCAGTTGCATGGCGATATTAGTCGCAAAATCACCGTGGTCGGCAGACTTTGGCCGCTCAAGAATGATAGTGAGGCTGGAGGTATCTTCTACCAGTGGTTTCACTGCTTGCAGAATGAGTGCTGTGATCGTTTGTTTCAAGGTTAAAATGGTGCTGAATAATCAAACCGCCATTTTAACCTAATTAAGCATTTTCACCCATGTGTTCAACTGTCACCGACCTTCAGGCCGCAACCCCTGCCAGTATTGTGCGCGTGGTGCTGGACGTGCCACTGGATCGCCAGTTTGATTATTTAAACCCCGGCTTGCCGATCTGTGTAGGCAATCGTGTCGTGGTGCCTTTTGCCGGGCGGCAATTGGTGGGCATTGTCATGGCGCTGCTGAGCGAAACTGATGTGCCGGCGCACAAACTCAAAGCCGTGCTGCAAGTGTTTGATGACGTGCCATTTGACGCCGCGACCTTGAAGTTGCTGCGGTTCTGCGCTGACTATTATCATTATCCTTTTGGGCAGACGGTGCTGGCCAGCTTACCACTGCGTTTGCGTCAGATTAAGCCGGCAGTGACGCGGAAAATGTGGCTGTACCAGTTGGCGAAAGCCATTCCGGAAGACTTTATTGGTAAACGGCAACAAGTGCTGGCCAGACTGGTGGCGTCCCTGCGCCAGCATGGTGAATGCAGTGAAGCGATGTTGAGTGAGGTGTCTGCCACCTGGCGTAAAGCCATACAGCCATTGCTGGATGATGGCTATGTCTCCAGGCGTGAAGTGATTGCCACGCGCCCTTCCCTGCCTGCATCGGATCTGGAACCGACACTGAATGATGAGCAGGCCCAGGCAGTCAAGGCGATTTTGGGCGATGTAGATCGTTTTCAACCCTGGTTGTTATTCGGAGTCACCGGCTCGGGTAAAACCGAGGTCTATATTCGATTGCTGCAAACCGTGCTCGCGGAGCCACAGGCGCAAGCACTGATCATGGTGCCTGAAATTAACCTCACGCCACAACTGGAGAGCCGTTTTCGTAGTCGCTTAAGTCAATTCTCACTGGTGACTCTACATAGCCATTTGAGCGAGAGTGAGCGCTTGCAAAACTGGCAGGCAGCGCAGTCTGGCGCAGCCCGCATTGTTATCGGCACGCGTTTGAGTGTCTTCACACCCATGCCGCATCTGAAATTGATGATTCTGGATGAAGAGCACGATACCTCTTACAAGCAGCAGGATGGCATGCGTTACCATGCGCGGGATGTCGCACTGGTTCGTGCCAAGCAATGCCGGATCCCGGTGGTGTTAGGTAGCGCGACACCTTCGCTGGAAAGCTGGTACAACGCGATGGGTGACCAGGGGCAAGGGGTGCCCAATGCCAGAAAAGCCAGCTATCGCTTGCTGACGCTGACCAAACGGGCGGCGGCCCAGGCAAAATTGCCACGTATTTTTTGTATTGATACCACGCACAGCCCGCCGGAAGCCGGGCTGACGCCGCAATTAAAACAGGCCATTGAGCTGCGTTTGCAGCGCGGTGAGCAAAGCCTGCTGTTTATTAATCGCCGCGGTTATGCACCGGTATTGCATTGTTCCGCCTGCCAATGGCTGGCGGATTGCCGCCGCTGCTCTGCCAAGGCGGTATTGCATTTGCGCCAGCGCGTCTTGCGTTGCCATCACTGCGGTGATGAGCAGCCGATTCCGGTGCAATGCCCAAGTTGCGGTAATCCTGATTTGCGCCCGGTTGGCCAGGCCACGCAGCGGGTTGAAGAAAGCATGCAGCAGCTGTTTCCGCAAGCGCGCGTTGCCAGGGTGGACCGCGACACCATACAGGCCAAGGATGCTTTAACGGAGCTGTTGTCCGCGGTACATGCGGGTCAAGTTGATATTTTAATCGGGACGCAAATGCTGGCCAAAGGCCATGATTTTGCCAATTTGACGCTGGTGGGTGTGTTGGATATAGACAGTGCGTTATATAGCCCGGATTATCGTGCTAGCGAGCGCCTGTTTGCCCAGCTCATGCAAGTGGCGGGCCGGGCTGGTCGCGGCGATAAGCCCGGTGAGGTGTTGATACAAACTGCTTTTCCGCAGCATGCCTTGTTTGCTGCGTTGCGCGAGCAGAATTATGCCGCTTTTGCTGACGATTTGTTGCAGGAGCGTATGGCCATGCAGTTTCCGCCTGCGACCTATATCGCGGTGATGAAGGCCGAAGCGGCCGATTACAGTCTGGTAAATCAGTTTTTAACTGACTTTAGCCAGGCGGCCAGGGACTATGTCACTGCGCAAGCGGCAACCCTGCCTGACCAACCTTTGGTCTATGACCCGGTGCGTCCCGGCATCGCCAGACTTAACCGCATGGAGCGCGGGTATGTGATGTTGCAGTCTGCACATCGCGGCGCCTTACAGCAGCTATTGCAGGTGGCGGTGGACTGGGTCAGGACACATCCGCTGCAAGCAAAAATCCGCTGGGTGCTGGATGTGGATGCCTTGGAGTACTAGCAAAAGTTACAAATATGCTACTAAATAGACTTTTATTTGTAAAATAACGTTAGCATTTGACTGTTTTTTAAAGTAAATTTTGGCGTTGTTATACTATTGAAAAGATTATAGATTTTATAAAGCTTGTGGGGAGTCATCTTGAAAACACAATTAAAGCGTATAGGCCTGTTGCAGTTATTGGCATTGGGTTATACATCGCAAGTACTGGCTGGGGGCGTATCGTTGCCAGACATTCAGCAAAATTTACCTAGACCGGTATTGCCTGAACCAAGACCTATTCTTCAGGTGCCTGCAGAAACACCGGTACCAGAAAAGAAACAAAAAAAATCCAGCCTCAAGATTGTTGTAAAGGAATTTAAATTTTCCGGCAACAAACAGTTTTCAGATGAAGTGCTGGCGGCGCAACTTGTGCACCTGACCGGCCATGAAATTGGCATGCGTGAGCTGAATGAAGCGGTGGGTACGATTCGTAACTACTACCGCCAGCGTGGCTACATGCTGACGCAAGTATATTTGCCAACACAGGATTTGCAGAAAACCACAGAAGCAGAAGCCGTGGTAGAGCTTTCTATCCTGGAAGGGACCCTAGGCGAAGTGAAAGCAGAAGCTGGGCAAGGCCTGGACCAAGATTACTTCCAGTCGTTATCAGAGTACGGCCTGAATAAAGGTGATGTGCTCAATGAGCGCAACCTAGTGCGTAACATTATGGTGATGAACGGTTTGCCAGGCATTCAGGTGACTTCACAGTTGAACCCTGGTGAGGCTGTTGGTAGCTCGGATGTGGCCGTAGCGGTGGAACCACGCATCCCTCGTGTCACTGGTTTTGTCAGTGCGAATAATTATGGCAACCGCTACACAAACCGTGAAACCTTAGGGTTTGGTGTTGCCGTCAATAACCTTCGCGGCCATGGTGACCAACTGGCGGTGGTCGGTAAAACTTCCAGAGATGAAGGGCAGCGTTCTATCAGCGGTTTGTACTTTACGCCGGTAGGTAGCGCGGGCACGATTATGAATCTAGCCTACAGCTATGTGGATTACAAACTTGGCGGTGAGTTTAAACAGTTTGATGCGTCTGGTGATGCCCATTATTTTTACGGCTCGCTTGAGCATCCCTTGCTGCGTGAAACCAAAAAAGGGGTTGCATTCAAGGTCGGTGGCAACTACAAGATTTTAGATGATGATGTGGGTACGTCGATTAATAATCGTCGCGATATCAGCAGCCTGGAATTAGGCCTGGTTGGTGACTGGATTAATGATATCGGCAGCGTGGCTTATCAATGGAGCTTTTTGGTTACAGGCGGTAACGTTTCATACAAAGATGGTGCGGCAAAAGCCACTGACAAAAACCAGCTGGATACGCAAGGTAGCTTTATCAAATGGAACTGGACCTCTAGTCGCACGCAGGTGTTTGAGAATGGTGTGAACTGGATCGTGCGTGCTGATTACCAGGGTGCCGGTAATAACCTGGATATTGCAGAACGATTCGCCATTGGTGCCATTAACCGTTGGCGTCAATACTCGGAAATCCCAAGCCAGGCTGATCAGGGCTGGATGGTGGGCACGGATGTACGCAGAACTTTTGTATCTAGCGCCGCTGATGTCACGCCTTATATTCAGTCTGTGACGCCATTTGCATTCTATGATGCAGGTCGCGGCAAGCTCAACCATGACCCGATTGGGAGTAGTAACTATGTGAGATCTAACACGGTTGGCGTGGGTACGGATATCCAGTTTCCTGGCCAATGGATCTTAACAACCACCTATACCCAGCAAAAACGTGATCTGGATGGTGCGGCCAGCAACACAGAGTATCAACTCTGGGGCCAGTTAAGAAAAAATTTCTAGTTTTAAATCTGTAGTAAACAATGACCCGGGCAAAAGCCTGGGCATAAAAAATAAGTAGCCTGCGTGAGTGTGGATTCATCCAATTGGAGTTGGATGAATTGAGGTCGCATTAGTCATAGTGGGCTACATACAAAAATAATTTCCTGAACCAAAATTACACCCATATCAGGAAAAGAGAGAAGTGATAGTAACCCGCTGGCCCTCATCAGGATCAGTGGCGTTTCTTACTAAAGGAGAAGTGTCATGAAAGCAGCATCCTTAAACCATGTTTATCGTCTGGTCTGGAGCAAATTCCAGCAAGCTTGGGTCGCAGTGGCCGAAACTACCCGCGCACATGGTAAATCCAATGTTAACGGGCAAGTGGGCGAAGCGCCAGCGACAAGCAGCGTGCTTGACGCATCACTGACCTCTTCTACCAAATGGCGTTTTGTGGTGGCCAGTGCCTTTGCAGCTGCAGTCATGCCACTTTCATCAATTGCTGACACCAACGTAGTCGCTGGTGTGGTTGCAGGTGACCTGACAGTGAAAGATGTGAGTGCCACACATACACAGTATATCCATACCGCCAATGTCAACATCGTTGATTTTTACAAGTTCGGCGTGATGAAAGGCCATCAACTGGATGTTGTGATGCCTGACGCGGGGAGAGCGCTCTACCGCGTGATTGGCAACAGCCGCTCCGAAATTATGGGGACATTGAACTCTAACGGTAGCCTGGTTCTGGTTAACCAGAATGGTATTTTGTTCGGCAAAGGCGCTGAAGTGAACGTCGGTAATATCGTGGCTTCTACCTTGAATATTTCCAATGAAGCTTTCTTGCAGGGAAATTATAAATTTACCGCCGGTGATCTGGTTGGCAATGTTGAAAACCGTGGTTTCATTAAAACTAAGGATGATGGCTATATCGTCATGCTGGGCAAAAAGGTTGTGAATACGGGTACGCTTGTTGCAAACAATGGAAGTGTAGTGCTGGCTTCAGCAAAAGAAGTGGTTCTGGATTTTTATGGTAATGGCTTGGTGAGAGCTAACTTAACTGGGCAGGCAGCAGAGGCTTTGGTTAAAAACAGTGGTCTGATTCAGGCCGATGGCGGCTTGGTGCAAATGGCAACCAATGCCCGCTCTGCCGCGATCAATATTTCAGGCATTGTTGAAGCCAACCAGTTGGTTGAGCATGAAGGTGTGATCCGTCTTGAAGGTGGTGATAACGCCAAAGTCGAGGTGTCTGGTCAGTTGCTTGCTAAAGGTCAAGGCACGACAGGCGGCACGATTGAGGTGACCGGCGAACAAGTGGCACTGATGAATGGTGCTTTGCTAGATGCCTCTGGTGATAAAGGTGGCGGCAAGGTGCTGGTTGGTGGTGATTATCAAGGTAAAAACGACGCCGTTTATAACTCAAGAACCACTTATGTGGCCAGTGGCGCAACGATCAAGGCTGACGCACTGCAGCAAGGTAACGGTGGTAAAGTAGTTGTCTGGGCCAATGATTTGACCCGTTATTACGGCAGCATTTCTGCACAAGGTGGCGCTACCAGTGGTAATGGTGGTTTTGTTGAGGTGTCAGGCAAGCAAAACCTGGCCTTTCTTGGTACGGTAAATGTCGCTGCGGCTAATGGCATCGGCGGTACAGTTTTGCTGGATCCTGAAACAATCAATTTGATCAGCGGCGGTTCCACACCGACAGATAATGCGTCAGGCACACCAGACGTGGCATTTGCCGATAATGCCGGCGGCACAACTAACATTAATGTCGCAGGTATCACAGGCTTTAACGAGTTGTTCTTGCAAGCAACACAGGACATTAACGTAAATGCAGCTGTCACAATGACAAACCTGGCTGGCAATATTCGCTTTGAGGCTGGCAATGATATTAATGTGAATGCCGCATTGACTACTACAGGTACTGGCAGCATCAATCTGAAGGCCGATGCTGATAATAGCGGTGTTGGTAACCTGGCGATTGGTGCCAATATTACTGGTCGAGGCGGCGTGATTCTGTCTGCTGCTACTTTAACTCACACAGCAGGTAACATTAGCGCCAGTGGTGATATCACCGGTTTTGGTCATGCGGGTAGTGTAAGTATTACTGTGGCAGGCCTGGCAGATTTAGGTTCTGCCAATATTACTGCGAACGGACGTTCTGCTTCAAGCGCCAACAATGGATTTAATGGCGGTAGCGTGGTGATTAAGGCCGGTAGCCTGAATATGACAGGTAATATTGATACCAGAGGCTCTGCTTCCGGCACACCAGGAACCGGGACATCCACACCACCTTTGGGTACAGGCGGCACAGGTGGTAAGGTCGACATTACAACTACCGGTGATGCAAAAGTTGGCAATATTACAACTGGTGCGGGTAATGCGGGTCGCAATTCAATCGTTTCTACGGCTTCTGGTGAAGTGAGTGTTAAGAGCACTTCTGGCAATGTGACCGTTGGCGATGTGACGACCAAGGGTGGTTTTAACTCGATTGGTAATAAAGTGACGCTCTCAGCGGCTAACGGTAGCGTGACTGCTGGCAGTATTGATACCAGCGCTGGCACAGGCCGTAATAATACAGATGGTAAGAGTGCAGGTGCGGTGAATATTACCGCTGGTACAGGCATTACGACCCAATCTATCGTCGCTTCTGGCGCTGATGGCAATGGTACAAACAAATCTGGCGGTGCAGCGGGTGCTGTGACATTAAAAACGACAACAGGTGACGTCAGCTTTGGCGCGATCACTTCGCTGCCGGGTGCTAAGACTGGTACCGGCATTGCTGGTAATGGCGCTAAGATTCTTGTGCAAGCTGGCCAAGATGTAAACATGAATGGCAATATTTTGAGTGGTAGCAATGCCACTGATGCTGTACAACTGGTTGCAGGCCGTAACTTCAAGAATAACACCAATTCAAGTATCACCACTGGGGCAACTGGACGCTGGACAATTTACAGCAATGACCCAACCGGTGACGTAAAAGGTAGCAACTTGCTGGCGACTTATGACTACAAACAATACGGCACGGCATTTGGTGGCGCATTGTTAGGGACTGGTAACGGTTTTGTACATCAAGTGACACCAACAGTGACCGCGACCTTGTCCGGGACATCCACTAAAGTCTTTGATGGCACGAATACCGTGACTGATCTGAGTGGGTTGAATCTGACGACTGGCGGCGTGCTGGATAATGATGTTGTGACCTTCTCGCCAGCAGCGTTAACAAGCGCATCGTTCGATACCGCAGCGGTTGGTGCAGGTAAGGCCATTACGACCGGTGCGACGACGATTACCAGTGCGGTGACCAATGAGGGTAAAGTTATTTACAATGGCTATACCACGGTAAGCAATAACTCTACTGCGACGGGCAGCATTACAGCTGTACCCGTCACACCAGTCGCTGCGTTTGCATCACCACGTGATGATGCCGGTTTGGGTGGCTTGATTCCAAACAACCCGATATTGAATACGATGTTTATCGTTTCTCTGAACCCTGCTGCTGGTGATGAGGAAGATCTGGATGCGGTCGCTTGCCCAACCAATGAAGATAGCCTGGGTAGTACGCCTATCCTGAGTTCTGGCGTGAAATTGCCAGATGGTGTGAACTCAAATTGTATTTAATCACATGCGTTTAACAAAAGCCGGACAACTGTCCGGCTTTTGTTTTTGTGCTGAATAATGTTTTGTATTCGACGATACACCAAGTAAAATAGCGGTCATTCGTTCGCGGCTGTAGTTCAATGGTAGAACGCCAATCAATGATTAAAATTTTTCAACCTTTTGATTTACATGATCTTTTTTATGAAGTTACATTGAACTACACCTACAATAATGACACTGTTAAGTGACACCTAATAATAATTTTTACAGATCAAGATTGCTAGCTTTATTTGAGATATTCCTTTGTAATCTGCTCAGCCAATAGCTCAGGCGAGCCTCCATATTTCGTTAACTCTCCAAGAAATTTTTCACCCTGTCTAAAAACAGATTGTATTTAGTGTCGCTAATCTTTGAGTGAATAATGTTTCGGTTCTGGGAACAGAAATAGGAGGTCACGTTTATTAATTTTAAACAAAGGCCCTCTCTCTGCAGCACTATTCCCTTTTCGCTTTATGAGATGATCCATTGTGATTACGCCAGCTTGTATTAAAGGCAAAAGTTGGCTTACTAGTGGCCGCCTCGTATGTGTTACTGAATGCAGGTCGAAATGCTCAACTCCATCAATCATTCTGCTTGTTGCTTGGATCCAAAAGGTTTCGGCGTGTTTTTCTAGAAGTCTCTCTCTAAGGAGATCCCCAGGCCATATTGCAACATCACCATCTATTTTATGCTTTTCAATCAAGTAATCAGAAGCTTCATCGTAGTGGAAAACTAGACCCTGAGAATTCTCTTTTTTTGTCGATATGGTGCAGTTAAGCTTAAAATCTTGACCACGTGGGTAGCCATATTTATTCAGAATTTCATTACTACTCTTAAGTTGACTTAAACTCCAATCAGCAACTTGTGCAAATAAGTTACTTCTATTTTTCTTACCACGCCCACCTTTGAGTTCTATTCCTTTGTAATCAGGTTTTTTGCTGCTGTTTGCAGGTATCCCTAAGGCTAACTCAATCGCCATTCCAATTGCAGTATCACCTTTGATGGCGCATTTAATTGGATTTTTTGCGATTACTTTAAGTTTGTTAAGCAATTCATCGGCAATACTGTTTTTGCTGGATAAATATTGTGAAATAAAGCTAGACGTTGCAGATGTTGAGCTTAATGATTCAATGTCGGATTGTGAGAAGTTAAATAGGTAAAGGCTGTCTTCATAGACAACAATTGCTATTTGATCGGCCGGTTTAGCAAATTCCTTAAGTTTTGGAAACCACATCCTCGGATCTCCTTTTTTAGTCTTGGGACGATAAAGGCTAACTGTGGTTGAATTTATTTGATCTGGAAATACAAAATATGCCTTTTTATAAACCTTGTCTTGGTCTTGTTGTCCTTGTAGATTGAAATTATGAAAGCCCTCAATTTCAAAGTGTTTTCTGACAGGGCGAGTTGCATCCAGAATTGCTTTATTAAGACCTGTAGCTGTAGGCTCAAACATTGAATACTCAATACCGAGAGACGCAAAATAAGCTCTATTTTTCGCTAACAGTATTTTTGTGTCTGGGGCGAGATCAGCGTCCCGTTCAGGTTCAGTAATGTCCTCTGCAAGAGAAGCAAAGTCATCATCCGAAGCGAAGTTATTAGATATAGCAGGAATAGGCTGGTTTACAGCTCTATACTCCTGATCTGCTTTCAGTACTTCTCGCCAATTTGCGAAACCATATGAATGAGCAACCTCTTCAAGTGCAGAGGTATGTGCAATGTTTCTGGACTTGGAAAGTGCGGAGGCTTCTTGTTTGAGGCGGGCGAGGGATTTTGGCAGTTTTCTCACTTTTATCCTTAAAGTTTAGCGTGATCAATTTGCCGCCCACTAATAGATTCATGCAATGGTGCATAGAATAAAAATGATGAAAGAGGTGACCTAAGGGCCTTAACCGGAAAACAGGGTTCTTTGCCTCAAACGGGATCTTTACCACTGCGGGCGGGAAGGCTTTCTCAAAGCCATATGAAAGTTAACATATTTATTTATGTGTGCATAGTTTGCGCTTGTTCCCACATATAATTTTTCGAATACTCCTGGACTTTTTTTGATGAATGGACTAAAATTGATCCATCTAAATTAATTCTATTTCAGAGAAAACTAGTGAAATTTATTGAGCTATTTGCTGGATGTGGTGGTTTGTCATTGGGGCTCAAGTCTGTAGGGTTTGACTTGGTTATGGCTAATGAATTATCCCCAATGGCATCGGAGTCTTATGCTCTTAACTTCCTAGGAGAGGACTTGCAAGAGAAATCCTTACAAGATGAACCTGACTTATCCAAAACCTTGTGGCTGAGTAGTCAGTATCCAGTCACCAAGCTAAAAAGCCGGTTGCGCGAAAATCCATTTACTTACCCATCAATTAAAAATGGGCACTCAGACATCAAGGTGGATGGTTCAAACTTGAACGGTAGCTTAGTGGTAGGTAGCATCGTTGAACTTAATAAATGGTTGGATGAGAATCCTGCATCCGCTGATCTCCTGAAATCGGGTTTTGATGGAAACGGGGTTGACTTGGTCTCAGGGGGGCCACCTTGCCAAAGTTTTAGTATGGCCGGATTAAGGAAACTAGATTGCGAAAAAAACTCACTGCCTTGGGAGTTTGCTAAGTTTGCAAAAACCATTAACCCAAAAATAGTTGTTCTTGAAAATGTTACTGGAATATTGAGGCCATTTAAGGATGAGAATGGCAAGGAGTATTATGCCTGGTTCGAATTGGCCAAGGCTTTTTCCGCCATTGGATATATACCATTGTGCTTGCATGTAAATGCAAAGCTTGCAGGGGTGCCACAGAATAGACCTAGATTCATCCTGCTTGGAGTGAGGGAAGATTTCTATATAAAACTTTCCAGCACCTTTAATGATCATGAGGTGGAATTGTTTGAACAGCCATTCAGTTTCTATATGGCTACTATTCAAAACGAGGATGTTGATTATTCATCCTTGAAATACAGGGATGTATCGAAACTAAGTGACCTAAAACTGTTCCAGAATTCATTCTTGTCACCATTAGTGGCTTTCAGTGAAAATTTAGTAAGCGTCCAAGAAGCTATTGGTGACTTATCAGAAGACACCACAGCAAATAGCGAGTTTGCATTATCAACGTACAATATTTTCAAGAACACATTACCACGCAGGTTAATGAAAAATCATGACCTGCGAAGAAACAATGATCTCGTACGAAGAAGATTCCGGATTTATCAGGTAATGCAGTTAGTTTCCAGAAAAGCGAACAGGGCTGTAGCGTCCATTCTCAAAGGTGAACAGTCAACTCTTGATTCTTCTGATTGGAATGAATTGTCACAATATGATTACCTTAATGAAAATGGTAAACGCGTGAAGTTCAAGAGTAAGACAGACTTCATCGAATTCTTGAAAAAGCATCCAACCAAGAAACAAACACAAAAAGCATTATTAAAATCTTTGCCAGCACCAGCTGCATTATCTATCCCAGATGATGCCTGTCATTATGAAGAGCTTCGCACCTTAACCGTAAGGGAAATGGCAAGAATACAATCCTTCCCTGATAACTTTGAGTTTAGGTCAAAAATAACTACTGGTGGGAAAATGCGTTCATTTGAAGTCCCGCAATATACTCAAGTGGGAAATGCTGTTCCACCATTATTAGGTAGGGCATTAGGTTTGGTTGTAGAAGATTTGCTTAAACGCAATGTTGATAGAAAATCAAACTCGGCTGAGGATACCTCGGGACCAATATATGCTGTTGCATAATTACTTATGGCAAATACTTATACTGCGTTCTCTACCTTCAGGAAATTGTTAAGCGTAATCGTGGTTTGCTCAGTGTTTTTCAGGGAGCACTCCCAGAGAGTTAATACACTCCATCCAGATGCTTCTAAAGCATTTAAAGCTTTTAAGTCACGGGCTTGATTGCGTCCCAACTTTTCCTTCCAAAAATCATTTTCCGGGACTTTCGCAATCGGGCAGTTTGCATGGGAATGCCAAAAGCAGCCATGAATGAATATTGCCTTCTTCTTTCCAATAAATGCAATATCTGGCCTTCCTGGTAAATGTTTAGTGTGCAGTCGATACCTGTAGCCTAAGCCAGTAAGTATCTTCCTGACCAATAATTCGGGTTTGGTGTCCTTTGACCGAATAGACCTCATGATCTTGCTACGTTTTTCTTTCGTGAGGTTATCTACCATTCTCCGCCGTATCTATTGCTTTAACCGGCCATGAAGCGATTTCACAGTTTCCAAGATCATTTGCCTGTCGTCTATGGTTAGTTCGGAAAGCATTTTAGCTATCTCACTCGCTTGATCTATTGGACGATTACTAGCTTCAATTAATAATTCATCCACACCGCAACTGAAAATGTCCGCTAGTTCAAATAATCTCAGCACTGTAGGAATGCTTTTAGCCCTTTCGATTCTGGAAACAGCTTCAAAGCCAATTCCTAGCTTCTCCGCAACTTCTTCTTGGGTCAATCCTGCTTTTGACCTGCGCTCTGCAATAAGCCTACCAATTTTGTTGGCTAAATTAGAATTCATGAACATTTATCCCCTCAACCTAAATAGTCGAGCATCAACCTGTTGACATGAAGGGCATTTCACGTTGAAATACAACCTAATAGGTTGAATTAACTGTTTACCTTAATAATAGGGAGAATTAAATGGGTTTTATCATATTAGGAATTGGTGGATACTTTATCTATCTTGCTAACACAAAGGAAACAGATGCGGAGCGAATGGAATATAACAACCTAGGCCTTGGCGGCGATTTTGATCAAAGAAAGGCACGTGAACGTGAAGTAGAATGGAAACGATTCTGGTCAAAATGCTGTGCATGGATTGGTACACTACTTCTCTTTGCAGGCATGATTGGTGTACTGTTTTTTTTCATGGCAAAGAATTAAATCCTTTAATCAATTTCTGGGACTCAGCTATCTTAGCTAGATGCAAAGCCTTATTTAATTTTGCTAGCTGAATCTTAAGTTGAATTACACGTTGTTGAATCCTTGCTGCTTGAGCAGGGTTTTTAGTCCTATTCATTTCGCCAATTGCATCCATCATATTTTGCTGTATTTCAGCGATGGTCATTTTTAGCTCCCTGAAATCACCATTTGGCAAATCAACACCGAGCCCCTTGTTTCGGATAGATGTTAGATTTGTAGTAGTTTTAGCCTTCGTGAATATTGTTGTAGTAGGAGTTTCTGGAATTTGTTGTTGCTTTGCAACCTTCAAGGCCTCCATGATCATCCCTTTAATTATGGGTAGGTAATCAATTCTATTCATATAGTTTCTCCTTGTTGTAATTGTTAGTAGTGGATTTACTTGTTTTGCAAACCTCCTACTGGGTCTGGGTGTTAAATAAGCTTTAATGTTGAATTGCTCACGTGCGTAGATAAAATCATTAAGCTTGATTTGCTCTGCTTTGAATTCTGTGGGGCTTAAGTAATATGGTTGCTTAGATGCCATGGATTGAGTAATCAATCCTTGATAGTCTGCATCTTCACTATATAAAGCACCACGTAATCGTTTGGCTTTTAATGCACCAGGCAATTTTACCGACAGATAATCTTTGCCTTGCCGTGTAATCGTGATGCCTAATTTTTCATCTAGATGCCTGCAAAGATCAGCCCTGTTTTTGATTTCACCATTGGTTACAGCTTTGATCACGCTTCGTTGAATCCAACGTTTATTGGATTTGTCTTTCCTTCCCTCTGATGTTTTACGCTCAAAATCAGTAAATGCTATTTTTAGTGGATCTGGAACCACTTGGACATAGCCTAATTTTTGATTAGTGACCTTGACGAACGACTCAAAGAATAGAATGTTTTGTTTGCCAGGAGGGTGGATGTTAAATCTACGTCCACCACCATGAACGCTATCAGCTAAAATTTGACTAGGAAAAACAAAGTGCACCTCAGTATTGCCTTTGTCTTGATGCAGAACGAATAAGCTATTGAAGTTGTTTGAAGTGAGACCAGGACAAAAGGTTTGTTTGAAATCATCTATTAGGTCATATAGTTGTGCTTTGGTTGGTCTTTCTGAATCCCTAAAACTTATGCAACCTGAGATGTACTTATATTTGCGTTGAATAGAGTTGATAACATCAATTGTTGTTTGGGGATTACCTTCTAACACTTCAGGCTCGACTGCACGCTCACTTCCTGTGTGGTCCAGATTACCTAGCAAATACCTAACTGGTGATTCGCCATTTGACACGCCTGATTTAAAGATACGCACAATCATAAAATTCCATCACGGTCTGATTTGAGTGCTTCTTTTAGGGTGTCCTGAGCTATGTCTTGTATTTGCAATAAGACCATGAGCATTTCCTCATCAGGTACTTTGCCTTGGTTTAAATGTCTTGCAATTTGATTTACGTTATTGCCAATACGATTGATTTCATACAGCCATTGATTTTTCTCTTTTTGCTTTGTAGATGGGGAGGTGATTTGCTTACGGGTCAAACCTGATTCACGTAGATATTGCGCCACATTTAAGTAACCGGCCTCTAAGGCATGTTTTTCTAGTTTTTCATATTCTTGCTGGCAAACCCTGATCTCAACTCTCTTGTCACGTAAGTAGTTATTCCCATCAGGTCCTGCTTGTCCATTCTTTAATTTAATTCTACTTTCCATCGTCGGCTCCTTATTATTTTTATACCGATAGACGTATCAAACACGGGGATGGGGGGAGCCCCCCAAATTAACCAATGCCGATATTTCTTACGGGCAATGGGTTAACCTTGCTTGATCTTAGCCTTAGTTAAGTTGTAATAGGTTTTGAACGAAAAGCAAGTCTGGTGATGCGTTTAGATGAAAATAAAGGGTTGTTACGGATGAATAAAAAAATGCATGGAAAGTGAATGGTTGGTTTTGAGGGTGTCGCTTGTGCTGTAGGCTGGAAATTTACGCACTAGCCTATTAAGTGCATATTCTATGGATGGTAATATGAATAAATATTCAAAAAGAGAATAACAATACGGCATAAACTTTTAGGGGGTTTTATGGCATCTGCAATAAATGATTTTCGGGACTTTGTTGCCTGGCTACATTCACCAGCAAGTAATGCCTCTCCAAATGTAAAACGTTTGGCAAACCTTATCTTGCAAAATTTTGATAGAGTACTGGCCACTTCTAGACAGCGAAGCCAACGGTCAGTTTATTTAGCAGGTCTTTGTAGAAACCAGCTAGCAACGGTTTCAGATGCAATGCCCGAACCTGCCCCCGAGTTGCAGAATGCAGTCTGGCCTTGGGTAAGATTAAATGAATTTAGCATAGGACCATTCCGAGGTTTTAGATCTGCCGAGACTTTCGATTTGAGCAAAAGAGTCAGCTTATTTTATGGTCCCAATGGCAGTGGTAAATCGAGTTTTTGCGAAGGGCTAGAGTATGCTCTGCTTGGTTCTGTTGAAGAAGCAGGTGCGAAACGCATTGATCAAGAGTCATATTTATCCAACACTCATGAAGGTCGGTATTTAGCTCCTAGCTTAAGTGCAAGAGATCAACAGAATCAAGTAGTGGCAGTTGTTCCTAATCTAGATAGCTACAGGTTTTGTTTTATCGAAAAAAACCGAATTGATGCATTTTCTCGAATAGCAGCAAGAACGCCAGCCCAAAAAACCGAATTAATAGCTACCCTATTTGGGATGGATAAGTTCAATGATTTTGTTAACAATTTCAATGAGTCCATGGATGATCAGCTTATCCGAGATAATGTGCAAGGCAGAATGCTTGAAACTCGTCGTAGAGCGCTTGCACAGGACCAAGCTTTAGTCGACAACCAAGTGGAAGGGCTATCGGCTTTAGACGATGAGGAGGCGCAGCTTGCTAATTCGTATAGCGATGGTATGAATTACCAGCAATTGAAGGCATTAATTGGAACTACAGATGCCCCAGCGCGACTACAAGAATTAACCACTCTATTGGATGTATTGCCCCCAGCAATTTTTAACGTGACTCTGGAAGCCTTGCAGAGTGCATATGCAAATGCAGATAGTGCGGATGCTGAATTGCAGGCAATTAGAACTGAATTAGCCCTAAATGCAAGTCAGATTTCATTTCATGACCTATATACAGCAGTCATCGCTTTGCAGCCTACCGAGGGTGATCATTGCCCTGCATGTGATACACCACTCAATGGAGAAAACCATGTATTACATGATCCCTATCAAAAAGCATCAGAAGGTCTAGAGTCGTTACGAGCACTATCTGAAATGCAAGTTCGGCATGATGAGCTTGTAGAGAGCTTAGATAATGCTTCTCGTGATTTGCATTCAACCTTATCGCAACTTCGCGAATTTCTAGTTGCTGTTGGGGAACAAAATAGTGCTGCTGGCTCTTATCTAGAAGGGCTACCAGAGTCTAGCGTAGAACGGTGGTGGGTAGATATTTATGATGAGGAAAGTTTAGTACTCCCAACCCTCGAAGATATTCAAAATATCGCTAGACGTTGTGAATCTCAGGATATTGAAACTCGAAGGCTCCTTGAAAATAGACAACAAAATATCAATGAACGTAACCAGCTTCTTGCCTTCCAGCTTTCAGTACAACAGCAAGATGGGAAACGGCAAAGCTACGTTGAGAGAGTGCAGGCTGCAACCCAAAGTATCGCTAATTTCGAGGAGTTGAATGCTGAGCTGATACGGGCTGTTGGGGTTGAGGCTGGCGCTATACAGCGCGATGCCCCTATTAAAGTAGCATATGATCAATTTAATCAATTGCTCAGGCGTTACCGTAGCACTTTACCTGGCCGGTTAATTGCTGGTTTAAATCAATCAGCCATGGATCTTTATAACGCATTCAATCGCAATGACCTTGATCAGGATAAATTAGCTGCCCTTCATCTTCCGGTTACAGCAGACCAAAAAATTGAAATTGCTTTCCGCGGGAATCCTAATCGCAGGGTAGATGCACTGAAAATTCTAAGTGAGGGGCATATAAGGTGTTTAGGGTTAGCAATCTTGCTTGCCAAGAGCCTAAGTATTAATACGCCGTTAATAGTATTCGATGATGCTATCAATGCAATTGATCATGACCATCGGCGCGGAATTCGCGAGACCATCTTTGAAAGTGAATATTTCATTAATATGCAGATTATTGTGACATGCCATAGCAATGAATTCATCAAGGATATTCAACAAAACCTTAACGAAGCATCGCGCCGAGACAGTCTAGTCTATATATTCAGAAACCATTCTGGCGATTACAGTCCAAGAGTATCTGGAAATATAAGGAGCAGGAATTATGTTCAACAAGCACGTGATGCCAGGGAAGAACTCAATGATCGGGGTGCTTTGGATGCTTCACGTAAAGCACTTGAAATGCTTTCAGAAAAAATATGGAGATGGCTGGGTAGTTATGATCATGGCATGATTACTTTACCGTTGGCCGGCGTAGGAGCCGAACCTTCTCTCAGAAACCTGTGTGAGGCACTTAGAAAAAAAATGATGGATCTACCGGCTTTTAACCATGCAAGCAAAGATCCAGCTATAGCAGCCCTGAATACGATATTAGGCATACCACAACAGAATCTTGTCTGGCTGTACCTTAACAATGGTACTCATGAAGTGGCTGATAGGGACGATTTTGACGGTGATCATGTTGAATCAATCGTAACTATTCTTGAGCGACTCGAAAATCTAGAACTTCGACCGAATAGATGATGCTAACTACCTAATAGAAATTTGGGCGATGTTTGAATCAAATTCAACTATATTCCGAATGTTTGTAACTTAGATTTCAAAAATTCGGAAACTCTAGTTCCTTCAGTGCTGACTTTAAAATAGTCAAAACCAGTATCGCCACTAAACTCATAAGACTCACTTTTAGCCTCGTTATAAATTAGATTGGGGCGTGATGGAATGTATCCATTAAATTTATCGACTACTTCATTAAATTTTTGCACCTTAGGTGCATCAATATTGATGAGGTGCATTAAGAAGTTGCTATAGAAACTTGGGTACTCCTTAGTCTTTTTAGGTTCTTCTGTTTTATTCGGTGCCTTGCTTTTTTCAACATCCGTAAATTTTGGCGCTAGTGGGGATAGCAAATCTTCAGCAGCTTTATCTAATAATCCAATCATCATGTAATCGGCTAAATACACGCTATCCTTCATAAAGTTAGCAAGTCGCCAAACTGCAATGACGACCGTGAGCAATCTTAAGTCCACATGGATTTCTCCATTGCGATAGGCTTTTGCAACAAAATTTGGTTGATCCTTTTGAAGCCATTCACTGGGTGGTTCAGTGGTATTGAATAGTCTTGCAATGATGAGACTAATCTTGACTTTAAAAGCTAAGCCTAGCTCGTGTTGTAGTTCTGCAGAAAAGTCATACCAAAACAAGATATCCCACAGCCCTTCAATCGGACCATCTAGGGCATCCCAAAATCTAACAAACTCTATTTCACCATCGTCACTTTGAACGGTTGGGCCAATGTTGTAAAAGTCACTGTATTTAATAGACTCAATACTATAGTTCGCTTGTATTGCCTGATCAATTAGCTTTCGAGTTGTTGAGTTAACGCCTGTACTACCATTCGCGTAGTCAGAACTGTAATTTGTATTAAAAATCTCAAACTTCTCATTAAGTTCGTAGAAACTCCTGGCATGGGTTAATCGCTTTAATTGGTGTACCCATAGCTGAGTTCTCATCGTGTCAATCAGCGTGCGTGGTTTTCTGCCTACTCCAGCCATTATCAAATTCCAATTTCGTAATATGTAAAAAAATACTAACAGCTTTTTGATCGCATTTTCAGGGTTTTATGAAGCTAAAAGTAGTTCACTAAAATTCACTCCAGAAAATTTGATGTTGATAGTTTTGTTTTATCACTTAAGCGCGGTTCTCAAGCGCCAGTAATGAAACCTAGCTTTTTAATCCGAATTTAGTCCTATTAATTGCGGCAACACGATTTTCTACAATGAATACATCTTGAATCAGTTAACGCTACTCAAGACTTTATTAATAAGGAGATTTGAAAATGATAGAAAAAGATAATTTTAAAAATAGTTTGATGGACTCAGAAAATGATGGTTTACCAAGTGAATTGCCAATTCATCCAATAGCCAATCTATTTCCAGAGATGTCTGAATTTCAGTTTGAAGAACTGAAACAAGATATCGCACAAAATGGATTGCAAATGCCGATTCTAATTTATGGAGGAAAGGTGGTGGATGGTCGCCATCGCTTGCGTGCTTGTTCAGCATTAGGAATCACTCCTAAATTTGCAGAACTAGAGGCTGCTAATGATAAATCAGCAGAACAGTCTGTAATTAGCATCAACTTACACAGACGTCATCTCACCGAGGGGCAAAAGGCAATCATTGCTGCGCGATTAGCCAATTCATTCGTTGGTGCAAATCAGCATACCGCTGGAGCTGTATCCCAAAGAAAAGTCGCGGAAGAGCTGGGCATTTCAGTTGACTCAGTTCAGCGCGGGAAAAAAGTGCTCAATCACGGCACCCCTGAACTTATCGCTGCAGTCTCTGAAGGAAAGCTAGACATCAGCAATGCAGCAAAACTTGCCAAACTTGCGAAACAAGATCAGTCACAACTTAACTTTGATGATATCAAAACCATTCAAGAAGCCAGCAAAGCCATTAATAAAGCGAAGCTTGAAAGTCGCCGTCAAGAGCGTATTCAAGACATTGAAGCTAAAAGAGCCAATAACAAACCATTGGAATCTTCACTAGGAACATTCAGCGTAATTCTTGCAGACCCACCTTGGGACTATATGGGTGAGCTTGCAGTGGGATATCCATGCATGTCAGTAAAGGAAATTTGCGAGATGCCTATTAGCCAAATTTCAGCTGATGATGCAGTTCTGTTTATGTGGTGCTCATCTTCTTTATTACCAGAAGCTGTAGAAGTGGTGAAAGCATGGGGCTTTACATTTAAGACGAGTGCAGTTTGGGATAAAGACTTTGCTGGTCAGGGTGCATATTTTCGTCAAGGCCATGAGGTGCTGATGATTGCTACCAAAGGATTGGTGCCTGAGGTGCCATACGATGCACGCCCCTCTTCTGTATTGAAATTTAAGCGTCGTGAGCACAGTCGTAAACCAGATGAGGTTTACCAAATTATTAACCATATGTACCCAGAACTTAGCAAAGTTGAACTATTTTGCAGAGGCGAGCCAGCAAACGGCTGGGCTGGTTGGGGTAATGAATGTGATCAGCAAACCATCCAGTTAAGTATTCAAAAGGAGAGCAATCATGATTAAACCTAATGATGATTGTATTGAGTTCGATAATTTAGTGATGTTATTTGTGCTGGCGATTAAGAATGGAGCATATCGTGAAGCCAAGCTGATTTATGATTATCTAGTTATGGAATATAAAGATGCTGCAGATTTTCTTGATGAATATATTGCTGCTATGTATGACGATTTTTCGCATTTTGAGTTTGATAACATCGCTCAAAACTTAGCTGTTCGAATTAATCTTTTAGATTTACATGAACGTCTTATGGCTAATTTAGGACAAAAAGCAAGCGTCAAAAAAATCAAACTTTAATCTCTTAATCAGTTTTTTAGTTTAAACATTCAACTGATGATTCGTATCAGTTTTTTGTTTTTCAGCTTATCCATTTTTCTTGTTGTCTTTCTTTGCCTTGGTTAGATATTTCATTTAGCTATAGTCCTGCTAATTACCTGATGCACGCCGTTGTGGGTACATATGATTTTGATGGATTATGGAACTGTCTATTTGTTAATTTGAGTCCAATACTTTCTGACCGTTTTGATATTGAGCCCACAGCTGATTTGAACACTTTTCTGTGTAATGCTCAGGCCAGAGGCAACGAGTGAGTTAACTGCTTGTTGTAATGTTTGAAGGGCTTTTTGTGATCTCAATGCATTAGTGTAATCGGCCCCTTTACGCATACGCTCTTGAGCAGTTTCATTAGTGAAACTTAGCACCTTCTCTCTGCCACCTAAATTATGACGGTTTTTCCAGACCCATTTGGATGTGGCGTTTGCCGTATTAATAACTTCTTTGTAGGGTAATGGGTCTGAGAAGTTGATATTGATTTCTTGAGCCCTGTTTCGGGCTTCCTGGCGCCAACTTTCTTCAGTTATAAACTTATGGACCGAGCGGTAGCTCCACAAACGTAGTGTGTGAAACAACAAATCATTTCGACCATGACAATCCATCTTCTCAATAACACTTTTGTCAAAAATGGGCTTACTGAGGTCAATGTATTCGTTGAAGTCTCCTAAGTCATAACTGGCATTATTTGTAATGACCTGCCATTTTGTATGCAGCGGGTTTTTAGTAATAGCGTGACTAAATGCTTTATCTGCTCCCAATTGAGTCGTCATCGCATCTTGTACGGCTTCAAAATATTGTTGGGGTTTGCTGCGACTATTATCGTGGTAGGCCACTGCTGTTTTTAAGTGATAAAGATAGTGGCAGTGTTTGTTGATTGGATTGATCGTAATAATGGTTGGGGTTGGTAAATTGACATCTTCAAATTTAAAAGCTGACCCTTGTTCATCAAGATCAAAACTTAAATAGTGACGATACATAGGGTTGAGGCCACAATATGCGAATTGTTGTACTTTCTCGCGCTTGCGAAATTTTGTGCCTTCCTCAAAGTCGTTAGTAGTGATGACGGCTTCATTGAGGTGGTGGTAGAAATCTTCTAGTTGTTGGTTCATCCGTTGTGTCGTTTGTCTTACGACACAACTTAATAGAAAAATTTACGAAGTCAAATCAGTTATGCAAGCTTGTTACTTCCCTGTAATACAAAATTTCCTGTGTAGCATTTCTCAAGTTCACGGGACTATGTTGTTGGGTATAAGTCTTCTCATTTTCACCAGCCGGTAAATGTCCAAGCAAGTCTTCTCTAATAACCTCATTGACCAATGCTTGTTTTAATCTGTTATTGGAAGTATGCCTGAAGCAATAGAGGACTTTTTTCTCAATTTTTAAGTCCTCTCTTAATAATTTTGTAAAATCTTCACTAAAGAATGCTGAATAGCCTTTATCAGCGGGTTTATTTAAGTCGAAAAGTTTTATTCCAGATCTGGTTTTTAGATACTCTAGAAACTGATTTTTAATCAGAAGCTCATGCAAATAAACTCTTCTTTTGCTAGTTCTTGTTTTCACGGTCTGATTCGTTAACACATCTCTCTTTATTCTAATGATGTATAACTCTTCATTGGTATTTGAATCGTTCTCTATATAAACATCATCAACATTTAATTGACATATTTCATTCGGTCTAGCAGCAGTAGTCAGAAGCAATAAAAGAATGAATTTATTTTGTTGATTGTTTTTGACGAAATTACTAGCAAAAATTTGATTCAATTCTTTGATGGTGAATGGTTGCCTGCTTTCTTCATCCTCTGGTTTGATTTTATGACCGATAAATGGATTGGCAGCAATTGTCTGACCCGCACTAAACTGAAAATTAAAGAATGTGCTCAATACACCCAATCTGTTTTTTATTGTCTTATCAGTCATGTTCTCTTTTTTTCTGAGATACACGATATATGAAAAAACTAACTTTCTATCTACTTGGGATAAATATCTAACTTCGTCATCAGCACAAAATTTAATGAAATCACTAATGACTCTTCTATATTTGCCATGCACTCCTGCTGTAACACTAATGTCAGTCAGATATGCTTCAAAAATATCTTTGAGAGGAGCACCTGCAAACTTATTGGATAATTTTTCATGTAATGCAAGGTTTTGAGCATCCAAACTTTTATCTCTTTTAGCTTCCTCATTATCAGTTTTTACTTTATTAACTCTGGCTTCTAATTCTAGTATTTCAAGTTCTCTTTTATGTTGAGCAACCCTGTGTTGTTCAAGAAAGATTTGAGTCTCCAGAAAATTATTTTTATCTTCTTCATTGGCAATATCCAATTTGATCAAGTTGCCTTTACTATCGTACTCAACTCCAAACTTATTAATCTTATCCATATGAATTTTCGCCAATAGTTGAATTGCTAATAATTTAGCAATCTTAGCACTTCTTGTTTTTAAACTGATTCGCTTAACAACCTGCTTTTTATTCACTAATTTTGTTTGACGGAAGTAATAAGTACCGTCAGGACGTTTTTCTAGATACAGATTCATAATGTCATTCCTACTTAATGGTAAAATGACACTTATTAATGACACCATTGAAAACTACACTAAAATAAAGTGTTTTATAATCAGTGTGTTACAAAGCGGCTGTAGTTCAATGGTAGAACGCCAGCTTCCCAAGCTTGATACGCGGGTTCGATTCCCGTCAGCCGCTCCAAAGGAATTTTCATGGCCAATACTCCACCCACCGTTTTAACATTTGCAGCGACCGATCCGAGCAGTGGCGCCGGTGTGCAAGCGGATATCATGGCGCTCGCCAGTATTGGCTGTTACCCGCTGTCTGTGATTACCGGCGTGACGGTGCAGGATACCGTAGGTGTGGAAAGTGTGATGCCACTGGATGCAGACTGGATTAATGACCAGGCACGTGCGATTCTCGAAGATGTCTCTGTGAGTGCCTTTAAATTAGGCTTATTAGGTAGCGTTGAAAACGTGGCGGTGATTGCAGAAATCGTTGCCGATTATCCGGATGTACCGCTAATCATCGATCCCATCCTCGCTTCAGGTCGTGGGGACGAGCTTTCCAATGAAGAAATGCAGGCAGCCATGTGCGAATTACTTTTCCCGCAGGCAACCCTGATTACCCCTAATAGCCTGGAAGCGCGTCGCCTGGCTTATTATGATGAAAGTGATGAAGTTAAACACAGCTCGCTCGAGGAGTGCGCATTGCGCTTGTTGGGTATGGGCAGTGAATATGTGATGATCACTGGTACACATGAGCGCTCTAATGATGTGGTCAACAGCTTGTATGGCGTGCAAAATGAGATGCCTGGGCTGATTAAAGATTATCACTGGGAACGTTTGCCTGGCAGTTATCATGGCTCAGGTTGTACACTGACCAGCGCAATTACTGCTTGTCTGGCGCACGGGTTGACCATGGAAGAAGCTGTGCATGAAGCGCAGGAATTTACCTGGCAAACGCTACGTCATGCTTTCCGTCCTGGGATGGGACAATTTATTCCTGACCGCTTCTTCTGGGCGCGCGAGTCTGATGTGCAGGAAAAAGCGAGTGAACTTCAGCATTAGCGGTTTATATCTGGTCACACCGGATTGTGATGACACCGCCTTGCTGTGCGCGCAAGTGTCACAAGCTTTGCAAGGTGGGGTTTCACTGGTGCAATACCGCCATAAAACCGCTAACGATGCCTTGCGTTTAGAGCAAGCGACAGCCTTGCTGGCGATTTGCCGCCAAGCGCATATTCCTTTACTGATTAATGACCACGTCACACTGGCTGCCGAACTTGATGCCGATGGCGTGCATGTCGGCCAACATGATAGTGCGATTGCTGCGGCACGTGCGGTGCTGGGACCACAGAAAATCATTGGTGCTTCCTGCTATAACCGCTTTGAGTTGGCCGAACAGGCGCAGGCAGCGGGGGCTGATTATGTGGCATTCGGGGCCTGTTACCCTTCTTCTACCAAGCCAAATGCACCGCGGGCAAGTGCTGCCTTGTTCACACAAGCCAAGCAGTTATTGGCAGTGTCGGTCGTTGGTATCGGTGGCATTACGCTGGATAATGCTCGCCCATTAGTTGAAGCAGGTGCCGATGCATTGGCGGTGATTACTGATATTTTCCAGGCTGCAGATATCGCTGCACGCTGCCGCCAGTATCTGCCACTATTTGCCAAAAATTGAGCGGTAATCGCTACCGCTTTACCAGACGTTGTTTGGTAAAATGCATGCATTCATTGTTCTGGTAAAGTCTATGCACATTCACATCCTTGGTATTTGTGGCACTTTTATGGGTGGCATCGCCGTGCTGGCCAAAGCGGCCGGACACCGTGTCACCGGGTGTGATGCCAATGTTTATCCACCCATGAGCACGCAACTCGAAGCGCAAGGCATTGAGTTGATTGAGGGCTTTGACCCTGCACAAACTAGCCTGAATCCCGATATCTATGTGATTGGTAACGTGGTGACCCGCGGCAATCCGCTGATGGAGGAAATCCTCAACCAGGGCTTACCTTATATTTCTGGCCCGCAATGGCTGGCCGAGAATGTGTTGCAAGGTAAATGGGTGTTGGCGGTCGCGGGTACGCATGGCAAGACTACTACTTCTTCTATGCTGGCCTGGGTGCTGGAGTATGCAGGACTGGCGCCTGGTTTCCTGATTGGTGGTGTGCCAGAGAACTTTGGAGTGTCTGCCCGTTTGCCACAAACACCCAGGCAAGATCCCAAATCCGTTTCGCCGTTTTTTGTTATTGAGGCCGATGAATACGATACGGCTTTCTTCGACAAGCGTTCCAAGTTCGTGCATTACCGCCCGCGTACGGCGGTGTTGAATAACCTTGAGTTTGATCACGCCGATATTTTTGAAGACCTGCCCGCGATTGAAAAACAGTTTCACCATCTGGTGCGTACTGTGCCGCAACAAGGCTTGGTGGTTGCCAACCAGCAGGACAGCCTGGATCGCGTGATTGCGCGTGGCTGCTGGAGCGGGCTGGAGCGTATAGACAGTGTCAGTGGCTGGCAGGTACAAAATGTCGATGCACACGGCCGGTTTGATGTGTATTTTAACGGTGAGCGCCAAGGCAATGTGAGCTGGGAGTTGCTCGGTGAGCATAATCGCAATAATGCACTGGCCGTGATTGCTGCCGCACGTCATGTTGGGGTTGCGCCATGTATTGCGATTGAAGCATTGGGTGAGTTCAAGAATGTGAAACGCCGCATGGAAGTCAAAGGCGTGACTAATGGCGTGACGGTTTATGACGATTTTGCCCATCACCCGACGGCGATTGCCACCACGGTGGCTGGTCTGCGTGCCAAAGTGGGTAAAGCCCGCATTTTGGCCGTGTTGGAGCCACGTTCCAACACCATGAAACTGGGGGTGATGAAAGATGCCTTGCCCGGTAGCCTGCGTGATGCCGATGCCGTATTCTGCTATGCCAATAACCTGGGTTGGGATGCGGCGGCGGCTTTAGCGCCCATCCAGCATAAAGCGCAAACCTATGATGATCTGGGGCAGTTGGTGGCTGCGGTGGCCGCCGCCGCGCAAGCAGGGGATCAGGTGCTGGTGATGAGTAATGGCGGCTTTGGTGGCGTACACCAAAAATTGTTGCAGGCCTTGCAGGGATAGTTGGGCAGACGCCGAATGGGCTTACCAGAGAGTTTCCGCAAACGCTCACCGCTGGTGTGGGCATTGTGGTTTTCGCTACTGGCACATGCGGTGGTGCTAACACTGCATTTCCAGCCGGAACTCAAGGCTTTTAAAGACCAGATTCCTTCATTGGAGGTCATGCTGGTTAACAGCAAAACCAAAAGTGCACCCGAGAAGGCAGATGCGCTGGCGCAAGCCAATCTTGATCGCGGCGGCAATACCGATGAAAAGCGGCAGATGAAGAGTGCCTTGCCCAGTGTGCAACAAATGCAGGCTTCTATGCCACATGCCGCCCAGGCCACGCTACCGTCGGCAACAACTGCGAGCAGCCCGCATGAAGCTGAACTGGTGCGTGAAAAGCAGCGCGTGGCGCAATTAGAGCAAGAGGCGCAAGCCCTGCTCACGCAATTAAAAGCCAGTCAGGCCGTGACCAGCCTGCAAACACCGCCGTTGTCGCAGCTACATGCGGCGGCCCGGCAGCAGCCACCTTCGCAACATGTGCCGGTGCAAGCGCAGCCGCAAACGGCAGCCATGCAAGAGATGGCTAAGCTAGAGGCGCTGATTGCCAAGCAGCAGGAAGAATACGAAATGCGGCCCAAGCGCCAGTTTGTTGGCGCGCGCACGCGTGCATATCGTTTTGCCAATTATGTAGAGCAATGGCGGCAACAAATCGAGCGCGTGGGTAACCTGAATTATCCGCAAACGGCCAGAATCCAAAAGCTCTACGGTAAATTACAAATGACCGTTTCCATCAAAGCCGATGGTAGTATAGAAAATATTCGTATCCACCAGAGCTCCGGGCACCGGTTATTGGATGAATCTGCGCGCCGCATTGTCCAGCTGGCGGCCCCCTTTCCGGTCTTTCCGGAAGATATTCGCCAGGATACCGATGTACTGAGCATTACGCGTACCTGGACCTTTACCAGAGATGACCAACTCTCCACCGAATAAGCGTTGCATTCGGTGCGAGGTTTTACAAGGCAATCGTTATGACCGCAAGCCACTTTCAATATCACGTATTTTTTTGTCTTAACCAGCGCGAAAACGGCGAAGACTGCTGCATGAACAGAGGCGCCGAGGCTGCGTTTGACTACATGAAAAAGCAAGTCAAACAACAAGGCCTGGCGGGTGCGGGCAAAGTCCGCATCAACCGTGCCGGTTGCCTGGACCGTTGTGCCGAGGGGCCGGTCATGGTGGTTTACCCGGACGCGGTGTGGTACACCTTTGTCGATGAAAGCGACATTGACGACATCATTGAGAGCCATCTGCAGCAGGGCAAGGTGGTGGAGCGTTTGCTGGTTTAAGGTGACGCCATCATGCTGAAAAAATGGTGCCTACGCCTCATTATTAGCCTGTTGATTGCCTGCTTGCTGGCCATCCTCGGCGTGGCGGCCTGGGTTTGGCAACCTTATGACAAAACGGCCTGGCGGGTAAAGTTGCCAGTAGGCAGTGGCATACAAGTGCGCGTACTGCCCATGTTGATGCTGGCGACTTCTCCAGCCGGGCGCTGGTTACTGGATAAAAAAGGCTTCAGCCTGCATCATGGCGATGTCCGGCTGAATGATGCTGATGGTTTGCGTGTGCATTGCCAGCACTGTTGGCTGGAAGCCAAATCCGTCAGTGATAAACCATTGATGCTGGATTCTGTGGCGTTGTGGTTAAAGCTCGATGGGCAGCAATTAAATGGTTATTTATTAGTGGACGCGGCCAAACAGCCATTCAAAATTGATTTTGAAGGCAAGGCTACCATGCGCTCATTAAAGCTGAACTGGACCCTGCCAGCCACGCCTCTGGCCAGTTTGCTGAGTCCTTTGCGCGGCCATTCAGAGGCGATTTCGCAAGCCACGGTATCCGGGTCTCTTTCGGCCACGGGCATTTTGCGCTGGCCCCGCCAAAGCTGGAGTGTGCAACCGCAGCTGGCGCAGTTACACGTGAGCGGGTTGGACTTAAGTAAGGTCACCGCTTCGTCTGTGCAATATGATTGCCCGTTGCTGGATGAGCAAAAGCACCCGGAAAAAGTACATTGGCTCAACTACGACAAAATGGGCCGCTGGTTACCGATGGCAACCATTATTGCCGAAGATGCCGAGTTTAGGCACCATCCTGGCTATGCGCTTACGCAAATGCAGCAACTGCTGGGCAAGGAAAGCACTGACAAGGCGGTGGGTGGCAGCACGATTACGCAGCAAGTCGTTAAGTATATGTTCACCAATGGCGAACGGACCTGGAAGCGCAAAATAGAAGAGTTGCTTTATGCGGTGCAACTGGAAAACACGCTGGATAAAACAAACATTCTTAACTTGTATCTGAATACGGTCGATTGGGGTCCCAGCTTGTGTGGCGCACATGCCGCGGCAAATTATTACTTTGGCCTCTCCCCTGCGCAGATGAATCCGATACAAGCCGCCTGGCTAGCGGGAATCATCAAAAATCCGCATCGTGCCTGGAAACAGCAGTTTATGGCAAAAAAACCGGAGTTGGCGCGGGCCGAAAGCATTTTACGTTATATGCCAGAGAGTGCGCGCAAGCAGCCTGGTAGCCTGAATTTTCGTGCGTCAGCAGCCAAATAAATTACAATAGCAACTTATTCATCTTTCATTAGTGAGAAGACTGTTTTGTCTACGCTCAAACTCAATAAATCCTCCGCTACCGCTGATCAAAAACGCCAGAAACCGGTCAGACAATTGTCTCCGGAGCTGCGTGATCGTACTAAACCACCTGCCAAAAAAGAGGTGTATGCTGAGGTGCAACAAGATGCCGGCTCAAAAGAGCAAGCACCGCGCAAAGACAAAGTATTTAAAGATAAAGATCAGCGTAAACCCGCTGGCAAATCAGCCTATGCAGGCGGCGGACGCCCGCCCGCAGCCAGAGCTGGCGCAGGCCGCAGCGAGAAGCCACGTGATAAAGATCGCCCATATGTTGCGAAAACAGGGGGTAGACCACCCGCCCGCAGAGCGACGCCAACGCCAACCGTAGCAGATGCTGACTTGCAACCGCGCTTGTCCAAAGTGATGGCAGACCGTGGCCTGTGCTCGCGCCGTGAAGCCGATGACTGGATTGCCAACGGCTGGGTCAAGGTTGATGGTGAAATCATTGAAACCTTAGGTACGCGGATTGCGCCGGATGCCGAGATCGTGATTAGTGCCTATGCCAAAGAGCATCAGGCCGAAACGGTGACCATTTTGCTACACAAACCTGTTGGTTACGTCAGCGGGCAAGCCGAGGATGGTTATGAACCTGCGGTTGTGCTGTTTAATCCGGACAATCAATGGTCAGAAGATAGCAGTGGCATCGACTTCAAGCGCGGGCATTTGCGTGGTCTGGCCCCGGCAGGCAGATTGGATATCGACTCCACCGGCTTGCTGGTACTTACCCAGGATGGCCGCGTTGCACGCAAGCTGATTGGCGATGACTCCAATGTAGAAAAAGAATATCTGGTGCGGGTAGAAGGCCAGCTGAGCAATAATGGCCTGGCGTTATTAAATTACGGTCTCAGTCTGGATGGTGTTCAGCTAAGGCCCGCTAAAGTTTCTTGGCAAAATGAGGACCAACTGCGCTTTGTGTTGCGTGAAGGCCGCAAACGGCAGATTCGTCGCATGTGTGAGCTGGTGGGTTTGCATGTGGTCGGTTTGAAACGCATTCGGATTGGCAGCATTAATTTGGGTAAGTTACCGCCGGGGCAATGGCGGTATTTAGGCGCACACGAGCGGTTCTGATGCTGACCAGATTGTACTAGAGCAAGCAATAGTGCCTAAGTACACTACCTTTGGTTTACAATTGACAATAAATGTTAGCCTTTCTGTTTCTACCATCTAGGCGAAACAGGCTTTCTTATTGATCAACCGCATATTTAGAAGGAAGAAAAAATGGGATTATTCGATAGCGTCGCTGGCGCCATGATGAACAAAGTCATGGGTGATAAAGGTCCATTGGCGAAACTGGCCATGGAGTTGTTTCAGCAATACGGTGGTTTACCTGGCATTTTGCAAGCACTGAAAAATGGTGGTTTGTCTGAGCAGGTAGATTCCTGGGTGAGTACCGGCGCTAACCTGAATGTCAATGCGCAGCAAATTGGTGCGGCCTTAGGCGGTTCGGTGCTTGCCGGAATTGCCGGTAAATTGAATATGAGTACAGATGACCTGACGGGTAAAATTGCCGAGCATTTGCCGGATGTTGTGAACCAATTGACACCGAATGGTGCGGTGGAAAATAATCCGGCACTGATAATGTCCCGTTTAATGGGCATGTTGAAATAAATAAAGCGAGCATTTGCTCGCTTTATTTATTAGGCTTGATCTATCGTATGCAATACTGCGCGCGGTAAGCTTCAATGGCCGGGAAATACTGCGCCAGCTCCTCATTGCCTTGCAAATACGCAAACAGGTCAGCCAGTCTGGCAATGCTGACCACTGGCATCTGATTAGTTTGCTCCACTTCTTGCACGGCTGATAACTCACCCAAGCCTTTTTCCTGGCGGTCCAGTGCAATGCTCACGGCGCAAGGTGTGGCACCCGCATTGCGAATCAGCTCGACGGATTCGCGGATAGACGTCCCGGCAGAAATCACATCATCAATAATCAGCACGCGGCCTTTTAATGCGGCGCCTACCAGTGTGCCGCCCTCGCCATGGTCTTTGGCTTCTTTGCGGTTATAAGCATAAGGGTAATTTTTGCCCATGCGCGCAAAAGCGATGCTAATCGCGGTGACTAAAGGAATGCCTTTATAGGCCGGGCCAAACAGCATGTCGAATTGCAAACCAGACTGTAGAATACTGTTGGCGTAGAATTCACCCAGTTTGAGCATGCTTTCGCCATCATCAAACAGGCCAGCATTAAAAAAATAGGGGCTTAAGCGCCCCGCTTTGGTTTTAAATTCGCCAAAGCGCAACACCTGTTTGTGGATGGAAAAAGCAATAAAATCGGCACTTAATGTGTTTGTAGTCATTTTTAAAAGCAGAAAGTATTTAGACAATGCGTATTATAACCTTGAACCTCAATGGCATACGGTCAGCCTGTAACAAAGGCTTTTTGCCCTGGCTGGCAAATAGTGGCGGCGATATTGTCTGTTTGCAGGAGCTGAAAGCGCAGGCAGGTGATATGCAGCCTGAAATGCTGCAACCACCCGGCTATCATGGCTATTTTCACTATGCCGAGAAAAAAGGCTATAGCGGCGTAGGCATCTACAGTAAACAGCCTGCTGATAAAGTCATCATTGGTTTGGGTCATGCGCACATTGATGCTGAAGGTCGTTACCTGGAATGCCAATATGGCAATTTGAGTGTGGTGTCTTTATACCTGCCGAGTGGCTCCAGTGGCGAAGAACGCCAGCAATTTAAATTTCAGGTCATGGATGTATTCTTACCGCATCTTGAGCAGTTGGTCGCTTCTGGTCGTGACGTGGTGATTTGCGGTGACTGGAATATCGCGCATCAGGAAATCGACCTCAAGAACTTTAAAGGTAACCGTAAAAATTCAGGCTTTTTGCCAGAAGAGCGGGCCTGGATGACCGATGTGCTGGGGCGTGTGGGTTGGGTGGATACCTACCGTGGTCTATATCCTGATACTACGGATGAATGCTATACCTGGTGGAGTAATCGCGGACAGGCGTATGCCAAAAACGTCGGTTGGCGTATTGATTACCAGTTGGCAACACCGGCATTAGGCGCAAAGGTGATTGCGGCCAGTGTATATAAGGCGGAACGGTTTAGTGATCATGCGCCGTTGACTGTGGATTATGCGGATTGATTAAATAAGGTTGTTCTTTGCTGGGCCAAAGTGAATTTATGAACTAACTATTTCGCCTTTACGGCGACCTTCTTTCTTATGCTTGTCCATAAGAAAGAAGGCAAAGAACAAGACACCCCAACTTCCGCTTAATTCCTGCGCTACTCGGCTTGCCGGGCGTCCATCGAAACTCGCCCTGACAAGCCACACAGAGCGTGGCTTGTTGCGGAACTCGGACAGCCGATGGCCGAAGACTCCCGCCAACCCTGCGTTGCTCGGCGCGGCAGATGGGGGCCCCGAACACCATGCGACTGCAACCATTAGCGAATTGAAGAAAAAAGAATCTGGTTTTTGAACCATCCGAACTAAATCAATGCAAGTTAGATGAGACAAATCCCATTCCATCACGCTGAGTAGCGGAGACAAAATAAGAGTAGAGGGAGCGACTGTTCGAATCCCGCGGTGGGCTGCGTAGTGTGCAGCCCGCTAGGATGAGTTTCGTGACCGGCTTATTTTGTTGAGCAACGCAAGGAAGCCGAAGGCCGTGATGGCTGGGTGCCCTCCTCTTTGGTTACTTTCTGAGGGGCAAGCATCAGAAAGTGACTCGCCGAGAGGCGAAAAAGAATGCCTAATATTTCCTAAAAAACTTAGCGTTCCCGCCACCTAGCCACCTTAAACAACAGTAACATCCCCGGGATCGCCAGCAAGGCACACACATAAAAAAACTGTTCCCACCCCAGGCTCTCTACCATGCCGCCTGTGAGTGCATTGAATACAGAGCGTGGTACGGCAGACAGGCTGGTAAACAAGGCGAGTTGGGTCGCGGTATACGCCGGGTTGGTTTCTCGTGCCATATAGGCGACATAAGCCGCCGTGCCTAAACCAACGCCAAAAGCTTCAACCCCGATGACAATGCCAAGCATGCTGCGCTCGGCCACGCCGATTTCGATAAAGGGTCCGCTGTGTGCCAGCCAGGCAAATCCGAGAATCGATAAAGCCTGGACCACGCCAAAGACCCACAGGCCGCGATTAATACCGAGTTTAAGCATCCACAGGCCGCCAACAAAGGCGCCAGCAATCTGCATCACCAGGCCACTGCCCTTCACAATCGCGCCGATATCGGTTTTGCTGTATCCCATATCAATATAGAAAGGGGTGGCGAGCGCGGTGGCCATGCTGTCACCGAGTTTGTACAACAAGATAAACAGCAACACCCATAATGCATGTTGCCAGCCACTGCGTTGCATGAATTCTTTAAACGGTTCTACAACTGAGGCCAAAAGTGTTTTCGGTACGCTGACAATGACGGGTTCTTGTGACCATAAAGTAAAGCCGATGCCCGGTAACATGAACAGGCCGACAATCAGGAACACTTGTGACCATGGCAGGTGATCGGCGAGAATGAGTGCCAGTGAGCCGGGTACCAGCCCGGCAATGCGGTAGGCGTTGACGTGTATGCTGTTGCCCAGGCCAAGTTCCTGGTCGCTTAAAATTTCGCGACGGTAAGCGTCGATGACGATGTCCTGACTCGCAGAAAACAGGGCGACTAATGTCGTAAGGATAGCGACCATAGTAATGTCTTGTTGTGGTTGAAACATGCCCAGGCTGATGATGCTGGCAAGTAAGGCCAGTTGGGTGGCTAATATCCAGCTGCGACGGCGACCAAGCGCTTGTAGCAAGCTGTATCTGTCCATCAGCGGTGCCCATAAAAACTTCCAGGTGTAGGGCAACTGCATAAAAGCAAAGGCGGCAATGGTTTTGAGATTAAGACCTTCGCTACGCAGCCAGGCGGGTAGCAGTTGCAGTAGCAGGTAAAGTGGCAGGCCGGAGCTAAAGCCGAGTGCCACACACATCAGCATGCGGCGCGTAAACAGGGTTTGTGCGATGGTCATGCCCGCATTGTAAACGCTTTTAACTGGCCGCCAATCTCAAGGCAAAAAAAAGCCAACCCTTGCGGGTTGGCCACACTCGGAGATCAATGGTAAAACGTTGGAAATGCAGAGTCAGTGGAGGCGCCGTTGCAAGCATGGCAGCCATATTCCAGCGCTGCCACTGACTCTTTATTTCACAGGGGAACTACAAACTTAATACCCACTGGACGATGGTCTTGATATCGTCGTCCTTCACTTGTGGGCTGTTAGGTGGCATAGGCATCTCGCCCCACGCACCGCTACCGCCAGTTTTAACTTTTTGAATCAACTTGGCTTCTGCGGTTTTGTCACCTTTGTATTTGGCTGCGACATCTTTGTAAGCAGGGCCTACAATTTTTTTGTCCACGCCGTGGCACAGCAAGCAACCGCTTTTTTGTGCCAATGCTTCGGCACCGCTACCCGCAATCGCGGAGGCAGTGGCCGCGAGCAAGGCTGTCGCCAGTAAAGTTTGATTGAATAATTTCATCAGAAATCCTCTCTTATAAACTGAATACGTTCATGCCACCGCCACCAGGCGCGGCGTTGTATTTGGTCAGCTCTTTGTAACCACCCGCTGCACCCAAACCATCGGTATCGTTGGTCAGGCCCAGGTTCATCGCCACACCCGCCCAGCCACCAATGCCAGACAATACGCCTACGTATTGCTTGCCTTTGTGACCATAGGTGATCATGTTGCCTACCACGCCGGAGCCAACCTGGAATTTCCACAGTTCTTTACCGGTTTTGGCATCCAGTGCTTTCACCCAGCGATCCAGCGTGCCGTAGAACACCAGGTCAGACGCCGTTACCAATGCGCCACCCCAGGCAGAGAATTTCTCTTTGTTGTACCACTGCGCTTTGCCTTTGAGGCCATCCCAGGCCATAAAGCCACCCATCACACCATCAGGGCCTGCAAACATGGTCAGGGTTGCGCCTACCCATGGTTGACCAGCGACATACTTGGATTCAACCGGTTCGTAGGTCATGCACACGTGGTTTAAAGGCACGTAGAAGGTTTTGTTTTTAGGTGAGTAAGCCGCTGGTTGCTCGTCTTTTACGCCCAACGCAGAAGGGCATACACCTTTAGCGTTGTAATCCTGGTGTGTGGAGTATTTGGGGTCTTTGACCGGAATGCCGGTTTTCATGTCAATCTTGCTCGCCCAGTTGACGAACGGATGCATTTTTTCCGCTACCAGCAAGGTACCGTTGGTGCGGTCAAAGGTGTAGCCAAAACCGTTACGGTCAAAGTGTGAGGCCAGTTGCTTGCCGTTGGCTTCCCACAAGATGATCTCGTTCATGCCATCGTAATCCCACTCGTCATGCGGCGTCATCTGGTAGCCCCAGCGTGCCATGCCTGTATCGAGGTCACGCGCAAAAATCGTCATCGACCATTTATTGTCGCCTGGGCGCACGTCCGGGTTCCAGGTGCCTGGGTTGCCGGTGCCGTAGTACATCAGGTTCAATTTCGGGTCGTATGAGTACCAGCCCCAGGTCGGGCCACCACCATTTTGCCAGCCATCTTTCTGTTGCTGCGGTTTCAACCAGGTGCGTACACCCAGGTTGGCTTCTGGAAATTTCAATTGGGATTTGTCCAAGTTCTTGAATGAACCACCCATTTTGTTACCGCCGTTCACGTCTTCATATAAGGACAGGGCGCTGTACTGCGGATTTTCCTTGTTGAAGTCTGCGCCTATCATGACTTCACTGTCAGAGCCGGTGCTGTAAGCTTTCCAGATCAGGCTGCCATCTTTTAGGCTGTAAGCACTGATATGGCAACGTACACCAAATTCACCGCCTGAACAGCCAGTAATCACTTTGTCTTTAAATACATGCGGTACGTTAGTATTGGCTGAACCGGTTTTCGGGTCATTCACTTTCACATCCCACAATTTGGCGCCGGTTTTAGCGTCCAAAGCTACCAAGACGCCATTATTCTGTTGCAGCAGAATTTTGCCATCACCGTAGCCCAGGCCTTTGTTGACGTTATCGCAGCACAATACAGACTGCACATCCGGGTCCTGTTTAGGAAAATAAGACCACAGGATTTTCTGGTTGTCGTTCAGGTCCAGCGCATACACGTTATTCGGGAATGCGGTATGGATATACATGGTATTGCCAATCACCAGCGGCGCGCCTTCGTGGCCGCGGTTAACGCCAGTGGCAAATGTCCATGCCAGTTTCAATTGTTTGACGTTGCTTTTGTTGATTTGTGACAAGCGGCTGTAACCCTGGTTTGCGTAGTCTTTACGCGCCATCGGCCACTGGTTGTCGTCTTTCATCATGGCGTCCAGTTCGGCATTTGCCAATACGCTGGTGCTCACGCTGGCTAGCATCATTGCAGTGATGGCGAGCTTGATACGTTGTTGCATAAATAACCTCCAAAATGGTTGCGGTGAAGCTGGTATGTGTAGTGTTGCAAGCGGTCAACAAAGGCTTCTTTTGTGACTGCCTGCCATTGATTGCAACGCACGTGCCAACTGCATGCGTTATTTTGGAAAATGTAAAAAATGAATTAAAATCAATTGCTTAATCTGGTATGAAAACATTCCTGGGGATTCGCAACACGGCGAATACTGTTCACGACTGTGCCATACTGGTACAGTTGTTCAATCTGATGTGACAGGTGTTCAGTTTTAAATGCCCAACAAATATTCCCCGCCCGCTTCTCCAATGCCGCAGCCCGGCATGCGCGACGACCAGCGCGCGATTGCCGAGGCGATTGCGCGTTCCTGGCGGCGTTGCATGGTCAAAGGGGTGGATGAACAGGCACCAGGTGAAGACCAGATTATTACGGCACAGGAGCTGGCGCAGCGACTGGAAAAAAACCGTTTATTGCTGACCCATGCCGAGCCGGAAATACTCACACTCAGCGAGCAAATTGCCCATACGCGCAGCCTGGTGATTTTGACTGACAGCGAAGGCGTGATTTTGCGCACCAGAGGCGAAGGCGTCGAAGAAAACGAAGTCCGTGCCTCATTGTTGCCAGGTGCCTCCTGGAGCGAGGAGCACCGCGGTACGAATGCCATTGGTACTGCCTTAGTGGAGCGCTTGCCCATCAGCGTGCAAGGGGCCGAACACTTTATGGCTTACCACCATTCGTTAAGCTGTTCTGCCGTGCCTATTTTTGCCGCCAATAATCATTTGGTGGCGACACTGGATGTCTCTAATGATTTAAATGCGCCGCAGCAGCACACGCTGGCGCTGGTCAAAATGGCGGCGCAAATGGTGGAAAACCGCTTGTTCCATGCCACCGCAGACGGCGAAATTGGTGTGCATTTTCATGTGCGGCCTGAATTCATCGGCACCTTGTGGGAAGGCGTTGCCCTGTTTGATGCGCAAGGCCAGTTACAGGCCATTAACCGTAGTGGACAATTCCAGTTTGGCCTGCCGCTGGATCAGGATGTATTGTCTGCGCGCCGCATTCCGTTTGAAGATATTTTTGACGAGTCCTGGCTGGCTTTCAAGCAGCGGGGTTTGTCGTCCGAGGTGTTGTTCCCATTGCGCTTGCGCAATGGCGCCCGCCTGTTTGCGCGCGCTTCCAGCATGCAGGTGACAGGTATTTCCAGTAAGCCGGTGCAGTCTGTGCCACGTGAATCAGCGGCTAGCCTCGAATTGCTGGATAGCGGTGATCCGCAATTAAAATTAGCCATCAGCCAGGTCAAGCAAGTGCTTAACCGTGATATTCCGGTATTGATATTAGGTGAAACCGGTGCCGGTAAAGAATTGTTTTCAAGGGCGATTCATGATGCCAGTGTGCGTAGAGCGCAGCCCTTTATTGCCGTCAATTGCGCAGCCTTGCCGGAAGGATTAATTGAAGCTGAATTGTTCGGCTATGAAGAAGGGGCGTATACCGGCGCCAAGCGTAAAGGCAATGTCGGCAAAATCCAGCAGGCTGATGGCGGTACCTTGTTTCTGGATGAAATCGGCGATATGCCTTTGTCGTTACAGGCCAGGTTGCTGCGTGTATTGCAGGAGCGCAGCGTCACGCCCTTGGGCTCCAGCAAATCCATTCCGGTCAATTTTACCCTCGTCAGTGCTACTAACCAGAAACTCAAGGATAAAGTGGCCGCGGGTGAGTTTCGCAGTGATTTGTATTACCGCATTAATGGTTTAACCGTACAGTTGCCTGCGTTGCGCCAGCGCCAGGATATGTCGCGTCTGATTCAGATGATTTTGCAAATTGAACAGGCACCACAAGTCACGCTGAGTGATGAGGTGCTGGCCGTGTTTGCCGTGCATCCGTGGCCGGGCAATGTGCGCCAGTTACATAATGTGTTGCGCACAGCGGTGGCGCTGGCCGATGGTGGTGTGATTGAACGTCAGCATCTGACGCACGACTTTCTCGATGAAATGGCGGTTGAGGCCGAGCGTGCAACAGTTTTGCAACCGGTATTAACCTTGAAAGCACAGTCTGATGAAGCGATTCGTGTCGCTATGCAACAGCAGGCGGGCAATGTGTCTGCAGTGGCGCGTCAATTAGGCATGAGCAGAAACACTTTATATCGCCGCTTGAAAGCCTTGCATTTGAATTAGCGTATCGCTAAATAAAAAGCCCCGGCGATCCCGGGGCTTTTTTCATGGCTTTATTATGCGGTGATTATTTGTTGCGACGACGCACAACAGCACCCATCACACCCAGGCCCAGCATCATCATGGCATAGCTGTCAGCTTCAGGCACTGAAGACACGGAGGCGACTTGATCAACCTGGAATGCCAGCGCTTGTGAGAAACCAGCGCTGAAGCTTAAAGTATAAGAAGTGATTGGTGTAGAAACACCGCTCAAGTCCCAGGAGTAGTAGTAATAGTCATCAACAGTACCGGTATTCACAAAGTTAACCAATGTGCCTGCGATTGCCTGGCTACCACCGTTGTAGCTCAGCGTAATGGTATATGCTTCACCACCGAATGACGCATTGAAGTCATTGACGATACCTTGAAATGCCAGTGAGCTGATGTTGCTGGCAACGGTATTGTCAGTGAATGTCAGGTTGCCATCACCATATAAACCAAAACCAGCTGGGTAGTAGCTGCCGGAAACCTGGGTCAGCAATGCGTCGCCTGAACCGGCAACGTTACCTGCTGTGCCTGCCGCCAATTGTGCTGCGGTCAGTGGGTTTGCCGCGCCATTGCTGTCAACGCGGTTGCGGTTCAGCTGATTCCAGCCGTCAAACGAGACGGAGTCTGCCACGTCAACAAAACTGCTGTAGGTGGTATTCGCTTGTGCCAGGCCTGTGATTGCGAACAGAGTTGCACCGATAGCGATGCTTAAATATTGAGCTTTCATTTTACTAACTTCCTTTTGAGTAATTATTAATGACTGGCGTCTTTAATGCGCGCCAGAATCTTTTAACTGGCTGCGTTACTCACAAACGTCTTACCATGTATTCTTATTTAATTGATAATAAGAATGATTATCATTATTAATAAATAATAGATGGAAGTCAATATATCTGTTATTTTTAATTGATGGTCTTTTGTGGGCGATAGGGCGGCATCTGAGATGCGCCCTATCGTTGGGAGCTGACATTCGTCAACCAGTGTAGGCGGGGCGAATATAGGGTAATTGTTTGCTGTGGCGGCGATCAGGCGCCGTGTTTTCTCAGTCGATACATCGCCAGGTTACCCATCAGGTTGGGCAATATGTGAATATCCTGGCCGCCGGTAATCACCTTGCGCTCTATGACCTGGATTTGGTGCTGGACGCAAAAATCGTCGAAGTCGTTGATCGTGCACAAGTGTACGTTCGGCGTGTCATACCATTGGTATGGCAGGCTTTTGGAGACAGGCATGGTGCCGAAGGTAATCTGCATCCGGTTGCGCCAGTAGCCAAAATTGGGGAAAGTCACGATCACTTCGCGGCCGACGCGCAGCATTTCTTGCACAATGCTTTCGGTGTTGTGCATGGCTTGCAGGGTTTGCGACAGAATCACGGTATCAAACGACTGGTCCTCAAAGCCGGACAAGCCTTCTTCGAGGTTCATTTGAATCACGTCGACACCGTTTTTCAGTGCGGCCAGCCAGTTGGAATCGTCTTTTTCAATGCCATAGCCGGTGGTTTCCAGTGTCTCGTGCAAGTGAGTCAGCAAGGTGCCGTCCCCGCAACCCAAATCTAAGACTTTGGCTTTGGCATTCACCCAATTTGTAATTAATGCAAAATCTGGACGAATATTTGTAATATTTACATTCGTCATACTTTAATTTGCTCCAGGTAAGCACGCATGATGTTGTGATAATACGGGTCCGGCATCAAAAATGCGTCATGGCCGTGGTCAGAGGTCACTTCGGCATATTTCACTGGCAGAGCATTGTCTAACAGCGCTTTGACAATTTCACGCGAGCGCGCAGGCGAAAATCGCCAGTCAGTGGTAAATGAGATCACCACAAATTTTGCCTGTGCGCGACGCAGAGCTTTACTCAAATCGCCGTCATAATCCAGTGCCGGGTCAAAGTAATCCAGTGCGCGTGTCATGCGCAAATAGGTGTTGGCATCAAACTCACCGGCAAATTTATCGCCTTGGTAGCGTAAGTAAGATTCCATTTCAAACTCGACATCAAAGCTATATTTCACATCACCATGGCGCAGTTTGCGGCCAAATTTTTCGCCCATCACGTCATCGGACAAATAGGTAATATGACCCAGCATGCGCGCAATGCGCAAGCCGCGGCGCGGTACCGTGCCGTGGTTGTAATAATCGCCGTCGAAAAACTCAGGGTCGGTGATAATCGCCTGGCGGGCCACCTCGTTAAACGCCATATTTTGCGCGGTTAAATTAGGGGCAGAGGCAATGACAAAGGCATGGCGCACGCGCTCCGGGTAGACGATATTCCAGTGCAGTGCCTGCATGCCGCCCAGGCTGCCACCAATCACAGCGGCTAATTGATCAATGCCCAGATAGTCCAATAAACGCGCTTGTGATTCGACCCAGTCTTCCACGGTCACCACCGGGAAAGTCGCACTATAGGGTTTGTCGGTCAGTGGATCGACACTGGAGGGCCCGCTACTGCCATGACAGCCACCCAGGTTATTGAGGCCAATGACAAAGAATTTATTGGTGTCTAACGGTTTGCCAGGGCCAATCAGGTTGTCCCACCAGCCTGGATATTTATCGTCTGGCGAATAGCGACCCGCGACGTGATGGTTACCAGACAGGGCGTGACAGATCAGCACGGCGTTGTTTTTGGCCGCGTTGAGTTCACCATAGGTTTCATAAGTCAGATGGTATTGTGGCAACACTGCGCCGCTTTTAAGGGTGAGCGGCTGGGTGAAATGCGCAACCTGCGCTTTGACGATACCAACAGAATTCGATTCAGACATGCTGCAATTATACTATGCAGCATGCTGAAACGGCGAGACGGCTGGCGTGCAATAGTGTTGTCTTTTTATGAGTGCGCAGAGATCGACAAGCCACCCAGCAAGGCCGGTAAGTCGGCAATCGATGCAATCGTGGCATCGGGCTCCACCGCAGACAAGCGGGTATAGGTTTCGCGGTATTTGCCGGTTTTGACCAGAATGCCATGCAGGCCGGCGTCTTGCGCACCACCAACGTCGGCATCGATATCATCGCCTATCATCATCACTTCGGAAGGCTTGAGCCGTAGCGCATCAACCGCCATATTAAAGAAATGCTGCGACGGCTTACCCATCAGCATGGCTTTGGTATTGCTGGCATATTCGAGCCCGGTGACAAAGGCACCAATGTCCATTTGCAACCCGGTTTCAGTCTGCCAGAAGCGGTTTTTGTGAATCGCGATCAATTGCGCACCATTCACCAGGCAATGAAACACCTCATTCAGTAATTCATAAGACCAGCGATCACCAATATCACCAATCACCACATAATTGGCCGCCGTTTCCGACTGGTCAAAACAGGCGAAATCTTTTTTCACGTCGTCGGCCAGCAGCAATTTGCACACCGGGTTAGGCTGTTTTTTCAGGTATTGAATGGTCGCTTGTGGTGCACTCATGATTTCTTCCGGCACTACATTGAAGCCGAGATCGTTGAGCTTTTTTTGCAAGGCCAGCAAAGAGAGTGTGCTGGTGTTGGTGACAAAGCGCACGGCGATGCCTGCCTTGCGGATCTTGGCCACCGCTTCAATGGCGCCATCAATTGGCTGCTGCCCGATATAGAGCACGCCATCCAGGTCAAACAACACGGCTTTGATTGAGTTGAAATTAAACATGATTGGCCTTTCACTACACACAGATAGACTGCTAGCAGCAAAAATCGTGCGCAATGTGTATGGACTACTTTTTAAAGGGATACATGAATTGCTTCCAGTAGCCATTCGGTACCGGATGGCCGCCGATGCCGTAGCCACTTGGCCATTGGTTTTTTGGCATGTAATAAGTGCCAAATAGCTTATCAAATAACGGGAAGTGAATGGCAAAATTGACATCAATCGCTTCTTTTTCAATACCGTGATGCCAGTGGTGAAAGCGCGGCGTGACAATCAATGGTTTCAGCCATTCCACATTAAAGCGCACATTGGCGTGGACAAAGGTGGCGTTGAGGTACACCAGCAAAATATAAAGATGCAATGCACTTTCGGCAAAGCCCAGTGCATACATGGGCACCACTGTCATGCTGCGCAAACCAATGATTTCAACGATATGCATGCGTGACCCTGCCAGCCAGTCCATCTTTTTGGCGGAGTGATGTACGGCGTGAAAGCCCCACAAGAATGGCACTTGATGGAAAGCACGATGAAACCAGTACTGTACAAAGTCGGTGAGAAACATGATTTCGATTACCTGCAACCACAGTGGTTGGCTGGCAATGGTTTGTCGCAAGGTTGCCCAGTCGCCGGTGTGATGCACAATGGTCATCGCAGGCGCCAATGTGAATAAGGTCAGTGTTTGCACAAACACGCTGCTGATCAGGAAATAAAATAAATCTTCACGCCATTCGTCCCTGAACAACGCTTGCTGGGTTAAGCGGCCAAACAGTTTCTCCAGTGGGATAAATAACAAGCCGGTGAGCAAGATATTCAGGACAAACCAGTCCAGGCTAAGCGCAACGCCGCTGGCACGAGCAGCTTGTGCATTGAGCGTTTCAGCAATGGTGATGGTGAGCAATACCAGCAAAATCGCGGTAAAGCCCAAAATACGATTACGGCGTAACACCAAGTTGCTGCAGGCGAGCAGAAAACTGGCAACGAGTAATACCTGAAGCATGAGTGTGAACTGTGGCAAGGCATAGAGCGGTGAGAGCGCTTGTGTTGAGAATATGCCTTGCAGACGCTCACCCAGCAACAGGCACAGGCTGGCGATACTGAGTACCAGTGCGGCGACACCGCTTAACCAGCCGGAGCCAAAGTGTCTGGCTTCTTCTGGGGCCTCTAAATCATTACGGATCGCCAGGCGTAATTTGTGAATCATGGAGTGTCTCCCTGTGAGTTTTTTATTATTGGTGTGTCGGTGCTGTGGGCCATTGCGCAAGCGTGACTCTGGGATTGCTGCCCAAATCCTGCAGCGTTTGAACCTGTTCAAACCCCGCTGCATGATACAGTTGTTGCACGGCGTCGGCTTGATTGTAGCCGTGTTCCAGCAGTAACCAGCCACCCGCATTTAAGTAGTCAGGGGCCTCGGCGACAATCTGCCGGATATCTTGCAAGCCATCTGCACCAGAGGCCAGCGCGCTGATGGGCTCAAAACGTAAATCGCCTTGTAGCAAATGCGGATCATCTGTTTCGATATAAGGCGGATTGCTGACAATCAGGTCAAATCTGTGCGCAGGCAAGGCCGCAAACCAGTTGCTTTGTACGCACTGCACATTGTTTAAGTGTAATGCTTGTGCGTTTTCCTGGGCGACGGCCAGCGCCGCGGTTGAGGCATCTACCGCGATTACTTCGCAGCGCGGCGCATGTCTGGCAATTGCCAGTGCAATCGCCCCGGTGCCGGTACCTAAATCAAGCACACGCATGGCCCCGGTGATTTTTTGCAGTGCAGCTTCTACCAGGGTCTCAGTATCCGGGCGCGGAATCAGGGTATCTGGCGTGACTTTGAGTGGCAAGCCAAAAAACTCGCGCGCACCCAAGATATGGGCGATGGGCTCGCCTTGCAGGCGACGCTGTAATAAATGCTCAGCCGTGGCAATAGGTGTTGCGGCGAGAGGGTCTTTGGCATGTGCGATCAGCCAGGCACGATTCACGTTCAACACATGCATCAATAATACTTGTGCCTCAATATTTGCCTCATCTGCCGGGACAAACTGTGCCAGCTGTTGCCGTGCCGTTTGCAACCATTGTTGCACGGTGTTCGACATTACCTGCCCCCAGCCGCTTTGCGCAAAGCAATGGCCGTGGCATTGCCTTGCCTGGCCGGGTGGCGAACTGCATGGCGGATCACCCATTTCAGGTCTTTATCTGCATTGGTGAGCCAGCGCTCACATACGTCAAATGCCAATACCGGATGGTCTTTGGCAATGTCGCCGAGATGATTCGCCACACTGCGCCTTACATACAAACTGGGGTCGTTTTTCAGTGCTTCTAATATGGGTAATGCTGGTGTCGGGTCGGCAATCAGTTGCGGAATGCGAGCGCCCCAGGGCAGGCGTGAGCGGCAGCCTTCAGAACACAAGCGGCGCACATGCGGGTCCGGGTCATTCAGCCACAAGGTGAGTTGATGCAAGGTGCGTTCAAAGTCATGAATCAAAAAAGGCCGGATTGAAAACTCTGCGGTAAAACGGCGTGTCAATTCATATTGTGCACGCATCGCCGCTTCAAATGGATCCTCGCCGCCATTGTGCTGTGCATCGCGGCCATACTCGGCAATAAAGCGTGTATGTGGCAAGTAGAAAAACACGCCCAGCCCAAGGCGTTCGGTATGTGTATTGGGGGGCGTGAGTGTATTAATTAATACTTCGGTTGCTTCTGAAAACTTGGCGGGCAGAGTGGCTTTTAACGCAGCTGCAATGTGTGCCGAGCGATCCATAAACCCCAGTGGCGCAATATTGGTCAGCGCTAATTGTTTAAAGGTTTCTGTATCAAAGCTGGTATGCACCAGCCCAATATTGTGTGCCAGGCAATCAATCGCCTCGCTATCCAGCAAAAACTTGATTGGGTTGTCTTTCTGGATACTGCGCGGGGCGGCGGGAATACGGAATTGAGTCATTTTTGGTCAGTATTCTGTTAAGGACGCTCTGCGTATTGCGGCGCTGTATCGTGAATATCGTCCCATTCGGCCTTGGAGGCGACGAAAATATGGGCAGAAACGCGTGTTGGCAGTGGCGTATCCAATGTCCCGACACGCAGTCTCAGGGTGTCAGGCTCACTTTCACGGTAAGCCATGATGGGTGAACCGCAGCGATTACAAAAGGTGCGACATACCCCGGCCTCGCTACGATAAGTGTTAAGGCAGGTTTCACCATGCGTGATTTTAAAGTGTGCTTTTGAGATGGGCGCGACGGCAATAAAGGCAGAGCCGGTGGCTTTGCGGCAGCGCTTGCAATGGCAATAGACCAACGGCCCAAGATGGCCAGTGACTTCGTAGCGTACGCTTTCACAAAGACAGCTGCCTTGATGTAATTGTGAATGCATTCCCATCATCCTTGTTTGTGCTATGCGTCTTCACCCAAACTTGCCAGCAAGTCAGCCTGGTATTCGGTCGCCAGCGCATTAATCAACTCGTCCATATCGCCTTCGGTGATGGCTTCAATTTTATAGAGTGTCAGGTTGATGCGGTGGTCGGTGATCCGGCCTTGCGGGTAGTTGTAGGTGCGGATACGCTCAGAACGGTCACCCGAGCCAATCAGGTTGCGGCGTTCAGAAGCGATTTTGCTTTGCTGCTCATCGACCTGTTTGGCCTTGATGCGTGCGGCCAGCACTTGCATGGCCTGTGCCTTGTTGGCGTGCTGGCTACGGCCGTCCTGGCATTCCACCACGATGCCGGTGGGTGCATGGGTAATGCGCACGGCAGAGTCGGTTTTGTTGATGTGCTGACCACCGGCGCCTGACGCGCGGAAGGTGTCGATACGGATATCGGCCGGGTTGATCTCGACATCGCCCACCTCTTCTACCTCAGGCAGAATGGCGACAGTACAGGCTGAGGTGTGGATGCGGCCCTGGGTTTCGGTGTCTGGCACGCGTTGTACGCGGTGGCCGCCGGATTCGAATTTGAGTTTTGAGTAAGCGCCGTAGCCGATGATTTTGGCAATCACCTCTTTATAGCCGCCGACTTCGCCTTCGTTGGCGGAGACGACTTCCACTTTCCAGCCCTGGCGGTCGGCAAAGCGTGAATACATACGGAACAGGTCCCCGGCGAACAGGCCGGATTCGTCACCGCCGGTACCGGCGCGGATTTCAAGGAAAATATTTTTGTCGTCGCTCGGGTCTTTAGGCAGCAGCAGTTTTTGCAAGGCCAGTTCGACTTCTTCCAGGCGTTTTTTGCCGCTGTCTATCTCTTCCTGTGCGAACTCTTTCATCTCCGGGTCGGCCAGCATGGCATGCGCTTCTTTCAGGTCGGACTCGGTTTGGATGTAGATATGGTATTGCTCAACAATAGGCGTAATTTCCGTATGTTCCTGCATGATCTTACGGTAGTTATCCATGTTGTCAGTCACGCCTTCGCTGCTGAGCAGGCGGTTGAGTTCTTCGAGGCGCTCGCTTAAGTTAGCGAGTTTTTGCAGCATGCTTGGTTTCATTGTGTTTACCTAATATTCAAAGATTGGCGGCTGCCAATCTTGAAAAAATTATTCTTTGATTTGAAAGAGTTGTTTCACCAGGTGCTCCATGTGGGCGTGAGCATCTCCCTGGCTGTTATTTAGCGCATGGCTGGGGCCATGCAGAAATTTATTGGTCAGTGCATTGCTGAGGGCTTCGAGTGTTTTTTCCGGGCTTTCGCCTTTTTGCAGCAATTTGAGGGCTTTTTCCAGCTCGGCTTTGCGCACCGTGTCTATCTGGTCGCGCAAGGCTTTAATCGTAGGCACCGCTTCGCGTTGTTTGAGCCACTGCATAAAGTGCTCAACACGTGAATTCACAATCAATTCGGCGTTGACAGCGGCCTCCTGGCGGTTGCCTAGCCCTTCTGTGACTACTTGCGCCAGATCGTCCACTGAGTACAAAAACACGTCGTCCAGCGCGGATACTTCTGGCTCAATGTCACGTGGCACAGCCAGGTCGACCATAAACATCGGCCGATGTTTACGCGCTTTAATCGCGCGCTCTACCATGCCGAGGCCGACGATTGGCAACTGGCTGGCAGTGCTGGTGATGACAATGTCAAATTCTGGAAAGCGCTCAGGCAAGTCATTGAGCAAAATCGCCTGTACGTTCAGGCCTTGGCCACGAATTTTCTCTGCCAGTTGTTCACCGCGCTCCAGGGTACGGTTGGCAACGGTGATTTTTTTCGGTTTTTGGGCGGCAAAGTGATCTGCGCAGAGCTCTATCATTTCGCCTGCGCCAATAAACAGCACACTTTGTGAACTCAGGTCACCAAAAATACGTTGCGCCAGTTTAACGGCAGCGGCGGCCATGGAAATCGAACTGCCGCCAATGTCAGTATTGGTGCGCACTTCTTTGGCGACTTCAAAGGTGCGCTGGAACAATTTGTGCAACATGGTGCCCAGAGTGCCGGAGTCTTGCGCAATTTTGACGGATTGCTTGAATTGCCCCAGGATCTGCGCCTCGCCCAATACCATGCTGTCCAGGCCGCTGGCGACGCGGAAAGCGTGTTTCACTGCTTCGTGACTGCTGAGCGTGTAGGTATAAGGCAGTAGTTTATCTGCCTCCAGGCGGTGGTAGTTCGCCAGCCAGTCAATGACGACCTCTGGCCGGATAGACTGCACATAGATTTCTGTACGGTTGCAGGTCGATAAAATAGCCACTTCTGCCACGTTGTGTCGGGCCAGATCCGCCAGCGCATGCGGCAAGGTGTCGTTGTTAAACGCAACGTTCTCGCGGATGGCAATGGGGGCGGTGGTGTGGTTGACACCAATGGTATACAGTTGCATGGCGCTATTTTACCTGCGGGACAGGGTGAAAAGACAAACAAATCGGCGCTTGCAAACAGTTCATGGGCGTTTGGAATTGAAATCCATGGCTAAAGTGCCGACATTTTCTTATATTCACGCGCCACAAGCAAGAATCCTGTCAATTTGACACAAATTGGCGGTAAAATATTGGTTTTGCTAAATTTTTATTAGATTAATTCACGGAACCCAACCTACGGAACACCAGCATGGACAAAACTTTTCGCATCGCCCCAAGTATTCTTTCTGCCAACTTTGCCAAGTTGGGCCAGGAAATCGAAAACGTGATCAAATCCGGCACTGATATCGTGCACTTTGACGTGATGGATAACCACTACGTGCCTAACCTGACTATTGGCCCTCTGGTATGTGATGCCATTCGTGAGTTGTCTCACAACGCTGGCGCGCTGATCGACGTGCACCTGATGGTAAAACCTGTCGACCGCATCATCCCTGACTTTGCCAAAGCGGGTGCTGACATCATCACTTTCCACCCGGAAGCGTCTGACCACATCGACCGCAGCCTGGCATTGATTCGTGACAGCGGCTGTAAAGCTGGCCTGGTATTCAACCCAGCTACGCCATTGCATTACCTGGACTATGTGATGGACAAAGTCGACATGATTCTGTTGATGTCTGTGAACCCGGGTTTTGGTGGCCAGAAATTCATTCCAGCCACTTTGGATAAGCTGAAACAGGCACGTGCCCGGATTGACGCTTACACTGAAAAAACCGGCCGTCAAATTTGGCTGGAAGTGGACGGCGGCGTGAATGCGAACAACATCGCTGACATTGCTAAGGCTGGTGCCGATACATTTGTAGCGGGTAGCGCTGTGTTTGGTGCAGGTAAAGACACTGACCCTAACCGTTATGACACGATTGTTGGTCAGTTACGCGCTGCGTTGGCAACGGTCTAAATTTAAAGCGTTGCAAGGGTAATTCATATGCGGTTCCAAGTCAGGGTGGTGATGTTCGATCTGGACGGCACCCTGCTTGATACCGCACCGCAAATTGCCGAAGCCGCCAACCGTATGCTGGTGGCTTTAGGCAAGCCCATGGTGCCACAAGCACAAATTACTACCTATATTGGTGAGGGCGTGCAAAACCTGATCAAGCGTTGCTTGACCAGTAGTATGCATGGCGAGCCTGGCGAGCAAGAGTTTGCCAGTGCGCAAGTGCTTTATCATGGCTTTTATGATGCCAACGCCACTGAAAGCCAGGCTTTTGCGGGGGTGTTACCGGCACTGCAACAGTTAAAAAAACAAGGTTATCGCCTGGCGTGTGTGACCAACAAGCCGGAAAAATTCACCCTGCCCTTGTTGCAACATGCCGGATTGGCGGATTTTTTTGAAATTGTGGTATCTGGCGATACCTTATCCAAGAAGAAGCCGGATCCGTTACCACTGTTGCATATTTGCCAAAAACTAGACACCTTGCCAGCTGAAGCGATGCTGGTCGGTGACTCTGAAACCGATATTCAGGCCGCGCATGCAGCCGGGTGCTTTGTCGTGACCGTGCCTTATGGGTATAATCAGGGTCGCGCGATTGATGCCAACACTGTGGATGCCACGGTGCAGCAACTCACCGAAGTGGTGAATTTGCTGGAGTTACCTGCTCTCTTAAGCGGGCATAACAAAAAATTTACCCATATATCATGATGTTTTGTGCTCATCATTCTTCCAGTTGGCCAGTATTAAGCTGGCGTCGTTCGTGGCGAGGCTAGCCCTGCCCCACGCGCAGGTGTACGCCATTTGCACCACGCTGTCGTGACGTTTGCGCGCGACACATTCAACGAATCAAACTGGAAAAAAGCATCATGTTAAGCACTTTGAGCAAGACCGAATTCGACGCGCTGGCGGCGCAAGGCTATAACCGTATTCCGCTAGTGATGGAAACCTTTGCCGATATGGATACGCCTTTGTCGCTGTATCTGAAACTGGCGAATCAACCCTACTCTTACCTGCTCGAAAGCGTACAAGGCGGCGAACGCTTTGGCCGTTATTCGATTATTGGCCTGCCAGCCACCACGCGCATTGTCGTGCGTGATGAGGCCCTGCAAGTCATTCAAGGCGATCAAGTCATTGAATCGCACACCGATCAAAACCCGCTCGATTTTATCAAGTCTTACCAGGCCCGTTTTAAAACACCGCCATACGATGGCTTGCCACGTTTCACCGGCGGCCTGGCGGGCTATTTTGGCTACGAGACCATTCAATACATTGAAAAGCGTTTGGGCAAAAAGAAAAAGCCGGATGCGATTGGTGTGCCTGATATCTTGCTGATGGTGTCAGAAGAAATTGCGGTGGTGGATAACTTATCTGCCAAATTGTATTTTATTGTCTACGCTGATCCGGCCAAAGCCAATGCCTACGAAACCGCCTGCGCACGCATGCATGCCTTGTTGGAGAAGTTGCGTACACAAGTCGAGATTCCCGCAGCTTTGCCAACCAGCAAAACCCCGGCTGTGTCAGAGTTTGGTGAAGAAAACTTCAAAGCTGCGGTTAAAAAGGGCCAGCAATATATCCTCGAAGGCGACATTATGCAGGTGGTGCTCAGCCAGCGCATGGTGCAAGACTTTGATGCATCGCCACTGAGCCTGTATCGCGCCCTGCGCAGCCTCAATCCATCACCTTATATGTTCTATTACGACATGGACGACCATCATGTCGTCGGTGCGTCACCAGAAATCCTGGTGCGCCTGGAAGACACCACGGTGACTTCGCGCCCGATTGCCGGTACGCGCCCACGTGGCAGGAATCGGGATCATGACCTGGCGCTGGAAGCCGAGTTGCTGGCTGACCCCAAAGAACGGGCCGAGCACGTGCAACTGATGGATTTGGGCCGCAATGACGTTGGCCGTGTCGCGCTGACGGGAACGGTGAAAGTCACTGACAATATGACCATTGAGCGTTACTCGCATGTGATGCATATCGTCAGCAATGTCGAAGGCCAGCTCAAGCCAGGCCTGGATGCAATTGATGTCCTTAAAGCGACATTTACTGCAGGTACGGTGTCCGGCGCACCCAAAGTACGCGCCATGGAAATCATTGAAGAGCTGGAGCCTTCCAAGCGTGGTATTTACGCTGGCGCAGTAGGATATTTAGGCTTTAACGGCGATATGGATGTGGCGATTGCTATCCGTACGGCGGTGATTAAAGACAACAAGCTTTATGTGCAGGCGGGTGCCGGTATTGTTGCCGACTCGGTGCCGCAATCTGAGTGGGACGAAACCCAAAATAAAGCCAAGGCAGTGATTCGTGCCGCCGAACTGGTTCAGGCAGGCCTGGATAACCAAGCCGCCAATATTCAAACCCATGCAGGAAAGGGAGCCTGATATGTTGTTGATGATTGATAACTACGACTCTTTTACCTACAACCTCGTGCAGTATTTCGGCGAGCTGGGTCAAGATGTACATGTGCACCGCAATGATGAAATCACGCTGGAACAGATTAAAGCAATGCAGCCGGAGAAAATCGTGATTTCCCCTGGTCCTTGTACGCCGAATGAAGCAGGTATTTCTGTGCCACTGATTCATGAATTCGCTGGCAAAATTCCGCTGCTGGGCGTGTGCCTGGGCCACCAGAGCATCGGCCAGGCCTTTGGCGGCAAGATCATCAAGGCCAAAACCCTGATGCATGGTAAAACCTCATTGATCCACCATACCAATACCGGCGTTTTCAGGAACCTGCCTAACCCGTATACCGCGACGCGCTATCACTCGCTGGTGATCGAGCGCGAAACCATTCCGGATTGCCTGGAGATCACTGCCTGGACTGAAGATGGCGAGATCATGGGCGTCAAGCATAAAACACTGGCCGTGGAAGGGGTGCAATTCCACCCCGAATCTATCTTGACCGAGTACGGACATGAGTTGCTGGACAACTTCCTGAAAGGCTATTAATGGTGAGTATGACGCCTAAAATCGCCTTACAGCGCTTGATTGACCATACCGATTTCACGCATGAAGAAATGCTGCAAATCATGCAGCAGATCATGAGCGGCGAATTTACCCAGATCCAGATTGCGGGCTTTTTGTCTGCTTTGCGTGTTAAAGGCGAAACCGTCACTGAAATTGCCGCTGCCGCGCAGGTGATGCGTGAGCTTTCCAGTAAAGTGGATATCAGCGATACGCGTCATTTGATTGATACTTGTGGCACGGGTGGTGCACCTAACAAGGTATTTAATGTTTCAACGGCGTCAGCCTTTGTTGCTGCAGGGGCTGGTGCAAAAATCGCCAAACATGGTGGCCGTGCAGCCTCTTCAAAAAGCGGCTCTGCCGATGTGCTGGAAGCGCTGGGCGTGAATATCGCGTTGACGCCGGAGCAAGTGGTGCGTTGCGTCAATGAAGCAGGCATTGGTTTTATGTTTGCACCAAATCATCACGCCGCCATGAAGTATGCCGCGCCCGTGCGTCGTGAACTTGGGGTGCGTACCATGTTCAACTTGTTAGGCCCAATGACCAACCCGGCCGGTGCCAAGCGTCAGGTCATGGGTGTATTTCATCGCGATCTTGTGCCCTTGCTGGCTCAGACTTTGCAAAAGCTGGGTAGCGAGCATGTGATGGTGGTACATAGCGCCGATGAAATGGACGAAATCTCTTTTTCTGCCGACACTTATGTGGCCGAACTCAAAGACGGCAAAGTCAGTGAGTACACTTTGAACCCTGCCCAGTTTGACATGCCATTACATGACATCAACAGTATCCGGGTGGAAAGCGCACAGCATTCCAGCGAGATTATCCTGGGCTTGCTGTCTGGTGAAAAAGGCCCGGCGCGCGATATTGTATTGCTGAATGCCGGTGCTGCCATTTATGTGTCTGGCCTGGCAAATGATTTGCCATCGGGCATTGCGCAAGCGGCGCAATCCATTGACTCAGGCGCGGCCTTGAATAAACTGCAACAACTGAAAGCCTTGAGCCAGGCGGCATGAAACGCTACGCCTTGATTGCACAATTCTGTGCGCTGGTCTGTTTGCTGGCTGCGTGTCAGCAAACTTCGCAACAGGGCGCAAGCGGCTATGGTACAAACAATCAGCCGCAGTCAGCCGTTGAAGTTAAATCACCGGCTCAAACGCTTAACCTGCAATCACTGTCTGCTGGCCTGACCGCGGAAGACAATGCAGCCGTTAAGCAGGCCTTTGCCCAAAAGAAAAGCCATGTCTGGCTGGCGGGGAGCGGTGTGGTGAAAAAACTGTTGCCTGACGATAACAAAGGTGCCCGGCATCAGCGTTTTTTGGTCAGTATTTCGCCTGAACAAACCTTGTTATTTGCGCATAATATTGACCTGGCACCACGGGTGGAAGCACTGAGTGTAGGTGATGTAGTGACCTTTAAAGGTGAGTATATTTACAACCCCAAAGGTGGCATCATGCATTGGACGCACCACGATCCGCAAGGGCACCAGAGCGGCTGGATTAAACATCAAGATCATACTTACCAGTAAGCGCGCATGCGCGCAGCCAGTAAGTGAAACGATAAACATGCGAGTACATTATGTCTGATATCTTAAATAAAATTTTAGCGACTAAACGCGAAGAAATCGCCAAGGCACAAGCGATCAAGCCGCTGAATGCGATGCGTGATGAAGCGCTGGATCAGCCTGATTGCCGTGATTTTATCGGCAATATTGTTGATAAGGTCGATGCGGATAAACCAGCGGTGATTGCTGAAATTAAAAAAGCCAGTCCATCCAAAGGCATTATTCGTGCAGATTTCAATCCGGCTGAAATCGCCAAAAGCTATGAAAAAGGTGGCGCTGCCTGCTTGTCCGTACTCACGGATGAACAATATTTTCAAGGCTCAGCAGCCTATTTAAAACAAGCTCGCGCCGCTTGTAAGCTGCCGGTACTGCGTAAAGATTTCATGATAGACCCTTATCAGGTCTATGAAGCGCGCGCCATGGGCGCTGACTGCATTTTGCTAATTGTCGCTGCACTGGAGCTGGCACAAATGCGAGAGCTGGAGCTCACTGCCCACAACCTCGGCATGGCGGTGCTGGTAGAAGTGCATGATGCTGATGAACTGGAATTGGCCCTGCAACTGGAAACGCCTTTGTTGGGTATCAATAACCGTAACCTGCGCACTTTTGATGTCAGCTTGCAAACCACGCTCGATTTGCTCGAAAACACCCCTGAGGACCGCTTTGTGGTCACAGAATCTGGCATTTTTACGCCTGAAGATGTCGCATTGATGCGTAGTCATGACGTGAATGGTTTTCTGGTAGGTGAAGCGTTTATGCGTCAGGACGATCCCGGCGCTGAACTGGCCAGGGTATTTGGATAAAGCAAAAGGACGCTCATGAGTAATCAATTTCTCGCTATCCGCCCACGCCGTATGCGTAAAGATGATTTCTCGCGCCGTTTAATGCGCGAGAACGTCCTCACGGTGAATGACCTGATTTATCCGGTATTTGTGCTGGAGGGCGAAGGTAAGACTGAGGAAGTGAAATCCATGCCTGGCGTACAACGTCAAAGCATAGATGTGTTACTTAAAACTGCTGAAGAATGCGTCAAACTGGGTATTCCGGCGCTGGCCTTGTTCCCGGTGGTGCCACAGCAATACAAAAGCCTGGATGCCAAAGAAGCCTACAACCCGGATGGCTTGGTGCCGCGTACGGTCAAAGCCCTAAAGCAAGCCTTCCCTGAACTGGGCGTGATTACTGACGTCGCCCTGGATCCTTACACGACGCATGGCCAGGATGGCCTGATTGATGACACGGGTTATGTGCTCAATGATGAAACTGTTGAGGTCCTGGTCAAACAAGCCTTATGCCACGCAGAAGCAGGCGCCGATGTGGTCGCACCTTCTGACATGATGGATGGCCGTATCGGTGCCATCCGCGATGCGCTGGAAGAGCACGGGCATATCTATACCCGCATACTGGCCTACTCCGCCAAATATGCCTCTGCTTTCTACGGCCCGTTCCGTGACGCGGTTGGCTCTGCTGGCAACCTCGGCAAAAGCAATAAATACAATTACCAGATGGACCCGGCCAATTCTGACGAAGCGCTGAAAGAAGTTGCGCTGGACCTGGAAGAAGGCGCTGATATGGTGATGGTGAAACCAGGTATGCCGTATCTGGATATTGTACGCCGTGTCAAAGACGAGTTTGGTGTGCCGACCTATGCTTATCATGTCAGTGGTGAATACGCCATGCTCAAGGCTGCTGCACAGAATGGCTGGCTGGATGAGAGGGCGTGTGTGCTTGAAGCAATGCTTGGGTTTAAGCGCGCCGGGGCGGATGGCGTGTTGACTTATTATGCGATGGATATTGCGCGATGGTTGAAATAACCTGTTTTCCAACAAAAAAGGTTATCTACAAAATAACTTATCCAAACGGGAAGATTTATATTGGCAAAGACCTCACAAATAGCCTGACATACTTTGGTAGTGTGAATGACGCGTTAGTAAGAAAAGACTTTTCAGAAGAGCAAAGAAAGAATTTTACGATCACTAAAGAAATTCTCTTTGAGTCTGAAAGCGCTGAAGAAGTAAACCGAATTGAGGCTAAACTCATTGTGCAATATGGAGCAAATAATCCTGAAAAGGGTTATAACCAGTGGCCGAAATTTTCAGGTTGAGTTCTTTCGCCTCTTGGCGAGTTACTTTTCTTTGCTTGCACAAAGAATAAGTAACCAAAAGAAATGCACCCCAACTTCCGCTTGTTCCCTGCGTTGCTCGTCAAAATAAGCGGTCACGAAACTCAACCTGGTAGCTCACACACAACGTGAGCTACTGCGGGATTCAGACAGTCGTTCCCTTTCTCCTTATTTTGCCTGCGCTACTCGGCGCGGCAGATGGGGACCCCGAAAACCTACGAGTGCCGTCGTTTGGCCGATGTAACAAAAGAATCTGGTTTTTGAACCGTTCAAACTTCTATGCTGTAAGTTTGGCGAGATAAGTCCCATCCCATCACGCCGAGCAACGCAAGGAAGCCGTCAAGCCGTGATGGCTGGGTGCCCTCCTCTTTGGTTACTTTCTGAGGGGCAAGCATCAGAAAGTGACTCGCCGAGAGGCGAAAAAGAATAGCGCAAGGCAGAGGCAAGTTACTTAGGCGCAAACGTAAACGCATCACTATAAAACTCTTCTTCAGGCAGCCCACGCGTGACAAACGTCTGTTTGGCAATATCTACCATGCCAGGTGCGCCACACACATACACCTCAAATCCACTCAAATCCGCATGATCTTCCAGCACGGCCTGATGTACCAGTCCGCGACGGCCATCCCAGTTGTCATTGTTGTTGCCATCTGAAATCACCGGGATATATTGAATATTCGGCATAAACTGCGCCCAGCGTTGGCAAAGGTCGTCCATATACAAGTCGCTGACCTGGCGCGCACCGCGGTAGAGATACACAGGACGCTGGATTTGATTAAAAATCATGTGCTCTATCATGCCTTTAACTGGCGCAAAACCAGTGCCGCCCGCGACCATGATGATAGGCTTGTCATTTTGTTCGCGCAGGAAAAAGCTGCCTAGCGGAGCTTCTATACGAAGAATGGTTTTTAAGGGCATCTCATTAAATACTTGCTCGGTGAAGTGCCCACCGGCAATTTTGCGGATATGCAGTTCGATAAAGCCTTGTTCATGCGGCGCATTGGCGATGGAGAAGGCGCGACGGCGGCCGTCTTTGAGCAGAAATTCAATGTATTGCCCGGCCATAAAGGTGAGTTGTTCGGTGCCTGGTAACTGTAAATGCAGCACCATGACATCCTCACCCAGTTGTTCTTTGTGTTGTACACGCACCGGTAAAATGCGCGGTTTGATCCCTTGTACCGCGTCGATCTGGCGGCATTCTATGACCAGGTCTTCGAGCGGTCTGGCACAGCAAAACAATGCCAGGCCTGCGGCTAGTTCTGCATCGGTCAGCGCATTGCCTTGAAAGTCGTCATGCATGACTTTGCCGGTCAGCACTTTGCCTTTGCAGGCGCCGCAGGCGCCATTGCGGCAGCCGTATGGCAGGTTGATGCCTGCTTCAATGGCGGCTTCGAGCACGGTTTGGCTGGGGCGTACGTCAAAGGTATGGCCACTGTTTTCAATCAAGACACGATTCATAAGGCGTTGTTTTCTGTCGGGTTAATCTTTGCGAGGTAAGTGCACCACGTTGTCTGCTGGCTTGCTGTCATCTACTTCGGTAAATTCGCCTTCAATGACCTCGTCGTTGGCGCTGGCACGATACTGCGCGCCGTTTTGATTACCTGTTGCACCCGCGTTGGCATTGTTGCCGGGAATCAGCAGCAAGATCACGGCGAGCACATCGCTGATGACGCCAGGGATCAATAGCAGTACCCCGGCAAACATATTCCTGGCCGTTGAAAACATGGCGGCTACCGGATTGCTACCGGCGCCCATTTGCTGGAACATGCGTGCCGCAATCTGGTCTTTTTCGTTGCGTATCAATTTCAAGCCCAGATAGCCGATAATCACCAGGTACACCAATACCCACCAGCCATAGCGTTGGCTGAGTTCGATCAGGACGGCTATCTCCAGGAACGGAAAAGCCAGTAGAATAGCAAAGATGATAAAACGCATGTCAGAATCCTGTCTGTGAGTCAGCGCCCGTGACGCCAAAAGAGGAAATTATAATCGTGTTTACGCATGTGCCGAACAGGGTATGTGCTGAGCATATCGCGCAGACGCTGGTTACAGAGAAGTTGGCGGCATGCGTCAATATTTCAAGTCCTGTCACCTCGATCTATCATTGGCAAGGGCAGGTCGAGCAAGTGGAAGAGATTGGATTGACCATCAAAACGACTTGTCAGGGCTATGCTGCTTGTGCGACTAAGCTAAGGATGCTGCATCCTTATGAACTTCCGGAGATTGTAGGCATCCATGTGAACGAGGGTTTGCCAGAATATCTGGCATGGGTGGCGGCAGAAACAAGGGTGCGGGAGTAAATCGTTGATGACAATGTGGTTAAGAAGCTGGATCGTGCTGGTGGCGCTGTTGCTCGTCATGCCACCCGTGCATGCGGCGTCGCAGTTTTCAAAACTGTTTACTGAAGAGAGCAGCGAAGATTTCTTGCCCGTCGATGAGGCGTTTAAAGTCGAAGCCGGCTTGGTAGATGCCAGCCATGCGCAGCTCAAGTTCACAGTGGCGCCGGGACATTATTTATACCGTGAGCGCATTCAATTGGTATTGCCTGCCGGAGACACTGCCAAAATCACATTGCCTGCGGGCGAAACCAAGAATGACCCTAATTTTGGTGAGCAGCAGGTATTTCACCATGACACTTTAGCCGAAGTCACGTTTACGGGCGTCGCGCCTGACACATTGCAGGTGCGCTATCAGGGTTGTAGTGAGAAAGGGTTGTGCTATCCACCACAAACCAAATCACTGCCTTTGTCCAAGTCACCTTCTTTTGGATCTGCGGTTTCTTCTGGCAGCATCACATCTGCTGCGTCAGACGTTGCGCCTGTTGAAGAAGAGTTCTCCGGCAAATTGTTATCTTCTGGCCGCTGGTGGCAGATTGTTGCGGGCTTTTTCGGGGCGGGCTTGTTGCTGGCATTGACGCCTTGTGTGTTCCCCATGATTCCTATTCTATCCGGCATTATTGTCGGTAAAAATGCGCATGTTTCGCGCGGTAAAGCCTTCACGCTGTCATTGGCTTATACCTTGGGCATGTGTCTGACTTATACATTGGCAGGGGTGGCGGCAGGTTTGTCGGGGCAGTTGTTGAGCAACGCCTTGCAAACGCCGGCTGCCCTGATCACCGGTGCGTTGATTTTTGTGGTGTTATCCTTTTCGATGTTTGGCTTTTATGAGTTGAAGTTGCCAAGCGCGGTTGAGAATTACTTTTTTAACTGGAGCAGCCGTTTTAAAGGTGGTCATTTGCTCAGTGATTTTCTGATGGGGGCCATTTCCGCACTGATTATCAGCCCGTGCGTGGCAGCGCCGCTGGCGGGGGCCTTGCTTTATATCAGCCAAACCAATGATGTCACGTTGGGCGCGGTGGCTTTGTTTTCACTTTCTTTAGGTATGGGTGTGCCATTGTTATTGATCGGTGCCTCTGCGGGCACATTATTGCCCAAAGCTGGTGAGTGGATGAATACGATTCGACGTTTGTTTGGTGTGCTAATGCTCGGTGTGGCGATCTGGGTCATCAGCCCGATGTTGCCGGTGGCGGCACAATTGGTGTTATGGGCGGCACTTTGCATTGTGCCTGCGATTTATTTGCGGGCAATTGATCCATTACCTGCTACGGCGGGCACGGTACCGCGCCTATTTAAAGGGTTTGCGGTCATCTTGCTGCTATACGGCATCGCCTTGCTCGTTGGTGCCTGGTCAGGGGCGCGCTCGCCGCTGCAACCATTACAAGCCCTGATGGCAAGTTCGCCTGCCAGTGTGCAGCCATTGGCGTTTGAGCGCGTGCATAGCGTGCAAGCACTTGAGCAACGCTTGAAGGCTGCCCATGGCCAGCCGGTGATGCTGGATTTTTATGCTGACTGGTGTGTTTCGTGCAAAGAGTACGAGCAGTTCGTATTCAGCGATCCTGCCGTGCGGGCTGCATTGCAAGGCGTATTACTGTTGCAGGCCGATGTCACAGATAATCGTGCCGAAGATGCGGCGTTATTGAAACAGTTTGCCTTATTCGGGCCGCCCGGCATCGTGTTTTTCAATGCCCAGGGTCAGGCCGTGCAGCCGGTCATTAAAGGCTATCAGGATGCTGAGCGCTTTGTGCGTACCGTCCGCGCGCTAAAGTTAAAGCCAGTGGAGGCGTCACCACATGCGTAATGTTGCCCGCGTGGTCATGACGGTTTTATTGATGGTGGTTCTTGGCAGCGGTTTTCGCTGGTTATATCTTAACCGCCACCAGTTTATGGCAACAGAATCCGCATTGCCGAGTGCAGCAGACATTGCGCCAGTATGGGCCACCACCCTGTTCGATCATGGCGGTAAAGCATATCCACTGGCGCAATATAAAGGCAAGCCGCTTATTTTGAACTTCTGGGCGACCTGGTGTGAGCCTTGCCGCGAAGAAATGCCGGAGATTTCTGCTTTGGCCAGTGCGCATCCTCAGATTGCTGTATTGGGCCTGGCGATTGATGAGGCTGCCGCCGTGCATGAGTTTATAGAAAGCACGCCAGTGAGCTATCCCCTGCTGATAGCCGAGAATGAAGGCATGCCATTGGCTGAAACATTGGGTAACCATAAAGGTGTGTTGCCTTATACGGTGGTGATCTCCGCGCAAGGCGAAGTGACGCAGATTTTCTTTGGCCGCGTCAATCGCCAAATGCTGCAAAATGCACTCAACTTGTAGCGGTTTGCTTACTTTTTTCTAGTGTACGCAGGCGGTCAAATCCCGCCTGTTCGCTGCAAAACTCCTTCAATTGTCGGCTAAATTAGCGACTTTCAATTTTCTTTAAACTGCGAATTTCTCTGGACAAAATGCAATAACTTCGGCAAACTTCGACGCCATGAAGGTTGTACTTTTCTCCATGAGAGGCGTGTGAAATGGGCACCAAATCCATCCTGGTGATTCACGGACCCAATTTAAATATGCTGGGCACCCGTGAGCCGCAGCATTATGGCAGTCAAACACTGGCAGACATTAATCAGCGTTTGCAAGATTTGGCGCGCGCTGATCAGGTGCGTCTGGATACTTTTCAAAGTAATTCTGAAGCCGAGATCATTGAGAAAATACACGCACTTTCCGTGAACCGCGTTGATTATGTCATTATCAATCCAGCGGCATTCACACATACCTCCGTTGCCATTCGTGATGCCCTTTCTGCAGTCAATGTGCCGTTTATTGAAGTGCATTTGTCGAATGTGCATGCACGCGAGTCATTCCGTCATCATTCTTATTTCAGCGATATTGCAACCGCAGTGATTTGCGGTTTGGGCGCAGAGGGATACTTCGCCGCATATCGTTACATCCAACAACTCTAATAACATTAAAACATTTACATTCGAGGCTTTTATGGATTTACGCAAACTCAAAAAACTGATTGATCTGGTAGAGGAATCGGGGATTTCCGAACTGGAACTGACCGAGGGTGAGGAAAAAGTACGTATTAGTCGCGCCATGGCGCCTGGCGTTGCGCCGGTCGCACAATATGTGGCTGCCCCGGCACCGGTTGCGGCACCTGCCGCCGCGCCAGCTGCTGCGCCAGCCGCTGCCCCGGCTGAAGTGCTGGATGGCAAAGTGGTTAAATCACCGATGGTCGGTACTTTTTACCGCGCTTCATCCCCTGATGCCAAATCCTTTGTTGATGTTGGCAGCAGTGTAAGCACTGGTGATACTTTGTGCATTATTGAGGCGATGAAGCTGCTCAATGAAATTGAGAGCGAGTTCTCCGGCACGATTAAGAAGATTTTTGTTGAAAACGGCCAGCCAGTGGAATACGGCGAACCATTGTTCCTGATTGGTTAATCCGCTATGTTTGAAAAAAATCTGATTGCCAATCGCGGCGACCAGCTGCCTGCAGGCAGCACAGCAACGAAGTTAAATTGCGTCGTGGCTGCAAGCCACGCGGCTATTGAGACGCGGAGTTAATAATGTTTGAGAAGATACTGATTGCCAACCGCGGCGAAATTGCCTTGCGCGTGCAGCGCGCCTGTCGTGAGTTGGGGATTAAAACGGTGGCGGTGCACTCCGAGGCCGACCGTGATGCTAAATATGTCAAATTGGCCGATGAGTCTGTGTGTATTGGCCCTGCGCCGTCAGCTAAAAGTTACCTGAATATCCCTGCGGTGATCAGTGCTGCAGAAGTGACTGATGCGCAAGCGATTCACCCTGGTTATGGCTTCCTGTCTGAAAACGCAGACTTTGCCGAGCGTGTTGAACAAAGTGGTTTTGTGTTTATCGGCCCGCGTGCCGAAACCATCCGTTTGATGGGGGACAAGGTTTCCGCTAAAGATGCCATGAAAAAAGCGGGCGTGCCTTGTGTGCCAGGTTCTGATGGCGCCTTGAACGACGATCCGGCCGAAATCATGAAAACGGCCAAACGCATTGGCTATCCTGTCATTATTAAAGCCGCTGGTGGCGGTGGCGGTCGTGGCATGCGTGTGGTGCATACCGAAGCGGCATTGCTGAATGCGGTGAATATGACTAAAGCCGAAGCGCAAACGGCTTTTGGTAACCCCATGGTTTACATGGAAAAATTTCTTGAAAATCCGCGCCATATTGAAATCCAGATCCTGGCTGACCAGCATGGTAACGCGGTTTACCTGGGTGACCGTGACTGCTCCATGCAGCGCCGTCATCAAAAAATCATAGAAGAAGCGCCTTCGCCACTGTTAACGGAAAGAATCCGTGACAAGATTGGTGAGCGTTGTGCAGAGGCGTGCCGCAAGATTAAATACCGTGGCGCCGGTACTTTTGAGTTTTTGTACGAAAATGGTGAGTTCTATTTCATTGAAATGAACACACGTTTGCAGGTGGAGCATACCGTGACCGAAATGATCACCGGTATCGACCTGGTGCAACAACAGATCTTTATTGCTGCGGGCGAAAAATTACCGTTCCGTCAGCGCGATATTGTCTTGAATGGTCACGCCATTGAGTGCCGCATTAACGCTGAAGACCCTTACACTTTCGTGCCTTCCCCAGGCTTTATCAACCGCTTCCATATGCCTGGCGGCCCTGGCGTACGCATGGATACCCATGTCTATGGCGGTTATACCGTGCCACCACATTATGACTCCATGATCGGCAAGCTGATCACGCATGGTGCGACCCGTGAACAGGCGATTGCCAGAATGCGCGTGGCTTTGTCTGAGATGTATGTTGAAGGCATCAAAACCAATACTGCGCTGCATTCTGACCTGATGGCCGATTTGGCCTTCCAGCAAGGCGGTACCAGCATTCACTATCTGGAGCAGAAGCTGGGTATCAGCTCGAAATAATGTTGCATTGGCTGTTACTTAAAATTCAATCGACCGAGCCGCAGGCCGAGTCGCTCAGTGAGGTGCTCATGGAGCATGGTGCATTGTCTGTCAGCATAGAAGATGCGCACGCCGACACGATGGCCGAGCAGGCCATTTTCGGCGAACCTGGCGATCCGCCGCCCGGTATCTGGGAACAGAATATCGTCACTGCCATGCTGGATGCCGAGGCAGATGTGCAGGCGCTACTGGCGAATGTGCAGTCTGACTTGCAACTGGATGGCTTGAAGTACCAGGTGGAACAGATTGAAGAGCAGGACTGGGTGCGGGCGACACAAGCCCAGTTTGACCCGATCCGCGTGACCGATCAGTTGTGGATTGTGCCTTCATGGCATCAGGCGCCGAATGCCGATGCCATCAATATTGTGCTGGATCCAGGCCTGGCTTTTGGTACCGGTAGTCATCCAACCACGCATTTATGCCTGAGCTGGCTGGCGCAATTGCCCAAGCCCTTATTGGCCAAGGCAAATGTGCTGGATTACGGCTGTGGCTCAGGGATTTTGGCCATTGCAGCTAAAAAGTTAGGCGCGCAGAGTGCCATCGGTGTTGATATTGACGGGCAAGCCGTGATTGCCAGCCGCGATAATGCGGCTAATAATCAGGTCGATGCCGTATTTTATGATTCTGCAGACTACCTGCATGAGCCATTTGATATTGTGGTGGCCAATATTCTCTCCAGTGCGCTGATGGTATTGGCGCCAGTGATTGCCAAATCTTGCAAAAGTGGCGGCAAAGTTGCATTATCCGGCATATTGGATAGCCAGCAAGACATCTTGCTGGCACGTTACTCAGAGTGGTTTGAAATGGATGCCCCCGTCCAGCAAGATGGATGGGTCTTGCTGACGGGAAGCAGAAAATGTCCTTGATTACGGCCTGCCCGGCCTGCCAAACACAATTCGAAGTCACTGACGAACAATTGCAAGCCTATGCAGGCAAGGTGCGCTGTGGCGAATGCGACCATGTGTTTGATGCTGGCTCACATTTGCTATCGTCAATTACGCCACCCTTACCGGCCGCCGATACGACTGAAGTGGCCAGCGATGCCGCCGTGTATTTTAAAGTGAGTGCCGAAGCGGCACAGAGCGACACTACTGCCGCAGTGCCAGATTTTTCGCTGCGACCAGACCTGCCATTAGACGATGTTTTTTCCACGCCATTGCATGCAGAAGGCGCGGATTCAGAACCTGTTATCCCAGCATTTTTACGTGATATCTCCCTTGCGGATGAGCGGCCAGTGCCCGTGGAAAGCGCTGCCAGTCAACGTGTGTTTATCGTGCTAGCAGGCGCCCTGCTGTTACTGCTTGGCTTGCAAATAACTTATTTTTCCCGCACCAGCCTGGCAGCCACTTACCCACAAACCAAACCGCTATTGCTGGCATTGTGCAAGCCGCTGCATTGTGACATCAGTGTGCCGCGCGAGATTGCCCAGTTGACCATTGATGACGCTGATATTCAGGAGCATAAAGAGCGTCAGGGCGTGCTCATTTTTTCCAGTGTGCTGATGAATCATGGCAGCGTTGCGCAGGCTTACCCTACAGTAGAACTGACCCTGACCAATACCGCTGATGAGCCGGTGCTGCGTAAAACGCTCGCACCATCGGAGTATTTGCCTGCCGCGGTCAAGGTTGCCGATGGACTGGCCCCGCAGCAAGAGCAAGCAGTGAAAACCTTGCTCGGCGTCGATGAAAAACTGGTCACCGGTTTCCGCGTCGCCATCGCCTACTAAGTACCTCCGTATTTAGCGGCGAGCAAGTTGCGCCTGCGTTGCACCCACTTCCATCATTACTTTTCCCAGCACCTCAATAGCAGCGGTGCGTACAAAGCTTTTACGCCAGGCCAAGGCAATGCGTCGGCTAGGCGCCGGTTTGCTAAACGGGATGACTCGAATCAGCGGATTTTGATAGCGTGATACGGTTGCCATGGCCGGTAATACCGTGATGCCCAGGTTGGAAGCCACCATATTACGTATGGTCTCCAGTGAATTTCCCTGTAATACCTCCCCTTTGCGGCTCAACTCCGGGCAGGCCTGCGTCACCTGGTTACTAAAACAATGACCGGTATTCAACAACAACACTTTCTCGTTACTTAACTCATCGGCATGAATGGTTTTTCGCGCTGCCCATGGATGGCTCACCGGCACAACGACATTAAAGTCTTCATCGTAAAGCGGGATGGTTTCAATGCCAGGCACATCAAATGGCAAAGCAATCACGGCGGCATCAATGACACCATTTTTGAGTTGCTGCTCCAGGGTCGCAGTGATGTTCTCTTCGACCTCCAGCGGCATATGCGGTGCCGTTTTTATCAATGGTGGAATGATTTCCGGCAGCAAGTAAGGCCCTACCGAGTGAATCATGCCCAGTTTAAACAGGCCGTTGAGCGGGTCATTGCCATGTTTGGCCATGTCTTTAATTTTGGCCGCCTGCTCCAGCACGATATTCGCCTGCGCAATAATCTGCTCGCCGATCTCGGTGGGCGTGACCTCATTGCGGTTGCGTTCAAACAATGACACGCCTAGTTCTTCTTCCAGCTTTTTAATACCCAGGCTCAGCGCGGGCTGGGTGACAAAGCATTTTTCGGCTGCGCGGCGAAAATTACGCTCTTGTGCCACGGCTAACACAAACTTCAATTCAATCAGGGTCATGGCGGTGCTCTTATCAGGTGATGGCTGATAGTGTAATTCTATTAATTTTATTAATCAATAATATCAAAACATACAATTATACAAATTAATATCGCTTGCCTAGAATGCAAGTCATGTACTCACTCGTACTTCATTCATAAGGAGAAAACATGTTGGCCTGGCTGTATACCGAACCCCCTGATTTGCAGGAAACATTGGCGGCTTACGCTGCCTGCTTTTAATCAGCAACAAGATTGCTTTGATCAATTGGACGATGAACTATTATCGCAATAATGAAGAAGTAGTATATTGATCATCTGGTCATCTCTGGAGCCTGGGTGATCATAATCAAAAAAGGAGCTTAAAAATGGAGAATAAACAACACGCGACCGGCAAGTGTCCTTTTAGCCATGGGGCAATTACCGCCAGCGGGCAATCCAATACCAATTGGTGGCCCAATGCTTTAAATCTGGATATCTTGCATCAGCAAGATCGCAAGACCAATCCGCTGGGGGAAGCTTTTGATTATCGCCAGGCTGTCGCTACCCTCGATGTGGCGGCCGTGAAAAAAGACCTGCATGCGTTAATGACCGACAGCCAGGCATGGTGGCCAGCTGATTGGGGGCATTATGGTGGCTTAATGATTCGCCTGACCTGGCATGCGGCCGGGACTTATCGTGTAGCGGATGGCCGTGGCGGCGCTGGTACCGGTAACCAGCGTTTTGCGCCACTCAATAGCTGGCCGGATAACGTCAACCTCGACAAGGCGCGTCGCCTGCTGTGGCCAGTGAAGAAGAAATATGGCAATAAACTGTCCTGGGCGGATTTGATTGCGCTGGCAGGCACTATTGCTTATGAGTCCATGGGTCTGAAAACGTTTGGTTTCGCTTTTGGTCGTGCCGATATCTGGCATCCGGAAAAAGATATTTACTGGGGTAACGAAAAAGAGTGGCTGGCCAAAACCGGTAGCGAAGGTAATCGTTATTCCGGTCAGCGCGATCTCGAAAACCCGCTCGCAGCGGTGATGATGGGCCTGATCTATGTCAATCCGGAAGGTGTGGATGGCAACCCTGACCCATTAAAAACAGCGCACGATATCCGTGAAACTTTTGCCCGCATGGCCATGAATGATGAAGAAACCGTAGCCTTGACGGCAGGTGGTCATACGGTAGGCAAGGCACACGGCAACGGCCAGGCCAGCAATCTGGGCGCCGATCCTGAAGCCGCCGATGTGCATGAGCAAGGCCTGGGCTGGAACAACCACACGACACGTGGCGTTGGCCGTGACTCAGTCACCAGCGGCATTGAAGGCGCCTGGACCACACACCCGACGCGTTGGGATAACGGCTATTTTGCCATGCTGTTTAACCACGAATGGGCGCTTAGCAAGAGCCCAGCTGGTGCATGGCAGTGGACGCCTGTGAGCATCAAGGAAGAAGACAAACCGGTCGATGTTGAAGATCCTAGCATCCGCTATAACCCGATTATGACCGATGCTGACATGGCCATGATTAAAGACCCGGCTTATCGTCAGATTTCGGAGCGTTTCCGTGATGACCAGGCATACTTTTCCGAGGTATTTGCCCGTGCCTGGTTCAAGCTGACGCACCGCGATCTGGGGCCGAAAGCCCGTTATATTGGTCCGGATGTGCCGCAGGAAGACCTGATCTGGCAAGACCCGGTGCCTGCAGGCAATGCACTGAACGAGGCGGATGTCGCTGCTTTGAAAGCGCAAATCCTGGGTAGCGGCCTGACCACTGCAGAGCTGGTCGCCACCGCCTGGGACAGCGCCCGTACTTTCCGCGCGTCGGATTATCGTGGTGGTGCCAATGGGGCGCGTATTCGCCTGGCGCCACAAAAAGATTGGCTGGGCAATGAGCCAGTCCGGTTACAGAAGGTGTTGGCTGTGCTGCAAGGGATTCAGCAAGCGTTTGGCAAACCAGTCAGTCTGGCCGACCTGATTGTGCTGGCAGGCACTGCCGCAGTTGAGCAGGCAGCCAAGGCGGCAGGTGTTGAGGTGAAAGTGCCATTTACTGCAGGCCGTGGCGATGCTACTGCCGAGCAGACCGATGCGGAGTCTTTTGATGTGCTGGAGCCAGTACATGATGGTTACCGCAACTGGCTGAAAGCGGACTATGTGCCCAGTCCGGAAGATATGTTGCTTGATCGTACGCAACTGATGGGTCTGACGGCGCCAGAAATGACAGTGCTGATCGGCGGCCTGCGAGTGCTGGATACCAACCATGCCGGAAGCAAGCACGGCGTGTTTACCGATAGACCTGGTGTGCTCAGTAACGACTTCTTTGTTAACCTGACGGACATGCGTTATACGTGGGTGCCAACAGGGCAAAACCTGTATGAAGTGCGTGACCGCAGCACGGGCGCAGTGAAGTGGACTGCGACACGTGTGGACCTCGTGTTCGGCTCTAACTCGATATTGCGTGCTTATGCTGAGCTGTATGCGCAAGACGATGCCAAGCAGAAATTTGTGCAGGATTTTGTGGCTGCCTGGACGAAAGTCATGAATGCGGATCGGTTTGATTTGAAGTAATCGCAGTTTATAAAAGCGAAAGCGCCTTGAGAAATCTAGGCGCTTTTTTATTTGTGGATTGGATCTCGTAGAGAAGGTAATTCTTAGGTTTGTGTATTTATGTGGTGTTGCTTTTCGCCTTTTTGGCGAGTTACTTTTCTTTGCTTGCCCAAAGAACAAGTAACCAAAAGAAAGTGCACCCCAACTTCCGCTTGTTTCCTGTGCTACTCGGCTTGTCGGGCGGCAATCAAAAACTCGCTCCTACGGAGCTCAAACAGTTGCTTGCCGAAGACCCCCGCCAACCCTGCGTTGCTCGGCGCGGCAGATGGGGACCCCGAACACCAAGAGAGCGCCATTTTAATAAAAGAATCTGGTTTTTGAACTATCCACATTTCTACAATGTGTGTTTGGCGAGATGAATCCCATTCCATCACGCTGAGTAGCGGAGACTAAGTGGGGGCTTGCGGGTTGTGCAAGCCGCTAGGGCGAGTTTCGATGGACGCCCACTTTGTTGAGCAACGCAAGGGAGCCGCAAGGCCGTGATGGCTGGGTGCCCTCCTCTTTGGTTACTTTCTGAGGGGCAAGCATCAGAAAGTGACTCGCCTACAGGCGAAAAGGAACCCTCCAGAAAACGAGCAACCTTTTATTCCCACCTCACTTCGTTTGGACTCCAGCCATACCGCAATAACGCAAAACGCTACATTTATGACTAAATATTTCACGGTATGACTGATCCTGCTAATTTTCCCAACACCCCGCAAGTCCTTTGCAGTGTCTGCTAGAATACAGCCATGGATATTTATTTGATGCTGAAGGCCGTGATCATGGGCCTGGTCGAAGGCGCGACCGAGTTTATTCCTGTCAGTAGTACTGGACATCTGATCATTACCGGGGAGTGGCTGGATTTTCTCTCTAAAGATAAACGCGATGTGTTTGAAATCATTATCCAGCTGGGCGCGATCCTTGCGGTCTGTGTGGAATACCGCCAGCGCCTTTGGAATACGGTGCAGCGCATTCAAACCGATACCAACGCTCAACATTTTGTACGTAACCTGATTATTGCCTTTTTACCAGCTGCGCTGATCGGCCTGGCGTTTCATCATCAAATTAAAGAACATTTGTTCTCCTCATTCACGGTGGGTATTGCGCTGGTCGTTGGTGGCGTATTGATTTTACTGATTGAAAAATTTGCGCCAGCAGGCAAAACGAGCGATGTTGACCAGATCACGGCCAAGCAGGCTTTGCAGATTGGCTTTGCCCAGTCGCTGGCCTTGTTCCCCGGCATGTCACGTTCAGGGGCTACCATCTTGGGTGGCATGTGTTTTGGCCTGAGTCGTCAGACCGCGACCGAGTTTTCATTCTTTCTGGCGTTGCCGATTATGTTTGCGGCGACCGGGTTGGACTTGTATCAGGCACGTGATTTGTTGTCTGCTGATGATGCGCTGATCTTTTTAATCGGCTTTGTGGTCTCATTTTTGTCTGCGCTGGTGGTGATTCGTGCGTTGATCCGTTTCGTGGCCCAGCATTCATTTGCGGTGTTTGCCTGGTATCGCATCGTATTTGGTATTCTGATATTGGCCTTTTTTGCACATTAATCTGTTTAAGGTGTGAGTCATGAATCGTGCACTGTTTAAAAAAATTGCGTTAGGCATCGTTGCGCTGCTGGCGGTGCTGCTATTGGTGGTGGTTTACCTGGCGGTGACCTTTAATCCTAATGATTACAAGCCAACCGTGATTCAGTTGGTAAAAGACAAAAAACAGCGCACGCTGGATATCAAGGGTGACATCAAGCTCAGTTTCTGGCCAAAAATCGGTGCTGATCTGGGCGAGATTACCTTGTCCGAGCATCAATCTGACAAACAGTTTGCTGCGATTAAAAGCGCCAAAGTGGCGCTGGCGGTATTGCCACTGCTCAAAAAAGAAATCGTGGTGGATACCGTTTACCTGGATGGTGCGCAGGTCAATGTGATTCAGCATGCCGATGGCAGCTTCAACTTTGATGATTTGCTGAGCAAGGAAGAGGAAGAGTCACAGCAGATTAATTTTGATGTGCAAGGCATCAAAATCACTAACACCCAGGCCAGTTTTAGCAATGAAGGCACCGGGGCTAAATATAGTGTAGACCAGTTTAATCTGACCACCGGTCAGGTGGCGTTGAAAAAGCCGTTTGATGTGGCGACAGATTTTCACCTGGCGGCTAACCAGCCTGCCATCGATGCGAAAGCGGCGATCAAGGTCAATATCATGGCTGACCCGGAAGGTAAGCATTTTGTTGTTAAAGGCTTAGACGCACAATTAAAGGGTGCGCTGCTGGATGGGCAGGACGTCACAGTCACTGCGCAAGGCTCAGTTGATGTTGATGTGGCGAAAACGGCATTGGATGTATCTGGCCTGAAACTGGCCATGCAAGGGAACTTTAAAGGCGCTCAGCGCGATGTCGGCGTACAGGCTCCTGCTTTGAAAGTGAATCCAACGCTCATCAGTAGCGACAAAGTATTGCTGTCACTCAAGCAGAAAGATGCCAATGGCGATGTGGACTTGGCCGTAGTACTGGCTGAATTAAAGGGTAATCAACAGGCAGTGGAAAGCAAAGGCATTACAGCGGATATTAATGTCAATGCGGGTGCGCGCAAAGTGGAAGGTCACTTCGCATCCCCGGTGAAAGCTAATCTGACCGACCTGATTTTTGAAGTACCTGCGTTGGCCGGCAAATTTGATATTAAAGACCCAGCTTTGCCCAATGGTGCCATGCAGGGCCAGTTCAAACTGGCAGCCAATGCCAATGTGAAGCAAGAGAAGGTTAAAACCACGTTTGACTTGGTGCTGGCGGAAACCAAACTGAATGGCGATGTGAGTGTCGCCGGTTTCAGTACGCCGCATATTGGTTTCAAGCTGCATGCTGATACTCTGAACTTGAACGCACTGCTCGGCAATGTAAGTGGTAAAAAAGACGTTGCAGCGAGCAGCGCTAAAGCCAGCACCAAAGCAGATAAACCTGCCGACCTGAGCGCGTTAAAAACCTTGTTCCTTGATGGCAGCATCAATATCGGCAAGATTTTATACAGTCCCTATACCTTGAGTGGCCTCAATGTTGGCATCAAAGCCGATGGACAAAAGCTCGCCTTGCAAGGCCTGGATGTCAAACTGGATGACACGCGTATTCAAGGCAATGTCGGGGTTAGCCAGTTCAGCAAGCCTTTATATACGTTTGACCTCAATATAGACAAGCTGGATTTGAATCGCTACTTGCCGCAATCGACGGCCAGCGCCAATGAAAGCAAACCTGCTGACAAAGCGGCCGATAAGACTGAGCAACCGATTGATTTGTCTGCCTTGAAAGCACTGAATGCGCAGGGCAGTATCCGTGTGGGCTGGTTGAAATATGGCAAAACAGAAGCTAAAAACCTCAATATTGGTTTAAAAGCACAAGATGGGCTGGCGAGTCTGGATCCGCTGAATGTGGATGTCTATCAGGGCACGGTGCGCGGCGCAGTCAAGCTGGATGCGCGCGCGACCCCTGCGCTGGCGATTCAGCAAAGCCTGCAAAATATCGCCGTCGGCCCGTTGCTGGTCGACACTATTAATAATGACATGCTGTCTGGCAACGGTAACTTGAATTTAAATGTGACAGCGCAAGGTAATACGGTGACGGCGCTAAAAAAGTCACTGGGCGGCTCGGTTGATTTGCGTATGGCTGAAGGCGCCGTGAAAGGCTTTGATCTGGCTGGCGCGATCCGGGACGCCAAAGGCAAGCTGAATGTGCTCAAAGGCCAGTCGGATGCCGCTGCGGATAAAGGCAAAAAAACAGACTTTAGTGAGTTGACGGCAACGTTTAATATCAAAAACGGTGTTGCGCACAATGACGACCTGGCCATGAAGGCGCCAGTTTTTCGATTGACCAAGGGCGAAAGCAAGGGCGATATCGATATCGGCAAAGAACAGATTAACTATCTGGCCAAGCCAACGCTGGTCAATTCGCTCAAAGGTCAGGGTGGTAAAGATGCCGAACAGCTTGGTAGCGTGGGTGTGCCGGTTAAAATAACGGGCACTTTTGCCGCGCCTAAATTTGGTATTGATATGGCCGCGCTGGGCCAAGCATTGGCGAAATCTGTGGCACTGGATGCGCTCACCGAAAAACTTGGCGGCACGAAGGCCGATGCCTTAAAAGGATTGCTCAATGGTAAGTCATCCAGCGATAGCACGGGTGGTGATGCAGCCAAATCCGAGAGCGGGACGACAACGGAGCCTGCCAAGCCTGCCGACCAGCTCAAACAAAAGGCTTTGAAAAAGCTGTTGAACTTCTAGCTGTGAGTGTGTTTGCTGAAAAATTAATCGCCTGGCAACAGGCGTATGGCCGCCATGATTTGCCGTGGCAGCAAACGCGTGACCCTTACGCCGTGTGGGTGTCTGAAATCATGCTGCAACAAACGCAGGTTTCGGCCGTCATTGGCTACTATGACCGCTTTATGCAGCGTTTTCCCACCATCGCCAGTCTGGCCGAGGCTGAGCAGGACGAGGTCATGCGTCATTGGAGTGGTTTGGGCTATTACTCCCGTGCACGTAATCTGCATCATGCTGCGCAGACTATCATGCGTGAGCATCGTGGTATTTTTCCAACAGATTTCGATACCATCCAGACACTGAAGGGCATAGGCCGCTCAACGGCCGCCGCGATTAGTGTATTCGCTTTTAATCAGCGCCAGACCATTTTAGATGGCAATGTTAAACGTGTGCTGGCCAGGTTGTATGCGGTAGATGGCTGGCCAGGATTGCCCGAAGTTGAAAAAAAACTGTGGCAAATTGCTGAAGCGTTATTACCTGATGATGGTTTGCCTGCGTATGTGCAAGGCTTAATGGACTTTGGTGCGACTTTCTGCACGCGCAGCAAACCGCGGTGCGATGATTGCCCTATGCAGGATCAGTGTCAGGCTTATCAACAACAGCGTGTGGCCCAACTGCCGGCGTCTAAGCCGCGCAAAGCATTGCCAGAAAAACAAGTCACTATGCTCATGATTGTGGATGCGGGTGAGATTTTGCTGGAACGGCGGCCCAATCAGGGGATATGGGGAGGGTTATGGAGTCTGCCTGAACTATCTTCTACACAAATAGCCGTGCCGCATGTACAGGAAAACCTGGGATTGGAAACTGAAACGCTGGAAGTGCTGCCGGTGTTGTGGCATACCTTTACGCACTTCAAGCTTGAAATTACGCCGCAACCATTACAACTGACCGGGCGGCGGCCTGTCCTCCCCCCTCATATGCAGTGGCTGACCTTCTCTGACGCGATTTCAGCTGCACTGCCAACGCCGGTGCGCACTTTAATTAAAGCGTTCAAACAGCCTTAGGCAGGTGCCTAGAGGTTTGCGAGTCGAAACACGTGGCTGGCTAACTCGGCCTGATTATTTTTGAGATGTTTTAATAAAGAAGGCGCGCTATCAGGTTTCACCAGCGCTTTTGTGTAAATCACAGGCAATTCAAAAATAGCGATTTCGCGCTCAACAATATTCAGGTTCGCATGCGCGGAGCCTTGAATCACATCCATGAGCTTGTCGTATACATTGTCCGTGACGCGGGTATAAGGGAATAAAATCCAGAAGTCAGTGCCTTCCCTGCCGACCAGGTCTGAACGTCTAAATGAACGCTGCAAATCGTGTGTCAAAGAAGAGAGCTGGCGCAATGCCTCAGGCGCGCCATAAGCCTCGCCCAGGCTGTTGTCATCCCCATAGGCAATTCTCACCAGGGCGACATTGAAGTCATCAGAGTGTCTGATCAGCACTTGGCAAATCCAGTCTAATGTATCTATAAAACGACTACATAACTGAATGTCAGAAATCATGAGAAGCCCCGGTTAGAATCATATATAAAGGTGTGGACAGCAAAGACACTGTTAAACATTGCTATCCTAGCAGAAACTTTTAGATAAATTCAGTTTGAACAGCCTAGTAAAACCGCTCCTTTTCATAACCTTGCAATTTCCCGAACTAGTCAGACTGTTGCAATTCTGCAACAAATCAAACTTGCGCTAAGCAATTTGACGTATTCACTTGCGCCAAAAGCCCTGCATTTGCAAAAATTGCTCTGACCTTGTTGGAAATGCTTTAAGTGATTCCGCAGGAGTTCTCGAGTATGAGCGTTTTTGCGCTCATCTTAAAAAGCAATATCCTTACACAAGTTGTGAAAACAACATTTTTGGAGATTCGTATGAATACAAAATTGAACGTTGCAGTTGCAGCAGCTCTGTTCGCTGCCGCTACTGGCGCACAAGCTGGCATCACTATCCCAGCTGGTGACTGGACTCTGGACATCGGTGGCGTTGTAAACGCTTACTACACTCACACTAGCTTCAGCGGCGACGACGCAAATGCTGGTGAGTTTGCAAACGGTGATAGCGTAAACAACATCACTACCGGTTTGCTGCCAAACTACCTGAGCGTTTCTGGTAAAACACGTCAGAACGACCTGGATGTTGGTTTCACAATCAGCATTAACCCAGGTGCATCAACAACGCAAGCTGGTATTCAAAACCCGAAAGACAATGGTAGTGAAACACGTGGTTTTGGTAACCAAGAAAACCGTCAAGCATTCTTGACATTCGGTGATGCTTCATGGGGTTCTATCAAGCTGGGTAAAGATCTGGGCATCTACGCTTCAGACGCTATCTTGAACGACCAAACTCTGTTGGGCGTTGGTTCTGCTGCTGGTTCTTTGGCTGGCAACACAACTACATTGGGTCGTATCGGCCGTGGTTTCATGTATGCTGACTGGAAAGCACAAGTTGCTTACTCTTCACCAAACTGGAACGGTTTCCAATTCACAGCTGGTGTAACACAAGCTTGGAATGCATTGGCTGCTGATATCGGTACAGTTGCATCATCAGGTTCTAACCAACGTGGTGGTTCACAATCTGCTTACGAAGGTAAAGCTTCTTACGAGTGGACTGGCGATCTGGCTGGTAAAGTATGGGTTTCTGCAATCAGCCAAAAAGTTGCTGGCCTGAACAATGGTGTTACAACCTTTGGTGATGACCGTGCAACTGCATGGGATATCGGTACAAGCCTGAAATTTGCTGACTTCGGTCTGGTTGGTTACTACGGTCAAGGTAAAGGTATCGGCCAAACAGTTCAACTGTTGAACGGTTTCGATGCTAACGGCAAACGTCGTGATTCTGACCAATGGTACGTTCAAGGTTCATACACTATTCCTACTGTAGGTACTAAGCTGGCTGCTTCTTATGGCCGTTCTACATTAGATGGCAATGGTGGCGAAGACCTGAGCGAGTTGAAAGCTAGCATGTGGACTGTTGGTGCTTACCACCCACTGACCAAGCACTTGAACCTGGTTGCTGAATACTCTGTAGCTAAAGACGATACAAACTTCCGTACCGCTGCTGATACAGATCTGAAAGCAAAAACCATCTCTCTGGGTGCGATCCTGTTCTTCTAGTTTAATTGCAGTTTAACTGCTTAAATTAAAAGTCAGAAAAACGGCAACTTCGGTTGCCGTTTTTTATTGAGTAAATACATAGAAAGTTTTAGCTATGAAGCTTTACCCGGTGACAGTGATTTCCGATTTTTATGAGAATCCAGATGAAATCAGAAAGTATGCTTTGGCGCAAAAATATACCTATTGTCATGAGATGAAAGATATAGAGTATGTTTTCCCAGGTAGTCGAACAAAAGAGCTTAGAGATTTAAGTCAGTCTCTCTATGAGAAAGTGTGTAAAAAGCTCATTAGTGTGTTTCATATCCCTGAACATGATGTGATGCGTTGGCAAATAAATACCAGTTTTCAGATTGTAGAGGCGGGATATGTCCATGGCTTGATTCATCAGGATCAGAATACGGTATTTGCTGGAGTGCTTTATTTAACACCGGATGCGCCGCTTGATTCCGGAACGTCTTTATTCAGAAAGAATGCCCGCTATGATGAAGACTTATACTGGACGCAGATTAAAGAGAATGATGAGCGATTTAAACGCAAAGAGCCGATAGATTTTAGCTATCACAACATGTTTGATGAGGTTGTGCGTGTTAATAATGTCTATAACTCGTTAATTCTTTTTGAAGGTTACATTCACCACTGCGCCAATCAGTTTTTTGGAGAAACAAAACAAGATTCACGACTGGCGCAGGTGTTTTTTATTACTAAAATTGATGCAAATAAAGAAAGCTCTTTTCCATTGTTACGCGTGAAAAAGCAACCACTTTAATTAGTCATCAATCCCGAGCTCTTGAATCTTACGCGTCAGCGTATTGCGACCCATGCCTAACTGATTGGCTGCTTCAATGCGGCGGCCATCAGTATGAGCCAAAGCGCGCGTGATAAGAATGCGTTCAAATTCCTTGGTTTTGGCGTCGAGAATATTGGTCTCCCCGCGGTTGAGTGCATCGGTGACTTCTTGTGCCAATGCTTCTTGCCAGGAGCCGCCTGTATTATGCTTGCCGGTGTCCTCTTTCAGTTCTGGCGGTAGATCATTCACGTCTACGTTCTGCCCAGGTGCCATGACGGTGAGCCAGTGACAGACGTTTTCCAGTTGGCGGACGTTACCGCTCCAATTCACTGACATCAGGTATTTGATGGCCGCTTGGGATAATTGTTTGGGCTCTACACCTAGCTGTTGAGCGCTGTGGGCGAGAAAATGCTTGGTCAGCAAGGGGATGTCTTCCCTGCGCTCGCGCAAAGGCGGCAGGCGCAGGCGGATGACGTTTAAACGGTGAAACAAGTCTTCACGGAACAGGCCTTGTTTAACGCGCTCTTCCAGATCCTGGTGCGTGGCCGCAATGACGCGCACATTGACCTTGATTGGCTGGTGGCCGCCGACCCGATAGAACTGGCCATCGGATAACACACGCAATAAGCGCGTTTGCAAATCTGCAGGCATGTCGCCGATTTCATCCAGAAATAAGGTGCCGTTATCTGCCTGCTCAAAGCGCCCTCTTCTGGCCGCTGCGGCGCCGGTAAACGCACCACGTTCGTGACCAAACAATTCGGATTCCAGCAAATCTTTAGGGATCGCTGCGGTGTTAATCGCGATAAATGGTTTGTCTGCACGTGGGCTATGTCTGTGCAGCGCGCTGGCGACCAGCTCTTTACCACTGCCAGACTCACCATTGATGAGTACCGTTGAATGTGAGCGGCTCAAGCGACCAATGGCGCGGAACACCTCTTGCATGGCTGGTGCCTGACCGATAATTTCTGGCGATGGGCCGGTATCTTCAATGGCTTCAACCGATTGCCGCATACTCTCTTCAACCGCGCGTTTGATAATTTCAATCGCCTGGTCGACATCAAAAGGCTTGGCCAGATATTCAAAGGCGCCACCCTGAAATGCTGCCACCGCACTTTCCAGGTCGGAGTAAGCGGTCATGATAATGACGGGAATATCCGGGAAGCGCTGTTTTACCTCTGACAGAAAGTCCAACCCGGAGCCGTTAGGCATGCGAATATCGCTGACAATCACTTGTGGTTGTTCGCGGTTTAGCGCATTCAGTGCTTCTGCAGGAGACGAGAAGGTTTTGAAATCAAAGTCTGTGCGTGCCAGTGCTTTTTCAAACACCCAGCGGATGGATTTGTCGTCGTCTAAGATCCAGATTGGTTTCATAGCTATTTCTCGTCAATTATTATGCTGATGATTTTAATTGCGTACTTTCAATCGGTAGCAATATATGAAAGGTTGTTTTGCCTGGCTGTGAATCGCAATCTATCATGCCATGGTGCTGCGTAATAAATGTTTGCGCCAGGGCAAGCCCCAGGCCTGTGCCGCCTTCGCGACCAGAAACCAGGGGGTAAAAAATACGTTCTTTAATGCCTGCCGGGATGCCGGGGCCGTTATCAATAATTTCAAGATGGATACCAACGCGGTAGCGTTTCCTGGCCAGTGTAATCTGGCGTTCTGCACGCGTGCGGAAGGTAATACTTGCGCTTTCCGTCTGGCTTTGTTGCATGGCTTGCGCGGCGTTGCGGGCGATATTCAGCACCGCCTGAATCAACTTTTCGCGGTCGCCTATCAGTTCAGGCAGGCTGGTATCGTAATCGCGAATGACGCGGATATGGTTGGGGGATTCCGCCAGCAATAAACTGCGTACGCGTTCCAATACTTCATGAATGTTGGTCGGCTCGTATTTAGGTACGCGATGGGGCGCCAGCAGTCTGTCCATCAAGCTATGCAGGCGATCCGCCTCTTTGATAATGACTTGCGTGTATTCTTTCAGGCTGGCTTGTGGCAGCTCGAATTCAAGCAATTGCGCTGCGCCGCGCAAACCGCCCAAGGGGTTGCGGATTTCGTGTGCCAGATTGCGTAATAATTCTGAGTTGGCTTGCTGTTGAATCAACATGCGTTCTTCACGCGCAATGCGCAATTGCTGGTCCATTTGCACAAACTCCAGGATCAGCATGTCCTCTGGTGTTTGGTTGAAGGTGGTTGAAATGGGTGTGACGGTACAAGTGACCGCCGTGGTGTGCCCGCGTTGTGTGGTCAGCGTGAATTCGTGTTCCCGAAAGGGGCCTTGAGTTTGTATGGCATTGGTGACCGCCATTTGCAGAATCTCGCAATTCACGAATACATCGTGAATGTGCAGGCCGTGAATTTGGTTGGCGCTAAACGCGAACAGTATCTCTGCACTCGAGTTTGCATAGGTTACTTCCAGCTGGTTATTGAGCAGAATCACTGCTGTTGCAATGTGCTCTAAACCGCTAAACCCGTGGGGAGATTTTTGAACCATATCCTAAGCTTGTTAAAAAGAGTGAATCACGCCCTGTTTTAAAGCAAAAGCCAAGCCAATTCTAACTCAGGTGTCAAAAATGGTTTAAAGAATTCCCAAAATGGTGCGTTTACAGATTAAGTTCTTTGTTGAGTAGCTCGATGTTACGCTCATGGGCCTGAATTTCGGCTTCAATCACATGTAGTTTTTCATCGTATTTTGCGACGTTTCTAAAGGTTTTTCCATTGGCGCCTTTATAGACTTCGGGCGTATTTTGCGCCTCTTCGTAGAGCTGTTTTGCATGTTCAAGTGCTTGTTTTTCTTGCTCTAATTCACTCATGAGCAATTCGCGGCGTTTTTGGTCGCGCTGGTTTTGCGTCTGGTTATCCACTTTGGGGAAATTAGCCGGAGAGGGGGCTTTTGCGCTAGGTTTTTTTTCACGCGCAACGGGTGGTGGCTCCGCCGTTTTTGGGCCGCTAATGACCAATTCTGCTTTGCTGTGACTTTCTGGCTTGATATTGGTGTACGTGGTCACACCATTGCTGTCCGTATACTTGTAGATATCCGCCAGGCAGCTGCTTGATGCCAGTACAAAAGCGAGAACGTAAAAAAGTCTTTTCATGGCAATAGTTTAGAGTAGATTGTTGAGGTTATCAACGTGTGTTTACTGCAAAAGGTTGACGATGCTGAGTGTGCATAAAAAAACAGGGCAGCCTAAGCTGCCCTGTTTTGGTGCGTCTCTTGCGATTAGCAGGAGTAGTACAAACCAAACTCAACAGGGTGTGGTGTTTGACGCAATTTGGTAACTTCTTCCATTTTTAATGCAATGTAAGAGTCAATCCAGTCATCAGTGAACACACCACCGCGTGTCAGGAACTCGCGGTCTTTGTCCAGGTACTCAAGCGCTTGCTCCAATGAAGAACACACGGTTGGAATCAATGCATCTTCTTCTGGTGGCAGATGGTACAAGTCTTTTGTCGCTGGTTCACCTGGGTGAATTTTGTTCTGAACGCCGTCCAGGCCAGCCATCAGCAAAGCTGAGAAAGCCAGGTATGGGTTGGCAATCGGGTCTGGGAAGCGAGCTTCAACACGACGTGCTTTGTCTGAATGTACGAATGGGATACGGATCGCAGCAGAACGGTTTTTAGCAGAGTAAGCCAGTTTTACCGGTGCTTCGTAATGTGGCACCAGGCGCTTGTATGAGTTAGTGCCTGGGTTAGTGATCGCGTTCAATGCGCGCGCGTGTTTGATGATGCCGCCGATGTAGTACAGGGCGAAATCGCTCAAACCAGCATAGCCGTTACCTGCAAACAGGTTTTTGCCATCTTTCCATACGGATTGATGCACGTGCATACCAGAACCGTTATCGCCAAACATTGGTTTAGGCATAAAGGTTGCAGTTTTACCGTAAGCGTGCGCGGTGTTGGTCACTACGTATTTCAGGATTTGTGTCCAGTCAGCACGTTGTACCAATGTTGCAAATTTAGTACCGATTTCACATTGACCAGCAGTCGCCACTTCGTGGTGATGCACTTCAACAGGCACGCCCAACTCTTCCAGTGTCATCACCATCGCAGAGCGGATGTCGTGCAATGAGTCGACTGGAGGCACTGGGAAGTAGCCGCCTTTAACGCCTGGACGGTGGCCTGTGTTGCCGCCTTCGAATTTTTCACCTGATGACCAGGCTGCTTCTTCGGAGTTGATCTTAACGAAGCTACCACCCATGGTGGCATCCCATTGTACGCTGTCAAAAATGAAGAACTCTGGCTCAGGACCGAAGTAGGCTGTGTCGCCCAGGCCGCTGGATTTCAGGTAGGCTTCAGCGCGTTTCGCCAAGCTACGTGGGTCGCGGTCGTAACCTTTACCATCTGTAGGGTCAACAACATCACAGGTTAAAACCAATGTTGGCTCGTCAAAAAACGGGTCAATGTATGCGGTGCTTGCATCAGGCATCAGTTGCATGTCAGAGGCTTGAATGCCTTTCCATCCAGCGATGGAAGAGCCGTCAAATGCATGGCCTTCAGTAAATTTATCTTCGTCGAAGTGAGAAACTGGCACAGTCACGTGCTGCTCTTTACCTCTGGTATCGGTAAAACGGAAATCAACAAATTTGATGTCGTTTTCTGCAACCAATTTCATTACGTTTGCAACGGACATTACATTCTCCTCAATGATCAAGGTCTAAATTTTAAGTTGCACACGCAAAAAGCGGGGCATGTTGCGGATGTCCCGTAACGTGAGCAAGTGTCAAACAATGGATAGTTGGAATTCAGCCGGATGACCGAATCCCAGGAAATCTCAATGTGTAATATTAGCAGGAAGCATGCCACGCCAAAATAACCATTTTGCATGGTTAAGGGGTATCTTACATAAAATTATAAAAACATCATGCACTATTTGTGTGCAATGCAACAAATTGAGCACCAAAATTGTGCATTGTGATTTTGACTTGCTTTCGCGGGTATACTCGCCGTTTTAGTCCTTGTGTGAATGAATGAAGGTGTGATTTGGAAAGCGTAGAAAATATCTTAACTCAGGCCCATGCCCGCGCCTCACAAACTGGCTTGTCATATGCGGGTGCGGTGACGCCGCAAGAAGCCTACGCATTGATTAGCCAGAATAGCGAAGCGGTGTTGGTCGATGTACGCTCACGCGCGGAGTTGGAGTTGGTCGGGCGTGTGCCTGTTGCGACCCATGTAGAGTGGGCGTTTTACCCTGGCATGGTGGCAAATGCCGAGTTTGCTGCACAATTGCAAGCGCAAGTGGATAAATCATGCACCGTGATTTTTATGTGTCGTACAGGCGGACGCAGTCATAATGCGGCGTTGTTGGCGCAGCAACTGGGCTATAGCAATGCTTATAATATGATTGAAGGCTTTGAAGGCGAGGCCAATGCGCTGAAGCAAAGAACCTTGATTAACGGCTGGAAGCATGCTGGCCTGCCGTGGACTAATTAACGCTGTATCAATCACTTTAGACAAATGAAGCTTTGCCGCGTATGACCGTTGAAAAGTATGCAGTGATTGGTCATCCAATCGAACATAGCAAATCGCCATTGATCCACCAGGCCTTTGCACAGCAATTCAATAAATCCATCGTTTACGAGAAGGTGCTGGCGCCTTTGGATGGCTTTGCTGCAACGATTGCGCGCTTGCAAGCCGACGGTTATGTGGGCGCCAATGTGACGGTGCCATTTAAGTTTGAGGCTTTTGATGCCTGCCAGGACTTATCTGCGCGGGCGCAGGCAGCAGGCGCGGTGAATACTTTAAGCTTCAAAGCTTCGCAGTTACTTGGTGACAATACTGACGGCTGCGGCCTGGTTAACGACATCCTCAAACATCAGCAAACACGCTTGGCTGGCAAAACCATATTGTTGCTTGGTGCAGGTGGTGCTGCGCAAGGCGTGGTGTTGCCTTTGCTTGAACAGCAGCCTTTGCAACTGACCGTTGCTAATCGCAGCCTGGATAAAGCGCAGGCCATGGCGGATCGGTTTGCAGCAGACGCTGATCGTACAAAGGTCACATTGCAGGTGCAGGCATTTGCCGACTTATCGCAAGGCTATGACGTGGTGATTAATGCTACCTCAGCTGGGTTAACCGATAGTGCATTGCAAATTCCAGCACTGGTATTCCAGCAACATACGCTGGCCTACGACATGATGTATGGTAGAGACACGCCCTTTATGCAGCAGGCGCGGGCTGCAGGGGCGCGCGTGGCAGATGGCTTGGGCATGCTGGTAGAACAGGCGGCCGAAGCGTTTTATCTGTGGCATGGTTTGCGTCCAGACACTGCTTCTGTGATCCAGTCTTTGCGTCAGTCCTAGGTTTCTCACGATGAAACAAGCCATTAAACTGTTTTTTGGCCTCTTGCTGCTGTGGATTTGCCTGTATCAGGTATGGGTGCTATTACATGTGTTATGGTGGATTGAGCATAACCCGACCTCAACCGCGTTTATGGAAGCACGCCTCGAAGTCATGCAGGAAAGTCACCCTGATGCAAAGTTGCAGCAGCAATGGGTGCCCTATGCAAAAATCAGCAACCACTTAAAGCGCGCTGTGATTGCAGCCGAAGATAGCAAGTTTGTCGACCACGAAGGATTTGACTGGGTGGGCATAGAAACCGCATTCGAGAAAAACCTGAAAAAAGGCAAAATTGTGGCGGGTGGTTCCACCATCAGCCAGCAATTGGCTAAGAACTTGTTTTTATCCGGCCACCGGACGCCTTGGCGCAAAGCGCAAGAGGCGGTCATCACCTTTATGCTAGAAAAGTTATTGACCAAGCGCCGTATTCTGGAAATTTACCTGAATGTGATTGAGTGGGGCGATGGTGTGTTTGGTGCCGAAGCGGCCTCGCGTCATTACTTTCATGGGAATGCCAGATCACTTGGACCAGCAGAGGCTGCCAGGTTGGCAGCCATGATCCCGAATCCACGCTTTTATGATGTACATCGCAGCACACGTTACCTGAGTCGTCACGCTGGCACCATACAGGCGCGCATGCGATTGGTGAAAATACCCTGATTTTAAGGGCTTGTTTAAGCTATTAAACCCTCATACCGCCACATACAATGTTTTATATAAATATATGTATGTGGCTTTACCACATCCGTATTGGATGCACTGTCAAATGACGGCGCATCTCGGGGACCGGTTGCATGTTGACCTAGCCCTTGACAGCGAGATGTTTTAATAAGGGTATGAGGTAACGGCCAGTATAACTGGCCGTATTTTTTGCCAGTTCCTCAGGCGCGCCTACGCCAACTACCACACCGCCACCATCACCGCCCTCAGGCCCCATGTCAATCAGCCAGTCAGCCGTTTTAATCACATCCAGGTTGTGCTCAATAATCACCACTGTATTGCCGGAATCGCGCAGTCTGTGAATCACATCCAGCAATAACTGGATATCGGCAAAATGCAAACCAGTAGTTGGTTCATCCAGAATATACAGCGTGCGGCCCGTATCGCGCTTGCTCAGCTCCAGTGACAGCTTGACCCGTTGTGCTTCACCACCCGACAGCGTAGTGGCCGATTGCCCCAGCGTAATATAGCCCAGGCCCACATCCAGCAGGGTTTTCAGTTTGCGTTCTATGACCGGTTGCGCATTAAAGAACTGGTGCGCCTGCTCCACGGTCATGGCCAGTACCTGGTGGATATTTTTGCCTTTAAACTGAATTTCCAGTGTTTCACGGTTATAGCGCTGGCCTTTGCACACATCGCACGGCACATACACGTCCGGCAAAAAGTGCATTTCTACGCGCAGTACACCATCGCCCTGGCATGCCTCGCAGCGACCACCTTTGACGTTGAATGAATAGCGGCCAGGGCCATAACCACGTGCACGACTTTCAGGCACGCTGGCAAACAAATCGCGAATAGGAGTGAACAGGCCGGTATACGTGGCCGGATTGGAGCGCGGGGTGCGACCAATCGGGCTTTGGTCAACATCAACCACTTTGTCAAAGAACTCCAGGCCGTCGATGCTTTCATGTGGCGCCGCTTCGGTGGTGCTGCCATACAAATGTGTGGCCACTACGCGATAGAGCGTGTCGTTGATCAGCGTGGATTTGCCACTACCGGAGACGCCGGTGACACAAGTGAGCAGTCCAACCGGGATTTCGACGCTGACATTTTTCAGGTTATTGCCGGTGGCATTGTTCAGTTTGATCCAACGCGCAGGGTCAGGTTGGGTGCGCGGCAATTTAAAGGTGATCTGTTTTTTACCGCTGATATATTGCCCGGTGAGTGAATTGGGATCGGCCTCAATTTCGGCTGGTGTGCCAAAAGAAACAATATTGCCGCCATGCTCACCAGCCCCAGGGCCTATGTCGACAACAAAATCAGCCAGTTGAATCGCATCTTGATCATGTTCGACCACAATGACGCTATTGCCGATATCGCGCAGGCGCTTCAGGGTTTCCAGTAAGCGGTCGTTGTCGCGTTGGTGCAAGCCAATCGAAGGTTCGTCCAGCACATACATCACGCCGGTCAGGCCGCTACCAATTTGTGATGCCAGGCGGATACGCTGCGCTTCGCCACCAGATAAGGTTTCTGCCGAGCGCGACAGTGACAAATAATCCAGGCCGACATTGGTCAGGAATTTCAGGCGGTTCTCGATCTCTTTGACAATTTTGTCAGCAATGGCCAGCTTTTGGCCGCTGAGTTGCAGTGTTTCAAAAAAGTGTAGCGCTTGTTTTAGCGGCACTTCGCAAATCTGGTGAATGTTGCGGTCACCGACTTTGACGTGACGCGCTTCACGGCGCAAACGTGTGCCTGCACAATCCGGGCAGCTGGTCGCGTTGATGTATTTGGCCAGTTCGTCACGTACTGCAGTGGAGTCGCTTTCGCGGTAGCGCCGTTGCAGGTTGTTGATAATGCCCTCAAAGGTGTGCGACTTGCTGAAAAACGTACCGCGTTCATTGAGGTATTTAAAGGTGATTTGTTCGCGGCCAGAGCCAAACAGCAGAATTTGCTGGGTCTCTTCCGGCAGATTCTCAAACGGCGCTTCCAGGTCAAAGCTGTAATGCTGGCTTAAACTGGCCAGCATCTGGAAGTAAAACTGGTTGCGTTTGTCCCAGCCTTTAATGGCGCCGCTGGCGAGTGACAAATGCGGAAAAGCTACCACGCGCTTGGGGTCAAAAAACGTGACCTGGCCGAGGCCGTCACATTTGGGGCAGGCACCCATGGGGTTGTTAAAGCTGAATAAACGTGGCTCTAGCTCGACTAGTGAGTAATCACATACCGGGCAGGAGAATTTGGCTGAAAACAGATGTTCTTTTTCATTATCCATTTCCAGGGCAATCGCTTTGCCATCGGCCAGTCTCAGGGCGGTTTCGAATGACTCAGCAATACGCTGTTTCATATCTTCGCGCACTTTGAGTCGGTCCACTACCACGTCCACACTGTGTTTGGTCGTTTTGGCCAGTTGCGGCAGGCTGTCCATTTCGTAGACCTTGCCATCAATGCGCAAACGTACAAAACCTTGTGCTTTGAGGGTATCGAATAAATCGAGCTGCTCGCCTTTGCGGTTAGACACCACGGGCGCCAGAATCATCAATTTGGTGTCTTCGGGCAGTTTGAGGATGCTGTCCACCATCTGGCTGACGGTTTGCGCTTCGAGTTTGATGCCATGATCCGGACACTCAGGGTCCCCGGCACGCGCATAGAGCAAACGCAGGTAGTCATGAATTTCAGTCACGGTGCCCACGGTAGAACGCGGGTTGTGCGAGGTGGATTTTTGTTCGATGGAAATCGCCGGCGATAAGCCTTCAATCAGGTCGACATCAGGTTTGTCCATGCGAGCCAGAAACTGGCGGGCATAGGCCGATAAACTTTCGACATAGCGGCGCTGCCCTTCTGCGTAGAGCGTATCAAAGGCCAGTGAAGATTTTCCGGAGCCGGAGAGGCCGGTCACCACCACCAGTTGGTTGCGCGGAATATCCAGATTGATGTTCTTCAGATTATGGGTGCGCGCCCCGCGAATTTTGATAAATTCCATGATACTTTCACGAACAGACAGCCAACCTGATAATATACGCAATTATTCAAAATTAAGCCAAGTTTTCTTACAGATTCATGCAGTTCTCCGAAAAAATGACCCGAATAGAAACGCGTGCCACTGCGGCCTTGGCGTCTATCTACGGGCTGCGTATGTTGGGCATGTTTTTGATCCTGCCTATTTTTGCGATTTATGCTGAAACTTTGCAGGGCGGGGATAACCACGCACTCATCGGCCTGGCACTTGGCGCCTATGGCTTTATGCAGGTGATTTTTCAGTTGCCATTTGGCATGGCATCTGACCGTTTTGGCCGCAAAAAGCTGATTTACCTGGGCTTGATCATGTTTGCGGTGGGCAGTGTGTTTGCCGCCACCGCGCAAGATATTTACATGGTGATTGTCGGCCGTGCGATTCAGGGCGCGGGCGCGATTTCTGCCGTGGTCACCGCGCTGGTGGCAGACTCCACACGTGAAGAGCACCGCACACAAGCCATGGCCATGATAGGCGCCACTATCGGCGTCACGTTTGCCGTGTCGTTGGTGGCGGGGCCGATTTTGAATCAATGGATAGGGGTGTCGGGCATTTTCTGGTTAACCGCCGTGTTATCTATTTTAGCCATTGCCGTAGTGAAGTTTGCTGTGCCAGAGCCCTTGCATGCGCACTTTCACTCCGATGCGCAGGCCGCACCGGCCAAGATTCGTGAAGTACTGCGTGACACCCAATTATTGCGCCTGAACTTTGGCACTTTTTGCCTGCATGGCGCACAAATGGCCATGTTTATGGTGGTGCCGTTTGCCATTAAGCACAGCACAGGCATGAATGAAAATACCCATTGGAAAATCTACCTGCCGGTGTTGGTGCTGTCATTTATCCTCATGGTGCCTGCCATTATTTATGCCGAGAAAAAAGCCAAACTGAAACCGGTGTTTATCAGTGCAGTTGGCCTCATGTTGCTGACGCAAATCGCTTTTATGTTCAGCCTGAATAGCTTATGGGGCATTGTGGCGACGCTGTTCTCATACTTTGTTGCATTTAATGTGCTCGAAGCCTCTTTGCCGTCGCTGATTTCAAAAATGGCGCCGGTGGCGGCCAAAGGCACGGCGATGGGGATCCACAATACCGCGCAATCATTCGGCATGTTTTTGGGCGCAGCGCTAGGCGGCTGGTTATCACACAGCTATGGCAGCCCCACCGTATTTGTCTTCTGTGCTGCCTTGATGGTGATCTGGTTTGGTCTGGCGCTTGGCATGCAGGCACCACCCAGTGTCAAAACAAAAATGTTTCATATACAAGGGTATAATGACGAACAAGCCGCCATCCTGGTGCAGGATATCCGTGCCATGGAAGGCGTGTATGAAGTGGTCGCCATTCCTTCAGAAACCATGCTCATGGTAAAATTGGAAAATCAGCGCAGCAAAGAATTTCAGGCGGCATTGTCGCAAGCAATCATGAATAGAATAGGGGAGTAGTGACACCATGGCATCAGTCAATAAAGTGATTTTGATGGGTAATCTGGGGCGTGACCCGGAAGTGCGCTATATGCCAAACGGCGAGGCCGTGGCTAACTTCAGCATCGCCACCACCGAAAACTGGAAAGACAAATCCGGCGTACGCCAGGAAAAAACTGAATGGCACAACATTGTCATGTATCGCCGTTTGGCTGAAATCGCCGGTGAATACCTGAAAAAAGGCCGCCCGGTGTATGTCGAAGGCCGTTTGCAAACCCGCAAATGGGAAAAAGATGGCGTCACCCGTTACAGCACCGAAATCGTGGCTGACCAGATGCAAATGCTGGGTACTGGCCGCGAAGGTGGTAGCGCGCCTTATGAAGGCGGCGATATGGAGCAGGGCGGTAGCGGCATGGACGATTACAACCAGGCGCCTGCGCGTCAGCCAGCTATGGGTGGCGGTAATAATGCGGGCGGTGGTAACCGTAATGCATTCCAGCCTGCCCCAGCGAGTAAGCCAGCCGGTAATTTTGACGATTTTGATGACGATATCCCATTCTGATCGACACCATAATAAATATTGTTGATTTAAATTAGATAGGGCCCTGTTTTTACAGGGCTTTTTTATTTTTGGCATCGAAAAAATGTTTATAAAGAATAGGATGTGATTTGGGCTCATCCAAAATTGGCTCAGCCATATGAATCGCCACTAACTTTGTAGAAACCTAGTTTGATCTCACTCGCTGTAATGTCTGCGTAGGGTACTCTCCAAAAAGATCTTTATAGTATTTTGAGAAAAGGCTCATATGAACAAACCCCCATCTTGCGGCCGTTTCGCAGATACTCACTTTCTCACTTGGGTAGGTGATTAAATCCATCCGTACTTTGTGGAGTTTGAGGTTACGCATATATGTTAATGGCGTAATGCCCAATGCGCGCGCAAATGCTGAGTTCAGCGTTCTACGCTTGATACGCAAATGGTCGCATATTTCATCTATGCTTAATGGAAAGCCATCTCTGGATATGGTGAGATGCCGGACGCGATTGACGATATATCTCGGAATTTTGTGATCAAAATAGAACGGGTGGACATTTCTGCTGGCTAGCATTAGGGCATGCATGGAGGAGGCTAGTAAATCCTCTTCATAATTTGTCCAGCTTTCATTTAAGTGCACTTTGTTGGCGTTCTCATAGACGGAGTGAAGCCCATACATGAGAGTCTTCAATAATAGACCAGAGGCTTCGTTGTGTAGCATTTCTACGGGTTTGATGGTGCCGATTGCATCCTCAAATCCTGACCATTCAATTTTCTGCGCGAACGCCTGCATTCTGCTGATTGGAATCACCGCGGCGATGATTTCAGAGTTGGCAGAGGTTCTGAAATACAGCTCAGTGTTTTTCCCCAATGTGATTAAAGAACGTGGCTTAACAGGTAGTAGCCCCCAAGTGGAGTCCCCCTCAACCAGGGTTGGCAACCCTATGACAAAGCAGTCTTCGGGCGCGCTGGCGATTTGATCGACTGCACGGTTCATCCTCTCGCTAAAAATCTGGATGCCGCTGTGGTGAATGCTCTTGATTGATCCTGAGAAAACACCTTTTCCAAGCTGCGTGTAATCCTGTGACCAGAAAGGCAAAGCCTCTGCTTGTTCAATCACATCAGAAGACTCACGATTAATTAAATGGAAGCCTGTACTGGCAACGTTATCAGTGTGTTCAAGAAAGTCACAATTCCCCATGTTTCTGCTCCTAATTTACAACATCCGTCATCTGCGTGAGCCTTGCTTCTCTCTGATTTTATTCATAAATTCAGCAGGTTAGCATTTTTGTTCTTATCAGGAGGCTCAGTGTCTTGATCTATGTAGGAGGGTTAACTTATCTCGAAAAATACACCCCGGCAATACTTCAAAGGTATTAAGACTTAGTGGGAATGGTAAAAACCGGCAGGTGGTAGTAAAAAGTGGCATCACAGTCATCGCGGTAGTTCTAAATGCAACTGCATGCCAGTTCTTTCTATATTTAAAAAAATAACCTCGCTATTGTTGAATTGCATCATTGCACTATTTATTTGCTGATGGCGACCAGGAGTTGTTGAGGATATTCAATAAAAGATGAAGTGAGTACAAGTTCAAAAAATAAAAGTATTCAACGTAGTTCAAATAATCAATCTTGGCGAATAGCCTCACCTTTTAGGCATCGGTCAGTAATAAGTAATTATTAAAAATATGATATGCGATTTGAAAGGGAGTACATGGAAAAGAGTAAAGGAATCATAGTCTGTAGCTTCTTCCTGGCGTTTGGAGGAAGTTCTGTAGCACTGGCTGAAGAGGCCGTGCAGCGTGATAACGAAGAGCAAAGTGGGGCAAAGAGTTCGCCACACCACTGGTCGATGACGGCGGGTGCGTATAGTGATTACTTGTTCAGGGGCTTGTCATTCGCAAAACACGGTCAGTTTTATGCGAGCATCGATTATTCGCATGACAGTGGATTTTATGCCGGGTTTGGTTACGGGACTGTGCATAGAGATGCGGTTTACGGCAACACCTATGAGACAGATTATTACGTTGGGTATAGAAAAGCCATTACAGAAGACCTTGCGATCACTGGCGAGATCTTCAATTTTACCTATCCCCAAGGTTATACGTTTACAGGTGAAAATTCCGACGTGGTCGAGATGATTCTAAAGGTCGACTACAAAGGCTTGAATGTGAAGTACTACCAGGCATTGACGGACTGGTTCGGGTATAACACCAATTCTCTTGGCACAACCACCTACCGAGGAAAGCCTGTCGGGCATGGTAGCTCCAGAGGAACAAACTACATTGATGTCAATTACACCGGCAAAGTCCCCACCACGGATACCAACTATAATATTCACATCGGACATCAGGTGGTTGAAAATTACAGCGTTGGCAACTACACGGATATGTCAGTCGGGATTAGTCGCGCATTCGAATTTGCCGGCTCGAAGGGGTGGAATGCCGGTGTTAGCTACATCCACTCTATTACCAAAAAAGGCTGGTATGTCGATGCATCGGGTGACGACCTTGATAAAAGCAGGTTTTATGGCTACATAAAGCATACGTTCTAAGCGCTAACGCAATCTTCATTCATACGGTTTTTCCCTGGCCTCCTGCGCTTTTTCTCATCAGCAGGAGGCCTTTTTTCGTCTGGCTGGCTTGACTCAGGTCATGCCGTCCATCCTTGCTCTCTATTTACGTGCCGGTCAAAGCCATCCTGTTCGATTCAACAGCACGTTCTTGCTTATGCTTCTTTGAGAGTACCCCTTAGGTGTAATTGTCGGTTCATTTTGAAAGCGATTTAATACAAACACTTTTCAAGTAACCCCAAAGGAGAACTGTAATGAGTAAACCGTTTCAATTTAAAAAACAGGCTATTAAAGATGACCAGCCTTCAATGAATGTGCCGAATGTACCAGCTTTCCTGGGCGATACATTCGTCTCTCAAGATAAAGACAAAACCATCTGTGCTGGTTTCTTCCACCTGCATGCCGGTAATGAATTAAGCTACTCATATGATTACGAAGAAATGAAAATCGTAGTGGCAGGCACTTTCATCATTTCTGATGACACAGGTCAAAAAGTGACTGCAACCGTGGGTGATGTATTGTATTTCCCAGCAGGCAGCAATGTGACTTTCAGCACACCGGATAAAGCGGTTGGTTTCTTCACTGGCCAACGTGCGCCTCTGTAATAACGCTTCAAGTTTCACCTCCTGATCCACATTCCACGTAATGGCCTATTACGTGGAATGTTTCGTTTCTGCTCACTCTTTTTATCCCGCCTAATCAATCCTGACGTATAAGACTTAAGTAATCCTTACGGAGTAATCCTTAATGACAATTGTCATGGTTGCTCACAAGTTTGAAAATTCAATCTCAAGTTCAGAAATAACCTGATTTCCCCTCACATCCGAGTTGAACTTGCACTATGAGGGGAGGCTAATGCCAGTTGGCCTCCCCATTTTTTTGAGGGTGTACAGGAATGGTTATGAGAGCAATGAAGACCTCGTCACTGACAATCACTTGATTGAGAAAAGAGCATTATTTTGAATTCACCACTCCCATTACCCATAGAAGATGTTCAAAACCTTGCTGATGGTCGTCAGTTAGCGATCGATAAAGTTGGTATTAAGGCGATTCGTCATCCGGTTAAAGTTAAAGATAAGTCTGGTGATGCCCAAGGAACGATTGCACTGTTGAATATGTATGTGCAATTGCCGCAACACTTTAAGGGGACGCACATGTCCCGTTTCATCGAGATTCTTAATCATATTGAGCGTGAAATCTCGCTAGAGAGTTTTTACATGCTTCTACATGAAACGGCTCTCAGGCTAGAAGCTAAAACTGGCTATATTGAAATGGCGTTTCCCTACTTTGTGAATAAGGCTGCACCCGTCTCTGGCGTCAAAAGTCTGCTTGATTACGATGTTACCTTTATCGGTGAGATTTCAGAGGCCGGGCATGACGTCAAAGTCAAGATACTGATCCCAGTAACTAGCCTCTGCCCTTGCTCAAAAAAGATATCTGCCTATGGTGCCCACAATCAACGCTCCCATGTGACGGTGACGGTGTCTTTCAATACATTGATGTGGGTCGAAGATGTCATCCGTTTAGTAGAAATGCAGGCGTCTTCTGAACTGTATGGGTTGTTAAAACGACCTGACGAGAAATATGTGACGGAGTTCGCCTACGACAACCCTAAGTTTGTCGAAGACATGGTGCGGGATATTGCCACGGCCTTTTACAAGGAAGCCCGTATCAAGAGTTTTGTTGTTGAGTGTGAAAACTTTGAGTCTATTCACAATCATTCGGCGTACGCCTGTATTACGAGCCAGGACCTGTAGGAGGGCAATCATGAATATTCCGGTAGAAAGTGCTTTGTTAAACCAGACTACATCAGTCAAGGCCTCTGTCACTTATAAAAAAACCAGAAAGCTCATTAGTCCCATTACTGAGATTATCGAAGAGATCCGGGCCGGTCGCATGGTTGTCCTGCTGGATGATGAAGATAGGGAAAATGAAGGCGACTTGGTGATGGCGGCTGAGCATGTGACTCCGGCGGCGATTAACTTCATGTCTAAGCATGGGCGTGGTTTGATTTGCTTAACGATTTCACCTGAACGTGGGCGACAGCTCAACCTCAGCCCGATGGTGTCCCGTAATGGCACAAAAATGGGCACCAACTTCACGGCCTCTATTGAGGCCGCAGCAGGGGTTTCCACGGGTATTTCAGCGGCTGATAGGGCGCACACGATTAAAACCGCTGTACAGGCACATGCAAAACCATTGGATATTGTGAGCCCCGGGCATGTCTTCCCACTCATTGCCGAGAGTGGAGGGGTGTTGGTACGCGCAGGTCATACTGAAGCTGGATGTGACATCGCCAGGCTGGCAAATCTGGACCCCTCTGCCGTGATTTGTGAAATCCTCAAAGATAATGGCGAAATGGCACGTTTACCTGATCTTTTGGAGTTTGCGGCGCAATTTGACCTGAAGGTTGGCACGATCGCAGACTTGATTAGTTACAGAAGCCAAACAGAATGCCTGGTATCGCGTGTCGCCGAGCGGCTCATTGAAACCCCTTATGGCCCCTTTCAGCTTATTGCGTATCAAGAGTCATTGGCGAATGAACTGCATTTGGCCTTGGTGAAAGGCACGATGAATAAAGAGAAAAGTATATTAGTCAGAGTGCATGAGCCCTTGTCTGTGCTGGACGTATTGGACGCGAGTAGCAAGCACCATAGCTGGAGCTTGCCTGATGCGATGCGCAAAATCAGTCAGGTCGGCGAAGGGGTGATTGTGATGTTAAGGCGTGAAGAGAAAAATGGAGATGTTATCAATGCAATTCACTCAGCGGCTTATCCATCAAACAACCAGCATACGCTCAAAGATTATGGGATTGGTGCACAAATACTTAGAGATTTGGGAGTTTTGAATATGCACTTGATGGCTGAGCCGCGCAAAATGCCCAGTATGTCTGGCTTTGGTTTAAGTGTTACCGATTTCGTGACTAGGGACAGTTGGCAGAAAGCGGTATGATTTGAGTTTTTCACACGCTAAATAAACCAAAAAACGCAGATGGTTCTGATCGCCAGCATCGCCTATTGGGCCCCTCACCGTGACTTTATCCTCTTCTGATCATTCCGTAGCGGCTGATCTCGCCAGTCAGGCACCAGCAGCCAAAACTGGTTTGCATAGAGGCATTGGCTGGAAGGGCGCCTTTTGGATTGCAAGCGGGGTGCCGGGGCTGGTCTTATTCACCCTAGGCGCTGTCGCGGCAACCGTCGGTAAGCCGGCCTGGCTGGTGTGGATGGTCTCGATTAGCTTTGGTTTTATCCAGGCTTTTACTTATGCGGAGATTGCCGGACTGTTCCCACATAAGTCTGGCGGGTTGTCCATCCATAGTGCGGTTGCCTGGATACGCTACAGCAAGTTTATTGCTACATTGAATGTATGGTGTAACTGGGCCGCCTGGTCGCCGGTACTGGCGATTGGCTCAGGTTTAGCCGCAGGCTACTCGTTAAGCATCCTGTTTGATGCAAACTCGCTGATCAATACCTGGCAAATCACGTTGCTGGATTTAAGTACGATCAAGGCGGGCCTCAGCCTGAGAATCAATGCAACCTTCATTCTGGGCGCCACCTTTCTATTGCTGGTGTTCGCCGTGCAGCACGGTGGTATTTTACGCTCAGTCAGCACCACCATGGTGTTGGGGTTAGTGGCGCTCATCCCATTGTTGTTGATTGGACTGGTGCCTTTTGTCACTGGCGACCTGGCCAGCGAACATTTCTTTCCGCTCACGCCATTAGCATACGACATGGACGGCAATGTCATAGATGGCGACTGGAATCTGGATGGCTGGAAGCTGATGGCTGGCGGATTATTTGTAGCAGCATGGTCCACTTATGGGTTTGAAACGGCGTTGTGCTACACGCGTGAGTTTAAGGATCCCAAGGCGGATACCTTCAAGGCGATTGTCTATTCCGCATTGCTCTGTATGGCCGTGTTTACCTTGGTGCCGATTGCGTTTCAAAGTCACTTGGGGCTAGGGGAGTTGGTGGTGCCTGCTGTGATCGGGGATGCAGGGGAAGTGAAGTCACCGGCCATGTACGACGGCATGCTCGCTGCCAATATTTATAAGGGGAATGGGGTGGCCAGTGCGCTGGCTTCGATTGTCGGTGGCGGCGCAATCATCGCCAATATCATGGTGGTGATGCTCATCATCACCTTGCTTCTGGCGATTATGACCACCATGTCAGGTTCGGCCAGAACACTTTACCAAGCCTCAGTGGATGGTTTGTTGCCCAAGTATTTATCTGTGGTCAATGAGAATGGTTCGCCGACCAGGGCGATGTGGACAGACCTTTCCTATAACCTCATCCTGCTCATGATGTCGGATTATGTGTTTGTGCTAGCGGCTTCCAACGTGGCGTATATCATCTATCATTTTCTGGTGTTGAATGCCGGCTGGATCCATCGCATGGACAGGCCGCATTGGGAGCGGCCTTATAAAACACCAAATATCTTGATGGGCGCAGGCGTGCTGCTTGGCTACCTCAACTTGGTCATCATGGGGATGGGTACGGAAATTTGGGGCGAGGGCACGTTAAGGACTGGGCTCTTCTTTTCTTCCCTCATCGTGCCCTTATTCATTTACCGCCATTATTTTGAAGATAAAGGCGTATTCCCGACGCAGTTGCTAAGCGACATGCAGGTACAAGTGAATCGGCCAAGATATACAAAACTCTTCGAGCACCTGCCTTACGTCACCATTGCCGTTGCCATTCTTGTGGTCTGGTATACCGATCAACTTTAACCCCTCTGATGCGCAAAGTTTAAAGCAATATTTTCACCAGCATTGCATGCTTAAAAGTCAAGCGCTACTGAGTAACACCTAAGTAGTAAGCCATGAGTGTAATTGTCTCTCCTGGGTATCACTATGAAAATGACACATAGTTTGATCCCATAAATTTCAAGGAGACACTTATAAAATGGCACGCGATCCTAAACATGACATTTTGTTTGAGCCAATACAAATTGGCCCCAAAACATTACGCAATCGCTTTTACCAAGTACCGCATTGTATCGGTGCTGGATCCGATAAGCCTGGCTTTCAATCTGCACACCGTTCGGTTAAAGCTGAAGGTGGTTGGGCTGCTCTAAACACTGAATATTGTTCTATTAACCCTGAGTCTGATGATACGCATCGTTTGTCCGCACGTATCTGGGACGAAGGCGATGTGCGCAACTTGAAAGCCATGACCGACGAAGTGCATAAGTACGGTGCGTTGGCCGGGGTCGAGTTATGGTACGGCGGTGCACACGCACCTAACATGGAGTCACGCGCGACCCCACGTGGCCCTAGCCAATATGCTTCAGAGTTCGAAACGCTGTCCTACTGTAAAGAAATGGATTTGAGCGATATCGCCCAGGTACAGCAGTTCTACGTTGATGCAGCCAAGCGTTCCCGTGACGCGGGTTTTGACATTGTCTACGTATACGGTGCGCACTCTTATTTGCCACTGCAATTCTTGAATCCTTACTACAACAAACGTACCGATAAATACGGTGGGTCATTGGAGAACCGTGCGCGTTTTTGGCTGGAAACACTGGAAAAAGTGAAGCATGCCGTGGGTTCGGATTGTGCCATTGCGACACGCTTTGGCGTGGATACTGTGTATGGCCCAGGTCAAATCGAAGCTGAAGTGGATGGCCAGAAATTTGTTGAAATGGCTGACTCACTGGTCGATATGTGGGATATCACGATTGGCGATATTGCTGAGTGGGGTGAAGATGCAGGACCTTCACGTTTCTACCAACAAGGTCATACCATCCCTTGGGTCAAGCTGGTCAAGCAGGTTTCCAAAAAGCCTGTACTAGGCGTTGGTCGCTATACTGATCCTGAAAAAATGATCGAAATCGTCACCAAAGGTTATGCCGACATTATTGGTTGCGCACGCCCTTCGATTGCTGATCCATTCTTGCCACAAAAGGTTGAGCAGGGTCGTTATGACGATATCCGTGTGTGTATCGGTTGTAATGTGTGTATTTCCCGCTGGGAAATCGGTGGTCCTCCAATGATTTGTACGCAGAATGCGACAGCAGGTGAAGAGTACCGTCGTGGTTGGCATCCAGAGAAATTCCGTCAAACTAAGAACAAAGATTCTGTATTGATCGTGGGTGCTGGTCCATCCGGTTCTGAAGCCGCCCGCGTGTTGATGGAAAGTGGCTATACCGTGCACTTGACCGATACCGCAGAGAAAATCGGTGGTCACTTGAACCAGGTGGCAGCGCTGCCAGGTTTGGGTGAGTGGAGCTATCACCGTGACTATCGTGAAACACAAATCACCAAGTTGCTGAAGAAGAATAAAGAAAGCCAATTGGCATTGGGTCAAAAACCAATGACGGCTGACGACGTGCTGCAATATGGTGCTGACAAAGTCATCATCGCTACCGGTGCGCGCTGGAATACCGATGGTACCAACTGCCTGACGCATGACCCAATTCCCGGGGCAGATGCTTCCTTGCCAGATCAACTGACACCAGAGCAAGTCATGGAAGGCAAGAAGAAAATTGGTAAGCGCGTTGTGATCCTGAATGCGGATACTTATTTCATGGCTCCTAGCCTGGCTGAGAAGCTGGCGACAGCAGGTCACGAAGTAACCATCGTTTCTGGCGTGCACCTGGCTAACTACATGCACTTCACGCTGGAATATCCAAACATGATGCGTCGTTTGCACGAACTGCATGTTGAGGAGCTGGGCGATCACTTCTGCTCACGCATCGAACCGGGCCGTATGGAAATTTACAACATCTGGGGTGATGGTTCCAAGCGTACTTACCGTGGCCCAGGCGTTTCTCCTCGTGATGCCAATACCTCGCATCGTTGGATTGAGTTTGATTCCCTGGTGCTGGTGACAGGCCGTCATTCAGAGTGCACGCTTTGGAATGAGCTAAAAGCGCGTGAATCTGAGTGGGCTGAGAACGACATTAAAGGTATCTACCTGATTGGTGATGCTGAAGCGCCTCGTTTGATTGCTGATGCAACATTTACGGGTCACCGCGTGGCCCGTGAAATTGAAGAAGCAAACCCACAAATTGCCATCCCATACAAGCGTGAAACCATCGCATGGGGCACGCCGCATATGCCAGGTGGTAATTTCAAGATTGAGTACAAAGTTTAACGCCTGATGAGTGTAAGGTCGGCAGCACAAGCTCGCCGACCTTACTTCAACGCATTAATCCCGACATACAAGTTACAAGTTGCCCATGGGCTAATGGAACTCATTCATTCAGAAACAGGTGATAACAATGACAGATCCTACACAAATCACTCGAATACTCTTCCAGGACTTTGACCCGAAGGCAATCTATCTATTCTATGCATTTGGTTATCTTGCGATTGCGATCTTTATTCACGGCTGTTATGTACAGGTGCGTAAATATCGCCGCGGTAAGCCAGATGAATCTTGGAACCAAATCTTCAAACGCTTTTGGGACATGGTTAAGACCATGGCCTCACATCGTACTTTGGTACGTCGTGACAAAAAAGCGGGCCGTGCGCATGGCCTGATTTTCTTTGGTTTTGTTTTACTCTTCATCGGTACTGCCACTATCACTTTAGAGTACGACATTCTTGAGCCGTTATTCGGTGTGAGATTCTGGTACGGTAACTTTTACCTACTGTTTTCTTTAGTGCTGGATGTCGCCGGTTTCGCCGTGATCGCGGGTCTGCTTTACATGATGTATCGCCGTAAGTGGATGCATTTGCCCAAGCTTGATTACAAGCGTGTGGACAGGCAAATCGGCGATCCGGACTATGATCGTAGCGGCTACCGTCGCGAAGACTGGGCTTTCCTGTGGTCATTCATCCTGATTGGAGTCACCGGCTTTATTCTCGAAGCGACACGTCTGGTCTGGCTCAGTGAAACCCCTTCGGTCTGGGATCATCGTTTCTGGTCACCGGTAGGTGCCATCCTTGCGCATATGATGACGGGGCTGGGCATGACTGCAGAAGGTGCGGGCGCATTCCGCCCATACCTGTGGTGGTTCCATGGCTTGCTGTCACTGACGTTTATTGCGTGTATTCCCTACACCAAAATCAAGCACATCTTCACCGCCGCTGCCTCTTTGATGTTCAAGAGTCCGCTGGTGGGCAGAAGATTGCCCATCATTCCGGTTGAACAGGCGAATGCCGGTTATAAAACCATTACCGATTTAACCTGGAAAAACCTGTTGCACCTGGATGCTTGTACCAAGTGCGGTCGCTGTCAGGAGGCGTGCCCTGCCAATGCCGTAGGGGCACCACTGTCACCACGTGACGTGATTCTGTCTCTGCGTGAATTCGCGAATAAGACTTTGAATGCCAAGGATCTGCCGGCTGAGGCTGAACTGGATATCCATGGTAAGTCCCCTGGCCAGGTTATGCAGGAAACACTCTGGTCATGCCGTACATGCCTGGCGTGTGTCGAGATTTGCCCGGTTGCCGTTGAGCATGTGCCTATCATCGTGCAAATGCGTCGCAATCTGGTGGAAGCTGGCGAGATGGAGCCTATCCTCGAGAAAACATTACAAACCATTCATAAAACAGGCAACTCTTTTGGTGAGTCAAAGCGCAAGCGCGCAGCCTGGGCCAAAGACCTGCCATTTGAAATCAAGGATGCCAGGGCTGAGCCTGTCGATATTCTCTGGTTTGTAGGTGACTATGCGTCATTTGATCCACGTAACCAGAAAGTCACAAGATCATTTGCAAAACTGTTGAATAAAGCCGGTATCAATTTTGGTTTGTTGTTTGAAGCCGAAATGAATGCAGGCAACGACATCCGCCGTGTGGGTGAAGAAGGTTTGTACGAACACCTGGCGACTTCGAACATCGGCACGCTGCAGTCATGTGATTTCAAGTCGATTGTCACCACTGATCCGCACTCGTTCAACACCATCCGTAATGAGTATCCGGACTTTGGCGGTGAGTTTGAAATCAATCACTACACCACCTTGGTGAAACAGTTGATTGAATCTGGCCAGATCACACTGAAGAAAAAGCTCGATTACCGTGTGACTTTCCACGATCCATGCCACTTAGGCCGCTATAACAAAGGCTATGACGCGCCTCGCGATGTGATCAAGCTGTTGGGCTGCGAACTGGTGGAGATGGGCCGTAACCGCGATAACTCATTCTGTTGTGGTGCTGGCGGCGGCCGTATCTGGATTCCGGATCCGGTAGGTATTGAGAAACCCTCAGCAAACCGTATGCGTGAAGCTGGACAGATTGAGGGCCTGGACGTGTTCATCGTGTCATGCCCTAAAGATCTGACGATGTTCGAGGATGCCCTTAAAACATCAGGCTTTGAAGGTCAGTTTGTGGTGCGAGAGCTGATTGAGCTGATTGATGAGTGTATTGAGTACGACGTTGTCGACATCACCGGTGTGGCCGAGGTTATTTCAACCTCAGAGTGAGATGCATGATGTTTGGGAGTGCTGATGCGCTGGTGCAGTTATCGATTAAATCGAGAGACCCATATGTTGCCGCTGCTGTGCATGAGCTGGCAACAGGGATCACAAAGCTCGAATTAGAAGCGCTGATTTGCGGCACAAGGCGAACGGCGTTAGCCATTGCCCGCTGGGAGCATACACCGGCATCGGTACTCACCGCATTAGCAGGCGTTCACGATGAGGCGATTGAACTGCGGCTGGATAAAAACCCTGGAACGTCATCCAGCGTGCTATCCGGCCTGTACGAAGAGGCGCGCAGCAAGGACAAGGCCGGACTCACCAAGCTCATCGCGCAACACTTAAACAGTGGGACGGAGGTTTTAAGAAGGATCGCACTCCACGCCAACGATAGTGAATGCTTGTTGGCGTTGAGTAAAAACCCCGCAGCGAATGCCAAGGTGCTGGCGGAGTTGTCGGAGCGTGCCTCTGGGAGTGATATCGCAGTGGCCATCCACAAAAATATTGCCCAGAACGCATCGGCCTCTGCTGAGTTGCTGACAAGGATATTTGATGCATCGGAGGTGTATACACAGGCAGCCATCCTCGGACATGCCAATTGCCCGGCTTGGTTGATTGCGAAAGCTGCGGCCAGTGAAGAAGTGTTGATGATGCGCGTGCTGGCCAGGAATCGCCGGGTGAGTAAAGAGAGCCTGCAACGTTATGCAGCCTGTGAGGATGCAGGCGTGAGGGCGGGCGTTGCGGCTAACGCGTTAACGCCGGTCGCCCTCTTTCGTCACTTGATTAAGGATAAATGTGAGTTGGTCAGGCGTGAAGTGGCTTCGCGTATTGATTTGTCGGAAGAGCACATTGAGGCCTTGTCCAGAGATGATGACATCTGGGTCAGGCAGAGAATTGCGCGCAGCCCGACCACATCACTGGATGTGTTGTACCGGCTTGCTGTGGATGCAGTCGCAGATGTCAGGCGGGCCGTAGCACGTAACTCAATGAGTACGGTGCATTTGCTCAATATGCTCGCGGAGGACACAAGTGCTTGGGTGCGGTCCGGGGTGGCCTACCAGGTCAATGCATCACAAAGAATCCTGATGAAGCTGGCGGATGACAAGGATGTGGATGTATTAAGTGGCGTGGCAAACAACCCCAATACGCCACAAAGTATTTTGAAGGCGTTGGTCGGTTCGAGTGACACGGATGTGAGAAGAGGGGTGATTTTAAATAAGTCAGCAACACGCAATACCTTGCTGCCCTTACTTGAGGACCCTTACTACTTGCACCGCGTGTTGCTCGTACACAACCCTCATTTGCAAGCACAGGACAAGTGGAGTCTGCGGGATGATCCAGACTTCCAGGTCAGGTTTTCGGTATATCGGTGGGCAGCAAATATCTGCCTGAAAATGCCCGATACATTTCTAGTAACGAAGTAATGAAGGAGACGAAAGTATGAAGATATTAGTGGCAGTAAAACAGACCGCAGCACTGGAAGAAGACTTTGAAATTCGAGACGACGGTTTGGACGTCGATGAAGATTTCATGATGTATGACCTGAATGAGTGGGATGACTTCTCACTAGAAGAGGCGATGAAGATCAAAGAGTCTAGCGATACCGAGGTTGAGGTGGTCGTGGTGTCTGTGGGTCCGGATCGTGTAGATGAAAGTCTGCGCAAGTGCCTGGCCAAGGGTGCGGACCGTGCGGTCAGAGTTTGGGATGACGCTGCAGAGGGTTCTGACGCCATCGTGGTTGGCCGCATTTTGACTGAAGTGATCAAGAAAGAAGCGCCGGATATGGTGTTTGCAGGGGTGCAGTCTTCTGACCAGGCGTATGCCTCTACCGGTATTTCAGTCGCCTCTTATCTGAATTGGCCACATGCGGCAGTTGTTGCAGACTTGCAATACAAGCCAGGTGACAACAAAGCCGTCATCCGTCGTGAACTTGAAGGCGGCATGCTGCAAGAAGTTGAAATCAATTGCCCGGCAGTGCTGACCATCCAGCTTGGCATTAACAAGCCGCGCTATGCGTCGCTGCGTGGTATCAAGCAAGCCGCGACCAAGCCGATTGAGGAAGTCTCCCTGGCTGACATTGGACTTTCTGCAAATGATGTTGGTGCTGCCCAATCCATGTCACGCGTACGTCGCATGTACATCCCGGAAAAAGGCCGTGCCACCATGATTGAAGGCACTATTTCTGAGCAGGCGGCAAAAATCATTCAAATCATTAATGAATTCAAAGGAGCATAGTCATGAGTAAAATATTGGTGATTGCAGAACATCGCCGTAACGATTTACGTCCCGTCTCATTGGAGTTGATCGGCGCCGCAAATGGCCTGAAGAAAAGTGCTGATGATCAAGTCGTGGTGGCCGTGATTGGTAGCCAGGCAGACGCTTTTGTACCTGCATTATCGGTCAATGGGGTAGATGAGCTTGTAGTTGTCAAAGGACCATCGGCTGATTTCGATCCAGATGTATTTGAAGCCTCCGTCTCTGCATTGATTGCGGCTCACAATCCGTCAGTCGTATTGCTGCCGCACTCTGTGGATTCGCTGGGGTATGCCTCCTCTTTGGCAAGTAAGGCCGGTTATGGATTTGCCACGGATGTGTATATTGTGGAGTATCAAGGGGATGAACTTGTTGCCACCCGTGGTGGCTACAACCAGAAGGTTAATGTTGAAGTTGATTTCCCAGGTAAGTCAACCGTAGTACTGACGATCCGCCCTAGCGTATTCAAGCCATTGGATGGGGCACGTAGTCCAGCCGTGTCTCATATGGATGCACCGTCAGTGCAGTCACGTAGTCAAAACAAAGACTACGTAGAAGTCGGCGGCGGTAATGATATTGATATCACCACCGTTGATTTCATCATGTCGATTGGCCGCGGGATTGGCGAAGAAACGAACGTGGAGCAATTCCGCGAGTTGGCAGACGAAGCCGGCGCAACCCTTTGCTGCTCACGCCCGATTGCGGATGCTGGCTGGTTACCTAAATCCAGGCAGGTGGGTCAATCAGGCAAGGTGGTTGGGTCATGCAAGCTTTACGTCGCTATGGGCATTTCAGGTTCCATCCAGCATATGGCTGGCATGAAGCATGTCCCTACGATTATTGCGGTGAATACCGACCCGGGTGCTTCAATCTTTACCATCGCCAAATATGGCATTGTGGCTGATATTTTTGACATAGAAGAAGAACTGAAAGCCCAGCTTGCAGCATAGTGAGTTTTTTTGAGTGGTCTGACTTTGGGGCACTTTTTAGTGCCCTTTTTTTATCTGCATCATGAGGAAATACCTCTTTGGAAGTACAACTTCATGATCATTTGCAAGTGTGCACAATGAGCTTACTCTTTACATGTCACGATGCTTTTTCGTCAGTATTGGTTTGCATTTAGGCTGCATTTCATACGGCAGGGATCGTTCAACCATCCTTCACAGGGGCACATATAAGTGCCCTTCTTTTTTGCCATCAATCCTTCAAAAATGGCTACCCCTTTGGGAGTACAACTTCAAGATAATTTTCGCCAACACCTGCTTGCTTTAGTCTTGCTGCAAAGGTGCTGCGGATATCTCAGATGCCACATTCACGATGGTTGGCTCTGGCGCGGTGCTCAGCGTATGGTTAATTGAAGAGATAAATATGGAACGTGGGTATTGGATTAAAAGTAAACCTGTCTATACATCTTTAAAGTGGCATGAGAAGGCGACTTCACACCTGGTGCTTGCCACTGGCATAGGCGGTATGGCAGTTCTCAAGTTGTTTCAGCAAATGCACCCGACACAACCGGTCAAAGTACTGTATGGAAAGTATGGGCAGATGGACGCGGATTATTCAGACACCTTAAAGATGGTTGTGCCCGAAGGTCTGCATATACATAAATTTGACGACGCCTTGTTGACGCAGTTTCAGCTTGAACTGCGCGATGCGCAAATGGGCTTGCGAATCTATGTGGCCGGTTCAGAAGGGTTTATCTGGGATGTGGTCGCGGCGGCTAAACCGTTTGGTATCCAGGAAATGGAAATCATGAAAGAGCAGGCCGATACCCTGGCCCGCAGTGTGTACTGTGTGCACTGCAAAACCATTTCCAAGTATGTCACAACCAATATTACTGCCTGTTGTGGCTGTGAGCGCATGCTGTTTGTGCGTGACCATTTTTCAAGAAATCTGGGCGCGTATATGGGCTTGATGGTTGATGCAGAGTCTCCAGGGGAGTTGCCTGCGATTGAGGAGATTTATCCATGAGTACAATCAATGTAAAAGTCGCTGCCATTGAGGCCGTGACACCGTTAATTAAGCACTTTACCCTGGTGCATGAAGATGGTTCTGAGCTGCCCTCATTTTCAGGTGGCAGCCATATCGTGGTGACGATGGATGCAGAGGGGAGAACATACAGGAATCCCTATTCCCTGATGGGGTCGCCTACAGATACCCAGGCTTATCATATTTCTGTGCGGCGCCAGGAAAGCTCACGTGGCGGCTCCTTGTTTATGCACGAGCATGTGCATGTCGGCATGCGCCTGAAGATCACACACCCGGTGAATCTTTTTTCACTGTCCAAGCTGGCGCATAAGCATATCCTGATCGCAGGTGGCATCGGCATTACCCCCTTCATGTCTCAAATAGAAGACCTCAAAAGGGTAGGTGCAGACTATGAACTGCATTACGCATTTCGCGCTTATGAGCAGGCCGCTTTTGTCAATGAACTGGAAGAAATGTGTGAGGGCCACTTGCATTGCTATGCCGACAGTCAAGGCGAGCGTATTGACCTGAATGCGCTGTTAAGCCAGCAGCCACTGGGCTCTCATGTCTATGTGTGTGGTCCGTCTCCCATGGTGGTTGCTGTGCTGGAGACTGCCAGAAACCTGGGTTGGCCTGAGAACAATATTCATAACGAAGAGTTCTCCTCGCCGCCTGTAGGCGAACCGTTCAAGGTGCAACTGGCCAAGTCTGATATCGAAATTCAGGTGCCCGCGGAAATGAGCATGCTGGAGGCGATTGAAGCGGCGGGTGTCAAAGCGGATTCGCTCTGCCGTGGGGGCGTTTGCGGTCGCTGTGAGCTCACGGTCCTCGAAACGGATGGTGGTATCGAGCATCATGATCACTATTTGTCTGACTCGGAAAAAGTGTCCTGTAGAAGCATCATGCCATGCGTTTCGCGTACCAAAGGTAAACGCTTGGTATTGGATTTATAAGCCCTGCACACCATTCATTTCTTATTCGAATTAAGGCGATAAACATGCAATTAAATTTCAATGATGAGTCATTCCGGGATGACTATAGTTACAAAAATTCCCCTGGAGCCATCAAGCGTTTCCCTTTCCCTTTTGCCGAAGATCATTATATGTATTCGGTCAATATCGAGCCACATACCAAAGGTGCGCAGGGATCCGTGTATGAGTTCACATTTGATGTGGATGAGCATTATGTGTCCGAGTGCCTGGACAAGATCATCACACTGGAACAAGACCCTGGCCGTTACAGTGCCTTGCCGCACATGATGGATGCGCAGTGGGACTTTCTCGAACTCGCGATGACCTCCATGGCCAATGATTATCCTGAGTATTTCACGCTCACCAAAAATGGTAACGTCTGGACCTGGGAAAATCGCCCTTTAGACATCATGGATACCTTCACTTTTGGTGATGCCAGCACGCTGCCCTCAGAGCCATTCGAATACATGGGGCGTCAAATGCAAGGTGATTTTGTCTTGCTGGATCAGCGGGATGGCACCCTGTATTCAGATGCAGGCATTGTAACCAGTCAGGCTGACTGGTCATTGGCATTTAATACCGGCATGTCATGGCAGGAATGGCATGGCCCAGTGCCCAAGGTGACTGAGCTGGGCGTGTTGGATAGAGCCCTGAAATACCTGTTGAATCTGCAAGTGGGGAATCCCGTGCGTAGACTGAACTGGACCATGACCGTGAATCCACGGCTGGATACTTCTCCAGAGAATTACCCGCTATGGGCGATAGACCGCAATAAGGTCAATAACGAGACGGTCGGTGAGCTGGTGAACCTGCGCGTTGAGTTGCAGAGCCTGTTCAGGTTGCCGCGTAGCAATGCGATTGTATTTGGCGTGAGGTGTTACCTCATGAGCCTGAAAGATATCACTACCTATCCACGATGGGCTAAGCGTCTGCACCGCGTGCAAAAAGACCTGCATCCAGACTTGATTGAATACAAGGGGATGACGAGTTATCACCGCTATGTGATTGACTGGCTTGCACAGTTTGATGATGGCGAAGTATTGGAGTACGGGTCACATCCGGAATAAATGACAAGACGGGTGTTCGTCACGCCATATCAACGACATAGGAAAAAAATGATGAAAGTACATGTTTTTATCGCAACATCAATCATGGTTTTGGGTGGGATGCAATCTACAAATGCTACTGATGCTGTCTATGTGAAATCTGCGATGTATTCCACGCAGATGCAGAACTTGAGTAAGCGGCCTTATCAACAGCCCAAGCGTACAAGCGCTGCAGCAGACACGGCATGGCAAGATGCGACCTTCAGGGGGAGCGATCTCCAGTCGCAAAAAGCCTTCAAATTACACGCACTCGCCAAACGCAGCTTCTAGCGTTGAGCTTTGCAGACATCAACAGGCTGCTCCCGTGCCGTTGTCATCCGCCAGGTAACTCCAGCATCTCAGGCATTCGTCAGATGTCGCTGACGGATGTTCTGTAGATTCATCGTCTTTCTAAGCGGTCTTGCTTTTAAAAATAGTCAGGCCCATCTTACGTTCTGCATGTAAATACTCCTAAGGGAGTAATCCTAAATGGGAATTGTCCCCCGCCTGCTTAAGCCTGAAAATAAAAGCACAAGTTCACTGTACTTTACCTCTCTCAAGTGACAGTACAAACGAGAATGGGCTTGCCAGGGAGGCAATGTTCATTGCCTCCCAAATCCCTCCGGCACGTTTAGCTTTAATGGTTACACGAACGCGAGCATGACTTAAGCTAAGGGCTAGTGTGCTAGTGATTAGCTTAAATTAGGTTAGCTGCCACGTTGTGGTGGGTTTGCAAGGGAGATCGTGCGGATTTAGCTGGCCGCAGATCCAGCAGGCAGGTCTTCGTATCGATCAGGCCTGGTCTCTGTATAAGGACGTTGTATGGTCAGGATAGTGTGGAAACGTGGTGTTGTTTGTCAGGTACCGCGGTGATGAATCCTTCCAGTGCCAACAGCTCGCCGGTGCTTGAAAATACGCCACGCCCAACTTCTTGCACCAGTTTTGTTTCGCCCTTGCGGGTAATGATCCTGTAGACAATATTGAAGGTTTCATCTTCGGCGATTTGCTGATTAATCAACTTCCAAACCGCCGCTCTATCCGTCGGGTGAATAATCAGGTTATAGGTAAGACTAGGGTCGTGCAGTAAATCCAGTGAATCGTAGCCAGTGATGTCAATACAGCCTTCGCTGACATATTCGAAGGTCCATGATCTGTCATGTCTGCAACGGTAAATCATCCCCGGGATATGGCTGAGCAGGGCGTTGGCGGCACGACGGTTTGCCGAGTGTTGTGCTTCAGCATCCTTGATGTCTTGAATATTGGTAATGGTGCCGACAACGCTGGTTCTTTCGCCGGAAATATTTGAGGAGGATCTGGCTCTCAAACGGAACCAGTTGGACTCCCCCTGGAGGGAGATTAAACGCAAGTCGATGGTGAAACTTGGCTTTCTGCCGTAGGCAACGGATTCAAGTCTGGACTCCACCATGAGCTTGTCTTCAGGGTGCGCAAAGTCAGAAATGGTTTTATTGAGGCTGTCCTTGATCGCGTACTCAAGAAAGCTTTCCCAGGCGGGGTTTAAAAAGACAATTTTGCCTTCAAAGTTGAGCTGGAAAACAATCTGCTCGAGTTTGTCGATGATGAAATGATAGTTAAATTGAGGGTCAAAGTGGCTGCTGAGTGTATGTTCTGCAGAAAGCGGTGTAAATTGGAATAAAGTGAGGTTTGCATCCCTGTCTTCACGCATCTTGGTGAGGCTGACATTGGAAGGAATAGCCGATCCATCGAGTGAAATCAGGCGAATATTGGTAGATTCATTTTTGGTCTTTCCGGTGGCTGCTTCCGCATTGAGTTCAGCAAAGATCTGGTGGTCGGCGGGATGAATGATGTTGGTGAACGGCATGCCCTTGATCTGGTCTTCGAGGCCGACCAAACCGAGTGTGCGCAGGAAGGGCGTGTTGGCAAATTTCACAATCAGGCCATCCAGCAGCACAGCGGGGGAAGACAAGGCGTTGGAGGTTTCTCTTAACCAGGAAAGTTGTTGTGTAGACTCACTTTTTTTATTGGTGCTGGCTTTGGTAAACAGGGGTTGAACAATAAAAACCAGCGCTGCTGAAAAGATCGCGATGGCAATTGTCACCAGAATAGCCAAGTGTGCTAAAAAAGGACCTTCAATGCTGTGCCATGCACCCAGGACGATTAGGTAAATAATACTGATAATCATCGTTGAAAATATAAAGATGCTCATATGCTGCTGCCTAGTTACATCAAAATATCAGTATAAGAAAATCTGCTTGTGATATGCGAAATATTTTAGTGTTTTTTAGAAAATTAAAGAGGTACGTTAATAGCCACAAGCTATATGCCAGCATGCATGTGCTCGTTGCTTCATTGATGATTGTCGTCGTGCTGATGCAGGCGACCTCGTTATTTTTATTTGATTATGTCCCTAATCATTTGGCAACGATCACCCAGGCCTATAACGAGCAAATGTTATGGAAGCAAGAGCTCTATAAGTTGGAGACTTCTGCCACTCAAGTTGGCGCAGAACCCTACAAAATTTCCCTGAGTATCAGTAATTTTGATGATGCAACGTATGCCTGGAGTAGAAAGCAGAGTGATACCCGCCTGGCCGCTGCCTATGAAAAGCTCAGCCACTTGCACCAAGCGTTTGTTAAGTGTTGCTTGTATGGCGCTTCTAAAGAGCAAACGCTGCTGAAAGGCAAACTGATTGTAGAGGCTTATGATGAGTTTATTGAGGCGTCAAAAGACGATGTAGAAGCCAAGCAGGCAGTCGTTCAAATCATGCAATTGGCTTGCGTCTTTCTGGCTATTTGTATTGGTGCATGCATCATGCTCACTGCCTGGCGCATCCTGATTACCCGTTTGGGACGCATCTATGAGCTGATCCCGAGTGATCTAATCAATGAGGGCAAAGATTTTCATTATGGCGATGAGTTAGAAAAGTTGGAGAAACTCACCGCAGAAATGTCGGCCCGCATTGAGGGCTATCAGGCGGAGAGCAACTGGACCAATAAGATCAGTACTGAGAAAGCGCGAAAAACACTGTTATCTCAAGACTTCCTGCTTAAGTTGGCGAGGTTGATCGCAAATTCTGACTTGAATGAAATCACCCTGAAAAAGGTGCTTTATTCGATGGAAAAAACATTGGATGCGAAGAACGTCGCCTTAATGTTCAGTGATATCGGCTCACGCTTTTCTTCACATCGGGCCCTTTTTTCGGGGTATATGCCGCTATCTTTCGATAAAAGTATGTTTGATCAAGATCTGCAAATGTTTGAAGTGACGCATGAGACCAAGCTTATCCAGGGGGAGTGCATTCAATACACGACAGTGCCATTGCCAAGCTCCAATGGCTGGCTAGGTATTCTGCTCATCGAGACCGATGCCAACCACTATTTTGAGGACATGGAAATCCAGCTGATTGAAGTCACTTCGCAGATGGTGGCGATGGCCATGGGGTTTCAGGCCCGTGAGCAGGAGGGAAGACGTGTGGCTTTGCTTGAGGAGCGCGCAGTGATTGCGCGGGAGTTACATGATTCCCTCGCCCAGTCGTTGTCCTATATGAAGTTTCAGCTTGCACGGTTGCAGAGCATCTTCAATCAGGAGGGGGTGAGTTCAGACGCCGCGGAAATTGCAAATGATATCCGTGAAGGGTTGGATAATGCCTACAAAGAATTGCGGGAGTTATTAACGACATTCCGGGTGCAAATGGATGTGCGAGGTCTGGATCACGTATTGGAGGAAACCATTAGCGAGTTTTCCAGCCGTTCTAATCTCTCGATTGCGCTGGATAACCGATTGCAAGATTGCCGGTTGACTGTGAATGAAGAGTTTCATTTGCTGCACGTTATCCGGGAGGCATTGTCGAACATTGTGCGGCACTCAGGCGCTGAGAAAGTCAAAGTGTCGTTAGTACTGCAGTCCACGGGCGAAGTGATTGTCATGGTGGATGATGACGGGATTGGTCCCGCGTTTGATGAGTCTAAGCCACACCATTATGGGCTGGCGATTATGACCGAACGCGCCCATTGTCTGGGTGGTGAAATTGAGGTGATCCCTCGCCGATTAGGCGGAACACGGGTGCGATTAGTGTTCCGACCAAAAAATGAGGGTATAAAACAATAAAGATGGGGTTAGAAAATGGCAACGACAGTCGTAATTATTGATGATCACGCATTATTCCGTAAAGGCGTAATGCAGATGATTTCCTCGGATCCCGAGTTCGATGTGATTGGGGAGGCTGCCTCCGGGTTACAGGGGCTGTCTCTGGTCGAGCAGCTAAAACCGGGGCTGGCTTTAATTGACCTGAATATGAAGGTCATGAATGGCATAGAAACACTGACGCGGATCAAAGAAGCCAAACTTGATACGAAATGTATTGTGTTGACGGTTTCTGATGCTGAGGATGATCTGCTGGAAGCTTTACGTGCTGGCGCCGATGGCTATTTATTGAAAGATATGGAGCCTGAGGACTTGTGTGCAAGCTTGAAAAAAGCCATGTCCGGCATCACGGTGTTGCATGAAAGCCTGACAGATATTCTGAAGAATGCGCTGGTGAATCCGACCTTGAATAAACAAGACGATGATGTTTCCCTCACCGAACGTGAACGGGAAATTTTGGAGTGCTTGGCCAGAGGTCTTAATAACAAAACCATTGCAAGGCATTTAGGTATCAGCGACACCACTGTAAAAGTACATATCAAGCATTTGTTAAGTAAGCTTAAATTAACAAGCCGACTGGAAGCCGCCGTATGGGCACACACTAAAAAGGTGGTTTAAGCCGTACGCAGCTTGAGCTCATTTGGCGTTTTGCAATAACTTGATCAAGCGGTGCATTTCAACTGCCACTTCGGCAGCTTCTGCACCTTTGATTCTCACTCTAGTCTGATCATCGTAATATCGCTCCTGCCCCCTAACGCCAGGAGCATATTTTTGCAGGCCTCCAGTAGGCCCATCACCAACAGCGTTATTAAATCTTGATCGCATCATGTCAATTTCCAGGCCTGTGTCTGATACGTTTTTTCCTATGACTCTCATCCCTAAACCCTCTTTAATTGATTGAAACCGCCTCCCTGAAAGTCACTGGATTTATTTAGCCCCTGAATTCCGATTCGCGGTGTATCTGATGTTTATTGGCTTGCAGCTACCACTTATGGGGTAAGCCTAAGTGGTAATAGAAAGTCACTTTTCAGGTAGTTATGATTGACGACGATGTGATAAACGGAAATTGTTTATTTCCATGAATCAGTATCGTGAAGTGATATTTATTAATTTTTAAATGATGGGTCGCCTATAAAAGTTGGTGGAGTAACCGCGATTATTGAGTGGGGTTAGGCAGATTCAATTCAAGGGAGGTTTGTGTGCAAAAAACTGTAGATGTGACAGATGCAATTACCGCAGATGTCAGTAACGATGTAGTGGCTGGAAATGCCTCACTACATCGAACGATTAGCTGGACTGGCGCATTTTGGGTTGCCAGTGGCGTGCCAGCTTTAGTGTTGTTTTCAATGGGGGCGATTGCGGCTACTGTCGGTAAGCCGGCTTGGCTGGTATGGATGATCTCCATTGGGTTCGGCTTTATTCAGGCATTTACCTATGCCGAAATCGCCGGTTTGTTTCCACATAAAACCGGTGGCGCATCTGTTTATGGAGCTGTTGCCTGGATTCGTTACAGCAAATTTGTCGCACCACTTTCAATCTGGTGTAACTGGGTCGCCTGGACGCCTGTACTTTCAATCGGTTCAGGGCTAGCAGCAGGGTATATTCTCACAGCAATGTTCGCACCTGATGCCGCCATTAATACTTGGCAGCTGACACTTCTGGATTTGGGCATGTTGAAAGAGGGGCTGACCCTGCGTATCAATGCCACTTTTGTCATTGGCTCCGCCTTACTTTTACTGGTTTACTTCATCCAGAATGGCGGCATTCTGCGTTCCGCCAGAACTACCATGATTTTGGGCGTTGCGGCTTTGATCCCGCTGATTATGATCGGGTTGGTGCCACTGATCACCGGGGATATGCCCTCTGAGCATTTTTTTCCATTATCCCCATTAGCTTACGATAGTGTAGGCAACGTCATTGATGGGCTGTGGAATCTTGATGGTTGGGTGTTGATGGCGGGTGGTTTGTTTATCGCCGCCTGGTCAACCTATGGTTTTGAAACAGCCGTTTGTTACACACGCGAATTTAAAAATCCTGAAACTGATACTTTCAAGGCCATTTTCTATTCTGGCTTGCTGTGTGTGGGCGTGTTTACGTTAGTGCCGTTAGCATTTCAAGGTCATTTGGGCTTAGGCCAAATGATCACGCCAGCAGTGACTGACGCTGCAGGTAATGCCACCAGTGCCGCTGTGTATGATGGCATGCTGGCGCCTGATATTTATAGTGGTATGGGCGTTGCAAAAGCCCTGTCTGGTATTCTGGGTAATACCGCGTTTATTGCCAATCTGGTTGTGGTGATGCTGATCCTCGCATTGCTGCTTTCAATCATGACCACTATGTCTGGTGCTTCACGCACCTTGTATCAAGGTTCCGCGGATGGCTTGCTGCCAAAGTTCCTGTCCAAAGTGAACGAGCATGGCGCACCAACAAGCGCCATGTGGGCCAACATGATCTTCAACTTCGTCTTGCTGATGATGTCTGATTATATGTTCTTGCTTGCCGCCGCCAATGTCAGTTACGTCATTTTCAACTTCCTGAACCTGAACGCGGGCTGGATTCACCGTATGGATAGACCTAATTGGGAGCGCCCTTACAAAGCGCCGACCATTTTGATCGTATTAGGTACTTTCCTGGCTTTTGTTAACGTCACCCTGATGGGGCTGGGCGCCAATATCTGGGGTGCTGGTACATTAATGAGTGGTTTGGTGATGGCAGGACTGGTATTCCCGATCTTTATCTGGAGACATTACATCGTGGATAAAGGGGTGTTACCTAAGGAAATGCAAGAAGACATGCTTTTGGACGGTGATCAGAAAACGACCGCAGGTGTACTTCCTTACTTTGCGTTGATTGTTGCTGGAGTGATTGTGTACTTTACGAGTCATTTAGCCTCATAAGGGCGAAATAATAAGCTCTGCGATCCAGTACCATGGATTGTTTGTAAGAGCTAAAGGGGGCACCAGCCCCCTTTCTTATTTACTCCCCTTCATGGGGGTCACTCACTTTGGGTTGAATTAGAGGTAAAGTAATTGAGTATCCAATTAAATGATTCGAGCACAGGCCAGACGATTGAGCTGGTCAAAAATCTCGTCAAAGGCCTAGAGGTCAGTTCAAATGAAATCGGCAAAGTCGCTGACATTATTAAGCAGGTTGCTAAACAAACAACACTCATTTCAATGAATGCAACCATCGAGTCTGCAAGGGCAGGCGAGGCTGGTCTTGGATTTGCAGTTGTTGCAGGCGAAGTGCGCGTGATGGCTGAGCAATCATCCAAAGCAGCGACTGAAATCAGTCGCATTGTTTCCTCGATTAAAAATGACTCAGTGAAAGCTAGCCTTGAAGTCTTGCGTGCAGAAAAAGATTCACTGTTAAAAAGCGCTTCTTTTGTTGTGGCGGCGCAGGCGATGCAGATTGAAATGCGTTTTATGCAGCTGGAAACCAGCCTGTCTGGCATTAAAAATCTGATTGAAGGAATGAGAGCGTCCCGCATTAGGCCAAAGCGTGATGTGGTGAATGCGCTATTGATGGCGAATCTAAAAGCCGATGTCGATGTGCTAGGTTACGCCTGTTGTTTTGAGCCGAATGCGTTCGATGGTTTAGATAACGAATATATGAATAAAGAAGGACATGATGAGACAGGGCGCTTTATTCCCTATTGGAATCGCGCCAGTGGCACGATTGTAGGTGACAAATTAGAAGCCTATGAAACCTCTGGGATGAATAATTGGTATGACCAGCCAAGGCGCTTGGGCAAAAATCTAATGATAGAGCCTTTTGAGTATATTTTAAGTAACGGCCAGGCCGTACAAGTGGCTACGATGGTCGTGGTGATTATGTCTGCAGGCAAGTTTATCGGGGTATCAGCGATTGACTTTGCCCTTGATAAATTTCAGGATGATTTAAGTCAGCTTAAACCTTACGGGATTGGCTCATATGCCCTGATTTCAAATGCGGGGTCTTACATCACACATCCTGACGTGGAACGTGTGGGCAAGCCTGCTCATGATCTTACGCCGGAGGCTAAAAAAGCCATTAGCGAAGGAAGGCCATTTGTTGAGGCGCGCAATAGATCCGATATTCTGTTTTTTCATCCCATAAAAACGGGTGCTAAAACATCACCATGGTCATTAATGCTAAGGTTTGATTTTGAAGCGATCGCGGCTAAATTGAATTAGATTTGGCTTCTGCAGTTCACTGGTGTTACTAGATGATTATCAGGTTCCAATTCGTAACCTTTCACCACCAAGATTCAACTGATTTTATGTTTTGTGATCCACGTAGGTAGTCATTATTGTTAATTAAATGGGCAATAATGGCGATTTAACGCTCTTTAATTTACATTTTGTTCATGTATGTTTAGATTGCTCTATGAATATTGTAATTATTTCAATGGCTTGAGTATATTGCATATGATTTATTGTGAATATAACCGTTTTAATCAGTCATTTTTAGCGCTAACATCCAAAGCCCGAGCAATATGTTCGGGCTTTTTAATTTCTGGCAGGTGTGCGATGCGTTTAAAACAGCAAAGATTGATTTGGCGATTGTTCGGTGTGGTATGGCTGGTATTGGTGATGATAAATGCGGCGCAGGCGCGCCCGGTCAAGCAATTACCATTGCCACCACCGTTGACCACCAGACAGGAGATGAGCGCACATACCGATGATCTGCGTACGTTGATGCAGCAGTTATATACCGAATACCCGGATGAGTTGGCTAAAAGCACCCAAGTGGGGCCGCGTGAAATGACCGAGTGGGTATTTGATGGTAAAGCTAACTGGAAGTTTGAGGGCATCCGCCGCTTGCAAGGCACTGATGCAATTAGCTTGGTATTTGATCCGGCTTTTACCGGCGACCATATCATGGCATTGGTGGTGGGCCTGGAAACATTGCTGTTTACAGCGTATGGTAGCCAAAATGAATTTGAGATACCGCCTGAGCGTGATGGGCCAAGGCTTGCCAAGCTGCAATGTCAGCTGCGGTCTGTGCAATTGCGCTTGCAGGCTAACACACAGGCAGGCACGCTTTTGAGCCAGTCCTTTGCACGGCAACAGGTTGATCAGGCGCTCAGCGGCGTGTTGCAGCGGCTGCAAGCGCAGCATTTAGCAATATGCAGCTAGTTTTTGGGCGGTGAATGGCTATCTATCAACGCCAGTTGATGACCCAGTTTATGTTTCTTGGTGGCGAGGTAGGCAGCACTTTGCGGATTACCTGCCACTTCTAGCGGCACAACGGCTTCAACCGTTAGTCCCCAATCGGACATGGCTTGTGATTTGTCAGGGTTGTTACTGAGCAAGCGAATCGAGGCGACCTGTAAATGCTGCAATATGCCAACCGCGATATCATATTCACGCTGGTCAACTGGCAGGCCTAGCGCCACATTGGCCTCTACCGTATCCAGCCCTTGTTCTTGCAAGGCATAGGCGCGCACTTTGTTGCTGAGCCCTATGCCGCGCCCTTCATGCCCGCGTAAATAGACAATCACGCCTTTACCCTGTTGCTGTATCAGTCGCTGCGCCTGTTTGAACTGCTCGCCACAATCACAACGTTGTGAGCCAAACACGTCACCAGTCAGGCACTCCGAGTGAATACGTGTCAGCATCGAAGATTGCCCGCCAACCTCTCCCAGCACCAATGCGATATGCTCTATGCCGCTTTTGTGGTCGATAAATGCGTGCAGTTGATAGTGGCCATAGTCTGTAGGCAGGCTGGCAACCGCCTGTGGCGTGATTCGTGCACGTAAGTCCGCAGGCACAGGTTTGAGCGCAAGGTTACTTGAGGGCATTGATTGCTCCCATTTTAATCAACTTGGCGCGCAACACATTTCGGCTTAGGCCAAGCAACTTGGCGGTTTGCACCTGGTTATGATGGCAGTGGTGGTAGGCGGCGCGCACCAGGGCATCTTCAAAATAATCGTAAAGCTGGGGTTTGCCAGATTCAAACAGTTGCTGCAAGGCTTCCTCCAGTAAGTCGGGTGCATGACTACCGGCCTGTGGCGTGTGCTCCTGCTTCGGTCTGTGCAGCGAGATGGAGGATAAATGTAAGTCTTCACTACGCACCAGGTTGTTGCGGCAAATTAGCAGCGAGTGGTGAATCACGTTCTCCAGTTCGCGGATATTGCCAGGCCAGCTGTGTTGCACCAGTTTCTGTTTGGCCGAGTCATCCAGGCGGATCTCTGCGTAACCCAGGCGGCGTGTATATTCGCTGACAAAATACTCGGCCAGCGGCAAGATATCGCCTGGCCGGTTTCTTAAGGTAGGCAACTCCAGATGGGCGACACGCAGGCGGTAAAACAGGTCTTCACGGAAATTACCGGCCTGTACGGCTTCTTCCAGGCGGACATTGGTGGCGGCGACCAGGCGGACGTCAATTGGTGTTGATTTTCTGGCGCCCAGGCGCACCACTTCGCGCTCTTGTAACACGCGTAACAGTTTGACCTGGATGCTTAGCGGCAAGTCGCCGATTTCATCTAAAAACAGCGTACCGCCGTTGGCGGCTTCAAACCAGCCGGCCTTGGCGACAAATGCACCGGTAAACGCGCCTTTTTCATGCCCAAACAATTCGCTTTCGACCAGCGTGTCAGAAAAGGCGCCGCAGTTGACGGCGACAAAGGGTTTGCCTTTGCGCTTGCTTAAGGCATGCACATGGCGTGCAATAAGCTCTTTGCCGGTGCCGGTTTCGCCGATGATGAGTACATTCGCATCGCTGGGCGCAATTTGCTGGATGCGACTGAGCAAAGCAATGGATTTAGGATCCTCAAACACTTGTGCGGTGGCACGAATAGACGTGGTGAGCGCGCGGGAGTTGGGCAGCGTGAGTAGCTTCTTCTCATTCTCGCCGTAGTCCAATTCACCCGCCTGATCCAGATTCTCGATAAATTTGTCCATAATATTCATGAGTAAAATGTAGGGTTAGGGAAGCTACCAGTCAGCGCCCATTCACCCAGCTCCTTAATTTTGTAATCTAGTGGATCGTGCAGCGTATGCGTTCTCAAATTGCGCCAGTGCCGGTCCAGCCGCAGTCCGGCATGCGTCGCGCGTGACCCTGCCACTTCAAACATCCGGCTGGTGATATCGAGCCCGGTGCGGGTTGCCAGGACCTTGGCGGCACTGATGCTGGTCGCCAGCAAGCCGCGATCTTCCTCGGTGAGTGCCAGGCCCTTGGCCCAGGCGATATCCAGTTTTTCTGCCGCCTGGTTAGTCAGTGCACGCGTTGCTTCCAGGCCGACCCAAAATTCGCCGTAATGGGCGAGGATGTAAGGGTCCTGGCTGGTGATATCAACATTGGCATTCTTCCACGGCCGGGCTTCGCGCAAGGTGTAGTGTTGCGCGTCGTTAAAAGCGCCTTCGGCAATACCGAGGTAGATATTGGTCAATATGAGCTGTGCGATCAGCGGCCGCAAGCAGGCAAACGGGTTGCTGAGTGGCCCGGGTTCGGTGAGTAGCTCGTTTTCTTCCACCCTGACTTTTTCAAAGTTCACGCTGCCACTGTCGGTTTGGCGTTGGCCGATATTGTCCCAGTCATCGAGGATGGTCACGCCGGTACGCAGGGTCGGGATGGCGGCAATCACCAACTGACCATCCGTCTTTTTAATGGCAGATGCAATCAGCATCTCGGAGTCCATGGCGCCCGAGCAAAAGCTTTTTTTGCCTGAGAATTCATGCCAATGGTCATAACTTTTGCACAGCGTACGTTCATCCAGCGGATTGAGCGCATTGCCCCAAAACCAGTTGGATTGCGCGGTTTGCTCGTACCAGCGCTCCCATTGGTCGGGCCGGGAGAAGAGTCGTACCGTTGCCAGCATCAGATGTTGAAAGCCATAGACATGCGCAATCGAGCTGTCTACTTTGGCAAACTCTCTGACCACTTGCAGCGTCTCCTGCCAGTTGGCGCCGTAGCCGCCGTACTGGCGTGGGATGATCAATGACAGCAGGCCACTGTTGCGGATCGCATCCCGTTCCAGTTTTGGCGTACCGCCCTGATGATCCCGTTCCACGGCGGTCAGCGAAAACGATTCTGCCAGTTGCTTGGCTACCGCCAATGCATGCTGGCCTTCATTGAGGCGTGCCGTTGGCGGAATTGCAAAAGTATTTATATTCAAAAGTAATATCCATCTGGTTGCATATGCTTAATAGTTCAGCATGATTTGTGCCAACTCCGGCAGGGGCCGTGAATCACTACTTCTATGGCATCGATTGTCGGATAAGTATAAAAATAATTCTTATAAATCATATGGTTGAGAAAATGTTGAATGGTTTTACGGCCGCATCGTTTTTTGCCGGACAGCGATCTCCGTCACCCTGTTGCTGAATAATCAGCACACATGCTGCTGATACAGCAGCACCAGCATAAAATATGCTGATTATTCAGCAACAGCATTCGGTGTCTTTGTAAGTGACTGAATATAATGATTTTTATTTGTGGCATGCTCTTTGCACTAGGCTTTCCATGTATGCAGCATGAATAGAAGGAAACACACAACATGGAAATATTCTGGTTTTTACCCACGCACGGTGACCAGCGTTATCTTGGCACCAGCACAGGTGCCAGACCGGCAACACTCTCTTATTTAAAGCAGATTGCACAGGCGGCAGACCGCCTGGGTTACGGCGGGGTGCTGGTGCCCTCCGGGCGCTCTTGCGAGGATGCCTGGGTGATTTCCTCGGCCTTGATCAATGAAACCAAACAGCTCAAATTTTTGGTCGCGACGCGGCCCGGCTTTATTTCACCGGTGGTGTCTGCGCGCATGGCATCGACGCTGGATCGTATTTCCGGCGGGCGTTTACTGATTAATGTGGTGGCGGGCGGTGACCCGGTAGAACAGCAGGCGGAAGGCAGCTTCCTGGATCATGATGCCCGCTATGCCGAGGCAGAAGAGTTCCTGTCTATCTGGCGTTCGGTATTGACCGAAGAAGCCGTCAATTATGAAGGTGAATATTTACGCGTCAAAGATGCGAGTTTACCGACCGGCAGCCTGCAAAAGCCTTATCCGCCGCTGTTTATTGGCGGGGCCTCTGAGGCGGCGATCCAGCTCAGTAGCAAGCATATTGATGTGCATTTGACCTGGGGCGAGCCGCCAGCAGCTGTGGCCGAAAAAATCAGGGTCATTCGTGCGGCAGCTGCAGCACAAGGCCGTGGCATCCGTTTCGGCATCCGCTTGCATGTGATTGTGCGCGAGACCAGCGAACAAGCCTGGCAAGCGGCCGACGAACTGATTTCGCACGTGACCGATGACACCATTGCTGCGGCACAGGCCGCTGTCGCCAATTTTGATTCGGTGGCGCAAAAACGGATGACCGAGTTACACCATGGCCGGCGTGACAAACTCGAGGTCTCACCCAACTTGTGGGCCGGGGTGGGGCTGGTGCGCGGCGGGGCGGGCACGGCGCTGGTGGGTAATCCACAAGAGGTGGCCGACAGGATTAAAGAGTATCAGGCTCTGGGCATTGATTATTTTATTTTCTCTGGCTATCCACATCTGGAGGAGTCTTATCGCGTGGCTGAATTGCTGTTTCCCTTATTGCCTGTTAACCAGCAGGCCAGCGCCGAGGTCAGTATCAATACCAATATGACGGGGCCGTTTGGTGCGGCCAAACCGGTCAAGCATGCGGCATAGGAGGGATGATGACTCTGGCACTGAATTCACGCCTGGACGACGTTGAGGCATCACATGGCATTGTGTTTGGCGGCACACCACGCGAGCGGGCCAAACAGCTTTGCGACTATCTGGCAGAAACCGCGATTGAGCGCGATGCCGCAGGCGGCACACCGTATGAACAGCGTCAGGCGGTACGGGATAGCGGGCTGTTGAAGTTGCTGATACCGAAAACCTATGGCGGCCTAGGCGGCAGCTGGCAGGAAATCTACAGCATTATTCGCCAGATCGCGCGTGTGGACAGCTCGATCGCCCAGGTATTCGCGTTCCAGTTTTTGATGCTGACTTCGATTCGCCTATATGGCAGTGAGGTGCAATGGCAGCACTATTTCAAGCTGACTGCTGCGCAAAACCTGTGGTGGGGCAATGCCTTAAACCCTTTGGATAACCGCACCGTGGCACGTAAAGCGGCGGCTGGCTATGTGTTTACCGGGCAAAAGAGCTTTTGCTCCGGTTCTATGGATTCTGACTACCTGATTGTGTCGGCAATTGAAGAAGGCACAGGCAAGTTTCTGGTGGCCGCGGTGCCGACTGATCGTAGCGGCATCCAGCTCAATGGTGATTGGGACAATATCGGCCAACGGCAGACAGACAGTGGCAGCGCTGAATTTAACCAGCTGCGGGTGGAAGACAGCGAATTGCTGATGAACCCTGGCCCGTTGAGCTCGCCATTTGCCAGCCTGCGTTCGTTGGTAGCGCAACTGATTTTTACCAATATTTATCTCGGCATTGCCGAAGGCGCGCTGGCAGAAGGTGCGAAATATACGCGTAGCAGCAGCCGGGTCTGGTCAGGCTCACTGGCACAGACCATACACGAAGACCCGTTTACCTTGCTGCATTACGGCGAGTTCTGGGCCAGCTTGCATGCGTCGGCCGTGCTGGCAGATCATGCGGCAGGCTTACTTGATCACGCATGGCAGCAAACCTTGGGCCTGGATGAGTTGACCCGTGGCGAACTGGCCTTGGCGGTGTTTTCGGCCAAGGTCAACGCGACGCGTGCCGGGCTGGATGTCACTACGCGCGTGTTTGAAGTGGCTGGTGCACGAGCCACCACCGCCAAGCTGCGCATGGACCGCTTCTGGCGCAATTTGCGCGTGTATACCCTGCATGACCCGGTGGATTACAAACTCAAGGATTTAGGGGATTGGGCACTTAACGGACAGTACCCCACACCGAGTTTCTACGCCTAACGCACACTAAAGAAAGTTTATGAAACAAAAAATTATCGATCTACGCAACCGTCCTGCGTTTCTGCATGACTTTTTTGGCGCTACGCCCAACACCCCTGCTTATGACACTGCCAAATGGCTCAACCAGCGTGTGGGTTCGCTTGAACCCGAGCATTTTCGCCGCTCATATACGGTAGAAGGCTATTTGCAGGAGATCGACCAGGCCGGGATTGATATTGCCGTGGTGGTGGGGCGTGAAACGCCAGACCTGACCATCGGCGACCAGCAGATTGCCGACCTGGTCAAACACAGTCCTAAACTGGTGGGCCTGGGTTCGGTGGATATTGAAAGCCGTGGCGTAGACAGTGCCTTGGCCGCGATTGAAAAAGCCGTCAACCATTACGGTTTCAAGGCGATTAATATCGAACCCGGCTTTGGCAAACCGGCACGCCAGGTCGACGACCCCATTTTTGACCCGGTGTATGAGGCTTGTCAGCAGCATGGCGTACCCGTGTGCGTGATGTCCGGCCCCACCACGCCCGACCTGGACTACGCGCATCCGAATGCAGTGGCCAGGCTGGCGAGAAAATATCCCAACCTCAACATTATTTGTTTCCACGGTTATTACCCGTATGTGAATGAAATTGTCGGTGCGGCGTTCCGTTATCCAAACCTGTACCTGGTGCCCGATATGTATATTTTCCAGCCTGGCGCCGAATTGTATGTACAGGCGGCGAACCAGTTTCTGGGGGATCAGTTACTGTTTGGCACCTCTTATCCTTTCAGGCCGATGAAGCAAACCATAGACGACTTTGCCGCCTTGGGTTTTAAAGATGCGGTGCTGGAAAAAGTGTTTTATCAGAATGCTGCGCGCTTGTTAAAGCTCAGCGTATAAGTATGCAGGCAGGAACAACTATGCAATCTCCGTTACCACCATTTGATACCGTCGTCGATGCGGTAGAAGCCATTGCCAATGGTGAATTTGTCATCGTCGTCGATGATACCGACCGTGAAAATGAAGGTGATCTGATTATTGCCGCTGAAAAAATCACTACCGAGCACATGGCTTTTTTAGTGAAATATAGCAGCGGCCTGGTGTGTGTGGCCATGCAAGAGCAGCGCTTGCAGGCACTGCATTTACCGCAGATGGTGACGCATAACGCCGACCCATTCAGGACAGCGTTTACCGTCAGTGTCGATTACAAATATGGCACCACCAGTGGTATTTCAGCCGCGGACCGTGCATTGACTTTGCGGGCATTGGCAGACCCGTCCAGCCAGGCCAGCGACTTTCATCGGCCCGGGCATATTTTCCCCTTGCGTGCTCGCTTGGGTGGCGTGCTGGAGCGGCCAGGTCATACCGAAGCTGCGCATGACCTGGCCGCGATGGCCGGTTTGCAACCGGTGGGGGTGTTGTGCGAAATCGTCAATGATGATGGCAGCATGGCCAGGCGACCAGACTTGCTGCGCTTTGCCAAACAGCACGGTTTAAAGATGATTACGATTGCCGATATGATTGTTTACCGCGAGCGACAGTTGCAGGTGACCTATCCACGCCAGCCTGTGCGCCCTGTTCGGCAACAAAGCACATTGCTCGATGCAGCCATGGTGTATAGCGGTTAAATCAACGATTGATCAATACAACAAAGCCCTCATGCGAGGGCTTTGTTTTTACTGCAGCTAGTTTAAGTCTATGCTTAAATCCACGGATGACGCGGAGGTTTGACCTGGTTCAGGCTGTAATTACCCACCGCATGATATTTCCAGCGTACCGGGTCGTGCAGCGTATGGGTACGGGCGTTACGCCAGTGGCGGTCCAAGTTGTACTCACCCAGTGTAGAACGTGTACCGGCCAGTTCAAACAGTTTGCTACCTGCCAGCAGCGCGGTTTCGGTACTCAATACCTTGGCTTCGGCCACGGCAATGGAGGCTTCTGCCACGGTGTCTTCATTCGGGTTGCGCTGGGCTTCGTCTATGTACTCGCCTGCGCGTGCCAATAAGGCCTCGGTGGCATGCAAGCGAATCTGCAAATCGCCAATGTCTTTAATGGTATGTGGATCTTCGTAACCATGCTCCAGGTCAGTATCAATCCAAGGGCGGGTATGGTTACGGACAAAATGCAGCGTATCCTTGAACGCGGCACGCGCAATGCCGGTATCTACCGCGGCCTGGATAATTTGCGCCACCGGGCCCATGGCTGTGGGGCGGTCAAACGCCAAATGGTGTGGCAACACATACTCGCTGGGCACAAAGATATTTTCCAGCAGGGTAGTCCCGCTGGCCGTAGTGCGTTGACCAAAACTGGACCAGTCATCAATGATCGTCAGACCTTCTGCACCGGCCGGTACAAAGGCCACCACGGTATTGTCGTGCTCATCTTTGGCCACTACCGGCACCCAGTCAGCCAGCAAAGCGCCAGAAGAATAGAATTTTTTGCCGTTTAAGAAGTAGCCGCTGTTAGTCGGTGTCAGTTTGGTTTTCACATCATTGACACTGCGGGTGCCGATTTCAGAAAACGCATTGCCAAAGCGTACGCCTTGCAGCACCAGCTCATAAAAATACTTTTTCTGGAAATCCGTGCCGTCCAGACGCAGGCCTTCCACCATATACAAGTGGTTTTGCGGAATCTGCCCGATGCTGGGGTCCGCTTCTGCCACTGTAGCAATGACTTCAGCCAGGGTTTTGTTCGACACAAACGCGCCGCCATATTCTTTCGGCACAGTAATGCCCCACAAGCCGCTGCTGGAGAATAAATCCAGTTCCTTGCGCGGCAGGCGTCTTTCCTTGTCGCGTATTGCCGCTTCTTTGGCGATTTCACTCGCGACTTGTTTGGCCACGGCAATCGCTTCGGCGTCACTGGTGATCACGTGCGCCGGTTGGCGCGGCGGGTGCTCGGGCAAATGCGCAATCTTGCTTGCATGTGCAGTCATATTGAATCCTTGTCAAAGTAAAGGTTGGGAATAAAGGCGCAGTGTTTCCATTAAAAAGCGGCTGCGCGTTGCCTTATTGCATTGCATTTAATATGCCAATTGTTAAGTCTTTGAATCTAAAGGGTAAGGTTGGAGTTTTGTTTTTTGCACGCCTCTATAGAAACAGTTTTCTGCTGAATGCCTGCTGATTAATCAGCAATCGCACGTTGCCACAAGGTCATTTGAGATCGACCTGCCTGCTGCATTTTGAGAAAAGTTGCTGATATATCAGCAGTGCATCAGCAAAACTAGCCTGAATTCAACACGTTGGAAATCATAAAAAACATCATAAGTGTTTGATATATATAATTAATTTAATCTGGCATGGATGCTGCTAATAGTGTTAGTGAGCTGGCCTGCCTGCGATTGAACACACAAAGCGGCAGCAGCAACCTTAATTAGGAGTCATGATGAGCCGTCCGTTAAAAGTCACTGCCGTTTCCGGCAGCTATAAGTTGCCTTCCAGAACCGCTGCGCTGGTGGAAGCAATCACCCAAACACTGGGGCAGCAATTGCCTATTGATCTGCATGTGATCGAGTTAAGTGAAATAGGCAGCAGCCTGGTCGCTTCTTACGACCCCAAAGCGCTGCCAGTGAAAGTGCAAAAAGATATCCAGGCCATTGAAACGGCTGACCTGCTGGTTGTGGCGACACCGGTCTACCGCGCGTCTTATACCGGCTTATTCAAACACTTGTTCGACCTGGTCGATTATGAGGCCTTGGTCGATGTGCCGGTATTGCTGGCGGCGACCGGTGGCAGCGAGCGCCATGCCTTGATCATTGATCATGAACTGCGCCCATTGTTCAGCTTCTTCCAGGCGCTGACCTTGCCGATTGGTGTCTATGCCACCGAAGCAGATTTTGAAAACTATCAGGTGAAAAGCGAGGCGGTCACTGCCCGTATTGCATTGGCGGTGGAGCGTGCCTTGCCATTGCTCAAGCATAGAGAGCTTGTGAATAAAGACCGTTTGCTGGCGGTATAAGCCACGCGATGATTTGCCGAACATTATTTGGAGAGCGATGATGAGTACAGAAAATATTAAATTTGCCTACTGGGTGCCTAACGTTAGCGGTGGCCTCGTGGTTAGCAATATCGAACAGCGCACCAGCTGGGATATCGACTACAACCGCAAACTGGCACAAATTGCCGAGAATGCCGGGTTTGAATATGCCTTGAGCCAGATCCGTTTTACCGCCGGTTATGGCGCCGAGTTCCAGCATGAGTCAGTGTCTTTTTCGCATGCCTTGCTGGCGGCGACCACCAAATTGAAAGTGATTGCGGCTATTTTGCCTGGTCCGTGGAACCCGGTGCTGGCGGCCAAGCAACTGGCGACGATTGATATCCTGACCGAGGGCCGGGTGGCGGTCAATATCGTCTCTGGCTGGTTCCGTGGCGAATTCACTGCCATTGGTGAGCATTGGCTGGATCATGACGAGCGCTATCGCCGCTCCAAAGAGTTTATCGAGGCGCTCAAAGGTATCTGGACGCAAGATAACTTCACTTACCGTGGCGACTTTTACCGTTTCAGCAACTACAGCCTGAAACCAAAACCATTGCAACAACCCCATCCTGAAATCTTCCAGGGCGGCAGCTCACGTGCGGCGCGCGATATGGCGGCCAGTGTGTCTGACTGGTATTTCACTAATGGTAATACGGTCGAAGGCATCAAGGCGCAAATTGATGATATCCGTGCCAAGGCTGCGGCCAACAATCACCAGGTCAAAATCGGCGTCAATGCCTTTGTGATTGCGCGTGATACCGAAGAAGAGGCTAAAGCAGTACTGGCAGAGATCATCGCCAAGGCCAACCCTGACGCGGTCAATGCGTTTGGCCATGAGGTCAAGAATGCCGGTGCCTCCAGCCCGGAAAAAGAAGGTAATTGGGCGAAGTCGACATTTGAAGACCTGGTGCAATACAACGATGGCTTTAAAACCAACCTGATCGGCACGCCGCAGCAAATTGCTGAGCGCATTGTCGCCCTGAAAGCAGTGGGCGTGGATCTGATCCTGTCCGGCTTTTTGCATTTTCAGGAAGAAGTGGCCTACTTTGGTGAGAAAGTGTTGCCGCTGGTGCGTGAGCTCGAAGCCAAAAAACTGGCCAAAGCTGCTTGATCAATCTCGAAAAGAAATCGTCTGATGGCTGCTGATACATTACCGAACTGGCTAGCATCGCAGGCCGCGCATCGGCCTGCCGGCGTGGCGATTCGTCACAAACAACTGGGTATCTGGCAGGAAAGTAGCTGGCAGGCGGTGCACAGTGCGGTATTGCTCGCCGCCCGCTTTTTGCAGCGCGAGGGATTCGGCAAGGGCGATACGCTGGTGTTGCTCAGTGAGCCGCGGCCAGAGGCCTTGTTGTTATCTTTAGCTGCGCATTATCTGGGCGGTGTCTCTGCGCCGCTAGATGCTGCTTATCCGCAACAACAGTTGCTGGATTTGTTGCATACGCTGCGGCCGAAATTTGTGTTTGCCGAAGGGCAAGCGCAAGTGGACCAGGTGTTTGAGGCCAAACCGGATATGCAACTGGTGATTTATGCCGATGCCCGCGGCCTGGCGGCTTACCAGCATCCGGCGTTGTGTGCTTACGACCAGGTTGTGGCAGGAGATATCCCCGATTTACCTATCACTGCAGCTGCGAATGATATTGCCTTTCGCTTTTATCGCTTAAGTGCGCAGTATCAACTGGAATATCGCGAATTAAGCCATGCCGAGCTATTGAACAATGGCCGTCAACTGGTGGCGCATGAGGCGTTGACTGACCAGGAGCAAGCGCTGGCAGCCCGTGCGTTTGCGGCCAGCGGACATGCCAGGTATTTACTATCCCCCTGGTTGCTGGCCGGGTTTACGTTGAACTTCCCGGAAAACCTGGCGACCAGGGATACCGACAGGCGCGAATTGGGGCCGACGCTGGTGGCGGGGACTGCGGCGACCTATCAGCGGCTATATACACTGACACAGTCACGCTGGCCGCTGCCAAACAGCTGGCAATTTTCCTTCGTGGCGTGGGCATTACGGCTATCGCAACAACGCGTGCCGCTGCTTACTAAGCTGGCACGCTGGCTGGTAATCCTGCCGTTGCAAGATGTGCTTGGCTTGCGGCGCACACGGGTGCCCTTATTGGTGGGTGAGCCGTTATCGGCAGAGGCTGCGCAGTTTTTCCAGGCCATTGGCATCCAGGTGCGTGATTGGCCGGAAGAGTTGCCATGGCAGATCAGCCAGATTCAAGTGATTCCGCGTCAGCAGCATGCGCCTGAAGACTATTTTGGTTTAAAAGCACTGAGAGCCGCGCTATGACAGCCGCATCACCATTACTTGCCCTGGACCATATTTCACTGTCGTTCAAGGGCGTGAAAGCCATCACCAACATCAGCTTCGCCGTGAAGAAAGGCGAGATATGCGCGCTGATTGGGCCGAATGGCGCCGGTAAAAGCTCATTGCTGAATGTGATTAACGGCGTTTACAAAGCCGATGAGGGGCGCATTACTTACCAGGGCGAATCGCGTACCACCATGCATCCGCAATGGGCGGCCAAGCGTGGCGTCGCGCGCACATTTCAAAATATTGCCTTGTTCAAGGGCATGTCGGTGCTGGATAACGTATTAACCGGTACCAACCTCAAAGTGAAAAGCAGTTGGCTGGAGCAAGTGTTCAATCTGGGGCGTGCCCCGGCAGACACATTGCGCCAGCGGCAAAAAGCAGAGCGCGTGATTGCCTTCCTCAAATTGCAGCCCTGGCGCAATAGCATTGTCGGCGCCTTGCCCTATGGTTTGCAAAAGCGGGTAGAGCTGGCGCGCGCACTGGCTGCCGAGCCTGAATTATTACTGCTGGACGAGCCGATGGCCGGCATGAATGCGGACGAAAAGGCCGAGATGAGCCGCTTTATTGTCGAGACCCGCCGCGAGTTTGGCACCACGATTGTCCTCATTGAGCATGATATCGGCGTGGTGATGTCGCTGTCGGATCATGTGGTGGTGCTCGATTACGGCAAGAAGATCGGTGACGGCACGCCGGACGAAGTGCGCGTCAACCCCGAGGTCATCGCCGCCTATCTGGGTACCAAACACGGCCAGGCCGCTTAAGGATAAAACATGAGTTTCTTTTTTGAGGTGTTGACGGGTGGTTTGCTGGCCGGTGTCATGTATTCGCTGGTGGCGATCGGTTTTGTGCTGATTTATAAAGCTTCCGGCGTATTCAACTTTGCCCAGGGTTCCATGGTGCTGTTCGCCGCATTGACCTTTGTCAGTTTGCTGGAACGTGGTGTGCCCTTCTGGGGCGCATTTGTGATTACGCTGATCACCATGGGCGTGCTGGCCTGGCTTATTGAGCTGCTGGTCTTGCGCAAACTGGTTAATCGCTCGCCCATCACCTTGTTTATGGCAACACTGGGGCTGAGCTATATCGTCGAAGGCCTGGCGCAAGCCGTATGGGGCGCGCAAGTACATGCGCTGGATATCGGCATTGACGATGAGCCGTATGAAGTTTTTGGCATCTTACTGTCGCAGTTTGATTTGTTTGCTGCGGCGATTGCTGGTGGCTTGGTGGTGTTGCTGGGCCTTTTATTTAATAAAACCCGGGTGGGCATTGCCTTGCGTGCCGTGGCTGACGACCAGTTGGCCGCGCTGGCGGTAGGCATACACCTGCAGCGCCTATGGCTCATTGTGTGGGCGGTGGCCGGGTTTGTCGGCCTGGTGGCTGGTATGTTGTGGGGCGCACGGGTCGGGGTGCAGTTCTCGCTGTCGCTGATTGTATTGAAGGCGCTGCCGGTGCTGATTATTGGTGGCTTTACCTCGATTGAAGGCGCCATCGTTGGCGGCCTGATTGTAGGCGCTTCTGAAAAGTTGGCCGAAGTCTTTATCGGCCCGCTCATTGGCGGCGGCATTGAAAACTGGTTCCCTTATATGCTGGCCATGCTGTTTCTGCTGGTCAGGCCGTATGGGCTGTTTGGCGACAAAGCCATTGAACGAGTGTAAATAGGGCACGGGTATAAGCCATATGTTGTATCAAGAATCTGGACAGTTCATCACCGATTACCGGCTGGATAAGCGTTTTTTCCGGCTCAAACAGGAGCGCTGGGCGTTTGCGGGGTTGCTGGCGTTCGCCTTCCTGGTGGTTCCCTTCATCGGCAACGATTACTGGTTTAGCGCCATCCTCATTCCGTTTCTGGTGCTGTCGCTGGCAGGCCTGGGCCTGAACCTGCTCACCGGCTATGCCGGGCAGTTGTCATTGGGCTCAGCCGCGTTTATGGCGGTGGGCGCTTTTGCCACCTACAACGCGCATTTGCGTATTGAGGGCTTGCCATTGCTGGCCAGCCTGATTGTGGGCGGTTTGGCCGCAGGCAGTGTTGGCCTGTTGTTTGGTTTCCCCAGTTTGCGCATCAAGGGTTTTTACCTGATTGTCTCTACCCTCGCCGCACAGTTTTTTGTGCTGTGGGTGTTTACCAATTTCCCCTGGTTTTCCAATCACTCCTCTTCCGGCGTGATCACTGCACCTCCATTACACATATTCGGCGTTGATTTGAGTTCGCCAGTGGGCCGCTATTTGCTGACATTGACCGTGGTGCTGGCGTTGGGCTTGCTGGCAAAAACCATCGTCAGCGGTGAGCTGGGCAGAAAGTGGATGGCGGTACGCGATATGGATACCGCCGCCGCCGTCATCGGGATTTCGGTGCCAAAAACAAAACTGCTGGCGTTTGCCATCAGCTCGTTTTACCTCGGTATTGCCGGTGCGCTGTGGGCATTCACTTACCTGGGAACCGTTGAACCACATGGATTTGACTTGTCGCGTTCATTTCAGATCCTGTTCATTATTATTATCGGTGGCATGGGTAGCATCCTCGGTAATTTCCTGGGCGCAGCGTTTATCGTGTTATTCCCTATCCTGCTTTCCAACCTGTCATCCGGCCTGCTGGCGGGGGCGATAGACCCTGGTCAACTGGACAATTTTCAGAAAATGATTTTCGGCGCGCTGATTATCTTTTTCCTGATCAAAGAGCCCAATGGTTTGGCCAAGGTCTGGCAAACCATCAAGCAACGCTTGCGCGTGTGGCCACTGCGTTTCTAGGTCGTTCATTTCATTAAGGAGATTTTTTATGTGTTGAACGTGCCTATTAGACATTTTTATATAACTAAAAACGATTAGTAACTGTTTTCATATTTTTAATAAGGAGTTTTAGAGTGAAATTTCTCGGTAAACATCGCTGGCTGTGGCTGGCATTAGGATTGGCGGTCAGCAGTGTGAGTACGCAAGTGCAAGCGGCCAATGAGCAGTATTTTCCCTTACAAAGTTACCGTATCGGGCCCTATGCGGCAGGGGGGTCTGGTTTCTTTGGCGGCTTTATTGACTACCTGCAATACGTTAATGCCAAAGACGGTGGCGTCAATGGTGTGAAATTCACCTGGAGTGAATGCGAAACCGAATATGTGGTGGAAAAAGGCGTGGAGTGCTACGAGCGCCTGAAAAAAGGCCTGAATGGCGCGCCAGCTGCGGCGACCAACCCGCTGTCAGTGGGCATTGCCTATGCGACGCTGGAGCGTTCTACCGCTGATAAATTACCTTTGATCACTATTAACCATGGCCGTACCGACTCCACCGATGGCAGCGTATTCCCTTATGCTTTCCCGCTGCAACTCAACCCTTACAGTGAAGTGTCGGCGATTGTGAACTACATCGCCCAGCAATCCGGTGGCCTGGACAAACTCAAGGGCAAGAAGATCGTCACGCTGTATCACGGCTCACCTTATGGCAAGGAAACCAGCCCGATTCTGGAGTTGCTGGCAAAGAAATACGGCTTTGAATTGACCTTGCTGGAAGTGCCGCATCCGGGCAATGAGCAGCAATCACAATGGCTGAGTATTCGTCGCATTAAACCGGACTGGGTGATTTTGCGTGGCTGGGGCGTGATGAACCCGGTGGCGTTGAAAACCGCGCAGAAAACCGGTTTCCCGGCTGACCATATTATCGGCAACATCTGGAGTAACTCGGAAGACGACGCGGCGCCTGCAGGCAATGCTGCCAAAGGTTTTATCTCAATTACTACGCATCCTTCCGGTACCAGCTTCCCGGTATTGCAAGGGATCAATCAGTATGTGATCAAGGCCGGTAAAGGCAATCTGCAAGATCCTAAACGTTTCGGCAATGTGTATTACAACCTGGGTGTGGTTAATGGCATCCTCAACGTCGAAGCCGTACGTGTGGCGCAGGCCAAATTCGGCAAGCGTCCACTGACCGGTGAAGAGGTGCGCTGGGGCTTTGAGAATATCAAGCTGGATGATGCACGTTTGAAAGAGCTGGGTGCCTTGGGCCTGGTGCAGCCGTTGAAACTCAGTTGCGCTGACCATGAAGGCGGCGGCGCGGTGCGCTTCCAGCAATGGGATGGCAGCAAGTGGAAAGTGATTTCAGAGTGGGTACAGGCAGACCGCCAGTTGTTGCGCCCGATTATTGAAAAGTCTTCACACGAGTATGCCAAGGAAAAAGGTATCACCCCGCGTGATTGCAGCAAAGAAGAAGTCGCTGCCAAATAAATTGTTCGGCAACGTTTAAAACAGGCGTGCACATCGCTTAGGCGGTGTGCATGTGCAGTTTGATGTCGTGGGCGCTGTGCATAGATTGCCGACGCGATCGAATTGAGGAGGCTTTGATGTCACAAGCACATGAAAAATTAAATCTGGCGAGTGAGCCACTGTTGCAACTGGATGATATTGAAGTGATTTATGAAAAGGTCATTTTTGCCATCAAACATATTTCACTACAAGTTGGGCCGCAGTCTATTGTTGCGTTGCTGGGTGCCAATGGCGCCGGTAAAAGCACCATCCTGAAAGCAATTTCCGGCCTGGCACCGGCGCAACGCGGAGAAATCGTGCAAGGCAAGATTGTCTATAGTGGCAAGGATATTACCCAAGCCACACCAGGCCAGTTGGTGGCACAGGGACTGGTGCAGGTGCTGGAGGGCAGGCATTGCTTCGGGCATTTAACCGTGGAAGAAAACCTGCTCACCGGCGCATTTATCCGCCGGCCATCAAGTAAGGCGTTGGCGCAGGATCTGGAGCGCGTTTATGCTTTCTTCCCGCGCCTGAAGTTGCTACGCAAGAGTTACGCTGGTTATACCTCAGGCGGCGAACAGCAGATGGTCGCCATCGGCCGTGCCCTGATGGCTAACCCGAAGCTGATTTTGCTCGATGAGCCGTCTATGGGCCTGGCGCCACAGATTGTCGAAGAAATTTTTGAGATTGTGCATCAGCTACAGCAGACGCAAGGGCTGAGTTTCCTGCTGGCCGAGCAGAATGCCACCGTGGCATTACGCTATGCCAACTATGCTTATGTGTTGGAAAGTGGTCATATCACCCATCACGGCGATGCACAGACGATTGCCAGCAGCCAGGCGCTCAGCGACTCTTATTTGGGTGGCCGTTAATGTATGACGCATTCGACGTGGCTGGTTTTTGTACAAGTAATGCTGTCTTAAGGCATGACCCATTCAGGTAGTTACAATTTAGTAACAAATTGTGTAACATATTTGTTGCAATTATATAAAACTAACTGTAAATATTTTGGGAGCTTTCGATGCTAAAACAACTTGCTGGTGCTTTTTCATTTATTGCAATCACGTCCTTAATGACGCCGGTGGCCATGGCTTATGACTTTGATGGTACCGCATTGAGTAGTCCGGACGCTGTAGACTATTCATTTAATGCGGCTGCGACGGCTGCGACCGTTTCATTTGACCTGATTGGTTACGCAACGCTGGATGGGTTTCCAGATAACAATTATGAAGACTATTTCACCCTGTCAGTGAACGGTAGCGCTGTGTTTTCCGCGAGCTTTAACCTGGGCGGTGATGGTGGTCCAATCACGATTACTCAAGGTGACGCAAGCTACGTGTCAAATTATGTCTACAACGGTTTTAATAACGGCGGCTCGTTGACCATTACACTGCCAGTGACTTTGGTGTTAGGTAGCAACAACCTGACTTTCAGCTATGCCAGCGCCATTCCACAAGGGTTGGGAGATGAGGGCTGGGGTGTTAAAAACCTGTCCGTGACCACTGTGCCTGAGCCAGAGTCTTATGGCTTGTTGATGGCTGGTTTAGGCCTGGCAGGCTTTGCCGCAAGAAGAAAAGCTGGTAAATAAGTATTGCAGCAGTGTAAAAAACGGCCTTGCAGGCCGTTTTTTATTGCCTGAACAAAGGCTTAGAAGAAGTGTGCTACATGGAAAATAGCTTTAATGCCGTCAATATCCGGCAAGTTGTTGCGATTCTCCCTGAAGTAGAACACATCAATACGCTTGTTGCTGTCGCCGTCGATTAAATAGCCCACACCCACATCAATACGTTTGCGGTCGAGGCCAGTGGTGTCATTGTTAAATTCCTGGTAAATCACTTTGGGCTGAAATTTGCCTATGCCCACTTTGTCAGCAAACGTATAGCTGCCGTTGATGAAAAAGCCTTTGGCTTCTGGCAGTACAGTATCGCCCGTATTGTCGTTATCGTAATTGTAATATGAGGCCTCCGCGCCAAGCACGGCGCCATTACTTAACGGCTTTTCAAGACGCGCATCCAGGTTCCAATACTTGGAATCGCCTTTATTTACAATAGTGCCGGTGCCATCTTTCTGGTAGCGATACGAACCGCCAACCGACAGGATGGACTTCTTGCCGTCGTAGCTGGATAGGTTGTAAAAGCCAGGCTCGGTATCCCAGAAGTTGTATTGCAGGCGTGTGGCGTAAGACAGGTTGTCAGCCTGGTTAGAGCCGCCCTGACGACCATTGGTCGCCGAGACGTAGTATTTAAAGGCATTGCTGCTGTCTGAACCAAAGAACACGGCGCCATTGTCACGGCCGCCAAACTGGTAAGAGCCTTGCTCGGCAATCGGGAAGTCAAAGGTGGTCGAATACATGGGCGCAACGGCAGAAGCGCGGCTGGCGGCTGGCAAAAAGCGGCCAATCCAGAAGTTGGCGTAATTGTTGAATTCCAGGCCCAGGTGACCATCCAGTAACTCTATTTTGTCGTCTGCCGTATTACGGGCAAAGTTAAATTCAAACGAGACGTTTTCGTGCAGTTTGCCGTTGGTATATAAACGTGCCTCTTCTACTTCAAAGTCATTAGAACGGTCTTTACCACTGGGGGCGGCGTCTTTAATCGAACTAAAGCTGACACGCGAGGCAATACCAATATTAATAAACTGGTTGTCATTGCGCTGTATGGTGGCTTCGGCAAATGCCTGATTGCTGAGGAGTGCCAGGCTGGTCAATAGCGAGATCTGGCGCAGGCGGTGAGATGTTGGTTTGTTTTTCATGTATTCACTCTGTGTTAGTCATGTATTTATCAATGGATATAAGTAATCTTCAGTCCCGCACAGGCGGGATGAGGTCACGTTACAGAGTGTCTTATTGCAGAATGTGTGCCACAAAATTAAATGATATAAATCAATAGCTTGATTTATTTTGTGCATATTTATAATGCTGGTTTATCCGCAGGGTGCTGTTAGCCTGCCTTGCAATCAGCATGTGCGCTGCCTGGTTTCTGGTCGATGTTATTCTTAACATAGATTGACATTAAATTTGCCTGACCCCTATAATCCACTGGTTTGTTAATAAATATTATCTAAATTTACCGAGTGTAATCGCCATCGCTGGCACCTACCATCATGGCCAATCAGCCTTTATTCCGTCACGCTGCGCTCAACGCACAAAAAAACCATTGGCTGGGCACTATCCTGCTGGTGCGTCCTGTCAGTTACCTGTTGCTCACCGGTATAGCCATCGTTTTTGCGGTGATTGTGGTGCTGTTTATGGCGTGTGCGACGTATACCAAGCGCAGTACGGTCATGGGGCAGTTGGTGCCAGAAACTGGCTTGCTGAAAGTTTATGCGCCGCAATTAGGGCTGGTGGTTGAAAGAAAAGTGCAGGAAGGGCAGTTGGTCAAACAAGGCGATATTCTGTTTGTATTGTCCAGTGAGCGTTACTCTGATGGGCAGGGGTCTGTGCAGGCGTCCATCAGTGCGCAACACGCGCAACAACGGCAATCTTTGCGGGATGAAATCGTCAAAACCCGGCTGCAACAGCATGATGAACAACAGGCATTGCAGTCACGCCTGCTAGGTATCCAGGAAGAGCTGACCCGGCTGGCAGCACAATATAAAGCGCAGCAGACGCGCGTGACATTGAGTGAAGAGGCCTACCAACGCTACCAGGGGTTGCTGGAAAAAAACTATATTTCACGTGAACAAACGCAGCAAAAACAAGAGGACTGGATAGAGCAGTCATCGCGGCTAGAGTCCATGGCGCGCGAGCAAGTGCGTATGCAACGCGATGTGCTTGCCCGTCAGGACGAGTTGTCCAGCGTACGCGCCAAGCATCAAAACCAGATTGCGCAATTGGAGCGCAGTGTGTCCAGTGTCAATCAACAGCTGACAGAAAGCGAAGCCAAGCGTCGCCTGGTGATTCGCGCGCCCGAGTCCGGCACGGCAACGGCAGTGGTTGCCAGTGTCGGGATGGCGGTCGAAGGTAGCCGGCCGCTGCTGAGTATTGTGCCGCGCGGCGCCAGGCTGGAAGCACAGTTGTTTGCGCCCAGCCGTGCCGTGGGGTTTGTGCGGCCTGGGGTGCCGGTGCGTTTACGTTACCAGGCGTATCCCTACCAGAAATTTGGCCAGGCCACCGGTCGAGTGGTGTCAGTCTCCAGGACGGCGTTGCCAGCCAGTGAGATTTTTACCATGGGCAATCCGTCTGGCAATAATCAAAACAACGAGCCTTATTACCGTATTTCAGTCGTGCTAGACCAGCAAGCCATCGTCGCTTATGGCGTCAAGCAGCCTTTGCAGCCAGGCATGTTGCTGGATGCTGACGTCATGCTCGAACGTCGGCGCTTGTATGAGTGGGTGCTGGAGCCATTAATCAGTTTGACTGGCAAGCTGTAGCCATGGAAATGAAAGTGAGTCATGTCTTTTCTTAGTCAGCTGTCGTTTGGCCTGGGGCGTACACTGCCCATCACGCTACAAACAGAGGCCAGCGAGTGTGGCTTGGCCTGCCTGGTCATGGTGTCGAATTACCATGGTTTTCGTACCGATCTGGCGACCATGCGCCGATTGTTTCTTATCTCAATCAAGGGCACGACTCTCAGCCACTTGATGGGCATGGCGCAAGCCGTGGGTTTTACTACGCGCCCGGTCAAGCTGGAGCTCGAAGATCTTAAAGATTTGCGTCGGCCGTGCATTTTGCACTGGAATTTCAACCACTTTGTGGTGTTGAAAGAGGTGGGCGCGCGCCATGTGGTGATTCATGACCCGGCCATGGGCATACGCAAATTGAGCTTTGATGAAGTCTCTGCCGCATTTACTGGCGTGGCATTGGAGTTGTGGCCGAATCCTGGTTTCAAGCAGGTGACCTTTAAGCAAAGCGTGAAATTGCGCGACATGATGGGGCATGTCAGCGGTCTTTACCGTTCGCTTGGGCAGGTGTTGCTGTTAGCGCTGGCGTTGGAGGTGTTTGCGCTGGTGTCGCCGTTTTATATGCAATGGGTCGTTGACCATGCGCTGGTGTCGGCAGACCGGGATTTGCTCACCACGCTGGCACTTGGCTTTGGCCTGCTGGTTTGTATGCAGCAGGCCATTAGCACGGTGCGCGCCTGGGTCATTATGCATATGTCTACCACGCTCAACGTGCAATGGCGGGCCAATTTATTTGCGCACTTGATCCGCTTGCCGGTCGATTTCTTTGAAAAGCGGCATCTGGGGGATGTGGTGTCGCGCTTTGGCGCCATTGATCAAATCCAGCATACGCTGACCAGTACCTTTGTCGAAGCCATCCTGGATGGTGTCTTGACGGTGGCGACCTTGGCCATGATGTTTTTGTATAGCCCGACCATGGCCTGGATCGCCATCGGTGCCATGCTGTTGTATGGCCTCGGGCGCTGGGCCTGGTTTCGGCCATTGCGCAATGCGACCGAAGAGCAAATTGTGCATGCCGCCAAACAGCAAACCCATTTTATTGAAACCGTGCGCGGTGTGCGTGCGCTTAAATTATTCCAGCGATTAGATGAGCGTAGGAATAGCTGGTTAGGCTTGTTTGTCGAGCAAGTGAATGCTGACTTACGTACGCAAAAGTTGCAGGTGATGTATCGTTTGCTGAATGGTTTGTTGTTCGGTGTGGAACGTATCCTCATTATCTGGCTGGGGGCCAAACTGGTGATGGATGGTGCGTTCACGATTGGGGTTTTGCTGGCTTTTATTGCCTATAAAGACCAGTTTGTGACGCGCGTGAGCGGCCTGATTGACCGCATGGTTGAGATGCGTATGTTGCATTTGCAAGGTGAGCGCCTGGCGGATATTGCCCTGGCCGAGCAAGAGCCTGAAGTTGTGGATACCATGAGCAAGCAGGAGATTGGGAAATTGCCTGCCAATATTGTGATTCAGGGCCTGCGTTACCGTTATGCCGATGGCGAGCCCTGGGTGCTGGATGGTGTTGACCTGGAGATTGCAGAAGGGGAGTCGGTGGCCATTGTCGGCCCTTCCGGTTGCGGTAAGTCAACTTTGATGAGCATTATGCTCGGGCTGCGCCCTTTTAAAGAGGGGCAGATATTGGTGGGCGGGCAACCGCTGTCCAAACTGGGCTTGTCGCATCTGCGCAATATGGTCGGTACGGTGATGCAGGACGATGCGCTGTTTGCAGGCTCCATTGCTGACAATATTGCGTTTTTCGATCAGCAGGTTGATCTGGCGTGGGTGGAAGCGTGCGCGCGCAAGGCGGCAGTCTATGAAGAAATTGCCGCCATGCCCATGGGCTTTAATACCCTGATCGGCGATATGGGCGCAGCGCTGTCTGGCGGACAGAAACAACGTATCCTGCTGGCGCGCGCACTATATAAAAGGCCCAAAATCCTGTTCCTCGACGAAGCGACCAGTCACCTGGATGTGGCGCGTGAATCGATGGTCAACCAGGCCATACAGGCGCTCGATATGACGCGCGTGATTATCGCGCACCGGCCGGAGACCATCGCTTCAGCCAAGCGCGTGATTGTGATGGCGGCGGGCAAAGTCCATATGACGGCGGTGGCAGGCGCATGAATGTATCTTTGCGCCTGGCGTTGTCATTATGTTGGGCGTTGGGAGTCTTGCTGCCAGCCAGCGCCATGGCGCTGCAGCTGACCGACTTTACCGAGTTTCAGGGGCGCGTCGCCGGTAGCCCGGCCAAAGAAATGCTAACGACAGCGGCTGAATCTGAATTGGCGCCCTGTGCCGCGGCCTTGCCACAACGGCCGCTGACACTGCTTGATGTGGTTGAGCAGGCCTTGTGTAATAGTCCACGTAGCGCGGAGGCCTGGTCCATTGCTAAAGCGCAGGCCGCGCAAGTGGCGGTACAAAAGTCCAATTATTTACCGCGCGTCAATGTCACGGCAGGTGCGGCCAAAGTGAGAAATCACGTTGAAAACTCATTATTTTCTTCGCTTGACCAGGACAATAACATCACCAATCGCACGGCCAGTTTGCGCTTGAGCTGGTTGCTAGCGGACCTGGGGCAGCGCGCTGCCAAGCTGGGGCAGGCGCAGGCCCTGTTAAATGCCGCCAATGCTGCGCATGATGCCGCCTTGCAAGAAGTGTTTATCACAGCGGCTCAGGCTTATTTTGACAATTTGACCACGCAGGCCACCTTGACTGCTTTTGAGGATGCGGAGTCACTGGCCAAGGAGAGCCTGGCCGCCGCGACGGCCAAATTCAAGGCAGGTGTGGGGTTGCTCACCGACCAGTTGCAGGCGCAAACGGCTTACGCCCAAGCCAGGCTGGACAGAATCAAAGCCGAAGGCGACCTGAAAAATGCCCACGGCACTTTGTCTGCCGCCATGGGTTTAATGGCCAACACCCCGTTTCAGTTGTTAAAACGCAGCCAACCGCTGGAGCAGGCGGATTTTCTTAACCGGGTGGATGTGCTGATCCAGCAGGCCACAGAATCGCATCCGGCGATTCTTGCCGCGAAAGCAAAAGTGCTGGCTGCCGAAGAAAATATTAAAGGCGTGCGGGCAGAAGGCTTGCCAACACTAAACTTCAATACTGAATTGAGTCGTTCGGATCAAATGGGTTATCAGCAACTGGCAAACTTTCCGGCCAGTAATGTCTATTCAACGACGGCCACCATCGGCTTGCAGCTGAATATGCCTTTATTTGAAGGGTTTTCGCGCAGTTATCAGGTGCAGTCTGCCGAGGCTGAGCGTCAAACGCGCGTGGCTGAGCTGAATCGCATCATGCAGCAGGTCTCGCTGGAGGTCTGGAAAAGCTATCACGCCTTGATGTCAGAGCGTGAAAATCTGCGTGCGACGGAGGAGCTTATACGTCACGCACAAGAGGCATTCAAGGTCGCGCAAGGGCGCTACCAGGCCGGGGTGGGCAATATGATTGAGTTGTTGAATGCGCAAAATGCGGTCTCCGGTGCCAGGCAGCAATATATCAAGTCCCTGGCGGCTTTGCGTGCAGCCAGATTGAAGCTTGCTGCCAATATGGGCAATGTTGGTTTGTGGGCCATTGTTGAACCTTGATCAATATTATTAACTTGTTTACGTAATTGTTAATTTTAGTTAATATGGTGTCGCTGTGATATTGCTGTTATGCAGGGATGTCACCGCCTGAATTGTCTTGAATTAAGGTGATGTTGGGCGCTGCTTAACGGTGCAGTCGTCAAGGGTTGCATGGGTTAGGCAGGGCACATTAATAACGCAAATGAGGAGAAGTAAATGGCAATTCAAAGCTTGAAAAAGGTTGAAGTTGAAGCAGTTTCTGGCGGTGCGGGCTTCGACCTGTCCGGTTTGCTGGGTGGCATTCCGTTGTTGGGTGGTTTGCTGGGCGGTGCGACCGGTTCTACCGGCGGTACTGTCAACGGCCTGGTCAGTACGCTGTCAGCGATTCCATTGGTCGGTCCAATTTTAGGCAGCGTGCTTGGCCTGTTTGGCGGCTTGGTCAGCATTTAACAGACTCGGTTTTCCCCTCCGATGTATTTGCCCTGCTTTTGCAGGGCTTTTTTGTGCCAAAAGCTACTTACTTTTTGGTCTCAGCAGGTTTGCAGTTTTTGAGATGCAAATGATCGCTGTCATCCAGCGTGGTTTGCTCGCCGTTCAGGCGCAAATCCATGGTGCCGTAGTGATAAAGCTGCTTATCACTCGCATCTCTCGCCAGGCCAATTTCATGGTCAGGCAGCATGACCCAGGCTTCGTCACCGTTTGCGGATAGTTTCAGGCCAAAAGACTGATAATTCTCGCATTGGTAATGAATAGCTTCTTTACCGTAACGCGGCACTTCCTTGGTGCCTTTGTCAAACATGCTGGGAAACTCAAAGCTGGCGCAGCCAAATAACAAGGCAGAGACGGCAGCGATCATCAAATGTTGATAGGTGTTTTTCATTGTGTGTATCTTGTTCTAATAAGAGGCTATAAATAAATATGCACCATATTGTGCCAGTCATGCCTCACAGACTCAATCGTTTTGGTCGTGTGGATGGTAGGCCGCACGCTGCAAGCGGTCACGCAAGGCGTCCCATTCTGGAGTGGCGGGTGGCGATTCAATCAGGATAACCTCCGCTTGTGCGGCGTCCAGTGTATGTAGTGCGGCGTAGAGTTGTTCTGCCGCCTGCGCAGGATCATTCGGCAGATAAACATCTTTATCTGTTACTCGTTCAGTATTGCTAAATAACAAAGCAGCGGCGGCTGGCCTGGTTTGGGCATAGCGCAACATGGCTGGGATTGACGCAAATAGCAGGCAGGGTGTGCGTGGCGAATAATGCAGCAAATGCTGTCCGGGGACCTTCGGCGTTTGCGCCGCTTGCTGTGTGGCCGGTTTGCCTGCAATCGCTGCGATCGCTGCGGCCTCTATCATGCCTGGGCGCAATAATTGCCACTCGTCGCCATGCACGCTGACAATGGTTGACTCGATCCCCACCTGGCAGGCACCGCCATCTAATACCGGAATATCATGGCCCAGGCCTGACTCCACATGCTCGGCCGTAGTGGGGCTTAACTGTGTATATTTATTGGCAGACGGGGCAGCCAGCCCCAGGCCGCTGTCGTGTAGCAGGGCAAGCGCCACAGGGTGTGCCGGCACGCGCAAGGCCACGGTTGGTTCGCCAGCACGTACGGTTTGCGATACCTCAGCGCGCGCTGGTAATACTAATGTCAACGGTCCTGGCCAGAATGCGTGTGCCAGTTGTTGCGCCAATGGCGGAAACTCACTTGCCCAGTCAGTTACTTGCGCCGCGCTGGCAATATGGACAATCAGCGGGTTATTGGCCGGGCGCTGTTTCGTCGCATATATTTTGGCAATCGCCAATTCGTTGCGTGCATCAGCCGCCAATCCATATACCGTTTCTGTAGGGATGGCGACCACCTCACCACGCTTTAACAGTTCAGTCGCCTTCGCCGGGCTGATACGCATCATGCACTCTGATTTTGTAAAAATTCTATTTTACTATCGAAAACCATGCGTACTACAGCATCGCTTCCTATAAAATGCGCGCTTCAGTCTAAGGAGCAACAAGATGCAAATTCAAGTTCAACATAATCCTGCCGAAACACAATTAAAGGAGCTTGGTGTTGCCAAGTGGCCCACCTGGCAAAAAGAGGTGTCTGTTTTTGACTGGACATTCCATGAGCAAGAGCAGGCATATATATTAGAAGGCGAATGTGTGGTCACCCCGATAGGTGGCGCACCTGTGAGTTTTGGCAAGGGTGACTTCGTTACCTTCCCGGCGGGGCTTAAAGTCAGTTGGGAAGTGAAGCAGCCTTTGCATAAGCATTATCATCTGGATGGCAATGTCTTGACGCAAACCTGGTTGCGACTCAAAGCAGCTTTCAAGAAATAATCATCAATTTGTAACAGAATTGTAATAGTGGCGAATGGGGGGTTGACCGCAATCCCCATCGCTGTAAAATGCGCGGCTTCCTTAAACGAAACGACATGTTTAGTTATCAGGAAGTGCCTTTAGCAGGGTGGGTTGATAGTGATTTGAGACGAGTTTTTAAATTGCTGTTGACGAAGTAAAAAACCTCTGTATAATGCGCACCTCGTTACGAAATAACGGTAACGAAAACGGCTTAGAAGCTGACTGTTCTTTAAAAATTAG